>NZ_CP200282.1:0-3219084 GCF_057364945.1 Erythrobacter sp. SN6-5
TAGCTCAGTTGGTAGAGCACCTGATTTGTAATCAGGGGGCCGCGAGTTCGAATCTTGCAGCTCAGCACCACTTCCCGCTTCTATTTTTGCACCTTACGCGATCCTGCGCCCGATTGCATAGGCATTGTCAGGCCTGCGGGGAAGCATCCACCCTTGTGGCCCGTTTTCCAGTACCAATCTTCACTCGCCTCAAAACTCTCCTGCGATGCCCGCACGAACACTGGTGGAGTTACCGCCTGCGTAGGTTACCCCTGCGGTGATGGCGAAGTCACCTTCGAACCGGTGCATCAGTCCAGCGGAGAAACCAACTTCGCCGCGGTACGTCGCGACATTGCTGGCATAGCTGGTTTTACCCGCTGCACTTGGGAAGTGCGGAGAGGCTTGCGCAGCGATGGAAGCAATGCCCCGCTGTGCATCGCGGTCAATTGTGCTGGTGAGGTCGAACAAAGTGTTCACCCTTCCTGACAGCGCATCGAACTGAGCGGTTCCCACTTGTGAAACGGTGTTGAGGGCGCGGCGGACATTGTCGACTGAGGCGGCGGTTGCAACGCTCTGGCGGCCAAGCGTGCCATTCGCGTCGACGGTCACCGCATCCACGGGGCCAACCTGCGCAGCCGTGGAGGCGTCAATGTCGCCAATCCGCACCGAGGATCCATCTCCGCCCAGCGCAACCTGATTGTTCGCAGTGGACGCTGCCTGAAAGCCAACTGCGGTCGAATTGTTGTGCGTCACGCTCGCCTCGCGGCCAACAGCGGTACCAAATTGCGCGGTCACCTCGCTTGAGCTGCCCACCGCTGTACCCGCGCTGCCGCTGACATTGGCTTGAAAACCAACCGCAGCCGCTGAGTTGGCTGTCGCAGCGATGTTCACACCTGCGCCAATACCGGTTGAGAAAGCGCCTTCTACCAGAGCGGAGTTGCCAATAGCGGTCGCGTTCAAGGCCCGTGCCCGTGAACCCGTCCCAAAGGCCGACGTCCCGTTCGAAGTCGCGACCGAGCGCGCACCCACAGCCGTTGCCAAAGCGCCATTGGTCCGCGCCCTTGCGCCAAACACAGACGCCTCCTGACCAATCGCATTCGTACCAGACCCCACAGCACTCGCATCCTGACTGCTCGCAACAGAATCCACACCAAGCGCAATCGACGCAATACCCGTCGCCTGTGCGCCATTTTCATCAGCATCCCCACCATCACCGCCGATCGCAATCGCGCCGGTCATTGTGGCGCTTGAGAATGCGCCTAAGGCTGTGCTGCTAAATCCACTTGCACTAGCATCAACGCCCAAAGCCATGCTGCCATTGCTGCTTGCCCTTGCATCAGCGCCAATAGCTATTGCCAAAACACCTGTTGCCTGCGCACCCATGGTGCCGAAATCATTGCCATCACCGCCGATGGCAATTGTTCCCGTCTGCGTAGCGTTGCTGCTCCCACCAATCGCAATAGCGGATGAACCACCTGCAGCCGTATCCGCACCAATTGCGATCGAGGAATCCCCGCTCGAGTTAGCCCCCAAACTATCAGCATCGCCTGCGTCCGTACCAATCGCGATAGAGTTCGCTCCGCCAGCAGAGGAGCTGCGCCCGAGCGCGGTGGTGCCTATTCCCAGCGCCTGAGCGGATCGACCAATTGCCGTTGTATCGCCATTCCCAGCCAGGGACTGATACCCCAAAGCGGTCGCGCTGATATCGGTCGCGCCAGCATCGACGCCAATTGCGGTGCTGTTGTCACCCTCTGAGTTTGCATCGAATCCGGCAGCTAAAGTGTTCGCGCCGGTAGCAGCCGAGTTCCCGCCAATGGCCGTACTGCTGGCGCCAGAGGCATCTGATCCCACTCCGCAAGCCAGCTCATTATTGCCGTCATCAGAAATGGCGCCGCCCGTTGTATCAACGTTGGAGTCGGCATTGCCGTCTTCATTTGTGTCCAGCAGACACGCCTCTGCACGGACCTCCTGCGGAGCCAGGACCAATGCGACCGCGCAGCCAAGCGACAAAGCCGTCGATACCAAAAGCGTATTTTTCATGCGTATTTCCCTTCCAACACAGTGAAAGGGGCGGCTAAATGCGATCCGAGAATTAACGGCGGCCATTACAGGCAAGCTGAGCCCATTGAGCCAAGCCGTTGAAATTGGCAAACTTCACCCGCCCCAAAGTCTTCACCCGCCCCAAAGTATTCCCTGAATGAGTTTAGCTGGTTCCTAAAGACAATTATTGTACAAAGTCGACATGTCACGCGATGCGACAGATCGACTTTGCCTACCCGCGGCCACGATAGGGCTGAACACCTTGATCGGGTACCCATAGGCCCTCTGGCGCGGCGCCTGTCTGCCAAAACACATCAATCGGAATGCCGCCGCGCGGATACCAATAGCCGCCAATACGCAGCCATTTGGGCTTCATTTCCTCGGCCAGCCGCTGGCCAATGCCGACGGTCACATCCTCGTGAAAGCCGTTGTGATTGCGAAAACTGCCCAGAAACAGCTTGAGGCTTTTGGATTCCACAATCGTATCACCCGGCGCATAGTCGATCACCAAATGCGCAAAATCCGGTTGGTTGGTGACCGGGCATAGTGATGTGAATTCTGGCGCGGCAAAACGCACCAAAAACAGCGATCCCTTGCGCGGATTTGGTACGTAATCGAGCACAGCCTCTTCGGGCGAAGTCGGCAGCGGTGTGTCTTTGCCCAAGAATGCTGGGGCAGCGGCATCGTTAGGTGTGGTTTCCATGCCGCGCTGTTGCCGCGAAACGGCGCTCCATGCAAGCGACAAGCTGGACGGGGCGGCGTTAATATCTATGTCAGACATGCGGTGGCAGTGCTGCGCCGTTATGTTGTAATCGCGCTGCCCGGCCGCACCCGCAAAGTGCTATGACCGCTGAGTCCGTGCACACCGCTATTTTTGAAAAGACCCGCTACGCCAAAGATCATGCTTGCTGTTTCTTCTTTTCGGATATTGTCCGCGCCCAAAGCGGCGGTGATGTGCGTTCTCATTGCGCTGAGCATCGGTGCGACCGCGCCAACGGTGGCGCAGTCTTCACCGGGCGGTTTTACACTGCCGACCAGCACACCCACACCCCGGCCAGAGGTCGAAGGCCCTGCGGATGACACAGGGCCAGCGGCCTTGCCGCCGCGCGTTATTCCAACCGATAGGCCAGCGCCTGCGCCCACACAGGCAGACCCGAGCACGGTCCCCAGTTCTGATCCCACAGCCCCTGCAATTGACCTACCCAGACCTGCACCGACGATCACGCCGGTCCTGAGTCCGAGCGATACGGTATCTCCCGAGGCGACGGGAGCGGCAGGTTCCGCTTCAGGCTCGGTCACACCGGCCAATCGCCTTCCAACAGTGCAGCCAAGCACACCGAGCAATGCGGGCGGCGGCGCTTCCGGTGCATCATCTCCTGCAGTGACGGAAACTCCTACGGGAGCAGGAACACCCGGATTTGACACCAACGCTCCGTTGCCGAACCTCGCAGGCCCCGACACAGCGGTTCCAGACGCCGCAACAAGTGATGCTGCCAGTGCGATACCGCCATGGGCATGGATCGCTGGAGGATTGACCTTGCTCGCCCTGTTGATTGGCGGGGCCTTGTTCCTGCGGCGCGGAACAGCGACCGTCACCGTGCCTGAAATTGAACGTCCAAAGGTTGCTTCGCGCTCGCCGTCCGAACTTGAACCAGCCCCGAGCGGGCCCGCACCCGCAACGACAACCGCGACCAATACGATCAACACGCCAACCACACCCGCCATGGCCGAACCCAGCAAGCCAGCCGAGGATAACGCGCCAATTCCCAGTGCACCCGCGCGGATCGACATTGATATTGAGATCGTGCGCGCAACCCGCAGCGTGATGAACTTCACGCTCGATTACCGCCTGAACCTGGCCAATCGAACCGCCAATGCGGTGCGCGACGTGTCCGTTTCCGCAATCCTAACCAGCGCCCAGAGCGGAGCAATTCCGGGTAGCTCTGTCCTGGGCTTTGATCGTCCCGAACCGGTGATTATCCCACGCATCGGACCCAATAAAAGCCATGCCGAAAGCGGTCAGGTGCAATTGCCGACCAGCAAATTACAGGTGATGCGCCAGGGCAATGTCCCGCTGTTTGTGCCGCTGCTGCAGATCACCATAACGCAGGGCAATGGCGAGCCAGTGACGCGCCATTATGTCGTCGGCCAGCCAAGCACGGCAAGCGCCGCACGGCTTCAGCCGATCGCGCTCAACACGCCGCCCGGCGGCATTCCCGGACTGCGCGTGCGAGAGCTGGATATTCAACCAGCATAAGCGGGCACTTGGCGGCGGCGGCCCAGCGCGCTACCGCTTTGCCTCATGAACCAGATGACCGATAATCTCGTCAGCAGTGATTGGCTGGCCGAGGCATTGAATGATGAGGATTTGGTGGTGCTGGACGCCTCGCTCCACCTGCCTGCGGCAAACCGCGATGCGCGCGCTGAATTCGCGGCGGAACATATACCCGGTGCGCGTTTCCTAGACCTCGCTAGCCTCGTCGATGAAACCAGCGATGTGCCCTCTGCCCTGCCCCGGCCCGAACAATTGGGCGCGCGCATTGCAGAGCTTGGCATAGAGCTGGGCGAGCGTATCGTGATCTATGATGATAGCGCGCTAAACAGCGCCGCTCGCGCCTGGTACTTGCTTACATCCTCGTGGATCGCACCGGTCGCGGTGCTCGATGGCGGCCTTGCCAAATGGCGCGCAGAAGGGCGCTCGGTCGACAAAGGGGAGCCGGAATTCACAGCCAGCAGCATGCCTGAGCTAAGCCCGCCTGAGCTAAGCCCGCCTGAGCGATTGCGGATGAAGGCCGATGTGCTGGCCAATCTGGAAACGCGCGAGGAACAGGTTCTGGACGCACGCAGCGCCGACAGGTTTGAGGGCGCAGGCGCAGACCCCGTGCACGGCGTGGAAGGGGGCCGCATTCCCGGCTCCTACAACCTGCCCCACACTGAGCTTTATGCAGAAGACGGCACCTTCAAACCGGTGGACGAATTGCGCAGCGCGTTTGAGCGGGCCGGAATTGATCTGGACAAGCCCATCACCACAACCTGCGGCAGCGGCGTCACCGGCAGCGTCCTGTTGCTCGCGCTGGCGCAGCTCGGCAAGACCGACTGGGCACTGTACGATGGCAGCTGGTCTGATTGGGGCCGTGATCCTGCCACGCCCAAGTCCACAGGACCTAAGGACTAGGGGCATGGCGGACGACATATCAGGCAAGAAGCCCGGCACGAAATTGGTTGGCGCGGGGCGGCGCAAGGAATGGACCGGTCAGGTCGTCAACCCGCCGATCTGGCGCGCCAGCACACATCTTTACGCCAGCGAGGCGGACCGCAAGGCTGGCGGATCTCAGCCCAAGGATGGTAAGTTTTACTACGGCTTAGCAGGGCGCACCAACACAGTGGGCTCTGGCCGAGGCGCTGACCCAACTGGAGCCGGGCGCGGCGGGCACAATGCTCTATCCCAGCGGCGTTGCCGCCATTAACAGCGCGCTGCTGAGCGTGCTGAAACCCGGCGACGAGCTGCTGATCAGCGACAATTCCTATGAGCCTTCGCGGGTCATGGCGATGGGTTTTCTAAAACGCTGGGGCGTGGAGGCGCGGTTTTTCGACCCGCTCGATATCGCCGCCTATGAGTCGCTATTCTGCGAGCGAACCAAGGCCGTGTGGCTCGAAAGCCCCGGCAGCCTGACGATGGAAGTGTGCGATGTGCCCGAGCTGACCCGGATTGCGCGGGGGCGCGGCGCGGTGAGCCTGATCGACAACACTTGGGCCAGCGCGATTGGCTTTCCAGCGCTTGAACGCGGATGTGACATATCAGTGATGAGCCTGACCAAGCATGTCAGCGGGCATTCTGACCTGATGATGGGGGCGGCGAGCGCGGGTGAGCACTTCTATCGCCGCCTGCGCCAGACGAGCCAGCAAATGGGCAATGTCGTCTCACCCGATGATGCAGCGCTGGCTTTGCGCGGCCTGCGAACAATGGAAATCAGGCTGGAGCGCGGCGTGCAAAGTGCGCGCGCGATTGCCGCGTGGCTGCGCGATCGGCCAGAGGTTGCCAACGTGCATTGCCCGGTGCTGGAAGGCGATGCGGGTTACGAGCTGTGGCGCCGCGATTTCACTGGCGGATGCGGCCTGTTCAGCTTCACTTTGGCCGATGCGACAGCGGAAAGCCGCGCGGCCCTGGTCGACAATCTCAAGCTGTTCGGGATCGGCTATTCCTGGGGCGGGTATGAAAGCCTCGCTCTGCCTTATGACGCCGCGCCCATTCGCGATGCGATGCCTGTACCTGGAGCAGAGACAGGCGGCAACGATGGTGCTGGCCCAGATACTAGCGCTGCCATGAGCATTCGCCTATCAATCGGCCTAGAAGACCCAGATGATTTGATTGCAGATCTGCAAACCGGCTTTGCCGCGATGAAAGATTTATGACCGCCACAGCGCCCCCTACCCCGTCCGACGAAACCTCCGCTGCCACCAATGGCGCAGATGCGGGCACTCTGCCCGCGCCGGACGCGCCCGCAACCGGTCAGGCCTGGACCATGGCGGAAACCGCGCCGGATCAAGAAACCGAGATCATCGCCAGCGAGGGCATTCGCGACGGGATCGCCTCGCAAAGCAAGGCCGCCGGTTCCGTGGTCGACACGCTGGATGCCTGGGCGCTGAGCATTGGCGACATGCGTGTGTCGCTGTTCGATATCTTGCTAGTAATTGGCGTGATTGCGCTGGTCATCACCGGCGCGATGCTGGCAATCCGCCTGTGTAAGAACCTGCTGGGCCGAGTGACACGGTTCGATTCCACTCAGCGCTTGCTGGCGGAAAAGCTCAGCACCATGGCGGTGTGGGGATTGGCGTTCTTTATCGGGATTGACCTGCTCGGCATTGATCTCACCGCGCTGGCCTTCTTTGGCGGCGCATTTGGCCTGGCGATTGGTTTTGGCCTTCAGAAAACCTTTGGTAACTTGATCTCAGGCATCCTGCTGCTGATGGATAAGTCGATCAAGCCGGGCGATGTGATCTCCGTCACCGATCAGGCAGGCAATGAAAGCTTTGGCCAGATCCGCAAGATCGGCATTCGCGCCATATCCGTCATCACCCGCGATCAGACCGAATATCTGATCCCGAACGAAAACCTGATGATCAATCAGGTGGTCAATTGGTCTTATTCCTCGCGCGATGTGCGGGTAAAAGCACCCGTTGGCGTGTCTTATGGCAGCGACATGAAACTAGTTGAAAAGCTGCTTTATCAGGCGGTTGATGAGACCGATCGGATTTTGAGCGCACCCAGGCCGCGCGTGAACATCATGGGCTTTGGCGACAATTCAGTCGACTTTGAAATCCGCTTCTGGATCCAGGACCCGGAAGAAGGCCTCGCGAACATCCGCTCTGACGTTTACAAGCGAGTGTGGGAATTGTTCGATGAAAATGACGTCGAAATTCCATTCCCTCAACGCGATCTGCACCTTCGCTCCAGCAAGCAAATGGACCGCTTGATCGAAGTCATGTCGGCGAAGAACTCCATCTAAACCCCCGGCGATCTGCGGTTACGGCAGGCCTGCAATAGCTTTGCTAAAGGTGCGCAAATCCATTCTCACTGGCGCGATCGCGGCGGGCGGCCCATCTCGCCCTCATGGAAAAGACAGGCACAATCTATCTGGTTGGCGCAGGCCCGGGTGATCCCGATCTGCTGACCCTGCGCGCGGCGCGGCTGCTCGAGGCGGCTGAGCTGGTGGTGCATGACGGGCTGGTAAGCAGGGAAATACTCGCGATGGCCCCGGCCACAGCAGAGTTTATCTCGGTAGCGAAGCAGCGCGCACGGCACACTCTGCCTCAGGATGACATCAACGCTTTGCTGATCCGCGAGGCCATGAAAGGCCGCGATGTGATCCGCCTGAAGGGCGGCGACCCGCTGGTGTTCGGACGCGGCGGTGAAGAGGCCGAAGACGCCCGCGCTGCTGGCGTGCCAGTTATGATCGTACCCGGCATCAGCGCCGCCAATGGCGCGGCCGCTGCGGCGCAAATCGCCCTAACTCACCGCGACGCCTCCAGCATTGTCAGTTTTGTCGCTGGGCAATGCAAAGGCCTATCGGATCAGGATTGGTCCGGCCTCGCTGGCAAGGGCCGCACTTTGGTGATCTACATGGGCGTCAAAACTGCACCTCAGATCGCCGAGAAATTGATGGCAGACGGCCTTGCGCCTGATGTCCCCGTCGCCGTGATCGAAAACGCCGCGCGCCCGGAAATGCGGGTTGTGCGCGGATTGCTGGCGGGTCTGCCGCAGCTCGTCACGGCCAACAAGATCAAAAGCCCCGCGCTCATCGTGATTGGCAATGTGACCGCGCGGGATGACCATTCAATCACAAACACCGCCGCCAAGGCGCAGGAAACACAGGCCGTCACATGAATATCCTCACAGGAAATGACCTCAAGACCGGCGAAGTCGTCTGGTGGGACGGCCAGAACTGGTCGCTATCCGTGCATGACGCCGTCGATGTTGGCGACATGGGCAAGCAAATCCTCGCCGCTGAAGAAGCCGCGCGGCGGGTAAACGTGCCCTACGCGCTGGTCGCCAGCCGCACCGAAGAAGGCGTGCGGCCTGCTCATATTAAGGACCGGGTGCGCGCACTCGGCCCAACGGTCCGCCGCGATCTCGCGGTGCCGACTGCCTCCAAAACCGGCTGGGACTGGGTGATTTAAGATGTATCAGTATGACCAATACGACCAAGCGATGGTCGACGCCCGCGTTGAGGAATTCCGCGATCAGGCTCAGCGCCGCCTCGATGGCAAGCTGACCGAAGACCAGTTCAAGCCGCTGCGGCTGATGAACGGCCTGTACCTGCAACTCCACGCCTACATGCTGCGCGTCGCAATCCCCTATGGCACGCTCAACTCGCGGCAGATGATCGCGCTGGGCGATATCGCGGATAAATATGATCGCGGTTATGGCCACTTCACCACGCGGCAAAATCTGCAATACAATTGGATCAAGCTGGAAGATGCGGCGGACATTCTCGCCGACCTGTCCAAGGTTGAGATGCACGCGATCCAGACCAGCGGCAATTGCATTCGCAACATCAGCTCCGATCACTTTGCTGGCGCTGCCCATGACGAGCTGATCGATCCGCGTCCCTATGCCGAGCTGCTGCGCCAATGGTCGAGTTTCCACCCGGAGTTCACCTATCTGCCGCGCAAGTTCAAAATCGCCGTCATCGCGGCAGAGACTGACCGCGCGGCCATGCGGCTGCACGACATCGGTATTCAGATCGTGAAGAACGACGCGGGCGAGGTTGGCGCGAGCTTCTATGTCGGTGGCGGCATGGGACGGACCCCGATGATCGCCCCGCAGATCCGCGAATTTGTACCTCTGGATCAGCTGGTTACCTACGCGGAGGCGTGCCTGCGGGTCTACAATCGCTATGGCCGCCGCGACAATAAATACAAGGCGCGGATCAAGATCCTGGTCCATGAAATGGGCGCGGAGGAATACACACGTCAGGTCGAGGAAGAGTTCGCGCATCTGCTCGATCAGGGCGTCGAACCGCCTCTGGCTGAGCTGGAGCGGATCAAGCCGTTCTTTGCCGATCCTGCGTTCGAAGACGGCCCGAAGAGCATTGACCGCTCTGACCCCGACTTTGCGCTGTGGGTCGACCGCAACACCGTGCGTCACAAGCACGATAGCTATGTTAGCGCGGTCATCAGCCTGAAGCCGGTTGGCGGCATCCCAGGCGATGCAACGGGCGACCAGATGCGTCTGATGGCCAAGCTGGCCAAGCAATACAGCTTTGACGAGCTGCGCGTTATGCACACGCAGAACATCGTCCTGCCGCATGTACGGATTGCGGATTTGCACGCGCTCTGGACAGAGCTGGAAGCCGCAGACCTCGGCGCGCCGAACCTCGACACGATCGAGGATATCATCGCCTGCCCCGGCCTTGATTATTGCGCGCTCGCGAACGCCCGCTCGATCCCCTTGGCTCAGCGGATTTCAGAGAATTTTGCTAAGAAAGGCCGGACCGAAGAGCTCGGCCAGCTGAAGCTCAAGATCTCTGGCTGTATCAACGCCTGCGGGCATCACCATGCGGGCCACATCGGTATTCTCGGCGTCGATAAGAAGGGCACTGAAAACTACCAGCTCTCGCTCGGCGGCAGTGAAGCGGAAGACGTGAGCCTCGCCAAAATCACCGGCCCCGGCTTTGACGAGGACGGTGTGATCAAGGCGGTTGAAACCGTCACCGACGTCTATCTTGAGACCCGCGAGGATGGCGAACGCTTCCTCGACACCTACCGCCGCATCGGCATGACCCCGTTTAAGGAGGCGTTGTATGACAAATGAGAACCTGCATAGCCAAGATTTGGGAACCAGCCCGGACGACGTGCAATTCCGTTTCCGCGATGATGAAGTCGCAGACCATGGCACGGTGACCGTCGATGCCTGCTGCGATCAAACCAACGCCACCGCCGTTCGGATTGAACCGGGCGATGATGCGCGCGTGCTCTTGCCGTTCCTAGACCGGCTCGCGCTGGTCGAGGTGAACTTCCCCAGCTTCGGCGACGGGCGCGGCTATTCCGCTGCCCGGATCCTGCGCGAAGCCGGATATGACGGCGAACTCCGCGCGGTTGGTGATGTGCTGATCGATCAGCTTTCGCATATGCGCCGCTGCGGGTTTGACGCCTTTGCGCCGGACAAACCGCTCGACGAAGACGATGCCCGCCGCGCCTTTGAAGGTTTCGGCAATGTCTATCAAAGCGCCGCCGATGCCAGAGAGAGTGGACGCCGCACAATCGCAGAACTGCGCCATGAGTGAGACCCGCCAGATAGACCGGTTAGAGACCGGACCGCGCTTTACCGAGCACGACGCCGTGCGCCTCAACCGCATGTTTCGCGGCTCCAGCACGCTGGAAATGCTTGAAGGCGTGCTCAAGGGCAGCCTGGCTGGCGATGTTGCCACCGTCTCCAGCTTTGGCGCGGAAAGCGCGGTGCTGCTGCACTTAATCGCTCAGGTTGATCCCAATGTGCCAGTGCTGTTTCTAGACACCGGCAAGCATTTTGAAGAGACGATTGCCTATCGCGACGAGGTGGCGGCAAAGATCGGCCTCACCAATCTGATCGTGCTGACCCCGGATGAGGCGGAGCTCGCTAAGAAGGACGAGACTGGCCTGCGTTGGTCGTACGATCCCGATGGCTGCTGCGAAATCCGCAAGGTGATCCCGCTGGCCAAGGCTTCGGCAAATTACGATGCCAGCTTCACCGGGCGCAAGGCGTTCCAATCGAGCACGCGGGCCAATTTGCCGCGCTTTGAAGTCGATACGTCTGATGCGCAAGGCCGGCTGAAAATCAACCCGCTGATCGATTGGTCAGCGGACGATATCAAAGCCTATTTTGAAGAGCATGATCTGCCGCCCCACCCACTAGTGGCGGAGGGTTATCCCTCGATCGGCTGCGCACCCTGCACGCACAAAGTTGCCGAAGGCGAAGACGCGCGCTCTGGACGTTGGAAAGGCTGGGACAAGACCGAATGCGGCATCCACAAGCCGGGCGAGGAACCGTTCCTCTAAGGCACTTAGGCCGGCGTTAAAGCCAGCCTTTATCGCGGTACCATTTGGCCGTCTGAGCGAGGCCTTCCTCGCCAGTGATCTTGGGCTTCCAAATCCGGGCAGGCACCGCTTTCAGCGTGCGCGCAACCCAATTGGGATGGCACATATAGCCGACCCGGTCGGCGGTCAGCTTGGCTTTGTCACCGCGCAGCATCTTATCCGCGCGCGCCGCGGCGCTCAACACGCCAGCGGGCAGGTTTGGCGCAAGCACCTTGCGCCCCATCGCCGCGCCTATTGCATGGGCGAGCTCTTTATGGCTCCAACCACCCTCGCGGCCATCGTCCGGCTCAAACAGCACGCGGCTGGGCGCGACCGGCCCCGTCAACACAAGCAGCAATTCGGCCAAATCCTGCACATGGATAATCGAGGTTGCCCCGCGCGGCGGCAGAGGCACGAAGCCCCATTTCGCGCTGCGGAACAGCTCAAACATATCCGTATCGCGCGGGCCATAAACCGCAGGCGGCCGCACCGTCGTCCAATCAAGGCCGCTGGCCTCAACCAATGTCTCCGCCCGCGCCTTTGACGCACCATAGGCGGACAAATCTGGCTCTCGCGCGGACAGCGAGGAGACAAACACGAAGCGCTTCACGCCCACAGCCTTCGCGGCGGCGATCATATTCTGAGTGCCAAGCACGTTGGCAACTTCAAACTCTGTCGGATCGGGCGTGTTGGTGAGCCCGGCGATATGAACCACCGCATCCACGCCGCTGATCAACTTTGCCAGGGCCTCAACGTCGCTCAAAGTGCCCTGAACCCAGGTGACGCCTTTACGCGGCGGCTGTTCACGCCGGGTCAGCGCGCGGACCTCATGCTCGCTATCTGTTGTGGCAACGTCCAAGAACGCTTGACCCACAAATCCGGTGGACCCTGTGACGGCCAGCTTCACAGCAGCACCAAATGATCGCGGTGCACCACCGCCGCGCGCGGGGCGTAGCCGAGCACTTTGGCCTGATGATCGTGGCGCAGGCCCGCAATCCGGCGGCAACTGACCGCATCATATTCAGATAGGCCCTGAGCCAGAACGGTACCGTTCGCCGCACACACGGTGATCAAATCGCCGCGTTGAAATGACCCTTCGACCGCAGTGATCCCTACCGCGAGCACGCTCGCCCCGTCCTTGGTTAGAGCCTTTTTGCAGCCCGCATCGACCGTGACACTGCCCTCTGGCGCCAAGCGCCCGCCGAGCCATGTTTTGCGCGCATCTCCAACATCCTGGGCCGCAAACAAAGTGCCAATACCATGATCTTGCAGTCGCGCGATCGGCGCATCATGCGTGCCATTGACAATAGCGAGCGCAATTCCAGCGCGCTCAGCAATCTGTGCAGCCTGCAGTTTCGCTGTCATCCCGCCCGATCCCAGCCCAGATGAGGAGGCATCGCTGGCCATGGCGATCACATCCGGTGTCACGCGGTCGACCCTCTCAATCAGGCGCGCGCCATCTTCTCCGGGAGGTTTGTTGTACAGCCCGTCAACATCGGACAGCAGCAGTACCGCATCAGCATTCGCCGCCTGCGCCACGCGCGCGGCCAGCCGGTCATTATCGCCAAAGCGGATTTCTTCGGTCGCCACGCTGTCATTCTCGTTGACGACCGGTACCGCACCCGCTTCCAGCAATCGTTCAAGCGTCGCCGAGGCATTGAGATAGCGCCGCCGATCCTCCAGATCGCCAATCGTCACCAGCATTTGCGCCGCTGTAATGTCATGCGCGCCCAGAGCCTCTGCCCACAGCTGCGCCAGCGCCACTTGACCAACACTCGCCGCCGCCTGCGCATCGGCCAGGCTCGCCCGGCCGCCCTTCTGCAGGCCAAGCCGAGCCGCACCAAGCGCAATCGCGCCGGAGCTGACTAGGATCACTTGTTGACCGCCCGCGCGCAGCCGCGCGACATCGGCGATCAATGTTGCAAGCCATTCGCGGCGCGGCGCACCGTCCCGGACCAACAAGGCCGAGCCAATCTTGACCACTAGGCGCGGGCAAGAGGTGGGATCAACGAAAGCGCTTAAATCGGCGACCATTCGCCCGCATCCCCATCCTCGCTTTCGGGAAGCTCTTCGACCTCTGCGGCCTTCGTCTCGGTCGAGGTGCGATCCGGTAGAAAACCGAGCACCGCGTCGAGCAATGGCTCAATCCCTGCCCCGCTCGCGCCAGAGATCACAAACACCTCGTCCGCGCCAGCGGCTTTCAGCTCCTCGGTAAAGCCCTCCGCCAGCTCATCATCGGCCAGATCAACCTTGTTGAGCACGATCAGCTGCGGCTTGTCTTCTAGCGCGGCGCCGTAGGCTTCGAGTTCTTCGGCCACCACGCGCATCGCCTCGGCCGGGTCATCGCCGGAGATGTCGATCAAATGGATGAGTACGCGGCACCGCTCGATATGCCCCAGGAACCGGTCGCCAATCCCTGCGCCTTCTGCGGCACCCGCGATCAGGCCAGGAATATCCGCGATCACAAATTCACGCGCCTTGTGGCGCACCACGCCCAACTTAGGCACCAGTGTGGTGAAGGCGTAATGCCCGACCTTCGCCTGGGCATTGGACACGGCGTTGATGAAGGTCGATTTGCCCGCATTGGGCAGGCCAACCAAACCCACGTCGGCAAGCAGTTTCAACCGCAGCCACACCCATGCCTCTTCGCCCGGTTCACCCGGTTGATGCTGGCGCGGGGCGCGATTGGTAGAGCTTTTGTACGAAGCATTGCCGCGCCCGCCCTGCCCGCCTTCCATAAAGACGATGCGCTGGCCCACCTCGGTAAAATCGGCAAGCACGTCTTCCTTGTCCTCGGAGAGCACCTGAGTTCCGACCGGGACTTTAACGACCAAGTCCTTCGCGCCAGCGCCGGTGCGGTCGCGGCCCATGCCGTGCCCGCCGCGCGGCGCCTTGAAATGCTGCGAATAGCGAAAATCGATCAGCGTGTTGAGGCCGCCAACAGCCTCAAAGATAATATCGCCGCCCTTGCCACCTTTACCGCCGTCTGGACCGCCATATTGGATGTACTTTTCACGCCGAAAGCTAACCGCTCCCGGCCCGCCGCCGCCCGACTTTAGGTATATCTTGGCTTGATCAAGGAAATGCATGGAGTGCTCCTATGCATTTCCTTGACAGAAAGCGAGAGTTTAGAACCTTGCCTCGATACCAACGGTCACAGTGCGGCCCGGACTGACGAAACTGAACACCTGCTCATATTCCTCATCCAGCAAGTTTTCCGCACGCGCGAACAGACTGACGCCGTCTGTCAGATCGTAGCGCGCATTGACGTTCACAAGCGTAAAATCATCAAGGGTGGTGACAGGTGCGGGAAAAGTGCCAGTGCTAAAATCACTGTCGAGAGCTTCACCATTATGGCGAACGACCAAAGTGGCAGAAGCTTTGTCGTCAGCAGAAGCCCATGTCAGCGCGGCACTTGCTATGCTTTCGGGACGTCGCACTTCAACCGCTCCATTCTCCTCAGCATCAAGATAAGTGTAGGCAGCGTTGACGCTCCAATTCCGTCCAATTTGCGCCGATACAGCAAATTCGACCCCTTGTTGTTCGCTTTCCGTATCGCGATTGCCCGGTGTGGCAATGAAAGTCGGCGGAGGGAAAACCGTGAAGATTTCACCATCGAGCTCAGCGTTGAAATAGGTGACAGAAAGCATCCCGTTGCCATCAAGAAAGCGCTGATCCACGCCCACTTCCCAGCTGGTCGATTCCTCTGGTTCCAGGTCAGGATTGCCAACAAACACACCGTCGAAAAAGCCGAATAGTTCGAAAAAGGTCGGATTCTTGACCCCTGAACCAAAAGCCGCGCGAAGGCGCGTTGTGTCAGTGACGTTTAGGCCCGCTGCCACACGGAAAGTGGTCGTATCCTGAAACCGGTCGTTGAAGTCTTGCCGCAAGGCTGCCGAAAAATCGAAACGGTCTCCGTCGTAACGGTACTCACCGACTAAACCGACATTCTCCACCTCACGGCGTTCGTTGAAGGTGGACACATTGTTGAAGCCTTCCTGCTCATAATCAGCAGCAAAGGTGATATTGTGTTCGCTTTGTCCGAAATCAAAACTGCTGACATACGACGCCTTGAACCGGTCGCTTTCCATGTCACTCGTAATGGCTGAGCCGTCAAAAGTACTGCGGTTAATATTGGCAAATTGAACCGAAAGATCGTGTATCCAAGACTGATCAAGCGTCTCAAGCCGCGCGCCGACCAAGCCATATAGAGCGGTGCTTTCAAAACCGACGCCCGGGCTATCAATCACAAGGCCGAGCGTAGGGCTGCCAAAGGTGAAGTCCTGATTGTTTGTTTCGCCTGATGTGTCAACGAACCGGCCAATTGCACGTATATTCAGCGCGTTGGAAACTTCGCCAGAGATACGGCCAGACAAAGTATAGCTGTCTCGCCCGATATCCCGCTCACCACCCCGTGCATTTGGCTCCCCATCGGTGCTGACTACGGTAGCAGATAGCGATGTTTCTGCATCGCCGATGCGCGTTCCCCACCGGGCTGCCGCGTTGATTGTCTCGTTGGAACCGGCCTCCACCCGGCCTGTAAAACCATCAATGTGCGCCAGACGATAGGCTACCACGCCACCGATCGCGTCATTACCATAAAGCGCCGATTGCGGGCCGCGCAGCACTTCGACATAACTGCCGATCTCAGCCTGAAGCGTGCCTATGTCGAATTCGCCGCTGCCAGGATCGGAAACCTCGATGCCATCGACCAGCACTAGAACATGATTGGCCTCGCTTCCGCGCAGACGAATTTGGGTCTGACCTGCAATGCTGGAAACCGCGACGCCGGGCACATCGCGCAGCACATCGGCAATGTCGCGGACCTGACGTTGTTCGATCTGCCTTCGGGTTACGATCGTCGTAGAAGCTGTAGATTCTGACAATCGCGTCGTCAGCAGTCGACTGCTGGTAACGAGAATACCGTCTTCTGGAAGAATGCCAGTTGGCAAAATGACGTTCGGATCGATTTCTTCACTAGTATAGACGCCCTCATCCTGCGCAGCCGCATGGCTGCCACAACTGAGCGCAAACACAGCAGCAGCGCTGCTCAACATTAGATTTCTCAAGATAATTCCCTTCATCCAAAGCAACGGACTGCGCGGCGTTACCCCCTACGCAGTCCCATTAATCGTCGCTCGAGACGAAAATTCTTTCGCGCCGGATCAATCCCTGAACCAGGCCACAAGCGACACGCTCTGGTCGGTCTCCTGGCTCACGGATCATCGCTCTTGCCCCTCACCTTCCCAGGCGGCCATTCACGGCCTTCCCAGTGGCTGCGCGCTCGTATCCAAGCCCGCGCGAGGTCAATCACTCACCGCTTACAGTTGCAGGGACAGCCGCGGCTTTGGGGCCAATGGCCCCGCACCGCATTCCCGTTACCAATGCGTGTCGCTCGGTTAGTCAGCTTTTGTAGAGGGCGCAAGCCCGCGCTACTAAGACCCCGGATCCGCCGCGGCGGGATCGGCATCAGGGATCGGCTGCGTCACCGGCTGAGAGACCGTGCTCTCGTCCACCGGCACAATCGGCACCTGTGCATTCCCGCTGGTTCCCGGATCAGCCACAAAGCCAGAGGGCGGCGGGGTTGAGCCGAAATTGCCCGATTGGCGCGCGGCCTGAACCGCGACCCAGCCCGGCTGAGACGCGCCGTAACGCTCGCCATAGCGGGCATCCCAAGCGGCCGAATCTCGCTGGTACTGCTCATAATCGGCGAAGAAGTTGTGAAACGGTGCTTCCTTCAGCTCAAAATTGCTCATCGCAAAGGCGATTGGATCATCATCTGGTGCGGCGAGATAGCGGTTCGAGATATCAAGCGCATTGTTGCAGAAGCTTGCCCGAGCAGGTGGCAGCGCAAAAAAGTTATAGACGCTGGTCATCTTGCTTTCACGCGCCATAATCGCACTACGGCGAGAGCTCAGCTGGCTGCGATAGACCCGATCAATCCGATCGTTCACTTGTTTCAGCGCCCGCGAATGCTTCGAGATGTACGAACTGTATGCGGTAAGCACCGGCGCATGTTGCAGAGCGGTGCAATTGAGCGCGGCGACATTCCAGGCGGAACGGAAATGCCAGACCTTTTCATCATCGCTGATCCCACGATTGATCGTGATGCGCTGACCATCGGCACCGGTGGCCGGAATGTTCATCACATAGGATGCGCCGCCTGGCGGCAATGGCCGGGACGGGATCGCCTCAACAACGGGAGGCGGCGGCGGAGGCGGCGGAGGCGGTGGCGGAGTGGTGGTACAGGCGCCCAGCGCGGCTGCACCAGCAGCGACAGTTAGAATACGCAGCCCCAAGTTGGAGCCAGCGGACGTGCCATCGGAATTGGATGCGACCTCACGGGTCAATTGCGTTACCGGCGTCTGGGCCAGTTGTGCTGCGCTCATTAGGAAGTGCCTCTCTCAAAATCGTAACCCACCCCAGGCATTATGCCATGTGCATGCGCTAGACTGCATTGCCCCAAGCTGAAGCGCAATGGGTTACTGCGCTTGGGCATCAAAACAAATGCCCGGAGCGCTCTAAACGCCCCGGGCATCAAAAGTTTGCAATCATTTATCGGTTGGCGCGGCAAGGTTTGCGTCAAACCGCGCTGGCTGTGCGTTCAAATCAGTCGCGGTTGCCGAGGAACTGCAACAGGAACATGAACATGTTCACGAAGTCGAGATACAGATTGGTCGCGCCCATGATCACGGCTTTGCCGATGAAGGACGTTCCGCGGATCTGCTGATACTGGTTTTTCAGCATCTGCGTATCGTAAGCGGTCAGACCAGCAAAGATCAGCACGCCGAGCCCGCTGATGACAAATGCCATGGTTTCCGATCCCAGGAACATGTTGATCACCATGGCGATGATCAGGCCGATCACGCCCATGATCAGGAAACTGCCCCAGCCAGAAATGTCTTTCTTCGTGGTGTAGCCCCACAGCGACAGACCAGCGAAGGCCGCAGCCGTGGCAAAGAATGTCACAGCGATGGATTCACCGGTGTAGACAAGGAAAATCGTCGACATCGAAATGCCCATGACGGTCGCGAACGACCAGAACACGATTTGCAGGGTCGACTGGCTCATCTTGTGCAGGCCAAAGCTCATCGCGAGCACGAAGGCCAGCGGCGCAAGCTTCACCGCCCAGAACAACAGGCCGCCATTTACGGCGAGCCAATAGGCTGGCGATTCAACACCGCCCCAGGAAAACAGAATTGCGACAATACCTGTCAGCAATACGCCCGAGCTCATGTAATTGTAGATTGAGAGCATGTGCTTGCGCAGGCCCTCATCATACGTCTCACCGGCAAGGTTCCCGCTTAAGCACGGGGTACAGAAGAGCCAAAGGCTTGCTGTGATTGCTGAGTGTCTTTCCAATCAGACATGATCATCCCTACATTTAGAAGCGGGCGCGGACATACGCGCCTTCACCAAGTAATATCGTGATTTTTGCCGTGTATTTCAAGCAAAACCGTTTGGCGGTGCTTACGTTACGTTAAGGTTGCTATCACGCTGATTTATCGTCACTTTATGCCAATTCATCGCCTTTTTGCGCGGTTGCGGCCAAGGTCGCCCGCAAAAGCGCGCGCAACGCAGCCCCATCATCCAGCACATTTAGGCCTTCGCGCGTCATCCCGCCGGGGCTGGCCACTTGATCGGCCAGTTGCCCTGGAGAGCTTGTCGCATTGCCCGCCAGAGAGGCTGCGCCCTCCACCATGGTCAGTGCCAATCGATCGGCCGAAGCCCGATCAAGCCCGAGGTCCGTCGCCGCACCAGCAAGCGCATCAATAAAGCGGTAGACAAAGCCTGGGCCGGAGCCCGCCAGCGCAGTCATCAGGTTAAACTGCGCCTCATCTTCCAGCCAGACTGCACTGCCCAAACGATCGTACAGCGCAAAAACACTGTCACGCTCCGCTGCATCAAGGCCGCTTTGCGCCAGAATGACCGGCGATTTGCCGATACGAGCGGCGAGATTGGGCATCACGCGAACATGCGCGCGGGCATCAGGAAATGCCTCTGCAAGGCCCGCCAGAGTGATCCCCGCTAGCAAGGAATGCACCGCCACTTTCGGTCCCGCAGCGGGCTGAAGCAGCGGGCGCAAGTCCGATAATTGCTGAGGCTTTACGCCAAGCAGGATCGCATCATGATCGGAATCATGCAAAATCTCGCGGTACAGATCCACACCGCCGGGCGCGCGCTCCATGGAGCGGTCAACCACCACAAAGCGGCTCGGGTTCGCCCCATCCGCCAGCCACCCAGCCAGCATCGCACCCGCCATATTGCCGCAGCCAAAAATGAGAACCTTGGACATAATCGCCCCTACCAATCGCGTCTAACCAGCGAGAGAGTTACGCCTCGCCAGCGGCATCGACAAGCGCGCTGTCGAGCGCGGCACGCGGGGCCTTGTCACCCCACAGCACGAATTGGAATGCCGGATAGAACCGATCGCATTCATCAATCGCCGTTTCGACCAGCGATTGCGCTTGGGTCAGGCTGAGCATGCCATCATCGCCCAGCATCGCGCCGTGACGATAGAGCAACACATCGCCGTTTGACCAAATGTCGAAATGGCCGAGCCACATCTGCTCATTGACCAGGCAAAGCAATTCATAGGCCGCCGGGCGCTTCTCTGCACTCACGCGAATGTCGGGCAGCGCGATAAATTGCAGCACATTATCCTCTGCCCGCCAGATCGCGCGCAGTTGATACTTCGTCCAGCTGCCCTGCACTTCACCGGTCAGCTCGTCATTGGATACGATCTCGCACGGCCAGCCGCGCGCCTCGAACAAGGCCGCCAGCATATCGACCGGCGCGGCATCTTCCGAAGCGCTGAATTCGTTCTCGCGCGGTCTCATGGTTTGGCTATCTTTGTCATCGGCAATGACAGATGCATCGGCAAAGGGTCGCTTGGCAATGTGAATGCGGTGGGCGGCTGGGGAGAACCCCATTGCGCTGTTCAAAGCCTGTGTACAGAAACCTGTTCGTAACCTAAAATTCTATTTAAGTTCCTGAATTTCCTGACCTTCTGGACTGGTATAAGTAAAACTATCCAGACCTTGGGCGCGCAGGGCCGTGACCAGTTGACGGGCCTCTTGCGCAGTGCCGAGCGGCCCGGCGAGCAAGCGATTGGCCTCTCCCCAACGCACGACATGCGGATTGAGGCCGCTCAATTCATCCGGTGCAGTCCGGTTGAAACGCCGCCAATCGAACCGCAAAGCCGAGCGATCTTTGCCCGTTGCAACCTGCACCCATTGTCGGCGCGGATGCTCTGGTTCTTCCGGTTCCGCTTCGACCTCGCTCTCACGCGGGATTTCAATCGCAGCCAGGTCGACCGCTCCCTCACCGGCTCTTGTAACGCGCGGCACATCGGAGCCAAACTCGGCAAAGGCATCGGCAACACTTGCGCGTGGGGCGGGTTCGGTTTCGCGGGTATTGATCCGCGCGAGGTCAAACCCTGGGCGCGGCGATTCTCCTCCAGCCAGAGCAGTCGCGGCAGTTTCACCTGCGCGGGCCACACGAACAGTCTTTGCCGAAGCAGGTGTAGCAGGCTGCGTTTCGGGCGCCGCAGCAATCGCAGCGGGAGGCGTGGAAGCAGAAGGCTCGATCTGCTCAACGCCGGGGGTAAAGCTCTGCTCGGCGGTATCACCCGCATCGGCAACCCGGCCCAGCGGTTCTCCCGCAGGGGCAAGACGGGTGTCCGCTGCGCTCGCAATGGCTCTGCCCTGTGCTGCATATTCCGCAATGCGCGGATCATCGCGGCCCACTTGCGCGGCGGCGGGGAAGATACCGAGATTGGCGGCGGCCGCCTGCTGAGCCTTGGTCAGGCGCGGCATAAAGGCGAGATAGGGCGTCATACGCGCGGCCAAATCGCGCGGCATCACCGCATCGACAATCGCCGCTGCTTCGTCTTGCTCGCCCAATATCGCCAAGCCAAAGGCCTGCGTGCGGAAAGCGGCAAAATCGCGCGCCTCCAATTGCGGCCTCAGGCTCGCCTCAAATGCTTGCTTATTCCCGGCAATTGCGTGGCTCAGCGCGAGGCGCCGGACCACTTCACTGTCTTCGGTGAGCGCCAATGCATCGCGGTAGCTCGCCTGGGCGGCTTGATTGTTGCCAACCAGATCGAAGGCCAGACCGCGATCCCCCATAACGTCGCGGGAGGAAGCGCCAGCGGCCTCTGCCTCATTGAACAGCCTCAGCGCCTCGATGGGTCGGTCCGAGCGAAGGAAAACCGCTGCCATGCCCATCTTGACCCGAGAGTCCGTCGGTGAAATATCCTGGGCGCGGCCAAAGAAGCCAATCGCTGCATCCATATCGCCCAGCAGCATCGCCGCATTGCCCGCCTCTATCAGAGTGCTGAGATCGCGCGGACTGCGCGCCAAGCGCCGCAGCGCGCGGTTAAGACGCTGAACCTGAGCCGATGGCAACGGCTGCACCACTTCGCGCGATGTCGCCCCGCTGTCTTGCGCGTGGGCAGGCGCGGCGGCCATGCTCAAGCCAAGTCCGGCGCTGGCGGCAAGCATCGCAAGCGGCATACGCCGGGCAATACCGGACAGAAAAAGCGAACGGGGGGACCGCAGAATCATAGTTCCTCTAACTAGACCACTTTCGCTAGCGAAAGCGAACTGAAAGCGAGGTGAACACCGCGCATTGGAGAATTTCGCCCCGTTCATCATTGGAAGCGCTTGGCATTGAGCCGCAGAGCATCGAGGCGGCGGGTTAGAGCGGTGCGACCAAGCCTAACGCAAATCGGGCGAGCGCATCGCTGCACCCGCCCGATTAATGAAACGCATTTTGCGCGCGGTTACTGGTTGTTCTGGCGTCCGAGGAAGCGCGGAATGCTGAGTGCTGGTGCATCTTCGCCGCTTTTATCCTCTTCCTCTTCGTCCTCCGCATCGTCCGATCCGGAGCTGCGCGAGAGGTTGGCCATACGTTCAAACAGAGTGCTGCCACCGCCAGAGGCTGCGCCTGCCGCACCGCCGCCACCTGCGCTGGCGCCATCACCATGGCCGGAGCCAAGAATGCCGGACCGGCGCGAAGGCACGCCGGATTCAACCGTATTGTCTTCTTCAGCCAGACGGTCTGCGCTGGCGAGCAAATCATCGCCGTTATCCGCATCGTCTTCGGGTACTTCTGCGGTCAGATCGAGAGCGGCTTCGCCTTCGTCACTCTCATCCTCCGCGTCCGCGCCAAAGCCCGGCTCTGCGGCCGAACCAAACGCGTCATCATCTGCTGGTTCTGGCATGCCGCCATCGCCCAAACCGGCTTCTGCATCGCGCAAACCGGCCAGTGGGTCGACAATGCCATCAACATCATCATCGTCCGGCTCGCCCAGATCATCGCCTGCCTGCATGCCGGAAAGATCAAACGGCTCCACCGAAATCGGCTCTTCTTCTGCTTCTTCTTCGATCTCGTCCACTTCCGGTTCGGACAGGATCATTGGCTCGGGCTCTGACAGGGTCAACGGTTCAGCTTCAGCAGCCTCCGCGACCTCTTCTTCACCGGGCAACGGCAGAACTGGACGCTTCGGCGCGCGCGCGCTCGACAAAGCGACAGGCGCGCTGTCCCGTGTCGTGCCAACCGCGCCTTGCTCTATACCGGTTGCGACCACGCTGACGCGGATCTTGCCATCTAGATCGGGATTAAACGCGCTGCCCCAGATGATGTTCGCATCATCGTCCACCAGTTCACGAATGTGATTTGCCGCCTCGTCGACTTCGAGCAGCTTCATGTCTTCGCCGCCGATGATCGAGATGATCACGCCCTTGGCGCCCTGCATGCTGACACCATCGAGCAGCGGGTTGGCAATCGCCTGTTCCGCCGCATCGAGTGCGCGGTTTTCGCCCTCGCCCTCGCCTGTGCCCATCATGGCTTTGCCCATTTCGCTCATCACGGAGCGTACATCGGCAAAGTCGAGATTGATCAGGCCCGGCATCACCATCAGATCGGTGATCGAGCGAACGCCCTGCTGCAGCACTTCATCGGCCAGCTGGAACGCTTCTTTGAAGGTGGTTTCTGCCTGCGCGACCAGGAACAGGTTCTGGTTCGGGATAACGATCAGAGTGTCGACATGCTCTTGCAGCTCGTCAATGCCAGCCTCTGCCGCGCGCATCCGCCGCGTGCCTTCGAACAAGAATGGCTTGGTCACCACACCGACCGTCAACACGCCTTTGCGGCGAGCGGCCTCTGCGATCACTGGGGCTGCGCCAGTGCCGGTGCCGCCGCCCATGCCAGCGGCGATGAAGACCATGTTCACGCCTTCCAGCGCGGTTTCGATTTCAGAGACGGTTTCTTCCGCCGCCGCTTTGCCCACTTCTGGCCGAGCGCCTGCGCCCAAGCCACCAGTGATATCCGGCCCCAGCTGAATGCGAGTCGCCGCCGGGCTGCTGCTCAGCGCCTGAGCATCCGTGTTGGCAACAATGAATTCGACACCTTCGATGTCGGATTCAATCATATTCGCAATCGCATTGCCGCCAGCGCCGCCAATACCCACCACGGTAATGCGGGGCCGCATGTCATCGCTCGCTGCTGGTCCTATATTAATGCTCATCAATTATCCCTTTCAGGCGAGAGACGACCCATCCTTGTCCCGCCATACGTAATATTTTTCAATACTTGTGCCACATTCGCGTCTTCGCGGTTATAGCGCACCAACCCTTATCCACAGAGCCTCAATTGTCCTTCGGCCTCTTACCAAGGCTCTTTAGAAGTATTCCTTAAGCGCGCGGAATAATCGCGCAGCCATTTGTGTCCCTACAACGCCGCCGCCGTATTTGGCGGTCTGCTGGTATTGCGAGCCAATCGCGCGAATATCGACCGGATCATCTGCGGCATAGAGGCACAGTCCCGCCAATGTCGCAAAGCCCGGCGTAGAATGCGCCTCGGGTAGCCCGGTTAAAGTCGGCCCGCGGCCAATACGCACTGGCATCCCTAGCGCACCTTGCGCAAATTCGGCGAGACCAGCAAGCTCAGCTCCGCCGCCTGTCAGAACCACTTGGCCTGCACGCGAGCCGGAAAAGCCCATCGCCTTCAGCGCCCGGCCCACTTCATCGGTGAGCTGGGAGAGATTTTGCGTCACCACAGAGACCAATTCTGCCCGTGCAATGCGGTTCTTATCGTCCGCACCGCGTGCCAATGGCCCGGTTACTTCATCGCCCGGCCCGTTAACCGGGATCATCTCGCGGTGATCGCTTGGCGAGGCAATAGCAGATCCCGAGACACATTTCAGCCGTTCTGCCTGAAACCGCCGAATGCCAAAGGCGCTGGCGATCGCATCGGTGATATCGCCAGAACCATAGGGCAGTGCGCGCAGGCCAAGCAGCATGCCGCCAGCGTGGACGGAGACATTGGTCACATCATTGCCGATTTCGACCAAGGCAACGCCCAGCTCGCGTTCTTCCTGCGACAGCACTGCATAGCTGGTGGCGAGCGGAGCAGCGACTACGCCCTCCACCTCTAAATGCGCGCTTTGTACGACTTCGGTTAGGTTGCGCACAGGCGCGCCATCAGCCAGCATCACATGCACATCTACACCCAGGCGCTCTGCATGGAGACCACGCGGATTGGCGACGCCATGCGCGCCATCGAGCGTGTAATGCGCAGGCTGAGCGTGCAGGACCATCCGTCCGTCGGGCTGGATCGTGTCGCGCGCCGCAATCAGCAGGTGTTCAACATCTTCCTCTTCGATCCGGCGCCCGCCGATCTCAATCTCAACCTTGGAGACATTGCTAGCCAGGCCTGCGCCCGCGCAGGCCACCCACACGCTTTGCACGCTGGCACCGGCGTTTTTCTCCGCCCGCTCCACCGCGTCGCGAATTGCATAGGTTGCCGCTCTCATATCGATCACATAGCCGCGCTTGATCCCTTGACTTGCGCGGTGGCCAGAGCCCAGCACGATGAGATCGCCGTTCTCTGTCTCACCCATAATCATGGCCGAGATGCGGAACGAGCCGATATTAACCGCGCCAAAAATCTTCGAAAGGCGCGCTTTACCGGCGGAGCTGTGACCCTTGGAGCTTGCCATTACGGTGTTCCTCCGGTGCCAGACGCATTGGCGAGCAATTGGTCAGAACGTCCCGGCACGCGCATGTAGATGCGCGGCGGCGCACGCATGTCGAAGGTCGCGACTTGTCCGCCGATCAAGCGGTTTTGCCCGTCCATCCGCGCGAATTTGACCAGCGCCGTGGCCGCTTCGTCATCGCCCTCTGGCAGAGCTAGGATTTGCTCGGTCTTGAATGACAGGTTCCAGCGGCGATTGCCAACCCATTCTGCCGCTTCAATCTGCGGTTTCAGCGCAGGTGCAGTGGCCAGCAAGCGGTCTAGATCGGCCACTTGACGGCTGGCGCCCGGACCGGAAATCATCAACATTTCCTTGGCTTTGTCGCGCGCAACCGGCTCCAACTCAGTGCCCTCCGCATCGATCAAGACCAAACGATCGGGCTTCTCCAGAACCGCATGCGGCGTGCGCTCAACAATGTCGATCGCCAAAGTGTCCGGCAGTTGAGCGGAAACTCGCGCGTCCTTGACCCACGGCAATTCCAGCAATTCTTCGCGCAATGCCTCCAGCTCAACCTGAGGCATGGGCCGATCACGCTGAGCCAGCGCACGGCTGTAGACGTGCTGCTCGTCCATCCGGCTGGTGCCGGTCACGCGTACGCGGCGGACCTCAAACCCAGCGTCCGAGGCGAGATGCGCGACCTGCGCCTGGGCCATAGCCGGAACGCCTGCGAGGCTGGCGATGAACCATGCCAGCGCCACTGCACCGCCAATGATGATCGAAAGAAAAATGCGCTGCAATTGCTCGTCAGTGAACGGTAGCAGTCCGATCACACTGTCGAGCACGCCACTAGTGCGCGCCCGCGCTTGCCGTGCGGTTTTCGCCCGGCTCGATGCCTTCACTGCGCGCCTTACACCTTTTCCGCCGCGTTTAATCTGCGCCATCAGTGCCTCCTGTTTGCTTGGCAGGCGCCGCAGAACCGGCTTTCGCCGCCCCATGTATCCTGAGCGCCTCGTGCACGATCATTTCTGCAAGATCGGCATAATCAATTCCGGCATGTTTAGCCTGCTCTGGCACGAGGCTTAGCGGCGTCATGCCCGGCTGGGTGTTGGTCTCCAGCACAAACAAACCGGCCTCTCCTGCCTCGTCATCCCAGCGGTAGTCCGTGCGGCTCGCCCCGTGACAGCCGAGCAATTGGTGCGCGCGGATCGCATAGCTTTCGCACAGCGCCGCAATGTCTGCCGGGATATTCGCCGGGCAGACATGCTGCGTGCAGCCATCGGTGTATTTGTGCTCGTAATCGTAAAAGCCGCTTTCGATGATCAGCTCCGTCACGCCCAGCGCGCGCGGCCCATCTGGCCCGTCAATCACCGCAGTAGTGAGCTCTCGGCCCTTGATAAAAGGTTCGGCCAACAGCTCTTTAAATTCCTGCCAGGGCCCCTCTGCAGCGCGGGCAATCGGATTGCCGACATTGCTATCCTCAGTGATGATCGCGACGCCCACGGATGAGCCTTCGTTTACAGGCTTCAGCACATAAGGACGCGGCAGCGGGTCGCGCCTATGCAGCTCTTCAGAGGCGACGATATGCCCGCCCGGCATCGGGATACCATGCGGGACAAGCGCCTGCTTGGTCAGCTGTTTATCAATTGCGATCACAGAGGTCGCAACGCCGGAATGAGTGTAAGGTACACCCATCAGATCGAGCATGCCTTGCACCGTGCCGTCTTCACCGGGCACGCCGTGCAGCGCGTTGAACACCACATCTGGCGCCGCCTCAGCGATCCGCGCAGCAACATCGCGGCCCATATCAATCCGGGTGACGCGGTGGCCTTTGCTCTCGAGCGCATCGGCAATGCCATTGCCGGTCATCAAAGAGACCTCGCGCTCTGCGGCCCAGCCGCCCATCAGGACAGCGATATGAAGGGCTGCGGAATTGCTCATGCGGCCTCCTCATACAGAGCGGGCTGAGCATCGATTACTTCTTGGACAACATCTTTATCCCACGGATACAAAGCGGTGCTCGAGCTCGGCCAAACAATCTGGAATGCCGTCTGCATTGGTCCAAGACCAGCATGTTTAGAATACCAGATAGCGGAATTGAAATGGTCAGGGATGATGTGCTCTGGACGGACACTCCGCAATACACACTCAAATCCATTCAAGAGGCCAGAAACCGACAATCCGTCAGCCATAACTAATCCACCACGGCATTTGTCCATCAAATCGTTGATCATGGAATGCATTAGGCCGTTACCCAGACCAAATACGATCACTTCAGGTTGGCCTACAGTTTTTGGGTATCCAATCGAATAGCTCTTCGCTTGTTCAACACCATCAGGATCAAACACATGGTTCACCTGACAACCATGCTCTTTGATGTTGTCGAGTATTTTCAACTCAAAGGCACTGAGATCTTTGCTCACGGCCTGCCCACCCGCTTGATTTCCCACTCCAGTTGAATGCCGGAATGGGCATAGACTTTCTCGCGCACCATTTCGCCCAAACCTTCGATTTCGGTGCTGGTTGCATTGCCGGTGTTGATCAGGAAATTGCAGTGCTTTTCGCTCACCTGCGCAGCCCCGTTCCTCAGGCCGCGGCAGCCCGCCTCATCGATCAGTTTCCAGCTGCTGTGGCCAGGCGGGTTTTTGAACGTGGACCCGCCGGTCATGCTGCCGATTGGCTGCGAGTCTTTGCGCTCGCTGGAGATGCGGTTCATCTCAGCCTTGATCGTGTCCGGATCGCCCGGAAAGCCTTCAAACCGCGCGGCGACGACAATCGCACCATCGGGCAATGCGGAATGGCGATAGCTGTATTGCAGGTCTTTGTTGGTCAGAGTCACGAATTGCCCATCGGGCAAAATGACGTCGCAATCGACCAGCACATCACAGGTTTCGCGGCCATAACATCCGCCGTTCATGCGAGTAACGCCGCCAACCGATCCGGGAATGCCGGTGAAGAATGACAACCCGTCGATCCCAGCTTTCGCTGCACGCCGCGACACAATGCTGACCGGCGTAGCGGACCCCGCGGTGAGCGTTGTTTCGCCGGTGATCTCGACCTCAGAGAATTCCTTGCCCAGCTTGATCACCACGCCAGGCACGCCGCCATCGCGGATGATCATGTTGGAGCCGACGCCCAGCGCCATGACAGGAATCTCCCCGTCCAACTGCTCACAAAAGTTCTTCAGATCATCCAGATCTTCAGGCTCAAACAGCCAATCGGCATTGCCGCCGCTTTTGAACCAGACGAATTTTGCCAAAGACGCGTTTTGCGTCAGACGACCGCGAATGTTCTCGATCGGCACAGGCGCGTTCGCGCCGCCCTCAATCGCGCAGGTGGGGGCCATGCCGCTATCCTGATCGTTCCAGTCATCGGGTTGTACCATGTCGTTCATGCGTTCCGCTTCGATTCAATTGCACCAGCGAGGCCCGCCGCCCACTTGGTGATGTCACCCGCACCCAGGCACACGACGATGTCGCCCTTGCGAATGTCGCTTGCCAGCGCGCTCGCCAAAGACGCCTGATCCTCAATCGTTTGCGCAGAGCGATGCCCGCGTGATTTGAGGCCCGCGACGAGTGCGGCGGAACTGACGCCTTCAATCGGGTCTTCGCCCGCTTCGTAAACCGGGGTGACATAGACCTCGTCCGCCTCGTTGAAGCAGGTTTGGAAGTCCTCCATCAGATCATTGAGGCGAGAATAACGGTGCGGCTGGGCAACCGCGATCACGCGGCCTTCGCTCTCGCCAGCAGAAGCCGCCTCACGCGCAGCCTCCAGCACGGCACGGATTTCAACCGGGTGGTGAGCGTAGTCGTCGATAATGCTGACAGCGCCGCCATCGACCGGGACGGACCCAACCTTGGTGAAGCGGCGGCGAACCCCGCCAAACTGGCCAAAGCCCTCGCGGATAACATCGTCGGCGCAGCCCATCTCAATCGCGACCGCAATTGCGGCGAGAGCATTCTGCACATTGTGGCGGCCCGGCATGGGCAGATCGACGCCTTCGATCCGGCGATCTTCTTCGCCGCGCTGGCGGATGATCACATCGAAGCAATTGCCGCCTTCATGCGGGCGGATGTTCACGCCGCAAATGTCGGCCTGCAAAGAGAAACCATAGGTCACAACCTTGCGGTCGCGCACTTGGCCTATCACCGCCTGTACTTCGGGATGATCAACGCACAGGATCGCTGCCCCGTAAAACGGGACATTGTGAATGAACTCAACAAAGGCGCGTTTGACGCCGTCGAAATCGCCGTAATGGTCGAGATGCTCCGGATCGATATTTGTAACGACCGCGATCGTCCCATCCAGCCTTAAAAAACTGCCGTCGCTCTCATCTGCCTCGACCACCATCCAATCGCTATCGCCGAGGCGCGCGTTGGAACCGTATTGCTCAATGATCCCGCCATTGATTACCGTCGGGTCAACATCGCCCTTATCAAGCAGCGCGGCAATCATGCTGGTGGTGGTCGTTTTGCCATGCGTTCCAGCCACCGCGACGGTGGATTTGAGCCGCATCAGCTCGGCCAGCATTTCGGCGCGGCGCACCACTGGGATGCGGTTTTCCAGCGCGGCGGCAACCTCTGGATTGGTGCGGCGAACAGCGGTGGAGGTGACGACGACACTAACGCCGTCCACATTCTCGCGTTCGTGGCCGATATGCACGGTGATGCCGCGCGCGCGCAGGCGCTCCACACTCGGCCCTTCGGCCAGGTCACTGCCCTGCACGCCATAGCCAAGATTGTGCATCACCTCGGCAATGCCCGACATGCCGATCCCGCCGATCCCGACGAAATGGATCGTGCCAATGTCGGTTGCAACACCCTTCATCGGAGGTCTCCGATGAAGGGCGTCCGTTCATCCTGAGCTTGTCGAAGGACCTTCATTCGGCAGAATCCCGAACAGCGTCCTTGGTCGCGCCTTCAGCGGCGGTGTTGGTCGCGGGGGCTCGCTTTTCGCCCTCGCCGACACGGATCACATCCATCATGTCGGCCCCGCCAAAGCTTTCCATTAAGTCCGCGAGGTCCTTCGTCGCATCCGGGCGACCGCAATTCCATGCGCCATGCGCGGCGTTGGCGAGGCTCGCGCGGCTTTTGCGCCATAGCCTGAATCTGCTTGGCCAGTTCCTTGGGCACAAAGTTCGCTTGGCGCACCATGCGCGCGCCGCCAGCGGCCACAATCTCTCGGGTGTTGACGGCCTGATGATCGTCGGTCGCAATCGGCAGCGGAATCAGAATTCCGGGACGGCCAACCGCGGTCAGCTCGGCAATGGTCGATGCGCCTGCCCGGCCAATGAAGACGTGGCAATCGGCCAGGCGCTCTTCCATATCCTCAAAATAGGTGCCGAGCTCGGCCGGGATATCGTGGCTCAAATAACGTTCACGCACGGCATCGATATCTTCCTGGCGGCATTGCTGCGTCACTTGCAAGCGGCCGCGCAGAGCAGGCGGCAACATCGCTAGGCCATCGGGCACCACTTCCGAAAGGATGCTTGCGCCCTGACTGCCTCCAGTCACCAGCACCCGCAGCAGGCCTTCATCCGTGAACTCGGGAAAATCCTGCTTGCGCAGCTCGAGCACCTGTGCCCGAACCGGATTGCCGACCAGATAAACCTTAGTCTCGTATTTCTCTTTGAGGCGCTCAACCTCTGGATAGCTGGTGGCGATCGCGTCGACGCGGCCCGCGAGCAGTCGGTTGACCCGCCCAAGCACAGCGTTCTGTTCATGCACGACGCTGGGGATGCCAGCCTTGGTCGAGGCCAGCAGCGCAGGGAAAGCCGGATAGCCGCCAAAGCCGATCACCGCGCTCGGTTCAAACGCGTCAAACAGGCGCAGCGCCATATTGCGGCCATCGCGCACGGCGCGCGCACCGCCCAGCCAGCGCAGCGGGTTTTTGCCAAACCGGCCAGCGGGTAGGACATGCGCCGTCAAATAATCAGGCTTGCCCGGGATATTCGCGCCGCGCTCATCCGTGATCAGGGCCACGTGATGCCCGCGTGCATCCAGCTCCGCCGCCAGCGCAAAGGCCGGGATCAAATGGCCGCCGGTCCCGCCAGCGGCGAGAACGAAATGACGATTGGACTTGGGAGCATCGGTATTCATTCGCGCTCCTCCTTATTTTCTAGAAAGTCTCTCAGTCCCGGCGTCTCACGCTTTAGGAATGGATTGCGCCGCGTGATTGCGAGCAACAGACCGAATGTAAAGCACACCGCCAAGGTTGACGAGCCGCCATAGCTGATCAGCGGCAAGGTCATGCCTTTCGATGGGAACAGCTGAAGATTGACGAGGATATTGATGAAGGCCTGACCGCCGATTTGCGTGACCAATCCGGCACCCGCGAGCAAAACAAACAGGTTCTCTTCATCCACTAGTCGCACCAGAACACGCGCGACAATCGCCAGATAGAGCAGCACGATCAGCGCGCAGATCATCAGGCCATATTCCTCGCCAATGACGGAGAAGATATAGTCTGTATGCGCCTCTGGCAGGTTCATCTTGCGAATGCCGAGCCACAGCCCGCTGCCGGTCCAACCACCAGCCAGCAGAGTACGCTGAGCCAGATCAACCTGGTCAAACGCTGTGCCGCCGCCAAGAAACGCATCGATCCGGTGGCGCGCATTGTCATAAAGGAAATAGGTCGCAGTCAGGCCAACCACGCCCGCGCCGACCAGCGCGCTGATCCGCTGCACCGATACGCCCGACAGCAGCACCAGCACGAACCACACGCCTGCAAACAGGATGGTCGCGCCCAGGTTTGGCTGAAGCATCAGCAGACCCGCGACGAGGCCCATGATCATCGTCACGAAGGTGAGCACTGGCAAATTCGGATCGCGAAGCCGCCAGCTTAATATCCACGCGAGCGCAATGGCAAAGCCGGGCTTCAAGAACTCAGAGGGCTGGAGCGACATGCCCACCTCCAGCCAGCGGCGCGCACCGTTCTTCTCGACCCCGATAATCGGCACGAGGAACAGCAGCGCCAGCATTCCGGCGAACAGCAAGATGCCCATGCGGCGCGCATTATCGCGGCTGGCAAAGCTGGTGGCGATCATCACGCCAACGCCCATGATTTGCCATACGACGTGCGATTTCAGGAATAGGAATTCGTCGAGGCGCACTTCGGCGGTTGACAGCTGCTCTGCACTGGCGGGCGAGGCAGCGGCCACGGCAGCGGTGCCGATCAGCATCATGACGAGGACCAGGCCAAGCAGCCATTTATCAACCTCGCGCCACCAAATGCGCAGGTCACCCATCCACCCGCGCCGCACAGGGACAGGCGCGTGGAACGATCCGCCGCTGCGGCCGGGCGCGTAGGGGCCGTAAGCCGGTGAACCGACGGAATTCATGCGGCCTCTCCCAAGGCATGGACGAGATCGCGGAATTGCTGACCGCGGTCTTCAAAATCTCGGAATTGATCAAAGCTGGCAGCAGCAGGTGAGAACAGCACCACATCGCCCGCACGCGCATCACCATGCGCCTTGGCAAAGGCCTGTCCCAGCGTTTCACAATATTGCGCCGGTGCGACAGGCTGAATGGCCTGCGCGAACATCTCGCCATCGCGGCCAATCGTGTAGGCGCCCGCGACGTGATCCATCAGGCCAGCCAGCGAGCCGAGGCCGTCTTCCTTAGCCAAGCCGCCAACGATCCAGCGCACGCGGGGATCGGGGTCAGGCGGAAACGCGGCAATGGCCGGTGCGGTGGAATCCGCATTGGTCGCCTTGCTGTCATTGACGAAGGTTATGTCAGCGATCTCAGCAATGCGCTCCATACGATGCGGGAGGCCAGGGAAGGATCGGAGGCCATCGCGAATTTGATTTGCTGCCAACTCAAGGACAAAACCCGTAGCCATTGCAGCTTCGACGTTTTCAAGATTGTGTGGGCCTTGTAGAGCAGGCCAGCGACTTTGCTCATCGGGAGTTACCGCGTTGGGCACGTCTCTGCTCTGGAAGAAGATATCGTCGGAAACCTCGAGATACTTTCCGTTTGCGCGTAAGCCAGCTTTTTGCCCGAAGAACCAATCTTCAGCTCTCGCCACCGCACAGCTATCACCAGACTGCATCTCAAACAGACGGGCCTTGCTCGCAGCATATTTCTCAAAACTGCCATCGTACCGGTCCAGGTGATCCGGCGTGATGTTCAGCAGCACCGCGACATCGCAGTCCAAGCTAAACGTCAGATCAATCTGATAGCTCGACAGCTCCAGCACATAGACCCCGCCTTCTGGCAATGGATCCTGGCCCAAAATCGGCTCACCGATATTGCCGCCCATCACGCTGGGCACGCCAGCGGTCTGCAAAATGTGATGGACCAGCGCAGTTGTGGTCGACTTGCCATTGGTGCCGGTAATGCCAACCACTTCGTGCGGCGGCAGATCAGCGCGGGCCTGGGCGAAGAGTTCAATATCGCCGATCACAGGCACATCGAATTTCGCGGCATAGGGCGCGATTGGATGGGTGTTGAGCGGGACGCCGGGCGACACCACAACGCCTGCAAATCCGGTGAGGTCGATTTGCAAGGGATCAGCCAGATCACACCGGCCAACAAACGCCTCGCGCGCTTCCTCGCGTTCGTCCCACGCGGTTACTTCCGCGCCGCTCGCCAGCAAGGCCTCCACCGTGGCCGCGCCAGACCGCGCCAGGCCGAGCACGGCATAGCGTTTTCCAGCAAAGGCAGCGGAAGTGATCACTTTGGTGCAGCTCTCCTTAGCGCAGTTTCAGTGTGGCCAGCCCAGCGAGCGCCAGCACGATCGAAATGATCCAGAACCGGATCACGACCTTGCTCTCGCTCCAACCGAGCTGTTCAAAATGGTGATGGATCGGGGCCATGCGGAACACCCGCTTGCCCGTGCGTTTGAACCAGAAGACCTGAACGATGACCGAAACCGCCTCGAGCACGAACAGGCCGCCGACAATCGCCAGCACAATCTCGTGGTGCGCGGCGACCGCGATGGCGCCCAAGGCTCCGCCCAACGCTAGCGATCCCGTGTCGCCCATAAATACCGCCGCTGGCGGCGCGTTGAACCATAGAAACGCGAGACCCGCGCCGATTATCGCGGCGCAGAATATTGCTAGCTCGCCCGCGCCCTCAACATAAGGGATGCCGAGATATTCGCTAAAGTCGGTGCGTCCGACGAGATAGGCGATGATCGCGAAGGTGCCCGCGGCAATGATCACCGGCATGATCGCCAGCCCATCAAGGCCGTCGGTCAGGTTCACCGCGTTGCCCGCACCGACGATCACGAAGGCGGCAAAGAAGTAATAGAACGGCCCCAGCGGGATCGAGACGTCAGAGAAGAACGGGACGTAAAGATCGGTGCTGATCTGGCTGACGATGATGTAAGACGCGATGCCAGCGACCACGAACTCCATCGCAAGCCGCACCCGGCCGGGTACGCCCGCATGGCTGTTCTTGGAGACTTTGTCGTAATCATCGAGGAAGCCGATGATCCCGAAACCCGCCGTCACTGCGAGGCAGGCCCAGACCAGCGGACTGCGCAGATCCATCCACAGCATCAGCGACAGCGCCAATGATATAAGGATCATCAATCCGCCCATGGTCGGCGTGCCGCGCTTCGCAAAGTGGCTTTCCGGCCCGTCTTCACGGATCGGCTGCCCCTTACCTTGGCGCACGCGCAAAATGTTGATGAAGCGCGGACCGATCACCATGCCGATCAGCAACGCCGTCAGCAGCGTCGCTCCGGCACGGAACGTCTGGTAACGCACAAGGTTGAAGATCCCTTCAAACCCGAGCCATTCGGCGAGCAGATACAGCATTTAGTCGTCCTGTTGCCCCTCAACCGGGTGCGTTTGCGTAAAATGGGTAACCAGAGCGCCAAGGCCGACCGAGTTTGACCCTTTGACAAGGATTGCGTCCCCGCCATTGATGCCAAATTCGCTGAGCATGGAAATCGCCTGAGCCGGACCGTCGCAATGCGTAAAGCTGCCCGGGTTGCCAAGCGGAACGCCGCCTGATTTCCCCAATTCATAGGCGAGTTCACGCATCTCTTCGCCAACCAGAATAACGTGATCAACCCTCGCATCATTAAGCGGCTCGGCCAGTTGCCGGTGGAAGCGCGGGCTAAAATCGCCCAGCTCCATCATGCTGCCCAAAATCGCGACCCGCCGCAGCGCTGGCGTCTGGCCCAATTGCCGCAAGGTTGCCCGCATAGACGCTGGGTTCGCATTGTAGCTTTCGTCGACCAGCAAGGCCTTGCCATCGCCGGGCAGATCAATCTGGAAACGCGCACCGCGCCCTTTAAGGCCGCCCATTTCAGCCAGTGCCAAGCCTGCTGCGGCGAGATCGCCGCCCGCTGCGCGCACTGCCGCCATGACGCCGAGTGAATTGGCAATCCAATGTTCGCCCGGCTCCGCAATCGAATAGCACAGCCGCGCGTCGCCGAGGTCTGCTGTGATCAGCGAACCTCCGGTGCTGATCGGAATGGCATCGAGCAGTCGCACATCGGCGTCCGCATGGCGGCCGAAGGTCACAACCGTCGCACCCGCCGCACGGGCATGGCCGATAAGCCGTTCGGTATAGTCGGTATCAGCCGGAATGATCGCAGTGCCGCCCGGCGTCAGACCAGTGAAGATCGCTGCCTTCTCATCGGCGATTGCCTCCATCGAGCCAAGATTTTCGATATGTGCAGGCGCGAGCGTCGTGATAAGTGCCACGTCAGGGCGCACGTGATCGGCCAGCGGCGCGATCTCACCCGCATGGTTCATGCCCATTTCGAACACGCCAAACAGGCTGCGCGCGGGCATCCGAGCAAGACTGAGTGGTACGCCTACGTGATTGTTATAGCTACGAACGCTGCGATGCGCCGCGCCTCTGCTGGCCCGGTCTAGTGCGGCGAAGATCGCCTCTTTCACGCCGGTTTTACCGACCGATCCGGTGACGCCAATCCGCACCGCGGGGCTGCGATCGCGCGCAGCATGGGCCAGCGCGTGTAATGCGGCGCTGGTGTCTTTGACCAGCACATGCGGATAGTCCACAGCCCGGTCGGTGATGGCTGCAACCGCACCTGCGGCAAAGGCCTTGTCGAGGAAACGGTGGCCGTCCATCGCCTCTCCTTTGAGCGCGACAAACAAATCGCCGGGACGCACATCGCGGGAATCCATTTCAACGCCGGAGGCCTGGAAATGGTGGCTGGCCGTGCCGCCCGTTGCCGCCTCGACGTCGCGCGAACTCCACAGCGCTCCGCTGAGTTCATCGCGCGCCGTTACCGGCCAACCGCGCAGCGCGGCGTGGACTAGCGGCGCGTTCATGAGCCAGACCCCGAACCGCCAGCAGCGGCGCATTCGCGCGCAACCGTTACGTCATCGAACGGCAAAACCCGCATATTCTCTCCTGCACCGATGATCTGCCCTTGCTCGTGGCCTTTGCCCGCTACCAGCACAATGTCGTGTTCTCCGGCGAGCGAAATGGCCTCACCAATCGCCTCGCGCCGGTCACCAATCTCACGCGCGCTGGCCGCTGCCCCGCGCATGATATCCGCCCGAATGGCCGCCGGGCTTTCGCCGCGCGGATTGTCGTCTGTAACGATTACGATATCCGATTTGTCAGAGGCGGCGGCGCCCATCGCTTCGCGTTTACCGGGGTCGCGGTCTCCGCCAGCGCCAAACACGGTGATCAAACGCCCGCCCTGCCCGCGCGCCACATGAGGGCGCAGCGCAGCAATCGCCGCCGCCAAAGCATCGGGAGTATGAGCATAATCGACATAGACAGGCGCGCCCGCCGGGCTGATCACGGCCCGCTCAATTCGCCCTCGTACCGGCTGAAGCCGGGAAATCGCGTCCAGCGCCTGGGCGGCATCGCTGCCGGTTGCAATCGCCAGGGCCACCGCGACCATCGCGTTGGCGGCTTGATATTCACCGATCAGCGGGAGCTTGATCGAAAAAACGCGCCCCTCATGCTCGACGTCAATCGTCTGACCTAGCTGCGTTGCCTTGCGATCGACAAGGCGGAGGAACGCGTTGGAACCGCTCCCCACCTTGCCGACAATGAGCACGCGCAAATTTGAGGACATCGCGTGCTCGGCGGCACGGCGGGTCCACTCGCTGTTATCCCCGCCGTCCCAAATGATTGCCGCTGCGCCCGGCTTCAGAACTTCGCTGAACAAGCGCATTTTCGCCGAAAAATAGTCATCCATATCAGCGTGATAATCGAGGTGATCACGGCTGAAATTGGTGAAAGCTGCGGCGGATACGGAGATACCTTCGTTGCGATATTGCGAGAGGCCATGGCTAGAGGCCTCATAGGCCACATGGCTCACGCCTTCGCGCGCCAAACCGCTCATATTTGATAGGAAAGTGACAATGTCCGGCGTGGTGAGCCCGGTGGAAACGCTCTCATCCGGCGTGGTTACGCCCAATGTGCCAATGCTGGCTGCGCGTTCACCGCACATGCGCCAGATTTGCCGGGTCATCTCTACGGTTGAGGTTTTGCCATTGGTGCCGGTAACCGCCACGATATGCGGCGGGACAGGCGTGAAAAAACCGGCGGCAAGTCGGGCAAAGTCACGGCGCGGATTGTCGCTGGCGATATGAAATGCGCCCTCCACCGTAACGCCAGGACGCGTCACGATGGCGACAGCTCCACCGGCAATCGCCTCAGGAATGACGTCTTCTGCATTGAAGGTCAGGCCCTGAAACGCCCCAAAAACCGTACCGGGGGCAACCTTGCGATGATCGATGGCAAAGCCTGTCACGCTAAGGTCTGCGCCTTCTTCACAAGGCAACCCTGCCCTTTGCGCTAAATTTCCAAGTTTCATTTGCGCCCCTCCACCAAGAAGCGAAGATCACTAATATCGACGTCGCGCGTCGTATCTGGCCGCACACCCAGCATGGGGCCAATTCGCGGCACGAGCCGCCCGACGACCGGAGCTGCGTTAAACGCCGCTGTCCGCTGGAAAGAGCTTGCCACAGTGCCGCGTGGTTCATCAATCACTGCGACCACAACATAACGCGGGCGGTCCATCGGAAACGCCGCAGCGAAGGACGAAATCAGCTTAGTCTTGCTATATCCGCCTTTGACTGGCTTTTCAGCAGAGCCGGTCTTTCCGCCCACACGGTATCCCGGCGCATCGGCGCTGCGCCCGGTGCCGTAAATCGAAATCATCCGCAGCAGCTGGCGCATCCGCGAGGATGTGGAGGTCTTGAACACACGGCGGCCGCGTGGTGCCTGTCCTGCCTCCAGCTTATGCAAAGTTGCAGGCCGCCAGATCCCGCCATTGACCATCGCGGCATAGGCCGTCGCCAAGTGCAACGGTGTGACCGAAATACCGTGGCCATAGCCGACCGTCATATTCGTAAGCCGCGACCAATCGCCGCGCGGCCAGATCGGATGGCCTTTCGCGGGCAGCTCAATATAGGGCCGCTCGTTCATGCCAAGGTCGATCATAGTCTGGCGTAGCCGCTCTGGACCCAGTTGATCCGCGACCCGCATGGTGACGGTGTTGGAAGAATAGGCAAGCGCCTGAGGAATGTTGAGCGTTGCGCCTTTGTCAGAATAATCTGCACGCTCAATCGAGCCGATCTTGACCGGGCGCGCGTTCCAATTGGCGCTGAGATCCGTGATCACACCGGCATCAATCGCGGCGGCGACGGTTAGCGGCTTAAACGTAGAGCCGAGCTCGTACACCTGGTTCGTGGCGCGGTTCATCATGTTGGCCTGACCAGCGGCATCGATCCGGTTGGGATTGAACTCTGGCAGGGAAGCCAGCGCCATCACCTCGCCCGTGTCGACGTCGAGCACCAACCCTGCCGCGCCCAGCGCATTGGTGGCGAGCATCGTCTTGCTCAGCTCGTCTTCGAGCGCGCCTTGAACACGCATATCGATCGACAACGGCACCGACTGAGAACGCAAAGCCGGATCGCGCAATTGCTCGTCCAGGACCGCTTCCATACCGACGCGGCCGCGATCATCAGCAGCAACGTAGCCAAGAATGTGCGCACCCAAGGAACCTTGCGGATAGTGGCGATCGGTCTCACGCGGGATTTGCAGCGCGACCTCGCCCAGGCGCATGATCTTGTTCGCCTCTTCTGGCAGGATGCGGCGGCGCAAATAACCCGCCCGGCCAGAAGCCAGGCGCGAGGCGGTGTCATTCACATCCATCGCCGGGAAGATATTGGCCAGTTTCAAGGCAACATCTTGAGGCGAGGCTACCAGTGGCTCACCGCCATCGCCCATGGCGGTTGGCGCATACCACAGGGCATAGGCGGGAAAAGCACGCGCCAGCGGAACGCCGTTGCGATCGGTAATCTCACCGCGCGGCGGCAGCAATTGCTCCGCCAGGCTGGTGCGTGATGGAGCGTGGCCAGCAAAACCCAGATAGGCAATGCGCAAGATGGCAGCCGCAGCGACCAGCGCAAATACCAGCACAATCCAGAGCACACGCCAACGCGCCGTCAATAGCGAGCGATAGCGCAAATTGACGAGTTGGATGCGGCCTGCGGGGATGGCCGGGCGAGCCGCAAAGGCACTCATTCAGCCGTCTCTGCCGCTGCTTGGGTGACCGAAGAGCTGCTGCCCGCGCGCGCTTGCGCCGCCCGGATGGGCGAGGCCTCTACTAGGAAGTCACCGAAGGCCTCAGCGAACATTGTCGTTGCGCTCTCTTCAACCTGTGTCGCAGCCAAAGTCACAGGCGCACCCGTAATCGGCGAGACCATTTCACGTGACCGCAGCGGCGACGGCATTCCCTCTGCGGCTCCGCTCGGGCGACACGGATCGGGCTAGGCGCACCGGGAACTTGCGGTGAACCCAGGCTCGCCAATTGACGCTCACCCTCAAGATATTGGTCGGCGCGCGGCGCGAGATAACCGAATTCAACGATGTTCCAATTGGCCAATTGCCGCTGATTGGCGCGCGCCTGAAACTCGGTTTCCAGCACAAGCGTTTCGCGCTCCAACTCAACGATTTGCCGTTCAGCCAACAGAACTTCGCTTTTTACGGCATGCACGCGGAAGCTAAGCAGGAGAAACATCCCGACGCACAGCGCAAGCACCGCAACCCAGCCGATTTGACGCATACGAGAACCTGAAACGATCATGCCGCAAGCCTCCTTGCATCGGCGGTTGTTCGGATGGCGCTGCGCAGGGTGGAAGAGCGCGCGCGCGGATTGCGTTCGATCTCAGCCTCGGAAGGACGGATCGCTTTGGAAAGTTTCTCAAACACGGGCGGGTCGCCGGGAATTTCACCGGGCAGATGGCGCGACACGGCGCGGCCTGCGCCGGATGCTTCGCGCAGGAAGCGCTTGACCATGCGGTCTTCGAGGCTGTGAAAGCTGACCACGGCGAGCCTGCCGCCAGCGCGTAGCAAGCGCTCTGCCGCTGACAGGCCACTGCGCAATTCGCCCAGCTCGTCATTCACATGGATGCGCACGGCCTGAAACGACCGCGTTGCCGGGTCTTTCTTGTCATGCGGCTTATAGCCCAGCGCCTTGCGAACAATCCGCGCCAGATCACCGGTCGTCTCCAGCGGGCGCGCCGCGACAATAGCGCGGGCAACCCGGCGCGACTGGCGCTCCTCGCCGTATTCATAGAGCACATCGGCAATCGTATCGGCATCGGCAGAATTGAGAAAATCAGCTGCGCTTTCGCCCGCCTGACTCATCCGCATGTCCAACGGTCCATCGACCGAAAACGCAAAACCGCGCCCCGCCTGATCAAGCTGCATGGAGGAAACGCCAATATCCATTGCCACGCCGTCAACCTGGGCAACACCCACCTCTTCCATCGCGCTCACCATCTCGGAAAAACGCCGCGGATGAAGCACCAAGCGCGGAGGGGAACTACGCGCCTCGCTCCATCCGCGGCCTTGAGAGATCGCGTCAGGATCGCGATCAAAGGCATGGACGGTAGCGCCGCAATCAAGCAGCGCACGAGTATAGCCGCCGGCACCAAAAGTGGCGTCGACAATAACATCGCCAGGCTGGGGATTAAGCGCGGCGATCACTTCTTCGAGGAGAACGGGGACGTGGGGCGCGTTCTGGCCAAGGGCGGCGGAGGACGTCATTTCTTGCGCCCCTTCGCTTCGACTTCTGCAACCAGATTGGCGCAGGCGGCCTGCGCACTTTCCCATTGCTCACCCATTTGCGCGAGCTGATCTGGGTTCCAGATCGTGAAGAAGCGCCCACCGCCGTGGAAGTACAGACCATCGTCAACCTGCGCGAGGCTGCGCAGATGGTCAGGCATTACAAAGCGCCCGCTGTCATCAAACGGCACTTCGACAAAGCCAAACAGCTGCATCGCACGCAGATCACGGTCGAATTCTTTATCGAGACGGATGGCGCGGTCTTCCTCGCGCTCAATCTGCTCTTCAAGTTCGGTTTTCCGGGACAGGCCAAAGCCGGTGAGGCAATTCCAGCGCTCGTGCTTTGCCAGGCAGACAATCCGCCCTTCAGAACTTTCTTTAACAGCCTTGCGGAACAGTGGGGGCAGCACAAAGCGGCCCTTATCGTGCGACGGGCGAATAAGCTTGACCACTGAATCCTGCGAACGACACGCGCTCCAACTCCCCTTCTCACCCGCCCCTCACGGGCCTTCATTTTCCCCGCCTCCCTTTTCAGGAGACCCAAAACGCCATTTGCTTGGCCATTCCACATGCGAGCGGAACCGGCACGCCAACCATCATGGGCGGCGCAAACACAAACGGTCATGTTTGATGGAAGACGGTAATATCGTGGGTTTAACCGGGATGGAAGGGGTTTTTACGGGATTTCGCGGGATAAGCTGGTAAATAACTGATTTACCATATTAATATTGAACACCCATCCACTTCACTACCTCGCATGGAAGCCAAAGGACTCGCCTCAAAACACTGAATTTCCGCTCAAAACTGCGAGAATCACACAAGTCGAGTCGCTCATCCTCGGCCCGTCCCGCAAAATCCCCAATCGCGAATTTGGGGCGCTTTGGCGCTGCTTAGATGGATCGAACCGATATCGGTCAGGATCGGGATGCTAGCGACTCAATTGAAAGCTTGAGCCAGCAAGGCGATCAACCTTTCGCCATCTTCTCCGGCGAGCTCTTCATGTTCAAAGATGGCAGCATCGGCAAAAACCGTCACACGCCCCTGGCCAATATCACAGGCCGCGATTGCTCCGTCGCCCTGAAGTTCACACGAGGCGGCGGCGGGATCGAGAACGGTTAGGACAGCTAAGCCATATGAACCGGGATTTGTCCGCCCACCACCGCGGCAGACCGTAGCCCCTCACCCTGTTCTTCATCAAAACTAATCGCCAATCCCCATCGCTCAATCACCGGCGGGATCAGCGCGGCATCTACCGGCCTGCGCGGATCGCCAAAAGCGACCTCATATTCGCCAGTCAGCATTGGATCGAGCGCAATCAGCAGCTGTCCGCCGCCCCGCACCCAATCATCCAGCGCGACATTGTCCGATGGGCTTAGCCCGCGCGGTTGGACAATCGCCAGGCGTTCCAATCCCGCCAGTGGGCCAACGCCCTGATCATCCGGTGAGAGGCTATCGAGTAGCTTCAGATCATAGCGCGCTTCCAAAACGCCGCGCTGCCAAGGTGCCTCTTGCTCTGCGTCAATCAGGCCCGCCAGATCAGCGCCCAGAGGCCAATAGAGCGGCAGGCTGCTCATCAGGCCAAGCTCCACGTTCTCGGCTGAGCCATTGTTCGCGCTGGCGCGCAGGCCATGGCCCTCTGCGTTCGACTGGGCCAGCCACCACAGTGCGCCGGCAGACAGTGCCAGCACGCCAATCGCAGCGAGGGCAAATTTATGGAGTTTTGGACTCATTGATCAACGGATCATCGCGCACAACATCGCCGGGCAGCGGGTCACCAGCGGTCCCCTCGCCTTGCTCAGGCACGATCGCCGCCTCCTGCGTCGCGACCGAGCTTGGCTCTACCGGCAAATCAGGCACGACGCCCGCATCGACCAGCGGATCATTGATTGTGGCCTCTGCGCTCGGCTCAGTCGTCGGCGCGGCCTCTGGCACGGCGCTGTCTTCACTGACCTGCGCCCGGCCTTGTATCACGCTGGCCAGACCAACCAGCAGGACCATCGCAGCAAGGCCAGAAAGCCCGACCTGAAGGCGTTGCACCGCCTCTTCGCGGGTTCCGCCAAGGGGTGCACCTGCGCGTTCAATATCTGGGTTTTCTGCGACAGCCCGCGCCAATTCTTCGCGGGTTTCGAACAGTTTGCGATACGCCATAACGGCTGCCTATCACGCTTGCTCGAGCCAGTCGAACACTGGAAGCTCTTTCGCCTTCAGCCATTCGGCATTGTAGAGTGTCGAAAGGTAGCGAAAGCCAGTATCGCACAGGATTGTCGCGACTTGCGGGTTCTCTCGCCCTTCGGCGACTAGCTGCTTACCCAGCGCAATCGCACCAGCGACATTGATGCCAGAGGAGAGACCTAGGCACAGCCCCTCTTCACGCAGCAGCCGGGCGACCCATTGCAGGCCTTCCTCGTCAGAAATGCGAAACTGGGTATCGATCGGCGCGCCTTCGAGATTGGCGGTGATCCGGCCCTGACCGATGCCTTCGGCAACGGAAGAACCCTCGCCCTTCAGCTCCCCATTCGCGTAGTAATTGTAGAGCGCCGCACCATGCGGATCGGTCAGCGCAATGCGGACATCTTCGGATTTCTCCTTCAGGCCCATGCCGACCCCGGCAATCGTACCGCCCGTGCCAGCCGCGCAGGTAAAGCCGTCAATCTTGCCGTCTAACTGCTGCCACAGCTCCTTTGCGGTGCCTTCAATATGCGCGCGGCGATTGGCGACATTATCAAACTGGCCAGCCCAGATCGCGCCTTCGGTTTCCTCCGCCATGCGGCGCGAGGTGTGCTGAAAGTGCGCGGGATCTGCGTATTTGGTCGGGGGCACGAGCACGAGCTGCGCGCCCAGCGCCCGCAAAGTGTCCATCTTTTCCTTGGACTGATTGTCCGGCATCACGATCACCGTTTTGTAACCGAGCGCATTGGCGACCAGCGCAATGCCAATACCGGTGTTGCCAGCGGTGCCTTCAATCACAGTTCCGCCGGGTTTCAGCTCGCCGCGCGCCTCCGCATCGCGGATCATATAGAGCGCTGCGCGATCCTTCACCGAAGACCCCGGATTGGCAAATTCGCATTTGCCCCAAATATCGCAGCCCGCCGCCTCGCTCGGCCCGGCCAGGCGGACCAGCGGCGTGTTTCCGATCAAGGCGAGCGTGTCGCCGACAGGTTGAGTAATGTTCATGGACTGCGAGTTAGAAGCTTGCGAGCCAACTCGCAAACAACATCAATCTTCAGCTGCGATAGTTACCTTTAAGCCGTCCAGCTCTGCAGTGAGCGGAACCTGGCACGAGAGCCGCGAGGTTTCATTGCGATGCTCGCTCGATTCCAGCAGATCATCTTCGTCTTCGCTCATTTCAGGCAGCTTTGCCGTAAACTCAGGATCGATGTGGATGTGGCAGGTCGCGCAGGAACAGCATCCGCCGCACAGCGCCAGCAGCTCGTCAAAGCCATTGTCGCGAATAGCCTCCATCACCGTCAGGCCATCTTCGACCTCGATGTCACTCGTTTCGCCTTCACGATTGGTGACGATCAGTTTCGGCATTGCATTGTATCCTTTTCAGTGTCCGCTGGATTGGCCAGCGCTCTATCGAATAGTCGGCTGCGCTGCTAGAGGCAGATTTCGCATTGTATAGTTATGGGAATTATTAGTGGGATTGAGCGCAGCTGCAATCAAGGCCTCGCTTGATGCATTGGCCAAAAATGATGCCGATCTGGCGACTGAAATCGCGCGAATTGGCTATCCAGAACCACGCATTAGAGATCGCGGATATATGACGATGCTGCGCACGATTGTGGGCCAGCAGGTTTCGGTCGCTGCCGCCGCTTCGATGTGGAACAAATTGGAGGCGGAACTGGGCAAAGGCTTTTCGCCTGCCTGCCTGCTGGAGCGGGACTTTGACACTTTGCGCGCCTGCGGCCTGTCGCGCCAGAAACAAGGCTATGCCCGCAGCCTGTGCGAGCTGGTGCAAACAGGCGAGGTCAATTTTGATGACCTTCCCATTGATGACGAGGCAGCGATCGCAGAGCTGATCAAGGTCAAAGGGATCGGGCGCTGGTCAGCGGAGATCTATCTGCTGTTCGCGGAGGGGCGCGGCGATATGTGGCCCGCCGGTGATCTTGCCGTGCAGGAAGGCGTCAAAAGATTGCTACAGCTGAATGAGCGGCCCGATGAAAAAGGCCTAAGGCAGATCGGCGAGCGCTGGCGCCCGCATCGCGGGGCGATGGCGATCTGGGTCTGGCATTTCTACGCGAACCCTGCGCTTTAACAGCGCTTTGACCCAGGCATTTGTTCTGTTCCCCGCGACTTGCGGCTCGCTATCATGTGTGTATTATTTGAATAATACAGTTGTTTGCAATCGATCAGATAGCCCCCATGTCCCATCGCATAACAACTCGTTTTGTAAGTAACCGCGCGCCTGCCGAGCACCGTCTCGGCAGATAACCACGCCGCCAATACCGGAGCCACAATGACCAACACCGCCGACGCCTATGACTTGATCCCGCGCGATGCCCTGTTCGGCAATCCGACCAAAGCGCAGGGGCGCATTAGCCCTGATGGCAAATATCTCAGCTGGCTCGCGCCAAAGGATGGCGTTCTCAACATCTGGATGGCTCCGCGCAACAATCTGGATGCAGCCAAAGCGATGACGAACGCGGCGGACCGCCCGATCCGACAGCATTTCTGGTCACCCGATTCCAGCAGCCTGCTGTATATTCAGGACAAGGGCGGTGATGAGAACTTCCTGCTCTATTCGATCAATGTGACGAGCGGCGTGGAAACCAACCTTACCCCGTTTGAAAACACCCGCGTCGATATTGTCGGCGGGTCAGAAACGATCCGCGACAAGATCCTGATCGGTCTCAACAATCGTGATCCGCAATTCCACGATGTACACCTGCTCGATCTCAACACCGGAGAGCTGGAGCTGGTGTATGAGAACAACAGCTATGCCGGGTTTATGGCGGATGACACGCTGACCCTGCGCATGGCGATGCGCCAGAACGAGGCTGGCGGCACCGATTATTTCCGGGTCGAAGGCGGCGCGGTGGAAGAGGCCGCGTTTGAAACCACCGCCATGGAAGATTCGCTGACCACTTCGCCAGCGGGCTACACCACCGATGGCTCGACGCTTTATTGGCTCGACAGCCGAGGCCGCAACACCGCTGCTCTCTATGCTCAGGACACAGCGAGCGGCGAGAAGACGCTGGTCGCGGAGAATGACAAGGCCGATATTGGCGGCACCATTCGCAACAACAAAACCGGCGTGGTGGAAGCCTATTCGGCGAATTACCTCAAGACCGAATGGACCGCGATCGATCCTGGAATCAAGGCCTCGCTCGATTGGCTCGGCGGCCAGCTAGATGGTAAGTTTGGCGTCGCCAGTCGCACCGATGATGACATGACCTGGATCGTCTGGAACGACCCGCTGACTGCGCCAAGCAGCAGCTATATCTATGACCGCGCAGCCGAGACCCTCACCCCGTTCTACATTACCCGTCCAGAGCTGGAGGGCGCACCGCTCCAACCGATGCAGCCAGTGGAGATCACCAGCCGCGATGGCTTGACCCTGCCGTCCTATCTCACTCTGCCGCCCGGCAGCGACAGTGATGCAAGCGGCCGTCCAGACGCCGCCGTGCCAATGGTTCTGCTGGTCCATGGCGGCCCATGGGCGCGCGATGATTATGGCTTTTCCAGCGGCGTCCAATGGCTCGCCAATCGGGGCTATGCCGTGCTGCAAGTGAACTTCCGCGGCTCGACCGGGTTCGGCAAGAATTTCCTCAACGCAGGCAACAAAGAATGGGGCCTGTCGATGCATGACGACCTGATCGACGCAACCGATTGGGCGATTGAGCAAGGCATCACCACCGCTGATCAAGTGGCAATAATGGGTGGATCCTACGGCGGCTATGCGACGCTTGCGGGCCTCGCCTTTACGCCAGAGAAATTCGCCTGCGGCGTCGACATCGTTGGCCCGTCCAACCTTGAGACCTTGCTGGAGACCATTCCGCCCTATTGGGCTCCGATGGTGAAACTCTTCCATGAGCGTATGGGCGATCCGAACACTGAGGAAGGCCTTGCTTTGCTGAAGGCCGCCAGCCCGCTGTACAAAGCAGACCAGATCACAAAACCGCTGCTAATCCTGCAAGGCGCCAATGATCCGCGTGTCAAACAGTCAGAGAGCGACCAGATCGTCGGCGCCATGAAAGAGGCCGGGGTCCCCGTTACATACGTGCTCTATCCTGATGAAGGCCACGGCTTTGCAAAGCCGACCAACAACATCGCCTACACCGCAATCACTGAGAATTTCCTGGCAGAATGCCTTGGCGGACGCAGCGAAACGATTGGCGACACGGTAAGCAATTCCACTGCGCAAATCCTTGAAGGTGCGCAGCATGTTGTTGGCCTGGAACAGGCGTTGGCGAAATAGAACACGGCCTAACCCACAGCCTATCCATGCTGACACGCATGTCAGTAGCTGACAAACGGAGCGCGCGGGGTTAGACCACGCCGGTTCTTGTTTTTTGGGAGTAAGATTAGGTGACGCAGCGTCGGTCAATTTTTATCACTGGTGGTGCTTCGGGCATTGGCCGCGCAGTCGCAATCTACTTCGCTGAAAGAGGCTGGTTCGTCGGCGTGGCTGATGTGGACACAGCGGGCTTGGAAGACACGCTCGGCCTGCTTGAGGGCGGCTTCAAATACATGCACCAGCTCGACGTGCGTGACCGCGCCGCTTGGGACGAGGCGCTCGAAGCCTTTTCAACGGCAGCCGGAGGCCGCATCGATGTCGTATTCAACAATGCGGGGATCGGGCATGGCGGGCCGATTGTGGATCAGCCAAGCGAAGAAGTCGTGGCTCTGCTAGACGTCAATTTGAAGGGTGTGATTTACGGTGCGCAGGCAGCGCATAGCCATCTGAAGAAAACTGCGCCCGGCTCTGTTCTGGTCAACACCGCCAGCCTGGCCGGAATCATCGGCGCACCCAATCTGTCTGTCTATTGCGGCACAAAGTGGGCGGTGCGTGGTTTGACGCAAAGCCTGGATGCTGAATGGGCAAAAGATGGGATCAAAGTGTCCGCACTATGCCCTGGGTTTATCGACACGCCGATCATCGAACAAACCGCCGCAGATTCGAACCAATCTGTGAAAGAGGACCTGCTCGACGCAGGTGTCGAAGTATCACCCGTCAGCACAGTACCCAAAGTAGTGTGGGATGCGGTTCACGGTGACAAATTGGATTACACCGTTGGCAAGATGGCAAAACGCCTGCTGCTTCTCCAACGGTTCCTGCCCGGCCGCGTGCGCAAGGAAATGCGCAGCCAAGGCATTGGAACCGATATGGGCAACGCCTAGGCAAGCTCGGCAATCACCTTCGCCATTGCCGCATCGCGCGCGGACGGACTGATCGGGACGGTAGACTTATTACCTGCGCCCGTTTTCTACCCAAGGCACAAAACCCTCTTCTTACAGCAACCTACAACCGCGCATTCGCTCTCCGGCACTCTTCGGGCGAACCAGATACATCTCGCTGCTCATATACCCTGTGCAGCGACTGCAAACGCCGACCACCAGCTTTGATTGTTTCACTAGAAATTGCAAAGCGGCTTAGAATTTCACCATCACGGTGATAGAAGGTCACGGTTAGCAATGGCGCATCAGCGATCAGTGCGTCGACTTCTTGAGCCCGAAAAATGGCAAGGCCGTTGCGCTTGCCACTCCTCCGAACTTCCTTAGGCGCAAGCGATCCTCCAGCAACACTCAAATGTGCCCATAATTTCTTATAGGGCGGCCTACTATCAGGAGCGATGAAAATCAGATTTGAGCCTGATTTGGAAAAAGGGCCATTTTGCGAGAGATTATCGCGTGCTCGCTCATTCCAAAATGATGAGCTGAGAGTGAAACTTGCGCCACTTTCCGAAACAATACGCCACCGAGCCCAGTTCGCATTTACGGCCCACTGTTGATTGCCAGTGCTGGTGACAACTATGCATTTCGGTTGCCGACCTTCATCCTGCGCCGAAAGAGGGGCGGCCATAACCAGGGCGGCAAAAATCGCGACCAACCTCATGATAGCTCGGCAATAGCCTTTGCCATGGCTGCATCGCGCATGGACAAGCCTCCGCTTTCCCCGGCATCATGCGTGGTCAAGGTGATCTCTACCTTGTTGTAGACATTGAACCATTCAGGGTGGTGATCCTGGCTTTCTGCGATCAAGGCGACACGGTTCATAAAGCCCCAGGCCTGGGAGAAATCGGCAAATTCAAACTTGCGGAAAATCGCCTTGCCATCGCGCGCTTCACTCCATTCTGGAAAAGCCGCGAGCAGCTCGGCTCTTTCGGCATCGGTCAGTTCAGGCACACGGATCATATCGGTTCCGATCAGGCAATTGTTGGTTAGCGTGTTGTTTGCGAGGCAGCTTTTGCCTAACGCCATGCAATCATGCAAGCGCGCCTTACCGTATCTGACCTTGCCTGCCGCCGCGGCGATCGCGTGCTGTGCAAGGGGCTAAACCTGACTTTAGAGACCGGCAGCGCGTGCCATGTCACCGGCGCAAATGGCATTGGAAAGACAACGCTTCTACGCAATTGCGCAGGATTACTCACCCCGTTTGCAGGCTCGGTGGCAACCGAGGGTGCGGTCGGTCTGCTCGATGAACGTATGGGCCTTGATCCCGATCTCGCTCTGGGACGAGCTCTCGCGTTCTGGCAAAAGATTGATGGCTGCGCCGATGTGGACGCGGCGGCAGAGGCGATGGACCTTGGCAATCTGCTCGATATTCCAGTGCGCTATTTGTCGACCGGCCAGCGTAAGCGCGCGGGGCTAGCGCGGCTGATCGCACAAGCCGCAACGATCTGGCTGCTTGATGAGCCGCTAAGCGGGCTGGACGCCCGAGCGATTGAGCAAGTGACCGCACTGATTACGACGCATTGCGAGGACGGCGGGATTGCTTTGGTCGCCTCGCATCAAACGCTCGACATTGCGGGCCTAACAACCCTGGAATTGGCCGACTACGTGCCTCGCGCAGCAGCGGAGCCAGCCGCTTGATCACCGCGCTCCTCAAACGCGATCTGGCGCGGTTCTTCCCCTTCACAGGAAGCGGGGCGGCGCTGCCCGTGATCTTCTTCCTAGCGGTGGCGATGCTGTACCCATTTGCAGTCGGGCCGGATGCGCCTCTGCTAGCGCGCACCGGCGGCGGCGTCGTGTGGATTGCGGCATTGCTGGCTGCGATCCTGCCGCTCGACACCCTGGTGGCGCGCGACATTGAACTCGGCGTGTTTGATCAATTGAAGCTGCGCGGGGTCACCGAGGAAGTCAGCATGGCGGTTCGCCTGACGGCGCATTGGCTCAGCTTTGGCCCGCCGCTGATTTTGGCCGCTTTTCCTGCTGCCGCTTTGCTCAATCTGGATGGAGAGACCCTGCACATTCTGTTGCTCGGATTGCTTGCAGGCACGCCCGGCCTCGCCGCAATCGGCCTGATGATTGCATCGCTCACTGCCAGCCTGCGCGCGGGCGCAGCTTTGTCAGGACTGTTGCTGATCCCGCTGGCGCTACCGATCCTGATCTTTGGCGCAGGCGCACTGGCCCGCATGGATGTGGCGAGCCTTGGATTTGTTGCAGCGATCAGCCTTGTCTTGGTGGCCTTGGCCCCCTTTGCCGCAGGCGCGGCAATACGGGCCGCTCGGGAAAACTAACCTGCCAGGCCTACTTCGGGATTGCGCCCCAAACCGCCTCTAGCCGTTTGTCGCGCCCGCAACCGTTCCGGTAGTAGCCATAACGAACGGGGTTCTTGCTATAGTAATCCTGGTGGTCTTCCTCGGCCCGATAAAAGTCGGCGCGGTCCACAATGTCGGTTACGATTTCCTGTTGAAAGACGCTTTCCCAGCGATCTTTAGAAGCTTCTGCCAGTTCCGCTTCCTCATCATTCCCAGGGAAAATCGCCGCAAGATAGCTGGTGCCCTTGTCACAGAATTGCCCGCGCGGATCGAATGGGTCAACATTGCGCCAGAACACCGAAAGCAGGTCTTCGTATTTCAGCTTTGTCTTATCATAGGTGACAAGGATGGCCTCGTAATGGCCTGTCTCAGCATAGGTTACCTGTTTGTAGGTCGGGTTCTCTGTCCGACCTCCGGTGTATCCAGAGACCACGTCGACGACGCCATCAACCTTTTCAAAATCGGCCTCTGCGCACCAGAAACATCCCATGGCGAACACAGCTGTGGCCTGATTTTCCGGCAGATTGTCGGAGGAGATCAGAGTGCTCCCCGCGGCGCTATCACTTTGACGGTTCACTTGCGGAGAAGAACAAGCAGCCAGCCCCATCAGGTCGAGCTGCTGCGGCGAGTGTCATGGCGACTTTTGGCAATTTGATCATAACGAAATTCTGGCCCCTAGATTATGGACGATAAAATACGATGCAAAGCGTATCGCCTGCATCACCACGTCAGCACGATATTCGCGCGGCGCACCAAATAAGTTACGGGATCGCTCAACAAGCAAGCTGACGCAAGCAATCGCAAATCAATACGGCGGTTTGTCTTTACCTGTTGGGCTGAGCGTAAATATCTCAGTGCCCTCTTCAGTCACAGCGAGCGAATGCTCGAACTGTGCGGATAGGCTCTTGTCGCGGGTCACCGCAGTCCAGCCGTCACCCAGCACTTTTGCCCATGGCTTGCCTAGGTTGATCATCGGTTCAATGGTGAAGAACATGCCCGGTTTCAGCTCCGGCCCCGTGCCAGCTTTCGCCGCGTGCACAACCTCCGGCGCATCGTGGAACAGACGGCCCAAACCGTGTCCGCAAAACTCACGCACCACGCCGTAACGGAACTGCTTGGCATGCGCCTCAATCGCGGCGCCAATATCACCCAGACGCGCGCCCGGTCTGCCCGCCGCTTCGATCCCCAGCATCAGGCATTCATGTGTCACATCGACCAACCGTTTGGCCTTCAGCGATGGCTCGCCAGCAAAGAACATGCGCGACGTGTCGCCGTGCCAGCCATCAAGCAACGGGGTAACATCGACGTTGACGATATCACCTTCTTTGAAGACTTTTTCCGACGGAATCCCGTGGCAGATCACATGGTTGATCGAGATACAGCAGCTGTGCGTATATCCCCGATAGCCCAATGTCGCGGGCACTGATCCAGCATCCAGCATCATCTCGCGCACAGCGGTATCAACACTCTCGGTCGTCACGCCGGGTTGCACCAGATTGGCGACCTCATCGAGGATCCGAGCGGCCAGCTGCCCGGCCTTGCGCATCCCGTCAAAGCCATCTGGCCCGTGCAGTTTAATGGTGCCGTCGCGGTAGACGGTCTGATCGCCTTCGATAAGCTGATATTCGGTCATTGGTGCTATGTAGCGACAATGCGCGTGATTTGCGAGAGGCGGCCTACTTGACCGAAAAGCTCGCGCGATATTCAGACTTTACTGCGTCTAAAACCGCCTGTGTGACTGGCACAGTCACCTCGTAAGCGCCCTCAACATATGGCCCGGCGACATAAGGCGCGGCGAGCAGTCCCAAACGGTCAAAGCTCTTGCCATTAGACGACCCTACCAGCAGAGTAAGATCATCCACCTTAGGGCAATCGCCAAAGATTCCGGCGTCGACATCGCCGCCCCTACGCTCGGTCTGCTCGATTTTGAGTCCGCTGCAATAGCTATCGCGCACCGCTTCATTGAGCGCTGTGGTCGAAGTGAACATCGCGCGCGGGTCAAGCACGGCCTTGGCTTCACGGTCCCATACGAGACTGTCGAACCAGTAATTGCCGTGTGCACCGCCCGTGTAGGCATATTGATTGGCCGATAGAGAGAGGAAACGGGGCAAATCTGCCACGACCTTCCAGGTGCGGCCATAAGAATTGGTCTTGCACGAAGCGCCGCAGCTTTCAGGCGCGTCAGCCAGCATTTCGGCCCAATCCTGTTTCTGCTCTTCCAACGCAGTTGCGCGTTCGCTTTGCAGGTGCTGGGTCAGCTCCGGGATCGCACTGACCTGGTAGAGCCAGCTATACTCGAAGTCGCGGCTGCCGCCGCCAGAATTTTCATCTTCGGTGAAGTTGACCGCCTTGAAACCGGCGGCGGTGCGGCGCTCCAGATCGTCTTGCGCGTTACCATTATCGCCCACTTTGGACGGGGTCGGAGGGGTCGGTGTGTTTTGAGCAACGCCGACATCCTCGGCGACCTCCTCGGGGAAGAGCACGCCGTTAGCGCGCCCACGGTCAGAACCGCCATATAAACCGTCATTGCCCTGCCCATGATCATCCACCCTTTCGCTTGCACAATTCGCGCGTGACAAGTCGTCACTCAAAGCTAATGACGTAAGTATGAATGATACCAAAGAATTGATCCAGCCTGACCGCGGGCAAGACGCCATCTCCATCCATCTGGTGACCCAGGATGGATATGAGGAGTGGGTGAAATCTCTGAGTACTGGACAGCGCTCCTCACTCTCCGCGCAGAAATTCACCGGCGCCATGCGGCAAACCGGCATTGTGCCAGATGGCGACGCCTGGTTTGCGGTTGGCGGCGTGGTCAATACAGACGCGCTTTCAAGCTATTGCCTGGCTGGATTGGCCGGAAAATTGCCAGAGGGCACATACCGATTGGAAAACGCCGAAGCGGGCGCGGCGATGTTTGGCTGGCTAACCGCGCATTACCGCTTCACCCGCTACCGCGATGATGAAAACGCGGCTGGTCCGCGCGTGCTCCTGACCAAGCAGGCCGCAGCGATTGAGCCATTGCTGGCGGAAGCAGAGGCGGAAATGCTGGTCCGCGATCTTATCAACACACCGGCAGAGGACATGGGGCCAGCCGCCCTAGAGGCAGAGTTTGAAAAGCTCGCCAAGACCTATGGCGGCACTCTGAAGGTGACCAAGGGCGACGGGTTAGAGCAAGGTTATCCCATGGTGCACGCCGTTGGCCGCGCCGCCGCGCGCCATCACGCACCGCGCATGCTGCACCTCAATTGGCAGGCGAAGGACGGCAGCGATAAGGATCCCGTATTGGCGATTGTCGGCAAAGGCGTCTGCTTCGATTCGGGTGGACTCGATATTAAACCTGCCGCCGGGATGCGCCTGATGAAGAAAGACATGGGCGGCGCAGCCCATGCGATCGCGCTTGCTGGCCTCGTCATGCGGGGCGGGCTGAAGGTGCAACTACATCTGTTCGTGCCAGCGGTTGAAAATGCCATCTCTGGCCCCGCGTTTCGCCCCGGCGATGTCCTGGACAGTCGCAAGGGGCACAAGGTTGAGATCCACAACACTGATGCGGAAGGCCGCCTGATCTTGGGCGATGCTCTGACCCGCGCGAGCGAAGAAGAGCCCGAGTTGATCATTGATTTTGCCACGCTGACCGGCGCGGCCCGAATTGCTCTGGGCCCCGATTTCCCGGCATTGATGACGCGCCGTGACGAGACCGCCGCTGAGTTGATTGCGGCGGGTAAAGCCAATGATGATGAACCATGGCGTTTGCCGCTGCCGGAGGGATATTTCGACTATCTCAAATCTGACATTGCCGATTTCACCAATGCGCAGAGCAACCCCTATGCGGGCGCGAGCGTCGCGGGATTATTCCTCGACAAGTTCGTAGGCGAAGGCATTGAATGGGCGCATTTCGACACCTTCGGCTGGCGCCCCTTCCCTAAGCCTGGGCGTAGCAAAGGCGGCGCGGCATACGGTCTACGCGCGAGCTGGCATACACTGAAAGCGCGCTATGGCGGCGAGTGAACGCCGGGTGACCTGGTGATCGCTTTCCACCACTAGTCAGCGGCTAACTTGCTCGAAAGGCTTTGGCCGTATAAGCGCGCCGGACCCCAGCGATACGCGCGGGGTCGTGACAGGGGACCAGGCTCAGATGAGCAAGGCTGGAAAATACGAAGTGCCATCAGGCGTGCTCGGTTTGAGCGGCCCGATCGCGCGTCCTCAGCCCGGCACCCTACCGCTGCGCGGTGACCTTGCCCATATCGCGCTTGCGGGCACGCATCTGGCGGCGCATTACGTTATTCCTGAAATCCGCGAAGTCGCCGCGAAGGGCGCGGCCATGCTGTTCCAACCGCAAGATGATGCAGAGCTCGTCACGGCGCTGGATTCAGGCAGCGCGATCGAATTGCTCGATATAGCTCGGCGACTGGGCCTGGGCCACGATCGGACCGGATGGGCCAAGCGGATATGTCAAAGCCGATAGTTTAAGCAGCGTTGCCTAGCGCGCGTCAGCGGCTAAACAGCGCAGCATGACAACACGCATTTTCATTGATGGGGCCGCCGGGACTACCGGCTTGGAAATCCGCGAGCGTCTGGCCGCGCGCAGCGAATTTGAGCTGCTGGTGCTGGACAATGACCGCCGCAAGGACGAGGCCGCGCGCAAAGAGGCTTTACACGAAGCCGATGTCGCGATCCTGTGTCTGCCCGACGATGCGGCGCGCGATGCCGTGGCCCTGGCCAACGGGTCAAACACGCGGATCATCGATGCCTCCAGCGCGCACCGGGTCGCCGATGGTTGGACCTATGGCTTTCCAGAGATCATCGGGCATGACAAAATTGTCGAGGCGCAATTTGTCTCCAATCCAGGGTGCTATCCGACCGGCTTTCTTGCTCTGATCGCGCCGCTGGTTCGTGCGGGGCTGCTGCCAACCGATTGGCCCTACACCGTCAACGCGGTGAGCGGATATTCTGGCGGCGGAAATGCCCTGATCAAACGGATTGAGGACGAACCTGATCTCGCCTTTCGCAGCTATGGCCTAGACATGGCTCATAAGCACCGGCCCGAGATGAAGCTGCATGCAGGACTAGCCCATGGCGTGATTTTCGCGCCAGCAGTTGTGCGCGCCTATCGCGGTATGCTGGTCGAAGTGCCGCTTCACCTGGGCGCGATTGATAGCAAGCTAACGCCAGACCACCTGCGCGAGGCTCTGGCTGAAAATTACCGCCAGTCATCAATCGTTACCGTCGCCGCATCCGAGCCGCTGACCGAACTGAACGTGCGTGAAGGCGAACCAGCAAGCGATCTCGATGACGCTCTATGTCTGCGGCAATGAGGGTGGTTATCACGCACGCCTGATCGCGCGGTTGGACAACCTTGGCAAAGGCGCCAGCGGCGCGGCGGTTCAAAACCTCAACATCATGTGCGGCCTGCCGGAAACCACAGGCCTTCGCCTGCCCGGTTGAGTCCCTCGCGGCTAAGCAATTTCCCTAAGTCCCTGCCTAATTTTTAGGCAATCAGAGTCTGTGCTTTGGGCAGGCCTATACCTACAAAGCCGGGTGAGACATGATCTTGCGCTGCATCCAATTCAAACGAATGGCCCTTGCGCAGCAGGCCAGATCATCTAACCCAATCCATCACAGAGATTGGCACGATTCTTGGATCGCGCGTGTGACAGTATAAGGCGGCCATAACCGCCTGACAGGGGAGAGCGACCAGGCCGTGAAAAAAGTCGAAGCAATCATCAAGCCATTCAAACTCGACGAAGTGAAGGAGGCGCTGCATGAAATCGGCGTGTCCGGTATCACGGTTACCGAGGCGCGCGGCTTTGGCCAAGCAAAAAGGCCATACAGAGCTCTATCGCGGCGCCGAATATGTCGTCGATTTCCTACCCAAGGTAAAACTCGAAGTCGTCATCAGCGATGATCTGGCCGAACGTGTGGTGGAGGCTATCGCAGCCGCCGCGCAAACCGGCCGCATTGGTGATGGCAAGATCTTCGTCTCGCCGATTGAGACCGCCCTGCGCATCCGCACGGGCGAGACAAACGAAGACGCGATTTAAATTTCAACCACCTCTCTGCTCGCAAAAATGCGGGCGCAAACACCAGATAAGCTGGAGAATTACAGACCATGGCAAGTGCAAAAGACATCGTAAAACAGATCGAGGAACATGACATTGAATGGGTGGACCTGCGTTTCACCGACCCTAAGGGCAAATGGCAGCACCTCACCATGTGCGGCAGTGTTATGGACGAAGACGCGCTTGACGATGGTCTGATGTTCGATGGTTCGTCCATCGAAGGTTGGAAAGCGATCAACGAATCCGACATGATCCTGAAGCCTGATCTGGGCACCGCCTATGTCGATCCGTTCAGCGCGACTCCGACGCTGATCTTGTTCTGCGATATTGTTGAGCCATCTGATGGCCAGCTGTACGCCCGCGACCCGCGCTCCACCGCGAAGCGCGCTGAGGCCTATCTCAAATCAACCGGCATTGGTGACACCATCTATGTCGGGCCAGAGCCTGAGTTCTTCATGTTTGACGATGTCCGCTTTGAAGACGGATATGCCGGATCAGGCTTTGTAATCGACGATATTGAACTGCCAACCAACACTGGCAAGGAATATGAAGGCGGCAATATGGGCCACCGTCCGCGCGCAAAGGGCGGCTATTTCCCAGTTGCTCCGGTCGACAGCGCCAGCGACATTCGCGGCGAAATGGTCGCCACAATGATGGAAATGGGCCTGCCCATGGACAAGCATCACCACGAAGTTGCCGCCGCTCAGCATGAGCTTGGCATTACCTTCGGCAATCTCGTCCAAACCGCTGACCGCGTGCAGATCTATAAGTATGTCGTGCAGCAAGTCGCCCATGCCTATGGCAAGACGGCAACCTTTATGCCTAAGCCGATTAAGGACGATAACGGCAGCGGCATGCACACCCACATGTCGATTTGGAAAGACGGCGTGAACACCTTCGCTGGCAATGAATATGCCGGTCTATCGGAAACCTGCCTCTATTACATTGGCGGCGTCATCAAGCACGCGAAGGCTGTCAACGCCTTCACCAACGCCACCACCAACAACTACAAGCGTCTGGTCCCAGGCTTTGAAGCGCCGGTTCTGCTCGCTTACTCAGCGCGCAACCGCTCTGCCTCTTGCCGCATTCCATACGGTGCTGGCGAGAAAGCCAAGCGGGTTGAGTTCCGTTTCCCAGATGCGCTGGCGAACCCATATCTCGCCTCTGCGGCGCTTATGATGGCCGGTCTCGACGGGATCGAGAACAAGATCCACCCGGGCGAAGCCATGGACAAGAATCTCTATGATCTGCCGCCAGCTGAGCTTGCTGACGTGCCAACCGTTTGCGGCTCCTTGCGCGAGGCGCTTGAGGCTCTGGAAGCAGATCACGAATTCCTGCTGAAGGGTGACGTGTTCTCGAAAGACCAGATCGACGCCTATGCTGAGCTGAAGTGGGAAGAGGTGTCGCGCCTTGAAACCACACCGGCGCCGGTCGAGTTTGACATGTATTACAGCAGCTAATCCAGCGCTGACGCATCACATTAAGGGGGCGCTAAGAGCAATCTTGGCGCCCCTTTTGTTTGGCGCCTCACGCGCGCTGACACTACGCCGCAATACGCAGCAGGTTTCGCCCACTTTGCTTCGCTTGATAAAGGGCGCGGTCGGCCTTCTGCACTGCCTTTTCAACGCCCTCAATCTCGTCGACCGCTGCCAGCCCCGCGCTCATTGTTACCTGCTCTAAACCAGCGATATCCCATGGCTCCGCCGCGACCTCGACACGCAGTCGTTCGACAATGTCATGCGCGGCCGCACCGTCCTCACCGGGCAGGACCACGAGAAACTCTTCCCCGCCGATCCGCCCAACGCAGTCGCCAAGGCGCAATTGTTCAGAAACGATTTGCGCAACACGCTTCAGCACTTTGTCGCCTGCATGATGCCCATGATGATCGTTGACCGCCTTAAAGTGGTCAATATCGATAACTGCAATGGTCATAGGCGTGCCGCTGGCCTTGGCAACGCGGGCCGCTGCGCGCAGTTCGCCAAAGACCTTACGCCGATTGGCGATCCCGGTGAGCTCATCCGTTTCGGATAAACGCAGCGCTGTTTTCGCTTCGCGCAGCGCATCACGCCGCGCCACTCGCAAGGCTTCGAGCGTTTCGGTTTGCTCAGTTATATCCTGAAACGTTCCAAACAACCCTCGGAATGCGCCGGATGCATCATATCTGGGGCGGCCAATGCTGGAGACATAGCGGATGACGCCATCCGGTCTGACAATCCGAGCTTCATAGGCGAAGGGCACGAGGTCTTCCATCGCGGCCAGCAACAACGAGCGAACCCTGTCTCTATCTTCCGGATGATAACGGTTGAGCGAGCCTGCTTCCCCAAGTGGCATCGCCCCGACCGATTGTGGTTCACCTGGATCAATCCCATGAATATGGAACACCTCTTCTGACCAGATCAGTGTCGCATTGTCCGGCTCCAGTGCCCAGTGCCCCACTCGCGCCGTTTTCTCAGCCAGTTCGAGCAATTCGGTCGACTGGACGTAGCGATCAATCAGCTTCGCCTTTTCTGCCATCAGGGCCGACAGAGGCCAGACAGAACACAGCAGGCTAAGCAAATAGAATTGTAGGAACAACGTATCCCATTGCAGCGCGAATTCGCCGATCACCGGGGCTGAAAAATCGGTCTCCAATGTGGCAATCACCGCGATAAGGCTGATACTGATAGCGGCCCCGCGCGAGCCATAGGTGTAGGTCGCAGCGGCAATTGCGATCACTGGCAGGAACAGAAACTGCCCCTCGCCAAGGGCCAGTGCAGCCCAACAAACGATCCCGACGAAGCCGGTGAAAAGTACAAACCGAAGCACCGATCCGCACGAGACCTGCTTGAGTTTAAGTGGAAACTCATTCGCTGCTGCCACGATCAAAGGCGTCACGATCAGCATCCCTAGGCACACCGTCGTGAACCACACTACGAAGAAGGGCAGCGTCAATTCGCCAGCCAGTAAGGCCGCAATGGCCGCGCTCGCTGCGCTGCCAACGACGGCCGCACCGAAAAATGTCGCGAGCCAGCGTTGATCATCCAAAGTTCGCGGAACGCCAGAGGTGCGAATGACCAGCTGGCTGATCAAGAGCCCTTCGACCACATTGGCGGTAGTAAACGCGAGCGCCGTTCCAAGGGATGCACCATAAAGCACATTGGCAGCGATGCTGGCAGCGGCCACTGCAATAGCCATCGCAGCGATCTGATTTCGCCGAGCGAGGAGCAAAGCTGAAACGAAAACACCGCTGGCAGGCCAAACGGTGGCAACCCCGCTGACCCCCAATGCAATTTCAAAGGAGAAGCAGGCCGCCAGAAAATAGGCAGTTCCCACTATGCATCCGATTGCCCAGTTTTTTACCGGGGCGTCAATTTTGGAAGAGTTCCCGTTCATCCAGCGGGGCCTGCGCCACAAATGTTAAGATAGAGCTTTGCAATTGTAACTGGATGTAAAATTTGCATCGGTCGCTGCGCAAACTTTCCATTTTCCTACTTGCCTACAATCTGCCTAATAGGTTCGCCTCTGTTCCCATTAGGAGGCGACCGCCGTGCCAGATCTCACCCAAAAGTCTCGCAAGCCCTTATTCGACACCATCCGCGCGATGCTGGGCCGGGGCTTTCGCAAATCCGAAGTCGTCGCGCTTGATCGCGCAATTGATTGCGCCACCGGGGATAAGACGGCCTGCATGCCTGAGCGCAGCCATGTGTCCGTGCCGATTATTAAATCCGCGCGTTCTGGCATGCGAATTGGAGAGCAAGGCATTGCCATAATCAAACGGTTTGAAGGCTGCGCGCGGCTGCGCACTGATGGCTTGATAGAGGCCTATCCCGACCCCGGCACGGGCAGCGAGCCCTGGACCATCGGTTGGGGCGCAACCGGGCGCGGGCTTGGCGCGGATGACCGGATTGGTCCCGGCACCGTCTGGACTCAGGCAGAATGTGACGCGCGTCTGGAGGAAGACCTTGCGCTATATGCCGCCGACGTCGCGCACGCTCTCGGCGATGCCCGCACCAGCCAGGCTCAATTCGATGCCATGGTGAGCTTTCACTACAACACTGGCGCGATTGCCCGAGCCACCCTGACGCGCAAGCACAAGGCGGGCGATTTCGACGGGGCGATGCGAGAATTTGCCCGCTGGAACAAGGCTGGCGGGCGGGTGCTTAAAGGGCTGACGCGGCGCCGGGCTGCGGAGGCCAAGTTATATGCGTCTTGAGTGTTGCTGCGTCTGTTTTGGACTAGGCCGGAACCCAGCGCCAAGCCTGCTCAATAGTCGCGGCTAATCTCTGCCACCACGCTTTGCCGCCCAATGGTCGACACACTACCTAGCAAGGCCAGCCAGCGCGTGATCCGGTACTCCACGCTGGTGGCGCTGTATCCGCGTCCATCGGTCACGATCTCAACATAGACGCGGCGGCCAAGGTTCTTGCCCAGCGCCACGCCTGTGCCGCGGTTAAGCGCAGGATCGGCGCTGACAATGCGCAACTGATCAAGGCCTATCGCATTGCGCAGTGCGGCTAACCGGATCCACCCCGCCGCCGCCGCGCAGGCTCGCCAAGGCTGCGCCCAATTGCAGCGCATCGGTGGCGGACAGGCTGGTGATCGAACCGCCGAACAGCAGGCGAGCGAGGATTTCCTCCTCCGGCAATTGCGGGTTAGAGCCAAAGGTGATCTCTGGACTTTCGGAATTGCCGCCGATCGCCACCGTCACATTGACGCCATCCGCACTTGTAGCCGCCTCGATGTCGAGGCGCGGATTGATCGGCTGGTTCACGTCAAAGGCGATGCGCCCGCGCGTTAGGTCAAACCGCGTGCCGAGCAAAGGTGTAGGCTCCGCGCACCAACCGCGCCTCGCCGCCGATGCGCGGGTCGCTGGTCGTGCCGCGTAGTGCGATGTCCGCGCCCCATTCGCTGTCCAGACCCAGGCCATCGACGGAAATCCGGCTGTTTGTGCTGGCATCCACCAAATAGCGCCAGGTTGATGCAGAAGCGGTCCTGGGGCGCGCATCAATCGGCGTGTTCACTTCTCTGGTGCGCACCTCGGGCAGTGCCAAATCCTCGGCAGCAACGCCCAGCGCCCAGCTCGCCCGATTGATCCTCAACCGCCCGGCAATGGTTCCCCCGCTGCCATCAGAAATAATCCGCAAGGGTCCAGTCAATGTCGCGGACAGGCCATTGGCGTTGAGCAGGCGTGCATCATCCACCGCCGCGCGCAGATCGATCTGCGGCGGGCGGCCCGATTGCAGTCCGGCGAAATTGACCGACCCGCTCCCGCTGACAGTGCCGCCGCGCGCAGTTGTTCCGGCGAAACGGGCTAGGCGTAGGCGCGATCCAGCGAACTGCCCGCGCACAGCGACATTGGCGATATCTGTGCCAGACAGCGCGCTTTGCACCCGCAGATTGTCGCTCGCGACCCGGCCATTGAACACGGGGTTAGAAAGTGTGCCCGTCACCTTTGAGGAAACCGTCACCGGACCGGTTAGATCAAACGTTTCGATCCCGATCAGGCGCCAAACTCCCTCAGCCGGGCCGTTGTAGTTGAAATCCGCAGCCAGCTTTCCACGCCGCAGCCGCTCCATCAAAGCGCCATTCAGCGGCACCGCAGTAATGTCCGCCTTGACCCGGCCAAGCCGCCGCCCCTCTTCGCGCAGCACCGCGCCGCCGCTCAATCGGCTCGGCGTCAGATCCAGCACCGCAAGCACATCGACTGGGCGCGAGGATAGGACGAGACCGGAACGCGTGAAGTTCTTGATCTCAACCCTGGCGTTGGCGTTCGGCGGCGCGCTGCCCGTTTGGCGGTAATCGATCAGGCCAGAGATGACACCGCCAAAGCCAAGATCAGCAATCGCGAGATCGGCCAGCGAGAGCGGCATGTCGGCAAGTTTCGCCTGCACGGCGGTCTCCGCCCCGCCAAGCGCGCCCTCAACGATGGCATAGCCGCGGCCAAACCCGACCTGCGTTGGGGCAAGGCTCCAACCCTCCTGCCCCTCGGCCCGGGTCAGGACTGCGCGGCGAGGCATCGTAATATCGCGGCCTGCAAACTCACCCCGCGCCAGGAGCGCGAGGCGACGCGGCGCGATATCGCCATCAAACTTCAGCGCAAAGCGATCGCTCCGCCGTCCGGCAATCGACCCGGTCGCCTTACCTGTTCCATCGGTAACATCGGCCTTGCCCGCGAAGCGGCCGATGAACAGCGCGCCATATTCCAGGCCGGAGCCAGAGATGTCAGCATTGATGCGGCTGGATCCCTCGGTGAAGGCTCCGTTCGCGTTGATATCGGCGCTGGCCAAAGCCAAAGTGGTGGCCCCGCCAAAGCGCGCGCCGCGGACCGTCAAATCGGCGTCGAAGGCCTGAGCCGTCCCCTCTGGCACCAGCGCGATTGTCCCGCCAATGCCGCCGCCACTGAGCGTCAGATTTCCGCTTAGGCCGCGCTCTTCCAAAGCGAGCGCACCTGTCACATCAGTGCGCCAGATTTTGAGGCTTGAGATGTCGATCCGCGCCGGACCATCGCCGGGCAAGGCAAGGCCCAGTGCCCCTTTAAACGGGCCAAGCAGAGACCCCCCTCGGTATCGATCGCAAAGCCATTGTCACTCGGCGCAATCGCGACGCGGACATTGGCGAGACCAGCTGCGGGCAAGGGATCCGCGAAGACCAAAGTCGCGCGCGGGCCATCACCGCCGAACGCTCCATCAATCGTGAAGTCGCCGTAGTCCGCGTGCCGCCCGGAGCCGACAAGGCTAGTCGTGCCATCAACCACTCGTCCATCAGCAGCGAGAGACAGTTTCACGCTGTCCGCCTCCAGCGCGGTGAAGGAGAACGGCGAATTGCCACCGACCGAGAGCCCGCCGCGCAGTTTTATCGGGCCGCCAGCTACATTGGCGACCGTCTCATTGGCGATGCTGGACAGCTCGCCTGCAAAATTCGCTCGCAGGCTCCAGGGGATGTTCGCACCCAGTTTCAGCAGGACTTTTGCGGTCGCATTGGCACTGCCAATATCGGGCAGATCAAACCCGCGCGCACTGACCGGCCCGGCCAACGCATAAACCCCCGCCGACGTGTCACCTCGCAGCGTGAGATTGGCCCCAAGCGTTTCAAAGGCGAGGCGCAGGTTATCGCTGGTAAGGCGTCCCTCTCGCCAATCTAGGCCGCCGCGCAAAATGCCGCTGGTCAGCTTCGGGTCGAGCGCGGCAATGCCAGTCGTTACCCCGCCGCTGGTCGTATCGAGCGGCACCGACCAACCGGCTCCATCATAGCGCGCCGTGCCGGACTGGACGATATTGGCGACCTCAGTCTCGCCAGAGATAAGCGTGCCGATTTGCAGGGAATGCTCGGCCGCTAACTCACGGAATGGGCCGTTCAATGTTGCGGAAAGCCGGGTGTTTTGCAGCGAGACGGCTGAACCGAGCAGCGCAGGATCGCGCAGCAGAGCGCTCAGCCCAAAGCCATCAAAACGGTTGTCAGCCAGATCAACCGCGCCCTGGCCCCGCGCGAACAGTGCGGGGGTAGCCGCAGCAAACCTTCCGTCAAAAGTGCTGTCTTCCAGCGTTCCAACCAGCGACAGCGAAAGAGCATCGCCCAATGCCCGTGCCGCGATCCCAGTGCCGGTGATCGGCGGAGAAACCTGCCCCAACAGGCTGTATTCGCCCGCGCGATTGGTGATCTGAAAACCGGCGACGCGCGACGGATCTTCACCGCCCATCTCCTCCACCAGCAGATGGCCGAGCCATTTCTCCCATGTCCCCTCGCCATCAATGCGTGCGCGGTAGCCGCGATCAAGCCCCGCCATTTGCGCAATCACACCAGCGGCGGGCGCGGCATAGTCGAGCTTTATGTCGAACTCGTCGCCATCCGGCATGGCGTTCAGCAGCAGGGCGATGCGATCTTCGCGGCCCAAAGTGCCTTCCAAATCGACAAAGACACGACCAGAGCGGATGTCAGCCTCCGCCGACAGGTTCACTTGCTGCGCATCCTCACCGGCAATGCCTGGGGCAAGCGTCAGGCTGTCGATGGTCAGCTCATCAACGCGAATATCAAAGTCTGGCAGGATCGGTGCGTCTGGGTCGCCGGGAAGCAGCTCGGGCAACCGGCTGAGCGTGCCGCGCCGCGCGCTAAGCTCTCGAATGTCGATGCCGGTGGTCAGCCAGGCGAGCGGGTTCCAATTGAGATCAACCTCCGGGATCGCGAGGAATTCTCCCACCGGATCAAACACCGTCACATCGTGCAGCGTAGCCTTTCCGTAAATATCGCCCTCGATCCGCCCAACCTCAAAGCGCAGCCCTGATGCTGGCGCGACTTGAGCAATCTGATCGGTCACAAAGCGCTTGCCGATTGGCGTGCTCAAAAACGCGGCAGCCAGCACCAGCGGCAAGAGGATAATCGCCAACGCCCAGCCAAGCCGCTTTGCCCAGCGCCGCTTGCGCTTCACCGGTGAGCTGTCAGCCTGCGTCTCGATCACGGCTTCGTCGCTCATCAGAACGCCTGCCCCAGGCTGACATAGACGACAACCGGACTGTCGAACTCATTGGGATTGAGCGGCACGCCAACATCGACACGGATCGGGCCGAACCCGGTTTTGTACCGCGCGCCCACACCAGCACCGACGCGGATCAGGCCGAAATCCGGCGTGTTGTCGACCGAGACAGAGCCCGCATCAACGAAGGGCACCACTTCCAGTGCACCGTCGAACAAGCCCGTTTCGATCCGCGCTTCGAGCGAAAATTCCACTAATGAGCGCCCGCCTGTGGCTTCTCCGGTGTCGGGATTGCGCGGACCGATGGCTTGAAAGCCATAGCCGCGCACCGAACCGCCACCGCCAGCATAGAGCCGCCTTGAAGGCGCAATGGCATCAACACCCGCCCCCTGAATGGTCGCGAATTTCGCGCGGCTGGCAATTACAGTGGAACCGACCGATTGGTAGTAGGTCGCATCCGCTTCGCTGCGGAAATAGAAGCTGGTTGCCCCGCGCGATTGCGAAACCTCAGGCGCAAGGAAACCGGTAAGCCGGTATCCGCTTGTGGGGTCGAGCAGATCATCGCTGGCATCGATGGTTGCGCGGCCAAACAGCGCGCCAATGACAAAGTCCTGACGCGGGGATTCCGCGCCATCAATCCCTTGGTTGCGCTCATCAGAATACAGCAACTCGCCGCCCAGTGCCCAGCTGAATGGCTTTTGGAACAGCAGGTTGGAAAGCCGCTCAAATGTGCCGCGCAGGCCAATCGTGCGGGCATCCACCGCCTCGGTTTCAATATCACTGGCATAAGTATCGAGGGTAAGGACTTGGTCACGTGCGCGGAAATTGCCTCGCTTGAGGCTGAGGCTGGCCAGTCGTTCGCGCGTGCCGAGGATCCCGCGCAGGGTCAGCGCCCCTTCTGGCGGGAAGAGATTGCGGTGTTCCCACCCCGCCTCAACCTTCAGGCCATCCTCAGAGCCAAAGCCAATCGCGCCAGAAATCGTGCGCAGCTTGGCCTGCTCAATCCCAACATCGAGTGCGACTACGCCCGGCTCATCACCGCGTGGCGGAGTGATTTCTCTGGGCGTCACGGTGACCGTCGAAACCAGTCCCGTCGCTGTGACCGCCCGGCGCAGGTCAAATTCCTGACTGCGCCGATAGATATCACCCGGATCAAAGCGCGCAATCCGCGAGAGGTGCTTGCCAGACAGGAACTCCGGCTGGCTACTGGTGACTTCGCCGAAGACATATTTGCCGCCTGGCTCAACCGGCAGTGTCAAATCGCCCTCGCGCCGGGCGTGATCGATCAGCAATTCCGGCTCTTCGATCTCCGCAAAGGGATAGCCGCTTTCGCCCAGCGCCGTATCCAGCGCAATCTGCTGCTCAACAATCCGGTCGGCATACAGCGGGTCGCCAGGCTGGATCGCAAAGGCATTGCGCAGATCGAGATAATCGAGCGCGCTGGAAAGAGCGCCGAGATTGATCTCGCCAAAAGAGTATCGCGGGCCAGGCAGAATATCGAAGCGAGCACGCGGCCGAGCGCTGGCGGTGTCTTCACCGGGTCGAACGCCGGACAGTTGGCGGATCACCTGGCCATCGTAATAGCCATAATTGCGCAAAGTTCGCTGAAGCAGGTCTTGATCAGACCGCGCACGCGCCGCCAATTGCGCGATACTGGCCTCGCCGCCGCCCAGAGTTTCCACGGTAGAAAGTGCTTCAAATCGGGCGAGAAACGCCGCACGCTCAGGGAAACCCTCTGCATCGGCGGGAAAACCCAACTCCAATTCGTCAGATATGTCGAATCGGGCGAGCTCTGGCAGGTCGATGAGATCGGGCGCATCAATCTCCGCCAGCGCCTCGGCCTCAGGATCAGGGGTAAGCGGTTCGGGCACCGCAATCGTCAGCGTTTCGAGTTCTTCGGCGACCCGGTCCGGCGCACCCGCAATATCGGTCACGGGATCGTTCGCTGGATCAGGGTTGTCCAAGACCGTTGCGGCTGGCCCCGCGCCTTGCGTCGCCCAGCCTTCGGCATTCTCCACCGCGCTATCCGGGATCAGATCTTCAAGCGAACGCAGCGCTGGCGGAGCAGCAGGTGCTGGCGCTTCGCTTGGGCTTTCTTGGGACACTGCACCCTCGGCATTACCCTCGATGGCGCGTTCATTTTTGGCCGGTTGCACAACCTCTGGCGAGGCATTCTGCGCATAGGCATACGGACCATGCACAGCGCAGCCCATCGCCGCAGCAAGCCCGATGCCTCGCAATGTCAGAGGATTATGTCGCTGGAAATTTGACCGGCTGGCCGTCTTTACCGCGCGCGCCCTTGATCGGCTCGTCAAGCGAGTCTTTGGGCGCAGTGGCCTCAGCAATAAGCTCGCTTTGCTCTTCATCGGACATACGTTGCCAGCCGTCACGGGTCAGCCGTTCGAGCGGGCGATAGCGCACCTTATATTGCATCCGCGGCGATCCTTCGACCCAGTAGCCCAAATAGACATAGGGAAGCCCTTGCTCCGCAGCGCGCACTATGTGGTCGAGAATGATAAAGTTGCCAAGCCCCGCGCGGGCTTCATGATCGGGATCATAAAAGCTGTAAATCATCGACAGACCGTCGCCTTGGCGATCAGTCAGACAGGCACCGACCAACCGGCCTGGCTCGCCATTTCGGCTTGGCTCACGGTATTCGACAACATAGCTGGTGACCGGCGTATGCTCGACCATGTCAGCATAATCGAGTTCGTCCATTGCCGCCATGCCGCCATCGGGGTGGCGCGCGCCCAAATATTTGGCGAGCAGCTCAAACTGCTCATCGGTTGCCCATGGCCGGCACTCGGTAACAACGAGATCTTTGTTGCGCTTCATCAGCCGCCTTTGCGTACTGGAAGGCTTGAACTCGTCTGAGACAACCCGCACCGAAACACACGCCTGGCAATCAATGCAGCTAGGCCGATAGGCGACCGTTTGGCTGCGACGAAAACCAATCCGGCCAAGCGCTTCGTTCAACTGATCCGCATGCCCGCCTTTAAGCTCAGTGAAGACCTTGCGCTCGCTTTTGCCCGGCAAATATGGGCAAGGCGCAGGGCTGGTAACAAAGAAACGAGGAAAGCGGATCGGGGCCGTCACGAGTTTGCCTTGCGTCCTCTTGCAAAGGGTGAATCAGGGGATTGGGCGTTAAGACATTCTTATGCCTGTTTGGCCGCCGCAGTAAAAGTATCTTAACCACAAAACAGCGTTAATAAAGTCTTACTTTGCACATTTCGCCGCAGGAATGGCGCAATTGCGTGGGGTAAGAATTGGGATTGACGTCGATCCAGATACAGTTTGTGCGCCAGAGGTTAACGCGTAACTGAACGAAAAGCAGTCGAGATACGCCAGCGCCCTCAGGTTCGCAGAAGGGCGATCATGTGAGGCCAGCAATGTCTCAGAAGCGGCTTAAGCAAGCTCCGCCACGGTTACTTTGTAATCCGCCTCGCGTAGCGCCGCGACCAAAGCATTGAGTTGATCGGCGTCGCGTGCCTCGCATTCAATGTCAGTTATCAAGCCCTTCGCAGGCAGCGTGGTGAAGATGCGCTGGTGATAGATCTCGATGATGTTCACATTGTGCGCGTCGAACAGCCGCATGACCTTGAACAAAGCGCCTGGGCGATCCTGCAAAGTCACACGCAGACGCGCCAGCCGCCCTTGCCGCGCAAGATCGCGCAGAAGAACATTTGCCAGTAGGCGGGTGTCGATATTGCCGCCGCACAAAACCATGCCCAGCGACTTTCCGGCGAAGCGTTCTGGATGCTGCAAGACCGCGGCAAGGCCAGCCGCGCCCGCGCCTTCGACAACGGTCTTCTCAATTTGCAATAATAAGGCGACCGCCTTTTCCAGCGCTGGTTCATCAACCAACAGGATATCATCGACTCGATCTGCAATCACCTTGCTCGTGAATTCGCCGGGCTGTTTGACCGCGATCCCCTCAGCCAAAGTGTCGCCGCCGCAGATCCGCTCTTCGCCCTTGATCCGCGCATACATGCTGGGAAACAGGCTTGCTTGAACTCCAACCATTTCGATGTCCGGATTGAGCGCGCGGGCGACTGTAGACATACCAGAGATGAGACCGCCGCCACCAATGGGCGTGACCAGGCAATCAAGGTCAGACTTTTGTTCCAGCATCTCCAAGGCAACGGTGCCTTGGCCAGCGGCAACATGCGGATCGTCAAACGGGTGCACAAACGTCAGCCCCATTTCCTGTTCCAGCTTACGCGCATGGGCGTTGGCATCGTCAAATGTCTCGCCTTCGAGCACGACATTACCGCCGACGCTCTCGGTTTGCATCACTTTAACTGTCGGCGTGGTGCGAGGCATCACAATCGTCACCGGTACGCCCAGCCGCGTGCCATGATAAGACAGCCCTTGGCTATGGTTTCCCGCAGACGCCGCGATCACACCGCGAGTACGCTGTTCTTCGGTCAGTTGCAGCAAGGCGTTGAGGGCGCCACGTTCTTTGTAAGCGGCAGTGAATTGCAAGTTCTCAAATTTCAGCCAAATCTCTGCGCCGGTAATCTGCGACAGAGTTATCGAGTGCATCATCGGCGTTTTGACCACCGCGCCATCAATGCGCGCCGCGGCGGCTCGCACATGATCAAGGGTGAGGTCAGCAGGGCCGCAATTCGCAGGGGCTGATGTGATGGCAGAGGCAGATTGTGCTGTCATAGTGCCGGGGCGAGTAAGCCTTTGCAGAGCGAAGGGCAATTCCAATTGCGCGATCTGCTTTATTGGCAGCTAGGGCAATTGCCATTACTGCCTCGCCCCATGAGCAAAATCCAAGTGAATTCGGACCTGACAATCGCCTTTATCGGCCTTGGTGTGATGGGCGGCCCTATGACCGGGCATCTCGCGCGCGCAGGCCACAAAGTAAGAGCGTACAACCGTTCACCAGAACGCGCAGCCAGGTGGCAAGGTGTCTGGGCCAAGGAAGGCCTCGACGTCGCTTTCGCCGCATCACCTGCAGAGGCGGCGATCAGCGCGGATATCGTTTTTACCTGCGTGGGCAATGATGAAGACCTCGCCAGCGTGACCTTTGGAGAGACCGGCGTCTTGAGCGCGATTGCAGAAGGCGCTTTGCTGGTCGATCACACGACCGTATCAGCAGATATGGCCCGGCAGCTGGCGGCGGCCTGTACGGCCAAAAACGTGGATTGCGTGGACGCCCCAGTTTCGGGCGGACAGGCTGGCGCAGAAAACGGTCAGCTCGCGATCATGTGTGGCGGCAGCGAAGAAGCCTTGGCCCGCGCCGCTCCGATCATGGATTGCTACGCCAAATCCATTGTCCATGTCGGAGAAGTTGGTGCTGGGCAGACAGCCAAGATGGCCAATCAGATGTGCATCGCCGGTATACTTGCTGGCCTGTCCGAGGCCATAAGGCTGGCCGAGGCCGCTGGCCTTGATATGGACAAGACCTATCAAGCGATCTCTGGCGGGGCGGCGCAAAGCTGGCAAATGGACAATCGCTGGGCCACCATGGCAGCCGATAGTTTCGACTTCGGCTTTGCCATCGATTGGATGCGCAAGGATTTAGGCTATGCTCTGGACGAGGCAAAACGCCTGGGGCTGTCTTCACCCGTGACAGCGCTGGTCGATCAATTCTATGCCGAAGTGCAAGCGGGAGGAGGCGGGCGCCGCGACACCAGCGCGCTCATCACCCGGCTGCCGCAAACCAAGAAGGACTAAGACAGAGATATGATCCGCAAACTCACCGCCGCGCTCGGCGCCGCCACAGCTATTCTCGCGCTCAGCGCCAGTCCTGCTGCGGCTGACACGTTGGTTTATAATGTCGATGGCATCACCATAGGCGAAGACGGCGAACTGAAGCGGTTCGTCGGACTGGTGTTTGATGAGGAAGGCAAGATCACCGATCTGGTCGAGCGCGGTGAGGAGCGGCCCGGCGACATCGACTTTGGCGTGGACGGCGAAGGCCGGGTCATGCTGCCCGGGATGATCGATGCACACTTGCACGTCATGGGCGTTGGCTTTGGCGCGCTGACGCTTGATCTGTCGCAAACCACCTCGCTAGAAGACGCGTTGGCAAAGATCGCAGAATTCGCCGCGGAGAATCCTGGAAGGCCATGGATCCTTGGCCGCGGCTGGAACCAGGAGAAATGGGGCCTGGGCCGGTTCCCAACCGCCGAGGAATTGGATGCAGTTGTGCCTGATCGTCCCGTCTGGCTGAGCCGAGTGGATGGCCATGCGAGCTGGGCCAATACAAAGGCGATGGAAGCCGCCAGCGTAACAGCCGCCTCGCAGTCACCCAGCGGCGGGCGGATCATCCGCAAGCCCGGCAGCCAGGAACCAGCAGGCGTCTTCGTGGATGCAGCGGAAAGTCTGGTGAATGCGGTGGTGCCCCCGCCCCGCCCGGAAGACCGCGATCTGGCGTTGCGCAAAGCGCAGGAAATTCTCTTCGCCAATGGCGTGACCGCTGCGGCCGACATGGGCACCTCGATTGAAGACTGGCAGACCTATCGGCGCGCAGGCGACAATGGCACGCTCAAGATGCGGATCATGTCCTACGCCCGCGATATTGAGACGATGTCGCTGATCGGTGGGCCTGGCCCAACACCTTGGCTGTATGATGACCGCCTGCGCATGGGCGGGATCAAGCTCTATCTCGATGGCGCTCTGGGCTCGCGCGGGGCAACGCTGAAAGAACCCTATGCCGATGAGCCTGGCACACGCGGCCTGCCGCTGTTGTCGCAGGCGCAATTGCGTAATTTGATGAGCCGTGCAGCGCTCGATAACTTCCAGCCTGCCGTCCATGCGATTGGTGATGCGGCAAACTCCGATGTGCTGGCTGCGATTGAGGAGCTCAACTCAAGCTACACTGGCGATCGCCGCTGGCGGATCGAACATGCCCAGATTGCCGATCCAGCTGACCTGCCAACCTTTGGCAAGTTCGGGATCATCGCCTCAATGCAACCTCTACACCAAACCTCTGACCGCCTAATGGCAGAGGCACGGCTTGGGCCCGACCGTCTCGGCGGTGCCTATGCCTGGCGCAGCGTGCTGAATGTTGGAGGGCGCCTGGCCTTTGGATCTGACGCTCCGGTGGAACCTGCTGATGCCTTCGCCGGCCTTGCTGTCGCAATCAGCCGCACGGATGCGGATGGTCAGCCCTTTGGGGGATGGCGTGCGCAGGAAACGGTGAGCCGAGAGCAAGCTCTACGAGCTTTTACCGCGGATGCCGCCTTTGCCGGATTTGCCGATGGGCGCTTTGGACGCTTGATACCCGGCGAGCGTGCCGACTTCTTGTTGGTCGACCGTGATCCGATGCTGGCCTCACCCGAAGGCATCCGCGCAACCCAAATCAGCGAAGTATGGGTTGGCGGCGAGCAAGTCGTCGCGCGCTAAGCCCACGCGGCCTCTGCGCGGTTGCACGTGGCGCATCACAGGGCCATTGTCTGATTGATCACAAAGTGAATTGTTCGAAGCACACGGATACCCTGCTCTGGATAAAGTATTAAGTGGTCCTGGGTATGTTCGAGTTGAGCTACGAGGAGTGAGAACCGATTCGGTGCTCGCGTGCTATTTGAAGAGGGGCATAGTGAGCAGTTGCAGCATTTTTCGCACTCGAAAGTGCGTCAAAAATGCATCATGTCGCAGACTGTTTCGCTACACCTCTGATAGAAAAGGATTTTAAAGACCATTTTGGCTGCACTACATTGCAGATTAGGGTTGCCATGAAGAAATTGATCGCCTAATTAACCAACGAATTCCGAATTCAAGAAAATCAATCAGGAGAATATTGATGAAATTCCGTACGCTTGCCGCTGCAACAGCAGCAGTTTCGCTCGCAGCAACCCCGGCTATCGCAGAAGCCGCATTTGACCGTTCGGCTGCTCCAGTCGAAGGCGAAAGCGAACTCGAAGGCGGCTCGGGCATCATTATTGCAATTCTGGCAGCAGCAGCTGTCATTGCGGGCATCGTGATCGCTGCAGACGGCGACGACGATCCCGTCAGCGCCTAAGACGCGAAACACTATCAAGAAGAATTACGGGGTCCTTCGGGACCCCGTTTTTTGACCTTTTGGGAGATCAATCGGTGGGGCGATGGCCGCACGCTCAGCACAGGTTTAGGCCCTTAGTGTAATTGATGCTTTGAAGGATCGGATGTTAAGGCATGCTCGCCAGCAAATCTGCCAACATGCTTGGAACGATAGCACCAATGCGTTGCAGCTATTCTTCCACTGACCTTCATAGGGCGCGAAAACTATCTCACTTACAGCCCTCGGTCGGATTACGCCTAGATCAAATTCGCGTCCGCTATTGATGTGCTAGCCAAAGAACCAAGACTTGCCAGCGTTGGTGGCAAAGCGCTAAGCTTAAGCGAAAGCTCTAGACCTCGCCCAAATCGCTACGACCAACAGCCTCATCGTCATCTCCCCCTAAAGCAGCGGCAGACACGTCTCCGCCCTCCACAATGCTTCCTTCGTCCGACGCATCCGCATCTTCGCCCTCGGCACTTTCATCATTGCCACGCCCGCGCTCTTGCAAGCGCATCAGCACAAGCGATCCTTCGAACAGCAACAACAGAGGCACCGCCAGGATCACCTGTGAACCGGGATCAGGGGGCGTCACCACTGCAGCAAGCGCCACAACGCCGACAATCACATAGCGGCGAGCGGCAACGAATTGCGCCCGCGTGACGATGCCTGCCCGGTTCAACAGCAGCAGCAAGACCGGCAGCAGAAAGCTCATCCCAAAGGCGAGAATGAACTGCATCACCAGACTGAGATAGTCACCAGCAGCGGGTAGAGCCTCAATATTGAGACCGCCAGCTTCGCCCTCAAAGGTCAGAAACCACCGAAACGCCGTTGGCATAACAATAAAGTACGCCAGCGAACCTCCTGCTAAGAACAGCACCGGCGTTGCCAGTAGAAACGGCAGAAACGCCTTCTTTTCTTTCGCGTAGAGACCCGGCGCGATGAAGGCCCACAATTGGTTCGCAATCACCGGGAAGCTGATGAAGAACCCGGCGAATAGAGCGACCTTCAACTCTACGAAGAACACTTCATAAAGTTTGGTAAAAATCAGCTGGCCCTCGCCTTCAGGAAAAGCGTCTTTCAGAGGCTGAATCAAGAAGCCCAAAATCTCGTCTGCGAAATATAAGCAAACGCAAAACGCCAGTGTCAGCGCAATGACCGAGCGCACCAGGCGGCTGCGCAGTTCGATCAAATGATCAAGCAACGGTGCCTGCGTCTCGTCGATATCTCTTATGCCCAGAGCCATTGCCGATCTCTAGCCCTTGCTCTTCGACGAAGGTTTTGGCTTGGCCTTAGATGTGCTTTTCGAAGCGACTTCAGGCTTCTTTGCGGCCTTCTTAGCTTTGGGTTTCGGGCGCGCAGCAAGCGGCAGCTCCGGTTCTTTCGCCTCAGCTTCGGCGGCACCATCCGCTTTCTTTGCCGCCTTGGCCGCTGACTGACTGCTCGCGCTTGCCTTAGGTTTCGTGGTCGCCTTTGCTTCAGCCGTGGCAGGTTCGGGCGCTACGGACGTCGCCACTTCGGGCGCCTGGGCTTTGGGCGCAACAGGCGGAGGGCCAGTCATCACCGGCTCACCAACGGCGGCTTCTGCCGAGCCAGACTGGCGCTTCATGATCTCTTCGTTCTGCGCCTGCCACTTCTTTTCCATGTCCTCCAGATCGGCTTCGCGCACCATCGCATCAATGCCTGTGCGAAAATGCGAGGAAACCTTGCGGACCTTGCCAATCCAGCGGCCAGCCGTACGCATAGCCAAAGGCAAATCCTTTGGCCCGATTACGATCACCGCGACAATCACGATGACCAGCAATTCTGCGGCGCCTAAATCGAACATATTTAGCTGGTCCGGCGCAATGCCGCTCTCTGTTCAGAGGTTACTTGGACGCGTCTTTCTGCTCTGCAGATGCGGTCTCGCTCGTCGCCGCGCTCTTGTCCGCAGGCGGTTCAATTTGCCCGGCTAGCTCCGATGGCTTGGCCGCAGGGGCGTCGACGTCCTCGCTCATGCCCTTTTTAAAGCTGGAGATGCCTTTGCCGAAGTCGCCCATCATTTCTGAAATGCGGCCTCGCCCAAACAGGATGAGGACCACGACGGCGACGATGGCGATTTGCCAGACACTAAAACCCATGGGGGAATGACTTTCTCTGCTTAACCTAGAACGCCAATATAGGCGCGATGACGGCGCGGCGCCAGTCGCTAATCCAATGCATGCGGCGGAGAGTTGGTATCAGCATCAGCCGAGCCGGAGTTTTCTGAAGTTTCAACAGCGTTTGAGGTCTCTGCATCTGCCTCGTCTTGCTCCTCAGACACGGCATCGCTGCCCGATACTTCCGCCTCGTCTGTATCGCCAGTGTCCGGGCTCATCGCCTCTTCCAGCGCATCATCAACCGGGTCGAGCAGGCCAGCCGCCTTCAGCTCGTCAATGCCCGGCAAGTCGCGGCGCGAGCTTAGCCCAAAGTGATCGAGAAATTCCGGCGTTGTCGCATAAATAACCGGGCGGCCCGGCACATCGCGGCGGCCAGCCAGCCTGATCCAACCCGCCTCCATCAGCACATCGAGCGTGCCCTTGGCGGTCTGAACCCCGCGAATGGATTCGATGTCAGCTCGGCTAACCGGCTCATGATAGGCGATAATGGCAAGCACTTCGGTCGCGGCGCGGCTCAAACGGCGCACTTGCTCACGCTCTCTACGCAGCAAATGCGCAAGGTCCGGTGCGGTTTCAAAATGCCAGCGTTTGCCGCGCTCCACCAGATGGACGCCGCGTTTTTCGTAAAACTCGCTCAGTTCTTTTAGTCCATCGCGCACATCGGAATGGCTGATCCCGCCCAGATGCGTGCCCAATGCCTCAATGCTCATTGGCTCTTCAGAGGCAAACAAAGTCGCCTCTAGGCTGCGCGCGATCTCGCTCGGCCCTTCGATCACTGCGCGCTCACTTTCTCTCGCAGGCGGCGAATGCGCAGCGCGCCGTAGGCCTCTTCCTGAGACAGCTCTGCCCGGCCCAGCCTCGCTAGCTCAAGCGCAGCGACGAAGCTGGAGGCGAGCGCAGACTTGCGCAGTTTCGGCTCTGCATGCGGCGGCAGGAAGTCACGAATCTCCATCCAATCAAGCGTGACGCCCAGCATGGAAGAGACCCGCTCCAGCGCGCTGTCGAGCGTCATAACCGGGCGATCAGAGACGTGATAGATACGCGGCGCGGTGCGCGCCTTCACTTGTCCGTAAGCCTGGATCAGTGAGAAACTATCGCACTTCCACTGCGTCTTGCGATCGATCCGCAAACCCTCTGGTGCGCCGCGCGTGAAGATGTCGCGTCCAATCCGGTCGCGCCCCATCAGACGGGCTGCGGCCTCGCGCATCGCGCCCAAACGCTGGAGCCGCAATTGCAGACGCATCGCCAGCTCTTCTGGACTTGGGTCTTCCTGCTCATCCTTGGGCAACAGCAGCGCGGATTTGAGATACGCCAGCCACGCCGCCATCACGAGATAATCGGCGGCCAGCTCAAGCCGCATGGCCTCCGCCTCCTCAACATAGGTGAGGTATTGATCGACCAGCGCGAGGATCGAGATTTGCCGAAGGTCGACTTTTTGCCTGGCGCGCAAGGTCCAGCAAAAGATCGAGCGGCCCTTCCCAACCATCAAGCTCTAGATAGAGCGCCTTCTCACGCTCGCTCTTTTCTGACGCCGCGCCATCGGGATCGCCCCAATGCGCTTCGCCAGCGCTGTTCACGCTGCCTGGCTCCGGCTTTTCGCCGCTGCCGCCCTCTAGCATGAAGCCATCAGCGCTCATGCCGCCGCCTCCGCAATGTTCAGCAGAGCATCGCGTTTTGCGAGCAGGTCGGACGCCTCGCCCAAGTCATCACGCAGCTGAGTGCTTTCCAGCGCGCGATGGAGCCGCACCGCCGTCGCTTCAGACATGGCAGGCAGAACCTCAGCTATACCGCGCATATCATCCATCTTGCCCCAGCAATTGAGGATAATGTCGCAGCCCGCAGCATGCGCCTTGGCCGAGCGCTCTGGGATCGTGCCCTCCAGCGCTTCCATATCTATATCATCGGTCAGCAGCAGGCCGTCAAAGCCAATAGCCCCACGAATGATCTCGGCAATCACTTTGGAGGACAACGTAGCCGGATTGTCTGCATCCCAGACCGGGAATAGGAGGTGCGCCGTCATCCCCATCGGAACAGAATTAAGCGTCCGAAATGGAGCAATATCGCTCTCCAATTCCTCTGCGCTGGCATCCACTCGCGGCATTTCCTTGTGCGAATCCACTGTGGCTCGGCCGTGACCTGGCATATGCTTGATACAACCAGCAACTCCGCCAGTAGTCAGGCCATCAAGGGTCGCACGTCCCAAAGCGGCAACCTGCACGGGGTCACTGCCCAAAGCGCGGTCTCCGATCGCATCGGTTGTTCCCGGTTGGCGAACATCGAGCGGTGGGTGATAGGTGACCGTAATGCCCATCGCCGACAGTTCCAGCGCCATCGCATGGGCATTTGCCCGAGCGGCTTCGATCGCGCTGGCAGGTGCAATTTGATAGAGCCGGTCGAACGCCTCGCCTGCGGGATAATGCGCCCATTGCGGTGGACGCAGCCGAGCAACCCGGCCGCCCTCTTGATCGATAGAGACCAGCAAGCGGTCACGGCCATGCAGACTGCGCAGATCATCCGTCAACGCGCGCAGCTGCTCTGCATTGTCGCAATTTCGGCCAAACAGGATGTAGCCCGCCGGATCGGCCTCCTTAAAGAAGGCGCGTTCCTCCTCGGTTAGCGCGGGGCCAGAAAGTCCAAAGATGGCCGGTGTCATTGGCGAAACCTTGCAGGCGCGCCCGGTTCAATCAAGCGTGGTAACCCTGATCCGTGGGGAAAAGTGGCTGGACTTGTCGCCTCAACGCTTCACCTGGCAGGCAACGCCATCCGCCTTGAGATCGCTACAGAGCTTTTGCGCAGCGGCAAGATTGCCCGCCACCGCCTGCAAACGGTAGACCGTACCGATGTCCGCCTCGCCCTTTTGGACGCGGTGACGCACACCGCTGAGCACGCTGGTCTGACGCGTCAGCGTGACCCAGCCAGCCTCGGCCTTAGCGCGGGTGCCATAGGCGCCAACTTGCACGCCAACGGCGCTGCTTGCGGCGGGCTTATCCTCGGTGCTGCGGGTCGCGATGGCAGGGCCGGTGCTGCCCGAATTGGCGCCGGAGCCGCTGCCCGATGCAGTGCCGGCCGCATCAGAGCCGCCCGCGCCTGCACCATTTTCAGCGCCTGAACCGGCGCCTTCACCCGCTTCGGCGACTACGCCGTCACGGCTCTGGCCTTCGCCAACGGCCGGGGCGACATTGCCGGTACCTGCAAATTCTTTGCCACCGGGATCATCCGGACGCTCTTTATAAGGGCCCTCTGGCGCCACGATCGTGCTTCCATCGGCGACCAATTCCTGATCGCCGGTTTTGTTGGTGACGAACCACACCGCGCCGATCACACCGGCCAACACGACCAGCAGGATCGCGGCAAAGCCAATAATCCGGGCGGCATCTACCCCGCCATCATCATCTTCTTCGTCGGATTCCAGCCACGGCAGGCTTTCTTCTTCTGACAAGTCAAGTTCGGCTGCATCGCTCATAATTGTCGCCCGCAGACATCACCGCCCGCGGCCCCTTCCATTAAAAGCCTCTCGGCCCTCACATAGATTCCACCGCCTCAACGCCGAGCACGCCGAGACCATTACGGATCACTTGCCCGATTGCGTCAGCAAGGAAAAGCCGTGTACCCGTTAAACCAGCATCTTGTTCCAAGATGAAGCGCTTTTGCGGCGAATCATTGCCGAGGTTCCAGAAAGTGTGAAGCTCTGAGGCCAAATCATAAAGATAAAAGGCGATCCTATGGGGCTCGCGCGCCTTTGCGGCGGCCTCGATCTCACGCGGGAATTGCGCGGCAAAACGGATCAGAGCCAGCTCTTCATCGCCCAATTGCGCTAAATTCTTGTCCGATGGGGCCAGACCAGCCTCGGCTGCCTTGCGCAGGGTCGAACGGATCCGCGCATGCGCATATTGGACATAGAAGACCGGATTGTCCTTGCTCGCCTCGACCACCTTGGCGAAATCAAACTCCATCTGCGCCTCAGGTTTACGGGTCAGCATGGTGAAACGCACCACATCCTTGCCCACTTCGCTGGCCACATCGGCGAGCGTGACAAAGGTGCCAGAGCGTTTCGACATCTTCACCGGCTCACCGCCGCGCAGCAGCTGAACCATTTGCACCAGCTTGACGTCGAACGGGGTTGGGCTGCCCTGCCCTTCGCCCAGCGCCGCAACCGCGGCTTTGATCCGCTTAACTGTGCCGACGTGATCCGCGCCCCAGATATTGATCATCGCATCGGCGTTTTGCGCCTTTTGCATATGATAGGCGAGATCGGCACCGAAATAGGTCCAGGAACCGGAAGATTTCTTAATCGGTCGGTCCTGATCATCGCCAAATTTGGTCGAGCGGAACAGCGGCAACTCAACCGGCTCCCAGTCCTCAGGCGGGGCCTTGCCTTTAGGCGCTTCAAGCACGCCGTCATAAACCAGATCATGCTCGCGCAGCCACGCCTCGGCGGAATCGGGTTTCCCCTCGCGGTGCAACTGAGCCTCTGAGGCAAAGACATTGTGATGAATGCCCAGCACAGCCAGATCAGCCTTGATCAGCTCCATCATCGCATCGACGGATTGCTCGCGAAACAGCGCGAGCCATTCGCTTTCATCCGCGTTCGCGTAGGCATCGCCGTGTTCTTTCGCGAGCGCCGCGCCGAGCGGTTTCAAGTAGTCTCCGGGATAGAGCCCTTCTGGGATCGCGCCAATATCCTCGCCCAGCGCCTCGCGGTAACGCAGATGCGCGGAGCGAGCGAGCACGTCGACCTGACCGCCCGCGTCATTGATGTAATATTCGCGCACCACCGAATGGCTAGGCAAATTCGAGCAGGCTGGCTAGCGCATCGCCTACCACTGCGCCCCGGCAATGGCCCATATGCATTGGCCCGGTCGGGTTCGCAGAGACATATTCGACGTTCACCGTGGTGCCCGCGCCCATCTCAGAGCGGCCATAGGCGTCGGCCTTCGCAGCTATTGCAGCTAGCTCAGCCAGCCACGCAGCGGGATCGAGCCGCAGGTTGATGAAACCCGGTCCGGCGATCTCTGCATTGGTGATTTGCGGGTCCGCCTCAAGCTTCGCCGCGATTTTCTCAGCCAACGCGCGCGGATTGGTCTTCGCCTGCTTTGCCAGCACCATGGCGGCATTGGTTGCCAGATCACCATGGCTTGGATCTCGCGGCGGCTCCAGCGTAACATTGGCGAAATTGGTACCCTCAGGCAGCACGCCTTCCGCTTCCAAAGCCTGAAGCGCGCTGTGGGTCTTGGCCGCAAAGGCGGCGTAGAGTGTTGGTTGATCAGTCATAGGAAGCACGCGCTACCTTAATTTTCTGCTTGCGCAAGAGGATCGCGGTCCGAGCAACGGTCGCAGAGCGACCGCAAGGCCGACCGGCCGCCCGCAGCGACGCGACCTTTGGTCGCATGAGCGAGGAAATCGCACACCGGATGGTGTGCAGAACGACTTAACGCGTGGCGTTATAGGCCAGCTGCTGCTCAGTCAGTTGAAAGCCGACCAGCATTTCAAAACTGGTTCGCTGGATCGCCGCGCGGACCTCTGGTGCAGACAACGGATCAAGCGCGGCATCGACATCGCCAGGTCGTCGCTTGCGTGTGATCCGCTCACGGATATCGGCGGGCAAGGTCGCATCTGCACGGTTGATGTAAGAAGCAGCGGTTCCGCTGGCCTGCGCGCGCTCCTGGCCATCAGCGAAATTGATCGTCACTTCGCCAATGCGTTTTGAAACAACTGCGCTGCCGCCCTGCAGAACAGTAACGAAGTAAGGTACCGTGACGGTGCGTGCGCCGCGAACGTCGGTGCGGCGGGCCAGGACGTCAAAACTCGCTTGGCTGTAGACCTTCTCGCCGCCCTCATCACAGGTGTGGCGCAGATTCGTGATCGTCGCGGTCATATCCAGATTGGCCGCCGTCTGATCGCCAGCCGCACGAAACGCAGTGATATCGCCGGTATAGTCAGGAATGCCGACCGATGGGCAAGATGTCAGGACGGCGGTGATACCGACCCCTTGATCAACCACCAACTCGCCTTCGCGGGCACAGCCAGCAAGGGCAGCAACAAGAGCTAGAGCAGGCAAAATCGGCTTGCGAAACGTCATCAACTGGGTCGTCCTCGATTAATCGATCCAATGCGCACGCATCTAGTAGCGGCGCACCACAAAAACTGAAGTATCACGCCCTAGCGGCGGACGTCGCAAAGCGCTAGAGGGGGCGATATGAATGCTCCCTTTCCCAATTCCGATAATGGCGGGTCGTCTGCCCCAGGCGGCGGACAAGCTGACCAAACCCCGCTAACCCTGCTGATCGCGGCCCCGCGCGGCTTTTGCGCTGGCGTAGACCGGGCGATCGAGATCGTCGAAAGATCGATCGAGCGCTACGGCGCGCCGGTCTATGTGCGCCATGAAATCGTCCACAACAAATACGTCGTGAACTCGCTGAAGGCGCAAGGTGCGATCTTTGTTGAGGAATTGGACGAGGTGCCCGACGATGCCCCGGTAGTGTTCAGCGCGCATGGTGTACCGAAATCAGTTCCGGCTGAGGCGCAGCGGCGCAATATGATCTATGTCGATGCAACCTGCCCGCTGGTCTCCAAAGTTCACCGGCAGGCTGAGCGTCAGTTAGAGAAAGACCGGCACATCATCTTTGTCGGTCATGCGGGCCACCCTGAGGTGATCGGGACGATGGGTCAGGTTGACGAAGGCCAGATGACCTTGGTCGAGACTGTTGAAGACGTCGACAAACTACCGTTTGAAACCAATGATGAGCTTGCTTACCTGACGCAGACCACTCTGTCTGTCGATGATACTGCAGAAGTGATCGCGGCACTCGAATTGCGCTATCCCAATATTCGCGGCCCAAAGGCGGAGGACATTTGCTATGCGACCTCCAACCGCCAGGCCGCCGTCAAACAAATCGCAGGGCAATGCGACCTGTTGTTGGTGATTGGTGCGCCAAATTCCTCAAATTCGCTGCGACTCGTCGAAGTGGCAGAGCGGCTGGGCACGCCTGGCAAATTAATCCAGCGCAGCAATGAGATTGAACCTGCTTGGCTCGACGGAGTGGAAACGCTCGGCGTGACCGCCGGAGCCTCCGCACCAGAAATCTTGGTGCGCGAAGTGGTCGCCAAGATCACGGAACTGCGCCCGGTCAACGAACAGACAATCACGGCAGCGGAAGAGAAGATGGTCTTCAAGCTGCCGCGCGAATTGACCGACTAAGGCAGCGAAGCTCGCAGACGAATGGCGGTCTACACCCACCTTGGCGCTGAGGAATTGGCACAGCTGATCGCGCATTACGATGTTGGCGATCTCGTCTCGGCCAAGGGTATCGCCGAGGGCGTCTCGAACTCAAACTGGCTGATCGAAACGACGGGCAATGGCGCAGGCGGTTCACCCACACGTTTCATCCTGACCATGTATGAGCGCCGGATTGAGCTCAGTGATCTGCCCTATTTCCTAGGCCTACTCGATCACCTGTCAGCTGGCGGCTGCCCCGTGCCGCGCACCATCCATGACCGTGACGGCGCCGCGTTTCGGATGCTGGATGGCAAAGCGATCGCGCTGATCGAATTTCTTCCAGGTGTTTCACCAACTCAGCCAACTGTCGCTCAGGCGCGGGCAGTGGGCGGCGCGCTAGCGCAAATGCATCTCGCCTCGGCTAATTTTGAGCTAACCCGCGCCAATACCATGGGCTTTGCCGATAACCTTGCAGTGCTGGAGAAATGCGGAGAGGCGGGCCTTGCCAGCATCGACCAGGCACTTCCCGCAGTGCTAGGCCCAGCCAAGGCCGCAGCTGCGCTCGATTTATCCGCCCTTCCCATGTCCAACATTCACGCCGATCTGTTCCCGGACAATGTCCTGATGCTGGGCAATCAAGTTTCGGGCATGATTGATTTCTATTTCGCTTGCCGAGGCACCATGGCCTTAGACCTTGCGACCACCCATGCTGCGTGGTGCTTTGACCCTTCTGGCAAGCGCTACAATGCCGATCTCGGAAGCGCGCTGATCGAAGGATACGAGGCGGTTCGCCCGCTAGAGATCGCTGAGCGTGAGCTGCTGCCAGAAATCGCCAAGGGAGCCTGCCTGCGATTTGTCGCAAGCCGCGCAGAGGATTGGCTCGATACGCCGGATGACGCATTGGTCACACGCAAGAACCCATTGCAATTCGTCTCACGATGGCACTTTTACGACGAAGTGGGCCTAGGTATATTTGCGTAAGCTAACTATTCGGGCAATGGTGGATGCTATGAAACACGTCGAGATTTTCACTGACGGCGCCTGTAAAGGCAATCCCGGCCCGGGCGGCTGGGGCGTGCTGCTGCGCTTAGGCAAGCATGAGAAGGAATTGTCGGGCGGAGAACGCGACACCACTAACAACCGTATGGAGTTGATGGCGGCCATCAGGGGTCTTTCCGCTCTGATCGAGCCATGCTCTGTCGATCTCTATTCGGACAGCAAATACGTGCTCGACGGGATGACCAAATGGGTTGCCGGCTGGCAAAAGCGCGGCTGGATCAACGCCAGTAAGAAACCCGTTCGCAATGCCGATTTGTGGCATGAGCTAATCGACGTCTCGGCCAAGCATCAGGTTGAATGGCACTGGGTCAAAGGGCACAGCGGCCACCCAGAAAACGAGCGTGTCGACAAGCTCGCCAGCGATCAAGCAAACCGCGCGGCATCCGCCAGCGACGAAGAAGAGAGCGAAAACGCCTAAAGCGTGCTTGCGCGATTTGATGCGCGCCTAGTGACCGCAATCTACTGAGATCAAACAAAAGGCGGCGCACCATTCAGGTACGCCGCCCTCATATCAGTATTGTGCAACAGCAGCGGCGGCAATGCGCCAGCCGCCAATGCGACCTAGGTGTTGTCTTCGGTCGGCGCGCCAGGGCCATTCTTCTTGATCGAATCGATCGCATTTTGCGCGCTCGACTTGCTAGAATAACCTTGGGTGGAGAACATCACTTCTGAATTGTAGCTAAAGCGCACACGAAATTCGCCTGCTTTGTCTTTGTAGATTTCAAATTTATGCGACATCAGATTGTCTCCTGTAGTTTTGAATTCGTCCGCGATTCGAGAGCTTACAGATCAAAACAAGGTTGGCTAGGCATCGGTTGTAACAAAACGTTGCGGCGCGTAGCGCGCGCGCTCAATCCCGTTGGTCATTGCATCCACGCTCAGCCCCAAAAGCTCTTGTGCCGCCAACCGCGCCGCCGCGGGCGCGGTTTGAATACCAAAGCCGCCTTGACCTGCGAACCAATAGAAGCCGGGGGCATCTGTATCATAGCCATATACAGGCAGACGGTCCGGCACGAAGCTGCGCAAACCGGCCCAGCGCCGCTCAACATGCTCGATCTTCCAGTCGACGACCGTTTCAAAGCGCTCGATCGCGCGGGCGACATCCAGTTCTTCCGGCGCGGCATCGCACGGCTCACTGGGAATTTCGTCATGCGGACTCAGCCACAATCTCCCATTGTCCGGCTTGAAGTAGAACCCGCCATTAATGTCGAGCACCAGTGGTAGATCGTCCGTAGCTTCAGGTGCTACCCGCAATTGCACGACCGTGCGGCGCATGGGCGCAATCCCTAGCGGTTTGACACCTCCGGTGACTGCAAGCGCATCGGCCCATGCTCCTGCTGCGTTCACGACTCTTTCGGCCCCATAAGTTTCGCCGGATTCGAGCGTGACCGCCCATAGGCCGGTGTCGGGATAGCGTTTTAGTTTTGCTACACGCGCGCGGCAGACAAGGTCGACGCTGCGCTGGCGCATGATCTTGAGGTAATGTTGGTGCAGGCCCGCCACATCGATGTCCGCGCAGGCCGGCTCCCACACTGCATGACGCCATTCACCTCGAACATGCGGAACTTTGGCGGCAATCTCCGCGAGCGAGAGCCGCTCTATAGTGACGCCAGTGTCCGCAAAGGTCCGCTCAAAATCGGTAAGGGCACCGAGATCTTCATCCCGCGCCAAATGCACTGCGCCGCGCGGTTTCAGAAACCCGCCATCACGCAAATATCGCCCTGACGCGAGAGTGAGCGGCACCACGCCTGGCCCACCATAACACTCATCCCAGAAGGCCGCAGATCGCCCAGTTGAGTGGTATCCGGGCGCATCCTCTGCCTCCAGAACCAACACTTTGGCATGAGCGGACAGTTCAGCCGCAAGACTAGCGCCCGCTATTCCGGCTCCGACAACCGCAAAGTCATAGATTCCATCGGGCATCAGCTTGCAGGTTTAGGCGCGACCTGATCAAGAAACTCGGTGATTGCGTCCATTGCTCGGTCTCGCACCGCATCAACCTCGCGCAGTATCTCATGGCGAGCTTCTTCGCCAAAGGCGCACAGCTCTCCCTTGGGAAGGCGCTCTACCGCACGCACGCAATCGGCATGGCTCACCAGCTTATCTTCTGAGGTCGAGAGAATGAGCACCGGCACATCGACCGATTCCATTGCGCCGGGTGCTTCCAGCACTCTGGTCGAGGCATAGGCGCGTTCCACCCAGCCCCAACTGCCCGGCCCCATGACCAACTCTGGGCGGTGCTCCCGCCACCACAGCTCATCGTCATAGCGCTCATCATCATGGGTCAACAAAGTGCGACGGCGCGCGGGCATCTCGCCGGGCTTCTCGCTCCATTTCCACGCTTGCCGGGTTGGTTCGCCGACGACATTCATCAGCTTTGCCGCCCCGTGGAGCACCGCCAGTGGCAGCGGCGGCCCCGCCATGCCGAGCATGGGCGCGCTTAACACCACCGCCTTGGGCTGGACGCGACGTTCAATCAGTGCACGCATAACGAGATGCCCGCCCATCGAATGTCCGGCCAATACATGCGGTCCTGGCGTCTCAGCGATCCAATCCGACCAGAAATGCGCAAGATCATCCACCCAGGTCGCGAAATCATCAATGTGTCCGGTAACCTCGTCATCACCGAGCTGGCCAGAGCCCGCCTGCCCGCGCCAATCCGCCGCTGTTACGCGCCAGCCATCGCGGTGCCATTCATCCAGGCTTTCGAGATATTTTTCGTAATTGTCGCCTCGGCCTGGCAAAAACAGGATGGAGCCGCGCGGACTTTCATCGCCAGTTGTGGAGATCTGCCAATCAATCCGGCGCAATTCATGGCCATCTTGCGCATGCCAAATGCTCTCGCTGGCAGCAGCGGGAATTGCCCGGCGATCCATAATTACAACGCCTCTCGATCGGCGCGCCAAGAGGGCATTGCAGACGTCACTAATTTCATCCCTTCGGGGTTGGTTACTATTTGGTAAGTCATAATCTGTAGCAACACCCTTAGAAGGACCGACCAGACGAGCTGGCCGTCAACCTTTGGGGGCCAAATGTTTAGTGAGACTATCCAATACGGACTGCTGATTGCCTTGGCAATTGCGCTGTTGTTTGCAGCCTTTACGGACATTCGTAGCCGCAGAATCGCCAATTGGTTGAACCTAGCGATTGTCGTTGGCGCACCGGTTTTTTGGTGGGCCAGTGGCATGTCTCTGCTTCCGGAAGGGCCGAGCATTTTTAGTCCGACCAGTGTCGCCCTGCAGGTCGGCGTCGCACTCATAACCTTTTTTGCCATGGCTCTTTTGTTCGCGCTCAAGATGATGGGCGGCGGCGATGTGAAGCTGTTGGCTGCACTTGCGCTGTGGATCGAACCCGGCGCCTTCATGCAATTGCTGATCATCATGGCGCTGGCTGGCGGCGTGCTGACCATTGTGATGGCTGCTTATCATTTCATGCGTCAGCAAAAAGAACGCATCGCAATTCCATACGGCGTGGCCATCGCGGCCTAGCGGCCTGTGGGTCATTTATCCGAAGATTTTCTCCAGCGCGGCAATGGCTGCGAATTTGGGGTGAACCCGATTTTAACCAATCCGCGCTTAGAAGGCGCAAATCTACCCGCCCGTGAATTCATCTGGGCCATTACAAGGGGGCTATAAAGCCATGGACAGGAAGAAGCTTGTTTTGCTCATCGGAGCGCTGATCATCGCGGTCGGCACTGCCTTTGCTGCACGCAGCATGTTCGCAGGGGCCGCCGCCCCGGAAGTTGAGGCTGCTGCTGTGCCAGTCGGTCCAAAGGTCTTGGTTGCGCAGCGCGCGCTTCCAACCGGCACCATCATCACCGCCGATGCGCTGAGCTATCAGCAATGGCCGGAAGAGCTGGTGCAGGATGCCTACTTTATTGATGGCGAATCAGACATCACGCAATTGCTTGGCACTGTGGTACGTCACCCAGTCACCGCTGGCGAACCTGTGACTCAAGGCTCGCTTGTCAGCCCTGGCGATCGCGGCTTCCTCGCTGCGGCGCTTGGCCCAGGCATGCGCGCCGTTACAGTGCCAGTGTCGGCCAAGACCGGTGTTGCAGGCTTCGTTTTCCCGGGCGACCGTGTTGACCTGGTTCTGACCCAAACGGTCAAAGGTGAAGGCGCTGCGCTCAAGGCAGCGGAAACTGTACTGCGCAATCTACGCGTGCTCGCAACTGACCAGTCAACCGAAACAACAACAACCGAAGACGGTAGCAAGACCATCGTTCGCGCGTTCCGTACTGTCACCATCGAAGTGACACCGAAGATCGCAGAGAAGGTTGCTGTTGCACAAACCCTCGGCACGCTCAGCCTGGTTCTACGTTCGATTGCAGACAATCAAACTGAACTTGAGCGCGCAATTGCCTCTGGCGATGTGAAAATTCCAGAAGGCGCAACGCCTGAAGAAGAAGAAAAGCTCCTGCGTTCAGCGATGAGCCGTCCAAACGACAAGGGAACCACGTTCTCGACCGGCGGCGATGTATCGCGCTTCCAACGCAAGACAGTGCCTGCTCAGAATTCTGGGAAGGCGCGGGTAACTCCTGCCGCACCGGGCGTATCTGCGAAGATCAACGGTGCACCTGTGAACCGCGGCCCAGCCGTACGTGTCACTCGCGGCAAGCAAACCAGCGAAGTTCCAGTTGGCGGTGTTCGCGGTGCAACCACTTCCTTCCGTCAAGGCCAAGCGCAAAATGTGCGTGACGCCGGTCAGACTGCACCTGCTGCAGGCGCATTGCTGATCCGCTGAGGGAACAGAACATGACAAACCAGATCAAAAGTTTGGTTGCCGTCAAAACGGCAACATGGAAACCATCAAGGGGCTATAAAATGAAACGCCTGTCTACTGCAAAAATGCTGCTGGCCAGCATTGCCGCGCTTCCGCTTGTTGCGGCTCCGGCAAACATTGCCACCGCTCAGCAAGTGAACAGCCCGGATCAGGACGTTGTCCTGTCAATCGGCAGCGGCCAATTGGTCACCGTGCCTGGCGCGATGACGGATGTCTTCATTGCCAACGAGGCAATCGCCGATGTGCAGGTCAAATCGCAGCGTCAGCTGTATGTTTTTGGCCGCTCAGGCGGTGAAACAACGATCTATGCCAGCAATGCGTCCGGCAATGTGATCTGGTCCGCCAACATTCGTGTTGGATCGAACATTGGCAGCATCGATCAGATGCTGGCTCTTGCGATGCCGCAAGCCAAAATTGGCGTTGCGACCATGGGCACCAACACAGTTCTGTTGACCGGTACCGTGAAAGCACCGGAAGACGCAGCTGAAGCAGAGCGCCTTGTCCAAGCCTTTGTTGGCGAAGGCGCAAACGTAATCAGCCGATTGAAGACAGCGACACCGCTGCAGGTCAATCTCAAGGTGACGTTTGCAGAGGTCAGTCGCTCGCTCACTCGCGACATTGGCGGCAATTTGGCCACTTTTGACGCCTCAACTGGCGGTTTCCGCGGCGCCATAGGAAATGGCCGCAACTTTACCAACGGCGAAGTTAACTTCGCGGGCCCATTGGCCGCAGGTAATGGTGTAGCTCAGCCCGCTCTCGTTGGCGGCCGGATACCGCTCCTGCGCCCGGATGGCACCGTTGCTGTCGATCCTGTGACAGGCGCTATCTTGTTTGAAACACTTCCTGACATTGCAGGCACCGCTGTTAACAGTGCTGGCGGCACCACCTTTGGTGCTCTGGGTCAGCTCTTTGGCCTGGACGTCACGGCTGCGATTGATGTTGCTGAACAAATCGGCCTGATCACGACCTTGTCCGAACCAAACCTCACTGCGCTTTCGGGTGAAACGGCTAGCTTCTTGGCTGGCGGCGAATTCCCGATCCCAATCAGCGAGGGCCTCGGCTCGGTCTCAATCGAGTATCGCAATTTCGGCGTTAGCCTTGCCTACACTCCAACGGTTCTGGCCAATGGTCGAATTTCGCTGCGGGTTCGCCCAGAGATTTCCGAGCTTTCTACGCAAGGCGCGGTCACGCTCAACGGCTTCCAGGTTCCGGCTCTCACAATCCGCCGGACGGAAACGACTGTCGAGCTTGGCTCTGGCCAAAGCTTCATGATCGCAGGTCTGATGAGCAATAACTCACAGAACTCGATCGACAAAGCACCAGGCGTTGGTGACATTCCAATTCTCGGCAACCTGTTCCGGTCGCGCGCTTATCGTAAGGGCGAAACTGAACTGGTGATCATCGTCACGCCTTATCTGGTGAAACCAGTCAATGCGAATGAGATCAAGCTGCCAACGGACGGCTTCCGCGCGGCAAACGAAATCCAGCAACTGATCGGTTACCAAGACAGCGCCAGCGAAAGCGGTGCGGTTCGTCCTGGACCAACCGCTGCTGGCGACGAGAATGCACCGGAACCATCGGTAAGTTCTGCTGATCCTGCTGCAATTGTCCCCGGCTCTAGCCGCGAAGACGAACGCCGCGCCAAGAAAAAAGACCGGAAAAAAGACCGTCAGGCTGACGCCGCGGCTCCCGGCTTTAGCCTCTAATCGAAGTGAGAAAGGTAAGAATGATGCCCAAAGCAACTCACAGTAAGCTGGCCAAGCTGCCCGCTATTGCCATTGCCCTCTCGCTTGGAACGGTGCTCGCTGGATGCGGCGGTATGCCGACCGACCGGAGCCTCTACAGCACCAAGCAGCCGGTGATCGAGCGAACAAATTTCACACTTGATGTGCAAACCAACCGTTCGGGTTTGCCAATCTCGGAACAACAACGTGTCAACGGTTGGTTCGAGACTATGGAACTGGCCTATGGTGATCGCATTTCGATCGATGATCCAACCAACAACCCTGCGCTAAAGACTGCCGTGAGCGATCTAGCAGGTCGGTACGGTCTGCTGATCAGCGACACAGCGCCAACGACGGCTGGTTTCCTAAACCCCGGCCAGGCCCGCATCGTTGTGACCCGTTCAAGTGCAGCGGTTCCAGGCTGCCCCGATTGGTCAGCCACATCGGATATGAATTACAACAACGCTACCAGTCCAAATTACGGCTGCGCAATCAACAGCAATCTTGCTGCCATGATCGCTGATCCGGAGGACCTACTCGAAGGCAACAAAGGCACTGGCGAAACCGTCATCGCCACAAGCAACAAAGCCATCGACACGTTCCGCAACACTGCACCATCTGGTGCGGGCGGTCTGCCAGCAGCTTCAACCGGAGGGAATTGATCCATGAACGCGCCTTGGAATTCCGGACTACCCGGCAATCGTGATCCATTTGCGGCCTATATCTGCGATGACAACGCACTCGACGTCCTTCGTCCAGTGGTCATCGAAATGGGCTGGCAGCCAGAGAAGTGCAACAAAGGTGGACTGCGCAATGCGATCCAATCGCTGTCAGTCAGCGCCAGCCCTGCCATCCTGCTCGTTGATTTGTCTGAAAGCGGCGACCCGCTGAATGATATCAACGCACTGGCTGAGGTCTGCGAACCCGGTACTGTCGTGATCGCTATTGGCCAGGTCAATGACGTACGTCTCTACCGTGACCTGCTTGCCAGCGGCATTCACGATTATCTGCTGAAGCCGTTGTCTGCTCAACAAATCCACGATTCGCTGAATCAGGCTCTCAACGTCTTCACCTCGCCAAAAGCCGGCGAAGCGGAGCAAGTGCAGCGCCATATTTCGACCGCAGTGGTTGGAACGCGCGGCGGCGTTGGCGCGTCAACGCTGGCAACTTCGCTGGCCTGGCTGTTCAGTGATGAACACAATGCGCCAACCGCACTGCTTGATCTTGACGTGCATTTCGGCACCGGCGCACTTGCGCTGGATCTGGAGCCAGGTCGCGGTCTGACCGACGCGATTGACAATCCAAGCCGAATTGATGGGCTCTTCATTGAGCGCGCCATGATCCGCGCCAACGATAATTTGTCGATCCTCTCTGCTGAGGCACCGATCAATCAGCCATTGATGACTGATGGCGCGGCATTCTTACAATTGGAGGAAGAATTCCGCCAAGCGTTTGAAATGACTGTGATCGATTTGCCGCGCAATATGCTGATCAACTTCCCGCATCTGCTGGGCGAGGTTAACCTCGTTCTGGTTACCTGCGAGCTGACCCTGGCATCTGCACGTGACACAATTCGCGTTCTGTCCTGGCTGAAAACCAATGCTGCGCACGCCCATCCGATGGTCGTTGCCAACAAGGTTCAAAACGCCACCGCTGAGATCAGCAAAGCTGACTTTGAAGCATCAATTGAACGCAAGATTGATTTCGTAATTCCATACGACATCAAAGCCGCGTCCAATGCTGCGAAGCTTGGCCAAGTGTTTGTTGATGCCAACCGCTCGAGCAAATCCACTGCTGTTATCAAGCAGATTGGTGAGCGGATTATGGGCGCCGATGAAGACGATTTGGAAGCACTGACAGAAGAGAAGAAGTCGCTTTTGGGCGGGTTTGATCTGAAGTCGCTGTTGTCGAAGAAAGACAAGTCAGAGGCCGAACCGGCTGAATAACAAGCATTAGAGGGGCGGCTCGCGGCAATTATCGGCGCGGCGCTCCTCTCCTCGCTTGCTGATCGGTCACGCCTAAACAAGGAAAGGCGGGAAGGGAAAGCATGGATATCTTGCAAATCCTGCTCATCACTACGGTGATTTTTGCAGTCCTCGTTGGCGGCTACGTCCTCGCGACTGGCTCAAACTCGGGCAAGGCTCAGAAACGACGCCTTGAGGCCCTGAGGTATCGCCATTCGCAAAGCACCGACGCCAAAGTTGATGCGCAACTGAAAAAAGCGATCGCGGCTCGCAAGCCAAAGGCTCAAAAGGTCGCTGGCGCAAGCTCACGCACCGAAGCGCTGGCCATTCGGCTCGATCGCACCGGTAAGCCTTGGACATTGTCGCAATATCTCTATGCAACCCTTGGCCTTGCCTTGGTGTTTGCAGTATTGGTTTACATCAAATCCGGCGCACTTTTGCTCTCGCTTGGTGTTGGCCTATTGCTTGGTGCTGGCATTCCGCATTTGGCCGTGAATTTTATGATCAAAAAGCGCACTGCAATGTTCAACGCAAAATTTCCTGACGGCATTGAGTTGCTCGTCCGGGGCCTACGCTCTGGCTTGCCAGTTACCGAAACTCTGGGCGTTGTTGCGCAAGAAGTCGAAGGCCCAGTGGGCATCGAGTTCAAGGGCATCACCGAACGCATCCGCATCGGCCGCACTATGGAGGAATCGCTCCAGGAGACCGCTGATCGGCTTGGCATTCCGGAATTCAACTTCTTCTGCATCACGCTGGCCATTCAGCGCGAGACCGGCGGTAACCTGGCAGAGACACTGTCGAATCTGGCTGATGTTTTGCGCAAACGCTCGCAAATGAAGCTGAAAATCAAAGCGATGAGCTCTGAATCCAAAGCTTCTGCCTACATCGTTGGCTCGCTGCCTTTCATCGTCTTTGCGATGATCTGGTGGATCAACCCAGGCTATCTTGGCGGCTTCTTTACTGAGGATCGACTTATCATTGCCGGTCTGGGCGGCCTGACTTGGATGTCGATTGGTGTGTTTATCATGGCCAAAATGGTCAGCTTTGAAATCTAAGTGAGGGACGAGATACTATGATTAATCCTCAACCCGGCCCCACTTTGCTTGGTTTCGACGTTATTGTCGTCGGTACGATCCTGGCTGGCCTTGCTGCCTTTGCTGTGATCATGGCGATTTATGCCGCTGTGACGATCAAAGATCCGATGTCCAAGCGTGTTAAAGCGCTAGAAGAACGCCGCGACGAGCTCAAAGCTGGTATTGTCACTGGCAATACCAAAAAACGCGCCAGCCTGGTCCGTAAGACCGAAGGCACTGACAAGGTCAAAGAGCGCCTTGACAGTATGAAGATCCTGCAGGATAGCCAACTGCAAGACATTCAGCAGAAGCTGGCTTACGCAGGATACCGCAACAAAGAACTCGCGGTTTACGTCATCATGCTGCGAGCGATCTTGCCTATCGTAATAGGGGCAATCGCAGCGACCGTAATATACTTGCTCGATTTCTTCCCAGACTGGGGTGCGTTCAAGCGTGCAGGTGCGCTCACCGTGGCAGTCTTTGGTGCCTACAAAGCTCCAGAATTGTTCTTGTCCAACAAGGCAAGCAAACGGACGCTGGAAATCCAGCGAGGCCTTCCAGACGCGCTCGATCTGCTCGTTATTTGCGCAGAAGCCGGTCTTACGGTCGATGCCGCGTTTAACCGCGTCGCCAAGGAATTGGGCCGCGCCTATCCGGAACTGGGCGATGAATTTGCCCTCACCGCGATTGAGCTGTCCTTCCTGAACGAGCGGAAACAAGCGTTCGACAATCTGGCTTATCGGGTCAATCTTGACGCCGTCAAAGGCGTGGTGACAACCATGGTTCAGACCGAGCGTTATGGTACACCGCTGGCATCCGCGCTGCGGGTCCTGTCAGCAGAGTTCCGTAACGAGCGGATGATGCGCGCCGAGGAAAAGGCCGCCCGTCTGCCCGCGATTATGACCGTACCGTTGATTTTGTTCATTCTGCCGGTGCTGTTCATCGTTATCCTTGGTCCAGCAGCTTGCTCGATCTCGGATGCACTGATTAAGGAATAAAGTCCGACATCACTCAACGCGCCGCTTGGCATGGAGCAAGCTCAAACGGCGCACAGACGAAAGGCCCGGCTACACAGCCGGGCCTTTTTGTTTGGGGTCGAATTGTATTGGGAGGTTGGAGTCCGCGTCAGACCGCTTCACCACCCTCGCCCAGCAATCCGGCGCGCTCGCGCATACGGTGCAGCAGCTCGCGAAACTTCATCTGCTCATCAATTGTGAAATCGGCAAAGAGTTCGCTCTCGGTCGCCTGCGCCAGCGGCATCACTTCACGGTGAATGGCCCGCCCGTCTTCGGTCAGCTCCAGCAGGTGCGAACGTCCATCGCGCGCATTGGGAGCCCGGGCGATAAGCCCGCGTTCCTCAAGCACTTTGCAAGCTCGGTTAACCGCAACCTTATCCATCAAGGTCGCCTCGGTCAGGGCTCTTTGTGTGAGCCGCCCTGTGCCATCCTTGGCATCGCCAAGCACTGCCATCACCCGCCATTCCAGAATCTTCAGGCCAAAGCGTTTGCGATAGCGCTCAGCGATCAAGCTGCTGACAGCATTGGACGCAATTGACAGCTGGTAGGGGAGAAAGTCCGCGAGTTGTCCCGGCATTGTCGAGAGAGCGCCGGTTTGCACCGTACCCGCTCTCCTATGTTCGCCCCCTGCTTGGCTCACCTGTGCGCTCCGTTTGTTCGCTGCAACCTTATCACTCACAGCATTGGTTTCCCATGAAACCAGCCGCGAATGCAAGCTTGGCTGTTGAGCAGTCGCTATTCGTAAGTGACTTCGTCCCACCACGGATAGAAATCGGGCATGTCTTCGCTGACTTTGCCAGGATACATGGCTTTGCGTTTTTCAAGGAAGCTGGCGATCCCCTCTTTTGCATCCTTGCCGCGCGACAGCCGGTAAATTGCCCGGCTGTCAATCTTATGCGCTTCCATCGGATGATCGGCGCTGGCGAGCCGGTACATCATCGCCCGTGTCATCGCGACCGATACGGCGGAGGTATTTTCAGCGATCTCACTCGCAAGGTCGCGGGCAACATGCAGCAGATCAGATGGCGCATGGACAGAGCGCACCAGCCCGCCCGACTTCGCCTCAGCAGCATCAAACACCCGGCCCGAATAGCACCATTCGAGCGCCTGGCTAATCCCGACGATCCGCGGCAAAAACCAGCTTGAGGCCGCCTCTGGTACGATCCCGCGCCGGGCAAAGACGAAGCCATAGCGGGCGGTTTCGCTAGCCAGCCGGATATCCATCGCCAATTGCATGGTCGCGCCAACGCCCACCGCCACGCCGTTGCAGGCGGAGATCAGCGGTTTTTTGCTCTCGTAGAGCCGCAGCGTCAGCAATCCGCCACCATCGCGCACACGTTCATCAGACAGGTCATCGACTTCGTTCGGATCAGAGAACACTTGCCCTCCGCTTTCCGGGGTCAGGTCCGCGCCTGCACAAAATGCCTTTTCACCGCTGCCTGTGAAGATCACCGCGCGCACCGCGTTGTCTGCGTCGATATCATCCATCGCCGCTATGATCTCCGTCCCCATCGTGCGGGTGTAGGCGTTCATCTTTTCCGGACGATTGAGCGTGATGGTCGCAATGCCATCGGCCTTGTCGACGAGTATCTGGGTGTATTCGGTCATATTGCGTGCTCTCCTTCTCAACACACCTGACACACCTCTTTGAGGAAGAAAACTGTCCTTCTCAACAAGCTCTACACTGCTGGATTGAATACGAAGTCCGTTTCATCGCTAAGATCCGATCCTCGTCAAAGGCCCGCTATCCTCAGCGAGTGCCTTTGAATTGTTGAGGCACGTGGGTCTAGTCAGGGATAACCAACCGGTAGAGCGTTACGCGCTGGATCAAGCCTTTGTCGGTGCGGACCTCTTCCGCCACCGCGACAGATCCGTATCCGGCGGCAAGAGCGCGCCCAAAGCGTGCGCTTTCCTGACCGGCTTCGTGGTGATAGGTCAAAAGGCGGTCACCCGTGGTGCCATTGAGTACGACCAACCCGCCCCGTCCCGCCAACGAATTCGGCCAGTCGGGAAGGGCCGAAATCAGCAAATTTTGCTCACCGATCAGGCCCGATGGAAACCCTTCCCCACTGACTCCGTTCAAGATTTCATCAGACGTTGTTGGGGCACCTCGGTCCTCGAGCGTGAATAACAATTCGCCGCTGTCCAGATCATAAGAGTGCACACGCCCTGAGGGCCAATTCAAAGGACCCGTTTCGCCCAAACTCGATACATGTAGCCGACCATCCGATAGGACGAGTGACCGACCAAACATGGATGCTTTTTCCGATGCTAGGCCGATCGAGCTTGTATTGCAAAGAGCCATCTTTCGAATCGAAGACCCAGACCTCGCCGCGCGCATAGAGAGCGGTCGGCCCCGAGTGACCATTTGAAGCGATGGCGATATGCGTTTCGTTCATCGCGATCGTATGGCCAAAATAGCTCAGGCGGCGACCATTCTCGGGCACGTTTGGCTCGTCGATGGTAAGCAATATCTCCCCGGTTTCGGCGCTGAACACCCAAGCGCTGGCGCGTCTGTCCCTAGTTGTTGAAACAGACACGAGAATGCGCTCACCGTCCAAGGCCAGGCCAGCGATCCCAAACCACGCAGATTCCTCGGCGCGCGGGTTCTCTATGCGGCGCAGCAGCTTTAGGGTCTTCGCGTCGTAGACCAGCAACTGGCCGCCAGCTTCTGGTGAATGCTTACGATGAAGTACGGTGACAACAAAGTGATCATTCGCTGCGATCGCTTCGCCAAATCCGTCAAAAGGCCGTACATCAGGGTGATTGAGGACGTCGCCGGGCTCACCGCTTTCAATATCGAACGCGCGGATTACTTGATGCTGCCGATCCCCCTTGGGCATGAAGCCAGCCACCAGAACATGCTCTGGCGTGATCGCGAGTGTCGGCTCCAGCTTGAAGTCCGAACCATAGCCCCCGCCGTCATAGCTCCAAACCTTTTCGAGGCGTAGTCCGGCTCTATCCCCCTCCTCGGCGAGGGCGGGATTGGCCTTCAGGAAGGCGGCGATGATAACCAACGCGAAAAGGCGGAAGAGCCAAATGGCCCGAGATTGAAAGATCTTCTCGTAAGCCAACAGACCCTCCCGCCTTTTCTACTAAGCCCTGATAAACTGCCGTTTCAAGGATCCACCTTGGGCGGCAACCTAATCTAGGTTCATACCATCAACGCGGTGCCATACGGATACCGCCGTCGAGGCGCACGTCTTCGCCATTGAAGTAGCCGGTTTCGATCATCGTCATCGCCAGCTTCGCGTACTCGTTAGGGTTGCCCAGACGTTTTGGGAATGGAACGGAGGCTGCGAGTGCTTCCTTCACTTGCGGCGGTGCAGCGTTCATCAACGGGGTTTCGAAGATGCCCGGCAGGATGGTGTTCACCCGAATGCCTTCGCGCATCAGGTCGCGAGCGATTGGCAAGGTCATGCCGACAACGCCGCCCTTCGATGCGGAATAGGCCGCCTGGCCAATTTGACCGTCTTCAGCAGCGACCGATGCCGTGTTGACCATCGCGCCGCGCGCGCCGTCTTCATTAATCGGATCAAGCGTCATCATGCCGGCCGCCGATTTGGCGATGCAGCGGAACGTACCGATCAAGTTCACCTGAATGACGAAGTCGAAAGCAGAGACGGGAAAGTGCTTGATCTCGCCAGTTTGTTTGTCGCGGCTGGCGGTCTTGATCGCATTGCCGATGCCAGCGCAATTCACAAGGATCCGCTCTTGGCCGTGCGCTTCGCGCGCTTTGGCAAAGCCAGCGTCCACGTCTTCATCGCTGGTCACATTGACCTTGCAGAACACGCCGCCAATCTCGGCGGCCATTGCCTCGCCCTTCTCTTCGTTCATATCGAAGATCGCGACTTTGGCACCTTTGGCCGCGAGCGCGCGGGCCGTTGCCGCGCCGAGGCCGGATGCGCCGCCGGTGACGACGGCTGGGGTGTTTGCAGATACTTCCATTGCTTCAATTCCTCTCAAATGAGTTTGTATTCTTAAAGAGCCTCAACGATGGTGACATTGGCAACGCCGCCGCCTTCACACATCGTTTGCAGGCCATATTTCTTGCCATGACGTTTCAGCCCATGGACGAGCGTTGCCATCAATTTTGTGCCCGACGCGCCGAGCGGGTGGCCCAGTGCAATCGCGCCGCCATGCACGTTCAGCTTTTCTGGATCGGCGCCCGTGTGCTTCAGCCATGCCATCGGTACAGGAGCGAAAGCCTCGTTGACCTCGTAAAGATCAATATCGTCGATCTTCAGGCCAGCGCGTTCCAGCGCGCGGTCAGTTGCAAACAGCGGCTCTTCCAGCATGATAACAGGGTCGCCCGCCGTGACGGTGAGGTTGTGAATGCGCGCCATTGGCGTGAGATTGTGGCGTTTAAGAGCGTCTTCGCTGACCACCAGAACCGCAGAGGATCCGTCGCAAATCTGGCTGGCAGAGGCGGCGGTGATCCGCCCCTCTGGCGCGAGCAGTTTGACGCCCGAAATCCCTTCAAGCGTCGCATCAAAGCGGATACCTTCATCCACCGTGTGCATGGCATCGCCTTCCGGCGTTTCGATCGCAATCGGCGCGATTTCGTCTTCGAATGCGCCCGCCTCGGTCGCCGCGATCGCGCGCTTGTGGCTCTCCAGCGCGAATGCGTCTATCTGCTCTTTGGAGAAATCATGCTTCTTCGCGATCATTTCTGCGCCCATGAACTGGCTGAACTGAACGCCCGGATATTTCTCCATAACGCCAGGCGACATGTAATTGCCCAGCCCCTCTTTCATATGCAACGTCATGTTGGACCCCATTGGCACGCGGGTCATGCTTTCAACGCCGCTCGCGATCACGACGTCCTGCGTCCCGCTCATCACGGCTTGCGCAGCGAACTGGATCGCTTGCTGAGAAGATCCGCATTGGCGATCAATCGAAACGGCTGGCGTTGTTTGTGGCAGCAGCTTTGACGCGAGCACCGCCATCCGGCCGACCTGCCCGGCCTGCTCACCCGCCTGACTGACACAGCCGCTCACCACATCATCAATCGCGGTGGGATCAATGCCGCTGCGCTCAACAATCGCGTCGAGCGAATGAGCCAGAAGATCAACCGGATGAATGCCAGCAAGCCTGCCACCTCGGCGCCCTCCGGCTGTGCGAACGGCGTCAACGATATAAGCGGTGGTCATAGCGGCAAGATCCTCTCAAGGCAGTGTCCGGGCGGCCCCATTCTTGGACCTGCTCCATGTTATGGCCACCGGGGTAAGGTCCGCTTACGTAAACGTCAACCAAGATTCTGATGGAACCATGCACCTACTGGTTGACGCTACGAAGAGTGCCAGCAGCACTCAGTTTAAGCGCCGCACTCGCACACCGAACTTTCCATTTATTTTGGCTTTAAAACTGCCAAACGCTGCCTTTTCTATGATGACCGTATCGCCTGCTTTATAACGCTGACGACCCACAACCGACTCAGTCTGAAGCCAGCGAGCGCCATCTTCGAGCTCGAAAACGTAACGACCGTTGTCGCCGCGCTTAGCGCTGACCAATGTCGTTGTAATCCTATTCACCCCCTCGTCATCATCATCGCTGCCGCCGAATATCTTCAGCGAAGGTAACCGCAGACCAAACACACCGCGTCTGGCTTCTTGAATTTGCTCTCGATCTGCAATGACCAAATCGCGTGATGCTTGTGCCTCATAGACCCGCCCAACTTCACGATCAAAACACGCCAAGCGTGCCTCAGGATCTTCTAACTCGCGACATTGAAACATGCTATCGACTATAGCTGGCGTATCGCTGCCAATCTCCGATACGTCCTGTGCCTCAACAGAGGTTCCGGCGACCATAGCCACTCCGAAAACGATAAGGGCAAAATAAGCGCGCATTGAGTTTCCTTTCAGCTTCACAATTGTCACAGCAATTCCAAAAGGCAAACAGCTAAGTGTTAGCAAGCCAATTGTGAATGTCGAAAAGTCCCATGCGATCGGCTAATTTGCGTGGTTAACTGGGCGATCGAAGCAGTGTTGCAAAGCTGCTACACCAGGATTTCAATTTCGCGAAAGCTAAGTCGGATGCTTCCCATAGCCGCGCAAAGGCTTCTACGTCGAACCTAGGCAATAGCGGGTCCCTACGTGTTCGAGTCTTTTTGAACATAAGTAGTGTGCCTTTGCCGACAAATTGGATGCGTTTTGATGCTGACACTAAGGCCAGCATCAGGGACTGGATTGCATCTTGACGTATGTGAGCCAATTTTGGCTAGCATTATCATAAGGGTATGAAACCATATGAAGATTTCCAATCAACTCCGACTGAGTGCTGGTTCGCTCGCCGTTGGATTGGCATTGGCATCGGTTCCGGCCGTTGCACAAGACGCCGAAAGCGACGACGCAGTAGCTAGTGGCGAAGATGCCGAAAACGCTATTATCGTTACCGGCTCGAGGATCTCTAATCCGAACTTGGAGCTTTCGAGCCCGGTTGCAGCGGTGACCGCAGATGAAATTGATTTGCGTCAGGCAAACGTTGTCGAGGAATTCCTTCGTGAAATTCCTGGCGTGGTCCCAAGCATCGGTGCTCAGGTTAACAATGGTAACGGCGGTTCAACATTCTTGAACCTGCGTGGTATTGGCGCGAACCGCAACATCGTTCTTTTGAACGGTACACGCGTAATCCCAGCCGGCCTCGCTGGTATTACTAACGTCGATATCATTCCATTGGCACTAATCGAACGTACAGACGTTCTGACCGGTGGTGCTGGTGCGGCTTATGGTGCCGATGCCATTGGCGGTGTTGTCAACTTCATCACCAAGAGCGACTTCCAAGGCGTTGAACTTAGCGCAACTCAAGGCATCACTGAGCAAGGTGATGGTGAAACATTCCGCATTGATGCAACCATTGGAGGCAACTTTGATGATGGACGCGGTAACGCGACACTGAGCCTCGGTTACACCAATCGTTCAGAGGTTCTGCAGGGTGGTCGAGACTTCTCAGTCTTTAACGTGAGTTCAGTAACTGGCGCGCCTGGCGGTTCTAGCACCGCTGCGCCGACGCGCATCAACGTGCCTAGCTTGGGTGGCTTCCAACAGATTTCCGAAGATGGAAGCACTTTGGTGCCGTTCGACCGGCCATTCAACTTCAACCCGTTTAACCTTTTCCAACTCCCCTTGGAGCAGTTCCGCATCTTTGGTACGGCGTCATATGAAATCACCGATGGTGTTTCATTGTATTCTGAGGGTCTGTTCACGCAGAGTACGAACACAACAGCGATTGCGCCATCAGGTTCGTTCGGTGTGAACTCGCCTTTGCCGCTCAACAATCCGTTTCTGAACGACAACATTCGTAACATCATTTGTGCTGATCAAGGCATTTCTCAAGCAGCCTGTGATGCAGCCGGTGCTACGACGTTCGGTCCAACATTAGCTGACGGTTCTGCCAACCCAGACTTCTTGGCTCCGGTAACCAACCTCGCGCGTCGCTTCGTGGAATTGGGCCCAAGGCTTAATGAGCGTCAAACGCGTGTGTTCCAGGTAAAGGTCGGCGCTCGCGGCGATATTACCGACAGCATTGAGTTTGATGTCTTCGGCGCTTATGGTGAAAGCGACCTGCGCAGTGCACAATCCGGCAACGGAACGCGTACACGTCTTGATCAGTCTATTTTCTCGGTCGATGCTAATTCTTGTATCGACCCAACTGGTGGATGTGTTCCAATCAACCTATTCGGCCCAGTAGGTTCGATCACGCCTGAGGTTGGTGCATTCTTGGATGTTGGCAACTTTGCCTCCACAGCAACAAGCCTTGGGCAGATCCAAGGTTTTGTTAGTGGCGATTTCGGTCTCACTATCCCTAGCGCTGACCAGCCTGTTAGCTTTGTGCTTGGTGCTGAATATCGCGAGTACACCGCCTTTACCGCATCAGATTTGCTTTCGCAGACACCTGGCGAAGTTCTAGGCAACGGAGCAGCAAACCCGAACCAAGGTGGCAGCTTTGACGTCTCCGAAGTGTTCGGCGAACTCATTGTTCCATTGGTCTCCGGTGCTGTCTGGGCTGAAGAGCTCAACCTCGAACTGGGCGGTCGTATTTCAGACTACTCAACAACGGGTACAGAATACACTTGGAAAGCTGGCGGTAGTTGGACTGTCATCGATGGTTTCACCGTTCGCGGTAACTACCAGCAAGTGACACGTGCACCAAATATTGGTGAGCTTTTCGCACCGCAGATCACTGGTCTGGATAACAGCTCAGAAGATCCGTGTCAGGGCAACAACCCTGTTGTGGATGCTGCTCTCCAAGCTGTTTGCTTGGCACAAGGGGCACCTGCGACCACTATTGGTAATATCATCCCAGATCCAGCTGGTCAGATCAATGTAACCACTGGTGGCAATCCAGATCTGGGAGCGGAAAATGCCGACACCTGGACCATTGGTTTCGTCATTCAGCCTGTTGCAATCCCAAGGCTTTCGATCACTTTCGATTACTACAATATCAGTATCTCTGATGCGATTAGTAACCCGACCGTTGGTGATGTGTTCGCATCTTGCTTTGGCCAAGGCTTCAGTGGCGCTGGCGGCGCCCCTAACCTGCCAGCTGGCGCTGCTACATCTGATGCTTGTACAAGCATCGGGCGTAACCCATTCAGCGGAAATCTGTTTGGCGATGTTGCCATTACTCCGGGCCTCCCGCAGGTATTGACCAACCAAGGTGCTATCGAAACAGATGGGATTGATCTTGCGGTTAACTACTCGCGTGATGTTGGTTTTGCGGATTGGAGCATCAATGTTCTTGGTAACTGGACGAACCGTTCGACCTTCAATGCCAACGCTGGCGATCCTGCCTCGCTGAATCGTGAATGTGTTGGCTTTTTCAGCACTAACTGTAACCTTGCAGGTTCTATCCAACCTGAATTTAGCTTCACTACTCGCAACACCTTACAGTTCGAAAACTTCGACCTGTCGTTGCTGTGGCGCTACATTGACTCGGTTGAAATTGAACCAGAGGTTGCAGGTAACTTCCTGCCTGAGTTTGAGAGCATCGGTGCTGAGCATTACTTCGATCTGACGGTTCGCGCGAAAGCGACCGAGAACATCGAAATCACGCTCGCTGTTCTGAACTTGTTCGACAACTCTCCAACCGTAGTTGGTAGTGACGTTGGCACCACCGCCTTTAACAGCGGTAACGTGTTCCCATCGACATATGATCCACTGGGACGTCGTTTCTCGATCACGGGACGCCTGAAATTCTGACCTTTGAATGTCAGTTAAATCAACTAAGGGGCTGGCTTTCCGGCCCCTTTTTTATTTCTGGTCAACCGAGGGTACTCAACAAATCCTTGCACACCAGAAAGCCGTAGCGCGAACTCCAATAGCACTCCTTTACTCACAAGGCGCAGGCATTCTGAATGCCTAAATCACTCATACTAAAAGATTATCTATCGATTCGATTGCCTCTGACTACCTCGGCTGAGATAGCCTCCGAAGGCACAACTGGAATGTTGCAATTCTGATACACCATAGGTTCATTTTCAAAAGACGCGATGTAAGGCTTCACATTCAAACGCAGAGCGGTCTTTACTCCGCGCAGGAATAGCCTGCTCGGATTCTTGACGTTGCAGCGTCGGATTTGAGTTAGCTACTACCTTATCGAAAGGGAGGACATCATCGCAAAGTCGCACAACGCCTAGGCGATGAGTGCTTTCCTAAAGAATGCCCATTATCGCATTCACAAAAAAGATTTGGACCAATCATAGGGGTATGAAACCAAATGAAAATTTCAACACAACTCCGGCTTAGCGCCGGATCGCTAGCCGTTGGGCTTGCGCTCGCATCGGTTCCAGCTTTAGCCCAGGATGCCGAAACTGCTGAAACAGCAGACGGCGCGGCGGAAGAAGATGGCCCAGGAATCGTGGTTACTGGTTCGCGGATTGCGCGCCCAGAAACTGAAGGTGCAGCACCGCTTATCGCAAGCATCGGCGCTGAAGAGATTGAGCAACGCTCATTCAACAACATTTCTGAAGTTCTGAACGAAATCCCTGGCTTTGGTGTCGCGGTTTCGTCGAACGGCGGCCAAGCTGGCTTCTCTGTTGGTCAGAACTTTGCGAACCTGTTTGGTCTCGGGTCACAGCGGACTTTGACACTCGTCAATGGTCGCCGCTTCGTATCGTCAAACACAGCTTCCAACTTCAGCGGTGCGGCATCCGGACTGCAAGTTGATCTTAATGTAATCCCAGTCTCACTTATTGACGGTGTTGATGTCCTAACAGTTCGCGGCGCTGCAACTTATGGTTCAGACGCGGTCGCAGGCACAATCAACTTGCGTTTGAAAGACGACTTCGAAGGCCTGGAAACAACCACTCAATATGGCCTTTTTGACGACGGTGACGGTGAAACTGTCCGCACCTCGGTAACGGTCGGCGGGAACTTCGCTGAAGATCGCGGTAACATCGCAGTTAACTTCGAATACACCGATTCCTCAGGTATTCTTGCAACTGCCCGCGACCGTACATCGGCGCAATTGTTCCGCAGCGGCGACACACTACTGGTTAATCGTCGAATTTCAGCCCTCACTCGTGGCGGTATTCCGACACAGGGCTTTACATTTGGTTCGGCTTTGCCAGCCTTTGGTGCTGGCTTTACTGGCCCCGGCGGCGGTATCGTTCAGTTTGCACCTAACGGCGATCTTGTACCGTTTGACCTCGGTGAGACGAGCGGCGCAGTCAACTCTTCGGGCGGTGACGGACTGACGCTCGCTGACACTGCGCAGATTTCTTCCGCGCTCGAACGGTTGACGCTCTTTGCGACCGGTCACTATGACCTCACTGACAACGTACGTTTCTTCTTCGAAGCGAACTATGCCGATACCAACTCTACTGAATTGGCCAACCAACCCGTCTTCCAATCACAGCTGTTTGGCGGCGACTCAGGCGGCCTCGGCATTTTGTTGAGCAACCCGTTCCTGAACGATCAGGCTCGCGGCGTACTTTTGGCACCAGGCAATCTCGCTGACGCTGGAGGTGTTCAAGTGTTGAACTTCGATACCGATGGTGACGGTGTTGATGATGACACTCAGTTCTCGCTCCAACGCGCAAGCCTCGACTTGCTCGGCGGCAACAATGCGAACTTCGGTCAACTCGACCTGTTCCGCTCAGTCTTTGGGATTGATGGAAACCTTGAGCTTGGTGGACGCGACTACGCGTATGAAGTTTCTTATTCCTACGGTCGGTCGCAATCAATTGCGACCAGCACCGCGTTGGTACAAGAAAACTTCATCAATGCAGTTGATGCAGTCGCCGATGCAGACGGCAACATTGTATGCCGTGTAACTCGCGACGGACCGGCAGCTGCCTCGACTTCTGCTAACGTTGCAAACACTCCAGAAACACCTAATGCAGTTTCAGGTTGTGTGCCGCTTAACCTCTTCGGTGACGGCGCTCCATCAGCTGCTGCGATTGACTTCGTGACGACTGGTGTGACTTCGGAATCGGTAAACACACAGCGGATCTTCAACGCCAACTTTGGTGGTTCACCGTTCGACATCTTCGACAACCCAGTGTCGTTCAATATTGGTTTTGAGAATCGTAACGAGCGGTCGCGCTTCACTCCTGATGGCTTTTTGCAAGAAGGTTTGGGTCGCGCTGTCGCGATTTCCGAAGTTGTTGGTTCGTTTGAAACCAATGAGTTCTTCGGCGAAGTCTTCGTTCCAATCATCCAACCTGAGAACGGCTCGTTCGTTTATCGCTTGGAACTTGATGCATCACTTCGTTACATCGACAACAGCCTCGCTGGCTCCGATGAAGTTTGGACCGTCGGCGGTGTGTTTGCACCAATCGAAGATGTCACCTTCCGTGGAAGCTATACCGAGTCGGTTCGCGCTCCTGCGATCACCGAACTGTTCCTGCCGGCTGTAAGTGTATTCTCATTTGCAAACGACCCATGCGATGTGGATTTCGTCAACGACGGCCCAGATCCAGCAACACGTGCAGCTAACTGTGCCTCGATCGGTATTGATACGACGACTTTCGAATCTACCATTCAAGATGCTTCGCAAGAGATTACAAGCTCGGGTAACCCGAACTTGCTCAACGAATCATCAAGGGCTTGGACGGCTGGTGTCATCCTTCAACCTCGTTTCATTCCAAACTTCAGTCTCGCCATTGATTGGGTCGATATTGAGCTGACAAATGCGATTGTAACACTAGGTTTGACCGATATTCTGGCAAGCTGCTTTGACAGCACCAACTTCCCGAACACACCCACATGTGGTCAGTTCACTCGCGATGCGACTGGTCAGATCACTGGGGCGCTGACCGGAGATTCGAACGCAGGTTCATTGAACTTTGCGGGCCTGCAAGCCACGGCGCGTTACAATTTCGATCTGAACGACGTCTTTGGTGGCGAGAGCGATCTCGGCACTATCGGGCTTGTTGGTCGTTACTTCTATCAGGATGAATCGAACCAGACGATCGTTGACTCAACCACCAACTTCAACGGTGAGACGGGTGATTTCCGTCACGAGGCGAATGCAAGCCTTACATATCGTAACGGTGGCACAACCTTCTCGCTCACGGGCGTATACTTCTCGTCATCAATATTCGACCGAGACGAAGCGCCAGAGGACATCCAAGACTTCGACCGTCTTAGCGATTACCTCCTGATCAACACCACAATCCGCCATGAGATTGATGAACGAATTACAGTTCGTTTCACAATCGACAACCTTTTCGAAGAAGAGGCTCCGTTCCCATCGGCTGCGACTAATACCTTCAACGCAGGCATTCTTGGCCGCCGTTACACGGTCGGATTTACGGGCCGTTTCTGATAAGGGGACCCACGACAAAATAGAAAAGGGGCGGGAATTACTCCCGCCCCTTTTTTGCTCATCTTCTAGTGAGAAAAATAGGCAGCCTATTTCTTACAAAACCGCCCAAAATCTCTCTCGCCAGACTATCCGATCATTCTACACGGCGCATTCTCAACCATGGATTGTTACGGATCTTAACCAGAAAGCTCCCCAAAGAGGCACGCTTAATCAAGACTGTATCATCTACCCGAGGGCTTCTCGACAAACTGCGGCTGTCGGTCTGCTCCCAAATCGATCCATTGCTCAAGCGGATACGCCACTTGCCTCGACCAAACTGCCGAGAAGACACTATTGATGTGCTTACCTCATTGATATTTTGGGCCTCTTGGTCGTCGCCGCCAAAGAGTTTAATCTTCGGAAGATTGAAACCAAACAATCCCTTGCGGGCTTCTTTAACATCCTCGCGATCTGCAATGATCAGCTCGTTGTCCGCTTCGGCTTTGTCCAAAGCATCAACTCTGGCGTCATAGCAAGCCACCCGTTCTTCAATGGTTTCAATCTGTCGGCAATCAAGCAATTGAGAGAAAATCTCGGGTCGGTCAGTATCCAATTCTGGTTGCTGCTGTGACCAAGCAGGAGAAGCTTGAAATGCCAAAACTGCGCCGCAGGCAAGCGCCGCCGCTTTCACTAAGAGATTTTCCATAAAGGTCGCTTTCAAAGAAGGTCTGACAAGAAGTGGTGATGCTAACAGCGGTAGCCGCATGCATCAAACATCGCTTCCTTTTGCATACACTCAGCCCGCCCCTAACTCTCGACGTCCATCTTCAGCTCCCCGTCGCCTTCGTCGATCTTCACCGTCGAGCCATCGGGTACGCCGCCTTCCAGCAGCTTTTCAGCCAGTGGATCCTGCAGATAGCGCTGCACCGCGCGCTTCAATGGCCGCGCGCCATAGACCGGATCATAACCCACACGGCCCAGCCAGCGCAGCGCCGCCTCGGTCAGATCAAGTTCGATCTTGCGGTCCTTAAGCAGCTTTTGCACGCGCTTCACCTGGATCGCGACAATCGGCGCCATGTGCTCCATCGCGAGGCGGTGGAACAGGATAATCTCATCCAGCCGGTTGAGGAACTCTGGGCGGAAATGCCCGCGCACCACATCCATCACCTCATTTTCGACATCGGCCACCTTACCATCGTCGGGGAGGTTGGAGAGGAACTGACTGCCCAGGTTTGAGGTGAGGATGATCAGCGTGTTCGCAAAGTCGACCACGCGGCCTTGCCCATCGGTCAGGCGGCCATCGTCGAGCACTTGCAGCAGCACGTTGAAGACATCGGTGTGCGCTTTTTCGACCTCGTCGAACAGCACCACCTGATAGGGCTGGCGCCGCACCGCCTCGGTCAGCACCCCGCCCTCGTCATAGCCGACATAGCCGGGAGGCGCGCCGATCAGCCGGGCGACGGAATGCTTCTCCATAAACTCACTCATATCGATGCGGACCAGCGCTTGATCATCATCGAATAGGAATTCAGCGAGCGCCTTGGTCAGCTCGGTCTTGCCGACGCCGGTTGGGCCGAGGAACAGGAATGAGCCAAGCGGGCGGCCCGGGTCTTGCAGGCCGGCACGCGCGCGGCGCACGGCCTTGGAGACGGCGACAATCGCATCGGACTGCCCGATCACGCGCTTGCCAATGATCTCTTCCATCTGCAGCAGCTTGTCGCGCTCGCCTTCCATCATCCGTTCCATCGGGATGCCGGTCCAGCGGGCCACAACGCCTGCAATGTCCTCTTCGGTCACCTCTTCGCGCAGCAGCGCGTCTTCATTGAGGTCTTCGGCCTCTTCCAGGCGCTTCTCCAGCTCGGGGATCTTGCCGTAGGAAAGCTCACCGGCCTTGGCGAGATCGCCGACCCGCTGGGCCTGCTCCAACTCTAGCCGGGCGGCATCAAGCTCTTCCTTGATCTTGCCTTCAGCCTGGATCTTATCGCGCTCATTCTGCCAACGTGTGGTCAGCTCCGCGCTCTCCTGCTCCAGATTGGCCAGCTCTTCCCGCAAAGCGACCAGCCGGTCCTTGGAATTGGCATCGCCTTCTTTTTCAAGCGCGCTTTCCTCGATCTTCAACTGGATGATCCGGCGATCAAGCTCGTCGATCTCCTCCGGCTTGCTCTCCACCTCCATACGGATGCGGCTCGCGGCCTCATCCATCAGGTCAATCGCCTTGTCGGGCAGGAAACGGTTCTGGATATAACGGTTCGATAGCTGCGCCGAAGCAACCAGCGCACCGTCGGTAATCCGCACGCCGTGGTGCAGTTCATATTTCTCTTTCAGCCCGCGCAGGATGCTGATCGTGTCCTCAACGCTCGGCTCATCGATATAGACCATCTGAAAGCGCCGCTGCAGCGCCGGATCTTTCTCGACATATTTCTGATACTCATCAAGCGTGGTCGCACCGATGCAATGCAGCTCGCCGCGCGATAGGGCAGGCTTCAGGAGGTTGGAGGCATCCATACTGCCTTCACTTGCACCCGCCCCGATCAGAGTGTGCATCTCGTCAATGAACAGGATGATCTGCCCATCGGCGTTCTTCACTTCGTCGAGCACAGATTTCAGCCGCTCTTCAAACTCGCCGCGATATTTCGCGCCCGCGATCAGCGCCCCCATATCGAGCGACATCAGCGTGCGGCCCTTCAGGCTGTCCGGTACATCACCATTGGCGATGCGCAGCGCTAGGCCTTCTGCAATCGCAGTTTTGCCCGTGCCGGGTTCGCCGATCAGCGCCGGGTTGTTCTTGGTCCGCCGCGCCAGGATCTGAATCGTCCGGCGAATTTCCTCGTCCCGGCCAATCACCGGATCCAGCTTACCATCGCGCGCCGCCTGGGTCAGATCGCGGGCGAATTTCTCCATCGCATCGTAAGAGCTTTCCGCATTCGCGCTGTCGGCTTTGCGTCCGCCGCGCAGCTGGTCAATGGCGGAATTGAGGCTTTGCGGGGTCACGCTTGCGGCCTTCATCGCCTCACCAGCGGCACCCGATGCGAGTGACAGGGCGACCAGCAGCATTTCGACCGTCACATAGCTGTCCCCGGCCTTCTCTGCGATCTGCTCCGCATTATCGAGCACGCGCACAGTGTCATTGTCGAGACCAGGGGTCTGCTGAGCGCCGCCGCCGGTCACAACCGGGATCTTGCCCAGCCCCTCATCGACCTGGCTGACCGCCAGGCCAGCCTCACCGCCCGCACGCTGGATCAATCCTGCTGCCATGCCCTCTTCGTCTTCGAGCAACGCCTTCAGCAGGTGCAGCGGCGTAATCCGCTGATGGTTCATGCGGATCGCAACAGTCTGCGCGCTTTGCAAAAAACCCTTGGCCCGGTCGGTGAATTTTTCGAGATTCATAAAAGACCCCTCATTCAAAAAATAGCTGCCCTCAAAAGAGGTGTATTACTAGACTAGGTGGGTTCCCACCGGCGCTTTGCAAGTCCTGTATGCGACACCGCTTCGCAGTTGACCTTGTCTGGCATGCGGGCGATGCTGGGGCAAATATTGTCCCGGGAGAGGCACGTCGATGAAATGGTTTAAGCGCAGCGGGGCGACGCTGCTGGTATTGCTGATCGCGGGCTTTATTGGATTGGCGACGTGGGAGCCGTTTTTTGCCACCTCCGCTGAGGCTCCGGAAAAGAACCAATACAGCGCCGAGATCATTCGCGACGAATTTGGCGTGCCGAAGATTTACGGCAAGACCGATGCCGATGTCGCCTTTGGTGTGGCGATTGCTCAGGCAGAAGATGACTTTTTCACACTGCAGGATGTCGCGGCTATGTCTCGCGGACGCTACGGCGCGATTGCGGGCGAGGAAGGCGCGCAGTTCGACTTTGCTTATCACCTGCTCGATGCCCGCGGCACGGCGGACCGGCACTATGACGCTTTGCCAGCGGACACTCGCGCCTTGTTTGAGGCCTACGCTACCGGCCTCAACCAATATGCGGCGGACAATCCCGGCGAGGTGAAGCTAGCAAATCTGTTTCCTATGAACGGCAAGGATGTGGCCGCCGGATTTGCCCTGCGCCAACCGTTTTTCTTTGGGCTGGGCAATGTGATCGGGCCGCTGGTGGCTGGTGAAGAGCTGCGCCGCGAGTTTGGCCCCGACATTCCCGGCTTTCCCCGCGCGCCCGGACCAAGCAATGATGCACCGGGAGAGGCGCAAGCTGAGAGCGAACAGGCCTCCTACCGACCTCACCCTTTGCCCGCCGCGGGCGATGATGCCGGATTGCTGGGGTCCAACGCCTTTGCCGTAACGCCGGACAAGTCGGGCGGGCCGACAACACTGATCTCGAACTCGCACCAACCGCTGCGCGGCGGGGTCGCGTGGTACGAACTGACAGTGGAGAGCGAGGAAGGTTGGCATTTCACCGGGGCCAATTTCCCCGGATCGCCCTTCCCATTCCTTGGCCATAACCGGCACCTTGGCTGGACCAATACGGTCAATCGCCCGGACATGACCGACATTTACGAGCTGACACTGGACGAGAGCGGCACGCGCTACCAGCTTGATGGCGAATGGCGCGATCTGGAAAGCAAGACCGTGACCCTGCCGGTAAGGCTGGGCCCGATCACCCTGCCTGTGCGCCGTACGGTGCATCGCAGCGTCCATGGCCCGGTTATCATCAATGACAAGGGCGCCTTTGCGATCCGCTATGGCGCGATGGACAGCCTTGATCAGCTCGATGCCTATTACCGCCTCAACAAGACCACCAATCTGGAGGAATGGCAGGCGCAAATGGCGCGAATGGACATTCCCAGCACCAATTTCATCTATGCCGATAAGGCGGGTAACATCGCCTATGTCTACAATGCGGCGATCCCGGACCGGCCAGAGCTGGATGAGGTAGAGGCCAATTGGCGCGGCGTTCTGCCCGGCAATCGCAGCGATCTAATCTGGGAAGGAACGGTGAGCTATGAGGAACTGCCCAAGCTGATAAACCCCGCGTCCGGATGGCTCTATAACTCCAACAACGAGCCCTTCACTGCGGCGGGCGCTGGCAGCGACCTCGATCCGGCGGATTTCTCGCCCGTTCTGGGTGTCGAGCGAAAGCAGACCAACCGCTCGCGCCGCGCGTGGATGCTCTTGTCTGAGGCGGGCGTGCTCGATCGCGAAAACCTAGAGCGGATAAAATATGACGTGACCTATGAGCGCGCTGGCTATGTCGCGGATTTGTGGGATGCCTTGGAGGCGCTCGATCCGGCGGGCGACGCCGACCTTGCCGAAGCGCGCGATCTGCTGCTCAGCTGGGATTTCACCGCCGACAGCGAAGGCCCGGCCGACGCGCTCGCTCTGCTGATGATCCGAGAATATATGTCGGCCGAATATCAGAACAAAAACGACGCGCCCGACCCGCGCGAATTCCTGCTAGAAAAGCGTGCGCACCTGATGGAGCACTTTGGCCGGATCGATCCGCCCATGTCAGAGCTGCTGCGGCTGCGCCAAGGGGATGTTGATCTACCGCTCGATGGCGGGTCCGACACTTTGCGCGCCTCCACCACCTGGCAGGTAGATGATGACGGTCGATTGTCTCTGGTTCACGGCGACAGCTTTATCCAATGGGTTGAGTGGCCAACCGATGGCGGGCGGGTGTTTTCACGCTCGATCCAACAGTTCGGCGCGGCCATCACCCGGCCAGACAGCCCACATTACACCGATCAGATGCAATTGTTCGTCGATCATCAGTTGAAGCCGGTGTATTTCTGGCGCGACGACGTGATCGCCAACGCCGCCCGGCGATATACCGTTAGCAATTGAGCGCAATCATGCTTATTTGGCGACTATTCAAAATGATCGGGTCAAAACGATCAGGTTAAAACCATAAAGCCAATTTCAAGCACAGCTTCTTTGGGGACTATTATGCTTTCGCGTTTCACCACCACCACTTTCACCGCCATCGGCCTCGCGCTGGCAGCAACCGCAGCCGCGCCTGCTATTGCGGATAATCATGCCGCGGCCTCCGAGGTGACCAGCGACCTCAGCGATCTGGTTTCCCAGGTTGCCATTCCGTTTGAGGAATTTGAGCTTGAAAACGGGCTGACCGTGATCGTTCACGAAGACCGCAAAGCGCCGGTAGTTGGTGTTGCCGTATGGTACAATGTCGGTTCCAAAGACGAGCCTAAGGGCCAAACCGGCTTTGCCCACCTGTTTGAGCACCTGATGTTCAACGGCTCTGAAAACGCGCCGAACGACTATTTCCAATATCTGCAGGAAATGGGTGCTACCGATTACAACGGTACAACCAATTTCGACCGTACCAATTATTTCCAAACGGTGCCCCGCCCCGCGCTGGAACGCGCGCTGTGGCTGGAAAGCGACCGCATGGGCTATCTGCTAGGCGCAGTGACGCAGGCCAAGCTCGATAACCAGCGCGGCGTGGTGCAAAACGAGAAACGTCAGGGCGACAATCAGCCGGGCGGCCTCATATTCTACGAGATTCTCGACACAATGTTCCCCGAAGGCCACCCCTACAGCCATTCTGTGATCGGCTCGATGGCTGACCTTGATGCGGCGAGTATGGAAGATGTGCGCAATTGGTTCCGTGACAAGTACGGTCCGAACAATGCGACCCTGGTGCTGGTCGAGCGATATTTCTGCCGCCGAAGCGCGCCCGATGGTGGAAAAATGGTTTGGCCTGATCGCGCGCGGCCCGGTCAACAGTCCAGCAGAGGCCGCCGTGCCGGTTCTTGAAGAAGACGTACGCTCGGTCATGAAAGACAAGGTCGCAGCGACCACCGTCAACAAATATTGGGCGGTCCCGGGCATTACCTCTGACGAGCTGACGGCGCTGAACGTGGGCGCCAGCGTGTTCGGTGGGCTGTCCTCCAGCCGCCTTGACGAAATTCTGGTGCGTGAAGAGCAATTGGCCGTTGGCGTATCGGCGGGTAATTTCGACTTCCAGCGCGTCGGTATCCTGACCGTCAGCGCCACTTTGCGTCCGGGCGTAGAGCTCGCCACGCTGGAGGCGCGCCTTGATGAGCTGATCGCGGAATACATCGCCGAAGGTCCAAACGAAGACGAAGTGCGCCGCGCAGCGACCAGCTCCTTGGCTGGCACCATTCGCGGCCTTGAGCAGGTTGGCGGCTTTGACGGCAAGGCCGTAACCCTCGCGCGGGGCGAAGTGCTGGCCAGCGACCCAGCGTTTTATCGCACCCAACTGGACGTTCTCGCCACGCTGACACCAGCCGACGTCAAAGCAGCAATGCAGCGCTGGATGACCCGCCCTGCCTTTACTCTGGTGCTAGAACCGGGTGAGCGCGATGGAAGTTATGAAGAGGCAGCCTCGGTCGCAGCAGCAGATGCAGCCACCGATGAAGCGCCAGCTGATGACACTCTAACCGTTTCGGTTGAGCGCCCAACGCCGCCGATCGATACGGTAGCAGAGCTCGATTTTCCTGATGTGCAGCGAGCGACCTTGGCCAATGGTATGCAGGTCACCTACGCAAAGCGTGATGCAGTCCCTGCGACCTATGTCACGTTATCATTCGATGCAGGTAATGCGTCTGATCCCGCGGGCAAAGACGGGCTTGCTGGCCTGACGCTTGGCCTGTTTGACGAAGGTACGGCGGAAATGTCGTCACAGGACATTGCAGAGGCGCGCGAGCGTCTCGGCGTCAACATTGCTAGCAACACCAGCGCAGATCGCTCCACCTTCCAACTTTCCGCGCTCTCCGCGAACCTCACTCCATCACTCGACCTGATGTCGAAGATTATCCGTGAGCCAGCGTTTGATGCGAGCGAGCTGGAGCGTGTCCGCGCCCAGACCATCACCGGGATCAAACAGCAGATGAATTCGCCGCAAGGTGTGGCGGTGCGCGCGATTGGCCCGGAAGTGTTCGGCGCTGACAGTCCTTACGGCAACACCAGCACGGTTGAGAGCGTCAGTGCGATTAGCCGCGATGATCTGGTTACGTTCAAGGACAGCTGGATCCGGCCGGATAATGGCGAAGTCTTCGTGATCTCTGATCGTCCGCTGGATGAGATCGTCACCTCGCTCAACGCAGTGTTCGGCGATTGGACCGCTCCGGCAGAGACTAAGGGCGCTAAGAACTTTGGAAATGTCGAGGAGGCTGAAGGCAATCGGATCATCCTGATCAACCGTCCGAACTCACCGCAAAGCTTCATCCTTGGGGCGCAGCTAACCCCATTGGATGCAAGCGATCCGGCCTATGTCGACTTCACCAATGCCAACAACTCGCTAGGCGGCAACTTCCTCGCCCGATTGAACTACAATCTGCGCGAAACCAAGGGTTGGAGTTATGGCGTGCGCGGTGGAGCGCAGGCACGTGAAAACGCGGTGGTGTACCAAATCTCTGGCGGCGTTCAGGCCGATCGCACTGGCGATTCAGTGGCGGAGATGATCCGCGAAACCACTGAGTTCCTTACAGCCAATGGCGTGACCGACGAAGAGCTTGCTCGCAATGTTGCCGCAGAAGTTGGTGAACTGCCCGGCCGATTTGAGACCTCTGCCGCCGTGCTGCGCGCTTTGCAGACCAACGCCCAGTTTAAGCGCCCGGACAACTACCATGAGACGCTGGTAGATCGCTATCGCGGCCAAACCAAGGAAAGCCTGGACGCCGCCGCACGCGCCGCGATCAGCGCCGATAAATTCGTTTGGGTTGTCGTTGGCGATGCCAGCGTCGTTCAAAGCCAGCTGGAGCAGCTCGGGATGCCTGTGGAGGTGCGCGAGCTGCCTTCAGCCGAATAATCGCATGAGGTTATGTTCAGCCACTAAGCCGCTCTGGCGATAGTGGTTGAACACTACTGACACGCGTGTAAATGAGGATGCCAGAGTTTCTGAGCACCCCGCTCAGTCAAGACCAACGGAGAATATTATGTCACTTTCAGGTAGCTATACCACCACCGTTAAAAGCCCAATGGGCGACCAAGCTAAGCACATTCACCGTCGTCGACAATGGCGACGGCACGTTCAGCGGCAATATGGCCGACGGAATGGGTTCGATGGATGTTGAGAACGGTAAGGTCGACGGCAACACGCTGACCTGGGAAATGAACATGACTGTTCCAATGCCAATGAAGCTTGAATGTGAAGCCACCGTCGAAGGTGATACGCTGGCTGGCAACGTCAACGCAGGCGCATTTGGCGCAATGCCAGTGACCGGCACCAAAACTGCCTAAGCCACTCGCGTAATAGCGAATACAAGGGGTCGTCGGAGCAATCCGGCGGCCCTTTTGTTTTGGAAAGCATCTGATACCTTACTGTTTTTCTGTGGGGGAGGAAGATCATGAGACAACGATTGAAAAGACAGAGTATGGGATTTGCAAGTCTAGCCGCACTTGCCATTTTCACGGCAAATCCGGCTTCAGTGGCGGCGCAAGAAGCCGAAGCTGCCCAGTGCGAGTTGCATATCTGGCCGAGTGAAGCCTTCACCAGCATCGGCTTCAATATGGGCACTCTGTTTCCCGGTTTTGATGAAGCCGAAGTTGAAGAGCAGTTCTATCAATTGGCCGGGCAGGAATTGCAGTTGAAGGCGCTTGAGAACAGCGACATCAAAGGCACTTTAGGCCTTCCAGCCACCACGCAAGTCATCGTCCACGATAAGCTGGAGGATTATAAGGTCACGAAGAAGCGCAAAGAGCGACGCGCGCCTTCGGCGGCTCCGTGCTACTATGAACTTCATATCGGTTTTCATTACCTCGTCGAAGACGTCGTATGGGGCGATCGGTTCGCCAGCTATTTCGATTTCCGCCAATACAGCAATACCGATGAGTGGGATTTTCGCTACAAAGGCGAAGGCGCAAACAAGATGACGGCATTCCCCGTATCTGAAGAAGAAGATCTGGAAAGCATAACCGCAGAAATTCGCGTCGGGATCGAGCAGAACTTTGCCGAATATGCGGTCAAGGCGCGCAAGAAGATGGCCCGGAAAAGGCGGAAATAGAAACCGAAAACCGCCGCTGAATCTAAAGGCATTGGAAAATTATGCCTCAAGATTGTCGGATATCGACAATCTTGCCTGCCCGTGATGCGCTATATCCTTTGCCAGAGCGGCAATGCCGCAAGCGGGGAGGTCAGGCGTTCATGCTAATCAAGTTCGCATATCGTATCGCAGCGATCCTATCGAAAATTTCGCCGGGGATCGCGCGCTGGATCAATGGTTTTGCGATTGGCCGCCTGGTCAAAAAAACCCGCAGCCGCCCGCATCCCTGGAGCACGCTAAGCGAGCATGTCAGCTGGCGCGGCCTAACCGATCGCAGCTACAGCGCGCGGCACCTGCCCGCTGCCACCATTCCTGATTTGCCAGACAGCGCGCGGGTCGCCGATCTGTTCCGCGTGCCCGATGGTGAGGAACAGCGGTTATGTCCCAAATCGACCTGCCTGTTTCCGGCCTTCGCGCAATATCTCACCGACGGTTTCATCCGCACGATGATCTCCAACAATTTCGCCACTGGCGAGAGTTTTGAAGACCGCGCGCGCAACACCTCCAATCACGAGATTGACCTGTGCCCGCTCTATGGCCGCACCCAGTCGCAAGTCCATGTCCTGCGTACCCTGTCTCAGGTGCCTGGCAAGCGCGGCAAGCTGAAATCTGAGATCGTTAATGGTGAGGAATATCCGCTGCGCCTGTTCCAGCCCGGCGGCATGGAATTCAACCCGGGGTTTGTCGGCGAGGATGGTGAGCCTTTACTCGATACGCCACTGGGCATTGATCACACCACGCCTGAAATGCGCGAGACCCTGTTCGCGGTAGGCGGCGACCGCGCCAATGCCGCACCGCAAGTGACCATGCTCAACACGCTGTTCCTGCGAGAGCACAACCGGCTGGCTGATATGATCGCCTGCAGCCATCCCGATTGGAACGATGGCCGGGTGTTTGACGCCGCGCGCGCCTGCAACACCGTCATCTTCATCAAGATCGTGGTTGAGGAATACATCAATCACATCAACTCGACCCCGCTGATGCTAAAGGCTGATCCCTCCGCTGCGTGGAATGCAGAATGGAACAAACCAAACTGGATCAGCGCCGAGTTCAGCCTGCTCTACCGCTGGCATTCGCTGATCCCGCAGATGATGGTCTGGGCGGGAAAGACACTGCCCGGCGGCGCCTTGCGGCTCAACAATGCGGTGGTGCTGGAACATGGGCTGGCGAACGCTTTTGCCGATATTAGCGCCAATCAGGCGACCGAGCTTGGCCTGCACAACACCGCGACATTCCTGGTCGATGTGGAGGAAAGTGCCGTGAAGCAAGCGCGGCACAATGATATCGCGCCCTTTACCCGCTATCAGGCCGCCTTTGGCGAGGAACCTGCGAGCAGTTTTGCCGATATTACACCGGACCGCGCGCTGCAGAGCGAACTGGAGAGTCTGTATGGCACCGTCGACCGCTTAGAGTTTTACACCGGCCTGTTTACTCAGCCGCGCACAAAGGATGGCCCACTGCCATCGCTACTGCAAACCATGGTGGCGGTGGATGCGTTCTCACAGGCACTCACAAACCCGCTGCTCTCAGAGCACATCTGGGGCGACCCGACGGTCCGCCGGGATACCTTCACGCAGGAAGGCATCGAGGCGATCGAGGCAACATCCACCCTACACGATGTCCTGATCCGCAATGCAGAGGGGCTTGATGGCCGCTTTGTCGGGATGACCCGCGAAGGCTGGAGACCAGGGCAGGAGTAATCGGCTACGATCACCGCAAGCGACTTTTAGGATTGCATCGCCAATAAAAGCATGGAAATACTTCCCTGGGAATAGGGGGAAATATGAAGAATACACCACGCATTGCACTATCCGCGATGGCGCTCGCCATCACCGTTTCCGCATCCGCACAGGAGGCAGAAACAGCACCAGAGGCTAATGCCGCAGAGCCAACTTGCTCGCTGCATGTCTTTCCGACCATCGAAGGCCAGGCACAGAATATCGGCCTGTTTGGACCAGGTCTGATTAACCAGGCGATCAACAGCGACAAAAACATCTCCAATGCCGAGTATATGCGCGAGGCATTGAGTCCGCGTTTTCAGGTTGAATCGTTCAAAACGATTGACCTTGCCGAAGCTGTCGGCCTGCCAGATGGCACCGAAGTCATTTATGAAGTTCCCATTGCGGATCGCGACATAACGACAAAGGTCAAAACACGTCTGACTGACAGCAATGCCGAGTGTTACGCCGAGCTTATCGTGACGCAGAACCTCTATCAGAAAAAAATGATCTATGGCCGATCACTCAACAACCGGTTTATCTTCAAGGATTTCCGGGGCGGGCTAGAAAAGACCAAGATGATCAAAGGACGCGGCGGCAATGGCATTAGCCACTTCCCGCCAAAAACCGTTGAAGATCGTCCTGCCGCCGATGCAGATTTGCAAAGAGCATTCCTTGCCAACTTTGACGAATATGCAAAACGTTTCCAGTAAGCGCAGCATGCTAGGGGTGCGTTTGGCACTCGGCCTTCTTGCCGCATGCAGTGTTCAGCCCGCGTTCGCGCAGACTGAACGTTACATTGCCGCAGAAGACCGGGTGACAGAGCCCGCACGACCGATAGCTGTAATCGTCGCTCAGGAAGAATTGGCCACCAGCATAGAATTGGGGCGCATTGTTCCCAATGAAGGGGGTTTGCTCGGTGCTCTTGTGGATAGGACCCCCGAGAGGCTGGCACAAAATGCTGCTGCGAAAGCTTACGGCTTTGCTAGCCCATTGAGAGAGGCCCTAGGCAAATTTGATGCTGCGCCGTTGGCGCTGGCCGCGACCAAGCAAGCGCTTGTCCAATCAGACTGGTTTGCAGCCCCGACTCCGCAGGCCTATTCCGGCAGTTCCATGGCGATAACGACCGAAAACCCGCGGGCCGCTGAGGGCGATACAACGGTCAGCATGACCTTTAATATCGGGGCATTCGGCAATGAAGCGAATGACAGTATCGGTGCGATAAACTGGAAAAGAGAGAGTGAACGCCTCGAGCAGGAGTTCGCCGCAGCCCATACGGGCGCGAAGGAACTGGCGATCATCAGCTGGCGCTATCAAACGTCGGCTGACTTCACCAATATGCAGGTGATCGCCGATATCGCCATCAGAAGCCCCAAGGCACCTTTGCGCCAATATCAACAGCAGTTGATCAGCGTGGTTAAGCTACGCCGTCCGACTTTCGCCGAAGAGGACAATGTGGCTATCTGGGCAGCGAATGATGGGGCCTTGGCACGTGAGGCGCTCGAAATGGCATTTGCCCGCGCTGGCGAGGTGCTTCCAGCCGTGCTCGCGCTTGATGAGCAAGGGTACAAGAACGCGACGAACAAGAAGAAAAACCCTCGCGCAACAGGGGCGAATTTTTCCGGCCCTCAATTGCTGCGCGATGACAAGGGATCGGTCTTTTTTGCCAAAGATGGCGATCAACGGCTTCGCGCATTTGTAGCGGTTCAAACCATCCGCAATTGATCCGACAGACTGAGCGGTTTTTCGATCAACGAGACTTCGCCGAAAGGGCTTTCCAATTTAAGTCTAAGCCCTTTCGGCGGTGTTCTTTTCCATCTTTCGTGGACAGGCCTCTAAAACCTACCCCAGCTTATCCTTCAGGATTTGATTGACGACACCAGGATTGGCTTTGCCCTGCATCGCCTTCATGGTTTGTCCCACGAAGAAGCCGAACAGCTTGTCCTTGCCGCCCTTATATTGCTCAACCTTGTCCTCGTTATTAGCGAGGATTTCGTCGATCGCGGCCTCAATTGCGCCGGTATCGCTAACCTGTTTCAGGCCTTCGGTATCGGCAATCTCTGATGGCTCACGCCCGGTTTTCAGGACGATCTCATAGATCTCTTTCGCCTGTCCGCCGCTGATCTCGCCCGCATCCTGCATCTTCAGGATCGCGGCCTGAGCTTCTGCGGTTGCGTGCTCAGCATTGGCTTCATCGCCGAGCATTTTCATAACGCCCGGCGCGACGGATAGTGTCCAGTTCGCGACCTGGGTCGCGACCTTTGCCTCTGGCTTGCCAATCGCGCCTGCGACCGCTCCCAACAAAGTTTCAAAGCGTGCAAATGTCTCCACCTCAGCGGACAGCTCGCGTGCATTATACGGTGTCAGGCCCAGCTCATCAGTGTAGCGCGTGCGCTTCGCATCGGGCAGCTCTGGCAGGCTAGCACGGCATTCTTCGAGGAAGGAATCCTCAAGCTCAACCGGCAGCAAGTCGGGATCGGGGAAGTAGCGATAATCATGCGCGTCTTCCTTGCTGCGCATGGTCCGCGTGGTGCCGGTGGCGACGTCGAACAGGCGGGTTTCCTGATCAACCGTGCCGCCGCCCTCGATCAAATCGACCTGACGGCTGGCCTCGTATTCAATGACCTGCATGACAAAGCGAACGGAGTTCACATTCTTCGTCTCGGTCCGGGTGCCCAGCGGATCGCCCGGCTTGCGCACAGAGACATTGACGTCGGCCCGCATGGAGCCTTCCTCCATATTGCCATCGCAGCTGCCGACATAGCGCAGGATGCTGCGCAATTTGCGCACATAGGCGCCCGCCTCTGCGGGGCTGCGCATATCCGCCTTGGAGACGATTTCCATCAGGGCAACGCCGCTGCGGTTGAGATCGACATAGGACATGGTCGGGTGCTGATCATGCATCAGTTTTCCCGCGTCTTGCTCCACGTGGATGCGCTCAATCCCGATGACTTTGTCTTCCGGAATGCCCGCTTTCTCATCGGCTTCGACCAGCAGCTCACCCTCGCCCACAATCGGGTGGTACAGCTGAGATATCTGATAGCCTTGCGGCAGATCGGCATAGAAGTAATTCTTGCGGTCAAAGCGTGACCATTTGTTGATCTCAGCCTTGATCGCCATGCCGGTGCGCACGGCCTGACGGATGCATTCGGCATTGGGCACAGGCAGCATGCCGGGCATGGCTGCATCGACCAGGCTGACCTGCGTATTTGGCTCCGCGCCAAATTCGGTCGAGGCCCCTGAAAAGAGCTTGGAATTGCTTGTCACCTGCGCGTGCACTTCGAGGCCGATTACGACCTCCCATTCGCCCGTTGCGCCCTGAATGCGGTAGTTACTCATCAATCCTCCGATGGCTCGTCAGCGGGCCATTGCGCCGATGACGAGTGCAAGAAAACCAGATTGCTCAAGCCGGGATAGCGGCTGAATTCTTCTGCTTTGCGATAGCCGAGCTCCTCTAGCAATGCCATTGCTTTTGCGCGATGGCTTTCCTCGATTTCGGCGAAAATTGGCGGGGTGCAGCGCGCGAGGGTTTCGGCCATGCCGTTGATCACGGCCAGTTCGTGCCCCTCGGCGTCGATCTTGATGAAATCCACCTGCGTTCCGGCCAGCACTTTGTCGCCCCGTGCCAGGGTAATGCCTTGCGTCTTGCCGCTGCCCTTAGCCTGATGGTCAATCCGGGCAGCGCCCAGATTATTGGTGGTGAAGGCAAGCTGAGCCTCGCCGTCCTCATCCGATAGGCCAAGGGGGTGAACAATGGTCTTTTGCGTGAGACCATTGAGCGCAAGGTTGATTTCTAGCAGGGTCTGCGCCTCAGGATTGGGTTCAAATGCGATGATGCGATCCGCGCCAAGGACTGTGCCCGCAAACACCGCGTGATTGCCGACATTTGATCCGACATCGACATAGGTTCCGCCGCTGAAATAGCGGGCGATGATGGCGAGCTCTTCCGACTCATAGAACCGGCCGCGCACATGCTCTTGCTGGATCAGGTCACGCTCATTCCTGACAAAGAAGCGCGCAGTGTGCTCGCCGTGGGTGACGGGCGCGATGACCCCGCGCAGCTCACCCGCCGCTTGCTTGCCCCAGCCGAGCGAGAACCCGGCATAGCCGCCGGTGCGCGCACTCGTCATCGGGCGGATGGTGAGGCCGCGCCTGCTCGCGGCGCCGCGCGCCTTGGCCAGCAGTTTGCGGATCATGGCGCGGCGTCCTCAATCAATTGCTTCATCGCTTTTGCCCAAACGCTCCAATCCAGACGTTCCTCACTATCACGCAATGCCGCCGCCGACAGCGTCCGATAACGCACGGGGTCATTAGCGAGCGCCGTAATGGCCGCCGCGAAGTCCTCTGCCCCCGCGTCTGGCGGCAGGAGCAGACCGGTCTCACCGTGCTTCACCACCGTCTCCACCCCGCCTGTGGCAAAAGAGATGGACGGCAAAGCCATTGCCGCCGCTTCGGCGAACACCATGCCCAGCGCCTCTGCGTGGGTCGGCAGGATGAAGAGATGCGCGCCCGCAAACAGCGCCTCCAACTGGGCCGCCTCTGCGGGATCACCCTTATCGAGCCGCCCGTGGAAACGGACATTATCTGGCACTGGCCCGCGCGCAGCGGAGGCCTCTACCCCGACGATATCGAGCATGCATTCGGTTCCGCGTCGAGCCAGCAATCGTGCGGTCTCCAGCGCAATCTCGCCGCCCTTGCGATCCCACGCAATGCCCACGAACAGCAGCTTTATCGGGCCATCTGTCAGTGTGCGGACCTGAGGCGCATCCGGCTTGGCCATGTTCGGCCCCCAGGGCAGCACCGCGATCTTTGCCGGATTAATTCCAAAGTCTTGGCTCGCCGATGCCGCCGCCCAATCGGAGGGATAGGTCAGCCGCTGCGCCTGCTCCATTGCAGCGCGCTCCATCGCGCTGAACCCGCCGCGCACCCACGGCCATAGACGCTGCATCTCTGGGTAATAGCGGGTGAGCGCGGTGCTGGTCGCATCGGAAATGAGGATTTGCCGGGTGTCCTCTCCCAGCATGCCCGCGAGGCCAGAGGAGGCGGCGGAGACATAGACATCCGCCCCGCTTTGGCGCAGCCGCCGCCGCGCAGGCACGCTCGCCAGCCGGATCACCCAGCGCAGCATGCGAATATCGATCCGCCCTCCGCTAAGTCGCAAGATCAGGCGCGCAAACGGATGGAGGAAACGCGGGAACGGGCGGCGCTCAACATAGGTGACATCGCAGACCTCGCGCAGCGCGCTCAGCGCATAGTACGGCGTGCCAGACCACAATTTTATGTCGAACGGATCGCCGCCAGCGAAGAATGCGACTTTAGGCGAGCGTGTGGGAGTGGCAGCGGGCTGCGGCAGGGTAGAGGTAGGCCCAGAAGCCAGTTTAGCCATCCCCGCTCGTGTCAGTGCCCGCGTCTTTATCGGCGGGCTGAATGCGCTTGGCGGGGGTCGGGTTCTCCGGCGGTTCGCCTACCAAGCCCTCAGGTTCATCAAAGGTCGAGGCCTTGGGCAATGTCTTACCGCTCTCGCTGTCAAAGCGCGCCTCGCCGTGATCAATCGTCTTGGACAGATACATGGCGAGGCCCGCCAAAAGCACAAAAGCGACCAAAAACACCATGATGAATATGGCGGTGAAGGTCATCCTACCACCACTTCTCCGGTGCATGGTCGAACCCGGCGCGCTGCTGGATCGCGAGGCCCGCATCGAGCACAGTTTGCTCGTCATAGGCCTTGCCCACCAATTGCAGTCCGAGCGGCAAGCCATCGGAGTTGAGCATCGCAGGCACGCTCATCGCGGGCAGCCCCGCGAGCGACGCTGGCACGGCAAACACATCGTTCAGATACATCGTCAGCGGATCGGCATCGAGCGAACCTAATGGGAAGCTGGCCGTTGGCGTGGTCGGCGCGAGGATCAGATCGCACTCACTCCAGGCTTTCTCAAAGTCCTGCGCCACCAGAGCGCGGATTTTCTGCGCCTGGTTGTAATAGGCATCGTAAAATCCTGCTGAGAGCACATAGGTGCCGATCAGAATGCGGCGCTTCACCTCATCGCCAAAGCCCGCCGCACGGGTTTCGGCGTACATATCCTGCAAGCCAGCCCCATCGGGCAGATCGCGCAGGCCGTAACGCACACCGTCATAGCGCGCGAGGTTGGACGATGCCTCTGCGGGTGCGATAATGTAGTATGCTGGCAGCGCATATTTGGTGTGCGGCAACGAGACGTCGACGATCTCTGCGCCAGCATCTTTCAGCCACGCCTTGCCCTGTTCCCAGCTGTCGAGGATCGCCTGATCGGTGCCCTCCATCCGGTATTCACGCGGGATGCCGACCTTCTTGCCCTTTAGGTCAGCCGACAAGGCCGCTTCCCAATCGGGCACATCAACCTTTAGCGAGGTCGAGATCTTTCGGATCGAACCCCGCCATCGCGCCCAGCATGATCGCGCAATCTTCCACCGAGCGCGCCATTGGCCCAGCCTGATCGAGCGATGAAGCAAACGCCACCACGCCCCAGCGCGAGCAGCGACCGTAAGTAGGCTTAATCCCGCAAATACCGGTGAAGGCAGCAGGCTGGCGGATCGAACCGCCCGTGTCTGTGCCGGTTGCAGCAGGCGCGATCCGCGCGGCAACCGCGCTGGACGAACCGCCAGAAGAGCCGCCCGGCGACATGGCCGCATTCGTGCCTTCCTTGCGCCAAGGCGAGGCAACATTGCCGAAATAACTTGTCTCGTTGGAGCTACCCATGGCGAACTGATCAAGGTTCAGCTTGCCCAGCATGCCTGCGCCAGCAGCCCAGAGATTGCTGGACACGGTGCTTTCGTAATGCGGCGTGAAGCCTTCCAGAATGTGGCTCGCCGCGGTGGTTTGCACGCCCTCGGTTGCGAACAAATCCTTCATGCCGATCGGCACACCGCCCATCGCGCCCAGCTCTTCGCCCTTCGCGCGCTTCGCATCGGCCACGTCCGCTGCGGCCAGCGCATGGTCAGGCGTCGCAACGATAAAGGCGTTAAGCGCGCTCGCCTCTGCCACGGCGACGTTGAAGCCCTCCGCCACTTCGCGTGCGGTAAAATCGCCCTTGGCCACGCCATCGCGAATGGCCTTGATCCCGAGATTGGTAAGTTCAGTCATAATCCGTGAGTCCCCGCGAAGGCGGGGTTCTCAATCCGCACGCGCTTCGCCAGATAAAAAGAGGTCCCCGCCTGCGCGGAGACTTGCAAGTGTCGAAACACTGTCATTCAATCACCTTAGGCACACCGAAAAAGCCGTGCTCTGCCGCCGGGGCATTGGCCAACACATCATCGCGCCGCCCGCCTGCGGTCTTGGGATCGGCATCGATCACATCCGCGCGGAGGCGCAGCGCATTGGGTATGACCGCGCTCATTGGCTCAACACCGCTGGTGTCAACCTCGCCCAACTGCTCAACCCAATCGAGGATATTGCTGAGTTCTGGCGCCATACGCTCCAGCTCTTCATCACCCATCTTGATGCGGGCGAGCTTCGCAATCTTTTCAACGGTGGCTTTATCGACCGACATAGTGATCCGTCCTTTTGGCGACTATTGACCCGGCTGAATTTGCTGCGGCGCGCCTTCTGGTGGAGGACCACCGGGGCCGCCTGGACCGCCCAGCCCGGCTGCGCCCATGGCTTGCTGTAGAATGCCGAGTTTGCGCTGAAATTCTTCCTCCGTCATGAAGTCGACCATCTCAACCTCAAAAACCAAATCTGCACCCGCTGGGATCGGCGCATTTGGCGGCGGCGCATCACCGTAAGCCTGATCAGCCGGAATGAAGAGTTCGTATTGGCCGCCCTTTTGCATTTGCACCGCGCCATCGCGGAAACCGGGCAGCATCTGAGCAAGAGGCAGAGGATTGCCATCGGGGAAGATACCTTCAACCGGCAGCGGTATATCCTGAGATTCGTCGAACACCTCGCCCGTGTCCGCCAGCTTGCCCTTATACTTCACGAACACGACATCTTCTGGACCCGGCATTTCGCCAGTGCCCTCCACGATGGTGTCGAGCGACAGGCCCTTTGGCATGGCCGACCATGCCAGTGCACCGCCAATAAGAATGGCAATCAGCACGCCAAACCACAGCTTGGTCAGCGAGCCCTTGGCAATCGGTTGCAACTGAACGCGAGTAACTTCGGCCATGTATCGATCCTGATATAAAGGTGGCGCCAAACAAAAGGGCGCGGAATGAACCCGCGCCCTGATGGCTTATCATGTTGTAGCATTCAAGCGAATATCGCTCGAAAAACAGACGGCTTACTTAATGCCGTCGCGTTCCATACGCTTACGCTCAAGTTTGCGTGCGCGGCGCACAGCGGCGGCCTTTTCACGGGCGCGCTTTTCGCTTGGCTTTTCGTAGTGGCGACGCAATTTCATTTCGCGATAGACGCCTTCACGCTGCAGCTTCTTCTTGAGCGCGCGGAGGGCTTGATCAACATTGTTATCGCGAACCATGATTTGCATAAAGCGAAACTACCTTCTCAAATTCAATCGGGCCCGCACCATTCAGCGCGGGAAGCACCATATATAGAAACAACGAAAATTGCGCCGAATCCATACGGAACGGCTAAATCTGAATCGCGCCTAGTGGATTTGCGGCCCTATGGCAAGTTTTTGTGAGGGGGCGTCGGACCTGGCGGAGCAGCAAACTTGCAGCGGAGAATAAAATCGCGTGTGCTGGCATTGCGCAGATGACGAATGCAGCCACCCGGTCTAAGAGCCTCGCAATGTCTGCCACACTTTCTCCTTTTATGGCCACGTCCATTGTCGCGCTTGGCGGCGCCGTGGGCGCTGCGGGTCGCTATCAATTGGGCCGCGGCTTTGCGCATTTCGTTGGCGTACCAGGCACGCTTCCCTGGGCGACGTTGACCGCCAATGTGCTGGGCAGCCTGGCAATGGGCGTATTGTTCGGCTGGCTGGCACGCCATGGCGGCGCAAGTGAAAGCACGCGGCTGCTGCTGGGTGTGGGCGTGCTCGGCGGGTTTACCACTTTCAGCGCATTCAGCCTTGAAATGCTGCAACTGATTGAGCGCGGACAGGCGGGCCTTGCCATCGGCTATGCGCTGATCTCTGTTTTGGCGGGCGTCGCGGCGCTTTACGCAGGCCTTATCATTATGCGGGGTGCAGCATGAGCAATTCTGAAGCAGAAAATGCGGCCGGTGCAGACAAGAACGTGCGTCAGTTTACCGTTGGCGAAGATGATGATGGCATCCGCCTGGATCGCTGGTTTAAGCGCAATTTGCCGCAAATCGGCTTTGCCACTGTCTCGCGCTGGGCGCGCACCGGGCAAATCCGAGTGGATGGCAAAAGAGCGAAGCCTGAGGACCGCCTGAGCGAAGGGCAAGTTTTGCGCGTGCCGCCGGGCGGTGAGCAGAAAGAGCGTGGGCCGCGCCAGCGCCGCGAGCTGACCACGGAAGAAATCCAAGAAGCGCGCGATATGGTCATCCGCGAGACAAAAACCGCGATTGTATTCAACAAGCCGCCGGGCCTCGCGACCCAAGGCGGCAGCAAGACGCACAAGCATATCGACGGCTTGCTTGATGCCTTCGTCCCTGCAGAGGGTGAGTACAACGCCGGGGTGCGCCCGCGCCTCGTCCACCGGCTGGATAAGGACACCTCCGGCGTGCTGTTGGTGGCGCGCACTCCGGGCGCAGCGGCAAGTTATTCCAAGCGGTTTTCCGGGCGCAGCGCGCGAAAGGTTTACTGGGCGCTGGTGGTCGGCATTCCAGAGGTTTCGCAGGGCACGATCGACGCGCCGCTCGCCAAGCAGCCCGGCTCTGGCGGGGAAAAAATGCATGTCGATGAGGAAGACGGCCAACCGGCCAAGACCCGCTACCGCGTGGTGGAGCGGGCTGGCAATCGCACCGCATGGGTTGAGCTGGAGCCGCTAACCGGGCGCACACACCAACTGCGCGTGCATATGGCCGCGATTGGCAATCCGATTGTGGGTGACGGCAAATATGGCGGGCAAGACGCGTTTCTGACCGGTGCGATCAGCCGCAAGATGCATCTGCACGCGCGTCGCCTGATCATCTCAGAGCCGGGCCGGGGAACCACTGGTGATAAGAGCAACAAGGGCAAGGAAACCGGCGGCGGACGGCTGGATGTGGTCGCCGATCTGCCAGAGCATTTCGCCGCCAGCATGGAAGCGCTCGGCTTTGATGAAAACGCCAGCAATGCCGATCCCAACCTTGATCTTGCCCCGGAAAAAACCAAGGCGGAAAAGAAGCAGGTCGCGCGTCAGCACGCCAAAAAATACCGCAAGGAACGCCGGGGCGAGCGCAAGACCCGAACGGCTGGAACGCGCGGGAATACAGGCGGCGATCCCAAGGGTAAGAAGCGCAAACCGCTAAAGCGTTCTGGCAAGCCCAATGGCAAACCCGCAGGTAAGCGTAAATGAGCGCTGGCGCAGGCAAGCTCGCAGTGTTCGACTGCGATGGCACGTTGGTCGATGGCCAGGCGGACATTTGCGATACGATGGAACAGGCCTTTGAACGCGCCAAGTTGACCCCGCCGCCGCGCAATGACGTGCGCCGGATTGTCGGCCTCAGCCTGCCGGTCGCAATCCGCAATCTGGCCCCGGGAATTCCCGATGATGATGTGAAGAACGTCGTCGAGTTCTACAAAAGCGCCTACTTCGCGCGCCGCCAAGAGGGTCTGCTGCACGAGCCGCTGTATGACGGGATCGCCGACCTGCTTAACCGTCTGCGCGACGATGGCTGGCAGCTAGCCGTGGCGACCGGCAAATCGGATCGCGGCCTGGAGGCGGTGCTGGCCGCGCACAATATTCGCGGGCACTTCGTGTCCCTTCAAACCGCCGACCGGCACCCGTCAAAACCGAACCCTGCGATGTTGGAGGCCGCCGTTTTTGAAGCTGGGGCGCGCCCGCAAGATACGGTGATGATCGGCGACACCACCTTCGACATCATGATGGCCGCAGAGGCGAACATCCGCAGCATTGGCGTCGCCTGGGGCTATCACGAGCCGCATGAGCTGACCGAGGCGGGCGCAGCTAGCATCGCGGCGGAGGTTGGCGAGCTGGAGGCGCTGCTATGACGGACAAGCCGCCGATTGATAAAGAGCAACAAGCCAAACAGCGCCTCGCCATGATGAGCGGTGCGCGGTTCCTCGGCATTGGGGCGGTCATGCTGGGCATTGCGATGACGCGCGGCGTGGTGGAGGGCTATCCCGACTGGCTCGGATACGTCATCAGCGTCGCGGGCATGCTCTGCTTTTTCTTCGGCCCCTATGCGCTAGTGCGGCATTGGAAAGGCCCGAAAGAGTGAAGCGGTTCTACAAGCAAGTTGCCGTGACCCAGCTAGACGATGGCGCGGGCTGGCAAGTGACGCTGGATGGGCGCGGGATCAAGACCGTTCGCGGTGCGGCCCAGGCCGTGCCCAGCAAAGCGCTGGCCGAGGCGATGGCGGCGGAATGGTCCGAACAAGGCGAAAAGCTCGACACCAGCAAATTCGTCTACCGCGATATGGCCGATTACGCGCTCGATGTGGTTGCAAGCACGCGCGGTGATTTGATCGACAAGCTGCTAAACTACGGCGAGACCGACACTCTGTGTTACCGCGCCGACCCAGAGGATGCGCTGTTTGCGCGCCAGCAAGAGGTTTGGGAGCCACTGCTTAAGCCTTTGGAAGAAGAGAGCAATATCATCTTCACCCGGGTCAGCGGCATCGTTCATAAACCGCAAAGCAAGGCGGCGCTTGCCGCTTTGCGCACCCGGATCGAAGGACAAAGCGCATTTGCATTGGCGGGGCTGGAGGCGATGGCATCTTTGGCCTCTTCGCTGATCACAGCCATTCTGGCGAGCGAGCCGGGCGCGGACGCAAAAAGCCTATGGGATGCGGTGTGCGTAGAAGAATTGTGGCAGGCCGACCTATGGGGCAGCGATGAAGAGGCCGAAGAACGCCGCGCCAAACGCCGCGCAGACTTCCTCGCCGCTCAGCATTTTGTCGAACTTTCCTGCGCTTAGGTGAGAGCGGTCTAGCCCTCATTCATCCAAACAGTCACTTCAGCAGCAACCTGATTGGCCGCACGGTTAAGCGCTTGGCCGACATCACTCGGCTCTGCCAAGACGCCCGTCTCGACCGCTTCGAACCGGCGTGTCTCAAATTTGCTGTCCTCTGCCCCGCCATCGGTGGAACGGATCGCATCAAATTGCACCACCACGGCAGAGCGGGTCGCGTCATAGCCGAACTCGCGCAATGTCCCGCGCAATGCGCGCGGCGCATTCAGCGGCGTGTCCTCTGTGTCGAGCACCAATACGCCAGTTTGCATCCGTAGGCTTTCACCGATCAACCGGCGGAACAGGCGGGCGGGCTTTTCAACCCAGAATGCCTCTTGCAGATAAGCGATTTCCGTGTCGCTGACCTTCACCGGTACGCGCAGCACATCAAGCTTTGCCGGAACCTCTGGGATTAAAACTGCAATCGCGCCTTCCGCACTCGCCGCGCTGGTCGTCGCCTCGCTGGCGGTCGCTGTTGACGACAGAGTGAGCAGGCTTTCCGGCGGCTCTGAGCCTAGGCTGACGCAGGCGGAAAGGCCCATGGCCAGCGGCGCGAGCAATGCCAGTTTCGCAGGCCTCAATGCGGCGGGCAAACGGCCAGATGAACGGTTCATAGTGAGCGGCCCTCTCATGGCTCGTAATCCGGTAAAGTCTGACCCTGCAGCAGCGCACTTGCGCCCTGATTGTCGAGCTTTTCAGTAACATTGCGCAGCGCCCGGCTGGTCGCGCGCAGATCCTGCAGCGTCGCCTCGGCGCTGGGAATGGTGCTCTCGCGCAATTGCCGTGCGGCGGGCCGTGTATCTTCCAGCGTTTTCGCCAGCTCTGCCGCCGCCAGATTGGCCGAGGCGAGCGTACCGCGCAGTTCCTTAGACAGCGCAGTGCCTTCTTGATTGATCAGCGTATTGGTCGATTCGGTGATCTGCTCAAACGCATCGAGCGCCTCGCCCGCTTCACGCAGGGCGACCTCCAACTCTGTAAAGGTGCCCTCCAGCCGCGGCGCGGCATTGGCCAGCTCGCCCGACAAACGATTGGTGTTGGCCAGAATGCCAGAGATTTGCTCCTGGTTGTCAGGGCCAAGAATGGTGTTGAGCTGTTCCGTCAGGGTCGCCAACCGTTCCAATAGCAGCGGTGCGTTCGCAACAATTTCGCCAAAGCCGCCGCGACCCGGCGGGATTACCGGCGCGCCTTCTGGGCAGGCGGTCGTCTCGCAAGTGATCGCGGGCGCATCCTTGCGCGCCCCATCGAGCAGAATGGTGGAGACACCGGTAAAGCTGGCTTGAATGGTTGCCTCGGTCCCGACCAGGATCGGTACGTCTTCTTTTACCCGCACGCGCACGCGAACGAATTCCGGGTCTTCGCGAGACAAAGCGATTTCACGCACTTGGCCGACGGGTACGCCCGCGTAGGAAACCTGGCTGCCATTGGCGAGGCCGGAGACAGACTGGTTGTAGAAGATGTCATATTCGTTCTGTTCGCCCTGCCCCAGCCGCGCGATCCAGACGATAAACGCCGCCAGCGCCGCCAGCAGCACCAACGTCACAGCTCCTACCCAAAGGTGATTGGCCCGTGTTTCCATTACCCTACCTATGCCTGTCCATCGCGCAGCTTGTCCATGGGCTTGTCTATAGACTTGCCCATCTGTCTATCCCTGCTCGCCGCGCTGATGCGTCGATAATGCCGCGCGTCCGCGCGGGCCGCCGAAATATTCGGTGATCCAGGGGTGACCGGTTTCGATCAGTTCTGGGATGGTGCCCACCGCCACCACTTGCTTGTCCGCCAGCACCGCGACCCGATCACAAATCTCATACAAAGTGTCGAGATCGTGGGTGATCAAGAACACCGTTAGGCCAAGAGTTTCCTTCAACTCCTTGGTCAAGCTGTCGAAGGCAGCAGCGCCGATGGGATCGAGGCCAGCGGTCGGCTCATCAAGGAACAACAGCTCTGGATCGAGCGCGAGTGCGCGGGCGAGGCCAGCGCGTTTCTTCATACCGCCGGACAGCTCAGATGGATATTTGGCGATGGCATCTTCGGGCAGGCCAGATAGCAGCACTTTGTAACGCGCAATCTCGCGCCGCAGCTCATCATCAATGTCCGGGAAGAATTTCTTCAGCGGCACTTCGACATTTTCGCCCACGGTCAGCGTCGAGAACAAAGCCCCGCCCTGAAACATCACGCCCCAGCGGCAGCGCACGCCGAGGTCTTGATCGGGGTCGATCCCGGTGATCTTGCGACCAAACACCGAAATATCGCCAGCGGTGGGGATTTGCAGGCCGATGATCGAGCGCATCAGCACCGATTTACCGGTGCCAGATCCGCCAACCACGCCGAGGATTTCGCCTTGGCGCACTTCAAACGACAGGTCTTCGTGCACGGCAAAATCGCCGAACCGGTTCTCCAGCCCCTCAACCACAATCGGAGGATGACCGCTAAAGCGTGGGTGGAGCGTATCTTCCATACTCACCCCCAACCAATTTCGGTGAAGAACACGGCGAAAAACGCATCGAGCACAATGACCGCAAAGATCGCAGAGACCACAGCCATAGTGGTGCGCAGGCCGACCTGTTCGGAATTCCCCTCCACCCGCATGCCGTGATAACAGTTAGCCAGGCCAATGATCAGTCCGAACACGGGCGCTTTGATCAGGCCAACCCACAGATCATAGGTCGGCACAACCTCCTGAATACGCTCCAGGAAGGTGAAGAACGGAATTCCTAGCGAAAATTGCCCGACCACAGCACCGCCGATTATGGCGACGATTGAGGCGTAGAAACCCAGCAGCACCATCATGAATGTGGATGCAAGAATGCGGGGGATCACCAACACCTCTGCAGGTGAAATGCCAATGGTGCGCATCGCGTCGACCTCTTCGGTCAGTTTCATCGTGCCCAGTTGTGCGGCAAAGGCGCTGCCCGAACGTCCAGCCACCATAATCGCGGTCATCAGCACGCCCAGCTCGCGCAGGGTGATGCGGCCCACCAGGTTCACGGTCAGCGCCTCTGCGCCAAATTGCTCCAGCTGCACTGCGCCCTGCTGAGCGATCACAATGCCGATCAGGAAGCTCATCAGGCCGATAATCGGCAAGGCAGATACGCCAACCAGCTCCATCTGACGAACCATCGCCTTCATCGGGAAACGGCTGGGGTGGCGCAGCAAGCGGCCAGCGGCGATCAAGACCCGGCCAAGGAACCCGACAACGCCGATGATCCCGGCGCGCATGTCATAAACCAGCTCGCCCATCGCCTCTGGCACGCGTTCCCACACCGGCACGCGCGGCGGGGTGATATCGGCATCGCTGCCCGCCGTCTCGACCGCATTGAGCAGGCGCTTTGCGCGCGGGCTAGCCCCGGTGATTTCTGCCTGGTGATCGGCGGCGAGGCGGCACATCACCCAGGCGCCAATGGTATCGATTTCCTCCACGCCTGACAGATCAATGGCGGTGATCTCTTGCGAGAGACCGCTTAGCTCCCGGTCGAGCGGGCCGACGGAGGATACGAGCAAGGGTCCCTCGAGCGCCAAGGCAATGCGCCCGGCCTCGTCCTCGGTCACAGAGAATTGCGCGGCCCCGTCCATGGTTAAGGCTATGCGGACAAATTTCGCGCATCACAAGTCATCTGTGTCTGCACATACGAAACTCTCCGTTGCGTCGCAGCATGACGGCTGTATTGAGAAGTTGACTTTTTCTGAGGTCCGTAGCCTCCCACGCCCTCCGCCCTACCACCCGGAACCTACCGGGACATATCCGGGTGGTAGGGCGGAGGGTGCGGGAGGCTTGGCATCGAGCGTTAGCGAGCAAACGAAATAAACATGACCGACCAATTACCCACCACATTTAGCCCCGCCGATATTGAGGCGCGCTGGTACCAGCATTGGGAAGAGAAAGGCCTGTTCCGGCCCGAGCGTCCGGATGCGGAAGCCTTCACCATCGTGAACCCGCCGCCAAATGTCACCGGGTCGCTGCATATCGGCCACGCGCTCGACAACACGCTGCAGGACATCGTCGTGCGGTATGAGCGGCTGCGCGGCAAAGACGCATTGTGGGTGGTCGGCACCGACCACGCCGGCATCGCCACGCAAATGGTGGTCGAGCGCCAGATGGAAGAACGCCAGGACAAGCGCACCAATTATTCGCGTGAAGACTTCGTCGACAAGGTTTGGGAGTGGAAGCACGAAAGCGGCGGCACGATCACGCGCCAGCTGCGCCGACTGGGCTGCTCAATGGATTGGTCGCGAGAGCAATTCACGATGGACGAGCACTTCACTAAGGCCGTGCTCAAAACCTTCGTTGACCTCTACAATGACGGCCTGATTTACCGCGACAAACGGCTGGTCAATTGGGACCCGAAGCTGAAGACCGCAATTTCCGACCTTGAGGTGGAAACGCAAGATCTGAAGGGCAGTTTCTGGCATTTCAAATATCCGCTGGAAGACGGCGTGACTCTGGATGATGGCCGCGACTACATCGAGGTCGCGACCACACGGCCCGAGACGATGCTGGCCGATATGGCGGTCGCGGTGCACCCCACGGATGAGCGCTATGCCAGCGTCGTTGACAAGCATGTCGTGCTACCGATCACGGGGCGCAAAGTGCCGATTGTTGCCGATGAGCACGCCGATCCAGAGCTGGGCAGCGGCGCGGTGAAAATCACGCCGGGCCATGACTTTAACGACTTTGAAGTTGGCAAGCGCGCTGGGATCGCTGCGGGCGATATGCTCAACATGCTCGATGGTGACGCCAATGTTTGCCAGACCTCGGACGGGCGGGTGCCAGAGGAATTCCTCGGCCTGCACCGTTTCAAACGTGATGGTACGCCGGGCGCGCGCGAATTGGTGATCGAGCGGCTGAAGGAGCATGGCTTCCTCATCCCACATGTCACCAAGACAAAGAAGGGCGAAGAGGTAGAACTCGACGCTGAACCGCGCACCATTGCGACGCCATTTGGCGATCGCGGCGGCGTGGTGATTGAGCCGTGGCTGACCGATCAATGGTATGTCGACGCGGAAAAACTCGCAGCGAAACCAATTGAACAGGTGAAGTCGGGCGAGATCGAGATCATCCCGCAAAGCTGGGAGAAGACCTTCTTCAACTGGATGGAGAACATCCAGCCATGGTGTGTGTCGCGTCAGCTGTGGTGGGGGCACCGGATTCCGGCGTGGTTTGGGCCTGGGAAAAACACCGACGGTTCGCTTTTCGTCGATATGTCGGACAATCTCGGGAATGAGGCTTTTGTTTGCGAGAGCGAAGAAGCCTTTCTTGCCAAGGCTCACGAATTTTATGGTGAAAATGTCGAGTTTGTAGAACTCGCAAATTGGGCCGAACTAAGAAACTGGTGGATGGAGCATTGGGCCGACGATGAACTCCGCGCAAATGACGTTGGAAAAATCCCTTTTTTCCGCGATCAAGATGTCCTCGACACTTGGTTCTCTTCCGCGCTGTGGCCTTTCGCCACGCTCGGCTGGCCCGAGGAGACATTCGTTCGTGCTGAGCCTGTCGAAGTACGAGCGGATAACGACGTTTCCTCAGACGACACCGGCCCTTCGACAAGCTCAGGGCAAACGGTGCCGTTATTGGAAAAACACTTCCCCAACAATCTGCTGATCAGTGGCTTCGACATCCTGTTCTTCTGGGACGCACGGATGATGATGATGGGGCAGTACAATATGGGCAAAGCGCCCTGGCCCAAGCTGTATCTACACGGCCTGGTCCGCGCGGCAGACGGCGCGAAAATGTCCAAGTCCAAGGGCAATGTCGTCGATCCGCTTGGCCTGATTGACGAATATGGCGCGGATGCGCTGCGGTTCTTCATGGCGGCGATGGAAAGCCAGGGCCGCGATATCAAAATGGATAATGAGCGGGTCAAAGGATACCGCAATTTCGCGACAAAGCTCTGGAATGCGACGCGTTTCTGCCAGTCCAATGGCATTGGTGCATCCAGCACTCTGGCCGCGCCTGAGGCGCGGCTGGCGGCGAACCAATGGATCATTGGCGAGGTTCAGCAGACCGTAGAGGCGCTGGATGCGGCGATGGCCGATCTACGCTTCGATGCGGCGGCGAACACGATCTATCAATTCACCTGGTCGCGCTTTTGCGATTGGTATCTGGAGCTGATCAAGCCCGTCTTTGCTTCTGAATCCGTTCGCCCTGAGGTCCTGAGCCCGTCGAAGGGCGAAGGGTCGGATTCAGATGCCGCCCGTACTTCGACAAGCTCAGCACGAACGGCTGTGGAGGAAACTCGCGAGGTCGCCGGATGGGCGCTCGATCAAATCCTGGTTATGTTGCACCCGTTCATGCCGTTTATCACGGAAGAACTGTGGCATGCGCAAGGCGCGCTAAACGGCCCAGAAAACGGAAACCCTCGCAGCGAATATCCAATCATCACCGCCAAATGGCCCGATCCGCGCGCGAATGTCAGCAAGCCTGCAACCCAAGCGATTGACTGGGTGATTGAACTAACCAGCAACGTCCGCAGCGCCAAAAACGAGCTGGGCATTGCGCCCGGCGCGAAACTGGCGGCTTTCTTGCCAAGCGCATCGCAGCTGGCAAGCAGCACAATCGAGCGCAGCAGCGCCGCGATTGAACGGCTCGCCCGCCTGACCCCGGTGATCCTGGGCGAGGCGCCTGATGGCCCGGCCATGCAAGTGACCGCAGGCAGCGACGTGTTCGTAATACCCCTCGAAGGGATCATCGATATCGCCGAGGAAAAGGCTCGGCTGGAGAAAGCGCTCGCAGCAAGCCAGAAAGAGGCAAAGTCTCTCGAAGGCCGCCTGGGCAATGCGAACTTTGTCGAACGCGCCAAGCCCGAAGCGGTAGAGAAGGCCAAAGCCGACTTTGCGCATCACTCGGCCGAGGCAGAGCGGCTTACAGCAGCGCTGGCGCGGCTGGGGTAGTTTCCCGCCTCCATGCGTCCGTATAGATGCCACGGTGCTAGCTGGTTTCAAGTAAGCACTGGGGCTGTGCTATGGGCAGGTTTTGGGGGTGAAAGCGGGCATTCGGCTTTCCGACAACATGCTTGACTAGCTGAACACGTAAAGCCTTTACCTGCCAAACGATGGCTAAACCTCAGAGAATTTTTGTCCGTTTCGTTTGTTACCGCCGTGTTGAGTCCCAGAAACAACGACTTGGGTTGTTTCAGGCGTTCAATGAGGCAAGAGACTCTGATTTTGCACCATCTTGGGCACTGAAGCGGATTGGCGAATTGTCTGATTGGTTCCAGCAGAACTTGACGGTGCCGAGCCAATTTTCGCGAGGTAGCTGGAAAGGGCGTGGGCAGCCGGGACTTTCTTGGTTCAAGCCAGTTGCAACAGAACATATAAAACAAATGCACCAACTGAAACTAGCGCTGGAAGCCTGTGGCGTTCACGTGGATATTCTTACCACTCGTGATCCCGGCTACGTCATATGGCAGGATGAACATCAAGTAGTGGCGGAACCCGGAGCGCGAAAATTCTAGCGATAAGGTCCCAAATTGGGTCGATAGCGGAAGGTCGACTCTTCTCGAATGTGCTACATAGAGTAACGCTCTTCCATAGTTTCCTACGCTGCCGGGATATGCGAAAGGTGCGGGTTATGAGCTATGCTGCACCCCCCGCTTCAATCGATAAAACCGATTAATACCCGCGCCTGTGATCGATTGGTTTTAAGCTCTAAGACTGTGTTCCAGGTGTTCCAAGCGTGCATTCCTGTCGGTGAACCGAGTGAGGCCGAGCCACCCGCGCCCTCCACCCTTCCACCCGGATGGTATCCCGGTAGGCTCCGGGTGGAAGGGTGGAGGGCGCGGGTGGCTCGGTCACTCACAACAGAAAGCGCTCAACCATGAAGCTGGTGCTGGCCACAGACGGAGCGGTCGCTGATGGCGGTGGACCGGAGATCTTCGCCTCTTTGCAAGGCGAAGGGCCGAGCGTCGGAACCCCGGTCGCGTTCATGCGGCTTTCGCGCTGCAACCTAGCCTGCACGTGGTGCGACACGGCCTACACCTGGCGCTTTGACGAGAGCCGCCCGCACCGCGATGGCATCGCCTTTGAGCGCAAGGCCAATCAGGTGTCGCTGGAGGTTGCCGATGTCGCAGCGCGCGTCTTGGCGCTGGGGCAGAAGCGGCTAGTCATCACAGGCGGAGAGCCGCTGTTGCAAGGCGCGGCGCTGGCTGATCTGATGGCGCTCATCCCAGATATGGAGATCGAGATTGAGACCAACGGGACAACCAAAGCGCCGTCTCATGTCGACATCCGCGTCGATCAGTACAACGTCAGCCCCAAGCTTGCGCATTCGGGCAATGAGGGGAGCCAAGCGCTGATCCCGGAGCGGCTCGACTTCTACGCTTGTGACCCGAGGGCCTACTTCAAGTTCGTGATCGCTGCGCCCGAGGATGTGGAGGAAGTGATCGCCTTACAGACGCGCTATCGCTTCAAACCCGGGCACGTCTTCCTGATGCCAGAGGGGACCGATAGCGAGACACTGCGCACGCGCGAAGAATGGCTCAGCCCGCTGTGCCTGAAGCATGGCTTTCGCATGTCAGACCGGCTGCACATCCATCTGTACGGTGATGAGCGCGGAACCTAACCTTGGCTACGCCAGCGCTGGACAACGCGATTGACGACCTCTTCCTCGCCGCCACCTTCGGACCACAGGTCAACAAAGCTCGGGTCTTCAGATGCCGGACGCTTGCTCTCTTCCAGGTTGTCGAAGCTCACGCGGATCGGGATTGCGACACCCTCGCCGCAGATGATCACCTCGCGGTTGCGCAAGGCGGGAATGGAGTCGAGGAAGCCGCGCGCACCTTCTGGCATGGCCGCCTTCACGAAGGCTTGGTCGCGGTCGTTGTTGAGACGCATGGAAAGGATGGTGCCGCATTGTGACAACACGCCTTCGGCAAGGTCAGATGGGCGCTGGGTGATAAGGCCCAGGCTGATGCCGTACTTCCGGCCCTCTTTGGCGATCCGGCCCAGGATGCTGGCAACCGACGAACCATCTGAGTTCTTCTCGTTTGGAACGTAGCGGTGGGCCTCCTCGCACACGAGCAGGATCGGGCGGGTCTTCTCTTCGCGTCCCCAGATCGCAAAGTCGAACACCAGGCGGCTGAGAACAGCAACCACGGTCGAGGTGATGTCCGATGGGACGCCCGAAACGTCTATGATCGAGATCGGTTTGCCATCGCCAGGCATGCGGAACACCTTAGCGATAAAGTCAGCCATCGTATCGCCGACGAGCATGCCGGAGAACATGAACTGATAGCGCGGATCGGCTTTGAGCTCGTCGAGTTTCCCTTTGATCCGCATATACGGCGCAGAGGAGGTGGCCTTGTCGAGCTTGCCCATCTCATCCTGTAGCTTGGTCGCGAGGTCAGACAGGAGATACGGAATGGGCGAGTCGGCAGTGATCTTGCCCATCGTCTCCGCTAAGCGGTTCTTGGAGCGAGCATGCAGCAAGCACTTAGCGAGAATGTCAGAATCAACCTGACGTTCGTTGCCGTCGCTGGTGAGGAGGACTTCGCAATGCTCCTCAAAGTTCATCAGCCAGTACGGCATTTGCAGGTTCGATACGTCTAGGATGTGACCGGTTTGGCGGAAGGCTGCGGAATACTCGCCGTGAGGGTCAATCATGACGATGTGACCTTGGGGCGCGGCCTCACAAATGCGGTGCAGGATGAGCGCGGCGCTGGTCGACTTACCGGTACCGGTGGATCCCAGCAGCGCGAAGTGTTTGCCCAACATCGCGTCGATATACATGCCGGCACGGATGTCCTTGGTCGGATAGACGGTGCCAATCGTGATGTTAGCGCGGCCATCGCTGGCGTAGATCTGTTTCAGATCCTGCGTCGTCGCCGGATAAACCAGCGCGCCAGGAACCGGATAGCGTGTGACACCGCGGCGGAAGCCGTGGATACGCCCGGTTAGCTTCTCTTCCTGGCCTTCGCCAAGGAAATCGATATTGGCGGTGATGCCTTGATCGTTGCGGCGATCCTTGCGTTGGTCGCGCACATTAGCCAGCAACCAAGCATCACCGACACGGATCTTGATCTGGCTGCCGACCTGGCCAGCTAGCGCGATGGAAGGATCGACGTCTTCCATACATTCGGCAAGGCGCTGAAGATCGATGGCGACTTGAGAGCCTGCACCAGATATCTCCAGGACGACGCCAATCGGTTGCTTGGCATTTTCGTGAGACCTTTGCTCAGCGGCCGACAGCGAGCTTGGCTCAGCCGCAGCGGCGGGCTGCGGCGCTGGAGCCGCTGAAGGTGCTGGCGCGGTCGTAGCCGCTGGAGCTGCAGTTGGCGCAGGCGCACATGTGGCTGCGTTCATCCCTGCAACTGCCTCGTTAGCGCCATCCGTGGCGCGAGCACCGCTTTCTTGCGAACGTCCAAAACCTGGATTGCTCATATCGGTCATGAGATCACTCTTTCCCCAAAATTATCTGGGACGAGCGGTAACCATATTGGGGTTAAGATCGCGTCAAGATTGCCCGAAAAGCTGCGCCCTGCGCCGCGCTGTAAAACAGCTTAGACCTTCGCAAACACCCGGCCAGCAAACCACCCCATGAAAACCGACAGAGCGATTGCGCCCAGCCCATAGAGCAGCGCCCAGCGATTGGCGGCATTCACAACCCGCCCCTCTAGCCCGACTTTTTCAACCGTGATTGGCGCGGTCGCGCTGGCAAGCACCCGGCCATCAGCAATCGCGAAGGTTTCCGCTGTGTATTGCCCCGTTGTCACATTCGAGGGCAGGTTGATCCGCGCCTGATACAGCACCTTTTCCGTGATGCGGACGCCATTCATATCCTCTTTGTAGAGCCCCAGCCGCCTGCGCATATCAACCAAGCCATCGGAAAAACGGGTCTGCTTTTCCGGTTCAATCTGCCCGGAAGGGCTGAGCTGAATAAAGCTCGTGCCCAGCTCATAGATCGCGGCAGTACGCTCATCGACAATTTCAGGGATAGGGCGGGACGATGCGACCGCGAAGAATGCGGGTGCAGAGCGGAAATCAGTGCTGCCAGCGTTCATCCAAATCCCAGCAATGCGATCTTTCTCACGCAGGCGGATCGCCTCAGCCAGCCCTTTCAGAACAACCACAATATCGTATTCGGTGCCGCGTGCAGGGCCTGCCGGATCGACGATTGCACCATAGAGGAGCAGATCAGCTCCGGTGAAGCCTTGGCGAACCTCCACCCGGCTTTGACTGACTTCTGGCACCAGAATGGGCTCACGCTGAGCGCTCAAAAAAATCGCCGCAAGGCCCAGGAATACAAGGCGCGCCGCCGCCATCATAGCGGGCTCACCGTGTAAATCTCATCAGGCTCAATACCCAAGCCATAAAGCATGCGCAGCGCCACTAAGATCACGATCCCGGCCAGGATCAACCGTAGCAGCTCTGGCTTCGCCTTGAGCGCGATCTGCGTGCCAAATTGTGCGCCCATCACCGAGCCGAGCAGCAGCAGACCTGCCAAGACGATGTCCACCGCTTTGGTGGTCAGCGCATGAGTCATCGTCGTCACCATCGTCACAAACAAGATTTGGAACAGCGAGGTTCCCACCACCACATTGCCGCTCATCCCCAGGAGATAGAGCATTGCGGGTACCAGAATGAAGCCTCCGCCAACGCCCATCAGCATGGTGAGGATACCCACCAGCACGCCCAGGATAAGCGGCGCAAGCGGGGAGATATAGAGACCGCTGCGATAGAACCGCCAGCGGATCGGCAGATTGGCAACCAGTGGGTGGTGGCGGCGTTTGCGCGGCTGCTTGGTAGCGCCCTTGCGCGGCCATAGAGCCTCCACCGCTTCTCGCATCATCAGCCCGCCAATCGTGCCCAGCATCACCACATAGAGCACGTTGATCACGACATCGATCTGGCCAATGGATTGTAACAGTCGGAACAGCAACGCCCCGATCAGCGCGCCGACAACACCGCCGCCGACCATGACCAGCCCCATACGGTAATCGACACCATTACGCTTGCGATGCGCGAGCACGCCCGACACGCTGGCGCCGGTTACCTGCGTCGCCGCAGAGGCGGCCGCGACTGTTGGCGGAATGCCATAGAAAATCAGCAATGGCGTGGTCAGAAACCCGCCGCCAACGCCAAATAGGCCGGAAAGAATACCCGTCAGCCCGCCCAGCATGACGATGTAAAAACCGTTCACTGACAGATTGGCTATGGGCAGGTAGACATCCATGGCAGCGGAGTAGCCCAGCAAGCCTCTGGATTAAAGACAATGCTGCACGCAAACCCCGTTATTCATGAAGGGGTTGCGGTGAAGCCTCGCTCAAAAGCGAGTAGAGATGGTCGCAGCAACGCCTGACGACGGCGCAGCATCGCCAGACACACGCTCTCGCCAATCGACCGAAAGGCGCGCTGGCACCTGGCCAATGCGCACATCCAGGCGCGCGGTTGGCCCCAGATCGACCCGGTGAACGTCCGCCGCTTGCCCAACCCCTTGGTACCCGGCCCACGCGCCGCCGCCCACGCTGACGCGAGCCGATTGCGACGTGGCAAGATCGAACTTGGCGACCTCCCGCGTCACCGCCAGTTGGCCATCAACAAAGGCTGTGGAGCTGTCGCCGCCGACATATCCGCCTTGGGCATAGACTTCAGCTTTCGCGCCCACTGGCAAAGACAGCGGCGGGATTTCGGTCGTGGCAAAGGCAGCGCCGCGTACTTCGGTATCAAAAGTACCGTCAGTCACTCGCATTTCACCGTGCAAACGCAGTGGCACCGCGCCAATTGGACGTGCGGACACTCCGAGCGCAGCTTCGCTCTCTCCATTGCTGACCAGCGCGCGGTAGGCGCGAACATAGGCACGCGGATCATGACGAGAGCTAGGCACAACGCGATATTGCAGCACTGCGCCCGCTTGGCTCGCGCCGTAGACGGGAACCCGCCCTTGCGAAATCAATCCGGAATTGGAACCCTGACGCCAGAATGCCCAGGCATCGAGCGACCAGCGATCCGATTTGGCAGTGTCGGCGTCTCTGTCCGTACCGCTTTTCGGTAAGCTCCAGCCAGCGCCCGGCGCGTCTTGCATCAGTAAGCTAGGAGCGCTTGAACGCGCCCATGCCTCTTCAACCGCGCGCGGCAGCGGCAGCTGGCTCATCGCCGCCATCAGCAGCATCTGGTGGCCTGCCGCAATTTGCAATGTGTCCGAGAATATCTCTTTGCCGCGCAGCTCATCTGCGGTGAGGCCCATTGCAGGTGCTCTGACTTGAGCGGGCGCGATAAAGCCTGTGCTGGCGAGCTGAACCGGGCGTACCGCTCGCGCAGGTGCGAGATCAGGCTCAGACGGAGCCTCAGTCAGGATCGCATCAACCGATTTCGAAAAGCTCTCGGGTATGAGAAACGGGCTTTCCCACATCATAGCGCGGCCGCTGATCCATACAGCCAAGACAAGCCCAAGCATGGCGAGCGGCCCGCCACGGCGTGATTGCGAAACCTGGGTCATGATCGACCACCTGCTGGCTCGATCAGCCGGGCAGGCTGCGCCGAATGGTCTGTTTTGTCCCACACGATCGCGCGTCCAGCGAGCGTCCCGATGTAAGCCATCACTGCGCGGCGACCAGCCATGATCGAAATGACGTTGGCAACCGGAATGCGCAGGACCGCTCGGACACCCTCCGCCGTGCCATATTCACGCGCAGTGAATGCAAACCGCGAGGCCGAGCGCCAACAAAATGCGGCAAGATTCACCCAAAGCAGTACGATCGCCATCTGAGAAAACGGCAATGGCTCGCCATATCCTAGCTTGATCCCGAGCCAGATCGCAGCGGAAACAGCCAGCAAAGTATAGCCCATGATCAAAACCAGGGCGGTAAACGGACCGCGCCGGTCGCGCGCTCGCATCCAGCTCTCGATGAGACCTCCTGACCAGCCCATCCTGTCCCAACCTTGTAAGGCAATGCCGTGCACCCAACGGGTCTTCTGGCGCACCACCGTATCGATCCCATCAGGGAAGAATGCACGGGTCGCAATCAACCGGCCATTCGCGGCGCGTGCGCGTATGAAGCGCGACTTTCCGCCCATCTCTGTGATGCTGAGACCCATCTCATAATCCTCGGTCAGGGAATCCGCGACGAATGGCTGACGGTCGGCATGGCGCATGCGCAATTGCTCGATCGCCTCTCGCTCAATCGCGCAGCCAACGCCCGCCCCGGGCAATGCCGCGCCTAGAGCATCGCGCACCACCATGCCCTTGCTGTGGGATTCAGCGAATTCCTCGCAATAATGGCTACCTATCCAGCGGCTTTCCTCATTTCGCAACGCATGGACGGGAAGCTGCACGAATTGCGCGCCGCCCATATGCTGGCCAATATGCCGATCGAGCAGCGACAGTGCGGCGGGGTCGACCAGATCTTCTGCATCGTGGAACACGACCATATGATTGCGCACACCGCGGCGCCGCTCATCATCGCACATCGCAGCGTAAATCCGGTTCAGACAATCGGCCTTGGTACTGGGCCCGTCGCGGTCGTGAATCACGATGCGAAGGCGTGGATCGCCATTGGCGGCGTCACTGGCGGCCGCGATAGTAGCCGAGTCGTTGCGGTAACAGCCGACGTACAAACGCAGGCCCTTCTGAGGCCAGCGGCCCAGCACTTCAGAAACCGTAACGCCGATCACCTCTGCTTCGGACCAGGTCGGGATGAAGACCGCCGCATCGCCGCACAACTCGCGCGTTTCGTTTTCATCTTTTTCAAATTGTTGCGTTTTTGCACGCCCAGTGAGCTTCAACCACAACCAAGTAACGTCTATTAAAAGATCGTCGACTGCACCAATTAGGAAGAAAATACCTGCGAATAAAAGTAGCTCTTGCTGGAACAATACCAACCACTGCCAGACGTCAAAATTCATTACTTGCAAGGCTGCCCCCATCCCCACTTGTGTAAAACAACCTATCGCGCTCGGTTAAGGCTTGCAACGGGAGAAAGTTTTAGAGAGGGGGTAGAGCAACTATGGCTCAATCAAACTCCCCCTTACGCTCGGTGTTCGCGCCAGTGCGCGCCTTGTTCGTTGGCGATGCGTCTGCTGGCATACTGCTGATCCTTGTGGCGGCCGCCGCAATGCTGGCAGCCAACTCTTCCTTGTCGGGCGAATATCGCGAGCTATTCTATGGCGATCTGGCCTGGACGCCGATTGCAAAGCTCGATGATCTGCACCTCTGGATCAATGACGGACTGATGGCGATATTCTTCTTCGTCGTCGGCCTGGAGGTAAAGCGCGAGCTGGTTGGCGGGCAATTGTCTGACCCGGCTGCACGCAGACTACCCATGGCCGCCGCTGCGGCCGGTATGGCGGTCCCTGCCCTTGTCTATATCGCGGTTTCTGGCGGCGGAGAATATGCCAGTGGCTGGGCTATCCCTGCGGCGACCGACATCGCCTTTGCGATGGGCGTACTTGGTCTGCTGGGCAGCCGGGTGCCAGCATCGCTGCGCCTGTTCCTGCTAACGGTGGCCATCGTCGATGACATTGGCGCGGTGATGGTGATCGCCGTGTTCTATACACCGACGATCAAGCTCGCATGGCTGGTCGCCTCAATTGTCGTTTTCGGCCTAATGATTGCGCTAAACCGGATGAAGGTTAGCGTCTTTAGTCCCTACATCCTGCTCGCCCTGGTGCTGTGGTACTGTGTGCTCAACACCGGCGTTCATGCCACCATCGCTGGTGTTCTGGCGGCGCTCACGATCCCTATGCAGCGCAAGGATGGCAATTCCATGCTGGAGCGGCTTGAGCATGGGATGGCCCCGTGGAGCGCCTATCTGGTGGTACCCGTATTCGGTTTCGCCAATGCCGGCGTCTCGTTTCAGGGCATGGGGATTGGCGCATTGTTTGATCCGCTACCCGTGGCGATCGCAGCAGGCCTTGTGGTCGGCAAGCAATTGGGCATCTTCACAACGATTGTGATTGCGGAAAAGACTGGCTTTGCTCAGCGTCCGGAGGGCGCGAGCTGGGCGGAGATTTGGGGCATATCGATCCTGTGCGGGATCGGCTTTACCATGAGCCTGTTTATCGGCGGGCTCGCATTCCCGACCCAACCGATGTTCATCGAGGAAGCGAAAATTGGCATCCTTACCGGCTCGGCAATTTCGGCGGTGCTCGGCTTTATTGTCTTGCGTCTGACCACGACGCATCCCGATGCCGACTGTGACGATCAGGGCAATCAGCCCGCCAACACGTAAAGCGTAGGCAGCTCAGCCGCTCTAATCTGAATTACTCATTGGGCATACTCACCGCCATATGCGGGCGCCCATGCCCGATCAGTTTCCTACCAACTGCCGATATTTTCCATACTGGCCCACGGCTCTTGCGGTTCCAGATTGCCGTCCTGCAGCAGCTCAATCGAAACGCCGTCTGGTGACTTTACAAAGGCCATATGGCCATCGCGTGGTGGGCGATTGATGACCACGCCCGCATCCATCAGACGCTGGCACGTGTCGTAGATGTCCTCCACCCGGTAGGCGAGATGGCCGAAATTGCGACCATTGTCATACGTCACTGCTTCACTGCCATCTTCAGATGGCCAATTGTAGGTCAACTCAACTTCGGCCACGCCTTCCTGTCCCGGTGCGGCCAGGAAGATCAGCGTGAAGCGGCCCGCCTCGACATCAAACCGTCGCACTTCCTCCAGCCCGATCAGCTTAAAGAAATCGACCGTCGCATCGGGATCGGTCACGCGGATCATGGAATGAAGATATTTGGTCATGATGGGCCTTTTTCAGTTCAAACTCAGTTCATCGACAAATAAGCACAATTCATCGCATCAACAAAGGAGGATGTGATGACGGATACAGCGACGGATACGCAGCAAGAGATGGAGCGTGAAGGTGCGCGGCGCAAGGGCGGGATTGGCCGAACCACCACGCGATGGTTCGGCACAGCCGCCATCGCAGCAATCGGCATGACCTTGGGCGGGTATCTGCTTGGCGACGGGCTACTGCGAGCGAAGGAAGCCGAACGTTCTGTCACCGTACGCGGATTGGCCGAGCGCGACGTCACGGCCGATCTCGCCACTTGGACGATTTCTTACTCAGCCAGCGCGGCCAATCTTGCGGAGGCGCAAGGGAAAGTGCAGCGAGATACTCGCGCAATCGAAGGCTTCTTTAGAGGGCTCGGATTTCCAGCAGACAGTCTGCAACCGACCGGGGCTAATGTTTCGAGCCACACGAACCGAGGCGTTACGACTTACACCGTTCGTCAGCGACTCGCGCTGAGAACCGACAATATTGAACTCGCACAAAAGGCGGTTGCTAATCAGTTCGATCTGGTTGGGCGCGGTGTATTTCTGGAAGAAGGCTCTGGCATGAGCTACACCTTCACCAAATTGAACGACATCAAGCCGGAGATGGTAGCCGAGGCGACCCGCGATGCCCGCGCCTCTGCGGAGCAGTTTGCGCAAGATTCCGGCTCAGGCGTCGGCGCGATCAAGGATGCGACCCAGGGATACTTCTCTATCGAAGCCCGCGATGGCGATGGCGGCGGATGGGGCAAGAGCGACAGCCCTTATAAAAAGGTCCGTGTCGTCACCACGGTGAACTTCTCGCTTGATTGAGTAGGCGCTCAGCCTGACCTGTTTGGCACGAAATCGGCGGAGCACTCAATCCGCCCAAAACAAAAAGGCGCGGGGACAATGCGCATAGCCCCCGCGCCTTTTCTGCTCCACTCGCAAAAGTGGGATGTGACCCTAAGGGCCTAGATGTGATTAGATGCTGGCGCTCAATGTGAACACAACAGCATCATCGGTGAAGACACCGCCTGGATCGATCAGGCCATCGCCTTCGACACCAACGTACGAAATGCCGACGCTGAGCGGTCCGTGGACCGATGCTTCTGCACCGATTGACCAGTCAAATGCCTTGCTGTCATTCGTGAATGTCAGGAAGCCATCGGTGTAACCAAGGTGACCAGTTAATGTGATCGGCGTATTTGGGATTCCGACACCTACATCACCGTAGATGTAGAAGTTGTCAGTACTGCCGAGCGAATCCTGATCAGGCGCATAAGCGACGCCGACCGTTGTTTCAGCTGGACCAAATGTGAAACCAAGTGAGCTGTAGAATTCGATATAGTCGAAATCACCAGCCCCAGCGTCTGGATAGAGATAGGCGATCGCGCCCACATCTAGGCTTAGGCCTTCGGCGACATCACCGCTCCAACCACCGTATACGTCAACTTCAGTTGAACCAAAACCAACCGTGTCCTCATCAAGTGAAGAGGCCCAAGTGCTAGGCATAAATGCCGATGTCGGTTGAGAGATCGATGCCGCCCTGAATGGCAATTTCGCCGCCGGACAGGTCAACACCGCGGAAGCGGTATTCGCTGACCAAAGCAACATTAGCGGTCACTTCAAAACCAGCTTCGCCATCGGCATAGCTTGCTTTCGCAGCGTCAACCGGCGCGCTTTCGCGGTCAGTTTCACTATCAATAACGGTAGCAATTTCGGATGCTGCCAGGGCTGGAGTATTCTCGCCAGCTTCGGCTTCATTAGCAAATGCTGGAGCTGCAGAGAGGAGCAAACCAGCGGATAGAGATGCGGCGGAGAGGCCGCGTTTGGACGTGAGCATTACAACTTCCTTATGTTGTGTTGTTGCTTCGTCCCACCTGCGTCATCAGTGGTTACCAACTTATTTACGGCAATCTCATCTGAGTACGCAGTTTTCTTGCCCAGAAATGCCGCAGCGCACAAGAGAAATTGCGCATTCGCCTGTGAACAGTCGCAAGTGTGTGGATTTTGCATCACCCGGAAAGTGAACGCTCGATCAGTTGCTGTTCAGCCCACACTTGCCTAAAGCGCCCCGACGCCCAACTACGGGCGCGACCGCATTCTTATTGCACCATGATCAAAACGCTTCGCAAACTCTTCCAATCGCGGCCCGACGCGCCTTTGCCTGCCGTTCCTGCTGGGACGCGCTATTACGCGATTGGGGATATTCATGGCCGACTTGACCTGTTCAAGGCATTGATCAAAGCGGTTGAGGCGGATGATGCGGAAGCGGGCGAGGCCAATAGCCATGTTATCTTGCTTGGCGATCTGGTTGATCGAGGCGACGACAGCGCAGGTGTGATCGCGCGCGCGCGGAAGTGGCAGCAGAAGCGCCCTGTCCGCATTCTTGCAGGCAATCATGAGGAAATGTTCCTCGAGGCCTTTGATGATATCGATGTGCTGCGCCATTTCCTAAAGCATGGCGGGCGCGAGACAATTCTGAGTTACGATATCACGCCGAAGATGTTCAATGCGATGTCGCTCGAGGAACTGTTCAAGGCGCTGCCAGAGATCGTTCCGGCTGAAGAGCGTGCATATGTCGAAGCGTTCGAGGAAATGATAATCGCTGGCGACTATTTGTTCGTTCATGCCGGAATTGACCCTGCGCGCCCCCTGGATGAGCAGAAGCGCAGCGACATGCTGTGGATTAGAGATCGTTTTTTGCGGCACCAAGGCGGATTTGGCAAAGTCGTCGTGCACGGCCACACCATCTTTCCCAATGTGATGGACAATGGCCATCGGATTGGGGTCGACACCGGCGCCTTTCGCTCGGGCGTACTCACGGCGCTGGTGCTCGAAGGGACCGAGAGAAGAATTCTGCAAGCTGTTGATGATAATGGCACGATAAAGACATTCAACGAGGAACAAGTGCGATGAAAATTGCCATGGTTGGGTCGGGCTATGTTGGCCTGGTATCGGGCGCATGCTTTGCGGATTTTGGCCATGAGGTCGTCTGCATCGACAAGGATGACAGCAAGATTGCACGCCTCAAAGACGGCATCATGCCGATCTACGAGCCTGGGCTTGATAGCCTTGTCGCAAGCAATGTCGCCGTCTAGCCGCCTTTCTTTCACAACCGATTTGGCTGCTGGCATCGATGGCGCACAGGCGATTTTCATTGCGGTTGGCACGCCAAGCCGCCGCGGCGACGGCCATGCAGACCTGACCTTTGTCTACGAGGTAGCCCGCGAAGTCGGCGAACACCTAGCCAATGAAGCGGTGATCGTTACTAAGTCCACCGTGCCAGTTGGCACCGGCGATGAGGTTGAACGGATCATCGAAGACACCGGCACTGAGCATAAGTTCGCGGTCGTCTCTAACCCGGAATTCCTGCGCGAAGGCGCCGCGATTGGCGACTTCAAACGTCCCGACCGGATCGTAATAGGCGCGGAAGATGATCTGGGGCGCGAGATCATGCGCGAGGTCTATCGCCCGCTGTTCCTGAACGAATCGCCCATTCTGTTTGTTGGTCGCCGCACCAGCGAGCTGATCAAATATGCCGCCAACGCATTCCTCGCGACCAAGATCACATTCATCAATGAAATGGCCGATCTGTGCGAAAAAGTGGGCGCCAATGTTCAGGATGTCGCGCGCGGCATCGGCATGGACAATCGGATTGGTTCTAAGTTCCTCAACGCTGGACCGGGTTATGGCGGATCATGCTTCCCCAAGGACACGCTGGCGTTGCTGAAAACAGCTGAAGACTACGACAGCCCGACCCGGATCGTCGAAGCAGTGGTCAAGACCAATGAGAGCCGCAAGCGCGCGATGGGCCGCAAGGTGCTCGATGCGCTGGGTGGAGCGGAAAAGGCGCGTGGCAAGAAAGTCGCCATGCTTGGCCTGACCTTCAAACCAAACACAGACGACATGCGCGACTCCCCCGCGATCGCCATTGCTCAAACCTTGGGTGATGCCGGGGTAGAGGTTGCCGCGTTTGATCCCGAAGGCATGGAGATCGCCAAGCCTCTAATGCCGAATGTGATCATGTGCGAAGAGCCTTATGCGGCGATCAAGGACGCAGATGCTGTCGCTATCGTGACCGAATGGGATGCTTTTCGGGCGCTTGATCTGAGTCGGGTGAAGGAGCTGGCCAATGCGCCCGTGATCGTTGACCTGCGCAATATCTACAATCCGGATGATATGCGATCTGCTGGCTTCGATTACTCCAGTATCGGCCGAAATTAACCATAACTAACAATAAAATTTGGAATTTTCCACGTCGGTAAAACGCGGCTCAGAACCGCAGTTTCCCGGCTGTTAGCGGCTGCGCGTCGCAAAATAAAAGCACGTTTTTGTCGTTTGGTTCAGCGATCGTGCAGAATTCGAGTCGTGTTCATGGTTAAAATATTGTAACTTCCGAGTCGTTGATAGAAACAACTTAGTGGGGGTTTAATATGATTAAACGGTATGTTCTTTCCAGCGCAGGCGTAATCGGCATCGCAAGTGGGCTCTTAGCGGCACCTGCCTATGCCTCTGAAAACGATGGAGATAGCGAAGGTATCTCAACTGAAGCGCAAGGCGATTTCGTCGGTTTCAGAATCGAGCAGAGCAGCACCTCATTCGAAGTCCCTGAAGTTGTTATTCCAGCGGCAACCGCCACAATCGCCCGTACTTCGCGCACAAGCGGCGGCTATATCGGTTCGATCAGTGATCCAGAACAACGTCTTCTAGTCCGTGATGACGTTGGCGTCGATTTCGGCGATCCTGATAACATTGCGCCATATGCAGTGCACATTTTCCAGCAGCGCAATTCAGATGGCGGCGTGTTCTTCAACTGCTCAGGCAGCGTGATCAATCCGCGCACGATCCTAACTGCTGCGCACTGCGTTAACGGAAGTGATGGCCCAATCGCGACCACTTCGTCGGAAACTTATGGTTTGCCGGGTTCAGGAGCTGACACCACGCTGCTGATCTCGACAGGGCAAAGCAGCGCAGACCGCCTGTTTACCTATATTGATACGGGGGCAGGCTATGCTGATGGCGGCGTCGCTTCGAGCACTGACGTAGTGATTCATCCCACTGGCAACGCCGATAACACTGGTCTCGGCTTCCCATGGGCAGACATTGCTCTGATCGCAGTGGACACGCCGATCACCGATGTGCCGTCCTTGCCTCTACTGCTTACGCCGCTGTCAGAGCTCACTCACGTGGTGCAAGTTGGATATGGTACAAATGGCACCGGCCTGACCGGTGGTTCGAATACCGGTGACCGTTTCCTTCGCCGTGTGGGTGAGAACATGCTTGGCCTGCTCGGCAGCACAGCAGACTTTATCGATGGAGTTTTCCCGGCACTTGCGCCCTCATCATCATCCCTCGGGTTTGAAAGCCAAGTCTACTACTGGACCGACTTCGACAATCCTGGTCGTACGCCAGAACAACAAGCTGGTTGCGACTTCCCAGGCGATACAATCAGCTGCGGCACTCTCGAAGATGTGCTGGCAATCGATTTCTTCGATGGCGATGCTCTTCCTGGCGAAGCCGGCACGGGTCCTGGCGACTCAGGCTCACCACTTGTCGCTGATCAACTTGCGGAATTCCCGCTTGCGATCGGAGTTCTCTCGGGCGGGTTTGATTTCTTCGGCCTAGGTGGCACTTACAGCGACGTAAGCTTCTACAATCCGCTGTTTCCATTCTTCGAATTCATCACAGAGAACACGGCTTACAAGTATGTTTCTGCGAAAGCTGGAAACGGTCGCTGGTCTGATCCAAACCACTGGACTCAAGATCTCGATCCGGGCTTCTTCATCCAGGATGCCGATGGCAATATCGTGAATGGCATTCCAGGCGGAAACGAGCCAGGTATCACGGCATCAGGTCCGAAGCTTGGCACGGTTCTGGGTCAGGACATTTCAGGCTTCAGCACCGATATCACCCCAGGTTTTGAAGACATCCCAACAACGCTTCCTGAAAGTTCCGCTCTGCTTGGTCCGGGTTCAACCGGGTTTGTGCCAAACAACACAGACGGAACCCCAGGGACTGCGTTTGAAAACCCAGCGCAATATTTCGACGTTCTGCTGACCAATCGCGGTCGGACACGCGTCGACATTGATGTCGAGATTGATCGTCTGACGGTCGACAATGACCGCGCTGTGTTCATACTGCCTCGGCGTTACGAGTTCACTAGCATCATCGGCGTAGAGCAGTTCTCTGGCGAATCGCGCATCGACGGTACGTTGAACACAGGTCTTCTGACCTTGCTCGGCGGTGAGTTCGTCGGTCGCGGCACCATCAACACCAACGCATTCTTCAATGTGAACGGTTTTGTTGGTCCGAACCGGCTTGGCCAGGTTGGCACGCTGGCCATCAATGGTGACTATGTTCAAACCAGCGGCGGCTTCTTGTTCGCTGACTTTGAAACCCGCGGAAATCAAGTTACATCTGACTTGCTTGAAATCTCCAATCTTGCCGTCCTCGGCGGCAACCTTGTTGTCTTCAGCGAGCGCGGGACGCCACAGTTCGGCAGCACCTTCACTGTTCTAAGCGCAGGCGAAATCGACGGTGCATTTGACACGACCTTGCTGATTTCTCAGTCGCCACTGCTGACTGCCGAAAGCCGGGTTGAAGGCGGGGACGTCGTCGTCGAAATCGGCGCGCTCAGCTTGGCTGGCCTGCTCGGACAGGGTAGCTCACTGGCTTCACTTGGCACATCGCTTGATACGCTGCGGTTTGGCGGACGCTATGCTGAATTCGCCGCAATCTTCGATGTCATCGACAGTGCTGGCGCAGATACGCTTGGTGCATCGCTCGGCGCTTTGACGCCGATCAATGCGTTCAATCAGCAAACGATCGCGAACGGCTTTTCGCAGCGTTTCACTGGCCAAATCGCGCAGCGCACTCTCGCGCTTCGCGGTGCGAACAGCGCAGCGGCTGGCTTCTCTGCAGCGGGCAACGCTGGATTTGCAATGGGCGGTTCGGCTCCACAGCAAGACGGTCAGTTGGGTTTCTTCGGCACCGTTAGTGGAACCTTCCTCGATGCAGGCAGCGTCGACCGGTCTAGCGGTTCGAATGCCTTTGAGGAGGCCGCCTTTACCCAAGCGGGTGAACTCACCATTGGTGCAGATCTGCGGGTCTCGGAGAATTTCAGCCTTGGTGTTGCGATGACAAACATTCGCAACAGCGCAGCTGGAATTGGCGCTTCACGGCCAAATGAAGATGAAAGCCGGTCGGCTGCGATCTATGCCGCCTATCAAGCGGGCAATGGCTTTGCTGATATGTACTTCGGCTTTGCCAACCAGAACTATGGTACGGAACGCGCAGGCACTGCGGGCTTCAGCTCATCGTTCAGCAGCGCGCTTGGCCAGGCAGATGGTGAACAAAGCTTCGCCGGGGTTCGCCTTGGGTACGCATTCGACATCGCCAAGGGCTTTGAAGTTGGTCCAGTTGTGAGCATGGATTATGTTCGCAACCAGATCGGCGGCTACTCAGAGTTCGGTGCTGGCAAGCTCGGGCTTGATGTGCAGGGCCGCGATTTCACCTCGCTCGGCACGAAGGTTGGCCTGATGTCATCACTCGACCTTGATGTAGGACGCACTGGCAAGATCACGGCCTTTGGCTCGGTCGCCTACGCCCGCGAATTGGCGGACAATGTCGACACGGTTACGGCCAGCTTCTTCAGCGCACCAGATGCCGCATTCCAGATCAGCAACCAACTCGATCCAGAATGGGTATCGGTAAACGCTGGCGCTGAAATGGCTCTGTCTAGCCGCGTGAAGGCTGCGCTCTCGGTCACATCTGATCTTGGCCGCGGTGTCCTCACCAACAATCAAGGAAGCTTCTCGCTGAACTGGAAGTTCTAAGCTAGAAACTGACGCACACCAACAAAGGCCGGGTTCCCGACAAGGGTGCCCGGCCTTTTCGTATCGGGGCAGCATCAATCGCGCTGTGCCTTGCTCAAAACCTTGCAATTTGTGCTATCCGCTAGATAAGCGTCCGTAAGTGGATGCCCCCTTTGGAGAACACAATGATCGACACACTCGGCTGGCTGAGCACAATCTTCATTTTCGTGATCGGCTTGATTTTGGCAGGAGTAGTCATCCTGTTTTTCATCGACCGTTTTCAAACCGCCGATGCCGTGCGCCGCAACTACCCCGTTATTGGCCGTTTGCGCTACGTTTTCTCGGAGCTGGGTGAGTTCTTCCGTCAGTACTTCTTCGCAATGGACCGCGAGGAGATGCCGTTTAACCGGGCTCAGCGCGACTGGGTGTACGACGCTGCTGGTGCCAAATCCACCAATGTCGCGTTTGGCTCGACCCGCAATCTCGATCCCGTGGGCACGCCGATCTTCGTCAATTGCCCCTGGCCTACGCTGGAGCAGGACGCGGTTGAGGCGGGATCCCTGGTCATTGGCGAAGGCGCAGCACGCATCCCCTATGACGCCCCGTCGGTCTTCAACATCTCCGGCATGAGCTACGGCGCGCTGTCCACTCCCGCAGTGCGCGCGCTGTCGAACGGCGCGGCAAAGGCAGGATGCTGGATGAACACCGGTGAAGGCGGCCTCTCGCCCTATCACCTCGAAGGCGGCTGCGACATCGTCTTCCAGATTGGTACAGCCAAATACGGCGTGCGCGACAAGGACGGTAACCTGTCTGACGAGAAGCTGCGCGAGGTCGCCGCTCATGATCAAGTCCGCATGTTTGAGCTCAAGCTTTCCCAAGGCGCAAAGCCCGGCAAGGGCGGCATTCTGCCCGCTGCCAAGGTCAATGAGGAGATCGCCGCCATCCGCGGGATCGAGCCGCACACGGCCTCTATCTCGCCCAATCGCCATCCCGACATCGGCAATATTGACGAGCTGCTCGATATGATCGCCCATATTCGCGAAGTCACTGGCAAGCCGGTCGGCTTCAAGACTGTCGTCGGCGCTTACGGCTGGCTCGATCAGCTGTTCACGGCCATTGGCGAACGCGGCATCGCCAGCGCGCCCGACTTCATCACCGTGGACAGCGGCGATGGCGGGACCGGCGCTGCACCCCTGCCCCTGATCGACAATGTCGGGCTGACCCTGCGTGAGAGCCTGCCGATGATGGTCGACCTGCGCGACAAGCACGGACTGAAAGACCGCATCCGCCTCATCGCCAGCGGCAAGCTGGTGACACCCAGCGAGGTCGCCTGGGCGATGTGCGCGGGCGCTGACTTCGTGATTTCGGCGCGCGGCTTCATGTTTGCGCTCGGCTGTATCCAGGCGATGAAGTGCAACAAGAACACCTGCCCGACCGGCATCACCACCCACGATCCGAGCCTGCAGCGCGGGCTGGACCCGACCGACAAGGCGGTGCGCGTGGCCAACTTCGTCGAGCAGATGCGCAAAGAGGTGGGCGTGATCGCGCACAGCGTGGGCGTGCATGAGCCACGCGAGATGCGCCGCTATCACGTGCGGATCGTATGTGCCGATGGGCGTAGCCGCCCGCTGGATGAGCTGTATCCGAGTGCTGGAGTTCGCGCAGCCTGACACTCCACTCGCCGCTCGTAACACACGCTTGGAACGGCTGGAACACAGTATAGGGCCAAAAATCCAATCGATCACAGACGTGCTGATTGATCGAGTGGATCGATTAAAGGCCTGAGGCTCTGGGCAGCGCCGTTTGAGTCTTTGTATTGCGCGCTCGTATCCGCGAGCGCGATTTCCTCGGCCCTGCCAGGCCTGCGAGCGGCCGTTTTCTTTCGTCCTACCGCTTCGCTGTTTGAGGACGAGCGGACCTTGCAGTCGATTGATCGCCGACCGTGCTCCGCAACCAAGCCAATGGGTATGCGCAGGGTTTCTTGGTGCTCGTCCGATGGCCTGGATTGATCCCAGATTCTTTTGCGGTGAGCGTATTGCAGGGAGAAGCATGCCCCAGCCCTAACGGGCGCGCGCCAAGTAGGAAAATTTCTGCTCCCCGCTCCCTATCATCGTCATGCTGAATTCAGTTCCGCGTCCATCGCCAGTTCCGTGCTTTGTTCGTCGTACGGGGAATGGATCCTGGAAGCGCAGCTGGCCAAAGGTCAACCAAGTTCAGGGTGATGCGTTTTTTGTTCCGCAGCACATCCGTGCTGCGATTTGTTCTCCCTTCGGTCGTTCAGCTTCGCTTCCCTCGCGGCTTGCGGACAAGTCCGCGCCGCTGCGGGCGGGGACAAGCCCCTTGCGAGGCCTGCGGCCTCGATCCATTCCAAGCCAATTGGCAGGCTCCAGGCGTCTTGGCGCGATGTAACTGGCTTGGTCGCGGAGCACGGTCGCGCCAGCGATCGCAAGGGCGACGCCCGCCCGGAGCGCTTTTGCGCGGAGGAAAGCCAAGTGAACGGATGTGAACGCTTAGCGCCTGAGGCTAAAACAAAAAGTCAGGGGGCCTCATAAGCCGGGTTCTGTCTCCGCACGCGGTTTCCTCGAGGGGACCAGCCACGCGGCGGCAACCATTCATCTGGGCTACGGATTGCTCCGCAGCTCAAGCAGCCAACCCGGGTCTCTCAGAGCGAAGCGCTCCTGCCGCAAAACGGCGCGAGACCCCTATTTGGCCTTGCTCCGGGTGGGGTTTGCCATGCGGACCGTGTTACCAAGGCCCCGGTGCGCTTTTACCGCACCCTTTCACCCTTGCCTGTGACCTTTAGGGTCCATCGGCGGTATACTCTCTGTGGCACTTTCCCTGAGCTTCAGGCCCGAAAGCCCTCGCTCGGCGGGCGTTACCCGCCACCCTTGCTTCGTGGAGCCCGGACTTTCCTCGCACCTTCAAACCCGCTCATCCTGAGCTTGCCGAAGGAACGCGGCTGCCTTGGCCCCCTGACGAGTGGCGCTATAGAGAAGCATGCCCAATAAACAAAGGGCCAGCTTTCCTGTGAAAGCCAGCCCTCTGCACGTCATGTTCCAAGGTACGAGCGGTTATTCGCCTTAACCGCCAACATTCTCGGCGTTCTCATCGGTTGAGATCAGGAATTTCCAGATCAATGCGCCAATCGCGGCACCAACCAGTGGTGCGACCCAGAACAGCCACAGCTGACCCACAGCACCCGTCTCGGCATAGAAGGCAACGCCGGTAGACCGCGCTGGGTTCACCGAGGTGTTGCTGACCGGGATAGAGATCAGGTGGATGAGCGTTAGGCCAAGGCCGATCGCAATCGGGGCAAAACCGGCTGGCGCCTTTGGCGAGGTCGAGCCCAGAATGATGATCAGGAACATCGCCGTCAAAACGACCTCTGCGATCAGAACTGCGTTCATCGAATAGCCGCCCGGTGACAGCTCACCAAAGCCATTGGAGGCAAAACCGCCTGCGCCGCTCCAGTCCGCGGCTCCACTAGCGATCACGAACAATATGCCGGATGCGACGAATGCGCCCAGCACCTGAGCCGCCCAATATGGGATCAACTCAGCCCAGGAGAAACGTCCGCCAACGGCCAGGCCGAGCGAGACGGCAGGGTTGAAGTGGCCGCCAGAAATATGTCCCACGGTGTAAGCCATGGTCAGGACAGTCAGACCGAAAGCCAGCGATACGCCGACAAAACCGATCCCCAATTCAGGAAAAGCTGCTGCGAGCACCGCGGAACCGCAGCCTCCAAACACCAGCCAGAACGTGCCGAAGAATTCAGCGAATAGTTTTTTTGTCATTTTGGATCCCTCCCTCTCATTCTCGACGACCAGAACCGTCAGGGGAGCAGTGTTAACGCAGAATTCACCATAACGCTCGGCGAAATTATAAATTTACATTGCAGCGCCTGCGAGCGCAGCAGTCTGCGTTAGCGCGAGATCCCCCGATCCCGATCAAGCAGCAATTGAAACAGGATTGCGCCAATTTGTCCATCAATGACGCCATCGATCAGCTCTGGCCGCCAGCGGCGCTGAAACGCCTCAACCGCTTTGATACCGTCGGTGATGTCATAGCCATAGCGTTCCAGAGCGAGGTAAAACGCCCCATCATTGTCGAACGGATCGCCAAGTTCGAGCTTGGCTGGTTTGGCGAGAGTGAGGCCGCAGCGCGCGATCCGATCCCACGGGAACAGCTCGCCCGGATCGATCTTACGCGCCGGGGCAACATCGGAATGGCCGATCACATTCGCGCGTGGGATGTCATATTGCTTCACAATCCGCGCCATCAGCGGCACGAGCGCCTCGATCTGAGCCTCTGAAAAATCGCGGTAGCCAAGGCCGTGCCCCGGATGGTCAAGCTCAATCCCAATGCTGGCAGAATTCACATCACTCTCGCCCCGCCAATAGCTCTTGCCCGCATGCCAGGCCCGCTTTTCCTCAGGGACCAGCCGCGTGACGACACCGTCTTCGCTGATCAGGTAATGCGCGCTGACGCCTGCTCCCACGTCGCACAGACGCTCTATCGCGGCCTCGGCGCTTTCCATTTCGGTATAATGGACGACCAGCATATTGATCGCCGTCTTGCGGTCGTTGAAATTGGGAGAGAGCCGCTCTGCATGGACCAGCTCATCGCCAGTGCCTAAGTTCGGCTCCGATCCCGGCTCTGACCCCTTCCCCGGCCCAGCCACGAGCTTAGCCGATCATCCCGGCAGGCTGCGGCATAACCGCACCCATCACCAGAGCATTGTCATCCAGCTTATATTGCAGGCCGCCGCCGTTTTCTTCCGCCAGCATCGCAATCATATGTGCCGCCGCCGTGCGGCTCGACAGTTCTGTCGGCTTCAAATCGCCTTGCAAAGCGCTGCCGATATTCTCGTCGAAAGCGATCCTATTACCGTTCGCGCGAACCACAATCTCGACATTGCCCTCGTGCAATTCTGCGCCAATATCCATCGTCCCGCCCCGGATCAGCGCATCGAGCGCAATGTGCGCGAGGTTCAGCATCACTTTCACCGCAGGCTTGGGCAGGGTTTTCTCGGTGATGGCCCAATTGAGCTGCACTTCTTTGGCGTCCGAGGCGAGCGCGGCGATCACATCATGCGCTTCTTCCACTGGCACAGCCTCGCCAAATCCGCCCGCCGCGCCGAACGCGAGACGGAAGAATTTGAGCTTGTCAGTGCTGATCTTGGCGCTCTGTTCCAGCAGTTCGACCACCTTCTCGCGCATTTCGGGATCCTGCTCTTCAGCGAGCAGCTCTAGCCCATTGGCGAGCGCCCCAACGGGGGAGAGCATATCGTGGCAAAGCCGCGAGCACAGCAGGCTCGCGAGGTCAGTTGGCGAAGTCATGTTGACTGTCTTAGCCCTCCAAAGGCTGTCTGCAAAGCAATTCGAAGCCGCCTTCCACCGCGCGGTAGAGGCCAAGCGCGCCCTCGCCCGCTATCGCCCAGATCATTCCATCGCCCGCCGACATGGTTATGTCAGTCTTGGATGGCTGCGCTGGCCCGGTCGGGTGCGAATGGAAATAGCCCAAAACCTGCGGGCTATCACCCGTTCGCGCGGCGCGGTGCGCGTCAATAAGCGCCTGCGGATCGATTTCGAAATGGGTTTCCGGCGAAGGGTGGACATTGCGCGCCGGAATGAACCCGGTGACCTGCTTCGCGCCGTCTTGGGTGCGCGTGCCCGTCAAGATCCCGCATGCCTCCCGTGGGTGGGCATCGCGGGCTGCCTTGGCCAGTGCAGTGGCCACATCTCTTGTCACTGGGATCGCCATCGCGCATGGCCCTAGCATGAGCGGCGACAAAGTCATCACTGGCACAATTACGAACGCGGCGCGCCTCGATAAGGCGCTGGCCGAGGCGACCGAGCTGTCCCGTGCGCGGGTGCAGGCCCTGATCGCGGAGGGCCGCGTGACGCTGGGCTCGGCTCCGGCGACCTCTCCCAGCGCCAAGGTGAAGACCGGGGCCGAATTCTCGATCCATGTGCCCGCCGCCAGCGAAGCGGAGGCTCAGCCGCAGGATATTCCTATCGAGGCGGTGTTTGAGGATGAACATCTGATCGTGGTCAACAAGCCTGTCGGGATGGTCGTCCACCCAGCGGCGGGCAATGCCGATGGCACGCTGGTCAATGCCCTGCTGCACCACTGCAAGGGCGAGCTGTCCGGCATTGGCGGGGTTGCGCGGCCCGGCATCGTCCACCGGATCGACAAGGACACCTCTGGCCTGCTGGTGGTGGCCAAATCCGACGCTGCGCACGAGGGACTGGCGAGGCAATTCGCGGATCATTCGCTGCACCGCCGCTATATCGCGGTTTGCGCCAGCCACCCGGCGGCAAAAGAAGGCCGCATTGACGAGCGAATCGGGCGTTCTGACGCCAATCGCAAGAAAATGGCTGTGCTGGACAAGAATTCCTCGCGCGGGAAACATGCGGTCACCCATTATAGGGTATTGGACCGACTCGAATCGAGCGCGGTGATCGAATGCCGGCTGGAAACCGGGCGAACCCACCAGGTCCGCGTTCACTGTGCATCAATTGGCCATCCGCTATTAGGAGACCCAACTTACGGAAAGACACCCAAGACGCTGAAATCCCTGCTCACTTCGCTCAAATTCGCGCGGCAAGCGCTGCATGCGGCGGAATTGGGCTTTCTCCACCCGATTTCTGACGAAAAACTAAGGTTTCGCGTGGATTTACCGGAGGATATGCGGGAACTAATCGACGAACTGGGGCGTTTTAATCGATGAAAGTTGAAGCAAAACACAGCTAAGCAACGTATATGTAACCGTGTGGCCCGAAAAAACGGATGCTCATTAGAGGTCCAAACGCAGCGGGTTGACGCAAGAAAGGTTAGGAACACAGTGACTAAGACGAAAACGGCAGTCCCGGCCCTGAGCGGCGAGCAAAGCCTCAATCGCTATCTCTCCGAGATCAAGAAATACCCCGTGCTGACCGCTGAGCAGGAATATATGCTCGCGAAGCGCTATCAAGAACATGAAGACCCTGAGGCGGCATCTCAACTGGTGTCCAGCCACCTGCGACTCGTGGCGAAGATCGCCATGGGTTACCGCGGCTATGGCCTGCCGGTCAGCGACCTCATTTCAGAGGGCAATGTCGGCTTGATGCAGGGCGTCAAGAAATTCGAAGCCGATCGCGGCTTCCGCCTCGCGACCTATGCGATGTGGTGGATCAAGGCATCCATGCAGGAATTTATCCTGCGCAGCTGGTCGCTCGTAAAAATGGGCACCACCGCTGCTCAGAAAAAGCTGTTTTTCAACCTTCGCCGGATGAAGAAACAGCTTGAGGCGTACGAAGACACCGACCTGTCGCCCGAGGATGTGACCAAGATCGCAACCGATCTGGGCGTGCCGGAACAGGAAGTCATCAACATGAACCGCCGCATGATGATGGGCGGCGATGGCTCCCTCAACGTGCCGATGCGCAATGGCGAGGACGGTTCTGGCGAATGGCAGGATTGGCTGACCGATGATCGTCCGTTGCAGGATGAGATGGTCGCCGATGCTGAGGAAGCCAATGTGCGCCACGAAATGCTGGTTGAGGCGATGGACAGCCTGAACGAGCGTGAGCAGCACATTCTGACCGAACGCCGCCTGACCGAGAAACCGCAGACGCTGGAAGAACTCAGCCAGGTTTATGAAGTGTCGCGCGAGCGCATTCGTCAGATTGAAGTGCGCGCCTTTGAGAAGCTACAAAAGGCAATGCAGCGGATCGCAGGTGAGCGTTTGCTGCCTGGGGTGGCTTAAGTTCGCAGCGTACGCGCTAGATTGAATGACTACGAAGGGTCGGACTCGCTCATGGGCTCGACCCTTTTTCTTTGCGTGATTTCTTCGCGCCATCGCGTCTCAATTGAGCCATTCGCATCTATGATCTGCATTTCCTGAACAATGGAGCGTGTAATTTCCCCAAGTTCTGGTCCCACGGCAAAGGTGACCGTGAACTCACCAGAATAATTCTTCGCAGCCAGTTCTTCTTTCATCTCTTCTAATGATCGCGAGGAACCGCTCAGCTCTTCAAGAATCTCAAGCTGTCGCAACTCCTGAGTTCGCAAAAAGGCCGGATCTATCTGCCCGTTCGCGACAAAGGCCTGCTCATCAAGATCGCTTGAGACCTGCGACAAGGTCGCTTTGCCTGAATTGCCGCTGAGGGTGTAATTTGCCCCATCCTCGAGTCTAAGTGAGACCAGATCATACCTGTCGATCGTCTCAAGAATGGCGCGAGGGTCACATTCGATCTTGAATACCATCCAGGTGAAATAGTGTTTTCCGCAGACCTCCATTGTCGCTTCGATTTCTTCGAGAAAATGATCCCGGCGCGCTATCATCTGAGCCTCGTTCACAATCTTTCGATCGTCGGGGCCGCATCGGAGCAAGCGCACAGGAACTTGCCACTCTACAAGTGGGCGAGGCTGACCAGGATTGTCCACGATATCGAAAGACCGCTCCAAACAGCCATTCTCGCGCGCATGCACCTCTTCCACATAGAGATAACTGCCTCGGGAAGAACCTGAAGACATTTCGCCTTCTGATTTCGTTTCGTAAGAGATCAAGATTTCGTAGCGCTCAGCGGCGAACGCTGGCCCGCTCATGGCGAGCATCAGAAGCGCCGTATAAATGCCCGCAATGCGCCTAATCATACCTTATTCCTTAACTCGCAGGCGCCAAATCCAGCACCGCTGAAATCATTGCCTGTGTGCCCAATGTCACGCTTTCGCGCGGTGCGACCTTGAACAGCGGGGAGTGGTGCGATGGCACTGCGGGGCCGCCATTGTCTTCGGCATCGAACGCGGCCTGAGGGGTGCCGCCGACCGTGAAATAATATCCCGGCACGTCGAGTTCCTCGGTGACGAAATAGGCAAAATCTTCTGCACCCATGCCCTTTTGCTCCCATGGCTCGAAAGTGTCTGCGCCAAGATCGCGTTTCATCACCGCGTTGAGGCGGCGCGCGAGCTCCGTGTCGTTATTGGTTACCGGCGTGCCCTCGCTCACCTTAACCTCCACCGGCAAATCGTCCGGCAGGCCATGCGTCTTGCCCATGCCAACGGCAATCCGCTCAATCGTCTCGAGCAATTGCGCACGTGTTTCCTCATCATTGGCGCGCACGGTCAATTGCAATTCGGCGCGGTCAGAAATGATGTTGTGTTTGGAGCCTGCATGAAACGAGCCGACGGTGATCACGGCGGGCTTCAGCGGCTGAACCTCGCGGCTGACAATCGATTGTAGCGCGGTGACGATTTGCGATGCGATATAGACCGGGTCCTTGCCGCGGTGCGGGCTGGCGCCATGCGCGCCGACGCCCGGCACCAGAATATCGACCGAGTCCGCGCTGGAATATTGAATGCCTTCCGATGCGGATAGCTTGCCCGTGGCCAGGCCCGAATTCACGTGGAACGCCAGCGCATAGTCAGGCTTGCCAAACCGCTCGTACAATCCATCGGCCAGCATCGCCTTCGCCCCGCCAACGCGTTCTTCCGCGGGTTGGACGACGAACATGATCGTGCCGCTCCACTGGTCCTTCATCGCCATCAGACGGCGCGCTGTGCCGACCATGGAGGTGATGTGCACATCATGGCCGCAGGCATGCATAACTGGATATTCCTGACCATCCTGGCCGATTTGCGTCGCGGTGGAGGCGTATTCGAGGCCGGATTTCTCCACCACTGGCAGGCCGTCCATATCCGCCCGCAGCAGGATTAGCGGACCCTCGCCATTGCGCATCATTCCGACAACGCCAGTGCCGCCGACATTCTCCGTCACCTCAATGCCGACCGCGCGCAATTCCTCCGCCATGCGGGCAGCGGTTTTGCCTTCGAGGAAGGACAGTTCCGGGTGCTTGTGAAAATGGACGAACAGCGGCTCGAGATAGCTATCGTAATCCGCCTCAACCGCCTGTGCCAAATTGTGATAGTCGGCGGCGGCCGGAACCGAAAACGCCGCGACGGCGAGCGTGGCGGCAGAACCGGCGGTGCGAAGCAAATGCATTGAATTGTCTCCCGGAAACCTGTTGGCTTCAGGTTCAAGCATGGCCCTACCCAGATCGCAAGGTGTGCGTGATTGCGCCGCAAACAAAGAGCAATTAGAGGCGATGCTGTTATGCGCCGCAGCCTCTTCTTCCTCCTACGCTTTACGGCCAAGTTCCTGTTGTGGTTTTTTGGGATATCGCTCGCGCTGATCGTCCTGTTTAAATTCGTGCCCGTGCCGATCACCGCAACCATGCTGATGGATGAAAACTCCGTCACCAAGGATTGGGAAAGCCTGGACAATATCGATCCCAATCTGGTTGCCGCCGTTATCGCCGCGGAAGACAGCAAGTTCTGCACGCACACTGGCTTTGACACCGAAGCGATTGAAAAAGCGCTGGAATACAACGCAAAGGGGGGCCGCATACGCGGCGGCTCCACCATATCGCAGCAGACGGCCAAGAACGTGTTCTTGTGGCAGGGCGGCGGGTATTTCCGCAAAGGGCTGGAGGCCTATTTTGCCTTTGGCATAGAGAAAATCTGGGGCAAGCGCCGAATTATGGAGGTCTATCTCAACGTCGCAGAAACCGGCATTGGCACATATGGCGCAGAGGCCGGAGCACAGCGCTATTTCGGCAAGTCTGCCGCGCGGCTCGCCCCGATAGAGGCCGCCCGCATGGCCGCCGCCCTGCCCCTGCCCAAGAAACGCGCCGTTATCGCGCCCAGCGGATGGCTGGCCCGCCATGGCAACACGATCCGCGCCCGAATCAATGTGGTGAAACGTGACGGGCTGGATGATTGCGTCTACGATTAAGTGGATGGGGTCATCGCACGCACATAATCGTCATAATCACGCTCATGATGATGGGCACTCGCATGGTCATGCGCACAGCCATGCGCCGGGCCATTATGGGCATGGCCATTCCCACGCTCCGGCCGATTTCGGTATGGCCTTTGCCATCGGCATTGCGCTCAATTCGATCTTTGTCATTATCGAGGCCACATACGGCTTCCTATCGGGATCCATGGCGCTGGTCGCCGATGCGGGACACAACCTGTCCGATGTACTTGCGCTGATCCTGGCCTGGGTCGCCAATATCGCCTCGAAGAAGCCCGCCAGCGCGCGCTACACCTATGGCTTCAAGAGCTCCACGATCCTGGCAGCGCTCGCCAATGCGCTGCTGCTGGCGATGGCGATTGGGGCGATCCTGTTTGAGACCGCACACCGCCTGTTTGAACCGGCTCAGCCGCAAGGCATGGTGATGGTCGTGGTCGCCGGGATCGGCATTGTGATCAACACCGTCACCGCCCTGATGTTCATGCGGGGGAGCAAATCGGACCTTAATATCCACGGAGCGTTCCTGCATATGGCGGCCGATGCCCTGGTCTCGCTTGGCGTGGTAATCGCAGGAATTGCAATTATTTACAGCGGATCGGAGTGGATTGACCCACTTGTCAGCCTGATCATTGTTGGCGTAATTGCATGGGGAACATGGGGACTGGCCAAGGACAGCCTCAAAATGGGCTTGCTCGCCGTGCCTGCCGGGATTGACGAAGCCGATGTGCGGCTTCATTTGGCAGAGCTTGATGGAGTGGACGAAGTGCACAACCTGCATATCTGGCCAATGTCGACAACCGAGACCGCGCTGACGGCGCATCTGGTGGCGCCCGGCGGATGTGACGAAAGCTTTTTGCGCACAGTGACTGACCAGCTGGAACAGAAATTCGGAATCAGCCACACCACCATTCAAATCCACCGCAAGCGCGATGACGCGGGCTGCTGTTGATGGCGGATGGGCCCACACCGGCCAGAGCGGAAGCGCGCGAGGCGCTAAAGACGGCCATGGCGCGGCTGGCCGAGGGTGACCGCAGTGCGCTGGAAGATATTTATCGCGCCACACGGGTGAAACTGTTTGGGATTTGCTTGCGTATCTTAGGCGACAGGAAAGAAGCCGAGGACGCGTTGCAGGACGTCTATGTAAATCTGTGGCAAAGGGCGGATCGCTATGATCCCACCCGGGCGAGCCCGATCTCGTGGTTGGCGACGTTCGCGCGCAACCGCGCGATTGATCGTCTGCGCACGGGTAAGGTGCGCGGCGGCGCTGTGCCTGTGGAAGAGGCCGCTCCTCTGCCCGATCAGGCGCCGCTGGTCGACAGTCTGCTGGTCGATGCGGAGCAAACCGCACAAATTCACACCTGCATTGAGGGGCTGGACGAAAACGCGCGCGGTCACATTCGCGCCGCCTTCTTCGATGGAAAAACCTATGCCGAGCTGGCTGAGCATGCCGATGTTCCGCTGGGCACGATGAAGAGCTGGATCCGCCGCGGGCTGCAACGCCTGCGCGCTTGCCTGGAGGCGAGCGAATGAGCGACGAGAACGGCATGGACCGCGAAGAGATCAAGCGCGACGATCCGATGTTGGCGGCGGAGTTTTCGCTTGGCCTGCTGGAGGGTCAGGAATTGCTTGCCGCGCGCGGAAAACTGGCCAGCGATCCCGACTTTGCCTGGCGCAAGGAATGGTGGGACAATTGGTTCGCACCGTGGACCGATGAAATCTCCGGTGCAAAGCCGAGCGCAAAAGTGTGGGCTGAGATTGAAGCCCGCGTGCGTGCAGCATCAACCCATGCGGAGACAGGCCTGGACAGCGCCAATGTCGTAGAATTGCAAAGCAAGGTGCGACGCTGGCAATGGGTCAGCGCGCTAACCAGCGCAGCGGCGGTCGCGGCCCTTGCCTTGGTTGTCCTGCCGGCTGGTACGGACAGTGTTCCCACGCCCGGCGCGAGCGAAGCGCCGCAAATCGCGGCGGCGAACCCGCTGGTCGCGCAAGTACCGATTGGCGATACCGGTCTACGCCTCGATGTGACGTATATGCCCGATAGCGAGCGCATGTTGGTGGGCGCGATTGGCCTGACTGCAGACGGCGTTCACGATCATGAGCTGTGGCTGGTGCCAGCCGATGGCACCCCACTGCAATCCCTTGGCGTGGTGACGCCGGGCGAGGTCCGCAGTGTTACCCTGCCTAAGGAGATCACTCAGAATATGGGTGACGGCGCCGAGCTGGTGCTGACGCGTGAACCGATTGGCGGCAAGCCAGAGGCGCAGGATGCTCGAGCCCCGTGGTCGCACAGGGCGCATTCAATCAGGTTTAGACCGCAGGCTTTCCGCCCGCTCCGCTTACATTACCATTGGCGCGCCTGACGCCTGGCATGCCAAAGCTCTGCCAGAAACCGGGTGCCTTGCGGATCGCGGCAACATCCGTCTTACCATTGAACAGCAGCCGCAGCAGCGCAAACCGGCGGACCATCGTTTCATGGAACAGGATCACCGTTGCCGCCGCCGCGACCGTCAACAACGCCCATTCCAGCGCAATCGGCCATTCCACATGGGTAAACCCGCGCCCATAAATATAGACCAGACAATGGTGGAACAGATACATCGATAGAGCGCTGTCGGCGAGCCACCGGGTGCGCAGGCTGTCGTTTGAAAAGTGGCGGTAAAAGAACTGGATCAGGAACAAGACGAGTGTCCAGATCGCCAACTGGTTGAGGAACAGCATCGCCATACCGGCCGCGAAGCCTTGATCGGGGTTCGCATATGGTTGGAAAGCGAAGGCCAGCACCGCAGCAAACGGCATCCATGCGCGCCATGTGCGCAGCCGGTCAAGCAGGCTGAGCGAAAGCGCGGCCGCCACACCGAGCACGAAGAAGGGAAACTCGCTGATCAGCTTGTACCAGCTTTGAAAGCCGGGGAAGAGCAAATCATACCCACCCGGTACCTGGCTAGCGACGGCGAAATTCACAGTGTTGGCCGCAGCCAATGCGAGCACGAATAACGCAAAGGCCCAGCTTGATTTCAACCAGCCAGCGGCGCGGTCCACCATGCGCAGCGCGCCTGTGCGGATCGCAGCCCCCTTCGGGATTGCAGCCTGGACGATGGCCGAGAAGATAAACATCGGCACCAGGCTGACCAGGAACCACAGATGCAGCGACCATTCCCCGCTGACCCAGATCTGCGCGAACCCGCCGCTTTCAATCCAGCGCATCAGTCCGCTGTCGCCGGTCTTGTCATTCCAGCGCAGGTAATGTTCCAGCATGTTGAACGACAGCGCGATCGCAATCAGTGGAACGACAGTTCGCATAAAGCGATTGCGCAAAAACCCGCCCGGTGTGCGGCGCGCCAGCATGAGGACGGTGAAAAACCCGCCGACGAAGAAAAATGTCGGCGTGATCACCAGATGCAGACCGAAAATCACCCAATCGAAGAATTCATGGCGCTGTGCATTGCTGGTGATCCAGGGACGTGCAGGCGCGTATACCGTCGCCGCATGCAACGCGACCGACAGGAACATCAACACAGAGCGCATGCCGTCGATATCGTGATAATGTTGGGCTGGCTTCGAATTGGGCATTGAGGGTTATAGATCCGTCGCTTGATATTGAGAGCTGTGCTGGTCTGTCACACACTGCCTGCCACTCGCTTGCAATCGCACGCAAAGGCGCGTCCCAATTCGAGATGACGGCTCTTCAAAGCGTTAATCTCATGCCCTTTAAGAACCCCATAAAATCCGCGAAATTCAGAGCGTTTCCGTACAGTTTCTGTACCTGCGACAGAAAAATTTTCACATTGTCCGCATCCAGCACATGAGCGTTTGCGTAGCTCCCACCATGCAAGAACGGGAGGTCTTGCGGATAAAGGAGAACCCGAATGCCTAAGACCTCGACCAGTTCAATAGTTAAGGCCGCCGCCCTTGCAGCGATCGCCGCAACCACCGGCTTTGCGGTGCTGAACACCACCCCGCTTGCGGCTCATGGTCACAAGAACGCTGAGAAAAGTCAGCCGAACATCGTACAAACCGCCCAGAGCACTGGCGTACACAACACTCTCGTCGCTGCCGTGACCGCCGCGGATCTCGCAGGCACGCTCCAAAACCCTGGCCCATTTACCGTGTTTGCGCCGACCGACGCGGCGTTCGCGAAGCTACCGGAAGGCACGGTCGACACACTGCTCAAACCTCAAAACAAGGGCACACTCACCAACGTGCTCGTCTACCACGCAGTGTCCGGTGCGGTATCGTCGAGCGACCTCGTAAAACTGATTAACAAACATGGCGGCGAAGCGACAATCGACACGCTCGCTGGCCAGAAACTGACGGCACGTCTTGTCGGCGACACCATCGTGATCACCGATGCAAAAGGCCGTGCGACCGCAGTGACCACCGCCGACGTCATGACCTCAAACGGTGTCATCCATGTGACCGACGGCGTGTTCCTCCCCGCATAAGAACACCGCCTTCCCCCTTTCGCGCCGCTGCATCCTTCCCTTCCCTCCCACATGCAGCAGTGCAAACCAAGAACCCCGCTTGGCTGAGTGATCGGCGAAGCGGGGTTTTTCGTATTCCTATTCGGAAAGATCGAGATCGAAGTGCAGCACATGCTGGGCTGCGCCCAGCTTTCCATAAAGCGCGATAGGAGGCTCATCGCCTTTATCCGCCTGAACGAAAACCGCGCTTGTCCCGGATGCTTCGGCAATCGCCGCTAAAGACCGGAGCAAAGCCTCAGCAATGCCCATCCTGCGAAATGGCTCGGCAACCGCCAGATCATAAATGTAGATTTCTGAGCGCGCCTGCTCGAACTTTTGAAGGATATAAGCGCTCAGCGCGCCAACAACTTCGCCGTTTCGAAAGGCGGCAAGCTGAATGAAATCAGGCTTTTGGAGCAGTGCAGAGCAATACTCGTCATCCGGTTGATTGCGCTCATATTCCTCTGACTGCTCGAAAGCCTCAGAGTATACGCGCAACGCCGCGCGAAAGTCCGCCAGATCGGATGACGTTAGCCTACGGATCGAAACTCCGGCAGGCGGCAGCAAATTAAGCCGCCTCTTCCTTCTCTTCGCCCTTGCCGCCGAGTACCTGGACCGGCGCTTTTTTACCCTCGACCACTTCGGCATCGACCACAATTTCGGTCACGCCTTCAAGGTCGGGCAAGTCGAACATCGTGTCGAGCAAGATACCTTCGACGATTGAGCGCAGCCCGCGCGCGCCCGTCTTGCGCTTGATCGCGCGCTCCGCGATCGCTTTGAGGGCATCATCAGTGAAGGTCAGCTCGACATCTTCGAGTTCGAACAATTTGCCATATTGCTTCGAAATGGCGTTCTTAGGCTCGGTCAGGATGGTGACCAACGCATCGACATCCAGATCGTGCAGGGTCGCAATCACTGGCAGACGGCCAACGAATTCAGGGATCAGGCCGAATTTCAGCAGATCTTCCGGTTCGCTCAGTTCCAGCAATTCGCCTACATTGCGCTTGTCCGGGTCAGCAACATGATTACCAAAGCCAATCGAGCGCTTTTGCAGGCGATCAGCGATAATCTTGTCGAGGCCCGCAAACGCGCCGCCACAGATGAACAGGATGTTCGTGGTGTCAACTTGCAGGAATTCCTGCTGCGGGTGCTTGCGGCCGCCCTGCGGCGGGACAGAGGCGGTGGTGCCCTCCATCAGTTTCAGCAGCGCCTGCTGAACACCCTCACCCGACACGTCGCGGGTGATCGATGGATTTTCGGCCTTGCGGGTGATCTTGTCGATCTCGTCGATATAGACGATGCCATGCTGCGCTTTTTCAACGTTGTAATCCGATGATTGCAGCAGCTTCAGAATGATGTTCTCAACATCTTCACCGACATAGCCCGCCTCGGTCAGAGTGGTCGCATCCGCCATGGTGAACGGCACGTCGAAGGTGCGCGCCAAGGTTTGCGCGAGCAATGTCTTACCCGTGCCGGTCGGCCCGACCAGCAGGATGTTGGATTTCGCCAGCTCAACACCGTCGGCTTTGCCGGAATGCTTCAAGCGCTTGTAGTGGTTGTGAACCGCAACCGAGAGATTGCGCTTGGCGCTGTCCTGGCCGATCACATAATCATTGAGCGTCGCGAAAATTTCGGAAGGCGTTGGAACTTCGCCCTCTTTCTTGCTCGACGATGCCAGCCTTCGTCTCTTCACGAATGATGTCATTGCACAGCTCAACGCATTCATCACAGATGAACACGGTTGGCCCGGCAATGAGCTTGCGCACTTCATGCTGCGACTTCCCACAGAAGCTGCAATATAGGGTGCTCTTACTGTCAGTTCCGCTCAACTTGGTCATTTCCTATTGTCCTGGGCCTTCACTCGCACTGGTCTAAACTACAGCGTTTGTAATCCAATTACCAAACCGAGTGCCCGGTGGGGATTCGCTCAACAATATATAGGGCCGGTTGTGAATCAACATTAACGCGGCTCTTTTTGGGCGATTGCCCAGTTTTGGCGTCTTTAAAGTCGCACTTTGGCCGCCTGTGTCCCGGCGTGGGATGCCGAACGAGCGATTCTTAATCGCGATTCGGCCAGGCACGGCCAAAAAATGCGGTTCAGACCGCTCGCCTTATTCCGGCGCGCCGCCCGAACCCTTCTCATCATCGCCCGAGTCGCCCTCTGGACGGGTTTCAAACACTTTATCGACCAGACCGAATTTCATCGCCTCGTCCGCTTCCAGGAAAGTGTCGCGGTCCATCGCCTTTTCGATCTCAGACAGTTTCTTGCCCGTGTACTTCACATAGAGATCATTCATGCTCTTTTTGATCCGCAGGATCTCACGCGCCTGAATCTCAATGTCAGAGGCCATGCCGCGCGCACCGCCGGATGGCTGGTGGATCATGATCCGCGAGTTTGGCAGAGCGACACGCATGCCCGGCTCACCAGCAGCGAGCAGGAAGCTGCCCATGGAGGCCGCCTGGCCCATGCAAACGGTCGAAACGCGCGGTTTGATGTATTGCATCGTATCGTGGATCGCCATGCCAGCGGTCACAACGCCGCCCGGCGAATTGATGTACATCGAAATTGGCTTCGACGGGTTTTCGCTTTCAAGGAACAACAACTGAGCGGTGATCAGCGAGGCCATGCCGTCTTCAACCTGGCCAGTTACGAAAACAATCCGCTCTCGCAGCAGGCGGGAGAAAATGTCAAAACTGCGTTCACCGCGGCTGGTTTGCTCAACCACCATCGGCACCAATGCGCCGGTTGCCGGATCGCGAGTGAATTGCCCCTGGGTGCCGTGCGTTTCGCCAGAATTGCCGAACAGGTTGATCATGTGCTGGTGGTCCTTCTTTATCTCGGTTCTGCTATGTCGGGGGCACACGGAAAATGTTCAAGGGCCTTAACCTTCACCTGTGCATTCAATCACAGTTTCTTTTTGCGAGATCAGACGCGTGAACACACGCGCAAATGCCGCCAAACTGGAATGGGAATCCAGCCGGCGGCATTTCTGTATTGTTTAGTTTTAGCGCGGCAGCGGGCCGAGCCGCCACCTGTGTGTGAGCTTAAGCTGCGCGCACCTGTTTAAGGAATTCGGCGACCTGCTCACGCAGTTTCTCAGATTGGACTGACATTTCTTGCGAACTCGCGAGCATTTGCGTCGCTGTGCTGCCCGCGGTCATGGAAACTTCGCTCACATCTTCGATGGTCGCGCTGATATCTTGGGTGTTGCGGGCTGCCAAATCGATGCTTTGCGCCAGATCCTGACCAGCAACGGCCTGCTGATCGACGGCGCTGGCAATCGCGGTTGCAGTCGATTCCAGAGCAACCACTTCGGTTGAGATGAGTGCCAGCGCAGACGCGCTTTCACCGGTTGCGTCCTGCATTTCACGAATCAGACCCTCAACTTCTTCAGTCGCGCGTCCGGTTTGCGAGGCCAGCTCTTTCACTTCGGACGCGACGACAGAGAAGCCACGTCCCGCTTCACCGCCGCGAGCAGCTTCGATCGAGGCGTTAAGTGCGAGCAAGTTAGTGCGTTGAGCAATACCAGCGATCACTTCAACGATCTGGCTGATGCGATCTGCAGAACCGGTCAGACCGGTAATGGTTTCATCCGCTTTCGCCGCTGCTTCAGAAGCTTTGCGGGCACGCTCAGACGACGAGGCCGCCTGGCGGCTAACCTCATTGATCGACATCGCAAACTCATCAGATGCCGACGCCGCGCCAGTGATGCCGTCCGATGCTTGCTTCAGGCTCGAATTGGCGGCGTTAACCGTCTGGGAAGAAGATTCGACATTACGCGCCAGATTGGTGGCGGAATCTTCCATTTGACTGGAGGCGGCGGCCACCCCGGAGGCGACATCGCCAACAGTCTTTTCAAATTTGTCGGCGAGCGACTTGAGCAATTTACGTTGCTCTTCCTGAGAACGTTCGCGTTCTTCTTTGATTTCACGCTCACTCTCAAGCTCACGCTCTAGCTCGCGTTTGGCCTGCGCGTCAGCTTCGCTTTGAACGCCCCGCAAAACAGTAAGAGCAGCAGACAAAGTACCGATCTCATCTTCGCGCTCAGCCGATGGGATCTCAAGGTCAGTTTCACCAGCGGCGATCCGTTCACTAACATCGCTGATGTCAACGATAGGTGCGACCACCTGTTTGGCGACAAGACGTTTGCCCAGAAACACCAAGCCGAGTGCGATGAGCAAACCAGCGATCAACGAAGCGATCAGAACCTTGATTTCGAACAAACCTTCGCCAGAGGCGGTTTTGACGCGGGCGGCGGCGTCTTCACGCACCTCGACAATCAGGCCGACAGTTGCGTCGATTGCCTCATAGCGTGGTCCAAGAAAACTCTCTTGCAAGGCGATGTCACGCGGCGCATCGCGCACCTCACCCAGAATGGTGACGATGCCATTCAGCTCATTATCGAGCTGCAACACTTTGGGCATATAGGCTTCATCAACAGAACCCGCCGCAATCGCCAAACGATCATTCATTTCAACCGCTTCATTGGCATATTTGAACGCAAGTTCTATACGTTCGTTGTCAAAGTTTCTCGCACGATAAGCGCCCATCTCGTCTTTTGAGAGCGAGACGTTTCTGTTCATACTTGCCGTAAGAAATGCGACTTCAGTCAAGCTGGCAAGCGTGTTGGAGCGTTGCTCCATCCGCAGCGCACCAATGGTGCCCACTGCGCCGAGCACCAAAACCAGCAAGGCGAACATATTGAACACCCGGCCAACCTGACCATTAATCGAACCGCTTTCAAAACGGCTTTTGACCCACGACATGCTGAACCTATTACTCATAATGCATGTTAACCCATTGTTCCTGGGGCCACGTCAGGCGACATGCCTACGTAAGTTGCCCTAAAATCGACTTAGGGTTTAGCCGCACATGGTTAAGGATGAGTTAGGATGGGCGCAGCGAACGCGGGCCTCACCTGCGTGCTGCTTACCAATACAAACGAGCCGCAACCCATTATCTGGATCACGGCTCGTTTTATGTCAGAGCTTTGCCTGGCTTGCCCCGCCACATCGCAGGGGCAAAGCGACCGCGCGTTATTTCTTCTTCGCGGGCGCTTTCTTGGCAGCAGGCTTCTTAGCTGCTGGTTTTTTAGCCGGAGCCTTTTTTGCAGGTGCCTTCTTGGCGGCTGGCTTTGCATCCGCTTTTGCCGCCGGTTTCTTGGCAGGAGCTTTCTTCGCCGGGGCTTTTTTGGCCGCCGGTTTCTTGGCTGGTGCCTTTTTCGCCGCTGGCTCTTTCTTATCCGCAGCCTTCGCAGGCGCTTTTTTCGCTGCTTGAGCTTCTTAGCTGGTGCCTTTTTCGCCGCCGCTTTCTTGGCCGGGGCCTTCTTCTTGGCGGCTGGCTTGCTATCAGCGGCTTCATCCGCTTCGATTGCAGCTTGCAGTTCTTCCTGCGTCACTTCACGCTCGGTGACTTCCGCCTTGTCAAACAGGAAGTCGACGACCTTGTCTTCATAGAGCGGCGCGCGCAGCTGAGCAGCGGCCATTGGCTCTTGCTGAATATACTGCATGAAACGCTCGCGATCTTCTTCGCGATATTGCTGAGCAGCTTGCTGCACCAGCATTTGCATTTCTTGAGCGGTCACTTCGACGCCATTTACCTGTCCGATTTCGCTGAGCAACAGGCCCAAACGCACGCGGCGCTCGGCGATAGAACGATATTCGTCCTTCTCCGCTTCGATTTCTTTCAAAGCGTCTTCAGGTTTCTCTTCCTTCGCGGCTTCTTGCTGAAGCTGAGCCCAGATTTGCTCAAATTCGGCATCAACCATGTTCTCTGGAACGGCAAAGTCATGACCCGCTGCCAATTGATCGAGCAAGGCACGCTTCATTTGTGTGCGTGTAAGACCAGCAGTCTGCTGTTCCAGCTGACTCTTCATGATCTCTTTCAACTTGTCGAGATCATCTAGGCCGAGGCCTTTGGCAAAACCATCGTCGATCTTGGTATCGGTTTCGACCTTTACTTGCTTCACAGTGATGTCGAACTGAACCGCTTTACCGGCGAGATGCGCGGCCTGGTAATCTTCAGGGAAGGTGACGTCGATGGTCTTCTCATCGCCGGTCTTCGAACCCGTCAACTGCTCTTCAAAGCCTGGGATGAACTGGCCTGAGCCGAGCACCAATGGCGCGTCTTCGGCTTTGCCGCCTTCAAACTCTTCGCCGTCAAGCTTACCCACGAAATCGATGATCAGCTGATCGCCATCCGCTGCCTTCTTCGATTTGGCTGCGTCTTTGTAGCTCTTGTTCTGACCAGCGAGACCTTGCAGCGCTTCTTCAATCTGTTCGTCCTTCACAGGAACGACCAGCTTCTCGAGTGTCAGGCCATCGGTGCTTGGCGCTTCAACCTCTGGGAGAATCTCAAGCTCAACCGAAATCTCGGCGTCTTTGCCTTCTTCATAGCCCTCGGCCAGCTCAACCTTAGGCTGCATCGCAGGACGCAGGCCTTCGTCGGTGAGCAATTTTTCCAGCGAATCGCGAATCGTGTCGTTCACAACCTGCGCATGCAGCTGTTCACCGTGCATTTTCTTGACGAGATTGGCTGGCACTTTGCCGGGACGGAAGCCAGGCATTTGCACCTGCGGGGCGACCTTCTTGATCTCCCCGTCAATCTTTTGCGCCAATTCCTTGGCAGTGACAGTGATCTGATAGGCGCGCTTCAGGCCTTCATTGGTGGTTTGCTTGGTCTGCATTGGAAAAACTGAAACCTTCTCAACAATCTCGTAAGTTCAGATACTTAACGTCGCAACGACGTGTATCTGATATGCGAATTCTCAACACCGGCGCGGAAAAACATTGGTGCGGGCGAAGGGACTCGAACCCCCACATCTTTCGATACTGGTACCTAAAACCAGCGCGTCTACCAATTCCGCCACGCCCGCTTGATTGAACGAAGCCGCGCGGGAAACCAACCGGCCCCCGCGCGCATTGCGCTCGCCTCTAGTCTGGTGCGCGAAAAAGGGCAAGCGGAACGATCTTGTTCCGCCGCGCACCTGCGACTATGGACGCTCCAGAACTTTCAAACGCTTGTCCCCGCCGTCTTTGGCCAACCCATGTGCATATCGCCATGAGTGGCCAGAATATCAGCGTGGGCAAACTCTGGATTTGGATAAAGAGCATGACTGAAGAAACAAAGCCAACGGTCAAGCACCGACACGCCGCCAGATCATCTGTCTGTTAATCCGCGCAGCAAGCATTTCGATGCAGACGTTCTGCAACGCGGGATCGGCATTCGTTTTAAGGACCGCGTGCGCAACGATATTGAGGAATACTCAATTTCCGAAGGCTGGGTGCGCGTACAGGCGGGCAAGACGGTCGATCGCAAAGGCCAGCCGCTGACCATTAAATTGAACGGCCCGGTAGAGGCATGGTTCGAAGACCTGGGCGACAGCCCGCCCATTGCCAAAGCGGAATAGACCCGCCGCTCGCCTACACCGCTGCTGCGGCGCAGGCCTGAACAGGACAGCGCGCGAGCGGTAAGGACAGCATCATGACACCGACAGATAAACCGCAAGTCATCATTATTGGCTAAGCCCAATGTTGGCAAATCGACATTGTTCAATCGACTGGTGGGCAAAAAGCTTGCGCTGGTCGATGATCAGCCGGGCGTCACGCGTGATCGCCGGATGGGTGATGCCGAGCTTGCTGGCCTGGAATTCACCGTGGTCGACACCGCCGGGTGGGAAGATGAAGACCCCGACAGCCTTTCTGGCCGGATGCGTCAACAGACCGAGGTCAGCATTGAGGGTGCAGATGCGATCCTGTTCGTGATCGATGCACGCGCGGGCGTGACCCCGCTCGATCAAGAGGTTGCCCGGTTCCTGCGCGAACAGCGCGAAATCAAGGGTGAGAAAGTGCCCGTCGTGCTCGTTGCGAACAAAGCCGAAGGCAAACAGGGCGAGGACGGCATTCTGGAAAGCTACTCGCTCGGCATGGGTGAGCCGATCGGGGTTTCCGCAGAGCATGGCGAAGGGGTCGCCGATATGTTTGGCGCGCTGTGGCCGCTGATCGGAGACAAGGCAGAGGCGCTTAAGGCCGCAGCACAATTTGCACTTGATGAGGGCGAGGAGGCCCCGCTCGGTCCGCTGAAGTTGGCGATTGTTGGCTAGGCCGAACGCGGGTAAATCGACGCTGATCAACCGGATGCTGGGCGAGGACCGCCTGCTGACCGGGCCAGAGGCCGGGATCACTCGCGATTCTATTGCGGTCGACTGGGACTGGGCCGATCCCGATACAGGTGAGACGCGAGAGATCCGTCTGATCGACACCGCAGGCATGCGCAAGAAACGCAATGTGACCGAAAAGCTGGAGAAGCTGTCCGTCGCCGATGCCCGCCGCGCGGTGGACTTTGCCGAGGTCGTGGTGCTGCTGCTCGACGCGACTCAGGGGCTTGAGCACCAAGACCTCAAGATCGCCAGCATGTGCCTGGAAGAAGGCCGCGCGCTAATGATCGCTATCAACAAATGGGATATTGCTGAGGATCCCAGCGGATTGTTCAACGGCATTCGCCGCGCGCTCGATGACGGTCTGGCGCAGGTTCGCGGGCTGCCCCTGTTTGCGGTCTCTGCGAAAACCGGCAAAGGGCTCGACACCATGCTCTCCGGCGCGTTTGAAATTCGCGAAAGCTGGTCGAAGCGTGTGCCCACCGCCGCGCTCAACCGCTGGTTCGACGATGCGCTGGCGAACAACCCGCCGCCCGCGCCAAAGGGCCGCCGGATCAAGCTGCGCTATATCACGCAGGTCGGCACCCGCCCGCCGCGCTTTGTGGTGTTCGGCAGCCGTCTGGAAGTGCTCCCGACCAGCTACGAACGCTATCTTGTGAACGGCATCCGCTCCAAACTCGGCTTTGACGCCGTACCGGTGCGCGTATCGCTGAAAAGCCCGAAGAACCCCTACAATGCCAATCGCGGCGGAGGCGGCAATTACTCAAGCGGGAGCGACAAATCGTGATGCTGGATTTGCTGGCAGGGTCGAACATCGCGACCGACCTGCTCCAACGCACGCAAAATACCTCTGACGTGCTGCGCGCGGTTCAATTGAGCCTCGCCCCGGCCTTTCTCTTGGTCGGTATCGGCAGCATTATGAATGTTATGATGCAGCGGTTGAGCTGGGTCGCGGGCCGGATCGAGCGCCTGTCGGAACAGATCGAGGAAAAGCCCAATGCGCGCTCGACGAGCGAACGCGAATGGCTACGTGCGCGCTGCAGCATCTTGCACGCCAAGCGATCATGTTCTCCACGGCTGCAGCAGTCGTGATCAGCGTTGTGATCGCCGTGCTGTTTGTATCGGTCTATGTCGAGACACGGATCGGCACGATTGTCGCGGTTCTGTGGGTTATCACAATGGCGCTCTTGATCACCGGCCTTGTGCATTTCCTACGCGAGACACTGCTTGCCGCCCGCGGGCCGCAATCCCCAATGGAGTGACCCCCACGGGCTCACTTCTTCGCGTCGGGATAGCCCGTTCCGGAGATGTGATGTTGATACAGGCAAAGCGGGTCATTCAAATCCGTTGGCTTCGGGAACGGCTTTTTCTTCTTCAGCAAGAGATTGCTGATCAGGAAATCAAGAGTGGCGGCTTCCTGTTCGTGGTCGAGATCGAATGGAACGCCTTTGTCATCCAAAGCGGCACGGTCTGCCTGCGCCACCACAAGAGATGAGCCCCGCTGTTCAAGAGTGACGCGAAAGACCGCCATTCCGGTCCAACTTCGGAAAAAGAGCAGATTTGGCTCGTCGTAGTAGACAAACCATTTGTCCTCCATCTCGCACGGGATCAGGCCTCGCTTCAGCAGTCCAAACTCCAAAACCGAGAATGTGTCCCGGTAGGGAATTCGTACTGTCTCGCCAAAAGGTTTGTTCTTCCAGCTATCGCTGACGGCAATCGACATCACTCTGCGCCCGCTGGCTTGCTTTGCAGTTGCACGTAATTCTCCAAACCCATCCGCTCAATCATATCGAACTGAGTTTCGAGAAAGTCGACGTGCTCTTCTTCATTCGCAAGAATGCCAGCGAAGAGATCACGGCTCACATAGTCCCGAACCTTTTCACAATATTCAATCGCATCGGTCAGCAGAGGGATCGCGTCTTCTTCCACCGCCATGTCAGCCTTGAGGATCTCCTCAACCGTCTCGCCAACGCGCAAATTGTGGATCGCCTGAAAATTGGGCAGTCCGTTGAGGAACAGAATGCGCTCAGCCAGTTTGTCGGCGTGCTGCATTTCTTCAATGGATTCCCCGCGTTCATATTCGGCGAGTTTGGTGACGCCCCAATCGTCGAGCACGCGGTAATGCAACCAATATTGGTTGATCGCGGTCAGCTCGTTGGTGAGCGCCTTGTTGAGAAATTCGATGACTTTTGGATCGCCCTTCATGGGTGATGCTCCTTGAATAGATGGCGCGCTGTGGGGCGCGGATTGGCGGTGACACTGTTTTTGGTATGCGCACTATATGCGCGCAAAACCGCCACCATTCAAGGTATCGATCCATAAAAATGTATGATTTTCAGCTACTTGCGATGCCCTCGCAATAGCGCTTTGCCAGTTCAGATTGCGAGTTCTTTGCAAGAAGTAAGACGCTCAGCCACGAGGCGCACTTCATCCAGAATTTTGTCAGCATCTTGAAGGCATTGGCCGCAGTTGGGGCGCTTGCCGAGCTTTGCATAGACCGCTTCTGCATCGCCAGACGTACCGCGGCCCGCTTCACGCAGGTCAGATTCACGGATCGCATTGCAAATACAGATATACATGACGGCTTTTCGCTACTCCTGCGAATCAATTGCAAAAGCAATTTATGCGAATTAATCTCAATAGCAAGAGGATTCTATTTGTCCCGCATGTCATGCGGTGCGCAAAATCCTCGAAGCCTGCAGATAAGTCCTCGCCTCTGCGGGTGGACATGAGCCCTTGCGGTCGCCGACGCGACCGAACTCCGCTTCGTTATGTTTTGAGAGCAAAGCCTCTGGAGCCTACCGGGATAAAATCCGGATGGACGGATAGAGGGTGCGGGCGGCTGCGGTTCTAAAATGAAGGAGCCATCACCGCCTCATCGGGAACAATCTGCCATAGGTCAGGCAGCGCCAAAGCCATTCCAGCGGGCCATAGCGGAACCTATCCAGCCAAGGCTTCGACCAGGCCAGCATGATGATGCAAACAGCCAACACCACCATGTAAAGCTGAGGCCGATTGAGCTCACCAAACAGGCCCAAGGCCCAGCCGTGGAATACAAACAGCATCAGCACCGAGGTGCCGATATAATTGGTGAAGGCGGCGCGTCCTGCGGCGGACACCCGCTGTCCCAGCCATCCGGTCGCCTTGGGGGCGAATAGCACCAGCAATGCTGCCATTCCCAGAACCATCATCAGCCTGGGTAGCGGGCTGATACCCACAAAGGCGGCGAGCGTTCCGTAATAGGTGAAGCCGTTTGACCTGGCCCACAGCGCAATCAGCAGATGCAGCAAGGCACCGGTAACAAGGCCGATCCAGCCCCATTTGCGCAAGGTCAAAGGTGCCCAACCCCCGCTGAAAAATCCCATCCGGTAAAGCGCCATACCGAGCAGCATCAGGGGAAATGTCTCAAGCGCAAAGAACATCGCATTGCCGAAGAGATCAAACCCATGTTCCTGCGCGCGGTGCTGAACAAACCCGCCATAATCACCCGATTGCTTGATCTTCGTTTCAACCACGTAGTCAGCCAATGCTTCTTGCTTGGCGCTCTCCAACCCATCACGCATCTCGCTGAACGCGGCTTGATCCCCCATCGGCGTGTCGGCCACAAAGGGTAATGGCACCATCATCAAAGCGTAGACGATCGCGCCGACCAGATAGCCGAGCAGCCCGACCTTAAGCTGCGTTTCGGCCTGCCATTTGAGGCACGGCAATACGATCCACCCGACCAGCGCATAATAGGCCAGAATATCGCCCGCCCAGATGAAGAAGAAATGGATCAGACCAAACTGCAACAGCCAGAACAATCGCCGCGCCTGCAGCCAGCGCGTCTCGCCGCGCGCCCATGCCCGCTCCATAAACAGATAAAGCCCCGCGCCGAACAGGATGGTGAATAACCCCCGCATCTTGCCGTCTATCACGGTGAATTGCGCGACCCATTGCCACCCGCCAGGATCATTGGCGGGGACGAGAAACGCCTCGGGGAACATGTAAGCGCTAAACGGTTGGCCAAAGGCGATGATATTCGCGGCCAGAATGCCCATCACGGCAAGGCCGCGTATGAAATCGAGGCTGCTAATACGGTCTGCGGTTTTAGCAGGCCCTGCATCAGGCACGTCATCGCCAAACGTATGTTCGTCCGCTTGCTCGTTCAGCGTATCACTCATGCAGATCCCACCCTTTTCCGGGCTGCATGATAGCATGCCTCACCTTCAGGGAAAGCGAGGCTGTGGGTAGCGCGTGAGCAGCATTCGGGCTTTCACCGAACGGCCAAGCGTCATTTCTTGGTGACGAGACAGCCTTGACCTTGAGCGTTCAAAGTGTTGCAGGCCTTTTGCGCCGATGCGCGTGAGGCAAAACCGCCCGCTTGCAGACGCGTGACCCGGCCCGCTGGCACCAGAATTTTGCGCGCGCCCTGCAATGCATTGGAACCGGAAAGCTTTTTCCAAAGCCGATCAGCATTGCCAGCCACGCCAAACGCACCGAGCTGAACCCGCCAAGGGCCATTCCCGGCCGCGGCAACGCGCGGCGCAGGCGCAGCCGCGCGAGCCGGAACAGTCGCCGCCGGAGCAGCAGCAGTGCCGGCAGTCGTAGGGCCGTTAAGGCTAAAATTAGTGTTCAATTGCGACCCGTTTGACGAAGGGGCCGGTGTAGCTTGCGCGATCCTCGGCGCAGGCTGAGCGCCGGATGGCAGGCGATTAAGCTCCGCTTCGGCCAATTGCGCAGCGCGCAGCTTTGCAGCTTCTGCCTCCAAATCACGTGCGACCGACTGAGCCATTTGGCGCTGCTCAATCGGGATATAACGGTCCATTTGCGCCACGGCATCCTTTGCCTGTGGGAGCCCAGCAGAAACCGACAAGGTCAGAAAAGCATAGGCACGCACCCAGTCTTTCGGTGCGTAGTCGCCATTAAAATGCGCCAGTCCCAAAATATACTGCGCGCGCGGATCGCCGCGCTCTGCCGCTGCCGTTACCAACGGCATGGCTTCTGATTGTTCACCTTGCTGGAACAATAGCAGACCGTAATTATCGGCCGCCTTCACGTGCCCTTTGCGCGCTGCCTCTGCATACAGGGCACGCGCGCGCTCCACATCAATCTCAACCCCGCGGCCAAGGCGGTACGCCTGGGCTAGGTTGAACATCGCATCGGCATCGCCGCGCCCAGCCGGGCCGCGCCATTGCTCAACCGCGGTGACAAAATCGCCAGAGCTCCATGCGTCCACGCCCGCCTTCACATCAGCCAATGCCGGCGCTGCTGCCATAGCGATAGCTGCGACTGCACCGCTTACGGCCAGCCGCATCCCGGCAAGCACGCGGGCAGGTGCAGACTTAGAATCGGCATCAAAGGCAAGGAAATGGACCATGATCATTCTCTTATAAATAGCGTCAAAAACTGTTTTTACCGCGCGATTGCTGGCGCATCCGAGCGGGCAAGTGTGCCTTATAGTGAACGATCCGTTAGGAATTCGTTGCCATACCCTAATCGCAAGCAAGATGTTGGTTTCGCAAACCTCGTTAACTGTAAATTAGGGGTATCCTGCGATCTCAGTGTCATCCAAGCCGCAATCAGGCGGCGCCAACGGCCTAACAGGGGGACCAAGGCTTTGCGTGTACTAGCTTTAGCATCGCAGAAGGGCGGATCAGGGAAAACAACCCTTTCCGGACATCTCGCCGTCCAAGCACAGCGTGCGGGCGCTGGCCCAGTCGTATTGATCGACATCGATCCGCAAGGGTCGCTAGCCGATTGGTGGAACGAGCGTGAGGCAGAATATCCTGCCTTTGCTCAGACGACTGTTGCTCGCCTCGCCAATGACCTTCAGGTTCTGCGTCAGCAGGGCTTTAAACTGGCTGTGATTGACACGCCGCCAGCGATCACCATGGCCATTCAGTCAGTTATCGGCGTTGCCGAGCTGATCGTAGTGCCAACTCGTCCAAGCCCGCATGATTTGCGCGCTGTTGGTGCGACGGTTGATCTGTGTGAGCGCGCTGGCAAGCCGCTGGTGTTCGTCGTGAACGCCGCGACGCCTAAGGCGAAGATCACTTCAGAAGCCGCTGTGGCTCTGTCACAGCACGGCACCGTCGCCCCGATCACGCTGCATCATCGCACCGATTATGCCGCCTCAATGATCGATGGCCGCACGGTTATGGAAGTTGATCCGGAAAGCCGCAGTGCTGCTGAAATGACAGCGCTCTGGAAGTATATTTCTGACCGGCTTGAGAAGAATTTCCGCCGCACCGTATTCGCCGCACCTGGCACTCAGCAGCAAGCTGTCGGCGGTGGCCGTCCAGCTGGCGGTGGTGGCTTCGGTCGCCGCGTCGCTCAATAAAGGAGCACCTGCGCGATGACTGAAGCAAGCTTTGCCTCGCTGAATTCCGCGCTGCTCGCTCGTAAGGGCGGGGCCAAACCGGCTATGCGCCCTCAGCTCACCAACCTTCCTGATGCAGGCAAGCCTGCAAATCTGGAAGACCTGGGTTGGAACGATATGGGTGCAGAGGAAGAAACAGAGAACCAAGCGTCTAGCGCAAATGTGGTTCACTTGTCCCCGGCAGAACCCAATGACGCAGACGCTGAAGAGCATGAATGGGACGAAAACGCGGACACACCCGATGTGCTGCGCCAGCAAGAAGAGCTGGCCACGCGCATTGAAGGGGAAGCCGCCGAAGCGTCCGCAGCGGTGCCTGCCAAAAAGAGCAGCAAGCCCGCCAAAAAGCGTAAATCCGCGAAAGCATCCGGCAGTTCATCTGGCCGCCGCGCTGCTTTCACTTTGCGGCTCGACACCGATCGCCATCTCAAACTTCGCCTTGCTGCGACAATGCAGGGCAAGAGCGCACAAGCGGTTGTTACCGAAGCGCTCGACGCCATGCTGGAGCAGATCGACGACCTCGATACGCTCGCGCAGAAGATGAAACGCGACTGATTTGTTAACTTTTTGCATCGTACCAAGACAGCAGAGTTACTCACAAGGACTATGACCATGGACCGCAGCGAAACCTACAAAATGACCGGCCCGAAAATGAGCCTCATTGTTTCGACCGCACTTGCCAGCGTTGCGCTTGCAGGATGCACCACCTCGGCTGCACCGCCTGCCCTATCCTCTTTCAGCAAGGCGCAAACCGCGCTGGAAAAAGGTCAGGTCGATAAGGCTGTTACGCATGCTGAAGCAGCAGTTTTGGCTGATCCTCGCAATGCAGAATTCCGTGCGATGCTCGGCGCTGCTTATCTGGAATCGGGCCGTTTTCAATCGGCTGCAACCAGCTTTGACGATGCCCTGGAACTTGGCGACACCGATCCGCGTACTGTCCTCAGCTATGCGCTGGCTAAAACCGCGCTCGGCGACAAAGGCAGCGCGCTTGCGAAACTGGATGCATGGTCTTCTGATATTGATCCTGCTGATCTTGGCCTTGCCTATGCCTTGGCTGGCAAGCCGCAGCAGGGCGTCCACGTCCTGACCAATGCTCTACGCGGCGGCCAGAACAGTGCAAAGGTTCGTCAAAACCTCGCCTACACCTATGCCCTCGTGCGGCAATTGGCGCGCTGCCCGCGTTATGGCGGCAGAAGATGTGCCAGCTGGTGAAGTGAACAACCGGATTGCTGAATGGGCCGCACAAAGCGCGCCTGAGCAATACCAAACCCGCGTCGCAGGCCTGCTGCGCGTAAACCCAGCGCAAGATGGCGGCCAGCCGCAATATCTCGCGCTGAACAATTTCCCAAGCCAAGACGTAATGGTTGCTGAGGCGGCTGCTCAGGCACCAGCAAATGCAGTGGAGCCAAGCGCAAGCGAAGCTCTCGCCTTTGGTGTTTCGAACGACAGCGCCGTTGAAACCTTTGATCCGGCACCTGCCGCGGCTCCTACACGGGTCGCTGAAGCACCCAAGCCAGCACCGGCTCCAGCCCGCGCTCGCTTCGTTTCAAAACCTGTCGTGCAGGCTCTGCCTGCAAGCTACGCCAGTAAAGAGAAACGTCCGACACGAGTGGCTGCGGTGTCAAGCCAGCGCCGCATGGCAGCGGTCGCAAGCGGCTCTGCTGACACGCACATGGTCCAATTCGGCAGCTTCTCAAGCCGGGCCGAAGCCGACCGTGCATGGAAAATCTACCAGTCACGCTATCCGCAGCTGAAAAATCACGATGTCGTGATCACGCAAGCTGAAGTGAAAGGCAAAACCTTCTTCCGCGTCGCCGCCGCAGGCTTTGGCCTCAGCAGCGCACGCAGCATGTGCTCGACCGTCCGTTCGGCTCAGCAAAGGCTGTTTCGCCTATGCCAAGATCAACCCGCCAAAAGGTGCGATTGATCGCGGAGTGCGGATCGCAGCGCGCACAAGCTAAGATACAAAATCCCTCTGGAACTTTCCAGAATTCAGCAAGACTGCCCCCGGTGTCGCGAAACGCCGGGGGCATTTTTTTGGGTAACATATGCTGCGGGCTAGCTAGGTCAAACCACGACAAACGCCGCTCAAACGATTTGCACGCCGCCTTTGAACAGCGCCTTCACCCTGCCCTGAGTGCCTTGACGATCAAACGGGGTGTTATCGGCGGTCGCCGACATCTTGCGGCGATCGATGATCCACGGCGCTTCTGGATCGATCAGCGCAACATCCGCCTCCAGCCCGGCTTCTAGCTGGCTAGGCCAGCACGCCAAGCAACCGGGCCGGATTGCCTGCGAGCAATGCAAAGGCGCGCCCCATATCAATCACTTCATCGCGCACCAGGGTCAGCGTCATCGCCAGCAAGGTCTCTGCCCCGGCCATCCCGGCCTCTGCATCCGCAAAGGGCAGGCGCTTATCCTCTGGCCCGCGTGGATCATGGCCCGACGCAATCACATCGACGGTGCCGTCGCCAATCGCCGTAAGCGCCGCCTGCCGATCCGCTTCGCTGCGAAGAGGTGGTGAGAATTTCGCGAAAGTCGGGAATTGCACCGTGGCGAGATCCGACAGCATGAAATGCGCAGGGGTGATCCCGCAGGTCACATTCACGCCGCGCGCCTTCGCCGCGCGCACCAGATCAAAACCCGCCTGCGTGGTCACCTGACGAATATGCAGCCGAGCGCCTGACATTTCAGCCAGCGCAATATCGCGCGCGATCGCCAGTGCCTCTGCCTCTGCCGGAGCGCTCGGCAAGCCCATGCGGGTCGCCATTTCGCCAGCGGTCGCCGCTGCCTCGCCGCTCAAGGCATCGTCCTCACCATGCGCAACAACGACCAGATCAAGCATTGCGGCATATTGCAGCACGCGCAGCATCACCCCGGAATCCGCGATCCAGCGCCGTCCGGTGGCAATCCCTCTCGCACCTGCATCCTGCATCAGTGCGATCTCTGCGAGCTCTCGCCCCTCCAGCGCGCAGGTCGCTGCCGCCAGTGGATGAACCCACAGGTCTGGCTTACCGCTTTTGGCGATCATGCTGACCCGGCTGGGGTAATCGAGCGGGGGGGACTGATTCGGCATCAGAGCCGCGCGTGTGATACCGCCAAAATGAAACGACGCCTTGTCGATCCGGAACACGCCCAGATCCACCAGGCCCGGCGCGATTATCTGTCCGCGCGCATTGACCACTTCGTCGCCGTCCTGCGCGGCAATATCTGCACCAACTTCCGTGATCAGGCCGCCATCCAGCCGGATGCCGCCACTGACCAGATCGCCGGGCATCGCCAATTGACCGCCAGTGATTGTGAGAGGCCGTGACTGCTTCATGATGCACTCCCCTCGCCGATATTCCAGCCTTCAACCCCGCGCGCGCTGCGGGTCAGAATGTCAAGCGCTGCCATGCGGATTGCGACCCCCATTTCCACCTGCTGGGTGATGATCGACCGGTCGAGCATGTCAGCAACCTCGCTGTCGATCTCGACCCCGCGATTCATCGGACCGGGGTGCATCACCAGCGCATCTGGCGCCGCATTCGCAAGGCGCGCCTGCGTAAGGCCGTAGAGATGGTGATATTCGCGCTCAGATGGGATGAATTGCCCTTGCATACGCTCCGTTTGCAGGCGCAGCATCATCACCACATCTGCGCCCTTCAAAGCGTAATCGAAATTGTGGAACGGCTGCGCACCGATCGCCTCCACGCCTGCTGGCATTAAGGTCGGCGGTGCGCATAGCCGCACGCTTGCACCCAACGCTTGCAGGCACAGCAGGTTGGAGCGCGCGACCCGGCTGTGCAGGATATCGCCGCATATTGTGATGGTGAGCCCGGTAAAATCCTCTGCAGTCTCGCCGCGTTTGCGCAGCGCATGCCTCAGAGCCATCGCATCGAGCAGCGCCTGCGTTGGGTGTTCGTGACTCCCATCGCCCGCATTCAACACGGGGCAGTCAACCTTATCGGCGATCAATTGCGTCGCGCCGCTCGCCCCGTGGCGGATCACGATAGCATCAGGGCGCATTGCGTTAAGAGTGATCGCCGTATCGATCAGCGTCTCCCCCTTTTTTACAGAGCTTTGCGCAGCATGCATATTCACCACATCCGCGCCCAGTCTTTTGCCCGCAATCTCAAAGCTGAGCAGCGTGCGGGTCGAGTTTTCAAAAAACGCGTTGATAATCGTTTGCCCGGCCAGCAGATCGGTATGCTTGGAGGGTTGCCGGTTGAGCTCCACCCATTGCTCCGCAGACTCAAGCAGATAAAGGATCTCGTGGCGCTCCAGCTGGCCAATGCCAACCAGATCGCGGTGCGGGAAGGCCAATCGGCCCGCTGGATAGCGGCCGGAGCCTGTGTTTTCGCCGGACAATGTCATTAAAGCCATGCCTTTAGTCGAGGGCTGTCGCACGCTCAACCCATTGATGGGTAAGTTTTGCGCTGTTTGCGATGGAAGTTTGCGCAAAGCATGCCTAGTCTAGGCGAAACACGCGCATGGCGCGCGATAATTGGGAATGATTTCATGAGTTTTGTGGGCAAGGTTTGGAAACTGCTGGTCGGTGTTAAAGACGGGCTGGTGCTGATTTTCATGCTGCTGTTCTTCATGGCGCTGTTCGCGGTGCTTTCTGCCCGCCCCAGCCCTGGCCAGGTGCGCGAAGGTGCGCTGCTGATCGAGCTGGATGGCTTTGTTGTAGAAGAACGTTCCGAGATTGACCCACTGCAAACCTTCCTGAGCGGTCAGGCCCCTGTTGCCGAACACCAATCACGCGATCTGGTTACCGCGCTCAACGCCGCGGCATCGGACGATCGGATCAAGGCTGTCGTATTCGATCTCTCCTCCTTTGTCGGCGGGGGCCAAGTGCACTTGCAGGCCATTGGCGAGGCGATGGACCGCGTCCGCAAAGCGGAAAAGCCGGTACTCACCTATGCACTCGGTTACGGCGATGATCACATGCATCTGGCCGCGCATGCAACCGAGGTATGGCTCAATCCGCAAGGTGCCGCATTGATTGCTGGACCTGGTGGCAGCAATCTCTACTACGGCGATCTGCTGGAACGTTTGAATATCAACGCTCGCATCTACCGCGTTGGCACATTCAAATCCGCTGTTGAGCCTTACTCACGCAATTCCATGTCTGATGCCGCGCGCGAGAATCTGGCCGGATTGTTCGGTGCAATGTGGGAAGAATGGCAAGCCAACGTGAAGAAAGCCCGCCCATCGCTGGACCTTGAGCGGGTGACCAGCGATCCGGTGGAATGGATCACTGCATCGCAAGGCGACCTGGCCAAGGCGGCGCTTGACGCTGGCCTGGTCGACAAGCTGGGCGACCAAATTTCCTTTGGTGAGCGCGTTGCCGAGCTTTCAGGCGAAGACGCATGGAGCAAGAAACCGGGTGCCTTTGCAAAGGCTGAATTTGCCCCCTTCCTTGCCGATGTCACCCCATCGGCTTCTGGCAAGACCATCGGTGTCGTAACCGTCGCAGGCGTCATTGTAGACGGCGATGCCGAGCCCTGGATCGGCCGGTGGAGAGCGGATCGCCGGTATGCTCGACGAGGCGCTGGATGATGATCTTGCAGGCCTTGTCGTGCGGGTCGACTCCCCCGGTGGCTCTGTGTTCGCATCGGAAGAAATACGCCTGGCGATTGAGCGTCACCGGGCGAAAGACATTCCGGTTGCCATCTCATTCGCCAATGTTGCGGCCAGCGGCGGCTATTGGGTTGCAACCGCAGGTGATCGGATATTCGCGCAACCAGAAACGATCACCGGTTCCATCGGTGTGTTTTCCGTTCTGCCAACATTTGAAGGTGCTGCGGCAGAGCTTGGCGTGAATGCAGACGGTTATCGCACTACGCCATTATCGGGCCAACCTGATCCGATTGCGGGTTTCAGCCCAGAAGTTGACGCGATTTTGCAAGCTTCGGTTGAAAACACATATTCGGATTTCCTCGGCATTGTGGCGAAAGCTCGCAATATGGACAGCGCACGAGTTGATGAAATCGCGCAAGGGCGCGTTTGGGATGGCGGGACGGCGCGCCAACTCAAACTCGTCGATCAGTTCGGCGGGCTAGAAGAGGCGCTTGCTTGGGTCGCGGCCGAGGCAGAGCTTGAGGAAGACGGTTACAGTCCGCGTTTCCTTGGTGCTGGCACCGCGCAATACGATTCCCTGATCCGTCAAATGCTGACCAGCACCAGCCCGGAAACCGCGGGCACGCGCGGCGGCGATCTGTTTGCGATGGCCGCGCGGGAACGTGGCGCGCTGCTCGGCCAGCTCGCCAGCGACGTTGAGCGCCTGTCGGGGACGCCTGGGATACAGGCCTATTGCCTCGAATGCCCTGCGCCCCCCAGCGCCGCGCAGAATAGCAAGGGACAAGGCATACTGACCATGTTGAAGGCTCTGTTCGCGGACTGATGTGCGGGCGACTGCAATTGGGCGGCCTAAATTGCTAAGGCGATTCTATGAGACGAGAGAAGTGCGCTTCTAGGAGCCTTTTCCAAGACTCTACTTGCAGTCGACCTTAACCAAATCGGCGGCGGCGTTCTCTTTGGACGGGCACCGCTGCTGCATTCGCGCCCGCACGGCCTTGCGCACCCTCGCCCCAGTCGCTTGTTGGCACATCAAATGCGCGAACGTAATCGGCAAAGCGCTCTGCCACCTCATCCGCGCTCACATGAAAATCACTGAGCCGGTAGACATGCGGATGGCGCTTCAGCGATTTTGACCGCTCCAGATAATCTGCCATCTTGGCTTCTGCTTAGCCCCATATCGAGATCGAGGAAACGATAAATCCGCTCCATCTCACCGTGCCAATCGCGCTCCACATCGTCATATTGCACATCGATCATGCGCTCCGGCCCCAGCCCCTCGCGCGCCGCACGCATCCGCTCAATCTGCTGCTCGGTCTTAGCCAGCCAATCGCGCCCAATGCGTGCTGGATCAACATGATCGGAATAGATGATCGTCTGGTTCCAGGCGAGCGAGGCGGCGCTGCCAACAAGGCTCCTTGGATCGCGGTGGGTAAAGATCAGGCGCGCATCGGGAAACACATTCAGCAAGGCGGGCAGATCCAGCATGTGCTGCGGTGTCTTCAGGATCCACGGGCGCAGCGGAGAGGCTTGCTGTGACCAGCCGATCAAGCGCAGCAGATTGGCCAGATGGCGGTAAGCCGGCTGTCGCATCTTCGGCGGCGCACCACGAAGAATAGCTGGGCACTTGCCACTGCGCATCATGTTTCATGCCCCACATGCTGGAGACGAGCAGGCCCAGCTCCTCCTCCGGCTCAAAGGGGCCAGTGGGATGGATCGAGAGCGTGCGCGGATTGGCCGCCCGCGCGACCTTCATGATCCGCCGCGCCAGCACCGGACGGAAATCCTCCGCTTTGCCCGCCAGCACGTCTTCAAAATCCGGGCGCGGCACCGGGCTGATCGTTTCAAAACTGCGCATATGGGTGAACCGCCGATCGCTCGCCAGCAGGCGGTGCAGCCGCGTGGTGCCTGAACGCATCGGACCCACGATCACCACTGGACGCGGAATTGGCCGCTCCAAAATTTCCGGGAACCGGTCGAACCAGTGCTGCGCCCACAACCGGTCGGTCAGCACTTTGTTGAATTGCAGCACCGCGCTGTGCTGGCCTGCGAGATTGAGCCGCGCCTCACCGCGCACCGCATCCAGCAGCACCTCAAAGGGTCGCTCAAACCACGGATCGCCAAAATCGGCCAGGCCAGTCTTGCGCGCTGCGGCCTCCATCAACGCACCCATACTGAAACGCGCCGGGGCCAAAGCACCCAATCGTTCACCCGCACCAAGCAGGCGGTTCAGCCCAGCGATAAATACGGTTCTTTGCGGCGGCGCGACCCGTCCGTGCTGCATGAGGTTACCCTCTGTTATTGCCCCTGTTCGCCGCGTTTGCCCAGCGGCGCTGATCTGACGTCAGCCCTCTGGTCTAGCCGGTTTGGATCACCGCGCAACCTGGTGCAGGGCACTTGTCCGCATATGCACTGGAATTTGGCCAGCCAAGCGGGCATAGGCTGGCCCCATGCACGATATTCGAATTATCCGAGACGATCCCGCCGCCTTTGACGCCATTTTGGCGCGGCGCGGGCATGAAACTGTGGCACAAAACATAGTGGCGTTGGATGAAGAGCGCCGCGCGGTCGCAACCAAGTTGCAAGAAGGACAAAGCCGACGCAACGAGGCCTCTAAAGCGATCGGTCAAGCCATGGGCCAGGGCGACACCGCCAAGGCCGAAGCGCTGAAAGCAGAGGTCAGCGAACTCAAAAAGACGCTGCCCACTTTGGAAGAGCAAGACCGCGAACTGGGCGAAAAGCTGAAGATGGCTTTGCTCGTTCTGCCCAATGTGCTGGCTGACAGCGTGCCAGACGGGACAAGCGAAGACGACAATGTCTACTTGCGCGAATGGGGCGAGAAGCCGGTCTTTGATTTCAACCCACAGGAACACGCCGACATCGCCCCTGCGCTCGGCATGGACTTTGAGACTGGGGCGAAAATCTCTGGTGCGCGCTTCACTTTTCTGCGCGGAGATATTGCTCGTCTGCACCGGGCGCTGGGCCAATTCATGCTCGACACGAACACAAGCGAGCATGGCTACACCGAGTGTAATCCGCCGCTGCTGATTCGCGAAGAATCGGGCTATGGCACCGGCCAATTGCCGAAATTCGCCGAAGACCTGTTCCGCACGACAGAGGGCCATTTACTGATCTCCACCTCAGAGATGACGTTGGGCAATTCGTTCCGCGAGCAGATTTTTGAAGAGAGCGATTTTCCGATGCGGATCACCGCGCTGACCCCTTGCTTCCGCGCGGAGGCTGGCGCGGCGGGGCGCGACACGCGCGGCTTCATCCGCCAGCACCAGTTCGAGAAGGTCGAGTTGATCAGCGCCGCCCTGCCCGACCATGCAGCGGAGGAACATGCGCGGATCACCGCCATTGCTGAAGGTTTGCTGCAAAAGCTTGGCCTGCACTACCGGGTGATGGAACTTTGCGCGGGCGACATGGGCGCGACCATGACGAAGACCTATGACCTGGAGGTTTGGCTGCCGGGACAAGGCGCCTACCGCGAGATCAGTTCCTGCTCGGATGGCGGCACCTATCAGCCGCGCCGGATGAACGCGCGTTACCGCCCAGAAGGCGAGAGAAAGACCGAGTATTTCCATCTTCTCAACGGCTCCGGCCTGGCCGTGGGCCGCACTCTGGTGGCGATCATGGAGAACTACCAACAGGCCGATGGCAGCGTTCTTATCCCAGAGGTTTTGCATCCCTATATGGGCGGTGTGACCAAGCTGGAGCCTCAGGCAAAGGCAGGCGGCGCTTAATGCGCATATTGCTGACCAATGATGACGGCATCCACGCGCCCGGGCTTGAGGTGCTGGAAGAACTCGCGCGGCAGTTTTCAGACGACATCTGGGTTTGCGCCCCATCAGAGGAACAATCCGGCGCTGGCCACTCGCTGACACTCAATCAGCCAGTGCGCCTGCAGCAATTTGGCGAGCGGCGCTATGCCGTCACCGGAACGCCGACCGACAGCGTAATGATGGCCCTGCGTGAGGTGATGGACAGTCCGCCCGACTTGATCCTGTCCGGTGTCAATCGCGGTGCGAACCTGGGCGATGACATCACCTATTCGGGCACCGTCTCCGCCGCGATCGAGGGTGCACTTGCAGGCATTCGTTCAATAGCTTTCTCGCAGGTTTACTCGCGCCAGAGCATAGAAATCGCCGATCCCTTTGCCGCCGCCCGCCAATGGGGCGCAAAGGTGATTGAGCCGCTGCTTGACGTGCAATTTGCCGAGCGCACGCTGATTAATGTCAATTTTCCGCCGCTTAAGGCCGATGCAATCAAAGGTATTCGCGTGGTCCGCCAGGGCTTTCACGATTACTCACGCGGCAGCATTGTCGAGGGGCGTGACCCGCGCGGCAGCCGCTATTTCTGGTTCGGTCTGCACGCCATTGAGCACACGCTCGATCACGGCACCGACCTAGAGGCGATTGACGATAGCTACATTGCCGTTACCCCTTTGCAGCTTGATTTGACGCATTATTCTTCGCTCGACATTCTAGCGGGGAAATTCGCCGAATAGGGGCGCAGGACGGGGCATGGCTAAGCAACTCGACACTTTGTTACCCAAGGACGCGCCCAAGCAGCGCAAGTCCGGCTTTCGCCCGTTAAGACGCGCGGTCAGAATCCCGGTGTGGGGCGATTTAGGCATTCGCCTGGGCCTGGCCCTACTGCTGATTTCCATCGTGGTCATGATCCATTGGTTCGATCGCGGCGGATTGGTCGACAGCGTCGATGGCGAGGTCAGCTTTCTCGACATCGTCTATTTCACCATGATTTCGATCACCACCACCGGCTTTGGCGATATCGCCCCGGTTACGGACCGGGCGCGGCTGGTCGAGGCGGTAATCGTGACTCCAATCCGCTTTGCCGTGTTTTTCATCTTTGTAGGCACCGCCTACAATTTCATCATCAAGCGCAGCTGGGAGAAGTGGCGCATGAACCGCATTCAAGAGAAGCTCTCGAACCATGTCATCGTCCTCGGCTTTGGCGTTTCCGGCTCTGAAAGCGTTGCCGAACTGATCGAGCGCGGCATGGAGCCAAGCAATATCGTGGTCGTCGACCCGAGCGAGGACCGGCTCGTTGAAGCGGAAAAACTCGGCGTCAACGTGATGAACGCGGATGCGACCCGCGACCAGACCTTGAACGCGGTGCAGGTGGGCACCGCGCAATCGGTGTTGGTGTCCGCTGGCCGGGACGACACATCGATCCTGATCGTTCTGACCGTGCGCCATCTCGCGCCCAAAGTCCCGATCAGCGTGGTCGTACGCGCGGATGATAACGAGCTGCTGGCGCGGCAAGCGGGTGCAGACAATGTCATCAACCCGGTGCGCTTTACCGGCCTGCTGCTGGCAGGCTCTGCGCGCGGCGCGCATATCTCGGACTACCTCGCAGACCTCGCCTCTGTCACAGGTCGCGTCCAGCTGGTCGAGCGGGTCGTGACCGAAGAGGAATGCGGCTGCTCCATCGAACAGCTCAGCACGGGCGGGCGCGGCCTGCGCGTTTACCGCGACGGCCGGGCAATCGGCTTTTGGGAAGACGAATGCCAGACCTTGCAAGCAGGCGACGTGGTGGTTGAGATCGTCCCGAGCATGAACGGCGAGACCAAGGGCGACGGGCACTAAGCCGGGCGGCACGCCATCTGATCTCGCTTAATGCTATGGCAGATAAGCGTGAACGAAGCCCATCGCGGTGTAGAACAGCAGCCAGTAACCTGCATCAATGAAGAACAGCGCTTTGCCCTTTTGCGAGAACAGGTAGGCCGTGCCCAGAGCCGGCACGATAAAGCCCAGCGCAACGCCAAATGCGGTCATCACCTTAGCCTTCACAGATAGATCTGCATCCAGCAATTCGTAGCTGTGAAAGGTGTGTGCGAGAGCCCAGCTGGCGAGCAGTGAGAACGCAAATGCTCCGCCATAGATCAGACCCATATTGCCTTCTTTGATCTGTTCTTCGGTCAGGCCGACAGCGCCCATCCATTTCTTGCCCATGACCGGTCCGTACCAAATGCCGCCCACCACAAATCCGGCGAGCGCGGCCAGAAAAACGGCCAGCCAATTCACATCAAACAGGTTCATAATTACCTCTCCATCTTCTCGAAGGCCGCTCCACCCGCGCCCTCCACCCTTCCACCCGGATTGTACCGGAAACTGCTCCGGGTGGAAGGGTGGAGGGTGCGGGTGGCTATGGCACTGTTAGGAGAACGAGTGTAGGGGCGCGGCCAGATATGACGACAAACACATCAACCACCGCTTTGCCCGACCAAAAGAAGGTCGGCATGGTCTCGCTCGGCTGCCCTAAGGCGCTGGTCGATTCCGAACGCATCCTCACGCGGCTGCGCGCCGATGGCTATGCCATGTCGCCCGATTATGCCGGGGCCGACGTGGTACTGGTCAACACTTGCGGGTTCCTGGACAGCGCGAAGGAAGAAAGCCTGGCCGCGATTGGCGAGGCGATCAATGAGAATGGCCGCGTTATCGTGACCGGCTGTATGGGCGAGGAAGCCGACGCCATTCGCGCCGCGCACCCGCAAGTTCTGGCGGTCACTGGCGCGCATCAATACGAGCAGGTGGTGGAGGCCGTGCACGAGCATGCCCCGCCCAGCCAAGGGCCGTTTATCGACCTGATCCCGCAGCCGTCTGAGCACGACATCAAGCTGACCCCGCGCCATTACAGCTATCTCAAGATCTCTGAGGGCTGCAACCATTCCTGCGCATTCTGCATCATCCCGGATCTGCGCGGGAAACTCGCCAGTCGCCGGATTGACGCGGTGCTGCGCGAGGCGGAAAAACTGGTTGCCGCCGGTACAAACGAGCTGCTGGTGATCAGCCAGGATACGAGCGCTTACGGGGTCGATACCCGCCACGAAACCAAGCCCTGGAAGGGCCGCGAGCCGCGCGCGCATATGACAGACCTCGCCCGCGAGCTGGGCCAATTGCGCACGCAGTCGGGCCAAACGCCTTGGGTGCGCCTGCACTATGTCTATCCCTATCCGCATGTCGACAAGGTCATCCCGCTGATGGCCGAAGGCTTGCTGACGCCCTATCTCGACATTCCGTTTCAGCACGCTTCGCCCTCGGTTCTGAAACGCATGAAACGGCCCGCGAACGAGGCCAAAGTGCTGGAGCGGCTGCGCAATTGGCGCGATATCTGCCCCGATATTGCAATCCGATCGAGCTTCGTCGTCGGTTTCCCCGGCGAGACTGAAGACGACTTCAAATATCTGATCGATTGGCTGGAGGAGGCTCAGCTCGACCGCGTCGGCGCCTTCCGGTTTGAGCCGGTCGAGGGTGCGCAGGCCAATGCCCTGCCCGATCCCGTGCCAGAGGCGATCAAGGAAGAACGCTATACCCGGCTGATGGAAGTGACCGAGAGGATCAGCGCAGCCAAGCTAGCCTGGCAAAGTCGGCCGCGCCTTGCCGGTGATCATCGACGAGGTCGGAGAGCCGGATGAGGACGGTGATATTGGAGCGAGCGGACGATCTCAGGCCGATGCGCCTGAAATCGACGGCCAAGTGCATTTGCGCAATGTCCCAGCTGATGTGACGCAAGGCGACATTGTCACCGCTGTCATCGAAGAGGCCGATGCGCATGATCTGTTTGGCGTGATCGCCGAGCCTTAGGGCCAGACATCTAATTCTGGCTCGAGCCCCAGAGATAGAGACCGCCGATGATCAGCGAGATTATGAACAGCTGCTTCCAATAGGAACCAACGATCCCCGCAGGGATAAGCGGCACGAGATAAAGCGGCCATCCCTCCAGCTCTGAGTTATCCGAGAGATAGCCGAGCGTCAGCAGGTAAGTGACGCCAAAGAACACGTAATTGCCCGCAGTCCATTGCTTGGCCGTGCTGTGGGCGGCGGCCTGTTGCCGCGCCTTGGCAGGCTTTGCCCCGCGCTTCGTTGGCGCAGAGCCGCGCGCGGGCGATGGGTCCGTCACCGTTCCGGCGCCATGGCAATTCCAGCACGTGATCGTGTCGCGGTCACCAGTTCCGCTACCTCCGCATCCCATGCAAGCCTGGTTCATATGGCTGCCCTGGCCCGATCCGCCACAACTCGCACAATTGCGATAGCCATTGTCGATCTGGCCACCAGAGCAATATGGACAAACAGCCAACGCACCCTCCCCCTGACTTCAAGAATCGCGTGACACCAAGCTAGCGCACCAATCTTGAAACGAAAGAGGGATTCGATGCCTGTCGGGCCAAGACCATTCTGTGACACGTCATTAGACGAGCTTTACACGATCGCGATTGGCCCAATGGCAAAACAGTGGGTCGTGATGGAACATTTGCCCTCTCCGGACAAAACGGCCACTGGTTGTGGCTGCTGGGCGCGGGCTAGAAGCAGAGGCGAGCTGGCTGAATATCCCAGACGGGACAATTGGACCTGAAAGAGCGCAAGAAGCGCATATTTGAGGACAATGTGCCTGCCAAATTTGAGTGACCTATGCCCCTCGACATCCATGCGACCTTCACTTTCGAATTCGATGGGCCGGGCGATGCCTTGCTGCAGTTTGAGGTTGCGGAACTGCCCAGCCAGCGGATTCTCTCGCAGAACCTCGAACTGACAGACGAAGCAGCGAGCACTAAAGTGCCAGCGCATGATGGGATTGGCACACGCATTTGGGTGAGCAGCACTGGTCAGTCCGAGACCACATATCGCGCTAAGGTGGAGACGCAGCGTCCGCCGATAGAGCTGGCTACCCTGCCCCAGCTGGCCGTGAGGTCCATCACTGGAGAGGCGGCGCAATATCTGTTCGATTCGCGCTATTGCTCGGTCGGTCCGTTTCAAAACTTCGTCGAGGCGGAATTTTCCGGCACATCAGGTGGTACTCGGATTGCCGCAATTTCAAGCTGGTTGGCGGACAATATGCAATATGAGCCGGGAACAAGCGGCGAGCAAACCACCGCCACTGACAGCTTTGTCGCGCGCCAAGGGGTGTGCCGTGACTATGCCCATGTCCTGATCGCGCTGGCGCGGGCGTCGCAGATTCCTGCGCGCTATGTCGCCTGCTATGGCCCCGACGTAAGCCCGCAGGATTTTCACGCAGTGGCCGAAGTGTTTCTCGCCGATCCTGATCATCCGGAACACGGAGCATGGCACTTGGTAGATGCGACCGGGATGGCGAAACCGTCGGAGCTCGCAATTATCGGGGTCGGGCGCGATGCGGCAGATGTGAGTTTCCTCACAACGTTTGGTCCAGCGCGTTTTCTATCATCCAAGGTCGAGGTGAAGCGGGCTTAGTTTTGGGAACCGTGCCACCCGCTCCCTCCGCCCTTCCACCCGGATAGTATCCCGGTAGGCTCCGGGTGGAAGGGCGGAGGGAGCGGGTGGCTGCGGCTAAGGTCCAATAAAACGACAACCCAATCAAGAACTCCCGCGCTTCAGCAGCTTCACCGGCACGCGGCGTATCCCGGAATGCGGCCCGCCAGAGGTCACAGCCTCGACCAGCAAACGCCCCGCCTGATCCAAATCCGGTTCGATCGTACTGAGCGTCGGGCTGGACAGCTCACCCGCTTGCAATCCATCAAACCCGATCAGCTTGATCTCTTCCGGCATTTTGCGACCTGCCGCGTTCAGCGCCTCCAGCACGCCAAAGGCCAGCGCATCGCACACCGCGAATACACCATCCGCTGCAAAGCCATCGGCCAGCATTCGCTCCGCCGCCGCGCGCCCTTGGTCATGGCGGTCGTCTTCATCGCCGATTTCAACCAAATGCGCCTCTAGGCCAAGTTCTCTTGCACGAGCCAGAAAAGTATCCGCACGCTCTGCAAACTGCCGCTGTGTGCCGCCGCGCGAGCCGATACAGGCCAGTTTCGTACAGCCTTGCTCGGCCAGATGCTCTGCCGCCATGCGCGCGCCCGCATCATTGTCAGACGAGACCCAGTCGAGATCTCCCAGCGGAGAACCCCAATAGGCGACCAGCTCGCTGGTCTCGCCAATCCCGCGAAAGTACTCCCAAGCCGGACGGTTCAGAGTGGTGCCGATCACGATCAATCCCTCGGCCTGGCCGCGCTCCACGTAGTGACCAAACAGCTTGTCCTCATCGCCTTGCAGCGAAACGAGCACTTCCAGCCCGCGCTCGGCGGCCGCAGCGCAGACCCCGCCTAATAGCGCATAGGAAAACGGGTTCACATCGCGGGCATTGCCGCCCGGCTTGGTGATCACTACCGCTGCCAAAGTTCCGGTGTGCCCGCGCCTTAGCCGCGCGGCGCGCTCGTCAACGAAATAGCCGAGCTCGCTTGCGACCTCCAGCACGCGGCTGCGCGTGGCCTCGCTGATCACAGCCGAGCCGGATAGCGCGCGCGACACCGTCGACTGGCTCACGCCCGCCCGCTCTGCAACGTCAAAACTGGTAACCCGCGATTGTCTGCGCGCAGGATCCATCTTTCCCTCCCGATTAGCCTTGCTGGGCAATCTAGCTAGCCTAGCTGAATAGCTATGCGAACCTATGGCCCAGCAATGCGCTTCGCGCTAGAACCCAATCGCCGCAATCCATAGCTGCGGCGCGCGGGAGAATTAAACGCATGCCTGAACCCAAGCTCTCTGCTGATCGATTGCTCTTGTTTGGAGCGACCGGCGATTTGTCGCGCAGAATGCTGTTGCCGAGCCTTTGTGCATTGGATGCAGACGGGCTGCTCTCGCCTGATCTGAAGATCATCGGCACCGCGCGCAGTAACATGGACGATGCGGAATTTCGCAATTTGGCGCGCGAGGCGCTGGAAACCTATCTGCCTGACGAACGGCGCGGCGGAATGGCAGCATTCCTCAATCGTCTGTCTTATCAGGCACTTGATGCCAGCACGCTCGACGGGTTTGACGCGCTTGCGGACAAAGTGAACGAGGCCGAGCCCGAGCGATTCCGGCATGGCGATTTTCCTCTCAACCGCGCCCAGCCTGTTTGGCCCAACGATTGCTGGCCTGAAACACGCGGGGCTGACTGGTGACAATGTCCGCATGTGCCTGGAAAAGCCACTCGGGACTGATCTGGCGAGTAGCTGCGTCATCAATGACGCGGTCGCCGATGCATTCCCGGAAGACCGGATTTTCCGGATCGACCATTATCTCGGCAAGGAGACGGTGCAGAACCTGCTCGCCCTGCGCTTTGCTAATATTCTGTTCGAGCCGATCTGGAACTCGAACTATATCGACCATGTGCAGATCACGGTTGCCGAAACCGTTGGTTTGGAAGGCCGCGTTGCCTTTTATAACGATGCCGGGGCGCTGCGCGATATGGTTCAAAACCACATGCTGCAATTACTGGCACTGGTGGCGATGGAGCCGCCGACCAGCTTTGATGCAACCGCAGTGCGCGATGAAAAGGTAAAGGTGCTACGCGCCTTGCGCGAGGTTCAGGCCACCGAAACGGTGACGGGGCAGTATCGCGCTGGTGCTATCGGCGGCGAAGCCGTCCCTGGCTATGACGAAGAGCTGGGCAAGCACTCTGACACCGAGACATTTACTGCGATCAAGGCGCATGTCGACAATTGGCGCTGGAAGGGCGTGCCCTTTTATCTGCGCACCGGCAAACGCCTGCCCGAACGCGTGACCGAAATTGTCGTCAAATTCCGCTGCGTTCCGCACTCCATCTTTGAAGGCATGGGTGCAAGCATGCTGCCCAACCGGCTGGTGATCGGCATTCAGCCGGAAGAGAACATCTCGCTGTCTCTGATGGCGAAAGTGCCCGGTCTGGGCCAAGACGGCATTTCCCTACGCGAAGTGCCGCTCGACATTGCCATGCCCGATGCCTTTGTCGGCCAACACCGGCGGATCGCTTACGAGCGCCTGCTGCTCGATCTCATTCAAGGTGAGCAGACATTGTTTGTGCGCCGCGACGAGGTGGAGGCGCAGTGGCAATGGGTTGATCAAGTCCGCAGCGCTTGGGAAGCCGCCGGGGTCAAGCCGCAGACCTACACCTCGGGCAGCTGGGGGCCGAGCAGCGCCATTGCCCTAACCGAACGCGATGGGGTGACCTGGCATGAGTAATCTCAACGATGTGATCCACCGGGTGACTGAGCGGGTGATTGAAAATTCACGCGCTAGCCGCTCCACCTATCTGGAGCTGATTAAGCGCGAGGGCGATCGCCGCCCTGAGCACAAGGATGTGGCGTGTTCCAACCTCGCCCACGCCTTTGCCGGCGCGCTGGAAGACCAAGACGCGATGAAGGGCGGGCGCGGCCCGAATGTCGGCATTGTCTCCGCCTATAACGACATGCTGTCCGCGCATCAGCCCTATGGCCGCTATCCCGACCGGCTGAAGATCTACGCCCGCGAGGTCGGCGCCACTGCACAGGTCGCTGGCGGCACGCCCGCCATGTGTGACGGAGTGACGCAGGGCGAGGATGGGATGGAGCTGTCGCTGTTCAGCCGCGATGTGATCGCAATGTCGACCGGCGTCGCCCTGTCGCACCAGATGTATGATGGGATCGCCTGCCTGGGCATTTGCGACAAGATCGTGCCCGGCCTGATGATCGGCGCATTGCGCTTTGGCCATTTACCCGCAATTTTTGTGCCCTCCGGCCCGATGCCATCGGGCATTTCCAACAAGCAGAAACAGGAAACCCGCCAGCTCTATGCCGAGGGCAAGGTTGACCGGGACGCCCTGCTTGAAAGCGAACTTGGCAGCTACCATTCGCCCGGCACCTGCACCTTCTATGGCACGGCCAATTCCAACCAGATGATGATGGAGATGATGGGGCTGCATGTGCCCGGCTCTGCCTTCGTCACGCCTGGCACGAAATTGCGCCAGGAGCTGGACCGTGCAGCCATGCACCGATTGGCCGAGCTTTCCGGCACGGCCGAACGCACACTGGCGCAAGTGGTCGATGAAAAGGCGATAATCAACGCGGCGATTGGTCTGCTCGCCACCGGCGGATCGACCAATCACGCGATCCATATTCCGGCGATGGCGCGGGCCGCTCGGCGTCATTTTTGACTGGGATGATCTGGCCGAGCTTTCCAGCGTCGTGCCCTTGGTTGCCCGTGTCTATCCCAATGGTTCCGGCGATGTGAACCAGTTCCATGCGGCGGGCGGCATGGCCTATGTCGCGCGCACTCTGCTGGAAGCCGGATTGTGTCACGGCGATATATTGACCATGTGGGACGGCGGATTTTCGGCCTACACTGCGGAGCCTGTGCTGGATGCCGAGCAGAAGCTGAGCTGGGTCGACGTGCCCGAAAGCCGTGATCTCGACATGCTGCGACCGGCCAGCGATCCTGTACAGCCCGATGGCGGAATGAGGCTGCTGACCGGTAATTTGGGCCGCGCGTGCTTCAAGTCCTCTGCGGTTGAGCGCGAACGCTGGACCGTCACGGCGCCCGCGCGCATTTTCGAAACGCAGGCTGACGTGGTCGCCGCGTTCAAGGCTGGCGAGCTCGACCGGGATGTTGTGGTCATCGTTAGGTTCCAGGGGCCGCGCGCCAATGGCATGCCAGAACTTCATGCGCTCACCCCTTCGCTCACCGTGCTGCAAAATCGCGGCCATAAGGTCGCATTGGTCACCGATGGCCGGATGTCCGGCGCGAGCGGGAAAGTGCCCGCCGCGATCCACATCACGCCAGAGGCCAAGGGCGGCGGGCCGCTTGCCCATTTGCAAGATGGCGATGTGATTACCGTTTGCGCGGAGACCGGAGAGCTGTCGACCACCGCCGATCTATCGGCGCGCAAACCCGCCGCTGACCCGGCGCAGGAACAAGGCGTGGGCCGCGAGCTGTTCCGCATGTTGCAAAACCAGGCCGACGGGGCGGAGCAAGGCGCCTCCGCCATGCTCGCCGCGGCGGGGCTGTAAAGCATGAGCAGCACGGATATCGTCGCGGTTGATATTGGCGGCACGCATGCCCGCTTTGCCATCGCCAGCGTTTCAGCAAATGGCGCAATCGCACTGGGTAATCCGACCACGCTTCACACAGAGGACCATGTCAGCTTCCAAACCGCTTGGGAGGATTACCGTGATCGTTCTGGCGGCACTCTGCCCCAGAATGTTGCGCTGGCGATTGCTGGACCGATCACTGGCGAGGTGATCCGCTTCACCAACAACCCCTGGATCATCCGCCCTGCCCTGGTGAATGAGAAACTGGGCACCATCCGGCATACGATCGTCAATGATTTTGAAGCGGTCGCCTATGCAGTCGCGCGCCTGCCAGAGGAGCACTTTGTGCACTTGACTGGCCCGGAACAGCCGCTCGCCGCTACCGGCACACTGAGCGTGATCGGCCCTGGCACGGGTCTGGGCGTCGCCCATCTTTGGCGCGGGGCGAATGGGGAATTTCGCGTGCAGGCGACCGAGGGCGGTCACCTCGATTTCGCTCCAGTGGATGCTATTGAAGACGCGATCCTTGCCCGGCTGCGCAAACGCCACAATCGCGTATCGGTGGAGCGGATCGTCTCTGGCCCCGGCATTGTCGACATCTACCAAACGCTTGCCGCACTGGAGAACCGCACAATCGCCGAATGCGATGATATCGAAATCTGGACCAAGGGCACGTCTGGCGAAGACAGTCTTGCCGCCGCCGCTGTTGACCGCTTTTGTATGGCACTGGGCAGTGTGGCTAGGCGATATCGCGCTTGCCCAAGGCGGCTTTGACGGCGTCGTAATCGCGGGCGGACTTGGCTACCGGATTCGCGAAACGCTCGCTTCCTCTGGCTTTGCTGGCAGGTTCCGTCACAAGGGACGCTATCAAGAATTGATGGCCAGCATACCAGTCAAAATCGTCAGCCATCCGCAACCTGGCCTGCTCGGCGCAGCAACCGCATTTGCAAGAGAACATCTGTGAACACCAAGCCTTTGAAATCCGTTACTGATCTGCATGCCCGACTAAGCGATCTGCACCAGCAGACGCGCGAGACGCCGCTGTTCAATCCTGTGTTTCAGCTGGGGCTGGACCTCTCGCGCGCGCTCGAAGGCGGCAATGCCAATCTCGACGAGCTGGAGGCGATGGTGGCTGAGCTGGAATGCGCCAGCCTGCAATCGCGCGCCTCGCGCCTGCGCCGTCTGGTCTCGCCCGTTTCGAATGAGGCGAACCGCGATGCGCTGAACGCCAGCCTCTTAGGCGCGAGCGATTTTGCTAAGCTGCGAGCGCGCTGGGAGAACCCCAGCTTACACGCGGTGTTCACCGCGCACCCCACTTTCCTGCTGACGCCAGAGCAATCAGATGCGGTTGCCACCGCAGCCGGCAGCGACGGCGTTATCGGCAAAGAGGTGTGCGTCACCGGGACAGAGCGCCCGGCGATCACCCTGCAATATGAGCACGGACGCGCAATGCGAGCCATCGGCCATGCTCAGGATGCGCGCGATGCCATCGTCGGTGATGTGCTGAGCCATGCTCAGGCGAATTGGCCCGACCAGTGGCAAGAACTGGCCCCCGTACCGTTCCGCTTCGCCACCTGGGTCGGATATGACATGGATGGGCGGACCGACATCAAATGGTACACCTCCATCGGCTTCCGCTTGGCAGAAAAGGCGGAACGCCTGGGCCGCTATGCCGATAGCCTCGCCGCGATTGACGGCGAACACAGCCTGATCAAGACCCTGCGAGATGCCCAAAGCCATGCGGCCCTCAGCGCGCGCGAATTTACCAGCGATCTTAGCTCGCCCGAGGCGCTTTCGCTCGCCGCGAACCGGCTCACCGCTGACAATCCAGCCAAGCTGCTGTCGCTCAAGCCCTTGATTGCACAGCTGGAAGACGAGGCGAGCGCAGCGGAGGCCGCGCGCGCAGTTGCGCTGAAGACGCTGGCTGCGGCCATGCGCGCCGATGGCCTTGGCATGGCGCATGTGCATTTCCGCGTGAATGCGAAGCAGCTTCACAACGGCATCCGCCGCCGGATCGATCCGGACAACACGCTCGATCTCGCCAGCAAGGGCGCGATGGCAACCCTGCGCAAGCTGCTGGGCGAGGTGAAGCCGCTGCGCACCAATTTCGCTTCGCTCGCGATCGAAAGCTCCACTGCGATCCGGCAATTCCTAGCGATGGCGCAAATCCTGGGTTCTGTGGACGCGGACACACCGATCCGCATGCTGATCGCGGAATGCGAACAGCCATCGACCATTCTTGCTGCGCTCTATTTCTCAAAGCTGTTCGGGATCGAGGATAAGGTAGACGTATCGCCTTTGTTCGAAACCGAAAGCGCGCTGGAACACGGCGGACGTTTCCTAGAGGCGCTGTGCGCTGAGCCAGAATATCAGGCCTATACCCGCACGCGAGGCAGAGTGTGCATTCAAACTGGCTTTTCCGATGCGGGCCGGTTTGTGGGTCAAATCCCTGCCAGTCTCGCAATCGAGCGCCTGCAAGGGCGCATGGCACAAGCCATGGCGAAGAACGGCCTGAATGATGTCTCGGCGCTCATCTTCAACACACACGGCGAAAGCATGGGCCGCGGCGCGCACCCCAGCGGCTTTGATGACCGGCTTGCGTGGCCGCTAAGCCCGTGGGCCCGCAGCCGCTTTTCGGACAAAGACATCGTGCTGGAGCCTGAAGTCAGCTTCCAGGGCGGCGATGGCTATATGTTCTTCGCCACACCAGAGCTGGCCCGAGCGACCCTGACCCGGATTGCGACCGCACCGCTCAATGATCCGGCGGCGGCAGAGGATCCGTTCTACAGCCGTACGGACATCAGCCTCGATTTCTACCGCGCCATCCGCGCGAACCAGCGTCAGCACCTGCGCAGCCAGACCTATTCGCGCGCGGTCACCGCGTTCGGCTTGGGCCTACTCAATTCCACCGGCAGCCGCGTTTCACGGCGTCAGTCTGACCTGTCGGCGGATCGCGACATGTCGCTGCGCCAGATCCGCGCGATCCCGCACAATTCGATCCTGCAACAACTCGGCTATCCGGTGAATATCATTTCCGGCATCGGCAGTGCGGCGGATGGCAATTATGAAGAGCTAGCCGCTCTGATCAAAGAGAGCCCACGCGGGCGCCAATTGATCCGCTTGGCGCGTGCATCCAATGCGCTGGCCAGCATCAAAACTGTCGCCGCCCACGGCGAATTGTTCAATTCCGCCTATTGGGCGAGCCGACCCTATCGCGGCACGGAAAGCCATCTGTCCGCCGCGTGCGAGACCTTGGCCGAATATCTCACCAAAGATGACCGTACCGGGGTGTTCCGTGCGGCTCGCCTCGCGCTTGCGCGTCGACGCGCTCAAATTCCATCGCTTGCTCGATCTGATCCCAGACGAAGCGCCGCTGGAAGACCGCGAGAACACCCGCCGCACCATTGGCGCTGCTCAGGCGCTGCGCCTCGCGCTAATGCAGCATATTTTCCTACGCGCCGTTTCAATCCCGGCCTTTAGCCGCGCGAACGATATTAGCCGCGACGATGTGCTGGAGATGGTGTTCAGCCTCAGGATTGAAGACGCACTGGCGCAGCTCCGCCGTGCTTTCCCAACCTCATTCCCTCAGCCAGAGGATTTCGCCGTTGATGCAGCGAGCGATTATCCCGACGGGGACAATGAAGGTTACGCGCAGATTGGCCGTGATTACATCGATCCAATCGAGCGAGCTTACGATCTGATGCTGAGGTTGACGACGGCCATTGCCAACGAATTTGGCGCTCATGGGTGAGCCGTTAGAGCGGGACGAGTAGAAGCAAAAATCAGCTAACGAACGGCCTGATGTTAACATTTTCACATGGGGATCGTCTCGCGAAGGGACGCACAAGCGTTAGCCACTAGCGACTCACGAGATTTTACGGCATAAAGCGCGATATGTTAAAAATCATCAAATCTGCCCGCATTGCTGCCGCGGTCACCCTCGTCTCCCTGGCTGGTACATCAAGCCTAGCCGATGATCAGATTGCTGCCGCTGACGCGGCGGAGGCTGCAGAGCAAGTTGCCGATGCCGCTGCTCAAGAGGCAATTCGTCCAATCGACCCAACGACCGGCGGCGAAACCCTGGTGGTCGATCCAAGCCTGCCCACTCCATATGATGCAGAGGCCGCTGCGATTGCCGCCGGCCTGCCACCGATTGACGAGGTGGCACCTGAACTGCCGGTGCTCACGCCCCGCGCTGCTGGCCGGGAAGCCGGCGTGACTGCTGCCCGAACGATCTCACGCGAGGTGATCCAAGACGTACCTCCACCGCCGCCAGAGCCAGACGATCCATTCGTCGTCAACTCGATCCTGCCGATCGAAGGCAAGATTAGGTATGGCGAGTGGTTCTGGGACGAAAGCAATGCGCCCAAGACGGGAAAGCTGGTAATCACAGTTGATCTTGATGCCCGCGTGATCAGCGCATTTCGCGATGGCCACGAAATCGGCACCGCTGTCGCTCTGCTCGGTACAAAATCTCATCCGACCCCGCTCGGCACGTTCCCAATCCTGACGAAGGAAAAGGACAATGTGTCTGAGAAGTATAACAATGCGCCGATGCCTTACACGCTGCGCCTGACCTGGGATGGAATAGCCATTCATGGCTCACCAGTGCTCAACGGCTATGCCAGCCACGGCTGTGTCGGTGTGCCAGAGGAATTCGCAGCCAAACTGTTCGCTATCGCGAAGCGCGGCGACAAGGTTGTGATCACACGCGGCCAGATGATCGGCGTGGGGGACGCAATCATCTGATCCGCTGATGCGGTGTGCGCATTCCGCGCCGAGTGCTGCTTAATGCATCGCTCTGGGCGGTTCGGGGGCGAACCGCCACACCCGCATCATCATCCCCAAGTTCTCGATTTTTTCCGTTCCTGGCGTAATCAGCACGCCGGATAGTGAGGCATTTTCGCCCTCCCACAGGCGGTTGAACGCGCGGCCCGCTTCGCTGCGGCTCGCATTTCCACCCAGAGCAGCGATGATACGAATGATCGTCTCAATCGAAATCGCGCGTGGGACATTGGCGTAATATTTGTATTCGGGTGCGCCGCCGCTGCCCTCTTCTCGGTAAACCTGAGTTTCCCAATCCTCATCTGCGTACCATTCGATCGCGCGCCAGGCCTCGGTTAGATGCTGCGCGCTATTTGCCAAAGCGCTGGTATCGAGCCAATCAGCCTCTGCGATACGTACGCGCATCCGCGCCCGGTCAAACCGATCATCGCGGTTGGATGGGTCATCAGCGGCGATGATCCCGGCATCCGCTACAATCTGCTCCAGCTCTGCCTTGCGCCAGCTTAACAGCGGGCGCAGCAGCGCGATCTCAGTTTCGGGTAGCCTTGTCGCGGCGCGCACCCCGGCAAGACCGGACAGACCGCTGCCTCTGCCAAGGCGCATCAGCAGCGTTTCCGCCTGATCATCGGCGTGATGGGCAGTTGCAACCGCTCCAAGTTGATATTCTGCGGCCCACTCGGAAAGCGCGGCGTAACGCGCATCGCGCGCTTTAGCCTGCACATTGCCACGGGCAAGCTGGACACTCAGCGCGGTGAAAGGCACGCTGAGTTCTGCGCAAATGCGCTCCACCAATGCCACCTCGCTGGCGGCTTCAGCCCGAAGTCCGTGATTGACGCTGGCGACCGCGATTTCGCCGTCATTCTCGGCTGCGGATGCATGCGCAATCAGCAGCATCGCAAGACTATCTGCTCCACCTGAAACCGCCAAACCAAGCTGACCTTGGCGTTCATCCAGCGGCCACAGCGAGAGCAAATCCTCCCGCCATCGCCCGGTCAGGTCAGATGAGACCGCCCTATCAATTGCAGGTCACTCGCTGGCGATTGCGCTCATATTGGTTGGACAGGCGCCCGCTGGCTAGCGCTGGATAGGTCTCGCCAAACTCCGCCAATGCGATGCAGGCCCGGTTTGTATCATTGAGCGCGATCATCGCCTCTGAGAGATAAAGCAGGCTGTCGGCCGCACGCGGGGCCTGACGATCAGCCTGATAATTGCGTAGGAACCACTTGGCCGCCTCTTCCGGCATATTGTCGTCGAGATAGGCCCGGCCTAGCAAATTTCGGCCATAGGTTACGCGCCAATGCGAGCCATATTGCTCAACAAAACTGTTGAGCTGCTGGCGAGCTTCAGGGAAGTATCCAGCGTTCCACAAGCGAAAGCCATAGGAATATTCATCATCCGCTGGGTCTTCAGTGATCGGCTTTGTGATCGCCTGAACCGCGGCGAGGCGCTCAGCGCTTGGTCCGCTGGCGGCATTGGAGGTGCTATCACCGGCAGACTGGCTGCCCGTATCGGATGCACCATCGCTCATCGCGCTAAGATTGCTGTCCGATGCGCCAACGTCGGGTCCCGTGTCGATGCTCGGCACAGGAATGCTGCTCGATTCAAGCGCGGTCACGCGGGCTTCGACTTGACTGATCGAATTGCCATTCTGCTCTGCAAGGGCGGTCAGTTGCTGCAATTGCTGCTCCATCGCATCCAGCCGAGCGAGAATATCAGTCACCGCCGTGGTCGAATTGCTGTTTGCCGGGCGAGCTGTGGTTTCACCGGGCGCAATCTGCGGCTCAAAAAAGCGGCCATCGCCGCCAGGGAAGACATTGCGCTGGAGCGCGCGAATTTCCGCCTCAATCTTGCGCAGGCGCGCCTCAGAATTGTCCTGTGCCATAGCTGGTACAGGCGTGGTTGCGACGACCGCCGCGGCCAAACCAGCGGCGAGCAGTCGCCCTCCGGCCTTGGCGAAAAGAACACGGTTTGAAATGAGTGCGCGCATCTTTGATCTGGCTCCCTCTTTGCAATTGCGGCGCTTTACCAAGCGATTAAGACCCCCCGCCATGGCCAAAAGCCTCCGATCCTGAGGCTCTTACGGCAAGGCGCATGCGTGATTTGACGCAAAGCGCATGAATATAGTCCGAATCTGTGCCGAGGTCATGACGTCAAGTCGAGGGTCATAGGGGCTAAAATCCGTGGGTAAGATGCCCCAATACGCCAAATTGCAGCATGCGCAGCACATTTCCCGCCGCATACCGGCATAATTTTAGTCCAGGATGGCCAAATTCGTCCTACGTGTCTGGGGTCGCGTCTTCGCCAGCCTGCTGCGCGCGGGCAAGCAAAGCATCGGCAGAGATCGCAACATCGCGCATGATAAAATCATCCTCTGCCAATTTGGGCACAGACTTGCCATCAATGGTGATCGCAAAGGCATCAGGTCGCCCGGTCCATATTTGGGGCCCCTGCGCATCAGATGGGATTTCAAACCGTTCGCCGCTGGCCATTTGTTTTTGCAGCAATTGGTTATCGTTAGCGTCGTAGAACTTAACCCAGACGCCTTCTTCCAATGCCGTAAAGACAACCTGCCCGTCGCCGCTCGCCGCGCCCGGCGCGTTAGCGCCATCAACTCCGTCTACGGCGTTTTCGCCACCATCGGCCAAGACGGGCTCATCCCCCACCAGCGGCGCGGGGCCAGCACCAGAACCATAGTAGGACGAATAGAACGTCGCCATTCCGGCAATCAGCAGAACCGCCGCGAAGGCTCCTGCCCATGCAAGGCCAGAAGACGGCAGTTTCGCCGCATCACCCGGCTCCATGCCCAGCGGGACCAATTCGCGCCCAGCCTCTGCCGTACTGAGTTCCGCCCGAACCTGATCCGCGATCTGCGCCTCGTCCAACCCCATCATCCGCGCATAGGTGCGCGAAAAGCCAATCGCATAAGTGCGCGCTGGCAAGGCAGAAAAGTCTCCCGTTTCAATCACTTCCAGATGGCGTTCTGGAATGCGTGTTTCGGCTGTTACCTGCGTGAGCGAGAGACCGCGCTCCTTGCGCGCACGGCGCAATTGTGCGCCCACGCCCTCAAGAGGCAGTTCTTCAACCGCTGTTTCTTGTTCGTTGTCCATGACCCGAACCATACGACCTTTTGTTTGCGGGCCTTTGAACAGACCCTTATTTTTCCCCGAAGGTGCTAAACAGCAGACAATCGTTTGCAGCCTGCGCTGTCAAGCATTCTTGCAGTTCGCCGCAGCATCATTCCGACAGAACGGCGCTGACGCACGCTCAGTTAACGCACGAATACGTCAATCGGTTTCAATATCGCGATCAGCCGCCCAGCGGCTCAACTCATCGCGTAAATTGACGTTGGGGTCCGCCAGCCAGTCATTCATGCTCAGAGTTATGTCTTTAAGATCGACCTTGCGGACCAATTCCTTGATCGGACCAACCGCGGCAGGCGTAATTGAAAGTCGCCGAAAACCGATACCCAGCAGTGCCAAAGCCTCTAACCGGCGACCGCCCATCTCGCCGCATACGCCGAGCGCCACATCCATACCCTCGGTCGATTGGGTGACCCGCCGCAGGAACCGCATGATCGAGGGGCTGAGCCAGTCATAGCGTTCGGCGAGCAAGGGGTTCGCGCGATCCGCAGCAAACAGGAATTGCGTGAGGTCATTTGTGCCGACTGAGAGAAAACTCAGCTTCGGGCAGAGAATATCGAGCACTTCGGCAAGCGCAAGCACCTCCAGCATGGCACCATAATAAATCGCATCCGGGATCAGCTTCTTCTTGGACCGCATAAACGCGAGCTGTTCTTCAAACACACTCTTGGCCGCATCAAATTCCCAAGGCTCTGAGACCATTGGGAACATAACGTATAGCGGACGGCTCGCAGAGGCTTCTAGCAAAGAGCGCGCTTGAACCTTCAGCAGGCCCTCACGCTCCAGCGCCAGGCGCAAGGCGCGCCAACCCATCGCCGGATTCTCGTCATCATTTGCCTGGTTCGACGCAAGGTAAGGCACCGCCTTATCGCCGCCGATATCAACTGTCCGGAAAATCACCGGTTTATCGCCAGCCGCCTCCAGCACATCGCGGTAAAGCTTCGTCTGCCGCTCTCGCTGCGGCAAGGTGGCGGAGACGAGAAATTGAAACTCCGTACGGAACAGGCCCACACCGTCCGCGCCTGTCATGGCCAGCGAGCTCATGTCATCGCGAAGCCCCGCATTCATCATCACTTCGATACGGGAGCCGCAGCGCGTGAAAGGCTCCACATCTCGCAATTCCGCATAGGCGGCCTGCTTCTCACGGGATTTGGAAAAGCGCGCGTCAAATGCCTCGGCCATTTGTGCACTGGGCCTCACCGTCGCATTCGCCTTGTCCGCGTCGAGCAATATCTCATCGCCTTCGCGTATAACTCCGCGCAGGCCAGTCGCACGGCCGAGCACTGGCACGCCCATGGCCCGCGCAACAATCACGACATGCGCGGTGAGCGAGCCCTCCTCCAGGATCACGCCTTTTAAGCGGCGACGATCATATTCGAGCAATTCTGCTGGGCCCAGATTGCGCGCAATCAGGATAGTATCCCGGCGCAGACCCTGGCTGGCTGCCGTACCAAGCTGGCCAGAGACAATTCGCAGCAGCCGGTTGGATAAGTCCTCCAGATCATGCATGCGATCCGCCAACAGGGCGTCATCAATCTCGCGCATGCGCATCCGGGTGCGCTGCTGGACCCGCTCAATCGCGGCCTCAGCCGTCAACCCGCTGTCAATCGCCTCGTTGATGCGGCGCGACCACCCCTCATCATAGGCAAACATTTTGTAGGTCTCGAGCACTTCCTCGTGCTCTCCGCCGACCCCGAATTCCGCTTGACTGGAGAGGTGATCAATCTGCTCGCGCATCTTGTCGAACGCGCGGTAGACCCGTGCCCGTTCGGCCTCAATATCATCGGCCATAACCTGTTCGATCTGAACCCGCGGCTGGTGGTAGACCGCCAGCCCGGAGGCCAGCCCCTTCACCAAAGCCAGGCCGTTCAAGGTCTGCGTTCCGGTCAAACCCTCGGCGAGGCCGCGCGCTTCCTCCTCATCAACCAATTCGGCATTGGCGATCAGTTCAGACAGCACCATTGCCGTGGTCTGCAGAGCCTCGATCTCGATATCTTCGTATCGGCGCGGCTCAACATGTTGGACGCAAAGCACGCCCACGGCCCGTTCCCTGTAAACAATTGGCACATGCGGCAAAGGAGTGGAATTTCTCTTCGCCCGTTTCTGGGCGGTAGAGAAAGTCAGGATGCGCCTTTGCCTCAGCAAGGTTGAGCGTCTCAACCTTGTCAGCGATCGTTCCGGTCAACCCCTCGCCAATGGCCATGCGAGTCACGTGCACCGCTTCTTTGTTCAGACCCTTGGTCGCGAACAATTCCAGCATGCTTTCACGCAGCAAATAGATTGAGCACACCTCGCTGCTGAGAGTGTCGCCAATGATATCGACGACAGAATCGAGCTTGCCTTGCGCGTGCATACGCGAAGCCATCACCTCATGCAGGCGGGTGAGAATTTGACGAGCAGAGGCGGCGGCGGACATCACCGCTCCTAACTAGGCAATGGCGCCTGCAAAAGCAAAGCCGCCACCAAGTGAAATTGCGTTCGTAATGGTGGCTTTGGATGCGGGCGCGGATTTACGTGCTGTGCGACCAGATCGAAGTTAGATGCGCTGAATCTCTTCCTTCAAACGCAATTTGCGCTTTTTTAGCGCTTGAATAGTGGCAGCATCAGGCACGGGCCGGTTCATCTCGTCGCGCAATTGGGCCTCTAGCCCCGCGTGCTTTGTTTCAAGCGCATTGACGTGGGATAATCCTGCAAACGATGCCATAAATGATCTCCATCATGATGAGGTTAAATAAACCCCTGTTGGAGCGACTCGCCTGCGTGCGGACGAACCGCCGAGGGACATAGAACCATAAGATCGCCTGCTTGCAAAGCGGTACATTAAGGCCATTGCGTGGCACGTGGCTGGTATCAGGCAGGCACCCTCGGCAAAGTACTGCTTCTGCAAATTCACAATCATAGTTGGCCGGAGCGCTTCGGGCAGAAGTTTATTTGATAGGCTTATTGGTATCTTTGCGCGGATCGGCATAATGCGCACAAAGACCAATGCATAAGAACCCATAAGAAGAGTGATGCACCCGCATGAATAAGGCTGAACTTGAAAAGCGGCTGACCTTATTGGTGTCGGAGCACCGCGATCTGGACGTCGCGATTGATGCGCTGACAGAGGCGGGGCAGAAGAGCGGCTCGGTCGATCAACTGCAAATCGCGCGGTTGAAGAAACGCAAATTGCGGCTGAAGGATCAGATCGCACTGATTGAAGACCGCCTGCTGCCGGATATCATCGCCTAGACCGCTGCGCAAAAGGCGAGAAAAGCTAGCCGTTTGTGTGTCAGCACGGGACGGTTTATAATTTCGCTCAGATATTCTGGTTACCAAGCTGGCGGCACTTTCGCATCGAGCCTAGCAATCTGGGCCACATATGACCCGCACAACCAATCTCTCTCGCCCGATCATTGAGGCACTCTATTCCGAAGCTCTGGTGCTGGCGGATGATGTCCGCGCAGTGTTTGCACTGGGCGCCAAAGAGCCCGGTATGGGCGAAAATGACGAAGTGCGCCTTGCCCTCTCAATTGAGGGGTTGAAGACCACAACGCGCATGATGCATGTGCTGGCCTGGCTGTTGAATCAGCGCGCCTATTTCTCTGGCGAACTGACAGAGAACCAAGTTCGCCGCCACGGCGAATTGCCCGGTGACCGCGACAGTGATGCAGCGCAATTGGCTAAGCTAGAGCCGGAAACCCGCGAATTGATCGAAGAGACCGTGAAGCTTCATCACCGGATTGCCCGGCTTGACGAGGCATGGCGCAAGGGCTTTGAAGTGGCCTCACCAGCGCGCGCGTTTCAGGACAAGATCGGCCGCGCCTTGGGGCGTTTCGGCTAAGGATTTCTCCGCGCTTCGTGACCACCCGCGCCCTCCACCCTTCCACCCGGACGGTATCACGGTAAGCTCCGGGTGGAAGGGTGGAGGGCGCGGGTGGCTATGGCATCCTAAGACTAAGCCGCCGCCAGTGCCTTCTTCCAACGGGCCAAGCGGTCTTCACGCACATCATCGGACATTGCTAGGCGTAAAACTGTTGAGAGTGCCGCGCATCGCCTGCGCTGCCGTTGAGAGATCGCTGTGCATCCCCGCCCCAGCCGCCGCCAGCATCGCTGCGCCCAGCGCGGTCGTCTCGACGAATTCAGGCCGCTCGACGGTGATGTTCAGCACGTTGGCCAAATCCTGTGCCATCCAGTCATTGGCGCTCATCCCGCCATCGATCCGCAAGGTTCCCCAACCGGTGCCATCCTTGGCAAAGGCCGATGCGAGGTCATGCGTTTGATGCGCCATCGCCTCCAAAGCAGCCCTGGCCAGTTCCGCCTTACCGCTCGCAAAGCTCAACCCAGAAATAAGGCCGCGCGCCTCCGCCCGCCAATGCGGCGCGCCTAGTCCGGCCAGCGCCGGGACAATCGTGACCCCGCCCGTGTCAGAGATACTGCGCGCCAGTTCCTCTGTCTGACTAGCAACGTCCACAATGCCGAGCGAATCCCTCAACCATTGGACCAGCGAGCCAGCCACGAAGACCGAGCCTTCAATCGCATAGGTCCGCTGCCCGCCAATCTGTGTGAGCACAGTCCCAAGCAGGCGGTTTTGCGAGCGCGGAATTTGCGCGCCTTGATTGGTCAGCACAAACGCGCCGGTGCCGTAGGTCGCCTTGGTTTCGCCCGGCGACAGGCAAGCCTGACCAATCGTCGCCGCTTGCTGATCGCCGACCATGCCGGTGATCGGGATTGCCCGACCAAAGATGTCAGGTGACGTCTCAGCCAGGGCGCCAGACATATCGACCACCTCTGGCAAAGCGGATTGCGGCACGCCCAGCAATTCGCACAGCCCCACATCAAATTGCGCACCATCCAGCTCAAGCAGGAGCGTGCGGCTCGCATTGCTGGCATCAGAGATATGGCGTCCCGCTGTCAGCTTAAACGTCAGCCAGCTCTCAATCGTGCCAAAGGCCAAGGTGCCTCTATCCGCTGCACCGCGCACCTCGGGCGAATTGTCCATCAGCCAGCGCATTTTCGTGCCGGAGAAATAAGGGTCGAGCAGCAATCCGGTGCGCTTTTGCACATCCGCCTCATGCCCTTCCGCGCGTAGACCGACGCAAAATGGCTCAGTCCGCCGGTCCTGCCACACAATCGCGCGGGCCAGCGGCTCTCCGGTGTTTTTATCCCAAGCAACCACGGTCTCGCGCTGATTGGTGATGCCGATACAGGCGATGCGCTCTGCCCCGCCCGCTTTCTCGATCACAGCGCGCACGCAGGCCAAGGTTTTGTCCCAAATCTCGGCCGCATCATGCTCAACCCAGCCTGCTTCAGGGTAATGCTGCGTCAGCTCCTCCTGAGCGCTGCCGTGAAATGTACCTGCCGCATCGAACAGCATCGCGCGGGTCGAGGTGGTGCCTTCATCTAGGACAAGGATGTAATCAGACATGGGGTTCCCTCTATTTTTTTGCCTTTCCTAATCGGTCACGCAGCGACCGCAAGGCCGACAGAACTTCGTTGTGTTTTTCTGAGTACCGGAGTAAGCCACCCCCTCCACCCTTCCGCCCGGAATAGTTTCGGATACGAGCCGGGTGGAAGGGTGGAGGGTGTGGGCTGGCTAGGCAATTCTCGACAGAGAACTCAAACGCCTTCATACGCAAGTGCATGACCGGACTCCCTCAAAAACCTTGGCCGACGGGCACCGCTGAACAGCTCGATCCGCTGATCCGCCGGGTGCTTGCGCCCAATCCATCGCCTTACACCTACACTGGCACGCAGAGTTATGTTGTGGGCGCAGGCGACGATGTTGCGGTGATCGATCCCGGCCCCAATGAGCCCGCGCATATCGACGCCATTCTGGCCACAGTGGGTGAGGCGAAAATTGCCGCGATCATGTGCACCCATACGCACCGCGATCACTCGCCCGCTGCCGCGCCATTGGCGCAGCGCACTGATGCGCCGATTGTTGGCTGTGCGCCGCTGGTGCTGAAATCGGATCGTCCGCGCGCCGACGAATCTTTTGACACCACCTATGCGCCTGACCGCGTTTTGGAAGACGGCGAGCAAATGACCGGCACGGGCTGGACGCTCACCGCCGTGCACACGCCGGGCCACACCTCCAACCATCTGTGCTTTGCGCTGGAAGAGAGCAAAGCGCTGTTCACCGGCGACCATGTGATGGGATGGTCAACCAGCGTCGTCATCCCGCCCGATGGTGACATGGGTGAATATATGAAAAGCCTGGAGCGGCTGATGGCGCGCGATGACACAGTCTATCACGCGGCCCATGGCGCCGCGATCACTAAGCCTCAACAACTGGTGCGCGGCATGATTGGCCATCGCCGTCAGCGCGAAAATCAAATTTTGCGTCTGATGGGCGAAGCCGCCCGGCCCATCCCGGAGTTTATTCCGGCCATGTACAAAGGGCTGGATGAGCGGCTGATCCCAGCGGCAGAAATGAGCGTCGAGGCACATCTCATCGATCTGGAAAAACGCGGGCTGGCGGCCCAGGACGCAGGCGTTTGGCGTACGATCTGAGCTGGGCCTAAGCCACCAATTCTGCTCGATTTCACCGCATTTCCTACCTATATGACCCCAGCAACTGATTTTCACGGGATCTGATATTATGACCGCCCCAACCAAAGTGCCCTCTGGCAAAGACTTGCTGGCTGAAATTGATCGCCTGCGTAAAGAACGCAATGCTGTGATCCTGGCGCATTATTATCAGACGCCCGATATTCAGGACATCGCCGACTATGTCGGGGACTCGCTCCAGCTCAGCCAGATGGCGGCGGATACGGATGCGGATGTTATCGCCTTTTGCGGCGTGAAATTCATGGCCGACACCGCGAAAATCCTCTCGCCAGAGAAGATCGTCGTGCTGCCCGATATGGATGCCGGGTGTAGCCTGGAAGACAGCTGTCCGCCTGAGAAGTTCAAGGCCTTCCGCGAAGCGCATCCCGATCACATTGCGCTGACCTACATCAATTGCTCAACCGAGGTGAAAGCGCTTTCGGACATCATCGTCACCAGCTCCAGCGCAGAGACGATCCTGCAGCAGATCCCGGAAGAGCAGAAGATCATCTTTGGCCCGGACCGCCACCTTGGCGGCTATCTGGCGCGCAAGTTCAATCGCGAAATGCTGCTGTGGCCGGGCGTGTGCATCGTGCACGAGGCATTCAGCGAGACGGAGTTGCTCAAGCTTAAAGAGCAGTACCCCGATGCACCCATCGCTGCGCACCCGGAATGCCCGCCAACCATCGTCGATCATGCGGATTATGTCGGCTCAACCAGCGGCATTCTGAAGTTTGCCAAGGAATTCTCTGGCGACACGCTAATCGTCGCGACCGAGCCGCACATCATCCACCAGATGGAAAAGGCTTTGCCGGAGAAGAACTTTATCGGCGCGCCGGGCGCGGACGGAAACTGCTCCTGCAATATCTGCCCCTATATGGCGCTCAACACGATGGAGAAGCTCTATGTCGCACTGCGCGATTTGGAGCCGCAAATCGTGATTGAAGAAGAGCTACGCCTAAAGGCCAAGGAGAGCCTCGACCGGATGCTCGGCATGGCCGAGCGGCACGGTGGGCCTAGGCGATCTGGGCAAGGTCGCGTTCACGGCGGATTGATAGGACTCTCGGCAGGCGTGATCAGGCTGGCGGGGATACAATGCAAACAATCATTGAACTTTCGGGACGCATTGCGGTGTCTCTGGTTGTGGCTATTTTCTTCCTGCTAGTTGGATCTGCGCTCCACGTGACAAGCGCGATTGATGATGGTGCGCTAAGCAATCGAGAGGCTATCTGCCTTGATGCAGACGGGCTTGAAAAGCTCGCATCAGATCGGGGCGAACAAATAGAAGACTGGTTCTTTGTTCGGCAAATTCACTCACACTATTATTCTGGAATTTACACAGGCCCTAGCCTTGGCTGGCGCGGTGCCCTCATCTGGGTCGGAACCCGGGTCGCGATGAGTGCTTATGACCGGAGCCTAATTGCGAACCGTGGATTAGCTAATCTGCAGCGCTGCGCCGAGCGCGGCGAAACGATCTAACCCCGCTTCATTCTCGCAACCACCAAAGCGTTCCCCACCAGCACCATCCCAAGCAAATCGAGCGGCGTCAGCACTTCGCCAAATACGCTGTATCCGATCAGCGCCGCGACCGCGGGCTGGGTCAGCAGCGCCAGCCCGATGATCAGCGGCGGGAAATGGCCAAGCGAATAGACCAGCAGCCCCTGCCCGATCAGCTGACTGCTCACAAACAGGATCAGGACGGGTGTCCAATCTGTCGGCCAAACTGGCTCGCCCAGCGCCAGTGCCAGCACAAGCAACACCGGACACGCAAACACGCTGACCCAGACCAGCAGGCTCCACGAGCCAAACTGCGAGCGCGCGCCCTGCAAAGTGATCAAGTAAATCGCATAGAGTAGCCCCGCGGCGAGGCAAAACAGATCGCCGACAAAGGTCGAGGTCGAAATCTCCAGGCTGCGTCCCAATAGGATCGCAGCACCGGCAAGGGCACAGACAATCGCGAGCCATTCAAACCTGCGCGGCAACATGCGCGCCATGATGAAGCCCGAAAACAGCAGGATGATCGACCCGGCATTGCCGAACAGGGTCGCATTGCCCAGCCGGGTTAGCCCAATCCCGATATGCCAGCTTGCCAGATCCAGCGCGAATGCGGTCGCCCCAAGCGCCACCAGCACCAACGTCTTGCGCGGCATCCCGCCCAGCCGCTGACCGCTCATCCGCGCGAACAGAACCAGAAATGGCAGGGCGAGAAACAAACGCCAGAACCCGGCGCTGACCGGACCGGTGTCGGCTAACCGTACAAGCCAGGGCCCGGTTGCAAGGGCGATATTTCCGCCCAGCAAAGCCGCGAGCAACATCACCGCTTTCGCATCGAACAGCTTTTTTTGGGACGTCCCACTGTTTTCCATGCTTGCGCCCTAGCCCGCAATTCCCCAAGTGCTCAAACACAAAAGATTGCAAAAGAGGACCAATCCTATGCACGATGCTCTCTTCCAGCCGCTGAAAATGGGCGCGCTTGAGGCCAAAAACCGTATTTTTATGGCGCCGCTCACACGCGGGCGCGCGGCCGAACCCATGTTTGTGCCGAACGCCTTGATGGGCACATATTATCGTCAGCGCGCGGGCGCTGGCATGATCCTGACCGAGGCGACCGGCATCAGCCGCGAAGGCCTCGGTTGGCCATCAGCGCCCGGCATCTGGACCGACGAGCAGACCGAAGCGTGGAAACCAATCGTTGAGGGCGTGCACGAAGAAGGCGGGCTGATCGTCTTGCAGCTGTGGCATATGGGCCGGATCGTTCATCCCTATTTCCTCGATGGGAACCCGCCGCTTTCCGCCAGCGCGACGACTGCGCCGGGCGAAGCGCACACCCCCATCGGTAAGCAAGCCTATGCCGAAGCGCGCGCGGCTACGCTCGATGATATCAAGCGTACGATCGAGGATTATCGCCGCGCCGCTGAGAACGCCAAGAAGGCCGGATTTGACGGCGTGCAATTGCACGGTGCCAATGGTTATTTCATCGACCAGTTCCTGCGCGACAAGACGAACCTGCGTACCGACGAATATGGCGGTTCGCCTGAGAATCGCACGCGCTTGATGCGCGAAGTTCTCGAGGCACTGATCGATGTCTGGGGCGCGGACCGCGTTGGCATTCGCCTGTCGCCCAATGGCGATTCGCAAGGCACGGATGACAGCAATCCAGAAGCAACCTTTGGCGCGGCGGCCAAGGTCTGCAACGATCTGAACCTCGCCTTTGTTGAGCTGCGCCAGCCAGGGCCGGATGGCACCTTTGGCCAAACGGATGTTCCGCAACAGGATCCGCTTTTCCGCGAGCACTACAAAGGCCCGCTAATCCTCAATTCTGACTACAGCGCCGAGGAAGCGGATGCGGATGTGACCAGCGGTCGCTGCGACGCCGTCAGCTTTGGGCGCCCCTACATCTCCAACCCGGATCTTGACGTGCGGATCGCCAAAGGCGCGCATTTCAACCCGAACACGAATGTTCCGAAGAGCTGGTACTTCCCAATTGCCGAAGGCTACACCGACTATCCAACGTTGATAGAAGAGCAGGCAGCCACGGAAAACGCGGCCTAATTACTCGCCTGCGTCCTCTTCAGGGGCAGGTTCAGAAGGCGTTTCTGGGGCCGGAGCATCTGCGGATGTTTCGGCCTCTGCCGTTTCAGCCTCATCTTCACTGGCATCGCCAGCATCACTCGCATCGCTATCACCGCCCGAGGAGCTTGGCGCACCGCTTGCACGCGGGGCCAATGGCGATTGCGAGCGCACCTCCTCAAGGGGGAGCATGTCGTCGCTAATCGATCCGCCCAGCACTTCGCCTGTCGCTTCTGCCACCTCGCCGCTGCTGCTCGCCTCTGGCGCAGGATCATCACCGCACGCCGCCAGTGCCACGGCCAGCGGCGCAAGCATAAGCGGGTGGGCTTGAGTTATTGTGATGCGCATCGTCGTGCCTCGGCCTTATCGAGTGTTTCCAAAAACTCGCCAGCATGGGCGATCAGCGCCTCGTCCCATTTGGCGGGCGAAATGTCGAGGCCCAAGCGCGACAGGCTGGTGACCCCGTATTCTTCGATCCCGCACGGGACAATCCCGGTAAAATGGGTGAGATCCGGATCAAGATTGACCGAGAAGCCATGCATCGTGACCCAGCGGCGCACGCGCACGCCGATCGCTCCGATCTTTGCCTCGCGCCCGTCGACATCCCGTGTCCAGATGCCCACCCGGCCATCAACTGCCCAACTTTCCACCCCGAATTCGCGCAAAGCGGCAATCACCCAGCCCTCCAGCGCATGAACAAAGCAGCGTACATCTTTGCCGCGCCTATTCAGATCGAGCATAACATAACCAACCCGCTGACCCGGCCCGTGGTAAGTGTAGCGTCCGCCGCGCCCGGCCTTCACCACCTCAAATCGCGGATCGAGCAGCTCGTCCTCTGCGGCGCTGGTACCTGCGGTGTAGACGGGAGGATGTTCGAGCAGCCAAACCTGCTCACGCGCGCTTCCCCCGGCAATCGCCTGGTTGCGCGCCTCCATCTCTGCCAGGGCGTCAGTGTAGGGCACCTGCCGCTCCTCACGCCGCCAATCGATCGCGGTGATCGATGATGCGGGCAAGGTATCTGGTGATGTCTTGGCGGCAGCGGTCATATGATGATTGCTTGGGGGCATCGAGTGCGCTTATCAAGAGCGAAATTATCTAGGGGAAGTACACGTGAAGCTGGATATGGGCCAAGCCTGGACGCACGCAACCGCGATGCTCGGAGCCAATCGCGAGCTGGTGATTATCATCGCGGGCCTGTTTCTATTCCTACCGCAATTCGCATTGGCCGTGTTTCTTCCAGAAGCGGTGAACCCGCCGCCACCGGCAGGCGATCCTTCTGACTTCCAAGCGATCATGGATGCATCGATGAGCGCGATGAGCGAGCAGTACAGCAAGTACGGCTGGTTGTTCATCGGCATCACTCTATTTCAAACACTCGGAACCCTGGCATTGCTGACGTTACTAACGGACACATCCAGACCAACCGTGGGCGAGGCAATCAAACTTGGTGCACGCGGGCTGCTGCCTTATATTGGTGCAGCAATTATCATGGCGCTTGGCGCAGCTATTGTGATTGGCGTTCCGGTGGGCTTGCTAAGCGCGCTCGGCGGCCCGGCGGTTGCTCTCGCTGTTCTGATCGCAATTCCATTGGTCATCTATGTCGCGATCAAGTTCTCGCTCTACACCGCCGTGATCGCGATTGAGCGTGAGTACAATCCCATCAACGCGCTGAAGCGATCGTGGCAATTGACCAAGGGCAACAGCTTTCGCTTGCTGTTGTTTTTGTTCCTGCTTTTCCTCGCTTTTGGAGTCGTGTCGCTCGTCCTGACTTTGGTCACGGGTACGATCTTCGCCGCACTGGGCGGAACAATCGAGCAGATTGGCAACGGATTTATTGCTGCCTTGGTCAGCGCCGTATTGGGCGCAGTTTTTCTGGCCGTATTCGCAGCGGTCCATGCGCAATTGTCTGGCGATCAAGCTGGCCGTAATGTGCAGGATGTTTTTGAGTGAGGGCTGAGCAGCGCCTTACGCAGTCGCGGGTTTTGGCGGTTAGTCCTTAGGCTCTTTCCACGCCCAATAGAGCTTGCACGGCAGGATGTTGAGCCATTCAAAACCTGCATCAATGCGCTCAAAGAACTTCGCCGATTCATCACGAACTGCCGAGCTGAACTGATAGGCGAGGAATGCGCCGCCCGGCTTGATCACTTTGTAGGTCGCCTCGGCAATCTTGGTCGCAACGCCTGCAGGCAGGGTTGAGAACGGCAGGCCTGACAGCACATAATCCGCATCAGACAGGCCGAGCTCAGCCAAGTGCTGCTCGACATGCTCAGCCGAGCCAAGCACCGCATGAAAGCGCGGATCGCGGATCGTCTTGGTCAGATAGTCAATGTAGAGCGGATTGGTGTCAATCACGACCAGCGCGCCGTCCCCGCGCAGGCGATCAAGCACTGGGCGGCAGAACGTGCCGATGCCTGGGCCGTATTCCACGAACACCTCGCATTTGCCCCAATCCACTGGCTCCAGCATTTTTCGCACGGTAAAACGCGAGGATGGGATAATCGAGCCGACCATCCGGGGGTGCTCCACAAATCCGCGAAAAAACACCGCGCATTGCGCGCCGTAACGCTGCCAGCGTGCGCGCCAGCCGCCGCGGCTGCCAATTGCCAAATCTTCAGATTGCATCGAGTGGACCTATCGTCGCTTATGATAAGGGGGCAAACAAGAAACGCTGATCCGCCTTGCAGAGGCGCTAACCAATTGCAAGCCGAGGCGCGCTGGCCTAGCGCAACTGCGACCTATGGCCGATGCAAAACCCGATCTCGAAACTCAGCCCGACAATGCGCTGAACACCGCCAGCGAGGGCACGAGGCAAAGTTCGGTTTCGCGCGGCCGCATGACATTACTGTTCACGGTTATGCTGGTAACGGCGGCGGGCAATACGGCGATGCAGTCGGTCATGCCCTCGATTGGCACCGCCCTAGAGGTCAACGATGTCTGGATCAGCCTAGCCTACAGCTGGTCTGCGCTGTTGTGGGTGGTGTGCGCGCCGATATGGGCGCGCCGATCAGACAAGCGCGGCCGCAAATCGATGATGGCGCTCGGTCTTACCGGCTTTGTTGTATCGATGGTGCTATGCGGAGCCGCGTTATGGGCGGGTCTCGCAGGCTTTATGACGGCCTTTTGGACCTTGATCGCCTTTGCTGCGGCGCGCAGCCTGTTTGGCGGATTTGGCAGCGCCGCACCGCCAGCCGTGCAGGCCTATGTCGCATCACGCACGCCCCGGTCTGAGCGAACCAATGCGCTATCACTCATTGCCTCCAGCTTTGGGCTTGGAACGGTGATTGGGCCGGTGCTGGCTCCCCTAATGGTGGTGACATTTCTGGGCATTGGGCTGGTTGGCCCATTCTTGGGCTTTGCGCTGCTTGGTCTCGCGGCGCTGGTGCTGCTGCGCTTGTACCTGCCCAATGATGTACCGCAATTTGCCGCACGCGGGCAGGCCGCCTCCTATTCTGGAGGGTCTGAAGGCCTCGAACTTGATCCGGATGATGAAGAAATGGCCGGGCAACCTAGCGCACCTGATCGCCTGAAGTGGCTAGATACACGGGTGCGTCCATGGGTTTTGGCCGGGCTGATCGGGGGCCATGCACAGGCCATGATTATGGGTATTACCGGGTTCTTGGTACTCGATCGGCTGAACCTGCGGGCTGATCCGGAACAAGGCGCAACCTATGTCAGCCTGGTGCTCGCCTTTGGCGCAGTGGCGACCTTGCTTGCACAATGGGGGCTAATCCCGCGCTTTAAGATGGGACCACGCATTGCGACATTATCGGGCGTGATTGTTGCGGCGTTTGGAACTGCGATCCTGGGGGCAACCAACGAGCTATTCGGCTTGTCGCTTGGCTATGCCATTGCCTCTTTGGGTTTTGGATTGTTCCGGCCAGGCACAACAGCGGGCACGTCTTTAGCCGTGACGCGGGCCGAACAAGGGCAAGCATCGGGCATTGTAGCGAGCGTTGCAGGCGCGAGCTTTATCTACGCCCCCGCGCTTGGCGTATGGCTGTATGGTATCAATGACTGGCTGGGTTTCGGCCTGGTGATCGTTCTATGCCTGATTGTCGCGATCCTGGGCTGGCGAGGTCTTCAAGCCGACGCGCAACTGACCGGCAAAGAAGCTTAGAGGATCTCGCGCACCACGTCCTGCGGCTAGGCAGAGCCGAACGCCCTTTTCAGTCTCAACCAAAGGGCGCTCCAGCAAGGACGAATCCGCCGCCATCGCATCGAGCACAATATCTGCCTCGGCATCTGGCAGTCCGCGTTCCGCCGCATCGGTGCCGCGCAGACGCAGCCCTTGCTGAGGTGTAATTCCAGCATCCCTGTAAAGCTGAGCCAGCTTTTCGCGGCTCGGCGCGTCTTTCAAATACAGCACCACATTGAGCTCAATGCTGTCTTGCTCTTCGAGGATTGCCAGAGTTTTGCGCGAGGTGCCGCATTTCGGATTGTGCCAGATGGTCGCTTTCATAGGTGCCGTTCCGCTTAGTGTTTGGATGGATGTTTCAGGCGCCAGATAACCGATTGCGCACACAAAAACCACACTTGCAATAAATAGTATTGCGAATCATTTTCAATTCACTTGCAAATGAGAACGGCTTGCAATAGCAGCCTGTCCCACACTCTTTGGACGGAAAGATTCTCACCTATGAACACTCGCCTCTCCCGCGCTACTCTGCTGCTCAGCAGCGCATGTTTTGCATTCCCAGCTATGGCCGAAACGGCTGATGATGAGGGCGAGACAGGTTCCTCAGACGGAGCTCGGATCGTAGTCACGGGACAGGTGCTTCAATCAAACGAAGTCAATTCGGTGAAAACGCCGACCCCAATCATCGACGTGCCGCAATCACTGTCCATCGTGACCTCTGAGCAGATCACTCAGCAGGGCTTTGACAGCATCGGCGACATCATCCTTTACACCCCCGGCGTCACCAACTCTCAAGGCGAAGGGCACCGCGATGCAGTGGTCTTTCGCGGGGTGCGCTCAACGGCGGACTTCTACGTCGATGGCGTACGCGACGACGTGCAATATTATCGCGGGCTGTACAATCTGGAGCAGGTTGAGATCCTGCGCGGACCCAATGCATTGCTCTTCGGACGCGGCGGCACCGGCGGCATCCTCAACCGGGTGACCAAGAAGGGCGTGATTGGCGAACAATTTGTCGGCTATCAGGGCTCTATCGACACATTTGGCGCATTCTCTGGTCAAGTGGACCTGAACTTCGCCACCAGCGAAAGCTCCGCCTTGCGGATCAATGCCTCATACGAAAATCTGAACAATCACCGCGACTTCTTTGACGGAGAGCGGATCGGCATCAATCCGACTTTCCGCGCGGAGCTTGGCCCGGACACCATCATCGATCTGTCCTACCAATACGCCAATCACGACCGCTTTATCGATCGCGGCATCCCATCGGACAGCCTAGGCAATCCGGCGCGTCAGTTGGAAGACATCACCTTCGCCGACCCGGAAAACAACTTCCTCGAATTCGAAGCGCATGTGTTCCGCGGGACGATCCAGCACGCTTTCTCTGAGAATTTCAAAGGCAACTTCAACGTTTCCTATGGCGACTATGACAAGGTGTATTCGAACCTGTTCCCGGTGGGCTTTGATGAGACCACCAATGTCGTTGACCTCGACGGTTATATCGACACCACACAGCGCGAAAACTTCGTTCTCTCCGGCAATTTGGTCGGTGATTTTGAGACCGGAAGCCTTTCGCACACGCTACTATTCGGTGCAGAATACATTGACACGGTGAACAATAATGACCGTTTCAACACTTTGTTCGACACGTCTGATGACGATGTTGAGAGCTTCCTGGCGGTCCGTCCGGTGGCGATCAATAACTTCGTCGGCACCAACGCAGACGGCGACCCAACAGCATTCGCATTTTCCGCCTTGAACGATGACACAGAGGCTGATGTGCGGGTGTTCTCGATTTACATCCAAGACGAGATCGAAGTCACAGACTGGCTCAATGTCGTCATCGGTGGCCGCTTCGACAGCTTTGATATCGAAGTCCTCCGCCTCGACAATGGCGATTTCCGCACGCGTAAAGATGAAGAATTCTCTCCGCGCGGTGGCATCATCATCAAGCCGCAAGAAAACGTCTCAATCTATGCCAGCTATTCGGAGAGCTTCCTGCCACGTTCGGGCGGCCAGTTTGCCAATATCAATGGCAACAACAACATCCTTGACCCGAACACGTTTGAGAATATCGAGCTTGGTCTGAAGTGGGATTTCGCTGATGATCTGAGCTTTACCGCTGCGATCTTCGAAATCGAGCAATCCTCACCCGTCGTCTCTGACCTTGACGCCGGCACATTCGATATCATCGACACGCAGGTCCAAGGTTTTGAAGCGCAAATTCAGGGCCAGGTCACACCGTGGTGGTTTGTCTCTGCCGGATACAGCTATATTGATGGCGAACAGGCCAATGAAACATTGCGTCCGCGTGAACTGCCTGAAAACCAATTCTCCGTCTGGAACCTGTTCCAACCGACCGAGCGTTTGGGCATTGGTGCGGGACTAACCTATCAGGATGAGAGTTTCGCGGATAACGGCAATAACGTCACGTTGCCGGACTATGCACGGGTAGATTTGGCCGCGTTTTACGATGTCTCCGACAATCTGCGCGTTCAGGTGAATATCGAAAACCTGTTTGACGTTGATTACTTCCCGAATTCACACACCGCCGACAACATCACCGTGGGCGCGCCGCTAAACGCGCGCTTCACGATCAGCGGTCGGTTCTAGGAATAGCGCGAGCGGTCTTGCCTAGCCAGGCCCGGTAGGCCGCTCTATTCCTCCGGCGACGAGGTTTCTTCTGAGCTCGGCGCCGCTGCCGTGCCGAGGCTGCCATTGCCAACCCTGAGGGCGGGAACATTCTCCGCCGCGTCAGCCGAACTGATGCCCGGTGCAGGCGCTGCGCTAATGCTCTCTTGCCTGCGAACCACCCGCCCCGCGCGCTCAACCGCGCGGATCAGGCGCGGATAGACACCGCAGCGACAGATATTAGGAATAGCCGCTTCGATTTCCTGCTTGCTCGGCGCGGGATTGCGCTGAATGAGCGCCGCTGCGGCAATGACAATGCCCGGAGTGCAATAGCCGCATTGGATCGCTTGTTCGGCCACCATCGCCTGCTGAACAGGATGAGAGCGGTCGCGCGATAACCCCTCGATCGTGGTGATAAACCGGCCCTCGGCCTCAGCAATGGTGATCAGGCACGAGCGCAGCGCGGCGCCATCGACCAGAACCATGCAGGCGCCCACGCATGATCCTCCGCCGCAGCTTTTCGTGCCTGTAAGGTTCGCCGCCTCGCGCAGCGCGTAAAGCAGCGGAGTATCAGGATCCATGTCGAATTCGACTGGACGATCATTGACTGTCATGCGCGGCATCAGCGCATCCTAACCAGACAAACCTGCTCGACGATCAATCGCGCCAGGAAGTGTCGATCCGGTCAATCTTGCGCTTCCACGCCTCAAAATCGAACACGCCAGCACCGCCTTGGCTTTGCATGACGGAGATATCGCGCTGGTGCACATCGACGACCTCTTGCGGGACAATGTTGGGATTGCCCATGCCGAGGGTCGCGACCTGAATTTCGCAGGCGCGCTGGAGTGCCCACATCTTCACGAACATGCCCTGGATCGTTTTATCCATCACAACCGGGCCGTGATTGCGCAGCATCAAGATCGTATGATCGCCGAGGTTCTCGACAAGGCGCTCACCCTCTTCTTCGCGAACGGTGACGCCTTCAAAATCGTGATAACCAATCTGACCCTGGAAATTGCAGGCGTAAAAATTGGTCGGCATCAGGCCGTCTTTGTGGCTGCATACCGCCATTGTAGCAGTTGTGTGCACGTGACAGATCGCGTCTGCCCGCGCGCCCAAATGCTTATGAAAATAGGCATGCTGGGTGAAGCCGGCCTTGTTGACCATATATTGCGATTGCCCGACATTGTTGCCTTCAACGTCGATCTTTACAAGGTTGCTCGCTGTCACTTCATCATACAGCAGGCCGAAGGGATTGATGAGGAAGGTATCTTCCTCGCCCGGCACCTTAATCGAGATATGGTTGTAGATGGATTCGCCCCAGCCCAGATGGTCGAAAATCCGATAGCAAGCAGCGAGATCGAGCCGCGCCTGCCACTCTTCTTTGCTGCATTCGATGCTCGGTTTCAACTGGGTCGCCATTGGGCTCGCTCCTCAATACAAATTGTTGTTCGAAATACTTATCGCATGATTGCCGCGCGCGGCACAAGCATTTCGCCGATCACCGTCGCACTTTAGCGGCATTTCGCTTTGCCAAGCGGCGACAGCCCAGCTAGTCGCGGTGAGAAATGAGCAATACTGATCAGCCGCAATCGGCCGAACCCAAAAAGGTATCGGCCAAACTAGCCAGCGGCTCCATTCCCGGTCATTTGATATCGCAAACCATGCCCATGGTGATCGGTGTGGCCGCGATCATGTCGATTGGCCTCGTCGATTCCTATTTCATTGGTCAGTTGGGCAGCGCAGAGCTAGCCGCGATTGCTTTCGTCTTCCCCATATCTGTCGCGCTGAGCAGCCTTGGCGTCGGCGTAATGGTCGGCATCAATTCTGTGGTCGCAAGGGCGCTGGGCGAAGGTGACCGTGACAAAGCGTTAAGGCGGGCCAATTTTGGTGTGCTGTTTGCCATCGCGACCGGACTGGCGATTGGGCTTACCCTGTTCGCTATCCTCGATCCGCTGTTCAAGCTGATGAATGCGCAGGCGGAGCTACTGCCAATCATCAAGGTGTACATGCAGCCCTTCGCCCTGGGCTTTCCGTTGATCGTCATCATCATGGGCCTGAACGGTGTGCTGCGCGGACAAGGCGAGGCGCGCAAAACCAGCTATGTCTCGGTCACCTATGCGGCGGCCAATTGGGTGCTCGATCCCATTTTAATCACCGGCGCATTCGGTTTTGAAGGCTATGGGATTATCGGCGCCGCCTATGCGACCATCATTGGCTGGGTCTTGGGCCTGATGGTAGCACTTTACCTGCTGTCGCGCACGCAATTGCCCTTCAGCCCGTCGCAGCTACGCGGCGGCGCAAAACTTGAACCGATGCTGGCAATGCTGCGCGTTGGTGTACCTGCAGCATGCTCGAATGCGATCAATCCGATTGGGCTGTCGATCCTTACCGCTCTGATCGCCGCAGAAGGTCAAGCCGCCGTCGCGGGCTTTGGCGCGGCGGGGCGGCTACAGAGCTTTGCGGTGGTGCCGCTGCTCGCACTGTCTGGCTCAATTGGTGCGATTGTAGGGCAGAATTGGGGCGCGCAGCAATTCGACCGAGCGCGCGAGGCAACCCTTTATGCTGGCGGTTTCTGCATTATTTGGGGCCTAACGCTGGCCATTGCCATGGTCGCAGCCGGGGAATGGTTCGCCGATTTCTTCACCGAAGACCCGGCGGTCATCGCCGAATTCGCACTTTACCTCCAGATAGCTGCCTGGGGCTATGCCGGGTTTGGCCTGCTGATTGTCGCCAATGGCATTTTGAACGCGGTCGACCGGGCAAGTTTTGCTCTGTTCCAATCGGTCTCTCGCGTCTTCCTGATCATGCTCCCTGTGGCATTCATGCTGCAATCAGAACGGGGCAGCGCCGCCATCTACATCGCAGAACTCGCCGCAAACCTGTTTGGCGCGGTAAGCGCATGCCTGATTATCACCTTTGTTTTGCGCCGCGCGCGGTCCAGCTAACATGCACAAAACACGGCTTTGGTGACCGTTCGTTAACCATCGTGAGCCATAGAGACCTCTGGAAACAATTAGGGGCAATGGCGTCATGGATGACCTGCTGGCGGATTTCGTCGCAGAAACCCGGGAAATGTTGGAGGCTAGCGAAGGCGAGATCATCGCCTGGGAAGCCGATCCAACAGATCGCGCGCGTTTGGATACGATTTTTCGGTTCGTGCACACGGTGAAGGGCAATTGCGGCTTCTTCGATTTTCCGCGTTTGGCGAGCTTAAGCCACGCCGCAGAAGATGCCCTGTCCGATTGCCGTGCTGGTCGGCGCGAAGCCGATAGCGCTCTGGTGAGCGCGGTTCTGGCCGTGATCGACCGGATCGTGGAAATGGTCGACATTATCGAGGCTGGCGATGAAATCCCTGAAGGCAGCGATGAAGCCCTGATCGCCGCATTAGGCGAGAACAGCGACCTGACCGCAGGTGAGATTGACGGTTTGTCCGATCTGGTTGGTGCCGTTGAAGAGGTAGCCGCCGCGATAGAAAATGCGGAAGAAGGTGCTGCTGACGAAGGACAAGGCGAGCAAGAAGCCCCGCGCGCGCCTTCTCAAAATGCCGGTGTCCAGCGCTCCATCCGCCTGCCAGTTGACCTGCTTGACCGCGTGATGAGCGGCGTTTCCGACATGGTTCTGGCTCGCAATGACCTGGCCCACCGCCTGCGTCAGGCAGGCAACCAGCCAACCATTGATGGCCCGTTTGAGCGCCTGACCACCATTCTTTCCGATGTCCGCGATGCCATCACCCGAATGCGCATGCAGCGGATCGAAACACTTTACACCGCCCTGCCCCGCTTGGTTCGCGATCTGTCGGCCGATCTTGGCAAACAGGTGATGATCGATCTGGAAGGCGGCGATGTTGAGCTCGACCGTGAGATGATCGAGACCGTCCGCGATCCACTGACCCATATTATCCGCAACGCGATCGATCATGGGATCGAAGAGCCGAGCAATCGCATGTCAAAGGGCAAGCGCGAGATCGGCATTTTGTCGATTTCCGCTCGCCAGTCTGGCAACACGATCTCCATCGTGGTCAGCGATGATGGCGATGGTCTGAATGAAGAGCGGATTGCCGCCAAAGCGGTTTCTGTTGGTCTGATCACCGCAGCCGAGCGCGCAGCAATGAGCCGCGAGAAAATCCTGCAACTTGTGTTCGAGCCTGGTTTCTCAACCGCCGAAACGATTAGCAATGTCTCAGGCCGCGGCGTTGGCCTTGATGTGGTTCGCGATAATCTAGAGCGCGTGGGAGGCTCCATCAGTGTCTCCAGCACGCCTGGTGTCGGGTCGATGTTCACTCTGAAGGTGCCGCTAACGCTCAGCATCATTGCAGGCCTAACAGTCGAAATCGGCGATCAGCGCTTTGCCATTCCGCAAAGTTACATCGAAGAGATCATCGATTCGACCTCAAAGTCGCTCGATTTCACTCGCGTTGGCGAGACCGCTTTGATCACCTTCCGCGGCAACCGGATCCCATGCCTATCCTTGGCAGAGGTGCTGGGCCTACCGAGTACAGACATCGCCGAGGGTGAACACACCATGGTGCTATTGCGCTTGGCCAGCGGCGATCTGTTCGCCCTGGCGATCGACCGCATTCACCACCACGGTGACCTCGTGGTTAAACCACTGGCCCCGGCGGTCATGAACTGCGGCGTATATGCCGGTTCAACCCTGTTGGATGATGGACAACCGATCTTGCTGCTGGATGTGACCAATGTCGCAGCGGAACATGGTCTGGTCTCTGATGCCCGCACCCGCGTGCTGCAAGCGGCAAACGAGCAAGATCAGGACGCCGGTGAGGCGCTCAGCCGCGCCATGCTGTTCACCGATTACGAAGGCCGCAAGCGCGCCGTTCGTCTTGAGCTGGTCCAACGGATCGAAACCGCCAAGGCGAAAGAAGTCGACATTTCGCCGGATGGCAAGCGCGCCGTTATCGATGGTGTCATTCTGCCACTGGTCGGGCTGCCGAGCGGTCAAAAACCCACTGGCAAGATCCGTCTATTGAGGTTGTCGGACGACACGTGCGAGCTGCTTTACGCCGTACGCGAGGTTGATGACGCCGTTGAATTGCAAAATGCGCTTAAACCGGTCGATGATGATCCGCTGGTAGAGGCTCTCACTCTGGTTGATGGACAGACAATCGCGCTCATCGATGGGCATGAGATCTTTGCTCGCTATGGCGAGCCGCCAGAGCTGACAAGCAAGCCAACCTGTCATCTGCCAGACAGCGACTGGGCGCGCACAATCCTAGGCCCTCTGGTCAGCGCCGCCGGTTATGAAGTCGTAAGCGGCACAGACGAGGCAGGTGATATCGCCATCGTCCTGGATGACAGCGAACCAGATACGAACTTGGCCGAGGGTGAGTTCATTCGCCTTCGCAGCCATCCAGATACATCCGACAATGATGGCTCCATCTACCGCTATGATCGCGATGGATTGGTCGATGCGCTGCGCCGCGCACGCGCGGGAGGTAAGTGATGAACGATTTGATGGTCATGGTCGAAATTGGCGGCCGCCGCTGCGCATTGAACGCACATGATGTTTCCTCTGTAATAGAGCTTGGCGTGGTCACGCCTGTGCCACGCACAGCTGACTTTATCGCTGGGATCACAGCTATGCGCAGCCAATCGCTGACTGTAATCGATTGCCGCCGCGCCCTGGGCATGGATCCGAAGAAATTTCCGACCGATCATCGCGGTGCCGTGGTTTCGATCGCCAACCATTCCTACGCACTGATGGTTGATCGGATAGACGACATTAACACCGCTACGTCCGAAGCTGAGAATGTCAGCGGCGGGTTCGGGCCAGAATGGTCACGGATCACCACTGGGATGGTTGAAACCCCAACCGGCCCAGCTTTGCTGATCGATCTTGCTCTGCTCATCGCAGGTCCAGAATCTCTCGGAGCGGCTGCTTAAGACAAAACTTACGGGTGAGGCGTAAGCAACATCGAAGGAACAACAGGGGTCCTTATGAAAACGTGCCTGATAGTCGATGATCTCGCGTGTAATCCGGAAGGTTTCAAGACATATTCTCGAAACCCTTGGATTCGTCGTGGACGAGGCCGAAAACGGCCAGATGGGGCTTGATCGCTGTGATGAGCAAATGCCCGATGTGGTGCTGCTTGATTGGAACATGCCGGTCATGACCGGTATCGAGTTTATCACACAGCTGCGCAAGCGTCCGGATGGCGACAAACCTAAGGTCGTGTTCTGCACTACCGAAAATGATGTCGCGCACATTCGCGAGGCAATCCAAGCCGGTGCTGACGAATACGTCATGAAGCCGTTTGATCACGAAACACTCCAGATCAAACTGCAGCTGGTTGGATTCGCGTGAGCGCACACACACCCATATCTAAACGTCCTTTACGCAGGAATTCGCCCAGCAAAGAAACTGGCGATTCCTCTGTCAAAGTGATGATTGTCGACGATCTCGCTTACGGTTCGCACCGTTTTCAAGCGAATGGTTGAAAGTGATCAAGCGATGTCAATCGCTGGCACGGCGAGCAGCGCAGAACGCGCGATCGCAGAACTTAAAACCACACATGCCGATGTAATTCTGCTCGACCTGGAAATGCCAGGAATGGGCGGACTGGATGCCCTGCCAGAAATTCTCAAGACCGCAAAAGACACACAGGTCTTGGTCGTATCTTCGCTGACGCAAGACGGCGCAGAACACACAATGGCCGCCCTTTCCATGGGCGCAGCCGACACGATGCTAAAACCGCGCCCCGGCGGCTTCAACGAAGAATATCGCGAGCAATTGCTCAGCAAAATCAGAGCGCTGGGCAGCCATGAAGGCAAAAGCAATGACGCGGCTCCAACGGCGACAGCCAAAAAGCCAGCGAAGCGCGCAATTGCTCCAGCGAAGAAACGCCCAGAGTTGCTTGCCATTGGCGCATCGACCGGCGGCATCCATGCGCTCAATCTGCTGCTGCGCGATTTGCCACCGAGCTTCGACCTACCAATCCTGGTTACTCAACATCTACCAGCGTCTTTTATCCCAGTCTTTGCCCGCCAAATCGAAGTCGCATGCGGGCGCAAGACGATGGTCGCTGAAGAAGGCACCGTCATCACGCCTGGGGAAATCGCTGTCGCGCCAGGGCATGGCCACATGACGCTGCGTCGCAGTGGTGACCGCTTAATCACCAAAACATCGAACGCGCCTGCGCGAAGTGGATGTATGCCGTCTGTCGACCCCATGTTGGAAAGCATTGCCGAAGTGTGCGGCGGTCAAGCCTTGGCGATTATCTTATCGGGCATGGGCCGCGACGGTGCGCAAGGCGCCGAGGCACTTTACAACAACGGCGGCGTTGTTTTTGCGCAGAATGCCGACACCAGTGCTGTCTGGGGTATGCCAGGCGCGGTAACAAAGGCCGAGCCTCGCCAGTCTGGTCGGAACACCTGAGGATTTGCGTGAGGCGATGATCGCTCTTGCTGGCCCAGCGCGCGCGGATGCTGCAGCATGGAAGTAAGCGAAGCATCCCACCAGATTATCGCGGATCTCTTGGCCTCGCATACTGGGCAACACCTGACCGAAAGCCGCCGATGGCGAGTTGGCACGGCCCTCTCGGGTGTGTTCCGCGAGCATGGCATTAGCAATATCGACCAGTTGGTTTGCCTATTGGCAGATCAGGGGCAGGAAAGCCTCGCCCAAAGCGTGGTCGAGGCATTGCTCAATAATGAAACCTATTTCTACCGCGACAAGCCAACTTTCGATCAGCTACCAGACAATGTTCTACCAGAGCTCGCCGAAAAACGCGCAGCAGCTAAGCGTCTCTCGATTTGGAGCGCCGGCTGTTCAACCGGACAAGAAGTGCATTCAATCGCGATGATGTTTGCTGAGCAAGCAGCGCGTTGGCACGGCTGGACAATCGAAATTCTGGGAACAGATATTTCGCACAGTGCCATCGCCACCGCTCGCAGCGGCAGCTACACTCAGTTCGAAGTGCAGCGTGGCCTTAGCGTCGCGCAGATGCTGCGCCATTTTGATGAGACCACCACCGGTTGGCAGCTTCACGACGACGTCTTGGCCTACACCCGTTTTCAACAACACAATGTGCTCAAAGAGCCGCCTAGCCGCCAGAAATTTGACTTGGTCTTGTGCCGCAATGTGCTGCTGTATTTTGATCCTATCACACGCCAGGCAGCCTTTGAGCGTTTGCGCAGCGCGCTGGCACCTGATGGATTCTTGATGCTCGGCGCTGGAGAGACTGTGGTTGGGCAGACAGATGCCTTTGCGCCGATTTCAGGCCGCGCCAGCATTTACAGTCCGGTCTATGCTACTACTCAAGCCACACGCATGGCCGCGATCGGATAGATCACTCTTTACTCACATCGTCAAAGTGCGCCGACAAATTCGTTCATCAGCTACAAATTTTTCGAATGGCCCATGATAAAAGTGATATTTTTCAATAACTTCAATAAAACGCAATTTACGCTTCTTTAGCTAATTCCCCTTAGCAACAACATTCGCAAAAAAGCGCCATAGAGCGCAATACGGGGAAATTTTGGTGCTAAACAAATGGACAACTTTACGGCTCACGCCGTCTACGATGGTCGTCGCACCATTCGTAATTTTGTCACTGATCTTTGGCGCCATCTCTCTCATCGTCATCATGAGCGACGAGATCGAGTTTCGCTCTCCCTCAAGCCTTTTGATTGCTGGGATCCTCGTCTACGCGGCAACCATCTTCTTGCTCAGCCGCCTTGGCCTAATGCAGGCCCGCGAGCTGGAGGCAATGACCACAACCGACACGCTAAGCCAACTGCCCAATCGGCGCGCCTTGCACCAAGATATCGACAATGCTCTGCGCACGCCAACCGAGGTAGCGGTGGCCATTATCGACTTGGATAGCTTCAAGCAGGTCAACGATCACTTTGGCCATTCCGTTGGTGATCAGTTGATCCAGAAATGCTCCGACATTCTGCGATCCGCTAGTGAGCCAGAGGCGCGCTGCTATCGTTTGAGCGGCGATGAATTTGCAATTCTAATGGTCGGCGAAGTCGCGGGAACCATTCTGGAAGGCATGTCGCGCACCGTCCTGGAACAATTGGCCAAACCACTGGCGATCGGCGAACGCAGAATTCCCGTTGGAGCGAGCGTTGGCCTGGCCCGCTGCACGGGTGATGAGCCGGTCGAATCTTCAGAGCTCATGCGCCGCAGCGACGTCGCTATGTTCATGTCAAAGCGCGGCGGCAAGATGCGTTGCACTTGGTTTAACGAGAACTTTGACCGTCGCCGCGAAGCCGTACGTGAACTCGATGAGGGACTCCGTAAGGCTCTTGCAGAAGGTGAATTTGCACTGGCCTATCAACCGTTGGTGGATGCGGATGACGGCACGATCGTGGCGGTTGAATCACTCTTACGCTGGAACCGTCCGGACGGAGAAAACATAGGTCCAAATGTGTTCATCCCGGTTGCTGAGGAATCCGGCCTGATCAATGCAATCGGTCTCTGGGTTCTGCGTCAGGCCGTAACCGATGCCTTGTCGTGGGACGAAATCAAGTTGTCTGTGAACATATCAGCGGCTCAATTACGTAATCCCGAGTTCCCGGTCCAATTGGGGCAAATTCTCGAAGAAAGCGGCTTCCCGCCGCAGCGTCTCGAGCTTGAAATCACAGAAACCTGCCTCGTGCTCGACCCAATCGTGGCGGAGCGCACGCTCGATGTCATTCGCGGCTTTGGCGTCAATGTGGCACTAGACGATTTCGGCACAGGTTACGCATCAATTGGTTTCTTGCGCCAATTCCGGTTTGAGAAGCTGAAGCTCGACCGCAGCCTTGTGGTCCAAGCCGGTGATGATGAAGGCAGCCGGGCGATGATGCTCTCCAGTATCGCCGTGGCGCGCGCCCTTAAGATGGAAGTGACCGCTGAGGGTGTAGAAACAACAGCTCAGGCTGATTTGGTTCGCACGGCCGGTTGCGATCAAATCCAAGGCTGGCTCTATTACAAGGCCATGCCCGCTGGTGAAATTGCAGGATTGCTTACCTCACCGACTGGAGAGGCTGGAGGCGCAGCTGAGCTTAGCGACGAAACCGCGGCATGATTTATCAATAATAAAATTCAATTATTGATACTGCATATTTATTATATCCAATATCAAAAAATTCACTTCAAATATAAATAACGACAATCCTAACACTCTAATGAAGGATTTATAAAGGATTTTCGTTCAGGAATTTTATTAGACGACGACCTGAGTTGGGATATTCCGAAATGAACATTACGACGCAGCAGGAAGAGCTCGGACGGCTCGCAATGCCTGAATTTGCGCGCAAAATGGAAAAAGAGATCGCTGCTGAAATTGCGGATCTCGATCAGTCTACTGATCAAACGAACAAGAGTTTTCTCGACCGAATTAAGTGGTTTCGCAATTTGCGGATCGCTGGCAAGATCAAGGCAATATTCGGCACATTCTTTGCGGTTTGCTTCGCGATGACCCTCGTCCTCGGTCTCGGGCTAACCGAGCTGTGGCAGCGCACCCAGACCAATAATGAAATCAACAATGCGGTCCTCGCATCGGTTGATCTGCGCGGCACCACTGGAGAGCTACGCTACAATTCTGTTCGCTACATCTTCGGCGGCGAAGACATAGCGCTAGAGCGGCAGCGCGACAGTTACGAGGCGGCTCAAGCACAGGTTAACCAGATCGAAGGCATCGTCTCGGCGCAAGTTCCGCAAATGAGCGATCGACTGACGCAAATTCAGACCGATCTTGTTGCGTACAATGCCACATTCAACAATCTGCGAGATAGCTTGGAGCGAGAGGGTCGCAGCGAAGCATCCATTGCACTGTCTTACGAGCTATCAAACCAAGGCGATACTTTGTTTGCAGACTCACGGACTTTCGCAATCGACCTTTCTGTCTACGGCGAGCAAGTGCGCGAACGAGGTGTCGACTATTTCTTTGGCATGGTTGGGATTGTCGCTGCGCTCGGCTTCTGCGCGACACTAATCCTACTGCTCGGCCTGCGTTACATGTCGTTCGGCATTGGTCACAGCATTTCAGACATTACAGAAGGCATGAACCGCTTGGCCAAGGGTGATCCCAATTTCGAGATACGCGGTCATGGCCGCGGCGATGAAATCGGCGACATGGCGAAATCGTTGGAGCTGTTCAAACGGGCCAACCGCCAAATGGAAATCTGGGCCAGCGAGCGAGCAAAGCGCGCCGAAGAACAGATCCAAGAGCAAAAAGAGCGCGAGCAAGAGCGCGCTGAGAACGAGAAGCGCAAAGCGGAAATGCTCAATGAACTCGCCAAGCAATTCGAGCAAACCGTAGGCGATGTTGTCCAAGGCGTGGCCGCCGCATCAAGCCAATTGCAAGTCACCGCAACCAATATGGCCTCTTCCGCTGAGCAATCGAGCCAGCGCACCAGCGAGGTCGCGCAAAGCATGAAAGAAGCCAATTCCGGCGCGACCGCGGCGGCAGCAGCGAGCGACGAGTTTGCCATGTCAATTGGCGAGATCAGCCGTCAAGCGACCTCTTCAAGCGAGCTCGCTCGTCTGGCGACCGATGCCACCAACGAAGCAGACACGACCATTTCGGAACTCTCAGCCTCTGCGGAACAAGTTGGCCAAGTGGTAGAACTGATCCAGACTATTGCTCAACGCACCAATCTGCTAGCGCTGAACGCCTCGATTGAGGCTGCGCGCGGCGGCGAGGCAGGACGCGGCTTTGCCGTGGTTGCTAGCGAAGTGAAAGAACTGGCGATGCAAACCAGCCGTGCGACTGAAGAAGTCGCCGCGCAGATCAGCGCGATGCAGGATACAACCGGCGCAAGCGTCAATGCTCTGCGCGCGATTGCTAAGCCAGGTTCGCGATCTGGAAAGCACCGCGATCTCAATCGCCAGCGCCGTTGATCAGCAATCGGTCGCTGGGCAGGACCTCGCCCGAAGCATCGATATGGCTGCACGAGGAACAGATCAGGTGTCAGTCCACATTTCCGATGTGCGCGAATTGTCACTCTCAACCGGAACCGCCGTCGGCCAAGTGCTGACCAGTGCCACCGACCTTGAGGAACAGGCTGGCAGCCTGAAAGAACATGTACAGGCGTTTCTGACCCGCGTGCGTGCTGGATAAGGCCTCTACAAGCGCTCTAACGCGCTACCTCGGACCACGTAGACAGCCGAGCCACAACCGATCTCAGTGACAAATTTGGATACTTTGCAAACCGCTTCTGCGATTCGCTCTAAGCAACATTGAGACCGTTTGGCATTAAACTTAAAGCAGGCTAATTTTTCCTGATTGCGCCTGTTGAAGGCCCCATTTACTCAAAATTTACTGCTGCGACGCAGCAGCTGTGCCACTTTGCTGACTGCAGCCGTCAATCGCAGCGCCGTCGATAGTCTTCAGACTTCTTAATATTTTAACCATTCACATCAATCCAAGTCCAACTGACCCTCTGTAATCCATGCAACACGAAGGCGTCCCTGCACGCCGAATGATTGATTGGATGAACAGAATGGCTACCAAGTTTGCATCAGGAGTTGCTGGAATTGCGATAGCGGCATCGCTCGCAGCCCCTGCCTATGCCCAAGATCAAACGGTCGACGAACTTCCTGTTTTGGATGAAAGAGACCTCGTTCTTGCTAATGAACTGTCGGCTAACACACATCGCCTGTTACCACTGAATGCTAAGACGGCGCAGGAAGATATCCTTAGCTCGCCAGCATTCGCCGCTTGGTCATCAGATCAAGCCACCGGCAATGTTGTCACCGCGACCCCAATCAACGCGGCTATCAACACTGTTCGCACACCAACCGCTTCAACTGTTAACACCGACCTCAGCGCAAACACAGGCCGTGTGACGCTGCGCAGCATCGACCCATTCTACGGCGACATTAATCCCTTCTACGGCGACATTGGTGCATTCTACGGCGACATTGGCGCGTTCTACGGTGATATTAACCCGTTCTATGGCGACATTGATGCCTTCTATGGCGACATCAGCCCCTTCTACGGCGACATTGGTGCGTTCTGGGGCGATATTGACGCATTTTATGGCGATATCGGCGCATTTGATGCGACCAACCTGAAATTGCTAGGTGATTTCTGGGCCGAGAGCGGCGCTCAAATGGCCGCTGCCGATGAAGTCTGGGGCAGCCTCAGATACACCGAAAGCAACGGCCAATTCACGCCTGTCTATGATGGCACCCCGAACCGCATCCTCAATGCGCTTGGCACGCTCATCGACCAAGCCGAAGTTCAGTTTGGTGCAGCCTATGAAGCCGAAACTGGCCGCTCTTTCCGTGATGATTTCGTCACAGAGGTTCTCGCGCGTCACGGCGTTGACCTGAACGACCGGGTTTCGCTCGCTGGCAAATCAGCCAATGATCGCGCCGCATTCTTCCTCGATTGGCACGACAGCTTGATGGGCTATTCCGGGATCGATCATGTTGATCACTGGATGAATACGATCAACTGGACGCCCTCAGTTACGCAAATTCAAGGTTCAGGGAGGCAGGCCGTTATCGGCGTGGTCGATGGCAGCTTTAGCGCCGATTCTGACCTTGCTGATAACATTGCCTGGTCGGGCGGCGGCGCAACATCGGTCAATGGCCATGGCGCAGGCGTTGCCAGCCTGATTGCCGCTGCGCATGATGGCGAAGGTATTTTGGGCATCGCGCCACAGGCACAGCTCGCAACATACAATCCATTTGATGCCGATAACACCGCGACTTGGGCCGGAGTGCAGCAGGGTATTGAGGAACTGCTACTCGCATATGTTGGCGGCAACGACACAGGCTATGTCAGTGTCGTGAACCTGTCGCTGGGCGAGAGTGGTTGGGCGGTCTCACAAGGCTTGGCTGATGTATTGAACAGCAATCATCTGAGGCGGTACAATAATGAGACGACATATGTTGTCGCCGCTGGCAATGATGGTATTACGCAAACGGCTGATATTGATTGGGATTATTCCAGCGACACAACCTTTATTCTGGTTGGTTCGCTTGGTCTGAATGGTGAAATCTCCAGCTTCTCCAACCGTCCGGGCAGCGCATGTCTGCTCGACAGGGGCGTATGCGAAGCCGGTAATGAACTTTACAATCGCACGATTGTCGCACCGGGTGAGTTGATCCTTGTATCGGATGGCGCAGGCGGTGTGGTCCGCCGTTCAGGCACTTCCTTTGCAGCTCCCCTGGTATCAGGCGCAATTTCTCTGCTGCATGATCGTTGGACTTGGCTTGCACGCAATCCTGAAGAAACGGCAGAGATCATCTTCCGTTCTGCGCGCGATCTGGGCGTACCTGGAGTGGACGAAGTATATGGCCATGGGTTGCTGGACGTTGCAGCGTCGCAATCGCCGCTCGATTTCAATGCTTTGACATTCAAATCTCATCGCGGAAATGGCAAATCCACTGTCGCGGTCACCACTTCGGTCAGCGAGCTGCTCGGAGCGGGAATCCCAGGGCACTGGGAAACTGATGGGGCATTCATCACAGCGATCGAAAAGATCGGTAACACATACCGTGACTTTGCCATCCCGGTATCGTCACTCACATACGGCGGGACCACAGATGTGCTTGGCCGGGGTGAGCAGCGTTTCCAGGACTTCATCACAGGCCGGTTTGAAAATTGGTTGCTGAGCAAGGGCGCTGACAAGGATGGTAACGGCAAAGTTGGCGTGACCCAGATCACTTCTGCTGTTGCTCCAACTCGTGGCGAATGGAGCCTGCAATATGATATGATCGCACCGCGTCTGACTGATGAGGGTGCCATTGATCCTGTCCACACCGCAGCCAGCCTGACTGATCCGAGCGGCAAGTTCTCTTTCACCGTCGGTCATGGCCAAGGCGCGCTTTCGCTGACCGGACAACGTTTCGGCTTGATCAGCGATCACGATCAGGATGTTGGCGGTGTAAACCCCATTTTGGGTCTTGCATCGGGTGAAGTCTTTGGTTCTGCAAGCTTCAAGCCGACGCCCTCGACCACCATCACTGCTGGTTTCAGCGAGGAACGCGAAGATTGGCAAGATATCTCGGGTGTGTCGGAACTGCAGCGTGAAATTCAGCGTAACCTTGGCGCGCGCGAGGCGCGTGCCATGACCCTTGGCGTTGAGCAGAAGGTGACAGACAATGTCTCGCTCAACATTCAATGGACCAATCTGCGTGAAGATGATGCGCTGTTGGGTGTGCAAACATCCTCTGACGAATTCCTCGGCAATGGTTCAAGAACGGACGCTGTGACCATTTCTGCGACCGTCAATGTTGGCCAGGGCTTTTCATTCGACCTGTCGGCAACCGGAGCGGGCACCGATACTGCTGGCGGCCAATTGTTCGCGAATAGCAATCGTATCACCAGCACCGCTGGCCAGATCACGATGAACAAGCGCGGCCTGATGGGCAGCAATGATGTGTTGCGCGTCTCTGTCGGTCAGCCGCTAACAGTGGAATCTGGGCAGCTTGAATTTACCTCAGAACAGGTTGTTGATCGTGAGACCGGCGAATTGGGTTTTGTGACCCAATCTATCGGTATTGAAACAAAACGCCGCATGACAGGGGAAATTGTTTACGCAACGCCGCTAAGCAAGTCTTCGGAGTTAGGATTGTTCGGTCGCTACATCAGCGATGGCGATGGCGATGACCGCCGCAGCTACGTGCTTGGTGCGAGTGTCGGCCTACGATTCTAATCCGAAACGGCAAATAGTCCGACTTTGAAGGTATCTATCAAGGCGGAATGGGGAAACAGGGGACTGACATGAGCAGACTGATCAAAGGATGGACCGCACTGCTTGCGGCTGCATTAGCGGTCTCTATGCCGGTGTCCGCCGCGGCGACTGCCCCTGCCCCCGCTGGCGCATTCGAAGACACGATTGCTGAGGCGAAGTCCCTGATGATGGGCGATTCTGCACAGGCGCTTAAACTCGCCCGTGAAGCCAAAGATCTCGTTTCAGGCGACACTCAAGCTGAGGCCAAGTCACGCCTGACCGCGCAATGGCTCGAAGGCGAAGCCCTGATGCGGCTCAATCGCGGCGACGAAGCGCAAACAATCATCGCATCGGCATTGAACGAAGTGGCTGAAAGCTTCCCTGGCGACAAACTGCACGCTGATCTGTTGCGTTCGCAAGCTTCTTATAAGGCTCGACAGGCTGAATATGGCGAAGCTCTCTCGTTCTTCCTCGAAGCGGATGAGCGCTACAAAGCTCTGGGCGAAAACCGCAGCCGCGCGATTGTGCTGCAAAATATCGGTTCGCTCTATTCTGATGCGCGAGATTATGAACGCATGCTCGGCTATTACCGCCAGGCGGGCGAGGCCTATCCTGAAGACAACGCCCTCGCCCTCTCAGCACACAACAACACCGGCAACGCGCTGAAGCAGCTCGATCGGTTGGAAGAGGCCGAGGACGAATTTCGTCAGGCGCTATCGGTGGCGGGGAAGATGTCGAGCCCGCTGCTAGAAGCTCGGATCCTGACCAATATCGCATCGACCCAATATCTGAACGGTCAATATGCCGCTGCGGAAGACACGGCGGCGCGCGGCCTGCGCATCGCATACGACCAAGCGCCAGAATGGCGTCCATTCCTATATGGTGTGCGCGCACAAATCGAACTCAACCGCGGTGACCTGAATCGCGCCGGTGAATACATCGGCCGCGCATTTGACGGTCAGAAACTGGATGCGACCTCGCCTCTGTTCCGCGATTTTCACGATGCCGCCCACAAAATTTATTCTGCGCTCGGAGAGTACAAGCTCGCCGCCGATCACTTGGCCGCATTTCACCGGATTGAGGGCCAGGCACAGGACCTCTCCGCTGTCGCCAACAATGCCCTACTTGGTGCTCGCTTCGATGCAGAAAACAGAGAGCTGCGCATTTCGAAGCTGTCGGCAGAAAAAGAAGCGAACGAAGCCCGTCTGACCAGTGCGCAGAACCAAGTGTACTTGCTCTCAGCCGTCATCGGCCTCGTCATCGCTGCCTTCGTTGTCGCTCTCCTGATCCTGCGTACAGTGAACCGCAGCCGGGCCGCGATTAGCGCCGCGAATGAGAAGCTTACCTATGTGACCCAGCATGACAGCCTGACCGGGCTATTCTCGCGCGATCACTTCCGCAGCCAGCTTGAAAGCGTCTCTCAAACCTGCGCAGAAACCGGTGAACAAGGCGTTCTGATGCTGATCGACCTTGATCGATTTAAGCAGGTGAACGATGTGTACGGCCACGCGGTCGGCGACAAACTGCTGGCAAAAGTGGCAGAGCGTTTCCGCACTGCTGCTGGGCCAGATGCCGTTATCGGCCGTTTGGGCGGCGACGAATTTGGCCTGTTCCTGCGGCCATCAACCAGCATTGAAGAAGCAGCCAAGGTTGCTGATAAGCTCATCGAGCAAGTTGGCGAGCTTTACCAGGTTGGCGATTTCGAACTCGCAGTTGGCGCATCGATTGGCCTGACGTCAATCACCGGCGGCGTGTCCGACAGTGTGTTGATGACCAATGCTGACCTTGCTCTCTACGAGGCCAAGCACCGCGGCCGCGGCACCCACGTGTCCTATGCGAAGAGCATGCGTGATCGCCTCGAAGATCGCTCTGACCTTGAAAACGATCTCTCGGCTGCGCTTGAGAACGGCCAGCTGTCGATTTCTTATCAACCAATCATCAGTGGTTCGAACCGCGAAGTGATGGGCCATGAAGCCTTGATGCGCTGGAACCACCCCGAACGAGGCATCGTCCCACCAAGCGTGTTCATCCCCATCGCTGAAGAAGCTCTGCTGATAGAACAGCTCGGTGCGTGGATGCTACGGTCCGCATGCGCAGAGGCCGTAAACTGGCCGGAGCATGTCAAACTTACCGTCAATGTCTCGTCCTTGCAGCTTACGACCGGCGCGTTCCTCGCAACCGTGGTCGATGCGCTGGCTTCGAGCGGCCTTGCTCCAAATCGCCTGTTGCTGGAGCTCACTGAAACAATCCTGCTTGAAATGGACGATGAGCTTGAAGCTCAGCTCAAGAGCCTTCGAGAGCTTGGCGTGTCGTTTGCGTTGGATGATTTTGGCCGCGGTTATTCATCGCTCAACTACATCGAGAAAATGAACTTCTCGATGATCAAGATTGACCGCGATTTTGTGCAAGCTGCGGCAGCTGGTTCGCGCAAGAGCCAAGCGGTTGTGACCGCTATCGTCTCGTTGGCGCGCTCGCTGGAGATTGATGTGACGGCAGAAGGTATCGAGCAAGAAGAGCAAGCTGAAGCGATGCTTGCGCTCGGTTGCTCTTGCTTCCAGGGCTTCCACTTCGGGCGCCCTGAGCCGGTGGCGCATGACGGTTCTGAGGATGATGACGTCTCTGCTCTGAAAGTGGCTTGAGCGGGTTATACACCAACCACGCCAAGGCCGAGAATACGGTTCGATACCTTGGGGGAAAGAGTGGCCTGCAAACTGAAGTGGTAGTGGACCGCCCAACTTGCTTTCGCCCACTCAATACCCAGCATCCTTCGCATCTGCGCTAGCCATCGCGGTCGCCGGGGCAGCGGCGGCAGTGCGGATCAAAGTCTGAGCCTCAGCAATAGCAGCCACTTGTTCCATCTCGTCGGCCTGGATTTGCGTGCCCATCTCAAGCAAACGGCCACTGATCACGGTACCTGTGTTTGCCTCTTCTTCGACGGTCACGCCATTGCCGCTTGCAATCGCCTTGTCCCATTCTGCTCGAACCACCGCCCAGTACTCTTCAGTTGCTGTCCAGTATGCGTCAGCGGCTTGGGTCGGATAGCCGTCAAACGCGACATAAGTGTTAAGCACACTCTCCTGTACATAAGGCACTGCTTTACCATCGACCCACTTCATCTTGGTGTTGTCCTGCCAGTGAATCCAGCCGCCAGGAAAAGGCTGATGACGGTTGATCGATTGGTAGTGGTCATATTCGGGGCTGCGCGTGGCATCGCGCCGCGCGAGTGGCCGTACCGTCCAATTGGAACGCCAGCGACGCACGCCATTGGTGGTTTCCCACTGGCCCCAGCCAGCATAGCGCGGGCTGTCATCAACCTGATACACTGTTTGCGACCAACGGCCGACACGCATGGGCTCGGGCACATCTTCGAGCACCCATTTGCCCCTGCTGTTGTACGTCACGATTTGCTTGGGCTCATATTCCCAATCTTGCCGCCAATGCTTGATAACAAATGGATTTGCCTCTGGACCAACAACCAGCAGGTGCTGCAGCACGATCTTGCGGCCCGTATCCTCGATTACCCGCACGCTTTCGTGCCCGCCAGAGATTTTGGCATCAATCGGCTCATAGTCTTCGCGCCATGGCGTGGTTTCTTTCATGTCGAAAGTGACCTTGAAATCGCCCGCCATTGCCAGAATATCGGCACGGTCCGCCTCGAAAGAGGCGCTTTCTTGTGCGGCGGTGCGCTGGTCAATTGGAGCGTCGGCGAGCGCTGGACTGGCGGCGAGAGCGATGGCGCAGACAGCGCTGCCAATTAGGTTTGGAAGTTTCATGGGTTCATTCTCCAAAGGTCAAAAGGTGGCGCTAAGCGAGACGCTGAAATTGCGGCCAGGCTGAGTGAAGGCCTCGGTGATGTCGGACGTTTCGGTGAGGCCGCGAACATCGCTCCAATAGGAATAAGTCTCATCCGTGATGTTGAAGAGACCAGCTCTGAGCGTGAACATGTCGTTGAAGCGATAGAATGCTGTCGCATCAAGAATCGCGAATTCGGCCGGGCGAAAGCAGGCATCACTGCAAACGCCGACGGTTTCATTCGCCTCCTTACGCGCATTGTAAGTCACGATTAGGTCGCCGCCGAACCGGCGGTCTGGATCACGGTAGCCGATGCCGAACACTGCATTGAGCGGATCTATGGTTGAGAGTGCGGCGATGGGTGCGCCGGGCGACCTAACTTCACCATCGGCATAGGCGATTGCAAAACGGGCGCGAAAACCGTTTTCGGCTTGGTAACTGGCCCGTGCCTCGACACCGTGAACCTTCACGCTGTCGAGGTTGATGAATTGGAACACCGCTGGATCAAACGGAGAGAGACGGTCATGTTAACCTCACCAGAGAAGATCGGTTCTTCAACGCTGGAAGGCCTAAACTAAGGCAACGCCTAGCAGTAGCATGGGCGCAAACTGACCGAAGCGTAACTGAGAGGCAATTCGTCGCGGACTGGAGCCGGACGGTTAGGGACTCCGCGATCGACCTGTTGGACGTTGGCACTCACCGCGTCGGCGCAGATGCCGCTCTCGAATGGGGAGTGATTAGCGGTACTGTGGGTTATCTGCGGATAAACCGCTTCAGTGGATTCCTGGAAAAGTCTCCGTCAAGGCAAGCTGAACTCTCGGCCCTCAGAGAGAGCTTGGAATGCATGAGCAATGACCTCGAACCAACCGAACGAATAGTATTGGATGTCGCCCACAATGGCGGCGGCAACGACGCAGCGGCGATGACCGTCGTTGAACACTTTCTCGACCTGCCCCGCGATGTGTTGACCTACCGCGTCACTGGCGTGCCGGATCAAACCGTTCGCTTGTCGCCGTCGCGTGACAAAGAACCGAAGCGCATCCAACTGGTATCAAGCGAGATTACAGCGAGCGCGGCTGAGGCATTCGTCCTCATGATGCGCGCACTGCCGCACGTCGAACATGTCGGAGAGACCACAAGAGGCGATATCTCATCGCTTCTCCCGAAACCTCTACCGCGCGGGTTCCGCGTGACAGTCGCGTATCAGCAGGTGCTGGACGCCGATGGTAATTGGTACGAAGGCCAAGGAATCCTTCCCGAACGAAAGGTTGACCTATTCCCAGAAAACGGACTGTTCACCGGCTATGCGGATGCAATCCAGTTCCTCGCGGACGACGTAGGTTCGATGCCTTGAATCGATATTCTTCTCGAACGGCATCAGCGCGATATATCTACTCTTGGCTGGCGTCCGTTATGGGTCGTTAGTTGACGGTCCACTTTGCGATTTTTGACTACCTAAAGCAGACAGACCGTAATCGACCCAAATACAGACATTCGAAAGAGCAAGAATGGGTCAGGAGAGGTTTACTCCTGACCCAATAGTCTTGAGTTTTAGAACTCTCCTGCGATGCCTGCCCGCACGCTGGTGGAGTTGCCGCCTGCGTAGGTTACCCCTGCGGTGATGGCGAAGTCGCCTTCGAACCGATGCATCAGTCCAGCGGAGAAACCAACTTCGCCGCGGTACGTCGCGACATTGCTGGCATAGCTGGTTTTACCCGCTGCACTTGGGAAGTGCGGAGAGGCTTGCGCAGCGATGGAAGCAATGCCCCGCTGTGCATCGCGGTCAATTGTGCTGGTGAGGTCGAACAAAGTGTTCACCCTTCCTGACAGCGCATCGAACTGAGCGGTTCCCACTTGTGAAACGGTGTTGAGGGCGCGGCGGACATTGTCGACTGAGGCGGCGGTTGCAACGCTCTGGCGGCCAAGCGTGCCATTCGCGTCGACGGTCACCGCATCCACGGGGCCAACCTGCGCAGCCGTGGAGGCGTCAATGTCGCCAATCCGCACCGAGGATCCATCTCCGCCCAGCGCAACCTGATTGTTCGCAGTGGACGCTGCCTGAAAGCCAACTGCGGTCGAATTGTTGTGCGTCACGCTCGCCTCGCGGCCAACAGCGGTACCAAATTGTGCGGTTACCTCGCTTGAGCTGCCCACCGCTGTACCCGCGCTGCCGCTGACATTGGCTTGAAAACCAACCGCAGCCGCTGAGTTGGCTGTCGCAGCGATGTTCACACTAGTCCCAATGCCGGTCGAGAAAGCGCCCTCAACGCGGGCTGAGTTGCCGATTGCGGTCGCATTGAGCGACCGCGCTTGAGAACCCGTCCCAAAAGCCGACGTCCCGTTCGAAGTCGCGACCGAGCGCGCACCCACAGCCGTTGCCAAAGCGCCATTGGTCCGCGCCCTTGCGCCAAACACAGACGCCTCCTGACCAATCGCATTCGTACCCGACCCCACAGCACTCGCATCCTGACTGCTCGCAACAGAATCCGCACCAAGAGCAATCGACGCAATACCCGTCGCCTGTGCTCTGGCGGCACCGGCAAAGCTGCTCACACCGCTGGCAACAGACACTGCACCAATTGCAGTTGCGCCTTCAGCCGTTGATTGTGCCCCAGAGCCTCCTTCTGAACCCAAGTTGCCGCCAATAGCGGTGGCGCCCGTTGCGCTGGCGGCTGAACTGAATCCAACTGCCACAGAGGTTCCGCCGGTTGCATCGGCTCCCGCGCCAAAGGCAGATGCTCCGTCCCCGGTCGCGCTGCTGATCAAACCGACACTTGTCGCAAATGTCCCGGAAGCAGATGAGTCCTCGCCGAGCGCTACGGCTGCCGAGCCTTCTGCGGATGCGTCATGCCCGATAGCAATCGCTCCTCCTGAGGTTGTGCTTGCAGTGCGACCAATTGCAATTGAATCGTCTGACAAAGCATTGGCATCCGCACCCAGCGCGACCGCCGCACGGCCGGTTGCCTGCGCGCCCGTGCCGCCTTCGCCGTTCTCGTCGCCGCCGATTGCGATTGAGCCAACACCGCTCGCATTGGTGTTATTACCAAGCGCTACCGCGGAGTTTGCAGTCGCAGCAGCCTCTATGCCAATTGCGGTGCTTAAAGAAGAATCTGCGAAGGCGAGATCGCCAATTGCGATAGAGCCGAATCCACTGGCATCGGATTCTGAGCCGAGAGCAACCGATTCATTTCCGGTCGCCTGAGCGTTTTCGCCAACAGCGGTTGCACCATCACCGCTGGCCGTCGCGCCCGAGCCGACTGCAGTCGAAATATCTCCACGGGCGTTCGCTCGGCTTCCGACCGCCGTGGTGCCGAACATGCTCGCAACAGCGTCCGAACCAATGGCTGTCGCATTAATATCAGTGGCTTGCGCGCCCAGAGCGTCTGCGTCGTTGCTGTTGCCGCCAATGGCGGTTGCACCATTCTGCGTAGCGTTCGTAGCCACGCCAATTGCCGTAGAACCAGACCCAGAGGCGACGCTGTTAACGCCGAATGCATTCGAATTGTCGCCGCTCGCGTTTGCCGAAACGCCTACTGCAGTGGTTTGTACACTTGTAGCTCGGCTGATAGTGCCAACTGCCGTTGAATTTCCCCCAGTGGAAACTGAGTCTGCGCCAATCGCTGTTCCCCTGAGTGACGATGCATCGGCGCCTACTCCGCAAGCGAGCGTGTCATCATCACCATTGTCGTCGGTGGCATCGCCAGTGGTATCGACATTTGTATCGGCATTGCCATCACCATTGGTGTCGAGCAGGCAGGTTTCGGCCTGCGCGGGGTCGGGTTGGAAAGTCAGCGAAGCCAAAGTTGCTGTGGCGGCAGTCGAAAGCAAAAGTGTCTTTTTCATGTTTGGTGTCCCTGTCTTGATGTTTTTCACAAAACAGACGAGGCGCTTTGCTGCCCTGAAAGCAGCGGCCCAATGAGGTGTGACCAATTGGAAGGGTCGTACGATGACCAATCAGCCACACCTCACCGGCAGGGCGCCTCGTCTTCGCAGGACGTGATGACAGGCGACCGTTGTAATGAGCGTTGTAAAAAGCGTGGTAAGACCGTTGTAATTTGCGCTTTGATCCACTTTTCTTGCGAGAAAACGACCTTTTTCGGATTTTCAGCCAGATTTCAGGAAATCTTGGACCAGTTCAACGAATCGGGTCGAAGCCGGTTCTCGGCCCAATAACAGGTGATTCTGGCTCTCAACGCTGGCCAGCTGCGCACCCGGAATCCGCGATGCGATGGAGCGCCCTGTCGCAAACGGGATGCGCATATCCCCGCGGCTGTGAACCACCAACGTCGGGCATTGCACTTTTGCCAAGTCATCCCGCACATCGATGGTTGAGAACGCCTCCAGAAACCGCACGGCATTTTCTGCCGATGTGGTGAGGCGTTGAAACTCATCAAACCAGTCGAGTTCTTCCGGGCTCGCATCAGGCATAAAGGTGCGCGAGAAAACGTGGCGGTAGGCCGGATTGTCCATGCCCCATCCAGTTTCGGTCAGAACCATCACGGCCTCGCGTTCCCGCACTTGATCGGGGGTCGCGTCAAATCGCCACCCTTGATCATAGGCACCGAACAGGATCAGCTGAGAAACCCGCTCTGGGTACAGCGCGGCATAGCGGATCGACACGGCAGCCCCTTGGCTGATGCCCAGCAATGGGAAGCGCTCCAGCCCAGCCGCATCTACGACGCATTCTAAGTCTTCAACAAATTTGTCGAACGTGATCTCGTCGGCATCCCAATCGGATAGGCCGCATCCACGCTCATCATAACGGACGAAATTGTGCGACCTGGATAACTCTTTGAATAGAGGGCTCCACACCGGGGCATCCCAATCAAGCTCCAGATGGTTCAGCCAATTGGCCGCCTTTACCAACGGCGGATTGGCCGCATCGCCGACACTGGCCCAGGCGATCGAGACACCGTCACCGCTATCAACGAAACGGATTTGCTGCTCTTCAGGCGCGAGCAAATCGCGCGGTGTGGTGAGTGCTTTGTCGGCCTCCTGCTCGATCTCAAAGACGGGCGGTTCGATACCTGCTTCGCCAAAGGTCTTGCGCAGATGGCTAAGCCAGTCCAGTTGCAGCCGCGCGGCCAGCAGCATGGTATTTGGTTTCAAATGCAGTGTGGGCCGCCCCGCGCGAATAAGGCGTCTGCCGCATCCAACGCTCAGCCCATTTGTCCCGCGTTTGCCAGGGCAGTTCATCTTCCCTTGCAAAACGTTTGGCCACGCTGGCGCGCAATCCCACGTAATCCTGCCGGTAGCCCTCAAGCCAAGTCATAAATTCAGATTGATTGGGCAACTCGCAATCAACCAGCGGCAGCCCAGACATTGCCTTCCAAACCTCGTCCGCTTCTTTTTCGGTCTGGTAGCCGCAATTGGCGAGGTCGTTCAGCTTGTCTCTGTCAAACAGCGCTTGGCTGCTGTCGAACCAGATCGTATCTCGATTAGAATTGACCGGTTCATACCCGTCAGCGTTCACCAGTGTTCTGAGTTTTGAAAGCGACCAGCGAAGCCCGGCCAGGGGATCATCGGTGTTGTCCCAGAACAGCTCACACAGATCGCGCCGCGAATGCCGCTTGCCTGTGATCGCGAGATAAGCGAGCAGGGCGCGGGATTTGCGGGAAGATGGAAGCTCGAGAAGCGCTTCACCGCGCCGGATCTCAAACGGTCCGAATGTCTGAATCTCAAGCGTCATGGCTTACTGCAACCCTGATTTGCGACCCACACTTACGTCAATAGCAACCAGAGACAGGGGTCAAGCGGATAGCGTGGTTCCTTACGCTGCTATTCGCAGCATAGACTGAGCAACAAACAGTCTACGCGAGCTAACGTCTGCTCCCACCCCCATAGGGAGACGAGCTGCTAGGCGCGGGCTGCGGCTCACTAGCTGTCTATCAGTTTACTCGGTTTGATCGCCAAAAGCCGACAGTTCGCAAACGACCCAGTAACGGACGAAACCCTCACCCGGCCTTGCGAATGGATGTAGGAAGAAGCTTAAGCTGAACTTTCCAATAGTTCCTTCGCCAGCTTGGCAGCTTTGTTCTTTCCACTAAGTTTTTCCAAGTTGGAGCGCATCGGCTGCGAGAGCGGGAGGCCGCTCACAGCCTGCGTTTCACTCAAGCTTTCGAGCAGGTAAAAAGCGTTGCGCTGCGTAAAGTCGAAGCCCGAAAGCCAATGCTGAAGGGTTTGGCTGATTGCCAAAGCATGCAAGGGCGAGGCTTGCCCGACCTGCGTAAGGCTCGCGCCCACTCGATTGAATTTGATCCACTCGCCGTCCGCAAGCTTGGTCATAACTTCGCCAAACTCAACCGGGTCGAAGGTGCAGTTGTCAATCCCTTCGATCATCGCGTCGATCGCAAGGCCTTTCGCGTCAGCATCCTTCCCAACAAGGCCGAGAGCGAGCATCAGATGCCCTCCTTCCCCCCAAGGGCGACCTTTCACGAACAGCGCATCAAAAAGACCATAAGTGGGCGACCAATTGCTCGAATCCTCATCGATTCGTGCCATTAGCGCTTGCGTCGCACGGAAATAGGCGGCGGTTGCATCGAGTGGCCAAACAAAGGGAAGCAATTGCGAGACCCATACGCAATTGAGCTCAGATGACCAGAAATGGCGCGGCTTGGCATGTTGATTGGCTGCGGCGGTTGGAATGTCTCTCCAGTCCGGGACTGGTCTCAGCTTAGACTTGCCAAAACCGAGAGAGAACAGCTTCCCCTTTTTCGACCCTATGCTTTGCGGTCCTTCTGCCGCCGACACCGAAAACTGGAGCGATGGTACCTTCCAGCGCATGTTCTGATAGCTCTCAGCCTTGTGGGATGTCGACCATTCGTATCGCGCTGGCCTGACACTCCCTGGCCAATCATCCAGCACGCGCATGCTCGCGAACTCCTCGCTCCAATTGCGAGAAGGATCATGCGCACGGGCGGCGCAAATCCAGGCAGGATAATGGACTGCGTCATTCATTTCTGGATGCTCATCGCCGCCAAGCGCAAAGCGCGCAATCCTGCCTGTATCGCCGGGCACGGTTGCAATTTTACCTAAGGCCTCTTCGCGATTGTCAATTGCAAGCCGAAGGAGCGATCGGTGAAAATCGATCGAACCGGGTAACTCTGGATCCTCTGACGCCATTTGAAGACGTTCCACCCAGTCCAGCGGGTCGATCCAACCACCACGATGGGTTGGCGTGCAAAGGAGTTGCTTTGGTACCCGGTTCCCGACACTCACCGAAATCTCTCGCAAATGCGCGATCATTGGAATGAAGACGTTCTCACGAGAGTAGTAGGGGATGTCGTTGCTGTTCGCTGGGTGCTCGCTACCTTTTGCCCAGGAATAGATCAGCGCGCGCAGATTCTCGCCAACACCGGGAGGTGCTGACCCTATCCCGTTCTGACTTGGCACACCTTGGCTTATCCTATGGATCAATGGTGCGACACGCTGGTCGAAATCATCCGGGCGCTGGTCGGCAAATCGACTGATCGCGTCCACAATCCGCTCGATCTCATCCGCGCTATCGACCACTTCGACCGCATGAAAGGCAGCGTCGATCAACTCGCTCAGCGTAGCAATAGGTTCGATGCGGTCCTCGTCGAACAGAACTTTGGCTGAAAGGATGTCCGCGCTCAGCGCCTGATAGGATACTGGTGTAAGGGAGGCAGCTTCTGGCTTTACCGGTTCAAGACCGGACTTTGCCAAGAGCGCTGCAAACTGTCTCTGGTTGCTCGCAAGAACAAAGCTCGAAGCCGCGTTGATGCTCTCCCAATGCGCCTGGTCCAACACAGCGGAATTGGCGTCTAGCAACGCGATAGCCTTTTCCTGCACATCCGAGTTTTCGTGCCGCAATGCTTCGCTCACGCCCCCGAGAGCCGCCGGATCGATCGCGCCTGCTTTGCCGCAGCGTTTGATGATTCTCTCAAGCAACTTGAGCGCAGAGATCGCTGTTCCCTTTGCGGGATGCGCGAAAATCGCGTTCAGCTCACGAATTGCAAGGGTGGTATCGAGTTCACCAAATCCTTCGACCTTAGTGAGCATATCGACCGCAAATTTCTGCACATGGCCAACCTTATGGCAGAGCAGGTCGATCAAACCCGACTGGCGAAAGAGCAGTTCGTCTTTGGTCGGACTCAGGCTCTTGAAGAACTTGGAATAGCCAGACAGCTGGTTTTGTTTGATATCAGCTCGCAAGCCGGACAGCGCGAGATCGAGCAATTTTTCCCGACTGTAGTGCCCTTCATCAGAGAGCCTCTTGAGCGCGGCACTCCAGCTTTCCCAATCGTCACCTGCGCCTTTTTGTAGCCACGAGTTGGTGTTGAAGGCGTTAGTCTCCGCTCGAAAGAGGCCTTCGATATCGTCCAGCATGTCTGGTTCGTCGAGCAACTGTTGTGTAATTGGAGGGACACACTCATCCCTTCGAGGGCCGTAAAATCCAGTGCGCATCAAATGACCAGCGAACATGCGATAATAGCCATCGGCTTTGGGCTTTTCACAGGCACCGTTTTTGATCCATCGGCGAATGGTCGCGAATTCGAGATGGGTCCATTCCTTTTCGAGCTCGTGCTCGATCCAGTCGTTCAACCAATCTGGCTTGCGGTCGCCCAAAATGGCGTCCCGTTGGTCGGGGTAGGTGTAGTAGTCTTGCTTCTTGGCTGCGGAGAGCGGACCGCAGGCGTAGATCGCCAACGCGGCGCGTTTGGTCTCTTCACGGTTCCAGGGGCCATACCCCATTTTGTCTTTCTTTTTCACGGCAAGTTTCAGCGCCTCCGAAGCGCCCGCATTCACCTTGCCACGATTGAGTTGAGAGAAGAGCTTTTGCGCGGTGGTTGAAAGTTTGGCGCGATCGGCTTCGGGCATCCCGGCGAAAGCTCGAGGAATGTCGCGCGGGTCATCGCCAGAAAGGATCAGGTTTTCCAATTGCTCGGGGTTCATTGTGCAGCCCCATTTTTACTGATTTCCTCGTCCAACAATGAGGCGGCAAGGATATGTTTGCATGGGCCGCGCTGCCCCTGATACTTGCTGAACCAAGGACAGGTGCAGGCCTCACGATCCGGGCCAAAGCGGACACGGTGCATGGTGCCGGTACCTGCGACCTCGAAGATCGCGCTGCCTTCCTCATCATTCTCTGCCAGGCATTTGACTTTGCCTGCATCAATCAGTTTGCGCGCATTGATAAGGCGAGGCTGCATTGCCTCGACCTTGCCAAGATCAAAGGGTAACTCGCGATGGAAGTAATGCGCACCGCCCGCATCATAACCTGCAAGACCTCGGCTGCCGAGCACAGCGAGCGCGCCCTTGACGTCGTGTGGTGTGACACCCAAGTGCGCGGCAAGGCCTTCGGGATCGACTTCCGATTGCCATTTAAGGCCAGCTCTAACCTCCGCAATCACGGCCTCTTCTGGCGGGTTCGCAAGCGCTGAGAGCACCTGCCCTTCCCCAGAAAAGCCACGATAGACCTCGGGGCTGATAAGGAGGAAGAACGAGCCTTGCTCATAGCAAACCTCCCACGCGCTCGCTCCGCTGGAATCGTCAGCCCACACCTTCAAGGTTTTGGCCCGCAATAGAAGCGGTTCAATCACTTTCACACGATGCGTCCCTAGAATGGGCACCGCCCCGCGTTGCTCGCGCTGGCTTGCCCGGATCGAGCGTCCTGAGGAGATCGCATAGGTTGGGCGCTTGGGCCCGCTAGCCTTCGGGAGCGAGCGCAGGAAGCGCAGGGCATCAGCAGCAGGCACCTCCATCTTGAGGTCGAGCCGCGGCAAATAGGCCTGCACCTCGCTGAACCCCTTAATCCAGCGCAACGGCAACTTCACCTTTTTCTCTACCGTGCGCTCATTGCCTTTGGAGAGCACAACTTCATGAGCGCCAACCGCAAACTCAACTTGCTCATCATCGCGCAGTCGCAACAGCGCATTCCGCATGTCGGTATTGAAATCGACGTTGGTCGTACCGCGTCCGTGGCAATCACCTTCGAACACGCCTTCAGGCAAGTCGACGCGCGCGTAGACCCCGCAGCACCCGCTGAAACCTTCTAGCCGAAGCAAGTTTTCGTTGCTGGTCAGCACCGGGTCGAGATTGGGCGGGATAGGTAGAAAGAAATGCGTGCCGACAACTTCGCTCAGCACATAGAGCAACTCGCCGGTTATTCTGGGCTGGCGCAACTTGCCGTCGAAGAAGTGCGGCTTTGCGTGGTCAGCATCGCATGTCGCCAAAGAAAGCTGAGGCCTACCGTGATCGTTTGCCGCCAATCCCGATGGGAATGCATATTGATATGTGAAATCAAGCGAAGCTGACATGTGATCCTCCTGCGATTGGAAGACTAATCACCACTCAATTCATGTCAAAGAGAGATAGTCGAACACACCACCTTTTTCTGAAAGTTCGTTTAACCTAGACACGGTGAGCGACTTATCATCACGAAATGCCAATGTCCGCTTTCACTCCCAAAGAGCGGACTGGATCATGATCCAGCCGCAGTCCTGTAAGCAGTCCATCAGCTCTGTCGAGCTAACAGCCATAAGCGGACCGGCTGGTCACGACCCAGTTGCTGACATCGCGAAAAACTGCAATCACATTGGCATGCGCTGGCCATATCCACGAATACCGGAGTTGTGCAGAGGACTGCCTTCCTCTTTTGCAGAAGGCGAGAGGAAGTTTGATCGACGGGTCAAAGTTAAGTTCCCGGTTGGCAGTCGCGAAACCGACTTGATCTCTCAGGTTAGCGAAGCTGGTTTTGCTATAGATCGAAGCCAAGCCAAATGTCGTTCGGCGACAATTACTCGTGGCTTGATCATGAAGACACTTTGGTCTGTCCGGCTCTCAGCTGGACAATGAACTCGATCAAGAACGCTGTGACTAGGCTAAACAGAATAAGCCCGTTGGCTGCGATAATTCCGGAGAGAAGACGCCAGTCTTTGCCTATAACCACATCCCCAAAGCCGAGTGTGGTGAACGACACGACGGAGAAATAGACAGCCTCTTCCATGGTGTCGAATTGACCAAGGACCATAAACGCGCCTGACCAAATCCAGACTGAGACAGTAAGCGCACCGAGCATCCATAGTACGACGGCTGAAAGCGATACCATCAGCTTTAAGAGCCGATGACCAGCGACCATCCAGTCCCCCAGCCGTGTGAGAGCCATAGTGGCCGCGGCTATAAAGCCGACCGTTACAAAAATGCTGATGCAAACGATGCTAGCACCGACGAGCAATTGGATGACCATATTTCGCGTTTGCCTCAGTGACTGACGGTTGCTTACCCACGTAAATTGCTGCAGCACTTGTGTCGAGGCGCACGACTTTAGTCGATTCTTTTCGTTCAAGGGGAGCTACTTGGTGGGATATGCTCGGTGGAAGTTGGGTGCGATTGCCTTGCTGGCTGCGCTTGCGGGCTGCTCAGGCGGTGATGTCGATGATCCTGAGATCGTAAGGCCTGCGAAGTTGCTAACCGTCGAAGCCGCCGATGAACGGCTTGACGTGAGCTTTCCGGCTATCGTTGAAGCTCGAAGTTCCTCAACCCTTACGTTCCAGGTTGGCGGATTGCTCGAAGCCTTTCCGGTTTCCGAAGGCCAATTTGTGCGTAAGGGACAGCCTATCGCGCGGCTGTCGCAGCGCCGATACCAAAATGCGGTCAATTCTGCGCAGGCGCAGTTTGCGACCGCACAAGGTGAGTTTGACAGCGCAAGCGCGCTTCTCAAAGAGGATGCAATCGCCGCTATCGTTGTCCAACAACGAAGGGCGCAGCGCGATGTTGCAGCCGCCACGCTCGACAGCGCTAAGAAAGATCTTGCCGACACGGTCCTTCGCGCACCGTTTAGCGGAATCGTTGCAGAAAAACTTGCAGTTCGGTTTGAAAATGTGAGCGCACAGCAGGACATTGTGAAACTACAATCGACCGGCGCAGCAGAAGCCGTAGTGAGCGTACCGGCAAGCCTGGTTCCTCGCTTCGCAAATCGCGCGCCAACAGACGAATACGTGGTCTTGTCCGGCGCGCCTGATGTTCAGATACCAGGCCGTTTCCTTTCGGCTCGAACGCAGGCCGATACTCAGTCCCAAACCTTTACCGTAAAATTCGCGTTCGACCCACCTACTGGCGTGACGGTCCTTCCTGGAATGACCGGAACTGTGTTTGTGAGCCGCGACCTCTTGGCAAACGAATTGCAGGGTGATGGCGTGAGCTTACCTGTTGGTGCAATCCTGTCCGATGGGAAGGCGCGCTTCGTGTGGGTGGTGGATCGCAAGACCATGACGGTTTCAAAGCGCAAGGTTACGGTCGGAGAGGGTACTGGTGCAGAGGTGCCAATTACGGCTGGTCTAAAGCCAGGAGAGACCATAGTCGGCGCAGGTGCAGCTTATCTCCACGAGGGGATGAAGATTCGTCCCTATGAAGGTTGAGGGCGAGCGCAATGGGTGCCGCCGAATTCTCGATCAAGAACCGCTTGATCCTTTTCATTATCATCACGCTGGTGATGTCAGGTGGTTGGTATAGCTATCAGAACATTGCTCGCTTCGAAGACCCTGAGTTCACGATCCGCACCGCTCAAGTGGTCACTCAATATCCCGGCGCTACGCCCGAAGAGGTAGCGAACGAGGTCACAGAAACGCTGGAAAGCGCGATCCAGCAATTGGGTGAAGTGGATGAAGTCCGCTCCGTTTCTTCGGCGGGGCGCTCTGAGATCAGCGTTGATATTCTCTACAGTGCCTCTCCGACAAAAGATGACCTCCAGCTTATCTGGACCAAACTTCGCAACAAAGTGAACGATGCCACTGGCCAATTGCCGCCCGGTGCCAGCACGCCCTATGTCGCCGATGATTTTGGCGACGTTTACGGCCTGTCATACTTGGTAACAGGCGAAGGGTACTCGCCCGCTGAGACATACGAATATGTGCGCTCCCTTAGAACCGAGTTGCTCGAGGTCGAGGACGTTGCGAAGGTTCAGTTGTTTGGCGCGCAACAGGAGGCAATCTATGTCGAGGTCTCGCGTGAAAGAGCCAATGCACTGGGTCTTTCTGTCGAACAGATCTACGGCGATTTAGCTCAGCAAAACTCGGTCGTACCGGCTGGCGATGTTCAGTTTGGCGACCGCCGCATGACCTTTCAGATCACCGGTGAAATCGGCTCTGTAGATGCCATCCGCAATCTGGTGATCTCGACCGCAACCTCAGGCCAACTTGTGACCTTGCGTGATGTTGCGACTGTCACTCGGGATTACATTGATCCACCGGCCAATTTGGTCCGCTGGAATGGCAAGCCCGCAATCGCAATTGGTGTTTCGAATGTCTCTGGGGCCAACGTCTCAAAGATGGGCGAGGCAATTGATGCGAAACTGGAGGAAACCAAACCGCTGCGTCCAATCGGCATCGAGGTTCATGAGTTTTACCACCAGGGTAAGATCACGACAGAGGCTGTCTCAAACTTCGCGATCAATGTGATTGCCGCTCTCGTGATTGTACTGGTTACCTTGTTCTTCTTCATGGGGCTGCGTTCAGCCCTGATCATTGGGGCGACCCTGGTCGTCACCATTGCTGCCACGCTTGCAGTGATGTTCTTCTGGGGCATTCCGATGCACCGCATTTCGCTCGGAGCTTTGATCATCGCTCTGGGCATGCTGGTCGACAATGCGATTGTTGTGACTGAGGGTATCTTGGTTGGCACGCAGCAGGGCCGCAAGAAACTCGATATTGCTAAGGAGATTGTGGCGCGCACAAAATGGCCACTTCTTGGCGGCACTCTTGTCGGCATTATTGCCTTTGCTCCGATTGGTTTTGCCCCTGGATCGACGGCAGAGTTTACGGGTGATTTGTTCTGGGTGGTGATGATTTCATTGCTGTTCAGCTGGGTGTTTGCGATCACCATTGTGCCGCTCTTTGCTGATCTGCTGTTTGAGGAAAGCGATGGTCCCGCTGAGGAGAAGCCTGAGCACCCTTTCTTCACTCGCTATCGTTCCATGATGAAGCAAGTTTTGGCGAAATCGAACCTCGCAATCCTTGGCGTGGTTGCGATGTTTGTGCTGGCAATATTAGGGTTTAACTTCGTCAAATCTGGCTTTTTCCCGCCGTCCACCAGCCCACAAATAGTGGTCGATTTTTCGATGCCTGAAGGCACAGACATCTCGGTGACGAACGCAAATATGCGAGAGCTGGAGGGCTTTATCTCCGGCCTTGACGACATCGAAGGGGTTCAGACGCTGGTGGGGCAAGGCACGCTGCGTTACATGCTGGTTTACGCCCCTGAGTCCCCGAGCACAGCCTATGGGCAGTTTCTTATCAAGACAGCGAGCTACGATGCGATTGCTGGTCTACTGCCTCAAATCCAACAGCACATCGACGCCAATTTTCCGAATGCTCAGGCGAAAGTTTGGCAATTCCAGTTGGGCCCCGGTGGCGGCTCAAAGATTGAGGTCGAATTCTCAGGGCCAGAGCCTGCAGTGCTGCGTGAGCTCGCCGATAAGGCCAAGGCCGTCATGGCGGCCGATGGCCGCGCCATCTCGATCAAGGATGACTGGCGGCAGCCGGTTAGCGTCGTCGAAGTCGTCTACGATGCGGATAGCGGGCGCAGGCTGGGCATTTCCCGCGAAGACCTCGCTAGCGCCCTAAGAACGAACTTCTCGGGCCACGACGTTGGGGTTTACCGTGAAGGTGACCAATTGATCCGGATCATCTCCCGCGCACCGGCGCGTGAGCGGCTGGATGAGGCATCTTTGCGCGGCGTGCAGATCATCAGTCAAACCACTGGCCGTTCGGTGCCAATCCTCGAAGTCGTCGATGGATTTGAGACAAAGTGGCAGAATGCGAAACTGCGCCGGGTGGACCGTGTTTGGACCATCAATGCCCAGACCGATCCTTTGCCTGGTGAACTGGCCTCGACCCTTTTTGAGCGGCTCCGCCCGCAGATTGAGGAAATAGCGCTTCCCGAAGGATACCAGCTCAAATGGAACGGCGAGTTTGGTGACAGCGCAGAAGCCAATGAGAGCCTTGCCAGCACGCTTCCAATGGGCTTCCTCGCTATGGTGCTGGTGGTTGTGGTTCTCTTCAACGCGCTGAAACAGCCGCTGATCATTTGGCTGACGGTCCCGCTCGCTTTGATTGGGGTGGTGATCGGGCTACTCCTGACCGACACTGCAATGGAGTTCATGGCTATTCTTGGCCTTCTTTCGCTGTCTGGCCTACTCATCAAAAACGCCATCGTTCTGGTTGATCAGATGGACCTCGAAATACGCGAGGGTAAGCCGCGCTATGATGCTGTGCTCGACTCCGCTGCGAGTCGCGTTCGACCGGTTATGATGGGATCGCTCACGACTGTTCTCGGTGTCATTCCACTGTTCTTAGACGCCTTCTTCAAATCGATGGCGGTCGTGCTGGTGTTTGGCCTGACATTCGCGACCATCCTCACGCTTGTGATCATTCCGGTCTTCTACGCAAAGTTCTTTGGCATCACCTCAGATGAGACCGCGCAGCCCCAAGACGCTCCAGCCGAAGGAGCGACCGCATGAGCAAAATGGTCAGCAGAATAGCTCTTATGGCGGCCTTAAGCGCCTTGCTCGCATCCTGCGCTTCGGTTGGCCCTATCAATGACGCAGAGGCAGAACAGCGCGCTGTCGAGAGTGTGCCGCAAGTGCCTTCGCAATGGACCTCAGCGCGTGAAAGGCTGGGCGAAGTCAATGTCGGCTGGATTGCCGCGTTCGACGATCCAGTTCTGGAAGAATTGGTGGCGGAGGCGCAGCGCAACAATCGCAACTTGCGAGCCGCAGCTGCCAATGTGCGCAGATCGTGGGCATTGGCGCGTCAGGCCGGAGCGCCGCTCTTGCCAGCGGTTGGTGCTTCTGCGGGCGCTTCCCGTACAGAGATTATCGACGGCCCCGGCGATACGACGACTTTCGACGCTGGCATTCAAATCTCCTACGAAGTCGACATCTGGAACCGTATTGAGGCAGGACAGGCGGCAGCCATTGCCAGCGCTGAAGCGGCAGAGGCTGATTATCTCTTCGCGCAATACTCAATAGCAGGCGCGGTCGCGCGCAGCTATTTCCTAGCTATCGAGGCTCGCGAGCAAGTCACGGTCGCGCGCAGCGTAACCGACGCGCTAACTGAGATATTCCGCATCGTAGGACTGCGGTACCGTTATGGTTTTGCCTCAGCCTATGATGTTTCATTGGCGGAAGCAGATCTGGAATCGGCAAGAGACAGCCTCGCCGCTGCGAAGAACGGAGAGATTGAGGCGCTTCGAGCGCTTGAAGCTCTCGTCGGGCGCTACCCCAGCGGCCTGCTGAGCACGTCACAAACATTACCCATCCAGCCTGCTCCTCCAGGCGCAGGCTTGCCATCAGAATTGCTTGAACGTCGCCCCGATGTGATTGCCGCAGAACGCACCATTGCTGCGACGCTCAATTCTCGCTCTCAGGCCCGCGCTGCCAAGCTTCCTAGCCTGTCCCTATCTGGTTCTGTTGGAGGGGTCTCTTCAGAACTTGAAAATGTGCTCGATCCTGCAAACATTGCCTGGACGCTTGCGAGCAATATTCTCGCTCCGATCTTTCAGGGCGGCGCGCTGGATGCCGCCATTGACGCGGCTGATGCGGATGTCGATGCAAGCGTGGCTATCTACGCCGACACGGCCATCAACGCATTCAATGAGGTGGAGTCCGCGCTGGATCGTGGGGTATACCTGCGGGATCGCCGAGCGGCATTGGAGAACGCGGCTGCCCAATCACGCAACGCGCTTCGCCTCTCCAATCTCCAGTACGGCGAAGGTGAGATCGATTTGATCGACGTGCTGAGCATTCAGCAGCGAGTTTTCGGTGCAGAGAGCAGCTTGCTCGCAATCAAACGAGCCCAGCTCAATCAATACGTCGAGCTAAGTCTCGCGCTGGGCGGAGACTGGCGTGGTTCGTCGGCTCAATCTGAAACAAGCGAGTAGGCGCTTATGGAGTTCAATGGCGCAAATCTCCTGCAACTAGACAATTTCGTCACGTTGACGGTCGGGATTATCGTCTTGTTTGTTGGGATCAAGATCACCGACCGGATCGGATTTCTACAACGCTATAACATCCCAGAGCCAGTAACCGGAGGGATTGTCGCCTCAGCTATTGGGTTGTTGGCCTATTCTGTGTTCGGGCTTGAAGTGGAGTTCGACCTCTATGCCCGTGATATCTTTCTGATCTATTTCTTCACGACGATTGGCATCAACGCTCGCTTCAGTCAGCTTATGGCTGAGCGGTAAACCGCTTGTGATTCTGTTGCTTCTCACGCTCACATATCTCGCGATCCAAGACGGGGTTGGGTATCTTGCCGCAAGCGCCATGGGCCAGCCGAGCGGAGTTGGAATACTTGTCGGTTCAGCTTCGCTGGCGGGAGGGCATGGAACCGCGATCGCTTGGGCTCCGACTATCGCGAGCGAGCAAGGTGTCACCAACGCGCTGGAGATTGGCGTTGCAGCAGCGACAATTGGTCTAGTGATTGCCAGCGTCATAGGCGGCCCAATCGCCAAGTTCCTTCTAACGCGGCACAACCTCAAATCTGAGAGCGATAGTGATCTCTTAGTCGGCATAGAGCGGGGCAAGCAGGATACGACGTCGATAACTCATATCAATCTTATGGGCGCGATCCTGATCATCCATGTCGCGATGATCCTCGGTTATGTGCTCAACGAAGTTACCCAAGAGCTTGGACTGAAACTGCCACTGTTTGTCTCTTGTATGATGGTCGCGATCCTCATGACCAATACGATCCCGGTGATTTTCAAGAAGGTGCAATGGCCCACTGGCTCTAAAGCGCTTGCCCTCATATCCGATTTCTCCCTTGGATTGTTTATCGCCATGTCCTTGATGGGGATGAAGCTATGGGAGGTCGCTGGTCTTGCCTAGCCCGCTATTCGGCCTGCTCGCTGCGCAAGTTGTGGTGGCGGTCGCCTTCATCCTGTTTGTAGTCTTCCCGGTCATGGGGCGTAACTATTTCGCCGCTGTCCTGAGCGCAGGTTTTGCGGGGTTCTGCCTAGGTGCGACACCGACTGCCATTGCAAACATGTCCGCTGTCACAAAGACGCATGGACCATCGCCAACTGCCTTTATTATCGTACCATTGGTTGGGGCATTCTTTGTCGATGTCGCCAACGCATTCCTGATTCAGTTCTTCACCTCACTTTGACTGCCACTCACTTAAGCGAAGGAAATCCGATGAAATTGATTGCCGTTTTAGCCGTAGCTGCGTCACTCGCCGTGAGTGGATGCGCAACCACCGGAAGGATTTCTTACGACAGCGATCCTACCCAGGATTTCACACAGTACTCGACTTTCGCTTGGGCTGGTGAACGACCAATGTCTGTCTTTGGGGATCGTTTGGTTCCTTCTACCGTCCAGTCTCAGGTGGCTGAAGCGATAAAGGCGGAACTCGCTCAGAAGGGCTACCGGTTCACCACAAACGTGGAAGAAGCAAATTTCGCAGTCTCTTTCACCATCGGGACCCGCGATGATGTAAGTGTAGTACAAGTGGCTGATCCATTCTGGCAAAACAGACTGAATTGGGAGTGGGGCGCTGGTTACTGGCCCGTCTATGGAACATTTAGACCCACGCGAACCCAGGTTCGAGAATACACTGAGGGCACATTGGCAATTGATGTGTTCGATGTTGGTCGGAAGTCTCCCGTCTGGCACGGGGCGGGAACACGCAATCTCTCGAGGGAGGAGCTTCGTGGAGAGGCCAATACAACGTCTGAGGCTGTAGCTGCCATTCTGGTCGGCTTCCCACCAAGCTAAGGTCGCCAAGATGAGTTCAAAAGATGAGACATTCGCGCTTCTGAAAGACAGCCTCGATGAGGCGCAAGTGTCCGTGCGAGCGTATGACACCAAGGCGCAGATCGTCGGTGTGGGTTATATATTCGCATTGAATGTCATCGGTGACATTGGTCGGTTAGCATCAGAACCAGGCGGCGGCAGCGCAGTGACCATTGTTGCTGCCTGGTTTCTAGTGATTTTGCCGATCACGTTCTTCGGCTATGTTCTTTACCCGGTCAGGAAATCGACCCAGTCTGAAACTAACGATGGCCGGAAGCATATCTTCTATCTGCATCCGGAGCGATACGGTTCAGCACAGCAATTGATCGAAGCTGTCGAGGGCTGTGACCCTGTGGACGAGATCGCGCACGAGCTCATGCAGGTTTCGGAGTTGCGTGAAAGCAAGCGGAAGAGGTTCGTTGTGGCCCTGGCTAGTGCTGGCGTAACTTTCGCCGCACTCTTTGCCAGCCAGCTCTTAACGAGCGCCGATCTGCTTTAGTCGAGAATATGCTTCTTCAGCACTTCTAGTGCTTTCGCATCGGGCTTGTCGACGCATTCGAGCATCGTATTGACCACCGCAACTTGCACTTCGCGCGGCGACACATTCGCGTCAGCCTTCAGGCCTTTCGCATATCCAAAGAGCAGCACCATTGCGAAGCCTCTATCGTCTTCGCTCAAAGTCGTAAGATCCCAGCACAGCAGTGCATCAAGGTCTAACGGATCATCGGATTCCAGGCCGAAATCATTAACTTCGGACTCCAGACCGTTCTCGTCAGTCTCTTGAGCATGCACCGGAGCGAATGCCATAGCAATGGCCGCGAAACTGACGCCAAATTTCTGCATTATCTTCATTCTGCAAGCTCCTGTATCGACGCGCCCATGCAAGCATCGAGTTCAAGTCTATAGATCCGGGCTTTGCGCCGCTCTTCCTTCTTGGCTTCGCCTCGCTTGATCGCACCGACAATACCACCGATAATTGCGCCACGGCGCTCGGCTTTCTTGCGTTCTTTTTTGTTCTTCCCCGCAAGTAACCCGCCCAATGCCGCGATGCCTGACCCTTTGGCCGCACCTTCCAATGCGCCTCCTGGCAGATATTTGTTTGGAACACGGCCGTTATATCCAGAGAACTGCACCGCTCTTTGATGGCAGTACTCATAACGAGATTGCCTGTCTTGCGCTTGAGCAGGGGCAAGAGCTGCGCAAGCGAGTGCTCCACACAATAATCCAAGCTTGAATCGCAACCAAACCTCCCGCTAAATTTCACACTAACCTTAGCACTTAGTCGCAGATTGGAAAGCTTCATCTCAGCAGCGTGAACCGTTGGCCTAGAACCGCCATCACGGTGCCACTTTATGTCACCATCAATCTATCCGTGTTCGCCGAAAGGCGGCCCTGAAAACCTTGTGGGAGGGATGCTCATTGCAGTTTGCCTCGTTTTGTTTGTTTCGATGTCATTCCGTGGGTAAGTTGTGCCGCCATGGGGGCGAATAGAAAACCATTGGGCTCACCACGTGATTGGCTTGCGGCATGAGCATTGCTCGCAAAGTTCTTGCCGGACTGATTGTGTTGGTCGCGCTCGTAGCAGCATTGACAGTCTACTTCGTCTGGTTCCATATTCGGATCGAAGGCTACCCTGTGCCCGCTAGGCTGGAAACCAAGGCTACCTACGAGCAACAGGAATCCGTGGTTGTGAGCACGGTCTCGCTGCCAATGAACGCGATCCGGTTAGGACTCGAAAGGGATGTTCCGCGAAAGCTTGTGTCGATCAATGAACGGGTCGATGATTGTGTGCCGCGCGAGACCGTTCGCATACTAAAACAAAACCTGTTCAAGACGCCGCGTTTTGGATGCGACCTTGTGGGCGAAATCAGACGTGGGACAATCTCCTTTGCTGCAGGTGGTGGTTCAACGCTTAGCGCGCGAATGCCGATTAATGCGACAATCGAAATTCGTAACATTGGCGACGTGATCAAGCGCGAAACGGCGACAGCCGCAGCGATTGTAACGATGCGCGCGCGGCTTGGGATCGGGCGGCGCTGGCAATTGCAACCCGATATCGATCTTTCCTACGAATGGTTTGAAGAACCTGGCGTCGACTTCTTGGGGCAGCGCATCCGCTTCACCAAGCAAGCAGACCGGGAACTTGCGAAAATTCTGCCCAAGATTGAGCGTCAGCTTGCGGCGCAAATCGCCTCCACCGATGTCCGTTCAGAAGTTGATCAATTGTGGCGACAAGCATTCACCGTCGAGTCGATCAATCGTGAAGCTCCGCCGGTCTGGATGCGACTGTCTCCAAAAGGTGCGGGTGTCAGCAATCCCAGAATCGGACCAAGTCGCCTGGCGTTTGATGTCATGCTGCGCGCGAATGCTGAGCTATTTGTCGGCGACGAACCGAGCCGCCCCACACCAATCGCATTGCCCGGCAACATTGGTGTCCAGCGCGGCTCGGGCTACTCTCTTACAGTACCAATTCTCGCCGACTACGATCAGATAGAGCCTGTGATACTCCGGGCACTCCAACGGTTAGCCGAGAAAGGGATTTCGCGGGAAGATTTCGGACATCTTGAAGTGTCGTTTGAAAGCGTCGAGCTCTATGCGACGCACAATGGCCGGATCGCAGTAGGCATCGACACAGAAGTAGAACCCATCGGAAACATCACTGGAGGCATTTGGGGGCGTTGGCGCGGCGTGGTGTGGCTGACAGCTGTGCCTGTGTCGGAACCTGGAAGTGAGGTTATCAGGGTGCGCGACCTCGAACTCTATGGCGATATGGACAGCGATGTAGGCGACCTAGTGGTGCGGGTGATTGCAAGCGATGAAGTCCGCACTGAGATTGAAAGAGCTTTGGTTGAAGATTTCCAGAAAGACTATGACGAAGTTCTTGAGAAGGCGCGCGAGGGCCTGCGTTCGATACGGGTCGGTAAAGTGACACTTAGCTTTGGCGTGGACAAGGTTGAGCACGGAGCGATAACACCAACGGGTGAAGGATTGTTCATGCCTGTGTCGGCGACCGGATCAGCGCGCATAACCGTCCCAGTGAGGTAGCAACCAAGCTTACTGTGCTGTTGTTTCCTTTGATATAAGCTCGCCCCAAAGCCAGCCGAGAATGCCGCCAAAGACTACGAAGTATAGCAGCGTGACGAGCAAAGCGCTCACACTGGCACGGTCTGTCAGCAATGCGTATCCCGATACAGGAGCGCATGCGACCCAAATCAAAACTCCGTAGACGCAGCCCTTGCGTAGGCTTGTTGCATCCGGAAGCATATCCTTCACCAAGCCAAATATCGGCCCAAGTAGGAAGCTGCCCAGCAATACGTGCGCGACAAATCCGAAAACAGGATTGATGGGAAACAAGCCTTGTAGAATCGCTACTAGGTCGAGCTGAGGCAGTAGCCCGCTTATCCAGTTTGCAAGCATCAAGGTCGTAAGCGCACTGGTGGCAAGAAACCCGCAGGCTACCGCGCGACCGAATTGAAATGACATCGACTTCCCCCAAAACTTAGAGTGTCACACACCCTTTGGATGACGCTGGCTCTCATCCTGACGCTTGCACACCGATTACAGCACTCTTCACAATTCGTCACAACCTGGATGAAAGCGGCTCAAAGAACCCGGTGCTGAAGGCCAAACAACGACGCATTTGACAGGGGCGATCCAGGCACTTCGCCTAGCAGTCATTTTCATTGGTCTGCTTTCACCCCCAGTATCCGCCATCGTCAGATCAAAATGACTACGCCGCAAGCGGACGACATCGTCCTCCATACCATTCCAGTCGCCAATATCGCTCCTCGACACTCTCTGTCACGCTAGAGTGCGCATCAGCCTGCTTACTATTTGCCTACAGCTGGAACGCAAAAAAGCCCCACTGGTAACAATGAGGCTAATCTATTGTGGGTTTTCAAGGATACGATGGTTGCGGGGGTTGGATTTGAACCAACGACCTTCAGGTTATGAGCCTGACGAGCTACCGGACTGCTCCACCCCGCGGCACCGTTTGACGCCATTAGAGACGTCAAAAGGGCTGTCCTTGACGGATCAGCCCTTTGACTAGTGAATGGGTTTATCCCGCAATCCGCAAGCTACAATGCCTGGCAGCGACCTACTCTTCCATGCCTTAAGACATAGTACCATCGGCGCTATCTGGTTTCACGGCCGAGTTCGAGATGGGATCGGGTGGGTCACAGACGCTATGACCACCAAGCAATGAAGCTTGCGGAAAACGGGTTTAAATCGATGGACTTGGTTTAGTGTTCTTGGGCGTATCTGGCTTGAGAAATTCTCTACCAATCAATGAAAGCCACGCAGGGCTGACGTTGATGGTGCAAATTCTACAAGCGCGAACAGAACTATTAGGACTGGTTAGCTACACGCATTACTGCGCTTCCACACCCAGCCTATCAACGTAGTGGTCTACTACGGTTCGATGATACCTAATCTCAAGGGAGGCTTCCCGCTTAGATGCTTTCAGCGGTTATCCCGTCCATACATAGCTACCCAGCGGCACTCCTGGCGGAATGACTGGTACACCAGAGGTATGTTCACCCCGGTCCTCTCGTACTAGGGGCAACTCCTTTCAAGTATCGACGCCCACGGCAGATAGGGACCAAACTGTCTCGCGACGTTCTGAACCCAGCTCACGTACCACTTTAATTGGCGAACAGCCAAACCCTTGGGACCTGCTCCAGCCCCAGGATGTGATGAGCCGACATCGAGGTGCCAAACACTGCCGTCGATATGAGCTCTTGGGCAGTATCAGCCTGTTATCCCCGGCGTACCTTTTATCCGTTGAGCGATGGCCCTTCCACGAGGGACCACCGGATCACTATGACCGACTTTCGTCTCTGCTCGACCTGTCGGTCTCGCAGTCAGGCATGCTTATGCCATTGCACTCTCGCAGCCGGTTTCCAACCGGCCTGAGCATACCATCGCGCGCCTCCGTTACTCTTTAGGAGGCGACCGCCCCAGTCAAACTACCCGCCATAGAGGGTCCCTGGTCCGGATAACGGACCTAGGTTAGACATCAGAAAACAACAGGGTGGTATTTCACAGGTTGGCTCCACTCGGACTGGCGCCCAAGTTTCAAAGCCTCCCACCTATTCTACACAGTTCTTTCCTAATGCCACTCTAAAGCTGCAGTAAAGGTGCACGGGGTCTTTCCGTCTAACCGCGGGTACTCCGCATCTTCACGGAGAATTCAATTTCGCTGAGCATATCCTGGAGACAGTGGGGAAGTCGTTACGCCATTCGTGCAGGTCGGAACTTACCCGACAAGGAATTTCGCTACCTTAGGACCGTTATAGTTACGGCCGCCGTTTACTTGGGCTTCAATTCGGAGCTTGCACTCCTCCTCTTAACCTTCAAGCACCGGGCAGGCGTCAGACCCTATACGTCGTCTTGAAGCCGACTTAGCAGAGTCCTGTGTTTTTGATAAACAGTCGCTACCCCCTGGCCTGTGCCCCCTGATAAGAGTTGCCTCGAATCAGGGCCTCCTTCTTCCGAAGGTACGGAGGCAATTTGCCGAGTTCCTTCAGGATACTTCTCTCAAGCGCCTTGGTATACTCTACCTGACCACCTGTGTCGGTTTCGGGTACGGTCTATATGAAGAGGCTATTTCCTGGAACCGCTTGGCTGCTCCCTCAATCCAATAAGAGGAAACAACTTCCACGATCCGTCACACATCTTCAGGCCCACGAATATTAACGTGGTTCCCATCGACTACCCCCTTCGGGCTCGTCTTAGGGGTAAGCTTACCCTGCTCCGATTAGCGTTGAGCAGGAACCCTTGGTCTTTCGGCGAGAGGGCATCTCACCCTCTTTATCGCTACTCATGTCAGCATTCGCACTTCCGATATCTCCACCGTCGGTTACCCTTCGGCTTCATCAACTTACGGAACGCTCCGCTACCGCTGCAGTAAACTGCAACCCTAAGCTTCGGTGAATACCTTTAGTCCCGTTACATCTTCGCCGCAGGAACCCTTATTTAGACCAGTGAGCTGTTACGCTTTCTTTAAAGGATGGCTGCTTCTAAGCCAACCTCCTGGTTGTTTTGGGATTCCCACATGCTTTCGCACTTAGGTATTACTTGGGGACCTTAGCTGTAGGTTAGGGCTGTTTCCCTTTTGACGACGGACCTTAGCACCCGCCGTCTGTCTGCCAGACAAGACTCGATGGTATTCGGAGTTTGGTTAGGTTTGGTACCGCTCGCGCAGCCCTAGCCCATCCAGTGCTCTACCCCCATCGGCATACATCTGACGCTCTACCTCAATAGATTTCGCGGAGAACCAGCTATTTCCCGGCTTGATTGGCCTTTCACCCCTAAACACAACTCATCCGAGCATTTTTCAACATGCAACGGTTCGGCCCTCCAGTGCGTGTTACCGCACCTTCAGCCTGGTCATGCCTAGATCGCCGGGGTTCGGGTCTAATCCAACATACTCAGTCGCCCTATTCAGACTCGCTTTCGCTTCGCCTACACCTAACGGCTTAAGCTTGCATGCTAGATTAAGTCACTGACCCATTATGCAAGAGGTACGCTGTCACCCCCTATGGGGCTCCAACTGCTTGTAAGCATCCGGTTTCAGGTACTGTTTCACTCCCCTAATCGGGGTGCTTTTCACCTTTCCCTCACGGTACTGTGTTCGCTATCGGTCATGTACGAGTATTTAGGCTTGGAGGGTGGTCCCCCCATGTTCAGACAGAATTTCACGTGTTCCGCCCTACTCAAGTCCTTTTCAATCATTTTTGCATACGGGACTGTCACCCACTACGGTCTCACTTTCCAGAGAGTTCTGCTAATTTATGAAAAGGCACTGGCCTGGTCCGCGTTCGCTCGCCACTACTAACGGAATCTCGGTTGATGTCTTTTCCTCCAGGTACTGAGATGTTTCAGTTCCCTGGGTTCGCTTCACCAAAGCTATATATTCACTAAGGTGATACCTTATCCACCTCTCTCGGATCACCCGAAGGTAACCAGAAAGAAATGGTGAAGGTGGGTTTCCCCATTCGGAAATCGCCGGATCAAAGATTGCTCACATCTCCCCGACGCTTATCGCAGCGTGCCACGTCCTTCTTCGCCTGTACATGCCAAGGCATCCACCAAATGCTCTTACCTCACGCTTGAGAATCCACACCATCAACGACAAGCCTGCATAAAAGCTGCCGTCTTCATGATAGTGCAGAGAATTATCTCAGCCAGATAATCAATTTGATTGATTTGTGATGGCACCATCCCTCCAGCTAGAGCCTAAGCCCTTGCTAGCAAGACGATACCGCCACGGCATCGATTTAAAAACCCATTCACAATGTCAAATGATGTGCGGCCGAAGCCGCATACTCGCGATCAGAGTAAACTCTGCGCGAGATCCGCTTTCTTTTCATCCTGGAGTACGATCTAATTTGTCTGGTGGAGCCTATCGGGATCGAACCGATGACCCCCTGCTTGCAAAGCAGGTGCTCTCCCAGCTGAGCTAAGGCCCCTAAAGACCAGACAATAACTGGTAGGTCCGAGTGGATTTGAACCACCGACCTCACCCTTATCAGGGGTGCGCTCTAACCAACTGAGCTACGGACCTACACTCCTCGAGCGACCGTTAGACCGCGAGGGGCGTGAGCCAGCTCAGGTGTTTGCACCACGCGCAGCTTTCCAGCTGCCCGAGGGCAATCTCCAGTGATGAAAGGACATGAGGACGACGGCAATGTTCTTTGGAAGTCACGAAGCTCTTCCCGACGCAAGGTCAGGCGCTTTCGCAAATATCCTTAGAAAGGAGGTGATCCAGCCGCAGGTTCCCCTACGGCTACCTTGTTACGACTTCACCCCAGTCGCTGATCCCACCGTGGCTAGCTGCCTCCTAAAAGGTTAGCGCACTATCTTCGGGTGAAACCAACTCCCATGGTGTGACGGGCGGTGTGTACAAGGCCTGGGAACGTATTCACCGCGGCATGCTGATCCGCGATTACTAGCGATTCCGCCTTCATGCTCTCGAGTTGCAGAGAACAATCCGAACTGAGACAACTTTTGGAGATTAGCTCACACTTGCGTGATAGCTGCCCACTGTAGTTGCCATTGTAGCACGTGTGTAGCCCAGCCTGTAAGGGCCATGAGGACTTGACGTCATCCCCACCTTCCTCCGGCTTATCACCGGCAGTTTCCTTAAAGTGCCCAACTAAATGATGGCAACTAAGGATGAGGGTTGCGCTCGTTGCGGGACTTAACCCAACATCTCACGACACGAGCTGACGACAGCCATGCAGCACCTGTCACTAGGTCCCCGAAGGGAAGGAATCTGTCTCCAGAAACCGTCCTAGGATGTCAAAGGCTGGTAAGGTTCTGCGCGTTGCTTCGAATTAAACCACATGCTCCACCGCTTGTGCAGGCCCCCGTCAATTCCTTTGAGTTTTAATCTTGCGACCGTACTCCCCAGGCGGATAACTTAATGCGTTAGCTGCGCCACCCAAGCTCTATGAGCCCGGACAGCTAGTTATCATCGTTTACGGCGTGGACTACCAGGGTATCTAATCCTGTTTGCTCCCCACGCTTTCGCACCTCAGCGTCAATAATTGTCCAGTAAGTCGCCTTCGCCACTGGTGTTCTTCCGAATATCTACGAATTTCACCTCTACACTCGGAATTCCACTTACCTCTCCAATATTCTAGCTCACCAGTTTCAAGGGCAGTTCCGGAGTTGAGCTCCGGGATTTCACCCCTGACTTGATAAGCCGCCTACGCGCGCTTTACGCCCAGTAATTCCGAACAACGCTAGCTCCCTCCGTATTACCGCGGCTGCTGGCACGGAGTTAGCCGGAGCTTATTCTCTAGGTACTGTCATTATCATCCCTAGTAAAAGAGCTTTACAACCCTAAGGCCTTCATCACTCACGCGGCATTGCTGGATCAGGCTTTCGCCCATTGTCCAATATTCCCCACTGCTGCCTCCCGTAGGAGTCTGGGCCGTGTCTCAGTCCCAGTGTGGCTGATCATCCTCTCAGACCAGCTATAGATCGTCGACTTGGTAGGCCATTACCCCACCAACTATCTAATCTAACGCGGGCCCATCTAAAGGCGATAAATCTTTGGTCCGAAGACATTATCCGGTATTAGCTCAAATTTCTCTGAGTTATTCCGAACCTAAAGGCAGGTTCCCACGCGTTACGCACCCGTGCGCCACTCACCCCGAAGGGTTCGTTCGACTTGCATGTGTTAGGCATGCCGCCAGCGTTCGTTCTGAGCCAGGATCAAACTCTCAAGTTTGTGTCACATACAAAACCAGCACGAACCGAAGTTCGCTAGCCAGTCAAGCATGAGCTTCAAGGAGCCGATTACCTGCTGTCAAACGTAATGGATACGAATGAACATGCATCATTAAGGATGTGCGTGGTGCACTTCCAAAATGTGGCAATCGGCATAATTTAACCGGTATCCAGAGCCTTAAAATCCCTGGACCGGGCGCCGTCGCCCACATGTCCCTTCATCATATACTAACAATGTCAAAGAGCCATCCAACATAAGAAGCGGACAACAATGGTTCCCCGATTTGCACCGGGGGCCGGTTGTCCGTTTATGTTGGCGACCGTTGCGATCGAAGCCGGTAAAAGCCGTCAGCGCCGCGTCGGTGGAGGTCATCTAGGCGGGGACTGAGATTCGGTCAACGCCTTTTTGCAATTTTATTTCAAAGAACCTCAAAACCCACGCTTTTCCGAGGGTCTCACGGCACTCTAGCCTGCTTAAAATGGGGTCATACGGCTCCTTTTCAACACTTGGCCGCAATGAATCGACGAAATTGCTCACGCTGCATAGTCCGATTTGGCCATTTAGAAGGGCAGATTCTTCACCTTTTAAGGTTAAGGGCCAAGGGATGAGCGGGACGCACCCTATTTCCGAAGCAAATTCGGGCGATGATTCGCGCGCAGGCGATAACCTGCATGCCGCAAAGCTGGAGGGTGTGGAGCAAAGCACAGACGGATTTGCCGGACGCGTTCGCTCCGCGGTGAAATGGCGCTGGGGCACGCAGGTCGCGGCTCAGATCATTACCTGGACTTCGACCATATTGGTCGTGCGGCTGCTCGAGCCAACCGACTACGGCCTATTTGCCATGACCCAAGTGGTCTTGGCCGCGCTCGCGATCCTCAATGGACAGAGCTTTGCGACATCTCTGGTGCAGACCGAGAAGATTGACGAGCGGCGCATCGGGCAAATCTTTGGGCTGCTGCTCTTGTTCAACGGATCAATGGCGCTCGTGCAGTTTCTGTTTGCGCCTTATGCGGCCACTTACTTTGGAGAACCCTTGGTGGCTGACATGCTTCGGATCCAAGCGGTGATCTTCTTCACGGTGCCGTTTACCGCCCTACCCTCTGAGCTACTGGCTCGGCGATTGGAATTCCGCAAGCAAGGTCAGGTCAATATGGCCTGCGCCGCCATCGGAGCAATCACCGCTTTGTCGCTCGCATGGCTTGGCTTTGGCGTTTGGTCACTGGTTTACGCCCCGATCGCCATGTTCATTAGCCGGGCCATTGGGCTTTCCATCGCAGCGCGCCTTTTGGTGAAGCCGATATTCGATCCGCGCGGCGCCTGGGATCTCGTAACTTTTGGCGGCACGCTGACGCTCTGCCAAATCTTCTGGATCATCCAGAGCCAGAGCGACATCGTGATCGTCGGCCGCCAAATGTCGACCTATGACCTAGGCCTTTACTCAGAGGCCCTATTCCTAACCCTCATCGTCACTGGCAGATTCTTGCCGCCGATCAACGAGGTTGGCCTTGCCGCCTATTCAGAGCTGCACCGCGCCAACAAGCCGCTGGGCCCATACTTCTTGAAGACGGCGCGAATGGTCATGATGGTGACCGCACCTATATATGTCGGGCTGGCGCTTACCAGTGAAGCAGCCATATTGACGCTGTTTGGCGAGAAATGGGCCGGCATGATCCCGATTGTCGGCGGGCTTGCGCTCGCAATGCCATTCTTTGCGTTGCATCTGATCTGCTCGCCAGTGACCAATGCCATGGGGCGCACGCAGGTTTATCTAGCGACCAGCCTTTCAGGCGCCATCATTATGCCGATTGCATTCCTTTGGGGCGTTCAGTTCGGAGCAATGGGGCTGGTTCATGCTTGGTGGGTCGCTGCGCCATTGCTGTGCTGCATCACACTCTCGCTCACCTTACCACGCATCGGTGCCTCAACGCTCGCTCTTTTGAAGGAGGTAGCGCCAACCGCGATTGCTTGCGGCGCAATGGCGCTCGCCGTGCTCACTCTGCAAAGATACGCCGCTTTCGGCTCACCGCTGCTTGACCTGTTATGGAACGGGTTTGCCGGGGCAAGTGTCTATGCCGCCACTTTCTGGTTCGGTTGGAAGGTCAAAGTGCGCGAGACTTGGAATTTGCTGCGCAATCGGGGCGCTCAGCCAGCCTTGGCAAAAGATTAGTCCTGCCGCAAACGCAACCCTATCTCACTTCGGCTTGGGGAATCGCCGATCGTCTGATAGTCTAATTCCCTCAGGCAGCGCACGGCATCCCAGCATGCGCTCATGGTAGGACACATTATGCATTCTCTCTGGTACGGACCCGCACTTTCCCTGGCATTCATTGGCATGGGGCAGCAGCAGGGGGATCAATCGATCGCGCCCAACTTCACCAATCCGAACACCGAGATCTTAAGCCTTGAAGAAGAGCGCAATGAACGCATGACTGTGCCGGTCACTATCGACGGTGCTGGTCCTTACAACTTCATGATCGATACCGGCAGCCAGGCAACCGCTGTCACACACCGCATCAACAATGCGTTGGGCCTGGAATCGCTTGGTATGGCGACCCTAGTCGGGATGGCCAGCCGCCGCCCGGTCGAGGTGGTGGAATTGGACAGCCTGGAACTCGGGGGAAGCACGATCCACAATCTTGCGGCTCCGGTTCTCTACAGGGACCATGTTGGTGCCGACGGCATCATCGGGCTCGATACCTTGCAAGATTTCAGAGTGCTGATTGATTTCCGCGAAGAAACCATGGTGATTGAAGACGTCACCAAACAGAAAACCAGCCGAAGAGGCTTTGAAATCGTGGTGCGGGCGCGCCACAAGCTGGGACAATTGCTGATTACAAACGCGCGGGTTGAAGGAGTGATGACCACAGTCATTATCGATACGGGCGCGCAGGCTAGCCTCGCCAACAACACGCTGCGCAGGCGCATTCGCACCAAGCGCGCCGAAACCGTGCAGACCACTGACGTCAACGGCGTTTCCGCCTCTGGTGAAATGTCATTTGTAAGAAGACTCGAGATCGGTGGGGTCAATCTTAGTAATGTGCCGATTACCTTCGCCGACACACCAGCCTTTGAAGCGCTTGGCCTCAAGGACAAGCCGGTGCTGTCGTTGGGTATGAACCATCTGCGGTTATTTGACCGAGTCGCAATCGACTTCTCGCGCCAACGTGTGCTGTTTGACCTCCCACGCTCGGCGGACAGGGGATTACGCGACATAACGCATTCGGCCCGCTACAACTAAGCTCCAAGATTACACCACCCTCTTGAGAGCCTTGCGCTTGGCGTAAGGTGCGCCCACATGGTCGCCACCGATGCCGCCTGACACATCCACATCTGCCGACCATACAAACCGCCCGCCTGAGGCGGAAAGCTGGGCAACGCTAAAACGATTTCTCCCCTACCTCTGGCCCAATGACAATCCGGGCCTGCGCTGGCGCATCGTCATTGCGATGGTCCTTGTACTAGCGGCTAAGGGCGTCACATTGGCGCTCCCATTCGCCTATAAACATGCCGCCGATGCGATGGCCGGACCAGTCAGCGAGGGCGCAACCGTCGCTCTGGCATTGGTGGTCGCATACGGACTGGGCCGCTTCACCTCACTGCTGTTCGACAATTTGCGCAACATCGTGTTCGAGCGTGTCGGTCAGGCCGCGACCTTGAGCCTGGCGGAAGATGTCTTCCACCGGTTGCACCGTCTGAGCCTGCGTTTTCATCTGTCGCGCCGCACGGGAGAAGTCACCAAGATCATCGAACGCGGAACGAAGAGCATCGACATGATGCTCTACTTCCTGCTGTTCAACATCGCGCCGACCGCCATTGAGCTGATCGCGGTGGGAGTAATTTTCTACCTCAATTTTGGGTGGGAGCTGGTCGCCGCTACCGCCGTCACGGTGGTCACTTATATTGCGGTCACGCGCTGGATCACCGAGTGGCGCACGAAGTTGCGGCGCGAGATGAATGATCTTGATGGTCAGGCATTGCACCGCGCGGTCGACTCGCTGCTGAACTTTGAAACCGTAAAATATTTTGGCGCTGAGGAGCGCGAGGAAAAGCGCTACAGCCAGGCTGCTCGTGCCTATGCCGAGGCTGCAATCAAGAGTGAGAACTCACTCGGTCTGCTCAACATAACGCAATCGCTGATCACCAACGCTCTGATGGCAGGCGCGATGGCCTACACTGTGTGGGGCTGGAGCAAGGGCGAGCTGACAGTCGGTGATCTGGTGCTGGTCAACACCTTCCTGATGCAGTTGTTCCGCCCGCTCGATCTGCTCGGTTGGGTGTATCGCACGATCCGTCAAGGCCTCGTCGATATGGCTGAGATGTTCAAATTGATGGATACAGAGGTTGAGGTGCGAGATGCACCAGACGCTCCTGCGCTCATCGTTCGCCAACCTCATTTGGCATTCGACAATGTCACCTTCGGCTACGAGCCAGAACGGACGATCCTTCACGGGCTGAGCTTTGAAGTGCCGGCCTCCGGCAGTATCGCAATTGTTGGACCCTCGGGCGCAGGAAAGAGCACCATCGGGCGGTTGCTGTTCCGTTTCTACGATCCAACCTCCGGTCGGATCTTGATCGACGGCCAAGACATTGCTGAGGTCGCGCAAGACAGCGTGCGCGAAGCAATAGGTATCGTCCCGCAGGATAGCGTGCTGTTCAACGATACGCTGCATTACAATATCGGCTATGGCGCTGCCGGTGCGAACAACGATGTGATAGAGAAGGCCGCTCAGGACGCGGCGCTGACGCCGCTCATTGCTGGATTGCCCGATGGGTTTGAGACCATGGTCGGCGAACGCGGTCTGAAGCTATCCGGCGGCGAAAAGCAACGGGTGGCGATTGCTCGCACGCTTGTCAAAGACCCGCCAATCCTGCTGCTCGATGAGGCGACTAGCGCGCTCGATACGCGGACCGAGCAAGAAATATTGGCCACTTTGCGTCGCATCGCCGCTGGCCGGACGACCATCGCAATCGCGCACCGGCTGTCAACAATTGCCGATGCGGATCAGATCATCGTGCTGGAGACTGGGCGCCTTGCCGAGCAAGGCACGCATTCCGAGCTGCTCGGCAGGCGCGGTCTCTATGCCGAAATGTGGGCGCGACAGGCCAATGAGAGCGCAGAAGAGACGGCAGGCATTGCAGAGCGATGAGAGGCAAAACGCCGCTCACCGCTCCTCATGTCTGGTCTTTATTCGCCCACTGAGGCTGAACCGGATGGCTTACGCAAATCGCTCGCTGCTAGGTCAAGATCGTCAAAAGCGATCACCTCAACCTCGCCGCGCAGAGCCTGAAGATCTTCCAAGAAGTCCTCAGCCTTACCGACGATCACCAGCGATGTGCGATCTTTAGTCAAATATTCCGCCGCAACCTGTGCCGCTTCTTCAGCGCTCACATCCGACAAACGATCAGCGATCTGGAACGCCTCATCCGGCTCAAGCCCGCGCAGCATTGCACCAGCAACCAGCCCATTAAAGCCGCCGCTAGTTTCCAGGCTGCGAGCGATCGCTCCGCCTAGGAACAGGCGGCGCTTCTCGATTGCGTCTTCACTCGCTGGCTGAGCGCTCAGCTTCTCAAACTCATCGAAAAAGACCGCTGCAACCTCATCCGCCGTCGCGTGATCAGTCTGCGCGACTGCGCGCCAAACGGCTGCATCTGCAAGCTGAAGCATTTGGGAATAAGCGCCGTAAGCCAGCGCACGCTTGGTCCGAATCTCTTCAAACAAGCGCCCGTTGGAGCCTGATCCGAGCACGGTATTGGCCAGCCACACAGGATAGAAATCCTCATCCGAACGCGAAGTGCCTCGAACACCGGCAATCACAGCGGCTTGGCCAGCGTTAGGCATATCAATCACCAAGGTGCGCGGAGCAGTGCCGCTACCAGCAGGGTTCTGAACCTCGGCGGGCGGCGCGCTACTGGTCTGCCATTCGCCAAACAGATCCCCTGCCAACGTTGCCGCCTCGTCTGCGGTAATGCCGCCGCTCACCACAATCTTCGCCGATCGCGGATGCCAATAGGCGGCTCGACTAGCCAGCAAGTCTTCGCGGGTAATATTGGGAATACTGCTCACTGTGGCCACCCGGCCATATGGGGCATCACCATACATCACGCGGGTCGCGACCAATCCGGCCAGCGAGCTTGGATCGTTAAGCGTCGCGTCAAGTCCATCCAGCGCCCGTTGACGTTCCCGTTCCAATTCCTCGCTTGGGTAGCTGGCATTCTGGATGATATCGACCAGAACCTCTCCTGCTTTATTCAGATTGACCGCAGGCGCGGTAAGGCTGGCAAAGGTGCCGTCCTGGCCGGTACTTATGTTGAGCGAAGCACCAAGCGATTCCAATGTCACTGCAATTTCAGGAGCGCTCCGCGTTGTCGTTCCTTGATCGGCCAGGCTTGCAACAAATCCAGCAAGGCCTGCCTTGTCAGCCGGATCGCTTGCGTTCCCTCCAGGGAATACGACGGTGATTGTTGCGATTGGCACATCGCTGGTCTGGGTTGTGACCAGCGGAATGCCATTGGCCAGCGTGCTCGTCACAAAGTCGCTACGCACAACCTCCGGCGCATCAATAGGAGCCGGGGGTGCCATGCGCTCACCTTCAGGCAGCAGCTCCAGCGGTGCACCCGTGGCGGGCGGCACGGTTCCATAGTTAGGGCGCGGCACCGGATTAGCATAGCTGGACGGATCGTCCTCACCAGCAGCATAGGTCATGGCGACTTTCACATTCGGATCGAGCCATTTGGCAGCCACGCGTCGCACGTCTTCGGCTGTGACCGAAGCGATTCTGACTAGGCGTGCATCAGCGGCATCGGGATTGCCGGTTGAGACCAAAGCCTCACCCAGTTCAAAAGCGCGTCCACGCACAGTCTGACGCCTCGACAGAGCAGAGGAGAATATCTCGTTCTTAGCCTCGGTCAGCTCCGCTGCGCTCACCAGCTCTGTACGAACACGCTCCAACTCAGCGTTCAAAATCGCATTCGCTTCTTCGGAATTTGCCGTCGGGCTGAGCACCGCGAAATTGGCGATAAAGCCGCCGTCCATCGTCATTGTATCGAAATGCGCCGCCTGAACCGCTTTGCCGCTACGCACCAAAGCCGTGTGCAACCGGCTGCTCTGTCCACGCGACATGATCTCAGATAACACTTCGATCGCGGCTGCATCCTCGCTGCTAACAGAGGGCGCTTTCCAAATGCCGCCGACAACAGGCAGAGACACATTAGGCGCGGTTGCAGCGATTGAACGCGGTTCCGTGCGTATAGGTTCTTCGCCTTCGATCTTTAGGCTGATCGGATTGGCGCGCGGCTCGATATCGGCGAAATATTGATCGACCAACCCACGCAGTTTTCCTATTTCGAAATTGCCCGCAACGATCAACGTTGCCGTGTCGGGACCATAATAGGCCCGATGGAACGCCCGGGCGTCTTCCAATGTGGCCGAATCCAAATCTTCGATCGATCCAATACCAGGACGGCGCATCGGCAGCACATCAAAGGCATTCTCTGGAATCACGACCCGCTGAAGCCGGCCATAAGGCGGCGCAAGCACGCGGGTGCGCAGTTCCTCTTTCACCACATTGCGCTCATTCTCAAACACTTCGGCATCGACCACTGGGAATGCCATCCGCTCGCGGTGGGTCCACAGCATCGTCTCAAGATATTGCGCAGGCACCGTTTCAAAATAATTGGTGCGGTCGATCCAGTTTGAGGCATTGCGCTGGCCGCCAACATCCTCGGTCAGCTTATTGATCATGTTGTACGGCATATTCACCGTCTTGCGGCTGAGGATATGCTCGAACAAGTGCGAAAAGCCCGAGCGGCCTTCCGGGTCGTGTTTCGACCCAACCTTGTACCACAGCGACGTCGTTACGTTGGCGGTTGTGTTGTCTGGCAGGGCGATCACCGTCAGGCCATTGTCCAGCTGCCAACGAGTATATTCGATCTTGGGAGCAGAGAGAGTTGGGGCCTCCTGCGCGCCATCACCGGAATGGTCATCGGCAAAGGCGGGCGCGCTAAAGGCTAAGGCAGCGGTTGCAACGCTGGCAAGAAAAGTACGGTGAAATGTCTGAGTGATCATGCTTTCAGTCCCCGGTCATGAAAGTGTTGGGAACTGTTAGAGCCTTCTTAGCCTGTAAGCTCAAGCGATGATCGAGGCCTTGCTCGCCGAACGGCTGAGAATCATCGATCTGCGTCGTTGGCGAGTGCACTCAATATCCGGACCGCTTCGTCTCTGCGATCCCACGGTACAAACAGATGATCATGGTGAAACGCTGCAATGACATTGCAGGCGATGCCTGCCCCCGCCAACGCAGTGGATGCAGCGGCAGTTAGGCCCACACCTTCCAGATCAGAGTGCACTTGCAAGGTGATCCTCGCGAACCGGGGCAGGCCCGCCGCCATCTCCCATTCCTGGTCCAGCGCGAACACATAAGTCGTGCCCTCGTCCTCGTGGACGGAGGCGAACATGCCGCTCAGTTCAATCGAAAAATCGGTCCAGCGATCCTCCGACATGAACACATAAGGCAGGTCATGCAGCAACGGATCCATTCCCTTGAGCATGCCAGACAGGTCACTGATGGGTTTGCTCGTCATAGGATATACTTCGACAGATCGCTATTACCGGCAAGCTCAGTCAAGCGGCCACGCACATAATCCGCGTCGATTGTAATAGTTTCACCGGTGTGCTCTTCCGCTTCAAAGCTGATCTCTTCGAGCAGTTTTTCCATCACGGTTTGCAAACGCCGCGCACCAATATTCTCGATGCTCTCGTTCACTTGCGCGGCAATCTTGGCGATTTCCCTCACCGCATCATCCTTGAAATCCAAAGTGACATCTTCAGTCCCGATCAGCGCGCGATATTGCTCGACCAGATTGGCCTTTGTCTCGCCAAGAATGCGCACAAAGTCTTCTTCCGTCAGCGCGCGCAGCTCGACCCGGATCGGCAAGCGCCCCTGCAATTCAGGCAACATGTCCGAAGGCTTGGCCAAATGAAACGCCCCACTGGCGATAAACAGCACGTGGTCCGTCTTCATCGGGCCATATTTGGTGCTGACCGTTGTTCCTTCAATCAACGGTAGAAGGTCGCGCTGCACGCCCTCGCGACTAACCGAGCCGCCGCGAACATCAGAGACGGCGATTTTATCGATCTCGTCCAGGAACACGATCCCGTTGGTTTCGGCATTACGCAATGCCGTTTGCGCAACGTCATCATCATCGAGCCGCTTGTCCGCCTCTTCATCGACAAGCTTGTCCCACGCCTCTGGCACGCGCATTTTGCGGCGCTTTGTGGGGGTCTTGCCGAGCGCTTTACCCATCATATCTGACAGGTCGATCATGCCCATATTGCCGCCCATATTGCCCATATCAAACGGCATATTGGGCGTCTCGGTTACATCGATTTCGACCTCGACCTCATTCATCGCATCTTGCACAATTCGCTGACGGAAGCTTTCGCGGGTCGCCTCTGAGGCGTTGTCGCCGACCAATGCGTTGAGCAGACGCTCCATCGCCGCATCGGAAGCAGCTTCGCGGACAGCATATCGGCGGCGCTCTTTTTCAAGCCGGATCGCTTCTTCGGCCAGGTCGCGGGCAATCTGCTCCACATCGCGGCCGACATATCCGACCTCGGTGAACTTGGTGGCCTCGATCTTCACAAAGGGCGCTTCTGCGAGCTTAGCGAGGCGTCGGCTAATCTCCGTCTTGCCGCAGCCCGTTGGACCGATCATCAGAATGTTCTTAGGCGTGACCTCATCGCGCAGATCCGCGTTCAGTCTCTGCTGGCGCCAGCGATTGCGCAGCGCGACCGCAACAGCGCGCTTGGCGTCCTTTTGGCCGATGATATGCTCATCCAGCGCGGCAACAATTGCCTTGGGTGTAAGATTGTCTGTCATGATTATCCGTCAGGAAGAAAGAGGAAGCTCAGCGATCGGCGAACTTAAACCGTTTCGAGTGTCACATTGCCATTGGTAAAGACGCAGATATCCGCCGCCACTGCCATAGCCTTGGTCGCGATCTGCTCCGCATCTTTCTCATAGTCGGCCAGTGCTTTGGCCGCGGCGAGGGCATAATTGCCGCCTGATCCAATCGCCGCAATGCCGCCTTCCGGCTCCAGCACGTCTCCATTGCCGGTCAGCACCAGCAAGGTCTCGCTGTCTGCGACGATCATCAAGGCTTCAAGATTGCGAAGATATTTATCAGTCCGCCAGTCCTTGGCGAGCTCCACCGCCGCGCGCAGCAATTGACCAGAATATTGTTCCAGCTTTTTCTCAAGCCGTTCAAACAGGGTGAAGGCATCGGCGGTCGCGCCTGCAAAGCCAGCGACAACCTTGCCGCCCTCGCCAATTCTGCGAACCTTGCGAGCGTTGGGTTTCATCACGGTATTACCCATGGAGACCTGGCCATCGCCAGCGATGACGATTTTGCCATCGCGCTTAACGCCAACAATGGTGGTGCCGTGCCACTGGGTCAGGCCGTGGCTCGCCGTATCGTTACTCATGGCAGGCGATATGGGCGCTCAATTCCGGCAATCAAGCAAGCGCTATTGCGGTCCGCCCGGCCCAACGCCGGAGCCAACCGTGCCGATATTGCCAAACAGGTCTTCCAGGAAACCGCGCTCGCGGCCCAGGGTCGGCGTCTTATCACCATCAGGTGAGAGGAAGACGACTTGATCAAGTCCAGCGTTTTCGACGGAGGCGACATTGCCCTCTGCATCAAATTTAACCGCCAAAACGGAATGTTGGCGAATGCGCGGGCGCACCAATGGACGGCGGCCGGTGACGCTGGAGACATAATACCAGGTTGGCTCACCATATTGGCTGGTGAAGCTCGGGCGGCCCAAGGTACCCTCGACAGAGCGCTGATTATCAATCCCAGGTTGGACCGATTGAAGCAGGACGTTGTCGACGACATAGCCGCGCGTCTCTCGAATAGAAGAACACCCGGCCAGCACCAGTCCAGCACCGGCCACCAAGGTCAGCACACGTGCCTTACGCCAGATGTTCGCGCCCGCTGCACTATCAAGCCTATTCATCGTGTCCGCCAATCCTTCAATTCATGACCAATCTGGGGCCATCTATTGCCGCATTTCAGCGGCTTCCTATATCACATCTCGCAAGGCTTTAAGCGGCTGATCCGCACCTTGCAACGCCGCTGTCTATCGCAGCTGGGGTGAACTGGTTGAATTCTGGCTGAATGCGGCGGAGAATCGTGCCCGCGAGGCTGAATGTTGAGGCGAAAGGGCCCTGAATGTCATTCCTATCGAAACTGCTCGGCACGGCGCCTGATCCGCGTGAGAAAGTGCGACCCCTGTGGCACCGTGTAATCGAGCTTGCGCGTGAGCCAAGCTATTATTCTGAATGCGGCGTCGATGACAGTGTGGATGGCCGGTTTGACATGATCACCGCTGTGCTCAGCGTCGCGATTCTGCGCCTAGAGGCAGCAGAGATGCGTAGCGAAAGCGCTTTGCTCGCAGAACTGTTTGTTGAGGACATGGAGGGTCAATTGCGCGAATTTGGCGTCAACGATGTGGTCGTGGGCAAGCGGGTCGGCAAATTGATGGGCGTGCTTGGCGGCCGGTTGGGCGCCTATCGAAGCGCCTTTGGCGAAAGCAATGCCGCCAAAATTACAGACGCGGTCGTGCGCAATGTGACATTTTTAGAAGGCCGCGACGAAGCGGTATCGGCGACCTGTGTTTCGGGTAAGCTGCAAGAACTTTCGGTCCGTCTGGCCGCGCTGAGCGATGAGCAAGTGATCAAGGCAGACAGCGTAGCATGAGCGCGTCTGAACTCAGCCGAATGGTCAAGGTCCGTCCTCTGCCTGCAAAGCCTGTTGTGATTGAGGCAGATGACGCGGAAAGGAGCGCTCTGGCGAGCCGGTTTGCGCTGGCCAGCATATCCTCCTTAAGCGCCGAGATGTCTCTAGAAAGTGCTGCGACTGACGCAGTGCTGGCCAATGGGAAAATGCACGCCAAATTCACGCAGATTTGCGCCGTATCGGGCGAGGAATTTCCGGTCGAGGTGAGCGAAGAGATTGCGCTCAAATTCGTCGATGCGGAAACGACCCGCGCCGCCCTCGCCGATGCCAGCGAAGACCTCGAAATCGAATTGTCCGGCGAAGACCTCGACGAGATTGAATATTCGGGCGACGCCTTTGATCTGGGCGAAGCGGTCGCGCAAAGCCTGGGTCTAGCGATTGATCCTTACGCAGAAGGACCAAACGCCGATGCGGTCCGCACCAAGGCAGGCATCGTCGCGGAAGGCGAGCAAGACGGCCCGATGGCAGAGATGCTCGCCGCGCTTAAGAAGAGCTAGTCCGCCTTCCACGGATTGAAGAACAGCTCCTCGACCGCAACATCGAAATAGGCGGCCAAGCGGTACGCCATCGGCAGTGAGGGATCGTATTTGTCGGCCTCCACGGCGATGATCGTCTGGCGCGAGACCTCCAAAGCCTCAGCAAGATCAGCCTGATTAAGGCCCCGTCCTTTGCGCAGATCGCGCAGGCAATTCTTCATTCTGCCGCGCCCCGACCGCGAAATTTCCAGACGAGCCAGACAATAAGCATTCCGGCAAACTCGGCGCCGAATACGTACCCTGCTCCCATGCTCATTTCACTGTGCCGACCGGTCATCACTACCAGAGTGATCAGCATAACCACCGCACCGATATTTCCACCCCACCACCAGCTAATCAGTTGACCCTGCTGCTGCAGGTCATCGGTTTTTTGCCACCACAGCCAAGATGCGAAAGCAACGACGCCTGCAACCACAAACAAGGCAGGCAGGACAATTTCTGGATTCTCAACGCCGCCAGTCGCCGGCACGGTTCTTCCGATTATGAAACCCGCAACGAGAGCGGACCCAAAAGCCAAAGCAGCCGCCAGCCAAAACATCTTGCGATACGTCATTTACGCATTCCTCTATTGCAACAACAATGTAGAAACCTTTTAACATTTTATGAGAGATGTCAAACTCTTTTAACATTTCCCATTTCGGCAAACAAAAAGCCCCGCAGAATTGTCTGCGAGGCCCTTTGCTGTTTGGGTTGGTTCGAACCGATCAGAACGGGATGTCGTCGTCGAGGTCATCGTAACCTCCGCCGCCGCCAGCGTTCCCGCCGCCTTGATTGCCCCCGCCAGAGCCGCCCCCAGAACCACCACCGCCTTGGTTCCAGCCGCCTCCGCCTTGGCCGCCGCCGTAACCGCCGCCTGAGCGACCACCACCGCCGCCTTCGCCGCGACCATCAAGCATGGTCAACGTGCCATCAAAGCCGCGCAGCACCACTTCAGTGGAATAGCGATCATTGCCCGATTGATCTTGCCATTTGCGGGTCTGAAGCTTGCCCTCGATGAAGACCTTTGAACCCTTCTTGAGATAGTTTTCGACCACGTTGACCAGGCCCTCTGAGAAGATCGCCACGGTATGCCATTCGGTGCGTTCTTGCCGCTCGCCCGTGTTGCGATCCTTCCAGGTCTCGCTGGTCGCGATGCGCAGGTTGGCAACCTTGCCGCCATTCTGAAAACTGCGAATTTCGGGGTCAGCGCCCAAATTGCCGATCAGCATTACCTTATTGAGCGAACCCGCCATGTCTTGAAACCCTTTGCTTGTGTTGCTGGGAACGCGGCAATGCCCGCGGCCCGTGTTTGCGATTCCCTGATGTCATAAGCGAGCAGGCAAGCAGAGGCGAGCGCTGAACGCGCTTATCCACCTCCATCTTGACGGTAACCTTATGTGCTTGGGTAACGCAGGCGGCCCAGGAAGCGTGACAGGCTGAAGGTCTCGCGCTCGCCGCCTAAAAACTTTGCCTTGGCTTTTTCAAACTTCATGACGCCATCGATGCGGCGATCGAGGAAGGCATAGGTTGTCTCTTTGCCTTCGCTGTCGTCGTTCACGAACACGGCCAATGTCGCGCTGTAGATTCCGGCCAGGATCGTGCGCTTCGTATAATGGTTGTAATCGGTCGCGGTGTCACCAGCGAGCCGCCACATCAAGTCAGCCGAGCTCCAGCCGATTTTGAGCGATGCAGGCGCGTTGTGCGGCATGGCCATGATCGACAGCGCCCGGCGTAGAGCCTCATCCAGGCCATCGACTGCTTTCAAGCGGAACACGACCAGCTCACGAATGCGCTCGCGGATCTTCAGCTCACCGAGCTTTTCAGCGGGCCATTCCGCCTCCATTTGCGCGTCGATATTCTCGATCCACGCCTTGATCATATCCATCGCGCCGCCGGGATAGGCCAGCTTTGCGACATCTGGATCGGCGCCTGCCATATCCGCGGCGGCGAGCAGAGCCGTTTCGTTCCAGCCATCAAAGATGGCCGAGGCCGCGATATCCGGGGCCAACGCAACGCGCAGCTCATCCAGGGTCATGTCAGAAAAGTCGGTCATCTCAAAAAGAAGGCCCGTAGTTGCGATCCGTTCCCTTTTCTTCACGCTCTTTGTCGGCGCGGGTGAATTCCGCGAGGATCGCGCTGTTGGAATTCATCAGCTCAACATAGTCCCGCGCCGAACGCCCGGAATTGTCATTGCGGTCTGGGTCAGCCCCTTTTTCCAGGAGCAAACGGATAACCGCAGTGTCGCGTCGATGCACGGCGGCAATCAGCGGGGTTTCGCCAGCCTTATCGCTTACGTCTACCTGTGCGCCGCGTTTAACCAGTTCCTCCACCCCATCAACAAAGCCCAACGTAGTGGCCATTTGCAGCGGAGTTACGCCTTTCTTATCGCGGATATTGGGATTGGCACCGCGTTGCAGCAGGAAGCGCACCCAAACAGTGTCTCGCCTAGCCACCACGATGTGCAGGCCAGTCTCACCAGACGTGATGTCGCGGCTGTTGACGATGGTCGTCCCTGGCTCATTCAGAAAATCCGTCGCCGCATCCCCGTCACGGTCTTTCACGGCCTTTAGAAACTCAAACCCGTCGGAAAAACCCTGAGCTGCCAGAGGCGCTGTCATCACCGCTCCACCAAGTCCCAAAGCCATTGCTCCGCCGCAAGACAATACCGCCGCAGCGCCAACACTGCGCAAAAATGAGCGCCCCAAGCTTCTATCCTTTCACATTTCCTGCCAGATCATTATTGAGGACGCAGTTAAGCGAAGCCCCAATGTTTCGATCCGTTTGAACCAAGCCCAGTTAGCAGACCATGAACCAGCGCGCCAACACCTTGAATCCAGCACCGCGTTTTTTTGCGAGCCTTGCGCTTGCCGCCAGCCTGGCATTGGCAGGCTGCTCTGGCATGCCAAACCCTGCAGAAGACCCCGGGGAGCCGCCGCTGGCTGGCGCCGATATCGGCGGCCCGTTTGAGCTGATCAACTCCGCAGGAGAAACGGTGCGCTGGGCCGACTTTGATGGACAATACCGCATCGTCTATTTCGGCTTTGCCTTTTGCCCGGACGTATGCCCCACCGACGTGCAGCGCATGATCCAGGGGCTTGGCCAGTTTGCCGAGAGCTCTCCGGAGCGTACTGACAACATCCAACCGATCTTTATTTCCGTCGATACAGAGCGCGACACACCGGAGATCGTTGGCGAATTTACCTCAGCCTTTTCTGATGAGCTGATCGGCCTCACCGGCAGCGCCAAACAGGTAAAAACAGCAGCGGACAATTTCCGCATCTTCTACGAGCGCGGCGAAGACACGCCAGGCGGCGGATATCTGATCAACCACTCCGCCATCACTTATCTGTTTGGGCCTGGCGGCGAACCGCTCGCCACTTTACCAACCGATCAGGGGCCAGAGGCGGTTGCAGCAGAACTCGACAAATGGGTGAGCTAAGAGACGAATTTTGGACGCTTAAGCTGGCAGAGCTTAACCGCGCAGAATGGGAAGCACTATGCGATGGCTGTGGGCGCTGCTGTCTGCATAAAATCGAAGACGCTGACACGGGCGAGATCACCGACACCAATGTCGCCTGCAAATTGCTCGATTGCGAAAGCGCACAGTGCAGCGATTATCGCAACCGCAAGGCCTTCGTGCCCGATTGCCTGCGCCTGACACTCAAGATCGTAGAGGACGTCCCCTGGCTGCCCTCGACTTGCGCCTATCGGATACGTGCAGAGGGGCGCGATTTGCCCGATTGGCATTATTTGATCAGCGGCGACCGTGAAACGGTGAAACACGCCGGAGTGTCAGTGGCTGGCCGGGTTGTAAGCGAGAATGACGCTGGCCCGCTGGAACATCATATCGTCGAATGGGGCGAAGGCGTCGGCAGCTCGCCTTTTGTGAAGGCAGCATCATGATTGATTGGCTGCGCCGCGCCGAGACCAACACGCCCGTCACCCACGAGATTGAGCTGGGCGATCAGACCCTACCCATTGCGCTCAGGCGCATGAAAAATGCGAAGCGGCTGACCTTGCGTCTTGCGCCTGATGGCAGTGAAGTGCGCATCAGCATGCCTGCCTGGGCGCGCACGGGCGAGGCGATCAATTTTGCCCGCTCGCGCACCGAATGGCTAACCGAGCAATTGGCGCGCATCCCGCGCCGCTGTGTGCCCCAGCCTGGTGGTGAAATCCTGTTTCGCGGTGAGCCACTCGTGGTTGACTGGTCGCAGGATGCCCCCCGCCGCCCGCGCAAAATAGGCGATCAGATACAGATCGGCGGGCCGGAAAACGCGCTGGAGAAACGCCTCAAAAGCTGGCTCGAACGTGAGGCTCTGGCCCTGTTTGAACAAGACGTGTCGGACTATTGCGAGCGGGCCAAGCTGGAAAAAGTGCCGGTCGGCCTGTCGCGTGCGCAAAAACGCTGGGGCAGTTGCTCTGAGAAAAGCCGTATCCGTATCAATTGGCGATTGGTGCAGGCACCAGATTTCGTCAGGCGCTCAGTGGCCGCGCATGAGGTCACCCATCTGATCCATTTCGATCACAGTCCGGCATTTTACGCGCTGCTCGATGATCTCTACGAAGAGGATATCAGCCGCGCCGATCGCTGGTTGAAGGAACAAGGCCGCACGCTTTACGCCAGCTTTGGCTAAGGCGAGCGCTCGCTCAAAAGCATCTCTGGCATAGCGTCCATTTGCGCCCTATATTGCGGGCATGCTTTCGAAATCGCGTTTCAATCCAAAGGCCGGCATTGCAGACTTCTGGTCGGAGTTTCGCAAGCCTAATCCCTATCGCTGGCCGATCCTGTTCGTGTCTTCGCTGCCGTTTGCACTCATCATGCTGTGGGCGACATCGGAAACCGTATACCTACCGCCTGAACGCCCGAGCGTGACCTACATCACCAGCTTTGCGCCGGATCGCACTGACGAAGAAATCATCGCCTCCAACGAGGAAAATCAGACCGCGAAAGACGAGCGCGCAGCCAGGATCGCGGAATATGAGCAACGCAAACGCGACGCTTACAAGGCCCTAGGCGCAGCGAGCGGTTTTGACGTGGAAGAAATGGAGCGCCAAGCGGAGGCGGACCGCGCCGCAGAAGCCGCAGCCGAGGCGGCGCGTCTTGAGGCGCTTTCATCCCGCAACCAGCAAACATCCGCGGCGACCAGTGAAAGCGAAACACCATAGCTTTGCGGGCCGCACATTCCGACGATGTCTGGATGGAGGCAGCCGCCCGGCTGTCTGCTCGCGCCCGCCCACTCAGCCGCCCCAATCCAGGCGTAGGCGCGCTGATCGTGCACGATGGACGGCTAATTGCTCGCGGTTGGACACAGGCTGGTGGCCGCCCGCATGCAGAGGCGCACGCCCTATCCACTCTAGGCCCAGACGGCGCGAGGGGCGCGACCATCTACGTGACGCTGGAGCCATGCGCGCACACATCAGAGCGCGGGCCATCCTGCGCAGACCTACTTGTTGCAGCTAAGCCTGCGCGCGTTGTGATCGGACAGGGTGACCCCGATCCGCGCACCGCGGGCGCTGGCGTAGAGCGCTTGCGCGCGGCCGGGGTTGAGATCGCAGTGCTGGAGCACACAGGCGCACAGCGCAGCCTCGCTGGCTATTTGACGCGGGCCAAGCTTAGCCGCCCCTATGTGACGCTGAAGCTTTCTATGTCATTGGATGGCTGCATCGCGCTGGCCGACGGGACCAGCCAATGGATCACTGGCGAGGCTTCGCGCGCGCATGTTCATGCTCAGCGGGCTCGCCATGATGCGATTCTGGTAGGCGGCGGCACTTGGCGCGCGGACAAGCCACGTCTCGATGTTCGACTGCCCGGTCTTGAAGCGCGCAGTCCCTCACGCGTCGTGCTGACCCGTGGCAACGCGCCGGAGGGCGTTGAAGCCCTAAGCGCGCCAAGCGAGATCAGCGCACTTGAAAGCGTACAGCACCTCTATGTTGAGGGAGGCGCGCAGACAGCGACAAGCTTTCTGAAAGAAGACCTCGTTGACGAGCTACACCTTTACCGCGCGCCCATTGCCATCGGCGACGGCCTGCGCGGCCTAGGGGCATTGGAAATGAAATCGCTGGACGCGGTGCATGGCCGCTGGGCCAGCGCAGATCAACGCCAGCTTGGCAGAGACACGTTCACGTCGTATCTGCGTCAGCGCTAACAAGGAACGCATTCATGTTTACCGGAATTGTTACCGCCATCGGCACGATCCAGTCTCTCGATCAGCGTGGCGATTTGCGCGTTCGAATTGCCGCCCCATTGGACCCTGCCCGGATCGACATTGGCGCTTCTATCGCTTGCTCCGGCGTTTGCCTGACGGTGATTGATCGCGGCGGAGAGGCCGGTGATGCCTGGTTCGACGTGGATGTCTCAGGCGAGACTGTGTCCTGCACAGTAAGGGATATGTGGACCGAGGGCCGCACACTCAACATTGAGCCTAGCCTGCGCGTTGGCGACGAGATTGGCGGCCATATCGTGACCGGCCATGTCGATTCGATTGGTGAGGTTGTGCTGGCCAAAGAGCAGGGCGATTCCTGGAAAGTCGCAATCCGCGCGCGGGCCAGCATGGCCCCCTTCATCGCGGCCAAAGGATCGATCACGGTTGATGGCGTGTCGCTAACAGTGAATGATGTGCGTGATCGCCAGGATGGTGCCTGCGACTTTGCACTCAATATCATTCCGCACACCAGCGAGGTCACCACCCTTGGTCGGCTCACTACGGGTGATCAGGTCAATCTGGAAATTGACGTGCTCGCGCGCTACCTAAAGCGGATGCAAGGTCTGCAGGCGGCCCCTTAACTCTCATCCGCTTCGTCATCTGAAGCTTTCAAGACGAGCGTCCCAGAGGCGAAGCTCTTCGCAGTAATCTCATAGACGATGTGAAGCACCCGTTTCCCCTGATATTGAGTCAGTTCAGTGCGGCGCGAACGCTCTGCACCAATATTCTCGAGCGCAATGCGAGAACGATAATTGGTCTCACCCACCCGAAAGTCGACCCGCGCGACGCTCTCAAAAGCGTGCTCAAGCATCAATCGTTTCATCTCTTGATTGATGCCCCGACCCCAATATTTCGGGGCGAGAAACGTCCAACCGATCTCCACCGATCCGCCATCCACTTCGTCAAACACCTGAAACCGGGTCGAACCGATGATAGCATCTTTGGCTCTGTCGATGATCGCCAGAGCCCCGCCTTGTGCCATCGCATCGTCAAAAAATGGACGGAACACATCTTCCCGCCAGCGGTCATGCATCGGGTGCTGTTCCCACACGGCAGGATCAGAGGCGATGGCGAACAGCGCCTCCCAATCGTCTTCGTGCAGAGGTCTTAAGAGAACCCGCTCCCCTTCCAAGGTTGGCTGACGGTCCATTCGCGCTGCCCTTAACCGGTTACATCAGCGACAGCGGCAATGAATTTGTCAATATTGCCCATGTTCAAACCAGCGATGTTGATACGGCCCGATGCGGCCATATAAATTCCATGGTCTTCACGAAGCGTCGCCACTTGCTCCTTGCTCACCGGAAGAACGGAGAACAGGCCGTTTTGCTGACCCAGCGGCGCCAGATCGACCCCGCCAGTCTGTCCAGCATCTGCAAGGCGGGTCCGCACTTGGCGCATCCGCTCGCGCATGGTGTCCAGTTCATCGAGCCAAAGCCGTGTGAGTTCTCCATCGCGCAGGATCTCACGCACCGCTGAGCCGCCATGGTCAGGCGGCATAGACCAGCTTGCCCGTGCCAGTGCATTGGCGTTAGAGAACGCCTTATCGAGCACGGCCTGATCGTCGGCCATGATGTAAAACGCCCCAACGCGGTCGCGGTACATGCCAAAGTTCTTGTCGCAGCTGTAGGCGATGAAGGCCTCTGGCACTTTGGCTAGTACGCTGCGCAGTCCCGCTGCGTCTTCTTCCAGCCCATCGCCGAGCCCTTGATAGGCGGTGTCGATGATCGGGAAGATGCCTGTTTCCGCTATGGCATCGCCAATCGCGTCCCATTGTGCGGAGGTGTATTCCACACCCGTCGGATTGTGACAGCAACCATGCAGAAGAATACCCGAATTGGGTTGCGCAGAGCGAATGGCCTCTAGCACGTCATCAATATTGGCTGTCCCGTCCGCCTTGGCGTGTTCAAACGGAGCGAATTCAAGCGCAATGTCGCGAAAGATTTGCGCATGGTTGGGCCAACTTGGCGTGCCCATATACAGCCGCTCCAGCCCAGCCTTCTGCGCCAAAGCCGCCGCAAGCCGAACTGCGCCGGTCCCGCCGGGAGTTTGCATCCCCGCGATCCGCCCGCCCATCGTCGCATCATCACCAAAGATATAGGGCATCAGCGCATTGACGAAGCCCATGTCGCCTTCTGGCCCGAGATAGCTTTTGCTGTCCTGATTATCGACCAACCGCTGCTCTGCCGCCTTGATCGCAGCAAACACCGGCGTGTCGCCGTCATCCGTGCGATAGACACCGACACCCAGGTCGATCTTATCGGTGCGACTGTCGTCAGCGTAAAGCTTGATCAGCGCGAGCAGCGCGTCGGGCGATTGGGTTTCGAGTCGATTGAGCATAGCGCCATGCGCAATGCCGCGTGGCGAGCGATGCCGCAACCAGCTTTTGCGCTATTTTGGCTAAGTTATACGGAACAATTCCGGTTTTGCTTAGAACGGCAGCCAACGCTGCTTCTTGGAAAATTTCATGTAGCCTGCGTTAACGCCCAGCCGTAGGCCAGCACCGACCCGGATCGGGATCAGCACAACGTCGCCCTTGCGCATGTAGCTCGCGTGCATGCCGCCCACGAGATAGGCCTGACCTTCGCCCGCTGGATAGCGTTCGTAGAGCTCCTCAGTGTCATGCAAGTTGTAAACCAGCACGAAGGTGTTGCCCGCGTTTGCACCCGCATCAAAACCAATCGAAGGTCCGGTCCAATAGACTTTGCGCTGACCTTCGATCTTATGGTGCAACATGCCCGAGCCATAGCGCGCGCCAACGATAAACGCACCGCCAGCTTCGCGTCCGATGATATAGCCGTTGGGCTCGCCCTGTTTCTTGAGCAAATCTTCGATCAATCCGGCCAGACCCTCTGCGCCTTTGCCAAACACGCCCTCAGCCGCGCCAATCAGATCATCTTCGCCGTAGGTGTCAGCATTGGCGGCCTGGATCGATGGATCAGCCCCCACTTCACCGGCTGCATCGGGGTTCGACCATTCCGGGGCTGTTTGTGCATCGGTGGAGTAGGTGGCGAACTCATCATCGAAGGTCGGTTGAGCTAGGCTGCGATGCGGGAGCGGAAACTCCCCACTCAGTCGAAGCATTATTGTTCGCTGGTACTGGCACTGGGGCATTGCTGCCCGTTGCCGCGGCACTTGCAGGGTCGAGCAAATCGCCATCGATTGGAGCAAGATCAGTCTGCGCAGAGGCATCATAGGCCTCATCAGGATCGAATGACTCAACCCCTTGGGCCGCCAGGGGCGCGCTCAAAAGCGCGATACTTCCCGCAATAGCGAGACCCGTTCGAGTGATCAGCTGCTGTAAAACCATCAGGTTTGACCTTCCTATTTTCGTCTTCAGGCCTGTTCAGGGCCGAGCAGAGTCCTTTGCTGCCCGCACGACAATTGCCCGGCGATGAATCGAATCGAAAACGCGATGAAGCGAATCGATTTCCCGATAGATTGCGAAAATGCGACGCTTTAGAGCCAGTCTGATGCGCATAATCATGGCGCGAACCCGCCTATGCCGCCGATCAGATCAACACGATCCGCCTATCTTCGCAAATTTTTTGAAAAGAGGTACCTTGCCGCTGGCAATCGCCGCGCCTATAGCGCGCCTTCGCAGCGAAAACGCAGTGCGAGCGTTGCGGAGACGTGGGTGAGTGGCTGAAACCAGTTCCCTGCTAAGGAACCATACCTACTACGGGTATCGAGGGTTCGAATCCCTCCGTCTCCGCCACCATTCTTCAAAAGTTACGAGAGTGACCAGGCGGCGAAGACAAGCGCGCTGATTTGTAGCCCTGCCTCAATATGTGGCGGTTGCCGGGCTGACTTTCTTTTCTGCGTCTTTCGCCAACGCCTTTGTCAGTTCGTCTGCGCTCATCGGTTGGCCAAACAGAAAACCTTGAACCGCATCGGCCCCAACACGCTTGGCAACCAAAAGATCGACTTCGCTTTCGATCCCCTCCAGCAAGCACGCGACCCCCAAAGTGCGCGCCATGCCAGCGAGGGAGAACAGCACCTTCTCAGTCATGGGATCGCCTGAGTTCTCCATCAGCGACCGGTCCACTTTTAGCTTTTCAATTGGCAAACGCCTCAGATAGCTGAAGTTGGAATAGCCAGTGCCAAAGTCATCCAGAGCTATAGAGAAGCCAATCTCGGAAAGGCGCTTGAGATTGGTGGTCGCTTTGTCGAGGTCAATCATCATGGCCGTCTCGGTCACTTCAAATTCGACCAAGGCCGGGTCAATTTCAAACTCTTCAGCCATTTCAACTATCTGATCAATGCTCGGATCACTGATCAGATCGTGGCACGAAAGGTTGATAGCGATCGGCACCGGAGCTGACCACATCGATAGCGTGCGGAACGCCTGCTCGACGACCGTCAAAGTGATCTGCGTAATCAGGCCGCTTTCTTCTGCCACCTTAATAAACTTGCTCGGCTCCACTTCGCCGATAATCGGACTTGACCAACGCGCCAAAGCCTCCGCCCTGACGATCCGATTATGGCGCAAATCCACCTGCGGTTGATACAGCAGTTCAATTTCATCTGGCAGGCTCGCAAAGCGAAGCGCCTGCTCGACCTTGTAACGTTCATCTGCCTGCCTCGCATGGACCTCGGTGAAGACTACGGTGCGGTTTTTGCCTTGCTTTTTGGCCGCCATCAAAGCGTAATCGGCTTCATTGATTTGCGACCGTGCCCCTTGGGTCAAGTCCATCATCTTGCATCCCATGGACCCTGAGACGCGCACATAGCGCCCTTCGATCACATAGGATTTGGCGAGCTCTTCCAGCAATTCATCGCACCAGGCCCTGACTTCCGTTTCATCACCACTGGACTTGAGGATGATATTAAATTCATCACCGCCCATCCGGCTGACATGCGCCGTGTCACCGCAATGGGCCATAAGCCGTTCGGACACTTCCTTAAGCAGCAAATCGCCGACCAAATGGCCGTGCACATCATTGACCGCCTTAAATCCATCAAGATCGACTAGGATCAGCCATAGGTTTTGCACCTGTGCCTTTGGATCGTCGCGGCTTTCTTTTGCTTGGCGGCTGATATCATGCTTTGATTTGCGAAGAGCCTCGAAGAATGCGCGGCGATTGGGCAGGCCAGTTAGGCTGTCGGAGAGCGATTTGTGCCGCAAACTCTCGCCAACCACTCGGGCTTCTTCCAGTTGATGTTCAGCGTCGAGCTTTGAAGTGGCGATGTAAGTGATCGCTTTGCGCAGGTAATAGGTGATCGAGAGCGAGGCCATGATCGCGCCGAAAATCAGAAAACCATAGGTCGCCTGGTCACTCGTCTCAAGCCTCGGGACGTAGGTGAGGAAAGCGAGACATGCGAAGACGATTGAAAGCACGGATTGGCGCGTGCTGACGCTGGAAAGTGCAAACAGCATCACCAGAATCACGAAGTACACCATTTTTTCCGGCTCAAACATCAGATTGAGCGTTGTCACGACGTTCATCACAACCAAGAAGTTCAGAACGACCAGCAGGCGTTCCAGCATTTCGATCTCAGTCTTTTCACGCAGCCGAAAAAAGCCAACGACGGCAATAACAGAAGTTAGCGACGCGATGCCGACGACGGCCCAGAGATCAAAGCCTTCAAAATAAAAGAAATTAGTCGGCAGGAGCAGCAGATAGTACGCAGCAAAAACTGCGAAATAGCCACGAATAATCGGCCGATAGATCTCCTGCACCGCCGAGGCAGTTTTGGATGTCATTGAGGCTGATAGCTTCGCCATTGGCGTTTACGCTCCGAGATCGAAGGAAACCCAATAGATGTAAGTGGTTAAGGCGAGGTAAGCATTCGTACGCAGATTCTGCGGTCAAATCTTCATCAATTCTGAGATTTGTGCTATTGAAATGGCACCAAAGTAATGCCGTCAGCTGTTTGAATTAGGCGGAATGTTCTTCGCGCGCCAATTCATGCAGCCAATCGGCGTGACGCGGGGCTTTCTTCGTCTTTGACCATTCATCCAGCATCAGCGGGGCAACCCGCTTTAACTCCGCATATTGCTCGACTGTGCCGATGTCGGCGGCGAGTTCGACGCGGTGACCATTGGGATCGAAGAAATAGATCGACTTAAAAATGCCGTGATGCGTGGGGCCAAGCACATCGATCCCTTGCGCCTCTACATGGACCTTTGCCGCGAGCAATTCGGCTTCGCTACCCACCCGGAAGGCCAAATGTTGGACCCAGGCTGGTGTATTTTCGTCACGCCCCATATCTGGTTGATTGGGCAGCTCGAAAAATGCCAGAATATTGCCGTTCCCCGCATCAAGAAAGACATGCATATATGGATCATAATCACCCGTCGAAGGGACATGATCCTCGGCAAAAGCCGTCGTGTATTCCATGCCCATGACGCGGGCGTACCATTCGACGGTCTCTTTGGCGTCCTTGCAGCGGTAGGCGACGTGATGGACGCCGCCCAGTTTCACGGGATGGGAGTTAGCGGCCGCGCTCATTCAGCTCAGCTCTTTTTCAACATCAAGGACACCGCGCGCGACCTGATCGCGCTCAATGCTCTCAAACAGAGCTTTGAAATTACCTTCGCCAAAACCGTCTTTGTAGTCGCCCACGCGCTGAATGAATTCGAAGAAGACCGGGCCAATACGTGGTTCTGCGAAGATCTGGAGAAGCAAGCGAGGGCTGCCGCCTTCGGTCGTTCCATCTAGCAATATTCCGCGCGACTTAAGCGCTGCTTCGTCTTGACCATGGCCCGGCAGGCGTTCCGACAGCATCTGATAGTATGTCTCTGGCGGAGCAGTCATGAACGGCACATCCAGCTGCTTAAGGCTGTCCCAACATGCAACCAGATCATCACAGATCAGGGCAATGTGCTGAATGCCTTCGCCGTTGTATTCGCGCAGATATTCCTCGATCTGTCCCTTGCCGTTTTCGCCTTCCTCGTTCAGCGGAATGCGGATTTTGCCATCAGGTGCTGTAAGCGCCTTCGAAGTGAGGCCGGTATACTCGCCCTTGATGTCGAAATAACGGATTTCCTGGAAGTTGAAGAGCTTCTCATAGAAATCGGCCCAGTAGGCCATCCGCCCACCATAGACGTTGTGCGTCAAGTGATCGATCAATTGGAAACCGCAACCTTCAGGGTGCTTTTCGACGCCAGGAAGGTATTCAAAGTCGATGTCGTAAATAGACAGGCCTTCGCCCGCTTCATCAGCATAGCGATCAATAAGATAGAGGATCGATCCGCCAATCCCGCGAATGGCCGGAATGCTGAGCTCCATTGGGCCAGGAGCATTGGCAACAGGCTCTGCACCTTGCTCCAATACATGCTCATAAGCAGCGGCGGCATCACGTACACGGAAACCCATGCCGCAAGCGCCAGGGCCGTGCTCACGCGCAAAGTACCAAGCGGCGCTGCGCGGCTCATAATTCACGATTAGATTGATGCCGCCCTGACGCCACAGATTGACGTCCTTAGAGCGGTGCGTCGCTAAATGGGTGAAGCCCATGGCTTCAAAAACAGGTTCGAGCATGCCCTTTTCAGGAGCGCAAAACTCAACAAACTCAAAGCCATCAAGGCCAGCCGGATTATCGAACAGATCAGATGGATGCTTGGTCATGCGCGCGCCTACTCAAGAGCTAGTTGGTTACGTTTGTAACTAAATACTCTGTTCGTGGCACTATGTCAAAGGGCAAACGCACCGATTTTGGAGTGGAACCCCCAGGGCTAGACCCCAACGTCTTTGCTAAACGACGCGCCCAATATTGCGCCTGCGCTTATCCTGAGTGACGGCCAGTTTTGCGCCGAATGGTTGCCCTCCAAGAAAGGCCTTCGCGGTCGCTTCATCGCTGAGATCAGAATTGCCGCTCACACGCTCTCCATTGGCGTTCCGGCCGAGCCAGATGGCATCGCTGCCCGCCTTTGAGTGATTGATCGTATAGCTCTCAACCGTGGCGCTATCGAATGGCCCCTCACCGCGCGGCACTGCATTTGTGGCCATGGGCAGTTTCTCAAACCGGTCATTTGCTGACCAATCTGCGGGCTCGGCCGAGTAAATGCCAGTCGCATATTTGCTCATCCAGCCGCCATTTGCTCCGACCAAAGCGTATGCGCCGCGATTGCTGCGGACGCGCTCCACAGCCTCGCAAATCGCATGGGCTGAGTAATTGTTACCGGCACCGCCAAAGAACGGCAGCCCGCCGGTCAACGTCAGCCCGCGCGGGTCATCATGCGCGATGCCAAAATGCTCGCATTGGTTGAACACTGGGATCGCGAAACAGGAGTAAAAGTCGAGAAATTGCATCTCTGTCATGTTCCTGCCTGCGCGTTCCAATGCTGTCTCAACGCTGGCAATTGAGGCCGGATTGGCGGACAGATCTGGTCGCTGAGACAATTCCAACTCGGTCGCCGATGACACCGCATGGATATGCACCCATTGGTCTTCGGGCACGCCCAGCTCACGCGCTTTTCCGGCACTGGCGAGGATGATCGCGGCCGCTTGGTTCACCTGATCACGGGCAACCGTCATTCGCGCATAGGGTTCTGCAACAATCCGGTTGCGTTCCGTGATTGTTGCCAGTTCTTCGGCTGTGCGCTCTTTGGGGGCCGCTGCATGAGGATTGCTCGCCGCGACCTTGGTAAAAGGCGCAAACAGCTCACCAATCTCGCGGCGATATTCGTCGAGGTTCTTACCTATCTTCGCGCGCCGCGCGTTTTCGGCCAGGGCGTAGAGCGGGATGGCGCCGGTTGCGCCATGCGCGAACAGACCCAGCTCCATCAGCCCGTCATTGCCGAATCCGCGATCTTCGAGCTGCCCACCAACCTCTTCTGACCAGTCTGGCTTCTCGCCCTTCGCCGCTAGAGCGAGAAAGGTGGAGATCGCCTCTGATCCGACAATCGCCGCGCAATCGGATTTGCCAGCTGCAATGTCGCTCGCAAACTCGCCAACCAAATGCTGATTGTACTGGCCGCCAGTGGTCGAGAGGATCGCACGTTCAGGGTCCGCACCCACCCGTTTCGCAAAGCTGCGCGGAACATTATCCGATGCGCCAAAGGGCGGTTGGCGGTCCGGACGCGACATTTCAAACGCCCGGATCGCCGCCAGAGTATCAATCGCCGAAGCAACATCCCCGTCAGCGCCAGTGTCAGCAATGGCCGCCGCGAGAGCCCGCCCTCCCAGATCAGCATAGGACAGCGTTTCATAGCCGGCCTGCTGGACTCGCTCGGAATGTTGACCAACGCCAATAATGACGGGCGTGTTGTCAGCAATCATATACTTAGCCTTAGTCTACGAAGTCGGTCACACGCTCGACAACAATCGCCGGAGCCATACCGCCCGCAGCGCACATCGTGACGAGGCCGTAGCGCTTGTCTTGCCGCTCAAGCTCATCCACCACCGTGCCGATCAGGATCGACCCGGTTGCGCCAATCGGGTGGCCGAGAGCGATAGAACCGCCGTTCACATTGACCTTGTCCCAATCGAGATCGAGATCGCGGACAAATTTGGCCGCCACAACAGCAAACGCCTCGTTGATTTCAAACAGGTCGATGTCGTCTTTGGTCAGGCCGGCCTTTTCCAACACCTTCTTGGCCGCTGGCACCGGCGCGTTGAGCATCAACGTGGGGTCATCACCCATATTCGCCGTGGCAACGATGCGTGCCCGCGGCTTCAGTCCGTTTTTCTGAGCGTAGTCTTTGCTCGCGACCAGAACCGCTGCCGCGCCATCAACCACGCCGGAAGAATTGCCCGCATGGTGGAAGTTCTGAATGTCGACATCAGGATACTTCTGATTGATCAGCCCGCGGAATGTGGTGCCATTGGCATCCAGCGGAACGTCTGCGATCTTGGTGAATGCAGGTTGCAACTCAGCCAGCCCTTCACGCGTGGTTTGCGGACGCGGATACTCATCCTTGTCGAGGATCACATTGCCCTCATCATCGACCACAGGGACAACAGAGTTATTAAATCGGCCCGCCTCGATGGCTTCGGCGGCGCGCTGCTGAGAGCGATATCCGACCTCGTCCAATTCCTCGCGAGTAAAGCCCTCAATTGTGGCAATCGCATCGCCGCAAATGCCCTGATGCGATTGCGGATGAACGCTTTGCAGGCGCTCGTTATAGCTGCCCATCATTGGCGGCTTTATCCCAGCCTTCATCTTCTCCTGCGCCATAGCAGCGGTAAGGCTCATCATCTCTGTCCCGCCTGCAACCACGCAGTCTTCCATACCGCTCATTACCTGAGCGGCCGCCAAACTCACCGAGGTGATGCCGCCGCCACAAAACCGGTCGAGCGTAGTGCCGCTAGAGGTTATGTCATAGCCTGCATCGAGTGCAGCCATCCGGCCAAGATCGCCAGCCTGCATCCCGTCCTGCGTGGAAACCGACCAGATCACATCATCAACTGTGCCGGTGTCCAGGCTGTTGCGGTCCTTGATCGCCCGCATCACGGTTGCCGCGAGATGCTGCGGATGTTCTGCTGCCAAAGCGCCTTTACCCTGCTTGCCAATTCCGCGCGGGGTGCGCACCGCATCGATGATATATGCCTCAGCCATGATTTCCTCTTCCACTTTTCCAAATTGCAGTTGACGTGTCCGTAAACCGCCTGCACCACTGATACAAGAATTCAGTTTCAAATCGAAATGGCAAAATGAACCGCCATCAGAAAAATGGAGAGAGCGAATGAGCGAAGGCGCAACTCAAGAAGTGCTAACCGAGGAACGTGATGGCGTCTTGACCATGACGATCAATCGGCCGGAAGCCAAAAACGCAATGACGAAAGCGGCATCCGAAGCGATTGCCGCAGCGCTAGATCGGCTGGATGCAGAAGACCACCTGCGCGTCGGCATCATTACCGGCGCTGGCGGCACATTCTGCTCCGGCATGGATCTTAAAGGCTTCCTGCGCGGCGAGACCCCGAGCGTGCCGGGCCGCGGCTTTGGCGGACTTACGGAAAAGGGCCCGGCTAAGCCGTTGATAGCAGCTGTTGAAGGTTACGCGCTGGCTAAGCGGAATGGAGCTGATGATCTCTTGCGACCTGATCGTCGCCAACAAGGACTCGAAATTCGGCATTCCGGAGGCGAAGCGCGGCCTTGTCGCCGCAGCGGGCGGCCTCATCAAACTGCCAACCATGATCCCACCCAAGATTGCGATGGAACTGGCACTAACTGGTGAGTTCATCGGTACGGACCGGGCTTATGAATTGGGCCTGCTCAACCATGTGACTGATGGGCCAGCACTCGACGCGGCATTGGAACTGGCCAAGAAAATTACGGCTAATGGTCCGCTCGCGGTCAAGGTCTCGAAACAGATCGTCGCCGAATCCCGCCTATGGGGCGATGACGAGCGCTGGAAAGAACAGGCCAAGCTGATGGGGCCAATCTTCGTTTCGGAAGATGCGCGCGAAGGCGCAGCGGCCTTCGCCGAGAAGCGCGCGCCCAATTGGAAGGGTAAGTAGAAAATAGTTTTTGCTTGAGAGGCCGAGACCACCCCCGCCCTCCACCCTTCCGCCCGGATTATCCCGGTAGGCTCCGGGTGGAAGGGTGGAGGGCGGGGGTGGTCTCGGTGCACAGGAGAGAGAAATGCCAGTCATCAATGTAGCGCAGCCAGAATTCATGGAAGACGAAGAGATTTCGATCTTCGCTGACGCGGTTGGCAAATTTTATCAGCAACATGCGCCGGAAAAGCGCATCCTAAAATGGCGCGAAGACGGTCAGGTAGAACGCGAGTTTTGGAATGAGGTCCAGCGAAGCGGGTCTGCTCGGTGTCTCTGTGCCGGAAGAATATGGTGGGCATGGCGGCGATTTCCGTCACGACATCGTTGTGATCGACCAACAGGCAAAGCACGGCGTCGAAGGCTTTGCCGCCAGCCTGCACAACACAGTGATCCTGCCCTATCTCGTGCGTCACGCCACAGAAGAGCAGAAGAAGAAGTATCTGCCCAAGCTGGTGACCGGCGAGCTCGTCAGCGCGATTGCAATGACCGAACCCGGCGTTGGGTCAGATCTGCAAAGCATCACGACGACGGCGCTTAAGGATGGCAATGGCTACCGCATCAACGGCGCCAAGACCTATATCTCTAGCGGGCAGACAGCCGACTTCATTATCGTTGTCGCCAAGACTGACCCCAATGAACGCGCCAAGGGCATCTCGCTTATGCTGCTCGAAACCGAGGGTGCAGAGGGGTTCCAACGCGGCAAAAAGCTCGACAAGATCGGGATGGACGCGGCGGACACCTCAGAGTTGTTCTTCGACGACGTGTTCGTTCCAGCGGAAAATGTGCTGGGCGGGGTAGAGGGCAAAGGCTTTTACCAGCTGATGGGCGAGCTGCCTCAGGAACGCTTGATCATTGCCATGGGCGCGATGACAGGAATCGAAAAGGCGCTCGAGACCACCATGGAGTTCGTCAAGGATCGCAAGGCCTTTGGTCAGACCATCTGGGATTTCCAGAACACGCAGTTTGTGATGGCTGAGCTGGCTGCTCGCAGCACCGCGGCGCGGGTCTTCGTCAATCATTGCATCGCCTTGCACCTCAAGGGCGAGCTGGATGTGCCCACCGCGTGCATGGCCAAACTCATGGTCACAGAACTGCAGGGTGAAGTCGTCGACAAATGCCTGCAGTTCCACGGCGGGGCTGGCTTCATCAACGACTATCCAATCGCTCGCATGTACCGCGACTGCCGCATCACACGGATCTTTGGCGGCTCAAACGAAGTAATGAAAATGGTGATCGCCCGCGGGATGTAAGGTTCAGCGCACTACGCCGGACAGCACCCACACGGAAAATCTTACATATAAAAAGGGGCGGCTCGCTTATGCGGACCGCCCCTTCTCTTTGCCCTCTCCCAAAGGCAAATTAGCTGATCGACAAAATGGTCAGAACTTTGCTCGCACAGTCACGCCATAGGTGCGCGGCTCTTCGAGGAACGCACTGCGACCCTCAGTGCCCGCAGCGACTGAGCCAACCAATGGAGTGTTGAACGTGATCGCACGCGTCACCTCATTGGTGACATTGCGACCCCAAACCTCGATTGTGTATGTGTCACTCGGATCAGTGAAACCAAGTCGCAAGTTCAGCTTAGCGTTGGCGTCCTGAACGTCGAACGGAATAAGGCCAAGACCGTCTTGCGGATTGGTGCTCGTCCGACGGTCCGATTCATAGCGCAGGTTTGCATTGGCCAGCATGTTCCAGCCACCCCCGCTAATCGGACCATCATAGGTCATTCCAAAGATTCCCACGATTTCAGGTGCGTTGGTTAGCGAGGAACCGCACAACCCAGCAGCCGGATTGGCTCCACCTGCGGCAACAAAGCTTGCATCACAGTTTCCGCCATATTGCGCGTCCGTATATGTGACGGCAACTGAGTTGCTGATGTAATCGGTCCATTGCGCAAACAGCTCAAGCTCAATGCCTTTCGAAGAAACATCATCGACATTGAACGTCTGGAACTGTGTGCCAGTGAATTCGAGCACCTGAAAATCGGCCAGGTCGGAGTAAAACAGCGCGATATTAGCGCGTGCCCGTCCATCCAATAACGTGGATTTCAGACCGATTTCATAAGCATCAATCTCTTCCGAACGGAATCTGGGATCAGCTCCGCCGATCGCAGCCGACGCATCCAGGTTGAAACCGCCCGCTTTGTAGCCGTGCGTAAAACCAGCATAGAGCAGCAGATCCGCATTCGGTTCGTAGCCAACCTGCGCGGTGTAGATAAATTCATCGTCAGTGAACGTATCGTCAAATTCGACAGGCAGGCCTGCCGTCGCAGGGTTGGTTCCACCAAAAGGATCGGCTGGCGCTGCGAACACAAAGCAGTTGAGTGCTGCCCCTGCGCCCGCAATCGCCGGAATTTGCAAAGCGCCTGCACCAGCTGGGCCAAAGATGGGTGCCAGCGCACCGTTAATCGCGTCCAGCCCGGTAGTATCTCCGCCAGCCGCAGCACCAAGTGCCTGTTGAAGCCCGCCAAAGAACGCACGGCTCGCCGCGCACGCATTGCCGGTTGAACTCAGCTGATCGTAGCGAGCATCCTTCTGGTCATCGACATAACGCGCACCCAGAGTGATGCTCAATTCATCCGTCACATTGAAAATGTTGTGAGTGAAGACAGAGAAAGAAGTGCCTTCCTGTTCAAACCGGTTGAGACTTGACTGCGCTGCAATCGGGCTTTGCGCAAAGGCTCCCTGCGCAAAAGCCGCGTCGGTCGGATCAAGAACACCGTTGGAGAAGATTGAACCGGCATCGGCGACACCCTGGAGTGCAAAACCAGGCAGACCGAAGGACTGGCCGATCAGACTGCCAAACTCTGGCCCCAGACCGAGAGCGAACTCCTCGACAATCTGCTCGTCAGAGTAGAACACTCCGACCAGCCAATCGACTACGCCATCAAAGGCATCACCTTGCAAACGTCCTTCGACTGTCCAGGTTTTGATGTCGTCAAACGTGGGCGGTGTTCCGGCTGGGAATGTCGATCCTGACACGGAATAGACGAGCCCCCCATTAAAATCGTCCTGCCGGCTTTCGCCAAGGAAGTCGCGATAGGAGCCGATGATGGTCAAATCAGCACCACCCAAATCCCAGTTCAACTCGGCAGAGACACCCCATTGCTCGATATCGTTCTCGAAGCCCTGTGAGTTCGAAATCCGATCGAGCGGAAATGGGAACTCGTTAGTCGTTAAAGTCCCAGGCGCCTGCGTGCCATTAGGGAAAAGCGCATCTGAAACCGCCTGAGGCGCACCAGTTGCCGGGCGCAGGGTAACCGAATCACAGCAATTCTCATCAGTTTGCTGATAGTCGGCGATCAATCGCAAGCTTAAATCCGCGCTCGGTTCCCACAAAAGTTGGCCACGCAATAGAAAGCGATCTCGGTCGTTCGATTCTGTTCCATTGAACGGATTGGTCACGAAACCATCACGCTGGCGATAGGAGCCGCTAAAGCGAACACCCAACGAGTCCTCTACCAGAGGCGCATTTAATGCGCCTTGGACGTTGATCAGATCGAAATTCCCGTATGTCGCCGTCACTTCGCCGCCAAACTCGTCCAGTTCAGGCAGCTTATGGCGAACGACCAGCGCACCGGCTGTTGTATTGCGTCCAAACAGTGTGCCTTGGGGACCGCGCAGAACCTCTAGCTGAGCCACATCTACCAGCTCGCCAAGAGCGATCCCAGGGCGTGACTGATAGACACCATCGATGAACACCCCAACCGCGCTTTCAAGGCCAATGTTGTTGCCGGTCGTACCTACCCCGCGCAAGCGGATCGAGGTGCCCTGCGATTCCGTTTGAGAGGATTGAATATTAAAACTTGCAGAAACAGCGCCCAGCGTTTGGATATTTGCGATCCCTTGCTGTTCGAGCTGCTGCGGCGTGACCGCCGTCACGGCGATAGGAATATCCTGAACGTCCGATGCGCGCCGCGTCGCGGTAACGATAATTACGTTATCCGGAGCTTCGGGTTGAGCCGACGCTTCTGCGTCTTGCGCGAATGTCGGTACTGTGAATGAACTGCAGGCCATCAGACCAGCGGCGTAAGCCACGAACTTTTTCGTCATAGGTTTCCTCTCCAACAAACCGATGTCTTATTTTTTTAGACCGCAGACTAGTCACGCGCGAATTCAATTCGCAAGGGCGCGGCGCTAGTTCTCAATGATTGATGCAAAAATGCAACATATCGTGCTGCAGCGCAGCAAAAATGCAATTTCTGCTGCGCCTGCGAAATATCCTTGCGGGTTAGTCGGAATTAGTCCGCATGGCCGCTAGATCAGTTTTGCCGCTGAATTAAAAACCGTAACGCAGGCCAAACCACACAGTGCGCGGCACTCCGAGATCAATCGCACCGTTCGAATTGCGGGTGACGATTTCTTCATCCAGCAAGTTCTCACCGCGCAGCACAGCTGAGAATTGCCCGGCAATTGGCACTTGGAAAAACGCATCAAGAGTGGTTGCCGCAGGCAAGGACGTGGTTTCTTGATCGTCCTCGAACTGAGCGCCAGTGTGGCGCAGCGTACCTGCGAGCCGCCAACCTTCGGCTGATTGCCACGCAAGCGTCGCGGAGAAAGCAAGCTCTGGCGTTTGCGGAGGGCGATTGCCGTCGAGCGCGATCGATGCGCCGGATCCGGCGATCTCTGCATCCGTGTAGGCAAGCGAACCGTTGAAGGTCACCTGACCAAATTCGAGCCCAAGCGCGGCCTCAACCCCTTGCGCTTCAATGGCTGGCAGGTTTTGCCGCTGCCGCAAGGTTGGAGTGAGCGTCACGTTTGCAATGGCGTTCTCAACCTGATTATCAAACGCAGTCAAAGCCAGGCTGACATTCTCATTGGGCCGCCAATCCAAACCAATTTCAAACCCTTCGAGCCGCTCATTTTCAAGCGCTGCATTGGCCTGTGTCACAACAGGAAACACCACAAAAGGACGGTACAGCTCGTTCAAGGTTGGCAGTCGCAAACCAGTGTATGCCGCCGCGCGCAGGGCCAAACCGCCGCCAACATCGTAGGATGCGCCAGCACGCCAAGAGAGCGTCCAGTCGCTGCGATCGGGAGCGATCGTTTCGCTGACCGAAACCCCACCTGCATCGACAGCCCGGAAGAAGCCATCGGAGATTACTGTGCGGTCGGCCCGCAAACCACCCGTCAGCAGCAGCGCACCAATCTGCCAATCGTCCTCGACGAACAGGCCGAGATCGCTGTTGGTGCCGCCCGCGCGGCGGCGTTCGCGCAAATTGCCAGTGAAGGCACTGAACGCCTCCTCCTGAAGCTCACCATCAGAGCGGCGATAGTCCACGCCCAGCCGGACATTGTGACCGCCGCCAACCGGCGGGCGCACTTCGATTTTGCCGCCAAGCCCGGTTGAGGGCGTGTTGCGCTGATCAAGCACGCGCACAAAGCGGGTGGAGCTGATCACGATATTGGAGAAATTACGCGCCTGAACATAGGCCAACGCATCAAACTGCCAATCGCCTCGGCCCACGAATCTGATACTGGCGTCTTGGCCTTCGCTGGTCGAGATCAGCACCGTCAAAGCGGAGTGTGCGCGCATCGTCAAAGACCTGCACCCGCGCTTGCAATTCAACGTCATTGGTCAACGGCGCTGCGGCGCGCACTCCGACACTCCAGCTATCAAAAGCAGCCCGCGCTGTTGCGGGTACGCGTTGGTCCTGAGGCGTAGTGAAGAACCCCTGCCCGCGGTCCCACCGGCCGCTCACAACCGCAAAACCGGAGCCTAGATTGGCACCAAGACTGGCGCTCGCTTCGGTTTCCTCACGGTCGTTCACCAGCAGGCTAGCGTTCACCGGACCAAGCGTATCGAGGCCCGCGCTTTCAAGCTCAATCGTGCCAGCCAGCGCGCCCGCGCCAAACGGGCCAGAGCCGCCACCACGCGTAACGCGCACCCGGCCCAATTGCTCCGGTGCGATCGAACTGAGCGGGACGAAACCAAAGAACGGGTCGGTGATCGGCACACCATCAAGCACCACCAATGCGCGGCTTGTCGCATTGCCGCCTAGCGCCCTCAGGGTAACGCCCTGTGCGCTGGGGTTGGAAGAGCGGCTGTCGGAGCGGCGGAACTGCTGGAAACCGGCGACATTGCGCAACGCATCCTCGATCCGGCCAGAACCGGTGGCGATTATCGCATCGCGGTCAATTTCGCTCGACGCATAGACGCCGGTGGATGCTGCCTGCTCCAGCCCTTCACCGGTGACGACAATCACATTGTCATCGACATCGGAACCTTGATCTTGAGCATAGAGCGGGGCGGATAGAACGAGGGGGAGAGCGGCCGAGAGCGACCATCGTATTTTCAACATGGGCAGGCGCTTAGCGCAGCCGCACACGCAAGTCAGTTGCAAAATGCAATCGTGACTCGCTTTTACAGCCATCGTGTGCTTACCTCCACACCAATAGGAGAGAGAAGACGATGCTGGCCACTGCACCAGAGGTTGATGTTCTAATTGTTGGAGCCGGAATTTCCGGCATCGGCATGGCTGCGCACATGGAAATGAAATCGCCGCATCATTCCTATGCGATCGTCGAACAGCGCGACAATTTGGGCGGGACTTGGGATCTGTTCCGCTATCCCGGCATCCGGTCAGACAGCGATATGCACACGCTGGGTTTTGATTTTGAGCCTTGGCGTCACGAGAAAAGCATCGCTGATGCACCGTCCATCCTCGAATACCTCAACAAAATCGCCGATGAGCGCGGCATTCGCCAGCATATCCGCTTTGGTCACAAAGTGATCTCAGCCGATTTCCGCGATGACGAGGCCCGCTGGCATGTCGAAATGGAGTTGGGTGATGGCACCCGCACTCGCATCACCGCAAACTTCCTTTACCTCGGCTCTGGCTATTACGACTATGATGAGCCGTTCGACCCCGGGTTCGATCTGGGCGAATTTGAGGGCACGGTGCTGCACCCGCAATTCTGGCCAGAGGATTTGGACTACACCGGTAAGCGCGTGGTCGTAATCGGCTCCGGCGCGACAGCGGTAACGATCGTGCCTTCGATGGCAGACAAAGCCGCCAAGGTTACGATGCTCCAAAGAACACCCACCTGGATGTTCTCGCATCCTGCGAAAGATAGAATCGCCAATTTCCTACACAAGGTGCTGCCAGAAAAGCTCGCCTATAAGATCACCCGGTTCAAAAATATCTGGATGCAGGACTACGCGTTCAAAACAGCGCGCGACAAACCGCAAAAGGTCAAGGACAACCTCTACAAACGGATCGAGAAGGCGCTCGGCAAGCACTACGACAAGGCCGCCTTCACCCCGCCCTACAACCCGTGGGAACAGCGCCTGTGCCTGGTGCCCGATGCCGATCTGTTCGAGGCTATGAAAGCTGGCAAAGCTGAGATTGTCACTGGGCATATCGCAAAATTCGAGAAAGGCGGCGTGCGGCTGAAATCCGGGGAGCTGATTGAGGCCGACATTGTCGTGACGGCAACCGGATTGAAGCTCGCTGTCGCAGGCAAGATCGCGCTTAGCCAGAACGGCACCCCAACGGATCTCAGCCAGCGCTTTTATTACAAAGGCTGCATGTTCTCTAATCTGCCCAACCTTGCTGTGGTTTTCGGTTATCTAAACGCCAGCTGGACCCTGAGGGCGGATATCAATTCAGATTACATCTGCAGGCTGCTCAATCACATGCGCGAGACCGGCACAACCATTGCCACCCCCACCCTCACCCAAGAGGCGGAAGCGGGCTTGGAAGAGGATGATATTTTCGATTTCTCCAGCGGCTATATTCAGCGCGGCAAGCACATCATGCCAAAGAACGCGGTCGATTACCCGTGGCGGCTCAATCAGGAATATGTGCTCGACCGGAAACGGATGGCGAGCGACCCTCTGGACGATGGTTGGCTGAATTTCAGCAACACTAGAGAAGAAACAGGTGCATCAGGCGGTGAACTTCAAGCGGCGGATTAGGCACACACGCAAGAGCGCAAACGCTTGAGGTCAAAGCAAGACTCACCTAGGCCGTTCGCCCATGACCACATCGGATAAAATCTGGACTGCGGGCCTCGTCATTATCGGTGATGAGATCCTTTCCGGCCGCACCCAAGACAAGAACATTGCGCAGGTCGCATCCTGGCTGCAGGTGCAAGGCATCCGTCTGGCAGAGGTGCGGGTGGTGCCCGATGTCGAGGACAAGATTGTCGAGGCGGTCAACGCTCTGCGCGCTGACAATGACTATCTGTTCACCACCGGCGGGATAGGTCCAACGCATGACGACATCACAGTCGATGCCGTTTCCAAGGCGCTCGGCGTGCCCGTCGTGATCAATGAAGAGGCACGGGCATTGTTGACCCGCTATTATGAAGACAAAGGCGGGATCAACGAAGGCCGTCTGCGCATGGCCCGCGTGCCTGACGGCGCTGAGCTGATCCCCAATCGCATGTCCGGCGCACCCGGTATCCGGCGCGGCAATGTGATCTTGATGGCCGGTGTCCCGCATATCGCGGCAGGCATGCTAGATGCACTCACTGGCAAGCTAGAAGGCGGCGCGCCGCTTATCACAGAGACCGTCGGCTGCTGGATCGCGGAAAGCGAAGTTGCCAAACTGCTGGCCGAAATCGAACAGGCCCATGAAGGATGCCAGATCGGCTCCTACCCGTTCTTTCGTGAAGGCAAAGTGGGCGCCAATTTTGTGCTGCGCTCAACCGACTCAGAAACACTGAAATCATGCGTCGATGCGCTGTGCGATGGGCTAGCAGCAAGCGGCTATAATTTCACTCCGGGCGGCATTTAACCAGAAATCGGCAAAGATTGGCGCGTCCTTACAAGGAATCGCCGTTATTTCTATTTCGGACAAAAGCAAATTGCGTCATCTTCTCTTTGTCTAATCAAAGGGGAGATTGTGAGATGCCCAACCCATCACCTTCCGTCATTACCGCACTTTCCCCCAGTAATGTGCGGCCCTTGGGAAAGACTGCTGAAGGCCATCCGGTTGTTCGCGTTGAAGCGGGGCCAGATGGCGAACGCGCAGACTACATCATTGCAGACAGCCGGCGCGGTTGCGCTCGAAGGCGAAGCGATCAACCGGGCTGAGGCCAATTCCATCCAGGTGGATGACAATCTGATCGAAGTCGTGGCTCAGCGCCGCGCAAGCTTTGAACATGCCTATGTTGAGGCCTTGTTTGGCGGCCCACCGCCCAGCGGCACGATTGAGGACATCGTCAACAATGCGATGCGCTGGATCGCGATCCTGCCTGACAGCACGCGAGTGGACGTGAAGCGCGGCCTGTTCCTGTTGGAGCTGTGGCTGCGGCGCAGCTTCACCGAACTCTCAATCGCGGAACGCCAGCAGCGCCTGACGGACAAGATTGCCGAGGCTGATTTTGGAATCATCCGCTCGCTTGGGCGGCTAAGGACGGTGTTCTACTCCGCCTATTATCAGCAGCCCGGCAGCTGGAACGGCATCGGTTTCGTCCCCCCGCAATCGCGCGCCAATGCAAAGCCATTTGCAGACACCGATGATCTCACCTGCAGCGATCTAGCCGATACCGAAAACTGCGATTGGCTGGTGATTGGCTCTGGCGCGGGTGGAGCAGCCGCTGCCGCCGCGCTTGCAGCCAAAGGCGACAGTGTTTTGATCATTGAAAAGGGCGATTATTGGTCGACGGCGGAGATCCGCCATAGAGACGCAGAGCAATATGCTGGCATGTATATTGGCGGCGGCTTGATGACCTCCAGCAATCGCGAGATTGCGATCCTTCAGGCCGAGTGCATTGGCGGATCATCTCTGGTCAATAACGGGATTTGTTTCCGCCCCGACCAGGCCAATCCGCACCCACGCACGCAGGATGTGATCCAGCATTGGAAAGACGAATATGGCGTCGATGTGAACGCTGGCGGCAAGCTGACCGCAGCGTTTGACCATTTGTGGACTCGGCTCGGCATTGCAGAAATCCCCGAGGAAATATCAGGACCAAACGGCGCGCATCTACGCACTGCTTGGAATGCATTTAAAGCTCAGGGGCACGGCCGCGCGGACGATGCCAATGTCGAGGCCACTCGGTTTGAGAAGAACTATGGCCATGGTTCGCGCAAATGCTGGGGCTGCGGCTACTGCAATTCCGGCTGCGCCTATGATCGCAAGAGTTCGGTTGTCCAAACCCTGCTGAAAGACGCCCTAGCAAACGGTGCGCGGATTGCGGAAAACACCGCCGCCTTTCGCATCAATATTGGCTGGAACCTGCACAACAAGCCGGTGAAATCGGTTGAAGCGCGCCAAAACGGCCGCCATGTACGCATTCGCCCGGCCAAGGGTGCAATTATAGCGGCGGGCACTGGCGCGTCCTCGGCCCTGATGGAACGGTTCAATTTTGCCGATATTGGCGAGCAGATTGCCTGCAATCTGGCCTGCCCGGTGATCGCAAAAATGCCTCATCCGGTGAACAGTTGGGACGGCGTGCAGATGGGCACTTATGTCGACCGCGGCGATCACCTGATCGAAAGCTGGTTCCACCCGCCCGCCACTTTCTCTGCCTCAATGGGCGGATGGTTCGGTGAATACGTCCGCCGGATGGAATCCTATTCGAACCTCGTTTGTCTCGGCATCCTGATGCCTGTCAGCGATATGGGCGAGGTAAAAGGCGGACAGTTCAGGGTCAAATTGAAACGCAAGCACCGCGAGCAATTGCGCGGATTTGTGATCGATACCGTAAAGATGCACTTCGTGCGGCGGAGCAGAGGAGGTTTACCTACCCACCTCCAGCAATGTCACCGTTCGGCCAGGCGACGATATTGAGGCTCTGGTGGAACAGCACCTCAAAGACGGACACGACTTCATCGTCAGCACGTCCCACCCGCAAGGGGGCAATGTGATGGGTTCAAACCCCAACCGATCTGTGGTGGGCGCAGACTTGAAGGTGCATGGCACCGGCAACCTCTATGTCGCTGACGCGAGCGTGTTCCCATCTTCGATTCGGATCAACGCGCAAATGTTCACCATGGCGATGGCGCATTCTGTCTTTGCGTGAAGGGCCACCTTTGCATGACGGGATTGCGGCATGGGTCGCTCAAACGACCCTTTAACCCTTTTTCGTTATTCCGCAGGCGCGATGACGCAGGCCTTTATCACAATTGATACCGAGTATTCCGCCGGGCTGTTCACCGGCGTGAGTAAGGCGGAGCGGGAAAGCAATTTTGCGCGTTCCATCGCCTGCATTACGCCCGATGGGCTAAGCCGGGATCACGCACAAGCTTGCCAAGTTTGCCGAGCACAATTTGAAGGCTGTGTTTTTCGTCGATCCTATGCCTGCCATGATCTGGGGCATTGCCGCGATCGAAGATATTGTCGGACCAATCATCGAAGCCGGTCAGGATGTTCAACTGCATTGCCATACCGAATGGCTGGAATTGGCCGGTTCTGCCGCTGTCCTGAAAGACCGCACGGGCGGCAATATCAAGGACTTCACATTCGAAGAACAATGCCAGCTGCTCGAATATGCACGCGATGTGCTAATCGCGGCAGGGGCACCCAAACCGGTCGCTTTTAGAGTCAGCAATTATGGCGCGAACAATGACACATTGCGAGCGTTGGCCGCCATCGGAGTGCGCTATGACAGCAGCCATTGCCCCGCTCTGGTGGCAGGCGGCGCGTGCGAGATTGCGTTGACCGAACGCGACCGCTCGCCAATGCTGTATGAAGGGATCATCGAAGTACCTGTGGGCGCAATTGCGACCATCACCGGCGGTCTGCGCCACGCTCAGATAACCGCGCTTTCACTCGGCGAAATGACTGCGGCATTGCGCTATGCGCGCAGCACCGATCAACCCAGTTTTACGCTGGTGACACACAGTTTTGAGCTGGTCAATCGCACCAAGATGACGCTGAACCGGGTTGTGAACACGCGGTTTGAAGGGCTGTGTGAGGCGCTCGCGGAAATGGAGGGCGTCACTACCAGCAATTACCGGGACACCCCGCCGCTTCATGGCTCCGCCGCAAACCCGCTGCCGTCCAACCCGCTGCCCGCAAACCCGCTGCGCACTGGCTGGCGCATGGCAGAGCAGTTCGCATCAAACACGTTCTACGGCGCGCTTTGATGACAGGCGCAAGCACCTCTATTGACTTCACAGTCGGTTCGCGGCGCTTGCTGTCCATCGGCCGGGCGCTGTCGACCTGGGCCTTCACCTTGCAAGATGTGCTGGCAGCAGACGATGCGCCTTTAAGTGCGGCGAAGTCTGGGCCGGACGGACTGCGCATACTATCCGCACCGCAATCCGCTGTGGCCGCGATTCAGGCGCAATTCCCGCAGTATCTGATCGGCGGACGGCAGGATTATCAGCGCCACTATATCGATATGCGACCGGCGGTTTGTCCGAGTTATGAAGATTATCTCGCCCGCTTTTCCGGCAAGACTCGCTCCACCCTGCGGCGTAAACAGCGCAAGCTGGCGAGTGAGGCAGGCGAGGGCTTTGCCATTACAGAGCACCGGACGCCAGACGAAGTCGCCGCGTTTTTCGATGCGGCGCTGCCATTGTCGGCCAAGACCTATCAGGCGCGCCTGCTTGACGCTGGCCTGCCGGAAACGCCGGAGGCAAGGACCAAGCTGCTCACCAAGGCAGAAGCAGGCGAAATGCGCTGTTATCTGCTGCATGCTGGCCCCAAAAGTGCCAGTAAGCCGATCGCCTATCTGTCTCTGCCGGTAATCGGCGACACGCTTGTCTATGCACATCTAGGCTATGACCCGGAATGGTCGCGGTTCTCGCCAGGCACAGTGTTGCAGATGGAAGCGCTAGAACGCCTGTTTGCGGAAGCGCGCTTTGCCTATTTCGATTTCACGGAAGGCGACGGCGCGCATAAAGCCATGTTTGGTAGCGATAGCATAGACTGCGCTAGCTTCGTGATGCTGAAACCAAGCGTTGCCAATCGCACATTGCTCAGCGCTCGCGCCGGATTTGATGGTTTGGTTGCAGGGACCAAAAGCGTCGCAGGACGCTCAGGGGCATTGAGCAAATTTCGCGGCTTGCTCAGGGCCTAGATACAAAAAGGGCCGGAAGCTTCTGCTCCCAGCCCCTTCTATCAGTATGAACCAATTGGTTCCGGAGGAACCGCAAGGCCGACTGGCCGCCCGAAGCGATGCGACCGCAAGGTCGCATGAGCGAGGAAGCGAGAGCGCGGATGCACACTCGCCCCAAGTCAATTACGCGCCTTCGATCTCAGCGAAGTCGATCTTAACACCTGGGCCCATGGTCGAGGTCAGAGTGACCTTCTTCACATATTTGCCCTTTGCGCCCGATGGCTTGGCTTTGACAATCGCTTGTGTCAGCGCTTCAAAGTTTGCCTTCAGCGCATCGTCAGAGAACGACAGCTTGCCGATGCCGGTGTGGACAATGCCCATCTTCTCAACGCGGAACTCAACCTGGCCGCCCTTGGCGTCCTTAACGGCTTGCTCAACGTTTGGAGTGACCGTGCCCAGCTTCGGGTTTGGCATCAGGCCTTTTGGACCCAGAACCTTACCGAGGCGGCCAACAACGCCCATCATGTCCGGGGTCGCGATGATCCGGTCATAGTCGAGATTGCCAGCCTGCATGTCTTCCATGAGGTCTTCCGCGCCAACCTTGTCAGCGCCAGCGGCAGTGGCCTTGTCCGCGTTGTCACCGCGCGCAAACACAGCAACTTTCACATCTTTACCGGTGCCTGATGGCAGCGAGACCATGCCGCGAACCATTTGGTCAGCGTGGCGTGGGTCAACACCCAGATTCATTGCAATCTCTACAGTCTCGTCGAACTTCTTCGACGCATGCTCGCGCAGGGTCTTGATCGCATCGTCAACGCCGTAGAGTTTTTCTGAATCGAGCTCAGCACGCAGTTTTTGATTTTTGGTAAGCTTCACCATGATCAGCCCTCCACCACTTCGAGGCCCATCGAACGAGCAGAGCCCGCGATGATCTTCACAGCCTGGTCAATATCGTTCGCATTGAGGTCTTTCATTTTCGCCTCAGCGATTTCCTTCAGCGCGCTGGTCTTGATCGATCCAGCAACAACCTTGCCCGGCTCGCCAGAGCCTTTCTTCAACTTCGCGGCCTTCTTGATCAGGTACGATGTCGGCGGGGTTTTGGTGGTGAAGGTGAACGAGCGATCCGCATAAACCGTAATGGTCGTCGGGATCGGGGCATTCTTCTCAAGGTCCTGTGTCGCGGCGTTAAACGCCTTACAGAATTCCATGATGTTAACGCCGCGCTGGCCCAATGCTGGGCCGATTGGCGGTGATGGGTTTGCTGTACCAGCTGGAACTTGCAGCTTGATATAGCCTTCGATTTTCTTGGCCACGCAGGGCCTCCTTTCACACTGTCAGATGCGCGTTTCAGCTCACCTGCATGTTAAGCGGTCAAACAGCCCATTTGCATGAGCCTCCCGCACGAGATTTCCGTCAGCAATGCACAATGCTCTGCCGACGAAGCAGCGCGCATAACGCGGCACGGATAAAAAGCAAGCAAATTTACGGCCAGACGCGGTCTATAAACCAGCTTGCGAACGGCTTAGCTTGTCCCGCGCCGACGCGCTAGCTCCGCGCGCGGCGTTTTCATGCCCTTGGTCCGGCTGGTGAGGTGATATTTCCGGCATAGCTCACAGCGATAGGCACGCAGCTTAAACGGTGCCGCCTCGGCGGCCGCCTCAGCCTCATGGGCAGAGGCAAACCGCGTCTTCTTGCGGCAGATGGAAAGCTTGGTCTTCATAAAGCAGCCTTAGCCTAAGGCGTGGTTGTGACCTCGAAGTCATCTACCCAGGCCACGCCTTCGCCATCCATAATCTCTGTGCCCACTTCGATATCTGCAACATAGAACTGTTGAAGTCCGAGATCTTTGAATAGCGGGTCGCTAAGCAAGCTTGCCGCGTCAAATCGCATTTCGAATGACGGTTCTTCGGCTTTGATCGCCAAATAAATCCATTGGTTATCGTTTACGCCGGACGCGTCGCCCCAGTTTCGATCAAGCCAAACTGACCATTTCTGACCGCCATCCTCGATTACGCCGATGCGCTCACCAGCCGGATCCATCTGCCCTTTGGTCGCATAGGTCCAAAACATGATTTCGGCGCGGATGATCGCACGGTTTTGCTCATCACCGATCTCGGGACTGTCGACCAGCCACATGGTCGTCGCGATATTGTAATTGCCGTTTGAAACGACACGCAGCCTATGCGCAATTTCGAGCTTTTGCGTATCGGCCAGAGCCAATGGGAAACGATCGTCAATCTTGGGCAGCGGATCCCAAGGCGAAGAACCAATCTTTACCTGGGGCTGAGCGAAGATGTCGCTGCTGGAGTCCGGCCACCGCCAATACCAGCCATAGGTCGGATTATCGGCGTTGCCGCCTTCGACAATGCATTGGCGCCAATCGAAACCGCCTGCTGCGCCCTTGTTCCAGACATTGTTGTAATAGATCGCGCCGCCATGTTCGACGGATGCATAGTCAGCGCAATTGAGCTCGGTAAACTCAGGCAGATCGATAGGAATTGGCTCTTCAGCACAACCAAGCAAAGCCAACACACCGAGGAGCGGTGCGGCCTTTGCCAATCGATGCAAACGTGAACGCAAGGCGCCTACTTGACCAGTTCAACCTGTTCAAAGTCGAGTTCGACAGGAGTCGCCCGGCCAAAGATCGATACCGATACCTTGACCTTCGCCTTGTCGAAGTCGAGCTCTTCGACCACGCCATTGAAGCTGGCAAATGGCCCGTCGAGCACTTTGACGCTGTCGCCAATCTCGTAATCGACATTGACTTGCTGCTTGGGTGCAGCCTTCGCCTCTTCGACCCCGCCGAAATAGCGCGCGGCCTCTTTTTCGCTGATCGGTTGCGGCTTGTTGTTGTTGCCGAGAAAACCGGTGACCTTCGGGGTGTTTTTGACGAGGTGATAAATGTCGTCATTCATCCGCAGCTTCGCCAGAACATAGCCCGGCATAAACTTACGCTCGACCTGGACCTTCTTGCCGCGTTTCACTTCGGTGATGGTCTCGGTCGGCACTTCGACTTCCTCGACGCCTTCGGACAAGCCAAGCCGCTCAGCCTCAGAGATGATCGCCTCTTTGACCTTGTTTTCGAAGCCCGAATAAGCGTGGATGATGTACCAGCGAGCCATGATTAATCCCTAGAAAGTCGAAAATGAACCGGTGAGCCGAGCGGGAGGTGATCCTCGCCGCACGGTCAAATTATGCGAGTGTGAGAAGCCAGCTGACGATCCCGCTGAAGACAGAATCGACGGCAAGGAAGAACAACGACAAGATCACCATCATGATAAAGACGAAGATCGCGGTGCGGATCGTCTCTTCACGCGTCGGCCACACAACCTTGCTGGTCTCAGACCGAACCTGGTTCATGAACTCAGCGGGTGATGTTCTGCTCTTTTTCTCTTCGGCCATAATGCTAAGCCTTATCGTCCTTGAATACTCTCGCGGGTCTTTCCGCCATAGACTTTCAGGTAGGGTTCTACGCCGCCCCGAACAAGGTCCGGGAGGGGCTGGTCTGATTATCAATGTCTGAAAGACGGCTGCGTGCTTACTCGCGAGCCGCAGCAATAGCAAGCGCTCTCGCTCGCGAAATCCGAATTTGGAGGCTGCTCATAAGAGGAAAGTTAAAATGCTAGCCAAGGCGCAGGCACGGCTCTAGCGTGCGTCGCTTCATGCCCCTGGGATCACCGTGGGCGCTCGCTACAAATACAATTCCTTTGGGGGATCGCCGAATCATGGCAGCAACAGACACCGGATCTATGAGTTTGATTGATCGCGTCACCAATGTTTCAGACTTCATCTGGGGCGGCACGTGGAACGGCGAGCAGGTACTGCAGATCGCGGGTCAGCCAGTTCCGCCGATGACGATCATTTTGCTGGGCATTGGCCTATACATCATGTTCGGCCTGCGGTTCTTCCCAATCCGCCAATTGGGCAGTTCTTTCAAAGGGCTGTTCAAAAGCCGCAAGGGCGAAGGCGAGGGGGAGATCTCTCCATTTGCCGCACTGTCCACTGCGCTATCTGGCCAAGTCGGCACGGGTAACCTCGCCGGTGTCGCAACCGCCATCGCACTCGGCGGACCGGGCGCGATTTTCTGGATGTGGGTGACCGCGCTGATTGGTATGGCGCTGGCATTTGCTGAGGGCTCGCTCGCGATCCGATACCGCGAAAAGACCAGCGACGGCGTCTATCGCGGCGGCCCGATGAGCTACATTATGATGGGGCTCGGGCCAAAATACACCTGGCTCGCAATCTTCTTCTGTCTCGGAACTTTGTTCTCCGCACTTGTGACCGGCAATTCGATTCAGGCCAATGCGGTCGCGGATGGCCTCAACGAGCTGTTTGGCATTGAAGAAGCCATTGGCGGCGCGATTGTCGCCATCGCGGTGTTCATCGTGATCATCGGCGGGATTAAGTCCATCGGCGGCGTCGCGGAGAAGATCATTCCGTTCATGGCGGGTGCCTATATCATCATGGCAATCATCGCGCTGATCCTGAACATTGCAGACATTCCAGCGACCTTTGGCCTGATCTTCCACGGCGCGTTTAACCCGCAGGCGGCAACCGGCGGCTTTGCTGGCGCAGCGATCATGCTGGCGATCAGAGCCGGCGTTGCGCGCGGGCTGTTCTCTAACGAGGCAGGTCAGGGTTCGACCCCAATCGCTCACGCGGTGGCGCAAACCAATGATCCGCAGCAGCAAGGCCGCATGGCTATGCTGGGCACCTTCATTGATACGATTGTGATCTGCACCATGACCGCGCTGGTGATCCTGACGGTTCAAGGCGACTTCACTGGCGACGGTATTGCGGTGGCACATGCATGGAATTCGGACCTCGAGGGCTTTGCCATGACGTCCGGCGCATTCGCCGCAGCCTTCCCGATCGAGATCGCAAGCATTCCAATCGGAACGCTGATCGCATCGACGGCGCTGATCCTGTTTGTGTTCACCACACTGCTCACGTGGAGCTATTACGGCGAACGCGCGATCACCTTCATCTACGACCGTATCCCGGGCTCGACCCGGGGCGGCGAGAAGGTCTTGCACATGATCTGGCGCGTCCTGTGGTGCGTTGTGATCTACCTTGGCAGCACGCTCGACCTGACTTTGGTCTGGCGTCTCGGCGATATCTCAAACGCGGCCATGGCATTGCCGAACCTCTTGGCTCTGGTCTTACTATCGGGCGTGGTGTTCAAGCTCGCCCAAGGCGATAAGACAGCGGGCAAGGACTATCGGGCCGACACACCGGAAGAGCCTGAAGAGTACTAAGGCTGAGGTCGGCTCAACCAGCCGAGCCTCATCCCTTCACCAAAACCATTAAGGGCCGGTCTGCCAGGTACAGACCGGCCCTTTTTAGGGTATGAGACATGAGAAGCTATCGGACCGCGTCAAAGCGGCCCGTGGTTCAGCGTTTGAAAAACAAACGAACGAAGCGTTCGCCTGCGCCAGGTTCATCACAGTCCATCGGACGGATGGGGCCATGCTTTTTCCGCCGCAGCAGCTCATCAGTGTGTGGTCTAGGGCTAGACCAGCGATCTCGCTTGCTGCCGGTTGGGCTGATTACACCTGACAGACGCCTTTCCATGAATAGCTCCATGCTGCTGGCCTACCGAGATGGTCATCGCGCCGGGCCGGGGTTTCGTATGGCTCAAAGTCGTTCGCAAGGAACGACCGTTCAACTACGGTGTACCCCCAATTGACCCGCCAATAATTGTCGGAACGCGACAATCTCTCCGGCGGGCCAGTTTTCAGTGGCGCATGGGTCGCCGCCCAGCCAATCGGCACGCGCCCAAGCACAGCGCGCTCGAGTCGCTGGCGCTGTTTTTCGAATGTGGGAAAATGGCAGGGGCACAGAGACTCGAACTCTGGACCTTCGGTTTTGGAGACCGACGCTCTACCAACTGAGCTACGCCCCTGCATGGGCGGGCTGCGCATTAGATCAGCAAATCGCGATAGGCAACACAAGATCAACATACTTATGGTGAGGGCGCATCTCATCCTGCTATAGGCAGATGCGATATGCACTCGCCCTTCCCCTCGCCAATCCCGCCCGACATGCTGTTGCTCGCCTATCAAAGCGGCATTTTCCCGATGGCGGACCGGCGCGATGATCCTGATGTCTTTTGGGTCGAGCCGCGTGAGCGGGCGATTGTTCCGCTTGAGACCTTCCGCATGTCGAAATCACTACGCAAGACCGTGCGGCAGGATCGCTTCGCCGTCACGCTCAACCGCGATTTCTCCACCGTGATGCAGGCCTGCGCCGCGCCGCGTCCGGGCCATCCGGAGAGCTGGATCAGCGAGCGGATCATTGCCAGCTACAAAGAGCTTCACGCGCATGGATCGGCACATTCCATCGAATGCTGGATCACGCCAGAACAGGAGGATGGCAGCGCGCCAGTGCTCGCCGGCGGACTCTATGGTGTGTCGTTCGACCGGGTGTTCTGCGGGGAAAGCATGTTTTCGCGCGCGGACAATGCCAGCAAGGTCGCGCTGACGTGGCTGGTCGCACTGCTGAGGCACGCGGGATATGAGTTGCTCGACTGCCAGTTCATGACCGATCATCTCGCGTCTTTGGGTGCGGTCGAAATGCCTCAAGCAGACTATCTGGAACTGGTTCAGAAAGCCCGCGAAGCGCCGCCTCGGCTCAGTCTAAACCAAGCATTTAGAGAATTTGCCGATCCCGGCGCTCATTCCCCAGGTCACTCTTCTCCAGGAAAGGCCATCGCGCAATCTTTGACCCAGACGTCATAGACCGGGTGCTCAACCACATTCAGGCTTGGCGAGTTCTTAAACAGCCAGCCGGAAAAGACCGTTTCAAAATCATCTGATCCGCGCTCTTGCACCAGCACCTGGACAAAGGCGCCAGTTTCCTGAGGCATTTCCCATGGCGCGGTACGTTCGCACGCCTGAAGCCGGATCACGACCGGGCCAGAACGGCGGGTCTCACCCGGCTTGATCTCAAAATCCTGGCTGACATTGTTGCGCTTGTTCAGCAGACCAATGGTCGCCACCCGTTCGGTCATCGGGGTTGCACCCTCAACCTCTTCCACGTCGATTTCGGAAACTTCCGAGCCTTCTAAGCCTTCTGGTACTTCGGTGGCGCGGGCGGCTTACTCCGCTTCAGGAGTACCGCTTTCGCACGCAGCCAAGGCCAGCGCCAATACGGGAATGAAAGCCGCGCGCATCAGGCTCACCCCTCCGGGGTCCACGCCTCGTAATCTCCAACTGCGCGGGCGCGTTTGCCGCCCTTTTCCAGTGCGCCTTGCGGACGGTAAGCTTGCGCCGTGCCGGTCGCATTCGGAATGTAATCCGCTTCCCAGATCTTTGCCGGGGGCAGGTTACTCTCTGGTACATCATCGAACGAGCCATGCAGCCAGCCATGCCATTCTGAGGGCACTCGGCTGGAATCGTTGGCGCCGTCGTAGATCACCCAGCGCCGCTCACGACTGATATTGGAGCCATTTGGCTTATCGCCCGCACGCGGATTCTTGGCCTGGCGATAATATTTATTGCCCTGCGCATCGGTGCCAACATGCTCACCATTGCGGCCCGACCACAGAAGCGTACCGATGGTGGCGCCGTCCCACCAAGTGAAGATTTTTCCGAATAATCCCATGGGCGAAGCGATTAGTATGATTCGGTGCGGGCTTCAAGCGCCAGAACACGCGGATTTGGGCATTCTCGCACCCGCCGCGCGTCAGCAGGAGCGAAGGTTACTCAGGCAGCTTGTAAGTCACGAGGTCTCCGGGCTTGATGCCCAGTTCTTCTGACAGGCCCGCACGCACTTCAAACACCGCGCTGGCGATCCCTTTCGAAGGCACCGATTCGAGCGAATAGGGCACGGTGTTGGCGGCAATATTGCTGATCCGGCCATCAGTCCCGATAAAGATGATATCCAGCGAGAGCGGTGTGTTCTTCATCCAAAAGCTGCGCTGCTCCGGCGGGTAAGAGGGAAACAGCATTGCTTCATCATCGGCAAGCTCGGTACGGAACATCAGTCCGCGAGCCTGCTCTTGCGGGGTGATGGCAAGCTCTGTGTTGAACACATGCGTACCCGCCGCGCCTTCGATGGTGACGTCGATCACCTGCAAGGTTGAAACCGGATGATAGCGCGGTGCCTCTTGGGTCACCACGGTCGTATCAGCGCCACTGCTGGCCGATTGACTGCCCGCCGCCTCGGGCACAGCCTCTGCCGAGCGAGCATGCGGCAAGCATGGCTGCCAAAATAAGCGATGCAGACTTCACCACGGTCCCCCGCCCGTGCGGCCAAATTCCCCGCTCTCGCTGTCCTCGTCCTGCGCCTCGGCTAACCATTGTTCTATCTCTTCCTCGTTCTCAGCGCTCACAATAAAGCGCGCGGCGGCAAAGTCATGCCCGCCTCTTAGCATCGCTGCAATCTGCTTTTCGCGCAGCTTGGGGTCCATGTCTTTCTGGCAAAACGGGCCAAAGCGGCGTTTCTTTGCGAGCAATATCGCCGCATGTCTGGCTGCCGCCTCGCTGGGGGTCTGATCGCTGCGCACGCCCTCTTCAATACCAGCCGCATAGAGCGCTTGATCCACCCTCCTAGCGCCAAGGCCGCGCGCCATCATGTCGCGGCTCTTCGCCTTGGCATAGGCCGCATCATCGACATAACCCAGCTCGATCAGGCGCTCAACAATTGCGCGCACATCAAGCCGGGGCTGAGCGCCGTCGTCATCATCATCGGCCCCCGCGACCCCGCGTTCGCGAATTTTGCGCGCCAGATAGGCCTCAAGTTTGGCCCCGCTGGTCGCAAAACGAGCGACATAGGAAAGTGCTAAATCACGCAAGGAAGTTTCATCGAGCGGGCGGCGGCGACGGCTCGCTCGGTCGTTTCTTGCGCCATGTTTTGCGCGACTCGCCGAGAAGGGTTTGGTATCTTTTGAAACCATCTTGCCTTATTGGTGCCACACTCGTTATCAAATAGCTAAGTGTGGAGCGTGTTGGATTAGATGTCCAGCGCGCAACGCAGACGGGATTTGGCGTGCTATGCCGCGCTGTAACTGACGGGTTTCGCTAGAAAATTATGACCGACGCCGCATTGACGCCGACGCCGAATGATTGCGAATTGCCGCGCATCAGAGCGCAGTTTGAGACGTTCAACGACGCGATTGACTACGCTGCGAAGAGCCAAAAGGGCCTCAACTTCCATGATATGCGTGGACAATTAGAGCGCGTTTACCCCTATTCTGAGCTTCGCGAAGACGCCCTTGTTATGGCTCGCCGCCTCACCGCGAGCGGGATTGGCAAGGAAGATCGCATCGCCCTGATCGCGGAAACCGGACCGGAATTTGCCGCGCTGTTTTGTGCCTGCGTCTATGTTGGCGCGTGGCCCGTGCCTCTACCGCTACCAACCAGCTTTGGCGGCAAGGAAAGCTTCATCGATCAGCTTGCGGTGCAATTGAACAGCTCCGATCCAAAGATCCTGATCTATCCAGAAGAAATCGCTGAAATGGCGAGCGCTGCGGCGACACGCCAAGGTTGCCCCAGTGAAAGCTGGCAGGATTTCGTGAAACGCGAGGCGCCCGAATGCGAGCTGCCGAAAGCTGATCCGGAAGACATCTGCTATTTGCAATATTCCTCTGGCTCGACGCGCTTCCCCACCGGGGTTGCGGTGACCCACCGGGCTCTGCTGCATAATCTTTACGGCCATTCAACCAGCATGCAACTCGGCGAGAACGAACGCTGCGTCAGCTGGCTGCCGTGGTATCACGATATGGGTCTGGTCGGATGCTTCCTGTCTCTGATCGCCAATCAGGTTTCCGGCGATTATCTTAAACCAGACGCCTTCGCCCGCCGTCCGCTGGCATGGCTCGACGTGATCAGCCGCAATCCTGGCAGCACGCTCTCTTACTCACCGACCTTTGGCTATGACATTTGCGCGCGCCGCATTTCCAGCCAGAGCAATGTCGCGGAACGTTTTGACCTGTCGCGCTGGCGCGTCGCGGGCAACGGTGCAGATATGATCCGCCCGGACGTCATGCAAAGCTTCGTCAACGCCTTTGCAGACGCTGGCTTTAAAGCGAGCGCCTTTACCCCCTCATACGGCCTGGCCGAGGCGGTTCTGGCGGTAACTGTGATGCCGCCTGGCGAAGGCATTCGGGTTGAGCTGGTCGAGGAAGAGCGCCTGTCCGGCACGCCGCGCGACATCTCACGCCCGGCCCGCTACCGCGCGATCGTCAATTGCGGCAAAACCCTGCCCGATATGGAAGTCGAAATTCGCGGCGAAGACGGCCATGCGCGCGGCGACCATCAAATCGGCAAAGTCTGGTGCCGCGGCCCCAGCGTGATGCATTCTTACTTCCGCAATGAAGAAGCGACCGAGGATTGCCTGATCGATGGCTGGCTCGATACCGGCGATATGGGATATTTGGCCGACGGCTATCTGTTCATTGTCGGCCGCGCCAAGGACATGATCATCATCAACGGCAAGAACCACTGGCCGCAGGATATTGAATGGGCGGTCGAGCAATTGCCCGGCTTCAACCACGGCGACATCGCCGCGTTCTCGATCGAAACCGACAATGGCGAAGAAGCGCCCGCTGTGCTGGTCCATTGCCGCGTCTCCGACCCGGCGGAGCGCATTCACCTGCGCGAACAGATCGCTGACAAGGTTCGCTCTGTCACGGGGATGAGCTGCGTCGTGGAATTGGTGCCGCCGCGCACTTTGCCGCGCACCTCCTCTGGCAAGCTAAGCCGGGCCAAGGCGAAGAAGCTCTACCTGTCAGGCGAGATTGTCCCGCTGGAGCTGGCGGCTTAAGTCTATTAAGTTTGAGCAATCGCTCAAACCTGCTGAGCCACCCGCTCCATACTCGATAACAAACCTATTCAGACAGATCAGCCCAGCGCGCGCGCACTGTTCCAGAGCTCGCCTCGACGCGGGCCTGCAAGCCGTTTTCCGCCATCAGCTCGGCGGCACGGGCGGCATTTTCTGCATTGCCCGAAATCACCACAGGCACATCGAGCCTTTGCCCGGCCCAAGCCGTAACGAGCAGCGAAGTCATGCCTGCGGCTGTTGGCTCGCCCTCTTCAAATTCGATTGTTTCCGGCAGGCGCCCCATTGGTGGGAGCAGTTCGATAGTCCATTCTGGCTCAGTCGCAGCAATCCGTTCCTCCAGCGTGCGATAGGCGGACAAGGACGCACCATCGAGCCGCTTAGAACGCACCATCGCCTTGCGCCGCGTGCGATCAACCAGGACGTCCTCAACCGGAACGCCTGCGATCAGCGCCAATCGCTGAGCCAGGTTTTCCGCGCGCGCTGTCGCGGCGGCCTCTTCATTGGCGCGGGTGGCGGAAATTTCGGCCTCTTCAGCTGCGCTGGCGCTGGTTCCGACCTGGTATTGCGTCAGGGTCAGTTCAACCGGACGCCCCAGCTCAGCTCATCAATGCACGTTCAACATCCGTTTCCGCATCCGCGCGCAGTCGCGGCGTCAGGACGGTGGCATTCACACCCAGCCCTTCTCCGCCAAATTCAATCTCCATTTCGCTCAGGCGAGAGCGATCATCAAAGGTCTCAACGATCTCGCTGCGGACAATCCGCTGAGCATTCGCCTCCCACGCGATTTGGCTAAGCGACAGGCCCAAAGGCACGGCGAGCGCGATAAAGACCACCGCCACCATCAGATTTTGAAAATAGGTTTGCCGCTGGCTGAGCGCATGGCGGAAGCCATAGAGGCGCGCCATCGCCCAGGCGACCAGCGCAATCGTGATAAGGTTGGTGACATACAGCAACAGCGCGCCGGAGAAGACCGTCCAGTTCGAGGTCGCCAGGCCAAAGCCGACCACCGCAAGCGGCGGCATCAAGGCGGTCGCAATCGCAACGCCCACAATCGTGCCCTCGCGCCCGCGGATCATCGCATAGGCACCCGCCAGCGCCGAAAACAGCGCGACCATCAGATCAAACAAGTTGGGCCGGGTGCGCGCTGCGATCTCTGGCGTAATCGTCTGGATCGGCGAGAAAAACACGATCAGCGCGCATAGAGCGACCGCCATCACACTGCCCCAGGCCAGGCTGCGCGCGGATTGTTTCAACCACTGATAATCGCCAATCGCCAGGGCAAAGCCGAGGCCCATAATTGGCCCCATCAACGGTGACAGCAACATCGCACCGATCACCACCGCTGGTGAGGACAGCAGCAGGCCGAGGATCGCGATCCCGCCGCTCATCGCGGTCATAAACAGATAGCGCTCTGAAAGGGCGCAATCCTCGCGCCGCTTCTCAATCACGCTCGATTGCTGGACGGTCCCCACAACATCTTCGAGCCACCATCTCCGCCAGCTGAACAGGACACGCGAAAAGCTCGATTTTGAAGGGGTCGGATCGGGGTGGCCGGTCGCCTTGGAGGCCGCAGACGTACCCGCAGCCGATGACGCCGCCGCCATGGCCGAGCCTTGCCCCGTATTGCGCGCGGTGTCCTGATCCTCGCTCAAATCCGCCCTGCGATCCCCATCATTCTGCATGATTATGTCCGTGTCTTTCTATGCTCACCCCTATGCGGTTACGCGTAAAATCCCGCAAACAAAAGCATGCTCGCGAATGCCCGGCTGTCACGCCTGGGCCAGCGCACGCTTTTGAATGGACGCATGCCCAGCGATAAGGCACTATCTTGAATAGTGTGTCTTAGATTACTAATACAGTAAGAGAGATGCAGCCAGTTCAAGCCGCTGCCACCAGCATATAGGCTGGCGTAAGCCACGACTTCAGGGAGTTGAAGAAGCCCGATGAATACGACGGAAACCACCACCAAGACGGTCACCGATTTTGAATTGAGCCCGCCAGATCCCGTGCCAGCGGTTGCGCCGGAAAAGGCCGCAGGGCTGGTCCCGGTGGACGAGGAAAAGAAGTCCAAGCTCGATGAGAAGGTCGATGGCTTTGTGACGGAACTCGTTGCGGAGGACGCCAATTCACCAGCCTTTGGTGAAAAGGTCGATCAGATCACGCGCATGGGACAGGAGCAAATCCGCGCCGCTGCCGCAATGTCCAACCGCTTCCTCGATCGCCCAGTGCGCTCAATGGACGGTGACGGCACAGTTGGCGCCGATCTGGCGGAGCTGCGCCGCACGGTCGAAGACCTCGATCCCGGCCGCAAGGGTAAGCTGCTGGCGCCGCGCAAGCTGTTTGGCATAATCCCGTTCGGTAACAAGTTGCAGAACTATTTTGACAGCTACACCTCTTCTCAGGGGCACATTCAGGCCATCCTGGAGCGGTTGTCCTCTGGCAAGAAAGAACTGCACGAGGACAATGCAGCGATTGATGTCGAGCGCCAGAAACTATGGGCGGCGATGGGTGAGCTGGAGCAGATGATCCACATCGCCAAGAAGCTCGATGCCAAGCTTGAGGCGAAAGCCGATGAGCTGGATGCGACCGATCCCGCCAAGGCAAAAGCTCTGCGCGAGAGCGCGCTGTTCTATGTCCGCCAGCGCACGCAGGATCTGCTGACGCAAATGGCAGTCAGCGTTCAAGGCTATCTCAGCCTTGATCTGGTGAAGAAAAACAATGTCGAGCTGGTCAAGGGCGTGGACCGCGCCAGCACCACGACCGTGGGCGCATTGCGCACGGCGGTGACGGTGGCTCAGGCGATGACGAACCAGCGGCTTGTGCTGGGCCAGATCACCGCGCTCAACCAGACCACAAGCGACATTATCGATTCCACCAGCACGCTGCTGCGCGAGCAGACCGGCCAAATCCACGAGCAGGCAGCCTCCAGCACCATTCCACTGGAAACGCTGCAGCGCGCGTTCCAGAACATCTATGACACGATGGACGAGGTCGACGAGTTCAAGGTGAAGGCGCTCGCCAGCATGAAACAAACCGTCACCGTGCTGACCGATGAGGTTGAGAAGTCGAAAGGCTATATCGCCCGCGCGGAAGGACAAGCGCAGGCTGAGGCCAAGGTCTCCTCTGAGCCGTCATTGCTGGCGCTGGAGAGCTAAGGCTGGCGATGCAAGACACCACCACACAATCGGATCAGATCCTGAGCGCTGCGGGCAAGAGCCTGCAGGTGCAGCGCGAAGGCGGCACGCACCGGCCCGGCGATTCCATCGGCAAGGGCTCGGCGGGTGCCAAACGCAAGAATTGGCTGAAGCGAGCAAAATACTTCGCTGGCGCCATCCTGACGATCTTGGTCACGGCATCAATCGCTGGCGTGGTTCTGGATGGCATCGGCTTCACCGGCGTTATGATGGTCGCACTCGCGGCGATGGCGGCGGCCTTCGTTTTCGGAAATTATCCCAAGATCAAAATTCCCAAACGCACTGAGCTGAAGCAGGGCGAACCGAAACAAATGGTCGCCCGCACAGAGCTGTGGCTGGAGGCTCAGCGCCCCGCCCTGCCCGCACCGGCGGTGAAGCTGGTCGATGAGCTTGGCGTGCAATTGGATGCCCTCGGGCTGCAACTGGAAACAGTCGATCAATCCCACCCCAGCGTCGCCGAAGTGCGCGAGCTGGTGGGTGAATATATCCCTGAGACAATCGACAATTACCGCAAGATCCCGGAGCATTTGCGCAGCGAAGATCACGTCGGCAAATCGGCTGATGATCGTCTGGCTGATAGCCTTGGCAAGATCAGCGGTGAGCTGGACCGTGTCACCCGCCGCCTGGCGGAGGGCGCATTAGACGATCTGGCGATCAAGGACCGTTATCTCGAATACCGCTATGGCGGGGCAGAGGGGCTGGAGGACACACCGAAATGAGAATTGCCCTGCCGCACGAATTGGGGCGCGAGGAGGTTCGCCGCCGCATGCACGAACATGCTGGTGAAATTGGTGGGTTTTTTCCTGAAGGCATGGCCGAGGTTGAAACGTCCTGGCCGCATGAAGACAGAATGGACCTGCAAGTCAGTGTTTTCGGCCAGAGCGTTACCGGCTTTGTAGAAGTGGAAGACACACAGGCGATCATTGAGTTTGAACTGCCGGTAATCTTGAGCATGGCCAAACCGCTAATTGAAAAGGCCGTTCGAAAAGAAGGCGGCAGATTGCTCGAAAAGCACTAGAGCGTATTCCTTCCTCCCATGCAGCAGAGGCGGCGCGCTCAAACCTGTTTGGCGCTAATCAGCAAAGTCACCTTGGCATCGGAAAAGTCGAACAGCCTAAGGCCGCTCGCAACCACACATTCACCGGCTTGGGCGCGCGTATCGTCGCAATCGCCCGCCGCCTGGGCAGACCATCTGACCTCACCTTCGATTGGCAACACCAATATCGGGCCGTCAAAGGCCGCGCTGGTTTCTACATCCGGAACACCCTCAACCCGGTCGACACGGAAATGCGGCGCATCGAACAGGACCTGCCCTCGTTCGGCAATCGTGCCTGCATGCCTGGCCTCATACCTGCCGCAGCTCGCAACAGCCATCGCGCGCTCTAAATGCAGCTCGCGTGGGCGACCGTAATCATACAATCGGAAGGTGGTATCGCTGTTCTGCTGCACCTCGATCAGCTTCAATCCCGGCCCAATTGCATGGACCGTTCCCGCTGGCAGAAAGAACAGATCGCCAGCCTTCGCCTCATACCAGGTCAGCAGGCCTTCAATATCACCGCTGATCGCGGCCTGTTTCATCTGCTCAGACGTGACCGGCTCTTCAAATCCAATTGCCAGCTTCGCACCCGGCTCTGCATCCAGCACCAGCCAGCATTCATCCTTGCCCGCTTCATCGCCCTGGGCATCGTCATCACCGGGGTGCACCTGAACCGACAATTTCTCGCTGGTGAAAAGATATTTGACCAGCAGTTGTTCCAGCTCTGGAGGAGGTTCAAACCAGACCTCACCAACCAGCATCGGCTAAGCCGTCAGGGCCCTTGGTTCGCGCGACCGACCGGCGATCAAACGGCGAGGGTAAATTGGCCCGCCCCCACACCTTCTCAACCCGGCGCGTGGCAAGCTTGCGAGCGAAGTGGCCCGGCTCCATTTCGAAGCGCTTGGTTGCTGGATTAGGGCTCATTGCTCATTTGGTCCTGAGAGCTTGCCCACTTTCTGTGCGCCATCGCGGGTAGTTACCAATACCTCGTCGCCATCGACGATGATGCACACATCCTCAAGCCCAATTGCAGAAATACGCGGTCCATCGCTGATCGCGAGCACGTTTTTGCAATCGGCAAGCTCGCCATTTTCGGGGGCGACATTTCCGCTCTCACCACTTTGCAGTGCATCATGCAGCGCAGCCCAATTGCCAATGTCCGACCAGCCCATATCAGCGGGCACCATGGCGGCCCGCGCGGTGTTTTCCATAACCGCATAATCCACCGACTCGCCGGTGATCGCCGCAAAGGCATCGCTGGAAGGATTGAACCGCGCACCTTCCTCGTCACCATGATCGACAGCACGCCGAACCAGCTCCGCCATATCCGGGCGATGCGCAGTCAATTCATCCAAAAACGCCCCCGCACGAAAGGCAAAAATGCCTCCGTTCCAGCTGTAATCGCCGCTACCGAGATAGGCCCGCGCTGTCTCCAGATCTGGCTTTTCGACAAAGCGCTCAATCACAAAACCACCCGGCAAAGGCTCGCCGCGCCTCAGATAGCCATAGCCCGTTTCAGGGCGATCTGCCGCGATCCCAAAGGAAACCAGGTGGTCGTCCTCCGCCAACTCAGCAGCAGCACTAGCGGCTGCGCAAAAGGCCGCTGTGTCCGCAATGTGATGGTCGCTCGGGCACACCAGCATGATCGCAGTCGGATCAAGCCGCGCCGCAGCCAGCGCAATGGCCGGGGCCGTATTGCGTGCCGCCGGTTCAATGATCAGCTTTGCGGCGCAGGACATGTCCGCCAACTGCCGCTCTATCAGATCCGCATGCGCCTCACCCGCCACAACCATAGGCGCTGCGAACTGCCTGGCATCATTGGTCCGTTCAATCGCCTGCTGAAACAAAGTCGTCTCACCGATCAACGGCAGGAACGGCTTTGGCTTGTCCCGGCGACTAACCGGCCACAGCCGAGTACCCGCGCCGCCGCACAAGATAACAGGATGAATTTTGGCTGAGGTCATAGGGCAGGAGTCATAGCGCGAGAGGGACTAACGATGAGTAACAAGGGTCAGGACCCCAGGATATCAAAACCACCTTTGCCGCCAATAGAACGGCGCTGCAACAGGATTACCATTGGCATCTTGAGTCTAGCCGAAAACCCAGCCTGCCCTCGACCAGCTGGCAAGTGATGCGGTCGGCCTCTGCGTCCGGGCTAGCCCGGTAGATTGAGCAATTGCGGGCACGCCCATCAACCCCAACCGTCACTTTCACGATCACTTCGGTTCCGCGCCGCGCTTTGCGGCCACCCTCTGGAACTGGATAATCGCGCGCATTGTTGATCGATCCGGATATATGGACTGGCTTGCTGACAGCAATGCCCCCCTGCCCGCCGCCGCGATTGCCGCTGCCTGTGCCCAGGCCGCTGCCCGCTGCGCCCGTGCCATCGCCGGTCTCACGAGCGCCAGAATTGACCGCCGTGCCGGTGGAGGAGGCGCGCGGCTGAGGGCGGTCTTGCTTTACCGGCACCTTCGGAGTGGGCGCGGTGACGGGTTTCGGCACGGCCTGACGCCCTGGATCGCCTTGCGCGCCCTCATCAGGTTGCGGCTCATTTTCAGGTGGTGGCGGATCTGGCGGAGCAGTAATCGTTACCGAGAATGTCGAGACGACGCTGCGTTCAACCGATGCCGTCAAGTCAGGCGCAAAGGCACGGGCAAGACCATAGAGCGCGGCCAAATGAGCCAGCACGATGAAAACCAGCAAGGGCCAACGCGGTCGGCGGCCACGCGCCGCATAGTTCGCTTTTGCCATAACCTCCCCCATTGTCCTTTGCGTCTTTAGGTATTTGTCCGCATCTCAACGCGAACGCGGCGGTATGCACTATACGCCATTGTTCAAGGGTTAGCGATGGAGTGCAAGGTTCGTGCACGCAGTAAAACCCATAGAGCTGGCGCGCCTGGCTTGCTTTGCAATAGGTACGATCGACCGCCGAAGCGCGATGGGCGCGGCAATTGGCTTTGTCGTGTTTGCAGCGCTGGCGATCATCAGCCTCGAATTATCGCGTTTCGGCGGCGCTTTGGCCAAGATTTGGCTCCCGAATGCGGTCGCTGTCGCGTTTCTGCTGCGCGCCCGACTGAACAATGAAATCCCATTTTTGGCCGCGATCTTTGTGTCGGGCTTTATTGGCAATCTCAGCCCCGATTTCCCGCTTCATCAGCCGCTTGTGTTTGCCGCAGCCAATATCGTCGACATTGCGATTGTCGTCTCTCTCGTACGGCTAGCGTGCGGGACGCACCCCGACATGACCAACCTGGAGCATCTGGCCAAGATTGTCCTGGTCGGCGGGCTGGTTGGTCCTTTGCTGTCCGCATTCGTCGCAGTGCTAGCGATGGTTCCTGACATGGCGGCCATGGCTGACACGGTGAAGACATGGTTCCTTACCGACAGCCTCGGCATGGTGTTGATCGTTCCGACAGCCTTGCTCCTCTATGACGCCATCCGAAACTATCGACGCCCTGACAATGCGCAGCTAATCGAGCGATCAGTCTTACTGGTAGCTGAGCGCCGGTTGCGCTTTCCTGGTGTTCTACCAACCCAGCTATCCACTGCTGTTTCTGATCCCGCCGATCACTTTGCTGCATGCATTTCGTTTAGGCAGCACGGGTACTGCGATCTTCGTGGTATTGCTGGCGTTTGTCGCCATGGCCATGACCTGGAGCGGACACGGCCCCATTTCAGCGGCTAAGCGCGCCCGCTAAGATGCAGGCGCATCTGCTCCAGGCATTTGTCGCTGCCAACTTTCTAACAGGCCTGCCTGTTGCCGTCATTTTGGCTGGGCGCGAACGGATGATGGAGGAGTTGGAAATAGGCCGGCGTGAGCTAGCCCTATTGGCGGACAACACCACCGATGCATTGATGTGTTTTGACCTTGAGGGGCGCTGCACATACGCCTCGCCATCGGTTGCGAGCGTGATGGGAGAATCGCCGGATAACTTCATCGGGAAGCGGCCCAGCGACCGGACACACGAGGATTCTCGCGAACTTATCTCTGAAGCCCAGGAGCGCTTGATCTCCGGCGCAAGCACAAATGAGCGCTTCACCTATCGCCGCTTCTCCGACAGCGAGGACGGCCTGCCGGTTTTCATCGAGGCAGAATGCGCGATCGCTTGCAGCCCCGAAACCGGAGAGCGCGAGGGCATTGTTGTTTCAGCGCGAAATGTGACTGAGCGAGTGGAGCTGGAACTCCTGCTGACCCGCGCCCGGCGCAAGGCAGAGCGTGCAGCGCGGGCGAAATCAGAATTTCTCGCCAATATGAGCCATGAAATCCGCACCCCCATGAACGGCGTGCTCGGATTTGCGGAACTGACCTTGCAAAATGAGCTCGATCCAGAGCAACGCCGGAACGTGGATCTGATAGTGCAATCGGGTCGTTCCATGATGTTGCTGCTCAATGACATCCTCGATTTCTCCAAGATAGAAGCAGGGCAGATCAGCATCGACAAGCAGGCACTCGATCTTGATGCGACCCTGGAGGAATGCACCGCCCTGCACCGGCCAAGCGCCGAGAAAAAAGGCCTAGAGCTCCATTTCGAAAGCGAAGCAGACGAATCCTGGGTAACAACCGATGGGCTGCGTGTGCGGCAAATTGCCCTCAACCTGATCGCCAATGCGATCAAATTTACCGAGTTCGGCCGCGTCACGGTCAGCTATCGGATTGAGTCCGGCAAGATCATTGTTCAAGTGTTCGACACCGGAATCGGGATCAGTCCCGAACGCCTGAGCAGCATCTTCAAACCCTTTACTCAGGGTGAGAACAGCACAGCGCGCCGCTTTGGCGGGACTGGACTGGGCCTTTCCATCAGCCGTCAACTGGCTGAATTGCTGGGCGGGAGCTTGAATGTCCAAAGCGAGCCAGGGCGCGGCTCATGCTTCACTCTGGCACTGCCATTTTCCAAGGCCCAACCCTTGCCAGAACTGGAACCCGCATTCGAACCGCCAAAGCCAGAGCAGCTGCCGCGCGGATCGCGCATCTTGCTGGCGGAGGATCACGATGTGAACCGCCTGCTGGCCACGGAAATGCTCGAGCAATGCGGCCAGAACGTCTCGACCGCGCATGATGGGAATGAAGCGATCGCTATGGTGATCGACGCATACCTTCGCGGCGATCCCTATGACCTTGTCTTGATGGATGTGCAGATGCCAGGATGTGACGGTTATGCCGCAACCCGCGCGATCCGCGGCGAAGGGATTGGCGGAGATATTCTGCCGATCATAGCGCTCACCGCCAATGCGTTTCCCGAAGACATCACCGCTGCGCGCGAATCCGGCATGCAGGCACATCTCGCCAAGCCGCTCCAATTCACAAAGCTGGCCCATGCCCTTCAGCGCTGGCTACCGACCAGGATTATCGATGCCAGTCCTTCGGCTGAGCACGAAGACGATCCTCGACAACAACAGCTCGCGGATCGTGAAGGCGCGCCAGAAAGCCATGCTGAACTTGCAGCCAGCTCGCAGGTTATCGACTTTCCGCCCCCTCCAGGCGAGCAATTCCACTCGCATTCCCCCGCCTTGCTGCAACGGTGGGAAACCCGCCGTGAGGAGGCTTTGGAAGCGCTGCAAACCGCGCTCAGCCTGGGCGGTTTTGATGAAGAGCAAAAGGAGGAGGTGATGCGGCTGCTGCACAAGCTTGCCGGAACCGCCGCCATGTTTGGCGAGGCGGAGCTGGGCGACCGGGCTGCCATGTTGGAACGAGCACTGCGCAGCAAATTTGATCCTGCGGTCCAACTCAATTTGCTGCGCGATGTGCTCAGCATTGCCGAGGACCGAGACCAAACCTCAGCGCGAAGCGGCGGCGCTGGCGGTTAAACCAGTCCTCAAAACGCAAACGGCGGAGCCCGCTAAGGCCCCGCCGCTCGTTTGGCTAGTCAGTCAGCGACGAATTAGAATTCGTAGCGTGCACCAACTTGAATGCGCCAGATGCTGCTGTTCACAGCGACATTCGGTTCGGCTTCAAAACCGCGGAAGCTTTCGAGACGGTAACGACCTGCGTCATCGAACTCACCACGAAGCAAAGCTACGCGGCCATCAAAATCGCCAAATGACCGACGAACATTCCAGTCGCTGTCGAGCAAGTTCAGGAAGTTCGAGAAGTCAGCGAATATTTCAATCCGGTCGTCTTTGATCCCAGTCAGGCTTCCGATGAACGGCAGCTCTTGGGTGAGGCGGAAGTCCACGTCGAAGAACCACGGGTTGCGGCAAGTGTTACGGCTGATCGTTTGACCCGGTGTAAAATCACAATTTAGGTTTACGCGTTCACCATTCGGGATCACGAACCCATTGTTAATCGCGTCAAGGAAAGACGAGACATCCGCCAAAACAGACCCACCGATTTGTTCACCAGCTGCATTGAAAATCGGAGGTGCAATGTTCGGATCGTCGATGCCAGTTGGAATGTAAGCGAGAATGTTTTCCTCTGCCGAACCGCTATCGCGGAAGTCGGGTGAGCCATCGTCAAAGGTCAAGCTGTAAGGACGGCCTTCCGATGCGCGGAAGAAGATGCCGAGACCCGTATCATAGCCTTCGAAGAACTCCTCACGGAAGAACATCGACAGAGTGATGTTGTGACGCGTTTCAAAACCAGATTGCGAGATAGCCGGGTTTTGCGGATCGAACACAGCCGTTCCGTCAAACTGCGAGCCTGCGGTCGACGAACGCGAGTTGATCGTTTGCTCGCTGTCGTTGAACGCATAACCAAGGTTGACGTTCACGCTGCCGTTCTCGGTGAACAGACCTTCACTGAAGCGCTTGGTCAGGATGAATGACAGGTTGTGGCTGTCAAAGCTTGGACCATTGGTCAGTTGCAGGAATTCATCAAGACCGGTGCCAAAGCATGGATCGGTTACGCCAACGAATGTCCCGGCATCACGATCAAATGTCGCGTTACAATCGGTACGCAGTGGATCAATCGCCGCGATGATCGGGCGACCGTCCACTGTAAAGCCGTCCAATGCCTGACGGGTATCGACGACCTGCAGAAGGTCGCGAATTGCCAGCGTGTCGTTGAAACGGGTGTAGATGTAATCGACGTTCAGCTTCCAGTTTGAGAAGAACCCGGTGTCGGTGCCAAGATCAGTGGTAAAGCCGATGTTGGCGCGCAGCGCGGTTGGGATATTGAAGTCAGGATCGATGTTCTGAACCTCACCGCCACCAGCAGCAGCACCGGCAGCACCGGCATTGATAGCGCATTGTGGGAAACCGGTGAAAGCACCACCAGCAAGCACTGAGATCTGACCGGTAACAGGATCGATGTTCAGGTCAGCCGCGTCGCAATCATCAGTGTTGCCATTGACAGATGCAAAGCCATCGTTGGAAAACGCGTTTGAGAAGAAAACGACCGGATCACCGCCTGCAAAGACACCAACACCGCCGGTTACGCTGGTGTTTGAGAAGAAACCTTCATTGTCGAAATTATAAGTCGCGGAGAGGCGCGGCAAAACAACCGGGTCGATCGAGCCGAAGGACACGCTGTTGCTGAAACCGAGCCGGTCTACGAACAGCGGGTTGTTGCGCGGGGCATCGCCATCATAGAGCTGAACACGGACACCGGCAGACACGTCCAATTGGCTGTTTACTGACCAATCGTCCTGTACAAATACCGAGTAGACTGTGCGGCCAAACTGCGCCGCAGCATTGTTGATATCCCCATCAATACCGGTGCGGATCGTACCCCCGCCGATTGGATCGTCGAGATCCACGATATCGTCTGGCCCGTCAAAATCGCCCCCAGCGTCGACAACACCGAACGCACCTGCAAGCAGGCCTGCTTCAAAATCGGCAAGGCCGTCAAAAAACAAAGTGCCGGTCGCATTAATGGCAAACAAGTTGAATACTTCGAGATCATTGATCTCAGCGCCAAATTTCAGCTGATGATCACCTGCATCGTAGTTCAGAACGAAACGAGCTTGGTCAATCCGGGTGTTCAGCGCGTTGGCCGAACGGAAAATACCTGGGCCAGTTGCAAGACCACCATCTTCACCGTCAGGGATCAGCCCGTTTGTTTCGTTAGGGAAGCCAACAACAAGGCGAACAGTCGGATCATCCGTTTGCGCTTCGTTAAAGCCAACCGGACCTTGCACGTCGGCAACATCGGCGCGGCTGAGACGCAATTCGGTCGAAACCTTATCGCTCCAGTCAGAATACAGACGCACAGAGTAATAGTCCGAAACTGTACCTTCGTCTTCAAACGAGTTGATGCCAGTCAGCGTGTTACCGCCGCCATCGAACTCGACGTTGGTTTCTTCAAGACGCTGATAGGTTGCCTCAAGACGGTGATCATCATTGATGATTGCGTCGAGGCGGCCAAAGTAACGCACGTTACCTTCTGGCAAGGTTGTTGGGATCTCGCCAATGTCCTGACCATAGACGTCGCGCGCAATGCGAGCGAATTCGTCAAACTGGGCTTGAGTGACAAACTCATCCTCATCGGCAGCACCTGACCCAAATGGGCCACGGTTAAAGCCGTCTGCAATCGTCACTTCCTCGTAGCCGAGCGAGAAGAACAAGCGATCAGGAATGATTGGGCCCGAGAGGGTCGCGCCCCAGCGCTCCTCGCGACCGGCATTGATCGTCCGAACGCCGTCCGGGAACTCGAGCTCGTCGCCCTGAAGGCCTTCGTCAAAGAAAGTGTAGAATGCTGAACCGCTAAATTCGTTGGTACCAGCCTTGGTAACAACGTTGACGAGACAGCCGGTGAAGTCGGAATATTCTACATCGAACGGAGCGAATTCAACCGAGGTTTGCTCGACCACATCAAATGGCAGCGGCAGAGAGTTACGAGCGGCAAATGGCGTACCATTCAGGCCAAACACGTCCGACTGAATGATACCGTCAACGGTGAAAGTGTTGCCACGGTCATTGCCGCCGAGGCAGGAAATGCGATCAACGTCGTTGTTCTGCTCAAGGCTAACGCGTGGGTCGATGCGAATGATGTCGCGAACGTCGCGAGTGATGGATGGGAAGTTCTCTAGAGTTTGCGTGTCGAAGGCTGTGCCTGGGCCAACTGCGAGCTGGGTTACGCCTGCGCGGGCGCCGGTCACGATGATCACATTGTCGGTGCCGCCAGCAGCGCTAGCTTCGAGAGTGAAGCGGAATGCGGTGTTACCTGAAATGCTTGTGAAGACGTCTTCAACCGTCTGACCTTCAAAGCCAGGTGCAGTTACTGTGACGGTGTACGGGCCACCGGGCGGCAATGAACCGACGCGGAAGTTACCATCCGCTCCTGCCGTAACTTCGCGAACGGCGCCGGTGCGCGTGTCGGTGATGGTTGCGGTCGCACCTGGAAGCGCGTTACCGCTAACGTCGATTACCGAGCCTTCGATGCCGGATGTAATGCTTTGCGCGGCGGCTGGCGCTGCGATGGTTGCCGCGGCTGAGAGGCTTACGACGCTCGCCGCCAAGAGATATTTGAGTTTCATTGGTAGAGTCCCCTGATCACAGTGGATGGATGTGAACACGCCCCCAATAGGGCCGTTGCGGGACGCTAAAAAGACCGATTTGTGACAAATCCGTTACGCTATCCACTGCCTGAGCGGCCGAGCGCAATCATGACAGAGTTTTCCACCGCAAGACTCGCGGTTTCCTGCAGGTTAGCGGCCTGGTGTTGCTGCAGTGCAACAAAATATTAGATTCGTGACGATTTCGGTCAGTGGAGGGCTGATCAGGCCAGATTGATCTCGCGCAGGCGCTGCATCAGAAAGTCATGGGCTGAAATTGGCTCTGCGGGTGCCGAGTCGCTCGATGCGTCGGTGCAGCTTGCCAGCGGCTCGATCAGGTAATCAGGCCGGAAATGCAGGAAAAAGGCATAGAATAGCGCGATCTTTGTGCCGCCGGGCCGCGCGGGTTCACCACCCGGTGAGTGGTTGAGCGCAGGCGGCCATTCGTCAGCCGCTCCAGCATATCGCCAACATTGATGACCAGCGCGCCCTCAGGCACATCAATCGCCTTCCACTCGCCCGCCTTGGTCAGCAGTTCGAGCCCGGCCTCTTCTGCGCCGAGCAGCAAAGTGATGGTGTTGATATCGCCATGCGCAGCGGCGCGGATCGCGCCCTCTGGTGCATCGGGGCCGAGCGGCGGATAATGCAGCAGGCGCATCACCGAATTGCCGTCCTCAACCGTCGCTGCGAAGAAATCCTGCGGCAGTTCCAGATGCAGCGCAATCGCCTCCAGCGCGCGCGCGCCGGCCTCTTCAAACGCGGCGTAAAGCTCGCTGAAGGTGCCCTCAAATCCGCCCACCTCGGCGGGCCACACATTCGGCCCCATGAACTCTGCCAGCGGGTGATCGGCGGGCAGGCCCCGGCCAACGTGCCAGAATTCCTTCAGGTCATGGACGCTCGCATCCTTGGCCTTCTCCGTGCCGAACGGGGTGTAGCCGCGCGCGCCGCCTCCGCCCTCGATCTTATACGCCCGCTTGACCTTGTCCGGCAGCGCAAAGAACTCTTTCGAGAGCGCCTCGGCCCTATCGATCAGCTCTTGCGGAATGCCATGATCGCGCACAACCGCGAAACCATATTCGGCAAAGCTGCGACCAAGCTCGTCAGAGATCGTCTCCAGCGGCTGAGCCAGAGAGACAATTGCGATATCAGGGGCGGTATCAGTCATAGCGGAATACGTAATACGCGAAGGCCAATTGTTCCAGTCTAGAGCGGCAAGAACAGGCCAGCCAGCGCCGCGCTCATCAGGTTTGCCAGACTCCCAGCGGCCAATGCCTTAAGGCCAAGCCGCGCGATCACGGGCCGCTGGTTCGGGGCCAAGCCGCCCGTCACCGCCATTTGGATCGCGATGGAGGAGAAGTTCGCAAACCCGCACAATGCAAAGGTGACAACCGCACGGCTGCGCTCCGTCAGGCCTTCGACCGCGCCCAGTTCAATAAAGGCGACAAATTCGTTGAGCACGATCTTGGTGCCAAACAATCCGCCCGCAATCTGCGCCTGATCCCAGTCCGAAATCCCGATCAGGAACATCACCGGCGCGAACAAATAGCCGAGCAATTGCTGGAACGAGATGTCGGGATAGCCGAACCAGCCCCCAACCCCGCCAAGGAGACCATTGGCGAGCGCAACCAGCGCGACAAACACCATCACCATCGCGCCTACGGCCACGGCCAGCTTTACACCCGTGGTGGTGCCCTGGGCCGCCGCCTCGATGATATTGGCGGGCTTTTCGCCCTCTTCAAAGGTCTCCGACACAGTCGCATCGGCAATCAACGCGTCATGCGCCGCCGCCTCTTCGGGATCATCCGGCATGATGATCTTCGCCATCAGAATGCCGCCCGGGGCCGACATAAACGCCGCCGCCAGCAAATAAGGCACCGCCTCATCGCCCAAGAAAGACGCATAGGCGGCGAGGATCGTGCCTGCGACCCCGGCCATGCCGACGCACATCAAAGTGAACAGGCGTGATGGCGGCAAGGCGGCGAGATAAGGCCGCACGACCAGCGGGCTTTCGGATTGGCCGACAAAGATGTTGGCCGCGCTGCCCAGCGCCTCCACCTTGCTGATCCCGGTCAGCCAGCCAATCGCCCCGCCCAGCCAGCGCACCAGACGCTGCATAATGCCAAGGTAATAGAGGATCGAAACCAGCGCGGCGAAGAACACAATCACTGGCAAGGCTGCGATCAGGAACGTGTTGGCAAAGGGATTGCTACCCATCGGCCCGAACAGGGTCTCAATCCCCTGCACAGAATAGCTGAGCAAGGCGATCACGCCGTTCGACATAAATTCAATCGCGCCAACGCCAAAATCCGTGCGCAGCACCAGCAGCGCCATCAGCGCCTGCAGGGCAAAGGCGGCGCCAACCACGCGCAGTTTGATACGCTTCTTCCCATTAGACAGCAGAAAGGCGATGGCCAGGATCGCAGCGATCCCGATGAGGCTCATGACAAATGGCGGCATGTTTAAGCGCGAGGCTCCCCTAAATGCGCGTACCCTGCGCAAAGAACATGCGCGCCGCGATCTCTCGGCACGCGGGAGAGAACCTTGCCGCTTGCGCGCAAACAGTCAATTCTCGCGGGTGTGAGAGGCGTTGATAGCGCGCGCGCCATCGCTTTTCTTTTCCGCCCGTGGAACTTACACGTGATCCATGAACACAGCGACACCGGCGCAGGCCCAATCCACCAGCGAAACGTCCCCAGCCGCCAGCGCGGCCTAGCATGATACAGATGCCGCGCGGGCTGTTTGTCTATCTGATGCTGTATGGCGGGATGACGGTGCTGGCAGGCGTGTTGGCGTTTAAGCAAGTGCAATTGTGGCCGACCGATCTAGCGGTGGAATCGGGCATTTTCGCGTTTCTCATTCTGGTCGTCATTTCCAGCACAGTGTCACAGCTTTATGGTCAGAAATACGCAACCCGGATCGTTTGGCTGGGGTTTGTGCCGCTACTGATCGCCAGCGTGCTGATGCAATTGGTGCTGGCTCTACCGCCCTCAGTGGAAATGCTGAGCGGGCGTGCAGACGACCTCGCCGCGTTTGAACGAGTGCACAACACCGTATGGCGCGTATGGGCGGCGGGCCCAGCGGCCTACATCGTCTCACTGCTGCTCAATATCTGGATATTTGACCGACTGCGCGGCAGCGGAGAGGCCAGCACGATCGGCCTGATGATCCGCGGCGCAGTGGCCTCTGCGCTCAGCCAAGCGGTGGACTCGGTGATCTTCATCACTCTCGCCTTCTACGGCCTGTTCCCGATTATGGACCTGCTGATCGGACAAGTAATCGCCAAAGTGGCGCTGTCTATTGTGCTGGTGCCGTTCCTGATCACCGGCGGCGTGCGGCTGGCAAAGTGGCTTGATGCTCGGGGGTGAGGTTGGTGTTACCGGGGACGCATTGGTGTTGCCATTGTGATCCCGGCATCCTGAAACCATACGCGTCATCCTGAACTTGGTTGACCTGCGGTCAGCTGCGCTTCCAGGATAACCGCGGCAGCTAGCGCGAGACCGATAGGGTTATCCCGGATCAAGTCCGGGATGACGCTGGAGGTGTATCTGGCTGCTGACAAACGTAACTTGCGCCGCCGCGCTATCCCAAATCCAATCCCGTCATGCTGAACTCGTTTCAGCATCCATCGCTGCGCTCCAACGAAGATATTCGTCCTGAGGATGGACCCTGAACCAAGTTCAGGGTGACGAAACAAGACCAGGCACGGCAGCGCGTGGATTTTCCTACATGAGGGCGACTGGCTATGCCGGGCCTATGCTTTTGCTCGCCGTGCTCCAACATCCGATTAATCGAGTAAATCGATCAATCAGCCCATCTGTGATCGATTGGTTTTTCGCCCTAAGACTGTGTTCCATCCGTTCCAAGCGTGCTTCACCAGCGACGAACGGAGCGGCCATCAAGCGCCGCATGCCAGTCCTCAAGCTCTCCCGTGCAGGCGCGCTACTCGGCCAGGAACTGCGGGGTCAGCCGCTTGTTCGAGGCTTGCTCATAGGCATAGCCCGCCTTCAGCAGCAGCCCCTCCGACCACTTGCCCGCGTAGAAGCTGATCCCAATCGGCAGACCCTCGATCCCGCCCATCGGCACCGTCAGATGCGGATAGCCAGAGGTTGCAGGCAGCCAGCTCGCGCTGGGTCCGGAGAACGTGTCCCCATCGCCCAGGGTAGAGCGCCATGCCGGCCCAAGCGTCGGCGAGACCAGCACGGCCACGTCGTTCTCGCGCAGCAGCCGGTCGATGCCCTCAACGCCCGCAATCCGCTTGGTCGTCTTGAGCGCCTCCAGATAGCGCGGATCGGTGAGGCCCGCCTGGGCCCGCGCCTGCTCGAACAGCTCCTGGCCGAAATGCGGCATCTCCACCTCGGCATTGGCCGTGTTGTAGGCGATGAGATCGGCCAGAGTGCGCGTGGTCACGGCCTCCGGCGTGGTGGCGAGATAGGCGTTGAGATCGGCCTTGAACTCGGTCAGCAGGATGAGGAACTCCGCCTCACCCAACGCCTCCTGATCGCTGTCGCTAATGCCGCGAGCCTCGATCTCGACCAGCACTGCGCCCTGCGCCTCCATCACGGAGAGGGCGGCGTCGAACTGCTCTATGATCGCGGGGTTACCGCCCACCTGATCTCGCATCACGCCGATCCGCATGCCCTTGAGGCCTTCCGGAGTAAGCTCCGCCGTGTAGTCAGTCTTCTGACCATCCGCCTCTGCGGTCGCGGCATCATCCGGGTCGGTGCCGACCATCGCGGTGAGCATCATGGCCGCGTCCATCACGCTGCGCGTCATCGGCCCGGCGGTGTCCTGAGTGTGGCTGATCGGGACGACATGGGTGCGCGAAACCAGCCCGACGGTCGGCTTCAGACCGACCACGCCATTGGCAGAGGACGGGCACATGATCGAACCGTCGGTCTCTGTGCCGATCGTGCCCGCAGCCAGCGCCGCCGCCATGGCAGAGCCGCTGCCGCTGGAAGAGCCGCAGGAGTTGAACGGCAGGCGGTGCGGGTTCTTGACCAGCCCGGCGACCGAGGTCCAGCCGCTGGTGGAATTGGTGGAGCGGAAGTTCGCCCATTGTGAGAGGTTCGTCTTGCCCAGGATGATCGCGCCCGCATCCTTGAGTTTACGGATGAGCGGGGCATCGCGGTCTGTCACATTGTCGCTGAGCGCGGTGGACCCGGCGGTGGTGGGGACTGGGCCAGCGACCTCGATGTTGTCCTTCACCAGCAGAGGGATGCCGTGGAGGCTGCCCAACTCATCGCCATCGCAGCGCTCTGCATCGCTGGCCTGCGCGAGTTCCAGCGCGTCAGGCATCAGCGAGAGGACGGCATTGAGTTGGGGCCCGCCATCGGCATCGTCAAGCTTCTCGATCCGCGCAAGATAGGCTGTAACAATGGCCTCGCTAGAGGTTTCACCCGCCTCCAGCATGCCCGCGAGGTCCGCTAGGGAGTGGTCCTCCACATTGCCAAGATTGGCGCTGGCCGCGGCCAACTCTGGAACAGCGCAGGCGCCCGAACCGAAAGTGCCGCTAATCGCATCACACGCCGTTAGCGACGCACATGCCGCTACGCTCAAAACCACCCTACGCAGCATCAACCACCTCATCGTTTGTCATAATAACCCAAAACACAAAGGGCGAAGCAGTGTGGTAACTGCCCCGCCCCTTGGTGTCACTGTTTGCGTGCGCTTAATAGGTTGCGCGTGCGCCTAAGAAGAAGAACGTGCCAACCGGACTGACCGGGAAGGCTTGCTCTGTCACAAATGGGTTGCGGTCAAACACATTGTTGACGCCGCCATAAATGTCGACCGTGTCATTCAGATCATAGTTGAATGAAATGTCGTGAATGAACGCATCGCTCGAAAGGCCGTTTTCAGCAGTAAATTGGAAGGTCGGTCCATTACCGACCGACTCGATTTCCACGGCTCGCAGCCCCTGACTATCGAGATACGTCGTCGACCAAGTGAAGCTGAGCTTCTCATACTCAGCCGTCAGTCCAGCCCGACCCGCCCATTCTGGACGCTGCAATTCGCCAAGTTCAGGATCAACCAGAGTGATGTCGCTTGGGTCGAAGAAATTATTGAGCTTATCGACCCAGGTACCGCTTGCATTCAAAGTGAAATCAAGTGGGCCAATATCAAAACGATACTGCATTGATGCTTCGATCCCCGCAGTTTCCTGCCTCGCAAAGTTAATCTGCGACTGTCGCAGGAAGAGGAAGCCACCATTGTCTGTACGGCGATCCACCGCGGTGCAAAATGCGTTGTCGATCGATGAACTATCGACACAATTGTCGACAATGTCCTGCGCACTTACCGCGTTGATCGCGTCCTCAAGCTCGATATTGTAATAATCGACGCTCAGCACAAAGCCTGGCAAGAAACGAGGTGTGATCTGCGCCCCGACGGTCCAAGTCGTTGCAGATTCCTCTTGCAAATCCGGGTTGCCAGCGATTGAACCGGAGAAACGCGCCGTCAACGGGTCGACAAAGGAATATGTTCCGGTGCCTAGCGTCGGATCTATCCCAATGCTGGCAAAGATTGCCTCACAATTGGCTTGGCGCAAGCCAGGATCACTTGCCGTCGCGAGTTCCGCAACGTCGCAGGGATCAACAGGGCGGAAAGTCGCGCCTTGCGCCGGACTGAACAACTCAGAGATGTTAGGTGCACGAACCGCTTCTGCAAATGTTGCACGGAAAAGAATGTCTTCTGTCGGCGCCCATAGACCACCGACATTCCACGTGAAAGTGGTTCCCACAGACGAATAATCAGAATAGCGCGCCGCCCCGCTCAATTCGAGCGTCTCTGCGAATGGCACACCGGCAAGGATTGGCAAGCGCACTTCACCAAACAATTCATAAACAGTGAATTCACCGCCATCATTGTCAACCGTCGCATCGGGATCAAAGACCAGGGAGTTCGCCGCTGTTGGCAAGTCGCGGATCAAGTCGCCCTCAGTGGCATCCGGTGTTGTCACTGGAATCACACCGCGCACCAGCGGATCAAAATTTGATCGGCTGATTTCCTCGCGGAATTCAAAGCCGCCTGCAAATCCAATTGGACCGCCAGGTAGCTCAAGAAATGCACCAGTATCTCCGGTAAAGACCGCGCTGAAGACCATCTGCTCAAGCGTGAACTCATTCACTGTCGTGGTAGTGATGAAGTCGATCGCATCTTGGCTGATCGCGCCCACTCCGCCAAGGATATTGGCTGGGCGACACGATCCGTCACCAGGATTGAAAGTAAAGAAGCCAGGATCGCCCACCGGTATTCCAAATGGAGTGGTGGCTGGAGCAGTGGGATCAATGTCTGAACGGCAAATAGGATTGCCGGTTACCGGGTCTGAAACGACATCAATTGCCGCAAAGAAGCGATCGGTGATCACTCGGTTGGCATCGAATGATGTTTGATCAAAGCGACCGTAATTCCCGCTGATTTCATAACTGAAGTGATCAGTGATTTCGCCTTTGAGACCAGCGACAAAACGTAGGGTTTCAAACTCATTGCGATTGCGGTTTGGTCCCAAATCTGCGGGATCGCGCGTGATATAAAGACCTTCATCCGTGCCATTGCCAAAGAAGAGCGGTGCAACAAACTGCTCTAGCTCAGGCGTGATAAACGGGTTATCCGCCCGGATCGTCAGCAAATCATAAAAGGTGTTTGGCTGCGCCTGAAACTCCGCCGAATTGGATACAAACTTTCCTTCGAAGAAGAAGGTTGCTTCTGACGAAATTTCAAAAGTGAGATTAGCGTTCACCGACCAACGTTCAGTCTCTGGAATCAGTGAATTGACATCAAAGTTATTCGGAATGCCATTACCGCCAAATTGGTTGAAAGTACCGGTAACAAGACCGTCTTCGTAAACCGACAAGCTGCCATCATCATTGATCACCGCACAACCGCCAGCCAATCCAAACGCACCAGGATTGAAAGTGCTGTTAAAGCCCACCGAGCTTTCGAGGCAATCGGCGATTCCATTGCCATTGATGTCCGGTCCGTCAGAAAGGCCAATATCACCTGGCGCAATGACGCCTCCTGCGGCGGACAGTGAGAAACGAGGATCGGTCGCAATAAAGCGGGTCGTGGCGTTAGCAGCACGGTCAATCAATGCCTGCTCCGCTGGAGTTGGCGTAAAGCCTAGTCCGGTGGTTGGGATAAGCGAGCCGGGCGCGCTACCGTTAAAGTTCGGCGTATCAGCACCGCCTAACTCGCCGGCTTGGAACCGAAGTGCCGGGTTTGCTTGATCATCGAACAAGCCATTGTTGCGTGAAAAGTCGCGCTCGCCAAACTGCAGCTCATTCCCGCGGGCATATTCGCCCGAGACAACTAAATTGCCACGGCCATCTGCGAAGTTCACGCCCCAAGTAAGGTCGGTATTAATCCGAAATGAATCGCCACGCGACGAAAGTCCCCCTTGAATGTTTCCTTCGAAGCCCTCGAAATCATCACGCAGCACAAAGTTCACAACACCTGTAACAGCATCAGCACCATATATCGAAGATGCACCGCCGGTAAGCGTCTCGACCCGCTCGATCAGTGCAGTTGGGATCGAGTTGATGTCGACTGCTTGTTCACCTGCAACACCAGAAACGTGACGGCGACCGTTGACCAAAACCAAGGTCCGGTTGGCTCCAAGCCCGCGCAGGTTCAGAATCGATTGCCCAACAGCCTCGGAGAATACCCCATCAATGGATGCTTCTGCCGACGTCGACGTCGAAAGAGCAGGAATATCGCGCAGCACATCGACTACGTCGGACGTGCCAGTCTGTGTCAGCTCCTCGGCATCAAGCGCCAAGATCGGTGCCGCTGAGCCAATGTTTGGGTCACGTGCGATCCGCGAACCGGTAACAACAATAACTTGCTCTTCTTCGACCGTCTCTTCATCCGGCCCAGACTGCGCATGAGCGGCAAATGGCACCATGCTGGTCGCGGCAAGCAGCAGTGCGTGACCTGAAAGTTTGAAGCTGCGCATAAAATTCCCCTGTACGTTGTATTCTGTTCCCAGGAGAAAGCTTGCTGCAATGCAACATGGTGTCAAGATGATATGAGGCGGTTGGCGCTCGAAAGGCGTTTCAAAGGCAGTTTTGTTGCAAAAATGCACGCATCACAATCGTCCAGGAGCGTAGAGGGCCTTTTGGACGTGCGGCGATGTGTCTAATCCGACGTTACAGGCGCGGAAAAGCACTGTGTCGGTTGCTTACTCCGACTTGTAAACTTCGCCCTGCTTCATGACGAAGGTCACATTTTCGAGCAGTGAGATGTCCTCCAAAGGATTACCGCGGACCGCGATGATATCGCCCGAGGCGCCGACCTTGATCACACCAACATTTCCCTTTTGGCCCAAAGCTTCAGCAGCATTATATGTTGCTGCCCGCAGGGCTTCCGCAGAAGTCATGCCAAAACGCACCATGCGCGAGAGCTGCTTCGCGTTATCACCATGGGGGTAGACCCCGGCATCAGTACCCAGCACCATTTTCACGCCGGCTTCATGCGCCCGGCGGAAATTCTCGCGCTGCGTCTGGCCAGTCATCCGCTCTTTTTCCAGGCTTTCGGGCAAAATTCCCGCTGCCTCCCCCTCACCCAAGATGAACTCTGTGACGTAAATGTCCATCGACAGGAATGCGCCGTTCTCTTTCGCCAGCCTGATGCCTTCGTCATCAATGAAGCTAGCATGCTCAATCGTATCGACGCCCGCCTTCAGAGCATTGATGATGCCTTCGCTTCCGTGTGCATGGCTAGCGACCTTCATCCCGTGGCTGTGCGCTTCTTGGGTAAGCGCGGTCAGCTCTTCCAGAGTGTACTGCGGCGCACCAACTTTTGTCCCCTTGGACAGAACACCGCCGGTCGAGCAGGTCTTGATCAAATCGGCGCCAAACTTTCGGTTTTTGCGCACTTTGGAACGCGCGGCCCACGGGCTGTCAGCCACGCCTTCGCCAATTGCTTCATATTCTGGGGGCAGGAGATTGTTGTCCGAGCAATGCCCGCCAGTAATCCCGATCGGCGGACCAGAGACGAACATTCGCGGTCCAGGCACGTCGCCTTCTGCGATCGCATCGCGCAATGCGACATCGCCAAAACTGCCCGCGCCAACATTGCGCACCGTTGTAAACCCAGCCATCAGTGTGGTCTTGGCGTTCACCACGCCAGTGATCGTTGCGCGCTCATCAGAAATTGCGAGCCTGCGATAGCCATGGCTATCGGAATCGCTGGTCAGGTGAACGTGCATATCAATCAAACCTGGCATGATCGTCATTTCGCCGAGATCAATGACTTCATCAGCCTCTGCATCGGTCGCTTCATCGAAGGAAATATCGGTGATTACGCCGTCAGTGATTGTGATCACCGGGTCATTGAGCAGCCGCCCACTTTCCACATCGATCATACTGTCGGACGTAACAATGACCGTCTCCGCCACAAGCGCCGTAGAGCTGAGGAGCAATGATGAAGCGAAAGCAATGACCGGCAGTTTCAAGCATATTCCCCTTGTTGCATTGCAGCGAAAGCTAGCAGCTTTCCGGCGCGCGGCAAGAGCAAGCGCTAGGCTAGCTGGCTCCTTACCTTCAATACCGCCAGCGCGCCTGATCAAGTCGCCGCATTCTACCCGGCTGATACCGAGGCACGGAGCGACGCGTGGTGGCAGTTCAACAGCTGGTGGCTCGTCCGGCCTCGCCGAAATTCAACTCACGCTAGGCGAACAGGGCAATCTCGTCCGGTCAGGAAACATCCTCAAAAAGATCACAATGAGCAATCGGAGCAAGATGCGGCTGATTTCCCTGCCCAGGCGGGCAAGGCGCGATCACGGCTATATTCAGGTGATTTGCGGCACGAAATTGAGCTTTCTTCGCTATATTTCAAAGCTCAATCCTTATCCGGGTCAATTGGTGCCCGTGCCGGGCTCATCCCTGCGAAGCTTCCCGCCTCGAGAAGATGGCTATGAATTCAATCGGCATGCATATGGAGCGCAAAGGGCGACAAACACTCCTGGAGTCTTGAGGGGCAGCTTTCTTGCGATGGGAGAGGTTGGCCTTGGATCGACATATGTAGCCCTCATCGCACTCCGAAGGGACTTCGAAATTAGACGCGCCGAGACCGAGAATTGTCTATTCGACCATGAAAGCGCCGTCTGCCAACAATTCTTCAAAGAAACGAGACCCTCCGCCGCAGCCTATTTGGCAGCGCAGCTATTGACAATTCCGAGAGGTCAGTAGCGGGCGCTTCAGACAGGTCGAAGTATTGCAGCGTGATCCTTGCGAGAATTGATGCATGCAAACTCGCGAGGGCGGCTTAGGACTTCGATGCGATAATCGTCCAGATGCTTCCTCAAATGCGCTTCGAACGACGCTGTAGATAAGTATTGCCCCATCGCCACCAGTTGAACGGGCATGAGATATAAGAAAGCCACGTCGACTAGATTGGATACAATAGTCATTCAAGAACTTAGGAACGAAGGAACAAAGTGACTCAGATTTTCGTAACCTTGGCCAAAAGCACTTTGGGCGTGTGCAAAAGCAATTATTCTGATACTATTTTTCAAGAATCGGTTAGAGCAAATGGTGCGATTCATTGAGTGACAAGGTCCAACACAGCAAGCGATTATTCAAACGTCAACTAAGCGAGTTACTCGACGAAAACGACCTGCTCGACGAGAATACATCTCTGCTCATATGGCGGCCACGCTTTCTCCCAAATAATCTTGAAACACTCTTCACGACAATCGAGGAACGAAACCTTGGGATGGACATTGGTGAAGGTCTTGTCGGACGAGCCGCCGAAACCCGCGCTCAAACTGACGGACACTTCACCAAATCCGCAGCTACTCACCACCCCAAGTTGGTCGAAAAGTATAAATGGAAATCGTTTCGCGTTGTTCCCATTGTTCTTGATGGCACCCTTATCGGGATTTACGCACTCCACTCTAATGTGAAGAAGCAAAGCTGGCCCGTCACACCTGCCTTGCTTCACAATATGATCGAAATGGGGCTACTTCTCATCGATGACGCAACCAATTCGGATGTCAAAGACAAGTCACTTGAAAAATCGCTTTTGTCTTTAGAGGTGGGAAGGGCAGCTGAGGATCGCTTTCACGACATCAAAGAGACTCTCTTTATGGCAAACGGCGCCTTAGGCGCACTTAAGAAAAGTCGCCTTGATCCAAGAATGCACACAAAAAACCTCGGCATTGTTTCCAAGCAACTGGGTGCCGCAAAAGAACTTGCAGAAAAATATATTGAAGAGGCGCGCAACCCAAACCTCCTTGACCGTACTCCATTCGACCTAAGGTTATTGCTACGCGCGCGCGTCAAAGACCTTGAACTCCGTTCAAAGCAAAGAGCGTCTCACAGGCAAAGAAAGATCGACGTTCATCCAAATTTCCCAGATGAGCCGGTCATGATAAATGCAGATATAGATAGGCTCGACCGTGCAATTGGAAATGTTTTAAACAATGCGGAGCACTGGGTAATCAGATCAGTCAGTGGCACCGTGAGGATAGAAGTCCATTTGGATGCAGATGATGATTTTTGTTACCTGCGAATCTTTGACTCCGGCCCTGGGATAATTGAGCCCCAAAGAGCATTAGAAAAAGGGTACTCTCTTCGAGGAGGAACAGGCTTGGGGCTCTCTATCGCAAAACGAGTAGTTGAATTGCACGATGGATCACTTGATATCAGCAGTAATGTGCCTCATTGGACAGTGATCGATATTTTGTTACCACTGGCTCATGAGGGGTGAATATGTGTCGGGTACTTTGGGTCGACAACCACGCTGCAAACCTAGAACCGTATGCATCAGAATTGAAGTCGCACGACATCGAAGTCGACCTATTCGCAAACCCGGACGAGGCTATGGCCGAGTTAGAGGCTAAACCTGAAGCGTATTCTTGCATTCTTTTAGACATTAGATTCTACAAGCCCGATCAGATCCCTCAAGATGAGAAATCCATTCTCAACGGATTTGAGTTTCTAGATCGCCTCCAAAGCAACGGGCGTGCGCTTCCCGTCTGTGTCCTGTCATCGTTCCTACATTTGAAAGAGAATGAAGAGAGGCTGGCGGACTACACAAGCTCGGCGAAACTTCGAGGTATCGTATTGGACAAGTTTGTCGCGGATACGGACAGCGAGTTATTTCAATCAAAGTTTGTTGAACCAATTGTAGAATTCGTGCGGCTCGTCGAAGATGAAGGATTTGATCGCGGGATTCGATCATATGAAACACAGGTCAATGTACTAAGTCCGTTTCGCGTAAGTTACAGCAGGTACATTGGTCTGACGAAAAAACAGCAAGCGGCTTTGCGGCGTGAAGCCAAAGGTATTGTGTCGGGAGCACTTAGCGAGCTTAGGAAGCGGGAGGGCATCGTCTGGGCCATGTATCTGGGCTCCAGAAAGAAGCCATACCGTGTCGCAACAAGCGCCGACGAAATTCCCGATAGCGAAGATGTAAAGGCTCTAGCGCTTGAAAGAGACAGGATTCCCTTCCAATTTCGCACAGGGACTAAGATTGAGGACAGTTGGGGTGGTTGCGGCAGCTCACTTGAGCAAGGCTCCTACGCTAAGATCGCCATGTCAGCGAAGGGCGAAACTCAAGAAACGGAATGGAAGGTGCACTTTGATTCGGGAGCCTACGAGTCCTACTTTAGTTTAGAAGAGTTTTTGGATTTGGGGTTATTCGTTGATCCGGCTCTAATGATTGAAGATACGCATCGAGGTGTTGACTTCAGCTACCGCCGGGAACCAGTGCGGCTAAGGCTAAGAGACCCAGAAACCGATGAAACGATTTACGTTCACGCGCATCTGAATCTTGTTGAAGGATGGAGCGGCAGCCCCTTTCTCGCTCCTTGCGCCAAAGGCTGTACAGAGGGCACGCGTTTCTTCGTTGGAAGCGTGCGAAACTGTATCAATCGCCCAGGCTTGATAGGCAGATCATTCCTGATCGAAGGCAAATTGGTTGCAACATTTAACCCTCTTGCTCCAACGCTAAAGGTATCGACTGTTGAGTGAAGAACTTAAAGAAATCATCGTAACTTGTAGTTCCGGCATCCTCGGCCTGTTTTTCTTCGAGTTTCAGAGAATCTACAAATGCACGGTAGTCGGCAAACATCCTGTTCCCAACAACAGGCTTTGGTGGCACGCGTTTGGCCTTTCTGGTCTGGCAATCGTCTCTGCCATATTGGCATTGCAATTTGCCAAGGGCGAATTCGTGGAAGGATTAATCTTGGGCTTTGCAGCACCGAGCGGGCTCAAGGCAGTACTTTCCAAAGAAACGCCAGATTCTAAGATTGATGACAAATGGATCGAAGAGCTTGACGGATCGAGCGTCCGATCAAGGAGCGGAATCGATAGGAAAGCTGTAACTTGGCTAAACTCCTATTTCGACACAGGCCGTCTTGGCTAAGTATACGCTCCCGAGGAGACGTACGGCTTCCACAGACCGTCTCATACGAGTTACCCCACCATTTTGAGGCGTTAAATTCTCAGGACTCAAGAACCAAATGAGGCAGGAGAATTGAAATGACGATGGTAGGTTATGCTCGCGTAAGCAGCAGCTCACAGTGTTTAGAACTTCAAGAGCAACAGTTGACAGAGATTGGCTGTGTGAAGCTCTTCTCCGAGAAAGCTAGCGGTACATCAGCTGGCAGTCGCGACGCCCTTCAGGACGCGCTAGAATGGCTCAGAGAAGGTGATACGCTTGTAGTTACTCGGCTCGACCGCTTGGCTCGATCTGGCAAAGACCTTCACACCATCATCGATCAACTTCAGGCCAAGAAAGTTGGCTTCCGTTGCCTTCAGCAAGGCGCGGTGGATACTACGACTAGCATGGGAAAACTCGTTCTCGGAATTCTCGGCGCTGTGGCTGAGTTCGAAACAGATATCCGCAAAGAACGGCAACGCGAAGGTATCGAGAAAGCTAAGAAACGCGGTGTCTACAAAGGTCGTCCGGCAAGCATCGATGCATCTCAGATCAGAGCTATGAAATCGGCTGGTATGGGTGCGAGCACTATAGCCAAGGAAATGGGTATCGGTCGCGCTAGCGTTTATCGATTGCTAGCTCGCCCTGAATGACCTTGCCTTGAACTGGTAATATGGTTTCGTATTACCGCTCAAGGGCAAGGTTTCAAATATCATCGATCAGCAAGTGCGTCTTCGTATTGCCTACGGCTGATTTCAGCCGCGTCACAATTGGTTCCGTAGCTTCGGCACGACAGCTCCAATGACTCAGCTGCATTGCGCAAGTGGCCCAACATTTGGGGGTCGGCGGCACTTTCTATATCGGGCGCGCTTGAACCGACCGCAGCAATTGCCTCATCTGCAGCTCGCTCTAATTCGTCAAGATCGTCAGTGGAGCTAGCAGGGATGCTATTGCTTTCGCCTAGCAACTCACTTGTGGCCTGAGCGCTGGCCCGGTTGCCGATGCTGATCGCTGCTTCTGCGGCTTCTTGGTAGAAGCGAGCTTTCGCAAAGTCTCCATCCATCCTCGCCTCTTCATGAAGCCGAAATGCATTCCTAGCATCTTCAAGGGCGTTCTTGGCGTCGATATCCGCGTCCCCTGTAGGCACACGAACTAGACCATTGTGTGTCGTTGGTTGTGGGTCATGCAGAACGGCGTATGAAGCTCCGGCGAGCGCGACAGCTCCTAGCGCCCAATACAATCGTGATTTCATTTGATAGCCTCCCAAGTTTGAATGAAGAGGCATTCCCGGGCAAAGCCGGGTGTTAGTAACTCCATGCACGCACAGAGCGCCGCCACCTTTAAGCGAAAGCTCTGGACATACGTGTGCGGCCACCCGGCCAGAAACTTGACCGGCGCGTGCACTGTGAGGTTACTAAGCCCCACGGTTAGGATTCACCAACCGCAATGCGTTCATACGAATGAGAAATGTTTGGCGCAAGCTACTGAGAACATATATCGTACAGGCGTATCTGATATTGGAGTTCTGAAATGCCTGCCACGCCTGACAAACGAGATTGGGAAGCCGAAATCATTGAGCAGAATGACGCGGGTACACTCTTCAAGTTTCTTGCTGAATTGGAATATGAAGTTCGCAAAGAGGAAACGGGTGAATTGCAGAACTGCGCTATTCGGCTCCATAATGAGGGCCAGATCGACTTTCTGGCTCCCCTAGTCGGCATTGAAAACGGAGGTGATTTCGATTTCTTCGGTTTACAGCAGTTCTATTGCTCAATCATTCCCGAATTGAATGCAGAACCATTGGAGATGATTGATGCGGTATCGGCCTTAGTTAGAGCGGCTGGAAATGACCTAGCGGGAGGCTATCCCAACACGGCGATCAAACAATGGGCTGAGAAAAATCAAAATGCAAATCAGGTACTCGAAGCACTAGAGCCACTAACTGAGTCGAACCGATTTTACAGAGCGCTCTTTCTTCGCGCTGGTAGCGACTATGACTTTGATTGTTTCTTTGCTGTTGCTGTTGAAGGGCTCTCGACTGAATGTGAGCACCATCGTCTGGCAGCAATAATGGCTCTTGGCGATATGGGACTCGCTGACAAACCAGAATCTAGAGACATTGTATTAGAGAAACTCCTGTCTCTGGTGCCAACTGCAAATGACGGAGAGTCAGCGACGATTGTAAAGGTCATTGCCAATTTGTTTGCGGATGATGGCGGTGGCATCATGAATGACTCAATGCAGTAGATTGGATCGACTCAAGTTGGCCTGCGAGACTCCATGAGGAGGCAGGTTCAGCGTGGAGCTTTTCAATCTAGCGCAGCGCTGGACCTGCCATAGCACGAGATAACGGTCTGGCGCCCGGACCCATCGCTCTGCGATGGGCTTTCAGTATCGCCTCCCTCCAGTTCCACAACTTGTTGAAACGGATGATGAGGATGGAAGCCGGAAAGTGGCGATCCCAATTGCTGACTTACGCGCAGCCCTCAAGCACCCTAGTGAGACCAGCTATACCTTCCTTGAAGGCAAAAGGGACGCAACCGTTACAGCGGCGCGTCCCTTGGTGATCACTAAAACAATCTCAAATGCCCCATAAGCTTAGTTTGAACGACCGCACTTTGCAATGGAATCCTCAGCAGGTCGGCAGTTCTAGCCAATATCCGTTCTTACGAGCAGTTAGACTTGGGCACTTTTGCCGTGAGCGAAATGTTCGATGTTGGCTTCTGATGCTCAAAAAGCAGCCGTTCCGCTAACGACCAAAAAACGGACATCGACAACTCAATTCGTTCGTCAAACATCCGGGCATTGTACGGGGTCGGCAATGAAACCCTGTCAGCAGTATTGCGTATAGCTTTTACTTGCCGCTATGGTGATTTCGATATTCAGAAGGAGAGGCGAGTCTTGCGAAAGCCGAATTTTAACAGCGCAGCCGCGGCATTGACTCTAGCAGCTTTGTTTGCCTCACCTGCGCAAGCTAGGTTTTTGCAGACCGACCCGATTGGCTATGAAGATCAGGTCAATCTCTATGCTTATGTTGGAAACGACCCGATAAATGGTGTTGACCCAACCGGAGAATGCGAGGTCGATGCTGACGGTAATCAGGTGGGGGTATGTCCAACGACCACTCAAGCAGCAAACATCTTGTCAGGGCAAATGTCCAATCCAAACAGCATAGCGCCTCAAGTCGAAGCTTCAGCCGTTCAGGCGGGCATAAAAATTGAGTTCTCGGTAGATCCAAACGCTGGAAGCGACGCAACGTACTATGCCAACGCCGACCCAGAGGCTGGCTACAATGGTGAGCTATCCATTGGCTTGCAACAACACACCGCAATTGGAACTCTCGTAGATGGTGGCCCCGAAGGCGTTATCCCATTTCCGACCGACGAGGTGCTTGAGCACGAGCTTAGCCACGGGCTTGATGACGTCACAGGAACGTCAAGATACGGCTCTGGCACGATCGATGCCTCAGGCGCGACTGTAAACGTTATTCCCGCAGTTCCAGTTTTCGAGGGCTTTGATCCTCCGCCTGCGGTCAATCTAGGTCGGGGAGAAGCAAGGGCGGTCAATCGCACGAATGTCTATCGACGCAGCATGGGGCGGACTCGGCAAAGGACGCGGTATTGATGCGTCAGTTTGTAGCGATCAGTTCAGCATTCTTTTTCTTGGCGACCACTAGCTCTCCGAGCTTTGCGAGAGCAGTGCGCGATTGCCCACCGCTTGCCACTGACGCTATCGGTATGACTGTTGAAGACGTTGTAGAACAATCCAGCGATGTAGTTCTTGCGGTAGCCCAGGACTTTACATCGCCTGACGATCTGCCAAGCATCTTGGGTTTCTACGAATTCGACGTCGGCAGAACGATAAAAGGCGACATGGGCATCGGCCCTCTCCAGGTTCTCGGATTTCAGCCCTACTCGAATTTGCCACAACATTATATCGATGTAACAGCTGAACATGAGAGGCGGGGAAGCCAATATCGATCGACTGAGTTCAACAAAGTAAAAGTGGGCGATGCTTGTCATCTAGCCTTCAAGGGGCTGCGCGGTTATTCCTATCTGCTGTTCTTCAAAAATGATGAGCTTTGGGGCTTCAATGTCATAAACAATCGACAGCGTGATGCGCTCTTGCAGCGTGTTGAAGCGGCGGAGCAATAGGACACAATTGCCACGCCTTTTCGCTGCCTTCTGCGCGATTGCCGCACATGTGCTTTGGTCGGCACCTCTCGTCGCCCAATCCCCCGCCGAAGTCGTTCACGCTGTTATCTCAGCTCCTGACAGCCAATTGAGCTATGAGCAGGCGAAGGTGGCCTTCGACCGTATCATCGCTCCAGAGCTGGACGAGGCAGCTGTCACAGCCGAGATTGACCAACTCGCCAGTGCCGCCGATCGCATCGCGGCGGGCGGCAACGATATCGCCGAGCTTCAGGCGGTACGGCAGGTCATTTACGAAACGGGCGCATGGAACGAGGGTAGGCCGTTCGTCTACGACCATGACGACCCTTATGGTCAAGACCTGCGCAACAAGCTCCTCGAAACATACTTCGATACACGGCGAGGCAACTGCGTCTCGATGCCGATATTGCAGCTTATCGTGGCCGAGAGGCTGGGGCTGAACGTCTCGCTATCGACAGCCCCGCTTCACGTGTTCATGCGCTACACCAACCCGACCAACGGTCGCAGCATTGCAATAGAGTCTACAAGCGGAGGCCATCCCGCCCGCGAAAGCGAGTATTTCGAGCAGATGGGCGTGACGCAAGAACAGGTGGATAGCGGCATCTATCTCGGGGTGCTGACCAAGCGCGAGAGCATTGCCGTCATAGCCAGCACAGTCACCGAATGGCTGATGAGCCGCGGCCGATACGATGACGCAATAGCGGTCGCAGACGTACTTCTCGAATATTACCCGAGAGATGTTCACGCGATGCTGACACGCGGCTCGGCACATGGTGAGCTGCTGCGCACCGAGTTCATTGAGCGTTTCCCGAACCCGCAGACGATACCGCCCAGCTTGCGGCCGCGCTTTCAGATGCTCGCCAGCCAGAACGCGGCAGCTTTCCAACAGGCGGAAGCTTGGGGGTGGAAGCCATTGGCGCAATAGCGGATCGGCAACGTCCACTCCCCCCATAATCAGTCATAACACGATGGCTAGAACTGGGCCGGAAGCTGACATTCCGGTTTGGATCAACCAAAGCTGAAAAGCCGATGTTTCACTTCTAGGCAATCTCGAAACATCTCGATGTCGGCCCACATCCTTGGCGCCGATCCGTATTAATCTTGAGCTGGCTTACCTGATCGAACGGATCCGGCTGGCGCTGAAAACTGCCATCACAGCAAGTCCCGCGGAGATTTGCATGAGCGGAGTGAGCTCAGATTGAGACAAATCATTGGAACTAAGAATGATCGCAAGGCTTGGAGCGATGATAGCTGGCAGCGTGTTCGTGAGGTTCATAATGCCCAACGTTCTGGCCCGTGACTTGGAGCTAGCCAGCAATTGCGTCACGATTGCGGTGTCGATCGTAAGGAATGCCGTAAGTCCGGCAATGAACGCGATATAGGCAGCCAAGACCACGTTCCATACGGGCCACAAAACCATGCTGATCAGAGCAATTGCGATGGCACACGCCGCGCCGAGCACGAACGCCTTGCGGACGCGCAATCGATCAGAAAAATAGCCGATCAGCAAAGCAGTGAGAATTGCTACGGGGGCCGCGCCAGATGTCATGACGCCCATGGCTTGCTCTGCAGAGCTGGCCGGAAATTCCGCCTCGTATCTAACCACATCTTGTAGGTAGTAGATCAGATAGCCAAAGATCACCGCGCCGGACACTTGGATGCAAAATCGTGCAATCCAGGCCCAGACAAGGTCGTTCCCCGGAGAGCTATCCGTTCTGGCCAGCATCAGGTCGTGCGGCTCTGCATGAGCGAGGTTGGGCTGTGCCCTGGCTAGAATGAGCAATGGCACGATCAGGATAAAGATGATGATTGCGATCGCCAAAAGCCGCTGATCATTGTTTTGAAACAAAGGCCTGGTCAAAATAGCGACGGCGAAAGTACCAATCGGCAGCCCCATGTTGACCAGAGCCGCTATACGCCCCTTCGCGTGATGTGGGACTTTGTCAGCGATAAGCGCGCCCAGCGGTGAAAAGAGAAAGTTCAAACTCAGCTGGAACAGTACAATCGCAAAGATGAGCGCCGCCCACGAATTGGCATTGGCAAAGACCAGGTAGGATATTAGGAGTGCACCGAGACTGGCGGCTATCTGTACAATCCGGCTGCCGCGTCGTTCAAATAGTTTGTCGCTGACCCATCCCGCTGCGATATTGGCAAGGCTTGCGGTTATTGCCCCCGCGAGCAACGTGAAGCTGAGCAATAGCAGCTTGTCGTCTGGCGCAATCTCCTCCGCCCTGAGCGGCAGGATAAGAACCAAGAGCGGCACAAACGCGATGGTTGCACCAGCGTTTGCTGCAGCATAGCCAGCTACGAATAGGCCAAGTTTTGATGGTTTGTCGCTTGCCGTCATTCCGGAGCAGGTCCGGTCGTCCTGCGAATTATGAGCTCAAATGGAAGGGTGATTTCAGCCCCTTTTTGACTGTCAATCTTTTGCTCGATTAGTTCACTTGCGGCGCGGCGAGCCATAGCTGCAATGGGCTGTCGAATTGCGGTAAGCGGCGGCACGCTAAAACGGACGCCCGGTGTATCATCGAAGCTGATCACCGAAAGGTCTTCGGGGACGCGAATACCAAATTCGTCGGCTTGGTGCAGTACAGCGAACGCCATCTCATCATTGCTGGCCAGGATCGCAGTGGGCCTATTTTCTGACGCAAAGAGGTTCTTTGCCGCCAATTCGCCGGAAGCAAAGCTGAAGTCGCCCGGCTGCTCCCAATCTGGATCAATCGGCGAATTGGCCCCGGCCATTGCTTCACGATAACCTTTCAACCGCGAAGAAGACGCAAGATAGTCTGAGCTGCCCGCGATGAACGCAACTTTGCGATGTCCTAAACCAAGCAAGCATTGTGTTGCCGTTTGAGCCGCCGCCATGTCATCCATCACGATATTGATGCCGTCGGTTTTGTTTGAAGAACCGATCCGCGCAAAAGGCGTCCCATTGGCCATCAACAGATCGGCCAAGTCCTGATTTTCACTATGCGGGGGCGTTAAGATGACACCATCCGGGCGGAGCGACGACAGAGCGCCCGCCAATTGCTTTGCAGCAGCAGGATTTTCTGTGTCGACCAAGTCGAAGATGAGACGAAAGCCGTTCTTCTCGCATTCCATCATGCCGCCGAATAGCATTTGATCGACCCAGTCATTTCCGCGCCCGACGCCCCAATTATCCAGTGTCCGCGCCCGGTCATTGATCGCGAGAATCAAGTAGGATCGATTGCCCCCCATTCTGCGCGCAGCGATGTTTGGAACATAGCCAAGTTGGTCAATTGCGGTTTGGACCTTCTCTCTCAAAGCCACCTTTACATTCGGAGATTTGTTGATGACGCGCGAGACGGTCTGGTGCGAGACGCCAGCCGCCGCTGCCACATCTCGGATTGTTGGAGACTTTGTTCGCGATTCGCTCGCCAATTTCTTCCCCCTGAGACATGGGTGGACCATCCCGGCCACCATAATTCGCTGTGCACCCTACCAAAATTGTCACACAAAACCAGCAGAATGTGATCGTTCACATTTTTTGGTTGTGAACGATCACATTTTCATTCTATGCAAGAGTCATAGGCAATTCGCGACAAGCGAATGCAAGGGGAGAGGCAGGATGATTCTACGTCGTACAATTCTATTGGCAGGTGTCGCGGGTGTTGCGCTGGCGCAGCCGACTTTGGCTCAAGAGCAAGCCGCACAGGGCGAGGCCGAGCCAGCGGCTGAGGCCGAAGATACGAGTTCCGACAACTCAATCATTGTTACCGCCGATCGGCGCGAGCAATCACTGCAGGATTTCGCCGGAACTGCATTTGCTATTAGCGGCGAAGATCTGCGAGCCATCGGCGTGCAGAACGTCACCGACCTGCAAGAGAGCATTCCCGGACTTTCGATCGCCAACAACCAAGGCAATATCGAAGTCTTCATTCGCGGCATCGGCAGCACCAACAACACTGAACTGGGCGACCCCGCCGCAGCGTTTCACTTCGATGGTGTGAACATTCCGCGCCCGCGCGGCATCGGCTCTGCCTTTCACGATATTCAGCGTGTTGAGGTGAACGTTGGTCCGCAGGGTACGTTGCGGGGACGCAACGCGACCGCAGGCTCTATCAACGCAATCACTATCCGTCCCGGACTTGGCTCACTCGATGGTTCAATCGAGGCGGAGTATGGGAACTTCGATCACCTCTCTCTACGCGGTACCCTCAATGTGCCCATCGGTGACGATGTAGCGGTTCGTTTCTCTGGGCTCTATCTGGAGCACGATTCCTATTACAACAACGTCGGGCCTGTTCAGGGCATTGATGTCGCCGAGGCAGAAGAGAACTTTGCTGGCCGCGCTCAGATATATTGGGAGCCAACCGATCGCTTCTCAATTTTGCTCGCGGGCGAATATATCGATGAGGGCGGCACCGGCTATACCGGGTCCAACTTCGCGCTGCCGCTTGGCGTCGCTGAAGAGCTCTCTGAAATCGAAAATCGCGAAGTGTCCTTGGACGAGATCGGCATAGGCGATCCGCGCGATGTAATTGCGCGCGGAATCACTCCAATCTTGGACACCCAGCATTGGGGCATTCGCGCCCATATTCAATATGAGGGCGATGGCTTTAACATTGAATACACGGGCAGCTACCGGGACATTGATTATGATTACACCGCGACCACGCCGCTGACCCCCAATTTTCCGGGTGTGCTTGACCGGCTCGCAGGCATCCCGCTTGATGGCAGTGCGCCGGGTGTGGACCCAGCGATTATATTGGCGGAATCGCTCGACAATTTCTCACGCTTTCAATCGATCACAGATTCGCGCGCTCATTTCCATGAGCTGCGACTCTTCAACAACGATGGGCCTTTGATCTGGAGCTTGGGCGCACAATTCATCCGTGAGGACCAATTCTCGTTCCTGGCCTCGACCGGAGACCGCAGTCCGTTCTTCCAAGGCATTGAGTTTAACACCAATGTCGATACCGAATCCTATGGTGCTTATGCCGATGTGACCTATTCGGTAACGGACAAGTTTCGCGTGACTGGCGGCATCCGCTACACCGATGACAGCAAAGAACGCTCCGGCGTCGCTGCTCGCTATGGCATTGCTTTGGGTGATGACAATTTCAACTGCTGCTTTGGTGTTAGAGCAGGCACGGAAGGGTTTGAGTTTGCTGGCCGAGGCCGCACGATCTTCAATCCCGATACTGATGGTGATGGCACCATTTCAGAAGCAGAAACCTTTGCCTTTCACCGCAACGGCATCGCTGTGTTTGGCGCGCGCGACAACCTCGGCGCTATTTTGGACGCAGGTCCGATCCCGGGGCACTTTGATGATGTTCCCAATGGCGTTCCATGCCTGGATACCAACTCGGGTGACGGACTAACCTGTGATGGTTTCGCGGCGACAACTCAGTTTACGTTCTCTGTCCCGTTCCAAGGTCAGATATTTCAACAGGAAGGCAACTTTGACGATAGCTTCGTCGATTGGCGTCTACGTGCAGAATATGACATCACAGAAGACAATCTGCTCTACGCGTTAGTCGCCAATGGCCATAAATCAGGCGGTTTCAACGATAACATCGGTGATCTGGGGCCTGCTCCGACGTTCGATACTGAAAATGTTGTTCTCTATGAAATCGGCAGCAAGAACCAGTTTGATATCGGCGAAGTTGGTGTCCGTCTGAATGCGTCCCTCTTCTACAATGATTATAGCGATCAGGTTTTCACAGGCCTGCTGAGCGTTCAGACTGCGGTTGATTTCACCAACAGCTTTGGCGGCGATATCATCGCACCACCTGACGGCACCAACACAGATCTGGTTGTGTCATTCACCTTCAATGCCGCCGACTCAGAGATCTATGGTGCGCAGATAGATGGTGGATTTGATTTGCCACATAACATCAAGATAGACTTCTCCGCCCTGTGGCTCGAAGCTGAAATCTTGGATTCTGTCGCAATTCCGGACTTCCGTTTCCAACCTGATGTGGATGCGGTGAACTCCGGACTGCGCGAGATTGAAGGTTTCCGTCCGCCGCGCACTCCGCGTTGGCAGCTGAACGGCAAGATTTCACAAGTGTTTGAACTGCCGACGGGGCAATTGGATTACGTGATCTCGATGGGGTATCGCTCATCGCAGTTCCATACCATTTTCAACAGCAACCAATTTGACGAAAATGGTCTGAACCCGGTGCAGGTAACCAATGGCCGGTTGCTGGATCGGATTGATGGCTACTTCACCATGGATATCGGTGCGGGTTGGACGATCGATGACGAAGGCAAATACCGACTTGAGGCCTATGCCAACAATGTAACCAACGCGGTGCACGAGGCAGCGATCCAGATCACTCAGTTCGACAACACCCGGTTCTTCACCCGGCCGCGGACCTATGGTGCGCGCATCCGCGCCAAGTTCTAGGCGCTAGCAGCTAAGGGAATATTGGCGCTGTGCGAGGGCACACGCCGATATTCCCGCCGATTGTGTTGTTGGAGAGGATTGGCGAGCTATGATAAAATCACTCAGTATTTGTGTTCTCGCAGCCGGTTCACTGGCTGGAATTGCTGGCACTGCGCTTGGTCAAGATAACGCCGCGAACGCGCCGGATGTGGTCACGGATACGGCATCGACCGCGTCCAAAGCCGCTGGCGAAACCGTCGAAACGAAAGTTCCGATCGGCTATGAATTGGTGTGGTCGGATGAGTTCGATCAGCCCGGCCTGCCTGATCCGACGAAATGGAAGTACGATGTCTATCGAAATGCGGACGGCTGGTACAACAACGAAAGACAATATTACTCGGCCTCTCGACTTAAGAATTCACGGGTAGAAAACGGCCACCTGATCATTGAAGCTCACCGCGAGGAATTGAGCAAAGACGAGTTCCCCGACTGGGGCGGCCAAGATTACAGCTCCGCTCGTCTCATGACCAAAGGCTTAGGTGATTGGACCTATGGTTTCTTTGAGATCCGGGCCCAAATCCCTTGCGGCTTGGGTGCGTGGCCCGCGATCTGGACCTTGCCATCCGACCCCGATGTCGAATGGCCCTCCGGCGGGGAGATCGATATTATGGAGCATGTTGGTTTCGAACCCGGCACCATCCATCATAGCGTCCATACCACAGCTTTTAACTTCTCTCGCGGATCGCAGATGACGTCAAAGCACGATCTGCCCGCCGCGTGCGATGCAATGCAGAAATACCAACTCCTGTGGACGCCTGATTTCCTCCTGTTTGGCGTCAACGATCGACCCAAATGGCTGTTCAAGAAGGAAAGCTCGAACAAGAAGCGCTGGCCGTTCACAAGGCCGCAGCATCTTCTCGTAAACCTTGCAGTGGGCGGCAATTGGGGCGGTCAGAAAGGCCTTGATAACGACATTTTTCCTGCCCGGATGGAGGTCGACTACGTGCGTGTTTATCAACCATTGGCCCAAGCTGGAGATGAGCAATGATCCGCTCTTTGATTGCAATTGCCTCTTTGGCAATGCTGGCATCGTGCACGCTGACGCCCGATCCCATTGAGACGCGGGCACTCAAATTGCTCGAGCGAATGACCTTGGAGGAGAAAGTCGGCCAGATCATTCAGGCTGATATCGCCTCCGTCACTCCGCAGGATGTGACGACATATAATCTTGGCTCAGTACTCAACGGCGGCAATTCTGCCCCGGGCGGCGGGAAGACCGCCCTTCCAGAAGAGTGGATCGCCCTTGCAGATGAATATTGGGAGGCGTCGAAGGACACGTCCGATGGCGGTGTGGGTATTCCGCTTTTGTGGGGCACGGACGCAGTTCATGGCCACAATAACCTCCAATCCGCGACGATCTTTCCGCACAATATCGGACTTGGGGCGGCCAATGATCCCGAATTGATCGGACGGATCGCGCAGGTCACGGCCCGCGAAATTCGCGCCACGGGAATTGATTGGACCTTCGCCCCGACATTGGCGGTTGCCCGCGATGACCGTTGGGGTCGCACTTATGAAAGCTATTCTGAAAACCCGGAAATTGTCGCGAGCTATTCCGCAGCGATGGTCGAGGGTTTGCAAGGTAAATCGGGCGAGGATGGCTTCTTGCTGGGCGAAAACGTGATTGGCACGGCCAAGCATTTCATCGGTGATGGAGGCACGGGCCTTGGCATCGACAAGGGCGATACGCAGGGGGATCTTGCCGACGTTTTGGAGCTACATGGTGCTGGCTATGGCCCCGCTATCGATGCTGATGTGCAAGTTGTCATGGCGAGCTTCTCCAGCGTGAATGGCCGCAAGATGCACGGTTATCAGGAACTGCTTGATGATTATCTGCGCGGCGAACTGGGCTTTGAAGGCTTCGTTATTGGCGACTGGAACGGTCACGCGGAAATTCCGGGCTGCACGGCGACGAATTGCGTCGCGGCACTCGATGCAGGGCTCGACATGTATATGGCACCTGACAGTTGGCGCGGGCTCTATGACGAGTTGCTGGCAGCAGCGAAATCGGGCGAGCTCGATATCGACCGGCTTGATGAAGCTGTGCTGCGCATTTTGAAGGTGAAGATCCGTGCTGGCTTGCTTGATGCGGTCAAACCGTCAGATCGCGCTGCGAGTACGCCTGCTGCGTTGGGCGCGGATGAGCATCGCGCCATTGCCCGAGAGGCGGTTCGCAAATCATTAGTGCTGCTCAAGAACAATGGGTCAGTTCTGCCATTGCAACCGGGGCAAAATGTCATTGTCATCGGCAGCGGCGCCGACAGCATCCAACAGCAAACCGGCGGATGGACGCTCAATTGGCAGGGCACTGGCAATACGAATGACGAGTTTTTGGCCGCGCAGAGCATCTTTGCAGGACTGAGCGAAGCGCTCGAAGCCATAGGCGGCACGGCTACTTTAGCGAGCGACACCGACTCTTCCATCGATGCTGATGTGGCGGTCGTGGTCTTCGGTGAAGAACCCTATGCCGAATATCGCGGAGACCGATCAGATCTTGTCTATGAAACAAACGAAGGCGCTGATCTGGCATTGCTGAAATCGTTCAAGGAACGCGGCATACCAGTTGTCGCAGTGTTTTTGTCGGGCCGCCCGCTATGGGTGAATACCCATATCAATGCCTCGGATGCGTTCGTTGCGGCATGGCTGCCTGGGACAGAGGGTGGCGGCGTAGCCGATGTCTTGGTTGGTAATGCAGAGGGCGAAGCACGTCACGACTTTACCGGGACACTCTCCTTCACCTGGCCTGCTCTTGGAGATGGCAAACCGCTCAATGGGAAGGATGCAGACGGCGCGTTGTTCACCCTCGGCTATGGGCTCAATTACGGCTCGACAAAAGCGCTAGAGCGGTTCTCGGAGGATCCCGGAATTGACTTGAGCAGCGCCTTTGATGGGACAATCTTTGCTCGCGGAGATGCGGCTTCTGGGTTCAGTGTCTTTCTGGGCGACAGTTCGAATGCCAATATTCCGCTGACTTCACTCGCCGGGCAAAGCTTATCGGGCTCGATCAGGGTCAAAGGCGTTGATCACCTGGCGCAAGAAGATGCGCGAATGATCACATGGGACGGCAATGGCCAAGGGCAATACAGTCTTCGCGCCAATCGAGAGCTCGACATTGGCGCTTCTGATCTACCAGCTTCGCTTGATCTGGTGATTGAATGGAACGTCGAAACCGTCCTGACGAATAAGCTTGAGTTGATCGTGGGGTGCGGAGAGGGTTGCTCCGGTGTGCTGGGCATCACTCAAATTGCGCGTCAGGCAATCGACAGGGGATGGACCAGCGTTCGCGTACCTTTGGCTTGCTTTGAGCAGGCTGGACTCGACAAGGCGCTTGTGAAGACACCGTTCGCTTTACGGAGCAGTGGGCGAGCACAGATTTCAATCCATTCGGTTGTTTTCGAAGAGCGCGGTTCCGACCAGATCGAGTGTTCAATTTACGGATAAAGGCCGGTCTAAGGCATAGGAAGGCGCTCCTTACACGCGCTTTGAGGGAGACGAGGTTGTGACGCTTGAGACGATCGATGTGGTGATCATTGCTGGGTATGCGGTGGCGTTGCTGGGGATCGCTTTGGCGGTGAGCCGCGAGCCTAAGGGTCGCGATAAGAACACCGAAGATTACTTCCTTGCTGGCCGCGCTTTGCCGTGGTGGGCGATTGGTGCCTCGCTGATTGCATCGAACATTTCAGCGGAACAGATTATCGGTCAGTCCGGCCAGGGCTTTGCCGTCGGTATAGCGATCGCGGCCTATGAATGGCAGGCGGCGCTGGTCCTGATCATTGTTGCAAAGTACTTCCTACCGATCTTTTTGAAGCGGCGCATTTATACGATGCCGCAGTTCCTTGAGCAGCGGTATGGCTCCGGCGTGAAGACGCTGATGAGCGTGTTCTGGGTCGCGCTGTATACTGCGGTTAACCTCACCACGGTGCTGTGGCTTGGCGGCCTTGCGGTGGAAAGCCTGACGGGGTGGGGCGTGCTCACTTCTATGGCGGCGCTGGCTGCCTTTGCCGCACTCTATTCGCTCTATGGCGGGCTGAAGGCGGTTGCGCTGACGGATATCATTCAGGTTGTGATCCTGATCCTGGGCGGCTTTGCGATCACTTGGTTTGCGCTTGATGCTCTGCCAGCGGATGGCGCGCTGGGCGGACTGGGTTACCTTATGGGCGAGATGCCGGGCCACTTTGAGATGATCCTCGATAATGATCATCCCGCCTATAACGATCTTCCGGGCATCTGGACGCTGCTGGGCGGGCTGTGGGTGCTGCACTTTAGCTATTGGGGTTTTAACCAGTACATCATCCAGCGCGCGCTTGGCGCAGAGAGCCTGGGTGAGGCGCAAAAGGGCCTAGCGTTCGCTGCGTTCCTAAAACTGGTGGTGCCGTTCATCGTTGTGATCCCGGGTATCGCCGCGGTCATTCTGGCTCAGCAAGGCGCGCTTGACGGCGCGGCTTTGGCGGAGCGTTCAGACCGCACTTACGGCGAACTGATGGGCTTTGCGCCCGCTGGGCTGCGCGGCCTCGTGTTTGCAGCCCTAATCGCAGCGGTGGTGAGCTCGCTCGCCTCGATGATGAACTCGATCTCGACCATCTTCACAATGGATCTCTATCGCAGCGTGAAGCCCGATGAGACCGAGCAGCATTATGTGACCGTTGGCCGCGTGGCAGCCTTCACTGCAATGGCGCTAGCGCTGGTTCTGGCCCGGCCGTTCCTCGGCGGGTTTGAAAGCGCGTTTCAGACGGTTCAGGAATACACCGGCTATATCGCGCCGGGCGTGGTGATCGTGTTCTTGCTCGGCTTCTTTGATAAAAGGGCCAATGCGGCTTAGCGCCTTTACCGCGCTGATTGGGTCGGTTGCGCTGAACTTCATCGTCAACGCGGTTCTGCCTGATCTGCCATTTGTGGTGCGGATCTGGATCGTGTTCCTGGTTGGCCTTGTTGCCGCAGCCATCGTCTCACGCATGACGGCAGCACCGGATGAAGAGCAGACCGTCAAGCTGGGTGATATCAGCTTTATGACCACCGCATTGTTCAACACGCTCGCAACCATCACCATCGCTATCCTCATCGGCCTCTACGCATACCTATGGTAACGGAAGGCTAAGCGCAGTTCCGATTTCGCTCGCACCTAGAATACAAAGAGAGACGCAAGTTGGCCGCCTGAACGTCCGCTTTCAGGAACTAAGACCTCGAATGCTTGCGTCTTGGATTGGGGCGCATTTCTGCCGCGCAATGAGTTTGCTTTCCTCTTCTGGTTGCCCTGGTTCTGAGAAGTCGGATTTCGCCTCCGCAATTTTTCGTTGCTGATGGTTACCCCCGAAACTCTTTTGGCATACGCTCGAAGCACAGCTTTTCGGCTTTCCTCAAGTCGCTTACCAGTGTTTGATATCGAGGGAGCTCTTCAGTCCAAGAGCGGAAAATTTCGATCCGCTCATTCAGCTTTGGAAAGGTGCGAACCTTAGCGTAGCGATCTATCGCGTCGAACACTTCTTCGTGAAACGGCACTTGGCCGCGGTTGATTAAATAGGGAATCATATGCCTGTAAAAGCCACAAAAGCTGTTCCAAAGGTCGTGGTTTTGTAAGGCGTCCGCCCATTCGAGCAGCAAAACAATCGCGGCGAGCGTTTTAAAGTTCGGAAACTGCTCCAATTCGTAAAACATCCGATCAATTGACCGACTTAGGTCATCAGAACCATACCCACCTCGCAATACAGTTTGACGCACCGGATCACCAAGCGCTCCGATCTCCAGGATTATTCGGTCTTCATCGAAGTGCTCACCCGCTAAGATATCCCACATGCCAGTGCGGTAGATACTGCCTGAACCTGGAAATCTGAAATCAGTCATCGCTACGCGATACGCACCATTGTGCGGAGACGCATCACGCAAACCGCGCTTGTAGCGCTCCCACGTACTTCGGTCACCATTGCCGCCGTCTACCACTTTCCAAAACCAGTATGGTGATCGTCCGCCCAATCCTCGGGACGTTATTTCAAACCACACCTTAGTGCGCAGTTTCCCTATCGGACCAGCATGCGGTCGACCCTTCGCCATCTGGCTTGTTTATCTGCCAAAAAACAACGTGTCCAAAAAAGGGGAGCGAATGGCCACCTTAACAGATCGAATTGCTGTCGGCAGAAAGCGGGACGAATCGACTGCTTGAGGGCCAAGAGTGACGAAGTGGGACCACGAGGAAGACAGAATGCAGCAACTGATTGAAGCGCACGGACCATTGATGACTGGGCAAGCACTCTGGAGAACCCTTGGGTTCACAAGTGCTGCAGCTTTTCGCAAAGCACGTTCGCGTGGTCAGGTTGGTGTGCGGGTGTTCCAGGTCGAACACAGGCGCGGGACCTATGCTTTCACCCGAGATGTGGCCGAATGGCTCATTAAGTTAGATGAGGAGACCAGAACATGATGTAATCCCGAACAAGATACCCGGGAAAAACAAAGGCCCCACCGCGTTGGTGAGGCCTCTGTGCGATTGATCGCGTAGCAACATCAATCTGCTCCCAAAATTCCGAAAATGCAACCTCCGAATTCGGAGAAAGATTCTGCGCGCCGGTAATTGGCGCAATGGGAGACGTTCAATGCACCCATATCGTGCAATGCTTTATCAAGTCCTTGAAGGCCGTCTATCGGCCAATGCAATCGCTGCCCAACGCAATATGTCCCATCATACCGTCAGGCGGGCCATGACGATCATCGAGCAAAAATCGATTGATCGCCAGGCTATCGAGAGTTGGGACGATCACGAAATGATGACGGAATTCGGTTCTACTCGAAGCGCTCATCCTATCTTCGAAGAACCTGACTGGGACGCCGAGGTCGCCTATTTGCGGCAAGGATTCAGTCGTATAGAGGCGCATAATCGGTACGTCGAGAATGCCGAGCCAGGATCGGCAATGAAGTACCGGACATACTGCAAACGCATCAAAGATCATATTGCGACGCTCGACCCTGTGATGAGTCTCGATCATCCGCCTGCCTATGCGATGCAAACTGACTTTGCTGGCTATCAACCTAAAGCTTGGGACGGTGAGCCTGCCAATATTGTCACATTCCAACTCTTCATTGCCACCTTGCCTTTCTCGCGGTTGATCCACGCATCAATTACCCGGTCGCAGAAGGTGCGCGAGCATATTCTCGCTAACGTCGCAGCGGTTGAGTACTTTGGGGGCACCACGATTGTGATCACACCGGACAATTTGAAGTCCGCAATCATATCTCGGCCCAGGTTCGGTCCCGCTCGGGTGCAAGTAGACTACCAGGCTTTCGCTGACCATTATGGCATGGGGGTAGTTCCGGCTCGCGTTAGGAAAGCGCAAGACAAATCCGCAGTTGAAAATTCTGTGAAGCTGATACAGCGCAGCTTGCACCTTCGGTTCATCAATCGGCCTTTGCCTTCTCTGCCCGAACTGAGGCAAGCGCTCGGCGAGATCGTCGAAAATTGGAACTCACGCACGCTCAGGCGGGCGAATGGTCACAGCCGCCGTTCGCTTTTCGAAGCCGAAGAGCAATCCCACCTCCGGCCTCTCCCTGAAGATCGCTTTCAGCCTGCGGAAATGAGAGGCGAGGCACTCGTTGGGCGAGATTATCATGTGAGCTGGAAGGGCTGCTATTATTCGGTACCACATCAGCATATTGGCAAAAAGGTGTCGCTAAGGGCCAGTGACAAGACGGTCGATATCTCTTTGAATGGTCGAGAGGTCGCGGTCCATCCAAGGCTGCATCAAGTAGGCAAGCGCCAAACTGATCCACAGCATAGGCCGATTGCGCATGCGGCTCGTGCAGAACCGGATCTCGAGAAGTGGGCGCAGACATACGATGTCGCTGTCAGACAACTTGCTGCTGTCGAAATGGCAAAAGACGTGACCTCGCAGCAACGATCGCGGCGCACTGCTTGGATCAAAGACCTACCGCGCATCCACTCTCGACGACGGTTCGAATTGGCCTGTGTTAGAGCTGTCTCTTCCAACGACCTGCGTTTTGAGCACGTGCAGAATGTCCTTGAACGCGGAATCGAGTCCTCTCCGAGCGGCTCCCGGGCGTCCGGCAAATTTTCCCCAGACAAGAACGTAAGAGGGAATGATTATTACGGCAGACAAGGAGATGCGGCATGAGCATTGAAACAGTCCGCCAATCTCTTCGTGAATTGCGCCTCGACGGCATGTACGCAGCTCTCGACCAGCAAAGCACTTCAACGGCCTATGCGGAGATGGCGTTCATCGATCGGCTCGAGCATCTTGCGATCAGCGAGAAGCTCGAGAGGCAGACGCGAACCCGCCAAAGGCTTTTTCGTCAAGCGAAGTTCAAGCACAAGACCGCTGACCCGGCGGACATCCAGTTTGGCGGTGAGAGGGCACTCGACAAATCGCAGATCGCAGAATTGCTCACGTGCGACTGGATTGAGCATACCGACAATCTGCTAATTTCCGGTGCCACTGGGACCGGAAAAACATGGCTGGCATGTTGCTTTGGAGTAGCAGCGGTCAATCAGGGTCTTTCGGTCAAGTACTTTCGAACGAACCCACTCCTTGAGGAGATGCGTCTGTCCCATCACGATGGCTCAATCGCGAAACTCCGAGCGTCGCTTGTGCGGGTGTCGCTCTTGATCTTGGATGATTTCGGTATCGCGCCCGTAAGCGAAGACGCGAAAGAAGACCTGCTTGAGCTATTGGATGGCAGGAGCGACAACGGATCGACTTTGATAGTCGGTCAGCTCGATCCTTCCGAATGGCATAACTACTTGGACTCTCCGCACCTCGCGGATGCCATTGTAGACCGGCTAACCCAGAGATCGCACAAGCTCGCGCTTAGAGGGCCATCCCTGCGAGCACGTCGATAGTCAATGTGGTGGCGGGCCCGAATTTGGGTCCGCCATTTCATTCGCTTTCTAGCTAGTGCTTGCACAGGGCACCAAGGCCGGCACGGCGCTAACATGCGCTTGCCAGTCAGGTCGCCATGCAACAACGAGTCTAGTTGGAGGCTGCCTCTAGATGAGGATGACTCCTTTCAGATTTCGATGCAGCGAGCATTGGAGGCTCTAGCAAGGCCTGTACAAGAATTGTCTGTTCATTCCGTCGTTGAAATAATTGGAAGGAAACCAAGCCTAATCACCGAGAGCTTGCTGTTCGATCTAGCAAGCGTCATTGACGACCTAGACGTGAAGAATGCAGGCACAATCAAGGGTCTGGATTATGGCTTGAGTGCCATGATACGTGTTGGCGGAAGCCAGAAGGCTCTATGGCTGCTGGAACACGTTGTCGCCGGACAAGACGACTCTCTAGACCTTGGCGTATTTGATTCATTCCAACATGCAATCTTAGAAAAAGGCGGAGATGAACTCGGCGTGGCGATTGTTGGCTGGTTAAAATCCGGCGCACCACAGCTTTGCGAATTGGCGAACGAAATGGTCTCTGGTGTCGCTGGAGACCCAATGAGATTTTCTATCGATTTCGCGGCTTTGAAACTGGAAGATCGAGAACAAGTCTTCGTATGCCGAAAGGCAATTGGATACTTATTCTTCCATCCCGTGACAGCGGCATCGATCATTATCTCAATGCTACGATCATCGTATGGCACACTTGCTGATGAGCTGGTTCGCAACCTTTTTGACCCTCTGCTTCTGAATTTCTCTGGTGAAACTCGCAAGTACGTCGAAGAAGTGTCCAAAGACACAAACGACCCCGCCAATGCGTCTGCCAAAAAAGCACTCGTGCTCATTGATGAATACATAGACGGCTTGAGGTCAGTCGGAGATGTTGCCGAGCTCCGTCCATCAGAAACCGAGCGGTTAGTCGAACGGCGCCACCATGCTCAAAAGATGGGTACTGCCTACAAGGAAAGTGAGAAAAAATCCGTGTTCGCAAACCTCTTCACACGAAAGGTACTGCTGTATGGAAATGGTTCGATTTTCACCGTTCATGCGGCTGATGGGAAGGTTCAAAAGTCCGCCACGAAATTGGCAACTCACAGCGTGTCCATTGAGTCTCCACGTCAGCTTACGATTGACCCCTTCGATCTTGATATGACGCTTCGCGTGCTTCGCTCGGAAAGGTTGGCCAATGATACTTCTGATTAGGGAATACTTGGCATCGCTAAAGGAACGAGGAGAGCTGGATGCGATCTTGCCTGACCTCTTGACTGGGAACGGGTTCGAAGTGATTTCCAGACCATCTATTGGCACGTCTCAATTCGGTGTGGACGTAGCAGCAGTAGGTCAGGACGTAGACGGCCAAAAAAAGCTGTTCTTGTTCTCAATTAAATCGGGTGATCTCACTAGGACAGAGTGGAATTCCTCAGCAAAACAAAGCATCCGCCCTTCCTTGGACGAAATAAGAGATGGTTACATCCCAAGCAGGATTCCATCAAAATACAAGAATCTGAAAGTCGCAATCTGCCTTTGCTTCGGAGGTGGCGTTGCCGAAGAAGTTCAGCAACAACTGCGAGGCTACACCTCGCGAAACACTTCCGACAAGCTCGAATATCAGGAATGGAACGGAGACCTCCTTGCTCAAAAAATTGAACAGGGAATTCTTAGGGAAAACCTCTTCCCAAAAAGCTTTAGAGACCTGTTACGCAAGGCTTCTGCCATGGTCGAAGAGCCTGATGAGTCAGCACGTTATTTCCGCAGGCTGGTCAACGAGCTTACGGCTGGTGATGACCTCAACGATCACGATAAAATTAGGGTTGTGCGTCAGCTAAATATCTCTCTTTGGCTGCTTTTCGTTTGGTCGAGAGAGGCTGGAAATGTCGAGGCTGCTTACGTTTCTAGCGAGTACTGCATATTGAGAGCATGGGACGTCCTGAAAGATGTTCTGAATGGACGGCGTTCTAAGAAGCAAGAAAGCGCGGGCTATGCTTTCAACCAGTTGGTCGAGCTGAATTTTGCAATCTGGGGCGAACTGTATGGCAAGAAAATGCTCCCTTATGTCGGTGTTCGCGATGGCATCTCTTCCGCCGTTCAATCTCCGGTAGGGATAGATGTAAATCTCAAGCTTCATGAAACACTAGGGCGTCTAGCGCTGCGCGGTCTTTGGATGATTTGGCAAAACTCGTCTTCGAATGACTCCCCAGAGTTTCTTCGCGGGGAGGTGGAGGAGGTCGATAACCTCGCCGCCGAAATTGCTCAGCTAATCACTAACAATCGTGTCTTACTTCTGCCGATCTTAGACGATCATGCCGTTGATATTGGGCTTGCACTTACATTTCTCGCGTCACGAATAGGTTATCATGGACTAGCCTGCGAATATGTTACGGAGCTAAGCAAGAACATTGAGTTCGCGTTCAAAACGAACGGCCCCTACCCTACCTGCAAGACGTCGTACTGGGAGCTGGTCGAACACCCCAGCGAGAACACAGACGCATACCGTCAAGATGCGACTGCAGGCAGTGTGTTGATACCCCTGCTAGCATATTGGTCGGCTCGGCTAGGGTTATCGGAGAATCTATCTCGGTTGGCTCAGTTCGCGCAAAGTGAGCTTCAGCACTGCACACATCAATTTTGGTTTCCCGATAGTGCTTCAGAAAACGAGCTGTTTACTGGAACTCCACAGACCGGAAACATGCTCACCGACATTCCGATTACAGATAATTCCGAGGAGATATTGGAGTTTATCTCCCAGCACGTTCGCGAAGATGACGGGTTTCGTGAGCTGTCCTGTGTCCAATTCGGCCATTGGATAATTGTTCTCGTCGCGTGCCGATACAATCGATTGCCTGTCCCACCCCATATTTGGGAGAACTTCGATTTCCCTACAAATGAGCTGTCGCCTGGCGAGTAGTACTGCGCTCCTTCCTTGCTATTTGCTCGGCGACGAATGCGCTCACATATACTAAAAGGAAACTGCGATGGTAGCATTCAACACCGATGGCCCAGAACTTAGTCCGGTGCGCACGGCTCTAACTGACGATGACTACGCAGAAGGAAGCTACCTCGGCCTCCATACTACGGAATCCGCATCGATCTGGCTTTATCGGGACAACCGACTGGTCTGGGTAACTGGAGACTTTCCGCCCAACGTAGGGTTCTCCCACAGTGAAGCTGGTGAGCAAATAATTGGTTCGCCACATCTCACCTTGCGTGAGTTTTTAGATGGGCACGAGAGATTCGGCGCAGAGGTAGCTATTCAGCGGATGAAGCTGATGCCAGAACAGTTCCATCCGCGAATAGCACGGCCAGCTCCACACCATAACCTTGTCCCACCGGGTGAACTTCCGCTTCTCCAAGAGCAAAGAGACCCGCTGTTTCTATCTCTCGATCAACTTAGAACTATTGTCTTACGGCTCGAGAAAATCCTGAGCGTTGTCCATCCTCACGCCGAGAATTTTGGCGTGTATGGAAACACCATTCGCGACTTGTTGTTCCTTTGTTGCACAGAATGTGAAGCGCAGTGGAAAGGGATATTGAAGGCCAACAACTATGCCGGACAACCAAGAAATTGGAACCGTGGCGACTACCAAAAGCTCGCCACGCCAATGCGATTGAACGAGTATTTGATTAGCCTCGCTAAGTTTCCATGGTTGGGCACCTTCAGGCCGTTCTCAGCTTGGGCATCTGACAATCTAGCAAAACCTCAAGGTGAACGAGATAAGCTTGAATGGTTCGATAACTATAACGCGGTGAAGCATGACCGAGAGCAAGAGATCGCACGTGGCAACCTAAAGTCTGTGATCGAGGCCGTTTGTGCCACATGGGTCATGATGATCTCTCAGTTCGGCTTTGCTGGGATGCGTGAAAATTCCGACCTACATCGGTTTTTCCATTTCTATGAAGGCCCATCGTGGCAGCTTTCCGAGGCGTATTTCGCACCAGGACAAACCACAGCAGGCTGGAACCCTGTCGCGCTTCAACTTTGACCGCAAGGTTTAACAGCCAGATAGGTTAGCAATGCAACAGCCATTGCTACAGAGACTGCTACAGAGCCTCTATCACATCTCTATATATTTCAATATCTTAGAAAACTGGTGCCGCTTAGAGGACTCGAACCTCTGACCCCATCATTACGAATGATGTGCTCTACCACCTGAGCTAAAGCGGCGCCGGTGGGTGATAGTGGCGAACCACCCAGATATGTATCTTCCCAAGGGAAAGATGGAGGCCCGAGCCGGAATCGAACCGGCGTACACGGATTTGCAATCCGCTGCGTCACCACTCCGCCATCGGGCCAACCCTTTTGGTCTTACGACCTGCGGAGCGCGCGCACTAGCGATTCGCGGCGGCAAAGGCAATGCGCCTTGTGCCCTTTGCGCGAAGCGAGCGAGTTTCCGTAAGGGCAATCTGGACGCAAGCACTTTGGCGCGGCAGAGATGATAGCCATGACTATCGCGAGCCTTCTCGAACCGATCACCGGCAAGCCCGGCCCCGCCCGCCTGGAGCATGCCAGCGACTGGATGCAGGGACGCACTCTATATGGCGGCGCGTCAGCGCTGGTGGGATACACCATGGCAGTGCGTGCCTTTCCTGATCTGCCCCCGCTAAGGGCTGCGCAAATCGGCTTTGTCGCGCCGATCGGCGAAGAGATCGAACTGAAGGCTGAAATTATCCGGCAGGGGCGCAATGTCACTCAAGTCCGCAGCGAAATTTTAAGCGAAGGGAAAGTCGCGCTTACCGGCTTCTGGCTGTTCGGTACCGGCCGCGATCCCAATGCGCTGCGCCCCTCCAGCCCGCCAGACGATTGGCCCGGCGGCCCTGAGGAAGCGGCCCAAGCGATGGCCGGGCAGGCGCTAGCCTTCATCCAGAAAAATTTCGATGTGCGTTTTGGCCAGGACAAAGGCAAAGACCACGGCGCGACCGTGCGTCGATGGGCGCGGCTGACCGAAGACCACAGCCTCGACACCGTCAGCCAATTGGTGTTGATGGGGGATGTGATGCCGCCCGGTGCGATGCGGATTATGCAGCGAATGGGGCCGATCAGCTCGATCAACTGGTCGTTTAATGTGCTGGAACCAGAGGCGAGCAATCCCGATGGCTGGTATCTGGCCGAAAACGCCAGCCAGCACGCCGACGATGGTTATTCCTCAGAGCGACTACGGATGTGGAACAGCCAAGGTCGCCAGATGCTGGACGGGCTGCAATGCGTCGCGGTGTTTGGCTAGCGCAGCAGGCGGGTTAAGCCGCAGCTTCACACATCGTCGAAATTGGCCTTGCGCTTTTCCATGCCAGCCATCACCGCCTCGACCTGATTTTTGGTGCGCATGATCCCGTGCTGCTCAATGCTTTCCTCCATCAGGATCGTATCGGTGTCGCTTTCCAGCATACCTGCTTGCAACCGTTTGGCTGCCCGGATCGCATGGGGATTGCGATTGGCAATCTCGCTGGCGATCAGAGTGGCGCGCGCGACCGGATCTTCGTCAACGTGGGTTGCAAGGCCCAGTTGATGCGCCTCCGCTCCGGAAAACTCGCGATTGGTATAAATAAGCTCACGCAACACATCATCACGCACCAGCCCGCGCCACAGGGCATAGCCACCCATGTCCGGCACCAGGCCCCATTTCATCTCCATGATGGCCATACGGGTCTCAGGATGGACCACGCGAATGTCAGCACCGCTGGCAATCTGCAATCCCCCGCCAAAGCACACGCCATGCACCGCCGCAATCACCGGCACAGGTAGCTTGTGCCATTGCATGGCCACCTGCTGAAACTTGTTGGCATTGCCATAGGTCCGCTCGGTCAATTCCGGTTCATCCGGACTGGGTGGCCGCGAGAAATTCGACAGGTCGAGCCCAGCGCAAAACGCACGGCCTTCACCGGATAGGACAACCGCCCTCAGGCCCTTCATCCGCTGCAATTGGCTGCTCGCCTCAATGATCCGCTGAAACATCTCAGGATCGAGTGCATTCATTTTGTCGCCGCGAGTAAAGCGCACCTGCGCCACCCCATCATCACTCAGCTCAATCGCAATGCGATCATTGGAAGTCATTGCAGCAGCTTCGGACATTGTCTTTTCCCTCAAGGTCTAGGAAACGGGCGCTCCGCCTCATCTACCAAAAGACTGCCGCAAGGCGTTCCTCAAGTCCAGACACACCTTAGGGTTTGCCGCTGACTTCGTTCTCGTCATGCTCCGACGTTTCATTAGAAAATTTGAACACACCCGGTTCAGCGGGAACATCGAGGAAGTACCCACGGTTTTCATCCGTCACCAGGATGTGCGCCAGATCGAAACCAGCCAGTTTTGCCCGAACACGGGCGACGTGGACGGCAACACTATTGGTCTCTGGTTCGTACATTATGCGCCAAACATCGGCGAGCAATTGCTCTCGCGATAATGTAACCTGCGGCTCTTCAGCGAGCCGCCACAGCAGTTCAAATTCACGCGGATGAAGCCCGAGCCAGCGATCCTCGATCCGGCCATCGCGATGGAAAAGGTCCAGTGTTAGATCACCCGCCTCCCGAAATCTGGGGATCAGCGCGTCGCCATCAGGCACCAGATTATAGGCTGCGATCGAGCTCACGGCCCACTCCATGATGCAGCACCCCACATTGTACAACCGCCCCTGAATTCGGCCTACAGACAGAATAGGCGAAGTATTAACGCCATCCGCTATCTTAACTATGTTCGGTATTATGCATCTTAAAGGAATGTACAATGAATTCGTTCCCGGCCTCAGCTCGGCATTTTTCAAATGTCAAGTACATCAATTACTTGCGCATATCTGTGGCGTGATTTTCTTTGAAAGCACTGTGGGCGCCATTCAGAAACGCCCATCTCTTCGGGCACTAACAGTGTGGCGGCCCACCCTAAACCTCCCAGATTTGCGGGGGTGCTTTAAGCGCTAGCGTCCATGATATCGCTGAGCGCCTGAGCGGCGCTAAGCGCCAAGATAACAGCAAGAAGGACACCGAAGGCGATCCCAACAACCGCTGCTAGCCGGGCCAAGACCCCATAGCGGCCATCAAAAATGCCGAGCGAAATCTTGCTTTCGCTGGTTCCCGGGAAGCCCATCTGCCCGGGGAATTGAACCGGACCAATAAATGGCTTCACACCCGGGCTGCCTTCGCCTGCCCCTGATCCGGATGGTGAAGGCTTCGTCGCGCGATATTTCTCAACCAGCTCATTTAGGCTGCCAGCTTCATAGACGTCTTTAAGAGCCCTGATATGCTGATTGATGCGGGTCTCAGAAACCCCCATCTCCTGAGCAATAACTTTGATCGGGACGCGCCGATCAATCCGCTCGATAACGTCACGCTGCCGATCGGTTAATGGCCGTGGGTCGGCGGATGGCATTTGCCTCTCCTCAAATCGGCAGTGCTTTTGCGAAAAACGCTCGCCAAGCCATTCCGCTCCGAACCAAACTCAAGAATTTCTCTTTGAGCCATTCTCTATCTCAAGACGCCCCCGCGTTGAGACCAAGCGAGGCAAAATACTTTTTAATGTTTCTCGCCGCTTGCCTCAGCCGCTGCTCATTTTCGACCATCGCAATGCGTACAAAGCCTTCACCTTCCTCTCCGTAACCAACGCCAGGAGCAACAGCGACCTCCGCCTCGGTCAGCAGTTTTTTGGAAAATTCAAGGCTGCCCATCTCCGCGAGCGATGGCGGCAAAGGCGCCCAGGCAAACATAGAAGCCGATGGTGACGGAATGTCCCAGCCCGCGCGGCCAAACGCCTCCACCATCACATCGCGGCGTTTGCGATAGAGGTTGCGATTGCTTTCAACGATGTCTTGCGGGCCATTGAGCGCAGCGCAAGCCGCCGCCTGGATCGGCGTAAATGCACCATAATCGAGATAGGATTTCACCCGGGTCAAAGCGGCAATCAGCTGCTTATTACCGACCGCAAAGCCCATTCGCCAGCCAGCCATCGAATACGTCTTTGACATGCTGGTAAACTCAACCGCGACGTCTTTTGCCCCTTTCACCTGCATGATGGAGGGCGTTGGATTGTCGTCATAATAGAGCTCTGAGTACGCAAGGTCGGACAGGACCCAAACCTTGTTCTCGCGCGCCCAAGCAACCAGCCGCTCATAAAATGCAAGGTCGACAACTTCTGCCGTTGGGTTTGAAGGATAGCTCACAACCAGCACGCTGGGGCGTGGCACGGTGAAGTTCATCGCACTTTCGAGCGAGCGCCAATAATCTTCGTCAGGCGTCGTTGGGATCGCGCGAATAGTCGCCCCTGCAATGATGAAGCCAAAGGTGTGGATCGGGTATGATGGATTCGGTGCAAGGACGACGTCACCCGGCGCAGTGATCGCATTGGCGAGACTGCCTAGCCCTTCCTTCGATCCCATAGTAACCACGACTTCGCTCTCAGGGTCGAGATCGACCCCGAAGCGGCGACCATAATAATTCGCCTGAGCCTTGCGCAGACCCGGAATGCCTTTGGACTGCGAATAGCCATGCGCATTGGGTTTCGCGGCGACTTCGCACAATTTGTCTATCACGTGTTGAGGCGGAGGTTGATCCGGGTTTCCCATACCCAGATCAATAATGTCCTTACCTGCCGAGCGCGCTTCGTGACGCATCGCATTAACTTCAGCGATTACGTACGGCGGCAGCCGCTTCATACGGTAGAATTGGTCGTTCATTGCGATCCTTACCCAGTTTTGCGCAATCATCATAGCGACAGGAGCACGAATCAGTTTAGGCGATTAACGGTCGAAGTGGGAAGGCAATTTCGCTATTCTGCTGGGGAACGTCAGAGAACCCCCTATGGTGAGTTGGGAAAGCGGAGCACAAACGGCCATGTCACAAGACGATCCCTCCAACACAATGCTAGGGGGCGGCGAACCATTTCGCGCCTTTTTCGATATGCAGAGCGAGGCGATGCGAGAGATGTTTTCGCAAGCGACCAGCAACGGCGCGCCGGGCGCAGACAGCATTGGCGGCGAGAACAGCGGCGGCCTATTTAGCAAAACACCCTCTGCTGGCGAGCTGGCCGAATGGGCCAAAGCCAGTTCGGAGCTGCAGAAAATGTGGCTCGAATTTGCCGCCTATCAGGCCAGTGAAACCGCAAAGAAGGTGACGCAAGGCAGCAATCCTTTGGATCCAGCACAGTGGATGCTGATGACGCAAAGCCTTTTGAAGCAAGCACCGACCAATCCGCTGGAGGCGTCGGCCAAGCTTGCTCAGGAATCGCTGCAATTGTGGCAAGGCGTAATGGGCCGGTTCGCTGCGCCTATGGCTGGCGGCGTCGCGGCCGCCTCTAAAGGCGAGCCGCAACTGCCGCGCAAAGACCGCCGCTTCGCCGATCCAGCGTGGAGTGAGTATCCCGCCTTTGCTCTGCTGCACCAGACTTATCTGATGCTTGCGGAGCATTTCCAAGCTTCCGTCAAATCGATGAAAGGCGTCGACAAGGAAAAACGCCGCCAGTTGGAATTTGCAGTGACCGCTCTGGCGGAGGCGATGAGCCCGGACAATTTTCTGCTCACCAATCCGGTTGTGATGAAGCGCACGGTTGAGACGCGCGGACAAAATCTGGTGCGCGGGATGAAACACCTCATCACAGATCTTAAGCGCGGGCAGCTAACCCATACAGATGCCAATGCCTTTACCCTGGGTGAGAACCTGGCCGCGAGCCCCGGCAAGGTCGTGCACGAAACCGATCTGTTTCAGCTGATTCAATACAGCCCATCGACCAAAGACATCTATGACGTACCGCTGGTGATCTTCCCGCCATGGATCAACCGGTTCTACATCCTCGACCTGACACCAAAAAAGAGCTTCATCAAATGGGCCGTTGATCAGGGCCTGACCGTATTCGTGGTCAGTTGGAAGTCTGCCGATGAGAGCATGGGTGAAGTTGTATGGGATGATTATATCCGCTCACAGATCGAAGCGATCGATCTGGTGAGAGAGCGCCTGTCCGTTCCCGCAGTGCATACGATCGGCTATTGCGTAGCAGGCACCACGCTGGCTGCGACATTGGCTGTGCTGGAGCGCCGCGGCGAGGCGGACAAAGTCAAATCAGCGACATTCTTCACCGCGCAAGTGGACTTTGAGAAGAGCGGAGAGCTGAAACACTTCATCAAAGACGGCCATCTGGAAATGATCGATACGCTCTCTCCCAAGGGCTATCTCGATGGCCGCTATCTTGCGGCGACCTTTAACGCGCTGCGCGGCAAGGACCTGATCTGGAATTACGTCGTCAACAATTACCTGCTGGGCGAGGATTATCCCGCCTTTGACCTGCTGCATTGGAACGGCGACGTCACCAACCTGCCGTCCAAATGGCACAATGGCTATCTGCGCGACCTCTACCGCGACAATAAGCTGGTGGTGCCAGATGCGCTGTCGGCCGACGGCACACCGATTGATCTGACGCAGGTCAAAACGCCCAGCTTTGTCCAAGCCGGTAAGGAAGATCACATCGCGCCAGCGGAAAGCGTGTGGCGCCTGACCGAACATTTCAACGGACCGATGGAGTTCCTGCTCGTCGGCTCCGGTCATATCGCTGGCGTCGTGAACCCTCCGGCAGCGGGTAAGTATCAATATTGGCTAGGTGATAGCGAAGCAGGATCACTCAAAGCCTTCGTCGAGAGTGCAGAAGAGCATCCGGGCAGTTGGTGGCCGCATTGGCTGGGCTGGCTGGACCAGCAGGCGCCGGAAAAAGTACCTGTAAAGGGCAAGCGCAAGCCTGGTGGGCGCGGTGATACAGTCATCGAAGATGCGCCCGGACGCTACGTTAAAACCCGCTAAATATCTGCTTTAAAGCTATTTATTCACCTATTGTGCAGTGCACAAAAAATGCTTGACTTCGCAGTTGCAATCACTATTTTGTGCAGTGCAACATAAAGTGAGGTTACTATGGCTACCAACGCCCCATCTAAGATTGATGCTGCTGCTGAGAAGGCATATGCCGAAGCTGCTACAAAGAAGACTGTCAGCGAAACATCTGCTCCAAAGGCGGTTGACGCCGACGCACCGAAGCCGACCCCAAAGGCAGCGGTGGTGAAAAAAGCGGCCGCTGCTCCTGCTGCTAAGAAGACTGCGGCGAAAAAAGCACCTGCCAAGAAAAAGGCAGCCGCGAAGAAGACCGCTGCGAAAAAGAAGCCAGCGGCGCGCAAGGCAGCCCCTAAGAAGGTCGCCACTAAAAAGACCGCTGCGAAGAAGCCTGCTGCCAAGAAGGCACCAGCAAAAGCCGCAGCGAAGACCACAGATACCAATCCAGTCATCAAACTGAAGGACACCATCATGGCCACTGCCAAGAACACCGACATCACCGCGACTGCCAAAGAATTGGCCGCTGACGTCCAAACCCGCGTAAAGACCGCCGCTGCCAAGGGCACTGAGCTGGCAAGCGAAGTTGGCGAGTTCAACAAAGCCAATGTCGATGCCGTCGTTGAATCGGGCAAGATCCTGCTTGCTGGCATGCAAGACATGGGCCGCGAGCAAGTTGAAACCGGCAAGACCGTCGTTGAAACCGTCACCGGAGACGTGAAAAAAATGGCTTCGGTTAAGTCGCCAACCGAACTGATCCAGATGCAGGGCGAATTGACCCGCCGCAACTTTGACGCGGTTGTCTCTTACGGTTCCAAGCGCACCGAAGCATGGGTGAAGCTTTACAACGAAGCGTTCGCACCAATTTCGAACCGCGTTAGCGTAGCTGCTGAGAAAGTCTCGAAAGCTGCCTAATTCGAACATTCGAATTTGAACAAAGAGCTTTTCAGAGCCAGCCTCTCCACTCTCCCAACTGGCTCTCGAAAACGCGCGAAAGCGCCGGGCCGGATAGACCATCATGGTTTGTCCGGCCCCCTTATTTTTAAGCACTGAAATGAGCATGCCTGCGCCGCGAATGCGCAGAAACTGTACGGCAATCAGGCAAATCGTCTTGGTAAAACCTTAAGGTTGCGCAAGGCACCTTGCAGATGGACCAACCTTTCCGATATTGCACATCATGATGACTGACACTCTGCTTCTCACCCTCAGCCATGCGACCACACCTCTATTGCCGCCGCAATTGTCGGCTGAGCGATGACAGCGATGACGGGTCGGAGAGCGAAGTTGGTGTCGCGACCAAAACTCGCACAAAGCCAAAGAAACCCAGCCAATACAAAGTGCTGCTGCTGAACGATGACTACACCCCGATGGAATTCGTAGTGATGGTTCTGAAGCGCTTCTTCTCGATGGATTTGGAGCAAGCGACGCGGGTGATGCTGCATGTGCATCAAAAGGGCGTCGGCGTGTGTGGGATCTTCCCCTATGAAGTGGCCGAGACGAAGGTCAATCAGGTGATGGATTTTGCCAAGCAGCACCAGCACCCGCTGCAATGCACGCTTGAAAAGGCGTGAGGGTAGCGCGAGCCACTGAGCGCGCAGCCCGCTAGCCTTATGGGGCAGCCCACCATCCACAACCCGATCCGGTCGGCGAAAACCAGGAAAGCGTTTGGGGCTATCCGCGCCCAGCCATCGCGGAGCCGACCACCCGCCGGATTGCGATCGTGCATCGCGGTGTCACATTGGCCGATACCACGGCCGCTTTCCGCACGCTCGAAACCAGCCACCCACCAACCTATTACCTGCCGCAGGCAGACATCGCGATGGAGCATTTCAGCCCCAATCCGCGCCGCTCTCTATCTGAGTGGAAGGGGCAGGCAAACTATTGGGATGTGACCATTGGCGAGGAGCAGCTGGAGGAGGCCGCTTGGTCCTACCTCTCGCCCACGCCCGCATTTGAGAAAATCGCTGACTATATCGCCTTCTATCCCAACTTCTTCGACCAATGCATGGTTGATGGTGAACAGATCACGCCGCAACCAGGGGGATTTTATGGCGGCTGGATAAGCCAATATGAGGTCGAGCCCGTTCAAAGGCATTCCCGGCAGCCGGTTCTGGTGAGCCTTGCGGTATGGGGCTGCTACTCTCAGACCGTGCAGCTACCCTGCCCGATCAGTCAGAAGCCATACATCCACGACGCTTACGCAGACGGCAGATGACCCCGGTCAAAAACCTCGCTATGGGCCTTGATAAGACACCGCTTCGCTAGGGCAATTACCCGCGCGAACACGCCGCGAAACCTTTGGATGTGAAAGCCAGCTAAGCTCCCGTGCTCAACGCTTTTCCCAGTATTGATCGATATATCTTCCGGCTGGTGGTGTTTCCAATGCTGGGCGTGTTTGCGCTCGCCGCCTCGCTGCTGATGCTCGACAAAATGCTGCGATTGTTCGATTTTGTCGCGGTTGAGGGCGGCCCGATTGGCGTTGTTTTTAAGATGCTGGGCGCGCTGATCCCGGAATATGCCAGCCTCGCGATCCCGCTGGGCCTGCTGCTCGGTATTCTGCTTGCCTTTAGAAAACTGGCGACCTCCAGCGAGCTCGATGTGATGCGTGCCGTCGGCCTCAGCTATTGGCGGCTGCTGCGTGTTCCCTATGCGATCACATGCGTACTGGTGGCGATCAATGTGGCGCTGGTGTTTTATGTCCAGCCGATCAGCCGATATTATTACGAGCAGATGGAATTTGAGCTGCGCTCTGGCGCGCTCGGTGCATCGATAAAGGTTGGCGAATTCAACACTCTGGCCGACCGCATGGCTTTGCGAATTGAGGAAAGCGAAGACGAAGGACGGCGGTTGATCGGCATCTTTGCCCGTGTCTCAAACTCTCAGGATCAAGTGCTGTCGATCAGCGCCCGCGAAGGCGCGTTTCTGGCGACCAGCGACGATCCCAACACGATCATCCTGCGCCTGTCCGAAGGCACCATCGTACAAGACACCGGCAGCGAGACCCCGCGCGTTCTGTCCTTCAGCCGCCATGACCTGCCCATAGACCTGCCCGCGATTGAGGAATTTCGTGCGCGCGGCGATGCGGAGCGAGAATACATCCTGCCCGAATTGCTCAGGATCGGATGGTCAGATGACAATGTCGCAGAGCTGGACCGTGACGCCAGCCAGGCGAGCTTTCACTTCCGATTGGTCGAGGTGGTTATGATGTTCCTGATGCCGCTGCTGGCGGTGGCATTGGCGATCCCGCCCAAACGATCGACCAGCGCGTTGGGCGTGTTCGTCTCGATCGTGATGGTGGTCGCCTATCACAAGATCAATCAATATGGCGAAGACATTGCGACGCTGGGCCGGATAGACCCGATTATCGCATTGTGGGGCCCGTTTGTGGTGTTCGCCGCGCTGATCCTGTGGATGTATTACCGCGTCGCCCATGTGCCCGGCGGGCAAGCGATTGGCGCGCTGGAAACTGGCACTGCCAAAATCGGTAAGGGATTGCGCAAGCTGTTTGACCGGCGAAAGCCGCACCGACTGCGCGGGCCCGATCCTGACCCGCAACCATCACCAGCGGAATAGGCAGAGTATAGCCTCAATATGCAGCTCGACTTTTTCCCTTCGCGCACGCTCACGCTCTACCTGGCAAAGATGTTCGTCGTGCGGATCCTCGCGGTCCTGGTGATGCTGGTGCTGGTGTTGATGATGCTCGACCTGCTGTCGAACAGCGGCGACATCCTGGCGGTGCCTGGCAATGGCGATAGCGAGGTCTGGAGATATGCCAGCCTGCGCATTCCTCAGCTAATATCGCGCTTCCTGCCCTATTCTGTGCTGCTCGCGACGCTGATCACCTTGGTGACGCTGAACCAAAACAGCGAGGTCGTAGCGATGAAGGCCGCTGGCCTCTCTGCACATCAAGTGCTCTCACCTCTGCTGCTCACAGCCGCGTTGGTTTCGGTGATCAGCTTCGGTTTTCACGATCGCGTAGTGACCCGGGCGACCGCTACACTCAAAGCCTGGGAGGCAGCCGATTATGGTCCGATACCAGAGGCCTCCAGCATTAAGGCCAACGTTTATCTCACCGATGGTTCTAGCATTTTGTCTGCCGCCAGCCTCAGCGGCACGGGCGAACAAATCACCATGACCAATGTCACCTGGTATGAGCGCGCACCGGGCGGCATCATTCGCCAGCAAGTGCGTGCGCCGCGCGCTGTCTATGCCAACCCCGGCTGGAAACTGGAAAATCCAGTGAGCTTTGAGGTTGGCAGCGCGGACAGTCAGCCGCTGGAAAACCTGACCGTCGGAACAAGCATCTCGCCAGAGCGGATTGGCCTGGAATCGATCGATCCAGAGGCTTTGTCCTTCTTCGAGCTGTCAGAAACAATCGATGCCTATGAGGCCGCTGGCCGACGAACCTCAGAAATGAAAGCCAAATGGTGGCACAAATTGTCCGGCCCGCTATCCGCATTTCTGATGCCGCTGCTGGGTGCAATCGCCGCCTTTGGCCTCGCCCGATCAGGTCAATTGTTCGTGCGCGCGATCATCGGCATGGGTCTGGGCTTCGCCTATTTCGTGGTCGACAATGCCGCACTGGCGATGGGCAGCTTTGGCGGGTATCCGCCGTTCCTGGCCGCATGGGCTCCGTTCTTCCTGTTCTTCCTTGTGGGTGAGACCGTTCTCATACGGACCGAGGAATGAGCGGGTTCTCCATTCGCCTCTCGTGCAAAGAGGATGCAGAGCACTTCTTTCGTGTCGAAGATGATGCGGCGGAACTATTGCGCCAGGCTCCTGAGCTGGAGGGCATTCCGATCCCGCCTACATCCAGCGTCGAGCATCACATCAAAGCGATAGCGCATGGACGCTCGCTGACCGCCGTAGCTGGCGAGGAAATCGTCGGCTTTGCTGAAGCTGGCCCAGTTCGCAGGGAACTGCATTTGCACGAGCTCAGCGTATCACGACAACACCAGAGGCAAGGGATTGGTGCAACCCTGCTGGGCGCTTTGAAAATTGATGCGCGCAACTCCGGCTTCAAGGCGATCACACTCAATACGTTTCGCGATATCGCTTGGAACGCGCCGTTTTATGCGCGGCATGGCTTTGTTGAGGTAGAGAATTTTGAAGGGCGCCCGCATTTGGCTGAATCGCTGGAGGGTGCCGTCGCTTTAGGCATTCCCGCCGAGAGCCGCTGTGCGATGATCCATTTCCTCGATTGAGCGACCTCGCGGTGGTCATGAGCGCTTTCAGCCACGCTTTGCCGCAAGCCGGTTTAAACACACCCGCCTTCCTGCCTAAGCTGAGCGCCAAGCCTTGGGAGGACAAAAATGAAGTGCATTCAACTCATCGGCGCATTGGGCGCGGCCATGCTGCTGTCAGCCTGCGGCAATGGCAATGATGAAACCGCTGAGGCCTCAGCAGAGTTAATCCCGCTAGAGGATGTCGATGCGCCGACCGATGAAGAGATGGCTCTCGGCGTGGGCGCAGAGGATGCGGCCGATGGCGGCGGCAGCAGCAGCGGCAATGATGCGGTCTCAGGCCTCAACATCACCAGCGGGCCAGATTATGGCGGGGACGCAGCGAGCGGTTCTGACACGATGATCCGCGGCGAAAGCTCGCAAGAGATCGATGCCAAAGCGTCCAAACTGATAAAGGCTGACCCAGTTCAGTAGCCTTAGCCGTCGCCGCTCAGCGCATCATAGTGCTGCGCGCGATCCGGCCAACCAGCGGCAGCAGGCCGGGATGGTTTGCGCCGGAATAGGTTGAACCTGCACCGAACTCCGCCGCCAGCCGCCGATGCGCCTCTGGCAGGTCGTGATAGGGCATGGACGGCATAAGATGGTGGAGCGCATGATAACGCAGACCAACAGGCGCCCAGACCTCGGCAATCGGGCCGGGAGGCGGCACATTCACGCTGTCGAGGAATTGCGCGGTCACCGTCATCGGCTCACCTTCGTTCTCCCACAAATGCGCCACCAATGTGCGTAGCTGGTTGAGAACCGCAGTGAGTGACAGAATAGCAAGCGCGATCAGGAGTGGTTGCCAGCCAAACACCTGCGTGCTGGCGAGCAGCGCCCATGACCAGACGAAGACGCCCGCCTCTTGCCATTTCACCTGGCGAGACAGCTCACCCTTCGGCGGCTTGCGACGAAAATCAGGATTGATCGAAAGCGCGGAAAACCGCTCCCACACGAAAGTGCGAACCGGCGGGATAATTGCGCCCAATGGCACCAAGATCGCCGCGCGCACGATCAGAGCAATTGGCGCGAGAAACGCGACCAACACAAAAGCGGGCAAGCTCCACGGCTTCATCAGCGCGAGTGGCAGATATTCAGGATCTTCGATCGTGCCATAGCGTGTGCGAGTGTGGTGGATCGTATGCACACCCTCATACATGAAGCTGGGGGTCAGCAGCGGAATGCCAACCAGCAGGTTCCAGCCCTTGCGAAAGCCGGGCAGTGCATCGCGGTGAATATGTGTAAGCTCGTGGATGAACATCAGCGAGCGGTAAAGCGCCAAGGCCGCGACCAGACCGAACACAGCCGATAATGCGAGATTACCTGACAAGATCGCGCCTGCGATACCCGCGTATCCGACACCGGTCGAAATCAGCATGTCAGACCAGTAAACGCCCGCACGTGCTTCGCCCAAATCCTTGGTCAGGTCGCGCGCGGCGCGCAGCATATCTTTGTCGTCGGTCGTCTGGAACTGCGCACGCGTGGGCACATCAGCAGTGTCGCTGGGCACGTCCTTGGCAGGGATCAGAGGTTGCTCAATCATCGTTATTACGGTGCTTTCAATTCCGCCATTTAGGCGATCTTACCGGCGAGGACAAACGCATCCTGTTGGCAAGAGTGATCGATTCTCTTGCACGTTGGCCGCTGCCGGGACAAACAGACGCCTTGGCAATGGGCTGAACAAGGCGATCTGCGTGACCAATGCGCAAATAAGCATCGAAGCGGTAAGCGACAAGCGCGGGCGGGCGCAGTTCGTTGATTTGGGGCGAGAATTTGCAGCATCTGTGCCGCACCACGTCCCGCAATTGCGCTCTGAACTGCTGGAATTGGTCAACCCGGACAAGAACCCGTTTTTCAAGCACGGCAAGGCGCAACTGTTCATCGCCCACCGTGATGGAAAAATGGTCGGGCGCATTTCAGCACAAATTGACGAGCTGGCGCTGGCCATGCCTGCTGAACAGGGCTTTGGCCCGGGAACCGGTATGTTCGGATACTTCGATGCAGCCGACGAACACGTGGGTTCAGCTCTGCTGGAAAAGGCTCAGAGCTGGCTCGCTGAGCAAGGGATGACGCGCGCCGTTGGCCCGATTTCCATGGCCATGTGGGAGGAGCCAGGACTGTTGGTGAGCGGGCACGACCATTCGCCCATGATCATGATGGGTCATCATCCCGCGCAATATCAAAGCTGGATCGAAGACGCAGGCTACAGCCGCGCAAAGACGCTCTACACCTATGATCTCGACATCACGAAAGACTTCCCGCCGCTGGTGCAGCGGATCGTGAAGTCGGGCAAGCGCAACGAGCGGATCGCCATTCGCCGCGTCGACAAATCCAATTGGGACCGTGATGCAGAGATCGTGCTGTCGATCCTCAATGATGCATGGTCAGACAATTGGGGTTTCACACCCTTCACCCCGGAAGAGGTCGCCTATGCGGGCAAGAAGCTGAAGACAATCATCTTCGAACCGCTGAATATGATTGCCGAGGTTGAGGGAAAACCGGTTGCCTTCATGCTGACCTTCCCGGACATCAACGATGTGTTAGACAAGATTGATGGCAAGCTGCTGCCGTTTGGTTGGTTTCACATGCTGCGCTGGCTGCGCGGGCCGCGCGGATCAGGCATGCGAGTGCCCCTGATGGGGGTTCTAAAAGAAGTGCAGAACTCGCGCTTGGCAAGCCAGCTGGCCTTCATGATGATCAACGAGATTCGCGAGAGCGCCCACACCACCTTTGCCTCCAAGCGTGCAGAGATCGGTTGGATCCTGGAAGATAATCAGGGAATGGTTGCGATCGCCGACACGATCCAGGCAGAGATCAACCGCGAATATGCGATCTATGAAAAACCGATAGCTTAGGGGCGAGCACCCGGACATTCCGTCTTGCAGACTGTAACAAGAACACCGATCTGTCCGTAAGGTAGATTGTCGTTCGCTAGTTCAGCCAAGGGTGAAGCATGCTCTCATTTCGCAAAGGCAAAGCCGCCCTAGCCCGCCTTCCTCGGCGTGTTCTGGTGGTTGAAGATCATGCTGAGCATGGCCGCGTGCTGGAAGAAGCCCTGATCCACGAAGGCGTAGACGAAGTGAACATCTGTCCTTCAACCGCTTGCTCGCTTGAACGCCTGCGCTCCGGCTCGTTCGACGCGATTATCCTTGATGTGCATTTGGCCGACAGCGACATGGGCTGGGAAGTCGCGGAACTTGTCGATGCTGTTGGCGGCGATGCCACTCGCATCATTTTTCAAACTGACGATCCCAGTGAAATCCCGCCAGCGGTTCAGAAACTCGGCCCTGTCCTCACCAAACCATACGGGCCAGACGACCTCATTGCGATGCTGAAAACGGCCCCGCGCAAAGGCATGTTTGATCGGTTCCGTCGCAGCCGTTGAACTCAACAAAGCTTTGCACGAATACAAAAAAGGCCTCCACTCGGATGAGTGAAGGCCTTGGGATCGTACCACACGCCGCTTGGACGGGAGGGGGTCTCGGCGGTGATACAGACAAAATGCGCCGCCTTCGCTCTGGTTCCCGTTGCCTTGAAATTTTTTGGAAACTTGCCTTCCAGATCGGGCAAACCGGGATCGCCTTCGTTCCGGTAGCCAAGACATGCATTCGTCTGTGACATGACACCCGTTGCAACCAAGCGGGCGCGCGCCGCGTAACTGCAAGGAAGCTATAGAATAGGTGCACCAACCCGCTATAGAGGTGCTCAGATCCTTGAATGAAAGCGAACCAATGCCACTTGGCCAAGACATTGCTACCAATCTTCCTTATTTGCGGCGCTATGCACGGGCGCTGACCGGCGCGCAAAACACCGGCGATGCCTTTGTTCGTGCGACCCTAGAGGCGGCGCTGGCTGACGAGACGCTGAAGCAATCGCTCGAAGGCGGCCGGGTCGCATTATACGCTGCATTCAACAAGGTCTGGTCGAGCGCCTATATGGAAGTCGCCAAAGACGAAACACCAGCGGGCGAGCATGAAGCAGCGGCGAAAGCGCGGCTTGAGGCAATCACACCGCTCAATCGTCAGGCCTTGCTACTCACCACACTGGAAGACTTCACGTCTGCGCAAGCGGCGCAAATCATGGAACTTGAACCAGCAGATGTTGAACGACTGGTGCAAGAGGCGGTGAGCGAAATTGACCGCGAGACCAGCACCGAGGTGCTGATTATTGAAGACGAACCGCTGATCTCAATGCAGCTCGAAGATTTGGTCAAATCGCTAGGTCACACGATTTGCGGCACGGCGGCGACGCGCACGCAAGCGCGCGAGGTCGTCGCGGAAAAGACCCCAGGATTGGTGCTGGCCGATATTCAGTTGGCCGATGGCTCATCCGGCCTAGACGCAGTCGACGACATCCTGACGATTGGCGATGTCCCGGTGATCTTCATTACCGCCTATCCAGAGCGTCTGCTGACCGGGGATCGGCCAGAGCCAACCTATCTGGTGACCAAGCCATTTGAGGAACGGACCGTCAGCGCCGCCATCAGTCAGGCGTTGTTCTTCGGCTCCAGTAAACCGCTCGATTGATGTTCTAGGCAGGCTGCCCGATCAATCAGCCTGCCAATTGATCTCGAAGTTGAAACTCGCCAGCAGGGCGAACCGGCACGCGCATAGTGCAGCGCACGCCGCCAGTGTCGAAATGCAATTCAACCGGATGCCTTAATTCGTGAGCGACGATTTTCTGGATCAGTTCCGTGCCAAAGCCGCTTCCGCGCACCTCGCTCACCTCTGGTCCGCCCGCTTCCAGCCATTCCACTTCGGCCAAATCCGGATCGACCAAAGACCATGTGATCGACACCCGGCCTACATCATCGCTGAGCGCGCCATATTTGGCCGCATTGGTGGCAAGCTCGTGGATTGCCTGACCAAGGGTCAACGCGTCATTGGGGGCAAGCTCAACATCGGGACCTTCGATCTCGACCTCATGCTCTCTTGCTGCGCTGACATGCGCCAGCTCTGCTTTGACGACGGAGGCAATGGGTGTGGTTCCCCACTCCGAATTGGTTAGTAAATCGTGGGTCGCGGACAGGGCCCTGATCCGCCCGGCCAGCCCTTCCGCAAAATCATCCAGATTGTCTGCCCGGCGCCGCGTCAACGAAAGCAGCGAAAGAACGTTTGCAAGCGTATTTTTAACCCGGTGATTAAGCTCTCTAGTCAGTGAATTGCGGATCGAATGCTGTTCTTCGAAGAATTTCAGGCGCGCGTTGTCCTTGGCTATTTGCCGGGTCAGGATCCGCGCAAGCATTGCCAGCAAAGCGGCAACCGAAAGACCGAGCAGCAGAGTAACCACAGACAGCGGGGTCAGCAAAGCAGGCGTCGGGGCGGCCACTTCCAAACGCATAGTGCGATTGGCAATCTGGATCGGTCTTTCGATCACATTGCTAGTGGAGGCAGTGGAAGAACGCTCTGCAAGCAATGCAGCCTCATCCTCCATCCCGTCAAACAGGCGTACAGCCAGATCGTTTTCAATCGCCAAATCCAGCGCCGCTGCAAGGAACATGTTCGCGTTAAACGCGCGGTGGACAAAGCCCCCTAGCTCAACGTCAGCCGTATTCCCCGCCAGCACCGGCATAACAATCAGAAAGGCAGGAACCTCGCCGCCCTCCGGGCCAGCAATCATCAGCCTGCCAGAGGATGATGGTGCGCCGCTGCCTTGAACTGCGGTCAGAGTTTCTTGAAACATCGGGATTGCTTGCCCGTCAACATCGGCAGGGTCAGCGTGCGACAGCCAGCCCATTGGCCCTGCCCCTGGCACTTCAAAATCCCCCTCCATCTCAGTGCTAAATTGCTGGAGCAGTTCCGGCGTGGGCCGCCCGCTGCTGGACAGCACCACAGCGCCCGCGTGCATGTAAGACACGGCAATATTGGCTTCATGGCCAAGCTCAGATGCGATGGATGCGGCGATCTTGCGGGTCTGCAAGCTCTCGCTGTGGCGCGCACCTGTCTCAATCGCGAATACGCTGAGCAAGGTGACAACGGAAATAGCGAGAAAAATGATAGCAGGCACGGCGCTCGGATAGGCAATCAACCATTGCCGAACCCCGCCAAGCGGCACAGTATCTTTTCGTTTAGATGCCTTCGCCTGCATCAGTCCAAGCTCTTAGTTGTCAATGGCAGGGGAACAATACATAGACCGTATCGTTCCCAAATTCATATGTAGTAATGCCACCGATATGGCCTAACATGCCGGTGCCTTTCTCCTATCGCGGAGTATATCAGGATCAATTATGGCCTCGGGTAAAGAAATATCGCCGACTGACGCAGCGGCGGAAAAACCAACAAGCGCCAAGGCTATGGAGCAGCCACAATGGGCTGACGGGCTCAAGCAATTGTACGATTCCGTGGTCGAAGAACCGCTTCCCGACAGCTTCAAAAATCTGCTGTCTCAGCTTGATGTAACTGATCCAGATGATGCCAGTCAGAATGGGAATGGCTGATGTCGGTCGAGACCCGCAGCGCCTCTGAAAAAGCTGACTTTAAGCGCGAACTGACCGAGGTCGTACCGCATTTGAGGGCCTTTGCACGCGGCCTATGCGGCCGCCCCGACATGGCCGATGATCTGGTTCAGGAAACCTTGTTGAAGGCGTGGGCCGCGCAGGCCCGATTTGAGCCAGGCACATCAATGCGCGCCTGGACCTTTGTAATCCTGCGCAATGCCTATCTCACAGATATGCGGCGCAACCGTTTTCGCGGCGATTATGATGAGACGGTGGCAGAGCGCATCCTGACCGCGCCAGCTGGACAAGAAGAACCAATCCACCTGTCGGACATGCACCGTGCGTTGCTGACGCTGCCGCCGGAACGGCGCGAGGCCTTACTATTGGTAGGCGCGGGCGGATTTTCTTACGAGGAAGCCGCGCAAATATGTGGCTGCGCCGTCGGCACGATCAAAAGCCGCGTGGGCCGCGCTCGCTCCACACTCAACAGCATGCTGGCAGAGGGCAATATCCCTCAACGTTCAATCGGGGATGATGCCGCGCACCGCGCCATTCTAGAAGAATTGGACGATGTCGCTGCGGGCAATGGCGAAACCGCGAAGATCGATTAATTCACGCCCGACCTGCGGGCTTGCAAGAGCGTAACTTCAAAACTTCCCGCATCAGGCGCTTGGCGCGGCTTTGCAGTCCTGCAATAAGACCAGCGACAAGCTGGAATTGCCTGAAATGACGAGCGAAACACCCAACCCGCACCCAAGCGAGCCGAGCGCCACCCCTGCGTCAAGCAGACGGCTGGCCTTTGCTGAGCAGGAGGTGCGGCTGGTGTCGGCCCTGGTTTTGCTGATCGGGATCGGCCTGTTCCTCGCGCTACCCTTCGTTTTGTCGATTGGCTCGGTTGTGTTTTTGCCGCTGGTCACAGCGATCTTGCTCACCATCCTGCTTTCGCCGCTAGCGGACAGGCTGGCGCGGATCGGCCTACCCAATGTGCTCGCATCCCTGGGCGCGTTGATAGCGTTTCTGGCGGTCGTGCTGCTCGCCCTCGCGCTGGTGCTTCAACCCGCCCTTGCCCTGTTCGACACCTTGCCCGCCATTACTGAGCAAGTGGGCGCGCGTTTTGCTGAGCTGCGCGATCAGTTTGAATGGCTTGCCATCATCAACCGAGAGCTGGGCGAAATATTGGGCGAATCCGGCACACGCGAAGTCGTGCTCGCCACCCCAACCCTGCTCGAACAGATCGCTTGGTCCACGCCCAGCGTGCTGATCGAGGTCTTGATCACTCTGCTGATGACCTTCTTCATGATTGAGGCGCGCGTCCGGCTGAGGCGGCATTTGCTGTTTGACCGTTCTAGCTTTGGATCGAGCGTCAAGGCCGCGCGAGTGCTGCGCGAGGTGCAGGACCGGGTTGCCGCCTATATTCTCACCGTTGGCTTCATCAATGCCTGCATCGGCGTGGTTGTGGCCCTGGGCGCGTGGGCGCTGGGCGTGGAGGCGCCGATCATGTGGGGCGGGCTCGCTGCGATCCTCAATTTCGTGCCCTATATCGGCCCAATCGCCATGGCTGCCCTGCTCGGCATGTTCGGGATCGGCACCGCAGATACTGTGTTCCTCGGCCTGGTCCCGGTTACCGCTTACATCGTGCTTCACACGGTGGAGGCGAATGTCGTCACCCCATCAATTCTGGGTGCGCGCTTCACCATGAACCCGGTGATGATCTTGCTCGCCCTGTCCTATTTCACATGGATCTGGGGCGTGCCGGGCGCGCTCCTATCCGTACCAATCCTGCTGACGCTCACCGCATTGTTCGATCACATAGGCAGCCCCAATCTGATCGGCTTTGTGTTTGGCGAGCCCCTGTTTGGCAGCGAGCTGTTCAACCGCAGCCCAGAAGAGGAAGCTGGTCCGGCGGGTTAGCCCGGCAAAGCCTCAAGCCTTAGATCGGTCGACCGTGCCAGCCACCGCCACATTCATTGTGACATTGGCCAAAGTGCGCATGATATCGGGCAACATTTCCACCGCCACCAGCAATGCCAGCGGCTCTATTGGCACACCCATGGCGAGCGCGATCGGGCCAATCGATACCACGAAACTGATGGAGCCAGGCAGGCTGACCGAGCCGATGGAGATGACCACCGCCACGCCAATGCCGATCAGCATCAGCGGCCAGGATACCTCTATTCCGGCCAGGCTGGCGACATACAGCGCCACCGCCATATTCATCGCCACGCTGGTCGCGCGAAAAATCGCCACCGCCAGCGGCAGCACGAACTCGCTGGTTTCCTCGCGCAAGTTAAGCCGCCCAGCGCTGTCCAGCATTGCGGGCAGGCTGGCGAGCGAGCTTTGAGTGGAAACCGCGACCGCTTGGGCAGGCAGCACCGCTTTCGCAAAGCGTAGCGGGCTGACCCCGCCCAGCGCCCATGCCATCAGATAAGCTAGTATCAGGATAAATCCGCCCATCGCGGAAACGACCAGAATGTAATGAGCCAGCGTCGCAAACGCGCCGCCGCCACTTTTCAGGCCCACTCCAAAAGCCAGCGCAAACACGCCGAGCGGCGCGATCCACAGCACCCAGCCAATGATCATCAGCATGGTGTTGGCCAGCGCATGGAAAAAGCCCAGCATCCGCTCGCTCTGATCCTGGGGCAGCCGGGTCACGGCGACCGCGAACAGAGCGAAGAATATGGTGAGTGGCAACATCGCCGTTTCCGCAGCCGCAGCGATGATATTGGGTGCGATCAGCGAGGCGAGGAAATCGAGCACACCGGGCACTTGCTGCTCGCCGTCCGGAACGGCGGCCAAAAATCCGCTCGCGCTGTCTGGGATAGGCAAGGCGCCAAGCACTATCGGCATCATCAGGGCTGTGAACAATCCGCCTGCGACGAGCACAGCAAACACAAGAGCCAAAAATCGCCGCGCCGCTGCGCCCGCCCTCGCGGCCTCGGCCATTTGCGCAATGCCCAGCACCAGCAGCGCCGCGACCAGTGGGATGATCGTCATCTGCAGCGCCCGCAGCCACAGGCTGCCGATCAGCGCAACAATCTGCTGCAGCCAGTCGGTGATCCCACCGTCCGACAGCACCATGCCCAGCAGCAAGCCAGCGACCAATCCGGCAAATGTCAGCGCCACTGGCAGACGGATAGACGCCAGCTCATAACGCTGTCCGCTTGTCGCTGCTGCGCTTTGGCCTTCAACTTCGCTCAAATTCTGTCCCCTTTGGGCCTTGCGCCCTTCCATTCGTGCGATAACCGCGCCAGAAGCGCCTGACAAATCGGCTTTTGCCCCGCGCGCACCCGCGGCGGTGCTTTCATGGAGAGAACAGACACAGCCATGGCACGCAAATTCTTTGGCACAGACGGCATCCGTGGCCGCACGAACAGCGATGTGATGACATCGGAAATGGCGATGAAAGTGGGACAGGCAGCGGGCGCTCACTTCATGCGCGGCAAGCACCGCCACCGGGTCGTGATTGGCAAGGACACACGCCTGTCCGGCTACATGATTGAAAGCGCGCTGGTCGCGGGTTTCACAAGTGTCGGCATGGATGTGATCATGACTGGCCCGATCCCGACCCCGGCGATTGCTTTACTCACACGCGAAATGCGCGCCGATCTGGGCGTGATGATTTCGGCCAGCCACAACCCTTACGAGGATAATGGCGTCAAACTGTTCGGCCCGGATGGCTTTAAGCTGTCTGATGAGGACGAAATGCAGATCGAGGAATTGCTGGAGCTACAACCGGCGCTGGTCGATGCCTCGCAAATTGGGCGCGCACGGCGGATCGAGGATGCTCGCGGACGCTACATCCACGCGGTCAAGCAATCGGTCTCTGACGAGGTCAGTTTTGACGGGCTGAAGGTCGTGGTCGATTGCGCCAATGGCGCAGCCTATGAAGTGGCTCCATCGGCGATTTGGGAACTCGGCGCGCAGGTCATCACCGTCGGCGTTGACCCCAATGGCACCAATATCAATGACGGCGTTGGCTCCACCGCGATTGAGGCGTTGCAGGCCAAAGTCGTTGAGGAGCAGGCGCATATTGGCATCGCCTTGGATGGTGATGCAGACCGGCTTATCGTCGTTGATGAAAAAGGCCGCGCGGTCGATGGCGATCAGATCATGGCTCTCATCGCGACGCGGATGCATGAAAAGGGCGCACTGACGGGCGGCGGCGTGGTCGCCACCGTCATGTCCAACCTGGGGTTGGAGCGGCATCTTCAATCGCACGGCCTCACGCTGGAGCGCACGAAGGTTGGCGATCGCTATGTGCTGGAGCGCATGAAAGAGGGCGGATTTAACGTTGGCGGCGAACAATCGGGCCATATGATCTTGCTCGATCACGCAACCACTGGCGATGGTACGGTCGCCGCGCTTCGCGTGCTATCCAGTCTGGTGCGCGCTGATAAACCTGCCAGCGAGCTGCTGCATGTGTTTGACCCAGTCCCGCAACTGCTCAAGAACGTGCGCTATTCCGGCGGCAAGCCGTTGGAGAACGAAGCCGTAAAGCAGGTTATCAGCGAAGCGGAGGCAGAATTGGAAGGCAAAGGCCGCTTGGTCATCCGCCCATCCGGCACAGAGCCGGTGATCCGCGTGATGGCGGAGGGCGATGACAGCGACCAGGTTGAGGCGGTGGTCGGCCGTATTTGCGACGCCGTGCGTGCCGCCGTTTGAGTAGCAACTCAGAGGACCAAGACCATGCTGGAAATGCGCCCCGATTGCGAGAAATGCGGCATCGATCTGCCTGCTGAGGCACCTGGTGCATTCATCTGCAGCTTTGAATGCACGTTCTGTGCGGAATGCGCGGACGCGCACGATGACCAATGCCCCAATTGCGGCGGCGAATTGATGGATCGGCCCACCCGCACAAAGGCTCTACAAGAGAAATATCCGCCCAGTACGGAGCGTAAGTTCAAGGGATGAGCGAGAACGCACCGCCTGCTCCGCCGCGCATTTTGGCGATTGCCGGGTCCGATTCCTCTGGCGGCGCTGGCATTCAGGCCGACATTAAAACTATCACCATGCTGGGCGGCTACGCGATGACCGCCATCACCGCCGCGACCGCGCAAAACAGCGTAGGAGTGCAAGCAATCATGCCGCTGTCTGGTGACTTTGTCGCCAAACAGATCACCAGCTGCATCAACGACATCGGTGTCGATGCGATCAAGATCGGCATGCTGCATGACGCCGACATTATTGCGCATGTGGCGGACGCGCTGGAGCTGATCGACAGCCTGGTGCCGGTGGTGCTTGACCCGGTTATGGTCTCTACCTCTGGGGCGACCCTGATCGCGGATGAAGCGATTGAAATCATGCGCGAGCGATTGTTCCCGCGCGCCACAATCATCACACCGAACCTGCCAGAGTTACAGCATCTGGTCCGCCGCAACCTTGGCGATACGCGCCTGATTGAAGACGCCGCCGAAGAGCTGATCCGCGCCCATGGCTGCGATGTGCTGGCCAAGGGCGGACACACAGAGGACGCACGTATTATCGATATTCTGGTTCGCTCTGGCGAAGTGCCCAAGCACTTTGCTCAAGCCAAGATCGATACCCGCCACACTCATGGCACAGGCTGCACTCTCTCATCCGCCATTGCGGTGCTGCTGGGCCACGGCCAACCGCTCGAAAACGCAGTCCGGTTGGGGCAGACCTTTGTGAGACAGGCGATTGAAGCATCGCCAGGGTACGGCGTTGGCAACGGACCTCTAGGTCATCAGGCGGTGCGCAGCCTATGATGGAGCCGGTCATCCGAGTGGATGGCCAAGGCGCCAACCCAGTGCGGGGCCGCGTGCGGATCGATTGGCCGAAGGCCGTATGGAACGCTGGCATGCTAGGCGGGACTGTGGCTGCGCTTTTTGTGGCGAGCGGGCCTGCCATCGCGCTCTTCCTGGGGCTCACCTATTTCACGCTGCTGATCGGTCACAGTGTCGGCATGCACCGGATGATGATCCACCGGACGTTCAGGGCGCCCAAATGGCTCGCCAGAGCGTTGATTTATATCGGCACCTTGGTCCCATCGGGGATCATTCGCATCCATGACACCAGAGACTGGGCCCAGCGCGAGCCGCAATGCCATGACTTCTTCGCTCACCGCCGCTCACTGGCACGGGACCTCGCGTGGAACCTGTTCTGCAAATTTGAATTCGAGCGCCCGCCAAGGGTGGCAATCGAGCCTGAAATCGCCGATGATCCGTTCTACTGGATGCTCGATGCGACATGGCGATTGCACCAAATCCCGCTGGCCATCGCCCTATATTGGATCGGCGGCTGGGCCTTTGTACTCTGGGGCATATGCGCCCGTGTGTTCGTGAGCACGGCAGGCCACTGGACCATCATCTACTTCTGCCAAAACCCCGGCCCCGGCCGCTGGCTGGTGCGTGATGCGGGCATTCAAGCCTCCAACCTGCCCGGCCTTGGCCTCATCACCTATGGCGAGTGCTGGCATAACAATCACCATGCCTTCCCGGAATCGGCACGCATCGGCATTGAGCCGGGACAGGCCGATCCGGGCTGGTCGGTGATCGCCGGATTGGGACGTTTGGGCCTCGCCCATGACATCGGCACCCCGCGCCAGCAGGATCGCCGCGAAGATTTGGTTGAGCGAGGTCGCGCTTAGCAATTGATAAAAAGTGGCGTAGCCACCCGCTCCCTCCAACCCTTCCACCCGGAGCCTACCGGGATATCATCCGGGTGGAAGGGTTGGAGGGAGCGGGTGGCTACGGTCAGCTTAAGGGGAAAACCCTAGCGGTTCAGCTCGTAAAAGTCCGAGATGTGCGACCACGCCTCATCCGCTGTTTCGCACCAATGGAACAGCTCAAGGTCTTTCTTGGAGATCGTGCCTTCCTCGGCAATCGCTTCGAAATTGACCACGCGGTTCCAGAAATCCTTGCCAAACAGCAGGATCGGAATGGGCTGCATCTTGCCGGTCTGGATCAGGGTTAGCAGCTCAAAGAACTCATCAAATGTGCCGAACCCGCCCGGGAAAACCGCAACGGCACGCGCGCGCATCAGGAAGTGCATTTTGCGCAGTGCGAAATAGTGAAAATTGAGACTGAGATAGGGCGTCACATAGGAATTGGGCGCTTGCTCATGCGGCAAAATGATATTGAGCCCGATCGATTCAGCGCCAGCATCCGAAGCCCCGCGATTGGCCGCCTCCATGATCGATGGACCGCCGCCAGAGCACACGACAAATTGCCGCTTGCCGTCTTCAACGATCCCTTTTTCCGAGACCACTTTCGCCAGCTTATGCGCCTCGGTGTAATATTTCGACTTTGCCGCCAGGCTGGCTGCGACCTTCTGTTCGTACTCGCTGCCATTCTTGGCCGCCTCGACCTTCGCATCCGCTTCTTCGGGCGAAGGAATTCGGGCCGATCCGTACATCACCAGAGTGGAGCCAACGCGCGCCTCGTCCAGCAGCATTTCCGGCTTCAATAGCTCAAGCTGAAAACGCACCGGGCGCAGCTCATCACGCAGCATGAAATCGACGTCACGAAATGCCAATTTATAGGCCGGATGTTCGGTCTGAGGTGTGTGCTCAGGTGCTTCTTCAGCAAAGCGGATTTCCTGCTCTGCACGGTAAAACTTGCGATCTGTGAGGTCTTTTTCAGTCATATCAATGCCCTTAGGCGCAGAGCCATGCGCGGGCAAGCCGAGCTGAGATGCGACTGAGCCGAAATCGCTCAACACCCCCTTCAAATGCTCGCCTTAGTTGATAAATCTGCGTTGCTAAGCTGACGTCTTACCCGAGGGAGCTATCAATTGACCGCCAAATCAAGTTTTCCCAACTGTGTGCGAGCCTTTATGATCCTTGCATTATCAGCCTGTCTGCTGCCCGCGAATGCCGTATCGGCTCAAAGCTCGGCTGAATTAGCCGAGGCCCTTAAGGGGTTTGGACCTCAGACTAGCTTTACCTGTCAAACAAAGGCCAGTGGCATTCAAGGATGTTGGGATGTGCCTGCGTGTGGAACACTGGAGGAAACATCGCACCGGACGATCATAGAGTTTACCGCTGACGATTTTTTCCTCACGCATTTGATCCAGTACAATGCCCGGGGCTGCAAAGACCGTGATGTCGCTTTCGTGATAACTCAAACTCCACCGGAGGAATGGAATTCTATGTACGAGATGATGGATCGCGAGATACGATCTGGTGGACGAAGGATGATCTATCAGGACATTTTTTTCAAAATTGGCATGGACGCGATGGCTGGCGAGACCCTCGGCTATAAACTCGAGGGCGGGCAATTGTGTTTCTTGCCGTCACAAATCACGTCGAATGACTTCTCCACACTGAGCGATGGGCTGCTCGGCAAATGGGCGTATGAAGAAGAATACTTCTTCAGCGGGCAATATTTGCGGGACATGACAGCATGCCTCTCCAGGTCCACCCCCTTTTAGCGGATACCGAGAACCAGCACGCCGCGCCGCTTGCCCTAAGGCGCGCTATCCGTTAGTTTTCTTTTCAGGTCCTCGCGAGAATATGCACGCGAGAGGAAAAGAAAGAGTTGAGTATGGCGGATCTGTCTCCGCCGGACGGTTTTAAAAAGGCTGGCAGAAAAAGGGGACGCAAGTCCGGTAAAGTAGCCGATTTTCGCTACAAACGCGCCCACCAGCCCAATGAAAGCAAGCACCCCGCCCATGGTAAGCCGGGTGAGCATTCTCGCGGCAATCGCGCGGGTGGCCGATCACATCGCCCCAATGAAGCATACGCTGCACTCGACCTCGGCACAAACAATTGCCGGCTTTTGATCGCACGCCCTTCTGGCAAGGATTTTACCGTCATTGACGCGTTTAGCCGGGTGGTGAAACTGGGCGAAGACCTCGCCAGCACTGGCCGCCTGTCTGACGAGGCGATGGACCGCGCGCTGGGCGCGCTGTCGATTTGCGCAGACAAGCTGCGCCGCCGCAAAGTTCGCTTGGCACGCTCGGTCGCCACAGAGGCCTGCCGCAGGGCCAGCAATGGTGCCGATTTCATCGAACGCGTCCGCCAGGAAACCGGCATCGTGCTCGACATTATCAGCGCAGAAGAAGAAGCACGGCTCGCGGTTCTCGGCTGCCATATCCTGCTGGAGCAAGGTCACGGACCAGCGGTCATCTTCGACATTGGCGGCGGCTCAACCGAGCTTGTGCTGCTGGAACCGGGCGGCAAAGTCCCGCGCATTATCGACTGGCAAAGCGTGCCCTGGGGCGTTGTCTCGCTGACTGATACGGTCAGGCGCGGGGCCAACACGGCAGAAGGTAGAGCCGAACGTTATGCTGAGATGCGCCGCCGCGTATCCGAAAGTTTCGCCCCATTTGCTGAGCGCATCAGCGAGGCCGCCGCGCATGATGATATCCGCCTGCTCGGCACCAGCGGCACAGTTACAACCCTCGCCAGCCTGCATCTTGAGCTGCCACATTATGATCGCAAGGCCGTTGACGGTCTGATCGTGCCGTCTCGCTCAATGCGCGACATCAGCACGCGGCTTTCCACCATGTCGCCGGAGGAGCGCAGCGAGTTGCCCTGTATTGGCAATGACCGGGCCGATCTGGTGGTTGCGGGATGCGCGATTTTGGAATCGATCCTCGACCTGTGGCCGGCAAGCTGCCTGGGCGTGGCGGATCGGGGCATCCGCGAAGGCATTTTGCGCAGCCTGATGGCCGCCGAACGAGATGGAGAACGCAGCATGCGTGCCTTGCAAAAAATACGCGCGGGCGAGGTTCCTGTCGCCGGTGAAGCCGCCAAAAGCGGCGAGCAATAGGCGATGACGCGATCTGGCCGCGACCCTGAAAAGCGGGTGCGAAAATCGCGCAAGCGCACCGCATCATCAACCCGCTGGCTAGAGCGTCAGCTGAACGATCCCTATGTCAAAAAGGCCAAGGCGGACGGCTATCGCAGCCGCGCGGCCTATAAGCTGATCGAGCTGGACGAGCGCTTTGCCCTGATCCGAGGCGCCAAGCGCGTCGTTGATTTGGGGATTGCACCGGGCGGCTGGGCACAAGTGGTGCGCAAGCAAGCACCGCGCGCCGCAATTGTCGGGATCGACCTGCTGCCAACCGAGCCGATTGAAGGCGTCGCGATCCTGGAGATGGATTTCATGGCCGATCACGCGCCCGCTGCTTTGCAAGCGGAGCTGGACGGCAAGCCCGATCTGGTGATGTCGGATATGGCGGCCAACACGGTGGGCCATAAACAGACCGACCATTTGCGCACGATGGGGCTGGTTGAGGCGGCGGCATGGTTTGCCACGGAAAACTTGGAGGAAGGCGGCACCTTCATCGCCAAGGTGCTTGCAGGCGGCACGGACACCGATTTGCTCAACCTACTCAAGAAGCACTTTAAGAGCGTAAAGCATGCCAAACCCCCGGCAAGCCGCAAGGGATCATCGGAATGGTATGTCGTGGCTCAGGGATTTAAACCCGGCATGGAGGCTGGCTAAAGCCTGATAGAAAGACAGACGTGGCGCCGCCTAACGTATGCGAAGCGCTCAGCGCTTATTCTGCGGTCGCTTCTTCTATCTCAGCAGCTGCGTTTTGCTCAGCTTCCGCTTCTGCAACTTCGCCTGCTTCACCCTCGGCTGCATCTTCCTCACCGCTCTCATCAGCCACTGCTTCAACATAAGCTGGCACCTCTAGGCTAGAGCCGAGCGAGTTCATGTAGACCGCAACAGCGGCGCGGTCTTCAATCTTCGACAGGCCAGCAAAGCTCATCTTGGTGCCATCGGCAAAGCCGCGCGGGCTCTTCAACCAGGCATCCATTGCGTCCCAATCCCACACGCCGTCTTTGCTGGAAAGCGCCGAACTATAGGCGAAGCCAGCAACGCTCTTGCCAATCGGTTTACCCATAATACCATAGATATTGGGACCAACGCCGTTCGCACCGCCTTGATCAACCGTGTGACAGGCCGAGCATTTGGCGAACACTTGTGCGCCTTTTTCGACGGTGGTCTCCGTCATGTTCAGCGCCTCAGTCATGGTCATTTCAGCCTCAGCGGTATCTTCCACCACGCCTTCAATCTCATAGCCCAATTGCTCAGGGCGCTCCGGATTGTCAGCATGGAAATACTTCCCACTCAAAATCGAGAAGCCCAGCGCGATAATGCCTGCAAACAGCACCCAGCCAGCGGCGGTGTTAAAACGATCATCCATGGTGAATTGAGATCCGGTAATCTTGCTATGGTCAAAGTTGAGGCCGCTCTAATCGCCGATGCCCTTTGGTGCAAGAGTGATCGCAGCATTACGCATTGCAGCAAATGCAAGCGGGTCCAAGAGCGAGCTTGCGAGTGGGCCGCTCCCTCTCTAGCAAGCGTGGCTGTATGCACAGTTTTCCCGCTCCTGCCCTCGCCATTGTTGAAACCATGCGCGCCGCCGCCACCAAGCAGCCGGAGCGCGCGATCGCGTTTCAAGGATCGCCGGGCGCCAATTCGCACCGCGCCGCGACCGAAGCAGCAGCAGACTATCTGCCGCTGCCCTGCTTCAGCTTTGAAGATGCACTGGAGGCAGTGAAAGACGGGCGGGCGGCCCGCGCAATCATCCCGATTGAAAATTCGCAGCACGGCCGGGTTGCCGACATCCATTTCCTGCTGCCAGAAAGCGGCCTGTCGATTGTTGGCGAGTATTTCATGCCGATCAATCACGCGCTGATGGGGCTGGGCAGCGGGCCATTCGAAGCTGCCTACAGTCACCCGCAAGCGCTTGGTCAATCACGCTTTTTCCTGCGTGAACGCGGCATTGTTCCGCTAAGCTATGCCGACACGGCGGGGGCCGCCGCCTTTGTATCGGAGCGCGGCGATCCCAAGCTGGGCGCGATTGCTCCGGCGATTGCAGCTGAGCTTTACGGTCTCGAAATCGCTCTGCACAATGTCGAGGACAGCGCGGACAATATGACCCGCTTTGTGATTTTGGCCGAGACGCCAGAACGCGACGAAACGCTGGACGGCAGCGAGGCGATCACAACCTTTGTGTTTGAAGTCAAAAACATCCCCGCCGCGCTCTATAAAGCGATGGGCGGTTTCGCGACGAACGGCGTCAATATGACCAAGCTGGAAAGCTATCAAAAGGGCACGAGTTTCTCTGCAACCGCTTTTTACGCTGATATTCTGGGCGCGCCGGGTGATCCGGCGGTGGACCGGGCACTGGAAGAACTCGCGTTTCATTCCAAAGAATTGCGGATTTTGGGCACCTATAAACAGGGCCGTGCCCGCCAAATTACTTAGGCGATTCGCCAAATTCGCGGGCCAAGGGTCACGCACACACCCAATTGTTTAAGGATCGGGTGTTGCGCCCTGCAGCGCCCCGTGCCACGAACATGCCCACATGACGAGCGTAACAGGGACCAATTCAGGGCCAATAGAGGCCCCCGGCGATGGCTCTGCTGTTGGCGCAGACGATGCGGCGCTCAATCCCATCAACAGCGCGGATGCACCCGGTAGTTGGCAGGAACTGCGCAGTGATAGTGATATTCAATTTGAACAGATTGAAATCCCTCCTATCCCACCGCGCGAACCGGGCCGATTTGAAGAAGCGCTGCAAAGCCTGGCTGATTTCTTCAGCCCGCTTGGCGGTATGTTCGGAGGCGCATGGCCGATCTTGCGATGGGTGTTTCTGGCGCTGCTGATCGCGGCGGTATTGTTCATTATCTGGCGCATGTTTGGCCCGTTGACTGGATTGCGCGCGCGCATAGCCGAAGCGGAAGAAGAGATTGAATGGCAGCCGGACCGCGCGCAGTCGCTGGCCCTGCTGGAGGATGCAGACAAGCTCGCCGCCGACGGGCGTTATGACGAGGCGGTACACCTGCTGCTGCAACGCAGTGTCGGGCAAATCGCATCTGCACGGCCGGATTGGGTGGTCCCGTCCAGCACCGCGCGCGAACTGGCGGCATTGCCTGCCCTCTCGGACGCGGCCCGCGCCGCCTTTCGCACTATCGCAGAGCGGGTGGAGCAAAGCCTGTTTGCCCTGCGCTCGCTCGATGCTGGTGATTGGGAGGCCGCCCGCAAAGCCTATGCCGATTTCGCCTTGGCCAAGATCGAAGGCAGCCATCAAAAGCGCAATTTGATTGACCGCGACGCCGCGGCAGAGGCGGGCGCATGAGCGGCGCACTGCAACAGGCCAACAACCGGCGCGGCGGCGGTGGTTTCAGCCGCCGCATAGTGCTGGGCCTTGTGCTGTTTGGCTTCCTCGCCTTCATCGCCATGCTCTATTTCATCGGGGCTGGTGACACGCAGGGGCGCGGCAATAATGGTGCGGCCCACGCCGCCTCCAATGGTCTCAATGGCTATTCCGGCTTGGTCAAGCTGCTGGAGCTTGAAGGTGAAGCCGTCTCCACCTCACGCTCGCCAAGCGGGCTGGAGACGCCCGATCTGTTGGTGCTGACCCTGCCACAATATTTCGACAAGGATGAACTCGGCGAGATCCTGCAAAAGCGGGCCTATCTCGGTCCGACCATGGTCATCCTGCCCAAATGGTTCGCCAGTGGTTTCCCCCCGGAGCCGAAAGCCGGGTTGAGGAAGATATTGAGGACGATTGGGTCCAGTTAAACAGTGCGATCCCGTTTGATTGGAGCGAAAGTCTGCCCGATCATTATGCGATAGAGACCGAGCTAAAGAACGCAAAAGATGGACCCAACAATTGGGCGGGTCTTGAGCTAACCGGCGCATTGCCAACGGACACGAATATTGTTGTGACGGACCGCGGCAACGGTGCGGCTTTAGTGGTGAACCAGAGCGGGGAACCCCTCGCCCTGTCATTCCTGGTTGCGGATCAATTTGGCACCACCGGCGACAATGAAGAGGTGGTCTTCGTCGTCGAGCCTGATCTGGTCAACAATTATGGCCTCGCTGATCCCAGCCGCGCGGCGCTCGCTCTGGCGCTGATTGACGAGGCAAGCTATGGCTATGAATATCCAATCGTCTTTGACCTTACGCTCAATGGTTTTGGCGGTTCGACCAATCTTCTAACCTTGGCATTTCGTCCGCCGTTTCTGGCCGCCACCTTGTGCCTCATCCTGGCCATGTTGATTGTCGGCTGGCGCGCGTTCAAACGCTTTGGTCCGGCGGCGGCTAGCGGGCCGGACATTGCCTTTGGCAAACGTCGCTTGGTCGCCAATGGTGCGGGGTTGATCGTAAAGGCACGTCGCCTGCGCTTGCTCGCCGATCCTTACGTCGCGCTATCCGCACGGCAGCTGGCGAGCAGGCTGGGACTGACCAAGCCTGACGAAGGCACGATTGACGAGGCGGTTCGGCGTATATTGCCCGAAGATCCGCCATTTTCTGTGAGGGCGCAGCAATTGCGCGCCGCACGTTCACCATCCGATATTCTGCGCGCCGCGCGCGCGCTCAAAGAGCTGACAAGGAAACTCCAGAAATGAGCATGAGCCTCGAAGAACTGCGCGAACTGGCAGACGCGATCCGTGCCGAAGTGGCCAAAGCCATCGTCGGCCAAGACGAGATGATCGACCAATTGCTGATCGCGATGATCAGCGAGGGACACGTGTTGCTAGAGGGCCCTCCGGGCACAGCCAAAACCTTTCTGGCGCAGAGTTTTGCCACCGCGCTGGGCCTTGATTTTGGCCGTATCCAGTTCACGCCGGACCTGCTGCCGGGCGACATTCTGGGCTCCAATCTGTTCAACTTTCAAACCAGCGAGTTCACCCTGACGCGCGGGCCGATTTTCTGCGAGCTGCTGCTCGCGGATGAGATCAACCGCACACCGCCAAAGACACAGGCTGCCTTGCTGGAGGCGATGCAAGAACGCCGCGTCACTCTGGACGGCGAAACTCATCAGCTGGCCGAACGTTTCATGGTCGTCGCGACCCAAAACCCGATTGAGAACCAGGGGGTCTATCCCCTGCCAGAGGCACAGCTCGACCGGTTCCTGTTCAAGCTCTTGGTACAATATCCCGATGAGGCAGAAGAGACCAAGATCGTCACCAGCTATGGCCAGAAGCAAGGCCCGATCCGGCCCGCAACGCTCGGCGTGACGGCGGTAGCCGACACGGCAAAACTGATCGCGGCCAGCGGCGCACTGGACCATGTGACGGTTGCCGAGAAAATAACCGGCTATGTCGTGCGGCTGGTGCGGGCGACGCGCGAACATGCGGAACTTTCCGTCGGTGCGTCTCCGCGCGCCGCCGTGATGCTTGCCAATGCCGCCCGAGCGCGCGCAGCGTTGCACGGCCGCGCCTATGCCATTCCCGACGATGTGAAGGCGCTTGCCGTCCCCGTGCTGCGCCACCGCCTGACGCTCAGCCCAGCGGCCGAGATCGAAGGCCGCGATATTGAGGCACTGGTCGCTGAACTCATCGAAAGCACCGAGGCGCCGCGCTAAAACCATGGCTCTCGCTTTGCCCAAACTGGCAAATATGCCCAGCCTGCCGATCGTGCCGACAGAGCGCGCGGCGTGGCTGGCGGCTGGTTTTGCACCGGTCGCTTTGGTGATTGCGGCGATGGCGCCGGGCACATGGATCGCGGCCCCCGCGGCGGCGATTGTCCTGCTGCTGCTGATCGTGCTGGACGCGGGGTTGGCAGGGCGCCCTGGAGAGTGGGACGTTCGCGCCCCGCGCGATGTCGAGGTGGGCCAGCCTGCTGCACTCACCATGCTGGCAGAATTTACTGGCGGGCAGATCTCGCGGGTGGAAGGCGCGCTGGAATTTGACCCGCGGCTGGGCGGCGGCGGCCGCGCAGAGCTGAGCCTGACCCCGCATTCCACCGAAGATTATTACACCGGCACTTATCAGACCAAGCCGGAGCGGCGCGGCACCGCGCAGGTTCCGCGCGCATGGCTGCGCTGGGCCGGTCCGCTGGGTCTCGGCGCGCGCCAGCAAAGCCGAGAACTGGATACAGAGCTCAGGATCTGGCCCGATCTCTCGCCGGTGCGCAGCCGTGAGCTTCAGACATTTCTGCGCGATGCCCAAACTGGCCTGATCGCCAGGCGTATTCGCGGCGAAGGCACTCAATTTGAGGCTTTGTCGGAATACGAACCGGGCATGGACCGCCGCCGGATCGATTGGAAAGCCAGCGCCCGCCACACCAAGCTCTATGCCCGCGAAAACGAAAGCGAGCGCAACAATCAGATCGTCTTCGCGTTCGATTGCGGTCAGGCGATGTGCGAGCCGGTGGACGGCATGCCCCGCATTGACCGGGCGGTGTCCGCCGCCCTCACCGCATCCTACGTGGCGCTGAAGAGCGGGGACCGCGTCTCTCTGTTCGGTTTTGACCAGCGACCACAGGTAATGACGCCCTTCGTCGGCGATGCACGCGCATTCCACCGCCTGCAAAGCGCAGCCGCCTCGCTCGATTACACCAGCACAGAGCCGAACTTCACGCTCGCGCTAGCGACCCTGACCGCCAAGCTGCAACGCCGCTCGTTGATCATTCTGTTTTCCGATTTCACTGATCCGACCGCAGCGGAATTGATGATCGAAAGCCTTGGCAGGCTCGTCGACAAACATCTCGTATTGTTCGTCACCATCGCGGATAGCGAGCTGGAGGAATTCATCGCTGAAGAACCTTCAGACATCGCCATGCTCGCACGCAGCGTCACTGCCGATACCCTAGCCAATCAACGCCGCGTCGTACTGCAACGCCTGCGCCGCATGGGTGTCGATGTGATCGAGGCCCCGTGGGATCAGATCGGCTATCAGTTGATCGACCGATATTTCATGATCAAGAACAGCGAGGCGATCGGATGAAGGCCCCTGTTATCTCCAGCTGGTTTGGCAAAACCCAGATTGAAGCGCCCGCCGATATTGAAAGTGCTGCGCTGCGCTCCGACCGTTTCCGTTTGGAGCGTGAAGGCGATTGGCGGCGGCTTGAAGAGATCCTGAAGCGCATGGAGCGCGGCGGATTGCGGCGCGTGAGCGATGAGGATTTGCTCGCCCTGCCCACCCTCTATCGCACGGCGGCATCCAGCCTATCCGTCGCGCGCGAAACCTCACTCGATGCGTCGACCTTGCGCTATCTTGAGAGCCTGGTGCAGCGCGCCTGGTTTCAGGTTTATGGCCCGCGTCAGGGCTTTGGCGGCTGGCTACGCTCGTTCCTGTTTGGTGGATGGAGCCGCGCAGTGCGCGAGATTTGGCTGGAGATTTGCATCGCCTTGGCCGTGATGGTCGCCGGCACAGTGGTCGGCTGGCTGCTCGTGGTGCAAGACCGCGAATGGTATTTCCGGCTTGTGCCCACCCAATTCCTCGACACCCGCGTGCCGGGCGCCAGCCGCGAGGTTTTACAAGAATCGCTCGCGGTAGAGCAGGACGCCAGCGGGCTATCAGTATTCGCCGCCGGCCTGTTCAGCAACAATGCCGGGGTCGCGATCCTCGCCTTTGCGCTTGGCTTTGCCTTTGGCATCCCTTCGCTGATGCTGCTGGTGCACAATATGGCGGTGCTGGGCGCAATGTTGTGGCTGTTCGCGGGCCAGGGGCTGACCGTGGAATTCGCTGCATGGCTCAGCGTCCACGGCACAACAGAGCTGTTTGCGATCCTGCTATCCGGTGCGGCGGGCCTGCATATCGGGCGCTCCATGGCCTTTCCAGGCAATCGCTCTGTCCTAACCGCAGCGGCGGAAAGCGGACGGCGCGGCGCAACCGTGATGGCAGGCGTGGTGCTGATGATGGTGGTCGCTGCTATCTTGGAGGCTTTCCCGCGCCAATTGGTCGGCGGAATGGAAGACCGCTTCTTGATCGGCGGAACAATGCTCGCGCTGTGGCTCGCCTATTTCTTTGCCTATCGGCCCAAGAATATTGAGGACCCCGCATGAGCGCCGCGGCAGGCAGCTATGAATATGTCAACAAGAGACAGCGCACTCTGGTCACGCCGGAGGGCATAACCGTGCCAATCGTGGTCGCATCGCGCGGATCACGCGTCGGCGCTTTGGTCCTCGATTTCGTGCTGCTTTATGTGGGCCTGACGATCTTTGTCCTACTGATGGGCTGGATTGCAGGAGGCCTGTTCGACGAAGTCACAAGCGAAATGGAAGAGAGCATCTCTGGCGCTGGAGAGTTCCTCGTCATCGTCTTCATCCTAATATTGTTCCTCGCTCGCTATGGCTATTTCCTCGCCTTTGAGCTTGGTCCGCGCGGCGCGACCCTGGGCAAGCGCGCGACCGGAATACGCATCGCGGCACGCGATGGCGGACGTCTAACCGCAGAGGCCGTACTGGCGCGCAACCTGCTGCGCGATATTGAACTGTTCATGCCGCTGGTCTTCCTGATCTTCGCCCCCACTGGCGAGATGGGCAATGCGGGGCTAGCAGGTCTGGCCTGGTTCATGGTGTTCATGGCCTTCCCATTCTTCAACAAAGACGCTTTGCGCGCTGGCGATGTGATCGCGGGCACTTGGGTGGTCGAGGCACCGCGTACGAAGCTGGCCGAGGCGCTTTCTACGCAGGGCGCCGCGCGCGGGCAAAGCGGCGTTACCGGGGCGCTTTATGAGTTCGGCGATGAGGAGCTGTCGGTCTACGGCGAACATGAATTGCAGACGCTGGAACAGGTGCTGCGCGATGGAAGGGGCGAGGCGATTTCGGCAGTGCACGCCACCATTTGCGGCAAGATCGGATGGGATCCGGGCGCCGGTGATGAGCGAGCATTCCTAGAGGCGTTTTATGCGCAGCTGAGGGCCAAGCTGGAAAACGATATGCGCTTTGGCAAACGCAAACAGAACAAGTTCGCATGAGCAGGTCCGGCGATCCTGGCGGAGCACCCAAAGCCCAGCGGCGCGCAGTCCTATCGGGAATGCTGGCAAGCGCGGCGGCGGCCTGCGTACCGATTGACCAAAGCGCGCTCGGGCGCCTTTCGGCCCGGCTGCGCATTCTCGAGGCCGCAAGCGCGGGCGGCGCATTGGGCGCGGCCATCATCGATACCGAAACCGGCCAGTCGATCAGCCACAATGGCTCCGCTCGGTTTGGCCATTGCTCTTCATTCAAAACCTCGCTTGCCGCGCTGGTTTTGGCTCGTCACGCCTCCGGCGCGATTGATGCTGACCGGAATGTGCGCTGGAGCGAGGAAGAACTGCTGTCCTACGCGCCCTTCACCACACCGCGCCTTCAGCAAGGGGCGAGCCTGCGCGAGCTTGCCGAGGCGACGCAGAAAACATCCGACAACACAGCGGCCAACGTACTCCTCAGAGAGCTTGGCGGGCCAGATGCCCTCAACCAGTTCTGGCGCAGTATCGGGGATGAGACGAGCCGCCTCGACCGGATCGAGCCAGCGCTCAACAATGTGCCGTTGGGTGAGGTCCGCGATACCTCAACCCCGCTCGCCATGGCCCGCACCCTCGCCAAGCTGACCTATGGCAATGTCCTGCCATCGGAAGAACGCGAGCAATTGCGCCGCTGGATGGTGGACACGCAGACCGGGCTCAAGCGCGTGCGAGCGGGCCTGCCCGAAGGCTGGGCCGCGGGCGACAAGACCGGCACATCCTTCTGGCCGGGCATGGGCAGCCTGTATGTCGATATTGGCTTTGCCGAGCCGCCGGGCAGAGCGCCAATCGCCTTCGCCGCATATTTCCGCGCCAAGGATACGCATCAGCGAGTCGAGCCAGCCGCCGAGGCACTGCTGGCTGAAATTGGCAAAGTGCTTGTCGACTTTGCTCGCGGCTAAAAAAGGAGACTGGGCGGCTTAGGCCCGCGCCTCATTCGCCCGCAAAAATCGCCACTTCATTCACGCCGTCGCTGGTCGCCCGCCCGCGGTACATGCCGGTGGTGTTGAAGCTGTAGAGCGCATAGCCATCCGGTGTCACCAGGATCACGCCGCCGCTCCCGCCCAAATCCTTGACCTCGGCCATAACGGCATCAGCTTCCTCCTGCACGATTGCTTCGTCGAAGATGAATTCAGAGGCATGCACGATATAGGTCGGGTTGCCGTCGGTATCGAGCGGCACGGTCGCTTGCGCCGCGTCAATTTCTTTGCGGAAGCGGTGGCGCAGCCGCGAGCATATCTCTTTCGCCACGCCAACCCGGATGAAATATTCGCCAGAACCCGTGGCCGAGACCGCGCAAGAGCGGTTGTCGGCATAATTGCCCGCGCCAATCATGGGGGAGTCCCCGATCCGGCCCCAGCGTTTGCCAGTCATCCCGCCGGTCGAAGTGCCAGCGGCCAAATTGCCGGACAGATCAAGCGCCACCGCGCCAACGGTGCCAAATTTGTGATCGACATCAATCGCGGAGAGCTGACGCGCCTTCATCCGCACCAAAGCCTCGCGGCGATGCTCTGTCGCAAACCATTCCGGCCCGGCGGTCTCCAGCCCTTTGGCGGCCGCGAATTCCTCTGCGCCCGCCCCGCTCAGGAACACGTGGCGGCTTTCGGTGCGTACTTTGTCGGCCAGCAAAATAGGGTTCTTGATCGCCTTGACGCCCGTCACTGCGCCTGCGCTGCGGTCGTTACCAACCATGATTGAGGCATCGAGCTCGTTCTCCCCTTCCCAGGTGAACACCGCACCGCGCCCAGCATTAAACAGCGGATTATCCTCCAGCGGAACAATTGCTGCCTTCACCGCATCGACCGCGCTGCCACCGTCTTTCAAAATCTGCGTGCCGCGATCCAGCGCGTCTTGCAGCGCGGCCTCGTATTGTACCCGCAGCTCCGGCGTGATCCGTTCTGGATCAAGCGTTCCCGCCCCGCCATGGATCGCCAGCGACCAGCGCGGCTCGTTAGGGTCTTGAGCAAAGGCGGGAGCAGTTAGCGGGCCTGCCGCCACCAGACCAAGAAACAAACCCAAGGCGAAGCGCGTGATCGTCGTCTGCATAGGCGCGATCATACCTCTCATGCGCGAATAGGCCAGTCCCAATCCTCAGCCCCCCTTCAACAAAATTTACAACTGTTCGCTTTGTAGAAACCTACACGGCGTCTAGGCTGAACTTCAGTAATGAGGGGATCTCCTATGCAAATTGGCAATTATCAATTCGATCAAGCGCTTGCGATGGAACTGCTTGAAAAAGCAGCGTTCGCAGTCGCTATTCTGGTGGTCACATGGCTGCTTGCGAAAGCGGCTAAATGGGCTTTTGCGACACTCGTCGACAAGGTCAGCATCTTTCAACGCGCGACCGGTAGCGGTGAGAGCATCGGCACATCGCTTGGAAAAATCGTCTCGCTGCTGATCTGGCTGTTCGGCCTGCTCGGTATTCTTCAAGTGCTAGAACTTGATGGGGTCGCGGGGCCAATCAACGAACTGCTCAATAATATTATGAGCTATGTTCCCAACCTCGTTGGCGCAGGCTTGCTGCTGTTCATCGGCCTCTTAATCGCTGGGATCGTTCGCGATATCGCAACCACCGCCATGCAGACGATCAACCTCGACAAGTGGGCGAATAAAGGCGGCGTAGAGAACGTCACCGGCAATTCCACGATTAGCAAGACGCTGGGCACAATCATTTACGCCCTGATCGCTATTCCAGTGGCCATCGGCGCTCTTGGGGTGCTGAACATCGCGGCCATCTCTGGCCCAGCCACTGAAATGCTGAGCCTGATCATGGGCGCGATCCCGAACATCATTGCCGCTGGCGTGTTGCTGGGCATTGGCTACCTGATCAGTAAATTCGTGGTCGGCATTCTCAGCGAATTGCTGTCTGGCCTCGGCGTTGATCGTCCGATTGCCGCAATGGGCTTGCTTCCAGAAGGAACCAACGCCTCTGACGTGTTTGCCCGGGTTGCTCAAATCGCCATCATCTTGTTCTTCGCAATCGCTGCGACCAAGGTTCTTGGCTTCCCAGAGCTGACCGGTATCCTTGATCAAATCCTTGGAACGGGCGGAAACGTGGTGTTCGGCGCGGTCATCATTGGCGTTGGCTTCTTGATCGCTAACCTGCTGGCTAAACTGCTCGGCGGTTCCGATGGCGGTTCGATGGCGAGTTCAGTGGTGCGTTATGCCACCATCCTCGTCTTCACGTTCATGGGTCTTAGCAACATGAATGTCGGACAAGACATCGTGAACATCGCCTTTGGCGCACTGGTGATCGGCGGCGCGGTCGCTGCATCGCTGGCCTTCGGTCTTGGTGGGCGCGAATGGGCCGCCAAGAAGCTGGAGCAATTCGACAAGTAAACCGACTGCTGGCGTCCCCTGCGGGACGCTGGCCTAATCACATGACGGGGCGCGGTGGCTATGTTACCGCGCCCCAATTGTATGTGACAAAGGGATGGATCAAGCATGGACAAATTTGGCGTACAATCGACCACGGATGAAGTGCTGTCCGGCGTGGATCTATCCGGCAAGACCGTGTTCATCACCGGCGGCAATTCTGGCCTGGGTCTGGAGACGGCGCGGGCGATGGCGACCAAGGGCGCTCATATTGTGCTGGCTGGGCGCAATCAGGCAAAGCTTGATGCGGCGAAGCAGGGCATCGTGGCAGAAACGCCCGGCGCTCAGTTGGAGACGATCATTTGCGATCTCGGCTCGCTTGACAGCGTGCGCGCATGCAGCGCAGAGGCGACCGGGCGCTTTGCCAAGATTGATCTGCTGATCAACAATGCTGGCGTCATGGCCTGCCCCAAAGAAGCGACAGCGGACGGGTTCGAACGGCAATTTGGCACCAATCACCTGGGCCATTTCCTGCTGACCAAGGGGCTGATGCCGCTGGTTGAAGCGGGCACAAACAAGCGCATCGTCAACCTCTCCAGCCGCGGCCACCATATTGGCCCGGTTGATCTGGACGATCCCAATTTTGAAGATCGCGATTACAACGAATGGCTGAGCTATGGCCAATCCAAGACAGCAAATGTGCTTTTCACCGTGGGTCTGGAGGACCGCTTTGCCCCGCATGGCATCCACGCCTTTGCCGTGCATCCGGGCGGGATCAACACCAATCTCAGCCGGCATTTGAGCGAAGAGCAGGAGCAGGCATTGATCGAGCGGGTCACCAGCAGCGATCCGAACTTCGCCTTTAAGAGCATCCCCCAAGGCGCTGCGACGCAGACCTGGGCCGCAACCGCGCCAGAGCTGAATGGCAAAGGCGGGCTTTACTGCGAAGATTGCCATGTTGCCGAGATTGACGACCAATCCACCAAGGGCGGGGTGCGCAGCTATGCTCTGGATAAGGGCAATGCAGGCCGGTTGTGGTCGTTAAGCGAGCAGATGGTCGGCGAGAGCTTTAGCGCCTGATCCTTCGTCGCGACCGCGCTACGCCTCGGCCAAGAACTGCCGAACCAGCGCGAACACATCCTTCGCCTCGCGCGTGGGTGTGACCGCCATGAACACATGCGGTGCGCCCTCATATTCATAAAGCTTGGCATTCACGCCCGCATCGCACAGCTTGTGTGTGAAGGTGCGGCTGTCGATGATGAACAGATCGTGCTTAGGCCGGTAAAAATGCGGGTTGGCGGCAATTGCGCCAGTGCCTCGGGCGCAGCATATAGCGGGCTGCACTCAGCGCTGGCTGGATCACGCTCGTCAGCGAACATCGCACCGCAGCTGCGCAAGGTGCCGATCTTCAGCATGATGTCATGCGGCTCCACCGCCTGCATCGCGGGATCCGCCATCGTTACATCGAGCCACGGCGCAAACAATGCGAGCTTACCAGCCTGCGGACCGCCCGCCTTCGCCAGCTGCAAAGCCAGGCTGAGTGCCATGTGCCCGCCAGCGCTGTCGCCGCAGATCACGATCCTTTGCGGATCATGCGTTTCTGCAAGCTTGGCAAAGGCGGCATCAGCTAGCCTGTCCGCACGCGAATAATGGTTTTCCGGCACGACCTCATACATCGGCAAGGTAATGCTAACGCCCGCCTGACCGATCAATTCGGCGGCTAGCGGCCAGTGCTCCTTGAACATCGGCAGGATAAATCCCCCACCGTGGAAATAAAGCATGTGCCAGTCCGCTGGACCCGATTTGGGGTGTAAGGTGACAAGCTTCTGACCCTCAGCCTCCCAATGCTCGATTTGAAATTGCTGCTCAAACTTGGCTAGGCATGGGCGCGTCTTCGGGGAGTTTGCGCGACGCCATATAGGAGGCAAAATCTCCGGCATCATGCGGGAAAACAGCGCTTTTGCGCGACATGATCAATTTGACCAGCCGCATGGTCAGGCTTGCCTTGGCGCTGCGCAGTTCGATCGAGGTTCCGCTAAGCATGGTCTCTCCCTTTGACTCAGGTCAGGACCCATTAAGCACATGACCGTGGCTTGAGCCAGAATCTTTCAGGGCACGGAGCGAGCGACGAATACCTAAGCAGCGGCCGCTCTAGGCGAGCCCTATGATCAGCCCGTCATTGAGCCAGCGCCCCAGCATCGCGCCAGCTCGCATCGCCGCATCTGCGATGTCTTGCTCACCGGCATTGTCGCCCGCTAGCAGCATGCAGATCTCGCCATAGCTAGCGCCGCTTTGAACCGCGGAAAACGCGCGCGCTTGCTCTGCCTCGACCATCACAAAAACTGGTTGTTCGCCTTCGCGCCAAACCAGGCAGCCGCCGGGGCTTTCGAGCGTGAATTCGCCGAGTTCTGCGCCATCTTCACCCAGACTGTTCCAGATCACGGTGAGATCATGCGCCACCTCGCGCGCGGCGGCACGCGGTGCAAGCATCAGTTTCATCGCGCCCCAATCGGCATCGCCAAACTGCGCCGTTGCCGTGCCAAAACCTGTCCCATCCAACGGCTGAACATCCGCTGCAGTCGCCAGGCCCAGCATGGTCCATTCCAGCCAGGCAAGCTCGGCCACTTCCGGATTGTTACCGAACAACTGAGCGCAGCTTTCATCAAAGCCCGCACCCGCATCATCAATCGTCCAGCTGGCAGGAGGATTGGTGATCGCATGATGCGCAGCGACCTGAGCGAAGGGCCCATCGCCGACATAATGCTTCACCCGTTCAAACGTATCGCTGAGCGCATCCATCAAGGCAGAGCGATAATTGCCCCGGTAAACCTGCATTCCGGCAGCCTGTGAATTGCCCCAACCATCGGGCAGAGGCACGTTTTCATCGAGCACTTGCGCCATAAAGGCGGCCTGCTGCTGAGCGAGATCAGCGGCGCTCATGCAGGAACGGGCTCCAGAGCCTCTTTAGCCAAGCCGCGCGCACGCTCCAGCTCTGCCAGCAGTTCGGGCAGCGGCGGAATATTGTCATCACGTTCAATCATTGTCGCGACCGGTACCGGCAGCATGCGCAAAGCCTTGGTATAAAGCGCCCACACCTCGTCGCACACTTCGCGGTCATGCGTGTCGATAATGATATCCCGCTGCTCATTTGCCGGATCATGTCCGGCCAAATGGATCTGGCGAACGCGCTCCAATGGCAGGCCAGCAAGATAGTCATCGGCTGAAAATCCGTGGTTCTGGCTGCTGACATAGATATTGTTCACATCGAGCAGCAGATAGCAGCCCGTGCGACGCGCCATTTCCGACAGGAATTCCCACTCGGTCAGCTCGTCCTCGGGGAATGTGAGATAGCTGGAAGGGTTTTCGAACAGCATTGGCTAAGCCAAGGTGACTTTGCGCGCGATCAATATTGGCGCAGACCGCATCGAGAGCCTCCCCGGTCAGTGGAAGCGGTAGCAGATCATGGCTGTTATGTGCGCTCGTGCGGGTCCAGCACAGATGGTCTGACACCCACAAAGGGTCGATCCGGCGTTCCAATTGCTTGAGGCGGTCGAGATAATCGGCGTCCAATCCGCCCGCCGATCCAATCGACATCGACACCCCATGGATGATCACCGGGTGCTTTTCCCGCACCGCTTCAAGAATGCGCAATTGGCGCCCGCCTTCGATCATATAGTTTTCCGAGATCACCTCAACGAAGTCGACCGGCACATCCCGCCCGTTGCCGCGATCCAGAAAATCCTCGTAATGCGTACGCCTGAGACCCAGGCCAAAGCCGCCAAATGGCGCAATCGTTTCTTGTGTGGTTTGCATATCTCTTCCCGCTATAGCAGAAATTTAGCGGTCTAGTACGCTCACATTCCTCGTCCATTTGAAGGGTCGATTAATGGGCAGACGTGCAAGCGCACCAGACCGCTTGGCGACCGCGCGCTCATACTAGGGTTGAGCGCGCGTTCGCCAGACTTTGAAACATTGCTACGCTGCGGGTTTTAAGGCGCTGCCTTGCAATGCATGCTTCATGGATAGTGTTCGCGCGTGAGGGCGCAGGCGTTACACCTGCCCTTTAACAAATGACCTCCTGCCAAAGAAAAACAGAAAAAAGTGCCCACCTGTAACCATTGCATGTAGGGCCACGAACTCATGGTCAGTCCCGGCATTAAGCTGGACCAACACACCGATTAAGATTTTTGGAGAAACATCATGAACGCTAAGTCAATCGCCACCTTCGCTGGCCTCGCCATGACCGCCGGTATCGCAGCCGGACTTGCATCCACACCGGTTGCTGCGCAAGGTGCCAAAGAGAAATGCTACGGAGTTTCAAAAGCAGGCAAAAATGATTGCGCTGCCGGTCCAGGCACCAGCTGTGCAGGTACATCGACCCGCGATTATCAAGGAAATGCATGGACCTATGTCGACAAAGGCAGCTGCGTTAAAATCAGTACGCCTAAAGGCAAAGGTTCGCTAAAGCCGGTTAAGCGCTAAGCAGCGCGGCGAATTCTAGGAGGAATTTATGAGCAGCGTAATCTCACTATATGACCGGTTGGTCGGGCTGTTATCTGGCCGATTCTTTGAAGGGCTTGCGCTGCTCTTCACCCGTATCGCGCTCGCCGGAGTATTCTGGCGGTCGTACAAAACCAAGGTCGAGGAAGGCACGTGGCTTCAGATCAGTGAAGTGCAATACTTCATCTTTGAGAATGAGTTTGCAGGCCTTCCTTTGCCAACCAACATAGCGGTGCCGATGGCAACCTATGCAGAGTTTTTGTTCCCGATCCTGCTGGTGCTTGGACTGTTCACTCGGTTCTCAGCGCTCGCATTGATGGGCATGGCAATCGTCATCCAGTTATTCGTATTCCCTACCAGTGATCACTTCTTTGGCTGGGCTGTTACGATCATCGCTCTGGCGCTGGCTCTGGTCTCTCGCGGTGGCGGTATCTTCTCCGCTGACGCTCTGATCGCTAAAGCACGCGGCCAGTAACGGGAGACGGGGTTGTGATCGCTGACGAAGTCACCCTTGCCCGCCTGATGGCATCGGCACAAGACGGCGACAAAGCCGCCTACAATGTGCTGCTGTCAGAGGCGGGGATGTGGCTAGAGAGATATTTTCGCCGAGCGCGTGCCACCGTCCCAGCTCGATGATCTGGTGCAGGACGTGCTGCTGGCGATCCATCATAAACGGGCAACCTACGATCCAACCCGCCCGTTTATGCCGTGGATGGCCGCCATTGCCCGGTATCGCTGGGTCGATCATTTGCGCAAAGTGTATAAGCACGAGAGCAAAGAAATCGAAGATGACGATGCGGTGCAGGATAGCGACGAAGAAGTGACGCTGGCCCGGGTCAGTCTTGAGCGGCTGTTTAGCCACCTCAATGAAAGCCAGGCAGAGGCCATCGAACTGGTCAAAATCGAGGGGCTTTCGATCCGCGAAGCCTCCCAAAGAACAGGCCAGAGCGAAAGTCTGGTTAAAGTGAATATACATCGCGGCTTGAAGAAGCTTGCCGCGCTGGTTGAGAAAGCTGATTAAGATGAACACTACACGCGAAAACATGATTGCAGGGCTAGCTGACGATCTGGAACCGGTCCGCCGGATTACGGCTCAAGGCGGTCTGATGCTGGTGGGCTTTGCCACGCTGGTTGCCTTTGCCGTGTCAGTGGCCGTGTTCGACTTCTGGTTCGGCATGTTCGAAGGCAAGGCCTCCTCGTTCTTTTGGGTCACCAATGGCCTGGTCCTATTGCTTGGCGTAGCCTGCGCATTGGCTCTGGTCATGGGCGGATCTCCGCGCGTTGGCCAGCGTGAAAACGCCCCTGGTTGGAGCGCGGCAATGCTCGCTGTTCTGCCAATCACAGTGGCACTGAGCGTGACGACTGGTAGCCATGATCATGGGGAGCTGGTCACACCGGTTGCCTGGATGTGCACCAAGGCTTCGCTGTCTGCTTCATTGCTGGTTGGCTTAGCGTCCATCCTGTGGCTGCGCCGCAGCGCACCGGTCTCGCTAGAGCGGTCCGGCTGGCTGACAGGTACAGCAGCGGGCGCACTTGGCACCTTCGCTTATGGCATCACCTGCCCGGTCGACAGTGTCGCACACCTTGGCCTGTGGCATGTTGTGCCCGTGGCAATTGCGGCTGTCATTGGCCGGATCGTGGTTCCCCCACTGATCCGCTGGTAACGGCTAAACCTCACAGTAATTCAAGCGGCGGTCGGCGTTCAGTTGGCCGCCGCTTTTGTTTGCGCGCCCTTAGCCAACCCGCGCCTGCGTCATTGCCCCTGCCCATCAACGCGCCTATATCGCAAGGCATGTCTTCAATACGGCCCTGGCGCGATATCGAACGGCGGCAATGCCGCCAAATCATGGTTGGCGATGTGCCGGTAGGCGGCAATGCGCCGATCACCGTGCAGACCATGACCAATACCCCCACCGAAGATGCTGTCGCGACGCTCGATCAGATCCGCCGGTGCGAAGAAGTGGGCGCGGACATCATCCGGGTGTCCTGCCCGACAGAAGAAGCGACCGCGGCCTTTAGCAAGATCACCAAGGCTGCGCGCATTCCGATCGTGGCCGACATCCATTTTCACTACAAACGCGCGTTGGAAGCAGCCGACGGCGGCGCCGCCTGTCTGCGCATCAACCCCGGTAACATCGGCAGCAGTCAGCGCGTGGGTGAAGTTGTCCGCGCAGCCAAGGCCAATGGCTGCGCGATCCGCATTGGCGTGAACGCTGGTAGTCTCGAGAAGCACCTGCTCGAAAAATATGGCGAGCCCTGCCCAGAGGCGCTGATCGAAAGCGCGCTCGATCATATCAAGTTGCTGCAGGATCACGATTTTCACGAATTTAAAGTCGCCGTGAAAGCCAGCGACGTCTTTCTCGCAGTGGCCGCCTATCATGGTCTGGCGGAAACCGTCGATTGCCCGCTGCACCTGGGCATTACCGAGGCAGGCGGATTGATCGGCGGGACAGTGAAATCCTCGATCGGCATGGGCAGCCTGCTGTGGGCGGGGATTGGTGACACGATCCGCGTCTCGCTGTCGGCTGAGCCAGAGGAAGAGGTCAAAGTCGGCTATGAGATGCTCAAGTCATTGGGCCTGCGCACACGCGGCGTCCGCGTCGTGTCCTGCCCCAGCTGTTCGCGCCAGGGCTTTGACGTGATCCGCACGGTTGAGACGCTGGAGAAGCGGCTGGAGCACATCAAGACGCCCATGTCTCTGTCCGTGCTCGGCTGCGTCGTCAATGGCCCGGGCGAAGCGCGCGAAACCGATATTGGCCTGACCGGCGGCGGCAATGGCAAGCACATGGTCTACCTCTCCGGCGTGAAAGCGCATGCGATCGATGATGAGAACACACTCGAACACATTGTTAAACTGGTCGAGGAAAAGGCAGCGAAGATCGAGGCAGGCGAAGCCACCGCCTTTGATCCGCACGCAGTCGAGGCGGAAGCAGCGCCAGAGGCTGCCGAGTGATCAAACAATTGTTTGGCGGACTGGCTGGCGGGCTGTTGGTGACCGGCGGCGTCATGGCGGCAGGAACGCTGTCCACCTCGCACGACTATCCCGAGGCAAAGGCCTATGACGTCTCTGAGAGCGTGGACGCCGATGTCGATGCTGCGTTTGAACGGGCAGCAGCAAACGGTAAACTCGTTATGCTGGTGATGGGCGCAAACTGGTGCCACGACAGCCGCGCCCTTGCCGGCTGGCTTCAGACCGATCGCTTCGCCGCGCTGATCGACGCAGAATACGAACTGGTGTTCATCAATGTCGGCATGCCGCAATCAGGCGACGGCCATAATCTCGCGATTGCCCAGCGGTTTGGGATTGAGGACCTGCCCGGCACGCCCAATGTGCTGATCCTGACGGCTGAGAGCGAGCTGCTCAACGCGGACACGGCGACAACCTGGCGCAACGCCGCAAGCCGTGATGAAGACGCGATTTACGGTGAGCTTGAGGCCTGGAGCCGCTAGTAAGACGAAGCCGTTATGAAATCGCGGACGCAAAACCAGCGGGGCAAGCAGCCTGGCTGCCGGTCATGATGACAATCACAACCGGCGCCGATCACAGCTAGCCGATCGTGATATTTGAACCGTGCGGCCTTATTGGGCTTGGAACTCGTCTGGGCTTTCAGCTCTCCACTCAAGACCTTCAGGTAGTTTTCATAGATACTGCCGCTGCTCACGATCTTCAGATATCCGCCATAAGACGACACGGTTCCATCGGCGTCCTGTTTCACCATGACATAACCACCCGGCCCGCGCTCGCTTGCCGGTACAGTCGCCCACATATCCTGAAGCTGGAACACCGGTTGGCGGTTTACGACGCCGTTTTGCGCAACGGAATGAAGGGTCGTCGGCGTATCCGGATTGCCAGGCCAAACCAGTATCAACAGCGGATCGCGGCCTTCCCTCGCGCTAATATTGCCTGAGAAGCAGGGATTGCCTTTCTCCTGATACCCGAACCTGTCCACCGCGATGCTCAATCCCGTTGCGCTGCTCGGCTGCATTTCGCGGCGTTTTTTGCCCTCGGCAATGCAACTGCGCAAATGCTGTCTGGTGGCCTGTTGTTTCTTGAGGAAATCCTCGATCAGTGCGTCACCGCGCGCCTTTTCAGACGTCCGGCCAGTCCAGTTAACCGAAAGTGCCCAAGTGAGCATATTGCATGCCATGATGCTCTCTGAAATCTTAACTCCGCTGCTACCGGGCTGATAATCATAGGTCACTTTAACGCAGGCAATTGGCTCACCGGCGAAATCCATCCTGACTTCTTGAACATCGCTTTTTGCCGCGATCTTCCCCCTTCTTCGATACTGGCAGAAATACGTTCAACCATTGTCGAAGGGGTCTCATCCCGGTCGAACGGCCTGAAATTGAAGCTGGTTCGGATGGTCTTGCCATCGCCATAACTGCAGGCAACCGAATGCCCCTGGATGGTGTATTGCCTCCGCACATTCAGCGGCACACCAGAGGTCTCCACCGGACACTTCATGCTGGTTAGCCAGTGAACATAGGCATCACCCGATTGGATGAAGGCCTGCGCCGCATCGTTTTTCACCGGCTGAGCATAAAGCGAGCTGCCCGGCCGCGCCGCATCATATTGTGCCGACGCCTGTGACGCTGGCAGGCAAATCGCTGCTCCGCTGACCATTATTGTTGCGATAATATGTTTCATTACGACGCTCCCCAAAAACTATCCTAAAGGAACATTCGCTTAATGAACAATGTCTTAATGGCCGCATATTGACTTGAGCAAAGAGGCTCGCGAGTGATGCCAGGGTGCTCCACGTCGTTCATCACGCAGACTACATGGCCCCTCGTCCAGAGCGCGGCACCTTCAAATTCGACAAATATTATCTCGTCATGGAGGCGCTCAGGGAATTTGGGCGAGAGAGCGGCGCGGCGATCACGGAGCATGCGCCTTTGCCGATCCCGCGCGAATGGCTGGAGGCGGTGCACGATCCGGCCTATGTCGAGGAGGTTTTCACCGCCAGCGTCCCGCGCGAAAAGGAACGCCGCATCGGCTTTCCCGTCACCCCGCACATCGCCAGCCGCGTCGCTCACACCAATGGCGGAACGTGGCTCGCGGCGAAGCTGGCAATGGAGCACGGATATGCCGCAAACAGCGCCGCGGGCAGCCACCATGCGCTGGAGAACACAGGCGCGGGTTACTGCGTGTTCAACGATCTGGCCGTCGCCTCCAACCGCCTGATTGCGGAAGGGGACGCGGCGCGCATATTGATCGTCGATCTCGACGTGCATCAGGGCGATGGCACCGCTAGCCTCACCGCGCTACGCGATGATATTTTCACGCTGTCGCTGCATGCGGAGAAGAATTTCCCGGTGCGAAAGGCACGCTCTAATCTGGATGTGCCGCTGCCCGATGGTGTGGACGATGATGGCTATATGGCGGCGCTGACGCTGCATTTGCCCCGCGTTTTTACCGAGTTTACGCCCGATTTTGTGTTTTATCAGGCGGGCGTTGATCCCCATGCAGAGGACAAGCTCGGGCGGCTGGCGCTGTCGGACGAGGGGCTGATCATGCGGGACCGCTATGTCGTGCGCGAGGCGCGGTCACGGGGCCTTCCTGTGGCCAGCGCGCTGGGCGGCGGGTACGGCGATGATCAGGCGGAAATTGGTGCGCGCCACGCCCGGTCCATGCTGGCGATGGCGGATGAAAACGCGCGTGTTTCCGCGCGCGCGCCGCTCTTTAGAGAGGCTTAATCTCGCCCCGCTAAGCTGCGTGGTGATGGAACGTTTTATTGTCTTTGCGCTTGCCGCCTGCGGCTTTGCCTATCTGGCTGTACCCTCTGCTGATGAGGATGCATCCGAGAGCGATACGAGCGCGTCTGCATCGCGCTTTGGTGGTACTTCCTCTGCCCAATCACAATCCAACGCAGCATGGTCTGCGGGTGAGCACGTGCTGGAGCGAAAGCCGGATGGGCATTTTTACGCCTCTGCCTACGTCGATGGCGCGGATATTCGCATGCTGGTCGACACCGGGGCGAGCGTGATCGCTCTGACCGCGGATGACGCGCTGGCCGCTGGCCTGCAATGGGACGAGAGCGAAGTCCGCCATATTGGTGCAGGCGCAAGCGGCGCGGTGTACGGCGTGCCGACGCGCCTTAACGAGGTCGAAATTGGCGGCATGACCCGGCGCAACATCCCCGCCGTGATCATTCCAGAGGGGCTCAGCATATCGCTGCTCGGCCAATCCTATCTATCCAAGATTGGCACGGTCGAAATCGCCGATAATCAGATGGTTATGAGCGCGCAATAGCGCGTACTGGCGCTCGCTCACGCGGCCTCAAAAATAGATGTCGATGTAATCGGTTAGCCGGTCGCACCATTCAAATTCGCGCAAACGCCAATATTTGCGGTTCTGCGTTATGCCGAAACGCCATTGTTTATTCCCGCGGCAAAAGCGCTCACCATCTGGCGAACCGATGATCTTGATCTCGCCCTGAAACAGGAAATAGTCCGAGCCAATTTCCGAAATGCGCCCCTCCAACTTCAAGCCCGAGCCATCCTCGCCCTCTTGCTTGCCGGTCAGCCACCAGACCCCGTCTTCATCGATCGCGATGAACACCGGCCCGCGCTGCTTCCAGCTGATCCACTGCAGGGTTATGCCAGAATTACCAAACAACCGCTCAGCTGCTGCCTGATCCGTAATCTTGGTCGGCGTTTCAGGGATTTCCGCCGTCTCAACCGTGATGATCGATGGCCCCTCCGCCATATTCTTGCGGACGATGGAACGGTCGCTAAGCTCGGGCAGATCCACCGGGGCGGCATAGGCCGCTTCCTCTGGTTCTGGATGCGTTTCGACCGGCGGCTCTGGCGCGGGCTGCGGCTGTGCCACCGGAGGCGGCACCGACGGAGCGCTGCTGAGCTGAGGCAACGCATCCACTCACCAACAAGCACCCTGAAACCAAGGCAAAAACCAGCCCCATTCGCGCATTCATTCGCTCACTCCCAGCTTGCATGGCCTTGCATGACACAGCAAAAGACGCCACGCATTCCGCAATAAATTGCAGCGCAAGGGATACCAGAGCCATGGCCGAATTCGAAACGGATTATCTCGTTATTGGCGCTGGCGCGGTGGGAATGGCGTTTGCCGACACCCTGCTCGACGAAGATCCTGATTGCCACATCACCATTGTCGACAAGCATGCAAAGCCGGGCGGACACTGGAACGATGCCTATTCCTTTGTGACGCTGCACCAGCCGTCGAGCACCTATGGAGTCAATTCGGTGGAGCTGTGCACCAACCGGGTTGATGCACATGGGCATAATGCGGGCATGTATCCGCTCGCCAAGCATGCGGAAATCCTGGCCTATTACGAGCAGCTGATGAATGAACGTTTCCTGCCTAGCGGGCGGGTCACCTATCTGCCGCTGAGCGAGTATCATGAGGGCCATAAGGTCAAAGGCATTTTGTCGGGCGAAACCCGGCAGGTGAATGTCCGGCGCAAACTGGTGGATGGCACCTATTTCCAGACCTCGGTCCCCTCCACGCATAAGCCCGCTTATGAAATCGCCGATGGCACACCCTTCAGCATTCCAGGTGAGCTGCCGAGCCTTTGGAAGGGGGCGGATAATCTGCCTGAGCATTTCGTGATCCTGGGCGCAGGCAAGACCGCGATGGACACCGCCGTCTGGTTGCTGGAGGCGGGCGTTGCGGCGGACCGGATCGGCTGGGTGCGCCCACGCGACAGCTGGATGTTCAACCGCAAGTTCCTGCAACCGGCGGAGCATCACCTCGACCGCCTGGTTGATTTCCAGCGGAGGCAAATGCGCGCCGCCGCAGCCTCCGAAAACGGTGATGAAATGTTCGCAAAGCTGGGCGAAGAGGGTCTGATGCTGCGGATCGATCCAGAGACCAAGCCGGAAATGTTCCACTTTGCAGTGATCTCTGAAGGTGAGATTGAGATGCTGCGCGGCATTCAGCAAGTCTATCGCCAGGGCCGGGTCACGCGCATTGAGCCGGGCAAGATGCACTTTGCGAGCGAGGGCGTGGACGTGCCAGCACGCACCATGTTTATCGATTGCACTGCGTCGGCTGTGCCGTTTGACGCGCGCAGCAATCAACGCCCATTCTTCGATGGCGACACCATCACCCTGCAATTGGCGCAGTCCCCGTTCGTGCCCTATAGCGCATCGCTCGCAGCCTTCCTGGAGGCGAATTTCGACACCGATGACGAGAAAAACGCTCTAACCCCGCCTGCTCCGCTGACTGACACGCCGAGCACCTATCCGGCCGCGTTTCTTGCCAATTTGCGCAGCACCGGGCTGCTGTCACAAAACGAAAAAACCAATGCGTTTAACGCGCGCAGCCGCCTGCACCCGACCGGCCCGGCGGTGGCCAAAATGATGGCGGAAGGCAGCCCAAAACTCGCCGCGATTGCCGACATTGGCTCGGTCGTGAAGGAATGCATGCCGGGGATCATGGCGTTGGGGATGAAGGCCTTTGCCGAGCACAACGCCGCCCCGACGCGCGAAACCTCGGGCATGAAAAACGAGACCTAAAACTCACCCCAAAATTGATGTGATTTTTTGTTCACGAAAAGGATAGATTTGCGCTAGTAGTTTAGGGATGATGAAACGGCGCGATCTTCTCAAAACTGGCCTTGTCGCAGGCGCGGCCTTGGCTGCACCTGCATTGCCAGCGACGCTCGCGGCGCAGCCGATCAAAGGCTCTGTGCGCGACCGCAAGCTGTTCGATATTGCCCAGCGTGAGCTGAACCGGGCGGGCGCGGCGATCTGGAAACGCGACATCGTGGGCATTGCTGATTTCGGCGTGCACTCGGCCCAGCGGCGGTTTCACTTCGTTAACTTGGACCGTCAAGAGGTGCAAAGCTATCACGTCAGCCACGGCACCGGCTCTGATCCAGAGCATGACGGCTGGCTCAACAATTATTCCAATGTCGAAGGCTCCCACGCGACCAGCCGCGGTGCCTATGTGACGTGGGAATGGTATGTCGGGCGCTATGGCACATCCGTGCGGCTGGGCGGGCTCGACCCAACCAATGATGCGGCCCTGCGCCGCTATATCGTGATGCACCGCGCCAAATATGCAGAGCCTTCGCATATTGACCGCTGGGGCTTGCTGGGCCGTTCCAATGGCTGCTTTGCGCTGGGCGAGGAGCAATTCCGTATTGCCCTGCTCAACCTGTCTGGCGGGCGTTTGCTGTTTGCCGACAGCCTGGGCCTGAACGAGGATGGCAGCATCGCGCAGCGTCCTCAGCTCGAACCACTGCAGCCAGCGCGGCCTGGCGATGTTCAGCGCTACGCCCCGGGATCGTTCTAAGACGGTGTCTTATCGACCGAGCCATGCTGGGCTTGAGCTCAATATTGGATCAGCGCTCAGCGGAGTTTTGCCAGCCAGCCTTCAAGCTGCTGCCTGCGGTTCATTGTGCCTGTGGATTTACGTCGTCATTTCGGGATTTACCCCGCAATTCGAACTCAGTTTTCTGTCCATCGGATCGATTTTGGTCAGCTTCTTCCTCATGATGTTTTTCGGGATCATGATCGGCACAGCATTCTGTGCATTCTATATCACCGTGGTCGGCGTGCCCATTGCCGCGCTGCTGCGAGACAACATCGAAAAACCCACAGCCGCATGGATTTCCGTCGCCGCCGCAACGCTCACAGCGATTGCTGCGTCTTACCTAATGGCAGGAGGGGACTTCTCTTTGCAGGAAGCGGAGAGCCAGTATTGGCTGGCAGCGCTGCTATGCTACGCCATTCCAGCCAGCCTATTGTATCGCCAATCGGTCGTCGCCGCGCGGCAATTGAGCCAGTGGGCTAGCTAACCGCTAGCGCCTACCCCCCAACGCGCGGATCGTCCTCAATCACAATAACCTCATCGTCGCTCACATTGGTGCGATTGTCGACGCGCGGCTTGTCCAGGCTCGCGAGCACCGGCTTATCCCGTCCATAAATATCCTTGAAGGTCGACATGTTGCCTTCGATGTCGGACGCCATCGTGAAATAGGTGATGTAGGCGGGCATTTCCTTCTTGATCGGAACCTTGGTGTATTTGCCCGAGGTCGCGATCTCGACCGCCCTTTCCTTGCTCGCGCCCTTGCCCAGGATCGCCATCGTAATCGCCAGCTCCAACGCCCGCTCGGTGCGGATACAGCCATGGCTCAGCGCGCGATTAGCGTTCTTAAACAGATGCCGCGATGGCGTATCGTGGAAGAAGATCGCGTGGCGATTTGGCATTTCCAACTTCATCCGGCCCAGCGAATTGCCTGGCCCGGGCTGCTGAACCACGGTGATCCATCCGTTTGAATTCTTGGTCGCCTTATAGCCATTGCGCCGTGCCCAGGCAGGGTTGCTCAGCACCTTATTGCCCAGCCCTTCGCCCTTCACGATTGATTGCGGCACGGTCCAGGTCGGGTTGAACACCACGCCTGAAACCATCTCGGCCAGCTGCGGGGTCGCGGTGCGGCCCGGCTTGCCCACGACGGTGCGATAGGTGGAAATAATCTTATCGTTCACCGTCAGGCGCAGCTGATATTCCGGCACATTGGTGATCAGATATTGCTTGCCCAGATCGCGGGCGAGCCAGCGCCAGCGGTCCATATTCGCGCGGATCAGCTTGCGTTTGGCGGGTTCGCTCGCCGGTGTCTTGGCTAGCTCTTCCTTCAGCCGCGCATAATCGGGATGGGTCGGCGCAAGTTGCGCCAGAGTGCCCGCGATATCGCCGGTCTGAACGGCTTTTTCCAGCAGGTCTGCGGTGCGATAGGTGTCGCGGTCTGGGTCAACCACAAACCATTGTTTGCGCGCATCCATCGGCGTGCGGCCATCACGCATATCTTCCACCAGCCAGCGGAAATTTTTGGACGCCAGCATGTCGAGCTCTGCCGATGGACCGGAAGCCTGCGAAACTTTCAGCGCTTGCAGATCATAATCCGCCGGATCGAGGCCTTCGCTGGCAATGCCTTCGATCACCGCGATCAGAGCAGCGGCGTTTTCAGCCGTCCAAGCCTGAATATTCGGCTTTGGCGTGGGATCGAGATCGCCTTGAACGACGGGCGCGGAAACGCTGCCCGGAAAAGCCTCTTCAAAGCTGCCAGATTGCTCCTGCGCTGTCTCTTGAGGGGGAGTTTGCGTTTCAGCGGCTGGTTCAGCCTGCGCATCAGCAAGCAGGTCAGCAGGCTCGGCCTGCTGCGCGGAGGCGCCGCCAAAAGCGATCGCTGAAAGTGCTGCTCCAGCGGCAAATTTGCTGAGGAAATTACGCATAAATGTCTCTAGCATCCCAATACGCGCCGCCCGGTGACGGCGCAGTAACCATAGTTATAAGGCTCTGAAGCCCCCCGATTCAAGCGGATGTTTATGCGATATGCCCTTTCGCTTGGCTGAATCGCTGGAGTTTACACAAATTAACGAGAGGCGCGGGGACAGCCCGTGTGCAATCGCCCTAGCGGAGCCATGCGAACGTAGACCTCCACGCGAGTTTCCAAGTGACGCGCCGCCGATGCGCCATTAGGGGATGCCGCAATGCATAGCTCCCACCGTCTTTTGCCTTTTTTGGCCGCTTTTGCCGGGGTCGGGCTGCTGTCCTTGATGGATGCCTTTATGAAGGGCGCGGCACTTGCCGCCGGGGCCTATACCGCCACCTTGCTGCGCGCGCTGATCGGGGCGGCAATGATTGCGCCATTTTGGCTGGTCCCGATGCTGAGGAAGGGCGCAGCGCGGTGGCCAGAGCGCACCGTGATGAAGCTGCATTTGGAGCGCGGGATCATCTCCGCCTTTATGGCGCTCAGCTTCTTCTATGCGCTCACGAAAATGCCGCTAGCAGAAGCGATTGCTATTAGCTTTATCTCGCCGCTGATTGCGCTGTATTTTGCGCGCGCACTGCTGGGTGAGGAAATCCAGCCGCAAGCGATCTATGCCAGCATCATCGGCTTTATCGGCGCGATTGTGATTATCGGCGGACAGTTTGGGCGCGCGGAAATGAGCAATGATCTCATCCTCGGGCTGATCTCGCTGATATTCTCCGCCTTGCTCTACGCCTATAATTTCATCGTCATTCGCCGCCAGTCGCAGGTTGCCGGGCCGGTCGAAGTGGCCACCTTTCACAGCGGGGTCGGCGGGCTGGTGCTGCTCATCTTCGCGCCATTCCTATGGTCCACACCAGATCCAAGCGCGGTCGGGTCCATTGCGATTGCCAGTGCCTTCACCGTCACCGGCGCAATGGCGATTGCCTGGGCCTATGCCCGGGCGGAGGCGCAGGCGCTGGTGCCGATTGAATATTCCGGATTTCTCTGGGCCAGCGTGCTCGGCTGGCTATTCTTCCGCGAGGAAGTGACGCTGACGACGCTCGCCGGCACTGCGCTGATTATCGCAGGATGCTGGCTCGCGACACGCAAGACGCAGCCGGTTTCGCCAAGCAGCAGTGCAAGCGAAACCTTTTGAGGCCAGCTAGCTGCCCTGCACCGGATAGGGCCGCTGGCTAAGCTGCTGCTGATTGCCGAAGCGGCCATTGGTCTTGTCGAGGAAGAACGCCACGATCTCTGTCCGGGTCATACCGTCCAGCCGATGACCGGACCATTCGATCCAGCGGTTCCACGCTGTCGCCGAACCATAGCCAACATTATAGGGCTCACCAATCGGCGCACCGCCCAGCAGATAGCGCCGCTGGACCGTGCGAACGACTTCAGAATCGGGCTAAGCCGCGGTAGATCAGATTGAGCGACACCCACTTTGAGTCGTCATAGAAGGTGCTCATGTTGCAAATCCCGTACTGCCGGGGATTGGCGAAGGCGTTCTTTACATAGCTACGGCGGCCACGATCCTTGCATCCATGATAATATCCAAGCGAACCGAACACCCGAGCAAAATACTGCCGCTCGCTCTTGTTCATGCCAGTGACCATGCGGGCCAGGCTGTTGTGCGCCTCTGCCGCTGATTTGGCCGAAAAGCGCGTACCATCATCGGGGATGCTAAAGGTCGGCAGGGCATAAGATCCATCTGCCGTTTTATCGGCTCGCGGCCCAATTGCACTACCAATCAGGCCGACCGTTTCGTCCATGACTGTGGTGCAACCAGTCGCAGCGATCAACGCCGTGCCCAAAACAAGCGATCGAAAAACTCGTGTCATTTGCATATCTCCCCCGCACAATAGCCACTGCGCGCTAAGTCTTTTATTATGAATGCAAATTTAACGCAATTGCGCGCCACAGATGAGTGTAGTTGCGGGTATAATCACCATCACGGCCACCGTCATAGCGAACACAAAAAAGGCCGGATCAGCGCGCAAACGCCGATCCGACCAACCCCCTTGGTAAAGCCGGTTATGAACTCTACGGTTCGTTTCCAGCTGCGACCCGAGGGCTATTGGTTGCCCCCAATTGGACCAACGCCGCCGAGTACCCCTGTGGTGCCTCCGCCTGTTCCCCCGAAAAGGCGATGGCAGCCCCAAAACAAGCAATGACCATCATCACTGCGCCCAATAATCCGGCGCGTAAGCTGTTGATTTTCGCTTTGTGCGACTGCGCGTTTCTATTCATTTTTATCGCGTCCCTGCTGCGAAAACGCTTTTGCACCGAAGCTCGAGATTCGGAAAGTTAACTATTGTAAAATCTGAATTGGCGTGATTGCAGGGGCCACGCCGCACTTGACCTAGCGGCCAAGGTCTAGCAGGTGATCCAGCAGACATTTCTCCGGCGCGGAAACCGCCCGGAACACACCACAGACAAGGAAGAAACGCCTCGATGACACAGGTCGGCAAGGACACGCTCGCAACCCGCTCAACCCTCAATGTTGGCGGCACTGAATACGCTTATTATTCGCTCGCGAAAGCGGCCGAGCAATTGGGCGACGTCTCCAAGCTGCCGATTTCTTTAAAAGTGCTGCTGGAGAACATGCTGCGCTTTGAAGATGAGGGCTTCACCGTTGGCCGCGAGCATGCGCAGGCGATTGTCGACTGGCAGAACAACCCGGTCACCGGTAATGAGATCCAATACCGCCCGGCCCGCGTGCTGTTGCAAGATTTCACTGGCGTGCCGTGCGTGGTGGACCTCGCCGCGATGCGGGATGCGATCAAAGAACTGGGCGGCGACACCGCCAAGATCAATCCGCAGGTTCCCGTCAATCTCGTGATCGATCACTCGGTTATGGTCGATGAGTTTGGCCATCCACAAGCGATGGAAGCCAACATGGCACTCGAATATGAGCGTAATGCGGAGCGTTATGACTTCCTCAAATGGGGTTCGAAGAGCTTTGAGAACTTCTCTGCGGTTCCTCCCGGCACGGGCATTTGCCACCAGGTGAACCTGGAGCATATCGCCCAAGGCGTATGGTCGAGCAAGGATACCAGCGGCGCGATGGTCGCCTATCCTGACACGTGCGTTGGCACCGACAGCCACACCACCATGATCAACGGCCTGGGCGTGCTCGGCTGGGGCGTTGGCGGGATCGAAGCAGAGGCCGCTATGCTCGGTCAGCCGATCTCCATGCTGATCCCGGAGGTCGTCGGATTTAAGCTGGAAGGCCGCATGGCCGAAGGCATCACCGCCACCGACCTGGTGCTCACCTGCGTGCAAATGCTGCGCGAAGTGGGCGTGGTTGGCCGCTTTGTTGAATTCTACGGTCCGGGCGTTGCCAACCTCACACTCGCTGACCGCGCGACCATCGCCAATATGGCGCCGGAATATGGCGCGACCTGCGGCTTCTTCGGGATCGACGACAAAACGCTCGACTACATGCGGCTCACCGGCCGCTCAGAAGAAAACATCGCTCTGGTTGAAGCCTATTCGAAAGAGCAAGGCATGTGGTTCGACCCGGCGAATGAGCCAGTGTTCACCAATACGCTCTCGCTCGACATGGGTTCGGTGGTGCCAAGCCTGGCCGGGCCGAAGCGTCCGCAGGACAAGGTCATCCTTCCTGAGGTTGACGAGCTGTTCAATGGCGACCTCAAGACCACGTATAAGAAAGACGCGCCGGTTCGCGTCGGTGTTGACGGCAAAGACCACGATATTGGCGACGGCGACGTCGTGATCGCCGCGATCACCAGCTGCACCAACACATCCAACCCGGACGTGCTGATCGCCGCTGGCCTCGTCGCGAAAAAGGCGAATGAGCGCGGCATGCTGCCTAAGCCTTGGGTGAAGACCAGCCTCGCACCGGGCAGCCAAGTTGTGACAGACTATCTGGTCAAATCTGGCCTGCAAGATGATCTCGATGCCATCGGCTTTGACCTCGTCGGCTATGGCTGCACCACCTGCATCGGTAACTCTGGCCCGCTCGCTGCGCCAATCAGCGCGGCGATCAACGGCAATGACATTGTCGCGGCCTCTGTCCTGTCGGGTAACCGCAATTTCGAAGGCCGCGTTTCGCAAGATGTGCGCGCCAACTTCCTCGCATCGCCGCCGCTGGTCGTCGCCTATGCACTGAAAGGCACGGTAACTGAAGACATCACCGCCACCCCGCTGGGCCAGGATCAGGATGGCAATGATGTGATGCTGGCCGATCTGTGGCCAAGCAATGCGGAAATTGCCGAGCACCGCGCGGCCAATATCGACCGTTCGATGTTCGAAAACCGCTATGCCAACGTCTATGACGGCGATGAGCACTGGCAGGCAATCACAGTTGAGCCATCCGACACCTATCAATGGCGCGCGGGCAGCACCTATGTCGCCAACCCGCCATACTTCGAAGGCATGGGCATGGAACCTGCGCCAATCACCGATATCGAAGGGGCAAAACCGCTCGCGATCCTCGGCGACTCGGTCACCACCGATCACATTTCGCCCGCTGGCGCGATCAAGGAAGACAGCCCCGCTGGCTCCTATCTCAACAGCAATCAGGTCGCGAAGAAAGACTTCAACTCCTACGGCTCACGCCGCGGCAACCACGATGTGATGATGCGCGGCACCTTCGCCAACATCCGCATCAAGAACGAGATGGTCCCGGGCGTCGAAGGCGGCGAGACCACCTACAACAGCGAGCAAATGCCGATTTACGATGCCGCCATGAAGCACAAGGCGGACGGCACTCCGCTGATCGTGGTCGGCGGCAAGGAATATGGCACCGGCTCTTCACGCGATTGGGCGGCAAAGGGCACCATCCTGCTCGGCGTGCGCGCTGTGATCGTCGAGAGCTTTGAGCGGATCCACCGTTCGAACCTTGTCGGCATGGGCGTTCTGCCGCTGCAGTTTAAGGACGGCGACACGCGCAAGAGCCTGGGCCTTGGCTCAGACGACAGCTTCAGCATTCGCGGTCTGGCCGATCTGACCCCGGGCCAGGACGTGACAATCGACGTGACACGCGCCGATGGCAGTACCTTCAGCTTCACCGCGCTGTGCCGGATCGATACCGCGAACGAGATGGAATATTACCGCAACGGCGGCATCCTCCATTACGTTCTGCGCAAACTCGCAAGCTAAGAAAGCAAACGCGCAGGCTCGCACAGCAATGATTTCGATCATGGCGGCGAGCCTGTGCCTTGCTGCTTGCACATCTGAGGCATCAGAACAGGCGGCGGATGCAGCAACGGAAAATGCGAGCGCCGAGGCCGCAACCGATGCAGCCCCGGAAACTGCTGTGGTCGACCTCAGCGTCGAGGAACTCGCCATCTTCATGGAAAGCGGCCATCTCCGCCTCATAGATGTACGCACCGCCGAGGAGGTGGCTGAGGGCATGATACCCGGCGCAGAACACATCATGCTCGATGATTTTGATCCTGCTAAGCTCGATCAGCACGACATCCAGGAAGTCGTGCTTTACTGTCGTTCGGGTCGCCGGTCGCGGATTGCAGCCGAAAAGCTCGCGGCGCACACTGGCGAACCAGCCCAGCATTTGGGCGGCGGCATCATCGCCTGGCGTGAGGCGAACAAGCCAGAGACGACGCCGTAACCTCTAGGGTTTGGCCGACCGCAAACCGGCCGCATCATCGCCATTCACGATAAAGTCAGCCGCGTGAGCGCAGTTTTCCAGAAATGCTTCTGGGAGGATGATTTCATGCGACTGTTTCTGATGACTGCACCAATGCTTGCACTGGTGGCCACGGCAGGTGCCTCGGCCCAAGATCAAACGCAGCCGCAGCCCGACGTGTTGGAGAGTTCATCTCCACAAATCGACTTTCCCGCTTTTGCCGCGCTCACAGCAGAAGTTGCTGAGCTGCGAGAGCGGCGCCTTCTGCCCAAGGATGAGTTTCTGAAGCAAGCGCTCGCCGATGGTGCCCTATTGCTCGACACCAGATCTGCCGAAGCGTTCCGGCTTGGCCATATTGAAGGCGCAGTGAACCTGCCGTTTTCGGATTTTACCGAGGAGAAATTGGCCAAGGTGATCGGCGAAAACCGTGATCGTCCGATCTACATCTATTGCAACAACAACTTTAGCGATAATGTCGAACCAATCGGCCTGAAGGCAGCGCCGCTCGCACTCAACATCCCGACCTTCATCAATCTGGTCGGCTATGGCTATGACAACGTGTGGGAGTTGGACGGCGTGATGCCGATCGCGGACGTTCCATGGACGGGCGAGCCGATGTTTGCGCAGCTTCAGCCAATCCCAGAGCAAGCCACCCCGTAATGAAAAAGGGCGGCCCCAACGCGGAACCGCCCTTTTCATCAGGAGATCGTGTGAGCGCGAAGGCTCAATAGCGAGGCTTAGCCGCCGCGCTTAATCCGAAACTTCTTGCGGCCCAGGATCGCGGCTGCCGCCAAGCCAAACAGTACTGTCATCGGCGGTGCAGGGACTTCTGTGCCGCTGCTGGTGCCGCCCGAAGAGCTGCTGGAGCTCGACGAAGACGATGACGAGCTCGAAGAGCTGCTGCTTGAACTGGTTGAGCCGCCCGATGACGAGCCAGAGCTGGAGCCTGAAGAACTCGACGACGAAGACGAGCTGCCCGACGAAGAGCTGGTGCTGCTGGTCATATCACCCGAGGTGCTGCCGCCGCTGGTCGACATGCCAGACGTCGTGCTGCCGCCGGATGAGGATGAGCTGCTCGATGAAGAGCTGCTGCCCGAAGACGAGGAGCTGGACGATGCGCCGCCGGAGCTGCTGCCACCTGACGATGAACCGGATGAGCTACCTGAAGACGAGCCAGAGCTGGAGCCGCTAGAGCCGCCATTGCTGCCGCCCGATGAAGACGAACTGCTCGACGAAGAAGACGAGCTGGAGGAAGAGCTGGACGATGATCCGCCTGAGCTGCCACCGGTTGAGGTCATGCCCCCGGTTGTTGTCGAAGAGCCACTTCCGCCGCCAGAGCTGCCACTGCTGGAACCGCCTGATGACGAACCTGATGAAGAGCCGCTGCTCGAGCCAGACGAGCTGCCTGAGCTGCTACCGCCGCTGGAACCGCCCGAAGATGAACCCGATGAAGAGCCACTGCTCGAACCAGACGAGCTGCCTGAGCTGCTGCCACCAGAGGACGATCCGGACGAACTGCCCGAAGACGAACCTGAGGAGGAGCCACTGCTCGAACCGCCGCTTGAAGTCATCCCTCCAGTTGAAGTGTTGCCACCAGTCGAAGTGTTGCCGCCAGTGGAGGTGTTACCGCCGCCGGATGAGCTGCTGGAAGAAGACGAAGACGAGCTGGAAGAGCTCGAAGAACTCGACGATGACGAGGATGAACTCGAAACATTCCCAGACGAGCTTGAAACGTTGCCCGACGACGACGAAACATTGCCCGATGACGACGAAACATTGCCAGAAGAGCTTGAAACCTGGCCGGTTGAACTCGACACCTGACCAGTAGAGCTGCTCACTTGACCCGTAGAAGAGCTCACCTGTCCGGTCGATGTGCTGACCTGACCGGTCGAAGAAGACACATTGCCCGAAGAGCTAGACGTCGAGGTCGAAACCGCGCCGGTAGACGAGGTGATCTCACCGCTAGAGCTGGTTGAGGTAACCACGCCCGAAGACGATGTGGTCGAGGTTGAATTGTCGATATCAATAATGATGTCGCCAGAGGATGAAACGCCATCGCTGGTCGTGCCGCCGCCAGAAGTCGTAGTGCTGACCACAGAGACATCACCGCTCGACGAACCGCCGCCGCCGAAGAACCCGCCGCCAATAAAGCCGCCGCCGAAACCACCAAAGCCGCCGCTGCCGCCGATTACAATCGGAGCCGCGCTGCCCCCGCCGCGAATTGGCGGCAAGGGTGGAAGCGGCGCTGGAGCGTAAGCAACCTGAGCGATGGGCGGGCACTCAGCTGGATCGAAATAAGTCTGCACAATGCGGCCTGCACCAGCGCCAGCGACTGCACCAGCGCCTGATGCAGCGTTCGGACCACCAAAGCCAGACTGTTCTGGCTGGCACTCAATCGTGCGCTCTACGATACGCTGAGCGGCGCTGCTCCGGTGGAGGCAGTTGACGCGTGCGTGTCTTGATCAGTTGCGGCTCGCCCTTCACCAGACGGGTGCGGGTTTCGACCAGCTTCCCATCAATATTGGTGGTGAACTGCGGATCATCCGTGTTCATCGGCTCTGCCACTCGCACGGCGCCCCCGGTCATCAGGGCGAGCCCTGCGGCGGTGGCTGATAGCTTAGCTGCGGCCAGTTTGATCGACATGAGTTACGAACCTTGCATTTGCGTGGGCGGTTAAGAGGCGGCCCATCCGCTCCTTCACCAAATCCAATCTTCTCATGATGCTTGGGCAGGGCCGTGCACAACGCGGTTAACCATGAATCACAGCGGCTAACGCTGAAAATCCCGCCAAAAGCGTGGTTTTTCAGAGGGCCTGTCCCAGTTTGACACCGAATATGCGGACTAAGTAAGCCGCTGAGTTAGCCTGACGCGCTTAATCGCCTTCGCCAAACATGCTGGGCTGGCCATCGCCGCTAGCCCGATTCGCAGCCGTGGGCGCTGGCGGGGTCATTTCCAGATGTTCCCACCCGCCATCATTGAGCACCCGGCCGCGCGCTGTCCGCGCCAGCAGGCCAAGCTGGATCAGATATGGTTCGACCACATCCTCCACCGTGTCGCGCGGCTCTGCGAGACCCGCCGCCAGCGTCTCCACCCCCACCGGACCACCCTTATAAGTGGTTGCAATCATGGTGAGATAGCGCCGGTCCATCGCATCCAGGCCCAGCCGGTCAATCTCCAGCCGGGTGAGCGCATTGTCCGCGCCCGCGCGCGTCACCGTGCCCTCGCCCGCGACATGGGCAAAATCGCGCACACGGCGTAGCAAGCGGCCAGCCACCCGAGGCGTCCCACGCGATCGGCGAGCGATCTCACGCGCGCCCTGTTTATCAATGTTCAGACCCAGCAGCCGCGCCCCGCGCGTCACCACCTGATCCAGCTCATCATGGGTGTAGAAATTGAGCCGAACCGGAATGCCAAACCGATCGCGCAAAGGCGTCGTCAGCAAGCCTTGGCGCGTGGTCGCACCGATCAAAGTGAACGGCGGCAAGTCGATCCGCACGCTGCGGGCAGACGGCCCCTCTCCAATGATCAGATCGAGTGCGCGGTCCTCCATTGCCGGATAGAGCACTTCCTCGACGACCGGGTTCAGCCGGTGAATTTCGTCAATGAACAGAACATCATGCGGCTCTAGATTCGTGAGCAGCGCGGCGAGATCGCCGGCCTTTGCAATTACCGGCCCAGAGGTCGCACGGAAACCCACGCCAAGCTCATTAGCGACGATCTGCGCCAGCGTGGTCTTACCCAGCCCCGGAGGGCCAAAGAACAACGTGTGGTCCATCGCCTCACCGCGCGATTTCGCGCTTTCGATGAACACGCGCAAATTATCGCGCGCGGCCTCTTGGCCGATAAACTCCTTAAGCGATTTGGGGCGCAGCGCCGCATCCGGATCGTCCGGCTGCCGGTCAGGCGAATGGATCGGTGTCTCTTCGGTCATGCGCCCTCCTCTTCCTGTGGCATGATGCAGTCGCGCACGCCCGGCCCGTCAAGCAATGTGCCCCCTGCCTCCTCGCACTCGCTTTTGCCAGAGATTTCAACCGCGCCGCTCGCGCCGAGGATAAAGGCGACCACCACCACGCCCGCCAGCAATGGCAAGAGCCAGCGCGGGATGTTCAATCCAGGGCGAAGGTCATTGTCCTGCGTCAAAACGGATTCACCGTATAGCCGTTTTGCTGGAGCAAAGCATGAGTGTTCCTTTGGTGGTCATATTGAGTGCACAGAGTTCGGGCCGTCATGCTGAACTTGTTTCAGCATCCATCGCCCGTCACAAGGCACCTTGTGAAGCGCGATATCCAACCCTGTGTCTACATTCTGGCAAGCGGATACCGAGGCACGCTGTACACGGGTGTTACCTCTGACCTGCCCGCGCGCCTTTGGCAGCACCGCGAGGGAATCACTGGAGGCTTCACCAGCCAATATGCGGTTCACCGATTGGTTCATTTTGAGGTCTTCGGCGCAATGGACGGTGCCATCACCCGCGAGAAACAGATCAAAAACTGGCGCCGCCAATGGAAGATCAATCTGATCGAGGATGCCAACCCGCATTGCCGAGACTTGGCGGTTGATCTGGGCTTTGAGCCTTTGCCTCTGCGTGGCGATGGTGATGGTGATGGTGATGGTGATGGATCCTGAAACAAGTTCAGGATGACAGGGAGGTGATGTGGCAACTCTTCCATTATCGTCACCCCGGGCTTGATCCGGGGGCCATTGCCCTTGCAAAAAAGTTGAAAGCGAAGCTTGGTCGGTACAACCATACGCAAGATGGCGAACTTGAAAATTCTGGAACGGATGATCAAGACTTCGTGACATAACGGTCCAAACAATATGCAACGCAGAACAAAATCCCCACAGCCAGCCATTGCATAGCTGGGACGATAAGCATCACGATCGCATTTAACGGATCGGGTTCGACTGAAAACAAACCTGTCCATTGTAGATAGTAGCCCAATGCTGCGACCAAGATCACGGCGGAGTACAAGAGAATGGTAACCCATTCCGTAGCGAATTTACGGCCTAACCAAATGCCAATTCCAATCGGCAAAATCACCCAAAATCCCAGACCTACGATGAATGCGATAGATAACAAATCCAAGGGTTCATCAAACGCGCCAAGTTTGAGAAATAGGACCATGATCGCGGCAGAATACGCGCCACCGATCACGATGAACGGTAGCTTGGTCGACTCCTCCATCACCCCGCCGCCTTCTTCAGTGCCACCCGGATCAGATCGCCTTCCTTTGCATCCTCGCCCAGCTCGCTTTGCGCGCGGGCCACAGCCTGCGCCGCGACCGCTGGTTTGAAGCCGAGGTTCTCCAGCGCGCTCACCGCGTCCGCGCTTGCGCCGCCTGCTTGTGAGACCGCACCAACCGGCGCTCCCGCAATCCCACCGCCGGGCAGCGCGCCGGCCTTATCTTTCAGCTCGTTAACGATCCGACTTGCCAGCTTTGGCCCCACGCCCTGCGCCCGCGCGACTGTGGCCGCATCGCCGCCTGCGCAGGCATCGCGCACTTCGCCGGTCGACAGGGCAGAAAGGATCGCCAGTGCCACTTTGCTGCCCACCCCTTGAACGGTGGTGAGCAAGCGGAACCAATCGCGCTCTGCGCTTTCGGCAAAGCCAAGCAGGCGCATATCGTTCTCGGATACCTGCAAATCGGTGTGGATCGTGCAGGCCTCGCCCACCTCGCCCATCGCGGCGAGCGTTTTCGTGGAGCAATGGACCAAATAGCCCACGCCCTGAACATCGACGATGGCCCAATCCTCGCCCGTTTCATCGAGGCGTCCGGATAATTTCGCGATCATATTCGTGTTCCCTTGGACATGGTTTGTTCCTGCCTTAACCGCGCGGCTTTGACCAGAGGAAGTTGTTTGTTTTGCGCAAGCGCCGGTTTTTTGTTTGGCCTCCAGCGCCGGCTGTTCGCGTCCGCTCACTCAGGCTTCCGGCCTATCGGCCGACGCGCGGTCGCGCTTGCGGCTCGCTGGTCGCTCGCCGAACCATTCCAGGCCGGTCGCAGCGGCTTGGTCGCGGAGCACGGTCGGCGATCAGCCGACCGCAAGGGCGACTGCCCGCCCGCAGCGGCGCGGACTTGTCCGCAAGCCGCGAGGATATCGCAGCACGGATGTGCTGCGGAACAACAAACCCCATTTTCCTACCTCAGGGGCGATCGCTATAAACCTGCCCATGCAAACCGCCCCGCTCTTCGCACCTTTCACGCTTAATCGGAATTTCCGATCAATGGGAGCACCGGTGATCGATTGCTTTTCTTCTTCTAGACTGTGTTCCAGCCGCTCCAAGCGTGCGTCACGCGCGATGAACCGAGCCGCCTGCGCCCTCCACCCTTCCACCCGAAGCCTACCGGGACACAATCCGGGTGGACGGGTGGAAGTAACGGTAGCCATGCAACCAGAACAGACGCGCAGCCAAAGGTGGACAAACGCGGCGAGATTGGCGAATTGGGCGGCTATGAGTTGGAACACCTTCGGACGCGCATTGCGCTTCACCACTTGGGGCGAGAGCCATGGACCGGCATTGGGCGTGGTGCTCGACGGGTGCCCGCCGGGCATTGCGCTGAGCGAGGCAGACATTCAGCCGTTCATGGACGCGCGCAAGCCGGGCACGAGCAAGTTCACCACTCAGCGCAAAGAGGCCGATCTGGTGCGGATCCTTTCTGGCGTGTTCGAAGGCAAAACCACCGGCACGCCGATCAGCATGATGATCGAAAATACCGATCAGCGCAGCAAGGATTACGGCGAGATCGCCAAGAGCTATCGCCCTGGCCATGCGGACTATACCTATGATGCGAAATACGGGCACCGTGACTATCGCGGCGGCGGGCGCAGTAGCGCGCGCGAGACCGCGGCACGAGTGGCGGCGGGCGCGGTGGCGCGGCTGATCATCCCAGAGGTCACCATCACCGGCTTCGTGTGCGAGCTGGGCGGGGACAGGATCGACCGTGAGGCGCTCAACCTCAGCGAGATCGCAGGCAATCCGTTCTGGTGCCCAGACAGCTGGGCGGCGAAACGTTGGGAAGAGCTGGTCGATAGGGCGCGCAAGGATGGATCATCGCTGGGCGCAGTGGTCGAATGCGTCGCGGAAGGCGTACCTGCCGGATGGGGCGCGCCGGTCTATGCGAAGCTCGACAGCGATCTGGCCGCCGCGATGATGACGATCAACGCGACCAAAGGCGTTGAGATTGGCGATGGGTTCGAGGCAGCGCGGCTGAGCGGCGAGCAAAACGCCGATTCGATGAGCCCGGGCGCGGATGGCACGCCTGAGTATGCGAGCAACCATGCGGGCGGGACAGCAGGGGGCATCTCAACCGGGCAGCCTGTGGTGTGCCGCACGGCGTTCAAGCCAACCAGCTCGATCCTGACGCCAGTGGACTCGATCAACTCTGATGGAGAGGCCACCAAGGTCCGCACCAAGGGGCGGCACGATCCCTGCGTCGGCATTCGCGGAACCCCGGTGGTGGAGGCGATGATGGCGCTGGTGCTGGCCGATCACAAGCTGCTGCACCGTGCCCAGGTGGGCGGCGCATAGCATGCGGGCCTGCAATACAGATCAGCGCGCAGTGCGAACGGCGTGAACACTACCAAATGGCCTTGGCTTTCGACCAACGCCGATTGCCACATCACCCGCCATTGGCTAGCTAGCACGGCGCTTTGTCCCCCTCCAACGAACAAGCAGGTATCCCCATCCGCTCTTCCCCTTCTCAGCACTCAGACCACCACCTTGAAAGCTCGGCCAACGGCCTGGAGGAGGTAAGCTCTGGTAAGCCCCTGTAACCACCGCCGAAGAGGCTGAACGAGTGATCAACCCGCGCGCTCTGGCCCGTGAGCTGGCGGCGTTCCGGACGCCGCGCGTCTCGCGCAGCATCTGGGAAGTGGCCTCCACCTTTGTGCCATTTGCGGCGCTGCTGGGTGCGATGCTGTTCGCGGTTCAGGCCGGTCATACCATTGCCTTTGCGCTGACTCCGCTGGCAGGAATGCTGCTGCTGCGGTTGTTCATCATTCAACACGATTGCGGGCATGGATCGTTCTTCAAGAGCAAGACCGCCAACACCTGGCTCGGCCGCTCCATCGGCGTGTTGACGCTGACCCCCTATGATTGCTGGAGGCGCAGCCACGAACTGCATCATGCCAGCACGGGCAACCTCGATGCGCGCGGGTTTGGCGATGTCGATACGCTGACCGTGCGCGAATACCGGGCAAAGAGCTGGCTTGGGCGGTTTGGATACCGGCTCTATCGCCATCCGATTGTGCTGATGGGCATTGGCCCGGCCTATCTGTTCCTGCTCAGGCACCGCCTGCCGATTGGGCTGATGAAGGATGGATGGGTCTATTGGATCAGCGCCCTGGCCACCAATGCCGTTGCCGCAGCGCTGCTCATTGCGCTGGGCCTGATCTTTGGAGCCTATGTGACCGCAATCGTGTTCCTGCCAGTGCTGCTGACCGCCGCATCGGTTGGCGTATGGCTGTTCTATGTCCAGCATCAGTTTGAGGATGCGCATTGGGACACGCGCGAAAACTGGTCTTATCACGAATCGGCAATTGGCGGCAGTTCCTATCTACACCTGCCAGCCGTGATGAATTGGTTCACTGGCAATATCGCGATCCACCACATCCACCATCTGGTCAGCCGCATCCCGTTCTACCGGCTGCCCACCGCGCTAAAGGCACACCCGGAGCTGGCAGAAGTCAACCGCGTTGGCCCGCGCGAAGCGGTCAGCTCAATGTGGCTGGCGCTATGGGATGAGGATCGCCGCAAATTGATCAGCTTTCGCGAGGCCAAACGGCTCTCAATCTGAGCAAAGAACGCGGAAGTCCCAAGACGGTGAGGTGCGCAATTGGCCTTGCGACAAATCGATCCTGTCAATCAATCAGCGCATATTAATCGATTAGACAGATCACACTCAAACCGTCATCTTCTGCTCATAACCTTGGCTCACCCCCGAGTCTCAACTGGATAGGAGAATCCCGATGGATGCAAAGACTGGTGAAATGAATGGCTGCCCCTTTAATGGTGATGGCACGATGCGCTCGCTTTTGGGCCGGACCAATCGAGATTGGTGGCCAGAGGCAACCCAGCTTGAAATCCTCACTCAGGAAGGTCGCGACGCCAACCCCTATGGCGACGACTTTGACTATGCCGAGGCTTTCAACACAATCGATTACACTGCGTTGAAGGCAGACCTCACCGCGCTGATGACCGACAGCCAGGATTGGTGGCCAGCGGATTATGGCCACTATGGTCCGTTCTTCATTCGCATGGCGTGGCACGCAGCTCGGCACCTATCGCACCGGCGATGGCCGCGGCGGCGCTGGCAGTGGGCAGCAACGGTTTGCCCCGCTCAACAGCTGGCCAGATAATGGCAACCTCGACAAGGCGCGCCGTCTGTTGTGGCCGATCAAGCAGAAATACGGCAAGAACATCAGTTGGGCTGACCTGTTCATCCTCACTGGTAATGTCGCGATTGAATCAATGGGCGGCCCGGTATTTGGCTTTGGCGGCGGACGTGCGGACGTGTTCGAGCCGGAAAGTGTCTATTGGGGCACCGAAGAGCAGTGGGTCAACGAAGGCGTTGCCACTCGCATCCGTCCCGATGACGGCGCAGAGATCGAAAACCCGCTGGCAGCAATCCAGATGGGCCTGATCTACGTCAATCCAGAAGGGCCGGGCGGCAATCCTGATCCGCTGCAATCGGCCCGCGACATGCGCGAAACCTTCGCCCGCATGGCGATGAATGACGAGGAAACCGTCGCATTGACCGCTGGCGGCCACGCATTCGGCAAGGCGCATGGCGCGCAGCCGTCTGACACATTTGGCGGCGCTCCAGAAAGTGAAGAGCTGCACCAACAAGGTTTGGGTTGGCTGGTCGACGAGGAAGAGATTGCCAAGGGGCACATCACCACCTCTGGCATCGAAGGCGCTTGGTCGAACAATCCAACTGCATGGTCGCATGACTACTTCCGGATCATGTTCAAATATGACTTTGAACTGGTGCACTCACCGGCCGAGCGCTCAGCAGTGGACGCCAATCAATCCTGAAGAAGCCGACATGGCGCCGGACGCTCGCGATCCTTCGAAGAAGGTTCCGACCATGATGACCACTGCCGATATGGCGCTGAAGATGGATCCGGAATATCGCAAGATTTCCGAACGCTTCCTGGCCAACCCAGAGCAGCTGGATGACGCATTTGCGCGCGCATGGTTCAAACTGTGCCACCGCGATATGGGTCCAAAGGTCCGCTACATGGGTCCAGAGGTTCCAGAAGAAACCCTGATCTGGATGGACGCCGTTCCTGCCGGAACTGAGCCTGCTGAGAGTGCGGTTAACGCATTCAAGTCGGCCATCCTCGGCAGCGGCCTGACCGTCAGCGAGCTGGTCAAAGCAGCATGGGCCTCAGCTTCAAGCTATCGCAATTCGGATCACCGCGGCGGCGCCAACGGTGCCCGCGTGCGGCTCGCCCCGCAAAATGGCTGGGCGGCAAACGATCCCGATGAGCTGGGCAAAGTACTCGCCAAGATCGACGAGCTACGCGGCGACATCTCAATGGCCGATGCAATCGTGCTGGCCGGGTCGGCTGCGGTTGAGAAAGCCGCTGCGGACGCTGGCCACAGCGTAAGCGTTCCGTTTGCTGGCGGCCGCGGCGACGCGACCGACGAGCAGACTGATGCGGAAAGCTTTGAGCCGCTGGAGCCGTTTGCTGATGGCTTCCGCAACTACCTCAAGACGAAGGCTAGCGTGCGGACCGAGGAAATGCTGATCGACCGTGCGCATCTGCTCGGCCTGTCCATCCCGGAAATGACCGTTCTGGTCGGCGGTATGCGGGCGCTTGGCGCGAATGCTGGAGGCACCAGCCACGGCGTGTTCACGGACCGCGTTGGTCAGTTGACCCCGGACTTCTTCACCAACCTGCTCGACATGGGCACCAAGTGGACCCCGGTCGATGGCAGCGGCGATGAGGAATACATCGGCACCGACCGCAAGACCGGCGCCGAGAAATACCGAGCCACCCGTACGGACCTCGTCTTCGGCTCCAACTCGCAGCTGCGCGCGCAGGCAGAAGTCTATGCTGAGGCTGGCAATGAAGCGAAGTTCGTCGCCGACTTCGTCTCGGCATGGACCAAAGTCATGAACGCAGATCGCTTTGATCTGACCCATGCGAAATACCACGGCTGATCGGGCACAAGCCTGATCGGGTCGCAAGAAAGCCCTCGGCAGAAATGCCGGGGGCTTTTTATTTGGGACTTTGGGATGGGTCAGGAGGTTGATAGGGCCGCTGCCCTACGTCTCTACCGCTGCCGTTTCAGAACCAGATAGAGCGCACCTTCGCCGCCGTGGCTGCGATGCGCGGCTCTAACCGCAGAGATCGCACCAGTATGCGGTCCAGCGGCAAGCCAATCCAGCAGTTTAGCTCTGATCGCACCGCGTTTTTGCCCGCGATCCGCCGGGTACACCGGACGCGAACGCCCCGCAATCACCAATACGACCCGCGCATCCATCGCCCGCGCTTGGTCAAGCCCGCTGGAAAGCCGCGTGTAAGCACTGTCGAGCGTGTGGCCATGCAAATCGAGAGTGTAGTCGGGCACAATGCGCCCAGTTTTGAGTTTGCGATCCCAATGCCCATCAAGACTGGACGGGGCCGCCTTTGGCTGCGGGGCGGCAATAACCTTAGCGGCGGCGCGCGGGAGTTTCTTGGACTGCTTGCGCATTGGCGAGACCGGCTGCGGCGCTTTCAAGCCAGTCTTGGGCTTCGCCTTGGTCTGCACGCCAGCGGTTGGCTCTTGCGGCATCACAGGCCGCACGCGTCCCTCTAGCGGGGTTACGCTCTGCGCCAAATGCGCCCAAGCAGCAGCCTCTTGCTCATTGAGGCCGCGCGGGATGCTCATCGGTTGCTGTGGCGTTCCACTACGCCGCGCGGAAGCAGGATGAGCGCTTGGCCGCGCCCGCTCATACCGCCAGCGATCTGACGCGCGTCTTCGCCCGCCCCCCAAAAGGTGTCGAAGCGGTTCGGACCTTTGATTGCCCCACCTGTATCCTGCGCAATCCATAGGCCATCGGCGACATCGCGGTCGAGATCGAGCCAGACGGGCGCACCGTAAGGCACAAAGCGCGGGTCAACAGCGACCGAGCTTTCCCGACGCACCGGAATACCAAGCGAACCCAAGGGGCCATCACCAGTCAGCTCACGGAAGAAAATCCAGCTTTTGTTGAGGCGCATCAGCTCGCGGCCTTCCTCTGGATTTTCCCGGATATAGGCCATGATGCCTTGCATGGAGCCAGCATATTTGCCCGGCCCCTCGCCGATCAAACCCCGGTCCCGCATGACCCGGCCAACGCCGACATACTCACGCCCATTCTGCCCGGCGTAACCAATGCGGATCACTTCGCCATTAGGCGTCCGCAGGCGTCCGGAGCCCTGAATTTGCAGGAAGAAGAGCTCAACGGGATCGGCGGCCCAGGCGATGACGGGCACACGGCCGTCTAGCGCGCCCTCTTCAATTTCGCGGCGCTCGTAATAGCGCACAAATTCGCCCGCTTCATTGGTGCGTCCCAGCGGCGGACGCCCTGTGCGCTCTGCCTCGGGAATATCCGCCGTCCATCCGCGTTTCAGATCGCTCGGCATCGCATAGATCGGCGTCTGAAAACCAGGAGCCCGCGTGCGGCTTGCGCGGATTTCAGGTTCAAAATATCCGGTCGCAAAGGCCTCGCCTGTGCCGACAATGGCGGTTTCAAAATAGGTGGCAAAGAAAGTGTCGGCGGTGCCGCGATTGCGGGGGGCGGCCTCGCAAGCTCGCTGCCAATCGCTGGGCCGGGTCAGGCCGGTGGTGTCCTCACGCCGCAGCAGGCTGGGGCAGCTTTCGATAAATGAGCGCAGAGCCCCCTCTGCATCCGCCTGAGCATAGCCAAGCCCAGACACGAATGGGCCAGGCTTCACGCCCGCCATCAGCGCGCTGGTCGGCGCAGGTCCGGTAGGAGCAGGCGGCGCAGTGGGCGCGGTCACAGGTGGCGGCGGTGTCGTAACAACCGGGCCGCTTGGCGCGTTGCTTTCAGGGATTACGCGAACGCAGCCGGACAAGAGGACAGCGATCGCCAGAACCAGGCCTGTGCGCATTGTACTCTCCTTAGGGTCAGTGTCCGGTGAGGCTAATACTTAGCCTTCGTCGGTTTCGTCGAGCACCCAGTTTGGATCTTTATCGCTCACATTGCGTGAGAACACCCAGATGTCGCGGCTTTCGATCGCATCATCGAGCGAACCAGCGATCATGTTGCCGTCCTTGTCGCGCGTAACAGCCGCGATATCGGCCACGAACAACAAAGCAATCCGGGCCATCCGGCCATCAAGCTGCGCCGAGTGGATTTTCGTCTCTTCGATCCGGATCAACTTGTTGTCGAGGGTGTGGTTAACGGCCTCACGCTCATCAATAGCGGCGGAAAAGCCTTCAAACACATCGTCATCGCACAGATCGCGCAAGGTCTCACGGTCGCCCTGCCAGAATGCCTCAAGCACCATGGTGTAGGCTGCGCGTCCGCCCTCCAGGAACGAGGTGAGGTCAAACCGGCTGTCCGCCGCCGCGATCTCGCGAATGCCGCGTTCGACCGCTGGCAAGACGCCTGTGATCTCTGGTTGAGGATTGGCGGCCACCGGCACCGCCGCCGGGCTGGGCGGGGTGTGTGGCGGCTGTTTTCCGCTCGGCTCAAACCGGTTTGGAACCGATTCCTCTTCATGCTCTGCGCGGCGGCCAAGCACCGAATAGAGACGCAGCCCCAAAAATGCGGCGATCATGGCGAGGATGATAATTTCAACAATCACGTTTGTAATACCTGGTTGGTTTGGAATCACGCGGACACGCGATCTCCGAGTCCTACATACCTTAAGTGCCTTAAATAGGCGCTAAATACAAATCGACAACGACCTTTGACGTGCCCGTTAAAGGTTTTTGCCTGCATCTCATCCGGTTGCGAGCACGGCTCGCGCCTGCTAGGCGCGCCGCCAACCGAATACCTAATCACCCTGCGCGCTGTGCAGGCTTCACATTATCCATCATGGAAAGAGTTTAAAAATGGCCGAAGAAGGCGACATCCTAACCGATCTCAACAATCCAGCAAGCCGGCGCGAATGGCGCCGATAATCAACCCGCAGCTGGCCTGATTACACAATATGTCAAAGACTTGTCGGTCGAAAATCCGAATGCGCCAGACGTATATCAATGGCAGGATCAACCGCAGATCGACGTGCAGTTCAATATTGGCGCTGAACAAGTGAACGAGAATGTTCACGAGATCACGTTGAAAGTGAACATTGATGCCAAGACCGAGCAAGGCAGCGCCTATCTGGTAGAACTGGCCTATTGCGGCCTCATCGGTGTGCGCAACCTGCCTGAAGATCAGACCCATGCGTTCCTGTTTGCCGAAGCGCCGCGTCTGCTTTTCCCATTCGCTCGCCGCGTTGTTGCCGATGCCGTGCGTGATGCTGGCTTCCCGCCGCTGCTGATGGATCCGATTGATTTCAATGGCCTCTACCTTCAGCAGCTCGCTCGCAAGCAGCAAGAAGAAGCGGCCGCTGGCGGTGTGCCTGCTGGCGAAGCGTAAGGCGGACTTCTGCTTGGCTCAGCTCACAGGCTTTCAAACCGCTAGACCTGTGATAGGGCTGGTGCAGCCATGAGCCTGCTTAAAAATGTCGGAACCATTGGCGGGTTAACCCTCGCCAGCCGGGTCGCTGGGATGGCGCGCGAGATGATTTTCTCGCGTGTCCTCGGCGCCAATGACATTACCGACGCCTGGTTTCAGGCTTTCATTATCCCGAATGTGTTCCGCCGGTTGTTTGCCGAAGGGGCATTTTCGGCTGCTTTCGTGCCGATGTTCTCTAAGCGCCTGCACGGCGACGGCAGCATGGAAGAGGCGCGCTCGTTCAGCGCTGATGTGCTGAGCGTATTCTTACCAGTACTGATTGCGCTGGTGGCGATATTTGAGCTCACCATGCCGGGCGTCATCTGGCTGCTCGCAGAAAAGCCAGTTGACGAGAACACCTTCCCGATTGCGGTCGATTTCGCCCGGATCATGTTCCCCTATATTGTGCTGGTCAGCTTGGTGACATTGTTCACCGGCATGCTCAATTCGGTCTCTCGCTTTGCGCCCGGGGCCAGCTTTCCGATCATATTGAATCTGGTGCTGATCGCCGCCTTGCTGATCGGCGAGCGCTGGATGGCAACCGGCGCCAGCCTAGAGCAGGTCGCCTATGGAATCGCTTGGGCCGTCACCGGTGCAGGCGTGATGCAGCTTGCCTGGCTCTACTACTGGGTCAGGGTTGAGGGCTTCGAGGTCAAAATGCGCCTGCCGCGCTTAACACCGGAGGTGAAACGGCTCGGCATCATCGCTCTGCCTGCCGCGATTGGCGGCGGCGCTTATCAGATCAACACTCTGGTCCAGCTCTATTTTCTCAACCAGTTGGAGACCGGCGCGGTCAGTTATATGAATTATGCCGACCGGCTCAATCAATTGCCGCTCGGGATCATCGGCATTGCCTTATCGACCGCGATCCTGCCAACCTTGTCCAAATTCGTCGGCAGCGACAATCACGAGGGCGCATCGCAAGTCCAGTCTGACGCGATCGAACTCGCGATGCTGCTGACGCTGCCCGCCACAATTGCCCTCGCGATTTGCGGCGTGCCGTTTGTGACCATGATTTTTGAAGGCGGGCGTTTCGCGATCGAGGATGCCAATCAAACGGGCGCTGTCCTAACCGCGCTGGTGATGGGTCTGCCTGCATATGTGCTGATCAAAGTGCTGGTGCCGAACTTTTATGCGCGCGCCGATACGAAGACGCCGGTTTACACCGCCTTTGTCGCGCTCTTTGTGTTCATCACCTACAACATCCTGTTCCTGGAAGCATATGGCGTTGTCGGCGTCGCCTTGGCCAGCGCGGCCGGTGCGTGGATTAATGTCACAATCCTCTATGTGATCCTCGCCATGCGCGGGCACTACCGCGCCAATTGGCAGCTGGTCGGTCGGATCGCGCGGCAGCTCATCGCCGCCGCCGCAATGGGCGCGGCGCTGTATTTTACCAGCGGCATGCTGTCCGATTATTACTCCGCTGGTATCTTTGCCCGCCTGTTTGCACTCGCGGTGCTGGTCGGCGCGGCGGCAATCGTCTATTTCACCTTGGCTTTCGCTCTGGGGGCGCTCGACCGCGAACGGATCGCCAAGCTCACCCGCAAATCAACCTAAACTGAAAGAGCCTATTTCCCATGCAAGTCGTCTCCGGCATTCAGCCTACCGGCAATCTTCACCTCGGCAATTACCTGGGGGCGATCCGCAATTGGGTGAAGATGCAAGACGATATTGGCGACAATGGCCAATGCCTGTTCTTTCTAGCTGATCTGCACGCAATTTCACTGCCGCATGATCCGGTCCAGCTTAAGCAGTCGACGCTTGAGATGACTGCTGCCTTGGTCGCTTGCGGGGTCGATCCGTCACGCTCGGTTCTGTTCAACCAAGCGCAGGTTCCAGCCCATGCAGAAATGCAATGGCTGCTGAATGGAACGGCGCGGATGGGCTGGCTCAACCGCATGACTCAGTGGAAGGATAAGTCGGGCAAGAACCGTGAGGGGCAATCGATTGCCCTGTTCACCTATCCTGTCCTGCAGGCTGCTGACGTCTTGCTGTACCAGGCGACTCATGTGCCAGTTGGCGATGATCAGAAACAACATCTGGAGCTAGCGCGCGATATTGCGCAGAAGTTCAACACGGATTTCGCCTCTGAAGATGCGCCGGTCTTTACCCTACCCGATCCTTACATTCCGCCAGAAGCCGCGCGGATCATGTCGCTGCGCGATGGCACAGCCAAGATGAGCAAATCTGATCCGTCCGATCTCAGTCGTATCAACCTGACCGATGATGCTGATACCATCATGAAAAAGGTGAAGAAGGCAAAGACGGACCCAGAGCCGCTGCCAAGCGAGCTGGAGGGGCTGGAAGGCCGCGCAGAGGCACTGAACCTTGTGAGTATCTTTGCCTCGCTGGCAAGCATCAGCAAGGAACAGGTTCTGGTTGATTTTGGCGGTCAGGGTTTCGGAGCGTTCAAGCCTGCTCTCGGCGAGCTTCTGACTGAGAGTTTTGCGCCGGTTACCGCCCGTTTCCGGGAACTGATGCAGGACCGTGAAGCGCTCGATGCGATCCTCGCGAAGGGAGCGGCGAAAGCGCGCGAGCGCAGCGCGCCGACACTAAAAGCAACCTATGAGGCGCTTGGTCTGGTGCGTGGCTAGACATAGCTGCAGTCGCGATAAATCGTATTTTGCACGCTTAAATGCACGCGATTCAGTCATTACGCGTTCAAAATGCGTTCAGGCCACGTCTTTACACTTAGGCCTGCTGATGACAGCTTGCCGATTCGATGATGGGATTCGCACCAGGACTTTATGGCGCGAATGAAGGGAAATGGCGGCGGCAAACCATGAGCCTTTGAAAGCCATGTGAGTGATAAGAGGTAATGCCATGACCAATTCCGATACTTCCTCGGCGAAAACGCCAGGCCGCGCGCTATTGAGGCGTTTGGGACGTGCGAGCGTGCCAATGCTGCTGCTAAGCCTCGCAGCCTGCGCCACGCCGTTTAAGGCCGATGTCTCGCGCTTCCAAAGCGCGCTGCCCGCTCCGACTGGTCAGACCTTTGCAGTCGTCGCCGACGATCCGAAGCTCGCGGGTGGCTTAGAATTCGCGCAATATGCCGATTTCGTGGAATCGGAAATGGAGCGGCTCGGATATTCGCAGGCTGCGCCTGAAGCAGCGAACCTGCTGGTGCGTTTCGATTATGGGATCGACAAAGGACGCGAGAGAATTCGCACCACGAACGCTGGGTTTCGCAGTGATCCCTTTTTCAGCCCCTGGTATCGCGGATTTGGCTTAGCGCGGCTTCTATCGCGGTCGAGGTTTCCATCGCAGCCGTTTTGGCGGTGCCTGGGGATTTGGCTTCTATGATCCGTGGTTCGGCGGACCAGAAGTGCGCAGCATCACAGTCTATACGAGCGGTATCGATATGAAGATCGACAGCGCGGCGACCGGCGAGCGCTTGTTTGAAGGCAAGGCTGAGGCCGTCTCCAGCTCAAACCGGTTGCAATATCTGGTTCCGAATCTGGTGGATGCGATGTTCACAGACTTCCCCGGCAATTCGGGCGAGACTTTGCGCATCACCATTAAGCCAGAAAGCAAAAAAGTCCGCCGCACCGACTAGTCGGAAGGCCGATCACTCCTTTCCCTTGGACGGGATTGAAGAGGCGGTGCTGGAGACAGCGCCGCCTTTTTTGCGTTTGGAGCGCTGCTAAAGCTTGCCGTGGCCGCCGGTGGAACCAAATCCGCCCGCGCCGCGCTTCGTTGAGTCGAGCTCTTCTACCTCCACCCAGGCGCCTTGCGTAACAGGAGCCAACACCAGCTGAGCAACCCGGTCACCACGAGCAATTGCGAAGGGTTCACCGCCGTGATTGATCATGATGACTTTTAGCTCACCGCGATAATCAGAATCGATTGTACCGGGCGTATTGGGAACGGTAATCCCATGCTTCAGTGCGAGGCCGGAGCGCGGGCGCACCTGAATTTCAAACCCTTTGGGAATGGCGACCGCGAGGCCGGTTGCAACGGCATGGCGCGCACCTGGATCAATGGTGACATCTTCTGCCGCGACAATGTCCATGCCTGCTGCGCCGTCCGTGGCGTATGCTGGCAAAGGCAAGCCTTCTCCGTGAGGCAAGCGTTTCAGTTCAACGGAAATTGGCGCAGATGGTTCTACTCCGGCGCCCGGAGCACCCGACTGACCGCTCATTCGGCGGCCTCGGCGGTCAAAGTCTCTGCGATACGCTCTACCAGAGCCAGCGCAACCGCGCGTTTGGGCATCTTGTCGAGGCTCTCCACCCCTTCGCTTGAAACGATATGTACGGTGTTTTCATTGCCGCCCATCACATCGCCGGATACATCATTGGCCACGATCCAGTCGGCGGCCTTGCGCTTGCGCTTCTTCTTAGCGTTTTCGAGCACATTTTCGGTCTCAGCCGCAAAGCCGACGACCAGTTCTGGGCGATTCGAGCCTGCGGCAAGGTTAGTGAGAATGTCTGGATTTTCAGTAAGCAGCAATGCGGGAGGAGCAGAGCCGCGCTTCTTCATCTTCTCAGACATGTATTCTTTCGGTTTCCAGTCGGCCACGGCCGCCACCATCACGGCTGCATCTGCGGGAAGAGCCGCTTTCACCCGCTCTGACATTTGCGCAGCGCTCTCGACATCAATCCGGTCAACACCGGCGGGCGTTTGCAGGGCGACTGGCCCAGCCACCAGAGTAACCTTTGCGCCCAGCGCAGCGGCAGCAGCGGCAATGGCAAAACCTTGTTTACCGCTTGAGCGATTGGCGATGTAGCGCACCGGATCGAGCGATTCCCACGTTGGCCCGGCGGTCACGAGCACATGGCGTCCCTCAAGCGGGCGGTAGTTCGGATCAACATCAAAACCGCCGCCGCCCAGCGCATCATCCAGCGCGGCTTGAACGCCGTCCTCCAAGGATGCCACTGGCCCGGTCAGCTCGGGCGCGGCTTTGCGTTTGTCGACTTCGTGGTTGATCGCACTTGGATCCATCGGCGGCGCAGCGCCTGCTCCGCCCTTCTTGGCGAGCAGAGGCCCACCAAAGTCCGGATTGAACTCAGGCGCTTCTTCGATCTCACCGTCTTCGGCCAACTCCGCCGCCTCGGCATCATCGAGATCAGCCGCTTCGACATATTCGGTCTCGATCTCTTCATGCGTGCGCTTTGCGGTGGAACGCGGAATGATCATCGACAACAGGCCGCCCAGACCGCCGCTTTTGCTCTCCGGGTCTTCTTCTTCGTACTCCGGTTCAGGCTCAATCGCCTCCACCTCATACTCGTCGTCCGGTCCGTCATTGGCAGGCACAGCAACGGGAGTGGCCGCTGGCACGACCGGCTCTTCAACTTCAATGTCAAAGTAAGACGCAATTTCGCGCCAGATCGCATCCGGCTCTGGCAGGCGGCCATAGCCAAACTCGCCGCAGGCCATCGGCCCCTCATCGGGGTCCAGTACATTGACACCCGCCTGGCGCAGCCATTCGATATTGCGCTGGGTCGCCTCATGCTCCCACATGCGCACATTCATCGCCGGCACAGCCATAACTGGCTTGTCGGTCGCCAGAATCAAAGTGGTCGCCAGATCGTCTGCGATGCCAGACGACATTTTGGCCAAGAGATCGGCCGTCGCCGGGCACACGACCACAAGGTCAGCCTCACGGCTCAGCTCGATATGACCCATCTCGATCTCGTTCTTGAGATCCCAGAGATTGGTGTAAACTTGATTTTCGCTCAAAGCGGCGAGCGACATGGGCGTGACGAATTGCTGACCACCTTTGGTCACAACGCAAGTGACATCGCCGCCGCCTTTGCGGATCAGGCGAACCAGCTCGCAAGCCTTGTAAGCGGCAATTCCGCCGCCCACGACCAACAGGATTTTCGGCCGTGCTTCGGTCATTTTTGCGTCCTCACACATAGACTTACACATGGGCCGAGCAAGCAAACAATCACTCGCGTCACTCCCTCACATCACATTAACGCTGTTTCAGAACCTAGACGTACAGCGCCCTTGGGCCAAGCCCAAGCGAGTTCCTTGGGATACAATGGTTAATTAAGCTTGATCAATGGCACATTAAATCGAGTAAAATCAGCGATAATTTAACCGATCAAACCCAACGCCATCGCGCCGAACATCGCCCCTGCCCCGGCAACGCCCGCGATGAGGTACCCAAGCACACTGCCGCCCTGGCGCGGTTTGCGGTCGGTCATCAATGGCACATCGGGCAGCGGAGGCTGTTCTGGCGCGCCGCCTTTCGCTGGGAAGCGGTCCTCAATCCGGCGGATCAAACCGGGCAGACGCAGGAAGGTTTGCGTGTCTTCCTTAATCCGTTCGGCAACCGCGGCCTCTGGCCCCAATTCGTCGCGGATCCAGCCGCGAACATAGGGCGCTGATGTGTCCCACATATTGATCTGAGGGTTGAGCTGGGTCGCGATGCCTTCGACCATCACCATCGTCTTTTGCAGCAGCAGCAGATGCGGCTGCGTCTGCATGTCAAAATCCCGCGTGATCGCAAACAGCCCATCGAGCATTTGTCCAACGCTCAGCTCGCTCACCGGCTTGCCGCGCATCGGTTCGCCAACGGCGCGCAGTGCGGTCGCAAATTCGCCAACCGAGTGATAGCTCGGCACATATTGCGCCTCGAAATGAATCTCGGCCACGCGCTTATAATTGCCCGTCGTCAGGCCATAAAGGATCTCTGCGAGCCATTGCCGCGCGCGGCGATCAATCCGGCCCATGATGCCAAAATCAATCGCGACAATCGTGCCGTCTTCTTCAACAAACAGATTGCCTTGGTGCATATCAGCATGGAAGAAGCCTGCGCTGATCGCCTGCGTCAGAAAGGATATCACCAGGCGTTCGGCGATATGCGGCAGGTCGTGCCCCTGCGCTTTCAGCTCTTCAATCCGGCTGATCTTCACCGCATTGATCCACTCAACCGTCAGGACCCGGCCATTGGTGCGGTCCCAATCGATCTTTGGAATGCGGTATCCTTCGATCCCGGCCATGCCCTCGGCCAGCTCTGATGCAGAGGCCGCTTCGCGCCGTAGATCAAGCTCGCTATTGGTCCAGCGTTTGAAATTGGCAATTGTCAGGCGCGGACGCAGCCGTTCTGCTTCGCCGCCAAATGCCTCAAGGTGCGCCGCCGCCCATTCATAGGTCTGAATATCGCGCGCAAATTTTTCGCGAATGCCAGGCCGCAGCACCTTAATCGCAACTTCGCGGCCATCCGTGGTCACACCCTTGTGAACCTGAGCAATGGATGCCGCGCCCACAGGATTGGGGTCTATTTCGCGAAACAGAGTCTCCAGCGGCGCACCAAAGCTGGCCTCAATCACGGCCTTGATCTGAGCGAAAGGCACAGGTGGCAGATTATCCTGCAGGCTGAGCAGATTGTTCGCCGCTTCCTCGCCCACAATATCGGGCCGCGTGGCCAAAGATTGCCCCAGCTTGATCGCCGCCGGACCAATCGCGCGAAAAGCCCCCGCATAGTCAGGTGTGCCAGACTTGCCAGTGAGGGATATCCAGCGCGCCAGCTTGACCAATCGCCGCACAGGAGGCGGTGCATTGGGATCATTCTCGATACCGACGAGCGCACGGCGGCGAGCGAGCGTAATGCCCCACTTCAGCAGGCGGAGAAGATGTGTCGCGGGCTGCGTCACCCTAGATCTTCCACCCCGAGTGAATGGCCACTGCGCCGCCTAGGATCGGCTCCACCTTGGTGTTGGCAAAGCCCGCATCGCGGATCATCTGCTCAAACTCAGGCATTTTTGGGAAACGGCGGATCGATTCAGCAAGATAGCGATAGCTTTCTTCATCTTGAGCAATGATTTTGCCCATCTTCGGCATGATCTTATGCGAGTAAACGTCGTAAACCTCTTTGAAGCCCGGCCATTCCGTGGTCGAAAACTCCATGCAGAAAAAACGTCCGCCAGGTCGCAGAACGCGGTTTGCCTCACGCAGAGCCTTTGGAATATCAGTCACATTGCGAATGCCGAATACGACTGTGTAGGCATCGAAACTGCTGGAGGCAAAGTTAAGTTCCTCCGCGTTCTGGCACGACCAGACCAGCGAACCCTCATCGTCCTGCAAGCCCCGATCCATCGCCCGCTCAACGCCCACATCGAGCATATCCTGATTGATGTCGCACACCGTGATCGCTGCGCCGCTGGGCGCCATGCGAAAGGCGATATCACCGGTGCCGCCTGCCATATCGAGGATCGTCTCGCCCGCCTGCGGCTTCACCCGCCTGACAAAACGGTCCTTCCACAAACGGTGCATGCCGCCCGACATCGCATCGTTCATGATGTCATACTTGCCCGCGACGCTGGAAAATACATCACCAACGCGGCGGGTCTTTTCCTCTGGGGCCACTTCTTCGTAACCGAAGGATACTGTCTTTTCGCTCATGGCGCAGAGCCTTAGGGGAGTTTGTGCAGCGCGCAAAGCTTGTTACAGCGTATGTTTGTTGCGATGCTTTCGGCTTCTGCCGAAAGCGGCCGTAGCCACCCTTCCACCCGGAACCTACCGGGACACCATCCGGGTGGAAGGGTGGAGGGAGCGGGTGGCTACGGTTCGCGAGTATCAGCGAGCCTAAGAACAATGCCTGAATTACCAGAAGTTGAGACCACCGTTCGCGGGCTAGAGCGCTTTATGCTGGGTGAACGTATTTCGCGCGTCCAATTGAACCGCCCCAACCTGCGCCGTCCCTTTCCGCCAGACTTGGTGCAAGTGATGACTGGCGCAGTGATCACCGGCCTTTCACGGCGCGCCAAGTATGGCCTCATTGATCTCAATCGCGGCCAGTCGATGATCTTCCATCTGGGGATGAGTGGACGCTGGCGAATCGATCCTGAAACGCCCGACAAACACGATCATCTGATCATCGAGACAGACGATCATCAATTTGCGCTTTGCGATCCGCGCCGCTTCGGCTCGGTTGATCTAGTGCCGAGTGATGCGCTGGACCGGTGGCCGCAATTTGCAAACCTTGGGCCGGAGCCATTGGGCGATGACCTCAGCGTGGATCACCTGAAAGCTGCGCTGAAAGGCAAGACCCAGTCGATCAAATTGTGCCTGCTCGACCAGAAGATTATCGCCGGTCTAGGCAATATATATGTCTGCGAAGCTCTGTGGCGTTCTGGCATTCATCCCCGCAAGCAAGGTGGCAAGGTCACAAAGCCGCAGCTTGCTCGGCTGGTGCCAGCCATTCGCAATGTGCTTGAAACCTCGATCCGCGATGGCGGTTCGACCTTACGAGATTATGCGCAGCCCGACGGCGAACTGGGCTATTTTGCGACGCGCTTTGATGTCTATGACCGGACAGGTGAGGCCTGCCGCAATGAAGATGGTGGAACTATCAAGCGCATCGCGCAGGGCGGGCGCAGCACGTGGTTCTGCCCCAGGTGTCAAAAGTGAGCGCCGCTTAGATTGACGTACCCTCAGCCAGGGCGGCACCAAAATCATTGACGATTCGCAAGGCTGGCCCTATGTGCCGCGTTTTCCGGCGAACGGGTGAATTCCTGAGCGCCGATTCTTCGAGCAAACGATATTAGAGATCAGGCCATCATTGGTGGCCCGCAGAAACCGCGAGACAGACACAGATATGGCCAATACGCCGCAAGCCCGCAAACGCATCCGCCGCAACAATCGCCGTGCGGAAATCAACACAGCCCGCATGAGCCGTATCCGCGGTTTTGTGAAAAAGGTCGAAGCCGCTTGCGAAGCCGGCGACAAGCCTGCTGCTGCTGAAGCGCTCAAGGCTGCTCAACCTGAAATGGCTCGCGGTGTTGCTCGCGGCGTTATGCACAAAAACACAGTCGCGCGGAAAATGTCGCGTCTCTCAAAACGAGTCGCTGCGCTCTGATTCGCACCCACTCGCATCCGTATTATTGCGGAGAAATATACATAAGGGTCGGGCCGTATTGGCTCGGCCCTTTTTGTTTGCGGGAAACATGACAAGCCTGACACACTGAGAGCTTAGGATTCCCCGCGATTCGCGCGGTCATAAACCAAAAATTAAAGGTAATTCAGCGCGTTGAACGGAGGCCTGCGGGTCACAGCCGAGTCAATAGAAATATTTCTGTTTTTTTACATTATGCACCCTTGCCTGATGGTGAAATGCATAGGTACATCATAACTGACTCGGGGCGGGACAGCCTGGGTTTTTAAAGTTTGAATGAAGAGGGGAAACCCGGATCTTTGGATTCCGGGTCATGGGAAGGCTTTGCCTGTCATGAAGTTGGGGAAACGCTCCAGATCAGCGGCTCTGGAGTTGGCACAGGATTACGTACGATGGTTCATAAAATAGATAAGGCGCGGTCTACGCGTCGGAAAGCAGATGACGACTTGATGGAAGATTCCGAAGCTGTGAACCTCGCTGCCGATTGGTCAGATATCAGCCAAGGACTTCGCAAGGATCTGGGCCATCAATTGCACAGCCAATGGATCAAGCCGATCCAGGTTGGCGGCATTGATAAAGAGACCGGCACGCTCGATCTGTTTTTGCCAACTGAGTTTTCTGCCAATTGGGTGCAAGACCGGTTTCATGACCGCTTGCAACTCGCTTGGAAGATTGCGCGCAGCGAAGTTCGCAATGTTCGCGTGCAAGTTCACCCCGGACGCCGCCAATTGCCAGAGCTGCGGCTGGACAATGGCCGCCGCCCCGCCAATGACGCGGATGCCAGCGCAATCGCGATGGCTGCCGGTACGATTGGCGATGCAGGCTTTACCAGCTCCGTAGGGCTCGACCCATCACTGACCTTTGCCGCCTTTGTGACAGGCGAGGCCAATGTGCTCGCTTGCAATGCCGCGCAGCGCATGGCCGCAACTGAGCAGCCGCAATTTTCGCCGCTCTATCTGAAGGCTGCGACCGGCCAGGGTAAGACCCACCTGCTGCACGCGATTGGCCATGCGTTCCTGCAAGCCCACCCGCGCGCACGGATTTTCTACTGCTCTGCTGAGCGCTTCATGGTCGAGTTTGTCCAAGCGCTCAAAGCCAACCAGATGATCGAGTTTAAGGCGCGGCTGCGCAGCTTTGATCTGCTGCTGGTTGACGACATCCAATTCATCATCGGCAAGGCAAGCGCCCAAGAAGAGCTGCTCTATACAATCGATGCGCTTTTGGCTGAGGGCAAACGCCTCGTCTTTGCCGCTGACCGAGCGCCGCAGGCGCTCGACGGGGTTGAACCGCGTCTCCTGAGCCGTCTGTCGATGGGTCTGGTTGCGGACATCCAAGCAGCCGACATTGAGCTGCGTCGCAAGATCCTTGAATCGAAACTCACCCGTTTTGCGCCTCTCAACGTGCCGGACGATGTGATCGATTTCCTCGCCCGCACCATCACTCGCAACATCCGCGAGCTGGTCGGCGGCCTCAATAAGCTGATCGCTTATGCGCAGCTGACCGGCCAAGAGGTATCCCTGCAGCTCGCCGAAGAACAGCTGACCGATATTCTTTCGGCCAATCGCCGCCGGATCACGATTGATGAGATCCAACGCACCGTCTGCCAATTCTACCGGATTGATCGCAGTGAGATGTCGTCCAAACGCCGCGCCCGTGCCGTTGTTCGGCCGCGTCAGGTCGCAATGTATCTTGCGAAGGTGCTGACACCGCGCAGCTATCCAGAGATTGGCCGCAAATTTGGTGGCCGGGATCATTCGACAGTTATCCACGCAGTACGGCTGATCGAAGATCTGCGCACGCGCGATGCGGATATGGATGGCGATGTGCGTAGCCTGTTGCGCCAGCTGGAGAGTTGATTTTTTGAGGGCGGCCTAGCCCGCAAGATAGCTAAGCGGATGTGAACGCTGGCCCCTGAAGTTCACAAGAACCCAACAGTCTGTCGACAGGGTCATCAACAGCCTTGCCCACAGGCTGTCGACAGGCTGTGAACATGGTGCCAACAGGCGGTGCATGACTGTTTCCAGCGCCTTATCCCCTGCCCGCCTTGATCGCTTTGCGCGCCATATTGTGCTGCCGGAGATTGGCGGTGCGGGTCAGGTCGCACTCGCTGATAAACATATCGCGATGATCGGGCTTGGCGGGATTGGATCGCCTGCGCTGCAATATCTGGCAGCAAGCGGAATTGGGCGCTTCACACTGGTCGATGACGATGTGGTTGATACCAGCAATCTCCAGCGCCAGACTATTTTTTCATCCCGCGATGTTGGGCACGGCAAGGCTGTTTCGGCGCGCCGATGGCTGGCAAATTTCGATGACGAGATCGATGCGGAGATCTCTGACACCCGGATTGATCCTGATAATGCCCACGGCCTGATCGGTAGCGCTGATCTGGTGCTCGATGGCACAGACAATTTTGCCACGCGTTTAGCCGTATCCGATGCATGTGTGACGGCCGGTGTGCCTCTGCTCAGCGCAGCCGTTGGCCGTTTTCAGGGCCAAGTTGGTGCCTTTGCTTAGCCACCTAGCTGACCATGCCTGCTATCGCTGCTTTGTCGGCGATGCGTTTGACGCAGAAGACTGCGACACATGCGCGGAGGACGGCATGCTGGGCGCGATGGCGGGCTGGGCTGGCAGCTTTGCAGCCATGCAGGCCGTGCGCGTTTTGCTGAGCGGTGTGAGCGCCTTTGGCGATCCGCAATGGGGCAAAATTCATATTCTGGACGGGATGAAGCCCGGTATGCGCACGCTCAGCATTGCCAAAGACGCAGCGTGCAAGGGTTGCGGAACCTCAATCGCCTAACACCTCATCCACCCATTGCGGCACCAAAGCACTGGCCAGCCCATGGCGCGCCTCCGAAAAATGATGTGTACCCTCGCTTGGCTCCAGATTGAGTTCCAATGTCTGCACACCCGCTGCCTTTGCTTCCTGCACAAAGCCCGCCGCTGGATAGACCGCGCCGCTAGTACCAATGCTGACGAACAAATCTGCGCTCAGTAAGGCCGCGTAGATACGATCCATCTGATACGGCATTTCGCCAAACCACACGACATCCGGGCGCAGGGTCGGTGCCTGACAAACCGGGCATGGCGGGCGATCCGTCATCGGGGCATCCCAGGGCGAACGAATGTCGCATGATTGGCACAGCGCGCTTTTCAATTGCCCATGCATATACAGCACGTCACAGGCACCGCCGCGCTCGTGCAGATCATCAACGTTCTGCGTAACAAGCAGCACTTCACCGGCAAATTCCTGGCTCAACCGCGCCAGCGCGCGGTGGGCATCGTTCGGCTCTACTGTCGCCAGCGCTTCGCGCCGCATATCGTAAAACCCAAGCACCAGATCGGGATCACGCGCAAACCCATCTGGCGTCGCTACATCCTCAACCTTGTGCTGTTCCCACAGCCCGCCAGCAGATCGAAATGTATCAATCCCGCTCTCTGCGGAAATTCCTGCGCCTGTCAGGATGACGATGCGTTCAATGTCTGCCATGAGCCATCAAACACTTTGAATAGGTTGGTAGCAATGGCGGAAATCGGAATTATCGGCAGCAAGGGGCGAATGGGCGAAGCCTTAAGCCGGGCCATCGCGGATGCTGGCCATCAATTGGCGGGCGGCGTGGATCAAGGCGAGACGCCTGGCCCATTGGCGGCCGCGTCTGACGTGCTGGTCGACTTTTCCGCTCCGGCTGCATTGCAAGCCAACCTAGACGCTGCGCTTGCCGCCAGCACGGCGATTGTGATTGGGACGACGGGATTGGAAGCGGAACACTTCGCTGTGATCGAAAAGGCGGCTGAGACTATCCCTGTGCTTCAAACCGGCAACACTTCACTGGGCGTCACCCTGCTGGCTCATCTGGTGCGCGAGGCGGCGAGCAAGCTTGGCCCGGAGTGGGATATTGAGGTGCTGGAAATGCACCACCGTCACAAGGTCGATGCTCCCTCTGGCACGGCCAAGCTGCTTGGCGAGGCGGCGGCTGAAGGGCGCGGTATTGATCTTGCGAGCCATATTGAAAGCGGGCGGCACGGAAACACTGGCGCGCGCGCCGAAGGCGCAATTGGCTTTGCGGCGCTGCGCGGCGGCAGCGTTGTCGGCGATCACAGCGTCATTCTGGCTGGCGACGAAGAGCGCATTACCCTCTCGCACAGCGCAGAAAACCGCATGATCTTTGCGCGCGGCGCCGTGAAAGCGGCGGGATGGCTGATCGGTAAACCCGCTGGACGCTACACAATGAACGACGTTTTGGGATTGTGATCAACCGCCAATGACCAAAGACCAGATCTTCGAATTCTTCCGCCGTCTGGCTGAAGACAATCCAGAGCCCGAGACCGAGCTGGAATATGGCAATGCCTATCAGTTGGTCGTCGCCGTGGCCCTGTCTGCGCAGGCAACCGATGTTGGCGTCAACAAGGCGACGCGCGCGCTGTTTGCGAAAGTCGAGACACCGCAGCAGATGCTCGATCTGGGACTGGAAGGCCTCACCGAGCACATCAAGACAATCGGGCTGTTCAACTCCAAAGCCAAGAACGTCATCGCGCTCTCGCAGATCTTGATCGACGATTATGGCGGCGAAGTTCCCGATACGCGCGAAGACCTCGTCCGGCTGCCCGGTGTGGGGCGCAAGACGGCGAATGTCGTACTCAATTGCTGGTTTAAGCAAGAGACCTTTGCGGTCGACACGCATATCCTGCGGATGGGCAATCGCACAGGCCTGGCCAAGGGTAAGACGCCGGAGCAGGTCGAAGCAAAGCTGGAAAAGCGCGTTCCGCAGCCCTTCCGCCTGCACGCGCATCACTGGCTAATCCTGCATGGCCGCTATGTCTGCAAAGCACGAACGCCTGAATGCTGGCGGTGTCAGCTGGTGGACCTGTGTAGCTTCAGGAAGAAGGTGCTGGAGAAGCCGAAGGGGCGGTGAAAGCAGCTATTGTAGCGATAAATACGAAATGATACGTTATCACAATGCAGGCACGTCACATACTGATCGCCGTTTTACCACTATGCTTTGCCACTAGCGCATCAGGCACTTCACTAATCTGCAGTGATCCTGATCGCGCAGGTGTCAAGGGCAAGGCAATAGTCTCTCTCCCGACCGACGATATTAACATGCTAGACCGGCGCTTCGAATGGACTGCAGCGCGAATTGGATTGTTAACTTGGGGAGTCGGTACTTCCAGAAGAGGACGCGAAACAAGTCGCACACTCGGAATGCAAAGCCCCAAGGTAAGTGTTAGTATTAGCGCTAAATGGGAGCCGGGCCAAAAGGCTGCAATATTGATGGTCGAGCGTACATGCTACACTGACGATCTTGAGCCTTGGCAGCCTTATTGGCGTGCATTCTTGAGCGAGCTGCGCAGAGCGGGCTACCGTGTAAGAATGAGCTAAAAGGGAACCCACGGGACGAACGGATTAAACATCATCCGCGCTGATCATTTCCTCGCGGTCGATCTCGTCCAGCAGGCTCGCCACTGTGGTCGCTACGGCTGCATCGCCGCTCACATTGGTGGTGGTCCGCATCATATCCATGATCCGGTCAACACCGGCCACAAAGGCGATGGTCTCCAACGGCACTCCCACAGCGCCAAACACCAGCGCCATCATTATGAGGCCTGCGCCCGGAATGCCCGCTGCGCCAATCGCGCCGAGCGTCGCGAGGATTGAGATGAGGAAATACTGACCCCAGCTGAGATCCACACCAAAGATCGAAGCGCCGAACAGGGTCGCCAGGCCGAGATACATCGCCGTGCCGTTCATATTGATTGTCGCGCCAAGGCTGATCACGAACGCGGCGATGGAATTGGGAATGCCCAAGTTTCGCTCTGCGCAGCGCAAAGTGACGGGCAGCGTCGCATTGGAGCTGGCCGTGGAATAGCTCACCGCTACCGCGTCCACGATCCCGCGGAAGAAATCGATGATCGGCAGTTTCGCGATCAGTTTGATCATCGCCGAATACATGACGCCAATGATCAGGAAGCAGCCCAGATAGTTGAGCACGACAAGCCAACTCAGAGCCTTCAGGGCATCCACGCCGAGCGTACCCGCGACCCAAGCCATCAGAGCAAACACGCCAAACGGGGTCAGCTCCATCACGATCATCGTGACCTTTTGCATCACAATCGCGCCGCTATCGAAAATCTTCTGCACCGGCTCGCCGTCGCGCCCGGCCATCAGAATGCCGATCCCGATCAGGAGGGAGAATACGATGAGTGGAAGCACAGCGACATCCGCCATCACCTGAACCGGGCTTTCAGGGACGACGGAGAGCACCATATCGACGGCAGTGGTTTCGTTGGGTTCAGGCGTCGGAACTTCGGGCGTGCCAAGCTCTTCCTTGCTCGGGAAAAGCCCCAAATTCACAGCGGCGGTTCCAAGAGCCAAACCCAACCAGACAGCGATCTGTCCGCTCACCACAAACAGAATAATAGCGCGCCCACCAACCGCGCCAAGCTTCCGCAGATCGCCGATGGCCGCGACACCCGCGACGAGGCTGAAGAAGATCAGTGGGACGACCAGCATCTTGATCGACTTGATGAAGAAGTCGCCGATCCACTTGATACTCTCTGCTTCCGGCCCCCAGTAGAGGCCGAGAGCAATGCCCAGAATGAGCGCCCCGATAACGCGTTGCCACAAGGGAATATTGAACCAAGCCTTCAGCACATCTGCGCTCCCGCGTTTAGTCGTGTTTTAGAGCGGCCAAGGCCACATTCGTATATATCCGGGCCAGCGCATCCAAATCAGCAATGGCTACCGCTTCATCGCGCTTATGCATGGTTGCGTTGCAAAGCCCAAATTCAATCACTGGACAGACATTGCGCAGGAAACGCGCGTCCGACGTGCCCCCGCTAGTTGATGCCTCTGGCACGATGCCGGTTTCCGCCTCAACCGCATCGGCGATCATCTGCGAAAATGCCCCTGGCTCGGTCAGAAATGGCTCGCCCGAAATGATCGGCCGTGCTGCCCCGCCGTGGTTTTCGGCGATGGAGCTGACCCTGTCAGACAGGCTGGCGCCGCTGTGCAAATCGTTGAAACGGATCGAAATGCGCGCCTCCGCCTTTGCCGGGATCACATTGTGCGCCTTGTTCCCGACAGTCAGATCGGTGATTTCCAGATTGGACGGTTGGAACCAATCGGTTCCCGTATCCAAAGTAAGCGCATCAAGCTCGGCAAGCATCGCCACGAGCTTGGGTAGAGGATTATCAGCCAAATGCGGATAGGCGACGTGGCCCTGGGTGCCTTCAACGCTCAACCAGATATTGACGGAGCCGCGCCGTCCGATCTTCATCATATCACCGAGCCTGTTAACGCTGGTCGGCTCACCCACAAGGCACAGATCAGGCTGAATGTCCTGCTCGCGCATATAGTCGATCAGCGCGCGCGTACCGTGCAGCGCGGGGCCTTCTTCATCACCTGTGATGATAAAGCTGATCGTGCCCGCATCCGCTGGCACATCGGCAATGGCAGCGATCATGGCGGCGATCGCGCCCTTCATATCGACCGCGCCGCGGCCATACAGCAGATCACCTCTGATCTCCGGCTCGAACGGAGCGCTGGTCCAGCCCTCACCGGGAGGGACCACGTCCAGATGGCCTGCAAAGGCGAAATGCTTGGAACCTTCAGGCCCCTTGCGTATCGCGAACAGGTTCTCAACCGCTGCTTCATCGCTGCCCTCTGGGCCGTCGCCGCGCGTGAAACGATGCACCGCAAAGCCGTGCGGGGCCAGCATCGCCTCCATCGCATCGAACACCGTGCCGGTCGCTGGCGTAACGCTGGGCGCTGCGATAAGTCGCTGCGCAATCTCAAGAACTGTGGTCATCGTCGCTAGGCTTAGCAGGGTGTGTGACTTCGCCAAACCCGCTTTTCGCACTGGTGCGCCGATTATCGCCCGCGCCGCTCCGATTCCGGCAATGGTCCTGGGGCAAAAGCGCTTTCGAGCAGCTCGGCAATGCGGATGCCAGCCTGCTGGACGCGCCGCCGCGCGATCGGCACGCCTTTGACGATGTCCTCTTGGCTGAGGGCGGTCTTGTTTGGCAGCTGGCCTCCGCAAACATCCTGCGTGTCAAAGGCGGTCGGATAGACGAAATCGCGGGCAATCTTCCAGCTTTCCTGGCCCCAATCCGCCGGTGATCCGCCGCCCAGTTCGCTGCGTTCTGCTGCGCTGTAGGACCGAACAACAGGTCGCTCACCACTGGTGATCGCGCGCTCCGCCAGGGGACCATCCCAGATCCAATGCAGATTGAGACTGGGGACGATCCCATAGTCCGCCTCTCGGTCATTGCCGCCGCGATCATCCTTATCGCCCGAGTGCAGCGGCATATGAATGTCGCCCGCGAAATGGACCATGAAGGCCAGCGCTTCCAAGCGGATATGATCCGGCAGGCTTTCGTCGGCGAGGATGCGGTGGCTGCGCTCAATCTGGGCGGTGACGCAATTCCCGCCAGAGCAATTGGCGCGCGGATTGTAAGCCTCGCAAATCGGTGTCGTGCGGTAATGCCAGGCGGCGGTGTAGCCCCAGCGCCAGCGAGTCCGACGGACGCAGTCCGGCCAGACAGAGGCCTCTTCTAACGTGGAAAGCGAGCATTCCGGCGTGCCAAGCAGCGCCTCCGAGCGCAGCAATCGCGCTATCTCAGCGCGTGCCCTGGGCGAGATATTTGCCTCGCCGATCTCAGCAGTCTTGCCGTGCGCATAAAAACCCCAAGCGAAAGCGGGGTTTGGTGCAGCGAGCATGATTGCCAAGGCGCACAGCCACAGCCTTGCGAAGGCACGCATCAGCCGATCGTCTCGTACTGTTCAATCACCCATTGCTCTTCTTCAGAGGCTCCGATCCATTCCTGCATCCAGGCGTGTTCCCACAAGGCTTGCATATAGGCCTCTGCAAAGCCGGGAACGCCAATGCCGTAAGTGATGAAGCGTGAGACGACCGGCGCATAGAAGATGTCCGCAGCACCAAAGGTTCCGAACAGAAATGGCCCGCTGCTGCCGTACCGCGAGCGCGCCTCCGCCCATAGAGTCAGGATACGCACAATATCTTGGCGAGCTTCTTCCGAGACGTCTTCCAACTTAACCTTGCGGCGGACATTCATCGGCAGGTCTTTGCGCAGCGCGGCATAGGACGAGTGCATCTCAGCCACCATGGCGCGGGCCATCCCGCGCGCACTCTCATCCTTTGGCCAGAAACGGTCGCGCCCAACTTTGTCGGCGAGATATTCCATGATCGCGAGGCTATCCCAAATGACCTTGTCATCATCCCACAGGATCGGAACCTTGCCGTGCGAGGGTTGCATCTCGCCCATACCTTGCTTTTGCTCTTCCCAGCCTTCGCCGAGGATCGGCACCGTCAATTCTTCAAATGACAGCCCAGATTGCTTCGCCGCCAGCCAGCCGCGCAGCGACCAGCTGGAATAATTCTTATTGCCGATAATCAGCTTCATGACGGCTTGCTCCATCTTGCGGGGCTTAGAGGTTTGAGGCAATTATCCGCCTCGCTTTGCGATGCCCTAGATATTCAGTGTTTCGCTGTCGAGGCTGAACGGGTTACTTCTTGGCATCCAATCACAAAAAGGCTCTTCGCCCAGACATGGCTACACCACCATTCCACCTCGCCTTCCCGGTTGATGATCTTGCCGCCGCGCGTTCTTTTTACGGAGGCGTCCTGGGGTGCGCAGAGGGCCGCAGCAGCGACGAATGGATCGACTTTGATTTCCATGGTCATCAGATTGTTGCGCATCTGGCACCGGGTGCGGCTGGCGATAGCGCGAGCAATCCTGTCGATGGTCACGGCGTACCGGTGCCGCATTTCGGATTGGTCTTGGATATGCTCGCCTGGGAAGCGTTGGCGGAGCGGCTGAAAGACGCGGGCACAACGTTCGTGATCGAGCCAACGGTGCGCTTCAAAGGCGAAACCGGGGAGCAAGCGACGATGTTTTTTCGCGACCCTTCCGGCAATGCGATCGAGATGAAGGCTTTCGCCGATCCCGATCAGCTGTTTACGAAGTAATCTTTAGGTGAAGTAACTCTCACCCATAGCGTCCAGCAACACGGCTGCACGAAGCTCCGCAATACCCATGCCCTTCTCGCTGCTGGTGATATGCAGTTCAGGAAAGGCAGCCACATGTTTGCGCGCCTCAGCGGAAACCGCCTCTGCCGTTTTGGCTAGCTCGCTGGCTTTGATCTTATCCGCCTTGGTCAGCACCACGCGATAGCCGACGGCTGCCTCGTCGAGCATGGTCATCATTTCGCGGTCAACATCTTTCAGGCCATGGCGGCAGTCGACGAGCACAAGATTGCGAGCAAGAACGGGCCGTCCACGCAAATATTGACGGACAAGCTTCTTCCACGTCTCGACCACTTTGGGCGGCGCCTTGGCAAAGCCATAGCCCGGCATGTCGACGAGCCGGAACTGGGTCGGCTCACCCACCTCGAAAACATTTAGCTCCTGCGTCCGGCCCGGCGTAACCGAAGTGCGCGCGATTGAGCGACGCCCGGTTAGCGCATTCAAAAGCGAGCTCTTGCCGACATTGGAACGCCCGCAAAAGGCGATTTCCGGCACCGTCGGCTCGGGCAGGAATTTGAGCTGGGGCGCGGACAACAGGAAGTCGACCCGCCCGGAGAAGAGCTTGGAAGCGGCGCGCTCACGAAATTTCTGCGCCCGCTCCTCTTGCTCTTGCTGCTCTTTTTCTGGGGTCACGCCTCGCCCTTTGACTGGTCCTCAAGCGCTTTGCTGCGCTCCTTCTCGGCCTTTTCCTTCTCCGCAGCAGCGCGCAATTGCGGGTGCTTCGAATAGAGGTAGCTTTGCTGAGCCAGCGTGAGGATGTTCGACGTTACCCAGTAAAGCAGCAGACCGGCCGCAAACGGCGCCATCACGAACATCAAAATCCACGGCATGAAGTTAAAGATTTGCTGCTGCATCGGGTCCATTGCCGATGGGTTCAGCTTAAACGTGAGCCACATGGTCACACCAAGCAGCACAGCGAGCACGCCAATACCCAGGAAACCGGTCACTTCGAATGGCAGAAGGCCGAACAGGTTGAGGATTGTCCAGGGATCTGGTGCGGACAGATCCTTAATCCAGAAATCAACGAGCGGCTCGTGCCGCATTTCAATCGCCAGGATCAGAACCTTGTAGAGCGCAAAGAAGATCGGAATCTGAATCAGCAGCGGCAAACAACCGGCGAGCGGATTGACCTTCTCATCCTTGTACAGCTTCATAATCTCTTGCTGCTGCTTCTGCTTGTCGTCCTTATAACGGTCCTGGATCGCCTTCATCTTAGGCTGAACCGCCTTCATCGCGGCCATGCTGGCGAACTGCTTTTGCGCGATCGGGAATAGCAATCCGCGAATGATCACAGTGAGCAGGACAATCGCGACACCGAAATTGCCAACGAAATCGAACAGAGTCTTGAGCAGCAGCAGGAGCGGTTTCTCAAGGAACCAGAACCAACCCCATGAAATCGCCAGACCGAAGTCATCGATCCCGCTCTCCTCATATGAATCCAGCACCGCACTCTCTTTGGCACCCACGAACAGCTGCGTTGTTTGCTCAATGGATTGCCCGGCAGGCAGGGTGACAGCATCATAGATCAGATCGCTGCGGTAAATCTCTCCGCCTAGTGCACGGAAGTTGGTTTCGAAGTTTCCCTCGCCCGGGACAAGTGCGGAAAGCCAGTAGCGATCTGTAAAGCCAAGCCAATTGGCTTTCCCCTCAGGGGTGTAGCTGGGGACCTCGTCGAGGTCATCATACGCGTATTCTTCGTCGATCGTGCCGCCAAACACACCGACTGGGCCCGCATGGACAATAAATTCGTCTGCCGAGGCATTGGCGCTCGTGCGGTTGATCAGCGAGAATGGCTGAACCACCGCCGCAGCTTCGCCAGCATTGGATACGGTTTGCACCGCCTCCAGCATGTAGTTGTCATCAATCGAAAGCTTGATCGAATAGGTCAGTCCATCGGCGGCCGTGTGTGTTAGCGTGACCGGCGTATCTACGGTCAGCCTCTCCGCGTCGGCAGTCCAGACGACATCCGGGCCCAGCCGCTCAGCATTAGCGAGAAAGCCAAACTCAGCAAAATACTGGTTGTCGGTGCGATCCGGTGCGAACAGCCGCACTGGGCCGCTGTCATCGTCAATCGTCTGGCGATGATCCTTTAGGACAATGTCATCAATCCGCGCGCCAACAAGGTTGATTGAACCAGCCAGGCGCGGCGCATCAATCGCCACCCGTAGCGGGTTTTCCAAGGCTGCATCCAGATCAACTGGCCCCGCCGCAGGCGTCACGCCGCTGGGCAAGTCCGCTGCAACGACGCTGGTTCCCGGGACATCGCCCGCGCTCGCAGCCGCCGCTGGGTCAACCTCTTCGGTCGACGCCGTGATCGCGGCATCCGGATAGAACTGGCGCATGGCCACATCCCAACCGAGAATAAGCAGACCTGAAAGCGCTACGGCCAGCAACAAATTACGCTGATTGTCCAAGAGTAAATCCTGTTTGTGTGTTTGCCCGATTTGGCAGCAGGCGTGTTATATAGGTATGACAGTCAAAAATGCGAACTCAAGGGACGGGATCATATCCATGCCCGCCCCACGGATGGCAGCGCATTAGCCGCTTCGTCGCCAGCCATCCACCCTTGATCGCGCCATATTTCCCCAAGGCTTGGATCGCATATTGCGAACACGACGGCGCATAACGGCATGTCGGCGGCAAAATCCGGCTTGGCCCCCATTGCCACAACTTGGCGATAAAGATCAGAACGTGCTTCATGACGGAGTCGAACCACAGATCTTCTGGCTGGGAATTTGGCGCTTGCCGCGCCGCGGCCTGCGTCCACGGGCCGGATCGCCCTTCCCCGCCTTGGCGCGCTCCAGTGCATGCTCAAGCTCTTGACCCAGCGCGTCAAAGTCGCGCTCCACGCCGCCTGCTCGGCCAATCAGCACATGATCATGATCCGGCAGGCCAAACTGAGGCAAAGCCGCGCGCAGTATTTCGCGGAACCGGCGCTTCATTCGGTTGCGAACCACGGCATTGCCGATCTTTTTGGTGACGGTAATGCCATAGCGCTGACCCAAACCGCCATTGGGACGGGTGAGCAAGACAAATCCGGGCCGCGCCACACGCAAACCGCGATTCGCCGCCAAAAAGTCAGACCGCTTTGTAAGAACTTGAGCCATTAAGGTGCTGCTATACGCAGAACGGGCCCCCAATGGGAGCCCGCAGCATACGACGTCTCAGTCGTTAGCAAAAACTGCGCGTCCCAGCAGGGACGCCGACAGTCTAATTTACGCGCAAAGGGTCTTGCGGCCACGCTTGCGGCGAGCGCGCAGAACCTTGCGGCCACCTGGCGTTGCTTTGCGAGCGAAGAAACCGTGGCGGCGGGCGCGCACGAGATTGCTTGGTTGGAATGTCCGCTTCATATCGTCCTCGAAATCAGTGTGCTCAGCAATATGCTAATCTTTATTGCCGCGCGAATAAAAAGGGCCGCCTGCTGGCGACCGCATTACGAGCGCGCAATTATGGGAAAGCGTACCCTGAGTCAAGCATTGCGAGCTCAACATGAGCGATATCGTTGAATGCCAGTTTGATGGTCGGCATCATGATAAAGTTCAGATCAATCTGACGCTGGCGCTCAACCTTTGGAGCACGTGCAGGACGCTCGGGGCGCAGCCACGTGCGCATTTCGTCCGCGCCGAGCCATTTGGCGCTTTGATGCGGCACAGAATTGGTCATTGCGTAAAAGTCGCGCGCGCGCACATCGCTCATACCCATCTCAGTGTAGTAGTCGAGATAGAGACGGTTTTCCGGCGCGTCCGGAGCAAAGTCTTGTGGTTGACGACCATGGTTGTCGAGCCAGGAATGCACCGCAAACTCGGCGCCGTCTTCCATAGTGCGGGTCTTGCCCGCCAGGAACAGCTCAACCGCGCCAGAGCGCACAGAGCCGCCGTCGGGAACATGGGTGGAGATGCCAGCGGCGCGAATGGCGCGGCCCACGGCAAGGTTGGCAATGTCATCGCTGGTGCCCGGAGCCTCGATCATTTCAAGGTGCTTAAGACCTGGAAAATCGCGCAACATCGCGTTGAAGTATTGCGGGCTCATCCGGTTGGTTGATCCAACCACAGCGGCACGGCTCTCATCAAGAACTTGGAACGGACCATATTGCGCCAATGCCGCTTTCGCTGGCCGCGCAGCAGCCGGCTGCGGCGCAGCATAGCGGGCCGTCATCGCGTCGGCTTGCGGTTCCACATAAGTGTATTCGGTAATAACTGCGCTGCTGCCTGCCGAAACCGACTGGAAACTAGCGGGCGCAGCGGCTGAAGACTGCAGACGCACCCAGCGCTGAGCCGCAGGGTCCCATTCTTCCACCCAACGTTCCACCGCGACTGACCGCGATGCTGCAAATTCTTGCGCAGCGGCAACACTTGGCAATGCAAGTAAGCTGAAAATAGCGATGAGCAGGCGAGTAACATGTTGCATCCCTAATCTTTAGAATCGACATATTTTAGGAATGGCGAAGTTTTATGCTTGCCAAGACGTTTAGGAATTGCACCTATGCAATCGAATAGTGCGAATGAATGAGTTTTGGGTGGCTATCGCACTATAGTTATTAGGGGGTTACTCTTTGGTCGCGCTGGTCAAAACGGTCGCTTATCTCGGGCTCGAGGCGCGCGGCGTAGAGGTGCAATGCCAAGTCGCGTCCGGCTTGCCGCGCTTCACCGTGGTCGGATTGCCAGATAAAGCCGTCAGCGAAAGCCGAGAGCGAGTGCAGGCCGCACTGGCTGCGATGGGTCTAGCCCTGCCCCCGAAGCGGATCACCATAAATCTGTCTCCCGCCGATCTGCCAAAGGACGGCTCGCACTATGATTTGCCAATTGCGCTCGCGCTGCTCGCGGCGATGGGCGTGACCGATGCAGAGCAATTGGGGGACTGGCTGGCCGTTGGAGAGCTCTCACTTGACGGCCGAATTGTCGCCACGCCGGGCGCATTGCTGGCCGCACTGCATGCGAGTGAAAATGAAATCGGTTTAATCTGCCCGGCAGAGCAAGGCCCCGAGGCAAAATGGGCCAGCGGAATACCGGTATTGGCGGCTAAGGATCTGGTCAGCCTGCTCAATCATCTCAAAGGCACGCAGACCCTGGCAGAGCCAGAGCGGGGTGCGATAGAGGAAAAGCCGATTGGCGCAGACCTGAAACAAGTTAAGGGTCAAGAAACCGCCAAGCGCGCGCTCGAGATCGCCGCCAGCGGCGGGCACAATATGCTGATGATGGGGCCGCCGGGATCGGGCAAGAGCCTGCTCGCATCCTGCCTACCCGGCATTTTACCAGAACTTACACCGAGCGAGGCGCTCGGCATTATGTAGCATCCGCACCAAGATAGTGACTGATACCACCACAGACAATGCGCTATGTATCGCAGGCAATGACAGACTATATGATAAACGGCCTTGTAAAGCGCAGGGCAGAGCTAGCAGGCGAGATAGCCAGCACACACGAGGCGCTGTGCAATCTGGTCAAAGACCTTGCCGCCATCGATGATGCGCTGCGAGTGGTCGCGCCAGACATGCAGGTTGAAGCTATCCGGCCCAAGATGTTCCGCCCGCCAGAGGATTGGGCCTCACGCGGTCAAATGAGCCGTCTGGTGCTGACCATCCTGCGCCAATCGCATGATAAGCTAACCACCCGCGAGATAGCCGCCCAGATGATCCTAGAGCGCGCTCTGGACGTGGAAGACCAGAAGTTGCTCAACCTTATGACACGGCGTGTAGGCGCTGCCCTGCGGCACCAGCGCGACAAGGGGCGTGTGGTGCACAGCGAGGGGCCGGGGAACTATTTGCTTTGGAGTGTGGTGGGGTAGTTGGTCGTTAGACTAAATGACAATTCCACAGTGTCACGTTGCCGCTTGCATCATCGATTGAATAAGAAATTACAAATGGCGGGAGGCGTGCGAGACTTGGGCTTTCGTAAATCCAAATGCCGTCAAGTCTGGGATGGGGCACGCCTATCATGCGCGGATCACGCTTGGCCATATCCTCGAAATTTTGCAGGATTTCTAAGACGCCAAGCTGATCAAGATTGCCCAGACGCTGCCAATATGCGGCTTCGAAAATCTGAGAGTTTCGACATACCCATGGGGTTTCCTGTCGATCTCTCAGTTTCAATTTCGTCTATTCCTTTTTCTACCGCCTCGAATGCCTCTGGCGAAGGCTCCGTCGACAGAAGTAACGTAGCAGAATGATAGGGAATTTCCCCCCCATCTCTGCCATATCCCAAGGCATACTGTGACTGTATTCGCTGATGCTACGAGCAGTATGCTTACGGCAAACAAAATCGATTATATCGTCAAGAAAATTCGACTCAGTTTCATTGAGGACGTTCTCGGGTTTCGCCACAAGAGCGTGATATTCCTTTTTCAAGAAACCGTGATAGTTGACTTGATCGACCCTTATGTCACCAGCAGTAGTCATATCGCGTAACTGCGCGAGTAGCTGGTCTGCCATAGGGCCGTTCGGGCGCTTTCTGTAAGTTGCCCCGACCACAACCTGCCGCAAATGGGCATACATCAGCATATCAAGGAAATATAAAACCTTGTGGAGTTTCACGGCCCCAAGATCAGCAGGGTCACAAGCATGACAGACGTGCAGGATAACTGCACGCATCTTGTCCCGATTAAATTGAACCTGAGCCATAGAATTATATTGACACAAGTTGACGGCGAGGTCAATAAATAAGCTATTGATTAATAATGTTAAAATATGACTCCTAAATCAATGAGTTATGCAGCCCTCTGCCAGTACCCAGTCCAATCCCGGCTCTGGCGGCTAGACATAGCCGCCCCCGTCAGCGTCATCGCCTGTGACCCGTTATCAATCCGGCGGTTGTCTTCACGCCATGCCGCTTCACCAGCATATGCCTTGAGATAACGGCCTGCGATATGGTGGTGCGTCCCGACTTCCATCCGGCGCAGGCGTGAGAAGTAGCTTTCGGCTTGGTTGGTGCAAACGCCCTTGTCCATGAATTGGACGCTGTGATTGACGCGGTGGGCATCCCAGCCAGAGTGCAGAGCGTCCCAGCCCGTGCCCTCATCGGCATGGATCGTGGCGAGCGTTCCAACATGATCGCGAACGAACGGAACTGCATCGCCTTCATTGGCGACCACGAACGGCAATGACCGGCCACGGCGCTCACGCATGATGACCACACATTTGCGCTTGCCTGAGCGGTTCATTTTGAGGCGCAGGTCTTTGCGGTCGGCTTTCTTGTTTGCAGGCTTCACATAGCCGCCAAAATAGCCGCCATCGATCTCGACAACGCCGTTGAGCTTGGTTTCTGCGAACTCACGTTGCATCGCCTCGCGCAGCTTATGAAACAGCACGAATGCGGTCTTGTATTGCACGTCCAGATCGCGGCTCGCTTGTAGGGCAGACATGCCTTTAGCGCCGTTCACGAACAGCACGATTGCCGCGAGCAGATCGGTGAATGACAGCTTGCGCGAGGCAAAGATCGTTCCGCTGGTAACGCTGAACTGGTGATAGCAGGCCGAGCATTTGTATTTGCGGCGGCTCTTGAGGAAATAGTTATCAGCACAGCCGCAGCGCGGGCAGATCGCCTCACCATCGGTTTCAGGCCAACGCATCTCACAGAACAATCCGTAAGCAGCATCCTCGCCCATGCGAAAGACCTTCGCCAGTGAGAGGGTCCGAGCTTTAGCGGAGAGGAGAAAGTGTTGTGCCATTGTCATTGTTTCCAGTATGTATGCACTTTATATAGTGGCATTACGCACTGTTGTCAACGACAAATGTATCGCCTATGATGACATGCAGCATCATAGGAGTGAACATGCCGGTTCAAGACAAAGAATGGGAAGACAAGGTAAAGGGAATGCTCAAGGCGGAATTGAGCCGCCGTGGGATCACGTACGCACAACTAGTCGGTAAGCTCGCTGACATAGGCGTTATGGACTCTGAGCCGAATATCAGGAACAAGATCAGCCGGGGTAAATTTACAGCGGTGTTTCTTGTTCAATGTCTGACAGCAATCGGGGTTACAGACTTGCGCTTATAGGTGCCCTAGCCGCTTTGGTCTTCGTTTCATTGGGGGCCGGGGCTTTCTTTGGCTCGCTATACGCTCCCAATAAAAACTACTATCAAACAGAAGCTGCCAGCGGCAGTCAGACAAACCCAAGCCACTCCCCAAAGAATGGTTTGGCCGACGCTTCTGGCATCCCCGGCATTGTCGAGCGCTCGATAGCCAACCCAAAGCCCAAGGCATCCCAAGAACGCGAACAGCGCGATCTCGCCGCCCAAGAGTCCATGGCGACGTTCGCTTTTTGGATGTTCTGTGCGGTAATTCTTCAAACTGCGCTGGCTGGAGGTGCTTTGATCGCGCTTGTTAGGGATTTGCGTCAAAATCGTCGCAGCGTTGATGCTTACGTCCAAGCGGAAAGTTCCATGCTTGCGGGTGGAATTGAACTGGTCGGAGATGAGGGCCTTTGCATTGTTTACCGCAATATCGGGCGAAGCCCTGCCTTTGTCGCCATGTGCGATGTGGCTTTCGATCCCGGAGAGGGTAAAGTGATCTCCGCCCCGATGACGAACGTGAGTCATCCTCAAGGTATAGCTGTGGAGCCGGGAAAGACCTATAAATCCAGCCCCATCCGCCTTCCTGACAAGGTTTTGGTGAATGTAGTGTCTGCTGTACTGTTTAGGGACAATGTCCTCGGCTACCAAGTCAGCACAGTCACCATATCTCTTGAACGCCTCACTGGCGCTATAACCCCCATCTTCGGCTTCGACTTCAGCGAATGGAAGGAATGGGGCGATAAACTGAATCGCAGCCGCCAAAAATAATTTCAGAAACATCGAAGCGTACTCCTTATTGGAGCGGCATCGTTTGCAGTGCACCTGCCCTCATGTGTGAAGGCAACCGTCATCGGTTTGGTGCGTCTGCTACATAATGCCGGAGGCGCTGGAGGTGTCGATGGTGCAATCGGTCGCCGGATTGCTCGACAGCGGACGGATCAGCCGGTCACGGCCCTTCCGCGCACCGCATCACTCAGCCAGCATGGCCGCCTTGACCGGAGGCGGCCTGAAAGTCCGCCCTGGCGAGGTCAGCCTGGCGCATCTCGGCGTGCTGTTCCTCGACGAACTGCCGGAATTTCAACGTCCAGTGCTCGATTCCCTCAGACAGCCGCTGGAGACGGGCCATGTCGACGTCGCCCGCGCCAATGCGCACGTTACCTTTCCGGCCAGAGTGCAATTGATAGCCGCCATGAACCCCTGCCGCTGCGGCCATGCCGGCGAACCGGGCCATGTTTGCGCGCGCGGGCCGCGCTGCGCCACCGAATACCAAGCGCGCATCAGCGGCCCCTTGCTGGACCGGATCGACCTGCATGTTGAAGTGGTCGCGGTCAGCGCAATGGATATGGCCCTGCCGCCAGCGAGCGAAGGCAGTGAAGCCGTGGCGCAAAGAGTCGTAGCAGCTCGCCGGGTTCAGGAGGGACGCGGCGTTCGCTCCAATGCGGAACTCGATGGCGAGAAGCTGGAACATTATGCCTCGCCCGATGATCACGGTCGGCAATTGCTGATGCAGGCGGCGGAGAAGCTGCGCCTGTCAGCGCGCGGATATACCAGAATGCTCCGGGTCGCGCGGACAATCGCTGATCTCTCAGGAGCGGAGACTGTTGGACGTGCGCATATCGCCGAGGCGCTTAGCTATCGCCACCAACCCGCGCGCATGTAGAAAACAGGCAAGCCTCAGGATTAACCCGCCGCGCGCTTGGCGGCGGCCAGATCAACCACATCGCCGCGCGTAAGATCGCCCTCTGCCGACGCGATAGAACCATCGGAGCGTTTGCCGAGGTTTTCGCGCGCAACCAGCCACAGGTCTTCATGCGTCAAAATGCGTCCGTCATGAGCGAGGATTGACACCGGACCAATCGGCAGGCGGTCCTGCTCATCGACAAGCACGGGGCTTTCCTCCACCTCGACACCGTATTTCTGGCCCCATTGGCGAAGCGCAAGCATCGCAGGGAGCAAATCGAAGCCTTTGGGCGTCAGCCGGTATTCAATCTTGCGGCGGTCATCGGCGCATGGCTCTCTTTTCAGGATCCCATGTTCGACCAGTTTCGCCAGCCTGTTGGACAGAATATTGCGCGCAATGCCGAGTTCACTGAGGAACTCCTCGAAATGGTGCAGCCCGTTAAAGCTCGCCCGCAGAATCATAAATGACCAGCGTTCGCCCATAACTTCAAGTGCTTGCGGTAAGCCGCACTCGGTTAGTTCACGCAATGGCTCGCGGATATCGCCCATAATTCAGTCCTCTCCCTGAAACCTTTTTAGCGCGATTTTCAGATGACGCAAAAAGATTTCAGTTTTTAGTTGCAACTCAAAACCTAATCGCTTAGGTAGTGATTCGCAACTGGTTCTGAATTGCAACTGATTTAACGCCTCAAACAAGGAATGAACGATGACCTTCTCCCTTTCACGTTTCAGCCGCCTATCGGTTTTCGCAATGGCATTAGTTTACACTGGCCTGACATTCGGTGTGGCAACGGCGCCCGCGATGGCGAAAAGCGGCCCTTACTACACCGTAACTCTTGCTCAGCCCGCAGATGACAGCCGCACTGTCGCATCCGGCGTCGCTTGGTCATGCAAAGGTACCACGTGTGTCGCGAACAAAGGTCCTTCACGCCCACTTCGCATCTGCCGCGGCCTCTCACGTGAATTCGGTGAGATCGTGAGTTTTACCGCCAAGGGTGAAGAGCTGGCAGCAGACAAGCTGGCCAAGTGCAACGGCAAGTAAGTCGACCTAAAAGACCTCCTCTCGTCCGAAGCTCTCCAACTCGGACGATGAATGATGGCCCTCGGCGCTTCCCCAACCGGCGCCGGGGGTCTTTTATTGTAGGCCCTGTTGACCAACTCCATCGGGTCACGGCGATACAAGAAACGGCCAACTAGAGGAGTGAGGACGACGGACATGCTGTTGCATATTCAAGGACGAACGACGCTTAGCTGGCCGTTTCTTGTATCGCCCCATTAGGGGTTTGACCAAAATTCACCCTCACTGCGTTGCAATCACTTGAAAGTGCGCCGCACTTCCCGCGTGATCGCGCCTTGTGAAAGGCGAATTTTGCTTCAAACCGTGATCCCGAGGGAGTTGGTCAACAGGGCCTAGCCTGCCAAGAAGCCAGAGGAGCGCAATTGCGCTTCTAGATTTTGCGCATCGGTGAACAAATGCGCCGACCAACCGCGAGCCTGTGCCGCCTCAATATTCGCAGCATTATCATCGGTGAAGAACAGCTCTTGAGGCCCAAGACCACTTCGCTCCTCGACAAGCTCGTAAATGCGCGGATCAGGCTTTGCGACCTTCTCTGTGCCTGACACGATGATATCTTCAAACAGGTCAAAGATCGGATGTTCGGGGCGGAACATGTTCCAGAATTCATGCCCAAAATTGGTCAAGCAATACAGCGGCACGCCATCGGCATGCAGTCGCTTGACGATATCGTGCGTCCCCTCGACGGGGCCGGGCACGGTCTCGTTAAAACGTGTGGTGTAGGCATTGAGATGCGTCTCATATTTTGGGAACATTGCAATGCGTTCGGGAACCATGTCACCCAGCGGGCAACCGCGATCATGCTGGAAATGCCACTCTTCGGTCACGACATTGGCGAGGAACCAGTCGAGCTCTTCAGGGTCCTCGATCAGCTTTTCGAAAAGAGCCCGAAGCTGCCAGTGGAACAGCACGCGCCCCACATCAAACACGACCGCAGCCGGTGACTTACTCATTGGGAATGCTCCAAATACGGCAACGGCCCGCTCTCCATTGCGGAGGCGGGCCGGTGCGGTTGCTCAATTGCCTCTTGGACAATTGGCCATAACAGGACTGATTAGCCCTGACGCGCCTTGAAACGGCGATTGGTCTTGTTGATCACATAAGTGCGGCCGCGACGACGAATCACTCGGCAATCGCGGTGGCGGTTTTTCAGCGACTTCAGGCTGTTGCGGATTTTCATTGTCTGTCTTCCAAAAGGTAAGCGCGCCGGAGATAGCCCCGACGCGCGGAATTTGTTGAGCGGCCATTAGCGCCAGAGACCGCCAAGGTCAAGCAATCTAGGCCGTAAATTCATACGCCATACGACCTAGCGCAGATCTGACAGCTTTCGCTCCCACGCCAGCGCATGGGTGATAATCGTGTCGAGGTCAGCGTGCTTGGGCTGCCACGGCAAAGTGGACTGAATCCGCTTTGGGTCAGAGACGAGCGAATCGGGATCGCCAGCGCGGCGCCCTTGAAGCACGCGGTTAATCGGGCGATTCGTCACGCGATCAACCGCGTCCAGCACCTCAAGAACCGAGAAACCGCGGCCATATCCGCAGTTCATCGTGAGGGAGCGTTTGGGCTGCTCAATAAGTGCCTCAAGCGCCAGCACATGCGCCGCCGCCAGATCGCTGACATGGATATAATCGCGCACCCCCGTGCCATCGGTGGTGTCATAATCCGTGCCAAACACGCTCACCGATTCGCGTTTGCCCAGCGCTGCCTCAACCGCGACCTTGATAAGATGCGTTGCCCCAGCGGTTGATTGCCCACTGCGCGCCTCAGGATCAGCGCCCGCGACATTGAAATAGCGCAGCGCGCAGTAGTTGAGATCATGCGCCGCCGATACGTCCCCCAGCATTTGCTCGGTCATCAGTTTTGACCAGCCATAGGGATTGATCGGATTGCGCGGCGTGTCCTCGGTCACAGGCGATGTTTCTGGTACCCCGTAGGTCGCGGCGGTAGACGAGAAAATGAAATGCGGCACGCCTGCCTTGGTCGCAGCCTCAATCAACGCCCGGCTCTTCGCGGTGTTGTTATGATAATATTTCAACGGATTTTCGACGCTCTCAGGAACGATTATCGAACCCGCAAAATGCATGATCGCGCCCGTTCCCTGCTCGGCAAATATGCGCGCCAGCAACTCCCCATCCTCAATGTCGCCCTCGTAAAGCGGAACCCCATCGGGAATCGCAAAACGAAAGCCGGTTGTGAGATTGTCGATCACCGCAACTGGCCAGCCTGCATCTTTAAGCGCAAGCACCGCATGGCTGCCAATGTAACCGGCACCGCCTGTTACTAAAACTGGGACTTTAGAAAATTCGGTCATAGGAAGGTCTTAGCAAGCTACATGTGCAAAAGCGTAGATGGCTCATCGAAAGAAACGCAGTTTTGCACAATCGCGCCAATGGGTCCAAACAGTGCGCCGCTGAAACGGGATTACGCGATCAAACGTCGCACATATTTAAAGGAGGTCGACATGGCTCAATCCATTAGGAAACAAGCAGCAATGCTCATCGCATTGGTTGCCACCACCGCACTAGGCGCCTGCGCCACCGTTCCGCCGCCCAGCCCTGTTTCGGTAACTCGGTTCCATCAGCAAGACACGCTTGGCCAAATTGGCCAGGGCATTGTGTTTGTCGAAAGCGCGCCTGACGAGAGCAATGCAGACCTTGAACTCGCTCCATATAAGGCCGCGGTGGCAGCAGAGCTGATGGCGCTTGGCTACCGCGAGGGACCGCGCAACGAAGCAAACGCTATCGCCAGCATTTCGCTCGAACGTTTTGAAGCGCAGAGCGAGCGCCAAGACGGCGGGCCCGTTAGTGTCGGGGTCGGAGGCCGGACTGGATCGTTTGGCTCCGGCGTTGGACTAGGGATTGGGATCAATCTGGGCGGCGGCAGCAACCGCGCACGTATCGGCACTGAGCTGGCTGTCACATTGCGGCCCGCCAGCGCCCGAACATCATCTCCAGGTAACCTGTGGGAAGGGCGCGCTCAAATCGAAGTGTCGCAGGACACACCTGAAGATCAGGCAGCCTCAAGCGCACCAATTTTAGCAAAAGCCTTGTTTCGTGATTTCCCAGGGGGCAATGGCGACACCGTAACGATTGAATTGCAAGATATTGAGACGAGTGAGTGACAAAAATAGTGAATGACATTGCCATTGATGCCGAGTTTGACAGCGGCAATATCCAAGTTCTCTCCGTCTCCGGAAACACCGCCAAACTGGCCCTGCGCAAGGACCACATGTCGGAGTTTGCTCAGTGGTTCCATTTCCGGGTCACTTGCGCAGCCGACGAAGAGCTAACGCTGAAGATCACTGACCTTAATGATAGCGCGTTTACAGGCGGCTGGCCTGATTATAACGCCTGCGTGTCCGAGGATCGCGAATTCTGGGCGCGCGCGGCCAGCAGCTTTGACAAAAGCGAGGCCAATGGCACGCTAACCATCAGCTATGTCCCGTCTGGTAATATCGCTTGGTTCGCCTATTTCGCGCCCTACTCCATGGAACGGCATCATGACCTAGTATCAGAGGCCGCCGCTAGCGAAGGTGTAGACCTCCTACGCCTTGGCACCACTCTAGATGGCCAACCGATCGATTGCCTTGAAATGGGCGAAGGTGAACGTTCCGTCTGGCTCTATGCGCGCCAGCATCCCGGTGAAACACAGGCAGAATGGTGGATGGAGGGCGTACTGGAATGTCTGACCGATCCGACTGATCCGGTCGCGCGGGCATTGCGCCGCAAATGCCGCCTACACATTGTGCCCAATTGCAATCCGGATGGATCACGCCGCGGCCATCTGCGCACGAATGCAGTTGGCGTCAATTTGAACCGCGAATGGAACGAGCCGAGCGCCGAGAAATCGCCCGAGGTCCTCGCGATCCGCAATCATATGGACGCGACCGGCGTCGACTTTGCAATTGACGCACACGGCGATGAGGCGATCCCCGCCGTGTTTCTGGCAGGCTTTGAAGGCATTCCATCCTGGACCGACGAGCAAGGCGAGGAGTTCTACCGCTATCAACGCATTTTGGACCGGCGAACGCCAGACTTTCAAACAAAGCTCGGCTATCCAAAAGCCCCCGCTGGCAAGGCCAATCTCGGGATCAGCACCAATTTGGTTGCGGAACGTTTCGGCTGCACCGCCATGACTTTGGAAATGCCCTATAAGGATTTGGCCGATGCGCCAGAGCCAGAGCAAGGGTGGTCACCAGAGCGCTGTAAGCTGCTCGCCCGAGACTGCCTAGCTGCACTGCTAGAATGGTTGGATGAGCCGCAATAGGATTTTACATCCGGTTCAGTCTGCTCGCAGCCCGCGATGTGCTACTATCAAGCATATTGCATAAAAAGGGGATGAGACAATGGCCGCAAATTTGAACTGGAATCGCCGCGACATTCTGCTTGGAACAGGGGCGCTCGGCATTGCGGCAATGCTCCCTGCCCCTGCATATGCCCAAGGGCTAAGTCTGACCTCATTGCTGGGCAAGGCCAGCGACAGCGCTCTCGACCAGCTCGCGCAGCCCGGTGCCTTTTACGGCGATGAGGCCATTCGCATTGGCCTGCCCATCATCGGCAAGAAGCGCGGCGGACTGCTCGGCTCAATCCTGGGTGCAGGGCGAAAGCTCGGGATTCTTGATGGTGTCACTCGCCGGATCAATGATGCTGCCGGCATCGCGGCAGGCGAAGCCAAGCCAATCTTTCGCGATGCAATTGGCGATCTCTCGATCACCGATGCGCCAGGCATCATTTCGAAAGGTGATGGCGGCACACGCTATCTGCGCAGCAGCGCAAATGACACGCTGCAAGGCAAGCTCTCTCCGCTGGTCGACAGCGCGCTGGAAGAGCTGGGCGTTTATGGTGAGTTTGAAAAGCTATCGAGCCAGCACCGCTTTATCAGCGCGGCCGGGCTCAATCGTGAACGGATCAACAGCAGCGTGACCGATCAGGGACTCGACGGAATCTTCTCTTACATCGGCAACGAAGAGCGCGCTTTCCGCAAAAACCCGCTTGGTGATGTTGGCAAGGCCTTGGGTGACATTTTCGGCAATTAGGGCCCTGATCCTAAGCCAGATGTGTAGGCCCAAATGCGTGCGGGAGCAGCTGTGAGAGGGCGACGCGACGGATCTCATCCGCGCCGACGCACAAAATCTCCGGGTCGGTCCCGCCCAATTGCGCGAGCTCATTCAGCACCTGACGGCACCGCCCGCACGGCGTGATTGGCAGCCCGTCATCGCTATTATGCGGCCCAGTAACAGCCGCCGCTATCAGCCCGCCGCGCCTAGGCCATCAGCCATCGCCTTGGACACTGCGATCGTCTCCGCACACAGCGCGAGACCGTAGCTTGCATTCTCAACATTGGTACCGGTCACGACCGTCCCGTCGTCAAACAACAGCGCAGCCCCAACTGAATAATTGGAATATGGCGAGTAGGAATGCTCAGCCGCTTCGCGCGCAGCAGCCACCAGTTCGCCGACATTCAATTCTGGATGACCACCCATTCTATCGGCTCCTTTGCCGCTTCACTGACCAATTGGCTGTTAGCGCTCCATAGCAGCCAAGGCCGCCCGGCATAGGCCGGTTTTGCGCGGTCACGCTCCAGCCAAAGGTCGCGCTCAATATTGCCAGCCACCGAATGGCGTTCTTCAAACTCGCGGCTGATTTTTAGCACCACTGGCTTGCCCGCATGCATTTCGATCTGATTGATTAAAGTCATCAACTCACTTTCGACCGCTGCATCGCTGATCGCGTCTTCGCAGGTGTCAGCCACCATTGATAAGGCAATCGCTGGCGGCAGCAGGTCGGCGCTGCGCGGAACCATGCGAGTAAAGCGGGCCGATTGCGGGTCTGCACGTTGACACGGGTTGAACACATGCAGCATTCCGACCTTCATCCCGCTGCGCTCGGCCGCACTTAAGTGCTTCGCAAACTCAGGATCAGGCCGCGCAATCGGATCGCCCAAATCAAGATAGACGAATTGTCCGCCCAGCGCCTTGAGCGTTTCAAACCGGACGTTCTTTGCTCCACTGGCGACCACTGCGCCCTGCTCTGGAAAGACCGCCTCATCAGGCCGCCAACTGCGCATGTCCCACCAAAACCAAGCAGCATAGACGATCGCCAGCAACGCGAAGCTGGAAGCTGCGTACACCAGCAAGCGCCCACGGCGAGGTTTCCCCGTGCGCGCGGGGCGTTGCCGTTTGGCCTTGGTCTTGGAACGACTGCTTACCACGTCTTGTGCCCTGCCCTGCCTTCAGCCTTTGATATGCAAAACGCAGATCAGCGTGAACAATCGCCGGGCCGTGGCGAAATCGGTTTCCACTTTGCCTTCCAAGCGTTCAAGCAAGAGTTCTGCAGCATCATTATGAATACCGCGCCGCGCCATATCGATCGTCTCAATCTCTGACGGCGTCGCCTTGCGAATGGCCTGATAATAGCTATCGCAAATGGCAAAATATTCTCTAATCGGACGGCGAAAGCGCGCCAGGCCAATCACCAGACTTTCAAGCAGCGTTTCGTCTGTATCGCTGATATCCATCGCGAGCTTAGCCATCACGCACCGACAATTGCAACCGGTAAGGCCCATCTGAACCGCGCTCTGCACTGCGCAATGGCTTAAAGCTGTTTTCCTCGATCAGGTCATAAATCGCGACGCGCCGCTCCTGCTCAACATCTGCATTGCGCCAGAGGATCGTCTCCTCATCCAGCGCAACATGCGTGATGCGATAATTGCCCGATTGGCTCGCAGAAGATTCGCTTGGCGTGACCATTACAAGCATCGCCTTCGCAGATCGTATCGGGACAGTTCAAGCACTTCGATCAACCATCCCCGCTATCCACAGCCAAGTGAGGCGAATTTGCCGCCATTTGCCCTTGCGCCATTTCCCATCCGCTGCGCAAGAGACGCGCATGGCCGAACCTGAAATTCTTCTCCCCATCGATTCTCAAACCGACAATGCTCGCAAGCTGCCTTCTAACCTTGAGGCGGAAGCGGCGTTTCTGGGTGCAGTACTGATCGACAACCGGGTGATTGAGGAATTGCAGACGCCATTGCGCCCAGATCATTTCTTCGAGCCTTTGCACGACCGGATATACACTCGCATCCTCACTTTGATTGAGCGCAATGCGACCGCCAGCCCGGTCACACTGCGCCCGTATTTTGAGAGTGATGAGGCGCTGAAAGAGCTGGGCGGCACGAGCTATTTGGCTCAGCTGACCGCGAACGGCGCAGGCCTGCTCGCCCCGCGCGAATTGGCTCAGCAAATCTACGATCTCGCTCTGCTGCGGGAGCTTGTCAGCGTGGGCCGAGGCCTTGTGGAAGGCGCGCTGGATACCAGTGAAGAAGTCGATCCGATGGACCGGATTTCCCAAGCGGAAGCCGACTTGTTCAAAGTTGCCGAGGGCGCGGCGACGGGGAGCGAAGCCTCGACCTTCCGCGACGCGGCCCTCACCGCGATCAAGATGGCCGAGGCCGCGATGAATTCAGGCGGCGGGCTATCGGGAAAGACGACGGGCCTGGACTCGATTGATCGCAAGACATCGGGCCTGCACGCATCCGACCTTATCATCCTCGCTGGACGCCCGGGCATGGGCAAGACATCGCTTGCCACCAATATCGCCTTCAATTGCGCCGAAGCCCATTTGAATTGGGAGCAGGACGGCGGCGAGTTCAACTATGGCGCACCGGCGGCCTTCTTCAGCCTTGAGATGAGCGCCGACCAGCTCGCTACGCGTATCCTCGCCGAGCAAGCGGAGATCAGTTCTGAGGCTTTGCGCAGCGGTAAAATGAGTCGGGAGGACTTCCAGAAATTGTCCTTCGCCAGCCAGCGCCTTGCCGAACTGCCCCTCTACATTGACGACACGCCTGCTCTCACCATTGGGGCCTTGCGGACGCGCGCACGGCGGATGAAGCGGCGTCATGACATCGGCCTGATCGTAGTCGACTATTTGCAGCTGCTGCAAGGTTCGGGCCGCGCCAATGACAACCGGGTCAACGAAATCTCTGAGATCAGCCGCGGTCTAAAGACGCTCGCGAAGGAACTAAGTGTCCCAGTGATCGCGCTCTCGCAGCTCAGCCGTGCGGTTGAGCAGCGCGAAGACAAACGCCCGATGCTCTCTGACTTGCGCGAATCGGGCTCGATTGAGCAAGATGCCGACATGGTCTGGTTCGTCTATCGCGACGATTATTATCTGGAGGCTACCAGGCCCGATTTCCCGACCGAGGCGAGCACTCCAGAAGCGGTTGAGAAATACCGCGCCTGGGAAGAATCTTACGAGCAGGTCAAGAACAAGGCTGCGGTCAACGTTGCGAAGCAGCGTCACGGCTCGACCGGTATGGTCCCGCTGCATTTCCAAAGCGAGTTCACCAAGTTTACCTCGCCAAATCTGAAGGATTATTCGGATTACGGATACGAGTGATATTGAGGCGAAAGACCGACGTGGTTAGGAATTGAGCCTGCGTGCAGCCCAGGCATCCGCCAATCCGAAATAGAACCACAATCGCCAGCGCAGGCGCGTGAAGAAGGTGGCGTTTTCGCTGTACCACTCCGGCGTGATCGGCGTGCTCGCGCTCTCCAAGTGATCCATGAATTCACGCAAGCGCTCAGCCAGTGCTTCATCTTCCACCCGCACCATCAGCTCCAGATTGATCCGCACAGACGGGCGGTCCAAATTTGCGCTGCCAAAATAGCTGATCGCATCCACGACGAGCAGTTTCATGTGCAGTTTGCACGGGCGAAATTCGAAGATGCGAACGCCCGCTTTGAGAAAGCGATTGTACAGCAATCTCGCCGCTTCGATCGTCGCCATAATGTCCGACTTTCCCGCCGTAATCATTCGCACATCACCGTGCTTTGCGACGCGGGCCATTTGACGCCGAATGCTAAGCGGCGGAGAGAAATAGGCAGTCACGAAATCCAGCCTTGTGGCCTTCGCCAAGTCTTTCTTCAGCCGATACGCCCAATTCTGCGCACGCACGACCGGCCCGCCAAGTACGAGCTGCACCTGCTCGTCGCCGGGATCCCAATCTCGCACCATTTTGCGAATTCGGCGGAACTGTGCCCCTTCGCTTTCCACCCAGCTACAGATACTACCAAACCATTCGCCAAATCGGCCAACAACGGGGCCTTCAATTGCCACGCCAAGATCGCACCAGCCGTTCTTCTCTGGAGGGTCATAATAGTGGTCAGAGACGTTGGAGCCACCCGTCATCACCCGCGCGCCGTCGGCGATCGCGAATTTTTGATGGTTGCGAATAAGGTATCGCACACCCCAACGCGGAGAGAAGATGGAGAAACGTCCTCCGGCTCTTTCCAATGGTTCGAAGAAATCGGGCGGGGCATCGCTGCCAAAGGCATCCACGATCAGGTGAACCTTTACCCCGCGCTCAGCCGCCCTAACCATCGCATCGCGCACTTTTGTGCCTGAGGCATCATCTTGAAAGAGGTAATAAAAAACCTCCAGAGAGCGTTCCGCTTCGTCAATATGACCGAGCAAGGCGGCAAGTCTGTCTGAACCTCTGGGGTAGAACGTAAACATGTGGCCCTGAGCTTCCATCTGGAAACTATCTGAATCGCTGTAATCGCTCGTTGGCGTTTCGGCAGGATTGGGCGCAGGTTGCATAGGATCACCCTCTTAGTCCGCGAACCGCAGAAAGCTCGCATTTCTTGACTCAGACCGGCCCTGCGACTAACTGCAGCGCTCATTTTTCCGAAAAATCTAATTTAAGAGGCCAGTATGGCACGCGTTACCGTTGAAGATTGCGTAGACAAGGTTCCAAACCGTTTTGATCTGGTGCTGCTCGCAGCTCAGCGTGCGCGCGAAATCTCTGGCGGTGCGGAACTGACCCTCGACCGCGACCGTGATAAGAATCCGGTTGTGGCCCTGCGCGAAGTCGCCGAGCAGACGATCAAACCGAAGGAATTGAAAGAAGCGCTGGTTACCGGACTTCAAAAAATCCTTCCTGATGATGAAGATGATGCCGATGAAATCGGTTCGCTGAGCCAATCTGCGGAAGCCCTGCGGATTACCGCTTCGGCTCCGACACGCTCAACGTCGATCGGTTCAGACTACGACGGCAGCTAAGACTGCTGACACATTCACGCGCGCTTTTGTGCGCAGTTTACGAAAGAGGCTGCCGGTTGGCGGCCTTTTTTGTGCCTATCTGATCGCTTCTCCTCAAAATGATTGAAATACGGCAACCTCAGGTCTTTCGCCTTCGTCTTCATGCTGCCTATAAGGCAGCAGGTGGATTGAGGGGGCTATGAGCGACATAACCGAAGGCGTTGGCGCCGCGATTGAAGGGAGCATGGCCAGCCGCGCTGTCGAACCGGCACACGGCGAGAACGCTGCACTGAACGCAAACGGCGACGCCGTAACCACCTGCAAGAATTGCGGGTCCGAGGTGACCGGCGAGCATTGCTCTGCCTGCGGCCAGAAACGGCACATCCACAGCAGCCTAGCCGCAATCGCTCACGATCTTATCCACGGTGTCCTTCACCTGGATGGAAAGCTGTGGCGCACATTGCCAATGCTGGTGTTTAAGCCCGGCCAATTGACCCGCCGCTATATCGACGGGGAACGCGCGAAGTTCGTCAGCCCAATGGCGATGTTCCTCTTCACCGTCTTTCTGATGTTCGCAGTGTTCCAAATCGCTGGGATTAGCACACCAACCACCCTGCCAGAGAGCACCAACGTCTATATCTCTTTGGATGAAGCGCAAGAGCAAGTGATAGCGGACCGCGATGCTGCGGCTGAAGCGCTTGAGAACATGCCCACAGGCTCGCCAGGACGATTGGCAGCGGAGATTGCACTCAGAGAGGCGGAAGAAGCCGTCAAAGGAATAAATACGGTCGATGAGATGATGCCAGATGCCGCTGGACCGAGCTCACTCAATGGCACCGGTATCGACGCATTTGACGAGGGGATCATCAAGAAGTGGAATGAAAACCCGGGACTGATGCTCTATAAGCTCCAGAACAACGCCTATAAATTCAGCTGGCTTTTGATCCCTTTATCGATCCCATTCGTATGGGTCCTGTTCTTTTGGAAACGTCGTTTCAAGGCCTATGACCATGCGATTTTTGTGACTTACTCGCTGGCATTTATGTCGATGCTGTTCATCATCGTCTCGATGCTGATTTTGGCCGGGGTAAGCGAAGGCTGGATCGTCTTGATCACGTTTCTCATCCCGCCAGTGCACATCTACCGCCAACTTAAGGGTGCCTATAATCTGTCACATTTCTCGGCCTTTTGGCGAACGAGTACATTGCTAAGTATGATCATGCTGCCGATCACGTTTGGTTTCGCATGGCTGCTGTTGATGATTGGAGCGTTCTGAGCGCGATAAAAAAGCGCCGCAGCGGCTAAACGCATGCTCTCCTGATAGAAAGGGGCGCCTGAGTTGCCCCAGACGTCCCAATTTACTTGCATGATTTAGATCGAGGTTATGCACCCTGCGGTGCGGCCCCGCCTTTGTCATCTTTCGATCCAAAGCGCTTGCCCGCTTTCGGGATCGCAGAGCCATGGGCCGGTTGAACCACCGCTGGGCCTTTCGGCTCATCAGGTCGGTCCATCTTACCCGTGTCGAGCAATTGCTTGATCTCATCGCCGGTCAGGGTCTCATATTCGAGCATGGCCTGCGCCAAGAGGTGCAATTGATCCTCATGTTTCTTGAGCAATTGGGTCGCGCGCTTATGCGCCCCATCGACCAGGCCCTTGATCTCAGCATCGATCAGCTTGTTCGTTTCTGCACCGCCCATTGTACGGGCAGTCTGGCCCATGCCCAGATAACCTTCCTGGCTCTGCTCATATTGCAGCGGGCCAAGCTTTTCCGACATGCCCCATTTGGTCACCATATTGCGGGCCAAGTCGGTCGCATATTGGATGTCAGACGAAGCGCCAGAGCTAACCTTGTCGTGACCAAAAATGATCTCTTCAGCCACACGTCCGCCCATGCTGACAGACAGGTTCGCGTGCATTTTGTCACGGTGGTAGGAATAGCTGTCCCGCTCTGGCAGGCGCATGACCATACCCAAAGCGCGGCCGCGCGGAATGATCGTCGCCTTGTGGATCGGATCGGATGCTTCCTCGTGAACGGAAACAATCGCGTGACCAGCCTCGTGATAGGCAGTCATCTTCTTCTCGTCTTCGGTCATGACCATGGAGCGGCGCTCCGCACCCATCATGACTTTGTCCTTCGCATCCTCAAACTCACGCATGGCGACCAAGCGTTTGTTCCGGCGCGCGGCCAGCAAGGCGGCCTCGTTCACCAGGTTAGCCAGATCAGCGCCAGAGAAGCCAGGCGTACCGCGAGCAATCGTGCGAGGGTTCACATCCGGTGCCAGCGGCACCTTTTTCATGTGAACGCCAAGGATCTTTTCCCGGCCATCAATATCAGGGATCGGAACCACAACCTGACGGTCGAAACGGCCAGGACGCAGCAGCGCTGGATCGAGGACATCAGGACGGTTGGTAGCCGCGATGATGATGATGCCTTCGTTCGCTTCAAAACCATCCATCTCAACCAAGAGCTGGTTGAGCGTCTGCTCACGCTCATCGTTGGAGTTACCCAGGCCATGGCCACGCGAGCGGCCAACCGCATCAATCTCGTCGATGAAGACGATACACGGAGCGTTCTTCTTCGCCTGCTCAAACATGTCGCGCACGCGGCTTGCGCCGACGCCAACGAACATCTCGACAAAGTCAGAGCCTGAAATCGTAAAGAACGGCACGCCCGCCTCGCCCGCAATCGCGCGGGCTAGCAAAGTCTTACCGGTACCAGGCGAACCGACCAACAATGCGCCCTTCGGGATTTGACCGCCAAGCTTGGAGAACCGCTGAGGATCTTTCAGAAATTCGACGATTTCCTCAAGCTCTTCGCGAGCCTCATCAATGCCTGCGACGTCATCAAATGTGACGCGCCCCTGGCGTTCAGTCAGCATTTTAGCCTTGGATTTCCCAAAGCCCATGGCGCCGCCGCCACCACCTTTTTGCACTTGGCGCAGCGCAAAGAATGCGATCCCGAGGATCAGAATAAACGGCAAGGCCTGGATCAAGATAACCCAGAGCACATTCATTTGCTCAGGGGCCTGTCCGGCATATTTCACTTCGTTATCGTCGAGCAATTGAGTGAGTTGATCGTCACTCGGCACCGGAACAGTCGAGAACGTCTCGTCATTGTTCTTAAGTTTGCCGGTGATCAGGTCAGGCGCAATCTGCACCTCTGAAACGCGCCCTTCAGCGACTGCTTCGCGGAATTCAGAATACCGCATCTGCTGGCCAGGCGCAGCATTGGAATTGCTGAACATCGATACCACGACGAGCAGCGCCATGAAGATGCCGCCCCAAATCATCAATTGTTTGACCCAAGGGTTTGGGTTTTCAGGTGGTGTTTGCTGCGGGTCGTTTTCGTCGCTCATGCGCTCAGATTCCTTGTTCTCACCCGATTATGTAGGTGAGCAGAGATGAATGGCAAGACATCCTTATACGTATCGGATCATGCGAAATTGCGAACAGAATGATCTGTTTTTGCGATTCAAGCCAATTGGTTATGCTTTTACAGGCGAGTAGGCGCGCAGGAACACTTCGACTGCGCCGCTGATCCGGGCGTCCCTGGCCTCCGCCGTTATCACCTCACCAAAACGCTGTTCCAGGTCGCCCATTCCCTTGCACATTGCGACAAACTGTTCCGCGGCCAAGTCAGGATTTGGCACGGATAGCTCTCCTGACGCGTCAGCATGAGCAAGAAATTTACTGAATGCTCCCTTCATCCGCCAAGGCCCAGCTTCGAGAAATTCTCGCCCAATCGACGGATTGGTTTCTGTCTCGGCGGCAATTCGTCGCTCGAATTGGACCATTTCTGGGCGCGAAAGAAAGGCAAACATTGCCTCTCCAATCACACGCAGACGCTCTTTAATTGATGCGTTAGAGGCCGAATCGATCGAGAAATAGCCACGCATTTTTTCGCATTCATGGTCAACAGCTGCGGCGAACAACCCGCGCTTATCGCTAAAGTGATTGTAGATTGTGACCTTTGATACGCTCGAGCATCGGCAGCGATCTGCTCGATCGAACTTGCCGCAAATCCAACATTAAAAAAGGCGCGCGCACCGGCCTCCACGATTGCCTCTCGCTTCGCAATATCGACCGGCCTTCCGGTTCTTTTTTGAAACTGGGTTGACAAAGTGAACGGCTCCGTTCATTTAAACGCGACCGTTCAATAATGTGATAGACGTCACAAAGACGCAACCCCCTCTCGCCGTAAAGGTTCCCGCCACGTGCTTTGGATTGCGATACGAATGCTGACCGGCGATGCCCAAAAGTTCTACGGGCTATTGTTCGGTATTGGCTTTTCAACCCTGCTGATCACGCAGCAGCTGACCATCTTCGTGAATCTGGTCGAGCGCGGCGCAAGCGGCGTCTACAATGTACCAACGGCCAAGATTTGGGTGATGGATCCGGTCAGCCGAACGACCGATGTAAACTTTGCGATGCCTGCGACAGCGCTCGACCAAGTGCGCTCCGTGCCTGGCGTGGAATGGGCTGTCCCGCACCTGCGCGCCGCTGCAAACGTCCGCACAAGCAACGGAGATCTTGAAGGCGTCACAATCATCGGAGTTGATGATGCGAGCTTGATTGGCCTGCCTAAGAATATGGTTGAGGGATCGCTAGACGTTTTTGCTCAACCGGACACTGTCGTGATCGATGATGTCGGCATCAACAATATGTTTGAGGATGGGACCGATCCCATCGGCCAGAGACTAGAGCTCAACGACCAGCGCGCCGTCGTTCGCGGCGTTGCCGATGCAATCCCGAGCTTTACCAGCCAGGTCACGCTTTACACGAAGTACAGCCAAGCGCTCAATTACGTGCCGGGCACGCGCAACCGGATGAGTTTTGTGCTCGCCGGGATTAGCGATGGCGAAACCGCCGAAGGCGTCGCTGATCGCATTGAAGAACAAACCGGCCTGAAAGCCGAAACCCGCGACGAATTGGCGCAGGCCGGTGTGGACTTCATCATTGAGAACACTGGTATCCCGACCAATTTTGGGATCACCGTTTTGCTTGGCTTCATAGTCGGCGTGGCGATTGTTGGCCTCACTTTCAGCCTATTTATCAGAGACAATATTAAGCAGTTTGGGGCGCTCAAAGCGATTGGTGTGACCAACGCCAAGATCATCCGCATGGTCGCCGTCCAAGCGGGCCTCGTCGGCTTCATTGGTTACGCCATCGGTGTGCTGGGGACGGTAGGCTTTCTCTACGCTTTCTCGGGCAACCCCTTCTTCAAAGGGTTCTATATTCCCTGGCAAATCCCGCTGGTGAGCCTAGCCTCGGTCATCATCATCCTCGCGATTACAGGCTTTATAGCGATCCGCAGCGTGCTGCGCACAGAGCCAGCAGCGGTGTTCCGGTGAGCGATATGGCACAGACCCAAAGCGCTCCTAGCGAGGTACCACCGCGCGAGGCCGCGATTTGCGCTCGCGGAATCGTGCGCGACTTTCAGGCCGGGCAGTCCACGATCCGGGTGCTGCACGGTATCGATACCGATATTCAGCCCGGTGAGCTGACCTATGTCGTTGGCGAAAGCGGCTCCGGCAAAACCACCTTGATCTCCATCATGTGCGGGATCCTATGGCCGACCGAGGGCGAGGTTCGTGTGTTCGGCACCGACATCTACAATCTCAGCGACACAGAGCTTGTGAACTTCCGCCTGGAAAACATCGGTTTCATTTTTCAGCAGTACAATCTCATTCCCTCAATCGATGCGGCGGCCAACGCCGCCGTGCCGCTGATCGCCCAAGGCATGGCCATGGAGCCAGCGCGGCGCAAAGCGATCGAATTGCTCGATGCGCTCAACATCGGCGATCAAGCGAACAAGCTGCCCAAACAGCTCTCTGGGGGACAGCAGCAACGCGTCGCAATTGCCCGCGCATTGGTTCATGAACCCCGCCTTGTGGTGTGCGACGAACCAACCGCTGCATTGGACGCTAAGTCCGGGCGCAGAGTGATGGATTTGCTGCGTGAGGTTGCGGTCGCCGAAGACCGCGCCTGCATCATTGTGACCCACGACAACCGTATTTTCGATCTCGCTGACCGTATCCTCGTGCTTGAGGACGGGCGGGTCACACATGACGGCACAGAAATGCCGGACGACCACTAAACCTTTTTCGTTCTCCCTTCGAGGCACAGCCATGGCTATTTTACCTGAAAATCTCAGCTTCTCACGCAAGATCATGCCCATACTGGCCATCATTGGCCTGATTGCGGCGGTGTATTTCATCGTGACGGGCCTGCCCGATCGCGAGTTATCCGAGCCTGATCGTGAACCACCCAAAGCGAGCGGCGAACTTGCCAATTCAGCGCGCGTGGCCGAGCGCGGGCTTGGTCGAGCCATCGAGCGAGATTATCGATGTCGGGACGGCCCTCTCAGGCCTGATCGCCGACCTGCGGGTTCAGCCGGGCGATTTCGTTGAGAAGGGACAGCCGCTGTTTGTCGTTGACGACAGAGCCATTCGCGCTCGCCTCCAGGAAACAAACGCAGCCGTTGGTGAAGCCCGCGCGGCCATTCGCGAAGCTCAAACCGCGCGCAACAATGCACAGCGCCAACTTGCGCTATATACCCAGATCGACGATCCAGCCGCAGTCAGCCAATCCGAAGTCATTCAGGCCGAAGGCGAGGTTGCCGCGGCGACGAGCAGGTTAGAGCTTGCCCGCGCCCGCCTGGCCGCCGCGCAAGCTGGAGCGGCGAGTTCGCGAACCGAGCTTGGCCGGTTGACCGTGCGCGCACCCATTGCTGGCGAGATTCTGGCGGTGAACATCCGCCCCGGCGAGTTCGTCTCCAATCAGGGCGGCGGCAATTCGCTGCCCTTCATCCAAATGGGTGAGACACGCCCGCTCCACGTGCGGGTCGACGTGGACGAGAATGAAGCCGTCCGGCTGAGCCTTGGCGCATCGGCCATCGTCAGCCCGCGCGGCGCTGCAGATCGCCAGGTGGAGGCGAAATTCGTCCGCGCCGAGCCGCAGGTTGTGCCCAAACGTCAATTGACAAATAGCGCAGCAGAACGAGTCGATGTTCGCGTGCTTCAGGTCATCTATGCACTGCCAGAAGGCGATGCATTCCGTGTCGGGCAGCAGGTAGACGCGTTCATCCCAGCCCGCAGCAGCTCCAGCGATACCGCCGAGACACCTGACGGTGAGACGGAGGAATAGCCGATGGCCCGCCTCTCCTCCTCCGTGGTCCTACGCCGATCCTTCGCTGCGGCGCTAGCCCTCTCGCTCGGCGCCTGCGTCGCTGGACCTCCGCCAGAAATCGCCACGCCTGCGCCTGAGCTGCCAGAGAGTTTTCTCTTCGCGCCCTCAACCGAGACGAGCGCCACTCTGGCTGAGCTTTTACCAAGTGGTGACCCGGCGTTTCTTGATCTGTCCAGCCAGGCATTGGACAGCGCCCCCAGCCTTCAGGAGGCCTTGGCCCGCATCGATATTGCGCGCTCCGGCGCCCGGCGCGCTGGCGCAGCGCGCCTCCCGCTCGTCACCGGTGATGCATCGGCAACTGGCACGCGGATCAATCCCAATCAATTCGGCGACGGCGCGGCGCAGGGCGGCTTTATCGACACCGAACAGGTGCAATATGGCGCCAATATCGCGGCCAGCTGGGACTTGGATTTGTTCGGCCGTCTGCGTGCGCAAGAACGCGCGGCCATCGCCCGAATTGATGCCGCCAGCGCCTCTGCGGGTGCCGTCCGCTTGGCACTGGTCGCAGAGATCGCAACCGGCGTGATTGATTGGCGCACGTTCTCTCAGCGGCAAGAGGCGTTGGAGCAAGACGTGCTCGCCGCCGAACAACTCGCAGGGCTAGCCAAAACTCGCGAAGACGCCGGGCTAGCCCCCGGATTTGACCGCGTCCGCGCAGAGGCGGCGGCAAGCGCCTCGCGCTCTCGCTTGGCCGCTCTCACCAGCGAGCGGGTCCGCATCATTGGCCGCTTGGTCACGCTGACGGGCCAGAACGCGAGCTTCGTCACCGAGGCTCTGGAAAAGCAAGGGCCGCATGGGCGGGCGGGCGCTGGCACCAGCCGCCGTACCATCCCTGGTGCTGACCAACCGGCCTGACGTCTTGGCGGCGACAGCAGAGCTGGCCGCAACCGACGCAGACCTTGCCGCAACCGCGCGCCAGCGCTTTCCGCAGTTCACTCTTTCCGCCGCGCTCGGCCTGCTCGCATTCAACCTGGGCGATCTATTCGACTCAGCCTCTCTGGTCGGCTCACTCAGCGGAGGCTTGGCCGCGCCCCTGCTCGACTTTGGCCGGATAGAGGCCGAGATCGACGGCGCTGCGGCAACCAAGAGGGCCGCGTTCGCCGCCTATCGCGGAACGGTGTTTCAAGCCCTCGGCGAAGCAGAAACCGCCTACGGCCTGATCGAAGCGAGCGACCGCGAAGCGGATCTGGCGGTAAAGGAAAGAGACGAATTGCAGCGCGCAGCCAGCCTCGCCAATTCGCGCTACCGCGCTGGGCTAGCCGATTTCCTGACCGTGCTAGAAGCCCGCCGCGCCGCCGATGCAAGCGGAGAACGCGCCGCCGCCGCACTGGGCCGAGCGCAGCGCGCGCGTGTGCTGCTGTGGCAGGCATTGGGCGGGGAGCAAATGTAGGCGGCGGCCATCGGTCGCCGCAGCCTTCAGTTAACTTAACTCGAATACCTAACGACGGCTGACGCGCTGTCCTTCTTGCATGATCGATTTTTGCCGGTTTTAGCCCAGAGCCGACTTTCTGCTTTCGACCCAGTTTAAGACGTAGCGCCTCCATGGAGTTTTCGTCTGTTTTTGGGAGTCGGAACCGTTGATGGTAACGTTTCAAACTGGGTCGGGAGCTGAACGTCTGCTTCTCCGCATTGGCTGTTAGAAGCAGACAGTCGGCAATCGGCCCAGTTCAAGCCATCGTTCAACGTCCGAAGTTGGGGGTGAAAGCGGACAATCAGTTCAACTGTATCCTATGTAACACGTGGGCGCGCGAGGGTTGGATGCGCGCCCACCGTATGGGTGCTAGAACTTGGCTGTCGCCTCAATTGACCAGGTCGAAGGCTGCGCGCGGAATCCGATATCCTCGGTTAATCCAGCGAAATTGCCGGGATTGTAGTCAGCGTAGTATGCTTCACCGAGAATGTTGTTTGCGCTGAAGAATAGACCGAACCGGTCATTCTCGATCCCGACACGGAAGCTAACCAGATCTATAGCTTCTTGAACATCAACATTGTCCACCTGCCAAAATTTATCTCCGCGCAATTCCCAATCGCCGCGAATCAGCAAGTCAAGATCGTCTGTTAAAGCCGCATTGTATTGGAAGCCAAGATTACCATTGAAATCGGTCGTCTTGGGCGTCTTATTCCCGACCGTGCTTGGGTCAAGCGCGTTCGCTTTGATCTCGGTGTCGGTAGTGCCAATACCAGCGAAGATCTGAAGCCCATCGGCGACCAAAGCTTGGGCCTCCAGCTCAATGCCAAAGATGTCCACTTCGTCTATGTTGCCAATGATTTGTGATGCTGTTGTGGCATCCACAAAGAAGAACTGAAAGTCATCACTCTTGGAGAAGTAGATCGCTCCATTGATGATCAGACGGTTGCCCAAAGAGCTCGTCTTAAACCCGGCTTCGAAATTTTGAAGGTATTCATCATCGAACGCTGGAATAGCAGTACCAGGAGCGTTGAAGCCGCCTGAGCGGAAGCCCGTGCTGTAAGTACCGTATATGAGTGCGTCGTCGGTAAAACGGTATGTCAGCGTGATCTTGGGTTGAACAGCATCAAAGCTGTCAGAGACAGTACCCCCATTGATCAAATCGGTTTGCTCACGTTCATCGCGGTCATAGCGCAAGGCACCCTGCAAGATTAGGCTGTCTGTAAGGTCGTATTCAAAGTTCGCGTATACCGCGTAGGCATCATTGCTATCGCTTGCATTGTTGTTGATGATGACCAGTGCGGGATTATCGATTTGATCGCGTGAACCGACCCCGCCGGTGGTGGTTCCCTCCAGATCAATAAAACCACGTGTCTGAAGATCGCGGTTGGTGTGCAGATAATACGCCCCCAATATCCATCGGAAGGGAAGGCTATCATCGGACACATAGCGCAGCTCTTGGCTTAGCAATTCGACGCCGAGATCTTGACCTTGGCCCAGCTGAAGGTTCAGCCCCGCAAAACCATCAGGATCATCCACTGCGTTCGAGAAATCGAGGTCGCCGCGATAGTCTTCGGTCAGATCGGTGTATCCGCTGATCGATGAGAGTGTGCCTCCTCCTAGCGCGAAATCCCATTTCATTGTGGCTTCAAAGATGTTGCCAAACGTTAGGCCTTCGATGTTCACCGAAGGGGCTACGATTTCGTTGGCATTACCAGAAGCTACTTGAGCGTCGTAGATACCGCCAGCTTGAAAATCCCGATAGGAAGCGCGCAAATCGACCTCGACTGAGGGACTCAGCTCGGCGACAAATCGTCCACGCAATTCCCAATCGTGATCAACGAAATCAACGTTTTCCCCAGTGAAACTATTTTCAATTCTTCCATTGTCGGTGACATAGTTACCCGAGACACGGAGTCCCGCAGAATTACCAATTGGTGCCGAAACTGCAGCGCTCAAGTTCACAAAATCGCCGCGACCATAGATCGCCCGCGCCATGCCAGAAAAATCATCACCTGGACGCTTGGTTACGATGTTGATTGCCCCACCGATAGCATTGCGTCCGTACAAGCCGCCTTGCGGTCCCTTGAGAACCTCGATCCTCTCAAGATCGAACAGATTGAGCTTCAACTGCTTTTGATTGTTCTGCGGCACTCCATCAACGATGACGGCCACGGGGGAATCGGCATTGTTGATCTGCGTAACACCGCGCACCACAACGAAACTGTTAAGGTAGGTAAAACTGTCATCGAATGAGACGTTCGGGACGAGATCGATGAAGTCTTGTGTAGAGATGATTCCAGCATCTTCGATCTGATCTTCTCCAAAGGCGGCAACCTGGATCGGCACATCCTGCAGTTCTTGTTCGCGTGTTTGTGCAGTGACAACGATCGTGTTGAGCCCCTGCGTTTCCGCCTCAGCCTCTTCTTGTGCGACCGCTGGGCCAGCCCATGCCATCGCGATGGCACTGGCGATGCTACCCATCGCAGTCAGTTTCTGTTGTGAAGCCTTTTTCATATTGGTCCTCCCATCCTTTCGATCCTTTGTCACTGATTGTCTCCAATCAGCTGTTTCTTAACTCGCTGAGCGGTCGATATTTCTCTTCAATCTGAAATGCAGCTAAGCCCCATCACCTCAAGAGCAGCAGCCGTGGTCAATGCTGGCGGAGCACCGCACGCGATCACGGAAACACGTTGGCCATATGCCAGGCGCTCTGTCGGGATTGCCTGCCCGGTCTCAGTGTCGACAATCGTGATAAGGTCAGGGACAAGCGCGCGAAGCTGGCCGTTGATATAGGCCGTTAGATTTTCGTTCTGGAAGGCAATCGAAGCCTTGCCAGTCGCACCTACAGCTTCAATTGTGCATTCTCCGAATACCCAGCCATCGCGGGTATTGCGTTCCACGCCGGTTATCTTGCCAGAGTGGATGCAGCTCGGATCATCATAATATCGGTGCGCGTCGAGCGCGCTCAGTAGTCGATCAACTGGTGACATGTTACCATAGCGCTCACCGCTAACAGCCTCGCCTATTTCGATAGCCGCGCTGAGCGTGTAGTTGACGCAAGCTGTTCGAGCCTCAGCCCCTGTCATCGGATAGCATGACATGCATCCAGCAGCACCCATTACTGCCACGACTGGGCGGGCGAAATCTTCAGCCTTTTCGCCGCTCTCCGCCTCGAACAGCACAGTATTTCCGTGTTCGTCAGAAAGGGTCATCGGCGCGCAGGCAACGCTCGACCACGTTGAAGCTAGTCATCTGCAATTGAGGAAAGGCTCGTCCCATACCGTCTGCATTGAGAATGGGGAGTTGGCGCATGGCCGCATAGGCGACCGGCATCATCGAATTACAGCCACCAATCTCTGCAGAGGTGATGACACTCGCTTGCCTGTCTAGGTGCCGTTCAAGAGCGCGCACCGCCCTGTCCTGATCTTCGAGAGAGAAGAGTTTTTCGATCATCACAGTGGGCGCGCCCATCGCAGCTGCGACAAACACATTGTCGCTATCCGAAAGCGCAGTGGGATCGGCCAGCGGAACCGGACCGAACTGCGCCAAGGCTTCACGGCAAAGGAGCGAGCCGAGGTAGGGATCTCCTCCGCCACCAGTGCCAAGAAAGGCTGAACCGATTGCGAGGTGTTCAATGTTGTCTAGCGAGATCGCATCAATCATACTCCAGCTCCTTGCTTTCAAGATTGCCGACCGCGCGGCACACGATACGAGTTGCGCCTCCGGGCAAGTATTGAAGTGGGAAAGTCTCCAGATCGGTGATCTCGACTGACGTTTCTGATGCGCCCGCCTCTACTGCCTTATCGATTGCTTCGCCGCGGGCTTGCTCAAGCGCCTTTTCCCGATCTTCCTCAGTTTCGATGGTGAATATCCGGTCGATTTCACCGCTAACTTGGCCGATTGCAGCTCCAATTGCGTTGGCAACTCCGGCATGATCAGGCCGCAGCATCTCGGAGACGCCCGCAGGCTTTTCATTGACGAGAATACTACCGCCACCGACGAGGATCATCGGAACTGGATCAGGGTTCGTTTTAACCTTGTCGATCGCAGTGGCGATGATCTGCTGAATGCCCTCTGCGCTACCTGAAACCACTTGCAGATCTAGGTCAGCGAGAAGGGAAGGATCGCCAAATTCAACCCACCCCCAGCAACCGCAAGGTCGCTGGTTGTGAGCTGGTCTCCACCAAAAATGAGCGCTTCTTCGGTAAGAGCGAAACCAACAGAGTCCGGGCCTATCGTGATCTTGCCGTCGGTGAGGCGCACTCGCGACCCACCCCCTAGACCAACCGAGAGGACGTCAGGCATCCGAAAATTGGTGCGAACGCCGCCGACGTCCACATGAATGCTCGATTGGCGAGGAAAATTGCTAACCAGAACTCCGACATCGGAAGTCGTACCTCCGATATCTACTACGATCCCGTCCTTGATGCCCGTAAGCCAAGCGGCGCCGCGTAAGCTGTTGGTTGGTCCCGCGGCAAACGTAAGCACCGGATAGTGCCGCATCTGCTTGGCATCCATTAGGGTGCCATCATTCTGGCTAACGTAATAAGGGCAAGTAAGCCCGAGCGTCGAAAGGGCATCTGCGAACGCATTGGCTACCTTCTTTGCCAATGGCCGTAGACTTGCATTCATGATCGCGGCGTTCTCTCGCTCTATAAGCCCCGTGCGCCCAAGTTCGGAAGAAAGAGAAACCTCAAGCCGTGGTTCTGCATCTCGAATGATCTCCGCCGCCCGCCTTTCTTGCGCATCATTGAGTTGGCTAAAGATCCCAGAAACCGCGATTTGCGTGATGCCGTCGAGCGCTGCCGATCTCGCGATCCGGCCAACCTCTGCTTCGTCTAGTGGGGCAATCAGTCGTCCATCAAATTCGTAACCGCCACGAACAAGCTCGCCGCCAGCGAAGACTGATTGACGCACATCATCAGGCCATCCCGAAAACGGAGGTATTCCACGCGATGCTGGCAGTCCGAGCCGGATGCAGCACACCTTGGCCAGCTCGCGCCGTTGAATGAAAGCGTTCGTGAAATGCGTCGTGCCAATCATCACCGCGGAGATATCTTCCGGTGACGAAGCCTGTTGTGATAGCAGTGAACGGATTGCATCAACGATACCGCTACCGACGTCGCTGCTTGTGCGCACTTTGATCGATGCGACGACCCCCGACGGGCCAACAAGAACCGCGTCGGTGTTCGTGCCCCCTACATCTACGCCAATGCGCAATCCTCATCTCCCACCTTTGCCGCTGGGAGAATGCGGCGTGCAGAGAGAAACACAACCAACGTAGTAGGGAGTAGGCTCAGCCTACTTAGTAGTCATGCTCTGAACCTGTATATGCAGGACTACTCAAATTGGTAGCTCAAGCGATCTATATCCACCCCTTTTGCTTCGCAGAAAGCACCGCCGCAAGGCGGTCATGCACCCCGAGTTTTCGGAAAATATTTTTCAGGTGATAGCGGACACCGTGATCACTAATGCCAAGGTATCGAGCGATTTCTTTGTCTGAATCACCTTCAGAAAGCGCTGTAACGATATCCATTTCACGCTTACTAAGTTTGCCATTGGGCGAGCGAATGTCTTTCCGTTCCGTTCCGATCTCGGTCAAAATCTTGAGCTGGCTCTTGTTCAGTGTGCCTGTAGCAATTGATTCTTCGCTGTATTCAGGAATGATGGGGCCGACCACATCTTGCGCAACCAGCCGCATTCCAGTGTTGCTCGCCAATACAAGTATGCTCTCCAGGTGGGTCAATGCATCTCTCCGCTGATTGCAGCGATGGCAGAGGAGGAAAAGCGTCAACGAATAACGGAAATGCGAATGAGTGAGTGACTGCTCGATCGCTGCTTTGCTGGCCGAATGAAGGAGGGCAATCGCTTCTTCCGAACGACCCGACATATGGTGGCTATATGCTGTCGCAAGATTGTAGGTTTCGCGTTCCTGCCAGCTCCAGACATCTTCATTTACCAAGAAGCTATTGTCCATACTCTCGGCAAATTGATGGCCAAGAAGGCGCGCTTCACCTTCGAGACAAGCCCCAAGCCCCTTCAATAGGCGACCTACTCGGCCTAATCCTCGTGCATCGAGTTTTGCCTTTTCTGTTTCGAGGAATTCGATAGCCTTTGACAGACCTTGTTCGCGCAAGAGAATACGCGCCATCGGCTCATACGCCGCGTAGTAGATGTCGAACCACGCTTCTCCATCAGGCAATCGATTGCCTGATTTTCGCAGTGAATTGCGCGCACTTGTTAGGCGGCCAGTTTCAAATTCAACCTTTGAACTGAGCGCTGCGATCACTGTTTCTACGCCAAAGTCGGACGCAAACTCTTCGCGCCATATCTTGCGGGCGGCGGAGATGGCAGAGCGAGCCTGCACCATAGCGCCTTGCGCAATTTGGATGCCTGCCTCGTGGAGAAAGAGGAACATTATGTTGTACCGCGATCCAGCCCTCTCCGCCTCCCGCCTTGCTTCAATCAGGCTGGCGTTGGCGGTCTTGAACCTCGCTCGTTGTGAGTTCAGAATACAGCTAAGGGTTGCGAGAAATGATTGCCAAGCCGGTTCGGTAGATTGTTGAGCGAGCAAATCAGCCAGTAACTCAATGTCATGCTGGCGAGCAAGCGAGCAACCATACACCAAAAGCGTCACACGAATGATTTCGATTTCCGTCCTCATCGTGTCCGCAACGCTCGGGTCTGATGCAAGCTGTTGAAGCTCCACTTCCGCACGACCAATCTGTCCAAGTTTGAGGTCGACTATGCACCGCATCATTCTCAGGGCTGGAGACCTTGAAATCACGTCGGTGCTAGGCGTTTTCAACCAAGGATTGTAGATCTGAAAAGCCGCAGTGCACCCAAATAAGCAAGGCTCCGTGCTGCTCCGCAATTTGTGCAATCCTGTCTGGCTGGCCCGCGGCTGCTGCCAGTCTCGCTGCATCGCTCAAATTTCCATGTATTGAGCAACAGTCTACCAGCTCGATCATTGTGCGAACCTGGGCTTGTGGATCTTCCAGCTGTGCGTTCTCACGAACGAACAACTTCAGCGCCGGACTCAGCCAAATCACGTCATCCGATTGTCCAACCAATCCGCCGAGTTTGATCGCCAGGTTCGTTATTACTCGGTCATGGCATTCTGCGTTCCTCAACAAAATCTGGCTCGGTTGGGACAACAATGCAGTGCGACCCAGCGCTTCACGCTCTCTCTCGCTGAGAAGCGCCCAGATCTGAGTTTTAATGAACTCAAATAGGCCTGTTTCATACAGAATTTCGTGGTCTTGAAAGCTGCGCGCCAATTCACTTGACCGAAGAGCCCAGTCGATCAACATTTCAGCGGCAATCGGCCAATGACCTACAATCTCAGTGAGCCGATTGCGATCCATAACGCCACTAATTTTTGTAAACAGCTCCCTCCGCTCTAGATCGGTGAGCGCTAAGAAGTCAGATCCAAACCATTCCACATGACCGGCAGTGCGCAATCTTCCTAAATCTAAAATCGAGGGCTCGTCCATTGCGATAAAGAGTCGCTGACTGGATTTCGTTCGAACCAGCCGGTCCAGAGCTAGGCTAAAGTACTCTTTGTCAGCATCCGCAACATCGCTGACAAAGATAGCGGATATTTCAGGTCGCTCAATGATCGAATTCGCAGCTGCTCGGGGATCGTTGATATGATTGAGACGGTCGAAGAACAGCGAACTTCCGTCAGCCTGAGCTTCATTCCACAGCGCACCAAGCAATTTCCGTTTCCCGAATCCAGGGGGCGCGCAGAAGACGATGATCGGACGATCATTATCAATTCGACCTCTGATGCGATCAACTGTTTTAAGCATCAGAAACCCCTCAAATCTCGAGCTACTACTAAGTAGTATTTTAACCTCAAAAAGTCCACGCGGACATCGGTTGTCAGCAGTTTGGCCCATCAATTTCTCGCCGTGACAGGCCTGAGCGGTTTTGTGACCGATTTTGGGTCGAAAGCAGTCAGTCCGCTTTTGATGGAAGTCCAGACAAAGCAGACGGGCTGCTGATAGATGGCTTAGCGAGGTCGGCATTGGTCAGCCCTTGGGGGTGGAAGCGGACACAATTATATGCCGGCTTAGCTCAGTTGGTAGAGCACCTGATTTGTAATCAGGGGGCCGCGAGTTCGAATCTTGCAGCTAAGCACCACTTCTCGCTTCTATTTTTGCACCTAACGCGATCCTGCGCCCGATTGCATAGGCACCGTCGGGCCTGCGGGGAAGCATCCACCCTTGTGGTCCGCTTCCCAGTACCAATCTTCACTCGCCTCAAAACTCTCCTGCGATGCCTGCCCGCACGCTGGTGGAGTTGCCGCCTGCGTAGGTTACCCCTGCGGTGATGGCGAAGTCGCCTTCGAACCGATGCATCAGTCCAGCGGAGAAACCAACTTCGCCGCGGTACGTCGCGACATTGCTGGCATAGCTGGTTTTACCCGCTGCACTTGGGAAGTGCGGAGAGGCTTGCGCAGCGATGGAAGCAATGCCCCGCTGTGCATCGCGGTCAATTGTGCTGGTGAGGTCGAACAAAGTGTTCACCCTTCCTGACAGCGCATCGAACTGAGCGGTTCCCACTTGTGAAACGGTGTTGAGGGCGCGGCGGACATTGTCGACTGAGGCGGCGGTTGCAACGCTCTGGCGGCCAAGCGTGCCATTCGCGTCGACGGTCACTGCATCCACGGGGCCAACCTGCGCAGCCGTGGAGGCGTCAATGTCGCCAATCCGCACCGAGGATCCATCTCCGCCCAGCGCAACCTGATTGTTCGCAGTGGACGCTGCCTGAAAGCCAACTGCGGTCGAATTGTTGTGCGTCACGCTCGCCTCGCGGCCAACAGCGGTACCAAATTGTGCGGTTACCTCGCTTGAGCTGCCCACCGCTGTACCCGCGCTGCCGCTGACATTGGCTTGAAAACCAACCGCAGCCGCTGAGTTGGCTGTCGCAGCGATGTTCACACTAGTCCCAATGCCGGTCGAGAAAGCGCCCTCAACGCGGGCTGAGTTGCCGATTGCGGTCGCATTGAGCGACCGCGCTTGAGAACCCGTCCCAAAAGCCGACGTCCCGTTCGAAGTCGCGACCGAGCGCGCACCCACAGCCGTTGCCAAAGCGCCATTGGTCCGCGCCCTTGCGCCAAACACAGACGCCTCCTGACCAATCGCATTCGTGCCAGTGCCAACAGCGCTGGCATCCTGACTGCTCGCAACAGAATCCGCACCAAGAGCAATCGAGGAAGCACCGTTCGCATTCGCCTCTGTGCCGAGCGCAACTGCATTTATGGCGAGCGCTTGCGCACCTTCGAAATTCATGTCGTCGCTATCTCCGCCAATCGCGATTGCGCCATCAAAAGCGGCATCACTAAACGTGCCCAGCGCGATGCTTGCGCGCCCTGTGGCTGCAGCACTAGCTCCGATGGCCGTACTTCCCGCGCCGTCAGCTTGCGAAAGCAAGCCAAAGGCGCTGCTGGCGGAGGCGGAGGCAACGGCCTCTGAGCCAAAAGCCGAAGCCCCAAAACTGACCGCTACTGCATTAGCTCCTATCGATGTCGATTCTTCTCCAGAGGCTCTAGCAGAATGGCCAAAGGCCGAGGATCGTGATGCGGAACTCGATGCGGTCACACCAAAAGCGACAGACTGGTTTCCGTCAGCACTCGCAACCGTTCCCACTGCTATGGCATCAATCCCATCCGCTGAACTACTGGTGCCAATTGAAATGCTAGCATCCCCTCTCGCGCTCGCACCAACGCCCAAAGCTATTGTGCTTCCGACGGCAAACGCCCTTGACCCGATGGCAATAGCCCTTGAGCCGGTGGCCCTGCTTGATGCGCCGAGCGCCATTGCATCAATTTCAGATGCGGTCGCATCACTACCGAATGCTAGGGTGAAAGGGGCACGAGCGTCCGCATTGATGCCGAATGCGATACTCTCACTGCCTGTTGCATTTGCGCCTGATCCCAATGCGATACTGCTCAAAGCCGACGCTTCCGAACGCCTGCCAAGCGCTAGACTTGAAGAGCCGCTCGCTGCCGCCTCAAAGCCAAGCGCTATCCCGTTTGTGCTCGCGGCCGCAGTTTGCCCAATCGCAATGGCGTTGGTTGCGTTCGCTTCGCTATCTGCCCCAATTGCAATCGCTGCCATTCCTGTTGCCTGCGCGCCAAGCCCATCGGCATCAATATCGCCGCCAAGAGCTGTTGCACCAGCACCAGAACTTTCCGCAAAAGATCCAATTGCAATCGTGTCTCGAACTGATGCGTTTGCTCCATGTCCGAGCACTGTTGAGAACTCGCCAGCAGCAGATGTCTGTGTACCAATGCTCGTCGCGAAAGCTGCCGTTGCCCTGGCTGTGGAACCAACCGCAGTGGAGGCTGCGCCCGACGCAACAGCCGCATCAATGGCGCCGCTAGCGTCAATATCTCCGCCAACCGCCGTCGCTCCTGCGCCTGTGGCCTGAGCGCCGCTGCCAAGGGCAGTTGCTCCCTGCTGTGTGGCATCGGAATCCTCGCCCACAGCGACGCTTTCATCGCCGCTGGCCGTGGCGAACTCGCCCACCGCCGTTGACGCTACACCGCTTGCCTCGGCATCGCCGCCGACTGCCGTTGCTCCATTGGCTCCGCTGGCGTCTGAGCCAACTCCGCACTCAACCGACTGGCTGCCGCCAGTTGGGTTGGTGTTGCATTCCGCCGTGCCATCAGCGCGTGCTTGCGGGGCGGCAATCACAAACGAGCCCATTGCGGCCAGCATCGCAGTGCTGGCAAAGAACATTGTCTTCGTCATTGTTCATCTCCAAATTTTAGAGGGTTCTCAGCGCTTTTCCGGCTCAAGCATTTCGCCGGGGAACTGTGCATCATCGTCATCGCTCAGCGATGGGTTCTCTTCCGGCGTTTGATCCGGGATCGTGATGCTCTGCCCGCTGGGACGCTGAATGACAGGACGCTTGGGTGATAGCGCTGGACGCGCGGTAGGGGCCGTACCGCTGCGCGAAGGCAATCGCGATTTGCGCGGCACACTCATGCGTGCCTTGCTGCCCGAGAGGTATCCTACCTGAGTGCTAGCCGTCAGTGTTCCGTTCTTCGAGAACAGCGTGCACTCGGCCGGAGCCCGCTTCGGCAGAACAGTGCGCGGCTTGTAAGTAAAGCCGGTGCATGTTCCATCGCGATAACACGCATCTGAGCATGCTATCGGATCCTGATTTGGGATTTTCATCGTCCCCATCACAGTTCCGCCTGTAATCGCGCGGCCTGGATAGGGATTGAGCTTTGACACATCGGTAAGAAAGCTCAGCTTCGTGCCGGAGACCGCTTGAGTGAAGCCATGGCTACGGGTCGCCGCACGAGGCAATGCAATCATGCGCAATTGGCAGATCGGTTTGCGATTTGGCGCTTCCTGAACATAGGAATAGGCGTTGCAATTGCTGTCCGCGTCACAGGCCTTGCGGCATGTGATCGCATTCTGGCCGCGATTGCTCATCGTGATGGTATTGATGATATTGCCAGAGCGAATGAGATTGCCCTCTTCGATATAACCGTTTGAAACGCTGCCGATGGTCTGCGCAACGACTGCACCGCCTAGGCCGATACCGAGTAGCGTCAGGCAAATTGTGAAAAATGTACGCATGATTTCCTCCCTGAGAGGTGAGATTTATTGCTTTGTGATTTGAACGTTTGTGTCGCCGGTCATCTGCGCTTGAGCGAAGATGCTGCAGTTGCCTTGTCCGCCGAGCGTGAGCTGAATTTCAGCGAGGCCCGGAGGGCCGCCAGTCGCCGCACTGCCACCGCGCATCTCTGCCGCGGCCGCATAGAATGCGGCGACCTGTTCAGGCGTGCTGGCGGTGGTGAAAGTTCTGCCATCGACATTCATCGGCTGGGCGCCGCTGGCATCAGGCAACGCAGGCAGATCGCACGGCATGTCGCCGTTTTGCGATGCCGCCTCGCGCAATTTTGCCGAGAGCTCGACCGACGCCTGTTCAATGCCCGTCGCCATATCACTGGCGTCGTTGATTATGTCTTCCGCAGTCGACTCCGCGCCGTCGCAACCTGCGACTAGAATAGCCGGAATGCAGCACAGCAAAGTGCATGGCTTTTTCATCGATATTTCCCCTGAACAGTGTGATGGATCACGACCTTGTTTTATGGGGATGCCAAATGGAGCGCGCGGCCAGCGCTGTCATACACCAGATGGTGTATGCGCGTATTTTACTGTGGCTTTTTTAGGAGTAACTGCTGCTTTACGTAGCGATAGCGCTGGTTCAATCGGCGGCTGCGTGGGCCGCGACAGGAGTGCCAATATAGCCAGGAGAGCTGGCCTCAATATGCTGAATCACACGCCGAGCGATCTCTTCTGAGCGTTTGTAGAAATACATCTCGCCGCAATCGGGCAGCTCTGCAAATTGCGCCGCATCACCAAAGCTCAGCCCTTGCTTGAAATCTTCAAACGGGTGCACGCGATCTTGATCCGGCACCAGAAATAAAGACGGGCATTGGTCCTGCTCAAGCAAGCGCAGGATCGGATCGCGGGAAATGGTCAGCTCTCGCGTGTAGACCTCTGGACCTTGGACCAACAAATGGTGCGAGGCTGCGCGGATCAGGCCAGCGTTCTTGCCGCTGCGGAAGAATGCCCGGTCAACGCCGTCGTCCCCCATCAGCTTGTCGATGTACCAATCCACTCCCACGCTTTGCATATTGCGGTAGGCGATGCGGCTAAACGCTTTGAACAGGCGCGGGGCGCGGTGAGACACCCGAAACACCATCCTTTGATAACGGCGCATGCTGGGTTCGAGCGGCAAATGCGCAAACCAAATGTATCCCAGGCTGGTGAACGAACTGATCAGATCGGGGCGCTGCTCCACTGCGAGGCTTAGGGAAACAAGGCCGCTGCTAGCGGTGATGGCGGGAACTTGCTTCAACCCTAGGTGCTCACAGAACTCAGTGATTGCAAAGGCGCTGTCGTCAGCTGTACTGAGCCCCGGATCATACTCACTGTGACCAAATCCGGGACGTGAAGGGATCAGAACCTTCAGACCAGCATTACGAAACAATCGTTCGGCCTCTGGTGGGAAGATATGGCCCAGAGTGTGCCCATGGATAAACAGAACCGGCATTCCGTCTTGCGCGCCTTGCCAGCTGTAGGCGATCTCTCGGCCATCACTTCGCGTGAATGTCGCCTCTCGCCCAATCGGATTAGACCAACTGGCCAGCCTAGACTTGCTGTCGATCGCGGCGCGGGCGCACAGCAGGGAGAGGATCTGGAGCAATTGCGCCTGACTGGCCGATTGCGTCTTGGCGAAGACTGATTTCAGCTGCGTCTGCACGGTCGCCAAAGTGGTGCCTCGGTAGCTTGCAACGGCGCCAGTATCGCGCAGTTCGTAGAACTGGCGCGAAATTTCGCACTCGGCCCGGGTAAGGCCAAAGGCCTCCTGCAATTGCAAATCGACCGTGTCAGTCCAGGGGATATCGAGCATACGCAGGGCAATGCAGCCATGATCGCGATTGGTAGTCTCGACAATAATAGCCTCAGCCAGTTGTAACGGACCCGGTGCGTCGTCGTCTTCGGTGTAGCCCAAGCTGTCGAGCCGCAAGATAATCCGCCGGCTATTACCCCTGAGGCGAGCGCTGGCGGTGAAATCGCGGAACTGTGTGCGATAGACCGGGTCAATCATCTCAAAATCGAAGCTTTGACCTGGCCGGGCGTCAAACAATTCCGCGCCATATTCATTGGTAAGGATGATCTTGCCAAACGGATCAATCACTATCGCAGCGGTTGGCACTTCTTCTACTGCCCGCTCCAGCGGATCGCGCGACACGCTGCTGGATTGACCTTCGACAATGGTCTCGATCGTATCGAGCTCCCGGACCACGACATCACGCAAGCCTTCACCGTGAACTGGGCTTTGTGAATTGTAGCGGCGCTCCAGGGTTGCAACCAGATTGTCGAGCGCATCTGGCTCACCCGCAGCGCGGTACAAAGCAGAGACCAGAGCTATGTCGAGCTCCGCCAACAAGTCTTTGTGATTACTGGCTTTGACCCTCATCCGGCGAGACTATAACGGCGCAGTGTAAATACAAGCGCGAAGCGCGCATGCTCGGCGATTTTCTGATGAACGATCTCCAGTCCGCACTTGGGTTGTGAGCGAAAGGTCTGCTTTCTAGGTACGATCAACTAAAACCGGACGGTCTACACACGGCCCATTTGCAGATCACGCACGCGATTAGAAACTTTTCACTGTTCGGATGTATGCGTTTCGTCATGAGCAAGTTTGTCACATTCGAAACCCGACCTTCGACAATCAGAGCAGCTGACGAACAATCAGCAGCTCGGCCTGTATTTTCACTGCATTGCGTGCTGATGGCGCGCAAATCACCTCTCCTACTGCGAAATGGGATGCGTATGGCTGGTACGTCGAAGTCACGGATGGAGGCGTTCAACTTACCTGTATGATTCAGCGGTCAGATGAGTGGTTGCTAGTGTTAAGCAGCACGCGCAGTCTGGTCGATCGACTAATGGGGCGAAAGCACGAGGCTGAGCTCAACGTATTTGCAGTCGCCGTTGTCAGAGCTGTCGAAGAAGCGTTCAACGTTCGCGCGCGTCTGTTTCGGGACGAGCAGGCTTTTCGCGCAGGCTAGCTGGAGCGTCGCAAAACACCACTTGGCTATTGGAACTGATGCGTGAACAGAAGACTGGCAGGGGCAAAATGGCAGAGGATACCAAGAGCAAAATCATAGAACTCTTCGAAGCGGCCCGGGCCACCCCAGGGGTTGAATTTGATGAAGGCCATTTCCTGGACTATTTGCTGCCCGATCCAAAAGGGCAAGGTATTGTCCGAAATAGCTTTGCCTAGCTTGAGAAGATTCAATTCCTATATCGAACAGGTGCAGATCGAATTTAGTGTGTGCTTCTCGCTTCAAGATTTGGAAGCGAATTACTCGCTCGACAAATTTGCGAGGCGAACCGAAGAACTAAGCACGCGTCCAGCAGGCTCAATGCGATCGCTACAAAATCAGAAGAGGGCGGGTGCGGGTTTTGGGCCGATACTTCTGCTGAACATCGTGCTGCTCTTTGTCGGATTCGCCGTCCAGGATGTCTGGTGGGCGCTGGGTCTTGTTGTTCTGACGGCTGCCATTGCGAACATGTGGTTCCTTAAGTTTGCGTCAAAGAGACGGACTTATCTTCGAAAGCTAGAAGAGCTCATCTCAAAGAAGCAAGCTTGACGTGCGATTGCTAGTCGCTTGGTGAGAGGCTGGCTTCGGGCCTTGCTATGCCGAAAGCAGACAGTTTGCAATCGGCCCAGGAGCCGTAATGTCGGCGAGGCCCCGGTGGCAGCTACCACAATCGTTCTGCACCTTGAATTCCAAAGCTAGGCCCTCCTTTCAGGAAGGCTGACCTTTTCGAGATTTAGGATTACAGCGACGATTTGAGCATAGACTGGCCCGATTTCAATCTCGATGCACTTGACGGCTAGACGGAGACTCAGGGCTTTGGATCTCGATCGAGCGATACTCGATATGGAGTTCTATCTTAAGTGAGTCAGGCGCTTTGCGGAGACGGAAATCGAGTGACGCGCCCCAACTTCAGAATTCGGTCTACTGTGCCCGTTCCGCGCGCTCTCCAGCCCTCACCCAAGCTGCGATTCTCGACAAATTTGACCGCAGCCTATTAACATTATTGTTAATCAGAAAAGCCCCCTCAGCCCCCGAATTCTGCGACGAATGGCTATAAATCCAAGGTGAGTTGCATTGACTGCAATTCAAAACAGGCGCAATCTTCAAGGGTGTTCTGATGTCGCATCAGCGCATGTAGCATTGGGCGCAAGCAAGCTACGTTCCCTGAACCTTTAAGGCAGGGCAATTAGAGAAAAATATAACCATCGGGTCAGAAATCGGCACGCGGTAAGGCGTGCTGCAATTCTGGCTGCATGGGCGATTTTTGGAACGATGCGTGAGGTAAGGTGCGCGTGAGGTCGGCTGCTGCTGGCCGCAGAGGGGCAATGCCAGATGATGAAGCAAATTGACACGCAAGCGCTCATAAGTCGGGGGCACACACTCAACCGTGCGGTTCCGCCGCCCGCCGCCTTGCCGCCGTTGAGCGGAGCCATGCACGGCACCGATGCGATCCTTTCTGCCCAAGAACGGCTGAACAAACGCACCCATATCATGCTCGATAGGACTGGTGCGATCATCGCCATTGGCGAGCAGGCCAAGTCGAAAATTGCAGAACTGAACTGCTATTCGATCATAGATGGCCGGTTGGTCGGCAACAAGACCGACGCCAAGGAACCCCTGGAGCGCATGTTGAAGTTGGACGCGGGCGCAGTCGACAGCGCCATCATTCCCTGCAACACCTTGCGCGGTCATGTATTGCTGTCTGCTACCGGGCTTTGCCAAGATACCATTTTGGTCAGCCTGCATATCGCCAGCCCCGGCCATGGCGCTGAACTGGTCGACCTGACAAAGGCGTTTGGCCTGACGCCAAGCGAAGCGCATATCGTCGAATTGCTGCTGGGTGGTCACGGCCCATCCAAGATCAGCGAGGAGCTGAATATCTCTGTCCACACCGTGCGCGCGCACCTGCGCCATTGTTATGACAAGCTGGGCGTTAGCTCGCGCGAAGAATTGTGGCAGACACTCGCACCCTATCAAATCTAATCTACACAGTAATATACTGAAACGTGTCGTTTTTTTACAAATTTCTATAGTCATATTTGACTACTAAACCTGTGTGATGCGGCCGAAAACGAATCGGCATATAACTCCAATCATATTCAACGAACGGGTCGTCTGGAGCAATCGCTCCTTCGTCTTGGTCTGACGGCAAATATGCCGCGTACACCTTGGCGAACCACTGTATTTAACAGGGATAGGCGACATGTATATTCTACAAGAACTGCCAAGCTTTGCCTAGCCGCGCTGGTGTCCTAGCGACTGGTGCCAGCCTTTTGGCCATCACAGCCATCCCTGCCGCCGCGCAAGAGGGCGAGTTCCCTTCCAATAAGGATCAACACCCTGGCGAGATCGTATATGCTCGCGATGTGCCCTATGGCACGGCCACCCGGCGCATCGCGCAAGGTGAGGCCAGCACGGTTGCGCCCGATCAATCCAAACTCATCCTGGAATCAATGCTTATCGGCCTAGAGCCGATGTCCGATGCTGACCAAGCTGGTGTCACAGCCCCACTCTCCCGCACCCTGAATGTGGCGAACCAAGCGGTCAGCATCGGACTAACCCCAGTCACAGGGCCGCAAAGCTCTGGCGATTTCACCCGTTCTGAAAGTGGCGCGAGCTCGGCTGGCGGCATTGTGGGTCGCGGCCTCAGCGTCCTGCCATCCGCGCTCAGCGTGATCTCTCGCACAGCGGGGAGCGGACAATGAAAAGCGCGCGAACCCTTCTTAGCAGCGCTGCGTTGCTGCTGCCGATCTTGGCATCACCGCTTGCGGCGCAGCCAGCCGAGGCGGGGCAAGCCGAGGCAGAGCAAGACAGCATCGAAATCGCAGCGGACACGCTCAGCGACAATGGCGGACGCGTGGCTGTGAATATTGCCGCTGGTGATGGGAACCAGCAATTGGGCAGCGCCGTGGTGGCGATGGGCGATATCGCGATCACCGGCCACAGCGCCGAGCAAATGATGGACGTGCCCAGCGGCGCTGACCGCGCAACATCCATCACAATCGGCGCAGGCGCGCTGTCAAACAACACCGGCATGGTGAGCCTCAATCTCACCGTGCAGCACACACAACCAGTCAGCCAATTTGGCTGCACTGGCTCTAGGAAACAACGGAGTGGTCTCTGACCAGATGCTCGCCCAGTCGAGCGCTCCCACAGATCCGACGGGTTCACCAGCCCAAGCTCTCAAAACCAGCAATGATCGCATCGACATCGATGACGCTGCATTCGCTGGGAACAGCGGGCTTGTGCAGGTGAATGTTGTCGGAGGCGAGAGGAATTCCTCTGCCAACACCTTCGCGCTGAACATCTCGGCCGGGGGCAAACCTTGAACCGAAGCAATGGAGTAAGGACTATGAAAAAGGTAATGCTAGCTACGGTGGCGGTTTCGGCTTTGGCCGTAACTGCCCCCGCCATGGCACAAGACGGCGGCGAAGTTGGAGGCCAAGACGGCGAATCCAGCCTTGAAGTTGATCTGCGCTATGCGAACAACATCGACACCAGTGTGACCACCGATGTCACCTATGAGAAAGACGTCGCCCTTCGCGGTGCCGTTCGTCTCCGGGGGGAAATCGAAGTCGACAGCTCAGCTGTTGCGGTCACTGATGCGAAGCAATTCCTCACTGGCGTAGTGGTAAACTACCGCGAGGAAAATGAGCTCAACGGTGAAAACGGATTTGTCGATCCGGTTTTCGGCCAGGGCTATAGCGAGCCAGGCGATCTGCCAGGCGGCTTCTTCGATGGTGAATTGCAGCCGCAAATTCGCGCTGGATTCTTCGCGCCGATTATCAACACGGTTGACGCGTTCAATGTCGATTCCTCGGGTAACATCGGGGTCAACCTGGCGGCTGGTTATTTCAACCAGCAAATGAACAGCGCGTCGATTTCTGTGTCGGCAAACAGCGATCCTGAAGCATCAGGCGGTTGGGCAGAAGCGTCCACCACCGGACTGCAATCACTGATCGGTGTGGCACAATTCGCTGCTGAAGACTTCCTCGACGAAGATGATCCCGAAGCTGGCGGCGGCCGCAACAACTTCCGCGATCGCAACACCATTCTTGGTGCGACGATCACGGGTTCAGGCAATATCGGCGTCAACGTGGCGACAGGCAGCCTCAATCAGCAATCCAACCTGATGACGCTGGCCACCGCAAACGATGCCGATCTGGCAGAGGCCAATGCTGGTCTGGTTCAAACCGCTCTTTTGAGCCGGGTTGAGCAGCAAGACAGCATCAACTCGATCTCTGGTCTCGATGTCAGCGGTGCCTCAGGCAACATCGGCGTGAACTTCGCCGCTGGTGTCGGCAACCAGCAAACCAACTCGCTGACTATCGCAGCGTCGCAAGGCGGCGGTGACGCCGGCGGCGGCGGCGCTCCTGGCGACGGCAGCTAATCGATTGCCCGCGCGGGCGGGGGAGAGGAGACCTTACCTTCTCCCCTCCCCACCTTCCCCAGCCGCGCAAACGGCTTGGGGAAGGTCCCCCGCTCGCAAAAGCCCAGCTCGCACGAGTTAGGGAAGCCCTCTGCCCGAAGCATGGAGCAGGTTTACAATGTCTCAGAATTCACTCTTTCGGTCAAAAATGCGTGGACTCGCATTGGTAGGCGTGTGCGCGGCGATGGTTTCCGCCTGCAGCACCGCTCCGGCTGGAAAGACACCGGTCTGGCTCGGCCAGATCTCCCCAGGTTCCCCCGTGATCAGCGCGCAGCCGCGCAGCTGGAAAGCCCAGAAATTCGACCATCTCGTGCGGCAAGAAGCCGACTTTAGCTGCGGCGCAGCGGTGCTCGCAACGATATTCAACTATGCCTATGGGCACACCACGACCGAGCGGCAGGTGCTGGTCAATATGCTCAAGATCGCAGATCCTGACCTTGTCCGGCAAAAGGGTTTCTCGCTGCTCGACATGAAGACCTATGCGACCTCTCTCGGGATGAGCGCAGAAGGCTACCGGATTGATTACGATCAACTCGCCAGCCTGGAATTCCCCGCCATCGTCTTGATCGATGTGCGCGGCTACAAACATTTCGTCATCGCTCGCAAAGTCTTCGGAGACAGGATCGCGATCGGTGACCCAGCCCTCGGCAATCGCACAATGACCCGCGACAAATTTGAAAGCGCGTGGAACGGCATTGCGTTTGTCGTCGTGGGCGAAGGCTATGACCCGGACAGTGTTCTGGTCGATCCGCCCTCACCGCTTTCTGCGCGGCGCCTGCTGATGACTACCGCCAGCCTGCCCGCCACCGAAGCCGCCGAATACGGCTTTTCACCCGGATATGATTTTTGACCACCCTAGCGCCCCCAAAGGAGGATGCCATGCGCACGCCAACAGCCAGACAAACGGCTCTAAAATCGAGTGTCACAGCAGCGGCACTCTCCATTTCACTGGTTTACGCAGCGGGCTCTGCACCAGCGGCTGCGAAAGATCATTTCGCTTCGCTGGGCGATCTCGGCGCGCCGGTGGATGACGAGGAACTGGGCGAGGTCCGCGGCAAGTTCATCCGGCCAGGCGAGGTATCGTTCTTTGGCATTTCCATGGTCACCAGTTGGCAGGATGAAAGCGGGATCACCACGACCGCACGGCTGATGTTCAATGTCAGCTTTCTGGACAGCGGCAGCGGCGGCGATCCAGCTCCGCAATTGCTGGTGGGTTGGACCCGTGAGGGCGACCCAGCCATGGATGTGACAGACAGCCATTCCGGCTACACCCCCGTCATCACAGCGCAAGAGGTGCTGCCCGTGGGTGAGCTCGGCAGCACGCAGGGCGCAGCGCAAGCGAATATCATTGCAGGAGCAGACAACTCGGCGATCAACGGCATGCAAATCGCTTTGGTTCCGTCCTCAGACATCGCAGCGATGAACACCGATGGTCTCACCCCGATTACCGAGACAACCGGTACTTCGTTCGCCGATGGCGATGCTCTGGAATTCCGCGTCGGCACCAACGAGCTGGCGCTCGCACTGTCCGGTAATGGTGGCAGCGACAGCGCGCTGCAAAGCGTCGGCGGTGATCTCGGCCGGATGCTGCAGCAGACCACGATCAACAGCGATGGCAATCTGGTCGGCAATACCGCCGCGATCATCATCGGGACGGACATTGGATCGACCGATTTCAACGCCGTGCGGGCGACAGAGGCCCTGTCCGTGATGCGCGGCCACGGTTTCTAAGCAGCAATTTTCAAAGGTGGTAAGGCCATGAAAAAACTCTCTCTCATCACGCTGGCGGCGGCTGTGTTTGCGGCATCCGCCCCAGCCCAGGCAGAAAACGCCAGCGGGCAATTCGCCGTCGAAGGGCCGGGCCGAGCTGACCTGCGCCGCTTTCACCGATGCGCGCAGCGACAAAGGCTCAGCAGAATTCCAACGTCTCATTGGTTTTGTTGAGGGCTATCTCAGCGCTGCCAACCGCTATGAACCGAACACCTTTGATCTATCGCCGTGGCACAATGCGGCGGCGTTTGACCTGATCCTGGAAAAGCACTGCACAGACAATCCTGAGGATACGATCGTCGGCGTGGCGCAAAAAATGGTCTCTGCCCTGCGCCCAGTGCGCGTCGCCGATTATTCGCCAATGGTCGAGGTGGGCTCAGGCGAGAACCGCGCCTTTGTTTACAAGACGATCCTGCGCCGCACTCAGGCCGCCCTGCGCTCGCGCGGGCTGTATGAGGGCGAGGAAAACGGCAGCTACTCGCCGCAAATGCGCGATGCGCTGCTCGCATTTCAGAAACAGAGTGATCTTTTTGAGACCGGCGTGCCCGATCCGGCCACGCTTTGGACACTGCTCAATCCGTAACCACGGATGAGCTTAACCAGACGGGTCGTCAGGTAAGAGGACGAAAGTCATGGACCGCACATTTACACGAGCCGCCTTGATCGCGAGCAGCGCGGCCGCGCTCACGCTGCCTTTTTCGGCATCCGCTCAGGACCTTGAAACTGAGGTTGAGCAATTGCGCGCGCAAGTTACCGAGATGGAGGAGCGAGAGGCGCGCGCCAATGCACGTTTGCAAGCGTTAGAAGAGCGGCTGCTGCACATTGAGGCAGAACCAATTTCGCCGGACGAAGCGCTGACCATCAGAGGCCGCGCTATGCCCGCGCAGACCCGGCCAATGACGCTCAATCCCTCACTTGATAACTTCCGCGGGGCGTACCCTACGCTTACCCGAGAAGGCGAGGCCCGGCTGGTGCAAATCCAGCAGGCCGAGGACGCCGCCCAAGCCCCCGGACTGAGCGATCAGGCAGAGGAGGAGAGCGTTCAAAAGGCACCTGATGCCTCCGCAGCCGTGGAAGACATCGTGCAGGAACAACAGGGCCTCCAGACCAGCCGCTGGGGCGCTGATCTATCGGTCGGCTATTCCCGCTTCAGCGACGCACGAATCAACCTCGATGGCTTTCTGGCATTGGATGCAATCTTCCTCGGCACGATCAGCATTGACGAGGTGGACGCTGACATCTTCACCAGCGAGGCCACGTTGCGCTACGGCGCCAATGACAAGCTGTTCCTCGATGCCAGCGCACCATTCCTCTACCGCACATCGACCTTCCGCAGTGGCGGAGCTGGTGGCGCAGCGAATGCGCCAATTGAGGCCAGCGTTAGCGATGGCGGGCTTGGCGATATGAGCGTCGGTGCGAGCTATCAATTGCTCGCCGAAACGCTGCGCCGCCCGAATGTCGTGCTCAGCGGCCGGGTCAAAGTGCCGACCGGGCAAGAGCCGTTCGGGATTGATTTTGTTGAAGTTGTCGGCAGTGAAGGCAATTTACAGGTACCGGAAAAACTCGCCACGGGCAGCGGCGTTTACGGCGCATCGCTTGGCGTCTCCGTGCTCAAATCGCTTGATCCTCTGGTGGTGTTTGGCAGCGTGAATTACTTCCGCAATTTTGAGCGTAACTTTGGCGATATTGACGAGAGCCCCGGCCCGCAACCGGGCCGGGTCGATGTTGGCGACGCCGTGCAACTCGGCGCTGGCCTGGCCTTTGCGCTCAATGATCGATCGAGCATTTCCATGTCTTACTCGCAGCGCGTGGTTGCTCGCTCGCGTATCCGCCTGGAGGGGCAGGAGTGGCAACGCATCGTCGGTAGCCAGGCCAATGTCGCGCTGGTTAATTTGGGCGCCACGTTCTCGCTTGGACAACAGCTCTCACTGGTTTCGACCGTTGGAATTGGGCTCACCGATGACAGCCCTGATATGGTGGTCGGCCTGCGATTGCCGTACCGTTTTTGAAAACAGTCCGGCGCTAGCCGGGGACTCCTTGACACCGCACTAAGTAGAAAGGACCAATTTGGCGGTGTGTGGAGGTTTGCCTCACCGATTGAAGGCACGCTTTTCCCGCCGTCATACATTCAGAAACGATCAATTTTGGACGTTTCATTGGTGCAGCGATTTTGCCCGAATCGGGCGATGCCGTTAACCATGATACGTGACGAATCCAGATCCTCTGACTATCCAGCGGCAACACGCAGCCGACTTGCTCGCCAGTTTGACCGACCGTCAGACGGAAGTGATGGAGCATGCCGCGGCTCATTTGCCGAACAAAGAAATCGCCCGAAAGCTCGGCCTCTCGCCCAGCACCATTGAGCAACGCTTTCAATATGTGAAGGCAAAGCTTGAGACCACTGACCGCGCATCCACCATCCGCGAATATGTTCGACTGCGCGCAATATGCGGTCAAACCACATATGGTTTTTCCCATCTCGATCCAGAGCCTGCATTTGACCAATTGGGTGGCCAAGACGCGGTTCAAGAAAATCGACCAACCCCGCCAAATTTGGCCACTGATGACTATTCGTCGCTCGATTTTCCGCCCTCGCGCCTTGAGGTATTGGATGGAAAATACGGCCCGTGGTGGCGGTTACTGGTGGTCTTCACGATCGCTTTCACCGTCGCTGCCACGGCTTTGGTTGTCACCGCAATCAGCGTGACAGTCGGCGATATTCTCTGACCATGCCTGCGACCCTTAATGCACGATGGTGCGCATGGAGAATATTATGAGAATGACAGCACAAGACCTCGAACTTGCCAATCAAATCAGCGAGCTTAATCACCTGCTAGCCGCTGACACAGATACCAATCTGGGGCAAATCGGCGAACTACTCAGCCTCGCAACCAAGGCACGGATTGAGATGGATGTTGACGTCATCGACGGCCAACGTCCGATCAGTCACCTGACCGATGCGATGCGCAGTGTCGCCGAAGCCCGTAAGAGCCTTGCCTTGGCACACTCTGCGATGGATAAGCTCATTCAAGAACAAGCGGATGGCAATTGGATCTGCCCAGATAGGGCCTCCGAAACACAGCCTGCTCCAGTATTGAAGATCGCGAGATAAAACTTGGCATTGCCAGATTTCAACGAGCCGACCGTTGTACTGTTTTTCAGTATCCTAGCTTTGGCTGCCGCGTTGTCATTCTGGCGGGGCGGGGCGCCGGAGAAATCCGGCGCCTTTTTCATGGTTTGGATGATCCTCATCCAGAGCATCGCTTATGGCTCTGTTGCAACCCGATTCTGGGAAGTGGATCCTGTTGCATTGCTAGGCGATTCGATCCTGTTTGTGGGATTCGGCGCTATCGCGCTCAATGCAAAAAGGATCTGGCCATTGTTTGCTGCTGGTCTGCAATTGATCAGCCTTTCAGCCCATTTTGCGAGACAAGTCGAAGATGATGTGATCGCTTTAGCTTATGCAACGATGAAAGTTGTTCCAACTGGCCTGGTTTTGTTGTTATTGGTCATAGGCACCTTATTCCATCAACACAGGCTTAGAAAACTGGGCAAGGATCTGTCCTGGGCTGATTTTGAATTATGGCGAGAATTGTGGCGAGCACCTTCAAAGCAATATATCGACGAGCATCGGGTCGCATTTTCGCGCAGCTGGATCGGTGTGCCCATTGCTGTCTGTGGAATGCTCGTGATCTGCTATTGCATCAGCGCTTTGATGATACCTGAGACCCCAGAAATTGCTCTCGGTACGGTGACCGCCTTATCGGCCATCGGCGGCGCAGCAATTGTCGGCGGAACTTGGCTGCATCAGCGCGAAACAGCGCGACACTCAACTAAGACCAAGGCATTCCGCGACAAATGGAAATTCGGCGTACCCATGCCGCAATCATCTGGCGGCTAAAACTAGGCTGGTACGAGGGCTATCGGAGACGCGGCACACCAATCGAAAGATTTTCCTACGTATACGCGCTTTGCTATTTCAGCCGACATGATGATCTTGCCAAAACACCATTCCTACGGCCATTTTCCGGGTCTGGAACGAGCAATCGCCAAAAGTCACACATCCGGCAGCTTGTGTGAGATTAAACAATTGTTCTTAAGTGTGAAATTCCAAAAGTCACACTTTTGCAAATCGTATATGTGTTCCAAGCTGAAACCATCCAGTTCGAGGGTTTTGCAAAATTACCAAGGCATTTCAGCCACAAACGTGATAGGGCACTGACCATCAAACCATTGCACAAGGAGCTGCCCTATGTTGTCCAGCCGTCTTTCCCGCCCTGTCTTTGCGTTCGCAATGATCGGCGCATTGGCCGCCTGCGGCGAAACCGCCAACGACGCAGCGGCGCCCGAAGCGGTAGAGATCGCCAGTGAAGACGCCTCCATCATTGAGGTGCGGCAGGGCAACTTTGAAGAAATCGGCGACGCATTCAAGGCGATCCGCGGCCAGTTAGAAGCCGGCGCGCCAGACTTCGGCGTGATCGAGGCGAGTGCGGGCACGATCAACGCCAATGCGCAAAGGATCCAGGACCACTTCCCAGAGGGTACAGGCGTAGACTCAGGCGCGGATACCGAAGCGCTGGAGAGCATTTGGGAGAAACCTGAAGAGTTCGCAACCGCCGCGCAAAAGCTGGTCGACACCAGTGCCGCTTTGGCCGCAGCCGCTGGCACAGGCGATATGGCCGCAGTCGGCGAAGGGGTGAAGAACATGGGCGGGTCTTGTAAGGCCTGCCACGACAACTTCCGCCTCGATAAGGACTGAGTGAGGCACTCTGGCTGGGCCGTGTTGTGAGGTTGCAATCTGCGAGAAGGGCCTGCCTCGAACTGGCTCAGGAATGATCCATGTTGCGTCAGAAAACACCGATTTGGGATTGGCCTGTGCGACTCTCGCATTGGGGGTTTGCACTGCTCGTCCCGGCAATGTGGTGGACCGCCGAAAACGGCGAGATGGGCTGGCACATGCGCCTGGGCCTCGTACTTCTCGCATTGGTGCTGTTCCGTATCCTGTGGGGCTTGGTCGGCAGCGAGACGGCGCGCTTTAACAGCTTCCTTCGCTCGCCGTGGGCAGGTCTGCAAGACCTATTTGGGCGTTATAAACGCAACCCTTTGGCCATCGGTCATAGCCCGTCCGGCGGGTGGAGCGTTGCGGCTTTGCTTCTGGTAATGCTCGCTCAGGCCAGCATGGGGCTGTTCGCTGGTGACCCATATGACGGCGCGACAGGGCCGCTCAATTCGCTGGTCGGAGTGATGACGGCGGACTGGCTCACCGACTGGCACGAAACAGGCTTCTGGGTACTCGTCGCATTGATTGCGCTGCACTTGCTCGCAGTGTTTGGATACCAATTCCTTGGCAAGCGCAATCTCATCGGCCCGATGATCACTGGCGCGGCGAAGTTCGACAAACCAGTAGCGGGCAATGCCGGTGGATCGACATTCAGAGCGTTCATGTGCCTAGCGCTGGCAGGCGGCGTCGCAACGGCAATCGGTACTGGCTTGGTCGCACACTGGCTAAGCGGATAGCTGCGCAATCTCCGCGCCTTATACAAATACGATGCATTCACTCCGAATTTTGGGAAACAGCGGCACCGTCAAGCGTTGGGTCAGAAACGAAATGCACATTTCCACCTAAGGGAACCAATACGTGATTAACAAAGTGAGCGAAGCCCTACGCGACTTCCTCAAGCAGGAAAGCGCGGGCGGCATAGTCCTGATCGCGGCGGCGGCATTAGCCCTGCTGGCGGCGAATTCGCCCTTCGCGGCCGCCTATTTCGATGGCTTGAATACGCAAGTGACCGTCGCCGCCGGCAATTTCGCAATCGATAAAGCGCTAATCCTGTGGATCAATGACGGCCTCATGGCGGTATTCTTCTTCCTCATTGGATTGGAAGTGAAGCGCGAGGTTATCCAGGGCCAGCTATCTAGCTGGGACAAAGCCTCACTTCCATTGGTCGCAGCGATTGGCGGCATGGCAATCCCGGCGCTGATCTTCCTCTCGATCAATTCCGGAACCCCGGTAAACCAAGCTGGCTGGGCAATCCCAGCGGCGACAGACATCGCCTTTGCGCTGGGTATCTTGTCATTGCTTGGCCCGCGAGTGCCCGTTGCGCTCAAAGCCTTGCTGCTCGCGATTGCTGTAATCGATGATATTGGCGCGATTGCCATTATCGCCCTGTTCTACTCAGGCACGCTCGACACCGATATGCTGGTCGGTGCTGCGATCGCCTTTGCCGCCCTGGTAGCGGTCAACCGCATGCGGATAGGCTCCAGCATTCCCTACGTGCTGCTGACCATTGTGATGTGGGTCTTTGTGCTGAAATCTGGCGTGCACGCAACATTGGCCGGCGTTGCCGCAGCGATGACCGTCCCGTTGACCGCGCGCGGCGGCTCGGAGCCGCTGCTGCGGATGGAGCACGCTCTACACCCTTGGGTTGCGTTCATGATCATCCCAATCTTCGGCTTTGCCAATGCTGGCGTCAGCCTGTCGGGCATTTCTCCGGCTGATCTCGCCGCACCGCTACCGCTAGGCATCGCGCTTGGCCTGTTGATCGGCAAGCAAATCGGCGTCTTCGGGTTTGCCTTTGTTGCTGTGAAAGTCGGAATCGCCAAGCTGCCAGAAGGCGTCAACTGGAAGCAGATCCACGGCCTCTCTCTGCTCGCAGCCATCGGCTTCACCATGAGCCTGTTCATCGGCAACTTGGCCTTTACAGACCCAGCTCAGGTTGATGCGGTCAAGCTCGGCGTGTTGTCGGGATCGCTGGTGTCGGCTCTGGCGGGCTTCTTCTTGTTGAAGATTACCCTGCCCAAAGAGTCCGCCTCGGCTCCAGTGGAAGCAGCAAGTGTTGCGTCCTGATTTGAGGGCTTTACAGCACGGGGCATGAGAAAACCTGCGTTGAAGACAGTCGAAATTGGGGGCTGCGACCTAGCCTATTGGGAGTGGCCAGGCGCCCCAGAGAGCGGCGGATCACCGCTTGTCTTTGCGCATGCAACCGGCTTCCATGGCCGGGTGTTTGATCCGATCATCGAACGCTTTCCTGAGCGAAGAATTATCTCGCTGGATCTGCGCGGGCACGGCCAATCAGAAGGTGGACCAATCGCCAATTGGGCTGAAATCGCCGATGACATTGCGGCCATGCTAGCCCACCTCGACCTGAGTCAGGTGATAGGCATTGGGCATTCGATGGGTGCGCATGCATTGCTACAGGCAGCGCATGAACATCCACATCTCTTCAAACAGCATATCCTGTTTGACCCAACCGTGCTGCCACCCGAGTTCTATGAACTGGAGCAAGACCTGTTCACCGCCAACAACCCTCATCCCGCGGTCCGGCGAAAGCGCGAATTTGCCACGGTCCAGGCGATGATGGAGCGATTTGAGGATCGCGAACCTTACAGCCTGTTCGACCGCCGCGTGTTCGCCAATTATTGCCAATATGGGCTTGTGCCTGTTGCCAATGGCGATGGAATGGAGCTGGCTTGTTCGCCAGAGGTGGAGGCGGGCGTCTACGCCAGCAGCCGCAGCAACAGCGGCATTCATACGGCCGCTGCCAAGGTGGCCATTCCGGTGCTGATTGTGCGGGCAAAGCAGACAGGGCTGAACGACTTCAAATCCTCGCCAACCTGGCCCGGACTAGCGGCAGCAATGCCCAATGCAACCGACATGCACAGGCCAGACCGTACGCACTTTCACCCACTGGAAGATCCAGAGGATGCCGCACGGATTATCGCTGAGGCTCTGCTGCCCTGATGCACGCTTGTGCTCCAGCGACTATGCCGCCTCAGGGATGCTGTCACTGACACTGCCTGAGGTGCGCACAGATTGTGCCGCTTGCAACAGATCGTTTAGATCACCGCGGACGGTCACAATTTCGGCCAGGATCGGCTGGGTCATGTTGCGCCGGATCTGCGCCGCTAGACCGCCATAGAATTGCACCAAAGCTGCGCGCAAGGGATTGTCGGAGGCTACTCCGCGGCACAGCCACAGGGTGATCCCATGCGCGCGGGACAAGGGATCGCGCGCGGCTTTGCCGCCCGCTGCGCAGGCAAGCTCAGCCTGACGCAATGCCGCCACAGCCTCCTCCAAACATATCCGGGTCAGGTCATCGCCGCCGGATGCTTCAATCCGGGCATCAAGGTCGACCTTGCGATACGCCGCAGCGGGGTTTTGAGAAAATGGCCTCATATCCTATCCCCCTAGTTTCGGTTGAGGTCGAAATGGGCGCTCAGGACTACGAAGTTCTGCTGGGCGGGGTCAGCCTCGCTCACGGCCGAGTTCGCCCCGACCGTTTGCTGGCGATTGACGCAGGCGATGTCCGCCAGGGCCACGGCCTAACCGGCGAGGCAACGCGCGACCCAAGCTTTGACTGCCCGGCGATCTGGATCGAGCCGCGTGAGCGTGACCATGCAATTGCGGAAGGTTTCCTGACCGTCGATCCCAGCACAGTCATCGCCACCCATGCCAATCAGGCGCTGCTCGCACAGGCCCAGGAACTCCTCGGACCTGAGGAAGTGCGCGAATTGCTAGATGCGCTCAAAGAAAGCTCACCCAGCCTCGTTGAAACCGTCCATCCAGAGCCATTATCGCTGGCCGCGATCACCCGCATCTTCCGCGCCTTGATCGCCGATGGAATTGGTCTAGGCCATCCACAAGCGGTCCTCACCAGCCTCGCGCTCGCCCTGCAACGCACACAAGAATTTGACCTGCTAGTCGATGCAGTGCGCGCCGATATGGGCGCAAAGCTGATCGCGCGAATTTGTGAGCCGGGTGCGCGGCTGAGGGTGGCGACCCTGGATGCCAACCTCGAGGCCGCGATCCTAGGCAGCGTGCCAGATCCCGCCTCGGGCCAGCCGCTGATCGAGCCGGAATGCGGCAGCATGATTGCCGAAACACTCACCCGGATTTTGGAGGCAGAAGGCGAACCGATTGCACTGATTGTTCAGCCGCCTGTGCGCCTTTCGATCGCTACCCTACTCAGTCAACGAGTTCCGCGCTGTTTAGTGCTGTCGATCAACGAATTGCCAACGACCCAGCCGGTCGAGGTGGTCGGCGTGATTGGCGCGGAGGCTGAACCTCAATCGCCCGCTGATACTTTACCAGATGAAACAGCGGCGACGGCCGCCCAAGACGAGCCAGGAGCAATGGCCGCATGAAACACGATCCGAGCAGCCTTACGAGAACCGCGCCCACCGGGGCGGCGGGCTATGGTGCTTCAAACCGGGCAGAGATAGACGACCGCGTTCGCCGCTTCATGCCGCTTGTCCGCAGCACCGCCTGGCATGTCTATGGGATGGGCCGCGAGGGATTAGAGGTTGAAGACCTGATGCAGGTCGGTGTCATCGCGCTCACCGAATGCTCCATGCGGCATTCCGGCCCGACCGAAGATGGCTTTGCCGCATATGCGAAAATTCGGGTGCGCGGGGCAATGCTCGATCAGATCCGCAAGCTGATGAACGACAGCCGCACAGCGCGGAAGAAACGCGCCTATTACGAGGCTGCACTGAGCGAATTGCGCGCAGAACTGGGGCGCGAACCCAGCCGCGCAGAAATCGGAGATCGCCTGAAAATATCCGATGCCGAATTGCTGGAGATTGAGGCGTCCGGCGTCACCGTCACCTCAATCTCAGAGGAATATGATGAAACCAGCACGGCCTTTGCCAGCGACGATCCAGACCCCTTCGAAGTCTTGTCAGACATGGAAGACCGCGAGCGCTTGGTCCGGGCAATGACCGAATTGCCAGACCGGCTAAAACTGGTGTTGCAATTGTTCTTCGTTGAGGAAATGAACCTCACCGAGATCGCTGAGATTTTGGAGGTCAGCGTCCCGCGCGTGCACCAAATCAGAGCCAAGGCTCTGAAGGATCTGCGAGCTCTGATCGAAGCGGACTAGGCCCTATTGGCTGCCCCCATCACCATCTCCGTGGTTGTGGCCGCCGCCCGCATGGGTTGCCGCCTCTGATCCGCCAGCATTGCCGCCTTGGCCGCTTTCCCACCAATAGGCTCGGCGCCCACCAGTGCCGGTTGCGACTTCCTGCATAGTCGCGGTGTCGTACATCCGGCCCCCGATCATCACGCTTTCGATTTTGTCGGTGTCGCGGATATTGGCGGTTGGATCAGCGCCCAGCACCAGCAAATCTGCTAGCTTGCCGACTTCAAGACTGCCCACGTCCTTTTGCATACCGAGCGATTCCGCAGGCCAAATAGTCGCGGTTTTGAGCGCTTCAACCGGGGTCATCCCGCCGCGCGCAAAGGTCCAAATTTCCCAGTGAGCACCAATGCCAGGTTGCTGACCATGCGCGCCGATAGAAACCTTCACGCCGCGATCCGAAATCTTCTTCGCTTCGCGCGCAGCATTGTCGTCAACGAATGCCCATTCGGGTGCCTTAGTCCGCCGCGCGGTGGCCGCGAGCAGCACCTTGGGCGGGGTGTGGATCATCAGCGGATGTTCGAACACGTCGGTCGCTTGCCGCCAATAAGGATCACCGGCAAGCCCACCATACGTCACATTGAGCGTAGGGGTGTAATTCGAGTTTGATTGACCGAAGAATTGCAGCACGTCCTCGTAAAGCACATCGCCCGGTACATTGTGCTCGATAGTCGAATTGCCATCCGCGATGAGGTTCATATCCATCCCGAACAGCGAGCCACCTTCGGCGACGTTGAGCATATTCTCTTCGGCCGCTGCGCGCGCCACCATCTGGCGTTGGTCACGCCGGGGCTGGTTGTAGTTCTTTACCGAAATGCCGCCCTGCGCTTTGATTCGACGGACATGCGCGAGCGCATCTTCGTAAGAGTCGATCCGCGCATACACGCTCGGAGCCTTCGCACCGTAGATGATCTCTCCGGTAGAAAAGATGCGCGGGGCGAGCAACGTTCCCGCCATCTGCCGCTCGGCTGAAGCAAAGATAAGGCTGGAATTGCTCGAGGGGTTGTGCGTCGTGGTGGTGCCGAGCGCTAAATCTTGCACGAGGCTCCAGTTCTGCTGCGGGACCAAATCGCCCGTGCCGTGGGGGCCATGATGGTGCGCATCGACAAAGCCGGGCATGATCACCTTGCCGCTGGCATCGACCATAGCCGCGCCGTTGGGAGTGGCCACCTCGCCCGCCGCGCCAATCGCCGCAATCCGGTCGCCCTCGATCACGATCACGGCGTTCTCGATCATACCCGCATCTTGGGTGCCCAGCCCAGCGGCCATGGTCAGCACTTTCGCGCCGGTAATGACAACCGTGCCACTGGGCTTTTCAGCGGTAATTGTGATCGCCATCGAAATGCCGCTGTCCGGCTCTTCATAGCCATCTGCGTCATCCTCACCCTTGGGCGCGTTGCGGAAGAAATCGCTAACCTGCGCTTGCTTCAGCTCCGGCCCGATCGACCAGAACAAGGTCTCTCCTCCGCGTGCCCAGCCGAGGTAATCCGCCCCGCCGCTAGACACTTTGGTGACCGGAACAGGTCCCTTGGTCTCGTTCACATCGACCGGCTTGCCACCCGGAATAACCGGCATGGCAAACACTTCGTAATTCTGGCGAAAGGCGATGGTTTTGCCATCCGGCGAAACCTGAAAATCATTGACCAGAGTGCCGGTTGCATGGGTGCGCTTTTTCTCGCCATCAAAATCGGCCGACATGAGAGCCAGCTTGTCGCCATCGCGGCCGATCATGAAAATGCGGGTCGCATCCGCGCCGAATTGCGGGCGCGAGCCGGAGCGGGCGACCATTTTGGGCGCGCCGCCGCCAACGGCCTGCAGATAGATCCCGGTGTTCTCGGAAAATTCCGGCGCGGTGAGATAGCCGCCGCTGCGCTTTTCATAGGCGACCATGGCGCCATCAGGTGAAAAGGCGAGATTAGCGTAATGCCCTGGCTGCTGAGAGATTACCCGCGCGCCTGAACCGTCAGCACTGGCGACAACAATCTTACCCAGCCCCTCATCCGTCCAACGGACAAACGCGATGCGCGATCCATCGCGGCTGTAAGCGGGAAAGGCTTCGACAGCATCATCGCTGCCGCCGATCAAAGGACGGGCTGCGTCTCGGCCCCGCGCGGACTTCGTATAGAGCTTGCCAAGGCTCTCAAACACCACGCGGCTCCCATCAGGGGACAATGTGCCGAACTTCGCCATCTTGGTGGCAAAGCGATCAGGCGAGACCTCGATCTCAGGATGCGGCGCATCAGCAATTCCGCGCGTGTCGCTAATGCGGAACGGGATCACCACATGGCCGGACCCATCGCGGTTCACGCGGTTCAATTTGCCGCCCGCCCAGAACACGATGGATCGGCTATCAGGCGTCCAATCCATATTGGGATAGACCCCGGTTACCGCCCAGGTTTCCTGCACATCGAGGTCTAGCGCGCCGTAAACCATCCGCTCCCGCCCGCTGGCGATTTCCTTGACCCACAATTGCGAAGTGTCTTTGTCCCGCCGCACAAACGCGATCTCAGTTCCGTCAGGCGAAGGCGCAGGGCGCACAGCGCCGCCATAACCATCGACCGCCGTGGTCACTTCGCCTGTTTCCAGATCGTGCCGTTCAATCGCAAAGATACCGGCATTGGAATCCTGCGCATAGATAAAGGTGTTCCCCGGTGTCGTGTTGCGGGTGTAGTAAATCGCCTTGCCATCGGGCGCGAACACCGGCTCACCCAGCTCTTTCTGCAAGGCTTCGCTGGCGCGCTTCACCACCTGCACACCGCCGCCGCCAGAAATGTGGTACATCCAGATCTCACCCGTGCCGAGCGAACGCTGGGTCGTAAAATGCTTCTTGGCCGCAATAAAGCGCCCGTCCGGCGACCAAGTCGGCTGATTGAGCAGGCGGAATTCTTCCTTGGTCAGCTGACGTTTGTCAGAGCCATCGGCATTCATCACCCAGATATTGTTCGCCCCGCCGCGATCCGAGGTAAAGGCAATGCGCGAGCCATCAGGCGAAAAGCGCGGATGCACTTCCCAGCTTAGCCCCTCGGCAATGCGCGTAGGCGTGCCGCCGGTGATCGGCATGGTGTAGATATCGCCAAGCATGGTGAAGGCGAGCGTGTCGCCATCGGGCGCGACGTCCACGTCCATCCACGTGCCTTCATCGGTCTCAATCGGCACTTGTTCGACTGTCGCACCCTTAGGCGCTTCGATGTCCCATTCTTTGTCGTCCTGCGCGAAGGCCGCGCCGGGCATGGCGAGCATGGAACCCGCGAGAAGGGTGCCAATGACGTGAGGTGCGAAGCGGCGCATGGTAAGTCTCTCCCTGTGTTGGGACTGAGACTAGCGCGGCGCAACGATATTGCTAGAGCTTGATAGAAGTCGTTAGTCGAATTGCCCGCGTTTCGGCCCCAAATAGCCAAACAGATAGGCCGCCACCTTGCGCATCTGAATTTCCTCGCTGCCCTCCGTAATCCGATAGCGGCGGTGGTGGCGATAGATATGTTCGAACGGCGTGTGCCGCGAATAGCCGATGCCGCCATGAACCTGCATCGCCCGATCCGCCGCCTCGCAACACAGCCGGTTAGCCCAATAATTGCACATCGAGACCTTGTCGGAGATCGTCCGTTCGACCTCTTCGTGCGGCATGTTATCCATTTCCCACGCAGTCTTGAAAATCAGCAGACGCAGCATCTCGGCCTGCGTGGCCAGCTCGACCAACGGGAACTGGATCGCCTGGTTTTTCGCCAGTTCCTCGCCGAAAGGTTTGCGCTCCCGCGCGTATTTCACACTCTCCTCGATGCAGAACATCGCCGCACCGCAAGAACTCGCCGCCTGCCGGATGCGGTTCTGGTGGACGAAGCTCTGTGCCAGTGCGAGACCGCGCCCTTCCACGCCAAGGATCGCGCTGTCCGGCACCCACACGTCCTTGACCGAAAGCCGCGGGTGATCAGTGGGCATGTTAAAGGTCCACATCCACTCCTCGATCTTGATGCCGGGATTAGGGTTGGGGACTAGGAAACAGGTGATGCCGCTGGCATCGCCCGCTGCGCCGCCAGTGCGCGCGAACATCGCGCAATGGGTCGCGGCGTGCATGCCGGTGATCCACATCTTCTCGCCATTGATCAGCCAGCCATCGACACCGTCGCGTGCCTCACGCACTGCGTGTGTCTCCATATGGGTGGCGTCGGATCCGTGATGCGGCTCGGTAAGGCCAAAGGCGAGCCGCGTTCTACGCTCGAAACCTCCAAGGATGAATTCCTGTTTCTGTTCGTCGGTCCCCCATTGATCGAACATCGCGACAAAGGGGAAGTTACCGACGATCGAGTGCTCGTTCTGAAGGTCGTTGTGCAGGCCGAGACCCGCCCTCGTAAAGTGCTCGCGGATTACCGCCATCCAGAGGTTCGATCCGTCTTTGCCACCATATTGAGCAGGTGCTGAGAAACGCCAGTGTCCGGCGGCATCGGCGCGGCGCGTGGCCTCCTTGAGCAGTTCTTCCCACTCTTCGCGCGGCAGGCCCCCACGATCCCAATCGGTGCGCGAATGCTCGCGGCGATGGTCGAAGAAACGGATATTGTCGTCTTGCTGTTCCAGCGGCTTGATCTCGGCCTCAATAAAGGCGTCGAGTTCATCAAGATAGGCCGAGAGATCGGCGGGAATTGCGAAGTGCATTTAGTCTTCTCCAGTCCATAATTTCCACGCCGCTTCAAGCGCAGAGTATTTCGGCACATCCACCGTCAGCTTTTCCAGCGCTGCTTCCTTCATTTCGGCAAGAAGACCTGGTGATGCCAGCGTTTCGTCACCGCTTAGAATGTCCTGCGCCAATTCGTAATCCGAATGCGGCGGCAGAATGGCGTCGTCGCGTGTGATCATGCCCAGAGCGTTACGCGCCACCGCAAGCTGGAAACGATCATGTCCTTCGACCTTATCTTTAAGCGTGACTAACCATTCTGAGATCGCGGTCGCCATCTCTCCTGTGGTCGCTTCACCGCGTTCAGCTGCGGCAGAGATGTCCGGATCAACTTTCTGCGCACGCTCTTCCTCCGGCGCGTCCTCCTCCAGCAGCATCAGCAAGTCGAGTTCCTGCTCGCTCGTGCGCCTAGAGATCACCACGCGCTCCAGCATGCGGTCCTCACCGCTGCGCCAAAATTGCGCCATCTTGAGGCAGCCCAGAGCCCACCACACAGTGCGATGGATCAGCCAATAACGGAAGCGGGCGGCGTCGACTGTGTGGCCACTCTCGGCCTCATATGCGGCAAAGTATGCCTCCAGCGAGCCAAGCCCGAGTGCAGGCCGATCATACCGCGCAAACCGCCACACCGCCATGCAGCCAAAGGCCAGGTCTTCATGCGGATCGCCGAAATGCGCGAGTTCCCAATCAAGCACCCCTGTAAGATGCCCCTCCTCCGCCAGCAAATTGCCGAGTCTGTAATCACCGTGATTGAGCACGGGTTCGCAAGGCTCAGGACAATTGTCCTCCATCCATTTCAGACCTAGCGCGATGATCGGGCGGTCACCGCCCGCCTCCTCAAACTGCGCGCGCAGATCGGCAATGGCCTCTCGGTAGTCCATCACCGGCACCGCATCGGGCACATCATCGCGGGTCAGCGAGTGAATACGGGCCAGGTCCTGCGCCGCCTCTCGCAGCAGAGCATCCGCCTCGTCAAACTGCAGGATCACCTTAGGGTCGGCCGTGCCCGGCAATGCGCGCATCACAAAGCCGCTGCCAATGCCGTCCTCCGGCTGTAGCTCAGCGATCACCTCAGGCGCGGTCACACCGGCAGCATTTGCGGCGCGGATCACTGCTGCCTCGGTATCGTGACCAAACGGGCGATCATTCATAAACTTCAGGCTGGGCGCACGGCGCAGGACGAAGCCCTCGCTGTCGCTGAAGAACCGCCAGCTCTCCATAGTCGCACCGCCGGTCAGCCGCTCCAGCCCGACCGGAGCTTCCATGCCTGCGCGCGCCAAAACCCGGCTCAGCCCTTCGATCAGATCATTGGCGTCAAATGTCATCACTTCCCCTCACGTCCATTCGCTGTAAGAAGTGCACGCAGATAGGGCCGACCGCAAGCTCTTCGCTCATCGCAATGGGAAAGACCACGACCGCAATGAAGAAACGATACGTAGCGCTGAGCGCCCTCGCCCTGCTCGGAATTGGTGCAGGCACCGCGGCCTATGTCGCTAGTCCGACCGTACATGAGGGTATGGATGGCGAGACTCCGGAGCTGGGGCGCTATGGCGAGTATCAAGTCGGTACCGAGGAGACGGTGTTCAGCCTGCCCGGTCGGCTGACCTTCACCAAGTTGGGTCTGGCGAGCGGACAGGTCGAAGAGCACGTGCGCGAACTCAAGGTACGCATGTTCTATCCGGCCAGTGCGGCTTCTGGCGCAGAACCGATCACTTACGAGCACACCATGATGCCGCCAGCGATGGAGCCGGTATCGCTGGAGTACACCGGACGAGCTTTTGCAGGCGCGGAGCCGCTCTCAGACCAGCAATTTCCCCTGGTTGTTATGAGCCACGGCTTTAACGGCTGGAGCACGCAGTTCAGCAATCTGGCGGAACACATCGCCTCGCGCGGCTATGTCGTTGCCTCCATTGATCACGGCGATATGCGGATCGAGGGCGTAACCGACTTCCTCTATTCCTTTACCAAGGTCCTGGTCGATCGCTCTCTCGATCAGCGCCAAGTGCTCGGCGAACTGGTCTCGCGCAGCGCCTCTGGTCAGACAGGCGTATACAGTGCGATTGACCCAGAGCACATCGCGGTCATTGGCTACTCCATGGGTGGTTATGGGGCGCTGGCAACAGCGGGCGGCGACTATGACTATGACAGCGAGACCTTTGCCCAAGTGCCCGAGGATGCGCTGGCGCAACTGCGCGAAGCGGCGAGTGAGGATGCTGGGGTGGATGCCGTCGTGGCCTTTGCCCCATGGGGCGGACAACCGGACAACCGTGTATGGAGCGCTGAGACGCTAAGCCAGATCAGTGCGCCGGTGCTGATGGTCGCTGGCAGCGAAGATGACGTTTCCAACTACGCAGACGGCATTAGCTGGATTTTCGACCAATTGACCGGGACCGCTCGGCATATGCTGGTCTACCGCGAGGCCCGCCATAATACCGTCGGCAATGACTTCACCGTTCCGGATGATGCGCCGTTTCGCGTCGCGGAGTTCCTGGCCGAACCGGTGTGGCGGCAAGACCGCATCAACGGCATCAACCAGCATTTCGTCGCCGCTTTCCTCGACCTGCATTTGAAGGGCGATGCGGACAAGGCGAGCTATCTCGACGTGCCAGCGCCGAACTCCAACGACAGCAGCTGGGAAACCAGCTTTGGCGAACAGCTCAATGGCAAGTTTGCCGGACCGGACGAGCCAGAGCATTGGCGCGGTTTCCAGAACCGCTGGGCCGTGGGCCTCGATCTACTGCGCAAACCAGCGGGTGAATAGCGCACATTCTTAGGCAGGCACGTCCGCTCCAGACAGAGCCGCTTGGGCCAAGCACTGCTGCGCCTTCCATAGATCAGAGTTTGGTCGGTGTTTGGAACACAGTTCGCGTTTTCAAAAGTGTGACCTTTGGCAGAGAGGCACACGTTTTCAGAGCTTTAGAGCAGTTCGCGCGATGCAATGTGTGACTTTTGAGCGAATCGGCGCAAACCGTGCCTTTGCCGTTTAAAAATAGACGGTCACACCTGGTGATAGACGTTTCAAAGAGCCTCCAGCGTCCTATCGACACCGCTACGAGTAGGAAAACCGCGCGCTTGGTTGGTTTGCATTGGCGCCGCGCCTGCCCAACTCTCCCTGCACAAAAGCAAACGGCCACCCAGTTTCCTGAGCGGCCGCTGCTTAAATCGTAAAAGCTTGGATGAGCTTGGTAGCGCTGTCCTAGCTCAACTGTTTACGCATCCGCTTCGCGCGGGATTGCGGGCTGGGGTGCGTCTTCAGCAGATCAATTCCGCCGCCAGAGCTCAGTTCACCCAGTTTCTCCATCGCTGTGATGCAGGCCTGCGCATCATAATTATTGGCGCGCATAAATTCGATCGCATAATCGTCTGATTTACGCTCGGCCTTTTGCGAATGCTGTGCGGTGACAACATCGCCAAACATCTTGCCCAGCTCTGAATTGGCCAGCTGAGCGAACATCACTGCTCGCTGTACCGGCTACGCTAAGCGCTGCATCTTGTTGCAAAGAGCGCTTCATACGCTTTTTGCCATGCTCCAGCTTAACGTGGCCGATCTCATGACCGATCACACAGCGCAGCTCATCATCTTCAAACTTGTCCATCAGGCCAGCGAAGACACGCACCGTTCCATCACCCATGGCAAAGGCGTTCACGTCCTTCACAAGATAGGCCTTAATGTCGAGATCGAGCCCGTCGTAGCTGTCTAGCCCCTCGGTAAGGGCAGCCAGCCGCTGACCATAGGGATCATCCAAGGTGGCAACCGGGTTCTGGCTATCCATTTCCTCGGACATTTGACTGAAGAAAACGACGATTTCCTCATCAGAGAAGCTCGCCGCCTCCGCGACCTTCTTGGCTGATTTGACGACATTGCCGACATTAAACTGCGCCTGCAAAGGCATCGCTGCGCCCAGTCCAGCAACAGCAGCCACCGCTGCCAGCATTATGCCGCGCGACTTAGAAAATTTGAGCGCCATGATTGTGCGACCCCTCCTGATCAATAACATTCACATACCGGGATTATGCCGGAACATTGTCTTTCTTTACAGTAATTACTTGCGGATATGTAAATTCCTTCAGGCCTTCCTTGCCATATTCCGCGCCAAAGCCTGATTGCTTGTGCCCGCCAAACGGAGCGAAGGGTGACAAATGCATGAACTCGTTGACCCACACGGTGCCGGTTTCCAGCTGTTCTGCAATCTCAACGCCTTTGTCTGCATCGGCCGTCCAAACCGCACCTGCCAGGCCATATTCCGAATTGTTGGCACGCTGGATCACTTCTTCTTCGGAGGAGAATTTCATCAGCGGCATAACCGGGCCAAATTGCTCCTCGGCCACGATCCGCGCATCTTCCGGCGGATTGTCGAGAATGGTGATCGGCACGTAATAGCCAGAGCCTGATGGATCAGTGTCACCGCCGACCAGGAATTTATAGCCGTTGTCCTTGGCGTCCTCTATCAACTCAACCACGCGGTCAAACTGCTTCTTGTTCTGGATCGGTCCAACGCCGGTACCTTGCTGAGCGCCATCGCCCACCTTCACCTGGCTCGCATATTCGGCGATCGCAGCGGACAGCTCGTCATAGATATCTTCATGGATATATATGCGCTTGGCCGCGATGCAGACCTGGCCAGCATTCTGGAAACTGGACCAGAATAATTGCTCCGCCACCTTCTTGGGATCGGCATCCGGCATGACGATGGAGGCATCATTGCCGCCCAGCTCCAGCGTGATGCGTTTCAGGTCGGCACTTGCGCCTTCCATGATCTTCTTGCCCGTCGCGGTTGAACCAGTGAAGGTTACCTTGTCGATATCTGGATGCGACGTGATCATCGGGCCAAGATCATCATTGCCGGTGATAATGTTGACGACGCCTGCTCGGCACTTTGTCCGCGATCAGCTCTGCAATGCGCAATGTTGCCAGCGGTGTGAAAGGCGAAGTCTTGAGCACAATCGTGCAGCCAGAAAGCATCGCTGGTACGATCTTCTGGATCGCCATCATGACCGGAAAGTTCCACGGCACAATGCCGCCGACCACGCCGACCGGGACGCGGCGCGTACGGCTCAGGCGGGCATCGCTGTCTTCGTTGATCTCATCTTCCAGCTCGAGGGTCGATTGTGCCGCGGACATAGCGGCGGCCCCATAAATTTCGCCTTTGGCTTGCTCATGCGGCTTGCCCTGCTCGCTAGTCAGCAAACGGAACAGCTCGTCGGCATTTTCCTTGATCGCGCCGGAAATCGCCATAATCGCCGCGCGGCGTTCTTCCAGCGGGGTTTTCTTCCAGGTCTTAAATGCTGCGCGGGCTGCGGCGACCGCTTGGTCCAGCTCCGCCTGACCGCAGACCGGCACCTGGCCGATGACTTCTTCATTGGCCGGATTGACCACGTCGAGCACGTCGGTGGTGGAAATCATCTCGCCATTGATGAGATTTTTGTACTGGGTGACCATGGAAATGCCTCTCTCGAATCTTTTCTGGATTTGTGTTGGCAATCAACGTGGACCTTTGGCCAGCAAAGTTCAATCGCATTTGCAGGCTCACACGATAATGCTTGCGATCTCCAGCGACCACGATCAATTGCGGAGTGCAACCGAAAATCTGGCACCGGCCCGGAAAAGGAAGACGATATGTCCGACGCCCCAAACGACCTTGTCATCTATGGCAGCCCCATCTCTCCATTCGTACGCAAAGTTGCCAGTGTCTGCCTTGAAAAGGGCGCTGGCTTTGATGTCGAACCAGTCAACGTGTTCGATCCTCCACAATGGTTCAAAGACATTTCGCCAATGACGCGCATTCCCGTGCTGCGCGACCGCGCGGTCGCGGCTGAGGGAACAGACGGCACCATTGCCGATTCCTCTGCAATCTGCGGCTATATCGAGGCGAAGCATCCCAACCCTGCGCTCTACCCTGCCGAGCCATTTGCCCGCGGGCGGGCGCTGTTTTTCGAAGAATACGCCGACACCATGCTGGCTCCCGCCGGGGGTCTCGGCATCTTTCGCCCAATCTTCTTTTCGATCACCAAAGGCGAGGCGCCTGATCTGGAGACCGCGCGCGAGACATGGGCGACAAAACTGCCGCCAGTGTTCGAATATCTGGAGAGCGCACTGGGCGACAATGAGTTTTTTGCTGGTAACGCGCTGTCGATTGCGGATATTTCGGTCGCCTGTTGCCTGATGCAGGTTTCGCTCGTCGCTGAAACCCCGCTGAATAAATGGCCTCGCTTCGCAGCGCATTTTGAACGGATGCAGGCGCGACCATCGATTGCTCGGCCCGTTTGCTCAGGCGGGCAAAGCCGTTCGCAAAGCCTTGCCCGAACCCTTCGATCTGACTTAACGCTTTCTTGGCGGTTCCGCCCGCATCGGACACGCTCTTTCGCGCAATTTTTAAAGGATGAAACGCATGGCTTAGCCCATGGACAATCGGGATTATCGGAGGCTCGGGTCTCTACAATATCGAAGGGCTGAAAGAGCAGCAATGGATCGCGGTGGAGACCCCTTGGGGCGAGCCATCGGACGAGATTCTGTGCGGGCGGATCGGCGATGTTCGGGTGCGATTCCTGCCGCGTCATGGCAGGGGCCATCCAATTACCCCAAGCGAGGTGAATTCGCGGGCCAATGTGGATGCGCTAAAACGCGCTGGCTGCACCGACATTCTGGCCATTTCGGCGGTGGGATCCCTACGAGAGGAGCTGCCTCCGGGCCATTTCGTCGTGGTCGATCAGTTCATCGATCAGACCAAAGGGCGCCCCTCAACCTATTACGGCTCAGGCTTTGTGACCCATGTCTCCATGGCCGATCCGGTGTGCGGCTCAGCTGTCGCAAATGGCCGCCGATGCGATTGCCGAGGCGAAGGGCAAGGTCACCGCCGGGGCAACCTATCTGGCGATGGAAGGACCGCAATTCTCCACCCGCGCGGAAAGCAGAATGTACCGCGAATGGGGCGCCGATGTGATCGGGATGACCGCCATGCCAGAGGCAAAACTCGCCCGCGAAGCAGAGCTGCCCTATGCGCTGATCGGCATGGTCACCGACTATGATTGCTGGCGTGAGGGCGATGAGGTCGACGTGGCGCAAGTTGTCACCCAGATGCAGGCCAATGGCGATCTGGCACGCGAGATGATCGTGCGTTTGATCAATGCGCTGCCTGATGGGCGCAAACCCTCACCAATTGATACCGCGTTAGATGATGCAGTGATCACCGCGCCTGATGAGCATGATCCGGAATTGGTTGCCCGTCTGGATGCGGTCGCAGGCCGTTTGATCGGGCCGCTCTAACCCCGCGCTCAGCGACGTCAGTATTGGCGTGTGTCGCAAGGGCTTGCGCGGCGATCCATCCAGGTTCAGATCACCGGATCAGTGCAATCATATAAGTGCGAATCGCCAGCTGTGACGAACCTTCAACCGCTCGACCGATCTGATCTGCGCCGCGCCTATCGCGCGGAGGAAAACGCCTGCATTGCAGAGCGCATTGAGCAGGCCGCCCCCGCCTCGCGCCTGCATCAGGCCTCGGCTGAACTGGCGACCCAATTGATCGAGGGCGCGCGCACGAAAAAGGCCAGCGGGATCGATGCATTCCTGCAGCAATTCGGGCTCGACACAGAAGAGGGCATCGCCCTGATGTGCATGGCCGAGGCGCTGCTGCGTGTGCCCGATGCCGAGACTGCGGACGCATTGATCAAGGATAAGATCGGCGCAATCGATTGGTCGGAGCATTTGGGCGAAAGCTCCTCCACCTTCGTCAACGCGGCGACATTCTCTCTGATGCTGACCGGCGAGGTGATCGACCCGCCAGAGGCGCATCAGCGCGGCATGGGTTCCAGCCTGAAACGCGCGGTCAATCGACTCGGCGAACCTGTGGTGCGCAAGGCGACCTTGCAGGCGATGAAAATCCTCGGCGGGCAATTCGTCTTTGGCCGGGACATCGACGAGGCACTGGACCGAGCCAAGCCGGAACGCGCTAAGGGTCTCACGCACAGTTTCGACATGCTGGGCGAAGCGGCAATGACCTTTGCCGATGCCGCGCGCTATCGCGAGGCGTATGAGGGCGCGGTCGAAAGGCTTGCAAAAGAGGCCAAGGGAGGGATCGGACCTTCGCCGGGCATATCGGTGAAACTGTCGGCCCTGCATCCAAAGTATGACTTTTTGCATGCGGATCAGGCCCGCACCGACCTGGTTCCAATCGTTCGCGCGCTGGCCGAAAAGGCGCGCGATGCCGACATCCATTTCACCATAGATGCGGAGGAAGCCGAACGCCTCGAACTCTCACTCGACATTATCGAAGAACTGATGGCGGATGACAGCCTGTTCGTGCGCGCCGATGGATCGCGCTGGGAGGGGTTTGGCCTCGCCCTGCAGGCCTATCAAAAGCGCGGGCTGCCGCTGTGCGATTGGGCCGCCAAGCTAGCGCGCCGCCATGGCCGCAAGCTGTTCGTTCGCCTCGTCAAAGGTGCCTATTGGGACAGCGAGATCAAGCTCGCCCAGGTCGGCGGCCTCAGCGATTATCCAGTGTTCACACGCAAGCTTGCAACCGATGTCAGCTACCTCGCCTGCGCAGCGCGATTGTTTGAGCACGGCGATGTGATCCGCCCCGCCTTTGCCACCCACAACGCCTACACCATCGCCGCGGTCAAAAGCCTGGCCGCAGGCAAATCATATGAATTCCAGCGCCTGCACGGCATGGGCGAGGAGGTGTATGATGCGCTGGCCGCTCTGGAGGGTAACAACCGTACACCGGTGCGCATTTACGCACCGGTTGGCGGGCACAAGGAACTGCTCGCATATCTCGTGCGCCGCCTGCTCGAAAACGGCGCCAATACCAGCTTCGTGAACCGGATGGGCGATGCCGATATCGCCGCCGCTGATCTGGCCGGGGACCCGGTTGCCCAGCTGGCCGGATGCAGCCCGCTGCGCAATCTCAACATTCCCCTGCCCGCCGACATTTTTGAGGGCCGAACAAACAGCGCCGGGATCGACCTGTCAGACCCCCTGGCGCGCGGCCCGCTGGAGGTGCGCCTTGGCGAGCTGGCTCAGCAGCAATGGAACGCCAGCCCCACCTTTGTCAGTGAAGAGCCGGGCGAGATCGCGCCGATCACCATGCCGCATGATCTGGGCAGCCAGGTGGGCACGCACCGCGACGCGACGGCAGAGGAAGTCGATTATGCAATCACCAGTGCGCTCGCGATCCAGCCGGGCTGGGATGCGCTGGGCGGGGAAAGCCGGGCCGCGCTGCTCGACGAGGCTGCCAATCTGTTCGAGGCGCATTCGGCCGAATTCCTATCCCTATGCCAACGCGAGGCGGGTAAAACCCTGCCCGATGCGGTTCTGGAGCTGCGCGAAGCGGTCGATTTCCTGCGCTATTACGCGTGTGAGGCGCGCCGCCAATTTGCCGAACCGACCGTGCTGCCCGGCCCAACGGGCGAAGAAAACCTGCTATCGCTGCATGGGCGCGGTGTGTTCGCCACGATCAGCCCGTGGAACTTCCCGCTCGCTATCTTCATCGGCATGGCATCCGCCGCGCTGGCCGCCGGCAATGCTGTGATTGCCAAGCCTGCCGAGCAGACCCCGTTGATCGCGGCGCTGGCCGTGAAATTGTGCCATGAGGCGGGCATCCCGGCAGAGGCACTGCAATTGCTGCCAGGGGCCGGCGATGTCGGGCAAATGATCACCTCCGACCCGCGCATTGCCGGGGTGGCATTCACCGGCTCCACAGAGACCGCGCGCGCCATCAATCTGGCACTGGCGGGCCGCGACGGCCCGATCGCCACCCTGATTGCGGAAACTGGCGGGCAAAACGCGATGATTGTCGATTCCTCCGCCCTGCCAGAGCAAGTCGTGCGCGACGTTCTGGCCAGCGCATTTCAAAGCGCGGGCCAGCGCTGCTCCGCGCTGCGCGTGCTCTATTTACAAGAAGATGTTGCGGATGAAATGCTGGCCATGATCCGCGGTGGTTTCGATGCGCTGAGCATTGGTGATCCGCGCCAGCTCTCAACCGACGTTGGCCCGGTGATTGATCCCGATGCTCAAGCCGCGCTGGAACGCCATGTGGCCCGGCGAGAGCAGCTGGGCGGTACCGTCTGGCGGGGCGAACTGCCCAGCGGCACAGAGCATGGTTGCTTCGTCGCGCCTACAATCATCGAAATCGACTCTATCCTGGATCTGAAGCGTGAGAATTTCGGCCCTGTCCTGCATGTTGCCCGCTTCGCAGCGAGCGAGCTTGACCAAGTCGTCACCGATATCAACGCCACTGGATTTGGCCTGACTTTGGGTCTTCACAGCAGGATAGAGAACACCCGTAAGCGCGTGCAGGCCGTCGCGCGGGTCGGCAATTTCTACGTCAATCGCAATCAGATCGGCGCGGTGGTGGAAAGCCAGCCATTCGGCGGCGAGGGCCTGTCGGGCACCGGACCAAAGGCAGGCGGCCCGCACTACCTCGCGCGCTTCGCAACCGAACGCGTCAGTTGCACAGACACAACGGCGGCGGGCGGCAATGCCAGTCTTTTGGGCCAGCCTGCTGCGCCAACCCTTGCGAATTGAGCGAGCTTCGACTTATCACGCCGCCCATGAAACGGATCGCCACCCTCATCGTCACTCTGCTCGCTCTGATTTGGAGCGGGCCCGCCTTTGCGGCGGTGACCATGCATTTTCACAGCTTCAACGGATCGGTGCTGTTCGGGCGCTATCCCCATACCTTCATCGTGCTTGAAGGGACGCTGGGATCGGGCAAGGTGGTGAACGAGAATTATGGCTTCACCGCGAAGAAGGTCTCGCCCGCGATTTTGAACGGGCCGGTGGTGCACGATATCAGCGTGGAGAAGCCAAAATACCTCAAGAAAACCAACCGCCATTTCAGCGTGCGGCTGACCGATGCGCAATATGAGCGGGTGAAGGCCGAGGTGAGCAAATGGCGCAATGCGCCGGGTAAATATTACGACCTAGACACCCGCAATTGCATCCACTTTGTCGGCGCAATGGCGCAGATCGCCGGGCTAAAAGTGAATTACCCCGACAACATGCTGAGGCGGCCGAAGAAATGGCTGAACCATGTAACCGGGCTTAATCCGGCGCTGGGCGCGAAGGTGATTAAGTGAGGATGACGGGTGTCGACTTGTGGATTTGGCCACCCCGCATCCAATTTTTGTCGGGTAACTGGCATTGCCATCCGCTTCCCTAGCTAATAATTCAGGGCGATGCTTTGGAACATAATCGATAAGCGAACACGACCCTATCGATGGCGTGAGGTCAATGCGATTGTGGAGGCAACCGAGCATGACAACTCGTGTAAAGATGCCGACCAAGCGCCTGAAAGCGATCCCATGTCTGTAGTGGATTACGAGGCGCTTGAAGCTATTTCGGTTTCTGAAGCTGTAAAGTGGGCAGAGAGCCAGTCTTGTCCTGTAACTCTATATCTGTACGATTTAGGGAGCGGGTTCGCGAATGAAGAACACTTCTCAAGCCTAGAAGTGCGTTTCGACAACAATTAGCACCCCTAGTCTATCGCCTTGGTTCGGTTTCAATCTGCAGATCGCATTCTGCGGATAACATTTCATAAGCCAATTCCTCCCACACCTAAAATCTTGGCCGCGCTTGCCCCCGCGCGCTGCTTAGGGAATCAATCGCGCATGGCGATTCTTTCAGACAAGTGGATTAGGTCCAAGGCGCAGGATGAGGGCATGATTGAGCCCTTTGTTGAGGCTCAGCGGCGCGAAGGCGTCATTTCTTATGGCCTCTCTTCCTATGGCTATGACGCGCGGGTCGCAGATGAGTTCAAGATCTTCACCAATGTGAATTCGGCCACAGTTGACCCCAAGAGCTTTGACGCGGGCAGCCTGGTCGACCGCAAGACCGATGTCTGCATCATCCCGCCCAATTCCTTCGCTCTGGCGCGCACGGTCGAATATTTCCGCGTGCCCGAAGACGTGCTGGTGATCTGCCTTGGCAAGAGCACCTATGCGCGCTGCGGCATCATCGTGAATGTCACCCCGCTGGAGCCGGGCTGGGAGGGGCATGTGACGCTGGAATTTTCCAACACCACGCCGCTGCTGGCCAAGATTTACGCCAATGAGGGCGCGTGCCAGTTCCTGTTCTTGAAGGGCAATGAGCGCTGCGAGACGAGCTATAAAGACCGCGCGGGCAAATATATGGGCCAACGCGGTGTGACCTTGCCCCGGCTCTGAGTGCTAGCATCAGGCCAACGCTTACCAACTTAGGAACCTCGCCTGCCGTAACGGCTTTGACTCTCCCGCTCCGCACGCGCATCAAGTCTGCGCAAGAGGAGAGTTTTCGTATGGCTAAGACCGAATTCGACATCATCATCTATGGCGCCACCGGGTTCACCGGGCGGCTCGTTGCTGAGTATCTGAGCAATCATTATGAAAGCCGCGATGATGCGCCCAGCTGGGCGATGGCCGGACGCAGCCTGGAAAAGCTGGAGGCGGTTCGCGATGAAATCGGTGCGCCAGCGAGCACGCCATTGGTGGTGGCCGATGCCGATGACATGGCCAGCCTTGAGGCTATGTGCGAGCGAACCAAGGTCGTGCTGACCACGGTCGGACCGTACCAGCTTTACGGTGACAGTCTGGTCGAGGCCTGTGTCAAAACCGGCACTGATTACACCGATCTGTGCGGCGAGCCGACCTGGATGCGTGAAAAGATCGACCAGTTCGGTGATGCCGCCAAGGCCAGCGGTGCGCGCATCTGCTTCTCCAGCGGGTTCGATTCCATCCCCTTCGACCTCGGCGTGTTGATGGCTCAGAAAGAAGCGAAGAAGCGCTTTGGCAAGCCAGCTCCCAGAGTTCGCGGCCGCGTGCGTGCGATGGCGGGCGGCGCGTCAGGCGGCACCGTGGCCAGCATGACCGAAACGATGAAGGCGGTGGCCAAGAACCCCAAGCTCATCAATGTGCTGCGCAGCTCTTTCGGCCTCACCCCAGGGTTCGAAGGGCCAAGTCAGCCCTCTGGCATGGTCCCGACCTATGAGAAAGACCTGGACAAATGGGCCGCCCCGTTTGTGATGGCCGCCATCAACACCAAGAACGTCCACCGCACCAATTTCCTGCTCGGCCACCCATATGGCGAGGATTTCGTCTATGATGAGATGATGCTGACCAGCCCAGGCGAAGCGGGCAAAAAAATGGCTAATGCCGCCGCTGAGATGATGAAAAACCCTTTCGGCGCCAAGCCGCCTAAGCCGGGCGAAGGCCCAAGCAAGGAAGAGCGTGAGAACGGATTTTACGACGTGCTGTTTGTGGCCGATATGCCGGATGGAGAGAGCCTGCATTACGGCGTCAAAGGCAAATATGATCCAGGTTACGGCTCGACCAGTCGGATGATCGCAGAGACCGCGATTGGCCTGCTCAGTTGCCAGGCCGAAGGCGGCATTGGCACGCCAGGTTCCTTCATGGGCGAGGATCTGGTCAAGCGGCTCGAAGAGCATGCTGACCTGACGTTTGCTCTGGAGAATTAATCCGCGGCCAAAGCCGAAACGAAGCATAGAAAAAGGGCAGGCCTGGCATTCGCCGGACCTGCCCTTTTTATTGCGTTCCCGCTTAAGCGGCCAAGTTAGAAGCTGAAGCGGACGTTCGCTTTCAAATTGCGCCCGGCCAGCGGCACGAAATCCTTCGTGAAGCTTGCATGCCGAGCGGCCAACAACATCGAACAGATTATCGACGCCGACCACCAGAGTTACGTTCTCACGGCTCGGCAGAGGGCGCCAGGCCACCGATAGATTCACAAACGCAAATGCATCGGTTTCTGTTTCAAAGGCGTCGACATCGTCTTGCTCGCCAAACCATTGCACCTCTGCGCGCGCGTCAAACGCATCAGTTTGCAACTCCAGCGCACCCAGCAATTCAATCGGCGGAATGCGTGGCACTGCGGTGCCATCGTCAAGCTCTGCCTGAATGTAGGAACCGCGCAGGTCCGCCAGCAATTCCATCTCGCCCGTTTTGAACAATGGGAATTGGACGTCGCCTTCGATCCCGAAATAGTTCGCATCATCCTGAAGGAAGACGAACACTGGCAGACCGTCCTCTTCCTCGCCATTACCGGAGAGGAAGATGTAGTCGTCGAACCATTGGTTGTAGACGGCGACATTGAATTTCGCCGGACCCACTTGGCCCCGCGCGAAAACTTCAACGCCCCATGCGCTTTCGGTCGACAGTGTGGTGTCCCCAATTTCGAACTGCTGGGTCGCAATGTGTGGGCCATTGGCGAACAATTCTTCCGCCGCCGGAGCGCGTTCTGCGCGCGAGACATTTACGCCAGCGCGAAAGGCCTCGTCGGCCTCGTAGACCAGACCGAGTGCGCCTGAGAAATTGGTGAAATCACGCGAGACGCCCAGGTCCTGCGAGGAGACGTCGGTGAATTCGATCCGGCCGGCGGCCTCCAATTGAATGGGACCGGGGCCGAATTCCTGCAGCGCAAACAGCGCAAATTGATCGGTGGTGTTCGGGGCGACAAAGGCCTCCTCCCCGATCGCCTGGAAATCGCGGTAGGTGTATTGCAGGCCAATCGAACCGCGCGACGGCCCAGTTTCGCTTTGCGTCAGTTCAACCCGCGCCTCTACGCTTTCGACATCGAACACGGTGCCGATTTCATCGCCTTCAAATTCGGTGTGGGTGTAATCGGAATAGCCAAATCGAACCTTCAGCCGCTCAAAAAAGCCATCGCCCAGGTCGAGATCGGCAAGGAAGTCTGCACGGAATTGCTCGAGGCCGATGGTGACGATTTCCTCACCCTCTTCCTCGCCTTCTTCTCCCTCTTCACCTTCGCCCTCGGCGTGCTCTGTGCCCGGACGACCGGGGACACCATAGTCGGTGTCATAAAAGCCAATCGACGCGCCAAAGACGTTATTACCAGAGATAAAGCTGAGGCCGGCATTGGCAGTCCAGGTTTCGGTCGCAGAGTTGGGAATGACGCCGCGCGCTTCGGCTGCTTCACGCAGTTCCGCGGCCTCTTCAACCTCGCCTTCGGCTTCTTCTTCATCCGCCAGCTCAAAAATTTCATCGCGCAACTCCGGCGCGATTTGGAAACCACCGATCTCCAGATCATTGGTGTTGCGATAGCTGCCGTCGACGTGGAACACGAAATTGCTGCCCAGTGGCACGTCGAGTGATGCGCCAAGATTGCGCAGGTCGCTGGCGGTGTCAGCCGCCACAATCGCATCGAAATGCAGTGCCTCATCCGGGATCCGACGTGGAATGCGCTTATCGATCACATTGACAGCGCCGCCGATTGCCTGGCTGCCGAACAGAAGTACTGCCGGGCCGCGCAGAACCTCGATCCGCTCGGTTGTCAGCGGCTCAATCGTAGTAGCGTGGTCGGCAGATGTGTTGGAGACATCAGCCGTTCCCAGACCGTCGACCAGAATGCGCACGCGCTCACCTTGGAAGCCGCGCAGAACCGGGCGCGATGCACCGGGAGAAAAGCTGGTGGCGGACACGCCAGGCAACTTGGCCAGGACTTCGCCGATCTGCCCGTTCAGGTTTTTCTGTATGTCTTCAACGTCCAGCACGGATGTACCGGCGAGAACATCCAATTGCTCCAGCCCAGAGGCGCTGACGATGATGTTGCCTTCGTAATCGACTTGGCGATTGTGCAAATCGTCTGCGAGGCGTTCCTCGGCCTGATCAGCGTCTGGTTCCGCTTGCGCCTGGGCGGCGGCAGGAGTTGCAATCAGCCCAAGCGAAAGAACAGTGGCAAGCGCCAAATGAGAAGTTGTCGGTTTCATGATCGTCCCTGATCGAGATTATTGAATGTGATAACGTAACACGCCACTAGCAGAGGCGCACCTAGTTGCAAGCATGATCTTTGGTGCTTCGACGAATCGCTGTGAATGGCCGATGAGCAGCACGGCAAGCCGCCCTGCGCCGGGCGCTAATTCAAAGGTGCGAGTGTAGAAGCCGCGCCAACCATATGCGCTGCCCCAAATGCGGGATGCATCCGTCGAATAAAGAAATGGAGCGGGCGAGGCGATTCGAACGCCTGACCCCAACCTTGGCAATATTCGATGCGATGCTAAGTGTCTGTTGAAAAGCGATGAATGCTGGCGATCACTAATCCGAATATATGTGTGTGGGCTGCCGATCCTTGACCGTACTTTACACTCGTTGGTTTGACGAAAGACCTCTGGATTCTACCATCTCAGGCCAACATCAAACTGATCTGGCTAACGATGAAATCCAAAGATCGAGACGAAAAATATTTGAAAACAACAGTAGAGACGGCGCCTATACTCAAGGACGACAACAACTTCAGTAACAGTTGCCTATGAGCAGAGAGTAGAAAATTTTACAGAGAAACAAATTCCGATGAATATTTCATTCTTGGCTTCGACGCGGAGATTAAAACACCGGACGAAGCATTGCCATACGAATGTTCTCTCATAGCCTTTGCTCGCTAGAGCTGACACAAAATATCTTAAGAAAGGCCAACCAGACATAATTCGTCTACGGCAAATGCTCTGCGCGGCATGGCCTCAGTCCAAAACTGGCCTATGCCGCCGCGTCCGACGGCGGATGTCCTTTACAACCTGCTCCGCAGGTTACTTCGAGTTCGGCTTTTTGGTTCTCATCTTCGTTCCTTCGTCACCACGACGAGAACGAAAACACTCCTAAACCTCAACCACTAATCTGTGCCATAGGTGCTGACGGAGCACAGCCTGATCAGCTGATCAATTATGGCGCTACATGCCAGTCGGTTCGTGCACTTGGATACGCATCGTTAGCGCTCCTATGGACGGGTTAGCCGGGGTTTGATCCACGCTGGGTTGCGGGAGGGGGCGTGCGCGTTGCCGCCGGAGGATCACGGTTTGGTGCGGCAGGCGTGTTGGGTGTTGTAGTGGCAGGAGTACTGCCCGTTGGCGCCGCAGGAGAATTCTGATTTGTCGCACCGGAAGGATTGCGTGCCGGTGTCGCAGGAGCAGGGTTTTGCGCACTCACTCCATTTTGACCGCCCTGATTTTGGGCAGTGTTGTTGGCCCTGGTCGCTGAACTATTGTTATCTAAATCGATGTTCGGAGTATTGGGAGGGGTCAATGGTTGCCCTGGCGCGAGGCTCGGCGCTCGACGGCTCGCACGCGCGGTATCGCGCGCCTTATATCGCTCTTGGCGCGCTGCTTCAGCCTGCAACATCAACTCTGTCTCTCGGTCGGGATTGAGCGAATTTTGCCCAAGTCGTTTCTGCGCTTCACGGGAGGCGAGTCGGTCCAGGGGAACCTGATCAGTCCGAAAGTTGAGCTCGACCCGGCTGGTGAGGTCCGCACTCGCTGAAAGATCCTCGCTGGTCGTGGTATCATTGGTGCGGACATAGCCAATCGTCGAGCTCATACTTGCGGAGGCACTCCACCAACCGAAACCAACTTTCCCACTCGCGGCTATCGAATGACGCGTATCAAATGATGATGTATCGCGGTCTTGCGCGGCAGATGTTGCATCGATGTGGAACCGCATTCCCGCCGTGATCTTACCAGAATCTATGACAATCCGCTGCATTCCCATGCGGATCATAGTCGCAAGCATACCCTGACGATTCTTGGCAAGCGCGCGGCGAACAAAAGGGACGAGTGATTCCGCACCTCCCGTTGGCACTTGCGCGTCATGCTCAAGCGACAAAGCAGCGCGCAGCGCATCCTCGCTTGGTGGCGAGCCAACAGGTCTGATCCGCAAAGGTTCTGCGTCGTCATCATCATCTATGCTTGGGAAGTCGTCTTCTTCCTCGTCCTGCCCATCAATCGCGTAGCTAGTGGGAAACTGCTGAACCAACCAACGTCTCGCGGCGTCATCATTGCCGCCCAGTGAAGCGAAACCATCGAGTGACTGGGAAACACCGCGGATGAGCTCCAGATACTGCTGAAGCTGCTGTTGATTGGTGTCCACCATTGCCTTGAAGACGCCATTGATTAACTCGGCAACAAAGCGTGGGAATGAGATGGCTTCGAGCACATTGCGAGTGGTTTGACCTATTCGGTCAACTGCTGTGCCGGAAAAGGCATCTCCGGCATTCATCGCCTTGGCCGGGATTTTCTTATCGCCTGCTAGGCTCGTTGTCATTCAATTGCGGCGGCAAGGGCGCGTCAGAATTGCGCTGTGCGTCAATATCTTCTTCGAGCAGTTTTGCCGCTTCCGCGATGCGGACCAGCGAGTGAGCAATCTCACGCCGCGTTGGGCGATCCACACCATCAAAGCCATCAGCCTGAGATAAAACCGACTTGATCCCCTGGCGCGTTGCAGCGCTAGGTTGCGCGAGCTGCTCCGCCGTGGAGGATTGGCTGGCCATGCCTAGCGTCCAAGATCGAGCCAGGAGCCGGTCGATTCAGATGCGGAGCCTCCCTGCGCTTGGCGCGATCCATCAACCGCCTCGATAAGCGTAATCGTTTCATCCACCCAGTCGAGCGCCGCTGCCAGAACTGGAGCATCTGCAGTAGGGCGATGAGTAGAAGCATCTTTCTGTTCGAGAAAATCGCCCAACCAAGCGAGAAGAACCATCCCTGCACGCCCTCGCCGCAAATGATTAAGAGTCGGTCGTACAGGCCTTCGCTGCCGGCGATCAATTGCCGCGACGGATTGCCAAAGCGATCGAGCACCAAGTGCGGTTCGTATCTTTGGATGGTTCAGTATGGCAATGGAGCGGGACAGACTCGCAATAATGTCGCGCGCCATTATCAGCACCATATCATTGCCCGCCTGAACCAAATTTTCGGATAAGCGCCGAGCCGCACGTCGCATGTTAACCAGTGGGCCACCATCTGCAGCGTCAATAATTGCTTCGCAGAGCGCAAAAAGCCGTTCTTCAAATCCATTGTTGGTACCGCTGAAGCTGTCCACCACATCCGCTGGGGAACCGAACAGGCTCGCAAACAATGCCTGACGCTCCTCTGGCGCTGCACGTTCTTTTCGGTTCTCCCAGAATGTGACGATCAATCCGGTTGCATCGCCAAGATCATGCATGATTTGGCCCGAGCGAACCATTCGAGTCAGCGCGTCAACCGCTTGGATCAGGCCCGCAGATTCAAGGGCCGATGCCAAGTAGAGGCTCGCGACAGCTCGGATTTGCATTGGGTTGGCCGACGCCGCCTGTGGGATATGGATGACGCCCAGTTCGGACAGCATAACTGAATGCGCCTCAGCCGAAAGGAGCAAGTTTGCGGCATCTTCGACAGCACGCTCCACACTTAACGCGGCAGACGTTTCAAATGGGATGGCGCGGGTCATGGCGATTGTGTTCCGTTATCGATGTTTCCAGATGAGCTTCCGTCCTGCCGGTTGTCTTTGTCAGACGCTGGGGCTGCATTCCCCTGGATTGCGCCAATCATTTCCGGTGTCGCCATTTTCTCGAGCGGTAAGTAGTCGGACTTGAAGTTGACCCGCACCTCCCCTTGCATTTTGGCCGAGAGATCAAGGCGCGATTCGCTAGACTCATCCACGCCCGTTTTTACCGTTGCGACATGGCTGCGTGAGTTGGTGCTCACAGTTCCGCCGCCAAATCCAAGGAAGCTACCACCGCCAAAACTCGTCCGCTTGTGCCGCCTTGTCTGGCGATCATATGACGAGGCCTTGTAGTCGCGCTCCGCCAGATCGGTTGATCGCATATTGAACTTCACCTTCGCCGTGATTGAGCCATCGGTGACCACGATCCGGTTGATTCCCAACATCACCATTGAAGCGAGCAATTGCTGACGAGAACGTGCCATAATCAGCCGTGCACCATTGACGAGCCGCAATTCTTCTTGGTCGTCGCTTAGATCCTCGACCGGTCGGCCGGACATACCCATGGACTGGTGAATTTCTCGCATCCCCCCGTCATTGTCTTCATCTTTGGCGAGGAGGCGTGAATTGCCATCATCATCGACATTGACATCCAACAGGTCGGGAAAGCGATCAACCAGATAATCGCGTGCCTGCCCGACCCCGATATTCTCATTCATATATTCTTCGGCAGACTTCGCTACATTAGCTACCAGCTCGGCATAGGCCCGCATTTGTTCGATCGACGTTTCGACGATTGTTACGAAAACGTTCTGGATCAATCCGCCAACGAATGAGGGGAAGTCGACCTCATCAACTAGGCGGACAAATTGATCAGTTCCTTGTTGCGCTGCTCCAGCTTCGAAGTCCTTGCCAGCAAACCCGGGTGACTGCGCCAGGTTGCGTTTTACGAGTTCATTTGGATCGGTACGCCGCAGCGGTTCATCGCCTGAGATCGAGCTGCCTGTGCCTTTTGCGCAGGATCCTGCATCGCATCGCTGACGACGCTGTTAGGGTCATCAACATAAGCGAAGAGCTTGACCATGTTGTTGGCGAGATCGAGCTGTTCTTGCTGTTCCATCTCGCCATAGGCGGGAATGCGGGTAAGCATTTCGCGCACCATGGGGCGAACCCGGCGGATGGCCTCGTCGCTCAGGCCCTCCGGCTTTTCATCGTGTCGAGACGTGGCTTGCGGTGTATTTGGAGGGGCATCGCCTTCATGAACGGGCGCTGGCCCATCGCTTGGCTCCTGCCGCGCCGTGTATGCAGCTGTTTGCATGGCAGAATACCCTAGGCGTTTGCCGTCTGATTTTGAGCACTGGCGCCTTCCGCCTCGTAGACCGGACGGTTGTGATCAACCGGTTTTGACCGCATTTGAATCGATGCCATCATCTCGGGCGTGGCCATTTTCTCAAGCGGCAAATAGTCCGACTTGAAGTTCACTTCGACATTCCCGGCAAGGCTGGCACGTGCAGACAATTGGTCCGTTTGAGCATCCGAGGCAACCGACATCGCGGTGAGCACTGGCCTCTCGGCATACTTATATTTACCCTTGGTATAATATTCTGAATCCCGGGTCACATGGCGCTTGCGTCGGCGCCCCTTCCTTTCATAACTAGTGTTGCCGCTCGCCTCGAATTCACCTTCGCGATTGGCCATTTTCTGTAAGGAGCCGTCTGCATTCCGTGCAAAATCACGAGCCATTGCCGACCGTGATAGTTTACGCTGGCTCGATGCATTAAAATCATACAGAATGCGGGCCTGGATCTTACCATTGGTAACTACGATGCGATTAAGCCCCATCATCACCATGGTTGCGAGCAATTGTTGGCGCGCGGTCGCGATATGACTACGTGCAGCCTTGATCAGCTTGGCCTCTGCTTCGGGGTCTGAGACATCAATTGATGTGATGCCGCCCTCGACTAGCTCTCCCATAGTTTGCTGTACGCGGGAAAGTGCACTTTCCTGATCGACATTGTCGCGCAATTGCAATCGCGGTTCTTTCGAGTCTGAAAAGTCGTCTGTACCGATCGAGAAGATATCCGGAAACTGCTCGACCATCTGGTCGCGGCCGTCATCATCAGATGTGTTCTCGTCTCTGAACTGATTGAGCGACTTAGAAACATCCGCGACCATTTTCGAATAGGCTTCCATTTGCTCTATCGAGGAGGTCACTATCGAATTGAAGACGCCGTCGATTAACCCGGATACGAAATCGACGAAGTTGATCTGGTTCATGAAGTCAGCGGCAGCCTCTCCACCAGCTCTCACCGCACCTGCATCGAAATCGTCTCTACCGATCGCATCAACTGCTTCTTGCCCTTCGTTGAAACTTGTCGACGGATCGTTCATCGCCGCGCTGGTGACACTTTGCATGCCTTTGTCTGCGTCCGGTCCGCCGACAAGAGCATCCGCGATAAGCGCGGTGTCACGTGCGACCTGTTTTTGCTGCGCAGCTGGCAACTGCCCGAAAGCTTCGGATCGGCTGAGGAGATCTTTGACTTGCGCACGCACTTCGGGCCGCGGGGTCGGGCTGTCATTGATCGACTGGGCCGCGCCTGTATCGGCCGGCATCACACGGGCAGTTTGAGCGGTCATGGTTCAATCCTTTCTTGCGCCCATGTAGGACGCCGGGGAAGCGGCTCAGGCCGCGATAGTTTGCGAGCCGAGCCGTGCCGCCGCTGGAGAGATTTCAAATTCGACAGGTCTTAGGACCAAGTTGATTTTGGCAGGCCCTTTGGTGCCGATCCGGATGCCCAGGATCGAAAACCGCCCTGGCCAGACATTGTCTTCGGGAGTGAACGCTTCGAGGAAACGCTCGAGAGCGGTCAATTCAGCCGGACGTTCACGCAGATTCATGGTCAACAATTGCAGAAAGTTTGGCGGCACATCCGAGATCGCATCAAGCATGATCTGCATTTCCATCTCGACGCCCTCCGGACCGCGTCCGAATGCGACCAGCGTCGAACCGCCAGGCAGTTCAAACCGGCCACCGAGTGCGACCCCGACAACTTGCATGATCGGCGCAATGCGATTGCCAAGGCCGATTTCGCGCATCATGGGTTCCAGATCCGCCAGTCGAATGCCATTGGTCAGCAGGAAGCTCATCCACTGCGCACCGCTGGTCCGTCCAGCAATTAATGTGGTGAAGACCGGCTTCAATCCAGGCAAAGCCGCCATTGCATTGCCAACCAGTCGGGCGAGGTTGGGATTCACGATAATGTTGCTAGGATCGCTACTTTCATAGCTGACGGTCGCAGTCTCCAGCCCGTCGCTGTCAAAGCTTGATCCGAAGAACGCCCCATATTGCAGATTATTACTACGAGTTCCGCTGCGAAAGGGTTCACTCGCCTGGTCGAACCATCGCAAAGCTGCGCTGCCGAATTGCTGGTCAAGCAGCCCGCGTGCTTTTTGACTGGTGAAATCACGCTTGTCAGCGGGTCGTGCATGTGGACCGAGCGGTTCCATCTCGAATGACAAGACGCCCGGGCGCCGCGCAAGAAACTGCGACTGGATGGGTGCCGCTCCGGGCGAAAGCGCATTGCGAGCGTATGCCGGATCGTCTTCAGGGTCATGAAAACTGTCATCAATGACCCGCCCGACATAGTGGGACGGATCGGCAGTACGCAGGGAATGCGCGGCCTTTAAGAGTCGGGACTTCACCCGGTTGGCCAAAGGTTGGCTATGCATGATCTATCTCCAAGTTCGATACTCTCGTCGCTGCGCCTCAATATGCGGCGTAGCCAGACCGATCGTGGCCATTGGCCATCTGCGGTTGATGACCGAAGCTGACGCCTAAACCTGCGCCTTCGAGCAGATCGCGTGCGATCGACGGCATCTGGATTGGCTAAGCTTGGCTGCTGGGGCGACTCGCGTGGCTGCGACATCTGTTCAATCCGAATGTCATCCAGCGCAGAATCAGCAAGCCAAAGCTCGCAAGCGTTGATCAGATCATAGTCGGTTGGATGCGAAGTGGCGGTTTGCCCAGCCATCCGCGCGGGCGGATTGGATACATCCTTCAACTCAATGATTGGCATTGTCGGATCACGCAGCCGGTCAAGATTGTCACCTAGCCAGCGGACACAAATTGCACCGCTTGTAGCAAGCGTACGATATTTGCTGGAGTTGCGAGCACCGCCAAGCTCAACCTGTGCGATCTGGTCGATAACGCCCCACATATCGCGAGCACCAAAGGCGCTACGGACTTCTGGATCAGACAAAAGTTTGATCATCTCATTGATCTGCTCTTGCAAATCAACAGCGGCGTAGAATGCCATGCCATAGCCATGCAGGGACATGTTGGTGACCAGGTCACGCGCAGCCTTCTTCACCTGTTGCTGATTGATCGCCGAGGGCAATTCTGACCGCAGCAATTGATCAACCCGGTTCTCACGAACCAAGGAAGAAACCGAGGAGACAAAACGCAGCCACAAATCCTGGAAATCACTGTTTGAAGAAGCGCCTGGTTGGCCGCTCGGCAGGCCCAGCGTCATGGCATAGAATGTTTGCCGCTCAACCTCGCTCATCCGGTTGGGCGCATTACGCCAGTAATTGTACAGCTGAGTGCCAGCCGTCCCGCGGGTCAGAGTGATGTAGCCTTGCTGCGACATCTCTACCAGCTTGTCGACGACTTGAAATGCTTTCAATTCCTCAAACATTGACGCGAAGATCATAGGGCCCATCAGATAGATATTATCTGCCACCACATTGTCGTCGATCCATGAATTGAGGTCGGGCAGATCAATCGCCATCTCATGCAAAGGGATATCGCTTTGATCATCCGGCCCAAGATCGGTTGAGCGATCCAACAGCTCATCGACAAATGGTTTCAACTTGGGATTGTCCGCAGAAATGTTGCGATCAATCAGATCGCTGACGACATCTGCAAATTGCTTGGTGAATATGTTTGGGGTCTGACGGGAATTGACCCGCACATCATTGATGGTGATCAGCAAAGTCCGCTGAGCAAGGTCCATCTGTCCGGCGATCTTGCCCAATGCGCTGTAAAAACCCGCCAAAAATTTGGCCATATTGGGGTGATTGGTGTCTGGCCCGGTTTCCGGCTCATTATCCGTCCCAACCGATAAGACAGGAGGTGTGGCGACCTTGCGAGAGCACAAAATGCCATAAAGCAACGCGCTGCGGACCATCTGCCTGTCATGATCAAGGTTGTCGAGCGCTGGCGTGAAACCGATCTGGCCATTACTGTGTTCGACGGTCACCGGCGTTAGATTACCGTCATTGCTGCGCAAGGCGTGGCGCAGGGCGACAAACAGCGGATCAATATAGATACCACGGCCTGGTTTCAGTGCGGCTAGTGCCTTAAGTCGTTTGAGCTCTTCAATATCGGGCTCACTTAAGACTCTGCCGTTTTCCACCCGTCGATTGATTTGCTCTAACCGCTGGCGCAGCCTTTCGCGCGCTTTCTCTTCGCGGTTTTGAATATCGACAAATCGCGTCTTGTTCGGAATATTCGGAGCGCTGGTTCCTTCGCTTGCCATATTAATTTCCTTTCGTATTCGATGCGTAATCTTTGTTCTAAGCAGGGCTGAATGGGATGACGGTTAGCTAGGCATGGGCCGTCCCTCCGAATTCAACACTAGGATCGGCGTCAATTGCCTCATCCAGCATGGCTAAGGCGCGGCCACCGTCGAGAATTCCAGCACCATGACCTTGGGTATTGCCTTCTCGATGGGTGCGAGCACTGGTCGTTAGTAGCGTCTTCACATCGCGCGGCGAAAGCGGTGCTGAGCGGCGTTGCGCGCGGGAATGAAGTAGGGCTGCAACCGATGCGACAAACGGCGCGGCGAAGCTGGTTCCGGTGGCGCGTTGATAGCCCTCAAGGTGGGCCGTTCTCACCCTTTCACCCGGGGCGCATAGCGCTACATGATCGCCGCTTGTGCTAAACTCGCTAACCGTTCCGTCAGTACTGACAGAACCGACCGCCACAACTTCAGGGAAAGCGGCTAAGCCAGTAAGTGCGCCGATCGCCGCTATTTCCCGCTGCTGCGACCAGAGTACATCCCTGAGCGGTCGCAAACTCCACCGCCTCGCGATGCGGCTTATCCAATGTCGGATCAAGAGAGGCATCGTCGGTTCCAAAACTCATATTGATGACTTTCGCGCCGAGTTGGACTGCCATCACCACACCAGCATCAAGATCGCTAATCGCCCCGACCCCTACAGGGCGCTTCTTACCTGGAAACAAAGCGGCTCCAAGCGAGCGAATGGGCAGCACTTGGCATTCACCAGCCATACCGGGCGGAATGTGCTTGCCAGCGGCCCCGATAATGCCAGCGCAGCCTGTGCCATGGCCGACATGACGATCGGATGGATCGACATCAGCCCCGGCATTGTCACCCAACAGAGCAATCCCACCAGCCAGTTCGTCATGCCCGAGCTGTACGGTGTCAAAACCGCTGCGTAGCCCGCGTGAAAACTCACGATGGTTGGGGTTCACACCGCTATCGACAACGGCCACAATAACAGCTGGATCGCCTGGTTCGCGGGCCAAGGCCTGTCGTCCATTTATTGCGTCGCGATGCAGCCAGCCACCTTGATCGTCACTTCGGACATTGTCGAAACGCGAGCCAAAGGTATGTTCTTGGTTATCCCGCTCTTCTGAAGACAGCGGCTCATCCATGCCCAAAGCAACAAGATAGTTTGGTGTTGCGCTTTCCACGATATCCAATTGGCGCAACGAAATGGCCATCGAACCAACATGTGTGCCCGGCTCGACATCAAGCCGTAGCACGCGTGATATGCCGCAAGCTTCCTCTGCGTTTGTGTAATTGCGGTTGCGTTCACCGACGCGCAACAGCGCGCTTTTGGCGCTGTGCAATCGGCTGATCCGAACAGCGCCGCCAAAGGTGCTGGCCACGCGATCAAACGCCGCATGCCCGGTTCTATCAACAGCACCGCAAACGCCTTGCCGGACATCAAGTGCCGCGGGCAGATGATCGGGCGTTTCACCTGATTTTAAGCGCACCAGAAGGCTGGTCGGGGACGCATAAACTCCGGTATAGTGATGCCATGGCTGGACCATGCGAGGCAGTCTGATCATTGGACTAACTCCTTCACTTCACCATTGACCGCGTTCGCCGTAGAAAGTGGCTCACCTTGGGTATTGGCGTCTATGTCGAACCACAGATCGGTCTTCGATTTGTCATCGAATGCGAGGCTCAATTGACCCCCGAACTGATCGCTACGCGGTGTCAGAACGATATCCGTATCACTTGCCTGAACGACACCAACAGCTTCGCCATTGATCTCCGCGCGAGGCGGCTGGCCGTCGCGGATGAGATTGCGGCCACGAATGCGCAGCCTGCGTCTCCCATCGGAGGTCCGATCCTCGGCCTCAACGCCTTTCACCTCAGGTCGGGTGGCCTGCGATAAGACTCGCTCAAGCTTCTCGATGGGCAACCGCGTTATGCGCCCTACTGACCGCCCGAACCCTTGCTTACGCACCTCACGAAGCTGCGAGACGGTGCGAACGCCAATTCCGTCAAGCCGGGTTAACTCATCGGCAGTCAGATCGACCGATGCCTCTTCCAACAGAGTATCGTCTTGATTGTCAGTAGACAATTGAATCGCATTTTCTTCAATCATCGGCTTGGTAATCGCCGTGAAGACCAGATGCAGGGTACTCGCGTTGGTGTCGCCTGATCCTGCAGGCTTGATGCGGACCTCACCTGAATCCATTTCGACATGGGCTTTCAGATCCATCGAAATGTCTTTGATCGCGAAGGTTAGCGGCAGACTGTCATTCTGCGCCTTGAGTGTCATGCGAGCTTGCGCGGTGTCTAGCTGCGACTGGACTGCCTGAATGAAGTCTTCCAGCGCGACGATTGAGGTAGGCTTGTTCCTCATGCCACACCCCCTGTAACGATGGTTGCGACCAGGCGGCTTACCGGCACATCAAAGTCGCTTCGCATGCGCGTGCGAGGGCTGTCAGCCAAAACCACCCAATCGCCGTCGCGATGTTCAATGACTGTCTCAACCGGAAGATCAAACTCGACAGAGCTTGCAGCCACACCGACTTGATCGAGGTCAGTCGGACGAAGCGAACCAGACTGCCGCACGCCGTCCATCAATTCGACCAACATATCATCAAGGGGGCGACGTGGTGCGATCATCCTGTGGCCCCCGGCGGCGGCGTCACTTGCACCGGTGCAATCGCACCAGGTTGCGGGGTGGCAGATTGTGGCACAGTCGGTTGCGGCTGTGGTTGCTGTACGGGTTGGGCGCTGGGTTGAGGTTGAACAGCTTGCGGCACTTGAGCTGCTGGCGCCACCGCTGCTGGCTGCTGAGTAGGCGCTATTTGTGTGTTAGCTTGCTGCGGCTGACTGGCGACTTGCCGGGCGGCCTGAGTCAAAGCAGGCCGTGCCGCTCGCTCCAGCAGAGTTTGTTGTGCGTCATCAACAAAGCGATCGAGCGGCAGCGTTTCGCTCGAGAAGTTGATTTTGACCTGGCCAAACAGATCCGCGACGAGCGAGCTGTCCGTTTGCGCGTTCACACCAACGGTGGAGACCTTGGTCGTCGATGCTTGATATGTCGTGCTACCCCGGGTCGCCCAGCTTCCCGAGGATGAACCCGCCGGATCATCGCTCACCGCATAGTCTACTCCGCTATGATCGGCAGCTGCGGCACGGAGCCGCATTCGCGCTGTGATAGAGCCATCGTCAACCTTGATCCGATTGAGACCCAGCATGACTAAAGTTGCGAGCGTTTGCATCCGATCGCGAGCCATTCTATCACGGGCGCGAGGGACCAGCTGTTCATCAATCAGTTCTGAATTCAGAGATTCCCCGGCCAAGTCGAATTCAGCCAACCAGTCAGGAGAAAGTTCATCGCCAAAGGTATCATCGCTGCCCCGCGGTAGCACCGCATAACCCCCATCATCCTGCGCCAACTCAAGGTCGCCAGGATGCTGTGAAACAAGCCAGTCTTTCGCCTGATTTACAGAGATGTTCTCATCACGAAACTGTTCAAGTGGTTTCGAAATAGCCGAAACAAGATCGGAAAAAGCTTCCATTTGCCTGATGGATGAATCGACCATCGCGTCCCATGTTCCGTGGATCAACGAGGCTACAAACTCTGGAAAATCAAGCTCGTCAGAAAGAGAGCCTGCCCGCCGCCCGATTGTCTGCGTCGCAGCCTCGCGGGTCGCCGAGGAAGAGTCACCATTTTCACCTTGCGCGCTCAAGAAGCCGTCATCCTGGCTGCTGCCAGGTTGATCGTTGCTTTCGTCTCGGCTCCAGAAGCCACCGCCAGACATCGCTTGCGATCGCGCCGCAGATCGACGTCCAGTACTCGGCGGTGCCGGAGGGAGCTTGGGAGCGTGAGGCACTCTCTGCACCTCTACTCAGCGGGGATGAGCGCGGGATCACTCGCCTCAAGCGCTGAGGCCTGGATCCAATCACCACTCACTTCGAAAGTGCCGTCCCCATACAGTTGGATATGGCGTTCAGCGATGACATCAGAGCCTATCGTTCTGGTAAAGCGATAGGTGAAAGTAAGCCGGAGACCGGCGGCACCATTGCTACCATGCGACCGGTCATCATCCATAATCCTTGCACGGACTGAGAGCCCCCAACCGACCGCGTCGTTCACGCCAATATTGGTAATAGAGACATTGCCAAGCGAGGTGCCGTTATACTGCCAATCAATCTGGAACCAGGCGTTGATGTCATCGACAAGACCGCCAGCCGTTGGCCAATCATTGAGCATGATAGGTGCGGCATTCTGGAACGGTGCCGGATTGCTGGGCACAATATTGCCAGGGTGTTTGATCTCACGGAATTGATCAAGTTCCCAGCTAACATCGCCGCGATTGTCACGTATTTTGGTCAGCACCAAGCGACCTGCTGCGACACCGGCAGAGGTCCGGGTGCGGCTCGAACTTGCAGCATTGCCTGAAGCGTCATTGCCGCCGCCATCCATAGCGCGGGAACGAGGTGGAGGAGCGGGCGGCAATGCCGCCTCTTCTGACGAGTGGGGATTATCCGATCCCATGGATAGGGCCGAAGTCTGAATCCAGTCGCCCGACACTTCATAGGTCCCGTCACCGTACAGCTTGACGATACGCCGTGCGATTACCTCCGAGCCAATTGTCCGGCTGAAGCGGTAATGGAAAGTGAGCTTGAGCGCCGCTACATTGCCAGAATGGTGCACCATATTGTCGTGCATGATCTGTTCGGTAACGTGGAGACCCCAACCCACTGCGTCATTGACGCCCATATTATCAACGCGGACATTGCCTAGCGACCGACCGTCATACTGCCAGTTGACCTTGAACCATGCGCTGATGTCGTCAACCAGACCGCCTGCGACAGGCCAGTCATTGAGCGAGACCTGCTGGCCATCGCGCACGGTGCCACGGTTCTGTGGCACTTGGTCACTAGGATGTTTCCAGCCACGCAGCTGGTCGAGCTCCCAACTGACGTCGCCTTCATTGCTGGCGATGCTGTCAATGACGAAGCTGGCTGCGGCGATCGCGACGGTGGCTGTGGCGCCGCCATCCATGAGGTGTGCATGCGGCTGAGGCGCCGGTGCCAAACGAGTGGCCTCACCGCGACTGTCGCAGTCTGCGTGACCCATCGCAAAGCCTTCAGGCGCAGACGCAGTCGAGGTGTTGGCTGTTCGACCTTGTGGGATGCCGGGTGAAAGTATTTGGACAAATGTCTCATCTGCATTGCCCCGCGCGCCCAGCTCATATTCGCTGGAAAAGCGTGCGTAATCCATTGAGCTGCGGCTGCCACCATGCGCCGGATCGAGATAGCGGACGTGATATTGACCATCCAGTTCATACATCCCAACAACCAAGACGGCGTGGGTGTTGCCGGTCGCGCTACCAGTTGATTTGCCGACATAGAGTGGCCCAAAGTCAGCGATCAGATCCCAAAAGGATTCGGCCGGAAAACTCTGTGGTGGATGCGTGTTCAGATTCAGCTTGGCAGCGACATCGTCGCGCTGCGACCACGGCAAGACTTGATTGATATCGTGACCACACAAATCAGCGATCTGCTCTGGTGACATACTCACCCCATCGCGCCAGCCCACAAGCATCGCCAGCGTCGTTGCCCAACATGCCAATGGCGTTGGCTGCGCCAGCAGCTCGACTCCATCCCAATTGATGCTGCGGCTTGGTGTGCTCATCGCAACCGGCCCGCGATAATTCATTGGATCGGCAAGATTGCCATTGCTGGGCATTTGCGGCTCAGCTTGCAAAGGCGGATCGAGCACATCGAGCAGTGGAGTGACTTGGGTTTCAGGAAGGCCTAGATCAAGCGCTTGTCCAATGCGGTCAGCAAAGGGGCCACTGATCCGTTTGGCGCGCTCGCGAGACTGTCCAGGCAAATACGGCATGACCGCCTGATTGCCAGCACCATCCATTGCGGGATCAACGTGCATATCGTCACCAAACGCTCTCGCCGCTTGTTCGCGACTAGGCAGTTCGGGAATATCACCGAAACCATCGTCATAATCGGCGGAGTCGGGCAACTTGTTTGGTTCTGCACGCCCGTTTGCTGGCGATGCGGATGGCGCGCGGCGAGTTGGCTCAGCGCCCGGCGTCGCCCTATCGCCCGTCCATTCCATAATTGGAGTAGTGTTGGCCACGTTGCCACCGAAATTGCGCCGGAGCGAGCGTCCTGTGAAACCTGACAAGGAAACATAGGGGCTTCCTTCGCGGGGTACCGCATCTACCTCAAGCGGGCCGCCCTCAGCCGATCCCGTCGCAAGAGCGAAGAACAGCTTATCCTGACCGATAAAGCGCGCGAGGATCTCTGGTGGGACAACGAACACACCCTCGCCGCGCGGAATTGAGAGCATTCCATGCTCTCGGCTAGTATAGAAGTTGGCGGCAGTACGCTGATCGCGCTGGTCGGCTGCAAACAACCTTATGTTGGTGGCCAGCACCACTTCCGCCTGGGATTGTGGACGGCTGGTTTTGATCGAGAACCCAAGGATTGGAAAGCGGTCGTTTACCTGCATGCGATTGGGACGGATTTGTGCTGTCATGACATCTCACCTGTCTTTCTTGGGATGGGTTGCGCGTCGTTTGTTTTTGCGACGTGGCATTGAGCGCAGTTCGCGTGCGCGTTCTTCGAATTGGTCGGGCAAGGATCGCAATATGATGTCGAATGAAGAGCCACTTTCGACAATGGCTCTGATCGGGCCATGCTCAGCCTCATGCTCGGTCACGGCGTGGCTGAGCAGCTCTGACAACATTTTCGCGTATGAAGGGGAAATGGCAACTCGCGTGTGGATCGAGATGTCGCTTGGCACCAGCTTGGTCAGATGGCCGGAACTGCCCCAACTCGATGAGAAATTCATAGAGGTTATGAGCAACCTCAAAATAGTTGACGTAAAGCGAGACCGGATCGCCACGGCGAATTGCCACACCGTCAAGTGCCTCTGGCTCGCTCATTAGATTGTTCTGCCATCTGTCATTACGAAGCATAGACAGCAGGATCCATGCCAAGATAAAGTATAGTTGTTTTTCAATTATTTATGTGATTTGAACAATCCGATGACCTGTAACATGATACGCTGATGTTACATTCAATGTGTCACAAAGAACCGCATCCAATCAGGCGTCTGAATCACCATCTTCTCGTTTAGATTGGCTGTCTGAGATATGATATTTGGTCAGCTTTCGATACAAAGTCATCCGAGACCAGTGGAGTGATTTCGCTGCCTTTGCCTTGTTCCAATTGGTCTTCTCAAGCGCTGCCAGAAGACGCGCACGCTCATCCCTTCCTGTAAATCGATAGCTCCGCCGGAGGCGTTCGAAGGCCCGCGGAATATCGTTTACAGTGACTAAGCCGTCGGGTGGGTCAATGAAAACGCCTTCAACGAAATTGCGAACCTCGCGAATATTGCCTGGCCATTCATAGTTTGAAAGCACGTCGAGCAGCTTTGGATCGATGCCAGAAACATCTTTGCGTCGCTCGCGGTTGAAACGACTCAGGAAGTGATCGACATAAACCGCGATGTCTTCTGGCCGGTCCGCCAGACAGGGTATGTCGATCCTTGCAACATTCACGCGGTAATAGAGGTCATCTCGAAATTCGCCATCTGCAACTGCCTCTTCTACGTCAACATTGGTGGCAGCGATAATCCTGACATTGAGTTTGAGGGGTTTCGAAGCTCCGATCGGAAAGGCTTCCTTTGCCTCTAAAAGACGCAGTAGCTTTGTCTGGCTATAAGGGGACAACTCACCAATCTCGTCGAGGAATAAAGTCCCATGGTCGGCCATCTTGGCCTTTCCATCGCGCGATAAGGTGGCGCCAGTAAAGCTCCCTTTTTCGAAACCAAACAACTCTGCTTCAAAGAGGCTGTCGGGGATCGCGGCACAGTTCAATGCGACAAATGGCTTGTCTTTCCGATCGCTTGAGAAGTGTATCGCCCTCGCAAAATGCTCTTTTCCCGTTCCTGTACTGCCAGAGATTAGAGTTGGGGCATCAGACCGTGCTATTTTAGGTATTTCGGAGCGAAGTGATCGAATTGAATCACTCTTTCCTAATATATCTGTAATAGAAAGGTCCACGGCTCCTCTTCCCGCGACCAAATCTCACGCTTGATTTTGTTTTATGCGTGATTGGGAAATCGTTAAAGACTTCAGTTTCGAAGATCGATTTGAGACTATGACCCTCGATCCGAGTCGGTCAACTCTGTTAACCAGCGCTCCGTCGCGACCTGATCTCGTCCGGTAGCATATTCACTCGCGACCTATGTAAACCGTATCAGTCTTCGTGTGACAAACCTTGAAGCGGCTTCCAGTTCATCTTTCCGACGAGTGCTCCGTCTCAACCGGTCTCGAACAGATTGTCATCGGAATTGCGATCAACATATTTGTTGTAGGGGTCGATCCCGACATATGTCGGTTGCTTGTCAGTGACGATCCGAATTTGCTGCTCCCCACTCTTTACCGGCTGTCGCTCCATCAAGAGGACATTCGATTTATCGAACGCCCCGAGGCCAGGTCGGGCCGTAAACGCACCCACTTCTATCTGGTCGGCTAGCGGCGCTTCTGTCTCAGCACCTTCTCCATCGGCATAGAATTTGGCCGCGCTCACCGTGATGACTGTTTCCCATGAACCATCTGGCAATTCGCTGCTCTGTGCTTCTTCAACCTTGAGATCATACAGCGTGATCTTGCGCAGCAGATCCTCAACCAGCTGGCGCTCTTCAGTATTGCGGGCGAGGCTTTCAAAGCCCTCTACCAAATCGGTTGAGATCGCATAAGGAGGCCCCTTGAAGCGATAGCGATCGAGCAGCTCAGACAGCATCACATTGACGCGGTCTTCGCCAAGCCTGTCCTGAAGCAGATACATAACGACTGCGCCTTTGCGGTAGTGGATGTAGCCCTGATCCTCAACCTGGACGAGCGGTAGCTCTTCAATCGCTTCGCCGCCTCGTGAAGTGAGGTAATTATCGAGCTCAAATTTGAGGAAGCGCCGCATTTGGTCTTCCCCATAAATCTCCTTCATCACCATCATCGCGGAATATTGCGCCATGGTTTCGACCAAGATCGTCCCGCCCTGTTGGTTAGCGCTGATGATCTGGTGCGCCCAATATTGGTGGGCGACCTCGTGGGCGACAACATAAGTCACTGCATCAATGTCACCTTCATCAGCATAGTCGGCGACGAACCCTATACTCTCCGAATAAGGCATCGTGCTAGGCGAAAGCCTGCGCGAAACTGGCGTAGCCGGGAAACTCAATGATGCGCGCATGCGGGAACTGATATGGTCCCAAATTTGCCCGGTAGTATTTGAGCGATTTTTCCAAAGCATCGAGCATTCGCTCAACATTGGTGTCGTGCGTCTCGTGGTAATAGACCTGCAGCTCTACGCCATCGACATTGCGCGTCGCAATTTCGTAGTCGGCGGACTGAATGGAGAAGAACGAGAGGATTGGACTTTCAGAAACGAAGCGCGCCGTACGCCTGCCCCCTTCGACCTCGTCCGATACGCGCACACCCGGCGCAATGGGCGTTTGGCCAGCATCGGTCGTCACCGTGATGTCAGCTGTAACCCAGTCTGCGCCAACATAGTTCTCCTGCCTCGACGCCTCGTCTCCAAGCGGCGCAGGGCGTAGCTCAGATGGTAGATCATATTCACGGCGCGTCGCCCGATCTTGCAGCAGGCCCGAACGGTTCATGCCGATTTGCGGCGCGAATTCTGAATTGTTCAGGAAGGTGCCGTTCTTCACAAGGCGCGTATCGTTCCCGCTTGCACGGATGCCGCGTTGCCAACGCCTAGTCTCGAAAGTCAGTTCGCTGGTCGCCCCAGGGGCCAAGGGCTCATCGAACCGATAGATGCGGTACTTGAACTTCTCATCATTGGTCTCGAGCGTAGCGCCCGCCACCTCAATGCCCAGGATTTCGGCATCTGCATCTGGCAGGCGCACATGCAGATGCTCAATCACCTCGTCGGTGTCATTGAGGATCGCATAACGTCCCCTCGCCTCCATCCGTATCTCCTCAGGAAAGAGATCAACCTCGAGGCTGACTTGCGTGACGGTAAGCTGCACCAGAGTTTCGTACTGGAGGTACTTTTTCTCATATTCAGCAAGCGTCGCTTCATTGTCGTCGCTAGTCCGGTACTGCTCCACCCGATTCATCTGGTTGAACAGATAACCGCCAGTAACAGCAGCGAGCAGAACGCCAACGCCCAACATGGCACCTGCAGGCGATTTAAGGCCCTCGGGCAATCGCTTCAGGCGCGGCTTCAGCGCAGCGTCCGCGCCGCGGCGCCACAGCAAGTGCGCGAGCACAGCAAGGATCAGCGCGAAAGCGCCCCAATATAGCCTCAGCCCCCACCCAAGAGCATCCCCAACGGCGTTCCCGTTGATGTCGGAAACCGGGTTTCCGCCCGTCGAACCGTAGAGATAGAGCGGATGCTCAAAGCCCAGGCTCGACAGTACAAGCTGCGCTACGATGTAGATCACCATGACGCCCCAACCGACGAACTTATTCGGGCTAAGCGCCTGCACAAACACGGCAAGGATTGCGGTAATCAGCATGTTGATAGAAAAGGGCAACAGGTACCAATCGAGGTACTTGCCGATCTCTGGCGTGGCCCCGCGAATGGACTGGATCAGGACGGCTGACATGACACTTGCCAGAAGTGCGGTGAACAAGACGACGCCGACAGCAATCGTCTTTGGCACCATGTAACTCCACCCGGGGACCGATGTGGAATCAATCAGCTCATGCATTTTGCGGTCGCGGTCACGCCACACCAGCTCGCCAGCATAGTAGATGGCGATGATAACCGGGATGATGCCGAAACCGCCCTGCAGGATAGGAATGACCGTAAATGTCAGCGGACGACTGGGCGTGCCATACAGCTGATTGCCGAGGAGCAAAGCGCCCGATGTATTGAACAGACCGACGAGGATCAGAACGAAAAATGCCGGGTGTTTGATGACCTGCGCTACCTCGAACCGGGTCCGAGTGACCAGCCGCGCCCATGCGCTATTCTCTGGACGCAGAGCTGGGAGAGTGTCGACAATACGCGGCTCAACCTTGGCAAGCTTCGCCTGCTTTTTGGCTTCCCTCCGCAGCTTGCGCTTGGAGACGCCCTTCTCTGTGAAGCTGAAACGCCAATAGGCAAGGCCCAGCATCACCAATGCAAAGCTGATCCAGATGATACGATTAGCCAGCAATCCGCCTTCTAACGCGGGTACCAGAACATTGGATTCCGCCGCGGTCCAATAGCGGGTCGCATTAGCAAGAGCACCAAGACCAAACGGCTCAAACAATGCCGCGGTATCTTGCAAATCAGGCTAAGCCCTGGACTGCTGAAATCAGAACCGTCCAAAGGACCAGGAACGCCACAACCGCGACATAGGTGTACATCATTGACCGGGTCATGGTCGCCACTGCGAAGAACAGCGCGCAGACCATAAACATGCCTGGCAATGCGAACACGAAATAGGCGCTGGCGTAGTACGATAGCTTGTTCGGTCCGAGAGTTTCTGGATCGACCCAGGGCATAAGCGAACCGAGCCAGATCGCCAGCGGGACAGTCGCAAATGCTAGAGCCGCAGCTAAGAATGCGCCCGAAAATCGCCCAAGCAAATAGTCGAATTTCCCGACCTGCGTCGAACGGACCATTGGCCCAAAACCGCTCTCATCATCACGCACAATCACATTCGCCACAAATGCGGTAGAGACGAACATGAAAAACACCGTCAAAATCAGATGCGTCTGAATGATGGCAAGCGGGCTGTTGGCGTTAACATTTCCGCCGCTGCCGATCTGAATGTCACTGCTGGTCGCCGCACCAAAGGTGATCAGGAAGAATATGACAGCGGCAACCCAGAAAACTGGATTACGCAGCTGATAGCGCAATTCGAATGCGGTGATTTTACCGAACATTCCGATCCTCCTCAGGCCGCTGCAGAAGCAGTAGGAACATCACGGCGCGAATGCGCAAGCGTCGAGAAGTAGACATCTTCGAGGCCTCCATCGATGCCCGTAAAACCGTCTCCCGGATCGTTATTCGACAGGATGTGCACGATGGTCCGTCCGGCGAAAAGCCGGGTCGAGATGACTTCGTACTGCTCCCGCACCTTTTCGAGGTCAGAACGGTCAATCGTCTTCGCCCAGACGGTGCCACGGGCTCTTTCGATCAGGTCTTTAGGGGCGCCTTCAAGCTTGATTTCGCCCTGTACGATCACGGCCATGTTAGGGCAAAGGTCCGATACGTCCTCAACAATGTGGGTTGAAAGAATGACCACAACGTTCTCACCGATTTCGGCTAGCAGGTTGAGGAAGCGGTTGCGCTCTTCCGGGTCTAGACCGGCGGTTGGCTCATCAACGATGATAAGCTGAGGGTTGCCAATCAAGGCCTGAGCAATGCCAAAACGCTGCCGCATACCCCCAGAAAAGCTCAGGCAATGGCCTTCTTACGCACGTCCCACAGGTTCGTTTGCGCCAGTAATGTTTCGACCGTGTCTTTTCGTTCGGAGGAGGACGCGACACCTTTGAGCACGGCCATATGGTCGAGCATGTCGTAAGCGGAAACGCGCGGGTACACGCCAAAATCTTGCGGCAAGTAGCCAAGCGTTTCGCGTAGTTTCTCAGGTGTAGCGAGCACATCGATATCGCCAAATTTAATCGTGCCTTCGCTCGGTGTTTGCAGCGTGGCGACCGTCCGCATCAGAGTGCTCTTGCCCGCCCCATTGGGCCCCAACAGGCCGAACATCCCGTTGGGTATGGTCAGCGATACGTTGTTAAGGGCTCGTGTTCCGTTCCCATAAACATGGGTGACGCCGTTCAGCTCGAGCATAATACAATCCCTCCGTTTGGGAGAGAGGTATCAGGGTGTAATACATTGATAAAGCGCCTCTGTCGAAAAGTATGTGTTGTTCGACCTTGGGTCGCTTCATTGCCTTGCTTCACCCACGATGTCACATTCAGACAGACCGTGCATATTTCCAACATCTGGATCGAAACTGACAACCTGCTTCCGAGCTCAATCATCCAACCAACAAACTGTTGCCTTCCGGCTCCTGGTCCTCGCCATCCGTTCAAGCGAGTTCGGTAATGGGTGAATGCGATTCTGGAAGCCCAACGCAAAGCGATGGGTCCGGGTGCCAGCCCGTTATCTTGCGCTCAGGCAGAGCCGGCGCTGCGCTAGATTGAAAAGCTCCACGCTGGCCCTGCCTCCTCAAATGAGTCAGCTCAGTCAGCAATCCGGAGCCACTTGGGATTGAAAGTGCGAGTCAGAAGAAATGGCGTCAACAGTCACCTGAACTCCCGAAGATGTCTAACCAGCGTTCTCCACGCGTTGAGAATCGAAATGGAGCCATCTTGAGACTTGGGTTTTAATCCGAGGAAATGTCGGGATCCGGATATCCGAAGATGATCCAAACATGCACGAAATCAGCGACCGAGAAAACGGCGTTAGAATAAACCACTGGTTTTAAGAAGAAAATGGAGCGGGCGAGGCGATTCGAACGCCCGACCCCAACCTTGGCAAGGTTGTGCTCTACCCCTGAGCTACGCCCGCTCACTGACGCTCTGCGTGGATGCGATAGATTCGCTATTCCTCGCCGGGGAGGTGGGCAGCTAGCAGCGAGCACGCAGGCCTGCAAGTCTAAAAGTCATTTGCCGCAAAAAGTCTCATGGTTTGGCAACTGACCGATTGCCAAACGCGCCCGCACCAGCAAAACTCAGACCTTCACATTCATCGCCCCGCGCCCCACATTGCGTGGTGTCACAGCAATTGCGCACATACGCGCGGCACAAACAGGAGCAAACCCCTTGGCCAGCATGGGTCTCAATCTTGAAGAGCAAAAGGCGGTTGATCGGTTCCGCACTGAAGTGGTCGAGCCGTCACAGACGAAACTGGTGATCCTAGACTTTTGGGCGGAATGGTGTGGGCCGTGCAAGGCGCTGGCCCCGATGTTGGAAAAAGTCGCCGCTGAATACGCCGACAAGGGTGTGGTTCTGGCGAAGCTCAACGTCGATGAAGAGAAATTCATCGCCGGTCAGTTTCAGGTCAAGTCTATCCCGACTGTCTACGCGATGTTTCAGGGTCAGCCGGTTGCCGACCTGACCAGCGCGCGTAGCGAATCGCAATTGAAGGGTGCGCTTGATCAACTGCTCTCGCAATTGCCAATCCAGGCAGACGCGGCCGATGGCGAACCCCAAGGGCCTACGCCAGAAGAAATCGAGCAAGCCATCGGCATGGCGGAGCAATCGCTGATGGAAGGCGATGCGGACCGTGCGGCGGGCATGTTCGCACAGATCACCGAATTTGCGCCCGGCCATGCGATTGCGCATTCTGGCCTGGTCCGTGCGCTCATCCAATTGGGCAAGACCGAGGAAGCGGGCCAGGTTTTGGCTGCGATCGAAGAAGACGAGAGCCTGGCGAAAGACCCGGCGATTGCCGCGGCCAGAAGCGCGCTCGATCTTGCCGGAACGCAGGTTGACGATGGCGAGCTTGCCGGACTGCAAAGCGCCGCCAAGGCCGCACCAGAGGATATGGATGCGCAATTGGCCTATGCCGAGGCAGCATTTGCGGGCGGAGAGCGCGATACCGCGGCTGACACGCTGCTGGCCATGGTCACCGCTGACCGTGAATGGAACAATGGCGCGGCGAAAGCCAAGCTGCTGCAAATCTTTGAAGCCACCGGCCTGGAAGACGAATGGGTTGTCGCCACTCGCCGCCGCCTGTCAAAGATCCTGTTCGGCTAAGCCCAGCATGACCACCCGCCTCTCCATCTTCCCCCTGCCCGGCGCGATCCTGTTTCCAGGATTGCAATTGCCGCTGCATATCTTTGAGCCACGCTATCGCTCGCTGGTGGGTGATGCCTTGGTGCGGGACCGCAAGATCGCTCTGATCCAGCCGCAACGTTCAATCGACGGCGCACCGCTCTATACGATCGGCTGCGTCGGGCGCATTGGTGAAGTCGAGGCGATGGAAGATGGCCGCTACAACCTGATCCTTGAGGGCGAGGCCCGCTTTAAGCTGATCCGCGAATTGGATGTCGCCACCGCCTTTCGCCAGGTCGAAGGCGAGCTGATCGAAGATGACGAGAACGACGTGCTGAGCGCGATTGAGCGCGCAGGCTTTGAACAAGAGGCGCGCCGGTTCGCGAGCGCACAGGGTTACAGCGTTGATTGGGATTCGGTCGAACGGCTCGATGATTTCTCGCTCATCAATGGCGTCTCGCAAATCGCTCCGTTTGATCCCGCGTCCAAGCAGGCATTGCTTGAGGCTGAGAATATCCATGCCCGCTGCGAACTGCTGATCCAGCTGATGCAATTCTTTGGCCACGGCGATGGCGGCGAAGAGATTATGACGCTGCAATAGGTCTGGCGCGGTCCATCCGGACTGCGATTTCCTCGCTCATGCGATCAAAGATCGCCTCGCTGCGGGCGGCCACTTGGCCTTGTGGCGCATCGGATCGATTGGACCGACGACCCAGCGGCCTTTGCAACCCCAAGTCGCAGCTCAACACTGGCACCCTGCCTCCAACCGAACTAAACGGTTACTTATGAATGTTCAGGTCTTTGCCACTCGTGGTGAGCGCACCCGCGCCCACATCGTCTCTGTTGCCGTCAGCCTGTTCTGGCGCCGCAATTTCCACGGCGTTGCCGTCGACGAGGTGGCCAGCGCAGCGGAAGTCAACAAAGCCACCATCTATCGCTATTTCGCCGACAAGCGTGATTTAGCCCTCGCCGTTGTCAAACAGCATGGAGCCGCCACTCTGGAGATGGTTTTCCAGTCCAGCGCGGAGCACAATCCAGCGCCGGAGGCCCGCCTCGCAGGCATTTATTATCATATCTACAGCGTGCATGCTGAACTTTGCAAAGAAGAGGGCGATGTGCATGGCTGCCCTATTGTCGGCCTCGCGCTGGAGCTTGGCCAGGACATGCCAGAAGTGCGCGTTGAGGCAGCACGCATATTCGACGCGGTCGAGGCGCATATGCGCGAAATCGCGGCGGATGCCATTGCCTCTGGCCATGCAGCAGGCGATCCAAAGATGCTGGGGCGCACGCTTACTCAATTGCTCCACGGAGCTTTCACTTCAGCGCGCCTCTCATCCGAACCAGAACGCATTCTGGACGCCGGTCACGCCTCGCTCAGCCTGATTGGCTTTCCCGAAACAGACATTCTTGACCCGAAGGCGAATTGATCATGAACCTGCCAATATACTCCGCACTCCTGGGTACTTTCCTGATAGTTTTGCAAGTCGGCTTAATGCTGAGCGTTGGCCTGCACCGATCAAAAGGCCAATTCATTGGCAATGGCGATGACCGCGATCTGGAGCGCAAGGTGCGCCGACATGGCAATCTGGCTGAAAATTCCGGGCTTTTTCTGGCGGTAATTGCCCTGCTTGAGATAATGGTGGGGCAAACCACATATGTCTTCGCGCTATGCGTCCTGTTCGCCGTGGCTCGCGTGCTTCACGCGCTTGGATTTTCATCGCTCGCAGGGTCGCACGGCGAAGATCTTTCCGGAGGCCGCAAAGTCTTCGCAGGAATGCGGGCCATGGGCGCGATGGGCACACTGCTAACCGCGGTAGGCCTGACCTACGGGATCCTTTCAAACTTGCCCGCGGCGGTCTAACTCAGGAAATCGCCGAGCCGCCCAGTGCAAACGCACCGCGCAGGCCGTCAATCACATATTGCGCCGCGAGCGCCGCCAGCAAAACGCCGAGCAAGCGGGTAATCACCGCCTCCACCTTATCGCCAAACACGCGCATCAGCGGACCCGCCGCTACCAGCGCAATGGCCGTAATCACGAGTACCAATCCAAGCGCCGCGAACACTTCGATGGTTTGAGCGGTTCCATCCGCCTCGTTCATCAGCAGCATGACGGCGGCGATCGCGCCGGGCCCAGCAAGCATCGGCATAGCCATTGGGAAGACGGACACGTCCTCAATTTCTGGGTCGGCGCTGATCTTGTCGGCGCGTTCATTGCGGCGCTGCGTGCGCTTTTCAAACACCATCTCAAACGCGATCCAAAACAGCATCAGCCCGCCCGCAATGCGGAACGAGTTGAGCTCGATATGCAAGGCCGACAGCAGATCTTCGCCAAAGAACGCAAAGATCACGAGAATGACGGCGGCAATCCCGCTGGCCCGCAGCGCCATATTACGAGCCTGGGCGGGTGTCGCCCCCTTGGTCAAACCAGCATAAATCGGCGCACAGCCGGGCGGGTCGATCACGACAAACAGAGTGACAAAAGCCGATACGAAAAGTTCGGGCAACATGGTCCTTATTCCCTTGTCTCAAGCGCCAGGTTAAGAGACTCGTCATAGGCAGTCTGCCAGCTACCCTTGCTCAGATAGTCGAGCACAAACCGGCGGCGCGTATCGCTGTATTGCAGCCAACGCCAACGCAAAGTGCCATCGCGCGACAGCTTTCCGCCCTCGGTGTAGCCATCGCCAATTATCACAGGTGGCGGCGGCGGGATGGTCTCGCCGCGGCGCGAGCAATCGGCCACATCCGCGCGAATGGAATCGAGCGCGGTCACCACAATATCGCCCTCTTGCGGAGCCTCGCGCGGTGGCGGCTGCGGGTTGTCTGGACCGAATATAAAATAGGAGTAGCGATAGTCGTTCTCCGCCTGACGCTCCCACACGGCGATGTAATTGCCAACAATTCCATCCTTGTCGCGGAAGCGCCCCTGACTGACAGCAGTCGCCCCATCACAGCTCATCCAGACACTACGCGTGCCCCATGCAGGAGCTTCGTTGGGATCATTGTTGAAGCCGTTAGCGCTGGCCACACTAACCAGGCCTTCACCCAAATGGATTTGGCCGCCCAGAGTGGCGAATTGCTGTAACGCGGTACGGACACCTTGCTCCTTGCCGGTGCGGGAAAATGCAATCTCGGTCGCAACAATACGGCTTGGCTGAGCCTCGCCCGGTGCACCGACGAGAGCGCGGTTGATGACTTCATTTGACGGACCGCGCTGCGGAGCGCCGCAGGCTGATAACGCGGCCAAGCTGGCCAGCACCAATGTGCGATTAAATGCGCGGATCATCAACTACTCCGTTCGTGCTGAGCCTGTCGAAGCACTGTCCTTATTTCTACACCGACGCTCTTGGTAACAGAACGGCCCTTCGACAAGCTCAGGGCAAACGGGATTTTGCTTATGCTAAAGCCCCTCCGGCACGGCGAGGTCCGCATTGCGATGTGCGGCGACCAAAGTGTTGCGCAGCAACACGGCAATCGTCATCGGGCCAACCCCGCCAGGCACTGGCGTGATCGCAGCGGCCACTTCGCTGGCCTCGTCATAGGCGACGTCGCCCACAAGTCGGCCTTTCTCCGCGCCGGGTTCTGGCGGCAATCGGTTAATGCCAACATCAATCACAGTCGCGCCATCCTTTAGCCAGTCTCTGCCGATCATCTCTGGCCGACCAACTGCCGCAACGACGATGTCCGCGCGCTTAACAACGCCTGCCAAGTCCTTGGTCCGGCTGTGCGCGATAGTGACGGTGGCATTGGCATCAAGCAACAGTTGAGCCATCGGCTTACCGACAATGTTGGAACGACCAATAACAACCGCCTCGAGCCCGGAAAGGTCGCCCAGCCGGTCGGTCAACAGCATCATACAGCCCAGCGGAGTGCACGGGACAAAGCCCGATTGTCCAACCGACAGCTTAGCCAGCATTGATCACGTGGAAACCATCAACGTCCTTATCCGGACTGATCGAAGCAATGATCGATTGCTCATCGAGATGGCCAGGCAGCGGCAGTTGAACCAATATGCCATCGACCGCTTCATCATTGTTGAGCTGATCCACTAGGGCGAGCAAATCCGCCTCGCTCGTGTCTGCGGGCAGGCGGTGTTCAAAGCTTTCCATACTGGCGGCGACGGTCGCCTTGCCTTTGGAGCGGACATAGACGTTGCTCGCCGGATCCTCTCCCACCAGCACCACGGCCAGGCCCGGCTTGCGCCCGGCGGCTTCGGCAAATGCCGCCGCCGATGCGCCAACGCGCTCGCGCAATTTGGCCGCGAAGGCTTTTCCGTCAATTCGTGTGGCGGTCATTCTGGCATGCTTCCGATGAAATTGAGTGAGGTCAAACGCTGTTAATCACTGCGCCCAGAATGATCAGGATAATTTGCAGCGTGATGATCAGCACAAGAGGCGAGAAATCAATCGCACCCGTTGCTGGCATGATGTTGCGGATCGGGCGCAGCACCGGGTCCAGCAGGCTGTTAATCGAATTGTAGAACGACATCAGAAACTGATTGGATGGGCTCACCACGTTAAAGGCGAACAGCAGGCCAATCACAAATTGAATGATGATGAGCATGATCAGCGCGCTCGTGAGCAGCGAGACAATGTCGTAAACGGCGTATAATCCTTGCATCATTTGGTCTTTTCATTGGTGGGTGGGGCATCGCATGCACCACTCGGTTGAAGTCCCTAAGGCCGTATTACCCGACTAATACGCTTCATTCCAGCTTTAACAGTGGTTTTACGCGTGCACCAGCGTGCCAGCGCCGCGTGCTGTGAAGAATTCCAGCAGCATTGCGTGCGCCACCCGGCCATCCAGCACAACCGCCGCTTCACAGCCGGATTCGACCGCTGTTACGCAAGTCTCCAGCTTGGGCACCATGCCGCCTTTGATCACGCCGCTATCACGCAATGTGCCGATTTGCTCCGGATTGAGATCGGTCAGTAATTCGCCATCTGCATCAAGCACGCCCGCCACATCGGTGAGCAGGAACAGACGCGCCGCACCCAGCGCCGCCGCAATCGCGCCTGCCATCGTATCGGCGTTGATATTGTAAGTCGCGCCGTCTTCCCCGGCGGCGATAGGCGCGATGACCGGGATCATTCCGGCGGCAACAGCAGTGTCGATCACGCTGGTGTCCACCTCTGCCGGTTCGCCGACAAAGCCGAGGTCTACCACCTGCTCAATATGGCTTTCCGGATCGCGCGTGGTCCGTTCCACCTTGCGTGCGCGCACCAGCCCACCGTCCTTGCCAGAGATGCCTAGCGCCTTGCCGCCCGCCTCTGCCAACCAGCCGACCAACTGTTTGTTGATCGCGCCGGACAGGACCATCTCCGCGACCTTTGCGGTCGCTTCATCGGTAACACGCAGGCCATCCACAAAGGTGGTTTCAACGCCGAGCTTCTCCAACATCTCACCAATTTGTGGGCCGCCGCCATGGACAACGACCGGATTAATCCCGACCGCCCTGAGCAGCACAATATCTTCTGCAAAATCACGCGCAGCCTGAGGATTGCCCATCGCGTGCCCGCCATATTTCACCACAAAGGTGCGCCCGGCATAACGCTGAAAATAGGGCAGCGCCTCGATTAAGACCTGCGCCTTGGCAATCTCTTGGGCTTGCGTCTCGCTGGATGCGGTCATGGATAACGCTCTTCTTTGTTCAAATTTCGCGGGCGCCTTGAGGCCATTACAACCTCGGCGCTAAGCGCAGCGCTTAGCGGCTAACTCGCTCGCTGGAAAGCGCTGTGCAGAGCTGCAGCCACGCCAAATCGCACCTTCGGGCTTGCAATTGAATTGCATGGGCGCTTAGACCTTTAAAGCGCGGACTGCGAACTGCTCATGAGGCGGTGTATGCGTTACCCCGCCGACTGGAATTTCTGGAGGACAATATGATCACGACTCGCACTAAAGGTTCATTCACTCTCGCAATCGCAGCAGGCCTTGCCGCAGCATGTTCAGGTGGCGGTTCAGCCCCAGCTGCTGAAGAAGAAGCTGCAGCAACCACCGAAGCAGAAGCTCTCGCAGCGGCCGGTGGCGGCGAAAAAGAGAAGTGCTTCGGCGTTTCGCTCGCTGGTAAGAACGACTGCGCTGCAGGCCCAGGCACGAGCTGCGCTGGCACAAGCACCGAAGACTATCAAGGCAACGCCTGGACCTATGTTGATGCTGGCACATGTGTCGACATCGAAACGCCAAATGGCAAAGGTTCGCTGACCGAGATCACTGCCTAAGCTGGCGAATATCTGGGCAGAGGCCCGGATCTGATATGTATGAGGGCCGCTGGGAGCAATCCTTAGCGGCCCTTTGCTTTGGCAGGCTACGCTCAGGCTTTGCTTTGCCGCTTGTGGCGCTGCTACATGGCGGCGATGTTCAAACGACGATCAGGCATTTCGCGCAGAAGCTGGTGGGCAACGGCGCGTGTGATTGTGCTGGCTCTGGCCGTAACCGCGCTGTGGTGGTTCGTGTATCGCCCGCTGACCGCTGAGGGTGAATGGATCAGAATTGAGCAAGACTACGGCCTATGTGCCATGCGCAGCGATAGGGCCGTCCAAGGTTGCGTGATTGATGGCGATACGCTGGCAATCGGTTTTGGCGAACGGGCCCGACGGATCCGATTTACCGGGTTCGACGCGCCAGAACTGGACGGGGCCTGCGAGGCGGAACAGACGCGCGCCATCCAGGCTCGCGATTTCCTCCATACGTGGCTGAACGACGCGGCGTTTGAATGGAGCGGCGCGGACCAGCCGCCCTATGACCAATATAACCGCGAGCTGCGCGAGGTAAGGCGCAAGCAATCTAGCAATCGCCATGAGTACTTGGCTGAAACCATGATCGGGCGCGATCTTGCCGCCCCATCCGGTTGGGGCACGACCCCGCGCAATTGGTGCGAATGAGAGCACAGCAGCCTGCCTCTTCTCCCCCGGGTGCAGTTGCACAACCCGCACGGTTCGCTACGTAGAAGCATATAGACGCATCTCATGGGGGATCACGCAATGAACGATACCAACACCAACAGCCCGGAGCCAAGCTCTGGCAATCGTCAGCCCACGCCGCATAACGGAGGCTTTGACGCCAACCGCCCCACCATCATCAGCCTGCTCTATCTTGCTAGCTTTCTGACCGGGATCACAGGCATTGTTGGCGTTGTGCTTGCCCATATATGGCAGGGCGAAGATCAAGAACCGTGGATGGCCTCGCACTTCACCTATCTCATCCGCACCTTCTGGATCGGCTTCGTCGCCTCGATCGTCGCAGGTCTGCTGACCATCGTGCTGATCGGCTTTCTGCTGCTTCCAGTTATCGCCGTTTGGGTTGGCGTGCGCAGCGTGATGAGCTTCCTGAAAGCGCAAAAGCAAGAGCCTATGCCGGACCCAGAGACGCTGGCGTTCTAAGGCCGGACGAACACCGCGCTGCTTGCAGCGTTTGACCCACAATCGGGGCTTAGCCATGCGCTGGCCCCGTTTCGTATCTGAGTGCTGGGCAGTGATACCATTCACTCATCATGTCCGCAGACGGCGCCGCGATACGTAGCAGCCCTAAGGATTCGACCGGATAATGCCTTGAGCCTTGCTGGGCCATTGCATGGGGATGGTTCTCCGCACCCTCCCCTTCCACCTGCGCCTGACTTGCGCGTCCCTGGCCGCGTTCATCACCATGGCCTTCACTTCGTCGCTGAGCGGCATCGCCCAAGCCCAAGCGAGCGAAGTCGCCGACACCGAACGCGCCCACTTCCCGGTCTGCGTCGGCTCTGGCCGGATCACCTGCATCGTCGATGGCGACACCATCTGGTATCGCGGGACCAAGATCCGCATCGCCGATATCGACACGCCAGAGGTCTCTCGCCCCGCCTGCCCGCGTGAGGCGCGCCTCGGCGATCAGGCGACTGCACGCATGCAGGCACTGCTGAGCGCCGGACCATTCAGCCTGGGGCAAAGCGCCGATGGTCGCACGTCTGATCACTATGGCCGCGCGCTCCAGGTGGTGACCCGCAATGGCCAGAGCCTGGGCATGATGCTCGTCCGCGAAGGCCTCGCCGAGGAGTGGGGCGGGCCGCGCATCAACTGGTGCTGATCGGGTGGCGCGGGCCGCGCCGCGCTGATACCACGCGGTATGATCACCATCCTCAGATTCGCCGCGCCAGGCATCGCCGCCCTCTCGCTCACCGTCGCTTGCACCCAGCCAGCCGAAGACGTAGCGCTGCCAGCGGCCGCTGACACTCAGGCTGAGTTCTGGGCCGCGCTCTCCACCCATTGCGGCAAGGCCTATGCTGGCCAGCTCACCAGCGAGGACGAGGCGGATGCGGACTTCGTCGGCAAGGCCATGGTCATGCAGGTCCGCGAATGCAGCGATACGCGCATCGCCATCCCCTTTCACATCGAGACCGAGCCCGGCGTTTGGGACCGATCGCGCACCTGGCTGATCACCAGGACCGATGCCGGTCTGCGCCTTAAGCATGATCACCGCCACGAGGACGGCGAGGAGGACGAGGTCACCATGTATGGCGGCGACACCGCCAATGCCGGCACCGCCATGCGTCAGGAGTTCCCCGTCGATGCAGAGAGCATCGCCCTGTTTGAGCGTCCTCAGTTCGGCGACACGTACTGCGCCTCTGTGGTCAACATCTGGAGTGTCGAGGTCGACCCAGCGGACAGCGAGACGCCCACCTTTGCCTATACCCTCAACCGCCCAATCCGCATGGCCCGTGACAAGGGCGATGATGGCTCCTGCCCGGGCCGCTACATGGGCCGCACCTTCCGGGTTGAGTTCGACCTGACGAAGGAGGTGGAGGCCCCGCCCGCCGCCTGGGGCCAGGTGTAGGCGCACGCTCCGCGCCATCTCACCCGCGCTCGGCTCGTCGCTGCTGAGCCACGCTTGGAACGCCTGGAACACTGTCTTAGCGCTTAAATTCAATCGATCACAAAGCGTGCCTTTGATCGCTTTTTCCGATTGAAACTGCACGTGATCCATCCACGCTGTATACCCGCGCAGGGTCCCTGTAGGAAAGCAATGCTGGCGACCTGATGCCTCGGTTCAGCGGCCCCAATCGTCCGAACCGCCCTCGTTAAGGGCATTCTCGTCACCGCCGCACAGACAGAGCTGCGCACGGCCTATTCGTCATCGGGCCTGTGGTGTAGCGTGAAGCGTGCGCTAGGCCGCGAAGGATGATCCAATGGCAAAAGTAAACGCATGCGATGTGCCGGAGGGCAGCCTGCTCGCCGAATTTGGCGGGCCGGATGATTACCGCGATTGCTTTGCGCGCGCGGTGCCGGGTGAGGTGACGTTGGCGGCGTTTATCGAGCGGTTTTATTGCAGCATGGCGTTCCGGCCGGAGCGGTTGGCGCTGGGCCTGATCGGACGCGGTGCGAGCAATGCAGACGCGGCAAAGCTGGCGCGCGGCGAAGCGCAGACCTTCGCGGCGTGGAATGTGGTGGATCGGTGGGAGACTGATGCAGAAGGCTTGGTCGCGGAGCACGGACCCGGAGGGTCCGCAAGGGCGCCAGAAGTCGGGGGCGCCCGCCCGCAGGCCCGCGAGGGCCGAGGAGATCGCACGCCGGATGGCGTGCGGAACACAAACAACCCGCAAATCCTGCTGCGTGATTTCTCTGGCGCAACCGCAAGCTGGCTCTCGGTTCAACCCGGCGAGGGCAGCACGGTATTGATGTTTGGCAGCTGGCTGACCCGGCCCGACCGCCCGCTCGTCAAAGCCGCGATCCCGTTTCATGTGTGGTATTCAAAGGTACTGTTGGGCGGGGTTTAGATTGTCAAGTCAAGTGGTAGATCAGAAATGTCTCGAAGACGCTTTCCTGCGATCATTGTTTCCAACTGCTCAATTCGGTCGTCACCACCAACTATATGCAGTGCTCTTTGCAACTCAGGCAACGCAAAGTGGTAGACACAATCTAAATCGCCTGTGCCAAGCGCCAAAGATGCAAGCCGTCCGGGGGTTGGCTCACCAGTCACCACACAAATATGTGGCAATCTGCCCTTTCGGTTTCGAACGAGATTTAGACCCTCTGACCGCGCGTTTTGAGCACGATCACTTCGGATGGTCCACTTACAACTTATCGAAGCATGCAGCGTGCACAACTCTTGGTTGACAGCGCGGATGCTCGAATGACGTCCCGTTACTTTATCAACTAGTTGACCGTTAGCATTAATTTGTTCGTCGCCTTCCGGCTCGCGCCCGACGACAACATCTGGTTTAATCAAATAATCCGACCCAAGAGCGGTTGCCATTTGTGGGTATTGAGCAGCAAGCTGTTCAAGATCATCAAGGTGAGAATATTGGTCAAACTCGGCGATCTGCCCACCTTTCCTTACGAAAAACTTGCCTGGTCTGAGACCAGAAAAGCGTTCAAAAGAAGTTGCTACAAAACGGGCACAAATCTCTTCAAAGCTTGATCCAGCAGTTTGGCCGGGCAACTTCTCAGCAGTTGACACGTCTCCAATCTCGTCGAGAAGAGCAAGAGCTATAGCTTTGGATACTCTACTTCCTCTATCAGCATTACTTGGAACGCCATTTGCGTCGACCGTCAGTATCGATCCAAGAAGTGTCGCGTGAAACTCTCGTCTTGCTTCGGTGAGAAATGCAGTCATCAAGCCGCTGCCGTCACGGGAAAGAGGCCTTTCGCGTTAAGCGTCATCTTCAGTTTTTGTGCAACAACTTTGGCCACTGGCGGCGGAAACGCGTTGCCGATTTGACGATAACTGGTCGTCTTGCCACCGGAGAATTGCCAACTATCCGGAAAGCCTTGAATTCGTGCCGCCATTCTCAATGTCAATCGAGGCATGCCAACAAAGTCCGGTTCAGGAGCGTCGTTTGCCAGACTTTTTCCCTCTACACCGAGCGAAGCCCATGCACGGCGCGCACGTGTCGGGCCTAGATCTGGCCCTCCATGCTTTTTTGACCCCCCAACAAGCGTTGGGGCAATTTCATTTGCCCGCTCGGCCCACTGATCAGCTCCACGCCAGCCGTTGGATGCCATTAAGTCCCGCAGACACTCGCCGACGGTAGGCGGATTTTGTGGCTGGACTTCCGGCCAGTCGAAAGCGTCTACAAGTTCTTTTCGAAGCGCGACAATCACCACTCTTGGGCGGAGTTGTGGTACGCCAAAGTCAGATGAATTCAGCAACCGCCAATCGACGTGATATCCAAGTTTCGAAAGCTGCCTTTTAAGCTGCCCGCGATAGTCTTCAAATACAGCAGAAAGAAAACCGCGGACATTTTCTATCATTACTGCTTTTGGTTTAATCTCATCAATCAGTCTGATCGCCGCAGGGAACAGGTTACGCTCGTCTTTCTCGCCAAGCTGCTTCCCAGCAACCGAGAATGGTGGGCAAGGCAGTCCCGCCGTTAGCAGTTCTAAGCCTTGGAACGGCCTTCCATCGAATTCCGCCATATCCGTTGCTCGAACGTCCCAATGAGGGCGGTTGAGCTTCAGCGTCTTGGCAAACTCAGGTTCAATCTCGACTAGCGCCTCATGCCGAAACCCGGCTTGCTCAAGACCAAGAGCTTGGCCGCCAGCACCGGCGCAGAATTCGATGGAATGCATGCGATACTCCCTATCTATCGCAAGCGATATGTTCTTTGTCTGTTCCGGTCAAGCGGAACCCTACTCCGCCGCTTCGGTTTCTCCGAACATATCCGGGCCGCCTTCGTCCGCTGCCTCTTCGTTCGCCGCGTTCGCTTTCTGGCGGTTGTCGAAGCTGGACCACACGGTATTCCAGTCGCCCTTGGTTGCGCCCTTTGAGTATTCGGTCGCGCGGGTTTCAAAGAAGTTCGCGTGCTCAACGCCGTTCAGTAGCGGGCTGAGCCATGGCAGTGGGTGCTCATCAATCATGTAGATCGGCTGGAGGCCCAGCTGGCCCAGACGCCAATCGGCGATGTAGCGGATGTACTTCTTGATTTCCTTCGCGCTCATCCCGTTGACCGGGCCCATTTCAAACGCGAGGTCGATGAACGCATCTTCCAGCCGCACGGTCTTCTGGCAGACATCAACGATGTCTTCCTTCACCGCCTTGGTCAGGCAATCACGCTCTTCACAGAAGGTGTGGAACATCTTGATGATGCCTTCGCAGTGCAGCGATTCGTCGCGCACGGACCAGCTGACGATTTGCCCCATACCCTTCATCTTGTTGAAGCGCGGGAAGTTCATCAGCATCGCAAAGGACGCGAACAATTGCAACCCTTCGGTAAAGCCGCCGAACATGGCGAGCGTGCGGGCAATATCCTCGTCGGTGTCGACGGTGAATTGCTGCATGTAATCATGCTTGTCGGCCATTTCCTCATATTCGAGGAAGGCGGAATATTCGCTTTCCGGCATGCCGATCGTATCGAGCAGGTGGCTGTACGCCGCGATGTGCACCGTCTCCATATTGGAGAATGCGGTGAGCATCATTTTGATCTCGGTCGGCTTGAACACGCGGCCATATTTGTCGTGGTAGCAATCCTGCACTTCGACGTCGGCCTGAGTGAAGAAGCGGAAGATTTGCGTGAGCAGATTGCGCTCATGCTCAGTGATCTTTTGCGCCCAGTCGCGGCAATCCTCACCCAGCGGCACTTCCTCTGGCATCCAGTGGATTTGCTGTTGACGTTTCCAGAAGTCGTAAGCCCACGGATATTCGAACGGCTTGTAGGTCTTGCGGGCTTCGAGCAACGACATGTGGTGTTCCTTAGATTGGTGTTCTTTGGCTCTTATAGGGAATCAAACTACGAAACCGAAGGCAAGGAGGTTGATTCATGCGGGGATAAACCGTGCAAAATGTGAGTCGAACCGTGTGGGGGCATCCGTCCTCTTCCGCGCCCTTGCAGCCCATGCAACGGCCCCGCGCGCGTCTGGTGCAAGTGCCGCCATCGGCGCGCATAAAGTGCATAGCATATTACGCGATCCTAACCCAGAATTAAGCACCTCTTGCTAGGCGCGCGGTAATGGGTGTTTTACGGCAATTCTTTCCAGCACATGGTGGGCTGGTGCGCGCAGCAAGCGAGGCTGCTGGCTCGGATGCGGGCGGCCATGCTGGTGCGGCGCCTGCTCGCGTGTCTGATCGAGCGCCTCAAACACTGCCAGCGGCCACCTTTGCGCCCGCTCAAGGCAGCGGCGATGCGCCTAGCCAGCGATACAGACACCAGCGGGCCGTATCTCGACGCTGCGGCGCTCGACACGGTCATCCGCGATGGCTCTGCCGAAGGCTCCTGGCCATTGCCGATCCGCCAAAGCTATGCGCTCGAGACCGTGGCGCGGCAAAAATCTGACCATCGGTTCTTGTTCGTTCTCGGGTTTTTGATCGGGCTTGCTACGATCCTGCTTGATCTGATGATCCACCCGGCAATAGCCGCCGAGGGGGCCTTCTTAAGGGCAATTGTAATCATTCCCATCACCGCTCTTGGCCTGATGGCTGGCGCGCGCGGATGGCACAGGCTTATGTCGGTCTGCCTGGGAATAGCCCCGATCGCATTTGTCGCGGTGATCGTCCATCTGGCGTTACAAATGCCGACAGAAAATACCGCGCGCTATCTCACTGCCACGGGACTTATCATTGGCATCGCCAATATCGTCTTTCCGTACTCCATGCGCCAGTTGTTGGCGTTTAACGCCGCCTTTATTTGCGCCGCATTTGGCATGGTGATGCTTGGCAGCTCTGATGGTTTTACGCACTATCTGGATTACCTCGCCCTGCTGTTCGTGGTGAGCGGCGCGACTCTGCCGCTGGCATACCGGATCGAACGGCTGCGCCAGCGCAATTTCCTGCTCAGCCTACGTGCCTCCGAAACATCGCGCGAGCTCACGTTAGCGAACCGGGCTTTGCGCGAATTGTCAGAGCGAGACCCGCTCACCGGGATGGGTAACCGGCGCTATTTTGAGCAGGCCTTCGCCAAGAAGATCACACCGGCGGGCCAGGCCGATGATGCGGGCGCCATGCTCTCAAGTGGCCGTATCGCGATCATGATGATTGATCTGGACAGCTTCAAACTGTTCAATGACACCAACGGACACCGGGCGGGCGATCAATGCCTGCTGCTGGTCGCGCGCGCATTACAGCGCGTATTCAGCGATAGCGATGGAATTGTCGCGCGCTATGGCGGAGAGGAATTTGTCGCTGCCATTCGCGAACGCGCGCCCGGCGATGCCGCGCGCCTGGCGGAGGAGGTTCGCCATGCAGTGGCGACCATGAAGCTGCCTGCCAATGTGAACAACACCTCGCGCATTACCACATCGGTGGGCGTAGCGCTGTCGCCAGCCACAGCCACGCTGCCGCGCGAAGATCTGATCGAGATGGCGGATGCGGCACTTTACAATGCGAAGCGAAGTGGCCGTGACCGAATTGAAGTGGTCGAGGTTGCAAAGCCGATGCGCCTTAGCGCTTGATGGCCGCGCGCCGCATGGCTCGCCTAATCAGAGCGGCGGCTCTTTGATCCGAAGAAGCTTCCCCCGCCCAACACCGTGATGCCAAGGAAGAAGCCAAAATCATACCAGGCGCCTTTATTGGGCACGGCGTAGACGGCAATGTCCGGATTGAACAAAGACCCTATCCAGGCCCATGGAAAGACGAACCCATGCCATAGGCCCCACAGGAAACCGGGCGTTCCTTCATCACTGGCGACCCCGGCATCAATCTGGCTGGCGCAGGCGGACAGCAGCACAATCAATCCAGCCGCGGTGAGCACGCGCAGCGGGCTCATGATAGTCCCGCCTCAATTCCAATCCAGATCTGTGGTTGCATCGCTCAAAAAACCTCGATTGCGCCAACATCCGGCAAGACAAATTTCAAGATAACATAGGCCAGCAAGGGAAGCGAAACGGAAGCGAGCATCATCAGATTGACGACATTATCGCGCATCATCCCGCGCGCTCGCATGAACATGAAAATCGGAATGTCTATAATCGCGACAAACAATAAGAACCCAGGCAAAACAATATCTAAGCTCATTTTATCCTCGCGCGGCTTGGGCGGGTAATGCGGCGTCTAAACAAAGCGGCGGGCCGATCCGCCCCTGCTTTCGTCGCGGTAAGCCTTTGCCGCCGCGTTCCAATCCGCCGCAGCCAACGCGGTGAAGACACGGTCTGGCAATGGTCGGGTGAAGGCCAATCCGGCATTGCCGCCAATTTGCCAGGCGACCTCGGCCAGATGCGGACCGGTGCCCGCGATATACAGGCGAACATATTCGCCGAGCTTAAGGCGCCCCTGCCGGTCGTGGATCATGCAGCCGCCAGCGGACAAATCCTCAAGCTCCACATCCCACTGCATCCCGCGCGATGTGCGGTATGATCCAGTGGCGTTGAGCGGGACACGTGTAGATTGCCGGGTTTTCATAGCGTTAGGCATACAACCATGAGTTTGATGCAAAGAAAAGCCCCTATGCACAATTGCTTGATATGAAGGGCGAATGCGGGGCGTGGATCACCCAATTGAATGCAAAGTCTCTGGGCGAAAACGCCATGAAAAAGCCCCCGAAAGCGTGACGCTCGCGGGGGCCTTTATCATTGAATTGACTCTGCGAACTCACTGGCAGCTGAGGCACTCATCATAATCTGTTTCTGGCACACCCAGATCCGCCTTCAGCTCAATCTCTGGTGCGTCGGCGGTGTTGTCAGCCTCCACTCCGCCGGCAAAGCCTGCGCGCTGGATTGATTTGGAGCGGAGATAATAGAGCGATTTGATGCCCTTCTCCCACGCCTGGAAGTGCAGCTGCATCAAATCCCATTTCTCGACATCGGCCGGAATGAACAGGTTCAGCGATTGCGCCTGGTCGACATAAGGCGAACGGTCCGCGGCGAATTCGAGCAGCCAGCGCTGATCGATTTCAAAGCTGGTTTTGAACGATGCCTTTTCTTCGTCGGTCAGGAAGTCGAGGTGTTGGACGCTGCCGCCCTTCTCCAGGATCGAATTCCAGACATTGTTGGAATCCTTCGACTTCTCACGCAGCACTTTTTCCAAATATGGGTTCTTCACGATGAAGCTGCCCGATAGGGTTTTGTGCGTGTAGATATTCGCCGGGATCGGCTCGATACAGGCACTGGTGCCGCCGCAAATGATCGAGATCGACGCGGTCGGTGCAATCGCCATCTTACAGCTAAAGCGCTCCATCGCGCCCATGTCTGCCGCATCGGGGCAAGGCCCGCGTTCCTGCGCCAGCAGCATGCTCGCCTCAGACGCCTTGGCCTGAATATGCTTGAACATTTTGAGGTTCAGCGCCTTGGTCATCGCGCTTTCAAAGCCGAGCCCCTTCGATTGCAGGAAGGAGTGGAAGCCCATGACGCCCAGACCCACACTGCGCTCACGCTCTGCGGAATATTTGGCGCGGGCCATCTCGTCCGGCGCGCGGTCGATGTAGTCCTGAAGCACGTTGTCGAGCATGCGCATCACGTCTTCGATGAACTGCTTGTCGCCGTTCCACTCATCCCATTTTTCCAGGTTGAGCGAAGACAGGCAGCAAACAGCCGTGCGGTCATTGCCGAGGTGATCAATGCCGGTTGGCAGAGTGATTTCGCTGCACAGGTTGGAGGTTGAAACCTTCAGGCCCAGATCGCGGTGATGCTTTGGCATCATGCGGTTCACCGTGTCGCTAAACACAATATATGGCTCGCCGGTTGCCAGACGGGTCTCAACCAGTTTCTGGAACAGGCTGCGGGCATCGACTTCGCCGCGCACTTCACCGGTCTTTGGCGATTTTAGGTCAAACATGTCGCCAGAACGGACCGCTTCCATAAATTCGTCGGTCAGCAGCACGCCGTGGTGCAGGTTCAACGCCTTGCGGTTGAAATCGCCCGATGGCTTACGGATTTCGAGGAATTCCTCAATTTCCGGGTGCGATACGTCGAGATAGCATGCCGCAGAGCCGCGCCGCAGCGAACCTTGCGAGATCGCCAGAGTGAGGCTGTCCATCACCCGCACGAACGGGATGATGCCGCTGGTCTTGCCGTTTAGGCCAACCGGTTCACCAATGCCGCGCACATTGCCCCAATAGGTGCCAATGCCGCCACCTTTGGAGGCCAGCCAGACGTTTTCATTCCAGGTGCCAACGATGCCATCGAGGCTGTCTGACACAGAGTTCAGATAACAGCTGATTGGCAGGCCGCGCGAGGTGCCGCCGTTCGACAGGACCGGGGTTGCCGGCATGAACCACAGCTTTGAGATATAATCATACAGACGCTGGGCGTGATCCTGATCATCGGCATAGGCATCGGCCACGCGGGCGAACAGGTCCTGGAAACTTTCACCAGGCAAGAGATAGCGATCAATCAGCGTTTCTTTGCCGAACTCGGTCAGATTATTATCGCGCGATGGATCGGTTTTCACGTCGAATCGGCGGTCATTGACCTTCTTGCTGTCAGGTTCAGCCGCAGCTTTCGCTACCTCTGCAACCGCGCCAGCCAAGGCCTCGCCCGCTTTCGCGGCGACCAATTCTTCGCTGCCTCTATCGTCTGCTTGCATATCCATCGCCTGCTTTTCGGTTGTGCTGCCTTCGCCTGATGATTTGGCCTCTGCTGGGGCCACATCAGTCTGCTGGTCGAGACCGTCGGTCACACCCATGGCTGCATCGTCTCCGTTCCGAAAATCCATTTATCCTTGCCCCGCTTATGCCTCGCAGTGGTTTTATCCTTACCCATGCGATGTTCTTTATGTGTTCGACTCGGCAGGACGTGTCCCACCTAGCATTAAAAGTACCCCAGGGCGCGGATTACTTATCCCCGCTACCCACAGCCCCAGCCGCATTTTGCCCGATCTTCAGACCGAATCTGCCCCCATCGCAGATATGGTGTCTGCGCCTGACTTTAACTAGGTCTTGTGGGTGTCCTTGCGGCAAGAACCACTAAATACTGAATCAGAGGGGCCTCAGACGCAAGAGGGTAAATGTAAATTTACCATGTCGATCGGCTCAAACGGCTGGTGTGTTATATCGCTGCAACGCCGCGACGCGCCGGAAATGCTAGGGTCGTCAAACGCGCAAGCCCTAAAATGAATCTGCGAAAAAATTTTTGCGGGCAAAACCGTGATGAAGACCCTTTGAATCATTCGAATCGAACCGCGCAATTTTTGAATATGCCTGAGCCTGCAGTCGCAAAATGACGCAGGCGTCCCCTGATCATGAGGGCGAGCGAGACGCAATGAACAGATCAGCGCTCCAGCGCAGCTTTAGCGGATCCGTGTTAAAGCGCTCTTTTGGCGTGTCGGTGGTGGTCGGCACCGCATTGACCGCTATCAATCACGGCTCATGCGATTAATGCGTCCTGACCCTAAGCCGCGACCGTTTCACTGGCACTGGCCGACGCAGCATGTTCGGCGATCTCGCCTGCGATCTGATCAATCAGCGGCACCGGCAGATCATGGCCCCAGCCGGGGATCGTTACCAGCTTTGCGCCTTTGATCGCTGCTGCGGTTGCGCGGCCGCCTTCGACCTTTACCAGCGGATCATCCTCACCGTGCAGCACCAATGTCGGCGTGCTGACACTGGCCAGTCGGGCAGTGCGATCGCCATCGTCAATGATCGCGGCAAGCTGGCGCGGCAGGCCAGCGGGATAGACGCTGCGCTGGACCCCGGCGCGCACTCGCTCACGCTGCCAATCGGGATCGGCGCGGTAGCCGGGCGAACCAATCGCCTGCACCACCTTCATCCCGTGCTCGACCAGATACTCTTCCTCTATGGAAGTCAGCGGCGCTGTGAGTGTTTCAATCGCCTGCTTGTCCGCCTGGGGCAATTTGGGATCGCCCGTGGTGGAGAAAATCGAGGTTAGCGAGAGCAGCTTATGCCCATGATGCACCGCCATCAATTGCGCGATCATCCCGCCCATGCTTGCGCCAACCACATGCGCCTGGCTGATGCCCAAGGCATCGAGCAAGGCCGCGCCATCATCGGCCATATCTTTTAGCGTGTAAGGCACCTTTGCGGGCCAGCCGATCTTTGCGCGCAGCACCTGCCACACCACGCCGGGCGCCTTCGCACCTTCAAATTTTTGAGACAGGCCAATGTCGCGATTGTCATAGCGGATCACGCGGTGCCCCTTGGCCACCAGCGCCTCAACCAGCTCAATCGGCCACAAGGTCATTTGCGCGCCCAGCCCCATCACCAGCAGCACAGACGGATGGCCCGCTTCGCCATGCTCTTCGTAAAACAGTTCAATTCCATTGGCCGTGATGCTGGGCATATTGGGTGTTTCCTCTCATTCTTACGAATGACGATAACACGCGATTCTGCCCGGGCAAGATGACGTAAGGGAAGCCAAAGCCACGCACCGCAACCCGCCCCTTGTTTTTGGCAAGAGGCGGGCGCGGGTCATGCCGCCGAGGCGGCAACTGAGAAAAGCATCAGGCCACTTAAATCCCGACGGTGATGAATTCGCGGCTCTCATCGGCGGAGGCCAGGCGGGTGCGCTCTGACTTTTTGAGTTCGGCGGCCAGCCGATCATGGATATGGGCATTGTCGGCAAAGATGATACTGGCCAGAAAGCGCGCCTTCGCCCGGTTCGCCACGGGCACTTCGTCCAGCGTGTCGAGTTTGCGCACCGCGCGCTTGGCCAGCCGCTCGGCGATCCAATTGGCGCCGCTCTTGTACAGCTTTATATTATCGGCCCTGCCGTCTTCGCCCAACGTAAAGCTGACCTGGACGATACCATTGTTGGGCCGAAGCCTTGCTGAGCTCGGCCTATGCGAGAGTGCACGGTTTAGATCGCGCGTTGTCTTCTCTCGCCACTCCGCCATCGCAGGCTTGGATTGAACAACGATGGGCTCATCACCGCCTGCCAGTGCGGGGGTAGCGGCAGGCAATGACAGCATCAGCGCAAATGCGCTGCTGGCGGCTAGTTTGGTAAGGGAATTCATTGGATCATCCTCTATAAGGTCTCTGGATGATCGGCCTTGAGACCGTCAGCGCCGAGCACAGTCCCAACACTCGTGCAATGGCATCTTTGGTCGATCGGACGCGGCGGATTTGTGCTACTCAGCGGGAAGAGAAAAGCACAGGGGATCTTCCGCTCGCGTCCAATTGCAAACTGGAACAGGGTTGGGGGCAACGCAATTGCCGCTCGCTTAGTGGGCGATCAGGCTGGACGAACGACGGCTGTGATCGGCGAGCGGGGAATATGGACCGACGAAGGGAAAGGCGTCTTATCCAGGGCGGCGGGGGTACGCAGCGCGAGACGGCGGTCCGGCAAGCACGTTCAAGGCCGCCAGTCAGGCCCAGCGACTGGGAAGCCTTCCGCCTCCAGTTGATCGAGAACGCCGTTCTCCTCAGCCAGCACGCGCAAGGGAACAACCGCCAATGTCACCCCCGTCTCGCCGCCAGCCTCGGCAATCATACCAGTCCATTGGTCGCGTATTTCCGTGCCCAGTTCTTGATCCGCCCACGGCCAGCATTGGCCCAGCGCAATCTCCAGCGGGTTCGCCATCACGGCGGGCACATCAGAGCTGCGCCAATCATCGCCGCGTTTCTCAATCAGCTCCGGCCCGATTTCCGTCGCCGTCATCGCCGCCTCCAGACACGGGATGTGTGAGGCAGGCTCTGCCGCGGCCAGATCATCGAGCAGGTCTTCGCCGCGAAACCGCTCTGGGCGGATAATTGGCACATCGGCCTTATCCGCCGCCTTGCGCACGATGTCAGTCGCATCTTTAGTAGTTTCATCATCAAAATCGAGCCGCCGCGCGAGCAGGTCAAACGCTGTCATCAAGAAACTGCCGCGGGCATAATCCTTGTCATAAGTCGTCTCCAGCGCGCTCAGCCGCGCCAGTTGCGTCTCATCAAGGTAGTCTGCTGCAACGGTTTTCTTGGGCAGCTTGGTAAAGCTCCCGCCGCTGAAAATCAGACGGAAGACATCGCCTGGAGACACCTTGGGCTGGGCGCGGATGATCACGCGCTGCGCCTCGCCCGCAACCTCTTTCAACCGGTCGGGCTGCCACGGCGTTGCCTTGGGCACGGCGGCAATCTCGCCGACCAAAATGATAGTGCCGCTTGCCGTGTCGATCGTCCACATCGGCGCACCGGAACGCTGAGCGGTAACGACGATTGAATTGGTGGTGCCGCCTTGCGGCGGCTCTTGGGCCAAGGCAAATGTGGGGCAAAGACTTATCAACCAGAATACGCACCCAAATTGAAGGAAAGACCGCATCAGGCGCTCAACCCCCTCGCCCTAAAAAGTGATACGAAAGCGCGATTTAGCTTAGTCGACATAAACGGCAATAGGATCAATGAGAGTTTCGTTCGGCAATAGATTATACATAGCGTTATCAATGCCAACGACAGCGTCCTGCAAACTGAGAAGCGCCCCCCGAAGGTTTTCATTGTCGATTTCAGGCATGTCAGCGCTTTCCTCGCCAGACCGAGAAACCTGACCGATAATAACTAGATCACGCTCGGTTCGCCTACCATACTTCCTTATCATTAGACCTAATGGTTGACGAAGAAAACTCCGGTCCAACGCGGCCGTAAACAAACGATCATCTTGTTCGATCATGATCTCCAAAGAATCATCAAATGCAAACTCGAGCATCTCGGACATCGCCTTGGTGACCCTTGAGTCCAATTGCAAATTCATCGACTTGGCGAGCTCAATGATGGCTTTATCGCCTTTAACAACTGCCTTCTGCTTCGCATTCCGATTCCGGTCGAGGGACTCTTCGGACAAGCCCCTCATCTCCCCAGTTTCTGCATCAATCACCTGCGTTATGACTAAGTTCTTTCCAAATTGATTGAACTTTTCAAACAGCATCCGAGCGTGTGGGATATCTTGAATAATCGCTTTGCCACGAACCTCTATGAACCTAGATGATTCTCCGTTCCTAGGAACGCCCAAAAGAGATTGCTCGCGCAGTTTTCGCTCAACCAAAGAAAAGGCATGATCAGAGAGGGTTTTGGTTTCAGCCCGCCCTATGCTTGACCTGAAAATGGCACCCAATTTCTCGCCGCTACCTATTGGGCCTTTTTGGCGCTCTTCCCGCTCTTTCTCATCATCAACAAACGACGATATTGATTCGACAAATCCGTCAAAAAGCTGCGATGAAACAGAAACTAGCTTGTCAGTATCCAGGTAGAGAAACTCTCTAATCAAATTTGTTTCGCTCTTTAAAGCGCTCATAGTGATCTTTCCTTGTACGTATAAGGCTCCACAGAGACAGCCCGACTCCCCATACCGAGACTGTGATGGCAAGTATTTCCGTGACTGCAAGGAAATCAATCATCTACTCGCCCCCAAAATTGAACGATGGCAAAGAAAGCAAGGCCCATTAAGCACGATACGCTCGCCAGTATCACTGCTATCCGCAAGACTCGCCCTTCTTGTGCGGATGGCATCAGCCCTGCTTGGTGCGCCAAGAGGAAACCGTATACAGTAATGAATAGCAGTGAGAGCCCATTATATGCGGTTCGAAATTTAAAGGATCCGTCACTCAAATCCTCGATTTCATTTATCATAGAGACATGGACAACGAGGCCTAGAGTAATCAGGTCCCCACTAAAGAATGGCTCAGTTTCTCCGTTTGAAATGTAGAAAGCAATGAGTCTAATCACCGCAGGAAGTAGTCCGACCCCCAAAGTGTACATGAGCCACTTGACGAAATTCGGCTTTCTCTTGATCGTACTCAAGGCACCAGCACCGTATCCTGCGGCACCTCGTCCATCTCCGGATAATCGAGCGTGTAGTGGAGGCCCCGGCTCTCGTGCCGCGCCAGTGCGCTCCTTACGATCAGCTTGGCCGCCTGAAGCAGATTGCGCAGCTCAATCAGGTCGGTGGTGACGACAAAACTGCCGTAGTAATCCTCAACCTCTTGGCTGAGCAGATCGATCCGGTTGGCCGCGCGCTCTAGCCGTTTGGTGGTGCGCACGATCCCGACATAGTTCCACATGAACCGGCGGATTTCGGTCCAGTTTTGCTTGATGACAACTTGCTCGTCGCTGTCTGCCACGCGGGTCGCGTCCCACTCGCGGATAGTGGGCGGCTGCGGCAGATCAGCCCATTTGGACAAAATGTCTGACGCCGCTGCTTCGCCGTAAACAAAGCATTCCAGCAGACTGTTTGACGCCAGCCGGTTCGCGCCGTGCAGGCCGCTTTCGGTGCATTCGCCCGCCGCCCACAGGCCGGGCAGGTCGGTGCTGGCATCCAGGCCAACGACCACCCCGCCGCAAGTGTAATGCTGGGCCGGGACAACCGGGATCGGCTGGCTCGTCATATCGATCCCCAGCCCGGTCAGTTTTTCATCAATGGTCGGGAAATGCTCGCGCACAAATTCCGGCGGCTGATGGCTGATGTCGAGATGGACATAGTCGAGACCATCGCGCTTGATCTGATCATCAATCGCGCGCGCCACGACATCACGCGGGGCCAGCTCCATCCGCTCTGCATCGTAATCCGCCATGAACCGATGCCCGGTTTCCGGATGGAGCAAATGACCGCCTTCGCCGCGCACCGCCTCTGTGATGAGGAAGTTTTTGACCTCCAAATTATACAGACACGTCGGGTGAAACTGCATCATTTCCATATTGGAGACGCGGGCACCCGCGCGCCACGCCATCGCAATGCCGTCGCCGGTTGCCCCGCGCGGCGCAGTGGAAAATTGATAGACGCGCCCCGCGCCGCCCGCCGCCAGCACGGTCGCCCGCGCAACATGGCTTTCGACCTCACCAGTTTCCTCGTTCAGAGCATAAACGCCCCAGACATGGCCTGCGCCGGAATAGCTGGTGCGGTGGCGATCCGTGATAAGGTCAATGCAGGTCCGCCCGGCCAACATGGTGATGTTCGGATTGGCGTTCGCGGCGTTGAGCAACGCCTCTTGCACCGCCCAGCCGGTCGCATCATCGACGTGCACGATGCGGCGATGCGAATGCCCTCCTTCGCGCGTCAAATGCAGATCGCCGGAATCCTGGTTAAACGGCACGCCCAGCTCAACCAAACGGTCGATGCTCGCAGGCGCCTGCTCGATCACAAACTCCACCGTCTCACGGTCGTTTAGGCTGGCGCCCGCCACCATCGTATCGCGCACATGGTTTTCAAATGTGTCGCCCGCATCCAGCACGGCGGCGATCCCGCCCTGTGCCCACGCGGTCGATCCGCCGGTCAGCGAACCCTTGGCCAGCACCAGCACGCGCTTGGTCTCTGCCAGCGCGAGCGCAGCGGTGAGGCCCGCCGCGCCAGAGCCGATAACGATAATGTCATACACCTTACGTCCAGACAAAATAATCCTCCGCCCAGGTGGAGCGTCCAAGTGCGGCGTCTATCTGCACGCTATCCCAGTTGCCCAAGCTGGTGAGAATAGAAAGGCTACAGTGCTTAAGCGAACCGTCGACCAACGATGGACGCCATATACTGTTATTTTTCCTTTTGCTTTTCAAGATTGTCAATCATTTTGGTTGTGATTTGGGACCACCCTAAAAACATCCCGATGCCGACACAAATGATTGGGAACCAAGTGGTAAATTCGCTACCGGTAATCGCCAGAACAACACCAATAATCGCTGCAATGCCCGGAACTATCCTGAGCTTTCTCATCAAAACCGCGATTTCCTCGGGTGATTTTTGTTCTGCCATCAATTTACTCCTAAACCGTTTCGCTGACGAGCGCGCATAGCGGGCAAGTCCATTCCTCAATAACGTGTCGAACTCTTTTGGCTAGTTTGCTGTTACCGTATGGTTTCATAAGAGTTTCATAGTGGTAACAACGCGACCAGTGACCTTAGACTCACCTATGGGATAAGATGCCGTCAGTCATTGTGCGTCATGGCTGTCCTATTGCGGCGCTGCAAGTCTACAGCTTAGCCCGCGACAAGACGATCAAAGCGCATAGCAATCGAGATCTTCAGCGACGCTGACGGGGCCAGAGTAACTCTTGGCAATCGCGGCAAGGCCATTTTCCAAATCATCCAACGACCGCTTCATATTATGCGTTAGCACCACGCGCGCAGGCGCCACTGCGCCCGCCAGCTCGCCAATTTCCTCTGGCGTGCGGTGCAGACCGCGCGGCTGGCCCGCCTGACCATTGATCACGTGGTGCGCGAACAGGATCGTGGGTTTGCTACCGGTAAGCTCGCTGGCAAATCGCTCGCTTTGCGCGCTTTGATCTCCGGTGATGACAAAACTTGCCTCGCCCACTTCCACCGCAAAGCCCAGCGCCGGGGCAGCGGCATGGTTCACCGGATAGGCAATTACCGAATAGTCGTTCGATACGTCTAGGCCTGCAGGTTCGCCCGCGCCTTGATCGGCCGCGATATCAGTAACGAGCAGCTCGCGCTTATTCTCGCTACCGTCGTCATAACCGCCGAGATAGGCAAAAGCGCCGCCATCTTTGGAAAGCAGGCGATCCATAAATTCGCTGGTGCCGGGGAAGCGTTCCGCGCCATCGGGGCCGTAAACCAGCAGCGGCAAGCCGGGGCCTTCAAACCCACCAGTGTTCAGAATACCTGCAAGGCCGCCAGCATGGTCCCCATGCAAGTGGGTGAGCAATATCGCATCGAGCGTGGCGACCTTGCCGCCTGCCTGAGCGAACCTCAGGAAACTGCCGGGTCCCGCATCGATCAGCAGCCGCGCCTCGCCGTCGATCCACAGCAGGTAGCTGGTGCCTGCACGGTCTGCCTCTGCAATCGGTCCGCCGCTGCCCAGCACTTGCAAGGCGGCGCCTTCGCTGGGGCATTTGGCAGGCTGCTCACCGCGCGGAATATTGGTGACCACGGCAGTGTTTTCAGCAGTGGAGGCCTGAGCATCGCTGCCGATGCTGGCCAATGAGCATGCACTGAGCGCAAGAGCCGCCAATACAGTGCTGGTCGTTCTCAGTGCGTGCATCTCAGTTCTCCTTTATTGGCGGCCAACCCTAGCTCGTGAGCTGGACGAACACATCCTCCAGGTCCGCCTCGCGCGTGGTCACATCCTCAATCGTCAGGCCCTGGCTTTGCAGAATCGCCAGCACCTGGCCTGCGTTGAGTTCGTCCTTGTCATAGGTCACCTCGACCCCGCGCTCACCCGCAAGCTCTACCTTGGTAAAGGCCTCATGCGAAGGCGCTTTGGTAAGGTCGGCATCCACTGTGACCGCGACGATTTTCTCGCGCGCCATATCCACCAGCTCACGCGTCGGCTTGTCCGCAATCAGCTCACCATGGTTGATGATCGCAATCCGGTCGCACAATTCCTCAGCCTCTTCTAGGTAGTGCGTGGTCAGCACGACCGTGACACCATCATCATTGAGCTGGGTGACCAGCTCCCACAATTGCCGCCTCAGCTCCACATCCACCCCGGCAGTCGGCTCGTCCAGCACCAGGATCGGCGGCGAATGTACCATGGCTTTTGCCACCAGCAGCCTCCGCTTCATCCCGCCGGACAATGTGCGGGCATAGGCATCACGCTTATCAGCGAGGCGGACAGCGGCGAGCAATTCCTCACTGCGCCGATCCGCGGCCGGAATACCGTAAAATCCGCCCTGGTTCTCCAGCACTTCATAGGGCGTAAAAAACGGGTCAAACACGATTTCCTGCGGGACAATGCCAATCGCGCGGCTGGCGTTGCGGCGCTGGCTATCAATGTCAAAGCCCCAGATGTTCACATTGCCGCCGGTCTTATTGACCAGCCCGGCAAGCGTGTTGATCAGCGTGGATTTGCCCGCGCCATTGGGGCCAAGCAGACCAAAGATCTGGCCTTGCGGCACATCAAAGCTCACATCATTGAGCGCGAGCTTGCCCTCTGCCTCGCCACCTTTCGCGCCCTTTGGCGCGGCATAGCGCTTGGTCAGATTCCGGATCGAAATTGCGGGCTCATTGCTCATGCGCCTCCCCATAAACGAGCGCCGTGCCTGCGCAAGGCCTGCGATACGTAGATAGCGCGCAAACGAACGATTGAATTTGCGCCACTTCGCGATTATCGCGCTTGGCCATGAATACCGCTCCACCAGAAGTGCTGATCGTTGAAACCCGCCGCGTGAGCTGTGACGGGGCCAGCGGCATTCGCGGCGGCAAGGACTATCGCCCTGCCGCATTGGGCCATCCGCGCATCTATCTGGAGATTGACGAGCACGGCTATGTCGATTGCGGCTATTGCGACCGGCGCTTTGTGCTGAAAGGCGGGCCAGCCGACGGCGTGGACCAGGCCAGCCTGCCTGATATTTCAGAAGGCGGCGATCCCGGCCACCGGTAATGGACCCAAAATGCCTGACGGGGCACGACCAAAACCAACCCCGCATGCCCAACCCACGCGTGCGAAGAGTCAGCCATCGTTCACCTGACACGCTTTATCTGCTATGGCTTAGGGTCTTAGCGTAGGAGAATGTTCATGGTTCGCTCGTCTAAATTTCTCGCCCTTGCCGCCGCCAGCCTGGCCGGTGCCGCTGCGCTTGGCACGCCCGCTGTGATGGCCAAAGACAAGCCCACTGGCGAAGAGAAACTGGAAAAGATGCTTGAAGGACGCGTCGCCGGTGAACCGGTGCGATGCATCCGTGAGAAGGCCAACCGCAGAATGCGTACGATCAATGACACGGCCTATGTCTATGGCAGTGGCAACACGATCTATGTTCAGCGCACACGCCGTCCGGAAAGCATTGATGATGATGATATTCTGGTGATCCGCAAGTTCGGCACATCACAGCTGTGCCGCCTGGATCAAATCACCACGGTTGATCGGTTCAGTGGTTTCTTCACCGGCGCGGTCTTCTTTGAGGATTTTGTCCCCTACACCCGTGCGGACAAGGCGGAAAACGCCGACAGTTAGGCATTTTCTTACGGAGCAGAGCAGGCGATCCTCTCTGGCACGTCAGTCTTATAGCGCTCTTCCAATGCATCGCGGTAAGCGCGCCTGCGTGGACGCAGTTCATCAATCGGCGGCATAGATGCAGCCAAGACATCATCCAGGTCTTGCCGGATGTTGGCCTGCGCCATTTGCGTGACTGATACCTTATACTGGCTGAGGACCTCTTCAGCCTCTGGTGCCCAATCACCATCGCTCTCACTCAGTAAAGCGGCCAGTTCCTCGCGGCGCCAGTGCGCCTCTTCGCTACGCTCGGTCGGGGTTAGCATCTCTTTATACAGCGCGCTTCGCTCGCTTGCCGACAGATCACGCGGTGCCGCAATGACCCGGCGCGGGTTGAGGGCAGCATTGGCAGCGGCGCTCGGCGAGCGATCCGGCAAGGTCAAACTGGCAGTAATCCCAGCGATACTTGCCGACTCTTCCACTATGGGTAGCCGATCTTCCATAAAATTGCGCACCCGCGCGGCGCCATGAACCTCTCCGAGAAGCCAGCTAAGAATGCAGGGTGCCGCCATCGCCAAAATCCAAAACTCAAGTGCGATAAATTCCTGCATGGGCAGTCCCTGACTGAGCGCCAGCATCTTAGCCGGTGCAGCGTTTTTCCAAGTTTTCGATCCCTCAGCAGGCCTTTTCCGGCGCGCTGTTCAACCTAACTACCCGAAAGGTCGCGCTGTTTTCATTCGGTTGACTACGAAGCGCGGCATTAAGCAGCCACAAACCATAGCTCACGCATCGCCGAAAATCGCCGCGTTATCTTAGTTTGCAAGTGGTTTTGCGCTCGCGTTAGGGGATGCCCTTAAGCCGACATTTGCCCATTCATGCGCGCCAGGATCGTTTCCGCTTCACTCATGATGCCATCGATCAATTCCTGGCAGGTCGGAATGTCATTGATCAGGCCAGCGACCATGCCGCAACTCCACGCGCCCTTATCCATGTCGCCTTCCATCATGATCGATGGATAAACGCCTGCGACCTCATCGATGATGTCCTCAAATTTGAGGTCATCGCCAAGCCGCTTTTCCTTCTCGATCAGGCGCTCAACCGCGGCATTGGTCATCACCCGCTCTGTGTTGCGCAGTGGGCGCATGACCAGCCGGGTATCGAGTTCGGATGCGGCAACAATCGCCTTCTTCACGTTTTCGTGAACGGGCGCCTCCTGCGTGGCAATAAAACGCGTGCCCATATTCATGCCTTGCGCGCCCATCGCCAGGCTGGCGACGAGTGAACGGCCATCAGCCATACCGCCAGAGGATACGAAGGGAATTTCCAGCTCATCGGCGGCGCGCGGCAACAGGATGAAGTTTGGAATATCATCTTCGCCTGGGTGCCCGCCGCATTCAAAACCATCGACGCTTACCGCATCACAGCCGATTTCTTGCGCCTTAAGGCTATGGCGCACGCTGGTGCATTTGTGGATCACCTTGATCCCGGCATCTTTCAGCGGGGGAAGCAATTCAGATGGGTTGCGGCCAGCGGTCTCCACCACTTTCACGCCGCCTTCGATCACGGCCTTCACAATCGCTGGATAGTCTGGCGGGGTCAGCGTCGGCAGGATGGTGATGTTCACGCCGAACGGCTTGTCCGTCATATCCTTGCAGCGGGCGATTTCATTCGCGAGGTCCGCTGGCGTCTTTTGCGTCAGGCCGGTGATAATCCCGAGGCCGCCCGCATTGGAAACAGCCGCTGCCATTTCAGCAAATCCGACATAATGCATCCCACCCTGAATAATCGGGTGCTGGATGCCAAACATTTCGGTGATTGCGGTTTTCATAAGCGTGATCCTCTCGCATTTGTATCTTGAACGCAGGGATTGCGAAGAATCGCGCCGCTTGCAAGCATGCTTTTGGGGAGGGCGTTGCTAAACGGAGCGCGCCGTAGCGTAAGGTGCGAGGCCCGCCGTCACCTTGCCGCCCGCGACGCATTCACCGTCAATGCAATGCCGCCCAATATCATCGCGCCGCCAATGACGGCGCCCATCGTCAGCGCCTCTGCCAGAAACAGCGCCCCGCCCAAGGCTGCGACCACAGGCGTTGCCAATTGCACGCTGGCGACCGTCGCCAGGGCGAGCTGAGGTGCAACCTTGTACCAAACCACATAGCCCAGCGCCGATGTGACCACGCCAGAGATTACCGCCAGCAATACGCCGTCCCAGCGCGGCATAGTGCCATCGAGCAAGAGCATGGGTGCGACGATAACGCTGGCGATCAGGAAATATCTGGCGGTGCTGCCTGTTGCTCCGCCCGGCGCGGTACCCGACCCGCGCCCGATCAGAGTGTATACGCCCCAGGCCATGCCTGCCCCCGCCATCAGCAGACCAGGCAGAAGGCCCGCCGCGCTGCGTCCCGCCTCCCAAGGCGCGAGCACATAGACCAATCCGCCCAGCGCCAGCATCAGGCCAAGCCAGCCACGCGCGATCAATCGCTCTCCGCGAACCACTCCGATGGTGATGATCGTTGCCTGGACAAAGCCGAACAGGATGAGTGCGCCGATCCCGGCACTCAAATGCAGATAGGCAAGCGAGAACCCGGCGACATAGGCCGCAAGCGCAAACGCCCCGGGCAGATCGCGATGCGATGGCCGCCCGCCCAAAAACGGCAAGAGAACCAAGGCTCCCGAAGCCAGGCGGATCGCAGAATACGCGCCTGCCTCTATCGCGCCGTCAGCCAAAGCGGCCCGCGCCAGCAGCGAATTGCCGGCAAAGGCAGCGACCGCGAGCGCGGCAAGCAATCCGGTCAACAGTGCGCCCGCCTTCATGGCCGCTCCGCCCGGCCCGTGTCGCAATATTCGCCCGCGGGGCATCCCTCACATGCGGCTTTGCGTGGGCGGCAATGCGTCTGTCCCAATTTCTTGAGCAGGAGGTGGTGCTCGTCCATGTCCTCTGCGCTCCATTCCGGTGGCACAATCGGCATCAGCGCATCATAGGTGCGCGCAGTATCCGCTTTGACCGGGACAATCCCCATGCGCTGCATGATCCGCCGGTGATGCCCGTCAATCACCATCGCTTTGCGATTGAAGGTGCTGGCATTCATCACCCCGGCGCTGTTCTTGCGCGCGACGCCGGGCAGCGTCTCCAGCCACGCCATCGCATCCTCGGTGGGCAGGTTGGAGAGGTGCCGCAGATCAACCGAGCCGCATTCTTCAATGATCGCATTCAAGCATTGTTTCAGCCGCTTTGCTGCCACGCTGGGGAAGGTCTGGCGCTGCAATCGCGCCTCCAGCTCCGCTTCATCTGCCTCGGCCACTGCCTCCCACGATCCATATTCCGCCAGCAAAGCGTCGGTCGATGCGTTGGAGGCCGCCGTCTTGGTCTGCGCGCCGATCACCCCGTGAACCAGCACCCAGACAGGATCGTGCCGCTTATCAGCCGGGCGACTGATCCGTCCGAATGACGCGATCAATCCCGTCTGCAAACGGCGCAGTGTTTCGGTGCGCGGATCAGAGCCGAGGTCGAGCTGCATATCCCTTCCTTAGCGTGAAAAGCGAGGCTGCATAGCGGGCTTAGATTTGCGACTCGCTGGCGCGCCTCATTCATGGCACGATGACACACCCCGCCCGATAAAGGTCGCATAGGAGAATTGCCCGATGACATCCGCCCAAGCCCCAATCGCCTCGCCCTTCGGATATCGTTCAACCGCGCGCGAAGTGGCGGACGGGATCGACCTGTCCGGCAAAGTGGTGGTGGTAACGGGCGGCTATTCCGGCCTTGGGACCGAAACCGTGCGGGCGCTCGTTGGCACTGGAGCGAAGGTGATTGTCGGCGCGCGCCGGGTGGAACAAGCCCGTGAGGTCTTAGCCGATATGCCCGGCGAGATCGCAATCCTAGAGCTTGATCTCTCTGCGCCCAGCTCAATCGACGCCTTTGCAATCGCGCTGGCCGAACGCACGGACCGCGTGGATATTCTGGTCAACAATGCCGCGATCATGGCATGCCCTCTGGCGCGCGATGAGCGCGGATATGAGGCGCAATTCGCGACCAACCACCTGGGCCATTTTCATATGACCGCACGCCTCTGGCCGCTGCTGAAGGCGGCGGGCAATGCCCGCGTTGTTGCGCTGTCATCGATCGGGCACCGCCTCAATGGGCTAGACCTGGAAGACCTCAATTTCGAACGGCGTGATTATGACAAATGGCTCGCCTATGGTCAGGCCAAGTCCGCCAATGCGCTGTTCGCGCTCCATCTCGACAGACTGGGCGAGCCGCATGGCGTGCGCGCCTTTGCCGTCCATCCCGGCGGGATCGCCACCCCGCTCCAGCGCCATTTAACGATGGAAGAACAGGTCGCCATGGGCTGGTATGACGAGGAAGGAAACGTGCACGAGGCGTTCAAATCCACCGAAGAAGGCGCCGCGACCAGCACTTGGTGTGCCGTCTCGCCGCTGCTTGAGGGGATGGGCGGCGTCTACTGCGAGGATTGCAATATTGGCGCGATGGCGAGCGAAGACACGCCGCGCGGCTCCGGCGTCTATCCGCATATTCGCGATGAGGCCTTGGCTGAGGCTTTGTGGGTCAAATCAGAAGAGCTGACCGGCGTTCAGTTCGCGGCCTAAGCGCGCGCCTTACGCCGGATGATCCAACCGCTCAGCGCCAAGGCAATACAAGGCAGCCAGATCCATCTAAGCTCTGACGCCAGCGTCACCACCCCGCGCACGGAGAAGAAATCCGCCCCAATGGGAGAGACGCGCACAGGCGTGTAAGGCGCAAAGATGCGGGCGTTGTCGAACGGCCACCACAATGCCGCGCCCAGCCCGCCGCTGGTCAGCGTGTCGAGCAGGCCGTGGCTGGCCATCGCAAAGGTCAGGAACGCCCAGGCACCCAAACTTCGCGCCTCTTTCCAGATCAGCGCGGTGGCGGCGGCGAACAATGCGGCAAAGGCGAGCGAATGCGTAGCGCCGCGGTGCCCCCATTCATGCGCATAATCGATCCCTAGGGGAAAACCGATGACATCGGCGTCAGGCAGGATCGCAAAGGCAGACCCGGCAATGGCAAGCTTTGGCGAAATGCGCCCGCGCCCCGTAGCAGCGGCAATGGCTAACGGAACAATGGCGTGGGTGAAGATGGTGGGCATTACAGAGTGGTACCTCTTGCTTTGCGCTTGTGCGATGGCAGCGGGCTGACCACCAAGGACCGCGGGAACAATCCGTTCGTCCTGAGCCTGTCGAAGGATGAACGTTGAGAGATCACTTCACGAACGCTTCGAGCGAGCAAGAACCGATATCTTTTCCCAATCCCCTTCAATCAACGCCTCTTTCTTTGCGCGCGACCACCCTTTGATCTGCCTCTCCGCCGCCAATGCTTCGTGCCTGGTTGGAAAGTTTTGGCTCCACACCAAGGTGACGGGCCTACGGTTTCGGGTGTATCCAGCGACCGAGCCTGATTGATGCTGAGCCATGCGCAATTCCAAATTGTCGGTATGACCGGCGTAATAACGGCCATCCGCGCATCGCAACATGTAAGCCCAGAATTCCATTTGCAAATTCTATGACATTTTCGTCCTTCGACAAGCTCAGGACGAACGGAAGAAGGGAAACGGTGGATCAATCCGCGTCGCGAATCACTCCCATTCAATCGTGCCCGGCGGTTTGCTGGTGTAATCATAGACCACGCGGTTGATGCCCTGCACTTCGTTGACGATGCGGGTTGCGCAGCCGGTTAGGAAGCTGGCGTCGAACGGATAGACATCCGCCGTCATGCCGTCGGTGCTGGTGACCGCGCGCAGGCCGCAGACATTGTCATAGGTGCGGTGGTCGCCCATCACGCCGACGGTTTTGACCGGCAGCAGAACGGCAAACGCCTGCCAGATGGCGTCGTACAATCCGGCATTCCGGATCTCTTCGAGATAGATCGCATCCGCCTTGCGCAGGATATCGCAGCGTTCTTTGTTTACTTCGCCCGGAATGCGGATCGCGAGGCCCGGACCGGGGAAGGGATGGCGGCCAACGAATTGCTCATCCAGGCCAAGTTCCCGGCCCAGCGCGCGCACTTCATCCTTGAACAGCTCTCGAAGCGGCTCGACCAGTTCCATCTTCATCCGCTCTGGCAGGCCGCCGACATTATGGTGGCTCTTGATCGTCACCGATGGCCCGCCGGTGAAAGAGACGGACTCAATCACATCGGGATAGAGCGTGCCCTGCGCGAGGAAATCGGCCCCGCCCAATTTGTTCGCCTCTTCCTCAAACACGGCGATAAACTCGCCGCCGATGAATTTGCGCTTCGCCTCTGGATCAGAGACACCGGACAGGCCCGCCATAAAGCGTTCCTCCGCGTCTACCACCACCAGCGGAATGTTGTAATGATCGCGGAACAAGCTCTCAACCTGCTCCCGCTCATTGAGGCGCAGCAAGCCATGATCAACGAACACGCAGGTTAGCTGATCACCGATTGCTTCGTGGATCAGGATCGCGGCAACAGAGCTATCGACCCCGCCGGATAGACCGCAAATCACCCGACCAGAGCCAACCTGCTCACGGATTTCGGCGATCTTTGTCTCGCGGTAAGCGGCCATGGTCCAATCGCCCGCCAGCCCGCAGACCTTATGCACGAAGTTCGCCAACAGCTTCCCGCCATCGGGCGTGTGGACGACCTCTGGGTGGAATTGCGTGCCGTAATATTGCCGCTGCTCATCGGCGATCACCGCAAAGGGTGCGCCGTCGCTGGTCGCGACAATCTCAAAGCCGGGGGCAAATTTGGTAACCTTGTCGCCGTGGCTCATCCACACTTGGTGGCGCTCGCCCTCGGCCCAAAGCCCGTCGAACAGAGCGCAAGATTTCGTCACGGTTAGGAACGCGCGGCCAAATTCGCCACCGTCTCCGGTCTCGTGGCCGGGCCGCACTTCGCCGCCCAGCTGGTGCGACATCACCTGCTGGCCATAACAAATGCCCAGGATCGGCACGCCGGCATCAAACAGCACCTGCGGCGCGCGCGGGGAACCCTCGTCCGGAACGCTGGCCGGTGATCCAGACAGAATAATGCCCTTCGGCTTCATCCGGTGAAAGGCTTCCTCCGCCAGAGTGAAGGGGGCAATCTCTGAGTAGACCCCGGCCTCGCGCACGCGGCGCGCAATCAACTGGGTCACTTGGCTGCCGAAATCGACGATTAGGATGGAATCGGGCGTATGGGTGTCTGACATGCGGGCCGGGTTAGGCAGCGGCTGCGGCCAAGTCCAGTGGTGCACGAGCGGCTTTGCGCAATCATGCGAAGCGTGCATCAATTATGTTGCAAAAAACGCAAAGACTTTGCGAATTTTGGCATTTGAGTTCGATTGCATGAAACACCATTTGTCTCTTGCAACAACGAACTGAGCCTCCTCTCCCGCTCTCTTCGTTGTCGCACCGGTGATGGCCAAGCTTCCCTCGCTGGCCATCACCAGCCTGCTTATCGTCCCCAGTCACGGGGCAAAGCGAGTCGGCGGACGCAGAGCCTGAGGCGCGAGCAATCGCGCAGCACGGCAGAAACGAACGTCGCCCGCCCGCCAGCGCCCTCCCCCGGGTGCATGATGCGGACCCTCCCTTCCCGTGCGAAGGGGGCGATAAGCCCAGCAGGCATAAGAGACGCGGTCGACTTGTCCTCCCTCAGGGCCTTCCCTCGGCCCCTCTGGCGGCCGCGTCTCGATTGCCTGCGATCTACATATCGAACGGGACGGTCTGAATTGTGCCGCTTACGCGGCGCGAAGCACCCTCTGCGCCTGACCATCTGCGAAATATGTGGTCGTGGATACGTAATGAACACACGGCAGTGTGTAACTTTATTGCGGTCCCTGCGAAACTATAGCCGACACCAAATTCAAGACTCATTCAAAGGAATTCAAAATGCGTATCATCTCTGAGAAAATTCTCGCCCTGACCGTTGCCCTCGCCGTAAGCGGCGCTTCGTTTCAGGCCATCCTCGTCTAAAAATCAAAAATAATTATTTATTTTATTCAATGACATAGACGATTAATTACGAAAAAGTAAAAAAGTTCGCGTTGGTCTGTAACGCAATCGGCAAACCCCGCGAACTCTCATATGCAAGCCCGAGAACAACCCCTCGGGTCGCACAATGCGCGGTCACTGGCTCACCCCCCTGACCCCCCTGAAGCTGGTGGCCGCGCCCCCTCTCATAAGAAAAGACGATCTGAGTGAACGAGCTCAGCCTATCCTGCGAGAGACTCTGCTTGCTCACGCAACTCCGTCTTCAGCAATTTACCAATGTGGCTGCGCGGCATTTCCGCAATCACATGCAATTGAGACAGCCGCTGGGTCTTGCCCAACCGCGCGTTCACCGCGCCGCAAATCTTGGCTGCATCGCGCGCCGCCTTATCCAGCACAACAAAGCCGACCGGCGTCTCACCCCATTGCTTTGATGCGATCCCAACCACGGCTGCCTCGACCACGTCTGCTTCTTTCTCCAACTCCGCCTCCAGATCGCTGGGGTAGATGTTAAAGCCGCCAGAGATGATCATATCTTTGGCGCGGCCGACCAGCTCGACAAAGCCTTCCGCATCAACCCGGCCAATATCGCCCATCCGCATCCAGGCCTCGCCGGTTGCGGGATCGGTCCATTGCGCCTCGGCGGTTTTGCCCGGCTGGTTCTTATAACCCGCCATCATGGTGTGCGAGCGCCCGATGAGGTTACCGGGTGTGCCAGCAGGCACAGGCTGATCCTCATCATCCAGCACTTTGAGCTCGCTGCCCGGGGCGGGCCGCCCAACCGTGTGCAGCTTGTCTGGGAATTCGTGACACGCCAGCAGGCACACGACCCCGCCTTCCGTCATCGAGTAAATCTCGATCAAGCCGCCCGGCATGCGGGAGAGCACCTCACGCTTCAGCTCAGCGGAGAAGGGCGCAGAGGTGCAATATTTGAGCGCGAGCGAAGTCAGATCAAAATCGTTAAACCGCGCAAAATCCATCAGCCGCTGATATTGCACCGGGACCAGCATGGTCACATTGGTGCGGTCAGATTGAGCATGGGTGAGCCAGCGCTCGCAATCAAACTTGCCCATGATGCGCACGGTCCCGCCTGCCAGCAGCGGCGGCAGGAACGCGACCATGGTGGTGTTGGAATAGAGCGGCGTGCTGGCGAGCGAACGAACCTCCAGCCCCGCCTCCAGATAAGAGACAGCGGTCGTGGCAAATTGCCGCCACCGCATTTGATGCGAATGAACGATCCCCTTGGGAATGCCAGTTGTCCCGCTGGAATAGATGATGTTGAAGGCATCTTTCGGATCCGGTTTAAACGCTGGGGCATCGGTGCCCACGGGCGCCATCCAACTGCCCACATCTTCGAGCGGCACGTGCTCAAGCTCTGGCAGGAACGCCGCGCCCAACTCATCTGCTTTCGCAGTGTCGATAAACAGATGCCGTGCACCGGAATCTTTCGCCATCCCTGCCAATTGCTCTGGCGATGCGCTGGTTGTGAGCGGCGCGGCGACCCCGCCTGCGCGCACGGCGGCCAGAAAGACCACAGCGTAATTGATGCAGGATGCGCCAAGGATCGCGACCGATTGCCCGCGCTCCAACCCCGTTTCCACCAGCCGCGCAGCAAGCCTTGCCGTAAGTTGGTCTAGCTCAGCCCAAGTAATCGAACTCTGCTCGTCAAGCAGAGCGAGCTTATCGGGCTGGATATCGGCCCATGCGCTGAGGATTTCGGGAAAGGAGCCATGGGGCTCCGTCAAACGGGCAAGCATTGTGTTGGTGATCATATCGGCAAACCTTAATGCCCCGCGCGCGCTGCGCAATGGTTCAAGATAGTAGCATAATCCGTTAAGGCTTGCCTGCAAGAGTGCACAAAACACCCGCGAAAGGCACCAAAGACCAATGGCACATCAATGGATTAATGCAGCGAAGGTTTGCCTCACCAGCGCGGCTCTTGCCTGTCTCACCGTGCCTGCTCTGGCGCAGGATGCGCCGCAGCAAGATCAAGCGAAGCAAAGGGGCGGCGAGCTAACGCGAGAGAACGCACCGCAAGGCCTGCGCCGTGTCAGCGGCCCGAGCATTCTCGTGATCCTCGCCCATCCAGATGATGAGGTGACCATCGCACCGATCCTTGCCCGGGCGGCCCGCGATGGGGCGGACATCAGCCTGGTTTTCGCAACCAGCGGCGATGCCGGGCCGGGCACCAGCAGCCTGGAACCCGGCGAAGAGCTGGCCCGCCTACGCGAAGGTGAAGCGCTATGCGCGGCATCTGCCTTGGGCCTTGAGGACCCGATATTCTGGGATTTGGGCGATGGCACATTGGCTGATCAACCGCGCGATCCCAACAGCGCATCGCGCCAAGCGCTCGCCAAGATTACCGTGATCGTCGCGCAAAAGCGCCCGCAAGTGATTATGACCTGGGGGCCGGATGGCGGGTATGGTCACGGCGACCACCGCATGATCAGCGCGGCTGTCACGCAGGTTGTGCAGGGAATGGAAGGGCGCCGACCAGACCTGCTCTATTCTGCCATTCCCGCCGGATCGCGCCCTGATCTGCCAGAATTTGAAGCCTGGGCCACCACGGCCCCCAACCTCGTGACCGACCGGCTGAGTTATCAGCCTCAAGATGTGGAAGCCGCCGCGAGCGCAATTGATTGCTATAAAAGCCAATTCAGCGAGGAAGCTCGCGCTGCACTTGCTCCGCTATTGCATCGCACGATCTGGCGAGGGTCAGTGCATTTCCGGCTCGCCTTTCCAGCGCAGCGATAGTCGCGGCGGCGACGGAATCGTCTAGCGGGATCCTAATTTCGCATCTGGTCCATAATCTCGCGCAGTTGCGTCAAGAGTGGGTGGATTTTCTCGAGCAATTCTGGCGGCACTTGAGCATTCGTATCCGCAATCGGAGCGGCCAATCCGGCGATGCATTGTTCGCGCATGGATCGTCCCTTGTCCGTGATGCTCACCCGTTTTCCGCGCCCATCGTCTGGGTTTGCCGTGATCTCGACCAATCCCGACCGCTCTAAACGAGACAAGGTGTTGCTCATGGTTGGGCGGCTGACCTGAAAATCCTCGGCCAATTGCGCGGGAGTGCGATATTCATGGCCCAAGCGGACAAAGTGATTGAGGATACCGAACTGCGCGATGCTCATGCTGCGCGGCAAGACCTGTGTGAAGGCATGGCTGGCCAGCTGATCAATGATCCCGATTTCGGTGAACACACCAAATGCAAGCTGGTCGGACGAGGTCATGCCAAACGGGTCTCCAACGGCCAGCGCGGTGCCGGGCCTGTCACTGGTCCATAGCCCACCCGCGCCAGCATCTGAACCCGCTCTGCCCCGCTTGCACCCAAAAGGCTGTGTACGCGGCGGTACATCGGCTGAACCTCGGCATATTCCTGTAAGCTCTGGCTCATCGGGTGCATGCCCAGGCTCAACGCGGTGGCCTGCAAATTCGCCCGAACATATTGGCGACCCGCCTCAAGTTGGTCGGCGCGCGAATTGCCTGGCGTTGTGATCCAGATCAACGCTGGGATAGAGCCATAGGTTCGGCGCATCATATCGAGCCCTTGCTGAAAGCCGGAGCTTTGCGGGTCGGCCAAGTCTGCGCGGGTCACGAAACCCGTCAGCTCACCAGCTTCGATCATCGGGCCGTGCAATTCGATCCCATCTGGATTTGCATCCACCTCTGCATGACCAATCCGCATCAGTTCGACGCTCTCCATATTGGCGGCGTGGGTCGTCATCTCGGTCTCAATGCCGGCAACGATCTCTGCACGTAGCTGATCAAGGAATGCGCTATCGTTGGAGAATGATCCGCCCGATGCGGTGATCGCTTCCAGATCTTTGCGCGCGACCTTCCGCCCTAAATCATATTCCTCTTTGTTGGAGCGGCGCCGAACGATTTGCGGGAACAACAGATCGCCTTGCGGCGCGGTGCTGGGCGCGAAAGTAAGACGCGCAATCGGGCGCGTGTCGAGCGCGCTTGGGCTATCGCCTTCGGGGAAAGGATCGATCGTCATCTCCACCCCGCGTTGGGCCGCGGCGATACGTGCGGTTTCCAGGAATGTCCCAAAACCGATGGTTATTTGGCGATCAAACGGATCGGTAATCGGCAGATCGCGTGACAGATCAGTGGTGATTATCGCTTCGTCTTCACCAATCAACTGGATCACCCACGGTTGGCGATTGTGCGGATTGGGCGCCAGGATCGCATGCCGGAACGCATCGAGCCTCACATCCTGCGGTGGAGTAGGATCGAGATCCCATGGGCCAAAGGCGGTTTGCGGCGTGCGCGTAACCCGCCAAGCCCCGCCTGCTGCCACCAATGCCATTCCGCCTAAACCTGCGGCCAAAATGCCTCTGCGCGAAACCGCCATCTCTCACCTCCAATATTTGATTAGATAGCTAACTATCTTAAGATAGAGAGAAATGCAAGTGGCCGGTTTTGGCACACCGGCAGGCCGCGATTTGCATGGGCAAAAATGGTTGGTGGAAAAGCCCCTTCCAGGGGCGGCAAAAGCTTGGGGTTCGCCCGCAGAGCGCCTATATGATAGGCATGGATGAGAACACCCCAGAAACACCCGAAAACACTCCTGAAACCGGCTCCAGGCCGGAAAAACAGCAGGGCGAATATGGCGCCGATTCGATCAAGGTTCTGAAAGGCCTTGATGCGGTGCGCAAACGCCCTGGCATGTATATCGGCGACACCGATGACGGGTCGGGCCTGCACCACATGGTGTTTGAGGTATCGGACAACGCAATTGACGAAGCGCTGGCGGGGCATTGCGACCTCGTACTGATAGAGCTCAACGCCGATGGCAGCGTTTCCGTAGAGGACAATGGCCGCGGCATTCCCGTTGGCATGCACAAGGAAGAGGGCGTGTCCGCCGCCGAGGTCATCATGACCCAGCTGCACGCGGGCGGTAAGTTCGAAAACACCTCTGACGACAATGCCTATAAGGTTTCTGGCGGCCTGCACGGCGTGGGCGTTTCCGTGGTCAACGCTCTGTCAGAATGGCTTGAGCTGAAGATCTGGCGCGATGGCAAAGAGCACTGGATGCGCTTTGAGCACGGCGATGCGGTGAAAAGCCTGGAAGTGCTGGGCGACGCACCCAAGGTTGATCAGAACCCGGACGACAATGGCTTTAAGAAGGGCACCCGTGTGACCTTTATGGCCAGCGAGACGACGTTCAAAAACGTCACCGTGTTCGATTTTGACAAGCTGGAGCACCGCTACCGCGAGCTTGCCTTCCTGAACTCCGGCGTGCGCATTCTGCTGCGCGACAATCGCGGCGAGGAAGTGCTGGAGCATGATCTGTTTTACGAAGGCGGGATCGCCGCATTCGTGCGCTATCTTGATCGCAATAAAGAGGCGCTGATCACCAATCCTATCTCTGTCTCGGCAGAGAAAGAGGGCATTGGGATCGACGTCGCGCTGGAGTGGAACGACAGCTATTACGAGAACGTCCTCACCTTTACCAACAACATTCCTCAGCGCGATGGCGGCACGCACCTCGCCGCCTTCCGCGCGGCGCTGACCCGGACGCTCAACAATTACGCAGCGGCCAGCGGCCTGCTCAAAAAAGAGAAGGTCAGCCTGTCGGGCGAGGATATGCGCGAGGGCCTGACCGCGATTGTCAGCGTCAAATTGCCTGATCCGAAGTTCTCCTCACAAACGAAAGACAAGCTGGTCAGCTCTGAAGTGCGCCAGCCGCTGGAATCGCTGATGGGTGAGAAGATGACCGAATGGCTGGAGGAAAACCCAGCCGAAGCGAAAATCATCGTCCAAAAGATCATCGATGCCGCCGCCGCTCGCGAAGCTGCCAAACGCGCCCGTGAGATGAGCCGCAAGGGCGCGATGTCCGTTGCATCCCTGCCCGGCAAGCTCGCCGATTGTCAGGAACGCGACGCGACCAAGGCCGAACTGTTCCTGGTGGAAGGCGATTCCGCTGGCGGCTCTGCCAAGCAAGGCCGCGACCGCAAGACCCAGGCGATCCTTCCGCTCAAAGGTAAGATCCTCAATGTGGAGCGCGCGCGGTTTGACCGGATCATCTCATCGAAAGAGGTCGGCACACTGATCCAGGCGATGGGCACCGGCATTCGCGATGAGTTCAACCTTGAGAAGCTGCGCTATCACAAAATCGTGATCATGACCGATGCCGACGTCGACGGCGCGCATATCCGCACCCTGCTGCTCACCTTCTTCCACCGGCAAATGCCAGAGATCGTAAAAGCCGGACACCTCTTCATCGCTCAGCCGCCGCTGTACAAGGTCGCGAAGGGCCGAAGTGAGGTCTACCTCAAGGATGACCGCGAGCTTGATCGTTATCTGATCCAAGGCGGATTGCAGGGCCGCGTGCTAGACAGCGGCAGCACGCAGCGCAGCGGCAATGAGCTGGAGGCGCTGGTCGATCACGCGCTTCGCATGCGCAATCTTATCGCCTTTGCGCCGCGCCGCTATAACTCCGCCATTATCGAGGCGATGGCGCTCGCCGGGGTGTTCAATCCCGATGATCTTGGCTCTGGCGCCGCGCTCGATAAAGCCGCTGCGCGCCTGCAATCCGGCGATGCGGACGCGAAATGGAGCGCGCGCCGTACCGAAGATGGCAGCATTGCCTTTGAGCGGTTGTGGCGCGGCGTCACCGATGCGCATTTGTTTGAGGCGAAGTTCCTCGAAAGCGCCGAGGCGCGCAAAATGCACAGCGTCGCTGGCGAAGAGGCAGATGTTTACGAGACACCCAACGTGCTGATCAAATCCACTGCCAGCGATAGCGATGATGCAAGCGAAGAGAGCGGTGATGACACGCCGGTCGCCGCCAGCAGCGATGATGCGATCACCCGCCCGACAGAACTGCTAGATGCGGTTCTGACCGCTGGCCGCAAAGGCCTCTCGATCAGCCGCTATAAAGGTCTGGGAGAGATGAACGCGGAGCAATTGTGGGAAACCACGCTTGATCCAGAGGCGCGCGTGTTGCTGCAGGTAAAAGTCGAAGACGCGGACGTAACGGATGAGATTTTCACCCGCCTGATGGGTGATGTGGTGGAGCCGCGCCGCGAATTCATTCAGGACAACGCTCTCAACGTCGCGAACCTTGATGTCTGACGACTTCAAGAACCGCTTGGGACTCTGAACGTCGCAAACCTGGATGTGTAGGGGTTAACGGAGCCGATCCGCGGCTTCTAAAACCCTTACCCATCCATCATCGCTGGCGGGCCTTATGGCGCGGAGACTCTTGAAACCGCCCGTGTTTTGGCCGAGATGGAACGCTATGAGCGAAGCCCATCACAAAACCCCGCTAGAGCAGTCCAGTTTCCTATTGCTGGTCGCCGCTGTCACCGTCCTGCTGCTGGTGATTGTCTGGCCGTTTTTTAACCCACTGCTGTGGGCGGCGCTGGCCGCGGTTATGTTTCGCCCGCTGCACCGCTGGGTTCTGGCACGCGTTGGCGGACGGATGAACCCCGCCGCCGGGATCACCATGCTGATCATCACCTTTGCGGTGCTGCTGCCTGCGATGTTTATCGGCGGATTGGTGATCGACGAGGCAGCAAGTGTCGTCGCCGCATTCCAAAATGGCGAGATCGACATCGCCGCATGGTTCAACACGGTATACACCGCAATTCCATTATCGATCCGTGAGAATCTGGAAACGTCCGGTTGGACCGACCTTTCCAATCTTCAGGCCCGGGCGCAGGAGGTGATCGGCGAAAGCGCCGGGATTATCGCACGCCAAGCGGTCGCCGTGGGTGGCGGCGCGCTCGGCTTTTTCCTCAGCTTCACCATCGGGCTGTATGTGACATTTTTCCTGCTGCGTGATGGCAAGCGGGTGGGCGAGACAATCCTCTCCAGCCTGCCATTGGAGCGGCCGATCGCGGACCGGTTAGCAGAGCGCTTCCTCTCTATTGTCCGCGCCACAGTCAAAGGCTCGTTAGTCGTTGGTGTGGTCCAAGGAGCATTGGGCGCGATCACATTCTGGATCGCAGGCATTCCCTCGGCCATCCTCTTCGGCGTAGTGATGGCGATCCTGTCGTTGATCCCGGCGGTCGGCACGGCGCTGGTGTGGCTGCCGGCAGCCATTTATCTGCTAGCGGTTGGTGAGATATGGCAGGGCGTATTCGTGCTGTTTTCCGGAGCATTGGTAATCGGCATGGCCGATAATGTGCTGCGCCCCATTCTGGTGGGCCGCGACACCGGCATTCCCGATTGGATCATTCTGGTTACGACATTGGGCGGGATCGCTTTTGCAGGCTTTTCCGGCATCGTTCTCGGCCCGCTGGTCGCGGGACTTTTCCTTGCCAGCTGGTCAATCCTACAGGAACAGCGCGCCGAGGGCGAGGAGAGCGCTCCGGCCTCACCCGCCGCCTGAGTCGATGCAGTGATGGATTGAAATATGCGTGTATCCTGCCCATGTTGTGCGGGTGAGAGACAGCCCAGCAATATCGGATAGAGCCCAGTAATGCAGTCTGTGGTGAAACCCGGCAGTCAGGCCGAGCAGGTCGGGCGGCTCATTCTGGCGGTGGTCGTGATCCTGTTCATCCCGGCACTGCCGTTTGGCAATTACATCATCTATCCATTCTCAATCCTCACCACATGGTTCCACGAAATGGGCCACGGGATGACCGCGATTTTGACCGGTCAGGAATTTGAGCGACTGCTGATCTATGCCGATGGATCGGGCGTCGCCGAAAGCCGCCTCGACAGTGATGCCTGGCCCCTTCACCAGAGCCGCGATTGCCGCTGGCGGTCCGTTGGCGCCCAGCGTGGTTGGCGCGGCGTTGATCCTGGCCAGCGCCAATGCGAAATATTGGCGGCTAGCTCTCCTCGCGCTGGCTGGAGCAATCGCGATCTCCACCGTGTTCTATGTCCGCTCCGGCGTGGGTCTGGCGATGCTGCCACTGGTCGGCGCGCTGATCGGCGTGATCGCGTGGCGCGCGCCCGATGGACTCGCCCGCTTTGCACTGCAATTTCTCGGCATGCTGGCAGCGATGAGTATGCTGCGTGATTTCGACTATCTGTTTACCGAGCGCACGGTGATCGGCGGCAATCCCATGCTGTCGGATACCGGCGCAATTGAAGCGGCGCTGTGGCTGCCGCATTGGTTCTGGGCGGCGGCCCTGATTGCGACATCCACGCTGATGATCGGGGCGAGCCTGAAATATGCGCTGTCTGACAAAAGCAAACCGCGCAGCCCCCTGCCGCGCCCCAACAATGTGCTGCAATTTAGGGACCGTAAGGATTGACGTTCGCTGGCAGCGCTAGGCCACGATCCAGCCTATGTCGCTATCCTGATCGTGTTGACCCCGCCCGCTGAACCACCCGCTTCGCCAGACAATCCGACAAAGATAGTGTCGACGATCCGTGCAAGCTTTTCTTCGGTCAGCTTATCGCCCAGCATTACCAGAGCATCGGGCATGGTGTAGATGCTGACCATCTGATTGATCAGCGACAGTGCCTCATCAATCTCCAGCCCGGCAAAGAAGCCATCAACCTGAGCCTCGGCAATCAATTCACACAGATAGTGATCGGCAAGATCAATATGCGAGCGAATGCGTTCGAAATTTTCCGCGCCCAACTCACACAGGATCTCGAAATAGGCCGGGTTCTCGTGGTAGCGATCGCGCGAGATCACAAACCGGCGACGGAAAAACTCATATATCTTGCGATTGGGCGGCAGGTCACTGGCCATCACTTCTTCAATCGCGGCATTATTCGGCTTCAGCCAATGCGCCGCGACCGCATCAAAGAAGTCATCTTCATTCTCGAAAATCTCATCGAAACGTGCGCGCGACAGGCCGGTTTCCAAGACCACGGTCTGCATTTCGATTGCGCTGCCGCGCTGATCCACCAGGTCAAGCGCAAGCTGCGCAATTCGTTCGCGCTCGCTCTCGATTGTATCCTTGGTCAACGGCATCTGGACTACCCTCCTAATCCTGACGCTTATGTAGGGGCGCACCGAGGCGTGTTAAAGGCATAAGGCAGCACTTTTGCAGGTTGGATTGGTAAATTATGCGCCGGGCAGTTTCATTCGACCGTAATCAGACGTCGTTCTTGCCATCAATGATGGCCTGGGCCTGAGCCTCCAGCACTTTATAGCGCGGATAGTCAGGGATTTTCGACAGCAGCCACTCAGCGATTTTCATCAAGTCTTCGCCGTAATTCCCGCTTGGGATCATCGGTGGGCCAAAGCCAATCGTCTTCTTCTCATTGTCGGCATAGGCCGGAACAATCGGCACACCGGCGGCCTGAGCGATGTGATAAAAGCCGGACTTCCATTTGCCATCGGAAGAACGTGTGCCCTCCGCTGCCATCACCAGCGCCAGCTCTTCGCGCGCGGCAAATTCCTCGGCGACTTGCTCAACCGCACTGTTGCTCTTGGTGCGGTCGACCGGAATGCCGCCCATATCGAGCATGAAATTGCGCATGATCCCCTGGAACAGAGTGTGCTTGCCCATGAAGTTCGACTTCACCTGTTCAACATCGGTCGCACCAGCGAAGAAGACGAAATCCCAATTGGAGGTGTGCGGCGCGCCCGCGATGACATATTTCTTTATGTCTTTGGGCAGCGGGCTGATGACTTTCCAGCCGTTCCAATTGTAGATCAGCAGGATGATGCGGCGCACGATCCGCGAGAGGATCGTCGGCTTGCGCAGCTCTTTGCTCGGTATGGTTTCGGTCAATTCTCTCTCCCCCAGCAACTGGGTGAGGGCGTTGTGCCCTTATTGTAGGCAGTTACGCAAGGGGGAGAGGGATGGTTTCAGCCAAAGACAGTCAGTCCCGATAGCTTGGAGGAATCTCTTCCCACTTAGCCTTATCAGGTTGGCTCTCACCATCCAAAAATTGGCAAAAGGCATCGATCATCTCTTCACGCCCAAACAAGTGAATTTCGATGTCCTTGGCCCAAAACTGCCACCAATGCCTCGGGAAGATGTGTTTCGGGCGGTCCGGTGTAACGCCCCGATACCATTGGTTTGGATTCGGCCCACGGCGCTCAAGATAGAAACCCACTTCCCCCGAAGGTTTTATAAACGCCATAGTGTGGAGGTAGTCCTTCTCAGTCTTCTCAAGCTGAGCGATCCACCCATCCGACACCTTTTCGGAATCAAGAGCGCAACGCAATTGCTGCTCTGTCAAACCCTCAAGCCCGACATTCTCCGTCCAGAATTTCATGAATCACATCCTGAACACACCAAAGCTTGGGCGCTCTGGAATCGGCGCTTCGAGCGTCGCGGCGAAGGCTAGACCCAGAACGTCGCGGGTCTGAGCGGGGTCGATTACCCCATCATCCCACAGGCGCGCGGTCGCGTAGTAGGGATTGCCCTCATCCTCATATTTCTGGCGGATCGGGGCCTTGAACGCCTCGGCTTCATCGTCGGACCATTTGTCAGCATCGCGGTGAACCGTGGCGAGCACCGACGCAGCCTGCTCTCCGCCCATCACGCTGACCCGCGCATTTGGCCAGGTGAACAGGAAACGCGGAGAGTATGCCCGCCCGCACATGCCGTAATTGCCAGCACCGAAAGACCCACCGATCACCACGGTGATCTTGGGCACGGTCGCTGTCGCAACTGCCGTCACCAGCTTCGCGCCATGCTTGGCGATGCCCTCCGCTTCATATTTGCCGCCGACCATAAAGCCGGAAATATTCTGCAGGAACAACAACGGAATGCGGCGTTGCTGCGCCAGCTCGATAAAGTGCGCGCCCTTTTGCGCGCTTTCGGAAAACAGCACACCGTTGTTGGCCAGGATCGCGACCGGCGTGCCCCAGATATGCGCAAACCCGCACACCAAAGTGCTGCCGTAATGCGCTTTGAACTCGTGAAACTCGCTGCCATCGACCAGCCGTGCGATGATCTCTTTCACATCATAGGGCGCGCGCACATCATCCGGCACGACAGAGTAAAGCTCGTCCGCGTCGAACTTTGGCGGGCGCGGGTCTTTGCTCGCAATATCGCTTGCGGCTCCTGTGTTTTCGCCAAGGTGCGAGATGATGTCGCGCACAATCGTCAGCGCGTGCTCATCATTTTCGGCCAGATGATCGACCACGCCGGATTTCTTGGCATGCAAATCGCCGCCGCCCAGATCTTCGGCGGTGATTTCTTCGCCCGTCGCCGCCTTCACCAGCGGTGGACCTGCGAGGAAGATCGTGCCCTGCTCTCGCACAATCACCGTCTCGTCCGACATCGCCGGTACATAGGCGCCGCCTGCGGTGCAGCTGCCCATGACGCAGGCGATTTGCGGAATGCCAGACGCGCTCATGTTGGCCTGGTTGAAGAATATCCGGCCAAAGTGATCGCGGTCTGGAAAGACCTCGGCCTGATGCGGCAGGTTGGCCCCGCCGCTATCGACCAAATAGATACACGGCAGGCGGTTCTCCTGCGCGATTTCCTGCGCACGAAGGTGCTTTTTGACTGTCATCGGATAATAGGTGCCACCCTTCACGGTCGCGTCATTGCACACGATCATCACCTGACGGCCCGACACGCGGCCAATCCCCGCGATCATGCCGGCGCCGGGAATATCGGTATCGTAAAGACCATTGGCGGCGAGCTGGCCGATCTCAAGGAATGGCGAACCGGGATCGAGCAGGCGTTCAACCCGTTCCCTTGGCAGCAATTTGCCGCGCGACACATGGCGCTCTCGGCTGCGCTCTGATCCGCCCAGGGCAGCCTGCGCAACGCTCGCACGCAGATCGCTCGCCAGCGCCCGGTTATGAGCGGCGCGCGCCTTCGCCTCTGGCGCATCGCAGTCGATTTTTGACGTCAACACAGGGGCGGTCATCTGCAAGCTCCGATCAGGGCGAGAATTCCGGCAACCGCCATGGGTATCCAGCCGGGGTGTTTGAAATGAGAGGTCGCAATATCCGCTAGACCCAGGGCGATCCAGAACAATCCAATCAGCACCACCAGTCCGCGCGGTGTGTCTGGCCAGGCCACGGCGGCGGCGCTCAAGATCATAAAGGCGGACAGCGCGTGCCACAGATAGCGCAGAAGGATGGGAGCGATTTCCATGTCAGGATGCGGGTTGCCGCCTTCAAGCATGGGACCAAGCACCGAGTTCACCCCGCCGGTCGAGTGCAAAATCGCAGTGATCGCCATCACCGCGGCCGACAGCAACAGCCAGATTGACGTTCCGATCAAGCGTCGTCCCCCAAGCCCTTTACAATGATCGATTCCGCTGTGCTGCCCGCATCGCGGAATTTGCTGCGCGACACATGCCGCTCTCGGCTGCGTTCTGACCCGCCAAGCGCGGCCTTTGCCACGTATTCGCGTAGATCGGTTGCAAGCCCGCGATTGCGCTCCGCCCGCACTTTCGCCTCAGGGCTTTCCATATCGAGCTTGGATGTGAGAGTGGGTGCGGTCATTGAGCAGAGCGCCTCCATTGGGATTGATCACAGCGTGGGTCTGGTTTCCGTCGATTAGAACGTATACGGGCACATTCCATCGCCGCTTCGGTAAAATCAGACGGTTCAGGAAGCCAAGCTAGGCATTGGGCAGCCTTTGGCATTCAACAACATTATTCCTGAGTTTATCGCGAGCCATCGACTGTTCATCCAGATAGCGCGCACTGTTTGTGGGTGTCCCCCAGAACCACTCACCTCATCTCTGGCATCAATTGCTGCGATCTGTTTTTCATGCTCGACAATTTGCGCCATGATCTTCTGGCAATCTCCCGCACTAGCAAGCTGCGCGACTCTGGCACTTTGTGAGGGATCAAGCGAAGCAGGCTGTGCTGCAAGGCCCGTTGACACCTGTAGTATTCCGAGGCTGCAAATAGCTGATACTAAGAATTTTTTAGACATAGCACTCTCCGCTTTTACCAAATTGTATTGATTGGATTCACCCAGCCGCCCCAATCAGTTCGCGCCCGATCAGCATCCGGCGAATTTCGTTCGTGCCAGCGCCGATATCGAGCAGCTTCGCATCGCGCATATAGCGCTCCACCGGCCAATCCTTGGTGTAGCCCGCTCCGCCCAGCGCTTGCACGCTTTCAGCCGCCACGCGGAACGCATTTTCACTCGCTAGCAGGATCACGCCCGCGGCATCAAACCGGGTGGTCTGATCGCCATCGCACGCCTTGGCCACGGCATAGGTGTAGCTCCGCGCCGATTGCAGTGCGACATACATGTCGGCAACCTTGGCCTGCATCAATTGGAAGCTGCCGATTGGCTTGCCAAACTGCTTGCGCTCGCGAAGATAGGGAATGACGCAATCGAGGCAGGCCTGCATAATGCCTAGCTGAAGCCCAGCGAGCACCACGCGCTCGTAATCCAGCCCGCTCATCAGCACGCCGACGCCGCCGTTCACCGGCCCCATCACGCGGTCTTCTGGAATATGACAATCGTCAAAAACCAGCTCTGACGTGGGTGAACCGCGCATGCCGACCTTGTCGATCTTCTGACCGATGGAGAAACCTGCATCACCCTTTTCGATCAGAAAGGCTGTGATCCCGCGCGAGCCCGCATTGCCGTCGGTTTTAGCATAGACCACCAAAGTGTCCGCCTCTGGTGCATTGGTGATCCAGAACTTGGTGCCATTGAGCACATATCCGCCCTGAACAGCTTCAGCCTTCAGCTTCATTGAGACCACGTCCGACCCAGCGCTCGCTTCGCTCATCGCCAGCGATCCGACATGCTCGCCGCTGATCAATCCGGGCAGATATTTCGCCTTTTGCTCTTCATTGCCCCACCGGCGGATCTGATTGATGCACAGGTTGGAATGCGCGCCGTAAGACAGGCCAACGCTGGCCGACGCTCGGCTGACTTCCTCAACCGCGATAACATGCTCCAGATATCCGAGCCCAAGTCCGCCATCGGCTTCATCGACGGTCAACCCGTGCAGGCCCAGCTCACCCATTAGCTGCCACAATTCGCGCGGGAACCAGTCTTCGCGGTCGGCCTTTTCTGCCAGCGGCATGATCTGCTCATCGGCAAAACGGCCAACGCTGTCGCGGATCATCTCGGCCGCTTCGCCGAGCTGAAAATCAAAGTCTGGGGTGGCGCGCATTTTTCATTACCTTGCGTGAAATAATATGTTCCACTCGCCATATCATTGCGCGGCCTAAGCGCAAACTCTCTAAGCACGCTTCCCTCGGTGCTGAACCTCAATTTGAGCTCAGACGTGATTACTGTATGTGAGGCCTGAAAGGACCTGTTCCCTGACACTTTTGGACTCGCCCCCCTGGCCATCTGACCAGTCTCCCGCAAAGGAGTTTTGCGAAGAGCGCAGCCGACTACGCGTGCTGGCGAGCTTCGATCTGGACGGTGTGAGCGGCGATCCGGAATTGGTGCGTTTGGTCAAGTTTGCCGCGAAATTATGCGACGCTCCGTCGGCATCGGTCAGCCTGGTCGAGGAAGAGCGGCAGCGCTTTATCGCCAGTGAAGGGCTGGACATAACCGAAACCCCGCGTTCGACCAGTTTTTGCGCACAAACCATGCTCGGCGATGATCTGCTGGAAGTGCTCGATGCAGCCCATGACGCGCGGTTCCAGGACTATGCTTTGGTGCGTGAGGCCTCGCACCTACGCTATTATGTGGGGGCACCGCTGATCTCGTCCGAAGGCGCGCCGATGGGCGCCCTATGCGTGACCGACACGGACGCACGCTCGCAAGGTCTGTCAGAGTTGCAGCGCGGCGGACTGATCGTGCTGGCCGACGCGGTAAAGCGACGCTTAGAGGCGCACCGGCAGGCGCATCTGGCCGTCTTTGAGCTTAAGGAAAGCGCAGAGCGCGTGCAGTTCATCCTCGACGGCGTGCCCGATATCGCCTGGTCGGCTGCGCCCGGCCCAGTGTTTGACAATTTCAACGCGCGTTTCACAGAGGTAACCGGAGGCGCGCCGCCCAGCGGCGTGGATGATTGGCGCGCATTCATTCACCCTGACGACTTCGAAGCGTCCTTGGCTAAGTTCCAAAAGGCCATGGCGACCGCCAGCGAATTTGCCGATGAGTGGCGCCTGCGCCAGGCCGATGGCTCTTACCGCTATGTCATCTCGCGCGCAGTTCCGTCGACCGATGATCCGGCCACTGCGCGCTGGTTTGGCACGCTGACCGACATCGACGATCGTTACCGGATGTCGCAAGAGCGCGAGTTACTTGCGGGCGAGCTGGCGCACCGGATCAAGAACATCTTTTCGGTGATCACCGGACTGATCTCACTGCGGTCGCGCGGGGATGATGCCAATCAGAAATTCGCCGAAGAACTCAACACCAATCTTCGCGCGCTCGCCCGGGCACAGGAATTCGCCATGCCGGTCAGCGGAAGCCGCGGCGAAACGCTGGCCGATTTGTTGCGCGTATTGATGGCCCCATACGGCGCGGACAGCTCTGATGTCGTCAGCATTGCCGGCGATAATGTCGACTTTGGAGGGGGCGCGGCGACACCTCTGGCACTGATATTCCACGAGCTGGCAACCAATGCCGCCAAATATGGCGCGCTTAGCGTTCCCGCAGGCCGGGTGGCGATTGATATCAGACAAACTGGCAATGATGTCACAATCACATGGAGCGAAATTGGCGGACCTAAAACTGCCGAGCCGCAGGAAACCGGCTTTGGCTCGCGCTTGATCAGCATGGCCATCGATCATCAATTGGGCGGCTCCATGACCCAGGACTGGCAGAAAAGCGGCCTGATCATCACAATAAGTGTTCCGCGAGAGCGCCTAACCCAGTAGGCTCCTTGCCATGCTCTTACGATCACGCACATTCAGCCTTTTCGTCGGCGGCCTGTCTTTCACGCTCGCCGCCTGCGCACCAGCGGAGGACAGCAGCTCTGATGGTGCAGATACGGCCTCTGAAACACCGAGCAATAGCTCCGCACCGACTGCAGTATCCAACGATGCGCCAATGGCGAAAACCGGCTGGGTCGCAATTGGAACAGACGGCGCGGTCTACACCACATTCTTTGACCCCGATGGCACGTACCGCGATTTTCGCAATGGCGATCCCGTGCAGCAGGGCAGTTGGGAACGGCGCGAGGATGCGCGGCTGTGCCTGATCCCTGCGGGCGAGCAAGTGCGCGGAGAATGCTGGTCAACCGGCGCGGTGGATGATGAAGGCAACATGCGCACCGTCGATGGGACGGGCCGAGCGATTGAGCTGAGACGCGTGACCTATATCGCGCCAGCAGTCCCTGCCCAAGATAACGACGTGGCGGACAATGCCGAAGGCGAGGGTGAGGGTTAAGCCATCACCTCACCTACCTTGCTGAAATTTGAGGGCGCCAGTCGCCAATACGGCGATGTGATCGCGGTGGGTTCAGTTGACCTCGAGATCGCCAAGGGCAGCTTCGTCGCTTTGGTCGGGGCATCCGGATCTGGCAAATCGACGCTCCTCAAAATGGTCAACACTTTGGAAGTGCCGAGCGCTAAGCAAAGTGCTATTCGCGGGCGATAATGTCACCGCTCAGCCGCCAGCGGCTCTGCGCCGCCGGATCGGCTATGTCTTTCAAGGGATCGGCCTGTTCCCACATCTGCGCGTGGGAGAGAACATCGCAATCGGTCCGCGCCTCGCGGGTGAGACTTTGGACGCACAGCGCATCACGCAGCTGCTCGAACTGGTGGAACTGGAAGGCGCAATGGCGAATAGAATGCCGGACGAGCTGTCTGGCGGTCAGCGCCAGCGGGTCGGCGTCGCCCGTGCGCTAGCGATTGAGCCGGAATTGCTGCTGATGGATGAGCCGTTTGGCGCGCTCGATCCGATCACGCGCGATGCCCTGGGCGAAACGGTCAGAGAGCTGCATAAGCGCCTCGGCCTCACCACCATCATGGTGACCCACGATATGGCCGAGGCTCTGCTGCTGGCGGACCGGGTGCTGGTAATGGAGACCGGCGCGATTGTTGCCGATGAAACGCCGCGCGCCCTACTTGCGGGCAAAGGCGGAGACACCGCGCAAGGCCTCGTCGCGGTGCCGCGCCAGCAAGCGGAAAAGCTCGCAGCGATGGAGGCGAGCGAGCCAAAGTGAGCGAATTTCTCGACATACTCTTTGGCCTTGGCGACAAGCTGACTGCGCATATCGTGCTAGCGGCCAGCGCGATTGGCCTTGGCATTGCGGTTGCTCTGCCGCTCGCAGTCTGGGCCAGCCGCTCGCGCCCTGTCGCACGGGTCGCATTGGGCTTTGCGAGCCTCGTTCAGACCATCCCGGCGTTGGCATTGCTCGCACTGTTCTTCCCAATCCTGCTTTCCTTACGCGCCGTATTTGGCGAAGGCCTACCCACGCTTGGCTTCCTACCTGCGCTGCTCGCGCTCGCGCTCTATGCGCTGCTGCCGATCCTGCGCAATGCCGTGACCGCACAGGCCAATCTCGATCCCGGCGTGCTGGAGGCGGCCGACGGCGTCGGCATGACCAGCTGGCAGAAATTGCGCATGGTCGAGGCCCCGCTATCCGCACCCTTCATCATGGCCGGCATTCGCACCGCCAGTGTATGGACCATTGGCGCGGCCACGCTCTCCACCACGATTGGCCAGCCCAGTCTGGGCGATCCGATCTTTGCCGGGCTGCAAACGCAGAACTGGGCGCTGGTGCTGGCAGGCTGTTTTGCCAGCGCGGCTCTGGCGCTGATCGCGGACAATTTGCTTGGCCTGATCGAGCGCGGCCTTGCCCGCCGATCGAAAGTCATGTGGGGCAGCGGGCTGATCGCGGTTGCCGCTGGTATTGTCGCAGCGCTCAGCGTGCAATTCGGCGGGACAAAGGAAGACATGATCATCATCGCGTCGAAGCAATTCTCCGAGCAATACATCCTCGCGCAATTGATCGGATCGCGGCTGGAGGCGGCGGGCTATGCAGTTGAATACCGCGACGGCCTGGGCTCGGCCGTGGTGCACAATGCGGTCACCAGCTCAGCGATCGATATCTCGGTCGATTACACCGGCACGATCTGGACCAACAATTTGAAACGCACCGACAATCCAGGGCGCGAGGCGATGTACCAGACCATCAAGGACTGGGAGGCGGAGGAGAACGGCGTGCTCGTGCTCGGGCGGCTGGGGTTTGAGAACGCCTATGCCTTCGCCATGCGCGAAGATCGCGCAGCGGAATTGGGCCTCACCTCGCTGGAGGATTTGGTCCGTGTCGCCCCTCAGCTAACGGTTGGCGGCGATCCCGAATTCTTCGAACGCCCAGAATGGATCGCGGTGCGCGATGCCTATGGCATGCGCTTTGGCCAAACGCGCAATTTCTCGCCAACCTTCATGTACAATGCACTGACCTCTGGCGAGGCCGATGTGATCAGCGCCTACACCTCCGACGGGCGCATTGCGGCGGACCGGCTCGTGGTGCTGGACGACCCACGCGAGGCTTTGCCCAGCTATGATGCGATGCTGATGATTTCGCCGCGCCGGGCGAATGATGCGGCGCTTCTGGCGGTGCTTGAACCGTTGATCGGAGCCATCAGCGTCGATGCCATGCGCGAGGCGAACTTCGCCGTCGACCGGCAAGAGGATAAGCTCAGCCCGAAAGAGGCGGCTGAGCAATTGGCCGTTGAACTAGGCTTAGACTAGCGCGCTTTACGCCACAGCTGTGTTTGGCAAAATGGGCCGATACATCCCTTCACTTCCAAGACGTTCGCGCTTTTGCGGCGCAAGACTGAACGATAGCTTTTGCCATCATTTGGATCGTAAATGCGTCCGCGCCAAACATCGCCATCTTGTTTGAAACTGGTCAGGATTGGCAGGCCCAGCAGCTTGCGGTTCCGCTTTGCTTTGTCAGGATTGTAAATATCACGCTGATCGGCCCCATCAGGCGGAGTGATAAGAAAACGTGCGATCCTGCCGCAGGTGGTTGCACCGCATTTGCCAATAGAAACGACCGCATCTTTATCTTCCGTAACCCAGCGCCCCGAGATCGGATCAGCGGCGTAGGCCGGGCTGGCAGTCGCCGCGATGGCAGCCAGAACGGGGGCGACGATAGCAAAGCGCAGCTGCATCATATTCTCCAAAATTATAGGCACGGTTATAAAAGAGCATTCGCAGGCGGAGCGCCAGTGGTTACAACCCGCTCAAAAGCCGGCGCCATGCTTGGGCCAGCCGCCGCCCGACAGGCCTATGACCTTGAACAGCTCACCCATTTGCCCGGCCTCCACCAGCCGGTCTCTTTGTCGTTGAAGCTTGGCCGCATTTTCTGGCGATTGCCGCTGCAATGCCTCCAGCCGCGCATCGATCCCGAGCGCGCTCAGCCATTGCCCCTGCGTGGTCAACCCCATGACATTCGCACCGTGCTGCTCCGCCGTCTCGCTTAGCTGGCCAAAATCGACATGCGCGGTCAGGTCTGCCTCACCCGGCGTGGCAAAGACATCGACCTTTTGATGCGCACGGATCGCTTGCAGGGTTGAGCCGGGAATGAGTTTCGCCGCGCCATAATCCACCACCAGCGCCGCGCCGCCTTGACCTGTGAGCCGCTCGGCAATCTCGGCCATAACGCTCGCGGCGGCAGGACAAGTCTCGATCAATGTGCCTTCAGCGGCACCGCGCCACTGCTCCGGGACGGCGGCATCCATCGGCTTGTCACCGGCAACGAAGACGAGGTCGTCGCCCTCCAACCCGATCATCCGTTCGCGCCAGCCGCCGGGCGTGCGCAGCAATTGGCGGATCGGCAGCGCATCGAAAAATTCATTCGCCACCAGTAGGATCGGCGCATCATCAGGCAGGCTGCCAACATCATCGTGATGCGTAGCGCCAGACATGGCGCCGCGTTGAACGGCGCGCAGGCTTTCCGACCCCTCAACAAAATGCACTTGAGGCTTAAGCCCGAAACGCGCCGCCGTGCGCAGAGCATCACTAGCCAGTGTGCCGCGTCCTGGGCCAAGCTCGACATAATGGACATGCTCTGGTGAGCCCATTTGCGACCACAGATCCGCCAGCCACAGGCCGATCAGCTCACCGAACATCTGGCTGATTTCAGGCGCAGTGATAAAATCACCGCCACTGCCCAGCGGATCGCGGCTGGTGTAATAGCGCGCGTTGCTCTCACCCATGAATTGCGGCAGGCTGATCGGCCCAGTCTCTCGGATCAACCGGCGAAACATGGCCGTCAGCTCGCCAGTGGCGCGCTCACTCATGCGGAGGCCGACGCGCTCCCGCCGGTGCCGACAGGCTTTTTCATGACTGCATACGCCGTTACGGCCAGACCGATCAGGATAATTGGAATGGTCAACCATTGACCCTGGCTAAGGCCGGTCTCAGTGACCCGGTAGGCCAGCTGAGCATCGGGCTCGCGGAAGAATTCATTGATAAAGCGTGCGCTGCCAATGCCGAGCAGGAACACGCCCGAGAGCAGCCCGCGGCGATAGCGCGCGCCGGTTTTCCAGAACAGCAGCAACAAAATAATGAGCAGCAGCAGGCCTTCGAGCCCCGCTTGGTAGAGTTGGCTGGGATGGCGAGCGACTTCGCCTCCGCCGGGAAAGATCATACCCCAGGCAACATCCGTCGGGCGGCCCCACAACTCACCATTGTTGAAATTGGCCAGCCGTCCCAGGAACATACCCATCGGTACGGTGGTGCAAACATAGTCGGCGACCCGCACGAAATCGAGCTTACCAGACCAAGAGACCCAAACCATCGCCGTGAGCACACCGAGAAGGCCGCCGTGGAAGCTCATGCCGCCGTCCCACAGCCTCAGCAGCTTCCAGCTGACAAAGCCATCTCCGCTGAAATCGGTAAACAGTTCAGGCTGATAGAACATGGCGTAGCCCAATCGCCCACCCAAGATCACGCCAAGTGTGCAATAGAAAAACAGATCATCGGCGTGCCGCTGAGCCATCGGCGCGCCGGGCTGTTTGAGCATTTTGGACACGTGCCAATAAGCAAAAATAACGCCCAGCAGATAGGCCAGCGAATAATATCGCAAGGTGAAGAAGCCTAGATCAATGCCCGGCGTAAATCCAAGCTCTGCCCAATAGATTGGGTCGGCGGCGCCGCTGGCGGCGAGTAATGACAGCACGAAGCGAACCTCTTATTCACGCAAATGAGACGTCAAAGCGCCTTTGACGCGTCCTTGATGCGCGGCTTTTGGCACAGCGAATGGCCCGGGGGAACCCTCCGTTATCGGTGCGCATTACAAGTAAGAGGAAAACGGGCGTCGGTTTGCGCTTGCCGCACGCTGGCGCTCACCTAAAAAGAATAAAAAGATAAGGAGAGAGATTCGCATGCCCACACAGCTGGACACTGCACTTGAGGCGATCATCGGAGAGTTGACCAAAGAAGGTCAGCCATTTGTCACCAAACAGGTTGAACGTGGCGGGGTAGAAATGCCCGCATTTCTGGGCGCGCCGCCAACTTTGGCGCATTATTTCGCGCATTTCTGCAACGAGCACAAAGATGTCGAATTTTTGGTCGACGGCGATCTGCGCATGACCTTTGGCGAATGCTGGCATGCGGCGACCCATGTTGCCCACGGTCTAGCGACCCAGCATGACGTGCAGAAAGGCGACCGGATCGGGATCGCGGCGCGCAATTCGGCCAATTGGATGATCGCCTATATGGGCATCATCATGGCTGGCGGCTGCGCGACCTTGCTCAACGGTTTCTGGTCGGGTGATGAGCTCGCCTACGGTATTCGCTTGGCTGAATGCAAAGCGGTGGTGGTTGATGCGGGCCGGGCAAAACGTCTGGAAGGCAGTGATCACAACGCCAAGCTGATCATGATGGAGCACGACTGCGCGCCATCGCAGGGGCTCAAGGCGACTTGGGCTGAGGGGCAGACCGCCATGGCGATGCTCGGCCAGTTGGGCGCAGATGACCTGGCGACCATTCTCTACACCTCTGGATCGACCGGCCAGTCGAAAGGCGCATGGTCCGATCACCTCGGCGTGGTCAGCGGTACAATGAACTATGTAGCGCAAAGTGCGATGGCCAAGCTGTTGCTGGAAAGCCAAGGTCAGGAACTCACTGACCAGCCATGCGCGCTGATCGCTGTGCCGCTTTTCCATGTAACCGGCGAAATTCCGCTATTCCTCCAATCCTATGCGATTAGCCGCAAGCTGGTGCTGATGCCGAAATGGGACGCAGAAGAAGCGCTGCGCCTGATGGAGGCAGAAAACGTAACCTATTTCGTTGGCGTTCCGCTGATGAGCTATGAGATGGCGACCCATCCAAACCGCAGCAGCTACGATCTTTCCGCTTGTAAGAGCTTTGCCGCTGGCGGGGCGCCCCGCCCGGTTGAACACGTCAATAAAATCAAAGAAGCCTTCCCAGAAGGCTTCCCGCTGCTCGGCTATGGCCTGACTGAAACCAATGCGGTGGGCTGCGGCAATTTCAACGAAAATTACATAGCGAAGCCAGGATCGACCGGCAAAGCCAGCCTGCCACTGGTTGATCTGCGCATCCTCAATGATGACGGCGATGAGCTGGCTCAGGGCGATGTTGGCGAGGTCTGCATCCGCTCGGTCGCGAATTTCCGTGGCTATTGGAACAATGACGAGGCAACCGCCGCCGCTTTCACCGACAATCAGTTCTTCCGCACCGGTGACCTCGGTTATCTCGATGAAGACGGTTATCTCTTCATCGTCGACCGCAAGAAAGACATCATCATTCGCGGCGGTGAGAACATCACCTGCATCGAAGTGGAAGATGCGATCTATGCACATGCAGACATCGCGGAATGCTCTGTTTTCGGCCTGCCGGATGAGCGCATGGGCGAAGTGCCAGCAGCGATTTTCCGCGTGAAAGACAGTGCGGCGGCGATGAACCAGGCGCAGTTGCGTGAGTTTCTGCTCGACCGGATTGCGCCGTTCAAGGTACCATTGGAAGAGCATATCTTCGTCTCAACCGAAGCGCTGCCGCGCCTCGGCACGCAGAAGATCGACAAGAAGAGCCTGCGCGAGCAATTCACCGCGCAAATGGAACAAGCATGAGGGCGCCGGGCACGCTGCATAAAGCATGACGGCTGTGCCCGGCCCTGCGAAAACGCCGCGCGTGCCTCGGCAGCGCGCGATCATCGATCGCCGTGCTCTGGCAGAGCAGGTCACTGCTCTCGCTGAGGAGCGCGGAGCCGATGGGCGCACTCAGATTGTCGAGACGCTGCGCAGCGCCTTGGACGCGGGCCGCGCGGAACTCTCTGAACGGCTAAAACAAAAGCCCTCTGCCGGACATGAATGCGTCGCGGGCCATGCCTTTCTGGTCGATCAATTGGTGCGGGTGATCCACGATTACGTAACCAGCCATGTCTATCCCGTCGCCAACCGCACCACTGCGGAACGCCTCTCAATCCTGGCGGTCGGCGGTTATGGCCGCGCGGAAATGGCGCCGCATTCCGATGTCGACATCGCCTTTATCACCCCGATGAAGCGCGCGCCCTGGTGCGAGCAGGTGATTGAGGCGATCCTCTATCTGATGTGGGATTTGGGCCTCAAGGTCGGACATTCCAGCCGCACCATTGCCGACACGATGAGCATGGCCCAGGAGGATCTGACGATCCGCACCGCTCTGCTCGAAGGGCGCTTCATCTGGGGCGACCAGCCGCTCTATGACCAGCTCAGCTCCCGTTTCTGGAGCGAAGTAGTCAGCGGCAGCGAGCGGCAATTCCTCACCCAAAAGCTCGACGAGCGCAACGAGCGGCACAAGCGGATGGGCAACAGCCGCTATGTCGTGGAGCCGAACATAAAAGAGGGCAAAGGCGGCCTGCGCGATCTGCAAACATTGTATTGGATCGGCAAATATATTCACCGCGCCCGCAACGCCGCCGATCTGGTCGATGTCGGCCTGCTGACCAGCCAAGAATATCGCAGTTTCCGCCGCGCAGAAGGATTCTTGCTCGCAGTGCGATGTCACATGCACGATCTTACCGACAGAGCTGAAGATCGATTGACCTTTGACCTGCAGCGGCAGGTAGCAGAGCGAATGAATTTTGCCGATCGGCCAGGCAAGAGCGCCGTTGAACGCTTCATGCAGTTCTATTTCCTGCAGGCGAAACGGGTGGGCAGCCTGACCGGCGTGTTCCTGGCTCACCTGGATCAGAAGTTCGCAAAGAAACGCGCCTCCAGCGGCTTTTTTGCAGGCTGGGGTCAAAAATCTCGTACGCTCAAAGGCTACACAGTGTTTGGCGGCAAGATTAAGGCCCCGACCAACAAATGGTTCCGCGATGATCCGGTCCGCCTGATTGAACTGTTCCAACTGGCGGAAGCGGAGGGTCTTGAGGTTCATCCCGAAACCATGCGCCAGGCCGACCGTGACAGCCGCCTGATCAACCGCGCAGTCCGCCGGGATAAGCGCGCCAATGCTCTGTTCCTATCGCTGCTTGGGGGCCGCAATGATCCTGAAACGGCATTGCGCTGGATGAATGAGGCAGGCGTTTTTGGCCGATTCGTCCCCGATTTTGGCCGCGTAAACGCTCAGATGCAGTTCGACATGTATCACCACTATACCGTCGACGAACATACGATCCGCGCGATTGGCCTGCTCAACAAGATCGAAAAGGGCGAGCTGAAGGACGACCACCCGCGCGCCACGCGGATCATTCACAAGCTCAAATCGCGCCGCGCGCTGTATGTCGCGGTGCTACTGCATGACATTGCCAAGGGAAGAGGCGGCGATCATTCGGTTCTAGGTGCAGAAGTCGCCGAAGAGCTGTGCCCGCGCTTTGGCCTGGACGAAGAAGAGACAGAGTTGGTCGCGTGGCTGGTGCTGCAACATCTGCTGATGAGCTCCACCGCGCAAAAGCGTGACCTCACTGACCCGCAGACCATCGAAACCTTCGTGGCGGAGGTGCAAAGCCTGGAGCGTCTGCGCAATCTGGCGATCCTGACCGCAGTCGACATTCGCGCGGTTGGCCCCGGCACCTGGAACAGCTGGAAAGGTCAGCTGCTGGGCGAATTGTTTGACGGAGCGCAAGAGCGCCTCCGGCTTGGCCATATGCGGCATGGCCGCAAGGAACGCGTTGCTGCCAAGAAAGCAGCGGCGGGCGAATTGCTGGGCGAGAAATCGGCATTGGTCGAGGAAGTCGGCGATCTGCTGAGCGATGCCTATTGGATCGCTGAACCGGTGGACATCATCGCGCTGAACCTGGTTCAATATGATGTAGCCCGCAAAGTTGAAGACCATCTCTCGATCCATTGCGAAGTCTATGAACAGCGCGGCGCAACCCTCGTCAGTGTGATCGCGGCCGATGATGCGGGCCTGTTTTACCGTATTGCTGGCGGCATCCATCTGGCCGGTGCAAACATTATTGATGCCCGCATTCACACCGCGAAGAGCGGTTATGCCGTCGATAATTTCCTGGTTCAGGATCAACATGGCCAGCCGTTCAGCGAAGACACACAAATTGCGCGCCTGAAGACAGCGATCACAGACGCGCTGACAGGCAAGACATCTTTGGTGCCGAAGCTGGCCGCACGCCCCCTGCCGCACCGCCAGTCAAAGGCGTTTTCCGTCGCTCCGCGGGTCAATTTCGACAACGAAGCCTCTGGCCGCTTCACCCTGATAGAGGTGACTGCGCGCGATCGTCCGGCTTTGCTCAACCGCTTGGCCCATGCGCTCTATCAGTCGAACCTGATCGTCCATTCGGCCCATATCACCGCCTATGGGGAGCGGGTGGTGGATACGTTCTATGTGACTGATTTGACCGGTGCGAAGGTCAAGGCGGCAGAGCGGTTGAATGAAATTCACAGCGCTCTGCTAGAGGCAGCAAGCGACGAGAAGCAGCGCCAGTTGGAGAAGGTTTGAGGGTTGCTACGGCCGATTCAAACCAAGCTAATCGTCTGCCATCACTAGCAGAAACGCAATTTTACGGTCATCAAAACCAACAAACGCCCATTCAAAAACCGCATCTGAGATCGGGTTCCAAAGTCCATCAAAACGATTGCTTAAAACGGTCAGTCGCGCTGGCCTAAACGCGTTAATAAAGTCAGTAGCGCAGGTGTGTGCTCTCGCTTTTCCCAACCACTCGCTGCTAGACATAACCATGTCATGCGCTAGCGCATCGGCCATGACGTTGAGCGCAGACCTGGCTCCCCTAGAACCTCGAGCGGCGTCGAGCAGCTCCCAATTGTAGCCGATTGGCCCAAAGCCAAATTTCTTTATGTATTCGTCAGCAACTTGCTGCGGCGGATCAAAACTCTCTTCAAAGCTATCCCAATGAAACACCGTTCGAGCATGCGTCTCTAGTGGCTCACGCCAACGCGCAATGAAGGCCTCCAGACCTGCACGCTCATGTGGCATAAGGTCGCTCATCCACGCGCACCGAACAGGGCCGTGCCTACCCGCACATGCGTCGCGCCCAGCTGGACCGCCGTCTCATAATCGCCGCTCATCCCCATGGAGAGGCCCGCAAGGCCATTGTCCTGTGCAATCTTATGGAGCAACGCAAAAAACGGCGCAGGCTCAATATCGGCAGGCGGCAGGCACATCAGACCTGCGACCGGAATGCCCGCCTCGCGCACTTTGGCCAGCAAATCCGGTAGATCAACAATAGCGCAGCCTCCCTTTTGCTCTTCCGCGCCAATATTGACCTGGATAAAACACGGCACCTTTCTGCCCGTCTTGTCCATCGCCTTGGCCAGAGCTTTCAGCAGGCTTGCCCGATCAAGCCCATGGATACAGTCGAACAGCTCCACCGCATCCTCCGCCTTGTTGGACTGCAATTGCCCGATCAGATGCAGCTCCACATCGGGATATTGCGCGCGCAGTGCGGGCCATTTATCCTGCGCCTCTTGCACGCGGTTTTCGCCAAACACACGCTGCCCCTCCTCCAGCAGCGGCACAATCCGCTCTGCCGGATGGGTTTTGCTGACTGCGATCAGGGTGACATCCTGGGCTTCACGCCGCGCAATCTTGCACATCTTGGCAATTTTGGCCTGCACTTCGCCAAGCGGTGTCTGAGCTATTTCCATATCGTCTTGTCCTTTGCCCGCGCTATAGCGGAGCCATGGCGTCACACCAGACCATCGCTGCTGAGCTTGCCCAATTTGTGGCTCATCTCTGATGCGCGCAATGATGCTGGGCTGGAGCAGACCTTGCGCGCATCGCCGCGCGGCAGCGGGTTTATCTATCGCCATTATCATTTAGGCGACCCGGCTCGGTGGGAGCGATTTCGCGCGCTGCGCAAGGTTGCCAAGGCGCGCGGACATGTGGTCATTTTAGCCGATAGCGCGCTGACCGCGCGGGAATGGGGCGCAGATGGCATTTACGGTCCGGTCCGATCTTTGACCCCGCGCCGCTCAGACATGCTGCATCTCGCCACCGCACATGACCTGCGTGAAATTGGCCTTGCGAACCGCTTTGGCGCGGATGCTGTGCTACTCTCACCGGTGTTCCCAACCCGCTCTCATCCCGGCGACAAAGTGCTGGGAACTGCTCGTTTTCAGAGCCTTAGCCTGTATTCCCATGCGCCTGTCATCGCATTGGGAGGGATGAATGCTCAGCGTGCAAAGCGGCTAGCGTGGCACAATCATTCTGTGCGCTGGGCCGCAATCGACGGGCTTTCTTGAGCTATCTGTAAGAGGACCGTTACCGCCCGCACCCTCCACCCTGCCACCTGGATCAGCTTCGGAAAACATCCGAGTGAAAGGGTGCAGTGCGTGTATCCAAACCAGCCAGTTTCACCGTACTATCGCTCTTGGCTTGACCCCGAGTCCTCGCTCTGCGATTCTTGGGTGACCAATTCAAAGGACGCGAGAACATGGCGACACGGGCCATCAACACCAGAAAAGCCAATCCAGACTGGCGGGCAGCTTTCCGCCGGTCGATGCGCCGCTTTGCGCAGATGACAGGCGCGGCCGCGCTGATCGGGACGCTCGGCTTTCTCTCGCTCTCACTCGCCAGCTACACCCAAACCGATCCCAGCCCCTCAACCGCCGCCGCGGCCAACGAAGTCAGCAATTGGATGGGTGTCTGGGGCGCATGGGCGGCCGACCGGGTTCTATTCGCATTTGGCCTGACCGCGATTCTGCTCTTGCCGCTGCTCTATATCTCGGCGCGCAAATTGTGGCTCGATGTTGAAAACGGCGATGAAGAAGAGACCACGCGCTGGTGGCTGCCCACTGGCCTGCTGCTGATCGCAATGGTCCTGCTATCCACTGTGCTGTCGCTCGCCTTTGACGGGACGGGCGGCACTTTGCCCGCACAATTGGGCGGCGTTTCGGGCTTGCTTGGAGCCTCCGCCATCGAGGCAGTGGCTGGAAGGTTCGGCGAAGGTGCACAAGGTTGGGTCATCCTGGGTCTAGCGCTCGCTTCACTCGCCGCCGGTGTAGCGCTGCTCACGCGTATCTTCGCGATTGATTGGCGGGCGCTGCTGACGCTGCCAGACTTTGTACGCGGCAAATTGCTAGCGCGCGTGCCCGGCTTTGGGGGCCTGCCCGATGGGCCTGACCTGTCGCTGCCCAAGCTGTCCAGTGAGCCTAAAAAGGCCAAAGCCAAGGGTAAGGACAAGGCCGAGCCGGTCATTGAGCCATCCCCGCGCCGCGCCCCGGAGATCACCGATCCGTCTGCCCCGCCAAAACGCGCGGCCATGGCCAAAACAAAGCAGCGCGATATGTTCGCGACCTATGATCTACCCAGCCTAGATCTCCTCACCCCGCCGCCAGAGGACTTCGCGCCCAGGCTCGACAAGCTGGCGCTGGAACGCAATGCGCGCCTGCTGGAAAACGTGCTCGACGATTTCAATGTGAAGGGCGAGATCACTGCCGTTCGCACTGGTCCCGTCGTCACCATGTACGAGCTGGAGCCTGCGCCGGGCATCAAGGCCAGCCGGGTGGTTGGCCTGGCCGAAGATATCGCGCGCAACATGTCGGCCATTTCAGCCCGCGTCTCGCCGATCCCGGGTAAGACCGTAATGGGCATTGAGCTGCCGAATGCAGACCGGCAAATGGTGATGCTGAAAGAGCTTGCTGCCTGCGCGGACTTTGCCGAAAGCAAGGGCGCATTGCCGATGATTCTGGGCAAGGACATCGCCGGTGAGCCGATCATCGCCGATCTTGCAGCGATGCCGCATTTGCTCGTCGCAGGCACCACCGGCTCTGGTAAATCGGTTGGTCTCAACTGTATTCTGCTATCGCTGCTCTACCGCTTCACGCCGCAGCGGAATGCCGCATGATCCTAATCGATCCTAAGGTGCTGGAGCTGGCGAGCTACGACGACATTCCGCACCTGCTCTCACCCGTGGTGACAGAGCCGCACAAGAGCGTGCGGGCGCTCAAATGGGCGGTTGAGGAGATGGAGCGGCGTTATCGCATGATGTCCTCGGTCAACTCGCGCAATATCGGCAATTTCAACGAGAAGGTCAGCGCGGCTGCGGCCAAGGGCACGCCGCTGGGCCGCCGCGTGCAGACCGGATTTGATCCAGAAACCGGTGAAGAGCTGTATGAAGAAGAGCAGCTCGATTATGAACCATTGCCGCTGATCGTGCTGATCGTCGACGAGCTAGCCGACTTGATGGTCACCGTCGGCAAAGAGATCGAGGTTCTGATCCAGCGCCTGAGCCAGAAATCGCGCGCGGCCGGTATCCACCTGATCATGGCGACCCAGCGCCCATCGGTCGACGTTATCACCGGCGTGATCAAAGCCAACTTGCCGACCCGCATCAGCTTTAAGGTCACCAGCCGCATCGACAGCCGCACCATTCTGGGCGAGCAAGGCGCAGAGCAACTGCTGGGCAAAGGCGACATGCTTTATAAGCCAAACACCGGCGCGATGATCCGGGTCCACGGTCCGTTTGTCTCGGACGAAGAAGTTGAAGCGGTGGCTGACTTCTGGCGCGCTCAGGGCAAGCCTGACTATGTCGATGCGGTCACCGAGGAGCCGGAAGACGGCGGCGGATTTGCCTTTGAAGACGAGATGACCGCCAGCGACGATCCGGCCGAGCGCAAGTATCGCCAGGCCTGCCAGGCAGTGTTTGAAGCGCAAAAGGCCAGCGGTTCCTGGCTGCAACGGCAAATGGGCGTCGGCTACAACACGGCAGCGAAATGGATCGAGCGGATGGAGAGCGAAGGTCTGGTCGGCCCGGCAAACCATGTCGGTCGGCGCGAGATTTACCGCGATCAGGATGGCAACCCGCTGTAGGTCGATTGGCAATGCCCGATGAGACCATGCAGACGGGCGAGCGGAACCACGCGATCATCCTGTTCGATGCCGAATGCGTGCTGTGTTCGGCGAATGCTCGGTTCGTTCTAAAATTTGACCACACGGCTCATTTTCGCCTCGCCTCCATGCAAAGTGATGTTGGCGCCGATCTGTTTAGGCGTTTCGGCATTGACCCCAGCGATCCCGACACAATCATCGTGGTTGAAGGCGCGCATGCCCGGCGCGACAGCGATGCGGTGATCGCCATTTACGAAGGGCTTGGCTGGCCGTGGAAGGCGGCAAAAGTGCTGCGCATATTCCCGCGCGCGATGCGCGATCCAGTCTACCGCCTGATTGCCCGCAACCGCTATAAGATCTTTGGCAAGCGAGAGACCTGCTGGCTGCCGCCGGAGCATTTGCGGGACCGCATGCTGTGAAGACAGCGCTGATAATCGGCGGCTATGGCGGGTTCGGGGCCCGGCTTGCGCGGCGATTGGACGCAGACGGTTGGCACCTCATCATCGCTGGCAGAAGCGCCGAGAAAGCTGATGCAATGGCCAGCACATTGCAGTCCGCCAAAGGAATTCGGCTCGATCGCAGCGGTGACATTGCCCCATGTTTGGAGGCTCACACCCCCTTTCTCCTCATCGATGCAGCCAGCCCCTTTCAAGACAGCGATTACAGGGTGCCTGAGGCCTGCTGCGCACTCGGAGTGCATTATCTCGACCTTGCTGATGCGCGCGCATTTGTGACCGGCATCAGTGCGATGGATGCGCGAGCACGCGACGCGGGCGTGGCGGTGATTTCAGGGGTCTCCAGCGTCCCGGCGCTGTCTGGTGCGGTGCTGCGCGGCCTAACCCGAGACTGCGAGGCCGTGACGCGGGTCGACATGGCGATCAGCGCCTCTGACAAGGCCAGCGCAGGCACTTCGGTCGCATCGGCGATCCTGTCTTACGTGGGTCAGAAGCTGCGCATCTGGCAGGGTCAGCGGTGGGGAACCTCGCATGGCTGGCAGCAGGTGGAACGAATAGGACTGAAAACTAAGGACAGCACGCGTATCTCGCGGCTGGTGGCTCTGGCGGATGTGCCCGATCTTGACCTCGTCCCCGCCTCTCTGCCTGGAAAGCCGGCGACACGGTTCAGCGCCGGGCCTGAGTTCGGCTTTCAGGTGGTTGCCATGTGGCTGCTCAGTTGGACGGTGCGCTGGAGCTGGCTGCGTTCTTTGGTCGGATTGCGCAGGCTATTGCTGCCGCTGCAAAAACTCACCCAGCCATTTTCCAACGGCAACAGCTTTATGACGGTGTGCGCGTGCGTGAAAAGCTCCGACGGGTTTGAGAAACGCGCATGGCATCTCATAGCAAGGGATGGAAACGGCCCGGAGATCCCGGTCTTCGCCGCGCAATTGCTGGCCAACGCATTGGCAGGTGCAAAGGTGACCGCTGGTGCAAGAGCGGCCCATGAAGAGCTGACGCTTGCTCAGTTTGAGCCGCTGTTCAGCGAGCTTGACCTGGAGACGAGCGCTAGCGCGGTCCCGTACATTCCGCTCTACAAAAGAGTGCTCGGCAATAGCTTCGAGCGCCTACCCAAAGCCGTGCGAGACTTACATATGCTCTGCGGAGACGCCGGTGCGCAGGGAAGTGCCACGGTCACTCGCGGGACGAACATTCTCGCCCGGCTGATTGCCGCCCTCATCCGCTTTCCAGAGGCGGGAGAACATCACCTGCACCTTGAATTTCGCGAGGATCATGGCCGCGAAAAATGGATCCGCGATTTTAGCGGACGCCGGTTTCACAGCGTTCTGGCAGAGGTGGACGGTCATTTGACCGAACGCTTTGGCCCATTGCGTTTCACCTTCGATCTGCCTGTCAGCGAACAAGGATTAGAAATGCAGATCACGCGCTGGACGGCCTTTGGCATTCCCATGCCGATGATGCTCGCGCCGCGCGTAAAGGCCAGCGAGACCCAGGATGGCGAAGACTTCATTTTCGATGTGGCAATGGCCCTGCCGCTGATCGGCGATCTGGTCCATTACAAAGGGCGGCTGCGGCCGATCTAGTCGGCGTTCCATAGCCCCAAAAGCAAAGGGCGCGGCCCGGCGTCAAGCCAGACCGCACCCCAAGCGCATATTGTGTCGCTGATTACTCAGCCGCTGGCGCTTCCAGCTCAGCCTTGGTCAGTGTCAGAAGGTCGGTTACCCGCGCTTCGTTCGCCGCCATCACGTCGGCTGGCGATGCGACCAGGCCGATCTTGGCGAGCGGGCCGTCAGCCTTCCAGTTCTTCACCCATTCAGCCAGGTATAGGTCGAGGCCTGGGATCGCGTTCATGTGGTTTTTCTTCACATAGACATAGAGCGGACGCGCGCCAGGATAAGCAAAGCTGGCGATGTTGTCGTATGTCGGATCGACTTCGTTCATCGGCAGGCCTTTGACCTTGTCGGCGTTCTCTTCGAGGTAAGAGAAGCCGAACACGCCGACCGCACCGGGATCATTTTCGATCTTTTGAACGATCAGATTGTCCTGCTCGCTCTGGTCAACATAGGCACCGTCGCTGCGCACTTCGGTGCAAACCTGCTGATGTTTGTCTTTATCTTCCGCTTTCAGTGCTTCCATTTCTGGATTGCTGTCACAGCCAGCCTCAAGCACCAATTCTTTCAGCGCGTCGCGCGTGCCAGAGGTTGATGGCGGGCCGTAAACCAGGATCGGCTCAGCAGGCAGCGATGGATCAACATCGGCCCAGGTCTTGGCTGTTTGCTCGCCGCCATATGGGCTTTTTGCCAGCGCTTCGTAAACGATCCTTGGTGTGAGGTTCAGCGTGATGCCGTCTTGCGCAGCGGCAAAAGCAATCCCGTCGAGGCCAACTTGCAATTCGATGATGTCATTAACACCGTTTGATGCGCAGGTCTCAAATTCACTAACCTTCATACGGCGTGATGCGTTGACCATGTCGGGTGTGTCGGCGCCTTCACCGCCGCAGAACAGCTTAATGCCGCCGCCAGAACCGGTGGATTCGATCAATGGTGATTTGTAGTCAGGGTTCGAGCGAGCGAAACTCTCTGCCACTTGCTTGGCAAATGGATAGACCGTCGACGAGCCAACAGCGCGGATCGAATCGCGGGCACCGCCACCACCAGCGCCTTCGCTGCAACCAGCGACTGCGACCGAAGCCATAAGAGAGATTGCAATTGTTTTAGTGAGTTTCATCAGGATAGTCCTTGATAGAAGAATTCATGGGCGCGCTATGCGGCCTTTGTGACATGCTTATGACAGCAACAGGCGAAACGCAGAGCGTAGCCCGCCATGCCGCCGCCGCGTAATTAGAAGTCGATCTGAGCGCGAATGCCAAAGGAATCCACGCCGTAAGACGTGTCACCCGTGGCCGTTGGCAAGACCGCATCATTGTACTGCAGGCGACCGTAATTTGCGAGCAGCATGGTGTAATCGGTTGGCTTCCAAGCCAATGAGACGAAATAGCCGTTTTGCTGACCACCCAGGATCGGCCCATCATTAAGGTCCAAATAATCATAACGGAGGTTTAGCTGAAGCGATCCAAAGCCGCCTTCACCAACCGGATTCGCTGGCTTAGAGCGGCCAAAGACCCCACTCTTGTACCCGCGTGTATCCCCTTTGGTCAGGTAGTAACCAACGCTCGCATAACCGCCGAAAAATGTCGGATCGGAGGCCGCCAGCGGGGTGTCGACAGTTTGCCAGAAAGTTTCGGCCTGTGCATGAAAACGCCCAGCAAGTACCGCAGCCTCTAACCCAACGCCCAACTCACTTTCCGCCGCAAAATTACCGGTGCTTATGAACCGGTCAGAGGTGAAGTGGACCAGTGGCCGTTGGCGATAACGAACCGTGCTGCCGTCTTCGAGACTGTTGTAATGCAGCGAGCCGCCAAAGTGCAGCTGTGTATCGCCGACCTTGGGCATGAACACCGCCCGGCCATCCACGCTCCAATTTTGATTGGAGAGATCATCCATATTGTCAGTGAACACCCCGCCTTGCAGCAAGACATCACCCGCGTTGTATTCCGCGCCAATCCCGACGCGGCGCTCAAAACCAAACGCATCGGTAAAGGCAGCACGTTCTAGAAAAGTTGTGTGGACGCTGCTGGTGAGTTCTTCCAAACCTTGGAAGGTGTTAAAATGGCCAGCACTGATCTTAAGGCCGTCATCCTTATACGTGATAATCGCATCGGTGACGGTTAGATCGCTTCCGGCAAAATCAACCTCCACTTTGTAGCCAAAGCCTCCGGGAATTGAACCCGACACACCCAAACGCGCTCGGCGCGCTTCGCTGCCAAAGCCTTCATTGCCGGTGGCACCGTCCGGCGCGTTCACAAAGCCCGCATCATATTGCAAACGACCACGTGGCTTGAAGCTCCAACCGCCTTTGCCTTTGATCTCTGGCGCCCCTTTAAAGGCAATGGTGGTTCCATCGTCTTCTTGCTGAGTTTCCTGAACAGCCGCGATCGCCGTTCCGGCGGACTTAGCCTCGGCTTTCGCCGCCACGGCCTCCGCTTCGACCTCTTCCAGCTCACCTTCGAGCTGATCAATTCTGGCCGCCATTGCGGCCATTTGCGCGCGCATTTGCGCGCGCATTTGCGCCATTTCTTCGCGCAGATCGCCGCCGTCTTGAGCGCTGGCAGGGGTGGAAACCACCATGGCGCCAGCGAGTGCAATAAGTGAAGTTTTACGTGTCATTGGATTCCCCAACCTTTGCAGATTCGAGACGCCTCTATGACCGGTATGCGACGGATTAGTGACAATCGCTGCCATAACTTTTCAACAGGCCAAACATTGCAGCGGTGCCGCACGGCTCACCGGCGCCACACGACCCGCATCGCCTGACCAAGAGCCTCAGAGCGAATACTTGGAAGCATTTGTCACAGCGCGAAAAACGTCGGATTTTCTTACAAGATTTTAACCTGCTCTAAGGAGTTTTACCGTAGTTAACATCTCGTGACACGGGTGGGTATTAACGATCTTCTTCTGGCGCTGATTTTCGCGCTGACGGCCGCACTGGGCATGTCGCCCGCTGCAGCGGCAGAAACGCGTGCGCCGTGCATTGTCTCAGGTGTGTTGGTGGACGCATCGGGTCAAACTCCAAAAGTTAACGCGGCGGCCAACACCGAGCAGAACTGGAATTGCAAACCCTTAACCAATGAGCCCGCTGGCGGGGATTGGACTTTGCGGTTCGATATCGCTGAGGGCGAGACCGCACCCAAAGTGCTCTACACACGGCTCGGCCATTTCGATCAGCTCGATCTGGCGGTGCAAGACGTCAACGGTCGCTGGACATATGAGACGAAAACGCTCGCCGATATGCACAGCGTGATCGGCTCTCCGTACATTTACACGGACCTGCCGGGCAGCGCCGCGCCGCCGCGCCAAGTGCTGGCCGCTTTCACAGGCAATGGTCACGGCCCAACCCTCACCCGGGCCAAGCTGATCGAAGAAGCTCCTGGCCTCAGTGAGGGCGACGTTGCTGCTTTGCTGGCATTGGCCGCCTTGATCGGCGTGCTGCTGATCCCGATCGCGCTCGACGGGGCATTTTTGATGGTGCTGCGCCAGTCCTTCCTCGCTTGGCACATTGCTCTTTCAGTTGTGTTTGCCATCATGATCGCGACGCGGGCCAATCTGTTTGGCCTGCTGATGCCCATGAGCGCCGAGGTTTTGCGCATCGGCCTGATCATGAGCATGGGGTTGGGTGTGGCGGTCGCGCTGATGTTCACCCGCAGTTTCATTGAACCGGGCAAGATCTCGGCCAAGCTCCATCGCATCATTCCTTATGCAGCAGTTTGGACCGTCGCGGTCAGCATCATCCATGCGGCATCCTTGGATGTGCTTCGCCCCCTTGGTGGTAATTTCCATTCATTCAGCATGGCCGTACCGATCATCGTGCTGGTCATGGCATTGGTTGATGCCTGGCGCCGGGGCAGTCGTTCGGTGAAGTTCCAGGTGTTCGGTTGGGCGCCCATGTTCTTGGCGACCTTCATCCAGATTGTGACCCATGTCTTCCCACTCGGTGTGCAACAAGACGCGCTGCCAATTTTCTATATCGGCATTCTGTCAGAGGGCATTGGCACAGCTTTGGGTGTGGCGGACCGTTTCCTACAGATCCGCCGCGAGCGTGACCGGGCCCTGCGCGATGCGCGCGAGCTCACACATTTGTCAGAACATGATCCGCTCACCGGCCTGCTCAATCGCCGCGCAGTGGAAACGCGCTTCGATGATCTGCGCGAGCAAGGGTTTGACACATTCGCTTTGCTTGATCTCGACCGCTTCAAACTAGTCAATGACAGGTTTGGTCACCAGGCTGGCGATGCTGCTCTAACAGCCTGCGCGGATGCAATTCGCGGCGGCGAGAACCGCGATCTCGATTGCGGTGCGCCTGGGCGGCGAGGAATTTGTGATCCTGCTACGCGGCAAGAACACGCGCCAGCGCGCGGAGGCTTTTCGTGAAGCGATCCCGGTGCGAATTATGCATCAGGTTGAGGGGCTGGATATGCCAGTCACCGCCAGCATGGGGCTGATCGAATTGCCGCGCCATGACACGACTATGATGACCTTTGATGACATGTACGCCCGCGCCGACATGCTGCTGTACGAAGCGAAGGCCGCTGGCCGCAACCGCATGAATTATGAGCGTCTGACCCTGTTTGCAGGCTCACCCAAGAGAAGCGCAGAAAAAACCGCCGCCTAACCAGCAGCCGTCGATGCTCGCCAAGCGCGATATCGCTTTGCCCGCTGCGCCGCGCGCCATTGATCGGCCAGCAATGCCCGAATAGGCCAACCGCCATTCCCGGCCGGATTTCCCTTGGCCATACTTTCCAATTGCGCCTTGGTCAGGGCCATTGTTGCCAGCGCTTTCAACGTATCGTTCGACCAATTGGCCTCTGGCAATTTCACATCCGCATTCTGTTTAGTTTGCCAATGTTTAGGCAAAGCTGGATCAGCAGCCAGCGCGCGGGCAATGCCGAGCAACTCGACACCGAAGCCGTTCTCGTCCTGCGTCAGCGCTGCCTCTGCCACGTCCAGCTTTGTAATCCCGCCCGTCACCATGATCGGCATGTCCGCGACCTTGGCAATATCGCGGGCAAAATCGACGAAATAGGCTTCGCGCTTCTCGGTTGAAGTGCTGGGCGCTTCCTCTTGTGGATTGCCCTGCATCGCCGGGCTTTCATAGGATCCGCCGGACAGCTCCACAAAGTCGATCCCGCGCCCTTTGAGCCATTGGACCACCTGGCGAGCATCTTCAAATTCAAAACCGCCACGCTGAAAATCAGCGGAATTGAGCTTAATTCCGACGCCAAAGCCTTTGCTCACCCGCGCGCGGACAGCATCGACGATTGCCAGCAGAAAGCGCGCGCGGTTTTCCAGACTGCCGCCCCACTCATCGCTGCGCTGATTGGTCAGCGGAGAGAGGAACTGGCTGACCAAATAACCATGCGCACCGTGAATCTGAACACCATCAATGCCAGCCGCCTCAGCCAGCTCCGCTGTGTCAGCAAAGCGGGTGATGATCGCAGCTATCTCATCCGTTTCGAGCGCGCGAACCGGCGCAAATAGAGAAGAGAACTTGCCCAGGTTAAGCTCCACACCCGATGGCGAGACAGCGGTTTCTCCCATGTTCTTATAAAGCTGACGGCCCGGATGACTGATCTGCAGCCAGAATTGACCACCGCCTGATTTGGCCTGCGTCGCCCAGTGTTTGAACGGGGCAAGATCAGTGCCCTTTTGCAGGACAACGCCGCCCGGCCCGGTCAACGCGGATGGATCAACCATGACATTGCCCGACAGGATCAAACCTGCGCCGCCATCCGCCCATTGCTGATAGAGGCTGAACAGCTTCTCGCCCGGCAATTGGCCAGGCTGGACCGCAAGGTTCTCCTCCATCGCCGCCTTGCAAATGCGGTTGGTCAGTATCGTGCCATTCGGCAGCGTCAAAGGTTCAAAAAGCAGGTTGGTCATGAGTTCTCACTGATTTGAAATGGAGCAATGACTTCGGGGCGCACGCGGGCCAGGCGCTGGCTCGCGCGTTCCAGCATCGCCCATGTGGTGCGGGCCGCGACGATCACTTGGCCGCTGGCATCGCGAAACTCGACAAGGCGGTCTGACTTTGCGCCCTTGGGAGGGTCGGGGATCCAGGTGGTACCCTCGCACGTCTCGCCGCTGGCGATATTGCCGCGATAATCGATCTCATGCCGGATCACGACCCAGAAGAACGCCTCAACATGCGCAGGATCAGCCGCCGCCTCCCAATGCGCGGTCGCAAGGTCCTGGATCCACTGGACCCAGACCGAATTGTTCACATGGCCAAGCTCGTCAATATGCTGCGGCTCAGCAGTGAAGGTACGGGCAAAGGGACGGTTCACGCTGCTGCCACGCCAACGCCGAGCGTGCCCAAATCATGGCGAGCCTGCGCCGCATCAGAGAATAATCTTGCCTCCATGCCGACCGCCTCGGCGCCATCGACATTGGCTTTTACGTCATCAAGAAATACACTCTCAGCGGCATCAATTCCCGCCGTATCGAGGAGCCAGCGATAGATCCGTGGGTCTGGCTTGAGTATGCCCAACTCGGCAGAGACGGCCGCAACTTCGAACAAGGACCAAAATTCGAGAGTCTCCTTCAAGTGTGCCACAATTTCATGGACGTTGTCGGTTATCGCAAACAGGCGATAGCCCGCCGCACGGAGATCATGCATTAATTCTAAGGTGTCGGTCTTAAGCGGAAAACTGGCCATCAACTGATCGTAGAGTTTATCAATGTCACTCGGACTGAATTCATAGTCGCAGACATAGCGATCCTTCGCCTCAGCTAGGCTTATCTCGCCGCGATTAATCGCAAGCCAAAGCGGGTTGCCGCGTAATGGCGAGACATATCTATCCGAACAAACCCGTTCCGATCCGAGCGCCCGCTGCTCAATACCGAGCGGGTCCCACGGAACGATCACATTCCCGACATCAAACACGATATTGCGGATCGTCACGAAGCTCACTCTCCTTCCGTCATCCCCATCTGCCACAGGATGAAGGCGAATTCTTCGGCCGTTTCGCGCAAGGAATTCCACCGGCCCGATTGGCCGCCATGCCCCGCGCCCATATTGGTCTTCATCAGCAGGATATTGTCATCGGTCTTCGTGTCGCGCAGCTTGGCGACCCATTTGGCCGGTTCCCAATAGGTCACGCGCGGATCATTGAGGCCCGCTGTCACCAGCATCGGCGGGTAGTCCTGAGCCTTCACCTGATCATAGGGCGAGTAGCTGAGGATATAGGCAAAGGCCTGCTTGCTCTCGATAGGATTGCCCCATTCCTGCCATTCGCCAGGGGTCAAAGGCAGGCTCTCATCCAGCATGGTGTTCAGCACATCGACAAACGGCACGTGGCTGACGATGGCGCCATATTGCGCCGGGTCTTGATTGATGATCGCGCCCATCAATTCGCCGCCTGCCGAGCCGCCGCTGGCGGTAACTTTACCCTCTGCGGTGTAGCCCTGAGCAATCAGGCCGCGGCCCACATCGACGAAATCGTTGAAGGTGTTGGTGCGCTCATTCAGTTTGCCCTGAAGGTACCAGCGCCGCCCCAGGTCATCGCCGCCCCTGATATGGGCGATGGCATAGGCAAAGCCGCGATCAACCAGGCTGAGGCGCGTGGTCGAAAAGCCCGGCGGCACGGCATAGCCATAGGCACCGTAGGCATAGAGGTGGAGCGGGCCGGGGCCTTCTACGCCTTGCATAGAGAGCAGATCCTTGCGGTCTTTGCGGTAGACGATGCTGACCGGCACCATCGTGCCGTCGCGGGCCTCAACCTCCAGCCGCTCTGTTGCGTAAAGGCTGGCGTCATAGCCGCTCGGGATTTCCTGCTGCTTCAACAGTGTGAGGTCAGCGCTCGCCACGTCATAGTCATAGACAGAATCCGGTGTGATCATGCTCTCGTATGACAGGCGCAGGGTCGACACGTCGTATTCAGGATTGTTGGACAGACCTGCGTTATAGCTCGCCTCGGGAAAGGCGATTGGCTTGACCACCGTCGGCGCGTCATATTGCCGCAGCTGGATCTGATCGAGGCCGTTCAAACGCCCCTCTGTCACGAAGAAGTCCTTAAACAGCTCAAAATCGGTGAGATAGAACTTGTTGGAGCCCGCAATCACCGTTTCCCAATTGCCCGGCGCATCAATGCTGGCCTTGGCCAGACGGAAATTGATGTGCTCATCATTGGTCCAGATGAACAATTCGCCATCGCGCACATCGACCGAATATTCGACGCCCTTTTGCCGCGCTTTCACGAGGATCTGCTCGCCGGTCGGATTGTCCGCACGTACCAGGCGCACTTCGCTGGTTTCATTATCGCCGCTGGCAATCACCAGCCAGTCTTCCTGGGCGGTCAGGCCGGTGCCGACAGAGAAGCTCTCATCGGCTTCCTTGTAGAGCACAACGTCCTCTTCCGATGGCGTGCCGATGACGTGCAATTTCGCCTCGAGCGTGCGCCAATTCTCGCTCGATGGGCCGTAGACCAGCGCAGTGTCATTCGCGACCCAGGTCAGGCCGCTGCGCAGGTTGGGAATTTCGTCATCTAGCAATTCGCCGGTCCGCAAATCCTTGATCCGCCCGGTGTAGCGTTCTGCTCCGCTGGTGTCGGTGGAATAGGCCAAGTATCGGCCATTCTGGCTGATCGAGGCCGCGCCAAGGCGGAAATATTCCAACCCCTCGGCCAGCACGTTCTCGTCCAGAATTAGCTGCGGCTCAGCTGCGTCCCCATCAACCACCGCTTTGCGGTAATGCTTGCGGTATTGCGCGCCCTCTTCAAACTCTGACCAATAGAGGTAATCACCATCCTTTTGCGGAACCGTGCTATCGTTTTCCTTGATGCGCGCGCGCATTTCGGTGAAGAGCGCCTCGGTCAGGCCCGCCTGCGAGCCCATATTCGCCTCAAACCAGGCGTTTTCGGCCTTCACGTAATCCAGTACATCTTCATCATCGATCACCGGATAGGATTGATCTTTGAGCCAGTGATAGGGATCAGAAACCGTGATCCCGTGATGGGTGAATGTGTGTTCGCGCTTTTCCGCAATCGGCGGAGAGGTAGGGGCCGTCTGGCCCGTTTCACTGGTCACGTTGGGTTGGTCCTCTTGAGTCATTGCCTGGGCGGATTGGAGCGGCAGAGCGGCCAGCGCGATGGCTAGCGTGAATTCGCAGGCTGACACGCTCGAAAGCGAGGGCATACGAGTGCTTGCCATGGGTTTAGCCGATCCTTTGCCAAATTATCGCAGCGCTTTAAACACCGCGCGCTGCAAACTATGCTATTGTCATAGCCGAACAATTGCGCGTCGCAAGCGCACGCCCCGTTAGGAAACGACCAAATGCTGATGCAAACCCATGAAGCCCGCCTGTCCGCCCTGCGTGAGGAGTTGAAACGCCGCGATCTCGCTGGCTTTGTCGTACCCATTTCCGATGAGCATATGAGCGAATATGTTGGCGACTATGCTCAGAGGCTTGCCTGGCTCACCGGGTTTGGCGGATCGGCCGGTTTTGCGGTCGTCACTCTGGATCATGCCGCAATGTTCGTGGATGGGCGCTATACGGTGCAAGTCCGCGATCAGGTCGACGGCGCGCTCTACGAATATCGCAGCATTCCGGGTGACAACTTCACGGCATGGCTGGCCAGTAACGCTGAGCAGGGCGCGAAGATCGGCTATGACGCATGGCTGCATACGGCAGGCTGGGCGAAGCAGGCTGGCGCGCAGCTCAAAGACAGCGGGCTGGAACTCGTCGCGACCAGCAGCAATCCGATTGATGCCGTGTGGCAGGATCAGCCAGAACCCTCGCTTGCCCCCGCGATTGTTCACGAGGATATCCATGCGGGCGCCAATTCGGCGGAAAAGCGCGCGCAAATCGCCGATTGGCTGAAAGAGAATGGCCATGATGCGCTGGTGGTATCGGCGCTCGATTCGATCGCTTGGTTGCTCAATATTCGCGGACAGGATGTGACCCATACGCCGGTGGCATTGTCCTATCTGATCGCTCATGCTGATGGCCACGCGGAGTTGTTTATTGCGCCTGAAAAAGTCACTCCGGAGCTGGTTCAGCATCTGGGCAATGCGGTCACGATCCGCGCGCGCGAAGAATTCAGCGCGGCACTGAATGAAATGGGCGGCAAGAGCGTGAGCGTTGATCCCAATTTCGGCGTGGCGGCCATTGCCCAAACCCTGACCAAAGCAGGCGCGAAAGTGGCGCTGAAAGCCGACCCGACGATCCTAGCCAAAGCGATCAAGAACCCGGTCGAGCAGCAGGGCCACCGCGACGCGCAGGCGCGTGACGGGGCGGCGGTTGCCCGCTTCCTGCGCTGGCTGGAGGTGACCGCGCCAAGCGGCGAGGTGGACGAGCTGGCTGCGGCAGCGAAGCTGGAAGAATTTCGCCGCGAGCATGAGGGTTTGCGCGATCTTTCCTTCGACACCATCTCAGCCGCCGCTGGTCATGCCGCGCTGCCGCATTACAAGGTCGATGAAGACAGCAATATCGCCATACCGCCCGGCAGCATTTATCTGGTCGATTCCGGCGGGCAATATTCCGACGGCACGACCGATATCACCCGCACGGTGTGGATCGGAACAGCCGATGGCAGCGCAGAACCAAGCCAGGAAATGCGCGACCGCAACACACGCGTTCTTAAAGGGCATATCCAGATCGCTAAAGCTGTATTCCCACAGGGCACCAGTGGCGGGCAATTGGATGCGCTCGCGCGGCAATATCTGTGGGAGGCAGGCGTCGATTACGCCCACGGCACCGGCCATGGTGTCGGCAGCTTCCTCGCCGTGCACGAAGGGCCTCAGCGCATTGCGAAGCCGTCGGGCGGGCAGGCTGGGACAGGGCACGAACTGCATGCCGGCATGTTCCTCTCCAACGAGCCGGGCTATTACAAGCCCGACGCCTTTGGCATTCGGATCGAGAACCTGGTGCTGGTCGAGGAACGCCAGATTGAGCAGGCGGAGGGCACCTATCTGGGGTTTGAAACGCTTACTTTCGTGCCGCTGGATCGCAAGCTGATCGACAAGGCGCTGCTGACACAAAGTGAGATTGCCTGGGTCGACGGCTATCACGATCAAGTGCACGCTTTGCTTGCCCCGCAGCTGGATGGCGAAGACCTTGCGTGGCTGGAGCGGGAATGCGCACCGCTCTAACCGGCGGTATGCAAACGTTAATCTAGAGCGCTTGCGATCCTCTCTTTGTTCCTGTAATGTTCCATTCATCGAGTCGTATTGGTGCTGGGCCGATGCGCGCATTTTGAGGAGGAACAATCATGATCGGCTATGTAACCCTGGGCACCAATGATCTGCCGCGCGCAGCGGAGTTTTACGACGCCATTGCAGAGCAATTTGGCGTTGGCCGCATGATGGAATTTGAGACATTCATCGCCTGGGGCTCGATGGGCGGCGCACCGGGCGTTGCCGCGACCAAGCCATTTGACGAGCAAGAAGCGACCGCAGGCAATGGTACGATGGTCGCATTGCAGGTTGATAGCCCGGAAAAAGTGCAGGCAGTCTATGATGTGGCAATGGCGAAGGGCGGCAGCGACGAAGGCGCTCCGGGGCCGCGCGGCGATGATGGCTTTTACGCGGGCTATTTCCGCGATCCTGACGGCAATAAGCTCAACGTCTTTTGCATGACCCAAGGCGGCTAAATTCAGCCGGAGGAGCATATCATGACCGCGCGCAAATTGAGCGATAGCTTTATCCATCTGGGGTTGGGCGCAAGCTCACATCCACAGCCACCCTTTTCTGGCATGGAATGGTATGCCGATTATGGCGCGCGGCATGGCGAGGACGGGCCGGAGGGACGGCTCGTCTCGCAGCACAGCTTTACTGAAAGCTGGGACGTGTGGGAAATGCATCCAAGGGGCAGCGAAGTGGTGATTTGCACTGCTGGGCAGATGGTGCTGACCCAAGAGTTTCCCGATGGGAAGATAGCAAAAGTGCCGCTTACCGCCGGTGAATATGCGATCAATCCGCCGGGTGTCTGGCACACTGCAGACGTGACCAGCGAAGCGACCGCGATCTTCATCACCGCCGGAGAGGGAACTGAGCACCGCACTCGTTGAGCCTGCGCCATAGCCGCAGACTGTCGGCGAGATGAACAGTCAGGTGTGACTGATACAAAGCGCGACAATTTGGCAGCGATCCGAGATAATCCTGCGACATGCACGGCTTAGAAGGGGTCTTATGAGCTGCGGTGGACGCATAGAGCGACATACCCCTGCGTAAAAAGCCAAACCTTCCCCAAGGACTGGCTAATAGCGGGCCTTCGCTTCCTCCCTGCGAAGAGCCAAGCCAGTGCGCCGCCGCGGCTCTTCTGATAGACCTTCAACGAGGAGCAATACGCATGAAAAAGATCACCCTCACATTGTCCGCTGCGGCACTGGCACTTGGTATTGGCGGCGCAGGCGCTGCTATGGCCGACCATCACGGCGGCAAAGGCAAAGCAGACGCAAACGGCGACGGTGTCGTCTCATTGCAGGAAATGAAGGCGAAGAGCGCTGAGCGCTTTGCCAGGTTGGACGCCAATTCTGATGGCGTTTTGAACGCAGAAGATCGCACAGCCAAACGCGCAGAGCGCTTTGCCGCCGCCGACACCAACAATGATGGCGAGCTGTCCAAAGCCGAAATGGCCGCAGCGCGCGAGGCCCGAAACGCGAAACGCGAAGAACGCCGAGCCAAGCGGGCCGAAAAACGCTTTGCAAGACTCGATAGCGACAACAGCGGCGGCGTAAGCCAAGCTGAAATGGCCGCTGCCAAGGAGACGCGCAAAGCACGGCGCGGTGCGCGGCACGGAGGCGATAGAGCCGCGCGCGGTGGACGCCGAGGCGGAGACCGCATGATGCGGATGATGCGCCGAGCCGACACCAATAACGACCAAGCGGTTAGCCGCGCAGAATTTGATGCCGCGATTGAGGCCAGGTTTGCCCGGATAGACGCCGATGGCTCCGGCACAATAACCGCCGAAGAACGCAAGGCTGCCCGCGAAGCCCGCCGCGCTCAGCGTCAGGAACGTCGCGGAGCACGCTGATAGCGCCGCGAATTGGCGCAAAGCACAAGGCCCGGCCCGCTCGCCGCTCACTTACGAGTTGCGCAGCGGGTCGGCACGCGCCATTCCCGCATGGCATAGACTATGACCGATCCGGCCCACACCTCGATCCTGCTCGTCGATGACGAGGCGACCCTGCGCGAACCGCTGGCCGAATATCTGACGGGTCAGGGCTTTACCGTCACCGAAGCGCAAAGCGCCGCTGCCGCGCGCACGGAGCTGCTCAAGGCCAAGCCCGACATCGTTCTGCTCGACATCATGATGCCGGGCGAAGACGGCCTTTCGCTGTGCCGCCATATGGTCGAAACCCAGCAATTGCCCGTCATCCTGCTAACCGCGCGCGGGGAGCCGACCGACCGGATCGTCGGTCTGGAGCTGGGCGCGGATGACTATGTCGTGAAACCATTCGAACCGCGGGAGCTGGTCGCGCGCATCCGCTCTGTCCTGCGCCGCGCTCAGCGGGGCCCTGCCGCACCTCTAGATGCTCAGGATCTCCATTATAGCTTCGAAGGTTGGTCGCTTGACCCCCTAAAGCGCAAGCTGACCGATCCAGAAGGCATCACCGTGCCCATTTCAACCGCTGAATTTCGGCTGCTGCGCGCTCTGCTCGATCATCCACGCAGTGTGCTGGACCGCGATCAATTGCTCGACATGGTTCAAGGGCGCGAGGCACATTTATTTGACCGAGCGGTTGATAATCAGGTCAGCCGCCTGCGCCGCAAGATCGAGGTCGACAGCCGCGATCCACAATTGATCCTGACGGTGCGCGGTGGAGGATACCGCTTTGCCGCTCAGGTCACCCGCTTTGCATCCGATACGCCCGCATGAAGCGCCTGCTCCCTCAAAGCCTGCTGGGCCAGGTGATGCTCGTGCTGGCGATTGGCCTGATGGCTGGACAGGCGATATCCGCTGCCTTGCTGTACCGCGCGGCGGAGCAGCGCCGCGAAACCGGCCTGGTCAGTGCGCTGGCGTTTCAGCTGGTGGCGGAAAGCGGACGATCAGATCTGACGGGAAGAGAAGCGCGCCGAGCAGCACGCCGCGAAGCGCGCAGAGCAGACCGGATCGCACGCGGATTGCCGATAAGGGACCGCCGCACTGACGGCGAAGGCAGACCTGGAGGCCGTCCCTTTGCGCGGCCATTCAGGCTGGGCATTGAATACACCGAAAAACTTCCAATTGGTGCCCAAGAACCGCGACTGCCCGATTATGAAAGCGCGCTGCGCGAGGTTTTGACCCAGCAAGATGTTGAGGCCGGATATATCATCATCGCGCGGCGGATCGCGGGTGATGATCCGTTTGTAAAAAAGCGTATGCAGGATCGGCCTCGCCTGCGCTCACCGGGATGGGAGGAACGACCGATATTGGTTGCCGCCATCCAGCGCGCCGATGAGGCCGGATGGCTGATTGCCCGCGTCCCAGAGCCGCGCGCACCGCGCAATGCGATTGGTACGATCCTCCTGCAAACTGCCGTTATCTTCGCCATTCTGTTTACGCTGCTCTATTTCGTGCTGCGGCGGATCACCCGGCCATTGGCGGCACTCACGGCGCGGGTCGGTGACTTTTCGCGCCAGCCCGATCAAGCGGTGAAACTGGAAGAACGCGGGCCCGGTGACATGCGGCGGCTGATCGCGGCGCATAACGCGATGGAGGCGCGGATTGCCGCCTTGCTCGACGAGAAAGACGTGATGCTCGGCGCGATTGGTCATGATCTCAAGACGCCTCTAGCGGCCTTAAGAGTGCGGATCGAAAGCGTGCCCGACGACACCCAGCGAGAGCGCATGGCGGACAGCATTGAAGACATTACCAAGACGCTGGATGACATTCTGGTGCTGGCCCGGGTCGGCCGGGTGAACAACGGTTTTGAAGATGTCGATCTGGCGGCACTGACAACCAGCGTTGCCGAAGAATTTGAGGATCTGGGCGAGCCGATCACGCTCGAAGATCCTCCGCGCCTGGTGGCGCGCGCGCAGGTCACATGGCTAAAGCGGGCGCTGCGCAATCTCATCGCCAATGCCCTGCGCTACGCCAAGAGCGCGAAGGTCTCTCTTCTCGATGAGGGTGAAGCGATCATCTTGCGCGTCGATGATACGGGTCCCGGAATTCCGCCGAGCGATATTGAGGCGATGATGGAACCCTTCACACGCGGTGAGACTTCACGCAACCGCGCAACAGGCGGCGCGGGCCTGGGCCTAACGCTGGCGCGCGCCATTGCTGAACAGCACGGCGGGACGCTGACACTTTCCAATTTGCGCGAGGGCGACACGGTCAAGGGCCTGCGGGCAGAGATTGCGCTTCCAAAGGGCGAAAACACAGGGCAAGGATAGCACCAAACAATACAACCGGAGTGCCCCCCTTGCCCCATACTCTCTACGCCGCCCCGATCTCGCTCTATTCCGGCAAGGCGCGCAGCTATCTCGATTGGAAGCAGGTGGATTACACCGAGGTGCTCTCCACCCCGGATGTCTATGCCAAGGTCATCATTCCGAATGTCGGGCGCCCGGTAATCCCGGTGATGCAAAATGATGATGGCTCGATCCTGCAGGACACCACGTTGATCATTGATCATTTTGAAGCCAGTGAAGGCGGGCCGTCAGTCTATCCGGATACGCCGCGCCAGCGACTAGCCGCGCTGCTGCTCGAATGCTTTGGCGATGAATGGCTGGTGATCCCGGCGATGCATTATCGCTGGAACTACAACGAAGAGTGGGTTTACGGCGAATTTGGCAAAACCGCGCTGCCCGATGGTACGCCGGAGGAGCAATATGCGACCGGCAAAGAGCGTGGCAGCATGTTCCGCGGCTTCGTTCCTATGCTTGGCATCAATGACGCAACAATCCCGGCGGTTGAGGCGAGCTATGAGGCACTGCTGGCCGATTTGGACGCGCATTTCGCGGTGCATCCTTTCCTATTGGGATCGCGGCCCTCGATCGGGGATTTGGGCCTAATCGGGCCGCTCTATGCCCACCTTTACCGCGACCCAGCATCGGGCGAGATTATGGAACGATTGGCTCCGCGAGTGGCCGAATGGGTCCGCCGCATGGTCGATGTGAAGGCGCCGCTGTCGGGCGAGTTCCTGTCCAATGACGAAATTCCCGAGACGCTGCTGCCGGTGCTGGCGCGGATGATGGGTGAGCAAGTGCCCTATCTTGCGAAAGTGGCGAACATGTTTGGTGAGTGGCTGGCCGCCAATCCGGACACGGAGATCCCCCGCGCGGTTGGCATGGCAGACTTCACGATTGAGGGCACCAGTGGTCAACGCATCGCAGTGCCCTTTAGCCTGTGGATGCTGCAACGCGGGCTCGACTATCTCGCCTCGCTCGAGGGGTCAGGCCGCGATGCCTGCGAAGAAATGCTGCGTTCGGTCGGCGGCGAAGCGCTGCTTCAATTCAAAATGCCTGCGCGGCTGAAGTTCGAAAATCACGTTCTCAAAACCGCTTGATCGCTGAGTCAACGGGCCAGCGGGCGTTCCTTATCGCCGTATAGCTCCCCTGCGGGCGAGCCGATCAGAATGCTATTTTCTGTCGCGGAATACCGCATCTCACTGGTCAAAAGGGCACGAAATTCAGCGTCCTTTATGTCATCCGCGCTGGTGCAATTTTCACCTTCGGTCACAGCCAAATCTACGATGCTAATCCGGTTTCCATCCAGCACGTATCCACCAACGAAGGAGGCGCAGCTGAACTTCGCGGTGACTCTGTCGTCACTAAATCGAAGGTATTGATTATCCAGCGTTTTAGTATAGGCTGATCGCTCTGAATTTAGTAGAAAAGCCTCCCATGTGGTGCCTGACAACGGCATCTGGTTAGACGCTGTTACTTCCGCCTTTTGCAGAGCTCCTTCTATAGTTACGGTACCAGTTACAGTACCATCATGCTCAGAGATCAGCATGATCCGACCATTGCCCAGATCACGGGCCGTAAATCCACCGCCAACTATCTGTGCCACCGTCTGGCCCTGCGCCAGCATTCTACGCCCCCTTGAGGTGTTTGCCGTGCACCCCTTTAGTGTCTGCGAACCCGGACCAGCGAAGTATCGCGCGCCATTGGCAAGGCCTTGGCCAAAGTAGCTGTTGCAGCCATCATAGCCGCCATATTCAGATGGGCTAAATTGCACACTGAAGCTGCTCAATGCACGCTTACCATTGACCGCAACCACCATATAGCCGCCATTCAACCGCTCTGCAGTCGGTCCGCTGTTTACAGCTATGCCCGGATCGGATGCGATGGGACCAGGTGTTGCACAACTGGAGAGCGCAGCCGAAATTCCGAATAGGGTGAAAGCCAGCTTCATCGCATCAAGCCCCCGATAAGGTTCCTCACAAATCGCCCAGCCACCGGCCCGGCCAGATCGGTCGCGATGGAACCCACCGCAGATTTGATGCCGGATTTCATCGGGTTGGCGCGCGATTTCTTGCCGAGAATTGCAGAGGCAGCTGCACCTGCCATTCCGCCCGCGGCCACTTTGGTGCCGCGCGACAATGCCTTTTCCCACATGCTCTTGGTCTTGCGCGGGCGCTTGCGCACCTCTTCCTCGCCTTGCTCCTCAACCTCCTGCGCGGTTTCAGCGGCATCGGCGGTTTTGGCAGCTAGAATTTCCTCTGCGCTCTCGCGGTCGATCGCCTCGTCATATTTGTTTTCAAACGGGCTGATCGATTGAATAATCGCGCGCTCTTTGGCGGTCACCGGGCCGAGGCGCGAACGCGGCGGCTTGATCAAAGTCCGCTGCACCACGGTCGGCGCGCCATCTTCGTCCAGGGTCGAGACCAGTGCCTCGCCCACTTTCAGCTCCGTAATCGCTTCTTCGACATCGAGGTCGGGATTGATCCGGAATGTTTCCGCCGCCGCCTTGATCGCGCGCTGATCGCGCGGGGTGAAGGCGCGCAAGGCATGCTGCACCCGATTGCCCAGCTGGCCCGCGACCTCTTCGGGAATGTCGATTGGATTTTGCGTCACGAAGAATACGCCAACGCCTTTTGAGCGGATCAGGCGAACGACCTGCTCAATCTTTTCCTCCAGCGCTTTGGGCGCATCATCGAACAGCAGGTGCGCCTCATCAAAGAAGAACACGAGCTTGGGTTTCTCAGGATCGCCAACCTCGGGCAGGCTCTCAAACAGCTCCGCCAGCAGCCACAGCAGGAAGGTGGCGTACAGTTTCGGGCTACGCATCAACTTGTCGGCGGCCAGCACGTTGACGATGCCGCGCCCGGTTTCATCACATTGCAAGAAGTCGTCGATTTCCAGCGCAGGCTCGCCAAAGAAGTAATCCGCACCTTGCGCTTCAAAGCTCAGCAATTGACGCTGGATCGCGCCGACCGATTGCTTGGACACGTTCCCATACTTGCCGGAGAGCTCCTTGGCGTTCTCATTGGCCCATTGCAGCATGCTCTGCAGATCGCCGAAATCAAGCAGCAGCAGACCATTATCGTCGGCATGGCGGAAGATGATTTGCAACACGCCTTCTTGCGTGTCGTTGAGATCGAGCAGGCGCGAAAGCAGCAGCGGCCCCATCTCCGAAATGGTCGTGCGGATCGGATGACCTTGCTCGCCGTACAGATCCCAGAAGACCACCGGATTATCGGAATAATCATAGTCGTCCATGCCAAGCTCTTTGGCGCGCCCTTCAAGCTTGTCAGCGTGTTTGAACTTTGCACTGCCGGGCATGGCGATGCCAGACAGATCGCCTTTTACGTCAGCGACGAACACCGGCACACCATTGGCAGAAAAGCTCTCAGCCAAGCCCTGCAAGGTGACCGTTTTACCCGTGCCGGTTGCGCCCGCGATCAATCCGTGACGGTTCGACCGGCTGAGTGCGAGATGCTGATTCTCACCATTGCTGCCCAGCCCCAGAAAGATTTCGCCTGGAATATCGCCCATGTTCGGATACCGCCCTTTTTATCATTTTGTCTTACCGAATGTGTGAAGTGAGAGGGCCAAACGGTCAAGGTGTCGCTTGCACGCAGTGACGTATGCCGCGACATAGGTGGTCGACTTGAAGCGTGGATGCTCTAAAGGCTGGGCACATGGGTGAGGCTACTGCGTTTATTCTGCTGGACGATGCGCGCGAGGAAAATGCCGATGGCGCCGCCGCCGCGCCTGCGCGCCTATATGAAAACCCCCGCCAGATTTTCGCCGCCTACCGCCCGGATGAGGTAGAGCGAGCCTTAACTGATGCGCGCGCTGCGCAAGCTGAGCAAGGCGGCGAGCTGGCGGGTTACATTGCCTATGAAGCAGGCCACGCGCTAGAGCCGAAACTGGCCAAACTCGCCGCCAATCGCAGCGGTGCAAACGGTCCACTGGTGTGGCTCGGCCTGTTTGATAGGGCAGAGGAAATCCCCGCTGGCAATGTGCCAGGCTGGCTGGCTATGCGCGCTGAGGACAGCTGCACTGACACAGGCGGCACGGGCGCGTCCTCGATCGGTCCGCTCGACCCCGGACTTTCCCCCGGAGGATACTCCAAAGCGTTCGAGGCGTTGCAGGAGGCGATCCGCGCAGGCGATATTTATCAGGCCAATCTCACCTATCCGCTGGCCGGATCGTACCGCGGCGATCCGCTGGCGATCTATGCGCAGCTGCGCAGCGCGGCGAGCGCTGGCTATGGTGGGATTGTGTTTGATGGCTCGCATTGGCTGCTAAGCTTCTCTCCAGAGCTGTTTGTCGCGCTCGATGGCAAAGATGCCAAAGCCAAACCGATGAAGGGCACGCGGCCGCGCGGGCATGATGCCGCGTCCGATGCGGCGCTGGCCGATGATCTAGCGACATCGGAGAAAGACAAAGCGGAAAACCTGATGATCGTTGACCTGATGCGCAATGATCTCAGCCGTATTTCAGAGCCGGGCAGCGTGCGGGTTGACAAGCCCTTTGCGGTCGAGAGCTATCCGACATTGCATCAAATGGTCTCTACGGTACGCGCCCGCCTGATACCAGAGAACGGCCCGGTTGATCTGGTGCGCGCCCTGTTTCCCTGCGGATCGATCACCGGCGCCCCAAAAATCCGCGCGATGGAGCTGATCGGCGATTATGAGCGAGACGCGCGCGGGCCCTATTGCGGCGCAATTGGCAGGATTGATGCCGATGGCTCGGCTGCCTTCAACGTCGCCATTCGGACCCTGCGCCTCACCCCAATTGAGAACGCACAAGGCAATGCCGTACTGGGCGTGGGTTCCGCGATTGTCGCCGATAGCGAGATGATCGCCGAGCGGCGCGAAAGCGAGGTCAAAGCCGGGTTCGTGCGGCGCGCCTCACCCGATCACACAGCCCCGCAAGTGGACCTGATTGAGACCATGCGGTTTGAGCCGGAAAGCGGGATCGACCTGCTGGAGCTGCATCTGGGCCGGATGAAAGCGAGCGCGGCGACGCTGGGCTTTTCATTTGATCGCCACGCGGCGCGCAATCAGATTCAGGCCCTGTGTTTTGATCTGGAGACCGCGTGCAAGGTTCGCCTACTGGTCTCTCGGCTAGGCTCGCTTGCTTTGGAAACAGGGCCGCTGCCTGCGCCCAAAGGCAAGGGGTTTGAGTGCATCGCTCTACCGCTGCCGCTGGATCCGTCAGACTGGCGTTTGTCGCACAAGACGTCCGACCGCAGCTTTTACGAAGACGGGCTGTCTGCCGCACGCGCTTATGGCGCAGATGAAGCCATCTTCGTGCGTGACGATGGCCTCGTGACAGAGGGCAGTTTCAGCAATGTCTTTGTGGCAAAAGACACTGGCGATAAGGATAGTGTGCTGCTGACCCCGCCCGCCACACTCGGCCTGCTGCCTGGAATATTGCGCCAACATCTGATCTCTGAAGGCCGAGCAGTCGAAACGGAACTCACACTTGCCGATCTCGAAAATGGTTTTGTGCTAGGCAATGCCTTGCGCGGGCTAAACCCAGCCCGGCTCAAACTTTCATAAAGGCGCCCTGCCCAATGCTCCCGATATTGTTCGAAGATGGCGAGGCCCTAGTGATCAATAAGCCTGCCGGCCTGCCAGTGGATCGTCCGCGGCGCGGCGGACCCTGCCTATTCGATCACCTTGATGAGCTGAAATTGGGATTTCAGCGATTGCCGCATGCGGTTCACCGGCTGGATACAGACACCAGCGGCTGCTTACTGCTGGCTCGCAATCCCAAGGCGTTGAAGCGTTTCAACAAGGCGTTTGAAGATCGCGCCGTTTCTAAGACCTATCTGGCGGTGCTCGACGCGGTGCCAGCGGAAAACTCTGGCACGATTGAACTGGCGCTGTCTAAGATTAGCTCGGCTGAAAAGGGCTGGCGCATGATCGCGGCGAAAAAGGGCAAGCCTGCTATCTCGCATTGGGAGGTGTTGCAGACAATTGGCGAGGGCGACAAACAGCGCTCTCTAATCCGCTTTCGGCCAGAGACCGGGCGCACGCACCAATTGCGGGTTCACGCGCTCCTGGGCCTGGGCGCGCCGTTGCTGGGCGATCCGGTTTACGGGCCGGTGCGCGGGCAGAACAAGGGCGCAGGCCGCACCATGCTGCACGCTGAAACCATTGGCATTGCGCGCAGCACCAAGCCGACGATCACCGCCCATGCTCCATTTCCGGAGGATTTCGTGCGTGCTGGCCTGACTGCGCCCGCTCCGCCCGAGGTCACCGAACCCACCATCAACGCCGAACAGGACGATGGATAAAGATCTGCTCGAACGCGCGCACGCCCAGGCGCAGGAGAGCTTCCTCGCAGGCTCTGGCCCGGGCGGGCAGAACGCCAATAAGGTCGCGACCGAAGTGCAGTTGCGCGTCAATATTTACGCTCTGCGCCTGCCCCCGCCGGTGTTTGCGCGGCTCCGAACAATCGCGGGTAGCAAGCTGACGGCGGCCGGCGAACTGCTGATCACGGCGCGCGAACATCGCACGCAGGAGGCCAATCGCGGCCTAGCCCGAGAGAAGCTGGAAAGCCTGCTGGAAGAGGCCCATAAGCAGCCCAAGCGGCGAGCCAAAACCCGGCTCAACCGGGTGGGCAAGACCAAGCGGCTCAAATCGAAGAAAGCGCGCGGCACAGTGAAGGCCAATCGCGGTAAGCCCAGCCGCTCTGATTGGTAGGCTCACGCCCGCGCCGAATAGTCAGATTTGCTTGACTCTGGGCGGTGAATCGATAAATGGCGCGGCTTGCAAGGCGATGCTCCGCGCGTCGCCTGATTTTTTTCGGCTCAAACCCGTTTGCCTGGGTGGGCCCACCAGATAGAATTAGGATAACGCGATGGCGAAGCCCGCAACCGTCAAGATCAAGCTCGTCTCGACCGCCGACACGGGTTTTTATTACACGACCAAAAAGAACCCGCGCAACATCACCGAAAAGATGGTGTTCCGTAAGTACGACCCGGTTGTTCGTAAGCATGTCGAATTCAAAGAAGCCAAAATCAAGTAAGCTTCTGACCGCGGCTCTCCAGCTGATCGTAGCCGATCAGGCGGCCTGCGGTACTCCAGACCTTTAGCGGATGCGCCCCGCATACGGCGCCCATGACCGCGCTTTGGCGCGGTTTTGCGTTATTAGGCCCGGCTGACCGCGTGTATCCCGCTTAAGCGCTTGCAAAATGCTCAGTTCAGCCGCAGTTCAACGCCAACGCATTACTCGCAGGGGTTATGAGCATGAACCTTTTTAGATTTTCTAAGCCCTTCGCCGCCGCTACCGCGAGCGCAGCAGCAATTGCCGCCGCTTTTGGCTTGCCCGCAGAAACCAGCTTTGCCCCTGCACCGCCTGCCTATGCACAAGCGAATGATCTTGATGTGGCCGTCGGCGCATTGCGCGCGATCTCAACCATGAAGGCCGATTTCTCGCAAATTGACCGTCAGGGCAATGTGATCGCGGGCGAAATGACGCTGAAACGGCCGGGCAAAATCCGCTTCGAATATGAGAAGGGGACCGACCTGCTCGTCGTCTCCAACGGCAAATCGCTCTATCTGATCGATTATACCGTTGATCAGGTCGAACGCTGGCCGATCAGAAATTCGCCGCTCGGTGCGCTGCTAGATCCCACCCGCGATGTGAAAAAATTCGGCAAGATGATGCCAACCGGCAATGACGATGTGATCAGCGTCGAAGTGCGCGATCCAAAGCGGCCTGAATTTGGCGTGATCAATATGATCTTTGTTCGCGACGGCACCGCACCTGGTGGATGGCAGTTGACCCATTGGGTCGCGCTTGATTCGCAGAATCACCGAACTACTGTTCGGCTAAAGAATCATCGCTATGGCATGTCGGTTGCTGACAGCGCATTCAGATTTAGAGATCCACGCAAATCATCTCGTCGACCGGGTTGAACGGTTTGACCGCGTTTAGTTGTAGGAATACGACAAAGCCCGGCACATATTCATTTACCTGTAAGGCGAATAGGCGTAATTTTCTTTTGCAAATCAGTTGAGGGCGGGTTTCCCCCCTGTTGCCCCAACCCTTGTTCAGGCTGATTTGTACAAGCGTGACGAACGCTCACATGGAACCCTTGCCCCATTGCCCCCGGGGTGAGGGTTTTTTGTTTTCTATTCGCCTTATGCTTGCTGCGAATTACAAGCCGTTCGGCTTCCGGTGCTCACGCACAAAAAGTGCGCTGCGCGCCGGTTCCAACGGCTCACAATTCACGCTGGCGCCTAAGCCAAATATCTTTCTGCTTTATTCCCAGCCGAAGGCGCTGCGGATGATATCGTACACAACGTTCTGTTCGATCACGCCGCGCGCTTTGTCTGCGCCGGGGCCTTGGGCATAAAGCGCCACGTCCTCACCAGCGTGGGTCTCGCTACCCGTCGGTATTGCGGATTGCTGGCGCGCATTGATGCCTGTTTCTGGAATCGGGCGTTCGGCCAGGTTTGCGATAGATCCCGGTCCATTCGCATAGCCAAGCGTCGTATAAGGCCTGCCATCTTCCGCCTTTGCCGCCTCGGCCACTTCAGCGCCGCCGCTCTCTGGCGGGACAACGAGGCCAAGAATGTCATTCCCGCGCCTCGGATAACCAGCGATGGTGAAGACGTGGCTGTGATCCGCCGTCACCATGATCAGCGTTTCTTCCGGATCGGTATTGTCGATTGCATATTGGATCGCATTGGCGAATTCGACTGTCTCTTCCAAAGCAAATCCCGCTTTGCCCGCGTGGTGGCCGTGATCAATCCGCCCGCTTTCGACCATCAGGTAATAACCATCCGGATCAGACTTAAGCCGCGCAATAGCTTGGCTAGTCATTTCGGTCAGGGTTGGCTCGCTCGCGCCCTTGTCACTGCCGTCCATCCGCTCTGCCATGTATGTCATATGGCTGGGCGAAAAGAGACCAAGCACCGGCTTGTCCTTTGGCGCTGCATCCAAACCAGCAGCATCGCGTACAAGGGTGCCGCTGGTGCGAGCGACCCAGTCAGCCGGAAGGTTTGCATTGGAGTTCAACCGGCGGCTCCCATCTTCAACCCCATCTCCAAAGAACAATGCAGACCCGCCGCCCAGCGCCACCTGAAAATCGGCGTTAATCAACTGCGTCGCGACATCATCGCATCCCAGCCCGCGTTGATCCTCTGGAATGCCATTGTCCGCTTCCCAATTGCGATCGGCGCTGCGCGCATAGACACTCATGCGGCGTCGCATGCGTAATCCGCGCGGTGGAAACGATGCCCAAAGCAAGGCCTCGCCGATTCACTTCTTCGCCCAGAAGAGGCAAGGGATTGGCAAGGCCCGACGCACAATCGGCTCGAACGACATCTGGTCCTACGCCCAGCACACCGATTTTCGTCTTTTGCCCTGAATGCATTGCGGTGGCTGTGCCCGCGCTATCGGGCACCTGCGCGTTGGTGTTATAGGTCTTCACCAGCGCGACATTGTCGAACTTTTCAAACGGCAGGACATATTCCTCGCCCGATTGTCCGCGTTTTTGCCCGGCATAAATCCGCGCGGCAGTGATCGTCGAGATACCCATGCCATCGCCGATGAACAGGATGACGTTCTTGGCTTTCTTGGGCGCAGGAGCCTCATCTGCGGCCACCGGTGTAGGCGTACTCACCACCCCTTGTGATCCATCAGCATAGGTACATGCGCCTAAAGAGAGCGCAGCCCCAGTGATCAGCAGATTGAGCGAGCGGGTGAGTTTCATAATTGGACCTCTCAGGAAAATCTCGACCTTCGCTATCGCGTTTCATTGCGACGGTAAAATGAAAGCTGGCGTTTCTTGTTGAGACGAGGCGTCGCCTGTTGTTGAGACGAGCCATGCGTGCGGACTGGCTGGGTTCATAAACAGACACGCTAGATTTTGTGCCCAGCTCTGCCTAAGCCTGCGCGCATGATCTCTATTGCCACTTGGAATATCAATTCTGTCCGCCTGCGCCTGCCCCAAGTTGAGCGCTTTCTTGCCGAGCATTCGCCCGACGTCCTGTGCCTGCAGGAAATCAAATGTCAGGAGCATCAGTTTCCCGCTGAGGCGCTGGCTAAGCTAGGTTACGAACATATCGCGGTGCACGGGCAGAAAGGCTATCACGGGGTCGCCACGATCAGCCGCGTGCCCCTACGCGAATATTCGCGGCACGATTGGCAGGCCAATGGCGAGGCGCGCCATGTCGGCGTTGAGCTGCTCGATGCGCCAGAGGGCAACGCCATGATGTGCCTCGACAATGTCTATGTGCCCGCGGGCGGCGATGTCCCCGATCGCGAAGTAAACACCAAATTCGGCCAGAAGCTCGATTTTCTAGCCCGCATGACCGATTGGGCTGGCTCGATTGAGCAGCCGACAATGATCGTAGGCGATTTCAATATCGCTCCGCTGGAAAGCGACGTGTGGGGACACAAACAGCTCTTGAAAGTCGTCAGCCACACACCGCTGGAGGTGGATACCTTAGACAAGTTCAAGGCCGCCCATCAATGGGTCGATGTCGGGCGCGAGTTTATCAAAGACCCAGAACGTTACTATAGCTGGTGGTCGTACCGCTCGCCCGATTACCGCAAGAATGATCGCGGGCGCAGGCTTGACCATATGTGGGCCAGCCCGGCGCTGGCGGCCAAGGCGTCCGGCCACCGCATCGTCGAAGATGCGCGAAGCTGGGAGAAGCCGTCTGATCACATTCCGCTAATCACAGAGTTTTCGTTCTGAGCGAGGCGCCTGCCTCCGATCTCTCACCCGCTCGGCGCGCGGCGCAAGCGGTCGATGCCTTGCGCCATGGCTGGCCCTTGGCCTTTGCCGGTGGGCCGGTCTTGCTGCCGGTGGAAACCGCGATTGCGCGAGACGCCACTGCGCCGCAAATGCTGATTTCGGCGGCACGGGCAGCGACCCTGAAGCTCGCCAATCAGCGTGCTGCCGCTGTCCCGCACGCCCCGGTCCTGATCTGCGGTGGAGATTCATTCAGCCTGCGAGAGGCTTTGCCGATTGCGGACCCGGCGCTAGATCTTAACAACCCGCTGAAGGGGCCCTTCCGCGCGGAGAGCTTGGACTGGGAAGAGACCGCCGCTGCCGCGCTCGAACTGGCGCGGATCGCAGGGATATTGCCCGCCTTCCTGGTCAATCCAGATAATGCTGGCGAAGCGCAAGGTATCGCTGCATCCGACCTTGCCCATTATTCCGCCACAGGCGCGCTCAGCATCGCGACCCGGGCGCGGCTGCCGGTGAACGCCAGCGATACGGCGGAGATCGTCGCCTTCCGCTCCAGCGCCGATACACGCGAGCATGTGGCGCTGATCATTGGCGCGCAAAGCGGCGACAAACAGCCGCTGGTACGACTTCATTCTGAATGCCTCACTGGCGATATCCTGGGCAGCCTCAAATGCGATTGCGGGCCTCAGCTCGACGCGGCCCTGGCCGCCATGGCCGAAGAAGCCGCATCCGGCGGCTGGGGCGTGCTGCTGTATCTGAGGCAAGAGGGCCGCGGGATTGGCCTCATCAACAAGCTGCGCGCCTACAGCCTGCAAGACGCCGGATTTGACACGGTTGAGGCCAATGAGCGCCTGGGACTGCCCGACGAAGCGCGCGATTTCCCGATCGCGGCGCGAATGCTGGAATTGCTTGGCGCGCGCACCATTCGGCTGATGACCAACAATCCGCGCAAGGTTGAGGCGCTGACAGCAGCAGGTGTCACAATCAGCGAGCGTGTGCAGCACCAACTGCCCGATAACCCGTTCAATGCCCGCTATCTGGCGACCAAGCGCGACAAATCAGGGCATTTGCTGAAATGACCGCAATCACAATCCGCCCCGAGGCACCCGGCGATCAAGGCGCGATCCATGAGGTCACAGAGCAAGCCTTTCGCCCGATGCCTTTCAGCGATGGCAGCGAGCCACGCATTATCGATCAATTGCGCGATGACGGCGATCTGACACTGTCACTGGTCGCCGAGGATACCATGCAGATCGTCGGCCATATTGCCTTTTCACCGGTGACCATCACCGACGCGGCCACCGGTTGGTATGGCCTAGGCCCGGTCGCCGTGCGGCCTGAACTGCAGCGGCAGGATATTGGTGGGCGGCTGATCCGGCGCGGTATTGCCGACATGCGAGAGCGCGGCGCGAGCGGTATCATTCTGATCGGCAGTACGGACTATTATCCGCGTTTTGGCTTCAAGCATGAGCCACAGCTGACCTATGCTGGCGGGCCAGCGGAATATTTCCAATGCCTGTTGCTGGAAGGCAAGTTGCCCAAAGGCGAGGTTAAATACGCGCCCGCATTTGGATGATCCCAGGCGCCCAGCGCCCTAGCGCTGTTGATATTGCGTCACGCCATCCATCAAGCGGTTGCCAGACATAACCACCTTTGATCCGGTCCAGTCCGCCAGAAACGTGCTGGATCGGCTGAGGCCGGGCACAAAGCGCGCCTCATTGTTCTGGACCCGCAAGCCATCGGACGGATGCAGGACTGTCTCCGCACCGAGCGCGATGAAGGCTGAATAATTCTCTTTATCGCGGCCCTGCACAAACCAATTGCCGGTGATCGTGCCGCGCGCGCCGGCTGGCAGGTCGATCATATAATTGGTGCCGCGCCCACTCGCATCGTCGAACGAATTGCCTCGAATCGTCACCTTCCCAGACCGTGCTTTCACATAATGCCCGCCAGTTCCGCGTTCGAATCGGCTGTCGACCACCGACAGCTCGCCATAATTGCCGACATAAATCGAATGCGCACAGCCTGCCGAATGTTCGCATGTGCCCAGCCCGCTAAAGGTCGAGCGGGCGATATAGATGAAGCCCCGAGCGTCATCAGCGGTGAGAATTCCTTGCTGGCTGTCTTCGAAACTCGAATAGGCGATGTTGAGGCTGCCACGTTCCAGCCGGATTCCTGCACCATTGCCATCAGCGACTGAAATGCCCCGAAAGGTCAGCCCGCGAATCTCTGCGCCATTGCCGCGCAGCACCAGCGCCGCTTTACCTTCGCAAGCCCTGCGCTCAAAGACGGCACTGCCTGCCTTTTCCGCTGTGTAAGTGATCACGCCAGCTTCCTGAACGGCGCATTGGCGGTAATTGCCAGGAGCAACTGAAATGGTCGCCTTGCCCGATCCGACGGCACTCACGGCGCTTTGCAGCGAATTGTAGGAGCGCCCGGTCTCGACAATGGTGAAGTCCCCGCCAGCCTGCTGAGCGACGGCGGAAGGAGCGCATAATGCGAGGGCGAGGGCGGATGCAGCAAGTTTGTAGTTCATGAACGTGAGGATAGCAGCGCCTTCGCCAAGCGCCGCCGAGCAATCACTTGGCGTCCCTGCGCGGTACAACTATCGGCCAGAATGTTGAATTCGCGCTTGGCGAGCAGGGGCACAGGCGGCTACACCAGCGCCGGGCAAAGGTGGGGACGCGCCCTACCAAAACAAATCAGGGTCACTCAGGAGGAAAACCCATGAAGAAATTGACAAGCATGATCGCAGTGGCTGGTGCCACTCTCGCACTCGCCGCCTGCGGCAGCGCGGACGACGCATCGGTGGATGCAACCGCCGATACGGTTGAAATGCCAGCGGATGAAGCGCTTGAGCCAATCGTAGAAGAGCCGGTTGAAGATGCCGCGGCGGTCGCAGAAGAAGTCGATCCAGCCGATACCGCCGTTGACGAGGCAACCGCCACCGAAGCAGCAGACGCAGCCGCAGTGGTAGCCGACGAAGCAGCAGCCGCTGCTGAAGCCGCCGAAGCAGCCGAAGCAGCCGGCGCGAGCCTGGATCAAGTGGTGGACGCGGCCGAGAATGCTGCTGAAGCTGTTACTGAGTAATCCGCTCAAAATGATTGGGAAGTGGGCCTTGGCCAGAAGCAGCGAAAGCAGCCGCGCCGCCGCCCGCTTCCCATTTTCCCGCGCCGCGATCTGCGCACCGTTCACGCTGGCTCTGGCCGCTTGTGGCGGTGAGAGCGGTGATACGGGGCCCGGCGCGGTAAGCGAAGGCGAGGCCCAGGCGCTCGATGAAGCCGCAGAAATGCTGGATGAACGCCGCCTGCCGCCAGAGGTGCTGCCAACCGCCGCGCCTGACATTCCAGACCCATCCCAAGCAAATGGCGAAAGCGCGGACGACAGCACAGGCGATAACCCGCAATAGCCCGATCGCATAAACGCCAAAGGACGATTTCGATAATGAGTGCAGGCCAAGCCAATGCTGGGATGGATCACGATACGTTTGAGCAATTTGCCGAGCAGCTCGACCGCTATGTCAAAGAGCGCCTGATCCCGGCCGAAAACGATGTGATCGAAAACGACGCAATCCCGCCAGAGATCGTCGATGAGATGCGTGAGATGGGCCTGTTCGGGATTTCCGTGCCTGAAGAATATGGCGGTGCTGGTCTGAACACCCGGCAATATGCCCGCGTTGTAAACGCCATGAGTTATGCGGCGCCCGCCTATCGCTCAATCTTCTCAATCAATGTCGGCATGTTTGCGAGCGCGCTTAAGAACGGCGCGACCGAGGCGCAGCGGGCCGAATGGTATCCGCAGCTGGTCGAAGGCAAGATCGCTTGCTTTGGCCTGACCGAACCTGGTTCGGGCAGCGACAGCGCCGGTCTGCAAACCACCGCAACCCCAGACCCCGATGGCAATGGTTGGGTGCTCAATGGCACCAAGCGCTACATCACCAACGCACCGCATGCCGATGTCGCATTGATCATGGCGCGGACCGAAAAAGACAACCTGCCCAAAAACGCCCATGTCAGTGCATTTCTGGTGCCGATGAACAGCCCAGGTATTTCAACCGGTTCGCCGGACAAAAAGATGGGCCAGTCCGGATCACACATTTCCGACATCATGCTAGATGATGTGAAAGTGCCCGGCGACGCTTTGCTGGGCGGGGAAACCGGCAAGGGCTTTCGCTTTGCGATGCAGAGCCTCGACAATGGCCGCATTTCTGTTGGCGCGGCGGCAACCGGCTATGCCCGGCGCGCGCTCAATTCTGCGCTACGTTATGCCAATGAACGCCAGGCCTTTGGCGAGCCGATTGCCCGCTTTCAACTGATCCAGGCGATGCTGGCCGACAGCGAGACCGAGATTTATGCCGCTGAATGCATGATGCGCGATGTGACCGAACGCGCGGATCGCGGCGAGAATATCATCACCAAGGCGGCCGCGTTCAAAGTCTTCGCATCGGAGATGTGTGGCCGTGTGGTGGACAGAGTCGTGCAGATTTATGGCGGCGCGGGTTACCTCGCTGAATATGACGCAGAGCGATTTTACCGCGATGCGCGGATTTACCGGATTTACGAAGGCACCACGCAAATTCTCCAGCTCCAGATCGCCAAGCATATGCTGCGCGAATGGGAAAGTTTGAATGGTTGAGTTTTTGTTTCCGCACGCCATCCGGCGCGCGATTTCCTCGCTTACGCGACCTGAAGGTCGCATCGCTGCGGGCGGGCAGGCGCCCTTGCGGCTCGCAAGCGAGCCGATCGGAACAAGACATAGGATTAAGCTCTAACCCGATGTACCAACTCCTCAATGACCTCTCGATCGTCGAAGTCTCCAGCTTTGTCGCATCGCCAACCGCTGGCCTATATTGCGCGCAAATGGGGGCCGAGGTGATCCGCGTCGATCACACGGCGGGCGGGCTCGATTACGACCGCTATATGCTGACCGAAGAAGGGCGCAGTCTTTCCTGGGAGAACCTCAACCGGGCCAAGAAATCGGTCGCGCTCGATCTGCGCAGCGGCGAGGGCCGCGAGCTCTGCGTCGAGCTTGCCGCGAAGACCGGCCAATGCATCACCAATTTGCCGGAAAAGAGCTTTCTCAGCCACGCGGCGATGCAGGCGAAACGTGACGATATGATCAGCGTGCGCATCATGGGCTGGCACGATGGTCAGCAGGCAATGGATTTTACTGTCAACGCAGCCGCGGGATATCCGCTGATGACAGGCCCGGAGGAATGGGATGCGAAGACCGCACCTCCGGTCAGCCAGCCGCTGCCAGCATGGGACTTTATCACCGGGGCCTATTCAGCCTTTGCCTTGATGACAGCGCTTCATAATCGCACCGCAACAGGGCAAGGGGCCGAGATGCGCGTGCCATTGGGCGATGTCGCGATTGGGACGATGGCAAATTCGGGCACCATGGCGGAAATGCTCTATCGCGGATCGGATCGCGAGCGGCTGGGCAATGCGATCTGGGGTGCGTTTGGACGCGATTTTCAAACCAAATGCGGCACCCGCTTTATGGTTGCCGCACTCACTCCCAAGCAGTGGGCCGAGCCTGGTCAAGGCATTCGATGTGGCGACGCCAATCGCCGCGCTTGAGCAGGAATTGGGCGTTGATTTCAAGGCTGGCGACCGGCCGCGGTTTGAGAATCGCCACCGCCTGTTTGACCTGTTCCAGAGCGCCGCGGAAATCCAAGACTATCCAGCGCTTTCCGCCCGCATGGCTGCCGAAGGCTGCACCTTCGAGAAATACCGCTCGCACCACGAGGCCTCAACCGATCCGATGCTGGTGGACGACAATCCGCTGTTCGGCCCCTCGCCTACGAACCCATCGGGCTTCGAATATCCGGCGACCCGCAGCTTTGCGAATATGCCGGAGCATCAAGCCGGAGACCCCGCGCCCGCGCCATTCCTTGGCCAGCATTCTGAAGAAGTGCTCGCCGACCGGCTCGGCCTGTCATCGGGCGCTATTGCTAAGCTGGTGGATGCAGGAACCGTCGCTTTGTCCGATTCAAACGCCAATTACGAGAACCGCTAATGACCCGCCGCGCAGCCATTGTTTCGCCCCTTCGCACCCCCGTGGGCAAGTTTCTGGGTGGTCTATCCAGCCTGGATGCCGGGCAATTGGGCGCAGTCATACTCAAGGCGCTGGTGGAACGTAGCGGGATTGATCCGGCACGGGTCGATGATGTCGTATTTTCCCAAGGATACGGCAATGGCGAAGCGCCCGCGATTGGGCACTGGGCCTGGCTCGCAGCGGGCTTGCCATTGGAAGTGCCAGGATATCAGCTGGATCGGCGCTGCGGATCAGGCCTGCAAGCGGTCGCCAATGCGGCGATGATGGTTGAAACCGGCATGGCCGACGTCGTGGTCGCCGCAGCGGGTGCGAGAGCATGTCGAACGTAGAGCATTACACAATTCAGGGCCGCGGCGGTGCGCGAATGGGCGACATCACCCTGCATGATCGCCTGTCTCGCGGACGTTTAATGAGCCAACCAATCGAGCGCTTTGGCGTGATCACCGGGATGATCGAAACGGCGGAAAACCTAGCCAAGGACTATGAAATCACCCGCGAGCAGGCAGATGCCTATGCCGTGCGCAGCCACCAAAACGCCGCCGCCGCATGGGAGGCGGGCAAGTTTGACGAGCAATTGGTGACGGTTGATGTGCCGCAGCGGCGCGGGGACCCTGTGATCGTTGCGCGCGACGAAGGCTTTCGCGCCGATGCCACCGAAGAGAGTTTGGCCAAATTGCGCGCGCTCGATCTGAAGCGTGATCCAGACGCCATCGTCACGGCTCGGCAATGCCAGCCAGCAAAACGACGCAGCGGCCGCCTGTCTTGTAGTGGCCGAGGACAAGCTTGAAGAATTGGGCCTAGAGCCAAGCCTGTGGTTTGGCGGATGGGCCGCGGCGGGCTGCGACCCGAGCCGCATGGGCATTGGCCCCGTGCCAGCGACGCAGCGCCTGTTCGAACGGCGCGGCTATAGCTGGGACGACATTGACCTCGTGGAACTCAACGAAGCCTTCGCGCCGCAAGTGCTCGCGGTGCTCAAAGGCTGGGGCTGGTCAGAGGATGATAGCCGCCGCGAGATCCTCAACGTCAATGGTTCAGGCATTTCGCTCGGCCATCCGATTGGCGCGACCGGTGGGCGAATTCTTGCCGATATGGCCGCTGAAATGCACCGGCGCGGCGCACGATATGGCCTCGAGACGATGTGCATCGGCGGCGGGCAAGGCATCGCTGCTGTCTTTGAGCGCGCCGCCTAATGAGCGGATATGAGGCATGGGTCGGGCGCGAGCAGCGCAGCTCTGATCGGCTGGATGAGGGATTGGCTGCACGCTGGTTGGCGACTTTTATGTTGGACGACCCGAACCGCCCGTGCCCTCCACCCTTCCACCCGGAGCCTACCGGGACACAATCCGGGTGGAAGGGTGGAGGGCACGGGCGGCTCGGGATTCCAAAACTTCTTCCCCAAGGCATCCATCTCGCGCTTTGCACTCCGGACGCGCCAACCGCAACTCTGGGAGAGGACGGCCATCCGGCCCGCGATGACAGCATGGACAGCTTCCTGCCGCCGGTTCCAATGCCGCGCCGAATGTGGGCCTCCAGCGCGATCAAATTCATCTCGCCAATTCCCCTTGGTGCCAGCATTGCGCGCACCAGCCGCATTCTATCCGTGGATGTAAAATCAGGCGGGTCGGGAGAGCTGGTGTTCGTCAATGTCGGGCATGAGGCGAGCGCTAATGGTACGCTCGCCGTCAGCGAAACTCAGACCTTGGTTTACCGTGAGGCTGCACCGGTAGACGCACCGGTATCGCCGCCGCCGCTCGGCAAGGGCACGTTCGATCCCGCCGAGTGGGACGCCCACCGGGAGCTTACCCCCGATCCGCGCCTGCTGTTTCGCTACTCAGCGCTGACCTTCAACTCGCACCGCATTCACTATGATGCGCCCTACGCTGAAGCTCAGGAGCGCTATCGCGGCTTGGTCGTGCATGGGCCGCTAACCGCCTCCTTGCTGCTGCAATTGGCGGCGCGCGAGCTGGGCGAAAACATTCTGCGCAGTTTCAGTTTTCGCGGCACTTCGCCAGCTATTGCCGATGAACCGCTACACCTGGTGATGCGGCGATCCGATGATGGCTATGAGATGGGTGCCTTTGCTGCGGATGGTCGCCAAGTCACCAAGGCCAAGGCGAGCACATAATCGCGCCTTAGCTTTGCTTTGGCGGCCGCCCACGGCGGGGCGGCTCGCTGCGCTCCAGCTTGATCCCGCGCGCCGACAAAGCTTCACGCAGGAGCATTTCAATCTCAGCATTGGCTGAGCGTAATTCGGCGGCAGCGAGGCGTTCTATCGCCGCATGCACCGCCGGATCGAGTCTCAGCGCAAAAGCCTTTTTCTTCGGTGCAGCCATGGCTGCCTCCCGTTGTCACGGTTTATTGGTAAAGCGTGCCTGCGTTGACCACTGGCTGTGCTTCGCGGTCGCCGCACAGAACGATCATCAGGTTGGAAACCATGGCCGCACGCCGCTCATCATCTAGCTCGACGATGCCGTCGCTAGACAATTTGCCGAGCGCATCCTCGACCATACCAACCGCGCCAATCACCACCTTCTTGCGCGCGGCGATCACCGCATCGGCTTGCTGACGGCGCAGCATGGCGCCCGCGATTTCTGGGGCATAAGCGAGGTGAGTAAGGCCCGCTTCATCGACGATAATCCCGGCAACGATCAGCCGCTCATTCAGCTCTTCGCGCAGCTCAGCGTTCACGACATCGGCGCTGCCGCGCAGAGTTGTTTCATCCTCGTCCGACATATCGTCATAGGGGTGGCGCGCGCCCACAGTGCGGAGGCCCGCCTCGATCTGGATGTTCACAAACTCCTTATAATCGTCGACATCAAACACTGCCTGCGCACTGTCCGACACGCGCCACACGACATTACAGGCGACCTCAATCGGATTGCCGCGCAGATCGTTGATCTTGACCTTTTCGGAGTGAATGTTGTGGGCGCGCACACTGACTTTCTTCTTGATCATCCATGGCCAGACCCATTGCAGGCCCTCATCGCGCACCGTGCCGCGATATTCGCCAAACAGAGTGATCACCGCCGCCTGATTGGGCTGGATCATGAAAAAACCGATCGAACCGATCAAAACAACCAGAATCCCCAGCACGATTGTGCCAACAAATGCCAGCTTTTCTGGTTTGGTTGCGCCGCTTTCTGGAACCACGCTAAAGATAACGAAGAGCACCAAGGCCGTGACCACCGCCAGCACTGCGAGCATGACGTAGCCATTGTAGGCAGATCCCGCTCGCTCGCTGCTGCGGGTCATAATGTTGGTTGTATCGGACATATCATGCCTCCTCTGATATAAATATGATATCATAATTATATCATGGAGCGATTTTGTCAATCCTAGTCAGGAAAGTCGGCAATCGGCTCGATCACGCCGTAGCTCTCCGCCTTGGGCGCGCTGCTTAGTTTCGGAAAGTCGATCTCTGGCGGCTCAACATGGGTGTCCGGCAAGCGGTCGAGCAGATCGCGAATCAGTGTGAGCCGCCCGCGTTTCTGATCGTTGAAATCAACCAAGGTCCACGGTGCGTTGTCGGTATGGGTCGCGCGCAGCATGGCTTCGCGAGCGCGGGTGTAATCGTCGTATTTCTCACGCGCGGCCAGATCGACCGGCGACAATTTCCAGCGTTTGAGCGGATCTTCCAGCCGCTCGGCCAGGCGTTCTTCCTGCCGTTCCTGATCGGTTGTCAGCCAGTATTTGAACAGAAGAATGCCACCATCGGTCAGCATTTTTTCAAACACTGGCGCCTGCTCCATAAAGGCGGCGACCTGCGCCTTGTTCGCATAGCCCATCACATCTTCAACGCCCGCCCGATTGTACCAACTGCGATCGAACAGTACGATTTCACCGGCGCAGGGCAGATGCGCAATATAGCGCTGGAAATACCACTGTGTCTGCTCATCCTCGGTCGGCTTGCTCAGCGCGACTGTGCGGCATTGACGCGGGTTGAGCTTGTCCTGCACCGCGCGGATCGCGCCGCCTTTACCAGCGGTATCGCGCCCCTCAAACAACACAACGATCCGCGCGCCTGTCGTGCGCGCCCAGCGCGCCATTCCAACCAGCTCTTCCGTCAGCGGCTCCAGCGCCTCGCGAAATTCCTTACCCTTCATGCGCCTGCCTCTCTTGAGCGATTTACCCTTGCACTATCGCGGTGGTAGTCCAAATCTGAAGGCTATGGCTACACTAAGCGAACCCGAAACCGATTTTGCGCGCCTCCCCGATCTGCCGGAGGACGTTTTTACCGCGCCGCTCCAGAAACCTGACCATTTGGGTGAGGATTGGATTGAGCCTGTGCAGGCGCATTACCGATCAGAAGATCACGCGATCTGGAACGATCTGTTTGCGCGGCAGATGAAGGTTCTGCCCGGGCGCGCGGCAAGCGCCTTTATGGCGGGCCTTGAGAAGCTCGATCTGGGGCGCGGCGGCGTGCCGGAATTTGGCAAATTGTCTGAGGAATTGAATGCGCTGACGGGCTGGACGGTTGTGCCTGTGCCAATGCTGATCCCTGATCACGTGTTCTTCTGGCACCTTGCCAATCGCCGCTTCCCAGCGGGCAATTTCATCCGCACGCGAGAGACATTTGACTACATTCAGGAACCCGACGTGTTCCACGACGTATTCGGCCATGTGCCGATGCTGACCGATCCCGTGTTCGCCGATTACATGCAGGAATATGGCCGTGCCGGGTGGAAGGCGATGCGCTATAACCGTCTAAAGGCGCTGGGCGCGCTTTATTGGTACACGGTCGAGTTCGGCCTGCTCGAAGAGACAGACGGCATTAAGGCTTACGGTGCCGGCATTTTGTCCGGCCCCACAGAGGTGGTGTTTGCGACCGAAGCGAAGAGCCCCAACCGCATCATGCTCAATGTCGATCGGGCAATGCGCACCGACTATGTGATCAGCGATCTGCAACCTACCTATTTCGTAATTGAAAGCTTTGAGGATCTTTACCGTCAAACGGTGGAGCGCGATTTTGACCGACTTTATCGCAGCCTCGCGGCAAGCTTCACTTATGCCAACAGCGCGGTGATCGATGTCGACAATGTGGTGAACCGCGGATCACAGGAATATCATCTGCGTGGTGGGCGCGGGAGCAATGCGGATCCTGTGTGATTCTTAGTGTTCCGCAAATGCATCCGCGTTCGCGATATCCTCGGGCCTAATCGGCCCTGCGGGCGGCCAGTCGGCCTTGCGGTCCGCTGATCGCGAACCGTGCTCCGCGACCAAGCCACAACTACTATTCTCTAAAACTTTACTACGAAGATGAGATTATAGGCGGCCAGCACGACCAGCGCCGCGAGCGCAGCCACGCCCAGCGCCATCCAGCCAAGCGCCCCAAACAGCGCGCCGCCGTTCATAAACAGCCCGCCAATCGCGCTCGCCAACAGACCCAGCCCAATATTGCGAAAGATGCCGCCCGCCTCCTCTGTGCGGACCAGGATTGACGCGAACCAGCCCAGCAGCGCGCCCATCACAATCAGTATCAAAATCGCCATTGATCGCTCCTCACGCGGTTTAGAAAATAATCAGCAAGGCGGCGCCCATCGCCACGCGGTAAAGCACGAAAACCAGCATCGATGCTTTCTTGAGGAAGTTCATCAGGAACGCCATCGTCAGGAACGCCGCGACAAACGTCAACACTCCCGCTATCAGCGCTTCAAATGCAAGTTCGCCGCCTGCCTCAAAAATCTCTGGTACGATCAGTACACCTGCACCGGCCACCGCCGGGATCGACAAGAGAAACGAAAAACGCGCCGACTCAACCCGGCTGTATCCCAGCGCGCGGGCCGCCGTCATCGTGACGCCAGAACGGCTTGTACCGGGAATAATCGCCAACGCCTGAGCCAGGCCGACGATCAAGCCGTCACGCCAGGTCATATCCTCAAAGCTCTTATGATCGCGCCCGAAATAATCCGCGATGCCCAGCAGGATGCCATAGAAAATCAGATTGACCGCGATCAAATCGGTGAAGCGGATCGACGACATCAGATCATCATCAATGATGGTGATGCCAAACACGCTTTCCGCAAAGCCATTGAACAGGCCCATCTTGATCGACAGGCCAAACACCACCGCCGGAATCGTGCCGAGCACAATCCACCAGAACAATTTGCGCTCTGACGGTGCTTGCCCAATGCCAACCGATGCAAAGCCGCCGCGTGCAAGCACGACCACATCCTTGAAGAAATAGACGATAATCGCGAGCAGAGACCCAACATGCACCGCCACATCGATCAGCGGGCCCTGGTCAGAAAAATCGGTCAAATAGGGGATCAGGATCAAATGGCCTGACGAGGAAATCGGCAGGAATTCCGTGATCCCTTGGACGACCGCGATGAGAAGCAATTGCAGGAATGTCATGACGTCACTGCCTTGGCATGCGGCGGTGCCAAGTCAATTTTTTTGTTGGATTTCGGGTCTAGAACCAAGCCAGCCTTGCGGGCTGCCCGAAGGCAGCCCGTTTCAGCTCAAACTACACGTTTTAGCGCGCGCTCAATTACCAGATTTTCACGCGTTCTTCTCGCGGGATGTACATCGCATCGTCTTCGGTCACGCCAAAGGCTTCGTACCAGGCATCCAGATTGCGCACGACGCCGTTCACCCGATATTCCTCTGGGCTGTGCGCGCCGGTGCGCAGACGCAGGCGATAATTTTCCTCGCGCTGAGCCGAGCGCCAGACCTGCGCCCAAGCCAGGAAGAACCGCTGATCGCCGGTGAAGCCGTCGATCACAGGCACGTCTTTGCCTGCCGTGGCAATCTTATAGGCGCGGTAAGCAAGCGACAGCCCGCCAACATCGCCGATGTTCTCACCCAGCGTCAGGCGGCCGTTCACACAGGTTTCGCCTTCGTCAAACGGGCAGAACGAACTGTATTGCGCGACGAGCGCATCACCGCGCTCATCAAAGGCCGCGCGGTCTTCATCGGTCCACCAATTGCGCAGTTTTCCGGTACCGTCGGACTTGGATCCCTGATCGTCGAAACCATGACCAATCTCATGTCCGATCACCCCGCCGATCGCGCCGTAATTGACCGCAATATCAGCGCTCACGCCAAAGAATGGCTGTTGCAGGATGGCGGCGGGAAAAACGATCTCGTTCTTGGTCGGGTTGTAATAGGCATTGACCGTTTGCGGCGTCATAAACCACTCGGTCCGATCAATCGGCCCGCCCAGTTTGGAGATATTGTCTGCCAGATTCCAAGCCCCGGCGGCAATCGTATTTTCCAGCGGATTGTCGGCGGTAATCTCAAGACCGGGATAGGTCTCCAGATTGTCACGGTAGCCGATCTTGGGATCGAAACTGTCGAGTTTCGCCTTGGCCTCGACCTTGGTTTCCGCACCCATCCAATCGATCTCTTCGATGGATTGCGCCATAGCGAGGCGCAGATTGGCGACCAGTTCGTCCATCGCGGCTTTGTTTTCAGCTGGAAAATAGCGCTCAACATAGCTCTTGCCGACAAGTTCGCCCAAGGCGCCCTCAGTGGCATCAATCGCGCGCTTCCACCGCGGGCGCTGCTCTGGCGTACCACGCAGTTTCTTGCCGAAAAATTCAAAGCGCGCCGTGTCGAAACGGGTCGGCAAGACAGCGGAATTGTTCGAAAGGAATTCCTTGATCGTCCAGGCCTGCAATGTCGCCAGATCGGTTTCGGCCAGCACTTCAAACATGCCGGGCAGGCCTTTGCCAATCTTGGCGACAGTTGCCTCATCCAGGCCCAATTCCTTGATCCGCTCCTCGCTGGGTGGGATGGTGCCAACGACATAAATCGGCGATTTCGACAGACCGATTGTATCCATGATCGCACCCACCGGAATGTCGCCAGCCATCGCGGCCATTTCTTCCTTGGTCACAGCGTTATAGGTGAGGTCACGGTTACGGCTGACGGTGCGGTCCCACAGCACTTCTTTCGCGAGCCGTTCTTCAAACGCATAGACCGCAGCCGTAGCGCCCGCAGGATCAGCATAGCCCGCCTCGCCAAACAGGAAGGTGAGATAATCCTTGTAGAGCTTGATCGTCTCAAGCCCTTTCTCGCTGGTGTCGGTGTAATAATCGCGGTCTGGCAGGCCAATTCCGCCCATGCCGATATAGGCGACATAGCGGTCTGGCTGTTTCGCATCGACGTTTACAAACCCGCCGATGGGCGATGAATACCCTGGCGTCGCCCACAGCATCGCGAGATCATCCAACGTGCTCGCAGCGATGATCTTGTTGAAATAGGGCTGCGCTGGGGCAAGGCCAGCCGCATCAATCGCTGCGGTGTCCAGGAACGCGTTGTGCGCATTTACAATCCGCTGCTCGTCATTGCTGAGCGTGGCCGGGTCTTTCGCGACCAGCTCGTCGATCAAAGCCTTCACATCACTGGTGCTTTTCTCGCGCAGCAGGTTGAACGCACCAAAGCGGCTGAATTCAGCTGGTAGAGGGTTGGCATCAAGCCATTTTTGATTGACGTATTTGAAGAAGTCATCGCCGGGATCAACGTCGGCGGAGATCAGCTGAGGATCAACGCCCCAAGCGCCAAAGCTCATGGTTGGGGTGCCGGGTTCTTGGGCCGCATCGGCCGCGCCTTCTGCAGCTGTGTCGTCCAGAAGAGTTTCAATAGCTGCATCCGCATTCGCATCATGCGTGGTGCCAGCGAGTGCCGGATTGGCGCACATCAGGGCGGCGAGCCCTGCGCTGAGAAGAGCTGTCTGTTTGATCATATTACCAGTCCCATGGTTATCGTTATTCTAAATTCCACCCCAGCCTCTTTAACCCGCGCAGCTCAGTAGAGTCGACGTTTGTCCGATTGCAGTCGCAATTGGTCGATTAGTTGGTGGTGGGAGAGGTTGTTTTTGAACCACGCCACTCGCCTCCCCAACCGGCCACCAATGGTAACTACCAGAATTGGTGGCCTGGTGGAGAGGCGGGTGGCTACGGTCGAGGCCCCAAAAGCTACGCGGCCTGATCGCTGGCAAATTGCAGCTTCGCGAGCCGGGCATAGAGCCCGCCTGCCTTTACAAGGGCGTCATGCGTGCCTTGTTCGGCAATCTTGCCTTCGTCGAGCACAATAATCCGGTCCGCCTTGCGCACAGTCGCCAGCCGGTGAGCAATGACCAACGTCGTGCGGTCGGTCATTAGCTGATCAAGCGCCTGCTGCACCAATTGTTCGCTTTCCGCATCAAGCGCGCTGGTCGCCTCGTCAAGGAGCAGGATCGGCGCATCTCTCAAAAGAGCACGCGCAATCGCCAAACGCTGTTGCTGACCGCCGGACAGCTGCGTTCCGCCTTCACCCAGATCGGTGTCGAGCCCTTTCGGTAGGTCGCGCAGGAACCCCACAGCATTGGCAGCGCTCGCCGCCTCCCAGATCGCCTCGTCATCGGCATCCCAGCGTCCATAGCGCAGATTGTCACGGGCATTGCCGCTGAACAGCACGCCGTCCTGCGGCACGAGTGCGAGGCGTTCGCGCAGGTCCGCCGGGTCCGCTTTCGTCAGAGGAATGCCGTCCAGGCGGATGGTGCCGGATTGCGGATCGTAAAACCGCTCAACGAGTTGGAAAATGGTCGACTTGCCCGCGCCTGATGGACCAACAATCGCGACTGTCTCGCCCGGCTCAACCTCCAACGTGAAGTCGTGCAGCGCGGCGACTTCCGGGCGGCTGGGATAGCGGAATGTCACATTGCGAAACGACAGATTGCCGCGCGGCGGCGTGGGCAGCGCCTGCGCCCGTTCTGGGCTGGAAATGGTGGGTTTTGCATCAAGCAATTCAGCGAGTCGGCTCGCCGCGCCCGCCCCGCGCAGTAGATCGCCATACACCTCTGTCAGGGCGCCAAATGCGCCCGCTACCAGGCCGCCAGTGATCACAAAGGCGAAGATCGTGCCGCCCGATATGGTGCCATCGCCAACCGCAATCGCCCCGCGCCACATCAACAAAGTGATCGCGCCGAAAATCAGCATGATGATGACCGATGTCATCGCTGCGCGGATCATGATCCGGCGCTTAGCGGTGTTGAACGTCGCCTCCACCGCCTCGCCAAAACGGTCCGCCTCGCGCGCTTCCTGATTGAAGCTTTGCACGATTTTCATTCCGGCCAGAACTTCAGTCACCATCGCGCCAACATCTGCCACGCGATCCTGGCTGGTGCGCGACACGTTGCGTAGCCGCCGACCGAACACCGTGATCGGGATGATCACCGCCGGAATGACCAGCATCAGGCCCAATGTCATTTGCGGCTGCAGGTAAAACAACAGCGCCGTACCGCCAATCGCCATCAGCGTGTTGCGCAAAGCGATCGACACAGTCGTGCCGACAACCTGCTCAATCACCGCTGTATCCGACGTCATCCGGCTGGAGATTTCCTTGGGGCTGTTCGTTTCGTAAAAACTGGGCGCCTGACGCAGCAGATTGCGCTGAACCGCACGGCGAATATCGGCCACCACACGCTCGCCGATCCAGCTAACGAAGTAGAACCTGAGCGCCGTGCCAATGCCCAGCACGACGACAATCATCAGCAGATATTGAAACGCAGAATTGATCTGCGCGCTGGTAGCCCCGCCGCTAAATGCCTCATCAATGATCACTTTGAAGCGCCATGGAATCGCCAACGTCGCCGCCGCTGTGATCAGTAATGCGATCAGCGCCAGCGCAACCTGAGTGGGGTATTGCGCAGCCGCGGAATAGATCATCCGCAGCGGGCGCAGCGATTTTGCGGGTTTTTCGGTGGTCTCACCGGCACCCTCCACCTCGGCCCCGCGCGCCTTGCGCCCGCGACCAAACAGTCCGCGCCTTTGCGGCGGCGTATCGTCTGCTTGTGTGAGATGCCCGTCCATCGAACCGCCCATCTAGGGACAAACCGGCGGGTTTTCACGTGCAAAATCGCATATTCCCACCGAAACAGCCCAAAACTGGTGGAATCGTAAAATATTGTGCATTGCACAATTGTTCATAAAGGCCCACCTATACCCGCCAAGCGCCCGGCGAAGAGGCGCCTTCTTGATACGGGTTTTGGCTCGATACGGGTTCTGAACGGCCCGGCGATCTCGGCGACAGAACTCGCGCAGAGCCACAACAGGGGAACGACTTGCTTTACCACGCCTATGAATTGCAGCGCAGCTGGATGAATTCGGTCAGCTCGCTGGCATCGATCAGCGCATCTATCCTGAACAATCCAGCCAATCCGCTGGGCAAGTTTGGCGTGGGTTCAATGGCGGCCAATGCGTTGGATGTGTTCGCCCACGCCACCGCGCCTTATGGAAAGCCTGCCTTTGGCATCACCGAGATCGACATCGATGGCAAAATCTATCCGGTGATTGAGGCAACGGTGGTCAATCGTCCGTTTGGTGATCTCAAGCGCTTCCGTTTGGACGGCGTTGATGATGCCAAGGCGAAAAAGCGCCCCAAAATGCTGATCGTTGCCCCGATGAGCGGGCATTATGCAACTCTGCTGCGCGGCACAGTGGAGCGGATGCTGCAAAAATTTGAGGTCTACATCACCGATTGGGCCGATGCCGCGACAGTGCCCATGCACGAGGGGAATTTCGACCTCGACGATTATATCGACTATTTGATGGAGTTCCTCGAATATATCGAGGGCCAGCAGCCAGGCCAGCGCCCGCATATGCTGGCGGTGTGTCAGCCATCGGTGCCAGCCTTTGCCGCCACTGCGCTGCTCAACCAGCACAAATCAGCCGCCGCGCCCGCGACGCTCACCATGATGGGTGGACCAATCGATACCCGCGAAAGCCCAACTACGGTCAACGATCACGCGATGAACCGCCCGATTGAATGGTTCCGTCAATCCGTCATCACCACCGTACCGATGAATTATCGCGGCGCCGGGCGTAAGGTCTATCCCGGCTTTATGCAGCTGTCCGCCTTCATGAGCATGAACCTGCAAAGCCACATGATGAGCCATTACGAGATGTTCAAACATCTGACCGCGGGCGACGATGCGAGCGCGCAAGCGACAAAGGATTTCTACGACGAATATCGCGCCGTGTGCGATATGACGGCGGAGTTTTACCTCCAGACGGTCGAGGAAGTGTTCCAGAAGCACTCGATCCCCAACGGCACGTTTGAGCATAAGGGCGAGGTGGTCGACCTAACCCAGATTACGGGCACCGCCCTGCTAGCCATCGAAGGCGAACGCGATGACATTTCAGGGATCGGCCAGACCAAGGCGGCGCTGAAGCTCGCGACCGGCCTATCCGAGAAGAAGAAGCGCTACTACATGGCCGAGGGCGCCGGACATTACGGCATCTTCAACGGCAGCCGCTGGCGGACAAAGGTCGCGCCGGTCGTGGAAGAGTTTGTGGCGGCGCATTCGGGGTAGGGCCTTCCGCCTCATGCAGAGATCCGCTTCCGACCCATTTGCGGACATATCAGAAGTGTGATCTAGTTCGCATTATGCGAAGTTCGATAACAGGCTTTTCCATTCTCCTACTACTAGGAAGTTCTTTGATCGGATGCTCCACTGAACCGGACATCCGGAGTCATCTAGGAAATGGTGACGAGCAACCTCCAAAACCCATAACCGAAGACGAACGCATCTTTATCGAGGTTCGTGGCGACCATTACGATCAAGGCAATCTTCGTAACAACCTCGCCGTAACAAATGTCTTTATCGAGATTAGGCCAGACCGGATGATCTATTCGAAGAGATTTACCGCGACCTGGGCCAATGATCTCGTACCGGAGATGGAAATCGAATCACTGGATCGCCAGCCACTTTCCGAGGACGAATATCAGACCCTGCGACAAAGTCTTTCGGCTTATGGACCTGCTACACATTCTGAGACAGACTTGGCTCTAACCCCCAAAGATTGTGCGATTTCGATTCACGGAGTTTCTCAGGCATTCATTTCTTACGGGAGCAGTTTTCAAGAAGCTAATGGCCGCTTCGTTTTTCCAAGCCATTGTGAGAGCCCGAGCGGCCAAGTTGTCAAACACGATCTCAACTCGATCTTGGCTAGCCTACCACCACTTAAAGGACTTGAAGGCTATAGAATAGATTGACGGTATGACGTCTGCTCCAACCCCCCAATAGCTGTCGTTGGCGGTAACTTGGTATTGCCGCCTCTAACCCTCAATCTTCGGTGTCCGGAAAAACAGCCGTTTGATCACTCGCCGCGCCCACAGCAGCAGCAGGACCACCAGCACCAGCAGGACCAGCGCAATTCCGCCCGCCACCAGTGGATATTCGTAAGCGACATAAAGCAGGCCCACGGTCGCGACGTCTTCTGCGCTGGAGGCCATCACATTGCTGACCGGCTCGGGCGAGGTGTTGACCACGGCGCGCGCACTCGCTTTGCCGCCATGCGCCAGAAAACTCGCTCCGCCCCCCAGCAAAAACGCGACCACCTGCATCGCCGGGTCCGAGGGATCAACGATCGCCAGCGCCAGCAAGGCCCCGCCAACCGGGCGCACCAAAGTGTGCACCGTGTCCCAAATGCTATCGAGCCACATTACCTTGTCGGCGAAGAACTCCGCCAGCGCGCCGAGCGCTGCAATGCCCATCACCCATGGGTTTTCGAGTACGCCCAGGCTGGCGAGATGCTCTGGGATTGGAATCGCATCGAGCCGCATCGCAAGACCCGTTGCAAACACGCACAGATAGAGCCGCCAGCCGCTGAGCAGACTGACACTTCCCGCAATCCCGATGATTTCCATTATGCCCATGGGACGAGTGTAGCCCTAAATGCCCAGAAAGAAAAAGGCGGCGCAGGATCACTCCCACACCGCCTCACAATCTTGCCTTTGGGCCTAGCCACCCGCGCCCTCCGCCCTTCCACCCGGATTATCACACCGGGTTAGTATCCGGGTGGAAGGGCGGAGGGCGCGGGTGGCTAGGAAACGGGGAAGCCGGATGGCCTCCCCGCCTCACAAATCAAAACACCTCGAACATACCAGCTGCGCCCATGCCGCCGCCGACGCACATGGTGACGACGACATATTTCGCGCCGCGGCGCTTGCCTTCGATCAGGGCGTGTCCGGTGCAGCGTGCGCCGGTCATGCCGTATGGGTGACCGATCGAGATTGAGCCGCCGTTGACGTTCAAGATGTCGTTATCAATGCCGAGCTTGTCGCGGCAGTAGAGAACCTGGACGGCAAAAGCTTCGTTAAGCTCCCACAGACCAACGTCTTCCATCTTTATGCCGGTTTGCTTGAGCAGCTTCGGAATGGCGTAGACCGGACCAATGCCCATTTCGTCTGGTTCTGTGCCCGCAACCGCCATGCCGACATAGCGACCAAGCGGCTGGAGACCCTTTTGCTCAGCGAGCTTGGCTTCCATCAGGACGCTGGCCGACGATCCATCAGACAGCTGCGAAGCGTTGCCGGCGGTGATGACCTTGTCCGGACCCATCACCGGGTTGAGGCCCGCAAGGCCCTCCAGCGTCGTCGAAGGGCGGTTGCCTTCATCCTTGGTGATCGTCACTTCCTGCTGCGAAACTTCGCCGGTTTCCTTGTTCTTGACCATCATAGTGGTGGTCACCGGGACGATCTCGTCGTCGAACTTGCCCGCTTCCTGACCGGCCGCAGTGCGCATCTGCGATTGCAGCGCATATTCATCCTGCGCTTCACGGCTGATGCCATAGCGTGCAGCAACCGTTTCCGCCGTTTGCAGCATCGGCATGTAGACATCTTTATGCATGGCAAGCAGCGATGGATCCATCTGCACGCGCATTTCCGGGGTCTGGACCATTGAGATCGATTCCTGACCGCCGCCGACGACGATATCCATATTGTCGACCACGATCTGCTTCGCTGCGGTGCTGATCGCCATCAGGCCCGAAGAGCACTGGCGATCGATGGTCTGCGCCGCGACGGAAACCGGAGCGCCGCCGCGAAGAGCGACCTGACGGCCGATATTGCCCGCCTGCGTGCCCTGGGTAAGGACTGCACCCCAGACAACATCGTCGATTTCAGCGGCATCGATGCCGGCACGCTCTACTGCTGGGGCGAATGAAGCGGCACCAAGGGTGGCGCCAGGGGTGGCGTTAAAGCCGCCCTTATAAGCCCGGCCAATTGGGGTGCGGGCGGTGGAGACGATGACTGCGTCACGCATGGGATATTCCTTTTTTATGTATGAGTCCCCGCGACGGCAGAGACCTCTTTGAGTTAGTGCTTCACGGAGGGAGAACCCCGCCTTCGCGGGGACTCACGGCTTCCTTAGACGAAGAACTGAGTGATCCACTCGCAGATCAGGGCGGGCTTTTCTTCGCCTTCGATCTCGATCGTAATCTCGCAGGTCTGTTGCCATTGGCCCGGGCGCTTTTCGATCATTTCGGTCAATTTCCAATGGCCGCGAATGCGCTTGCCAGAGCGGACCGGAGCGATGAAGCGGGTTTTGTTGCCGCCATAGTTCACGCCCATCTTCACGCCTTCAATCTTGGGCATGTCAGAATTGGCGGACAGGTACGGGATCATCGACAAGGTCAAAAAGCCATGCGCGATGGTGCCGCCAAACGGCGTCATCTTGGCGGCTTCTTCGTTGATGTGAATGAACTGGTGGTCGCCGGTCGCGTCAGCAAACTGGTTGATGCGTTCCTGGCTCATTTCGGCCCATTCGCTGGTGCCGAGAGTTTCGCCGACCTTTGCGGCCAGATCTTGGGGGGTCATGATCGTGTCTCCTGCCAAAATTACGCGCTTCTGGCCCGAATCTGGGCGCGGCGCTTAGGCGGAGTAATGGCGCATCATAGGCTCAAGCGCAATGAGGTTTCCGTAAACGTCAACTTGCCGTTACGGCATTGGCGCTAGCTGCCGCGGCTTGCCCACTTCCGCGCGCTTTGCGACGCGCGCTGGCACCAACATGACCCGACTTTTCCGGGCCATTCTTGAAACGTTTCGAATCAAGCCTGCGGCAATAGGAATAGAGGGCAATCTGCAGGCCAATCAGCTTATAGAACATCGGCTGGTAAGCGATCCCCTGGAACAGCGCGCCAGTTAGGTAGATCAGGCTGGCCAGTTGCAAAGCGACGGCCAGGGGCGCAATCCATCCCTCTCGCTCGCTCGTCTGGTCTTTCCAGCGGCTGCGAATGCGCTCCATCTGCCACACGCCCAACCCTTGCAGCCACAGCCAGATCGCAAGGCCTGGCCAACCTTGTTCACCCAGCAGCTCAAAGATTGAGGAGTGGAACGCGCGCGCCTCGTCTGTCACATCGCGGTATTCGACCGAAGTCGTATTGCCGACCGCCTCACGCACGGGCAGTTCGTAAGTGAAGGAATTGCCGAGGTAGGAATCAAACCCGCCACCAAACGGCTTTTTCGAGGCGTATTCATAAGTCCAGGTCCACACCGCCACACGGGTAGAGGCGCTTTCATCCCCGCCCGGTTGAGCGATAGTGGCCATGCGCTCGTAATAGCTTTGCGGCAGAAACGGCAGTGCGATAATGCCCAGCACTCCGCCAGCAGCCATAAACAGCACGCGCCGTTTGACATAGCGCAGCAGCAGCAAGCCCAGCACAGCGATACAGACCAGGCCGGTGCGCGCTTCTGTACCGATCGGCACCAGCAATGAGGCAAAGGTGAGCGCCACGGCAAATACATTGGCCGACCAATGTTTGGGCAGGATCGTGCCAAACCGCACAAGCCACCAGATCAGCGGGATCAGGCCGATCGCAACCGTCGCCAAGGTCGAGCTTTCGTAAAGGCCACTGTTGTCATCGACGAAGAAATTGAGGTTTTCATAGCCCCCGCCGCCCAGCACGGTTTTCATCCCCGTGCCGATCACAATGGTCGCAACCGACAGGACAATCACCAGAGCTAGCGCCTCCAGCCGTAATCGCGTGGTGATGGTCAGCGGCATAAAGATCGCAAACAGTAACGCCTTCCACACCCATTCCCATTTGGTCTGCGCAGCCTCAGGGAAATCGGCGTTTTGCGTCGTCCACCAGCAATAGATTAGCAGCGCCAGCATCAACGCCTGACGCAGGGAGAAGCGCGCGCCCTCCTTACGATCGAGCAGCAACCAGCCGCCAAATGCCGCGCCAAAGGCGATGAAGGACACCGGAATTGAGGTGATGATCGAATAGCCGATCCGCTGCGGCGCAAGAATGTCGATATAGACATAGAGTAGCACCCACAAATAGGGGCGCCTAAGGCCAAGCAGCAGGACAAAGCCGATAAAGGCGATGAAGATGAGATCGAGCATTAGGCCGCCGTCTCATCTGGTGCAGGCGGGATGGAATTGAGCGTTTCACCGCGCGCGGCCTGTTTGCGGGCCGCCAGCGCGTCTTTGCGCCGCTGTTCCTCGGCCGCCTGATTGTCCGCAATCGCCGGATCCACGTCCAGATCATCGCGCCACACCAAGCGCAGCAGCGCAATGGCTAGCAAGCCATGGCCGAGTGCAAGGGCGAAATAATCGATCATTCTACGCGTGGTTCCCGCATGATTTATGGCAGGCACAATCACCCGCATATCAGGCGCTCTAACCAAACGCAGTTGACGTCCCGTTAAGGACAATCAGGCATAGCATCCTTATTATGCGCGTCCTTCACGTTCTCGACCATTCACTGCCGCTGCATTCCGGCTACACCTTTCGCACCCGCGCCATCCTAAAGGCTCAGGTCGCGATGGGAATCGAAGTGCGCGGGATCACGGGCCTGCGCCACAGTGATGACGGCGCTCTCAGCGATCCAGAAGTGGTCGATGGCCTGACCTTTCACCGCAGCACTGGGATGGCTGGCGGCCCTCCGGTGATCAATGAAATACGCGAGATGACGCATTTGTCGCTCTCAATTCAGGAACTCGCCAAGGACTGGCGACCCGACATCATCCATGCCCATTCCCCGGCGCTCTGCGGGGGTGCCGCGTGGCGTGCGTCTCGCGCGCTTGATGTCCCGTTCGTCTATGAAATCCGCGCCTTTTGGGAAGACGCAGCGGTTGGCAATGGCACGGGGCGCGAGGGATCGACCAAATACCGCATGACCCGCGCGCTGGAGACACAAATCGTCCGCCGCGCCGATGCGGTCTTCACCATTTGCGACGGGCTGCGCAGTGACCTGGTGCGGCGCGGGATCAATCCGGGCAAGCTTGGGATTATGCGCAATGGCGTGGATATGGCCATGTTTGGCGATCCGCCGCCGCGCGATGAGCGGCTTGCGAGCAAGCTCAATATCGAAGCTGATACGCCGGTAATCGGCTTTATCGGCAGCTTCTATGCCTATGAGGGGCTGGACGATCTGATCGCCGCCATGCCCCGCCTGCGAGAGCAGCAGCCGGGCACCAGGCTGCTGCTGGTGGGCGGAGGCGAAATGGAGGCTGAGTGGCGCGAGCAGGCTGCAAACCTGCCCGATCCCGATGCCGTAATCTTCACCGGGCGGGTGCCGCATTCCGAGGTTGAGCGTTACTATTCACTAATCGATGTGCTGGCCTATCCGCGCAAGCACAGCCGCCTCACTGATCTTGTCACTCCGCTGAAACCGCTGGAGGCCATGGCGCAGCAACGCATTGTCGCCGCGTCCGATGTTGGCGGCCACCGCGAGCTGATCACACACAATGAAACGGGCTTTCTCTTCCCGCCAGACGATCCCGCCGCCTGCGCCGATGCGCTCGCCAATATGCTGAGCGCGCGCGAACGCTGGGACGGGGTGCGTATGCGCGGATTGGAGCATGTTCGCCGCAGCCACGACTGGGCGCAAAACGCCAAACGTTATCGGGACGTTTACCAAAGCTTGCTAGCCACACGGGAAGCAATGCCAAACGCCATGGACGGCGTGGGCGCGAATAAACTTGGGGCGAATGGGTAAAATGGGCTTTCGCGAAGATTTGCACAGCAAGAGAGAAGCCGCGCGTGAGCGCGCCGAGCTGGCGGCTGAGGATGCTCACCGCGAGGGCCAATCCCTGTTTGAGCGGTTGAAATCCAAAGGTCGCACAAAGGTTGGACCTGCGAAAAAGCGGCGGGCCTCTAAGACTTCGATCGCAGCGCATAAGGCGTTTGTACCGCTACTCGCTGGATGGGGCGCAGCCTTGGCAGGTTTGACAGTCGCCATTCTGCCCGCACCCAGCATCACCGCCATCATGCACACCACTCAGTTGACCGTTTTGGGCGACGCGGGCCGGATCGTGCTCGCACTGCTTGCGGCTCTCTTTGGCGGATTGATCGCCTTTGCGATTGCCCGTGTCTGGAGCAATTCGGCATCGTCACACCGCTTTAGCAACACAGCCGGGCTAGACAGCGAATACGACCAGCTACGCCCGATTGATCCGAGCGCAGAGCTGGGCAGTGAAAGTCTCGATTCACCGATTGATCCAGAACTCACAGCTGATTTTGCCGCCGAACTCGCTGACGAGAATGCAGAATTGATCGAGACAGAAGAGTTTGAGCACGAGCTTACCGAGCCAGAATTTGAGCAAGAGTCATTCGAAGCAGAAGTTGAAGCCCTAGCTGAAGAATTCGCAGACGAATCAACCGACGTGCCCCTCGACGAGCCACTCGATCTAGGTATGATCGCCGAGGTTCTGCCAGAGGATGAATTGGTGCTCGACACCGAGGCTCCCGAGCCAGAAGTGCACGTCCAAGAACCCGAGCAAGCGTTGGAAACTGCGCCGCCCCTGCCCGAGGACGCACCAGATTTCCTGCGCGGTGCCGCACTCGATAGCCTGCGCCAGATCCCTAAGGACGAGCTCAGCCTGATGCAGATGGTGGAGCGCTTTGCCGCTGCGCTGCATGCGCACCAGGCGATCCACGGCGAAGGCGCTCAGCCGCGCCGCGATGCTGCTCTTGCCGAAGCCTTGCGCGCATTGTCTCTCTTCACCGAAGGCGAGGCCAAGATGGCGCAAATCCCAGCAGCCGCTGCGGTGGCCGATGGATCAACAAGCCTCGAGGGCACGGCCGCCCTTGGCGCAAGTGGCTTTTCTGAGCGTGCTCAGCAGACCGAGCGCGAATTGCGCGATGCTCTGGCGAAATTGCAGAAGCTCAGCGGCGCTGCTTAGTTTGTTTTACGCACGCCCATCCGGGCGCGCGATGTCCTCGCAGCTTGCGGACAAGTCCGCGCTGCTGCGGGCGGCCACAAGGGCCTTGCGGTCCGCTGATCGCCGACCGAGCTCCGCGACCAAGCCAGATAGAGGGCGCTGGTTCGACGCCACAGGCGTTGCAAGGGGCTTGTGCCCGCCCGCAGCGACGCGACCTTCGGGTCGCATGAGCGAGGAAAGCCAAGTGAACGGATGTGAACAGCTAGCGCTTGAGGCTAAACAAAAACGCAACAAACCCCCCACTTACTTGAGCGGTGCGCAATCGCGCTAAAGCTCAGGCATAGCTATGCGAAAGAATGCTACGTTCTTCGCGGTTGCAAAATCTCGATTCTGTCGGCAAAAGGCTCCCAAGCGATGCGGATCGCGCCCCTTGAGGGTCATTCCGCGTGCATTTCTGCCTAGCCACAAGCCCACCGGGCCTGTCGCCAGTGCCGGCGATCTGACAGAATGGATTTTTCGATGGGACAGCCCGCGGCCCAAGGCCTTTATGACGCTCGAAACGAACACGATGCCTGCGGTGTCGGCATGGTCGCGCATATTAAAGGCGAAAAGAGCCACTCCATCATTGAGCAATCGCTCGAAATTCTGAACCGCATCGACCACCGCGGCGCCGTGGGCGCAGACCCTCTGCTGGGCGATGGCGCCGGTATTTTGCTTCAGATTCCAGACCCTTTGTTCCGCAATTGGGCAGCAGAAGCTGGCTATGATCTGCCCGCAGCGGGCGATTATGCGGTGGCGATGTGCTTCATGCCTCAGGACGCCGCGGCCCGCGCATTCGTAACCGAGCAATTTGAGAAATTCACTGCCAAGGAAGGCCAGCGTTTTGTTGGCTGGCGCGATGTCCCAACCACGCTTGATGGCCTGGGCAAAGCAGTGATCGATTCGATGCCTGTAATCCAACAGGCGGTGATCGCGCGCGGCGAAAACTGCGCCGATCAAGACGCGTTTGAGCGTAAGCTGCTGGTGATTCGCAAGCAGGTGCAAAATCCACTCACCAAACTGGCTGAAAAGCATGACCTGCCCGGCCTGACCCAGCTTTATCTGCCCAGCTTTTCCAGCCGCACCATCGTCTATAAGGGCCTGCTGCTGTGCGATCAGGTTGGCAGCTTCTTCAACGATCTGCGCGATCCGGCCTGTGTTTCTGCGCTCGGTCTGGTGCACCAGCGCTTCTCGACCAACACCTTCCCCAGCTGGCGCCTGGCCCACCCGTTCCGCCTGATCGCGCATAATGGCGAGATCAACACGGTGCGCGGCAATGTGAACTGGATGAACGCCCGCCGCCGCACGATGGAAAGCGATCTGCTGGGCGTTGACCTTGATAAGATGTGGCCAATCATCCCGCACGGCCAATCCGACACCGCCTGCCTCGACAATGCGCTCGAGCTGCTGCTCGCCGGCGGATACAGCCTCGCCCATGCGATGATGATGCTGATCCCAGAGGCATGGTCCAAGAATGAGCTGATGGATCCAGATCAGCGCGCGTTCTACGAATATCACGCCGCGCTGATGGAGCCGTGGGATGGCCCCGCAGCGGTGGCCTTCACCGATGGCCGCCAAATCGGCGCGACGCTGGATCGCAACGGCCTGCGCCCGGCGCGCTTCTGTGTCACCAAAGACGACATCGTCTGCCTCGCCTCCGAAAGCGGCGTTTTGCCCTTCGCAGAGGAAGACATCACCCGCAAATGGCGCCTGCAACCGGGCAAGATGTTGCTGATCGACCTGGAGCAGGGCCGCATCATCGAAGATGACGAGCTGAAGGCTGATCTAGCGGGCGCAGAGCCCTATGCCGATTGGCTCAAAAAGGCTCAGTTCAAGCTGGAAGATATCGCCGATATCGAACCGGAGCTGTCCGAAGTGGTTGAGCGCGATGAGGCGGATGGCAATTCACTGCTGATACGCCAGCAAGCCTTTGGCTACACTCAGGAAGACATCTCGCGCTTCCTCGAGCCTATGGCGGTGAACGGCGATGATCCGCTGGGATCGATGGGCACCGACACCCCGATTGCTGTGCTGTCCAACAAGTCGCGCCTGCTTTACGATTATTTCAAACAGAACTTTGCGCAGGTCACCAACCCGCCGATTGACCCAATCCGTGAAGAGCTGGTGATGAGCCTGCTGTCGATGATCGGCCCGCGCCCGAACCTGCTTGGCCGAGAGGCTGGCACGCACAAGCGGCTGGAGGTGGAACAGCCGATCCTGACCAATGATGATCTGGCCAAGATCCGCACGGTTGAAAATGCGCTGGACGGTGCATTCCGCTGCGCCACGATCGATATGACCTGGGATGCGGAGGCCGGCGTCGAAGGCATTGAGCTGGCGATTAAGGAAATGTGCTGGGCAGCGACCGAGGCGGTGCTGCAAGACCATAATATTCTGGTACTGTCAGACCGCGCACAGAATGCGGACCGCATTCCCATGCCTGCCCTGCTAGCGACTGCTGCGGTGCATCACCATCTGGTGCGCCAGGGCCTGCGGATGCAGACCGGCCTGGTCGTGGAAACCGGCGAAGCGCGCGAAGTGCACCATTTCTGCGTGCTCGCAGGATACGGCGCAGAGGCGATCAACCCCTACATGGCGTTCGAAACGCTGGAGGATATTCGCCGCAAGAAGCACCTGGAGCTGGACCCGCGCGAGGTTGAGCAAAATTACATCAAGGCAATCGGCAAAGGCATCCGCAAGGTCATGTCCAAAATGGGCATCTCGACCTATCAATCCTATTGCGGGGCGCAGATTTTTGACGCGGTTGGCCTGTCGACCAGCTTTGTCGAGAAATACTTCACCGGCACAGCGACCACCATCGAAGGCGTCGATCTGGCGCAGGTTGCCGAGGAAAGCGTGCGCCGCCACGCGCAGGCTTACGGTGACAATCCGATCTATGAGAGCATGCTCGATGTTGGCGGCATCTATCAATACCGCCTGCGCGGGGAAGAGCACGCCTGGACGCCTAAGAACGTTGCCGATCTTCAGCACGCCGTGCGCGGCAACAATCCGTCGAACTACGAAGAATTTGCCAAGAGCGTGAACGAGCAATCCGAACGCCTGCTGACCATTCGCGGGTTGATGGAATTCAAGAAAGCCGATGAGGCGATCCCGCTTGACGAGGTTGAGCCAGCATCGGAAATCGTCAAACGCTTTAGCACCGGCGCGATGAGCTTTGGCTCGATCAGCCACGAAGCGCATTCAACCCTGGCGGTCGCGATGAACCGGATTGGCGGGCGCTCCAACACCGGCGAAGGCGGCGAGGAGCCGTTCCGTTTCAAGCCGCTGGACAATGGCGATTCCATGCGCAGCCGGATCAAGCAGGTGGCCTCGGGACGGTTTGGCGTCACAACGGAATATCTCGCCAACTCCGACGACATCCAGATCAAGATGGCGCAGGGCGCAAAGCCGGGTGAAGGCGGTCAGCTGCCCGGGCACAAGGTCGACAAGCGGATCGGCGCGGTGCGCCACTCAACACCGGGCGTTGGCCTGATCTCACCACCGCCGCACCACGATATTTACTCGATCGAAGACCTCGCTCAGCTGATCCACGATTTGAAAAACGTGCAGCCATCGGCGCGCATCTCGGTAAAGCTCGTGTCCGAAGTGGGCGTGGGCACGGTCGCCGCTGGCGTTTCAAAAGCGCGCGCGGATCATGTCACCATCTCCGGCTATGACGGCGGGACTGGCGCATCGCCGCTGACCAGCCTGACGCACGCCTAGCAGCCCGTGGGAAATTGGCCTCGCCGAGACTCAGCAGACCCTGCTGCTCAACGATCTGCGCAGCCGCATTGCCGTGCAAGTCGACGGCGGCCTGCGCACCGGACGCGACGTCGCGATTGGGGCCTTGCTCGGCGCAGACGAGTTTGGCTTTGCCACCGCCCCGTTGATCGCGGCAGGCTGTATCATGATGCGCAAGTGCCACCTCAATACCTGCCCGGTTGGCGTCGCCACGCAGGATCCAGAGCTGCGCAAGCGCTTCACCGGCCAGCCAGAGCATGTCGTCAATTACATGTTCTTCGTCGCTGAAGAGCTGCGCCAAATCATGGCCGAAATGGGCTTCCGCACGGTCGATAAAATGGTTGGCCGCGCCGACCGTCTCGATATGAGTCGGATGCACCGCCATTGGAAGGCAAGCGGGATTGATCTCTCGCGCCTGCTGCACATGCCTGAGCTGCCAGAAGGCGCGCCATTGCAGCACACCGAGGGTCAGGATCACGGCCTGAGCGGCGCGCTCGACAATGCGCTGATCGCGGATTGTACTGAGGCGATTCAGGCGAAGAAGCCGGTCCAATTGACGTACGAGATCGCCAATAAGAACCGCACCGCTGGCGCGATGCTATCCGGCAAAATCGCGGCAACACATGGTCATGAAGGCCTGCCGCCGGAGACGATCCGCATCAATTTGAGCGGCGTCGCAGGCCAAAGCTTTGGCGCATGGCTGGCCCATGGGGTCACGCTCGATCTGTCGGGCGATGCCAATGACTACGTGGGTAAGGGTCTATCAGGCGGGCGCATCATCGTACGTCAGCCTGATGCGGCAAGCCGGGACCCAAGCGAGAACATCATCGTCGGTAACACCGTGCTGTACGGCGCGATTGCGGGCGAGGCTTACTTTGGCGGTGTCGGTGGCGAGCGCTTTGCCGTGCGCAATTCCGGCGCGATTGCCGTGGTCGAAGGCGCAGGGGACCACGCCTGCGAATATATGACCGGCGGCGTTGTTGTGGTGCTGGGCAAGACTGGCCGTAACTTTGCCGCTGGGATGAGCGGCGGCGTGGCCTACGTCTATGACCCGGATGGCACGTTCGAAAGCCTGGTGAACAAGGCGCAGGTCGATCTGCTGCCAATCTCTGCAGAGCCTGACGCCGAAGACGGCACCGGACGCCCGGCGCAGCGCGCCAGCTCTGTGCATGATTTCGGTATGGGCGACATGCTGCGCCACGATGCAGAGCGGCTCAAGATTTTGATCGAACGCCATCAATTGCACACAGGCAGCACCAAGGCTGGCGAATTGCTTAGCAATTGGGAGCAATCGCTGAGCCAGTTCGTCAAGGTAATGCCGAGGGATTATGCACGCGCGCTAAAGGCTCTCGAAGCGGAGCGCGAAGAAGCCGCCTCGGTCGCAGCAGAATAGAAACAGAGTAGACACCATGGGCAAAGACACCGGATTCCTCGAAATCGAGCGGCGCGAGCGCGACTATCTCGACCCCAAGGAACGACTGAGCAATTACCGCGAATTCGTGGTTCAGCCCGATGATGCGACGCTGTCTAATCAGGCGGCGCGATGCATGGATTGCGGCATTCCCTATTGTCACAATGGCTGCCCGGTAAACAACATGATCCCGGACTGGAATCATCTCGTTTATGAGAACGACTGGAAGAACGCACTTTCCGTCCTCCACTCGACCAACAATTTCCCGGAATTCACCGGCCGCATCTGCCCCGCCCCGTGCGAGGCGAGCTGCACGCTCAACATCGTCGACCAACCAGTGACGATCAAATCGATCGAATGCGCGATTGTCGATCGTGGGTGGAAAGAAGGTTGGATCGAGCCGCAAATGCCCACCCAAAAGACCGGCAAGACCGTCGCTGTGGTCGGATCAGGCCCCGCTGGCATGGCCTGCGCCCAACAATTGGCGCGCGCTGGCCACACCGTCACCATGTTTGAGAAAAGCGACCGGGTCGGCGGGCTGCTGCGCTATGGCATTCCTGACTTCAAAATGGAAAAACAGCTGATCAACCGCCGCTGCGTCCAGATGGAGGCCGAAGGGGTTGAGTTTAAAACCTCAAAAGAGGTCGGCGTCGACGTGTCGTTCCAGAGCCTCAATGAAAATTACGATGCGATTGTCCTGTCCGGCGGCAGCGAAGACGCCCGCGCGCTCTCCATTCCCGGTGCGGAAATGGACGGGGTGCGCCTGGCGATGGAATTCCTGACCCAGCAGAACAAGCGCAATGCCGGCGACGAAGAATTGCGCGCCGCCCCGCGCGGCAGCCTGCTCGCAACCGGCAAAGATGTGGTCGTGATCGGCGGCGGGGACACCGGCTCTGACTGCGTTGGCACCTCCAACCGGCAGGGCGCGAAAAGCGTGACCCAGCTGGAAATCATGCCCAAGCCGCCTGAGAAGGAAGACAAGGCGCTGACCTGGCCCGATTGGCCGCTCAAACTGCGCACCTCCTCCAGCCATGAAGAAGGCGCGAACCGCGATTGGGCGGTCCTGACCAAGCGTGTGGTTGGCGACGGCGAGAAAGTTACCGGCATTGAATGCGCGCGGGTCGAATGGGTTGACGGTCAGATGCGCGAAATCGTCGGCAGCGAGTTTACAATCCCGGCTGATTTGATCCTGCTCGCTATGGGCTTTGTCGGGCCGAAGAAAACCGGCCTGCTCGATCAGGCAGCGGTCGAATTGACGACGCGCGGCAATGTTGCAGCGAACGAAGATGACTACGCCACCAGCGTGGAGAAGGTCTATGCCTGCGGCGATATGCGGCGCGGACAGAGCCTGGTCGTCTGGGCCATCCGCGAAGGGCGGCAATGCGCGCGCAGCGTCGATGAGGCTCTGATGGGCGCAAGCTCTCTGCCACGCTAAGAGAAACGACAGTTTCTATGGCGCGCAAATTTCTCATCACTGGTTGCTCCGGTGGTGGGAAATCCACACTGCTCGCCATCTTGTCTGACCTCGGTTTTCCGGTCGTCGAGGAGGCTCGGCAGGCGCGTTGTCGCTAAGCAAGAAGCTGCGGGCGGCTCCGCCTTTCCCTGGAGCGATATGGCCGCGTTTCTGCGCGAGGTCGAAACTATGGCAGCCGCTGATATCGCCAAAGCAGTGGACGCCCCCGGTCCGGTTTTCTTTGATCGCGGCCTACTCGACACCGTTGCAGCATACGAATTTCATCTGGGCGATCATGACGCCGCTCGGCGCACTCCATTTCGTGACCTGACGGCCTACTATGCCAAGCAGGTTTTTATCGCCCCACCATGGCCAGAGATTTACATTAACGATGCCGTTCGACAGCATGATTTTGAGCTGGCCGTGCGCGAATATGAATACACGCTCTCAATCCTGCCGCGCCTCGGATTCGAACCGGTGTTCCTGCCACTTTCAGAGCCACAGGAACGCGTACGATTTGTCCTAAGCCATATTGGCGAAGAATGGCCTCACCCTAACCTTGGTTGAAGTGCTGATCGATAGAACACTTTTCTCCGCAGTTTTGAGTGTCTAATCGCGCTCGCAGTACCGGGCATTATTGCTAGTGTGTTCTATCAATTTCTTGACCGCTCAATCAATTGCGCCAATCAGCAGTTCTATTATTGAGTGACACCAAGTTTGAGCTAAGTGCTTGACCAGCCAGTTCTTGTAAGGCACCAAAGCATAATACGGTGGGAGAGAAGCGATTGCCTGCGCAATGGCGCGGTGGATTGCACAAGACACTATGCGGGTCGTACCGATAAGTTCGCACAAATTTCGATGTACGCGTCTCACCTTCATTGCTGCAGCAATGAGCGCAGGACTGCTTGCTGCCACCCAGCCTGCGGTTGCTAAAACCACGCTTGAGGATGAATTTGACGCGGTGTTTGCTACAGCTGTAGCTCATTCGGAACAGGCCGATCCAGTTCCCGAAACCATAGCTGCATCCACAGCCGCATCGCAGGATGCCGCAGCACCCACGCCTCTGCCAGCACTTGTGCCCGTCGCCGCACCGCAGGCTCCACCGCCGTCCAAGCCGATCGAGGCCAAGCTCGCCATCTCTCAATTCGTTGATGTTCCCGTCGCTGGCAATGCGCCCGGCACGGTGCGCTACAGTGGCCGGGCCGATGCCTATATCGACATCCAAGGCAGCGCCCTGGGCCTTGATGACAGCTGGACATTCACGCTGCGGCCCGAGTTCACTTGGGGTCAGGGTTCCAACGGCGTGATCGGTCTGATCCCGAACAACACCGCCCTGTTTCGCGGCGAGGATGCGGGCGATTTCGACATCTCGGCCAGCGTTTCCAAACGCTGGAAATCGGGCACCAAGCTGACCGTGGGCAAGGTCAATGTGCTTGACCTCGGCGGGAAGCTACCCGTGGTTGGCAGCAATGGGCACTATGGATTCCAGAACCTCAGTGTCGCCCTGCCGCCATCCGCAATCATCGCGAACACACTCACCGGCGCACTGCTGGAGGTGCCGACCGACAATGCGCTTTACCGTTTGTGGGTGTATGATCCGGATCTCGCAGTTTGAACGGACCGGGTTTGAAACCGCCTTTGGCAGCGGGGTCGGATTTCTCGGCTCTGTCACAGTGCCGGTAAAGATTGGCGGCAAGCCGGGCTATTATGCGCTCAAACTGTCGGGCTCGACCCGTAATGATATAAATGCAGGGTCACTGCCAGCGGCATTGATCCCCGCGCCAGGATCCAGCTTTGGCAATACGCGCGGCGAGTTTGCCGCCGTATTTGCCGGCTATCAATTCCTCGATGTCTATCCAGAGGCACCAGGCAAAGGCTGGGGCATTTTTGGCCAGGTGTATGGCTCGCTCGGCGATCCGACCTTCCTTGATTACAGCGGTTTTGTCGGCGTTTCCGGAAATCCGCGCGGCCGCCCGCAAGACCGATTTGGCGCGGCAGTGTTCCAATATTCCCTGACAGACGAGCTGGTGAGCGTGCTCGCCACGCGGCTCGGCCTGGAAGACGAGCGAGGCGTCGAACTGTTCTACACAGTGGGCGTTGCTGATACATTCGAGGTTACCGCCAACACCCAGCTTATAGACAGCGCGGTCGCAGCGCGCGATACAGGCGTGCTGTTGGGGATGAGGCTGAATGCGACCTTCTAAATTTGCTGGAATGGCAGTGCTGTCGATGTTGGCGCTGTCAGGCTGCGTGCAGGGAAGCCACGTCCAATCGGCAGACCGCAGCGCCAAGCAAGAACAGCTGATACCAGCGGTTGCTCCCCTAGCACGGCTCCCAAGATTGATTTCGTGGGACGTTATGACGGTGGATCTTTTGAGACTGCGATGGGCATGCTGATCAATGACGATGGCACGTTCCATTGGGGCCTGTCCGTCGGATCACTAGACATGCGCGCGCGCGGAACGTGGGATCAGGAAGGCGAGGTGATCATCCTCACCTCCGCTCCCAAACCTGTTCCACCCGAGTTCAACTGGCTTGGTTCCGAAACATATCCCGGCGCACCAATGGTGAAAGTGGTCTGGGCGAGCAATGCAGAACCCTTCCAATACGCCACCGTCCTGATCGATTGCGCGGATGGCACGCGCTTGATCGATCAGGTTCCCTCAGAAGGATGGTCGCCACCCGAAGGCGAATGCCCAAAACCCGTCTCGCTGAGGCTGGAAGAGGGCATTTATGATGTCCAATCACAGATCTATGATCTGAGTGAATTCGGCTGGACGCCGGGCAGCACCATCACCTTTACATTCAAGCGCAATGATCTGGGCGTAGCGGATTTCACGGGGATGGTCGGCATCTTGGACGACAATGTCCTGAAATTCGCACCAAGCGCCGGATCGGATCCGCGGCTGGGACAGTTGGAATTACGTAAGATACCGCCGCACCTTTACGACCCTGTGGTTCCTGCGGAACCTAAAGCGTCGCAAGAGGCTGAAACGCCCTAGCCCTAACCCTCACCACCCGCGCATTTCACGCAGGTTGGGACGCTCGGATCGTGGCGCAGGCGCGCCTCTGCAATATCCTCACCGCAGGTCGCGCAATACCCCCACTCATCCTCGTCCAAGCGCTCTAGTGCAGAGGCAATGCGCATGCGTTCGCCCGCGCGGCGGCGCTCCTGTGCCTGAGCCATGGCCTGCTGCTGCATCGCATCCATCCGGCTTAGGCGTCCGACGCTGTCCTGTTGCAACATCACGGGCGCGCGGCTTTCGGTGCTGATGCGGTCTTCCTCTGCGAGTTCTTCCTGCCGTTTGAGCAGGGCGGTGCGGGCCTCATCCTGGGTCATAATCGGACTTTCCTACAGCACGCGGTTTGAGGCAAGTTCGCGCGATGATTTACCTCGCTCTACCCTGCCGCAATTCCAACATTTCAAAAGTCACACTTTGTCATGCGCGGATCGTCGCAAGCTGTTATAATCACTATTCTTTTCACCAAAAGTCACAGATTCGAAATTCGCATCTGTGTTCCAAGCCGCTACAGCGCCCAATCAATCGGTGTGAGGTCGTGGCTTTCAAGGAAGGTGTTGATTTGGCTGAAGGGTTTGGAGCCGAAGAACCCGCGATAGGCCGACAAGGGGCTGGGATGCGGACTGGTGAGCACCAGGTGATGCGGGGCCCCGCCAAGGGCCTTCACCCGGCCCGCCTTCTTCGCCGCATGACTGCCCCACAGCACAAACACGCATGGGCTTCCGCGCTCCGCCACCGCCGCAACGCAGGCATCCGTAATCGCGTCCCACCCGCGCCCGGCATGGCTGCCCGCCTGCGCGGCCTCAACCGTCAGCGTGTTGTTGAGCAGCAGCACGCCTTGCCTGGCCCAGGGTGTGAGATTGCCGGTGGTGGGCGGCGCGATTCCCAGGTCGCTCTCCAGCTCTTTGAAGATGTTGGCAAGCGAGGGCGGAGCCTTCACTCCGTCTTGAACCGAGAACGACAGGCCATGCGCCTGGCCTGGTCCGTGATAGGGATCCTGACCCAGCACCACCACGCGCACATCCTCCAGCGGGGTCATCGCAAGCGCGGCGAGGCGCTGCCCACGCGGGGGATAGATGACCTTGCCCGCATCCTCCTGCGCACGCAGCCAACCGCCAAGCCGCCGCGCCTCAGCACTGGCCAGCACTGGCTCCAACGCGGCGCGCCAGCTTTCAGGGATCGGATCTCTGCTCATACATCAAAAGCTACACTGCCCGCGCACCCTCGCGCTATGTCCTCTTCCCCTCTTTCCCCAATGCTTCTAGGAGAATGAGCTTATGACAGTCCATTTCCATGAAGAAGACCTGCCCGCAGGCGTACTCGCCGATGGCCCAGTGGCCGTTGATACTGAAACCATGGGCCTGATCACCCACCGTGATCGGTTGTGCGTGGTGCAGATCAGCGATGGCAAAGGGGACGAGCATCTGGTGCGCTTTGGCCCGGATAGCGACTATGCCGCACCCAATCTGAAGGCAGTGCTGGCGGACCCTGCGCGGATAAAGCTTTACCACTATGCCCGCTTCGATCTGGCCGCGATCCATTACTATCTGGACGTGATGGCCGCACCGGTGTTCTGCACCAAGATCGCCAGCAAGCTGGTGCGGACCTACACCGACCGCCATGGTCTGAAGAACCTGGCCAATGAGCTGCTGGGTGCAGAGATATCCAAACAGCAACAATCGAGCGATTGGGGCGGACCGGAGCTGAGCGAGGCGCAGCGTGAATATGCGGCCTCTGATGTGCGTTACCTGCACGCCATGCGAGAGGAGCTGATCAAGCGGTTAGAACGCGAAGGGCGCACTGAGATCGCGCAGGCCTGTTTCGACTTCCTGCCAACGCGCGCACTGCTCGACATGGCGGGTTGGTCAGAGCATGACATCTTCAGCCACATGTAAGGCAAGGCTGGGCAAAGCACTCTCATGGTCATCAAACGGCGCATCGAAACAAGCAAGGCAAAGGCGCTTCGCGGCAAGCGCCAACACTTTGCCGCGCCTGGTGGCTCGCATGACAAGCTCGTCGGCTTCTTGGCCCGCGCTTTGCCGATGGGCGTTGGGGTCATGGCGGCGTTGATGATCATCACCCCGCTGTCGCCGCGCGGCGAAATCTCATTCCTGCTCGACCGCAACAAAGTGGCGATGATCAGCGAACGGCTCAGCGTGGATAACGCCATGTACCGCGGGCGCGATGAACGCGGACGACCGTTCTCGATCCAGGCTGGCGAAGCGGTGCAGCGTTCCAGCGCCGAGGGCATCGTGCGCATGGACGATCTGATCGCGCAATTGCTCTTGCCAGAAGGGCCTGCGAGGATCAGCGCTCCTGGTGGGGCCTATGACATTGATGAAGAGGTCGTTGATGTTGACGGCGCCGTAAGGTTACGGGCCGCCGATGGCTACACCATGACCGCGCGCGGCGTGTCCGTTGACCTTGAAGAGCGCGCGATGCGCGGCGACGACGGGGTCGAGGGTGCTGTGCCTGCTGGCACTTTCAGCGCCAACGCACTGAGAGCGGACCTGTCTGCACGCACGATTACGCTGGAAGGCAATGCAAAACTGTCCATGATACCGGGCGAATTGAGGATACCATGACGCACACCGCACCCCCTTCACTGACCCGCACTGCCGCCCGCTGGGCGCTGGGCGGATTGGTCGGCACCGCTGCCTTTATGGGCGCGATCCAGGTCGGCGCCCAGGGTATTGCCGCGCACAACAGCCGCGCCCCGGTGGACTTCGACGCGGGCCGGATTGAGCTGCAAGATCGGGAAAATCGCGTGGCTTTGTCGGGCAATGTGATCGTGCGTCAGGCTGGCCTCACCGTGCAATCGAACCGGATGCTGGTGAATTACAGCGACAGCGGATCACTCGATATTCAGCGTATTACAGCAACCGGCGGCGTCACCGTTTCGCGCGGTGATGAGCGGGCGAGCGGCGATGTCGCGATCTATGACTTTGGCAGGCGGATCATCACAATGTCAGGCAATGTGCGGCTCGCGCGCGGCGGCGACCGGTTGAACGGCGGGCGCTTGGTGATCGACCTTAGAACCGGGCTTTCCAGCGTTGATGGCCGGGCATCGGGCGGTCCAGCTGGGACTACACAGGGTTCAGATGGCCGGGTAACGGGCAGCTTCTCCGTCCCGCAAGACGGCGAATAAGCGGCGCTCAAAAAGCACGGTCGTGGCGCAGCACCGACAAAGTGCGCAAAGTGATCTCCACATCGCGGCGCAGGGTCCAGCCGGCGATATACTCAAGGTCGGATTGAAGGCGATCGGTTAGGTCGGATTCCCGCTCTGTCGCGCCCCGATGCCCGCGCACCTGAGCCAGCCCGGTTAGACCAGGTTTGAGCGAATGGCGCCGCCAATATTGGCCATCGACCTCCCAAAACAGCTTGTCGCCCGCCTGGCTGCCGAGCGCGTGAGGACGCGGCCCAACAATCGACATCTCACCGCGCAACACGTTCCAGAGCTGCGGCAGCTCATCAATGCTGCTAGAGCGGATGAACCGGCCAATGCGGGTTATACGATCATCGCCGCGCGCGGTTGATCGCTCGCCGCTCTCATCCCCGCTTTCCGGCCGCATGCTGCGAAATTTGAGCATGTTGAAAAACTCATTGCCACGCCCAACGCGCCGCTGAGCGAAGAGCACAGGCCCGCCGTCCTCCAGCTTAATCAGCAGCGCAAACACAGCCAGCACAGGTGACAAAACGATCAGGCCGATCGACGCAAGAACGATGTCGTAACATCGCTTCGTCGCGCGGGCCCGCATGCGGAGCGGCCCGGTCGACACGACCAGTGAGGTTACATCCTGCACATCGTATCGCTGCACGCCCATCGCTCCCAAGCGCTGCGCAGGCTCACTCAGAATCTCGCCAAATACCCCAACAGATTTGAGCAGGATCGCCCATTGCTGACGCCGCAGGGAGGAGCTGGAAATGACCACATTGTCTTGATTGCGCAGCAATTGCCCAATCTTGTCGCGCATATGCGGATCGTGGCTGCCCGGATCGAGGCCCAGTTCACGCGCGTCAATCACGGTCGCGTCGCGCAATGCAAAGGCGGGGCCGCCATCATCAATGACGAGATAATTGCGGATCTTCCCGCCCCAGAACCGGGCGATAAACGCAACCAATCCACGCCGCGCCAGCGCCATCAAAGTAAAGGACAAAATGAGCCCCAGCGACATTGAGACCCGCGAGAACTCCGCATTGGCTTTGGCGAAAAAGGCGAGAAAGTTGAGCAGGCCAACCGATATCACCAAGGCGACCGCCAGTTTTCTGACCGCATAGCCCCAGTCGGTGAGCGACCGGGCGCAATAGCTCGTATTGTAAAGCGCTATCGTAAAATAGATCGGCAATAATATCGCCGTCGCCAGCACGGCGCGTGGTTCCCACCAAATGTTTTCATAGGCGAAAGCCGCAAATACAAATCCGAAATGCAATAAAATCAGATCGATGAGTAGCATTGCAATATAGGCGCGAAGTCGCCGACGCTCCAACGAGGGCGCCGATTGTAGCTGTGTCTGTTGCGACCGCGCACTAGCGACAATCGGTCCCGACAGCTTATTCATGATCCTATCAGCATCATTTCTACGACCCCGGTATTTCTACCTAAGGGAGAGTCTAATGCAATTGGATCAGCAACGCGAATTTTATGCCGAGCGTTATGCCGCAAGAATTCACCGCCTGGCAGCAAATCTGGCGATCTCCGCAAGACCTTGGGCGAGCAGCATCTCCGCCGCCTGACTGTTAGACAGCAAAGTCCTGTGCATTTCGACCAGGCGCGGGATCAGCCGATCCAGCTTGCGTGCATGCCATTTCGTCAATTGCTGACGGATGTCGCGCTCCTCACGCCAAAATATGCCGAGCTGCGCCTTTTCGCCCTTACCCAGATTGTCGAGTGAACCGCGCGGGCCAAGCTTCGCGGTGATCTGAGCCAATTGCGCCGCACGCCGCTCTATCGCGAGCAGTAAGCCCACGGGGTTCAGGCCCAGCTCCCGCATGCGGCGGATTTCGCGATCAATCCGGGGCAGTTCTCCGCCCATCACCGCATTGACGAGTGGCTGAAACCCTTCTTCCTCGGTAGCGGCACCAATCTCTCCATAATCTTCGATCGAGGCGGTCTTCGGCTCAAGCGGATCAGCACCGCAATAAAGCGCGAGCTTGGTCACTTCTGATTGGGCCAACCGCACGTCAAGGCCGACCGCGCGCGCAATACGCTCCGCCAAATCACCGCCCAGTCGCAGACCCGCAGCATCCGCCATTGCCCGCACTGACACCGCGACAGAGGAAAGGTCCGGCGGCCAGAACATAGCGACCATACCGTCTTTGCGTTTCTCGATCAGCTTGGCCGTGCGCGCTTTATCGGTGGCGGAGGTGGCAACGATCAGGACCGGAGCCGCCTCACCCGCACCTGCTTCGCCTGTCTCGATCAAGGCTTTGACCGCATCATGCGCTTCATCGCCATTGGCGCGGACAAACAAATGACGCTTATCGCCAAACAAGGAGCCAGAGCGGGCCTCATCCCCCAACATCGCCGGGTCTCGTTTGAGGTCACCGCCAGAGATCTCGATCCGCTCGCCCGCGTCGGGCAGGCCTTCGATAATCTTGGTGGCGGCTGCAGACGCCCCTGCCTCATCGGGTCCGCAGAAAAAGAAGATGGAGCAATTGGCAGCGCCGCTGGGTAGGCCGCGTGCAAAATCGCGCTGGGTCGCCTTCATTGGCCCGCTGGCGCGCTACCGACCGTCTTGGCTTGTGCGCGCAAAGTCAGGGCGATCTGGGTCACCATTCGGTCCGCCACCTCTTTGGAAAGGTTTTCAAGCGCGGTCTGCTCCGCCGCAATTGTCGCAAATTCTGAGGAGACCACATCAATGCCCGCATCTGCGCCAGCAGTCGCATCGAGCAGGATTTCGCCGCTGGCAATATCGATCAATTGATAGCGCGCGCGCAGAATGCGGCGCTCTCGGCTGATCGTGTCATCATTGAGCACACCCAGCGCCTCAAGCGCATCATCGAGCCGCACGTCTAACCGGTAGCGCGGAGCGACAGCGCCCGACACTTGCAAACGGTCCTCCAACGCCCCGCGCAGCAGCCACCCGCCGCGCCCGGGAATGGTCGGGATCTGTACCGCGGCCAGTCCATTGGTCACCCCCGCATTGGTGCCGTCGCTCGAATAGAGCGGTTGCAGGCCGCAGGACGCCAGAACCGGCGACAGCGCAACACACGCGAGCAGGGCAAGTGCGCGGCGCATCATGTAACGATGTTCACCAGTCTATCAGGCACCACGATCACTTTGCGTATCTCCGCTCCGTCGAGTGAACGCTGGACCTTCTCGCTCGCCAGCGCAAGCGCTTCGAGGTCTTCTTTCGCAGCCCCTTTGGGCGCGGTCAGTGTATCGCGCAGCTTGCCCTTGTGTTGGACCGCGATGGTGACTTCATCCTCAACCAGCATGGCTGGATCATGCACGGGCCAGGCGGCGTCCGCGATCAGGCCGCTTTCATTCTGCCTCAACCAGATCTCTTCGGCCAGATGCGGCATCATCGGGCTGACAAGATGCAGGATGGTGCGGATCGCGAAATTGCGACTTTCACTGGGGGGCGCTTTTTCCGCCGCTCCGGTAAGCTCGTAAATGCGCGCGACCGCTTTGTTAAAGCTCAGCGCTTCGATGTCTTCAGCGACCGCAACCACGGCCTGATGAGCCTTGCGAGCGAGCGCTTTGTCTTCGCCTGAGGCGGCAGGATCAACGCTTTCGAACAGGCGCCAGAGCCGCTGTACAAACCGTCCGCAGCCTTCAATCCCGGCCTCTGACCAAGGCAAGTCGCGCTCTGGCGGGCTGTCGGACAGCATGAACCAGCGCACTGCGTCTGCGCCATATTCATCGATAATTCCATCTGGGTCGACGACGTTTTTCTTCGACTTGGACATTTTAACGACGCGGCCGACTTCGACTTCGAGACCACTGTCGGTCTCAAAAACCTTTCCGTCACGACGCACAACTTCGTCGGGCGAAACCATGTATGACCGTGGCAGTGTCGTCCGGCCTTCGTTGTCAGGGATGAATACCTTATAGGTCTCATGCGTCACCATGCCCTGTGTGAAGAGCGCAGCGAAGGGCTCAGCCACATCGATCTTGCCGATATGCTTGAGCGCGCGGGTCCAGAACCGGGCATAGAGCAAGTGTAGGATCGCGTGCTCGATCCCGCCAATATAATGCTCCACCGGCATCCATTTCGCGACTTCTTCTGCGTTGAATGGCGCATCCACAGGCTGGCTGGCAAAGCGTAGAAAATACCACGAGGAATTGGTGAACGTATCGAGCGTATCGGTCTCGCGCCGCGCATCACCGCCACATTTGGGACAAGCCGTCTTGCTCCAGGTCGGATGGCGTTCCAGCGGATTGCCCGGCGTCTCAAAATCAACATCGTCGGGCAGCGTGACTGGCAACTGATCTTTCGGCACGGGCACAACACCGCAAGTATCGCAGTGGATGAAGGGGATCGGTGTGCCCCAATATCTCTGGCGCGAAACGCCCCAATCGCGCAACCGCCAGACAGTGGTGCCATTGCCCCATCCGCCCGCTTCTGCGCGTGCATTCACCTCGGCCTTAGCAGCCTCAACACTCATACCATTGAGGAAGTCAGAGTTGACGATCACACCGTCTCCGGTGGCCGCTTCGCCCTCAAATGGAGCGTCAGCTTCGCTCACGTCGCTGGCGACAACGCGCGTAATCGGCAGGTCATATTTGGTTGCGAATTCAAAGTCGCGCTGGTCATGGCCTGACACGCCCATCACCGCGCCCGTGCCGTAATCCATCAGCACAAAATTGGCGATAAACACCGGTAGAGGCTCACCAGTGAAGGGATGCTTCGCCGTAACGCCCGTATCAAAGCCGAGCTTTTCAGCGGTTTCCAACTCTGCTGCGGTTGTTCCGCCGCGCTTGCATTCTTCGATAAAACTCGCCGCCGCTGGATCGCTCGCGCCGACTTGCTGCGCCAATGGATGATCGGCCGCTACCGCACAGAAACTTGCGCCGAAAATCGTATCCGGACGCGTCGAATAAACCGGCAGCTTGTCGCCATTTGAAAGCTCAAATGAAAACTCAAGACCGGTGGATTTCCCGATCCAGTTTTCCTGCATCAGCCGGACTTTCTCAGGCCAATCTTTCAGTTCACCCAGGCCATCGAGCAGTTCGCCTGCAAAATCAGTGATCTTTAAGAACCACTGATCCAGCTTGCGCTTTTCAACCTCAGCGCCGCTGCGCCAGCCCTTGCCATCAATCACCTGCTCATTGGCGAGAACGGTCATGTCGACCGGGTCCCAGTTCACCTCGCTGCTGCGGCGATAGACCAGCCCGGCTTCATACATGTCGATGAACAGCGATTGTTCATGGCCATAATATTCTGGATCGCAGGTCGCGAACTCGCGCGTCCAATCAAGCGCAAAGCCGATGCGCTGCAATTGCGCTTTCATCGCCGCGATATTGGCCCGGGTCCAGCTGCCGGGATGGACCTTCTTTTCCATCGCCGCGTTTTCAGCCGGCATGCCGAACGCGTCCCACCCCATCGGATGGAGCACTTCGTGTCCGCGCATCTTCTTATACCGCGCCAGCACGTCGCCCATGGTGTAATTGCGCACGTGCCCCATATGGATGCGGCCCGAGGGATAGGGGAACATCTCAAGGATGAAGCTCTTAGGCTTGGACGAAGAGCTGTCAGCGGTAAAAGTGCCCGCCTCGCTCCACGCACGTTGCCAGCGCCCGTCGGCCCTGGACGGATCAAAACGCGTATCAGTCATGAAACCCCGCTAGGGAAATTTGGCTTAGCTGGCTACAGCTTTGCGGCGCAGATCGCGCGCTTTCGTCAGGATAATGTCTTCCAGCTTCTGAACGGTCGCGGCCTGTACCGGCGCATCGACCCATCCGCCACCCTGAGCGACCTGACGACTGGCGGCAACGCGCAAGGCATCGGCGCGCAAATCCTGATCAAGGATGGTCACGGTCACTTTCACGCGCTCGTTCGGATTGCTGGGGTTGGCATACCAATCGGTAACGATCACGCCGCCCGCACTGTCGGCTTGAAGCAGCGGAGCAAAGCTGACGGTTTCGAGAGATGCGCGCCACAGAAAGGAATTGACGCCAATCGTATTGACCTGAGAGGCGACCATATCCGCCTGCGGACGTTCGCCGCCGCCACATGCAGCCAGGGAAGCTGCTCCCAATCCGGCAAGAAAGACGCGGAACGAATAAGAAAGCGTATTTTGAGCGCGGGTCACAGCGGTAAATTCCTTTTGCATCACGAACAGCCTCTATAACCTCACGGGCCAGCGCGGCAAGCGGTCACGAGACCAATCGGGGCCAATTATCCGCGTATTCTAGCGCGGCATGCGCCTTTATAGCGGCTGAACTGCGGCATTGGACGGCAAAACATTCTGCAAATCCAATTGTGTGCACAATGCAACAGATTCGTTTGAGTCTTGCCAAAAACGCTAGGTCAAGGCGGGATTCAACCTCCGGAGGATTGCCTAGAGGCTGCTCATAGTTCTATTATTCCTATTGCTGCATAAAAGTAGCGAGTCGTTTCGGGGCAAACTCAGCCAATGTTCAGGCAGGGGATGCTTTGATCAGAACGATAATGATCGAAGGATTTTGAGTGAACGCCATGGCAGGCAAGGGTAACCAGATTGGAAGTAAGGCGCAGCGCAAGCTGCCGCTGATGCTTGCCGCTGGTGCGCTGGCACTGGGTGTTCCCTCAACCGGCCTTGCCCTGGTCAGCCTCACAGAGAGCGTGCCCGGGCTGGAAACATCCGCACTCGACATTTTCACACCCGCATCGGTTGATCCAGAGCTTGCCGCGATATTCGCAAGCAAGGATGGCGGCGACGGCATGCGTTTCACCCCAGCTGGTACCGCGAGTTCTGGCAATGGTGATCGCACGGTAACCGTCGCTGTTCGAGTGGACAGCGATATCGCTGAGGCAATCTCCGTGCGCTCTGCAATTGACGCGGCGCCCGGCGTAGGCAGCGGTATCGCAGCCGTGCAACCCACGCGTTATAACCTTGGCATTGCGCGCGGTTATGACAGTTTTGCCCGGCCAGTCGCGCTGCCCGACACGGTTCGAAACCTGTCTATGCCTGACCTTGCAACGTTTGAGCCTGCTGGCCCAACCGCCAAGGACAAGCCAAGTCGTCTTCAGCCGCGGATCGAGCTGGAAAGTGACAATGTTGCAGGTACCTCGCCCAATACGCTGGGATCGCTTGAGCGGCAGACCCTTGATGTGGGCGGCGCTTACCGGATTTCACGCAACCTCAATGTGACGGCCGGTGTGCGCCTGTCGCAAGAGCGCGATCGTTTGGATCCGCTGACCAATGCCGAACAAGACAATCAGGCTGTTTACGTCGGAACTCAGTTCAAGTTCTGATCGGCCTCTCGCTCGTTCGGGCTACAGAAATTCGTATGCAAGACCTCGCTTTCGCGGGGTTTTTTGTTGCCTGACGTTACGGCAAGGGTATCCCTGAGATGGACAAACGATTCACAGGGATGACAGGCATATGAGCAAAGTAGCAATCGTCACCGGAGGCACACGCGGCATCGGAGAGGCCATATGCCAACGCCTTAAGCGGCAAGGTCACACTGTCATCGCCAATTACGGCGGCAATGATGAAAGCGCGCGGGCCTTTACCGAGGCAACCGGGATCCCCTCAATGAAATGGGACGTGGGTGATCACGAAGCCTGCCTCGACGGCTGCGCCAAAGTGGCCGAAGCGCATGGTCCGGTCGATATCGTCGTCAACAATGCCGGCATCACGCGCGATGGCACTTTGCACAAGATGAGCTTTGACGACTGGAATGATGTTATGCGCGTCAATCTGGGTGGGTGCTTCAACATGGCGAAGGCAACATTTCCCGGTATGCGCGAGAGAAACTGGGGCAGGATAGTCAATATTGGCTCAATCAACGGACAAGCTGGCCAATATGGCCAGGTCAACTACGCCGCCGCCAAATCCGGCATCCATGGGTTCACCAAAGCTCTCGCACAGGAAGGCGCCAAGTTCGGCGTGACCGTTAACGCCATTGCTCCCGGCTATATCGACACCGATATGGTCGCAGCTGTTCCAGAACCTGTTCTAGAGAAGATCGTCGCCAAGATACCCGTAGGACGTTTGGGCCAGGCGGAAGAAATTGCGCGCGGCGTTGCCTTTTTCACCTCGGACAATGGCGCTTTCATGACCGGCTCCACCATGAGCATCAACGGCGGCCAGCATATGTATTAGGATCAGGCTGGGTCAGGCATCTGATCCCGGCGCAGGTTCAGGATCGGGGTCTCGCGGGGCAAACTCCCCCAGCAGCGCGGCCGCTGACCAAACTCCAAGAGTGATCACGAGTTTCTCGTCAACGCCCTCGATCGCTTTTTCGACCAGCCCCAGCCACGCATACGCGGCCATAAAGACCGTCAGTTGCACGGCCAGCCAGATCCGCCGTGTGGTCTTGGAGACCATCAGGATGAAGCCGATCAAGGTGGCGGTGATGAACAATAGGATCGCATAGTCGGACGAACTCAGATCGGTCAGTCCAGCAAAGTTGACGCCAACAATCGCACCAAAGAACAGATTGAGCGCATCGACCGAGGCTCGATATTCGGATTCACGCAGGCGGCCGGTGTCGCCCAGGCTTTTTGCGATCTCTTTCACACTCTGCGTAATCACCCCCTTGCGATCAGCCATCAGCAATCCCCTTATCCGACTTCTGCACTGCAAGACTTAGCGCTCTGGCGCGAGATGGGAAGCCCACCGGGGACCACGAGCGGATTTGAAGGGCAGACTACTTCAGGCGAAACTTTCCGCGCGCGTCCTCCACTTTATCGCGCGCCGCACAGCCCGGAGCATGGTCATTCACCAGACCCATCGCCTGCATAAAGGCGTAGGCCGTCGTGGGGCCGACAAACTTCCAGCCGCGCTTTTTCAGATCTTTGGAAAGAGCCGTGGATGCACCGGTTGAGCCTAGCATGTGCTTGCCATCCCAAAGGCGCTCACGCGGCTCAAACTGCCAGAAATATGTCGCCAGAGAGCCCTCATCTTCAACCATTTCGATCGCACGCCGGGCATTGTTGATCGTCGCCTCGATCTTGCCGCGGTGGCGAATGATCCCCGTGTCTTGAAGCAAGCGTTCAACGTCCGTTTCGTCGAACTCCGCCACTTTGTGAAAGTCGAAATCATGAAAGACGGCGCGAAAGTTCTCACGCTTTTCCAGGATCGTTCGCCAGCTCAACCCCGATTGAAAGCCCTCCAGGCAAATCTTCTCAAACAGGCGGCGATCATCGCCAACCGGATAGCCCCATTCCGTATCATGGTACTGCTCATATTGCGGTGTCGCGCTCGACCATCCGCAGCGCGCAACTCCATCCTCGCCCGTCACTATCTCGACCATTTCACCCTCCGAATTTCTAGTAGAGAGCACCAGATCGCCGGACGCACGTCAATCGCCAATGGGCAAGGCACAGCCAGTGCGCTATCGCTGACGGCGCTATGGCGGACACACCCTATCACCCTCCGGTCAAACGCTCGGTTGAGATCGCCGGGCATAAGACCTCGATTAGCCTGGAGCCGATATTCTGGGATATGCTGCGCCGCGCAGCAGAGGCAGAAGACGTCCCGATCAATGCTCTGGTCGGGCAGATCGACGAAGAGCGGATCAAGGCTGAGACCCCGCCGGGCCTCGCCGGAGCTATCCGCATTTGGCTGGTGAGCGGGAAGGATGGCCATGAATTTGGCAGATAGCGGCTACTTGCACTTACCGGGATTGATCAAACAGAACCTATCACAATGGCATGAGCTTACGCATGCCGAATTCGCACTGCACAAACCTGGTCATCGAATTTCGTCCAACCCCAACCTAGCATCAGCCATTGTGGGCTTGCTCAAGGAGCCAGATCTTCAAGCCGAAATGCGCGGGCGCTGGCGATGTGTTCGAGCAATCGCCTTCAATAAAACTCCAAGCAAGAACTGGGCTCTTGGATGGCACCAAGACCGCACAATCGCAGTCAAATCAAAGGCAGACACCGAAGGTTTTGGCCCGTGGTCTGAGAAAGACGGCATCACCCATGTCGAACCTCCATTCAATTTGCTGGAACGTATGGTAACGCTAAGGCTTCACCTTGATGACGCCGATGAAGACAATGGAGCGCTTCTTGTAGCACCGGGGAGCCACCTGAATGGGCGCATTCCTGAAGTCCAAATTTGCGAATCTGTTGCTAACGCTGGAAGTGTAAGCTGTATCGCCAAAGCAGGTGACGGTTGGCTCTACGCGACCCCAATTCTTCATGCTTCGGGTCGTTCTATGGAGAACTCCGCCAGGCGAGTGCTTCACTTAGACTTTTCCAAAGATGCTTTGCCTGGCCCACTAGAATGGCACGGGATCGGTTAGTTCATCCTCAGTCGTCGACCCGCTCAATATCCGCGCCGACCAGCTGAAGCTTCTCCTCCAGCCGTTCATAGCCTCGATCAAGGTGATAGATCCGGCGCACTGTCGTCTCGCCTTCCGCCGCGAGCGCCGCGATGATCAGGCTCATTGAGGCGCGCAGATCGGTTGCCATCACCTCTGCGCCAGTCAACTCAGAGGGGCCTTTCACAATTGCCGTACGGCCCTCGGTCGCAATATCCGCGCTCATCCGCGACAGCTCCGGCACGTGCATAAAACGGTTCTCGAAGATCGTCTCTTTCAGCACGCTGGTGCCATGCGCCTTGCAAAGCAGGCTCATCAATTGCGCCTGCATATCTGTGGCGAGGCCGGGGTAGGGCGCAGTGATGAGGTCAGTAGCCTTTAGCGGTCCGTCGGCGCGCACCGTCATGCCGCGCGCGTCTTCTTCAATCTCCACCCCGATATTGCGCAGCGCATTATTGGTCGCAGTCATCTCGCTGGCATTGGCGCCTTCGAGCCGCACTTCGCCGCCTGTGATCGCCGCCGCGCAGGCATAGGAGCCCGCTTCGATCCGGTCGGCCATCACCTTATAAGTCGCGCCATTGAGGCGTTTGACGCCGTGAATGGTCAGATCAGATGTGCCGATCCCTTCGATCTCTGCACCCATCGCGGAGAGCAGATTGCACAGGTCAACAATCTCTGGCTCGCGCGCAGCGTTGAAAAGACGGCTTGTACCATTGGCGAGCACAGCCGCCATCAATGCGTTTTCGGTCGCTCCGACAGACACCACTGGAAAATCAAAGTCCCCGCCCGGCAGCCCGCCATCGGGCGCAATCGCTTTTACATATCCTTGCGCCAGCTCAATCTCTGCGCCGAACGCTTCAAGGGCCTTGAGGTGCAGGTCAATCGGGCGATTGCCGATTGCACAGCCGCCCGGCATCGAAACCGTCGCTTCGCCTGCGCGCGCCAGCATCGGCCCAAGCACCAGGATAGAGGCGCGCATTTTGCGCACCAAATCATAAGGCGCGACATTCGAAGTCAGGCGCTGAGCCTCAAAGGTGACGACCCGGCCAAAGTCCTCTGGACGCTTGCCCTGAATGCTCACCGAGACACCAAATTGACCCATCAAATGCTGGAACCCGTCAATATCCGCTAGCCGCGGCAAATTGCGCAAGGTCATGGGTTCTTCGGTCAGCAAAGCACACGGTATCAACGTGAGCGCCGCGTTCTTCGCGCCAGAGATCGGCAGAGTTCCTGAAAGGCGATTGCCGCCCCGAATAAGCAATTTGTCCATCGTCATGCCTTAGCCAAAAACGCGTGCCGCGCAAACGGCATCTCCGCCCGCCATGCACGCGCCAGTTGACGCGCCTCTGCTTGCGTCCGTATCCCCGGGCCATGACCAATCACAACGCCACCACACCAAAGCCGATCAAGAAAGCGGTTTTCCCCGTTGCTTAGCCTTGGCACGCGCTTCTTGCCTGCGACCAAAGCGATCCCGAAGGAACTGCTGCCCATCGTTGATCGTCCGCTGATCCAATATGCGGTGGACGAAGCGCGCGAGGCCGGAATCGAGCAGATGATCTTCGTCACCGGCCGCGGCAAAACCGCAATCGTTGAGCATTTCGATGTCGCTTATGAGCTGGAAAGCACGATGAGCGAGCGCGGCAAAAAAATGGCTGTGCTCGAGCCGACCCGTGCCACCCCCGGCGATATCATCACCGTTCGCCAGCAAGTGCCGATGGGTCTTGGCCATGCGATCTGGTGCGCACGGGCGATTGTCGGTGATGAGCCATTTGCGATCTTCCTTCCCGATGAGCTGATGATTGGAAAGAAAGATGGAACCGGGTGTATGAAGCAAATGGTCGATGCCTATCAGCAGACCGGCGGCAATCTGATCAGCGTGCTGGAGGTGCCGCGCGGCGAGGTCTCAAGTTACGGCGTGATTGATCCGGGCGCAGAGAATGGAGCGCTGACTGAGGTGCGCGGGCTGGTTGAGAAACCCACCGTGGATGAAGCGCCATCCAACAAAATTATCTCAGGACGCTACATCCTACAGCCAGAGGTGATGCGCACGCTAGAAACACAGGGCAAAGGTGCAGGCGGCGAAATTCAACTGACCGATGCAATGGCGCGAATGATTGGCTCGCAGCCATTTCATGCGGTGACATTTGATGGCAACCGTTACGATTGCGGCAGCAAAGTGGGTTTTGTTGAGGCAACCCTAGCCCTGGCATTGGAACGCGAAGATATGGGTGCGGAAGTGCGCGCTATGGCAACGAGATTGTTGGGTTAGCTTCCCTCGAACCCAAAAGTCGTCATGCTGAACTTGTTTCAGCATAACCATAAGCAAAAAGGCGCTGCCCCAGATAGCACAGCGCCTTGATTTGCGATGGACCCTGAAACGAGTTCAGGGTGACGATGTATGTTTACTCAGCCGCTTCGTGACCTCCGCCGCTGCCATCCGCCAAAGAGGCACCTGGCTTTGGCGCGTGATCCGCTTCCGCTTCGATAACCTGCTTCTCAACATCGCTGAGAACTTCAGTCAGTGTTGGCGCCCCGCCATCATCGCTCTCTTGCGCCGCCGCTTCCACGAGTGATCCGAGCGAGGAGCCATTGAGGCCCAGCTCTTTCATCAATCCATCAAGCACCGGAGCCTGAGCGCGGTAAGCAAGAGCTGCGGAAACCGCATCGGTGGCAAGGTTGCCGGAACCGCCGCCTGCGCCGCCGCCATCATTGGCCGCGCCATTGCCAGAGCCGCCATTGGTGAGCCCGTCGACCTGAACGATCTTGATCGAGTCGATCGCTTCCATCGGTTTCGCGCTTTCACGGATAACCTCTGGCAGCACTTTGAGCAGAGCCAGCTTGGTCTGCAGGCTAATTTGATCCATCGAGAGGATGTTGGCCGCCTCGTTGATCGCTTCCTGACCGGCTGCCTCGACCTCAAAGCGGACCCGGTCAGCCTCGGCGCGCAGGATTTCAGCATCCGCGTCGCCCTTTGCCTCAAGTCGGGCTGCCTCAGCACGGTTGGTTGCCGCGTCTTTCTCAGCTTCAGCCTCGACCTTGATGCCAATCGCTTCGCGCTCCGCAACTTTCGCCGCTTCGATCAGTTCAATCTTCTTCTGACGTTCGGCAATCTCGCTCTCACGAGAGGTCGCAACCTGCTCTTCAGCAGCAACCGCTTTGGCACGGGCCGCATCGGCCTCAGCCTTGGCCTGGCTTTCCTCGCGTGACTTGTTCTGAACCGCGATCTGCTGCTCTTGGCGGGCAATTTCGAGCGCTCGGGTCTGATCGATCCGGGCTTCCTCAACCAAACGATCCGCTTCGATCTGCTGAGCATCGACCTGCTTTTTCGCCTCGATCTTCGCCGCATCGGCTTCGCGCTGGCGCTCTGCCTGCTCGCGGGCAATTTCCGCCATTTGAGCCGCACGGCGCACTTCAACCTCGCGTTCCTGAGCAAGCCGTGCGTATTCCTGATCACGGCCGATTTCGAACGATTTGGCATCGGCCTCTAGGTTCTTCGTTTCCATCTGAACCCGCGTGTCTTGCTCAATATCGTTGCGCAATTTCTTGCGCGCTTCAATTTGCTCGGTCAGCTTGGTCAGACCCTCGGCGTCAAACGCATTGTTGGCGTTGAAGTGCTCAATGCTCGTCTGGTCGAGACCAGTCAGCGAGACCGATTCGAGTTCCAAACCATTCATGGCCAGATCGTTTGAGGAGACTTGCTGCACCTTTTGCACGAAGTCCGCGCGCTGTTCGTGCAGTTCATTCATGCTCATTCCCGCCGCAACGGAGCGCAACGCATCGACGAATTTACCTTCGACGAGATCTTTGAGCATTTCTGGCTGCATAGTGCGCTGACCCAGGGTCTGCGCGGCCATCGCAATCGCTTCGGAGTCCGGGCGGACACGGACATAGAATTCCGCCTTCACATCGATCCGCAAGCGGTCGAGCGTGATCAGTGCCTCTCCATCGCGGCGAACCACCGCCAGCACCAAAGTGTTCATATTGACCGGCATGGTCTCGTGAAAAATGGGTAGCACCAGCGCGCCGCCATTCATCACGACCTTCTCGCCGCCAACACCGGTCCGCACAAAGGCGATTTCCTTCGATGCCCTGCGGTAAAGCCGCATCAGGAAACCGATAACGATGATGAAGAACAACAGGCCTGCGCCTATGAGTATAGCTAAGTCAAAAAATTCTGGCATTTTCTCTCCTATGAGGTTTCGATTTTGGGCTGAACCTAGTTCAATTCGAGCAAGCGATTTTCGTAGCGAATGGCGAAGAACGTTCCTTCTTCGCGGCGCACCAGCAGAACTGTTTCGCCTTCGCGCAATTCCGCGCTCGGATCATGGGGCTCAACCATGACAAAATGAGGTTGCTTGAAACGATCGAGCACTTTGGCCCGCGCTGGTGACCCGGCGCGCGCGGTACCCGTCTGGATGATCGCATCGCGCCTGATTAAGCTGCTCAGCCCAACCGCGCTCGTCTCATCCTTGGGCAGCAGCGCACCAACCGGCCTGACGAAAGCAGCATTGGCGGGCACGGCGGCAAATCCAGCAAGCGGCGCGGCCAGCCATGCGGGCAGCGGTGCGCCGAGCAAGCCTGCGATCACGGACTGACCGATCACACCAATTGACGCAAAGACCAGCAGCAGACCGGCGAGCCAGATCAGGAAGGGCACTCGGCCAAACCCAAGCAGGCTGAGCAATCCATCCATAAACCCGCCGGATGTGATGGCTTCGATACCATCAGTATCGACATCAACATCGAGATCTAAATCAACGTCGACATCTGCCCCATCAAACATATCCGCCACGCCCACCACTTGCGCGATGGCTATGATCGCGAGCAGCATTAATGCGATCGCAAATGGCAGATTGTGTATCTCAAACAGGCTCAACGGCCCGTCGCTGCACCAATAGCAACGCCTCTGTTCCAAGTTTTTCCCATGAACGCAGTGTTAACACATGTTGCAAGCAAATGACAGGAAAATCGTGATGGCAGATTGAATAATGCGCAAACGCCATCAATATTGTTATTCAGACCTTGTTTTATTGCAACCACTCCCCATATCGGGGGATTAGGAGGCTGCAATTCGCAGCGGCAAAGCCTTTAAACCACCAACAAATGTCGACCTGGCGCGTTTGGCTTCTCCGGCCAGTTCAACACTTTCAATCCGGTCGAGCAATTCTTCAAACAGAATACGCATTTCAAGGCGCGCGAGATGCAATCCCAGGCACTGATGCGCGCCCGCGCCAAAGGCGAGATGCCGATTGGGTGAGCGCCCAGCGTCAAAGCGTCGTGGGTCAGGAAATTGCGCCGGATCATGATTGGCCGCGACGTAATTGATCATCAGCCAATCGCCCTTGCGAATTTTCTGCCCGCAAAGCTCCACATCCTCAGCCGCAGTGCGCATGAAGTGTTGCACCGGAGAGGTCCAGCGAATCGCTTCTTCAACGATACCGGGCAACAGGCTGCGATCGGCCCTTACCCGCGCAAATTGCTCTGGATCTTGGGCTAGTGCCATCATCGCACCAGCGGTCGAAGCGCTGGTCGTATCATGCCCAGCCGCCGCAAGAATAATGTAATAGCCCATCATATCGCGGTCGTTGAGCGGCGCGCCATCGACGGTCGCATTGGCAATCACGCTCGCCACATCGCCCGTAGGCTTGGCGCGCTTCTGCGCTGTAATCCTGGCAAAATAGGCCTCAAAATCTTTCACGGCTCCGGCAACCAACTGCGTGATCTGCTCCGGCGTCATATTCGCCATGCCCGACTGATTTAGCTCATCGTCCTGTCCGCCAAACATCTGCTGGGTCAGCATCAGCATGCGCGGCTCATCCTCCTCGGGCACGCCGAGGATCTGCATCACCACATGCAAGGGATAGGGCGCAGATACGAGCTTGACGAAGTCAGCATCCGGTCCTGCCGCTAGCAAGCGGTCGACCGTCCGCTTTGCCAGACTGCGGATCTCCGCCTCAACCGTGCGCAGGTTCTTGGGCATGAACCATTCCTGCGTCAGCTTGCGATATTTCATGTGGATCGGTGCATCAAAGGTGACGAGGCTGGCTACCATATGCTCGCTGCCGCCGGTCATGGCCTTGGCGAATTCGATCCCCTCATCGAGCGAGAACACCACCGTTTGCGGATTGTTGAGAAAGTTCTGATTGTCTTTCGACACTTGCATCACCGCGTCATAGCCCGTGACCAGCCAGAACGACCGGTGGAGCCCTTCTTCCCCCTCAATCCTGACAACCGGCGTTTCAGCTCGGATCGCATCGAACCGGTCGAGCAGGCTGTCCCACTCAGCATAGCTCGCCGGGTCAATCACCGCGCGGGCCAGCTCCGCATCCAGCACTGGAACGTTTGTCATCAGGCCCCTCCGGCTCTTATTTTGGCTTCATATTCATCTCTCAGCTCGCGCTTATAGAGTTTACCATTGGCCTCACGCGGCAGATCGGGGCGGAAATCAAACAGTTTGGGCATTTTGATGCGCGCGAGATTGGGGGCGAGAAATTCGCGCAGCTCCGCCTCCAACCCCTCTCCAGCATCGCCCATATCCACCGGCTGCACCACGGCGACAACCTTCTCGCCGAGATCGGGGCAGGGTGCACCAATCACGGCCGCATCCATCACTTTAGCGTGGGTTTGCAGCAGGTTTTCCACCTCCTGCGGATAGATATTGACCCCGCCAGAAATGATCATGTGGCTCTTTCGATCGGTCAGATAGAGAAAACCGTCCTCATCGACATGGCCGATATCGCCCAATGTCATCCAACCTTTAGGATGCATCGCCTCGGCGGTCTTGGCCGGATCGTTGTGATAGGTCGGCAGGATATCGTTTTCGAAATAGATCAGGCCATCTTCGTCAGGACCAACCTCCTCACCATCGGGGCCGCAGATATGTAGCTTGCCATGGATTGCGCGGCCAACACTGCCCGGATGAGTCAGCCAGTCCGGCGCCTTCACCAGGGTCATGCCAATGCCCTCGCTACCAGCGTAATATTCATTCACGATCGGACCCCACCACTCGATCATCTCTCGCTTGATTGGCACGGGGCAAGGGGCGGCGGCATGGAGCGCGCGCTGATGGCTGGAAAGATCATATTTGGAGCGCGTCTGCTCATCCAATTTCAGGAAACGCACGAAATGGGTCGGCACCCATTGACTGTCGGTGACCTTGTACTTCTCGATCGCGGCCAGCGCATTTTCCGGATCGAACTTCTCCATTAAGACGACCGTCCCGCCCAGCCGGTGGACTGTTGAGCACCATCCGATTGGTGCAGCATGATAGAGCGGCGCTGGCGAGAGATAGATCATCGAACCATCTGCTGGCATACCAGCGCCCATCATACCCAGCGCCATGAGAGGATTGGGGGCCTGCGGATCGGGATCTTCTGGCGGAGCGGGGCGCACGCCCTTGGGCCGCCCGGTCGTGCCGCTGGAATACAGCATCACAAGACCAGCGGTTTGCTCAGCCAATGGCTCGGGAATCTCAGCGCTCAATGCCGCGGCGAAATCCTGCGCATCTCCGCTGTCCATTATCAGCATGTCGAGATCCGGACATTCCACCCGCACCGCCTCCAACACATCGGCGAATGCCCCCGATGTAATCAGCAGCTTGGTTTCGCTGTCTCGAAGGATATAGGCGATTTCTGGCCCGGTCAGCCGGGTGGAAATCGGCACCAGCATCGTTCCCGCTCGCTGAGAGCCCCAGATGATAGTGAAATACTCCATCCGGTTCTCCAGCAGAACCGCGAAGGCTTGATCCGGCTTCACACCGCGCGCGCGCAGCAGGTGCGCGAACTGATTGGCCTGGTTTTCCAGCTCACCAAAAGTCAGCGCCTCCCCGCTGCTCGCCATGATTACAGCGGCTTGGTCTGGGCTGTTTTGCGCATGCGCAATTGGATGCAGGCTCATCGATATCTCTCCCATGCGGCGCATTGAGGCCGTCAGTTGCGAGACGAAACCTAGCTTGCGCAGCGCAGCTCGCAAGTCAATTCGCAGAAATATTAGGTGCCGTTGAACGAGCGGGAACGCGCCCAGAAAAAAGGCGGCGGGATAACCCGCCGCCTATGTTCGAACACCCTCTCCAATGTTCGATCCCGCGTTCAGCGGGTAAACTCTTAAAAGCGCGCTGAGCCCCTAAGGGCTTATTCGCCGCCGCGTCCTTCAAGGACGGCCTGACGGTCAAATTGCTGCTGCGCTTGTGTCTCTACCATATAGGGAATGGGATTGACCGCAACCCCATCAATCCGCACTTCATAATGCAGGTGCGGGCCAGTGGAGCGGCCGGTTGAACCGACATAGCCGATGATGTCGCCCTTTTTCACACGCTCACCAGCGGCAACCGCCAGTTTCGACATGTGGGCATAGCGCGTTTCAAGGTCAGCGCCGTGATCGATGCGAATGTAAAGGCCGTAGCTCGAGAACCATTGCGCCTTGCCAACAATACCGTCAGCGGTTGCAAAAATTGGAGTGCCTGTTGGCGCGGCAAGATCAACACCTTTGTGAGCCCGGCGTTGGCGCAGAACGGGATGATTGCGCATGCCGTATCCGCTGGTCAGTTTGAAACCGTCCAATGGCATCCGTGATGGGATAGCAATGCTGGGTTGTTCAGTTGGAGCGTTTGGCCCCGCGTTATCGAGCGCCTGCCAGTTGGCGAACAGCTGCCTGAACTGCACGTCGCCGCTCGTCAAATTATCATCCTGGGCCGCGCGGATCGGCTCGCTAATATCAACAGCAGCGTTAGCTGAACTGTTAGCTGAAGCTGGCGCTGCAGCGGCGATTGCCGCCATGCCAAATGCGCTCAAAGCAGCTCTAACAATGTGACGCTTCGTAAGCGTTGTCATCAAATGATGCCCTAAATTTCGGCGCAATTGCGCCCGATTCCGTTTCGAAAGGACTTATTCGGGTTCAAATCTTAAAGAGCAACTTAACTGTAGAACTCCCGCGATAAACCGGCTGCAAGACGCGCTGAGTCGTTAAATGGCGGTTTAACGGCGCCCCGAAAGTAAGTTTTTACTAACCTTTTCCACGTGGATTCGGGCGATTCCTGCGCCTTATCGGCCAATGCGATAAAGTGTTTGGTGCCAAACGCGACATGGCGAATTTCGTCGTCAAGGATCTCGCGTCAAAATTTTTGCGCCGTTCTCATCACCTGCTGCCCGGACCCGCTCTAGGGTCGCTGGCGTGACGTCCAATCCCCGCGCCTCCAACACCATTGGCACAATAGCGAGACGCGCCAGGACATCATGCTTGGTCTCGTCTGCCGCCTGCCACAGTCCGCCATGGGCTGGCAGCGCGCCGTAATAGCTGCTGAGCGTCTTGAGCTTACGGTCGAGCAGAGCGAAATGCATCGCCTCATCAGCGGCAACACTCAGAAAATCAGAGACAAATTCCTCACCCATCTGCTCGCCGAAACGGCCCGCCATATCGAGCGCGAGATCAATCGCGACGAACTCTATGTGGGCGAGGCTATGCCACAGCGCGATCCGGCCGCGCTCTGATCCACCTTTGCCGCGCTTGGGCATCTGACTGGGCGGCAAAAGCTCCGGCTCGCTGGGGCGCGCGGGCTCATCTGGCATCGTGACGTCAAACTGCCATTCGAGCGCGCCCTTGTTCCAGCGGCGTACGACGTCGCGCGTCGCAAAGCATTTTGCGCGCGGATCAGCGGTGAGCAGTGCGCCGCGAATGGCAGAGGCCAAGGATTGCATTGGAGCTTAGAGCGCCTTAGCGGCTGCGAGCACTTCTTCGGCGTGGCCTTTGACCTTCACCTTGTTCCAGACCTGCGCAATCCTGCCGTCTGCGCCAATCAGATAGGTGGTGCGGACCATTCCCATATAGGTCTTGCCGTACATCTGTTTCTCGGCCCAAACGCCGAGCGTGTCAGACAATCCGCCTTCTTCTGCATCGGTCGCCAGCGGAGTTGTGAGATCATGCTTGGCAATGAAGTTCTGATGCTTCTTTGCGCTGTCCTTGCTGACGCCAAGCAGCTCCGTTCCCGCCGCATCAAAATCGCTTTTGAGCGCAGTGAAATCCTTCGCCTCGGTAGTGCAGCCCGGCGTGTTGTCCTTAGGGTAGAAGAACAGCACCAGCTTCTTGCCGTGGAAATCCGACGGCTTAACCGTGCCGCCATCGGGCGTGCCCATTTCAATATCGGGCAGGGCGTCACCAACGCTCGCAAAATCGCTCATTCGTCAATCTCCAATTGGTGCTCGAGAATCGCCTCCCAAGCTTTGGCGACCTCATGCCGCGCCTCGGTTAGGCTGCGCAAGAGGCCTTTGTAATTCTGCGCCTTGCAGGCCCGCGCCAGCGCATCGGCAGCAGCGGGCGGAGGCTCTTTACCATCAGGCGCAAGCAAGCGCCCCGCCACCAGAATACGGGTCATCAAATCATAGGCTGCGATCAGAGGTTGCGGCAGAACGCCCTCGTCCACCAGCATGGGAATGGCCGCACCAAGATCAGGATTGAGCCCCTTGCCATCGCGCAATTGCAGGAAGTGGATGAGGAACTCAAAATCAACCAACCCGCCGCGCAGCAATTTCACATCCAGCGGCCCGCGAGCAGGCTTATGCTGCGCCATTTCACTCCGCATGGTCAGCACATTTATGCGCAGTTCCGCCGGATCGCGCGGCTTACAAAGCACCCCGGTGATGATTTTGTTGAGCTGGTCGCGCTCCGCCTCTGGCCCGATCAAAACTCTCGCTCTCGCCAGCGCCATATGTTCCCAGGCCCAGGCCGCCTCGCGCTGATATTTGGCGAAGGCTTCGAGCGATACCGCCAGCGGGCCTTGGTTCCCCTGCGGGCGGAGCCGAGTGTCCACTTCATAAAGCGCACCTTGCGCCGTAGGGACAGATAGGGCTGCGCTAATGCGGCTGGCCAAGCGGTTGTAATAAAGCGTTGCGCCAAGCGACCGTTCACCGTCGGACTGCGCATCGAAATCGCCTGAGAACAGATAGATAATGTCCAAGTCAGATGCGTGAGTCAGCGCCCCACCACCAAATCTGCCCAGCCCTAAGACGCAGACCTCGCTGCCGTTGATCTGTCCGTGCACCCGCTCGAATTCGCGCGCGGCTGCATCCGCTGCCATTTTCAGCCCCGCCTCGGCCACGCGCGACAGACCGCTCGCAATGTCGATCGGATCGCTCAGCGCCTCGATCAGCTGCACGCCGAGCGCAAAGCGCTGCTCGCCTGTGACCACGCGAATAGCGTCCAACTGCGCCTCGTAATCATCGCGGGCAGCGATCCGCCGCATATCTTCGGCAATTTCGCAGGTAGAGCCGGGCAGCTCCAACGCGCTTTCATCGATCAGAATGTCGAGCAGTTCCGGGCGGCGGCCAAGTTCATCGGCGAGCATGGGCGACAAAGTGAGCGCGCCGACCAATTGCGCCAGCAGCGCCGGGCGCGCGGAGAGCAGGTGAAACAGGTTGATCGCAGAAGGCGCATTGGCGAGCACACTCTCCCACCGGGTCAGCGCGCGGTCCGGGTCATCCGCCCCAGCAAAAGCAGCCACCAGTTCAGGCAAAAGAGCATCGAACGCCGCAAGTGCTTGCGGGGTACGCAAACACTGATAGCGCCCCTCACGCCATCCCCTGATCCGCGCCGCCAGCCTGTCCGGCTCAGCAAAGCCCAGATTGCTCAATTGCTCCGTCAAGGCTTCTGCTTGTGGCGGCTCTGGCACGGGTGGAGAGGCGCTGACGTCATCGCCGATGAGCTTGTCATAGACCGCGCCTACCGCCTGCGTCAGCGCGTCCAGCTCTGCAATCAGCACCGCGCCACCTGCCAAGCCGTCAAGCCGAGCGACCGCATCCAGGGCCGCGCCTTCGGGTAAGACATGCGTCTGGCGATCGTTCACCATTTGCAATCGGTGCTCAATCACGCGCAGACGGTCATAAGTCGACCCCAGCAAAGCCGCTTCATCGCCATCAACCCGGCCAGCCGCCACCAGAGCATCGAGCGCCGCGCACGTGCCCTTCACCCGCAGGCTGGGATCGCGCCCACCATGAATAAGCTGATGGGTTTGCGCGAAGAACTCTATCTCACGAATGCCGCCGCGCCCGCGCTTCACATCAAAGCCAGGACCGGGGCGGAGCGGGCCGTCATGGTTTGCACGGATCTGTGCGGTAAGCTGACGGATTTCTTCGATCGCGCCGAAATCCAGACTGGATCGCCAAACGAAGGGCTGAATCCGCTGTAGAAACGCTTCACCTGCAGCGATGTCGCCAGCGCAAGCGCGCGAACGGATAAAGGCCGCACGCTCCCACGCCAAAGCAGCGCTCTCATAATGGGAAAGCGCCGCGCCTTCTGAAACGGCCAGTGGGCTTACCTCGCTGGCTGGGCGCAGCCGCAGATCGACCCGAAAAGCAAAACCATCAGCAGTGTTTTCGGACAGCAATTGCACGATCTGGAGGGCATAACGCGCGGCTGCCTCGCCCGGCTCATCCTTGGTGCGGCGCGGCAGTGTCTCTGGATCGTAAAGCAGGATCGGGTCAATGTCGGAGGAGTAATTGAGCTCTCGCGCACCCTGTTTGCCCAGCGCCAAAGCATAGAGCCCCTGCGCTACCTCTCCACCGGTGCGTTCTGCAATAACATGGGCAATCGCCAGGTCGAGCGCACGGTCGGCACAGTCAGACAATTCCTGCATCACGCGCGTGAGCGAGAAGGCCCCGGCCAGATCACCTATGCCCAGCGCAACTGACAGAGCAATCCGCTCTCGCCGCAAGGCAACGCCCAGATCATCCGCGCCATCACCAGCGCACTTCGCCCATGACAAAGCGCCCTCGGCATCTCCGCCACCCAGCAATTCGGCAAGCTGCGGCATCCGCTTTAGCCCGCGCGCCAGAAACGGCGCCTCGGCCCGCGCCCGCGCCAATGCCCCATCCCAATCGTGCAAATTTGCCTGCGCCATCTCCGTCTCAATGGCGCGCGAACGCTGGTCTCGCAAGCGCTCCTGCGATCGATCAGGCGCGCATCGCGCCTTGCGGGCCGCGCTCCGCTCTGCAAAAGGTGCGCGCAATGATTTTGGATAAGAGGAATCACCGACAATGATCAAACAAGCATTAAAGCTTGGCGGATTGGCCGCTTGCGCACTTGCGCTGACGGCATGCGATGCGATGAGCTCGCTCGGCGGCGACACTGGCATGGACGGGATGGACATTCCTGAAGTGGCGGCAGGCGAGCTGTCTGAAGAGACAATGGTCGACATCACGCGGACGCTTTCCAGCGACGAGTTTGAGGGTCGTATGCCCGGCACCAAAGGCGAGGAACTGACCGTTGCTCTGCTGACCGAACGTTTCGAAGCCGCTGGCCTTCAGCCCGGCAATGGCGAGAGCTGGGTACAGGAAGTGCCGCTGGTAGAAATCACCGGCAAAAACTTTGCGCCGCTCACCATCACCAATGGCGATACCGATCTGGTCTATGATTTCGGCAGCGAATGGGTCGGCGTAACCTACCGCGAAGATGCGCAAACGCAGCTGACTAACAGCGAAATGGTGTTCGTGGGGTACGGCATCAACGCACCAGAGCGCGATTGGAACGATTACGAAGGCGTCGATGTCAAAGGCAAAACCGTGGTCGTGTTGGTCAATGATCCTGACTATGAAACCACCAGCCTTGAAGGCAAATTCAACGGCCGCGCGATGACATTTTATGGCCGTTGGACCTACAAATATGAAGAGGCCGCCCGCCAGGGCGCAGCAGGCGTTCTGATTGTCCATGACACCGAACCTGCAAGCTATGGTTGGAACGTGGTTGAAAGCAGCTGGTCCGGCCCGCAAGCTTATCCCGCTCGCGGTGACAATCCTCCGCCGCTCACCACGATGAATGGCTGGATCCAGAAAGAGGCTGCGCGCGAATTGCTGGCCGCAGCAGGGCAAGATCTCGACGCGCTGACAGCTGCGGCGAAGACTGAAGGATTTGAAGCGGTTGAGCTGGGCATGTCAGCCTCCACCAGTTTTGAAAACGACATTCGCACGTTCAAATCGCAAAATGTCATCGGCGTTCTGCCGGGCAGCGAAGCGCCTGACGAATACATCATCCACACCGCGCACTGGGATCACCTTGGCCGCTGTAAACCAGCTGCAGATGGCGATGACATTTGCAACGGTGCGGTCGACAATGCGACCGGTACTGCGGCCTTGGTCGCTTTGGCCGAGGCGCATGCGAAAGCTGGCGCGCCTAAACGTAGTCTCGTGTTCCTGGCCGTGACGGCTGAGGAATCCGGCCTGCTCGGCGCATATTACTATGCCTCAAACCCAGTGTTCCCGCTGGATCAGACGGTTGGCGGGATCAACATGGATGCCTTCCAGGTTGCTGGCCCAGCCAAGGATGTGACCGTAGTTGGCCCGGGCAAGTCTCAACTCGACGCCTTTATGATGGCGGCGCTTGAGGCCGATGGCCGCACCATGACACCCAATCCGAAGCCAGAGGCGGGCTATTACTACCGCTCTGATCACTTCGCCTTTGCCAAGCAGGGCGTGCCAATGCTCTATATTGATGGCGGTGAAGACCTGGTCGAAGGCGGCATTGATGCGGGCGCTGCGGTGGCCAAGGATTACACCGAAAACCGCTATCACGGGCCAAAGGACGAGTTCAACGAAGAGTGGGACTGGTCCGGCGTGATGGGCGATTTGCAATTGTTCTACCGGATCGGGCGGATGATGGCGGAAAGCAGCAGCTGGCCGAATTGGAACGAAGGTGATGAGTTCAAAGCCACTCGCGATGAAAGCTGCGCCAGCGCCAAGACGGGCTGCTGATTCAGCACCCGTTTAGCTGACGAATCGAAAGCCGGTTCATGACCGTCCTGATGCCTCCTGAATGGGCACCGCAGGAATGGTTGTGGATCGGCTTTCCGCATCTGGCCGAAGAATGGCCGGGTTTTCTTGCGGCTGCACAGGAACAGATCGCGGCCTTTGCCAACGCTGTGGCTGACAGCGGTCAGGCAGTGCGTCTGCTCGTGCGCGATGAAGCGCACAAAGCCCGCGCCCGCGCTCTGGTGAGCAAGGCGGTGAAACTGGAACAGCGGATTTACGGCGATATTTGGCTGCGCGACACGGGGCCGCTGATCGTGTCAGATAATGGCGAGCGCGCCGCGCGCCGTTTTGGCTTTAATGGCTGGGGCGGCAAATATGAGATGGCGGGCGATGAGAGCATTGGCGCAGAATTGGCGCGAGATGCCGATCTGCCCCTCAAAACCTCGCCGATGATATTGGAAGGCGGCGCGGTGGAAGGCGACGGCACCGGGCTGTGCGCGGTGACTGAGCAATGCCTTTTGAACCCAAACCGCAATCCCGGCATGTCGCGCGCAGCGATCGAGGCGGAGCTTGAGCGCACGCTCGGGTTCGAACGGGTGCTGTGGCTCGGCGATGGCCTGATCAATGATCACACTGATGGCCATGTCGACAATCTGGCGCGCTTTGTTGGTCCCGGCCTGCTCGTTATTCCGCATGCCACGGGCGATGATGATCCCAACGCTGCAATCTATGCCGATGCAAAGCGCCGCGCCGAAGCATTTGGAGTGGAGGTGGTGACCATCCCATCGCCCGGACTGATCCTGCGCGATGGCGAGATTGAACCAGCAAGCTATGTAAATTTTGCCATCACCACGAACCTCGTTGTGGTGCCGACCTTTGGCTCAGTGCATGATGCGGAGGGCGTCGCGGCAATCGCCGCACTATTCCCGGATCGGCAGACCATCGGCCTGCCAGCGGATGCCGTGCTCGCTGCAGCGGCGGCGGATTTCACTGCGCCAGCCAGCAAATGCCCTCTGCATTCATTTAGCCAATTGTGGTTAATCTTAACGACCTGTTAGCATTTGCCCGCGAACGTAGGTCTCATGGACAAAGCAATCGCCATTACTCGCAAGCCTTTGCAGCTTGCAGCGGCCCTTCCGGCCGATATCGCCCGCTCAGTCATTGTGCTGGCATGCGGCGCGGCGCTGATCTTTGCCGGGCAACCGCTCCCACTGTAAGCTTCCCTCGCTGTAACCAAACAGCAAATCCCAACGAATATCCCCACATTGCTCAGCGGATATTTGAGGGACGCGCATGACAAAAACTCTACTCGGTCTGGCCATCGGCTCCGCCGCGTTGGCAATCGCTTCTGTCGCTGCGCCAGGTTTCAGCCAAGAGCAAAGCCCGCCTGAGCAGACCGGAACTTTAGGCGAGCCTGTCCTGTTGGAATTGTTCACCAGTCAGGGCTGTTCATCCTGCCCTCCTGCGGACCGGCTGTCGGCCAAGCTGGCGAGAGAAAAGGACCTCGTCGTGATCGCTCGTCCGGTCACCTATTGGGACCGTTTAGGCTGGAAAGACACGCTTGCGCGCGAAGATAACACCAACCTGCAGCGCGACTATGCGCGACGCGGGCTCGCTGGGTATAACGGCGTCTACACCCCGCAATTGGTGATCGATGGAGAGCTCGGCCAGGTCGGCTCCAACGAGCGCATCAATCGCCGCCATATTGCGCTGGCGCGAGGATCACAAAGCGCCGCCATTCGCATCAAGCCAGCAGGCGGATTGGGCTATGGCATTGGCCTCAGCGGAACAGCCGAGAGACCCGCCGAGCTGGTGCTGATGGCGGTATCGAGCGAGGAAAGCGTCGCGATTGGCCGCGGAGAAAACGGCGGCCGCCGCATCTCCTACACCAATGTTTTGCTGGATGAAAAAGTGCTGGCCCGCTGGGATGGCGGCACGGCAAGTGTTGAGCTGCGCCAAGACAGGCTAACCACACCGGGAGCAGATGCGCATGCTTTGGTCCTGCGCGAGCCAAACGGCGGGCGAGTGCTCGCCGCGCGCTGGGTCCGCTAAAACAGACGGGTGAGAGCCGCGAAGGCGGCAGCGAACAGCACCAGGCCTACAAAACTCCGCCAGACCGTATCGCTGATCCGGCCATAGGCGAGGCCGCCTAGCCAATTGCCAAATATCACAGCGGGAAACAGCCCGGCCGACAAAAGCACCACTCGCTGATCAATCACGCCAGTCAAGGACCCTGAAATAATCGCTGCGATCGAAGCAATCGTGAAGATCAGCAGCATCGAAGCCTTGGCCGTGTCGCGCGGGATCGCCCGGCCGACGTAATAAGGCACAACCGGCGGCCCTGGCATGCCAGCAAAACCAGTGAGGATACCGCTGGTCAGTCCGGTTGCCCCTGTCTGGAGCGGGCCGGGAACGCTGGCTGAACGCTGAGGCAAGAGCACCAGCGCAAAGGCTGACAAGGCTACCATTGCGATGAGCAGCCGCGCGAGATCATGCGGCGTCACAGACAACAGCAGCAATCCCGGCGCGGTTGTGACCGCTACAAGACCGCTGATCATCCATGCGGATTTTTCAGCGCCCAGCACCAAGCGCCTGATCTCCAAAAGACCGATAAACAGCATCAGGAAATTGGCGATCATCACCGCCTCAACCGGGGTCAAGGCTAGCGCCAAAACCGGCACCAGCAAGATCGCCATGCCGAACCCGGCCAGCCCGCGCACAAAAGACGCACCGATAGTCGCTGCGAACGCCGCCGCAATCTGCGCTGCATCAAGCCCGGCCAGCCATTCCATGATCTATGCGATCAAATGCGCTCAGGCGCAAAGATCAGGCGGGGTGGCCGCCTTTGTGATCAGCGCCAGGGCGTCATCCAAAGACAGCACTTGCTGGTCTTTCTCACCCAAGGTCCGCAGGGCAATCGTGCCCTCTTCTTCCTCGCGCTTGCCGACCACAAACAGATACGGAACCTTCGCCAGCGAGTGTTCGCGCACCTTGTAGTTGATCTTCTCATTGCGAAGATCGCCTTCCACCCGGATGCCTGCCGCCTCCAGCTTCGCCATAACCTTTGTGGCATAGCCATCAACGTCCGACACAATCGGCGCAACCACGGCCTGAACCGGGGCAAGCCATGCTGGCAAACGGCCAGCATAATGCTCGATCAGAATGCCGATGAAGCGCTCATAAGAACCGAAAATCGCGCGGTGCAGCATAACCGGGCGGTGCTTGCCGCCATCCTCACCAACATAAGTCGCATCGAGACGGTCGGGCAGAACGCGGTCACCCTGGATCGTGCCAACTTGCCATGTCCGGCCAATCGCATCAGTCAGGTGCCATTCCAGCTTTGGCGCATAAAACGCGCCTTCGCCGGGCAGCTCTTCCCAGCCATATTCTTCATTGTCCATGCCCGCTTCGGCCACGGCATCTCGCAATTCTTGCTCCGCCTTGTCCCAATCGGCATCAGAGCCGAAGCGCTTTTCCGGACGCGTGGCGAGCTTCACATGATAGGTGAAGCCAAAGTCTTTATAGACGCCGTTTGCAAGCTCACAGAATTTGCGCACTTCCTCAACCACTTGGTCTTCGGTGCAGAAAATATGCGCATCATCCTGAGTGAATTGACGCACCCGCATCAGGCCATGCAGCGCCCCGTGCGGCTCGTTACGGTGACAGCAGCCCATTTCACCCAGCCGTATCGGAAGGTCGCGATAAGACGTGATGCCTTGCTTAAACACCAGCACGTGGGCCGGGCAATTCATCGGCTTGATCGCCATCCAATCGGCGTCTTTTTCAACCGCAGGTTTAGCCGGGCCATCGCCGTCTTCGTCCACTTCCGGGACCATATCAGGCACGGCAAACATATTTTCAGCATATTTGCCCCAGTGGCCGGATTGCTCCCACTGTCGAATATCCATCAGCTGAGGCGTCTTGATCTCGCGGTAGCCCCCGCCGTCCATCTTGCGGCGCATATAGGCCTCTAGCTCGCGCCAGATCCGGTAGCCCTTAGGATGCCAGAACACGCTGCCATGGGCTTCTTCCTGAAGGTGGAACAGATCCATCTCGCGGCCCAATTTACGGTGATCTCGCTTGGCGGCTTCTTCCAACCGATGAAGATGCTGTTTGAGCTGTTTCTTGTTGAGCCAACCAGTGCCGTAAATCCGCGTGAGCTGCGCATTGCGCTGGTCCCCGCGCCAGTAAGCGCCCGCCACCCGCATCAGCTTGAAGGCAGCTGGATCCAGTTTGCCCGTGGAGGCCAAATGCGGCCCGCGGCACATATCGAGCCACGCCCCTTCGCTGCGTGGTTCGCCTGACCAATAGACCGTCAGCTCTTCGTTCTCGGGCAGCTCCTTGGCCCATTCAGCCTTATACGCCTCACCGTCCGCTTCCCATTTCGCGATCAGATCAGCGCGCGACCAGACCTCGCGTACCAATGGCTTATCGGCGGCGATGATCTCGCGCATTTTCTCTTCAATCGCGGGCAGATCATCCATGCTGAATGGCTCGCGGTCGGCCGGAGCCATCACGTCATAGTAAAAGCCATCATCGGTCGCGGGACCAAAGGTGATCTGCGTGCCGGGATAGAGCGCCTGCACGGCCTCAGCGAGAACGTGCGCAAAGTCATGGCGCGCCAGTTCCAGCGCATCGGCCTCATCGCGGCTGGTAATCAGCTCAAGCTCAGCGTCACCCTCGAACGGGCGACCAATATCGCGCACCTCGCCGTTGACGCGCGCGGCCAGCGCAGCCTTGGCCAAGCCCGGGCCAATCGCGGCGGCCACATCGGCCGGCGTGCTGCCTTCCGGCATTTCACGCAATGTGCCATCGGGCAGGCTGATTTTGAGCAATTCGGTCATCGTTCTTCCGTCTTGTTTGCGTTCACGCCCATGACACACTCACGCGCGCGCTTGAAGAGCGGTGTCTTGGTAATTTCAGCTCTTTCAGGAGGCTGACACCGCGCCGCCCGAAACCGAAAGTTCGGGGCGCGGGTGTGGCTGGATCAGACCAACAGCAACCGGCCCCGGAAATCCGGGGTGGTGGTAGTGGTGGTGGTAGTCACACGGTTGGCCATGAGCGCAGATATAGGCGCGGCGAATGGCGATGTCATTACCCGTGTTTAGCAGCACTAATCGGAAAGCAACCGCTCCATTATGGAAAGTTTGCTTGACAAATATACGAATCAATGACAAGTATACTTTCCATAGTTGAAAGGGAGCTTTACCAATGACAATTCGAAACAAAGCTATGCTATGGGCCGTGATCATCATCACCGCCGCAATATTTCTGGCCGCAAGTGAGCTAAGCAATGGCGCGTCCTTTGGGATCATAGGCGGCCTGAGCGGCGCAGCGATGGGCATGCTCAACGGTGGGTGCAAGAGCAATTCAAAGTGCCTGCTATGAGCGGGGCAACAACAGAAAGCCGGGGCGTTTTGGGCCGCGGACCAGTGTTCTGGGGCGTGTTGATGCTCATCGCCTTTGGCATCAGCGCTGCGCTGAGCATTTCGGGCGCAGTAGAGGGAGCGGCTGAGATCATCCTGATGATCGTTCCAGCAGCACTGATTGTTCCACTGTTCACCTCCGCCAGCAGACGGATCGATTCAGGCGGTGCGGGGTGCCTGAAGGGCGAGGCGCAAAGGCGCTATCTCAAACGCATCGCAATTTCGACCAGCTGCTACATGGTGGCGATGGGCCTGCTCGTCTATGTCGATAAGGCAGAAAATGTGGATGTCGCGATCAGGATACTGGTCGCATTGCTACCCGGGTTTGGCGTGATTGGCGTGTTTTGGGCCATCGGACGCTTGATCGTCGAAGAGCAAGACGAATTCATCCGTATGCTCGTCGTGCGCCAATCGCTTATCGCCACTGGATTCGCCCTCAGCCTCGCTGCGGTCTGGGGTTTTCTGGAAACCGCCGATCTGGTTCCGCATGCCGACGCCTTTTGGTGGCCGGTGCTGTGGTTCCTTGGCCTTGCCATCGGAGCGGTTTCCAACCGTATCCAATACGGCACATGGGGCGCGGTGTAAGCGCCATAACCATCATAAATTTAGGAATTCTACCATGAAGATGAAAATAAGCAGGCTCGATTGGTTTCTTGTTCTACCCCTGCTTGCCTCAACCGTAATGATCGCAGAGATCGACCCACCGCGTGTGAGCGCAATAAATCTCACCCAGTGGGAGCAAGCGGGCATTCTTGTCCCGATAACGCTGATAGTCAGCCTTCTGGTTGCGATCGGCGCAGCAATTGATCGGCGATGCAGCGAAGAATATCTTTTTCAGATCATGGCCAATGCCGCATTGGTAGGTGTCGCCGCTTCTATGTTCGTGCACATGTTCTGGATCATCGGGACCAAAGTCTTTGACCTGCCTGATATGTCTGCAGAGAACGTGGTCGGGGTTACCATGCTGGCCCTGACACTTAGCTATTACTGGTTCCGCTTCAAAGGCATCAGCCAGTGAACAATCGCCTCAAAGTGCTGCGCGCAGAGCGCGATTGGAGCCAGCAAGACCTCGGAGACAGGCTCGGCGTCTCGCGCCAATCCGTCAATGCGATTGAGAAGGGGCGCTATGACCCGTCCCTGCCGCTCGCGTTCAAAATCGCCGATGTGTTCGGCCTTGCGATCGAGGATATTTTCAGCCGCGACTAAACCCTGCTCGCCGCCAAAGCGCTCCGATCGCATGCATCCCGCTTCACCCGGTTGCGTATGACCCCAGTGCGCCGAGTGGAGCGGGTTTTGCCGCGTCAGCCCCCTTGCGCGCACACGCTGCCTGCAGGCATGAGGGCGCACATGAGCGATATTCGATTTCACGAGTTTGACGATGGGCGGAAAATTGCCTTTCGCCACATTGCAGGCACCGGCCCGACAGTGGTCTTTCTGCCCGGCTATATGTCGGACATGGACGGAGGCAAGGCGAGCGCAATGTTCGCACGCGCGGCGGAATTCGGGCGGGCCTGCCTGCTGCTCGATTATTCGGGCTGCGGGCGGAGCGATGGCGACTTCGCCGATGGAACTCTGTCCCGATGGCGCGATGAAGTGCTTGCTTTGATCGAGGCCTATGTCGATGGTGACGTGCTGCTGATCGGCTCATCCATGGGCGGCTGGCTGATGCTGATGGTGGGTGAGGCATTGGGCAAGCGGCTGACCGGGCTGATCGGCATCGCGGCTGCTCCCGACTTTACGACATGGGGCTTCACCGACGAGCAGCGCGGACAGATGGCAGCGGACGAAGTGCTGTATGAAGATAACCCTTACGGGCCAGAACCAACGCCCACCCATCCGGGCTTTTTCGCGGATGGCGAGGCCAATCTGAAACTGGACAGCGAGGTCGCGATTGATTGCCCGGTTCGGCTGCTGCACGGCCAAAAGGACGAGGATGTGCCATGGGAAATCAGCCTGCACCTTTCCAAGGCGATACGTTCGGACAATGTACAGGTGACCTTTGTCAAAGACGGCGATCACCGCTTGTCGCGCGAGAATGATATCGCGCTGCTGCAAGCGACGGTCGATCAATTTTACTAGGCGAATATCACAGTGTCTTTTTCCAGCGCGCTCATCCTCATGCTGCTTCAGGTTGGCCCCAACCCCAGCGCTGGCGCGATCCAGGGTGCACCCGATGAGCTGCTCAATCGCCCACCGCGCACCACGAATGAAATTGCCCCGCCGCAACCCACCGATCCGCTGAGCATTTGGCTGGCCGATTGCCTTGATCTAGTCGAGAGCGACCCGGCCCGCGCCCACACCAAAGCGCAGATCGAGCGCAACCAAACATCCGGCGCGGCCAGGGTCATCGCCAATCACTGCCTGGGGCTAGCCGCGACAAAGCTGAACCTGTGGGACGATGCGACTGCCGCTTTCATCGCGGCCCGCGATGAAACGCCTGCGGAAGAGCCGAGAGCGCGGGCACGTTTTGGCGTCATGGTAAGCAATGCCGCCCTGGCAAACACTCTTTGGGCAGACGCCTACAATATTTTGAGAAAGGCACGCATTGACGCCAAAACTGCTGCGTCTGGTGCGCTCCAAGCAGCAGCAGCACTTGATATGGCTCGCGCCCTGGTTGAGATTGATCAGCCAGAAGAAGCACTCATCGAATTGGACAATGCGACACGCTTCATGCCTGGCGACGCGGAGGCATGGCTGCTCAAAGCAACGCTACTACGGCGCGAAAACAAACTGCCCGAGGCGCAAACGGCGATTGAGAAGGCGGCTGGCCTTGCCCCGCTTGATCCGCAAATCGGGTTGGAGGCGGGTGTGATCGCGGTGCTGGATTCGCGCGATGATGCCGCCCGCGCCAGCTGGCAATCGGTGATCGACACTGCGCCCAGCAGTCCGCAGGCAAAGGCCGCTAGCGGCTATCTGAAACAGCTGGGCCCTGTTACACCAGCCCCATAGTAAGAGGGCTGACATGACCGAATTTTCTGTGCTTGATCTGATCCCGGTTCGCGAAGGCGGGAATGTGGCAGAGGCTTTGGCCGATGCGACTGATCTGGCGCGCGCGGCAGAGCGCATGGGTTGCAAACGCTTTTGGGTGGCGGAACATCACGCGATGGATGGGATCGCGGGCGGCGCCACCTCTGTGGTGCTCGCTCATATCGGCAATGCGACCCGCCGGATCCGGATCGGCTCTGGCGGGATTATGCTGCCCAATCACACGCCGTTCCAGATTGCTGAGCAATTCGGCACATTGGACGCCTTGTTCCCGGGCCGAATTGATCTGGGGTTGGGAAGGGCACCTGGGGCCGGGCCAGAATTGCAGCGTGCCTTGCGCAAAAACCTGCATCAGGCGGCTGAATATTTCCCGCAGGATGTGGCGGAACTGCGCGCGCTTCTGACCGGCGATCCCGACCTGCCAATCGCAGCCACTCCGGGCCTGGGCGCTAGGCCGGAGATGTGGATGCTGGGCTCCAGCCTGTTTGGCGCTCAACTCGCAGCTAAACTCGGCCTACCCTATGCGTTTGCCGCGCATTTCGCACCCGATCATTTGGATGCTGCGCTGGAGCTGTACCGGAGGGACTTCGAACCGTCAGACGCGCTGGATCGCCCGCATGTCATGGTGGCGATGAACGTCTTTGCCGCGCCAAGCGAAGAGGAAGCCCGTCTGCTTGCCTCAAGTCAGCAGCAAAGTTTTGTTCGGCTGCACAGCGGCAATCCCGGCAAACTGCCACCACCGATTGCACAATACACCTCGACCCTGCCCGCGCCAGCGCGCGCCATGCTCAACCATATCGGCCAAGCAGCAGCCATCGGCACCGCCGATATGGTGGCGAGCCAAGTCGGCGATTTCATCAAACGTACCGGCGCGGATGAGATTATGTTGTGCGGCGCGACCTATGATCCAGCGGCCCGAATTCGCTCGCTGGAAATCACAATGCAAGCGCTTCGAACTGGAGAGAAGGCCGCTTCAACCGCGACGTAAGTCTAAACAAAAAATTTTGCGCGGGCAGGTGTTCGACACGGTTGCGCGACTAAGCCAATCTCGACTATCGTTGATGGAATAATGCGCTCACGCATAATATAATATCAAAGGGGCGAAGATGGTTTCGAAACCCGCTAAAAAGCTCGCAGGAAAAGCTTCAGCCAAATTAAAATCGGTGCGCAATCCGCGCCGCAGCAAGCATCATTCCGCGCTGTCAGACCGGCTGAGCAATGCGATCCTGCCCGGTGATACGCCCTTTGCCAAGCGAGCGCTGGAAGAGGCGACTGCGTTTCTGCTGGCCGCAGCCGAGCAGCGCGAGATAAATCACGCGCCGCTCGTCATGGAAACCGAAACCGATGAGCGGCGCATTATGCGCATCGCTCTGGTCAATGACGATATGCCGTTTCTGGTCGATTCGGTCGCCTCTGCGCTCGCGACCCAAGGAGTGACGATTGACCGGCTGGTGCATCCGATCATTTCAGTGAAGCGCGATAAGTCGGGCAAACTTACCGAACTCGGCTCTGGCGATGCGCGCGAATCGATGATCTATATCGAAACGCCTCGGATCGACGCGCGCCAACGCCGCGAATTGCTCAAAGAACTGCGGCTGACTCTGGGTGATGTCCGGGCCGCCGTAAATGATTGGCCCAAAGTGCAATCCGCCATGGAGGCGGATATCGGGCGCATGAAAGAGCCGGAATTCAAAGATCTGCTGACATGGCTCAACAGCGGAATGTTGACTCAATTGGGCCATGTAACCCGCCGCCGCGATGGCAGCCAATCCGGCCTGCTGGGGATTTGCCGCAAGAGCGCACGCGCTTTGCTGGCCGATGCGTCATACGATAAAGCATTCAAGTGGTTTGGGCAGAAACGCCCCAATGGCCGCACGCGAGAGCTGCTGATCATCAAATCGAACCACGCGGCCAAAGTTCACCGGCGTGTGCCACTCGATCTGTTTATCGTTCCAATCCGCAAGCAAGGTAAAGTCGTTGCCTTGTCGATTCATACCGGCGTGTGGACCAGCGCCGCGCTTGCCTCCGCGCCCGCCGCCGTGCCGCATCTGCGCGAAAATCTTGACACGCTGACTAAAGAGCTTGGCTTCAACCCTTCCGGGCACACCGGTAAAGCGCTGGTCCATGCCTTTACTGCTCTGCCGCATGATTTGCTGATTGCGTTCAACCGCGCGGACATTGGCCGCCTGGCAACTACTATGATGAGCCTGGTTGATCGGCCAAGGCCGCGCTTGTCGCTCGCAAGTTCGCAGTTGGGCCGCCATGTGTTTGCCTTTGTGTGGCTGCCGCGAGACTTGCTCTCCACTCAAGTGCGCTTGCAAATTCAGGAGCTGCTGACCGCCGAGGCGGATGCGAAAGTCCTGGATTGGAGCCTGGAGGTCGAAGGTGGCAATCTGGCGATGCTGCAATTCGTACTCGACATTCGCGAAGCCAAAGCAATGCCGGAAGAGGATGAGCTGGAAGGCCGCCTGGAAGACATGCTGCGCGGATGGGGTGAGGGCGTTGAGCGCCATCTTGCCAAGAGCGAAGACCCTGCTCGCGCAATGGCGATTGCGGCGCGTTATGCCGGTGCGTTTCCGGCCAATTATCGCTTGCTTTATGGCACCGCCGAGGCAGCGACTGATATTCGCCGGATCCGCGCCCTCAGTGCACGCACCAGCGGCGATGATGCCATCCAGCGCGATGTGCGATTGTACCATCTCGACGGTGATGCAGCCGACAATCTGCGCCTCAAAGTCTATCAAAGCAGCGGCGCCTTACCCTTGTCTGATGCAGTGCTGGCGCTGGAGAACTTCGGCTTTCGCGTGATCACAGAAATCCCAACCGCGCTTGACGATGGCACGCTCGGCTCGATCCATGATTTCACTCTCGCTTTGCCAGGAGGAGATGAGGCTGCTCCGCTACTGGAGCGTGCGGATATTATCGAGCAAGCAATCGCCGCCGTGCTGAATGGCAATGCGGAGGATGACCCGTTCAACCGTCTGGTGATCGGAGCGGGCCTAAGCGCGCAGGAAGCCAATTGGCTACGCGCCTTCTACCGCTATCTGCGCCAGACCGGTATGGGCTTCACAATCTACACCGTGGTCGACGCGCTGGCCGCCGCCGTGCCGGTAACCAAGGCGATGATCGCGCTATTTGCCGCGCGTCATGACCCCAAATTTAAGGGCAACCGCGAAGAGGCGGAAAAGAAAGCGCAGTCCGACTTTTCACGCGGGCTGGCCAAGGTGTCCGCGATCAATGATGACCGGCTGCTGCGGCTTTACAATGCAGTTATTAGTGCGATCCTGCGCACCAATGCGTTTGCCGATGCCGCGGTGGAAGCGCTGGCATTTAAGTTCGATTCTGCGCAGGTGCCCGGTCTGCCAAAACCCGTGCCATGGCGCGAGATTTTCGTCTATTCCCGGCGGGTGGAGGGCATCCACCTGCGGGCTGGCGTGATTGCGCGTGGCGGCCTCAGATGGTCAGACAGGCGCGATGACTTCCGCACCGAGATCCTGGGCCTCATGAAAGCGCAGCGGGTTAAAAATGCAGTGATCGTTCCGACCGGAGCGAAGGGCGGCTTTTATCCAAAGCAATTGCCATCACCAGCGAAGGATCGCGATGCCTGGGCCGCAGAGGGCCAGACAAGCTATGAGATTTTCATCCGCACCCTGTTGTCGATTACGGACAACATTGTGAAGGACAAGGTCGTCCACCCAGAAGGCGTGGTGGTGCATGACGGCGAAGACCCCTATTTCGTGGTCGCCGCGGACAAAGGCACCGCGCGTTTCTCCGACGTTGCCAATGGCATCGCAGAAAGCCGCGATTTCTGGCTTGATGACGCCTTCGCCAGCGGCGGCTCAAACGGTTATGATCACAAGGCCATGGGCATCACCGCGCGCGGCGCGTGGGTCTCCGTTCAGCGGCACTTCCTCGAAATGGGGATCGATGTGCAAAGCGACAGCGTCCGCGTGGCGGGCTGCGGCGATATGTCGGGCGATGTGTTCGGCAATGGCATGCTGCTGTCGAAGGCGATTAAGTTGGTTGCGGCGTTTGACCACCGGCACATCTTTATCGATCCCGATCCCGACCCGGCGCAAAGCTGGAAAGAACGCAATCGTCTGTTCAATCTGCCGCGCTCAAGCTGGGAGGATTACAATTCGAAATTGATCTCCAGCGGCGGCGGTGTGTTCTCGCGCGATCAAAAGAGCATCAAGCTGCCCAAGAAAGCACGCGAAATGCTTGGGCTTGAAGAGGCTGAGATTGCGCCCGATGATCTGGTGGCGGCGATCCTCAAGGCGGAGCTTGATCTGATCTGGTTCGGCGGAATTGGGACGTACATCAAAGCCGAAAGTGAAGGCGATGCAGCGGTTGGCGATCCCGCCAATGATGCGTTGCGCGTAACCGCCACCGAAGTGCGCGCGAAAGTCATCGGTGAGGGCGCAAACCTTGGCGTGACGCAGGCAGGCCGGATCGCATTCTCGCTAAATGGCGGGCGGGTGAACACCGATTTCATCGACAATTCGGCCGGTGTTGATTGCTCCGATAACGAGGTGAATATCAAGATCGCGCTCGCTGCTGCCAAACGCGATGGCAAGCTGACCGAGAAGAAGCGCGTCTCCGTGCTGGAATCGATGACAGACGAAGTCGCGGCAATTGTACTAGAGGATAACCGCCTGCAAGCGCTAGCATTGTCCATTGCGGAGGCTGGCGGCTGCGAAGCGACCGCGTCTTACACGCGCCTTATCGAAACGCTCGAAGACATGGCCGATCTTGATCGCCGGACAGAGGGACTGGCATCTAGCGAGGCGTTGATCCGGCGCGCGGGCGAGGGCCACGGAATGACCCGGCCAGAGCTTGCGGTGCTGCTGTCCTCGGCCAAACTCGCATTGCAGGATGCGATCGAAGAAAGCCCGCTATCCGCCGATAAGGCTATGGAGGATGCGCTGATAGCGCTGTTCCCAGAGCCGATGCAAAAGGGTTATGCGAAGCAAATCAGGCAGCACCGCTTGCGGCGCGAGCTGGTAGCAACAGAACTCGCCAACCGCATCATCAACCGCATGGGCATATTGCCCGCATTCGAACTGGTCGAGGAGGAAGGTGCCTCGCTGGCCGCGGTGACCAATGCTTTTGTCGCTGCCGACCAATTGTTTGGGACGCGGGCCATCTGGGAAGAGCTCGACAAGGCCAAGATGAGCGAAACCACGCGAATCATGCTGTTCGAGCGGGTCGCCATCGCCTTAAGGGGCCATATGGCGGATTTGTTGCGCGCTGGCGCGGCCAAGCGACCGCCCGCTGAATTGGTCGAGGAATTGCGCGCCGGTATCGAGGAATTGCACGATGCCACGGACGCTATGCTGGCCGGTGAATCGCGCCAACAAGCGAACAAAATGCGCAGCGAGCTGGTCGAAGCGGGAACTCCCGAGACGATTGCCAAAAAGGTCGTGCATCTGTTCGAAATGGACGGCGCAATTGGTCTGGCGAAGCTCGCGCGCGACGCCGATGTTGCGGCGCTGCAGCTCGCCGATGCCTTCACCGACATGGGCGTGCGCCTGGGCCTCGACTGGGCCCAGGCAACCGCTGCGCTGATGGAACCATCGGATGTTTGGGAGCGCTTGTTGGTCGCTGGGTTAGCGCGCGATTATCAGCAGATGCGGTTCGATTTCCTGCGCCAACTGGTTCGGCGCAAGAAAGGCAAGGCTGATCCGGCCCATGCGGTGGAGCAATGGGCGAGCGACAATGCGCCCGCGATCCGCCAGTTTAAGGCAATGGTTGGCCGAGCAAAAGCGCACACGCCGGTGGCCCCCGCTGTGCTCGCACAAATCGCCAGCCAGGCACGCAATTTGCTCGATCCTTAGGTCATAATCGCCCGTCCGATGCGCGCAATACGCTTGACCTAAGCCAATTTTGGGGCAAGCGTTCGCGCCATGGATAGCGCCGATATCGTAATCGTGGGCACCGGGCATGGCGGCGCGCAAGCGGCCATTGCCTTGCGCCAACAGGGGCATGAGGGTTCGATTGTGCTGGTTGGGCGTGACGCCGCGCCGCCATACGAACGCCCGCCTTTGTCGAAGGAATACCTCGCCGGGGACAAGCCGTTTGAGCGGATTTTGATCCGGCCTGAGAAGTTCTGGGCAGACAAGGATATCACCCTGCATCTGGGCCAAGGGGTCATCGAAATTGACTGGATGGCGCATGAAATCGCACTGATGGATGGCAACCGGATTGGCTATCGCAAGCTGATCTGGGCAGGCGGCGGCGATCCGCGCAGGCTCCCTTGCCCAGGCGCCAATTTGAGCGGTGTCTTCTACGTCCGTGACAAGCGCGATGCCGATGCGATGATGGCTGCGATCAGTGGCGGCGCGAAGCGCGCAGTTGTGATCGGCGGCGGCTATATCGGGCTGGAGGCAGCCGCTGTGCTGCGCAAGCTGGGCGTCGAGGTTACCTTGGTAGAAGCTCAGGCGCGCCTGCTGGCCCGCGTTGCTGGCGAGGAACTATCCGACTTTTACGAAGCAGAGCACCGCAGTCACGGCGTCGACATTCGGCTCGGTGCGAATGTTCAAGAAATATCCGAAACAGACGGTCAGGCCAGCGGCGTCTTGCTGGAAAGCGGCGAAATGCTCGAATGCGACATGGTTGTCGCAGGGATTGGCATTATCCCCTCCGTAGCGCCTCTGATCGCGGCGGGTGCTGCTGGATCGAGCGGCGTTGACGTCGATATCTATTGCCGCACAACCCTGGACGACATTTATGCGATCGGCGATTGCGCTGCTCATGCCAATGATTTTGCCGACAGCGCAGTGATCCGTCTGGAATCGGTGCAAAACGCGCATGACATGGCGAACACAGCAGCGCGCGCGATTATGGGCGATAAGCAACCCTATCACGCCCTGCCATGGTTCTGGTCGAACCAATATGACCTTAAACTGCAAACCGCAGGCCTCAGCCTGGGTTACGACGAGACGATCCTGCGCGGCGATCCAGCTGCACGCAAATTCTCGATCGTCTATTTGAAAGAGGGGCGGCCGATAGCCTTCGACTGCGTCAACGCGATGAAGGATTATGTTCAAGGGCGAAAATTGCTCGAAAGCGAGGTCAAGGAAGTCGATAAGGCCCTGCTCGCTGATCCCGAAGTGCAGCTAAAAGAGCTCCGCTAAACCGTTAGTGACGGTTCTACACGACAATCCGAAAGAGACATTTTCATGCAAACAGAGGATGGCGGCTCCATGCTTCAGGGGCTGAAGGTACTGGACCTGACTACGGTTGTGTTTGGCCCCTATTGCACGCAAATCCTTGCTGACCTTGGTGCTGACGTAATCAAGGTCGAGGCACCGGGCGGCGATGCGTTGAGACATTCCGCTAGGCCCGCAAAGACGGCCGGGATGGCGCCGAGCTTTCTCGCTCTCAATCGCGGCAAGAAATCGCTGCCGCTCGACCTGAAGGACGACGAGGCGAAAGCGCAATTGCGCGAGCTGGTGGCAGAAGCAGATATGCTGATCCACAATATCCGCGCAGAAGCGATCGAACGGTTGGGGTTCGGATATGAGGCGGTCAAGACGCTCAACCCCGATATCATTTACGTTCATTGTGTCGGCTTTGGCTCCGATGGCCCATATGGCGGATTGCATGCCTATGACGATGTGATTCAGGCGGCGAGCGGCGCGGCCACCCTGCTGCCCCGCGTCGATGGCAATGAAAAGCCGCGCTATTTGCCTTCGCTGATTGCAGACAAAGTCGCCGGATTACACGCCGCCTATGCTTCAATGGCGGCGATGATCCACAAGCTGCGCACGGGGAAGGGACAATTCCTCGAGGTGCCGATGTTTGAGGCGTTTTCGAACTTTATGTTGAAAGAGCATTTGGGCGGACTGACATTCGATCCACCAGTCGGCCCAGCCTGCTATGCCCGTCAGATTGATCCAGACCGCCAGCCTTTTCCGACCAGCGACGGCTATATCTCCATCGTCCCCTATCAAATCGACCATTTTCTGAAGGTCGTGGCACTGCTCGGCGATGAGGAATTTGCGAAGGAGGCGCGGTTCCAAAGTGTCAAAGGGATCGTCGAAGGCAGCAGCGATCTTTATCGCCGCATTGGCGAGCTGAGCGCGCAAAAAACCACCAACGAAGTGCTAGCGATAATGCGCGCGGCGCGAATGCCCGCCATGCCAGTGCGCGATATGCAGGATATGACCGCGGACCCACATTTGGACGCTGTTGGCTTTTTCGAACGCAGCGAGCATCCGACCGAGGGCACGGTGCTGAACCTGCGCGAACCGACCCGGTTTTCCGAATGGAGGCCCACAGAGCCGCGACCAGCGCCCAATCTGGGCGACATCTCGGACGGCTTCGATAGTTAGGGTCTTGGCCCTAGCCAGTGGGAAGCTGCTTCAAGGCCCAGCGCGCGGCGTCCGCAACTACGGGATCGGCGTCGCTTAGTAAGGCCTCCACGGGTGCAATCAGTTCGGCATCACAGCTGTTTCCTGCGGCATAAAGGCAATTGCGCACAAACCGATTGCGGCCAATCCGCTTAATCGGGGAACCGGAAAATACGCTGCGAAAGCCAGCGTCATCTAGCGCTAGCAATTCAGCCAGACGCGGTGCGGCGAGTTCAGCGCGCGGCAGAAATTCGCGTGCAGCGTGAGCGGACTGCGCAAATTTGTTCCACGGGCACACCGCCAAGCAATCGTCGCAGCCATAGATCCTGTTGCCCAGCGCGCCGCGAAACTCCTCCGCAATGGGGCCCTTGTGCTCAATCGTTAGGTAGGAAATGCAGCGCCGCGCATCGAGCCGATAGGGACTGGGAAAGGCGTCGGTTGGGCACGCATCGAGGCACGCTCGGCACGATCCACATTGGTCCCGCTGTGGCTCGGTTAAGGGCAAGCCCAGCGTGGTGTAGATCGCCCCAAGGAACAGCCAGCTACCATGCTGCGGACTGACCAGATTGCTGTGCTTGCCTTGCCACCCGATCCCGGCCGCTTCACCCAGCGGCTTTTCCATTACAGGCGCTGTGTCGACGAAGACTTTGACTTCGGCCTCCGGCGCCTCCGCCACCAGCCAGCGCGCCAACGCTTTGAGGCGTTTTTTGACCAGATCGTGATAATCCTTGCCCTGCGCATAGACAGAGATGCGCGCCCGCTCTCCATACGCCTCCAGCGCTAAGGGATCATGAGACGGCGCATAGCTCATGCCGAGCGCAATCACCCGCTGCGCCTCTGGCCATAGCCCCTGCGGCGAGCGGCGGTGATGCTGGCGAGTATCCATCCACTCCATAGAGCCGTGATGCCCCTCGCCCAGCCATTGCTCCAGCCGCTCTGCGCGCACCGGATCTTCTGCCGCACTCGTCACTCCAAAGGCGGCAAAGCCAAGCTCGCGCGCTTTGTTTTCAAGGCGTTTGCCAAGATCAAGTGTTGCGCCTGCGTTAACCACGCTTAGGGTTACTCCCGTTTAGGCCCGCCCACTAACGGTGCTGGCCATGGATATGGCGGTAAGCGATCAATCAATCTTGAGCAATGAGCAGAAACCTCTCGCGATCGAAGCGCGCGGGCTCGTCAAACGCTTTGACGGCACATTGGCCGTGGGCGGGGTCGACCTCGAAGTGCCTGAAGGCGCGATCTATGGTGTGCTCGGCCCCAATGGCGCGGGCAAGACCACGACGCTGCGCATGTTGCTGGGCATTATTGATCCAGACGAAGGCGTCCGCCGCGTGTTCGGATATGACCAACCGCACGATATTGGTCGCCTGATCGGCTATTTGCCGGAAGAGCGCGGCCTGTACCCGGCGATGAAATCCATCGAAGCGATTGCATTTATGGGCGCCTTGCGCGGCCTGCCGCTGGCCGAAGGGCGCGTGCGCGGGCTGGAACTGCTCGAACGCCACGGGCTGGGCCACGCCGCCGAACGCCAAATTCGCCAGCTATCGAAAGGGATGGCGCAGACGGTGCAATTGCTTGGCACGCTGGTGCATCAGCCGCGTCTGGTCGTGCTGGACGAGCCATTTTCGGGACTTGATGCGATCAACCAAGGCAAGCTGGAGGGAATGATCCGCGCACTGGCCGATGACGGCGTGACGGTGATCTTCTCCACCCATGTGATCCACCATGCGGAGCGCCTGTGCGAAGGCGTGGCGATCATTGCCGGAGGCGAAGTTCCCTATGCCGGCAGTGTTGAGGCCGCCCGTGACCGGATCCCGGCGCAGGTCCGGCTGGAAACACGCGCCCGCGAGGGCGGCTGGACCGCTGCCTTGCCAGAAGACACCCGGCGTACGGGCGATTTCTTCACCTTCTCTCTGCCTGACAGCGGGATTGAGCCTTTGTTGCGGACCTTGATCGAAGGCGATGCAGGCATCCTTTCACTCTCGATTGAGCGGGCCGGTTTGCATGATGCCTTCGTCCATATCGCGGGCGAGGCGGCGGCCAGGCAGCTCGAAGTGGATGCCGCCGCATGGGGAGCAAAGCTGATGAGCAATTTTGATCAAGCAGCAATTGCCGCCAAACCTCGGTTGAGCTATTTTCAGGCGGCATGGGTTGTGGCTCGGCGTGACTTCGTCGCTGTGCTGTTCAGCCGCGCATTCCTGTTCTTTCTGATCGGGCCACTTTTCCCGGTTCTAATCGGCGGACTGGCAGGCAGCATCGGCAAGACCACATCACAGCAAGCCGTCAGCGTCGAAATCGGCTTGGCAATGAGCGCGGCAGATAACGCCGCGATGGAGGCTGCCGCCGAAACGCTCCGCCCGCAATTGGGCAGCGCCTCACCGGTGCTCAAACGCGTACCTGAAGCTGAAAGCACCGCTGATTTTGACGCCCGCGCATTCCTCGACACCGGCGGGCGCAGCTATGTCGCGATCCTGACCGGCACCTTAGAAGAACCCAAGCTGGTCGGCACGCAAAGCCAGGTCGACCGCTGGAAAGGCCGGATTGAACTGCTCGCGGCCACCGCCAGCGCCTCGGCGCCCAGCCGCTATCCCGATGCGACCAGCGAGATTGTCGTCTCCAGCGGGGCATCCGACCGGTATAGCCGGGTGCGCACGGCGCAGGCCGCGCAAATGGTGCTGTTCCTGCTGACCATCTTGCTAGGCGGTATGGTGTTGTCCAACCTTGCCGAAGAAAAAGGCAATAAGATCATCGAAATTCTAGCCGCCGCCCTGCCAATGGATGCGGTCTTCATGGGCAAATTGTTTGCCATGCTGGGCGTTTCCTTCGTCGGAATTGCGGTATGGGGCACAACCGGATGGGCATTCTGGGCGGTCGCCGAAGACGCCATTGTCACCGTCACACAGACCAATTTCCGCGATCTACCCGGCCCAGCGATAGGCTGGCCGATGTTCATCGCGCTCGGCATCATTTATTTCTCGATGGCCTACCTGCTGCTCGGCTCGCTGTTCCTCACCATTGGCGCCATGGCCAGCAGTGTGCGCGAGGTCCAGACCATGTCGATGCCAGTCACCATGCTTCAAATCATGGTGTTCTTCCTATCGGCCGCGAATATCGGGCAGACCGGCACACCGTTGGAACTGACATCCGTGGTTTTCCCGCTGTCATCGCCCTTCGCGATGATGGCCAGAGCAGCGTTGGAAGAAACGCTATGGACGCATGCAGTCGCGCTAGTTTGGCAGGCATTTGCTGTGTTCATCCTGATCAAGGGCGGCTCCACACTGTTCCGCAAGCGAGTGATGAAATCGGGACCAGGCGGCGTGAAAAGGCGCCGGTTTTGGCGGCGCAAACCGCAAGCGGCTGAACCTGCTGAATAGGTTCCTTATCGCAACTGACTATTGACACTGCTGTCAGTTAAGGCACCATGCGACTCACCAGAGCGGCCAAAGCCGCCGGATAGGAGAGAGACATGGCAACGATTGCGCCGCCTGCGAGCGATCAGAATTCCGCACCTGAATGGCGCACGTCGCCCACGGCGCATGAAGCGTTGATGGAACATTTTGCCAAGCATCCCGAAGAACGTCCGCAGCATTCGCACAAATGGGACGTCAGCCGATCAGACATCTATTACGAAGATCGCTGGCAGCCGATCTTCAAGGAAATGCAGGATGCAGGCCCGCTGCACTACATCCCGGAAAGCCCTTACGGCCCCTATTGGGCGGTCGTCGGACACAAGGCGATCCAGCACATTGAGGCTCTGCCAGAGGCGTTTTCCTCCAGTTGGGAATATGGCGGCATCACCATTCTGGAACGGCCAGAAGATGAAGAATTGAAGCCAGAAGAAGAGCGCTTCGAATTGCCGATGTTCATCGCCATGGACCGACCCAAACACACCGGACAGCGCCGCACAGTTGCGCCCAAATTCACGCCCAGCGCGATGACCGCGATGGAAACCGACATCCGCGCGCGGACCGGCGAATTGCTGGATTCGCTGCCGCGGGGCGAAGCGTTTGATTGGGTCGACAAGGTTTCAATCGAGCTGACCACTGGCATGCTCGCTCTATTGTTCGATTTCCCATGGGAAGACCGCCGATTGCTGACATTCTGGTCGGACTGGTCAGGCGATACAGAATTGGGTTCGATCCGCGAGTTGGACGAATACAGGCGCGGCATCCTGCACGAAATGGCGGCCTATTTTCAGCAGCTCTGGGTCAGAAAAACGCAGGAAGAACCCGGCGATGATCTGATCTCAATGATGATCCATTCTGATGCGATGAACCAAATGAGCCCGCAGGAATTTATGGGCAATCTGGTGCTGCTGATCGTGGGCGGAAATGACACCACTCGCAACACGATGAGCGGGATTGTCCATTCCCTCGACAAATTTCCTGATCAGCGCAAATTGTTCGAAGAGCAGCCGGAACTGATCCCCAATGCGGTGCAAGAATGCATCCGTTTCCAAACGCCGCTGGCACATATGCGCCGCACCTGCACCGAGGACACTGAGGTATTTGGCCAGACCATCAAACAGGGCGACAAGGTCGTCCTGTGGTATCTTGGCGCAAACCGTGAAGAGACGGTGTTTGAGAACCCGCACAAGCTCGACATTACGCGCGATAATGCACGGCGGCACATCGCCTTTGGCTACGGTATTCACCGCTGCGTCGGGGCGCGGTTGGCCGAATTGCAATTGAAGGTCTTGCTCGAAGAGATGCACAAACGGCGCATGCGCGTGCATGTCGCCGGCGATGTTGAGCGGGTGCGCGCAAACTTTGTCCATGGCTTCCGCACATTGGAAGTCGAAATCACCGAATTCTAGGCATATTTAGGGGGGAATTTTTCGCAAAAATTGTAACCTTTTAACCTGCGTGTGCGTATTTACGGATGATAGAATTCCTGAATCTAAAGAGTTACGCCATGACAGACACCAGACAAGACTTTGTCTCGCACCGCCGCACGTTCCTCGGCCTACTCGGCCTAGGCGCGGCTATGCCAACGCTCGCCGCTTGTGGCTTCTCGCCGGCGCAGGCCAAGAGTTTTCCCATCGCGCGCAGCGACGCAGAGTGGCGCAAAAGGTTGACCCGCGAAGAATACCGCATTCTTCGCGAGGCAGGGACAGAGCGCGCGTTCACCTCTCCGCTCGACAATGAAAAGCGCAAGGGTACGTTCGTTTGTGCTGGCTGCGGCAACGAACTCTATTCGTCTGCCACCAAATACGACAGCAAGAGCGGTTGGCCGAGCTTTTGGAAGGCTTTGCCAGGAGCGGTCGGGACGGCCACCGATTATAAGATTGGCTATCCCCGAACCGAAGTGCACTGCGCCGATTGCGGCGGGCATTTGGGCCATATCTTTGGTGACGGGCCAGAGCCGACCGGCAAGCGCCATTGCATCAATGGTCTAGCGATGGATTTTGTCCCGGCCTGATAGAGCGGCCAGATGGGCGCGAGCTTAGTCGCGCTTAATCCGCCAGACTTGCAGGCTGCCTTTTGTCTCTAGCTTGACCGGCTCCAGCCATTGTGGCGCGGCGCCATCACGCACGCGGGCGATAAGTCCATCTGGCGCATTGTCGGCGTAGAACATCGGCTCTCTGCGATCGGCACAGACGGCAACATAGGCGCTGCCGCGACTGATCAGTTTTTCGCGCGCCTCATCGGGACTGGCCATCCAGGTCTCAATCACAAAGCGAATGCCGGCATCGCCGCGATGATGGCCCGAGCCAACAATTGTGTGCTCTGTTTCCAGAAGCAGGCGCGGGGCAATGTCGAGCGGGGAGAATACTTCACCGGCGGGTAAGGCGCGCAATTGCTCAGCCGCTGCGGCGATTTCGCATTTGGAGGCGGGCGGCGGTGAAGGCGGCAATGAACCGCCCAGTAAAGTGGCGCGCGCCGGGATCGCGAGACCCAGCAGCATGATGGGGATCGTTGGCAACAGAGCCATCATCACGCCAATCAAAGCCATCACCCGCTTTGGCACTTGCTGCATCACCCGGATGGCGCGCAGCCATTGGCCCGCCTGCCATGCCAAAGGCACAGCGGCGAGCGTAATCGCGGCGGCCCCAGCGCGGGAAACCAGCAAAGCAATCGCCGTAGCCGCAAGCAACACCAGCGTATATTCGGTCCAGAACCGGCGCAGCCATTCATGCGAACGCGACACCAGATTGAGGGCCGCAAAAATGCCAATGATTGGTGTGACAATCAGATGCAGGGCCGGACTGAAGGACAGGCTCCAAAGCGGCTGCCCTTCGCGAACACGGTCATGCCACAGCTTATCCACGACAGGATCGAGAGTGGCAAATCCGCCGCCTGCGCATTGCGGCGCAGTGCCAAGCAAAATCGCAATTGCGCCGCCGCCAACAACGCCAAATCCAAGCAGTAGCGCAGGCAGAGGCATGGGTTCAGCGCGCGCCAAAACCGTGAGAGCAAGCGCGCCCCAACCGAACATGCCAAGATGCACCAGGCCGATCGCATCGCAATAGACCGCTAAATCACCGATCCCTCGTGTGGAGAGAAACAAAGCGAAGCTCAGCAGCGCCAGGGATTGCATGGTCGCGAGCAGCCAGATGCGATCATTGCGATTGCGCAGCCAGCGGAGTGCCATGACGCCGCAAATCACCGCCGCCAGCGGCAGACCCTCAATCGAGATCGAGAGCCAGATCGCAAGCGCCCCGCCCGTAGCCCAGCCACCCAGGCAGGCATTGCGCGCCATCATGCCGTTTATCGCAGCCAAAGCGCATACAATTTGCCAACCATGATGATCGATCCGCATTGGTGAAAGTTGAAACAGCAGCGGCATCGAAACCGCCAAGACCAGACAGGTGGTAAATGTCTCGCCTTCGCCCAAAAGTCGCCAGGCGATGCGGGCTGCGAACAGCATCACAAACGCCAGGGTCACAAGCGGCACTATGATCAAGGCCGCAGTTTCCGCATGGGCGCCGCCGATCAACGGGGTGAGAGCAAAGATGATCGCCGCCAAGGGCAGATCGACCAAGCGCGACCAATGCATGGGCACGCCGCCATTTATCGCATCAGCGCGGTATTGCGTGAGGTCAAACCAGCTTTGCCCGGCCAGCAAATCGCGCACTTGAACAAGGCGCAGGGCATCGTCAGGTCCCGAAAACTGCATTCCTGTAATGGCGCCCCATTTCACGGTAATCAGGAACGCGGACAGCGCAAGCCACACAATCCCAACCCGCATCAACAGGCCGGGTGCAAACAAAGATCGGCGGCGCTCGGTAAGCATCGCTTTACCCTTGCGCCTCGGAACGGAAAACAACTTTGCTGCGCAGCAGCCACGTCGCAGTGAAGGCGACAACAATCGCAATGCCCTTGGCGATACGCGGATCCAATCCGGCCCAATCACCCAAGCCCACAATCGTGATCGTCAGGCCAAGGCCAACCAGAGCCGAGGCGACAAACAGCGCCTTTTGCCGGGTGCGAGCGCTGCCGCGCTCAGCCACATTGTCCTGAAAGACTGCGCGGCTCGACATCAACCAATGCGCGAGGATCCCCAGGCTATAGCCAATCGCCGAAGCGACAGCGGCGATCATGCCCAAAGATAGCAGCGCGAGAAAGCTGCCAACATCGACGGCCAAAGCGCCAACGCTGGCAAAAATGTAACGCAGAAAACGCAGGTCACGCAGTTTGACAAAAATCTCGGTCATCCGGCCCTCCATCTTCTGTCTTTTGCTTCAAGTTCGCCGATTGCAGAGTCGTAGAAACTAAGGGCGGCGCGGCAATTCGGGCAGACCGCCTTGCCTCGCCCGCTTCCTCTTCACGCAGATTTCTTGATCCGCTCTGGCACGTCGCGCATCGAATTGAGCGCGGCGGCCTGATCTTCGGTCACTGGCTTCTTGGCGGCAACATCAGGCGCCATTTCCGGCGCGGCTTCGCGCGCTGGCAGAGCCACTTCTTCGCCTTCATCGCCCGCTTCGTGATACTCAGCGTCTTCGTTGACACACCAGGTGTCGTAAACGCGCTCACCAGCCAGAATGTTCTCAACCGTCAGCATCGCGGTCATCATCGCGTGATCCTGATTGTTGTAGCGGTGCATACCGTTGCGGCCAACGAGGTGGAGTGACGGATGCTTCTCTTCCAGCTCCATTCGCATGGAATCAACATTGGTCTCGTATTCGTCGTCGTAAACCGGATAGGCTTTTTCCTGGCGGACAACCGCGCCGCTGACGACCATCTTTGGATCGCACAGGCCGAGGATTTCCATTTCCTTGGTCGCTTGCGCGATCAGATCTTCATCAGAGGATGACCATAGGCCGTCCCCTTCAAAGCAGAAATATTCGAGGCCAACACAGGCCATTTCATCGTCAGGGATCATTTCCGGTGACCAGCTGCGGAAGTTTTGCACGCGGCCAACCTGCACGCGGTCATCATGGATATAGATCCAATTGTCCGGGAACAGATCTTCTGACTTCACCATCAGAGCCACGGTCAGGAAGTCGCGATATTTGAGCTCGTTCGCCTGCAGGCTTGATTGCGGCAGCGGATGAAGCCGCTTGGACAGCTCACGCATTGGCGCAGAGCTGATCGCGTCCCTGGCACGGATTTGAACTTTGCCGTTCGCCCCCTGAGCCGTCATCGACCAGCCGCCATTGCCGTCGCTGGCGAGTTGATCGAGCGCATGGCCCATCAGCACCTGGCCATTGCCGGTCGCCAGAATCTTATCGCGCGCCGCATCCCACATCATGCCCGGGCCAAGCCGCGGATAACGGAAGGTTTCGAGTAGCGTCTTGGTTTCCATGCCATCGTTCGGCTTCTTGTTAAGGCCGAGCGAACGCTTGAGACCATCGGTGACAGCGCTCCATAGTGAAAGGCCCTTGATCCGCTGAGCCGCCCAATCGGCACTCATTTCATCACACGGCATGCCCCACACCTTCTCAGTGTAGGTTTTGAAGAAGATCGAATAGAGCTTCTTGCCAAACTGGTTGGTGGTCCAGTCTTCAAAGCTCTTCACATCTTTGATCGGGAACAGCTTGTAACGCAGATAGCTCAGCATGCACGCGGTCGAGCGCAGGATGCCAAGATTGCCGAGCGCTTCGAACGCACGCAGCGGGTAGCTGTAGAACTTGCCCTCGTAATAGATGCGGCTCATGCGCGGGCGCTGGATGAAATCATCCGGCAGGATCTCATTCCACAGATCAACGACCTGTTGGCTTTTTGAAAAGAAGCGGTGCCCGCCAATGTCAAAGCGATAGCCCTGATGCTCCACCGTCCGGCTTATGCCACCAACATAGGTTTCGTCTTTTTCGATAATTGCGACTGTTTTTCCCTGCTTTGTCAGCAGATAAGCAGCCGTCAGACCAGCCGGACCTGCACCGATGATCGCTACATCGACGTCAAGAATTCCGTTCTGTGTCGTAACACCCTGTTGCATTCGGGCCCCCATTTAGATTTCCATCCTGGGGAGTGAAGGAAAATGGTTAGCAGGCCGTAAACGTACCGTCGGCGCAGCACAGAATTTACGAATGTGCTGTGGGCTTAGTCATGGCTGAGCAAAACGGGCGCTTGCAATTCTGCGGCCAACCGCGCGAACTCACCCAAAGTGTAGGTGTCATCAAACACCACGCCATAATGGTTGTCACGGCGCCAACGCACTTTTGCGCGCACCTCTTTGAGGCCTTCACCTGAGATTGTGACGGTCTGATCGATCGCAAACAAGCCATCACATTCAAGCCGTGCGCCTTGCTGGGATAAGTTCTCAACAAACGCCTCATACTTTCCGGCAATGGTCGCCACATCCACCGGGAAGTACATGCCCAGCCGCATCCCGCGCTTGGGATATTCACCGGCCTCCTCGACCAGTTTTGCGACATCCACTGGCTGAGCGAACTCAAACCCGGCTTCATTGCCGCGCTCCCACACGCTGCGGATCTCATAGATCGCGCCGCTGGGCATATGCAGCTCCATCGTCTCGCACGAAGGCAGGTTGTGAAACATGCGAACGCTGATGCCGGTTTCAGAGACGTCGCGAATGACGCAGACAAATTCGCCTTGGCCGGAGATTAACTTCGCCGCACGAATGAGAATAGTCACCCGCTGCGCCCGGCGTGCGTCATCGACCGCATTTGGTGCGGTGTCGTCAAACTCAGGCGTTTTTGCCGCTTGATCCATGCTGCATTACCGACCTTAAATACCAGATGATCTGGCGCGCCTGCCCATTCCACGGGCCAACTCTAAGGATAGGATTAAAGCAAATCGGGTTAAGAGCAGGATAACGTCGTCATAGGGGCCTGATAGATCGCGATATTCTGTGAGTTCAGAGCGCCGCAATGCCCGGATGAGAGGTGGTGCGGGTGGCGGGACTCGAACCCGCACGATCAAAAGATCAGGGGATTTTAAGTCCCCGGCGTCTACCATTCCGCCACACCCGCTTTGCCGCTGCCCTAGCGAGAGATTTGACGCGCTGCAATGCACGAGCAGCCATGGACATCCGCGCCGTCATGCGCCAGCAGAGCCTCAAGCAAACCGGCAGCGAAAAGGCGAGGGCGCACAGTGGCAGATGCCAGCGAAATCATTGAAACGATCCAGCCCGCGGTCACCCTGCTAGGGTTGGGAATTGGTGCGGCGCTGGTATCGCGCGCCTGCCGCCTTAACCCCATCGTTGGCTATCTTGGGCTTGGCCTCGCCATTGCCGCATTGGGATACAAGGACGCGTTCAGCGGGCCAGTTGTGGTAACCTTGGCAGAGGCCGGGGTGATGTTTCTGCTTTTTAACCTAGGCCTGCACTTCTCACTTGGCCGGATCCGGGCGGAGGCACGCAATATCTTCGGGTTTGGCAGCCTTCAGATGCTGGTGGCCGGTGGGGGCTTTGCTCTGATCTTCCTCGCTATTGGTCTGCCGGCAGCCTTCGCGATCATAGGCGGGTTCGCCATGGGCCTGTCCTCTACAGCTGTGGTTATTGGACTCGTGCGGGAGCGCGATCAGGAAGATTGCCCGGTGGGGCGCGCTTCACAATCGATCCTGATCTTCCAGGATATCGCCGCGATCCTGTTACTCGTTGCTGCTGGCGCATTGGGCACAGGCGGCGCGCTGGCCCCGCAATTGGGCTTAGCTGGCGCAAAAGCACTCGCCGCCTTTGCCATCGCCGTACTCTTCGCCCGTTACCTAACGGGGCCATTGTTCCGCCTGATCGCGCGGGCAGGCAGCTCTGAGGTTTACACCGCAACCGCACTATTCATTGCACTCGCCGCTGGATATGCGACCGGGATCGCTGGACTATCGCTCACACTCGGGGCGTTTCTAGGCGGAATGGCGGTCGCAGATTCGCGCTATCGGATCATGGTCCAGACAGAGATCGACGCCTTTCGCGGATTGTTCCTGAGCTTTTTCTTCATCTCTGTGGGCTTGAGCATTGATCCGGTGCTGCTTGCGGAAAACTGGATGCTGGTCCTCGCAGCAGCGGCGGGCCTCATCACGCTCAAATGCCTGTTCAACGTGCTGGCAGGCCTTGCCAATCGCTGGTCTGTTCCAGGCTCGATTCAGCTCGGCTTTCTGTTGGGGCAAGGCAGCGAGTTTGCGCTGGTACTGTTTGCCCTACCGGCCATCGCTGGACTGATTGAGCCACGCATGCTGGCGATATTGGTGACAGCCATTGCGATCAGTCTGGCGGTCACACCGTTCATTTCAAACCTCGGGCGAACCTTTGCTGGTAAGCTGCGCACCGGGCCAGCGGACAAGAAACTCGCCGGTGACAATGCCCCAGTGGTTATTGTGGGCTTAGGCCCTTCGGGACGGGCGGTGGCCGATGCGCTGACGCTGAATGGAATTGGCTATCTCGCAGTGGAATCGGAAACTGCGCGCTTCGAAATCGCGCTCGCCGATGGCTATCACGTGCATCATGCGATTGCCGCGGACCCCCGCAGTTGGGATGCGCTGGGCATGGCCAAACGCGAGGTTGTACTCGTGTCGACGGGCAATGTTCAGATCACTCGCGAACTGACACCACTGGTCGAAGAACGGCTGCCGGATGTGCGCCGGGTCGTCTCAGCGCGCGGACCGGCCGAAGTTTCCGCGCTTGGCGACAGCCGTGCGAGCATCATCGACGTGACAGCGCAGGGCGGAATTGAGCAGGTCGTTGAGGCCGTATTTTCAGCACTGGGGATTGAGCGCAAACGCCAAGCCGGACCTGGCGAACTCCAAGCAGAAATGATGCAGGACGCAGCATAAAGGCCGCGCAAAAGCGCAGACAATCACAACAACGATTTTGGTGGGCGCTTACTCGCCGTTGAGGCGGCGGCGCATTTCCTTGCCCGCCTTAAAGTAAGGCACGCGTTTCGCGGGAACACTCACTGCTTCGCCAGTGCGCGGGTTGCGGCCCTGGCGTGCTTCACGTTCACGGGTCGAAAACGCCCCGAAGCCGCGCAGCTCGACGCGGCCGCCTTCGGCCAGTCGCTGCGAAATCTCGTCAAAGAAAATGTCGACGACTTGCTCAATCTCTTCAGCGCGCAGCTCAGGATTGTCCTTGTGCAGCGCTTGGAGCAATTCGGATCTGATCATGTCAAACTCCTGGCATACGTCAATTCTACGACGCCGCCCGCGGGGTCACCCCCAATTATTGCCTAACCCCGACCCGCTGGGTTGCGAACTATGCAACGCACACTGGCAGAGCCGAGCCATTCCTGCAAGTCAGCACCGAAATATTACCGCGCCAAATAGTTCATTCTTAGCAATCAGGCGAGCCCAAAGCGCTCAATATATTGTATTTGCTTACAAACACTCGCGCCGCACTTGCTTAATTTGCCTCTAAAGTATCGACCAATTCCGCCAAATCAATGCCCAACCGTTCCATCCGGCTGCGGATTTCTGGCCATTCTTCGCGCAAAAACTGCTCACGCTCGCTCGAACACAGCCTGCCCGCCGCACCAGAAACGACATACATGCCGACCCCGCGCTGAACCTCGACAAGGCCGTCATTTTGAAATTGCTGGTATGCTTTGGCGACTGTCAGTGGATTGGCCCCCTGTTCCGCCGCGAGCGCTCTTACCGATGGCAACATCTCCCCTTCCGGGTATTTGCCTTCGATGATGGCGGCGGCGATCTGATCGCGCAGCTTAAGATAAACGGGTCGACTTTGGCTCATATGTCCTCGCTAGGTGCATCAGTGACATAATACACTCATGCGCGTCAAGTTCCCGGACAATTCGCTATTGCCGCGATTTTGCGGCCAGCCGCGACGCATTTGCGTGCAACTAAGGCTTCACAGGCGAGAAACAGCCGCTAGGGTGCGCTCCATTCTGGTCCCCTGGGGAGGGCGACCACACGAGAGGGATTACACACTCAAATGGCAACTCAACAACTTGCTCATGGGGACAGCGCGGGGACTATCCTCGGCCACCCTAAGGGCCTCTTCGTCCTATTCTTTGCCGAAATGTGGGAGCGTTTCTCCTACTACGGCATGCGCGCCCTGCTCATTTTCTATCTGACCAAGCATTGGCTGTTTTCAGATAGCGATGCAGGCATCATCTACGGCGCCTACACCGCGCTGGTCTACATCACGCCGGTCGTTGGCGGGTATATGGCAGACAAGGTGCTGGGACAGAGAAAAGCGGTGGCCTTTGGCGCTGTTCTGCTGACGCTGGGCCATTTCTTTATGGCCTTTGAAGGCGAAGCTGCCGCAGGCAATACCGACAATCCGGTGATCTATGTCTTCTGGCTGGCTTTGGCGCTGATTATTGTCGGCTCAGGCTTCCTGAAAGCGAACATCTCTGTGATCGTTGGACAGCTTTATCCGCGCACGGACGTGCGGCGTGATGGCGCTTACACGATTTTCTACATGGGCATTAACTTGGGTGCTGCGCTTGGCTCTTTGCTGTGCGGCTACATCGGTGAGACCTATGGCTGGGCTTATGGCTTTGGTTTGGCGGGGATCGGCATGCTGTTTGGCCTGTTGGTGTTTACCTGGGGCAAACCAATGCTGCTTGGCCGAGGCGAACCGCCTAAACCTCTCAGCAAAGCGACCGAGTGGAAGATGTACGGCATTGGCGCGGCGCTCGTCGCGATTTGCTGGGCACTCATCCAATATCAACAAGTCGTCGGCTGGCTGCTCGGTATATTTGGGCTTCTGCTGGTGTCCTATGTGATCTTCACTTCGGTCACCAAGCTTGACCCAGAAGACCGCGACCGGATTTTCGCAGCGATGTTCTTGATCATCACATCGATCATTTTTTGGGCTTTGTTTGAACAAGCGGGCTCGTCGCTCAACCTGTTCACCGATCGTCACGTTGATCGCGGCGGTGTGCCTGGCTTCGACATTCCAATCGATCAATGCGATCTATATCATCCTGCTCGCGCCATTGTTTGCGACAGCTTGGACATGGATGGGGCGCAAAGGTGTGGAGCCGTCCTCGCCATTTAAGTTTGGCCTCGGCGTCATTCAGGTCGGATTGGGTTTCTTGGTGCTGGTTTGGGGCGCAAGCTCGGTCGGCATCAATGTGCCAACGCCGGTGATCTTTATCTTCCTGATCTACCTGCTGCACACCACGGGTGAGCTTTGTCTTTCACCTGTTGGCCTGTCAGCGATGAACCGCCTGGCGCCTGCGCACATGGCTTCACTCATCATGGGCATGTGGTTCTTTGCTTCGGCAACGGGCAACTTCGCCGCTGGCCTAATCGCAGCAGCCACAGGCGCGGAAGGCGTCGGCGAAGAAGCGGGCAAGCAAGTCGTTCTCGATGTCTACTCGACCGTGGGTTGGGTGGCCGTTGCAGTTGGCATCGGCGTGCTGGTTATCAGCCCGTTGATCAAAAAGCTGATGCATCTCGACACGCTCACAGACGACGAAGGTCTGGCTGGCGCAGCAGAAGCCGGTTTGGAAGCGCAAGAGGCAGGCATTCGTCCGGCCACGCGTCCGGCAGAATAATAGGAAAACGGGGTAATATGATGCGAGCAAAAGCGCTTCTCATGTGTGTGGGGGGCGCTTTTGCGCTCAGCGCCTGCACTGCGGCCGGATCGTCCGGCGAGAGTTCGGTCCAATCGGCCTCTTCCGCCGATACTGGCGATACGCGTACGGAGTTTCTGGGTGAAGACGGCAACGTGCCCTTCCCTTCAACCTATCGCGCCTATCCCGGTGCCGACACCTTGATCATCCCGACCACCGTTTTTGACGGTACAGGCGGGCGGATTGACAATGGCTGGGTGCATTTTCGCGACGGCAAGATCGTTGCTGTTGGCGGGCCAACCACGGCACCGCCAGAGGTAGCAAACGTTGTCGATGGCTCGGATAAGTTCGTAACGCCTGGCATCATCGATATTCACTCGCACCTGGGCGATTATCCCACCCCGTCTGTCCCCGCGCACGGCGATGGCAATGAAGCCACCTCGCCCACCACGCCGGACGTTTGGACCGAGCATTCGGTCTGGCCGCAAGATCCCGGCTTCAGCCGTGCGATGGCCAATGGCGGGATCACGTCACTGCAGATCCTGCCCGGCTCTGCCAATTTGATGGGCGGGCGTTCTGTAACGCTCAAAAATGTGCCCAGCCGCACGGTGCAAGGCATGAAGTTCCCTGGCGCACCATACGGCTTTAAAATGGCCTGCGGCGAGAATCCAAAGCGCGTCTATGGCGGGCGCGGGCGCAAGCCTTCGACGCGGATGGGCAATTTCGCAGTCAATCGCCAGACCTGGCTCGATGCGATCGCTTACGCTGAGAACGATGATCCCAAGCGTGATCTTGGCCAGGAAACATTGGTCGGCGTGCTCGACGGCGATATCCTGGTTCACAACCATTGCTACCGCGCGGATGAGATGGCGCTGGTGATGGATATGGCCAAGGAAATGGGCTATAAAGTCAGCGCGTTTCACCATGCGGTTGAAGCCTATAAGATCGGCGATCTGCTGCGCGAAAACGGCGTGTGCAGCGCGATCTGGGCCGATTGGTACGGCTTTAAGATGGAAAGCTATGACGGGATTCCGCAAAACGCCGCCTATCTTCAACGCGAAGGCGCCTGTGTGGTCATCCACTCAGATGATGAAAACTCAATCCAGCGTTTGAACCAAGAAGCTGCGAAAGCGCAGGCCGCTGGTGCTCGCATGGGGGTCAACATCAGCGATGCCGATGTGATCAGCTGGATCACTTTGAACGCAGCCAAGGCGATGGGCATTGACGATATGACCGGCAGCCTCGAGCCCGGCAAAATGGCCGACGTCGTGCTGTGGAATGGCGATCCGTTGAGTGTGTATTCACGGCCAGAGAAAGTCTGGGTCGATGGCGCGCTGCTCTACGACGCGAATGATCCAAAACGCAGGCCGGTGAGCGATTTTGAGCTTGGCCAGCCCGGTGCAGGAGATGTGAAATGATGAAGCGTCTTTTGACCAGCGCGGCCTGTGCCGCCATCGCACTTGCCGCTCCTGCCGCTGCGCAGGATGTGGCCATCGTCAATGCCACGGTCGCCAGCGGTGATGGCAGCGAGCCTGTCGCCGGCAGCCGGGTCATCGTCCGCAATGGAACGGTGTCGGTCGTTGGCCCCAACGCTCCAGTGCCCGCCAATATTCCAACAATCGATGCGGGCGGCGCATTCGTCACGCCTGGTATTGTAGCGGCGGTGACTGACCTCGGTCTGTATGATGTGGGCGCAGTTGGCGCGAGCAATGACAAGTCAGCAGGCGATGCTCGTTTCAACGCGGCGCTTGATGTGGCACCGGCGATCAATCCCAGCTCTCAGCATGTGAAGGTCAGCCGCGCTGGCGGCGTCACCCGAGCGCTGGTTACTCCGTCGCACGGCAATTCGCTGTTCGCGGGACAGGGCGCAGTGATTGACCTTGGGGCTGATGCCAATGCCGTGATGCAAGCCAGGGCTTTCCAACTGGTCGATCTTGGCGAGACGGGTGCGCGCCTATCCGGAGGCAGCCGCACGGCCGCCTACGTTGAGCTGGAAAACGCGCTGCGCGAAGCCCGTGCCTTTGCCGCTGGATCGTGGGAGGGCGAGGAAGCGCTGCTTACCCGCGCAGACGCCGCCGCTCTGGTGCCGGTGATCAATGGCTCGCAGCAGCTCTATGTCGAGATTGAGCGCGCCGCCGATATTCGCAATGTGCTGGGCCTGAAGCGGACCTATCCAAAGCTTGATCTGGTGCTGGTTGGCGCAAGCGAGGGCTGGCTGGTTGCGAGCGAAATTGCCGCTGCCCGCGTGCCCGTGATCGCCGATGCGCTAGATGATCTACCTGCCAGCTTTGAGCAATTGGGCGCAACCCAGTCCAATGTTGGCCGCATGGCGGCGGCGGGCGTAAAGGTCGCGATTGGGCGAATGTCCGGAGGCACAGATGGCCATCCGCGTAGCGCCGCACAATTTGCTGGCAACCTTGTAGCTTTGGGCAAGGTTCCCGGCGCGAGCGGACTTTCCTGGGGTCAGGCCTTCGCCACGATCAGCTCCATCCCGGCGGAGATTGCTGGACATGGCGGCAAGTTCGGCGTTCTGAAAGCGGGCGCAATCGGCGACGTCGTGATCTGGGACGGCGACCCCTTGGAGGTCGATTCTGTGCCAAGCCGAGTGTTCATTGCCGGTATCGAACAACCGCTGGACAATCATCAGAGCGAGCTGGCCAAACGCTATCTCGATCTGGATGAGAGCCAGTTGCCAAAGGCGTATGACTGGTGAGCCGGGTTCTCGCTAGCGCCGCTTTGTGCGCCTCACTCCTCGCCACCACGCCCGTCTTCGCGCAAGGCGAAGCGCCGGAAAGCACCGTCGACAATGCGCAGAGCCTGTCATGGCACACCGCTCAGCAAACCTATCTGCTAGGCCTGAAACCCGCCGATGGTTGGCGCTATATCGATGGCGGCATTCGTTGGCGCTGGCTAGAGTACAATGGCGGCGAAAACCGCCCCAGAGTCTCGGACACTGTCACAGTTCATTACGAAGGCGCGCTGATCGATGGGACTGTATTTGACAGCTCCTATCGGCGCGGACAGCCAGCCACATTCCCACTGGCGCGGCTGATCCCGGCGTGGCAGCTTACCATCCCGCAAATGGCGGTGGGTGAGACCATTGAAATCGCTGTTCCGGCAGATCTCGCCTATGGAGCACAAGGCAGCAGGTCTATTCCGGGCAATGCAACACTGATCTTCAAAGTTGAACTGATCGGGATCGCTGAATAGGAGCGGTTACGCAAGTAAGTCAGGCCGACGCGGCGGACCATTGCCCCGGCGCTTCGCCATCATCGAACAGGTGCTCTGCACCCCATTTGGCCATCTCGGCATAGAGCGGGACCAAGGCGCAAGCGCTTTCGGTAAGCAGATAGCGTGCGCGCTTTCCTGTTGCGGGTTCGCGCGTGATCAGCCCCGCTTCTTGCAGGATCGCAAGGCGCGATGTGAGCGCAGCCCGGTTGACGTCGAGCCGAGCAATGAATTCTTCAAATCGCTCAGCGCCCAAGAACGCCTCTCGCAAGATCAGCAAGATCCAGCGGTCTCCCAGCAGCCGCGCTGCACGGCCAATTGGGCATGGGGCGCGAGAGGCACGATACGTTTTCATACAGGCATTCCTGAAAGCCAGTGTCAGTAATGTGTCTGTATATCAGACTTGCGTGAAATCATAGCAAGTGGCACATAACATCTGTTTTGCAGACTTTATGTGGGGAAGCGCTATGAATCGAAACCGATTTGACAGCCCTGAAGCCGCCATCGCTTATATGAAAGCGGTCGCGGTCAAGAAATCAGGCTTCAGCAACTGGCTGGACGTGGAGCCGATCAAAGTGTGGCAGGGCGAAAGCGAGCTAACCCTAGAACTGCGGCCTGAAATGCAGCAGCATCACGGCTTTGCCCACGGGGCAATCGTCGGTTTGATGGCCGACAATGCCTGCGCCTGGGCTAGCGCTTCTGTTGTGGGCGACGTTGTCACTGGAAGTTATACGATCAATTTCCTGCGCCCAGCCAAGGGCACAAGGCTGCGCGCGAAAGGTATAGTGATCAAACCAGGCAAACGCCAAGTCGTTGTCCGAGCGGATGTTTGGAGCGAAGGCGGAGATGAAGCCCAGCACGTGGCCACAGCGCAGGCGACCATCATTCCAACCGGCATACCCTCACAAACAGTGCCGTGACACTCGCCGCATAGCTGAGGCGATTTGCCGCACGAGCCTCTTCAATGTTAGACTGCCCTTCATGAATAGCGCTTTGGTTGAACTCGCCGTCGCCAACGCCGCCTTTGTCGGCACGCACTTTGCCATGTCGCACCCGCTGCGCGCGAGCCTTGTCCGCATAACAGGCAAAATCGGTTTCCAGATCCTCTACTCACTCGTAGGCGCGGCGACGCTCGCTTGGGTCTATTTCGCCTTTGTGGAGGCGCCGGGCGGCGACTTGCCTGGATCAGGTGAGATCGGATGGATCCTCGCAATGGTCTTGATCTTGCCCGCGCTGGTCTTGTTCGCCGGGTCTTACATCGGCAATCCGGCCTTGCCCACTCCCATGGCAGAGGAGCAAGCTCGTGCCGAGCCCAAGGGTGTTTTCGCGGTCACCCGCCACCCGATGATGTGGAGCTTTGCTCTGTGGGCGGCATCGCACATCATCCTTCTGTGGTCCTGGCGCACCATAATCGTTGCGCTGTCGATGGGGTTTCTGGCGCTCGTGGGCGCAAAAATGCAGGATCGCAAGAAGCAGATGCTGATGGGTGATGCTTGGGTGCAATGGGAAAGCAAGACAAGCTATTGGCCGCGTTGGGGCAAGCTGTTCGGCGCGGGCGCTTTGCCATGGACCGCCGGGCTGATCCTGTTCGTGTTCCTGAGCTGGCTGCACACGCCGCTCGGTGGAATTTCCGCAGGCATCTGGCGCTGGTTTTAGGGCAGCACTCGCTCCGCCACATCGTTTGCAGCCGTCAGTTCCAGAGCGAAAATCCAATCGGCCCGCGCCTCGCCAGAGCTACGCACAAACGACAGCTCGTGACCCAGCCCATCGAAGGATTGAAACTGAGCATTGGACGCCGCTTCAGCCAAAGCGCGGCCCTGTCTTTGCGGGATTAGGCCATCTCTTGTTCCGTGCTGCACCAGCACCGGGATACTGAGCTGCGTAATCTTATCCAGATTGCGGTATTGATCACGGACCAGTGGCTTTGCCGGGAGCCACCAAAGATTAGCCGCCGCTGCCTCTGGCAGAGACGTGAACGGCGACACCAGGATCAGCGCCGCTGGATCATGGCGCAGAGCCATTTCCGTCGCCACCCCGCCGCCAATGGAATTGCCAACAATCACGGTTTGCGCAGCCGGTATGCCGAGCGCGCTCAACCAAGCAATGGCCGCATCGCCATCTTTATAGAGACCTTCCTCGGACGGTTCACCCGGATTGCCGCCATAGCCGCGGTACTCGACCATCAGCACACCAAATCCGCGTTCTGCCAGCGCAGCATTGGCCACGCCCGCTCCGGTCAGTGATCCGCCATTGCCGTGGAAGTAAACAAGCGTTGGTAAGCCGTCGCTCGCCACACGATAGAACGCTCGCAATGCCAAGCCATCCTCGGTTGTCAGCGAGACCTCTTCATAACCGGGGATCAGCGGTGCGGCCTCCTGCGGGGCAGGATAGATCATCTTCGCTTGCATCGTCCAAAGCAGAATAATCAGCGCCAAATACAGCGCCGCGCCCACCACCAGCAAGCGGATCAGGATCGCAGTCATGCTGAACTATTCGCCTTTGAACTCAGGCACGCGCTTCTCAATCAAGGCCGCGACACCTTCGGCATGATCGTCGGTCATGTGCATCAGCGCTTGGGTGTTGGCCGCCATTTCGAGAGCACTGTCGTAGCTGACTTGTTGGCCCTGGCGCAGCAGCATCTTGGCATGGCGTAGGGCATGCGGCGGCATGGCCGCGACTTTGGTCGCCAAGGCGCAGGCCTCCTCCATCAAAATGTCGTGTTCGACCACGCGGCTGACCAAGCCCCATTCTTCCGCCTTAGCTGCGCCGATCACATCGCCGGTGTAAAACAGCTCGGACGCACGGCTTTGCCCGATGACGCGCGGCAGGATCCAAGTGCCGCCATCGCCGGGAATAATGCCAAGCTTTAGGAAGGTGACACCGAATTTCGCTTTGTCGGAGGCGATGCGAATATCGGCAAGGCAGGCGACATCACAGCCGAGCCCGATTGCTGGGCCATTGACCGCCGCGATCACGGGCACGCGCAAGCCATACAGTGCACGCAGCATGAGGTGGATGTTATCGCGGTAACCGTCCGATATGGAGGGCGCCGACCCACCGAACGTGCCGGTCTTGCTCTGCATCGCTTTAACATCGCCACCCGCCGAAAAGGCACGGCCAGCCCCGGTCAGTATGACGCAGCGCACGTCCATATCGCGGTTGATCGCATCGCAGGCAGCGCGAAATTCATCGCCGTCGCCGGGCGCACCCAGCGGATTCATGGTGTCCGCGCGGTCGATGGTCAGTGTGGTGACGGGACCGTCACGGCTGATAGCAAGCAATGGCATGGGTATCAGGAGACCGCCTGCCAGAAGGGATGTCAACGGAAATTCGAGGAGATTGAAGGGGCTAGTGGCCCGGCAAAGCCTATGTTACGGGCAATCTTGGGTTGGGGGCTGGAGAATAGTAAATGCCTAGCCTTCCGTTAGCGGTCATAACATCACCGTTGTTGTTGAACCAGCCGGTGGCGCATATTGCGGCCCCGACGCCCTCGCTTCTGCAAGAGGTCTTGATCTCCTCGTCGCACATCGATGATACGGCTGTTTCGCTCATTCCATCGAACTGGTCGCTCGCCGCTAAACAAGACACGGTAGAAAGTCCGCCCACCGCAGAAACTCAACCCGGAGACGAACCACAACCAGGGCAAGATGCCAGCGAGAAAGGCGAGCCAGTCAACGAGATCATCGTCGAAGGCGACTATGGCCCTACTGAAGGTGATCCGCTGGAACGCATAAACGCCGACGCCTTTCGGATCACACAGGGCATCGACGAAGCTGTCGTCGGGCCGCTCGCCTACGCCTATCAAGACGGATTTCCCGGCCCGATCCGCGATGGTCTGCGCAATGCTGTGCGCAATTTGGGGGAGCCGAGCAATGCGCTCAACTTCCTATTGCAGCTCAAGATTGGCAAAGCGATTGAGACGGTCGGCCGGTTCGCAATCAATTCAACCCTCGGAATTGGCGGTTTGTTCGATCTCGCAGGTGAACCGGGAATCGGCCTGCCTTATCGGCGCAACGGCTTTGCCAATACGTTTGGATATTACGGGATCAACTCTGGGCCTTATCTCGTACTGCCGCTCGCAGGTTCCACCAGCGCCCGCGATGTAATCGGCAACAGCCTGGATAACCTGTTGCTCCCCACACTTGTCGGCGGACCTTTTTCAGATCCGGCCGTCGGCATTCCATTGTTCGCGGTCAGCTCGTTGCAGTCACGGCTGGAAATCGATGCACAACTAAGACGGATCAATAATTCGGACGATCCCTATGCTTCCATGCGCGACGGCTACCTGACGGAACGCGAAGCCACCATCCAGGAGTTTCGCGATGGATCACCCTTGCAAGGTATTCCAGACACTGAGCGACCTAATGGCGAGCGGTTGATGCCAATCGCGAACGATCCCACACCAGAAATCGAAGAAACTAGCGCTCAAGACAGCAGTGCGGTTTGCGTGAACAGCCTCAACATCAGCGAACTGCCATGCAAGCTGAGTGAAATCGTGTTGGTGCAAACCCGCAAGAGTAGCCCAACGCGATAAGCCGGACCTAAGCCCGCGCACCTTCCACCGCTGCTGAATTGTGCTTCAGCGCTTTCAGCACGCAATCGACGATTTGCGGCGCGTTGAGGCCAGCTTCGTCATATTGCTTATCTGGCGAATCCTGATCAATAAAAATATCGGGCAAGCGCAAAGTACGGACCTTCAAAGCGGTGCCGCTATCGCCATCGGTTAGGCCTTCATCGCTGGCATAGGTCAGCACATGTGCGCCCAGCCCGCCAATCGCGCCCTCTTCGACCGTCACCACAACCTCATGCGTGCGCATCAGTCTGGCGATCAAATCCTCATCCAGCGGCTTGGCAAAGCGCATGTCGGCGATGGTCGTCGATAGGCCCTTCGCCTCTAGCTGATGGGCGGCCTTCTTGGCCTCTTCCAAGCGGGCGCCGAGCGAGAGGATTGCAACCTTGCAGCCCTCACGCACGATCCGGCCTTTGCCGATTTCCAGCTTCTGCAGCGTCTCTGGCATCGGTACGCCGACGCCACTACCGCGCGGATAGCGGAAAGCGATTGGCCCCTCGTCATATTCTGCCGCAGTGTAGGTCATATGCGCCAGCTCTGCTTCGTCAGCCGCCGCCATCACCACCATATTCGGCAGAGTGGCGAGATAGGTGATGTCGAAACTGCCCGCATGGGTCGCGCCATCGGCTCCGACCAGGCCTGCGCGGTCAATCGCGAAGCGCACTGGCAGGTTCTGGATCGCGACGTCATGCACCACCTGGTCATAGGCGCGCTGAAGGAAGGTTGAGTAAATCGCTGCGAAGGGCCGCATGCCCTGCGCCGCCAACCCAGCGGCAAAGGTGACGCCGTGCTGTTCAGCAATGCCGACGTCAAAGCTGCGCTCTGGATGCGCGGTGGCAAAGCGGTCCACCCCGGTACCGGATGGCATGGCAGCGGTAATCGCACAGATCCGATCATCCGTCTCCGCCAGCTTCGCCAGAGTGTCGCCAAACACGTTTTGGTACGCGGGCGGGCCAGCCGCGCCCTTTTTCTTCTCACCTGTGACCACGTCAAACTTCGGTACGCCGTGATATTTGTCGGCGCTTTCCTCAGCGAATTTATATCCCTTACCCTTGGTGGTAACGACATGGATCAAAACCGGGCCTTCGGATGTGTCGCGCACATTTTCCAGCACTGGGATCAGATGATCGAGATTGTGGCCATCGATCGGGCCGACATAATAAAAGCCGAGCTCTTCAAACAAAGTGCCGCCGGTCACCATGCCGCGCGTGTATTCCTCTGCCTTGCCGATCGCTTCATGCATCCGGCGGCTCATTTTCTTGACCGCCCGGCTCGCAAGACTGCGCAGGCCGAGATACTCACTGGAGGAGACCATCCGCGCAAGATAGGCCGACAGTCCGCCAACCGGCGGAGCAATCGACATGTCATTGTCATTGAGGATCACGACCAAGCGGTTGCTTGGCCTGAGCCGCATTGTTCATCGCCTCATAGGCCATGCCGGCGCTCATCGCGCCATCGCCGATCACTGCGATCCCGCGCCCCGGCTCACCCTTCAACTTGTTCGCCACCGCAAAGCCGAGCGCAGCCGAGATCGAGGTGGAGCTGTGCGCGGCGCCAAACGGATCATATTCGCTTTCCGTCCGCTTGGTGAAACCAGACAGGCCGCCGCCGCTGCGCAAGGTGCGAATGCGGTCACGACGCTCGGTCAGGATTTTGTGCGGGTAGCATTGGTGGCCCACGTCCCACACCAGCTTGTCGTCGGGTGTGTTGAACACATAGTGGATCGCCACGGTCAGTTCGACCACGCCAAGACCAGAGCCGAGATGCCCGCCAGAGACGCTGACCGCATCAATCATCTCTTCGCGCAATTCATCAGAAAGTTGGCGGAGTTGCTCGGCCTTAAGCTCCCGAAGTTGCGCAGGATTATCGACTGTATCGAGCAGCGGAGTGTCAGGCTTGGATGTCATTTGAAGAGCCTTACACCTTCAAAACAAAACTGTCGATGAACGCTTTGTCGCTAGTGAGGCACGGTTTATCGCCATCGCATGCGGCAAATGCAACGCTGTGTCGCCCACCTGTCGTTTAGGTGCATGCGCGGCACAGACCGCGAATCTCCAACACCGGGCGGCGCGTTTGAAAATCCCGCGCGCTGGCAAGGCTGCGCACTGTGCGGCTGACTTCATCATCGTCAATATGCGCGGTATCGCCGCATTCGTCGCAGACGAGGAAGATGCAATCATGGGCGCAGCCAGGATGCGTGTTCGCAAGATAGGCGTTTGCGCTTTCCACCCTTAGCGCGAGATTGTTGCTCACGAACAGATCAAGAATGCGGTAAACGCTGTTGGGCGCGACGCGCTTTCCGCGTGATGCAGAGAGGTTATCGGCTATATCGTAAGCGGAGGCAGGCCGTTCATGCTTGGCGAGCTCGGTAAACACCGCCTCGCGCATGCCGGTCCATTGCTCGCCCGCTGCGACTAATGCGGTTCGGGCGGCCTCAATCAGGTTCTCGCCAGAATGCTCTTCGTGTGAATGGTGATCGTGCGCTGTTGCCATGGCTCAGGATATAGCCATGCTTGGCAGATTACGCCAGATGTATGGGGAACAGATCTAAGTCGTCACGGACTTACTCAGCCGCGATGATAAACTCGCTTGAAGCTGGAACCGGATCAAATTCCTGCATTTCCGCCGCCTGAGCCGGGCTAGCGAATTCGCCGCTCAACCCATCGGTTGCGCTCAAACCCACCAGAACAGCGCCAACGGCAAAGCCGACGGCGAAGCTGCGATAAAGGTCAGATTTGAACAGTCCCATGGGGCGTCTCTTGCGGTTTGGTTGTTGTCAGTGGAGGGCTTTAGCACCCAGCGCTTTCCAACTCGTGAACGATGGCTTCAGACTGTGTTTCGCTAAATCACTCGCAAAAGTTACGCGTGAACGCGCAAAAAGTTGCCTTTTCGTTTTCCGCAGCACCTGCGTGCTGCAATATCCTCGGAATTTTTGTTTCGCCTCAAGCGCTTAGCGTTCGCATGCGCTCACTTGGCTATCCTCCGCGCAAAGCGCTCCGGGCGGGCAGTCGCCCTTGCGACGCCTACGGCGTCGATTCAGTCCAATTCTACTGCTTTGGTTGCGGAACTCGGTCGGCGAGGAGCCGACCGCAAGTCCGACCGGGCGCCAGCAGGCGATCCGTAGCGAAGCGAAGGGATATCGCCGAGGACGAGGTCGCGGATGCGCCCTCGCAAAACTAATGCCTAAAGTGCCGCATCCCAGTTAACACCATCGCCAGGCCTGCCTCATCTGCTGCTGCGATCACTTCCTCATCGCGGATCGATCCGCCCGGTTGAATGACGGCGGTCGCCCCCGCTTCGGCGGCTGAGATCAGGCCGTCAGCAAACGGGAAGAAAGCGTCTGAAGCAACTGCACTGCCCTGAGTGCGCGGCGCATCCCATTCATAGGTCTCAGCCGCTTCTGCCGCTTTGATCGCGGCAATCCGGGCCGAATCGCGCCGGTTCATTTGGCCAGCGCCAATGCCAGCGGTCGCCCCGTCCTTAGCATAGACAATTGCGTTGGACTTTACATGCCGAGCAACTGTCCAGGCGAACAGGCAATCCTTCAACTCTTGCTCCGTTGGCGCGCGCTTGGTCACCACTTTCAGATCGTCCGGCAGGACAGCACCATTGTCACGCATCTGCAACAGCATACCGCCCGCAATGGTCTTCATCATAAAGCCGCCGCGGCGCGGATCCGGCAAAGTGCCACATTCGAGTACGCGCAAGTTCTTCTTCTTGGCGAAGATTTCACGCGCCTCAGCGCTCACCTTTGGCGCGATGATGACTTCAGTGAAGATACTGGCGATCTGCTCTGCGGTCGCGCCGTCCAGCTCTGTATTGACCGCCACAATCCCGCCAAAGGCAGAGACACTGTCGCACTTGAGCGCCGCATCCCATGCCTCGACAAGGCTGGAACCTTGGGCGACGCCGCAAGGGTTGGCGTGTTTGACGATCACAACCGCTGGGTCGCTCCCAGCGAATTCCGCCGCCAATTCCAGTGCCGCATCCGCATCGTTCAGATTGTTGTAGCTGAGCGCCTTGCCCTGCAATTGCTCCGCCTGCGGAACACCCGCTGCACCGGCGGATTGCGGAACATAGACCGCCGCCTGCTGATGCGGGTTCTCGCCATAACGCAAAGTGTCGGAGCGTTTGAACGCTATCGGCATAGTGTCGACAAAGGGCGTCGCTTTCAGCGCCTCTGCGCCCAGCGGATTGGTAAAGGCATCGCCGAACGCAAACCAATTGGCAATCGCCGCGTCATAGGCGGCCGTGCGAGCATAGGCCTTGCCCGCCATACGGATTCGAAACGCATCTGACGTCGCGCCGTCATTGGCGTCTAGCTCTTCCAGCAGCTCTGCGTAATCGGCGGCGTCGGTCATGATCGTCACAAAGCCGTGATTTTTCGCCGCAGAGCGAACCATGCTTGGCCCGCCAATATCAATGTTTTCGATGATCTCCGCCCGATCCGCGCCCTTCGCAACGGTCGCTTCAAAAGGATAGAGATTGACGACAACCAGATCGATTGCACCAATGCTGTGCTGATTCATCGCGGCAACGTGTTCGTCATTGTCGCGTAGCGCGAGCAATCCGCCGTGCACCGTCGGATGCAGGGTCTTCACCCGGCCATCCATCATCTCTGGGAAACCGGTGAGGTCAGAAACATCGCGCACGTCCAGGCCCGCCTCACGCAGCGCCTTTGCCGTGCCGCCAGTGCTGACCAGCTCAACGCCTCGCTCTGCCAGGGCCTTGCCCAGCTCTGCCAATCCGCTTTTGTCGGACACCGAAAGCAGTGCCCGTTTGATCGTTTTATCAGCCATAGATGTCGGCCCTTGGGCCTTACCCCATTTTCTTAAGCAGCCAGGAGAATTCTCCTCCACTGCGCGATGTCATACCTTCGATAACCAATTGCTCGGTCGCATGCGGCGCGCCCGCGCCGTCGACCCAGAGACTGTCTTCGCAGTTCAAAGTCGCCGTCTCATCATCGCCGCGCATGCGGAATTGCCACAGGCCGCCATCTGGCAGCAGCAGGCTCGCCCCGCGCTTATCATCGGACAGATGCACCTCAACCCCGCGCCCCAGGTGGAAACGGATGGCAAAGCTGATCTTGCCCCGCTTGGTCTTGCGCGAAGCGGGCAGCAATACGTCCTGACCGGACAGCTCCGTGCCGTCGCTGCGCAGCGCCAATGTGCGACGATGAGTCAAGCCAAAGCGAGCGGCATAGCCATCGTGACTGGCTTCGATCAAAACCGCCGCATGGCTGCCTTTGCCAGAGCTGCCCTCGCCAATCAGCCGCCGCTCAACCTCTACCAGTTCGGCACCTTTGCCCAGCTTACCATGCAGTTTGACCGCAGTGGAATTGGCATCGTTTAGCACCAGAGTGGAATGCGCCGCCGTTGCGCGCAGGCCCTGGCGAATGCGTGCAGGAATTTGGCCGCCAGCCAGCGCCGAACCACCGCAATTGACGACCAGACGCTGAGGCCCGTCGGACATTTCAAACGCCAATGTGGATGCGCAGCCGCAGCGGGTATGGCGCGCACGGGGCGGCGGGGCTGCGTCAAATTGCACCACCGTTTGGCCGCCGCGCAGCCGCTGATACCCCCAATGTTCGACATCTTTTAGCGGACGAGCACGAATGCCGCTGGCCGCAATCAAGGCCGAAACCCGGTCCGCGCTGATCGCACCATTGCCCTGCCAATTGCCCAGAGCTCCATCGCCGTGGCGCAAGGTTAAAAGCGGCGGCACGAGCAATTCGCGCATCACACCAAAGGCTTGCGGAGGCTCAATATTCGCCGCTTCATAGCAAGCGTCGAGATCGATCAGCAGCGCGAGGCTGAGCATTTGGGCATCGGGACAGCGCGACAACACGCCGCCATCTTCCGCCACCAGATCGCCCAGTGCACGGATCAGGCCAGCCTCGCCATAAAGCCGCGCGAGGGCGCCCCTCTGGCAGCAGCAATCCCGCAGCAGTGATCGCGGACCAGCCCGCAAGCTGACCCAGGCCGCTGACTCCGCTGTTCGAGACATTACGATCAAGCCAGCGCGCAGTATCCTCGATCACGCTGAGCAGCCGCGCCTTGAGCTTTGGATCGCCGCCCGCCAGCACCAGCGGCGCATGAACCAGCCAGGCGAGCAGTCTTTGCCCGGTCAGCTCCACATCCCATGCCCGGCCTTTGCCGGTCGATGGGCAGGCATTGAGCCAGGCACGTGTGATCCGCTCAGCCACAGGCACGCAGTCTTCGCGCGGTGCGCTGCACGCGAGAGCGCGCAGCCAGCCAAATCCGTGAACCAGCTGATCAAACACGGGGCCAAGGCGATTGGAGGAATCAAATTCAACCCGGGCGATGGGCAATTTCGCACCATTGATCAGGAAATGCCCCGCCCTCAGCGCAATACCAGAAGACCGGTCCCCTTTGAGCGGGCTGTCGACCGTTGCCAAAACGCGCGTCTTGCGCGGGCGACGAAACGGAGCCGACAGAGCATGACCCGGCACTCCAAGACGGTAAGCAAAGCGGAGCATAGCCTCGCCCGGGCTGGCCCGCGGGGCAATGACATCGGTTAGCGCGAGCGCGCGGTCGGCGGCCAATGGAGCAGGGGTCTCGCCATATTTGTGTGCGCCGTCAGGACCATCACCAGTCGGTGCAATCAACCGCTCATCACCATCGGGCAGCGGGATCGCAAGACTGGGCTGGCGCTCATCCGTTTCTGTTTCGCTGGACTGAACGGGTGCATTTACGCCTGCTTCGTCGCGGGCCTCCCCCTCAGTGTCGCGAAACAGCGAGTCCATCACCCCTCGCCCTTAAGCGCGGAAATGTTGGCGGCGTAATGATCTGGCCCGCCTTTAAACGTGGCCGAACCGGCGACCAGCACATCGGCCCCGGCATCAACGCACAGCCGAGCGGTTTCCGGGTTCACCCCGCCATCCACCTCGAGGTGAATATCGCGGCCCGTCGCATCAATCATCGCGCGAATGCGCTCAATCTTGGCCAATTGCGAATGGATGAAGCTCTGCCCGCCAAAGCCGGGATTGACGCTCATCACCAGGATCAGGTCGGCAAGGTCAATGAGATTGTCGAGCACATCCACCGGCGTACCGGGGTTCAAAACCACGCCCGCCTTTTTGCCTAGCGCCCGGATCGCCTGCAGCGTCCGGTGGCAATGCGGCCCAGCCTCTGGGTGAACGGTGATGATATCCGCACCCGCCTCAGCGAATGCCTCTAGATAGGGATCAACCGGCGAAATCATCAAATGCACATCGAATGTCTTGGCCGTGTGCGGGCGCAGCGCCTTCACCACATCAGGACCGATAGTGATATTGGGCACGTAGTGGCCATCCATCACATCAATGTGGATCCAATCGGCACCAGCCTCATCGATCGCGCGCACTTCCGTGCCAAGCTGCGAAAAATCAGCCGATAGAATAGAGGGAGAAATCAGCGGTGCTGCCATGACGGGTCCATTGCCGTGTGTCCTAGCGACACGAAATTTGCACTATGCCAGGTTAATGCCGAAGTAAGGGTGCGCGAATCGGCTAACAACAGCCGTTTTGCCCTTTTCCACGGGAGTTAAGCCGAGCTGCGCCTCTACCAAGCCTGAACGCATCAAATCAGACAAATTCAGCCGCAATTCAGCGCGGCACGGGCATAAGCATTGTCATACGGGCCCGGCAATGGGCCAGAAACGCTGCGTCTCAAAACGGCGCAGCGGGGGCAAAAGACAGAATTGAAGGTTAGTATGAAGACTATTTTCGCAGGATTGAGCGCGCTTGGACTGGCGCTGACAGGCGCTGCTGCGCTGTCCACTCCGGCTGCCGCGCAGGGAGAATATCGCCAGAAGATCTCCAATGACATGCGCAAATGCGCGCCCGGCAAAGGGCCCGCGGTCCGCGTGACGGTGTCCGGCATCAAAAGCGCAACCGGCAAGGTGCGGGTGCAGCTCTATCGCGGCACCAAGGCCGAATGGCTCGCGAAAGGACGCTGGCTCAACCGGATTGAGGTGCCTGCGCGCAAAGGCAATATGACGTTCTGCGTCCCCGTGCCCGCTAGCGGCAGCTATGCAATTGCCGCGCGCCACGATGCCAATGGTAATGGCGAGACCGATATTCGCCAGGATGGCGGTGCGATGTCGCGCAACCCGTCGATCAATATCTTCAATCTGGGTAAGCCGAGTGTCAGCAAGACACGCTTTAACGCAGGCACAGGCGTCAGCTCGATTGCCATTCAGATGAAGTATTTCGGCTAGACCTCAACCCTGACGGCGGTGCCGCCACAGCGCAAACAGCACGCTGGGCGCCGCCAATAGAGGGTATTTCTCACGGAACGGCGTCACTTCAACCGGCATACCGGTGTGGCGCTCCACCTTCCACGCGGCATAGCGCGCCGCGCCGTCGAAGGTCGTGCTGGCCTTGATCAGGCGCAGGAAATTGAGCGGTTTGCCAAGCCGCCTACGCTTGCTCCACCAGGCCAATATCCGCGCGCGCTCTGCTTCCGGGAGGTGCGGCGTCAAACGTTCACCATCACGCTCAAATGCGATGCCTTGCGCGGCAAGGGCAAGCGGCAGCAGGCCAGAAAAATGCTCCGCATTAACCGAGAGAATATCGTTCTCACGCCCCGCTTTTTCGACCCGGAATTCCGCTTTGTACGTCGCCTGGAACAGTGCGCGCCAGTAATCCTCGGCATTGCCGGTTTCGGGTCCTAGTGCCGCGGCCAATCGTGCCGCAGTCATTGCCGCCTGCGCAGCAGCAGCCATGACGTCAGCCCGCGCGGCGGCGTCGCTGGTCCAGATCAGAGCGCTGGGCTGAACGAAGCGCGCCCAAATCGTGGTGTCGGTCAGCTCACCTGCCGCCGCTTTCGCAAAGGCCGCCAAGGACATGGTCGCGACTTTGGCCCTTAGAGTCGTGCCACCGGCAATCTCTCGCTCATGATAGCTGACGCGCGGCCAAATCCGCTCGATCTGATCACCGGGAAGCAGCACGTAAAAGTCGAGCACACCGTCAAGCGATCCTGTGCGCAAATTGGATCCATAGAACAACACCGCCCGCGCGCCCGCTGCCTCGCCCAGAGTGGCCGCAAAGGCGCGCACTTCATCGCCAATTGGCGCGGCCAATTGTTTGGCGATGCGCGCCTCAAGCGCCGCTGGCGCCTGCTCCTGCGCGTTCACGGGGTTACGAATTCCAGCTCTTGGCTTTGCTCGATCCGATATTTCCCGGCCGGGAATGCCTCGCCGTCCAAGATCACCTGACCATCAATATCGAGTGTAAAGCTGGGCGCGCTAACCTGGTGAATGCCGCGTTCCCGCAGGTTTTTCGGCGTCCAGCCGCGCGTCAAAATCGGCAGCAAAGCCGCGGTCCGGCGAGAGATCTGATCAAGCGCGACGAGCCGCAATCCCTTGGTCAGCTTGCCAAATGGCTTAAGCCCCGCAGGCAAACGCTCCAAAGTGGAGGCAAACAGCAGCTGCTCGGCGTTTGGGATCACCGTGTCCGCTATGCTCCATCAAGGCGCTGTTCGGCCCAAGCCTAAGTTCCATTTCAGCGCCGCGGCGCCAGACATTGCCTCGCGAGCCGAGCAGCGATTGCAGGATCACCCAAGCGGTAGCCACGGCAACGACAACGGAATCGAAAGCGCCCAGTCGGTGCGCGCTTTGGCCAGTTTGCGTGGTTGCCCGCGCAAAAGCGCCCGCGCCCATGATAAAACCCAAAACGCGCGCCTTTGGTCCGGTCAGCGCGGTGAGCGCCATCGGGCGGCGCATAATCCGCCCGCCATTGTCCAACGCGTCAATCGCGCCTTGCAGCGTCCAATCGAGCGGCACGTCGAGATCAACGGTCAGCGCATTGGTCTTACCCTTAGGCAACACAGCAATTGGCGGCCAATCGTCGCCAAAAATGCTCTGTCCGCAGGTCAGCACATCACGCACAGTGCCATCGCCACCATTGATGACGAGCAGATCAATTCCGCGTTTCGCCAGGCTAGACAGGGCCTGAGGCAGTTGATTGCGATCACCAGGTTGAACGATGAAGACATCCGGGCTGATCCCGCAGTCAAAATCCTGGCCCTTATTGCGGTGGCTGCGCGGGTTGTAGATCACGCCAACGGTTGGCACTTCACCCGGCGCGCGCGCGCGGCGCGGCTTTGATCCCGGTGCAGACACGGCTCCGCGCGCAGCATCTGGCTGCGAACTCTGCGGAAATTCGTATATCGACGTGCCCATAATTGCGGCTCCTAGCGGCAAACAGGGTTAGTCTGCCAGAAATTTCTCACCCGGCTGACGTTACGGTTGGCGGGCGCGGCTGGTTACATCGGGGCTAAATTGCCGATGACAAGCCCGTATTTGCGATCGGCGGAGGCACATGTGCACCAGATACGGCGCGGCGCGCGCAATTCGGGCTGGCCCGCAGGGGGTGAGCGGGGTTAGACTGCGGCCCATGCTTACATCCGCGCTCATTTCGCCCGACCTTGCCGCCTCTGCCGAGGAGCTTGCGCCTGACCTTATTGCGCTGCGCCGCGCGATCCATGCCGAACCGGAATTGGGGCTCGAAACGCCCAAAACGCTGGCCAAAGTGCGCGAAGCACTGGCTGATATTGACCTTGAATGGCGGATTGGCGCCTCTTGCACCGGAGCGGTCGCAACTCTGAAAGGCGCGAAACCGGGCACGCCGGGGCGCGAGCGGGTCGTCTTGCGCGGCGATATGGACGCCTTGCCGATGGCGGAGAAAACCGATCTCGAGTTTGCCTCCACTATCCCTGGGCGAATGCATGCCTGCGGGCATGATACCCACACCGCCATGTTGGTGACTGCAGCCAAGCTGCTTGATGCGCGCCGCGCCGATATCGCGGGCGAGGTCGATTTCATGTTTCAACCGGGCGAGGAGGGGTATCACGGCGCGCGCTTCATGCTCGAAGACGGATTGCTTGGCGGGGACGACGAGAGTGAACGCCCATTGCCGGACGCAGCCTTTGCACTGCACATCATGCCAAACGCGGCATACGGCGTGCTCGCGGGCAGGCCGGGTCCGCTGATGGCGGCGGCCGATCAATTCACAATCACGGTGACGGGTAAGGGCGGCCACGCCTCTATGCCGCATGATTGCGAAGATCCCGTACCAGCCGCCGCGGCGATCGTTGGCGCGCTGCAAGCCATGGTAACACGGCGCTTCAATGCCGCCAGCGCAGTCGTGGTGACTGTGACGCAAATCCACACTGGCACGGCGCATAATGTCATCCCCGATGACGCCGCTGTGTCAGGGACGATCCGCACTCTAACCGCAGAAAACCGCGTAAAAGTGCACCAATTGATAGCTGACGTCACTTCGAGCACAGCAGCGGCCTATGGCGTCACGGCGACCTGCGAGATCGAACCTGGCTTTCCAGTGACGTTATGCGATGGGCGCGCGGTGGAGCTGGGCCGGAAGGTTGCTAGCGCTTTGAGTGACAACGGAGCAGATGCCTGGCGCGACCTCGCCGACCCGATTATGGGCGCGGAGGATTTCTCTTATGTGCTTGAGAAAGTGCCGGGCGCGATGTTCTTCCTCGGCGTGGCCCCAGATGGCGAGGATTGGAGCAGCTGCTGCGCCATTCACTCGCCCCGCATGCATGTCGATGAAAGCGCACTGCCCAAGGGCGCAGCGATGCTGGCTGGCTGCGCGCTGGAGTTTCTCGAAAACGGATGGGCGTGATTTGAAGCGTCAAAACTCAGTCGGCCCGCCATCCCTGCACCATTCGAGCTGGAACATACCGGGCGAGCGACAAGCGTGGCATAGGCCTAGATCATAACCCTAGAATACGAATGGGAAGCGAACGACCGCGCGCATATCGGTCGCGTCATCGGTAAGGCCCGCTTCGATCCCGAAATTCACGCTCGTCTTTGGATTGATCTTATAGGTCGTCCCAAACAGAAAGCGCCCAATCTGGAGATCACGTGACCTCTGAGTAACCGATTCCGCACCTTCGGTCAGCGCCCGTGTTGTGGTCTCGGTTCCAAAGCCCCAGCTGTGCGCATAGCCAAAGTTAAGCGACAGTCGCGGATTGAGCGCAAGGCCGACGCCGGCGCTGAAGGAAAGGACGTCACCGGGATCCACTCGTTCGATCTGCACTGGCGGCAATACCGCATTGACGTCACGTGCGAAGTTCTTGGTATAGCTCAAGCTACCGAACAAAACGCCCGGATCGCTTGGGATAATGGCGGTGATACCCGGGGTCACGCCCCAGAAACCTGAGCCGGTCGCCGCTTCACTCGCTTCACCAAATTGGTTGCGGTTGAGTTCGAATGGGCCTCTTCCGGTTGGAATGTCCACCTGTAGATTGCCGATCAGATAGGCGCCAAAGCCCTTGGGAGCGTGCAATTGCTTGCGTAGCAGCACTTCGACATCGCCGATGCCATAACCGTTGGCGCTGTTGTCAATCTCGCGCGTGTCGCCATTCGCATCAGGCCCAGCCACAGGCGTCAGGACTGAGGTGTCCCAGCGGGCGATAAACGGCACATCAACGCCAATTTCCAGATCATCGGTCAGGCCATATTGCAGGCCGACCTTTTGGGTGAACACGTCCTGGCGGCTTTCGTTGATATCAAACACGCCGACGAGGACGGATTCGACCACTTCGACACCGCGGAAGAGTGCACGGTTACGGTCAGCGCGGGCATAGCTCCACTCGACCTCACCGCTCAATTTGCCCTTTTTGGTGATAGCGCTTCCCTGACGGCCCAGCGCGGCAATTTCTGGTTGGCGATCGGCATCTTCCGGCGCAACGCCCACCGCGCCTTGCGGACGGCCCTGGGAACCGCCTGTTTGCGCGTTCTGAGCACCTTGTGGGGCCGCAGTGGCAACACGGCGCGGCGCGGCACCAGACTGAGCCTGAGAAGGTGTAGCGGCCGCACGGCGAACCACGGGTTCTTCGCCTAGAGCAAGCGCCAAGCGTCGCTCCATCGCGTCCAATTGGCTTTGCTGTGCCCGAAGCGCGCTGATCTGCTGCGCGATCGAATCCCGTTGAGCTGACACTTCAGCGCGCAATTGCGCCAGTTCAGCCGCGTTTGTCGGGGTTTTAGACTGTATGTCCGGATTTGACGCTACTTGAGCCGCAGGCTTGGCCGAGCGCGTGCCAACAGGCTGCACGACGGGCCGCGAAACCATCTCGATTTCGCGCGTCGGAGTGCCAGCGCCTTGCCCTGCGTTCTGGGCAGCGGCTGGCCCTGCGAGCAAAGCGGCGCCCATAAGAGCGAGGCTCAGAAATGCGTTGCGCATTGTGTATTACCATCCGTCCGGACAGTCGCGACTAAGGTCAGTCGAAACTGAAGTTTGCTGCATCCTCAGCAAGCGCGCCCAGAGACGGTATGAGCGAACCAATTTGACCAACAACCGTTCTCGACAAATCGAGATCAATGGACGTGACGGTCGAAATAGCGCGGTCATCGGCGGAATTGGTGATAATACTGCCGGTCGTCCGGCCTGCCAGGTGAACAACCTGGGTTTGAGGAACCGAAATGGTTATACGGCTACCTGTATCGTCGCCCTCGGCTTCCACCGAAACGTTCTGAGACACTTGCTCAATCGATACAACGGGTCCGCCCTGAGCCAGCACATAGGACGAGCGCAATACGAGCTCTCCATCAATGCTGGTTTCCTGGGTGATGGCCAAGTCCAGATCGATGCCACCGGGAAGAATAAAGCCGCCGCGTTCACCAGCCAAAGCAGCGTCATCCATCGCCGCAACCGCGCCAAATGGCGATTGCGCAGCGACAGGTGCAGCCACAAAGGCAAGTATCACAGCAAGAAAGCGAATAAATCGCATCGTTAAAATTCCCCGTAACCCGGCGCGGTAAGGTTCAGAACTTGCTGACTCACCGGCTGGAACATGCCCTGGTCCGCCCCAAATGCTGCGACGCGGCCCCATTGCGCGTCTGCATTAAAGGCAAGATGGTTAATATTTGCTCCACCTGTCACGACAAAATAGACGCCGTTCCAGGTTTCTTCGAATTCTTCGCGGTCCATCCGGCGCAGCCCCAGCGAGGGATCTCCGACCAAGACGAAACCGTCTTCAATGCCCTTGACCACCACGAAATGGCGGTATCCACCCGGCGCGATCAACGCGATCCCAGGGGTTTCAGCCTGGCGAACTTGGTCAAGCGAGACCTTATAGCCATTTGCGTCAATTCCCTGAGCGCCAAGGTAACGTTTCATGTCGAGCAGCGAGAAACCCTGTTTCTGGATTGCTTCCTGATCGCCATCACGCCACATGCCGCGAAACACCAGACCTTCACCTTGATCGCGGCCATAATGGTACGTCAGCAGCGTTGCGAGCGCGGCAGAACCGCAACTGAAATCAAACTGCTGGCGAATAACCGTGTCATAGCGGGTTTCGACCATGCTGCGCGGCGCAGTTTCCAGCGCCAGCGTGCTAGGCATGCGTTGTGAGCTGAAACCCGCCGTCATCGACGGGCACAGCGGCACAAGCAGGCAGGAGCATAGCCCCTGCCATTGCCGTGATCATTCGTGAAACGCCGCCAAATGCCATATTACAATCCCAGCTTACTGAGCCGGAAGCGCGATGTTCACTTGAACAGCGGCGTTGATTGCCACGTTATTGCCGGTGTTGGCATTGAGAATGGTTATTCCATTCAGATTGCTAAAGGCACTATCGCTGATTGAGATCGTACCCGTGTTCGAATTGTCGCCGACGCTATTGCCGCCAACGCTGTTCGTCTGATCCGAATTGGTCAGCTGGGTCAGGTCTTCACGGCCAGCGATTTTCGCCAGCTTGCCCTCATCCACCGGAGTGGCGTCAGCAAACACTGGCTTTGCCACAGGCGCAGTCTGCTCTGCAGGCGCTGATTTGGCGTCTTCGGCAAGTGCCGGAGAGGCTACAGCAGCGCAAGCCATTGCAAATGCCATGCTAATCTTAGTCATAGCTTTAACTCCTTGTTTTCAGGTGCCCACGCCAGCCCACCTCTGTGGGCAGGCGGCGCAAAGCAAACCTGAAAGCGACTTAGTTTACGTCGAAGTTTTCGCTCGACACGGCAATCGTAACGCTCGCATTTTGCGAAGCGCCAACGCCGGTGTTTTGGTTGAGAGCGTTCAGGCCTGAATAGTTGCGGAAGGCATTGCCTGAGTTGCTAAGACGGTTCACGAAACGAGCCGAATCTTCAACGTCGCCAAAGTCCACATCAACGCCGGTTACAACGTTAGACAGGGTCGCTTCTGCAACGATCGCATTGTCATTGAAGACATTGTTGCTGTTGAAGTTGGTGTTCGCAGTGAAGGTGTCCGAGTTGTCATCGAAGCTGTCATTGAACGTGCGCTCTGAGTTGTCGCTGCTGTTGACCGAATTGTCATTGTTGCTGTCAACGAAATCGCGGTTGTCATCAAAGCTATCGTTGAACTCACGGTTTGAGTTGTCGTTGAAGCTGTTGTTGTCCGAATTGTCATCGAAGCTGTCGTTGAAGTTGTCGGTGTTGTTGTCGAAGCTGTCTTCAACAACCGTCACGTCTGTGTCCACGACTACAACATCGTTGTCGACGTCGACGTCAGTGGTCGAGCCAAGCAGCGTCCTGAGCGAAAGCTGAGGTGCTGGTCGCTAGTACAGCAACAGCGGCAAAGATTGCAGTTTTCATTACTTGGTCTCCTAAACGAATCGTGGACACCGATGTGCCCGTCGCTCAGCAACAATACGGAGGAACCCTGTTACAAAAGGGAAACCTATGTACCTAAAAGGAAGTTAATTTTGGGGTCCTGACGCCCGGTAGAGCGGGTTTTAGGCCCCTTAATTTTGGTCTGTTGGATCGCGCCAAAACGAATCGCAACCACTCCCCGTTTGAGCGGTGATCACGTGCTCTTTGCCCCCTTAGAAGCGATAGCCAATTCGGACGCCGACACGGATTGCATCATCATCAAAGCGTTCATCATTGGAGGATTTGATGCGGTATTCCGCACTGGCATTGGCATAGAGCCCGCGCGATGCGCGGCCCCAGGCAAGCTCCACCGCGGGCGCAACATAGCTGTCTTCGCGCAATGCGCCGCTGGGGTCACCTTGAGCGATGCGAGCGTCATAATCCCACTGGCGATATTCGAGCGACGGGCGCAGCCGCAGGCGCTTGGCAATCGGTAGGCTGTATTTCACCCGCGCGCTTTGACGTTCAAAGCTGCGGCGCGGCTCGTTATCGCTTTGCATGTCTTCTTGGCGAACATCCAAACGGACCCAATGATAGCGGCCAAGGCGGCGGTTGTATTGCGCAGTCACCTGATAGCCATCACCATCACCGCCCACGCTCGTATCATACTCACGCTCACGGTATTCGGCGGTTACGCGCACCCGATCGTTGCCACTTTGCCATTGAACGCGCGCGCCTATGCTCGTTTGATCTGCGCTAAATGCCTCCAAAACAGCGATATTTTCAAAGCGGCGCAGATGGCCGCGCAGCTGAACTTCCTCAGAGACTTGATGCGTCACGTGCAAACGACCAACCGCGGTTTCCAATCCATCGCGGGCCTCGTCGCGAAACTCAAAGATACGTCCTTCGGCCTCCGCCCGAACACTTGTCGTCTCGCTGAGGTCAAATGTCACGCCAAGCCGGGCGCGCACGCCCACGCCAGAGCTGTCGATTGCATCGCCCTGATCAAAATCCACGTCGGATTCGACCCCGCGAATTTCGACCAACCCATCAAATTGGACGCGATCCACTGAGGCAGCTTCTTCAACGACCACTTCTTCTTGTGGTTCGGCCACCTGTGCGCCCGCAGGCGAACCCAGTACAGCCAGGGCAAACGCTGGCGCCAGCCATGTCATGCGCTGCGGCATCGACGTCCAGAACGGAAACTTCACGGTTTGATCCTTTCTTTGAGGCTTTTTGCAGCCTTCCGGAGATGCTCTTGGAGCTCCTCCTCATTCATTCCAGCTTCGATCAGCGAATGCTCATGCGTGCGCGCCATCTCGCTCAGTTTGGGATCGCCAAAAGTGCTCGCGGTCCCCGCTATCTGATGAAGCAAGTGCCTAATTTCATTGATGGTTGCATCGCTAAAGTCGGAGTTCTTAAGCGCAGCTTCGACCAGTTTGAGGGTGCGCGTATTACGGTCTCGAAATTGCTGCTCCAGCGCCTCGAGTAGTGCTGGCTCAATGGTGGTGGTTGATTTTGCCGACTGCTTGTCAGCCTTGTGGCCCCAAGCCTCCAGCGTCGCACCCAGATCCTTGAGCGCGACCGGCTTGGCCAGGAAAGCCTGCATTCCGCAGGCGCGGTAAGAGCGGATTTCGTCAAAACTGGTGGCGGCGGTGACTGCGATAATAGGCAATGCCTCAGCATCGAACCCGCGAGCGCGCAGGCGCCTGGTCGTCTCAACACCGTCCAAAATCGGCATCATTACATCGACCAACATTAGCGAATACGGCCGTCCGTCGGCTTTCGCGGTCTCGACCATGTCAATCGCCTCCAGCCCATTGGCGGCAATATCCATATCGACTGAGAAATGCTCAGCCATCGCCCGCATCGCCTCGGCGCTGATCGGCGTGTCTTCGGCCAACAGCACGCGCAGCGCTTTTGCGCTGGCACCAGCTTTTGCGGTCGTCCACTGGGTGTTTGATGCTTCTTTCACCCGGCGCTTATGTAAGAATATGATTAAGACCGAGCTAACGATGTTTGCCTAAGCCAGAACCCTAAAAGCGTTCACTCCTTCGTGACGTCATTTTAGGTGCCGTGCGCCATACAGCCACCAGTGGTACGTGGGCCGTGTAGCCCCCTTAATAAACAAGCCTGTGATGATTAACGTATAATTAGTGATAATTCCTTAGCGCCAGACCCTGAATAGTAACCATGAAAGGCAGCTTTGCTGGCTGCTTGGCCGGATTGTTTCGGCCGCGCCCACCAAGACATGGCCGATTGAACGGCCAGTTTGACTGGGAAAACTAAGGGGGTCTGGGGCATATTGGCAGTTGGGTAAGCATCGCCATCATTCTCGCATCCGTCCGCATAGCGGCAAGAGCGAATGAGGCTGCGTCATCCCATTATCTGCTGATCCCACACATATCGTGACCGCGCTTTCGCCCACACCTACCCTGGAAGACAGCAAGCCATCAGGCGGTGCGCATGCGCGCGCGAACACGCGCAACTCGCGGCGCATGCGCGCTGTCCGGCGCGAGCTGCTGGGCCAATGGCTTGGCCCGCTGCTGGTCGCGATTGCACTGGCTGCCCTTCATCAGCTTGGCGCCTTTACGCAAGTGGATGGGCGGTTCTTCGATGCCGTCACCGTCAACCAAGCGGGCAGCCAGCCCAGCGTCGTGGTGATCGAGCGTGATCCCGCTTTCGCCGCGCAAGACCCAGCCAAGTTCACAGCATTGGAACGCTCGCTTGCCAATCTTGGCGTTGAGCGGATCGGCTATCTCAGCGCTGACCGTGGCCGCGTCGCCTCAAGCGCTGTTCCCGTCATCATTGGCCTGCCAGCGCAGCAACTACCCGAAAATGAAAGCTGGAAGCTGGAAGCCACAGGCACTGTCGGATCGGCCATACCCACGGCGCGGACCTTGGCTCCGGCGCAATATGGCATCAACCGCGTGCAATCAGCGACCCTTCCTGGGCGCAGCGAGACCATAGCGGTGTTTGACGCAGCACTCGCTGACAAAAAGCCGCCACGCGGTGAATTTCTGGTGCCGATGCCAAACCGTCAAAGCATCCCGATCCTGAAGGCCAGCCAACTAACCAACGGCGAGATCCAGCCGGGCGAGTTAGCCGGTCTGGTCGCCATGGTGGTTCAGCCAGAGGCGCTGCGCGGATCGCTCAGCACGCCGCTTAGTCCGAATGATCATTCCACCAGCGAGGCGATTTTCCGCGCCCACACAGTGAACGCACTCAGGACAGATCAAATCAGCTATTACGCCCACGATTGGCAGGTGTGGGTAATGCTGCTCGCGCTCGGCGCGCTGCTATCGCTGGTCTACCGCGAGACCGATCCCAAGCGGCTGGCGGTGCTCATACCCATCAGTTTCAGCCTGTTGATCGCCGCGGCCTGCTGGGCCGTTTTGCTGTTTACGGCCACTTTGCTGCCCGTGGCCGCACTGATGCTGGCCCCATGGATCATCACCTTCCAGCGTGTGATCGAGCGCGAAACTTCGCAAGATCGCCGCTTGGAACGCACCGCCTCGCGCGCGGTGCAAAGCTCATTCAATCGCTCGGCCCTGCGTGAAGGCGCACGCCTGCCGCAGCTGCTGGGTTCCGCCGCACAATATGCCGGGGTTGAGCGCAGCCTGTTGGTCGAATTGCTACCCAATGGCCAGCTACAGCCGGTCGCGGGCAACAACGCCTCGATCGAAGACATTGCCATTGCGCCAAAACAGCTCGCCGCGATCTTGAAGGACCTGCGCGCGACCTTTGCGGTGCGCGATGCCGCCGATATCGTGCCTAGCTGGGCAGGCGAAGCACGGATCGGCTGGGTCGGCGCGGGCGATCAGCAATTGTTCTGGCTCCACACCCGACCAGACACCGCCACACCGGGCAAATCGGCGCATCTGGTGCGCGCAATTGTCACAAGTTTCCGCGAGCTGTTCCGCTGGCGCGCTGATCTCAACGCGCGGGCCAGCCAGGAAAGCCGCTATCTGCCGCTCGATGATAAGGTCGCAAGCGCCATCGCACTGGTCGCCAACGAATCTGAGCAAGTGCGCCGCGGGTTCGACACGATCGACACCGCGGTTATCATCTTCCACCTGATCGGCTCTCCCCTGCACGCCAATGAAGCGATGCAGGAGCTGTACCGTGAGGCAGGGCTCAACCTGTTCGACACCTCGCTGTCAGAGGCTTTGCTGGCGCTCACTGAACTCGATGCAGAGCGTGTCGAGGCCCTGATCGAAGACCTGATGCTCAACGGCTCTGAAATGCGCATGCCGATGCGTGATCTGGGCGACGGCAATCGCCAGAGCGAGCGGATGCTGCGCCTCGCCGCACCTGTCAGCCATGCGCACGGCGCGGATCGTATTCTGGTGCTGGAAGCGATTGATATGCGCGATGTGAACCGCGCCGCTGACCTGCGCAAAGCGGTGGCGAAATTCATCGATCTGCAATTGCGCAATGATTTTGAAGCGATCCTGCTTGGCTCTCAGCTCGCCAGTGATGAGCGCCTGGCCAGCGAGCAAGTGCGCAGCGTGGTTGAACGCATTAGCGAAACCGCCCGCCGCGCCACCAGCCGCCTTGACGAAGTTGCTGGCTTGATCCGCTCTGAAACGCGTGACCTGACCGAGGCCTGCTATCCAGTGGACGCCGCCGCTGTTGCCAAAGATGCGATTGCCCGCGCCTCCACTCTGGCAGATGAGCTGGGCGTTATTATCGAAGCGGAGCACCCAAGCGTCAGCGGTTTCACTCTGGCAGAGCCCAATGCGCTGGCTGATATGCTGGTCGCAATGCTGCGCGTGGTGATCGCCGATACGCCGCAGCACGGCGTGGTCAAACTGAAGCTCGAGGAGCTGCAAGGGCGCACACACATCCGGATTTCTGGCGGCTTTGGGATCGGCTTTGACCGGCTATTGTGGCTGATCGCCAATTACGAAGAAGGCGCGGTCGGCGAATACCGCGTGATTGGCGAAGGTATGGCCAAGGTCACGCGCTGGTCGGCCAGCGTTTCCTATTGGGGCAGCCAGTCCAATGGCTTTGGTTTTAACGTAGATTTGCGAGGGGTCGGCTGATGGCGGCGCGTATTCTGGTGATCGATGACGATCCCATTCTGGCGGGGCTGTTGCAGCTGACGTTGCAACTCGAAGGCTATGAAGTCGACGTGGCGAGCGACGGAGATGCGGGCCTTAAACAGGTGAAGGCCACACGCTTTGACTTGATCCTGCTCGATCTTGTCATGCCGAAGATTGACGGAATCAAATTCCTGCGTCTGCTAGCGGAGAGCGACGCGCATCGCCCGCCGGTAATGATCGTGTCCTCTGCAACCGAAGAGAAGCTGACCGAGCAGCACCTCGCCCTGGGCGTGGTCGATATTGCCCGAAAGCCAGTGGAGCCTGCTGAGCTGGTCAAGCGCGCCGCGCGCGCGCTGGCTGGCGGAACCGCGCCTGTCTCGGCTGGCACAGCAGCGGAGCAGGGCTGAGACGAGCGCGCCGTGGACCTTTTTCCTCTCACCATATTTCCTGAAGGCGGATTGGCCGGATCGATCATCACGACCGTGTGGATCGGTGTGTTCGTCATGTGCTTTTTCAACCTGCGCTATGGCTGGGTGCTGTCAGGTCTGGTGGTGCCGGGCTATCTCGTACCGCTGATGATCGTGAAGCCGTTTGCGGCGCTCGTGATCAGCGTCGAGGCGGTGGTCGCTTACCTCATCGTCTGGGTTTTTTCTCAAAAGCTCGCGCCGGGCCGATTCCCCAGCTTGTTTGGCCGCGACCGCTTTATGGGCCTCATACTCGCCAGCATCGCAGTGCGGCTATCATTTGATGGCCTGCTGCTGCCGGAATTTTCCGGCTGGCTAGAGGAAAACTTTGACCGGCGGATCGATTGGGAAAACAATCTGCAAAGCTTCGGCCTCGTCATCATCTCGCTGATGGCGAACCAGTTTTGGAAGCCGGGGCTGAAGCGCGGCCTGCCGATGGCCTGCGTTACGATTGGCCTCACCTATCTGATCGTGCGTTACGGTCTGATGGAGATTACCAATTTCCGCATCAGCGGCGTGTTCTACCTCTATGAAGGGCTGGCAAGCTCGATCCTCGCCGGTCCCAAAGCCTATATCATCCTGACACTGACTGCGCTGATCGCGAGCCATTACAACGTCAAATATGGCTGGGATTTCTCCGGTATTCTGATCCCGGCGCTAATCGCGCTGCAATGGTATCAGCCGACCAAAATCCTGACCTCGTTCGGCGAAGCCATCCTGATCTATTGCATCGCGCGAATGATCCTGCAGCTGCCGTTTATGGCTAATGTCACGCTAGAGGGCGGGCGCAAATTGCTGCTATTCTTCAACATCAGCTTCGCTTGGAAAATGGCGCTGGGCTGGTTCATCGTGTGGCAGGGTATAGACGTAAAGACGACCGATTTCTTCGGTTTCGGCTATTTGCTCTCCACACTGATCGCGATCAAAGCGCATGATAAAGACATCTTCCCGCGCCTTGCCCGCTCAACCTTGCAGGTCAGCCTGGCTAGGCGCAGTGATCGGCAATTTCGTAGGGTTCACGCTGACCGCTGCGACCGCGCGCGCACCGTGGAACGATGGACCTATCCAAGCCGACGGTCTGCGATCTGGCCATTCGCCCCAACTCAACGCACTGATCGTGAACGCGGTTGGCGATGCGCACACCCGCATGATGCGCGGCGCGGCCCAGCCCCTGTCGAATGAGGGGCGCAGAACCCTCTCGCGATTGGTCGAATTGATCGAAGAAGGCGTGCCTGAAATCGCGCCGGAATTCCACCAACGCGCCAGCGGTTGGCGTCTGCTCAGGATCGAGGATGGACGCCTGGCGATCATCCGCGATGACGACAAAGGCGCAGAATTGCTGGTGTTTGACCCCAATGCTGCACGCGACGAGGCGATTATTCTGCCCGACCCGACGGCCATGCCAGGGCTCGCCAATGCCGCCCTCGCCTTGCAGCGCAATCAGGATGCTCGATGGCTGGTGCTCGCCGCGCCTGCGCCAGCCGGTCGAACCAGCGACAGCAATGTCGCGCAGATATTCATCGATGCGACTGAGACCGCACATATTGTGATCAGCGCAGCAGGTCCGGGCTCTGCCTCACGCTTTGCCTTTGCCGATGGCGCAGCCGCCGCCGCCAATGTTGCGGCGCTGCGCCAAGTTGCGCCTGACCTAAAAGTCAGCCTGGCTGGCGAAGGGCGCGGACTGCGCGGTGATTACGCGACATTGGAGCTGAGCGAGGCGTCCTTGCGCCATATCGCCAGCCTGACCGCGCCCGCTCGACGAGCGGAGCAGCCCAAAGTGTGCACTCTGTCCCGCAGTGCGGCCGAAGACAGCCATTGGAACGACCTGCCTCAGCTGGCCTTTGCCCGGTTTGAAATTGCCGCGCCCATGATTGAGCGCGTGCGCGCTGGTGAAGCACCTAAGATCGCCAGTGCGGCGGCGCAAATGGCCGGCATGGACATCACCCGCTGCCGCTTCGGCTCCAAAATACACTGGAGCCTGTCTGCCGCTGGCCGCGATGAAGGCAATATCTTCCTCGCCGAGGGGCAAGAGCCACAAAAGGCAGTTTTGACCTTCGAAAACTCACGCGGTGTCCTACCCGCTAGAATTGGCGTAGCGGTGCACCGCGAATGGAACTCCGGCGCATTATTTGTCGCCACTCGAAGCGACAGTTTCCTGCGCGATCCGAACACAATCTTTGATGTAACATGGCAGGAATGGGTCCGCAGCCAAGAGGGCGTGGCTGACCCCATGATATTCCAACTGCGCGCCCGCCCACGCGAGGCGGTCGATTATCAGGGCGGTGTTGATGTGCTCGTTGCGAAAGATCGGATCGGGCCAGAACAGCCCGCGTTTGGCGAGGTTATCTCGGCCCTGCGCAGCGCCGGGTTGCGCGCTGAAACGGTTACCAATGCCCACCATCAGGCGGGCATGGAGGCCCGCCCCAGCATGTCGCTGCGCTATATCGAAAGCACCAGCGAACGGCGCTATGCCTTTGGCTGGTTGATGTTCTCTGGCATCGGGGAGCGGGCGGAATGACCTTATCCCAGCTTGCCAAGACTCTGGTGTTTTCTTTGCTGGCGCTGGCATCTGGCTGGGCCGGACGCGAATACGCACTTCCGCTCGCCAGCTATCTTACCGATGTGCGCGATATCACCGCGCGCGATGCCCGCATTTCTAAGCGCTCCATTGTCTACCGCATTCCAGAGAATGAACCGCTCGCCTTCAGCTTTTCCCAGCTGGCGACCAAGGCCAAAATCCTGCTCGCCCCCTCAGTAACAGAAGACGTCCGCGGCCTGGAGAACGGCTTTGTTTACGGCTTGCGGATGCGCTGGATCGGCGCAAATGGCGAAGAAATTTCCGTCCATGATGCCTATCTTCAGGCGGATTCCCCCGATGTCGTGTTTGCCTCGGGCAACACTTGGCGGTTCTTCCGCACACAGCCAGAATTGGTTGCCGAGCAAGACCAATTGCTGGTCGAAAGCCCAACGCCCGCTGCGCGGCTAGAGCTGGAAATGTTCGACATTGACCGCGGCATTCTGGGTGTCGATGTGCAGGTTTTTGAACAGCACACCTATCTCGGGTCTCAGTCTCTGGCGGCTTACCAACGGCTGAACGATGAAACGCGCGAACGGATGGCTGAGCCTAATGCGTTTCCAACCGATATGCTGACACGCGATGAGCGCCTGCATCTTGGCCGCAATCAATGGCGCGCGGTTGGTCCATTGGGCATTAGCGGGCGCGATTACACTATGCTGGTGCTATATGAGGCATCGCGCGACGATATCTCGGACAGCTTTGGTGAAGGAAGCGCGCCATGAGCCGCGCGAAGCCAATATTGGCGGGCGGTGCAGCGGCGGCGATTGTCGCGGGCGCGGCCTATCTGTTCCCCCCATTTAGCGGGGTTCAGGGCACAGCCATGGCAGGCAATGCTGAGCTGGCCCGCGCGCAAAGCGCCTTTGCAGAGCTGCTCAGCGGCAACAAAGGTGGCTTGGCAGACCTTGAAGGGATGGGCCTTAAGGCATCGGCCGTGCCCGACGCGCCGGACGCTGTGCTGCTGAGTGAAGGCACTGGCGATTGTCAGGCACGCGGAATTTATTGGGTCCGCGAAGGAGCCGCTCGACCGCTGGCGATCGCCGCGCCGCACCGCGGATCAGACCGCCACACCGGTAGTCTCGCTTCCGCTTTGTTTCTGGAAACAGGCGCGCAGGCCGCCGCCTGGAATTCTGCGCCGCGTCGCAAGATCAGCGGGTGCGAGCACGCGCTCGATCTGGTCCGCACCAAGGATCATTTGTTCAGCGCCTTCGCACTTGGCTTTGCTGAAGCCGCGCCAAACGGCCTGAACGTGCAGTTGCACGGGTTCGACGGGGAACGCCGAGACAGCATAGCTGCGCAGAGCGCCGGCATGATCCTCAGCAATGGCACCGAAGAACCGAGCGAGCGGCTGCTGGATCTGGCGGACTGCCTAAGCATCGCCTTCGCGCCCGTTCCTGTGCTCGTCTATCCCGGCGACACTGGGGAGCTGGGCGCGCTCTCGAATGCTCAGGGGCAATTGCTGCGTGAGGCCGGGTTTGACGGTTTTGTCCATATCGAAATCTCCGCTGGCCTGCGCGCCGCAATGGTCGAAGACGGCGCCTTACGCGCAAAGTTGGCCGCATGTCTGGTGGAGGCCTCGGCATGAGCGTCCACGCCAAGATTGAAGCTGGGCTCGCCGCGCCTCAGGAGCGCATGCTTGCGGACCGCTTGGCAGCTCGGCCTTGCGCCTAAAATGCGCCCCGTTTTCGAGGATGTACACGCTGAAATCTTGGCGATGGCGTCCAAGCAAAGTGAATTTGCCGATCCACGTACGCACGCCGAATTGCTCGCGCGATATTGCACCAAACAAAGCGATTCCATCGCCGCACTGGCCAATGCCGAGCGCGAGTTTCAGACCCGCCACGCCAACGCCATTGACCAGGCCGAACAGCGCGCCGCGATCCTTGATTTCGCCCGTGCATTGGGAGCGGACCGCAAGCAATTGAACAGCGACCGCAAGGCGTTCGATACCTATTTCGATGCCGATGCGGCGGTTGAGCGGTTCCATAAACGCGTTGGTGAACGCGAGCGCGCCCTGGCCCATGCGGTTGAGCGGCTCGGCCTGATCGCCGCCGATGCGGTCGCGGCTGACCCCATGATGGTCCACACCGCATTCTTCGTCGATCTGTTCGACGATCTGCTGGACGCGATGCGCAGCTGGCGCGGGGATGCGCGCATCCGCTACGCCGCACACACCTGCCTCGCGACCATCGCCAAGCAAATCGACCATTGGCCCTTTGGCGCCTGGCTGGAGGCTGTACTGAGCGCGACGCGCCGGGTGTGCCTGGATGAAAGCGAAGATGTATGGGTGCAATGCGCCGCCTTTGACGCACTGCTCGCGCTTTCGCCCAAGTCCATAGCGACCGCAGTGAACGCTCGGCTGAAGCAGCCGCTCTCGGCCAAGCTGGCGCGTGCGGCGGACAATGAGCTGTTCCTGCGTCGCCATCTGGTGCGCCTGCTGAGCGCAAACTTTGCGCTCGATGAAGCGTTTGCGAGGTTGCTGAAGAAACTGGGCGAAGACGAAAGCGGCGCCGTGCGTCAATCGCTCGCCGATACACTGCACCTGCTGCCAAAGCCTGTCGCGGCTGAGACGATTGTCGCCCTGCGCGATGATAGCGACACGCAAGTTCGCGCCGCAATCTTCGCCGATGTCCCGCGCATGCTGCGGGCGATGACGCCGGACATTTACGCCGCACATATCGGCCATATTCTGGCTCATGACAGCGATGAATTCGTGCTGCGTATCACACTCGATGCAGCATCAACGCTTGCCGCCTTCTGCCGCCAGTCGGACGATCTGGGATGTGACCAGACCATCGCTCAAATCCGCCAGCATATTGCCATGTTTCAGGCGCGCCGCCTTTCGCCCAAGCTGCTGCGCTGGGCTGATGACGCGGCTGAACGGGCATGGCTGATGTCAGACCTTGATGCGCTCGAGATTGCCGAAGCCATCCGAGAGGTCACCCGCGACCAGTTGGAGGCGGAAATCCGCCCGATCAAAGCACTCAAACCTTGGCTCGACAAAGACAGTGAGCAGGTCGGTAGGGTGATGGCCGTGCTCGCTCAGAACGATTTTGGCCTCTCGCTTAAGACCGGTCGCCGTCCGCGCATTCAGCGTGGCGAATGGATCAAACGGCGGCTGTGGCGCGTCCTGTTCGAAGGGCGCAATTCCGCCACCGATAAACGCCAGGCGCATATTCACACCACCGGACGCCATTATTTCGGCGCGATACTGGCCCCAAGCGCACGCATGGCCGAACTCGCCCCCACTAAAGTTCCGGGCGAACCCCTGTTTGAAAGCAGCGAGGGCGGCTGGCGCAATTACCTGCCACTGATCGATATGGTGCTGGCTGCATTGGACCAAGGCGAGCCGATTGAGATATTCACCAGTGCCGGGATCACAACCCTGACCCCGCTCGCTGGCCTGTACAGCCGCGCGCGCGCATTCTGGCGCATCTCGCGCGGGTCTGCGCCGCTCGCCAATCAGCGCAACCGAGAGCCTGCGGAATTCCTTGAGGCCCTGCGCGACCATGGGGTCGAGACCACGTTTCGCGGCTATGACGCGGACAGCCCAGCCAATCCCGAAATCGCCAAGTTTTTCGGGGCGGAGGAGCCAGCATGATCGATACGCTCGCCCCTCTCGCGGACAAGGCTCTGGTCTATGCCTCCACGGTCTATGAGAACAATCTCATCGAGCTGGCGATCTTCCTTATCGCCGCCAGCCTGTGGTTCTTCACCCGGCATATCGCGCTTGGCTGGTACGCTCGGCGTCTGCGCAAATCGCTGAGCCTGGTGCTGGGCGGTTGGGGCACGCGCGGCAAATCCGGCACGGAGCGGCTGAAGGCAGGCCTGATGAATGCGGTTGGCCCCTCTATCGTATCCAAAACCACTGGCTGCGAGGCAATGTTCCTGATCGGCACGCCGTTTGGCGGCCTCACCGAAATGTTCCTGTTCCGCCCCTATGACAAGGCGACCATCTGGGAGCAATTCAACCTGATGAAGACCTCCAAGGGTCTGAAAACCCGCGTGTTCCTATGGGAATGCATGGGCCTCAATCCCGATTATGTTCGCGTGCTGCAGCAGGATTGGATGCGCGACGATATTGGCACTATCACCAACACCTATCCCGATCATGAGGACGTCCAAGGCCCGGCTGGACGCAATATTCCAGAGGTCATGTGCGAGTTCATTCCGAACGGATCGCAGCTGCTCACGACCGAAGAGGAAATGCTGCCTATCCTGCAAGAGGGCGCGGCCAAAGGCCAGACAGACATGCGCACTGTAGGCTGGAAAGAAGCCGGACTGGTGCATCAGGATCTGCTCGACCGTTTCCCCTATGAAGAGCACCCCTATAACATCGCCCTGGTAACCGCGATGGGCGATGAGCTGGGTCTGGGCCACGATTATTGCGTGCGCGAAATGTCGGACCGGGTGGTAGCCGATTTGGGCGTGCTCAAGACCTATCCGCGTTCCACGATCAATGGCCGCACACTGGAATTTATCATGGGCATGTCGGCCAATGAACGCTTTGGCGCGATGGGCAATTGGGACCGGATGGGCATGGCCGAACATGACCTTGCGAAAGACCCAGAGATCTTCATCAGTACCGTCGTCAACAATCGCGCCGACCGCGTTCCGCGTAGCCGCGTGTTCGCGCGCATGCTGGTGCATGATGTCGCGGCCGACCGCCACGTGCTGATCGGATCGAATGTCGAGGGGCTGATTGGCTTCATCAACGAGGAATGGGAGGCCTATGCCGCCAACCTCACCCTATTTGAAGATGACACCGAGCCACTGGCGAAATTGGAAGCCCTGACCAAGCATCAGCGCATCGCTCAGAACCAGGCGAGCCTCGATGGACTGCTGACAGCTATGCTTGCACCGCAGGCAGATGTGCTGAGCGCGGCAGACGCGATTGCAGCGGCCAAATCTAGCCAGCTCGCCGAGACATTGAGCGGCGCCGGCGTCCAAAACTACGAGGCCATTCTCGCGCATTACGAAACCATGGCAGAAAACACGCGCGCCCTCGCCGAGCTCCAGCAAGCGGTCGCCGAAGGCGGCGATCCGGCTACTCTTGATGCACAAATGCACGCGCTGCTGAGCAAAGCCTTCAAGGCCAAGCTGCTGCCGGTACGCGACACCTATACGAAGGGTGAGGCGATTGTGCGCCTGGTCGCCGACAGCACCCCACCGGGCCTAACCAATCGCATCATGGGCATGCAGAACATCAAGGGCACTGGCCTTGACTGGGTTTACCGCTGGCAGGCGTGGGAAACGGTCGCCAAGGCGTGCGAGCAGCTCGCCTCTGACGAGCCGACCGAGATTGAGCGTGGATACCGCGCGCTCGCCAGCTTCCAGGAGTTCGGCATTCTGAGCGAACGGGCGGTTCTGGAAAGTATCGCGTCTGCCCGCACGCACCTCAATTCCCTGGCGAGCATTTCGCCAGCGCAATTGGACGCTCTCACCGCGCGGCTCGACAAACAAGTGCGCGCACAGGATCCGATCGACGCGAATGACGATGGCAGCGATGATGAAGCGCGGAGCGCCCTTAAAGAAACGGCCGATCGTCTGATCAATATGGCGGAGGGCTTTATCGACCCGAGCGATGCCGTGCGCCGCCGCCGTACCTCTGACAAAATCTACAAGGCACTGATCGCGGAGCAGGTATCCCTGCAACGCGCGGCGGCAGAACTCAAAGAAATCACCTCACGGCAAAAAGGCGGCTGGCTGTCCAAATCGATCAAACAGCGCGGCGGTCGGCTGCTCTCATTCAGGAAAGCGGCGTAATTGCGGGACTTGTGAAGGTGCATGCGAGTGACGGCTGCTTTGTGAGAGGCGTGTGGAGTGTGGCACGCGCCGAGATCTGAGATCTCAAAGCACCACACCAAAATGGCGCACCTAGAAGGAGAGACTTCGAACGCGCTTTTTGATACTTTAGCACAATGGAACGACCATCTCAAAGCTTCTGACTTGAAGGGAAATGATGGGCCGAAACCATGACGGGTTCGGTTCACGAGACTTTCAATGAGGCGGCTGGTAGCAAGCGAGAAAAGCCTGATTATGGTAAGCCTGTATCTGTGCGCTTCACACAAGAAGAGCGATTAGAGCTTGAGCGCAAGGCGGGTGACTTGACGCTCAGCGCCTATGTGCGAGCCCGCTGTATCGGCGAAGAGGCCTCTGCGCATCGCACACGAGGCAAACGTCCCATCAAGGACTTTGAGGAACTGGGGCGAGTGCTGGGTGCGCTTGGTCGCTCTCAGCTTTCTAACAATCTGAACCAACTGGCTCGGGCTGCGAATAGCGGAACGCTGGAGCTGCCACATCAGACGCAGGCTGCGATTGAAGATGCTGCTGGCGATATAGCCTTCATCCGCGAGTCTCTCGTTAAGGCCCTAGGCCTACAGGAGCGTGCGCCATGATCTTTGTCGGCAATTCACGCGGGGGCGGTCAAAACTTGGCTCGCCATTTGATGAGCCCTGAGAATGAGCATGTGACCGTCCAGGAGATTTCCGGCTTCTCTGGCGATGATCTGGCCTCAGCTTTCAAAGAAGCGGAAGCGACAGCACGCGGAACGCGCTGCCAAAAATACCTGTTCTCGCTCAGTCTTAATCCTCCGGCTTCTGAAAAGGTTGGAACTGATGTTTTCCTGGACACGATAACAGAAGCGGAAAAACGGCTCGGCCTTGCTGGCCAGCCGCGAGCTGTGGTCTTCCATGAGAAAGGCGACCGCAGGCATTGTCATGTCGTATGGAGCCGCATTGATTGCGAAGAGATGAGGGCCATTCCCCTAGCCTTCACAAAACGCAAGCTGATGGAGCTCTCGAAGGAAATCTATCTTGATAGAGGTTGGGAAATGCCGGGTGGCTTCATTCAACCCGCATTGCGAGACCCGAAGAACCTGACACTTGCTGAATGGCAACAAGCCAAGCGGGTTGGGCAGGATTCTCGTGAACTCAAAGCCATCTTCCAATCGTGCTGGAAACAATCAGACGATCAGAAGTCTTTTGGTAATGCGCTCCAGCAACATGGCCTTGCTTTGGCTAGGGGAGATCGTCGTGGCTTTGTCGCTACCGACATCAATGGCGAGGTTTATGCCATCGCGAGATGGTGCGGCGTAAAAACCAAAGACGTGCGCAATCGTCTTGGCGAAGCCAAGGCTTTGCCATCGCTGGACCAAGCGCAGGCGAGTTTAGCTGAACGCGTCATTCCTAGCCTTCAAAAACTCGAAAAGGCGCAAGCCCAACAACGCAAGCGCCTTTTGGAGCAGCAGGAGCGTGCAGTGTGGGAACTCACCGCAAAACACCAAGCTGAGCGACATGCCCTGAGCGATCGTCACGAAAAACGCGCATTCAGGGAGCTCGAAATTAGACAAGCCCGCTTCAATAAGGGGTTGCGCGGTTTGTTTGATCGTATCACTGGCGCTCACAGCAAGATGAAGAAGCAAAACGAATTTGAAGCTTCTCAAGCATCGAAGCGTGACCAACAAGAGCGCGATACAATAGTGCATCGCCATCTGAGCGAAAAGCGCGACAGCCTGAAACGCAACAGCGATGTCCTGAAAAAAGCACAGCGCCTAACACGCGAGCTGGGTCGCGATCTCACGCGCCTCAAAGAAAGGAGTGGTGCTGATCGTCCTTCTGGCAGTGGGCCCGGTCGCGATGTCCGTTAGTTGAGTGACCGTCTCAAAAGCAGCTATTCGGCAAACGACTCAAATACAGACATTCGAAAGAGCAAGAATGGGTCAGGAGAGGTTTACTCCTGACCCAATAGTCTTGAGTTTTAGAACTCTCCTGCGATGCCTGCCCGCACGCTGGTGGAGTTGCCGCCTGCGTAGGTTACCCCTGCGGTGATGGCGAAGTCGCCTTCGAACCGATGCATCAGTCCAGCGGAGAAACCAACTTCGCCGCGGTACGTCGCGACATTGCTGGCATAGCTGGTTTTACCCGCTGCACTTGGGAAGTGCGGAGAGGCTTGCGCAGCGATGGAAGCAATGCCCCGCTGTGCATCGCGGTCAATTGTGCTGGTGAGGTCGAACAAAGTGTTCACCCTTCCTGACAGCGCATCGAACTGAGCGGTTCCCACTTGTGAAACGGTGTTGAGGGCGCGGCGGACATTGTCGACTGAGGCGGCGGTTGCAACGCTCTGGCGGCCAAGCGTGCCATTCGCGTCGACGGTCACTGCATCCACGGGGCCAACCTGCGCAGCCGTGGAGGCGTCAATGTCGCCAATCCGCACCGAGGATCCATCTCCGCCCAGCGCAACCTGATTGTTCGCAGTGGACGCTGCCTGAAAGCCAACTGCGGTCGAATTGTTGTGCGTCACGCTCGCCTCGCGGCCAACAGCGGTACCAAATTGTGCGGTTACCTCGCTTGAGCTGCCCACCGCTGTACCCGCGCTGCCGCTGACATTGGCTTGAAAACCAACCGCAGCCGCTGAGTTGGCTGTCGCAGCGATGTTCACACTAGTCCCAATGCCGGTTGAGAAAGCGCCTTCTACCAGAGCGGAGTTGCCAATAGCGGTCGCGTTCAAGGCCCGTGCCCGTGAACCCGTCCCAAAGGCCGACGTCCCGTTCGAAGTCGCGACCGAGCGCGCACCCACAGCCGTTGCCAAAGCGCCATTGGTCCGCGCCCTTGCGCCAAACACAGACGCCTCCTGACCAATCGCATTCGTACCAGACCCCACAGCACTCGCATCCTGACTGCTCGCAACAGAATCCACACCAAGCGCAATGGCATCATCAGCCGATGCTGTAGCATCCGTGCCAAGCGCAATGGAGGCAGAACCGGTCGCTTGAGCTCCATCGCCAAAGAGGTCATCACCGTCTCCGCCAATTGCAATGGATCCAACTCCCGTTGCATTGGCGCGTCCTCCAATTGCAGTCGCGTGCGCACTGCTAGCCCTAGCGAAATACCCAATGCTTGTCGCTTCGAACTGAGTGGCTTCTGAGTCCACGCCCAGCGCAACCGCATTGGTGGCAGTAGCTCTTGAAAGCGCACCAATACTGGTGGATCGCAGCCCCGTGGCCTGCGTCAAATAACCCAAGGCGCTGGCATTTTCTGCCGTAGCAGTTGAATTGGCGCCAATAGTGGTGGAATGGGTGCCTCTTGCAAAAGCCCCAACGCCAAAAGCGCTAGCTCTGTTCTGCGATGCTTCTGAGCCGGAACCAACGGCGGTAGAGAACGTGCTAGAAGCTTCGGCACTTGAACCTAGTGCAGTCGCGCTTTCTTGAGTCGCCTCGGCTCTCTGACCAATGGCGGTTCCATTCACGCCGCTTACTAGCGCTTCGTGTCCAACCGCTGTTGCAGCCCCTGCGGCGCCCCCCACAGTGCGTGCGCCAATAGCAATACTTCCTCTCCCGCCATTGGCAATCGCATCCAGACCGATTGCGATTGAGTCTTGAGCGGAGGCTCTTGCTCCATTGGTGCCGCTGTCTGCGGAATCGGCGCCAATGGCTATCGTACCTGCGCCATTGGCCAATGCGAGATTGCCTATTGCAATGGAGCTAGAGCCTGTAGCTCGGGCACCCACTCCGCAGGCGACGCTGTTGTCGCGATTTAACGAGTCCGCTCCACCATCATTGTCGCGGAATGTAATGTTGTCATCGGCATTGCCATCATTGTCGCGGTCGAGCAGGCAATCGTCTGCCTTGACCGTTTGCGGAGTCACTATCGTTGCTGACACCGCAACGACGGCCGCTGCCCCCATCAAAATTCTGCGCATATGTTTTCTCCCTGATGTCATTCACGGGAGCGGGATAGTTAGAGGTTTTTGAGCTGTCGTGAGGCGGATCCCTCATATTGTATTATTGGAGCCGAATTTGGTTGGTTTGGCGAGGAAAATGAGGGACTATCCCTCTTCAGATCGGCAGGCCAAGGTCTGTTTCGGCAATAGGAGGCGCGCTATGATTTCGAGGAGGCTACAATTGGCTGGATTGGTCCAGCAGGCCTTCTTTCAGAGCATAAGCGATCAATTGAGCGACCGAGTGAACATCAAGCTTGGCCATCAGTCGGGTGCGATGATTGTCGACCGTTTTGGCACTCACGCCCAAACGCTGCGCGATTTCGATATTGTTGTATCCGTCGGCAATCAAATGCAAAACTTGGCGTTCGCGCGACGTCAAAGGAGCTGCTTTGGACAGCTTTTCCAGTACGGCAAGCGTATCTTTGGAAACATAGGAGCCGCCGTTCAAGACAACTTTGAATCCCTTGCGCATTTCATCCGGCGCGTCCGACTTCAGAAACAACCCATCAACCTCTGCGGCGATCCAATCGGCAAGATGTCCTTTGGCAGTAAAGCCCGTAATAACAACAACGCGAGTCTGCGGACTCCACCGGCGCACTTCAACGAACGCTTCCATACCCTTGGCAAGGGGCATGCCTGCATCAAGGGTAAGCAATGCCGGCTGCAATTCCTTGGCCAGCGAAATCGCTTCCAAGCCGTTTTCCGCCTCACCCACAACTTTGACGTCAGAAGCTTCTTCGAGGATCGCGCGCAAACCGTCACGAACAACCGCGTGATCATCCGCGATCACAGCGTGATGTGGGCCAATCGGCAATGACAAGCGTACCTCTCCTCAAAAGCATAGCAACCCTATGCCCGTGGTTTGCCATTGTCTTGTATTTTGTGCTCGGCATTACACCGATTGCTGCGCAGACGCTCGAGCTAAACACGGACAATGATGATGTAGATATCATTCCACACTTGCTAATCGTGGGCGATCATACCTTCGATTTCCAAGACAATGCGCAGCGACAAAGTGTGGCGCAAAATGCGCTTGAGGCGCCAGAATTTGAGCTAGTCACTCAAGAAAAGATGGGCGAGCGGCTTTGGGCTTATGTGCGGATCAAAAATGCGTCGGAAAGCGGCATAAGTAGGGTTCTGGATTCGGAGCATTTCACGAATAGGGGCTACGCGGTTTATTTGGAGCGCGCTGGCATACCGGAGCTCATCTTGGATTCTCGAGAACCGGCCGTTGAGATCAAAGATCGTCTACGTCCAGAACTCTTCCTTGCTTCCAATCCTATCGTTCTAGAGCCTCAAGAAACGGTCGGATTATGGGTTCAATTCGAATCAAAAAGCGGTGACAGCGCATTCCCAATGTATCTGAGGTCTGAGGCCATTTTGACGGATCATCGGACTAAGCACTCCAAAATCAATCTAATGTTCTATGGAGTGAGCGTCACCCTTCTTATTTTTCTAGTACTTTTGTCATTTCTACTTAAGTCTCGACCTGCTCGTTTCTATGCCGTTTTCCTTTTAGGAATGATATGTCTTAACCTGCAACAGGATGGATACTTCAGCTTATTCTTATACTCGGGTGATAGTATTTGGAATGTCTATACGCGGATGTTCTGGCAGGTGATTATGGTGGTGTTCTACCTGCTCTTTATGACCTCGTTTCTGAACCTCAGAAACCGCCATCCAATCCTATCCAAAGTCCCTGCCATCTTCATTCTTTTCGTTTTTCTCTACGGCCTTTCCTATCCGATCTGGGGCGTAACGGAACTGTACCGCTATGGTATATCAGGAATCGGCGTGATCTTTGGTTTTCTGAGCGTCGCATTCATCGTCTTGGCGTTCAAAGCAAGGACCGATGGAAGGTGGTTTTTTGTGGCTGGGGTTGGGATTTTTCTCAGCTATTTAGCATATAGCCTCGCCAACGGATTCCTCTGGGAATATGGCTTCAACTTTGAAGTGATCGCGACGGTGAAGGTTTTGCAGTTGCTGGATGCTTCGGTGTTTTCCGCTGCGATGCTGCGTCAAACATTTGTCCTGCGCCAGCAGCGCGATGCGGCGTTAAACAGCGAATTGGCAGCAACGCAAGAAAGCCTGACCGCAACACGGCTTCAGCTCGAGGCTGAACGAGATCGAGACCGTGCAAAGGTCTTGGCTGAGAAGCATAGAGAGCGATTGGCCATGACCAGCCATGATCTTCGGCAACCGCTTACTAGCCTGCAACTCGCGCTCGAACAGGCCGAAACATCTGATCCTGATCTCAAAAGCAAACTGGCATCGGGTTTGGAATATCTCAATGTCGTGCTGGGCTACACACTTAGGAGCACAAGGCCGAGTGCAGATGGTGCGGATGAACATGTGGCACCAACCGAAAAAGTTCCGATCCAAGTCGTCTTCGACAATCTCGAGCGGATGTTCGGTGCCGAAGCGAAGGCAAAAGGACTGGAACTGAGATTCGACCCCTCTGCGGCGACCGTAAGAACTGACGCCATCGCACTAGTTCGCATGCTGTCCAACCTTATCTCCAACGGAATCAAATACACCGATGAAGGTTTAGTAGAAGTTTTGTGTGTCGAAGAAGGCGATAGTGCCTCAATCAAGGTTCGTGACGGCGGGAGTGGCTTAACCGAAGCGCAATTGGCACGTTTCAAGGAACCCTATGAGCGCAATGAAAGCGATGACGACGGAGAAGGTTTGGGTCTACATATTGTCACAACAATGGCGAAACAGTCGAGTTTACTATTCGATGCAGAAAGCTCCGTAGGTGAAGGCACGGTCTTCAGGTTGGGCGGCTTTCCGATATGCACTTAACGTCCGCTTTCACTCCCAAAAACCGGACATTGAAGACCGGAAGGTGAGTGACTGCTTTCGGACGCGGTCTCGTTGTGCTCGAACGTCCAAAACTGGACCGTGTTTGGACGTTTTCTTATGCCAGAGCATTAACAATAATTCTGCTGAGAAGCATCAGATCGGTAATTTTTTCGGGCTGAAAATGCTGGTGCGAGATCAGAATTTGATCTCGTCTCGAGTGCAAATTGATTGCAGCGCTTCCGTCAGCAAATTGCCTTGTTTTCTGTCTTTGTTCCCGCCCTCAAAACTCAAGCCATCTTGATTCTGTATTCCTATGGAACAGCTTCCCCTAGCTTTCGGCTTGGTCCTCGTGGACCGAGAACAGAAAATGTGCGGACAACCTATCGTATTGCGATGGATGCTCACTCTAGGAAATTTTCGACTTGACCTATTTACTTCAAAATACTCTTATGCAGTCAAAGGGGAGAGCAAAAATGAACCGACATTCTTTGTACGTGGGGTCATCGCTTGCTGCTCTTTGTTTGGCCTACGCCGCTAATGCTCAGCAAAGCACAGAAACTTACTCATATGATGCTTTGGGTCGATTGATTACCACCAAAACGGTTGGCGGCCAAAACAATAATGATACGCATTCCATTTGTTATGACGACGCGGGCAATAGGACGCAATATTTAGCAACTTCCAATGGCTCTGCCGCGAGTTGTTCGGGCGCAACCCCTCCTCCGCCACCTCCGCCTCCGCCGCCTCCGCCACCTCCGCCTCCGCCACCTCCGCCACCTCCTCCGTGGGACGACTGTGGGCCGTATATCTGTTTCTAGCTGTCAACGATTTAGGGATGCGCAGACAATTTCGGTGAGAGAGCAGTGCGAATTGCAAACAAGCACTGAGTTTTTGAAGTGATTGAGAGAATGATGAGAAGATCAATATCGAAACAAACAAGCGCAATTGTTTGCGTTGCATTGGTAAGCGCCTCGATTGCGTTTTCCTTTTCAGGTTCGTTAGTATCCAAAGCGTATGCACAAACACCAACGCTAATCTGCATGGATCGAATGACCAGCGGACGCCCCAATGGGGATTTACGCTTCAAAGCTATTCTGAAGCCATCATTTCAGGGAGCGTTCGCAGAAAGTGGGTATGAAGTTGCCGAGTGCGATGCGCTTACCAATGACGTGGTGGTATATCGCGATCAACTCTGCGGTTTTGCTGACAATGCACCGCAAGAAATCGCGCACAGATTTACGAGCGTGCATGGTGTTTCAGCTCGGTTGTTATGTGATGCGGTGCTCTGAGCGCTTCGCTCATTTGGCTGTTTGTCAAAACTGCTTTCGCAGCGGGATGCGAATGAAAACGGGAGGTCAAGGGTGGGAAAGGCTTGGATTGGGCGGTTGAGCGTTATTGGGTTTGGGCTACTCGCGTTCACGTCGACCAGTGCGTTAGCGCAGTATGCCAATGATGACATCACCGATCTGACGCCGCCTGAAGTGCCAATCGTTGATGATCATTTTGTAAATATCCAAACAAGTGCCCTAGATATTACGGTTCCAGGCCTCACCATTGGGCAAGGAAATTTGACGCTTGCATACAATGTTAAGACCGAAGGCAGCTATTTTCGTGGCGGACACTACAATGGCTATGAGGGCTTTATCCAACTTTGTGATGTCGCGGACCAGTTGAACTACGGCCGCGGATGTCGGTTCTATGGTGGCGGCAACGCACTGCAGGTGCGATTTGGTCATTTGCGCGAAACTTTCTATCAGTCCGGAAATATTTGGAAGCCTGCGAACCAACGTGGCGCTAAGTTTGAGGACCTGGGTAGCACCTGTCTTTACACCACGCGAGACGGTGTGAAGGTGCGATATGAATCAAGGCGGGAAACAGGTCGCCCCCATTGTTTAAGCAATGAAATCCTGGATGTAACATATCCTGATGGCCGCGAGCACGTCTATACAGGGGCCGGAACGAACGATCTTGCAGCGACGAACATTCGAACGAACTACGGTTTAATGCTCAAAATGCGCAGCGGAGCCAATTCGAACGCGTTTAATCGAGGAATAGATGAGGTCGATGCAGTCAATCTTGCGGTCGATTATTGCGTCGAAGATTTGGTGTATTGCGATTTCAGCAGAGCTTGGCCATCGGTGAAAATCGAGAAGCGCGCCTTTTCGATTTCGCCTGCGGAAAACTATCGACCGAATTACGGATACATCGGCAGCCTCAACTACGAAACCGACGTCATTGATTACATGGGCAATACGACCCGTTTTACAATGGACAGCCTCGGACGGATTAAACGCTACCAACCTGCCGGTAGCACACAAGCTCCGTATGTTTACGTTTACTGCACTGAGTTGAACGCCTCGGATAGTGGCCAAAATATGGTCAACTGTTTCAATCCTCCGGAGTATTATAGGTTTCTCGATGGTGATTGGACGGCGAGTGGGTCTATTGATCCAAAGCTCCTTGAGCGCAATTATCATCGCAACAAGATCACTAACTCTTCTCTCTATTCTAATACCATCGAGTACATAAATAATAGCACCAGAGACGGTCCATCTTATTTGCCCTTCACACGCTGGACTGCTGGTGGATCAGGGGGGACTGCGCGAAGAGTTAGAGGAACAGGCAACTCAACGCCTGGCCTCCCGCACTATGGCGGTGCGACTATTTCGGTATCGGACAACAGAGGTAACTATGCTCATTATGAGGCAACCAATCGCAATTTTGTAAAGACCGTTGCATCTGATGGCCAAACGCCTGTTACCCTTGACTACGATAGCCGCGGCAATGTTATCAAAACATCTCAACCTCTGAATTCACAGCCCGGTTCACCGCGCATCGAAACGACCGCTTCCTACAGTTCCACCTGCTCCAATCAGGTGGTTTGCAACAAGCCCAATTCGACTACTGATGCGAAAGGCAATACCACCAACTATACATATGACCCCACTCATGGCGGCGTGCTCAAGATAACTGGCCCTGCCGATACCAACGGCATTCGTCCTCAGACTCGGTTCTTCTACACCAAGCGCCATGTTTGGACGAAAAGCAGTTCGGGCGGGTACAGCAGAGAGCCAACCGGCATTTGGCTCCTGACATCCCAAGAGTTCTGCAAGACCACAGCGGCGAGCGGAAATGGCTGTACGGGCGGCGCGGCGGATGAGGTAGTCACTACCTATGATTACGGCCCTGACAGTGGTCCCAACAACTTGTGGCTGCGCGGTATGGTCGTGACAGCAGATGGGCAATCACTTCGGACCTGCTATCGCTACAGTGCCTGGGGTAAGAAGCTGAGTGAGACCCAGCCAAAAGCCGGCCTGACTTCGTGCCCTGATCCATTGATGGTCGCAGCTCCTCCAACGCCGCCACCGCCACCGCCTCCGCCAGAGCCAACACCACCTCCATCTCCTCCGCCATGCATCACCTATGTGAACTGCTGATTAGTGGGAGACAGTAAGATGAAACTGACTGGTCTATCCGCACGCAAATTTGCCTTTGCGCTTCTTCTTTCAGCGAGCTTTGGGAGCACCTCAGCGGCCAGCGCGCAGTCTGCTCCATCGGACTACACAACTGTTGTTCGCTATGATGCGTCTGGCTAAGCAAGCAGGTACTATCGCTCCCGATCCAGACGGGACTGGGCCACTCAAGCATGCAGCTACACGCACTTCGTATGACGACGAAGGCCGACCGATAAAGGTTGAGACTGGCGAACTGTCTAGTTGGAAGAGTGAAGCACTTGATCCCAGTGACTGGGGTGGATCATTCACGGTCTTGAGTAGCACTGAAACGAGCTATGACCCTTATGGCCGTAAGAGCAAGGTAGTTACAAAAGGTAATAATCACGTAGCAACAAGCGTTGTCCAATATAGCTATGACAGCGCGGGTCGCCCACAATGTACAACCGTGCGGATGAACCCATCACAGTTCAACAGCCTTCCAACCAGCGCGTGCTCACTCGGCACCCAGGGATCGCATGGCCCCGACCGGATCGAGCAGACGACTTATGATGGTCAATCCCGCGTTCTCAAGATTGAGCGAGCCGTAGGTACGCCGCTTCAACAGGATTATGTCACTTACACTTATGAAGGTTCCGATCGTGTCCCGCAAACAATCAAAGACGCGAATGGCAACTTAGCAAAGCACACTTACGATGGCTTTAAGCGGCTCGTCGCTTGGCAATTCCCGAAGAAATCAAATGGCGCAGAGACCGCGCCTTGCAACATCGGGACAGTAACCGAACGTAGCATTGGCGGTGTGCTGGTTTCTGGCCCTGTCGATGCGCGTGGCTCAAGCGACGACTGCGAAAAATACAGTTATGATCGCAATGGCAATCGAGTTCGTCAGGTAAAGCGCGATGGCTCGGTGATCAATTACGAATACGACAACCTCAATCGCATGACCAAGAAGCTCGTGCCTGCACGATCTGGTCTCAACACGATCCACACCCGCGATGTCCACTACAGCTATGATCTACGTGGGTTACCGTTTGTCACTCGTTTTGACTCGCTTTCAGGACCGGGGCAGGTCAATTTCTACGACGGCTTCGGGCGGTTAAAGCATACGCATGACAACACATCCGGGATCGGACGAAACCTCAACTATTTGCACGACGCCAACGGCAATCGGACGGAAATCAAGCATCCTGATCTGCAGGTCTTCCGCTACAATTACGACAAGCTCAACCGGCTTGCGGGGATCAGGCAAGGCTCCACTTGGCTAGGCAATTTCTGGTATAACCAGCGCGGGTTGCCCGATCGGCTGTCTTGGCAATACCACGCTTTGAGCGATCATATGCGCAGCTTTGAGTATGATGCGGTTGGGCGGCTCGAAGAGATTGATCTCGATGTCCATTACGGCTCATCTGACGTCACCTGGAATTACACCCGCAATGCGGCCTCGCAGATATCGAGCGAGACGCAGAGCAATGATGCCTACAGCTGGGATGGTCACGTTAATCTCAATCGCAGCTACACGACCAATGGTCTCAATCAATATGAGAGCGCTTAGCTCAGCCAGCTTCACTTACGATGCCAATGGCAATCTAACCTCTGATGGTACCAACACTTATACCTATGATATTGAGAACCGCCTGGTACGGGTGGTGGATGGCGATGGCCATGCTGCCAATCTCTACTACGATCCGTTGGGCAGACTTTACCGCACGACGTCAAACAAACCGGGCTACGGTCAAATAAATTACCTCTATGATGGCAATGCGCTGGTCGCAGAGTATCTTAGCAATGGCACTATGGCCAAGCGCTATGTTCACGGCGCCGATCCGGGCGCGGATGATCCGCTGATTGAGTACCAAGGCGCGTCGATCTCCAACGCCCATCGTAAGTTCCTCCATGCTGATCCGCGAGGAAGCATCGTCGCAGTAACTGAATACCGCGGCGCCACCATCGCAAAGAACACCTACGACGAATACGGCATCCCGGGGTCTACCAACACTGGGCGGTTCCAATACACCGGCCAGGCGTGGTTTCCAGAGATCGGCCTCTATTACTACAAAGCCCGGTTCTACTCACCGACGCTGGGCCGGTTCCTCCAAACCGATCCCATCGGATATGAAGACCAGTACAACCTCTACGCATACGTCGGAAATGATCCTATCAACGGCGTTGATCCGACGGGGCTGCAAGCGGCCTCGTTACCGACAAGCTCATGCAACGAGCAAAGATGTACCGTAACTTGGCAAACCAATACGCCAGGGGGACACATATTGTCTCAAGCAGCAAAGGGAGCTGTTGCCGTTTGGAATGCAGGCGTTGCACTCTACAATGGCAACAGCTCAGATACCAGCGATGAGAGCGTCCCAGCTCCAGTCACACAGGCTGATGTAGAAAAGCGGCATGAGGGCGTAACCGTCTACAGAGTTTGGGGTGGCGGAGCTGGACCGAATGGTCGTTCTTGGACCCCCATCGACCCACGCAGCCTCCCTGATGTGCGCGACAATCTAGGTTTACCTGACGTAAACACAGCGGAAAACCTGACAACTGGGAGGCTTGTTGATACAACTGGCATAGTTGTAAAACCGGCCGATCCGCTTGATGGGAATCGTGGAGGGGCACCTGAAATTTTTGTCCCAAATCCGACGGCGCAGGTCGAGGTATTAGATCAGGAACCATTCGATGAGCGACAATAAAGAGAACTTAAGTGGCATGACAGTCAACGAACGTTTAGGCGTTCGCGGTCTATTTGAGGCATATGACGAGGCGGTCAAAAATCGTGATCGATCTCGCTTGGCTGAGATTTTACGCCAAGTGGAGGTTGACGAACCCTCAATCGCTCTGACGATTGCAAAGCAAATTGGCTAATGCTCGACATGGTCTTGTCAGACTAACTCGGGATTTCTGATTTGACGTGCTCGCGGCTGACTTTGAGCCGCAAGTCGAGAGCCAAACCGCCAAGCCCGTTCGAGGGTTTTAGCTGATCACCTGAAGGCATTAGTTTTGTGGTGATGATGCATGTCCGCTTGCACCCCCAATCTCGGTCATTACAAGCAGCACCAGTTGGTGACGAAAGCGGACATTCACAATTGTGCCGGTCCACCAATCCAATCGGCGGGAGCTTGGTCGAGGGCTTCCAAAGGGGCTGCCGAAACGCCCCTTTCGGTTATGGGGTCAAGGGGAGCTCGAAGGCTCCTTTTGTCGATGGGATTTCACAAGGGAGCTGCGAAACGCTCTCTTTGATCTTTCTGAAAGAAGCGATGGGTTTGCAAAGGGAGAGCGAAGTCTCACTTGCGAGTGATTGACCGACGATACGGTCTTTGGTGCGGAATATGGCTCTGACATCTGGCCTATTGCCAGATCCTCAGGATGCCTGCTTGCCGCGCCAAGGGCGAGAGGGATGCAACGGGAGAGCGCTTAGCGTCTCCCTTGCCAAGGTCAGCGTTGTTCAAAATTTTTCAAATTTTGTAATACAACGCACACCTTGCCTTCGTTCTTATTCTATCCGTGTAAGACAAAGTTGCCTTTGTAGTACAAAGGCCAGCCTCAAGCTCAGAGGGCAAATAGCTCCACCCTCACCGCCTCGTCAAAACCTGGCTGGACAGACCACCGGCTCAACAGGCACTAAAAGGGGGCGACGCCCCGCCGACAGGCCGCGTCGCCAAGCTACAGATTAACGCCGAGCATACCACGTGCCCTTGCCTTTGCCGTGCTGTGCCAGATGACCCGCTTCGACGAGAGCAGCGAGATGCTTCTTCACCGTATTGCGATTGGCACGTGTAAGATCGACTATCTGCGCATTGGTCAACCGACCATGCGCGCGCGCCAACTCCAAGATTTTGAGAGACAGCTCGGGAAGCTGCTCAATGATGATCTTCTCACGCTTGATCTTGGCTTCTAGGCGCGCCTTTTGTTGCTGCAAGGCGCGAAGGAAGAAGGTCACCCATGGCTGCCAGTCGGGCGTATCAGTGCGGATGGTTCCCTGAGTTTGGCGAAGAGCGAGATAGTAGGCTTCCTTCGACTGCTCGATCACACTTTCGAGCGAGCTATAGGGTACGTAAGCGTACCCGCCTTGCAGCAGCAAAAGCGTCGTTAAGACACGGGAGAGCCTTCCGTTTCCGTCTTGGAAAGGGTGGATCTCCAAAAAGACCACCACGAAGATCGCCGCAACAAGCAGAGGGTGTAAATCCCTTTGCTGCTGGCGATCGCGTGTCCATTGCACCAGCTCCTCCATTAAGCGCGGTGTGTCGAACGGCGATGCGGTTTCAAACACCACGCCGATCTCACGGCCCTCTTCATCAAAGGCGCTCACATTGTTGGGCGATGTTTTGTAGTCCCCGCGATGGCGCTCGTCCTTCTGGCTATGCGCCAGAAGATCACGGTGAAGTTGGCGTATATGGTTCTCTGTGAGGGCTATGGCATCGGCATTGCCAAAGACGGTTTCCATCACCGCCGCATAGCCTGCGACCTCTTGCTCGTCGCGGCTATCAAAGCGGTTGATGTCGATATTGGTTAGAAGCTGCTCAACCTCTCGGTCTGACAGCTTACTGCCTTCGATCCGAGTTGACGAGCCTATGCTTTCGATGGTGGCCACACGGCGCAGCGCTGAGAGCCTTTCGGGAGCAAGCGTGCCAAGGGCCTTCCATGCGCCTTTGAACTCATCGATCTCGGCTATGAGAGATAAGATTTCAGGAGTGATTTCTAAACTGTCGGTGCGGTTGGGCATATCCATAAATATACCCATATTTATCCAAAAAGCAAGATGCACCCAAAAAGATAACCATAAATACCCAAAGCGCAATCGTAGCCATTTGATCATCTATAGGTGACCAAATACGCTACCCGGCTTCACATCTATGTGAAGATTAGTAGCAGTGGATGCAGCCACCGCTCAAAGGAGCGATAGCTGCATATCGGCAGGATCAGCGATGGCGTAAACATCGCGCGCCATCATCATGGTGGCTTTGCCTTCAAAGATAGGCTTAGCGGTCACAGGATTGTGAATGTCTCGGCTTGCCCAGATCTTGAGGCCTGATCCTTGGAAGGTGATGTGGAGCTGGCCCGGACCACCAGACCCGCCAAAGATTCCGAGCGAAGCAGCAAGCGCGGATGCGAGCGCCTTGTCGCTCATCCCGTTTTCAATCTCATTGGCACGGCGTTTGGCAAATCCTGAGGTCGCTTTGCGAAACGCTTTCTCGCGTTCCTGCGCTGTAAGAGGCGTAGAGCCGCTCACTGAGCGGCTCTAGCTTGATTTTCTTCGATTGGGAAAAGGTAGAACCCATCATCGATCACCTGTTTGCCGGTGAGCCGAACGTAAAGGCTTTCTTTGCCTTCTCGCTCATAAGCGACACCGAGGCGAATGAAGCGGGCTTTATCGCCATATCCTGTGCGGGTCTTGACCACGTGACTTGGCTGACTTGGGCTTGGACGGTTTTGGTTTTGAGTGTTGGATTGTGCGTCTGACATTTTATATCTCCTTGTCATCTTGGTTGCTGGCCGGATCGTCCGGCCTATGACCGACCGATGGCTGCGTGCGACCTGATCATGACAAGGGGCAATACGGTCTGAGCGCTAGCGCTCAGAGTGGTGCGAGCAGCCCCTTGCATGCCCGGCAGGGGCGAAGCATCGGGTCCAAGCTGCTAACGGCGTAGAGGGAAAGGCAGGACGCTCCGGTCTAGTGGCGCGGTGTGCTTCAAGGAAGATGATGGAAGAACAGCACAGCCTACAACACAAAAGCCCCGCTGGAGCATGGCGGGGCTCTATGGAATTCTTCAAGTACCCTGCCTAATGCAGGGTCACGAGACCTGGCGGCTCCTTCAAGAGCTGCTCGTAAGCGTCAAGGATCTGCATGCGGGCATCATGCGTCCTCTTGCCATCGAAGAAGTGGTAGAGATTCCTTACCGAGAGCTGATCGGTGTATATTCCCGTCTCGCCGGTCTCGCGAAGAACGCGGCGGCGATTGGCCTCAACAATCCTCGTGATCTCGGAATGGTAGAGCGTCATTCCAACCTCAAGCTCAAGCTTCCGTTTGGCCAAAGAGTTACGAATGTAATTACGATGGCCGGGGGTGTAGATCGTGCGAACGATGATCGGCGGGTTGGATTCAGAAAAGATAGGCATAGCGGGATTCCTCAAATTGGGGTGGCGGATAAAACGTGAAGTCAGGGTGGTGGCAGTCTCGTCTTATTGAGGAGAGCTGCTCACTGGCTTTGGCGGGGTATTTGATTGGAAGGATCACACTGTCCTCCTATGTTTGAGTGGAAGGTTGAGGATCGGACGCAAACCGCCCGATCCTCGGCTTGATTAGAGGGGAATACGGTCGACGGCGCCGGATTCATAAACTGGGTTGCGGCTAGTTGCTTCAGGGCGAGAATGCGCGCGCGGCTCATGACCAAATGGGGTAGGAGCAGGAAGAGGTGCCGACGGGGCAGCTGGAACCAGTATCACCAAAAGCGTCACGACTAGGATTGGCAGGCACTCTATGATCACACTGACTGAGATTAGCGGTGCAAGATCACCAGAGTGCTTCGCGATAAGCTCGAAGCCTTCTACCTCGCTTACCTCTTGAGGGTTGCGCAAAGTTTCGGCTTCCAAAGCGGGCAGTTCACCGCTGATCCTACGCGCAGGCGCTGCAAATGCTTCTGTGAGTTTGCGTTCAGCTTGCGCGGATAGACCAATCCGTCCCCAATCCTTTTGCAAAGAATCCGAAAGGCTTCGCAGAAGCGGGATCGGTATTTGGGAGTTCAACTCCTCTGATGTTGAGTTCAGCTGCGCAGTGAGTTCGCGAATGCGCAGGCTTTTCTCTTCAAAGCTCAAAGAACTCTCGCTTTGAACGATGCGCAGACTGCTCAGGAGCTGTCGCCCAGAACGGATCAGGGGGCCAGCTTCCGCCCGCGTGGCGATAAGCTGTGTAGTCGCACGCTCCGCTGCTGTTTCTACACCGCGCAATTCTACGGTGGTCCGGCCAATACCCGAAGAATCTCCAGACACTGCACCATTGGCTAGCTCTTGAGCGTACATGCCCTGTGCCGTTGCACGTATTGTTTCAGCCAAAGGCAAGAGGCTTTCCGCTTCGGTGGCTGCTTCGGACTTCGCCAAAAACATGGCTTGTGCCTCTGCAATGACTGCCTCGTTTTCCAGAACGCGAGCCTCTGGCGTTGCCAAATACAAAACAGAGGTTGTTCCGCTAAAGCATCCCACAAAGGCCGCAGCGAACAGCCAAAGCATGAAAATGCGTGGTAAGCTTTCTGCTGGAGCATTTGGCACGACCCTCGTACCGATCAGGTTCAACCCGATAAGGGTGACTAAAAGCACCGCAGAGATAATGACCGAGACCAGCCAATCAGATGCATCAGCCTGATCGGCCCTTTGGGTGCCCAGCAAATATAGAAAGGTGAAAAAAGTTGTCGCTAGGGCAGCAAGAATTGTGCTGGCGATTAGAACATTGTGAACACTGGCTGGAATGGCCGTTTTTTGACCATGCTGCGCTTGAATACCCATGTGAACAACTCCTGCTTGATCGAGCCACATTGGCCCGTGATACAGGATAGCTAATATAGATCATGGCTTAATTCAAGTTAATTCATGACTTAAAGTTCCGTCGGTCTGGCGCGCGTCATCTTGGCCCCATGGGATGATTTTGATTTAGGAAGTCTAATACAGCTTGCTCTACGAGGGCACTCTGACTGACACCCGTAGCCTTCACCGAGCTTTTTATACGGTCAATAAGTTCTACGTTGAGGTTGAACTGAATCGGCTTGAACTGGCCACTCGGCCCCGTTCGCCTTTGCCTACCAACCTTCAACCCGCCGATTTCTTGATCACTTTGGGCCTGCTGTTCGACCACAGCTTCGTCAGGTCGAGCAACCCTCTCTTCTAAAGCTGCTAAACGGTTTAAAATGTCAGTTAGCTCTTTACCTTCCATACTCTTCGGGGGCGCGGTGCTATCATCCTCCCCTTTATAAGCAGCATTTATATCATAATCACTATAGTATTGAAATATAATATTACTGAAGTTCTCTGCTGGGATGCGATCTGCATTCAACGAAGAAATAATATTGCTTTCTATGTCAACAAATAGAGGCGGCAACCCCTCGGTCAATTTCTCAAACGCAATGAAACTGAATGCGCCCTCCTTTGAACCAGATAGCGTGGTGTAGAGCTCATGGACGGATGGGTCAGTTTCCAGCGATTTCTCTAGAAGATTCTTTGTGATCAAGTCACGAGAGCGTTTTTCCGGCTTGAAATAAGTCTTATTGATAAGATGGCCGCAAAAAAGCCCCTCTCGTTCATTGAGCGGAATATATACCGGGGAGTACTTTGGATGATATGCTCCAAGGGCATCTGGTTTTGAAGACGGCCGCATCACCAAGATTTGTTTGGCGCGATCCCTCTTGCCCTTGACCGCGTCCAGCTCCAAAAAATCGACCTTGCTCAATTCAGCAGACAGAAGCTCTTTGCCTATGATGGCCGATTGCACTTCTCTTCCACTCTCGTCAGCTGAACCTTCGAGATCGTTGTTTTGATTTCCACGTCGGAGTACGCCGACAGGCACGCCTGCACGATTTCCAAATATAGCGTCTGCAAGCTCTTCTTCAGGTGTCATGGAAGCCTTCTTCCGTTCTTTATAAAGGCAAAGCATGTTTTTAGCATTGCAAACCATGGCCTGTCTATATTAAGTCATGATTTATATCGAGTGTTCGTACCTTCGCTCGCCTCCTTTCGACGAGGCCTTTCCTATTAGAGAACCCAATTAGTGGTTCATTGGTTTCACATTCATTGAACGCCTGAAGCGGCGACCTTACGCGTCCAAATATCTGACCTCTTTTCCTGTCATCAAAGACAGGAGAATCATGATGGACGACAAGAAGAAAGAAACCCCGCAGCGCTCGCGCACGTTTCCGATGGGTGAACCCAAAGAGTTCAGCCAAGTAAGGAATCCTCCAAGGATTGAGCCTATGCAACCCGTATCGCAGCCAAAGCGTTGGCTGCGTATGCTGGCAACCTTGGGTGCACCCGGACTCGTATTGATGGCGGGCATGGCAACGGTTGAGGTCTTTGCACCCGAAGACTGGAAGCCAAGCGTCATGGTCGGCGAAGCCATCGCTAAATATGAGGTGACGGTCATCCGCGAAACGCTGATTGACCGGGCGGAGGCCGAAGAGAAGATCGCCGAGGCCCGCGCTGATGGTGAGCGACAAGCTGAAATCAACTTTCAGGCACAACTGAAAGAACTAGAGTTCACCTATCAAGTGAAACTTGCGCACGCTAATGCGCAGTTTCAGACAAGCATGGACGCATACCAGGCGCTCTATCAGCGCGCCAACATGATTCAGCAGGCGACGTTGCAGATGGAAGCGACTGTTCTGCAATACCGGCAACAGCAAATTGCTCAGACACAGGCTGGCAAGAGCTTTGTCGCCAATGCTGCGGATATTGGCTGCGTGTTTGTGCCAGAGATGTGTGCGGTCAGCGATGAAATCCGTGAAGACATAGCGGATGAGTTGGTTCAGGCTGGACGGCACGGCGCAGGTAGCATCGCACAGAGTTATCTGCGCGATATGCCTACAGCAGCCGAGCTTCAGACACGTATTCTGTCTGCCGAACCCCAAAAAACCAACTAATGCGATCCCCGAGCCTAGAGATAGACTCGGGGCAGCTCATTCAAGGAAGACGATATGTCCATGCGAAACGGTTCCTACGCGCGCATTGTTGACGGCATGGGTTCGGGGAAATCTCAGGTCAATGACAACACCCCTACTAAAACCAAACCATCGCCAAGCTCTGCTCGACCAGACTTTAGCGATAGCAAGTCCAATCAAATGGAACGCAAAGCCGGGCGCGCCATGGAAAAGCTAGCGCCAACACCTGATCGCGCGCCGCAGCCGCGCGGTATGGGCGAGCGAGCCGTCAATCGAAGCGCGCATTACGCAAAAATGCACAAGGCGCATGAAGAGAACCGCAAGCCAGCAAAATCACAAAAGCTTCGGGATGCTATGGAGCAAAAGGTGCATAAAGCCGGAAAGAGCTTGAACCAGCGTCAAAGCGAAGCTTCCCAAAGCAAAGGCCTTGGAAGATAAGCCTTGCGCAAAGCGCTAAGGGGGCAAGCATTAGCGCGTCAGCCTATCAAACATCTCATCTTCAAAATATGGCGTCCGCCGGATGGCAAATGGCCCCTCGCCTGACACAAATGCAATTGCCATTCCGCTTTCACGGTTGAAATAGCGCGCCAGCTCATCCGGCGTCATAAGCGGTGTCTTATAAATCTGCTCAGACTTAGAGATTCCTTTTGTAGCAGAGCTATTCTCGCTTTGCTGATTGGTCAGAGAGCTATGCTGCGAGCCCCCTTCTGTGCGACCTTGCGACTGGCTGTTTGCTGTCGAGCGTTTCATCCGGCGGTTGAACACATCGAAGAGCGATTGCCCGCCTTCGACTGCCGCTGTTTCGCTAAGCGGTGCCATGTCGGATTTGGATTGTGAGCTGCTGTCAGAGAAGCTCCGGCCTTCGCTTTGGCTTTCACTGTTGCTGCTTGATTGCCCTTCTGTTTGAGATTGGCTTTGCCCTGCATTCTCCCGAATGATTTCAGTTTCGCCGATGCGCCTGGATAGCCATTCAAGCGTGGTTAGATCACTGTTTGCAAAAAACGTCATCGTTCCCGCATTGGCAATGAAGGTCTGCCAGCTCTCTTTGTAGTGCTTTTGCATCTGCGAGAGGTCTTGCACGATGGGCCATAGCTTAACGCCATATCCAGCCATAAGGCCCGCCGCTTTTTCCAGCATTTCCATATGACCTAGCGAGGCGAACTCATCGAGAATAAACAGCACTGAATGCCCGCACGCGGGCTTCTCAAGTCCAATCTCTTCCATACGGAAGAGCATGACCGAGATGAGAAGCCGCAAGAACTGAGCATGTGTCGGAAACATGCGAGCGGGCAAGCAAAGATAAAGGGTCATCCCGCCTTTCGCGGTTTTGATCGCATCGATATCGAAATTGCTTGTCCTAAGCGCGTCTTTGATTCTCGGAGTGCCAAGGAAGCGCAAATTGCGCCTTGCCGTGCTAAGCACACTACCGCGTTCATTGTCGCCCATCTCATTGACGCACTGAGCTGCGCCAATGATCGCGTCACGGACATCGGGGTTAGCGGCGTCGGATAGCGACATATGCGACCACAGAGCCGAGAATGGATTGGGAGCTACAGGAATGTAGCCCTCTTCATCGGCACGCTTTTCCATTTCGGCGGCAAGCAGAACTTCCGCAAATTCTGGATCGCCTTTGTTTAGGAGCTGATGCACCCGGCCAAGATTACGCTCCGATGCCGTTTCCGTGTCGCACACATGCAAGATAAGCCCAGCAACTAGGTCACGGGCGGATTCATCCCAATGCGAATCCTTCTGATTGGTCTTAACGACCAGGCTGTCTGCGATCATGCCTACAATATCGATGGCTTCGTCGCTCTCGATATTGACTAGATCAAATGGGTTGAAGCGTCCGATAAACTCTTCATTGAGGCCTGACTCGCCAAGAGGATCGATAGCAAGCACGGTGTGGCCTGTCTTAGTAGCGCGGTGCTTTGCGGTAATTGCCGCATTCTCACCCTTTGGATCAATAACAACCGCGCTTCCTGGCCACAGGAAGAGATTGGGCACAATCAGTGAGGTGCCCTTACCTGACCTGTTACCTGCTGCTGTAAAAAGGTGACGATCATCGGTGATGCCGATCCGCTCGCCCCTGCCGTTTTGACCAAGATAGACTGAACCGTGCTGATAGCTATCTGTCGCGGGGCACCACCGCGCGCTTGCTAGCAATTGGGATTTGGAGCTTCCAACACCGCGAGGAGGCTGGAACGGGAAGCGGGTATTCGTGGGCACGCAAGAATTTCCTTCAGAGTTTGAAAGAGCGTACAAGTTGGCAGAGTAAGGCCTCCATCCAGTAGTCATGAAACTAGAACGCCCGAACTACGCAACAGATCGCCTAAGCCTGTGGATCGTTTGGTATTCTGCGCCTTCAATGCTCGTCGCTGCTGTATAATCAATACGATGACGATTTACGTGCCGATCACTGATGAAATACGCGAAAAACTGATCTCGGAGCGTAAACGCACAGGTGTTGGACCGACAGCGCTTATGCGCGGGACGGCACATGACCCTGAGCGCCCCACTACGCTCAAGGGTCACACAATATCGCTTTGGCTCAGCGGTAAAATCGAGAGCGCGCGGCAAAGCCAGCTGGACTACGTCTTAAACAAATGGGCATCCCTACCGGATGCTGAAAGCAAGAATGCACGCACGCCAGAAGAACGCATTGCTCTCACATATGAACACCTAGGCATCATCGACAAAGCTTGGTCCGATGGTTTGCTGCCTGACAAGATATTGCAGTGCTCTGATGTCCCCGAAGGATTGAACGCGACCATCATCCGCACCTGGAAGGATCGGCGCATAAAGTCCGCTGCAAAGCCCTATCTTGGGTTCGTTCTGCGGCACTGCACAGCCCTTGCCTCAAACTAGATAAAATTTGAGCTAAATTTGCTTCAAATGCGAGCATTTCCATAATCTTTTTTAAGACTTTCTCTATATAATTTAATGAGTTGGGAGAAACGCGCGGTTTAACCGCCTCCTGGAGGAGAACAAAAAAGAATTACGGAGTCTGACAAATGGTCGGATCACTTCTAAATCACATGAATGACCCTTTCGCCAGATTGGAATCTGAGCAGAGCTTGGTCGATTTCACCCATTTTGGCGGTGCAAGAGCATTCGATACAATGGGGTTTGCCGATAGCGAAGGCGCGGCGAGCGGACGTGCTGGTACGCAAGAAGTCGATAGCGAGAAACTCGAGAAGTTGGAACTTCAGCGTCAAAAGCGCGTAGAGCGCGATAAAACCAGTGAGCTGATTGAGCTTGGATATCAGCTCAGACAATCACGCACTGAAAGCATCACCGTTGGTGGTATCAGTCTTTCAATTGGTGAATGGCAGGATATCAAAGACACGCTTAATGATCCTGCGAAGCTGGCGTTACTTAAAGAGCAAATGCGCGCTCAAGGCAAAACTGAGGCCGAGATTGATGAGAGTATAGATGTCGCCAGAATGGCATCGAATATTGCGGTCAAGAAATATCAGGGCAAACCACTTACATCTGAAGAGCAAGCGTTCGCAGACAGCTTGGAAAATGACCCTGCAACCCAGCAACAATTTGACCGCGTTGCAGAGGATGTCGCAGCTATGAGCAATAGCCGATTAGAGAGCGATCGCAGCTTAAACGAAGGTCAAAACGCAGAGATAGCTGATCTTGATTCTAGCGCTGCAAGAGAAGTCTTTGCGGTGAAGGTTGTACAAGATAGCGACAGCATTGAGATTGCTGAGGCATCTCGACAGTCAGCGTCGTTTGGAAATGAAAACCCTTTTGCCAGTGCTTACACTCCATCAACCGACTTCAACGCCAGTGCATCTGGTATAGAAACCGTCGCAGCTGCGCCTCAAGCTATCGTTGACAGTGGAGCCAAGCCAGTTGGACTAGCGAACGGTTAGAGCAGCAACTTGCTGCGGGAATGCTTCCCTATGGGCATCTAGAGCATTTTGGCGAACAAGCGGGCGTAAATCCTTGGCATTATTTGTGCCGACAACCCCATCAAAGCGTGGCTCACTTCTCGCATAAATCTGAAAACCAGCATCGCCTTCTAGACCGTTTGTGTCTGGCGCGAGCACAAAAGCTATCGGAATTCCGATACCTGCCAAATCTCTAGCGGCATTATAAGCTTCTTGCTGAATTGCACGAGTGCCACCCCAAACCACAATGGCGACCTTGTTGTGAGAGGCATTGGCCACGATGTATCTGGCATCATCAATGGCGCGATCTTGTATCCCGATAAACTGAACTGCAGCCTGGGGCGCTTGAGTTGCTGTGACACTGCTAGCTGTCGTAGTGGCTTCACTGTTTGTTGCTGTCTCAGTTTCTTCAGCGCATGCAACAACCGGAGTCGCCAGCATTGTAGCTGCCAAAAAACTCCCCAAAACTCTTTTCGCCAGTGACGCCATTTTCATACCCATAAACTCTGTGTTTTATGAGCCGACAATAACGACCGTTTTTGTCAAGCTGGGCATGAGCGAGGAGGTTCCGGTAGAAAGATGCCAAACGAAAAGCCTTGAAATAATTACAATTTTCTAGTAGTTTACAATGAAATCGCAGTGCTAGAATGGTCTAGCCGCAATTGGGGAAGAGCCGCCAGAATTGACCGTGACAAAAACGGTCCTTTTTGACAGATACGGCCTAGGTTTTGAGGAACTCTTCGCTACAATCCAATGTGAGAACCTGCGCGAAAATGACATGGCCATCAGAGCAAATAAGCGGGTCGGATATGCGCGGGTATCAACCACCGATCAGTCGCTAGAACTGCAATTGGATGCACTGACGAAAGCTCAGTGCGATCACATTTTTAGCGATGATGGCATTTCAGCGATTGCGCGTTCGCGGCCAGGATTTGAAAAAGCGCTCCATCATCTTAAACGCGGCGATACGTTGGTGCTGTGGAAGATGGATCGCGCCTTTCGCTCTCTTCGCCATGCCCTTGATGTCTTCGAAAACTTTGAAGAACGCGGTATCGAGTTTCTAGTTCTGACCGAAGGTATAGATACAACAACTCCTATGGGGCGGTGTTTCTTCCAAATCCGCAACGCGTTTGCTGAGTTGGAGCGCTCGCTGATCTCCGAGCGCACCAAAGCTGGTCTTGAGGTGGCGCGCAAGCGCGGCAAGCGATTGGGACGCCCACCTGCTCTATCCTCTCAGCAAATACGTGATGTGCGAACGCGCAGGCTCGCCGGTGAAACCATGACCGCAATGGCTGCACAGCACCGCGTCAGCGAACGCACGCTCTATCGCGTTGTGAATGGATGCTAGCGAGCTTGGGCAAAGCGTCCTTCTAAAGCGCGAACAGATCCCCTTGCTTGGACAGCAATTCATCCAGCCAAATAAGATGCGCAAAATCATTGAACAGGTGATTGTGCTTGAGACTGATATTGGTGTGAATGTCGGCGCATGATGGCTCACACGGTTCCGCCCTCTCCGTGCGGAATGCCGCCAACTCTCGCGCTCGCGCGCGGTAGCCGCTTACATCTCGTGAGAAATCTTCCAGCACTTTGGCTCTGATCGAGCGCAGAGCGTGTGAGCGCTGTGGTTCAGGCCTATCGTCTGCGGTCGTGATATCTTCCCGCATATAGCCTCGATAACCGCTTTGACTCGCGCTCTGCTTAATTTGCTTGAGCGTGAGCACCTTGCCGCCAAGATTGTAATACCATGGATGGCCTGCACCATATCCGCCGTGCGTGAATTCAATTGGTTCTTTTCTCTGGCACATATCAATGCGCCCAAAAGACATGAACCTGATCGAAGGCTGTCTTTATCGTTAGAACGTCGCTTATCTCGAGGTCACGCGCCATCTTCTCATAGTCGATGTAGAAGGCGAGATTTTCAGGGATGGAAGCACCTTGCTCAGTAAGCTCCTGCGCAAAGTCTGACAGGCTTTCATATTCACCTACATAGTGATCTTCGAACGCTTTCTTAGCCTCGTCTAGCTCGCCATAGTGTTCCAGAATCTTGCCGCCGAGCGCTCCATGCTCATCAATGAATTCGGCTATCTCTGAAACGCTCTCAAAGCCTTCATATTCTGACACTGAGTAGCCTTCAAAGCCCTCGTAATCATGGATTGCCCATTCTTCTGCATCCTCAATCGGAGAGGCCAAAAGCATCGTGCTCACCTCTTCCCAGATGTCATAGGGATCTTGGTTTGCATCAATCCACTTCCCGTGCAGTTTACCGTTATTGTAAGCGGCTAAACATGCCACATAGATTCTGATTTCTCCTTGGTTGTCTGTCATTTTCTTCATCCTTTCCTTGGGTTTGGGTTCGTCATGAACCCTTGCCTTCCGGCGAGGATGGGTGTGCAAACGGCGCGGAAAAATCGCGTCTCTAGTGGTGCGGGCGCAATGCAATGAGCCACGGTAGAGCGTCTATTTTTATCGAAGTGCGCTGAGGGCAAGGCCCTAAGAACGCGTCAGGGATCAAAGCCTTTGGCCGAGATCATTAGCTCGGTTCACGAGAGCCCGCTTGGACGCCAAAAATCAAATAAGAAGCTCTGCTTTGCTCAAGCTTCAGCAAAAGCGATACAAGCTCATGCACATGTCTTTGCTCAAATTGAGCCTGCCTTTCGGCCTGTTCGAAGGTCGGTTTTAGTCCAAAGTCTGCTCTTGAAACATCAAGCCCATGTATGGGCTGCTTCTCATATGGTTACGCTTCAAAGATGAATGATGTCAGATCAGATTTGTCTGCTCCTGTCTCCATCGAAGGCCGCAATGGTTGCGGTCTCAAAAGGAGAAAGACAATGCACGAAATATTCAACATCGCATCGCTGGCGAAACTGTCAAAAGCTGAGCTGTTAGGCTTGTTGGCAAACTGCCAAGCGAAATTGGCTGAGCCTCAATCCGAACCAGAGCAAGCGGCGATCCGATCGAAGATCAGCTTAATCCGTCTGGCGTTGACGCATGGCTAAGCGGGGGCCGCGCAGCTAAATACGTTCAAGACGATTGACCTTTCTTTTCAAGCGGCAGCTTTGCGCCCCATATTCAGTCATGCATTGCCGTCTAATAATTTCCTGAAAGCAGACGTTTGCTAAACTGGCATCACGCACTCGCGAGGCAGTCCCGGAGCGCTTGGTGAATGTCACCGGTGCCACCCTGTGTGTTCGCTAGAAGTGCTGCAGTGGTGTTTGTTCTGGGCGCGTGAATCCAGTAAGCTCCGAAGCCTGAAATAAGCCCTGCGTGTGAGTAGTATCGCTCGCCTGCTTGGACCCATGTGTTCATGCCCAATCCATAGCCAAGTTCTGTTGTGTTATCGGGCCATGGCAGCGGATCAGAGCCCGGCGCCGTATACAGTCCATGCTGAACGAGTCGACCATCGCTCAGGACGGCATGCCGTGTCATTTCTGCTAAGCTTTCAGCACTAACGATTATGCCATTGAACAAGGCATCGCTGAATGAAAGAAGGTCGTTCACGCGGGAGCGCAACCCGCCTGCAGCAAATGGCATAGGCTCGAACCCTGTTTCGACAAACTTATCATCTGACATAACGTAACCCTTAGCCCAACGTGGCTTGGGGCGACGTGGGTCTTCCAATTCTGTCAAAATGGCACCAGCTTCTGATAGAACGAGTCTTTGCAGAGCCTCTTGATATGTCTGGCCAGTCACATTCTCGATGATCGCACCCAAAAGCAAGTATCCGCTATTGGAGTAGTCACGTTGGGTTCCTGGGTCGAATAGAGAAGTCGTATCCATTCGTGCCAACCACCTATGTGCTTCACGATCACTCATGAACTCATCGGGCGTGTTGAATGGTAGAAGGCCCCACCAATTCGGGATGCCTGAGGTGTGCGTCAACAAGTGGTAGATTGTAATTTCATTGGCTCGGGGAAAATCTGGAAAGTAGCGTTCTATTGTCTGATCAAGTGACAAATGCCCGAGCTCTTTCAGTTTGAGAACCGTGGTCGCTGTTAGAGGTTTGGTGATCGATGCGATCCGAAACTGAGTCAACTCATCGACAGGCGTTTTGCATTCTGTGTCGGCATAACCAAAATATGCCGCTTTTCGATTATGACCATCGCTGACACCGATCGAGATTCCAGTAACTTGATCATCCGAGACCAAACGTTCCGCATCGTCTGACAGGTTTGCGAAAATTCTCTTAATACAAGTTCCATCTTCCCCATCTTGCCGACTTGTATCCCTCTGAGCCAGTGCAATTGTGCCCGGTAGCAAAGAAGCACCCGCTACAAGCATCAGCGTACGTCGTGACAAATTCAACATATGGACTCCATCAGTATCTAAGGTGTTCTTTGATAATCTGCCCACGCATGGGTGACTTGTCCGTTTCGCGGAAAAGCTTGCCGAATTCGCGGATACTTGATTTTGGGGCGCTCTAGACTTGATCGCGCTTCAAGTCCCTCCGGTACTCGGACGGTGTCACACCTTCGCTGTGTTTAAACGCGCGGTTGAATGGCGACAGCGATTTGAAGCCGCAGTCCATCGCAATCGTGAGGATTGGAAGATGCTCCATATCTGGGTCTTCGAAGCACTTTTTGACCGCTGCAATTCGACATGCGTTTATGAAGACGCTGAAGTTCTGGTGACCGAGGGTTTGATTGATGAAGGCGCGCAGCCGATGCTGCGTAACACCCAATTGCTTTGCCAGGCTGACAATCGTCAAGTCGGGGTTTTTGAAATACTCTTCTTCGCCCATCAATGCGTCAAGCTGCATTGCTAGATCTTGATCTTGCGAGCTTGGACTTAATGTGCGGTCTGATACTGTTTGAAAGTTGAAAGCCGCTTTGTCTGCCTCAAGGAGCCAGTAGCATGCCCATACTATTGCAGGCCAAATCGTCGCTATCCAAATTGTCGGCCGTGGAGGATAGGTCGAATTGATCAAAACAGCTTCAACCAGAGCAGCGCTGAGCGCAACAAAGGCTATGACAAGCACAAAATAGAGACGAGCGCGGCGGCGATTCTCGAGCAAATCATCCGCACGCCCCCGCAAGGCCGTAAGGACTAAGTGCCCCATCAGAAGCAGCGAGAAGAATTCCGATAGATAGATGAAACGCAGCGGCTCCGTCGTGATCAGATTGAACTCATGCAACCTTACGATCAGGATCGGCACGCAGTAGACGCATGCGACCATCAAATGGACAGGGCGCAATGCAAAGCTGGATTGGAAGAGAGACAGGGCAAAAAGCCAAACGAAGACCAAGTGAGGAACATCAAGAAATCGCACTATCACATGCAAGGCCTCAGGCAGCTTTAGCTGGTCTATTGTGAGGCCCAGAAACGCAGCCGCGACTGTGAGGCACGCCATGAACAGATACGGAGCGCCAGGCCAACTGCGTAAGTCTCGAATTGTGAATGTAGCCAGCAAGAGCAGAAGGCCAACGCCCGTAAATCGTATGAATGCATCAACGAGGATCATTGTAGGTATCAGTGGTCAGGCAATTGAGGAGCGTCGTGGATGAGCTGCTGCCAGCGTTGCCTTGTCCTTTAGAGGTGCTTTTGGCGTCCGACTTGCCGCGAAGTAAGCTCAGTGATGGCCTCAATCCGCTTCCTTCCATCAGGTTGTAGCCAGATAATTGCTAGCGCCCCATAGCATCAATCCGAGTCGCAAATGCTGATCAGAGCTTTCCAGCTCTTATCCACTTGCTAAGCCTCCCCCAATTTTTGACGCAGTTGAAGAGTTCAAGTTTGAGGTTTTGTGACTGAGGGTATTCGTCACACGCGCTGAAGCTGGCGAACGCGATATTGACCATTTCATCGAAATAGGACGGAATTTCCTTGCTCTCGTCGCATTCATCACTTGATCTACGCCAAAACTCATCATTTTGGTTTGATGCCTCGACATAATACTCGTCGAAAGAGCAAAATCTAGGACTCGGAATAAAGTCTGGATCAGGATCCAAGATTGGTTCCGCTATTTGCGGCAGGATGGCCGCATCCAGAGCAATCAATTCGTTCCATTTATCTAACGACGTAGTACCGGTCATGGTTTTGGAGATATAACCGCCAGAGGTGCCTTCTGACTTGCGCCATTGACGGGTCTTCGCGCCTACTCGCACGATACGTTTCACGTAATCCACCTTTATCTCAATTGAAATTCGGCTAGATTTCCTCTCATTCTCTCTCCTTACGTAAGTTCCGCGCCGAACGCTTCGCTCATGCCAATCGAGTTCTGAAAGCGATCCATAACCCGCCCAATCATCGGGAAATGTCCGATCATTTTCTGGATCCTCAGCCGATAGAGGGCTTGAGACGGCTAAAGCCCAAATGACAAAAAAGGTGCGAACCAAAGACAAGAGCATACCTTTGAAGTATGAGGAATCAGGGTCTGTAAGATCGACGGTACTTCGCGAAAATTGAAGCGAAAGTGCTGCTTGTACAACTGGATGGCCTAAGCGAAATTGAAAGTCAAAAGCTTGATCGTAACATTCTCCGCCGACTGAGCGAATGCACATGAGTTATCGCAAAGTTTTGAGGAAGATGGACATGCTCATCCGCCGTACCCTCACCGCCTCATTCCGCAACGGGTACAGTTAGTCTGACAACACCGTCCTGTGAGATGCTGTGGGAGAGATACGTGATAGTGAGCGCGCCAACCTGACTATCCAGAACACGATGCGTCGGATTGTCGAGAATTACCTAGTTGTGCTCGGCGGCTTGCTCCCGGACGATATTGTTGCGAAGTTCGAAGGCCGCGAGGCGCAGATTTGCCGTTCCCTTTTTCCTGGACTCACGATGGATCCCATACTGCGCATGATGAAATCTATCTCGCCGCAGATGACAACGCCGTGCAACAATACTTAGGTGTGTTTGAAAGGGTCCTCATCAAAACCGACCACCAAGCGCATTACGACATGATGATGCGGATCGAGAGCGACAGTTTGTCGGCGGCCGCTGAAGCGGCGCAAGACAAAGCGGAAGCCTGAGTCCATGATCTGAAAGAAGCGTCCTACACGCTCCCAAAGTTCGACGCTTGATCCTTTTGCCTCTTCGATGATGGGAGCCGCATAGCCAAGGTGATTAGCATAACGGCCTGCAGGCGGTCGTGACCTGCATTTCGGCTTTCCACGATCCAGCCACCGAAACCCGACCGACTGCTTCCGGCCCACCTTGAGCCATCGCTAAGCGTCGTATTCTGGGGGTGGAAGCGGACGTCGGCTCGCGAATTAGAACCAAGCTCTCAATCCGAAAACGAACTTCAAGCCATCCGGGTCGTCGCCAGCGGCTCTGGCGATGTCAGCGGTTTCTCCCAGCGCAGCCTCGTATTCGATGCCCACATAGGGCGCGAACTCGCGTTCGATCTCGTAGCGCAGCCGAACACCCGGCTCGATCTTGGTGATCCCTTCACCGATACCGCGTTCTGGAATGTCTTGTGCCGACAGTTCAACCTCGAGGCGTGGCTGCACGATGAGGCGCTGTGTGATGCGCTGGTCGTATTCGCCTTCCAAGCGCGCCGTAAGGTCGCCGCGATCCGACAGGAACAGCGCACCATTGACATGGAACATGTAGGGCGCGAGACCCTGCACACCGACAACCAGATGACCGCGTGTGTCCGGCTCAGGATCAAAACGCACACCCGCTTGCAGATCGAAGAAGGGGCCGATTGCGCGGCTATAAAGCGCCTGTATCTCTGCATCCTCCAATTCGCCGCCAAACACGCCTTCGCCCTCGGTTTTCAAGACGAAGCGGTTGATGTCGCCGCCGTAGAAGGCTTGCGCGTCCCAGACATATCCACCCTCATCGCCGTCCGCCGCGATGCGTGCTTCAAGTCTCTCGATGAGAACGCTACCCGTGCGCATCCCGCCATTCTCGCGGGCTAGGTTCTCGCGGCTTGGAGCCATCGCATCGGCACCCCAGATCGCATCGGCTGCATGCCGAGGACCTTCCAAGGCTCGCGCAGGCACCGCGTCTTCCGGCGCAGCGCCGGGAACAGACTTGTCCGTAGTCGCGCCGTGCTGGCTGTGATCCATTGCCCCATGATCCATGGTGGAATGGTCAGCGTGCTCGTCCTGCTTGTCGTCGCCATGGCCGGAGTGATCCATTGAACCGTGGTCCATTGCGTCATGGCCGTCGTGCTCATCTTTCGGCGGGCACTGTTCGGGCGGAAGGTGCCCCATTGCGCAGTGATCCATTTCCGGCTGCGGTCCGCTTCCATGAGAGGAATGATCCTGCGCAGCTAATGGCGCGCATAGCGACGCGGCAATCAGTGCCGCGCCGACAGGCCAAAGAGCGCGCATCAGCCCAAAGCCCCATCGGGGAATGGACGCACGGTCACGACCTGCATCATCCCTGCGTGCATGTGGTAAAGCAGGTGGCAGTGGAACGCCCAGTCTCCCGGCTCGTTCGCGGTGAGATCGAATGTTGCTGTGCCGCCCGGTTGCACCACCATCGTATGCTTCAAGGGCTGGTGCATATGGTCCGCGCCGTTCACCATCTCGAAGAAATGGCCGTGCAAGTGTATCGGGTGGGCCATCATGGTCTGATTGACCAGCTTCACACGGACACGCTCATCATAGCCGAAGCGGATTGGGTCATCGGTGACGGACGTGAATTTCTTGCCGTCAAAGGACCACATGTAGCGTTCCATATTGCCGGTGAGATGTATCTCCATCTCTCGTTCAACTTCGCGGTGTGGATTCATGCGCTTGGCCTTAAGGTCGGTATAGCGCAGCACGCGGTGGGGAACTTTGTCGAGGCCAAGTCCGGGGAAGTCCATCCGGTCAGTCGGCATCGGCGCGACCATATCGACGCCGGGGCCAGCCTCAACATCATCGGGCAGAAGCGAGGTATTGCGCATGTCGTGGTCCATACCGCCCATGTCGGGGCCCATCTCTGCATGAGCAGCGTGATCCATCATGCCCATGTCAGTCATGGTCAGCGTCGGTATCTTGCGCAAGGCAGGCGGTGTGGCGATGTGCCCCTTGTGGCTGGTGAGCGAAGCCACACCCATTCCGCTGCGATCCATCGCTTCAGCAACGATAGCGTGGCTGCCGTCAGTCGGCGCGACAATCACGTCATAGGTTTCCGCGACGCCGATCTGGAACTCGTCCACTTCGACTTCGTCCACATCCTGCCCGTCGCATTGGATCACCGTCATCGGCACGCCGGGGATGCGGACGTTGAAGAATGTCATGGCGCTGCCGTTAATCACTCGCAGCCGCACGCGTTCGCCCGGCTTGAACTCCAATTGCAGATCATCGGAAGGACCGTGTCCGTTGATCAGGTAGGTGTAGGTCTGGCCCGACACATCCGCGATGTCGCGCGGGTTCATGCGCATCTGTCCCCACATGCGGCGCATTTCGCCCGACATGTCGCCCTCGGTCGCGCTTTGCATTTGGTTTTGGAAATAGTGTTCGCCAACCTTTAGCAAGCGCATGATCTGGTGCGGGTGGATTGGCGTGAACTCTGACAGAAGCACCACATAGTCGCGATCATAGCGCGGGGCTGGCTCTTCGCTTTCGATGATGATTGGGCCGTAGTGACCAGCCTGTTCTTGCAGCCCAGAGTGTGAATGCCACCAATAGGTGCCGGTCTGACGTATCGGGAACTCATAGGTGAAGGTCTCGCCCGGCTTAATACCGGGGAAGCTGACACCGGGCACTCCATCGAACTGAAATGGCAAAAGAAGCCCGTGCCAATGGATCGAACTGTCCTCGTCCAGATTGTTGGTGACGTGCAGCCGAACGTCCTGTCTCTCGCGCAAGCGGATCAGCGGGCCGGGCACCGTGCCGTTCACGGCAAAGGCATGACCCGAACGTCCGCCAGTCATGAAATGCGCATCGCCAATCGAGAGGTTGATGTCCTCGCCAGACAACTCTCCAAACCCTTTGCTGGCATGTGGCATTGATTGACCACGCGCCCAAGCAGGCATGGGAAGCGACGATGCTGCGGCCAGTGCAGCAGTGCTGCTGATCAGGTTGCGGCGGGAGAACTGGGGCATGGCGAACGTCATCTCTGTTGTAGGATTGCCAAGACCTATATATACCCCCTAGGGTATTTCAATCGGGAACGGCAATTGACCAAGAAAACAATAGCTACGCTGAACCGCCTCAAACGGATTGAAGGCCAAGTGCGCGGCATTGCGCAAATGGTCGAGGACGACCGCTATTGCATGGACATCCTGCACCAGATTGCAGCGATCAAATCGGCATTAGCTAAGGTGGAGACGCAGGTGTTGAAGGACCATGCGGCGTGTTGCGTTGCTGAGGCTATTGCCAGCGGTGACGAAGGCGAGCAGCGCGAAAAGTTCGAGGAACTCGTGGACCTGTTGGAGCGGACGCGGAAATAGCGGTTAAGGAGACTAAAGCCCCTCGATCTTTTCATGTCGGCCTGTCTCACACTGGCCATGATCGTTAAGCGCTTCCATCACTCGGCATTCACCGACCTTTCCCCCTTCACAGCTTTGGGTGATCCGCTCTAGTTCTCGCTCCAGGGCTTGAAGCTGTGCGATGCGTTCGCGGACAACAGCGAGTTGTTTCTGGGCAGTTTTGTTAACAGGCCCACAGTCATCGTCCGGCACAGCTTGAAGTTGGATCATGCTCCTTATGGCGTCTGGCGAGAAACCAAGGTGGCGGGAATGCCTGATGAAGGTGACCCGCTTAAGATCCTCTTCTCGATACATTCGCCGACCGCCCGCGCTCCTCTCAGGCTTGGAGATCAGCCCAACCTGTTCGTAGTAACGAATGGTCGTGATCTTGACCCCTGAGCGCTCCGAAAGCTCACCAATTGACATTGATTTCATAGGTTTGTCACTTTTCGCTTGTTTCTACAGCCACTGTAGCTTGTATCGAGCTGTCTGTCATTACGACTCAGGATAAAAGAGCGATGTCAGGCTGCTGCGAAGAGAAAGTGTTTGATGGGCTATCGCCCTCCTACAAGCGCGCATTGATTGCTGTCATAGCGATCAACGCGGCCATGTTCGTTGTCGAGATGTGGGCAGGAGTGACCTCAGGCTCGCAAGCCTTGAAAGCCGACGCTTTGGACTTTGCCGGAGATGCGGCGACCTATGCCCTTAGCTTGGCCGTGATCGGGGCAGCTGTTCGAACGAGAGCAATAGCCTCTCTCGTAAAGAGCGGATCGCTCGCGCTGATCGCCATTGCGGTTCTCGGCATGACAGCATTACGCTTTGCAGAAGGCTCGCCTCCCGAAGCTCAGACTATGAGCTTGGTCGCACTTCTCGCGCTCGCCGCAAATGTCGCGAGCGTCATCATTCTGCTCAAATGGCGTGATGGCGACAGCAATGTCCGCTCGGTTTGGTTGTGTTCTCGCAATGACGCGATCGGGAATGTTGCTGTGATCGTTGCAGGGCTTCTGGTCGCTGTAACTGCTAGCGCTCTGCCAGACCTGCTCGTGGCTATTCTTCTTGCAGGGCTTTTCCTCCGTTCGTCCGTATCAATCGCTCGCCAAGCGCTTTCAGAAATGGGTTCAGCTGATGTCAAACCCGGCTGCACGGTAGGAGGGAGCAAGAATGTCCAATAGCAATCAGATGCGGATCGTTTCATTCCTTGAAGCTGAGTATCGCTATGCGCGCAGCGCCGCCGAGGCGGGCAAAACGGAAAAAGCATGGCGACACTTGGAGCGCGCACATATTGTCGCCCAAGGAATGCTCTTGCCTCATATCTATTCGCATTGGCGTATGCTTGTGCTTGCAGCCAACACGGCAGATTTTCGCGAGATGTTCGGGCAGTTTATGCGCCTCGCCCTTGCGCCACTAGGCAATCTCACCGGTCGGCTCCCCATTGGCAACACAGGCCGCTCAGATGTGAGCGCGTTCGTCCAAATGGATATTCCTGCCGATCTTCAGGCCATTCTCGAAGACCCAACCAAACAACCGTCAAATTGATAACAACCCTCCGAAAGACCTCTTGTGACCTCTCCTCTTCGCACCCCAATATTCTTGAGCGCCGTCGCCTTTCTATCTCTCCCGTCATCTGGCTTTGCGCAGGACCAGTCAGCCCCTGCTTCTCCTGCTGATGAAGCCGAAAGTGACCAAGCTGATGCCGCGCAGGAAAGCGACGATTACGACCAGGCCGAAGATGAAGACGTCATTATCGTACAAGGCATTCGTCGCCCCCGCCGAGTGCAGGATCAGCCTGTTCGTGTCGAAGTGCTTCCACGGGAAGAGATCGAAGAAAAGGCGATTATGCGCCCGGGCAACATTGCCACCCTTGTGAATGAAACGGGCGGCGTCCGGGTTCATATCACTTCCCCGGCACTCGGTGATGCGAACATACAGATTCAGGGTCTGGAAGGACGCTACACTCAGCTTCTCGCTGACAACTTGCCTTTATTTGGCGGGCAGGCCTCGTCGCTCGGCTTGTTGCAAATCCCACCAACTGACCTTGGGCAAGTAGAGGTAATCAAAGGCTCGGTATCCGCACTTTATGGCGCGTCGGCGCTTGGTGGGGTCATCAACCTTATATCCAAACGACCGGGCGATGCCTTCGAGGCTGAGGCGCTGTTCAACATCACCTCGCGAAATGGGCAGGACTTCACGAGTTATGTGGCAGCGCCTGTCAGCTCCAATCTCGGATTGTCGTTGACGACAGGTGCGCACAGGCAATCAGCTCAGGACATCGATGGTGACGGTTGGGCAGACATGCCCGGCTATGATCGTTTCGTGGCGCGTCCAAGGTTGCAATTCAACGGAGACGACGGAAGCTCGGTTTACCTAACGCTTGGAGCAATGACAGAGGATCGCGCTGGCGGTACTCTGCCGGGCCGCACCGTGCCTGACGGAACAAGTTTCGTGCAGGCACAAGATACTGATCGCTTTGACGCAGGCGTGGTCATCAGCAAGCCATTGTCCGACAGCACAACCGTTGGCGTGCGCGGTTCGGCCATGCAGCAGGATCACATTCACCAATTCGGCGATGTGGTGGAAGACGATCGTCATATCAGCGTTTTCGGCGAGACCTCCGTCACAATCATCGATGGTGCCACGTCACTGGTTGGCGGTGTCGCCTTTCAGTCGGATCGTTACCGTTCCGAGACCTTTCCTGCCTTCGACTACACTTATGATGTGCCGGGTCTCTTTGGTCAGGTCGAATATGAAGCATCGCTTGACCTCACACTGGCTGCCAGCGCTCGTGTCGATTTTCACAACGAGTTCGGCACTCAGTTCAGCCCTCGGTTTTCCGCGCTCTACAGGCCGGGAAATTGGACGATCCGTGGCTCCGTTAGCAGAGGCTTCTTCGCGCCCACGCCATTTGTAGACGAGATACAGGCTGCGGGCTTGTCACGGCTAGAACCACTTCGCGATCTCGAAGCAGAGACGGCCCAAACTGCCTCGCTCGACTTCAGCTATTCCGATGGCCCATGGGAAGCGAATGCAACGCTCTTCGGTGCCAACATAGACAATGCAACCCGACTTGTAGAGGTTGCGCCTGAAAGGGTTCAGATCGTCAACATCGACGGAATCACGCGAGTGCGCGGCACTGAGCTTCTCTTGCGATACAAGAACGACGGTTTCACAGTCACCGGAAGCTATGTTTTTGTAGATACAAGCGAACCTGATCCAAGCGGAACCGGTCGCAGCCAGCTTCCCTTGACGCCAAAGCATACGGCGGGGCTTGTCGCCATATGGGAAGAGCATGGCAGTCATAGACTAGGCTTCGAGGCGTACTACACTGGCAGGCAAGAGCTGGAGGACAACCCCTTTCGCGAGCGCTCACGCTCCTTCTTCTTTCTCGGGCTGCTTGGTGAAGTAACACGGGGCAACGTGAGCTTCTTCCTCAATGCCGAAAATCTGCTCAACATTCGCCAGACCCGCTACGATCCGCTTTTGCTGCCACAGCGAGCCGCGAGTGGGGAATGGACGGTCGATGCCTGGGCACCGCTTGAGGGTTTCACGCTGAATGGGGGTTTCCGCCTCAAGTTCGGTAGTTGATGATTAGTATTACCGAGGTGTGGTTCGAATGGGCGCTCTTTGGCGTCTCGGCTAGCGCAATTATCCTTATCTTCGCGCTCGCGGCAGTGGCTGCATTGCGAAACGACTTCCAGTTCTTCCCGCCGCCAGGCAAGCAAAGCTGGCAACATCGCACGTTCCTTGTTCTCTTTCGGCTCTTCCTTTACCCGCTGATTGCATTGACTGCGGTTGTATTCGAGCCAGTGCCTCAATCCACCTTTGCTCTGCACTACGGTTTAGGCGGGCTGTTGTTTGTTTGCGGGTTCGGAATGGCCGTCTGGATCACTCTACAAATGGGCTGGCGCAACGCCTTTGGAGAGAAGCGCGGCCTTGTCACTGATGGTTGGTTTAGGTTCAGCCGTAATCCTGTTTACGTTGCAACTGGGATTGGGCTTACGGGCTGGGGTTTGATCGCCAACCAATTACCAGTGGCGATCCTGCTGGTTGCTTGGGCTGTCCTCTACGTGTTTGCGCCATTCTTCGAGGAACCCTGGATGGAAGCTCAATATGGCGAGGCCTATCGGGAATATAAATCAAGAACTCGGCGGTTCGTTCGATGAAATGGCAGAACCTCTTCGTAGCCGCGTATCCTCTTTTAGCAGGAGCAATGCTCCTCGGGTTGGGATTGCTCACGCTGATCCGACCTGAAGTTCTCGAATACTATTCGATTGGTGTTGGCACTGCCTCGGCGCGGACGGCCGTTCGAGCGATGATCGGGGGTGGCGAGATAGGAATTGGATTAGTCGTGCTAGCGGGCGGTAGATTGGGGTTGTTGGCCAATCAAAGGTGCGCAATCGCGGCAATCATCTTCATCTGTGTTTGCCTAGCGAGGCTGTTGGGCGCGGGAATTGAAGGCGATTTGCATCTAACTAGCCAGCCACTCAGGGAGGCTTTTGTGGAGCTAATTCTCGGCTGTCTTGGCGCAATCGCGGCAATCATGAATCGTAAGGTTGAATTGAACGGCTGAAACTGGGTCGTTAGCAGAAGGTCTGCTTTGCCACTGGTGAGCTGAAGAGTGTGCGAACCACTTTCGGCCGAAGTGACTGATTCTAGTTGCTCTAAATAACGGATGTGGGTCAGAACTGCCAGCTTGCTGAGGATTCCATTGCACGTTGCGCTCGTTCTCGCTAGCTTACAAGCGTATTAGAGGTTGCTATAGTAATCACAAAGGGACGCACCGCTGCTACGGTTGCGTCCCTTTTTGCTTATGTGGAAGGCTTAGCCGATCTCCCAAGCGCGCTTGAGGGTAGTAGGTGAGTCAGCAATGAGCACCGCCAAGTTCCGGCCTCGACCCTCGACATCCGTTTCAGCAGGTTAGGCAACTGGTGGAAGGAGATACTGAAAGCCCATCGCAGAGCGATGGGTCCGGACGCCAGACCGTTGTCTCGCGCTAGGGCAGGTCCAGCGCTGCGCTAGATTGAAAAGCTCCACGCTGAACCTGCCTCCTCATGGAGTCTTGAAGGCTAAAGCGAGTCGGTTCAACTTACGGCGCCGAGTCATTCATGATGCCACCGCCATAACATTCAATCGAGGCTAGATTTTGCATGTTTGCGAGCCTCACTCCCTCCACTGGGCCTTTGCGTAGACGAACATTTTGGAAAGGCTTGGTCCCAAGAAGATCGCCGCTGGCCCTTCCCGGTGTCTCAAATGAAGGCCGCTGCACAATCGCATAAATGGCAATCGTCGGATTTCGAAAAGATACGAGAGCAAGCACAACTGCTGCCCGGGACCGCATCAATCTCTTGGCGCAATGCACTCGATGAAGATGAAGATGCGGTGCGAGAGTGGGCGGAGAGCTGGCAAAGCGAACAGCAAGAAGACTCATTTGATGATCAATTTCTGTCAGATGCGGAAGCGCTGGCAGAGTTAGAGAGGAAGCTGATTGATAAGAAGCCAGCCGTAAGAAATCGAGTGAGCAAGTCGATCGAGAGGGGCTCAATTGGCGACAAGCTAAAGCGTCACAATGGCTTTAAGTGCCAAATCTGCGAAGCCTTAGGGCTAAATCCGATCGGATTTAAGAAACTCAATGGCGATCCATATGTCGAAGCCCATCATGCTACTCCCGTGGCTGACCTGGAGGTTGGATCACTTTCTGCCTCCAACATCATGATCATTTGCCCAAATCACCACCGACAAATGCACTATGGAGAAGTCGTTTTAAAACGAACCACTCACACTTTTGAGCTGAGAATTGACCAAAGAGAAATCTCCATTCCCCGTTTCAACATGGAGGAAATCGCGAGCAAGCGTGAGTAGGCTGCGATTGCTATATGCTTATTTTTCTTCTGTAGCCCGATGGCAGGGCGGGTAACCCATTGAAATAATGGCGCACCCGAGAGGATTCGAACCTCTGGCCTCTGCCTTCGGAGGCACAAATATGGTGCATTATGCTGCAACGCAGCAAAACAAAAATGAACTCTAAACAACTATTTTTTATAGGTTAAATTGACTTCTTAGAGTTGCAAATCGTTCGCATTTGTTGCACTGCGTTCACACCTCCTGCACTTACATTTCACTTACGGATTCGCTACTTTGTGATCGAAGGAAAGATCGCAATGCATGCAGCGCTTAACAATTCCGTGGCATTGAGGGCAGCGGCCAAGGCGAAGCCGTACGAATTGCGCGACCCTAAATTCGGCGGGCTTCTGCTTCGAGTCCAACCATCGGGCGTAAAGACCTGGTATCTCGAATTTGAACGCGGCAAGCGTATTCGGCTCGGCCGCCTCACAAGTATGGGATATGGTGAAGCGGTTGAGGCTTCAAAGAGCGCACTTGGCCCCTATTGGGCCGGTGTCGATCCGCGCATCGAGCGCCAGAAGCGCAAGCAAGTCTCAACTTTCGGCGAGTTCATCGATGAGCACTACGCCGATTGGGCTCGGGTCCACCAGAAGACAGCCGAGGCCAATCTCAAGCGCCTAAAGGTTGCTTTCAAGAAGTTTCTCAAGATGCCTATGGCGACCATCTCGCCACTCGATATGGAACGCTGGCGCGCCCAGCGCATGAAAGACGGCGTCAAGCCCAACACCATCAATCGCGACATCACAGCGATCAAGGCGGCGCTCAATCGCGCAGTCGAATGGGAACTGATTGCAGTGAACCCGATCGCCAAGGTCAAGAAAGCGCGCGAGAACAAGGAAGTCCGTGTTCGATACCTGGACGAAGCCGAAGAATATCGCCTGCGCGCCCAACTGAAGAATCGCGAAGACAGAATGAGGAATGAGCGCGACACAGCCAATCAATGGCGTCGCGAGCGCGGCAGAGAGCTTTTGCCCAGCCTACGCGCCTTTCCTTTCAGCGATCACCTAATGCCGATGGTCCTTCTATCGCTCAATACGGGTTTGCGGCGCGGTGAACTGTTCGACCTCAAATGGTCGCATGTAAATTTCGATCGGCGTATCGTTACCGTGTCGGCTGAGACTGCAAAGTCGCGCAAGACACGGCATATTCCACTTAACGCAGAGGCCTATGAGACTCTTAAATCCTGGCGCTCGCAATGCGACCTCGGCAACAGCCGTGTGTTTGAAAGCGAAGACGGCGCGCGCTTCGACAACGTCAACTCCTCGTGGAAGAAGTTGCTCACTGACGCGAAGATCTTGGATTTTCGCTGGCACGACATGCGCCATCACTTCGCCTCGCGTCTTGCTATGGGCGGGGTTGACCTCAACACTATTCGCGAACTGCTCGGTCACAGCGATTACGCGATGACGCTGCGCTATGCTCACTTGGCTCCAGAGCACCGACGCGAAGCTGTCGAGGTCCTCGACAAGCCCAGACCGCACCTCAAGATCGTGGCCGCGAACTGATGCTGACGGTCTTGGAGCGATATTCGCTGCGCAGTGAATATTGCGATTTGAATGAATTTGGAGCATCGGGATCGGCATGTGATCCAGCGCACCCGAATGCAGAAAGCCATGCTCGGCTGCATTGGACCAAAGGTCAACTTCTGATTGACTTTTTCACCTCTCGCGCATATCAATCAGCCAACAGAACCCGCCACGCCTCTCAACGATGCGCACCAGGCGGGTCATTTTTTGCCCAAAATCCGTATGGCAGGAGGCCGGATTGATGCCGCCTAAGCCGCTCTACAACAAGCCCTCACTTTCGTTGGCCGATCAAATCGCGAAGCTTGAAGCAAATGGCATGGTGATCGACGATCACGCCATTGCAGAACACTGTTTGCAGCACATCAGCTACTACAGGCTAAGCGCCTACTGGCTTCCGTTCGAGCATCCAAAGGGCCAAGCTGGTCCGAGATTCCGGACAGGCACCAACTTCCAGACCGTACTCGAGCTCTACGAATTCGATCGCAAATTGCGCCTGCTCGTTCTCGACACAGTCGAGCGGGTTGAAGTAGCGGCTCGTGGTGCTTGGGCATACGAGATGGCGATGCTGGGAGATGGCTTCTCCTACCTCGAACAAGCAATCTATGCCGATCATAACAAGTTTAATCGCAACTGCGCTCGACTTGATAAGGAAGTTGCCCGATCAAAAGACACGTTTGTCCGTCACTACAAACGCGAATATTCTGGTCCGGCGAGGCCACCAGTTTGGATGTCATCAGAACTGCTATCGTTCGGACTGTTGTCGCAATGGTATGCGGCGCTCAAGGAACCGAGCCTCCGGCAAAAAGTCGCGGATCCCTTTGATCTCGACGAAGTAATCTTCGTGACGTTCCTCCACCAGTTGGCGATTGTCCGGAACATCTGCGCCCATCACGGGCGGTTGTGGAACCGAACTCTCGACGTTTCACTCAAACTGCCGAAGAAATCACCACCGGAATTGGCAACGGCTTTGAACCGTGCCGCGCCGAAAAAATCTACAACACGTTGGCGATGATCCAGCATTGTCTGGACCGCGCAGAACTGGGCAACACATGGCGCGAACGGTTGCAAAGGCTGGTTGGTGAAATGCCCTTTGGCGACCCACAAATGATGGGCTTCCCAAACGACTGGGCTGACTACAAGTTATGGGGCGACACCAAATAACGTAAAAGACGCTCATGGACGGGCTTGCCGCTCAGCCGCCGCCTTTCGTTACGCCGCGTATCGCCCATCCTTAAGCCGTCTTGCCTGGCCGATAGCAGTAAGCGAGTCGAGGATTGGGCGCACGCTGGCGGCGCGTTTGCCTTTGAATGTGCGGGCGACATCTTGCGGGGCAAGCGGTACTGTTGATGAAGAAAGGACAGCGGCGACGGCGCTGACTTGTTCGGGCAGCTTTTTGGGCCACGGCACGACATTATCGGGCACGGGAGCGGAGGTTTCGCCAAGGTCAAGCGTTTGCGAGACAGGTGCCTGATAATCGGGGGCCTGATAGTCCGGGCGCAGCCAACGGATCAGTCCCTTGGTTTCCTCAGCTGCACGCTCTTTGTTGAGCGAAACCAGACGGGTGAGGATCTCTTCATCGGAAAGGTCGGCGGGCCAACCATACGCTTCGGCGGTTTGGCGGTCGATTGTATCGTGATGCTGGCGGATCAAAGTTACAAGGCCGCGATCATGGATGTCGCGTTCATCATCGGTCAGCGCGCGGCCCTTGCTGTCATTAGCGCGCAAGGCTTCGAGCACATTGTATATCTTGGTGAGGGTCAGGTCTTCATGTTCAGCCAGCACCCGCTTGCGCAGCGCATCGAGCGCTTCGGCTTCTGTGCGGATTTTGTTTTTCAAGGGTTCGGGTACATCTGCGGGGAAGGGAAATTTACCAAAACAATCCGAATGATTGTAGTTTGAGTCGTTTCCAACACCGAGCCAACCCCCAGTACGCAATGCCCACACAAGGTGTATTCGACTGCTAAGCGTGCCAAGAATGTAAGCATCCCTCGTACCGATACCTATGATCTTCGCATCCAAGATCGTATCGCTAGAGACAAATGTAAAGATACGATGTTTTGCGGTTCTACACGTCGCAATTGCTCGATCGATCCCAGTCAGAGCACGACGCAAAGTAGGCGCATTTTCTCCAAAGAGCCACCAATTGTCCCTTCGTGTAGCGCGCCGGTTTTGATCACGCTCCGGTTTGACCAAGTTCACGAGGTGCTGATACAACTGGGGAGCCGTTTCAGACGCCTTAGCGGCGGATAATCCGTAAAAATCGACGACCCACTTCTTTTCATGTCTCTGCACGAGGTCGCGCCCAATCAAATAGGGTTTGAGATGCGTAGGAAGCTGATCTTGATTGATTCCGTACGCATCTAATTGCGCTTCGGACAACCTAAAGCCAAGTCCTAGCGGGTTCATTCCTTGCACAGCTAACCGCTCGTTGGCGCGCAATTCATCGGCATCTTCGAGGCTTGCACCAACACTCAGGTCAGAGTTTATTCGTAGGCCATTTGCCGATTCCATATTGACCCAACGCTCACCATACCCGTTGGGAATCAGGCCTTCATCAATGACTTCTTGAAAGATCGGTTGGCCTGAGCTTCCCGCTGTCGTCATTGCTATGCGCACATCCGCGCCATCCGCTCCGTCCACCCAAGGATGATCCGGAATCGCGAAGAGAAGTTTGCACTTAGCCTTTTCGATGACCGAGCGATTGAATGTCTGCGTAATCGAGTTGGTCGTTATAAAGCCGAAGCGTACCGTTTCACTTCTGACAGTCGCTGCGGCTGAAATCGCCCACCAATACATGACGAAATCAACTGACTTACTGATCTTTGGATAAGCCGCTCGGACAGCTTCCGTATATCCATCGCCCAGCCTTTCTCTCATACGCTTATTACCAATGAACGGCGGATTCCCGACAATGAAGTTCGCCTTTGGCCAGGTTGTCGCGCGGGGCTTGATGTAACGATAGAGTTCCTTGCGGCCCGTTTCGTCAGGGACCAACTTCCCCGTGACAAGATGCTCTTTAAAGCTCACCCCATCCCAAATGGTGAGCGCATTTCCCTCCTCATCCCTCTCGAGCACACGGTCATCATAATCAATCAGCGCATCGCGATTCTCGATCGTGCGAATGTCCTTCAAGATCGGCTCTGGCGGCGCGCGGTCTTTGCCGTTTACCCGGAAGTGCCATTGGAGATAGCCGATCCACAGCACCAGCTGCGCGATGGCGGCGGCGCGCGGGTTGATCTCGATCCCGAGGAAGTTCTCCGGCGTGATCGTGTGGCCAGTGATCTCTGCCACATATTGGTCGTCACCCAGCTCGACGAGCAGATCGAGCACTTCGCCCTCCAGTTCCTTCATCCGCGCCATGGCGACATAAAGGAAGTTGCCGGTTCCGCATGCCGGGTCCAGCACGCGGGTCTGGGCGAGCTTGGCGTGGAACCCCTCCACCAGATCTTTTGCCTCCGCCGCTTTCTCTGAACCGATAAGCTCGGAAGCAGCAGCGCGAACCCCGTTCCAGTCAGCGCGCAGCGGCTCCATAATAGTGGGGCCAATCAGCCGCTCAACATAGGCGCGCGGCGTGTAATGCGCGCCAAGTTTAGCCCGCTCTTTGGAGTTGAGTGCGCGTTCGAGCAGAGTGCCGAAAATCGCTGGTTCAACCTCAGTCCAGTCTTTGTTTGCAGCTTCGATGAGAACCTGAAGCTCTTCGGCATCCAGGGGCAATGCTTCGGTATTCTTGAAGAGGTATCCGTTGAACTTGCGCACCTGCAATGCGAGCGCAGGTGAAAACTCGCCAGAATCCATGGCCTTCCAAAGGGCGGTTAACGACATCGGCAGATTGCCGAGATTGCCTTGATGCGCTGCAAGGAGGTTTTTGAAGCTGTCTTTCGGCAGAAGGACTTCGGTGTCTTCTGCGAACATGGTGAACAGCACGCGCATCAGAAATCCGCTAACTGTTTCAGCATCGTGAGTGCGCTCTAAACGCTTAGAGAGGTTTGCCAAGAGATCGGCAATCTCTCGCGTGACCACTGCGGAACGCGACGCTGGGTCGAGGCTTTGCGGATCGGTCCAAATTCTGGCGAGGCGCTCGCGCACTTCCTCCTTGCGCAAATCCTCCAACATGATGCGATAACCGGCGCGGTCGGGGAATTGGGAATAGGCTTTGCCAGTGCCGGTGAAATCGGCGTAGACCTCTATGCAATAACCGATGTCCGTGACGAGCAGGAAAGGCGGCCAGCCATGCTCCGTAGGCAGCGCTTTGGCGTAGCGTTCGGCCTGCCCCTTGGCCTCTTGCATCGCCTTTGCCCAAGACGGCGTACCCCGACGCGCTGTGCCTCGCGCAACGCGGGCCTTGGCCGTTTGACCGAAAAGATCGAGATCTTCATCACCGCCTTCAACGGCGACGCGGTCCGCTTCGCTGCCTTGTTTGGCCTCAAGAACGAAACAATCGCGCTTGTAGCAATCTATCCGGCCAAAGCTTTGGGTTCCATCGCCATTGTCTTGGAACACTCGCCGCTCGAACACATAATCATTGGTCGTGTCGTCAGCCTTTGCCCCGCGAGGCGTATCGACGCCGAGAAGTTGAGTCAGGCCATTGATAAACAGTTGGGTGTTGGCGAGTTCGCTGCCGCCCGTTTCGCGCCAATCGGCGATGAATTGTTCGATTTGTTCTTCGGAGGCAGTCATCAAGTCCTTGTAGTCAAAAGACAGACTACGCGGCAATTGCAATATGGGCTCAACTCCCGCTTTGCTTTGCCGATTGTAAGTAGTCGGCTGCCTTTGTAGCTGCACTCGCGGCGGTAAAGATCGCGCGGTTGTCGGCCTTGAGCACCTTGAGCCAATTGGCGAGATAGCTGGCGTGGTCCGGACGTGGACTCGTGGAAAGGCCAAGATCGCCGCATAGAAAAGCCGAACCAAGCTCGGCGACCAGTTCCTCCATGGCATAGGCCTCGTCACCAAACCGCTTGCCAAACTTGCGTGCGAGCCGGTGGTCTGCGCCAGACCAATGGACAAGTTCGTGGAGCAAGGTCGCGTACCAATTCTCGCCCGCGCTTCCGCTGGCGGTGGCAAAGAACCGCTCACGGTCGGGCATCGTGATAATATCGGTCGAAGGGGTATAGTGAGCGCTTTCGCCTTGGATGCGCACACTTGCACCCGTTCTTTCGACAAAGGCCTGCGCTTGCGGGATGGGGTCAAACTCTTCCCCTTCCGGCGTATCGGGGATCTCATATCCTTCGACCTGGCTGACATTGAATACATGGGAGGCCCGCGCGAAGATGCGACCACGGCTCTCGTCTTCCTTGGTCTTTTCATCCTCGCGCTTGTCCAGAACCTTGTAGAACACAATCGGTGAGGCCTTCTCGCCTTTCCGGACTTGTGCTCCGAGTGACTGCCACTGGCGATAGGTCGCCCAGAGCCCATGGCCGAAGTCTTGCGCCTCAGCGCTGGCCCAAAGGGCAAGGACGTTGACGCCGCGATAAGCGTTTTTGCTCACAGCGTTCACCGGTCGTGAGAGCGGCGCAGTGCTGCGATGCCAAGGGAGCGAGAATTTCTCAGTGCCATGTTCTAGAGCTTCGATGATCTGGTTGGTGATGGTGTCGTAAATGCTGGTAGTATTGGTGCGAGCCATGTTGAAAATCCTTCGTCCAATCGTTGGGAACGCGGACAAAGGGACGGGCCGAATTGGCCAGGTGGGTCAGCAGTTAAGCGGAACAGGCAACACGGGAGGGCTTCAGCCCTAATGGAGCGGGCAGGCTGTTGATCCCATCAGGCTCGGCCTGTCGAAAGGGAGCAGTTCATTCCATCGAGAGGACCAAGGACGCCATGGCCTGCCGCCGCCGGGGCTTTTAATCACCCCAAACCAGCTCCCATGGCCTTGGATTTGCTGGCCTCAGGAGTGCTCGGTGCCATGGCCATCTGCTTCTCACCTGCACGTTCGTAGATCGCGCGGATGAGCTTCGCCTTATCGTCTGTGACAATCACTGCCTGTGTTTTGGCGCGCGAGAGCGCGACATAGAGCATTTTCTGATCGACCAAATTGGTGGAACGGCTGTCGGCATGGATCAGGACGCGGCTTGCAGTCTGGCCTTGGGCAGCGTGGGCCGTCTGGACATAGGCATGGCGCAGATGGGAGTCGCGAGGATCGGAGAGATCGAGTTTTTGCTCACGCCCGTTGGCGAGCTTCATCGTTGCGAGGCCGCGAACGGAATCGATGCGGGTGATAGTGCCGCCAAGTCCATTGACCCGTCCAGCCTTGCGATCGTTACGCGTGAACTGCACCTGATCTCCAGTGCGCAATTCCATTGGCTTGCGCTCGAAGACCTCGGCCTTGCCAGCGCCCCATTGTCGGGGACGCCAATCAATCGCGCGTCCATCGCCGCCTTCCAAGGAAACGCTCGCCTGCTCTCGATCGACAGAGGCAATCGTGAAGCTCTCACCTCGGCGCACACCTTTGGCGGTATAGTCGCGGCTGAACCGGACGACATCGCCAACATCATAGCTTGCAGCCTCTCGGGCCTCGGCACGGGTAAAGCCTTTTGCCTGAAGTGCTTCAAAGCGGACGGCATCTGGCGATAGTTCACTGCGCTCGGCAAGCTGAGCGCGGACCAAATCGGTGAGGCTATCGCGTCCTGCTCGTGATGGCTCGATCATTAGCGTTCGCGCACGTTCTTCTGGCGATAAGGCGAGATACTGCTCGGCCATTATGCCAAGGCGTTCATCTGCTGATGCGGCTTCAATGACTTTCCCACCGCCATTTTCCAGAGCCGCGAGAGCCTTACCGGCATGGCCTTCAATTGAAGCCATAACGGCTTCTCGGGTTTGCGTGTTAGTCTGCCTAACGACCTCTGCGAGTTTCGCGGTCGCCATGCCAGCTTGCTGCAACTGGGCAAAGGCTGCACCTGCGCCAACGGAACCCAACTGCTTCACGTCGCCGACCAGAACGAGCCGGGCTTCCGCTTTATCGGCACGGGTCAAGAGCTTCGCCATGTCGTGTGCCGATAGCATCGAGGCTTCATCGACTATCCATACAGCGTTCTTACCTGTTTCCTTAGCTTCGGGGGCGAGCAAATGCCTTGCCACCGTGTCGCCGCGTAGGCCAAGTGCTTCACCCAGCACGGTGGCTGCCGATGCTGTGGGCGCAAGTGCCGTTACCTCCAGTTTGTGCTTCTTGGCCTCACGGGCATATGTCGCGAGCACGGTCGTGGTTTTGGCAGTCCCGGCGTAGCCTTGAACAGCGGTGATGCGATCCCGCGAGGTTAGCAGATCTGCGGTTGCCCGCTTCTGGTCATCGGTCCAGGCATAGCCAGAACGCGCCGATTGGCGTGCAGCGCGCTCGATTGTTCGTGCCGCCGCCACCGGACTGCTCAGCGATTGCGCCATGCCGCGCCCTGCTTCGGCGAGCCGCAACATCGTATGCTCTGTCTCGATGGCCTGAGGCGTCGTGAACCCGCCAAACTCCGCCCCGCGCCGGTCCAGGAAGGCGCGTTGGACGAGCCCGCCTCGTTCAGCAGCCTCGACAATCGCGGCGCTGATTACACCGTGCCCGACCTTGCCAAAGGTGAAGTCCCCAGCCTCGCGTGCAAGCGTGCTGGCTGAAAACACAGCTTCTCGCTCGGACAGCTTGGCAGCGGCCCAGACCACTGCCTGCCGCGCCAGCAATTCCGGGCTGGCGGTAGCTTCGCTGGTTTGAGCCCGCTCTCTCGCTTCACCGATCAGCTTTGCCCGTGCCGCCCTGTCGAAACCATTGGTATCAGCGGTTGCCCGCCAGTCAGCGCGCAAGGTGCTATGATCTCGCATGGGTCTTGGCCTCGCGCGTATCAAGCGCAGCGATCTGCTTTTCGGCAGCGCTTGCCTCTGCGCGGCTCGAGCCGCGCTCGGCAAGCCGGGCGTCGATCGCTGCGGTGCGCTGGCTCAGCGCGTCGATAGACTTTTCTGGGATACCTGCGATCTCGAAAAGCGAGTCCCCTTCGACACGGCTCAGGACATGCTTTCCTGCCTCGATCTTGTATCCCAGCGCAGCAACGCCATGCGCCAGTTCCTGCCGGTAGATCGCGCCGATCTCCTTTTGCAGCTGGTAGAAGGCACGCGGCTCAAGACTGCGCCAGTTGCCATCCTTGTCCTGCGTCGCGTTGATGATCACGCCGTGGGTATGGAGCTGGGGGTCTTGTGACCGGCTCGTCGCATGACGGAAAGTGGCGATCGCAAGATTGCCAGTCGCCTCGCGCTCGACCACGCCGCTCTGCCTGACCCGCGTTGCCGCCATGTGTTTCTCAACATGGGCGAGCGCCGTCTTTACCGCTTTCCCATGCGCTTTGATCAGCCGCTTGTCTCCGGCAACCTCGGCCATGATCGAAACCGACTTTGGAGCCGAAAAGGTAATGTCCCAGCCTGGACGGTGCTCGACTTTGCCTTCACGCACAGTGCCCAGCTGCTTGCCCGCGATCTGACCTTGGAGCAGTTCGCCAAATCTCTGGCGATCAACCTCTCCCGGCAAGCCAAGCTTCTCCGCCGCCTCACCAAACCACTCTGAGGGAGCCATACCGCCTTCGGCATAGTAGTCGTCGGTCTCATAGTAGCTTGCAGCCTGAGCCGCGCTTGACAGGGCAGAGACAGTGGCGACCATTATACCGGCCCTTGCTGATTAGCGCGCCCATTCTCGCTTTCAGCTTCGTCCTCGCCGACCTGCGAGCCTTTCGCGATCTCACTCACCTTGCTCCAAAGCGTGTCCGCAGGATCACCGGGGATGTAGCCAGGCTGGCGCGCTTCGCCGCGCTGCGTGATGTGGTCAGCAGTGAGACTGACCTTGGTCACCGGAAGCCCGTCTGGCAGCAGCAAATAGCCTTTGTAAGGACTAAGCCGCAGATCACTTTCGAGCACTGCTGCACGAAACTGGCGCTGCGTTGCCATGGTTGTTCGCGGACCCTGATTATTGATGGCAAGCGTATCGGTTGCAACGCGCATTTCGATCTCGCACTGGCCGATGGTTTCGCTCGCCCATTTGCGAGTTTCCTGATCCACCGTTTGCAAGAAGAGCTTGGTGTTGCAGCAAGCAAGCATGGCTTCGGCAATGTTCTCGCCGTAGCGATTGCGCATTTGTCCGAGCGCCTGAAAGGTGAGCACGATCGCTGCGCCAAATTTGCGACCTTCAGGTAAGAGCCGGGCCAGGTTCTCGACGCGGGGAAGATCGGCCAGCTCATCGAGTACAAACCAAATGCGCCTGTCTGAAGATGGTGAAAGCCCCAGCACCGCGCTTGCGGCGCATTCGAGCCAGCAGGCCATAAGGGGTTTGGAAGCCTCGAAGTAGTCTTCCTTGCGCGGTACAAATATCCAGGGCTTTGCGCCCTTGCATTTGTCCAGATTTACAATGAATTCGCGGAAAGAAAAGGGATCGCCCTCGTCCTGCTTGACCTTCAAGAACTGGATAAGGTTGGCAGCCTTAGCAAGCATAAAGAGCACGCTGCCGGTGGCCCGATCTGCGTCATCAGCAAAGGTACGAGCTGACGATGTGTGCCCCAGCCATTCCTTCAACTGCTCTTTGCTTTTGACCTGTAGGGCTTCGAGCAATGCTTCAAGGCTGCAGTTCTTTTCCGCCCATAAAGAGCGCATCATATTGGCGACGAGAATACGGCTCGTCTCAAGCCAGACATCATCATCCTCACTGCCCGTTTCTGCCACCAATTGGCGCGCGATACGGTCTGCATCAGCGGGGTGCGAAATCTCGTCAAAAGGAGACCAATAGGTGCAGCGCGCATCGAAGGGATTGAGGATAATGTCGCCGCGTGCCGGGTTGTAATAATGCGCGATGAACTCTCCGCTCGTGTCATAGACAAGGGCCGCCTCACCGCGAGCTTCGATCCCATCGAGCATTTGCCGAAGGACAGTCGTCTTCCCGCTTCCGGTCGTCCCCAGAAAGGCAAAGTGACGGGTCTCCATGCGCTGCGGGACCGGGACCGGACCGATACGAAGAGCATCTCTGCCACTAAGCAGAGTGGTCTGCGCAGCAACATCGGTTTCATCAGCCAAATGGGTTCCTCCTATGACCCTGTCGGCGAGCGTATCTTTGCCTTGCTCCGCCATGGTGCGCTTGATGAAGTGGGACGCCAGAACCCCGATGCCGAGCCCCGCAAGCGCGCCGCCTATGACCAGTTTCATAGCCTTCTCAAAGGTCGCGGCAACCAGCGGCTCACTGGCAAACGCTGATGCCGAAACAGTCCAGCTTTGACCGTCCATCGAGACCTTCATCATCATATCCTTGCCAGAAAGATCACCCAAAAAGGTGAGCAGGCTCGCCCCTATGTACTGGGCCGCAACGGTGACCTCTTCGGGCATCAGACGTAGCTGAGGCACGATGATCGCTCCGGCCAAAGACGAGACAAGAATGAGCTTGGCAAAGAAGCCAAAGCGCTGCTGCCAGTGCGCCATGCGCACCCGCCAAAGGGCATGGGCGCGGGTGACAAAATCGATCCCATAGCTCATGACTTCGGCTCCAGCGCCAGGGAGCGTTGGCGCTCAAAAGCGGCCCGCGCTTCGGCGGCAATGGCCTCATCAGACTGCTTCTTACCAAGCGCTGCATTGCGCGCATAAGCATAGGCTGCGCAGGAAGTGAACAGAGCCCGGTCAAGCACCCGCTCGGTCTCTGCGAGGCGTTCCGATATGGAACCGATCTCGCCTGCCAGCTCGGCCAGATCAGTCTCCTTGTCCATGCCATGCAGCAGCGAAAGCAAACCCGCTTCCACCACTCTTGCGAGCATGGCGTATTGGGACAGGCCGCGCCGCTTCGCAAAGTCAGCAAGCAGCCTGTGCTGCGACGGATTGAGGCGCACCGTCTGCGCCCGCGCGCTCATCGGTCCGCTCCGGTTGAGATGCTATCCGCCATCGCGAAGAATGGCGCAATTGCACGGGTCTGCAAAAGGCAAACGTCGCGAGATGCTATCAGCATCTCACCAAACCCGCAGAAATCCTCAATGCACCCGTGCGTGGGGTGTGTATCCATTTTCCGGGCTCGATGCGTAGCATCGCGGCCCTCTCTCATTTCCATCTTTGTGAAGTTTTTATCCATCGCAGACATCCTCCTTCTGTGCTGTTGGAGGCGTCGCAGACAGGATCAGATTGCGGGCGACATCATCGTCGAAGTAGCGCTCTCGAGACTGGCGGGAAGGCAACTGCCGATGCGCCATATCGGGGCGCGTGAACCAGCGAAGTAGTGCCTGGTCGATCGATGATCGGATTTCTTCTGCGAGAGTGTTGGTCTCTTCTGGCGTGAGGTCCAGCCACCCGAACTCCGTGCGCAGCTGGCTGCCGAGCGGATACCCGGTTCCAGCTCTGCTTTGGTAGATTGGGCCTTCGACTGTGAGGCCGCACTCGTGGCCCTCAAACCGATCTAGAACGGGACGCTCATACCAGAGCCACGGCCTTAGTGTATGTCGCCGGGAGCGCCCATCAGCATTGTCTGCAACAAGCAGTTCGACGAGTCTGGCAGTGCGCCCTTTGTCATCAATGGGAACGCGGGCGATGATCCAGCCCTGCTTTAACAAGGCTGTTTTAATCCATGATCGGATAGACATTTGGGAGTATCTTTCTGCGGACCATTGCCCGCATTAGCGGGGTCAATAGCGGCGCATAGGGAGGGCCTCGATCCAGTCGTCGATATCTGTCGACCGCCAGCGGATACGTCCACCGCCAATGTCTATCGGATGAGGAAAGGCACCCTTGCGAATGCGCCTCCAGATCGTCGTTCGGCTGCGAATGCCGGTGAGGCGCATGACCTCATGGCAGGTGAGTAGTTCGATATTCGACATGACAGATTCCTTTGCTTCAAGGTTCTGTCACCGTTGCCGCACTCCCCTCGCGACGTTGGGTTGGTTCTCAAATTGCCGTTGCGGACCGTGCGATCAGATATTCAACTCAGCGCCACCGTAGGCTTGGGTGACGCGAGCAAGGCTATGCGAATCGCAAGGGTGTAGGAAAGAACAAAAAGAGATCAAATCTCGTTCCGTCTTTGCATGCAGACCACTTCGGATGCTTTGGGATGCTATGAGACGCGAAACAAATTTCGAGCAGCATTCAATCGACCGAGAGTGAGTCAGCAATGCGCCCTAATGTCGGCCATTTGATGGACATTCTGCTCGCCCTGAAAGCGGACAGAACCTGTTCGACCGCGCGCTCATGACAAGAATTGGCAATTACTAATCCAACACTCCGTATTAGGATGGTCGACGCACGAACGAGGATCGAAAACTGTTCACGACGCTTCGTAAGTCAGAGGCTGCCGCATAAGCTGCGGGTATCACCAATAGCGTGAGGAACGTTGACGTTGTGAGACCGCCGATAATGATGAAACCCATTGCGTTTCTCCACTCGGCTGCATCTGACTGGGCCAATGCAACGGGCATCAGCCCGAAGACGGCAGCCAATGCTGTCATGAGTACAGGTCGCAAGCGTTCCGGCGCGGCATCGCGCATGGCCGTGGCCGCGTCTTTACCCGCCTGTCGGTATTGGTTGGCAAGATCGACAAGCAGAATGCCGTTTTTCATGACTATCCCCATAAGCGCGATCATGCCGATCTGGGCGAACAGGCTCATCTCCTGTCCCGCCGCCCACATCACGAAATAGGCGCCGGAAAAGGATAATGGCGCTGTTAGCATGATGATAATGGGTTGCCCGAAGCTGTTGAACTGGCTCGCAAGGACAATGTAGAGCGCGACGATCGCCAATGCGAAGGCAAAGATAATCGCCTCGCTGGTTTCGGCGAGCCTGCGAGCAGTGCCTTCCATTTGCGTTGTTAGATCTGCTGGCGCTGGTCTGGCGGCCAGTAGGTCTTCCGCATCGGATACCGCAACGCTCAACGGCACACCCGGTGCCGTATTTGCGAGCACTGAAATCTGGCGGGAGCGATCAATACGTTGGATTTCAGCAGCGCTCAGCGCAACATCTATATCGGCAATCGCGGCCAGATCGACCAGCGTGCCCTGCCCAGTTCTGAGCGGTATGGCCTCGATATCGCTCAATTCTTGCCGCCCGCTTTCCTCCATTCGAACACGAACGTCATAGCGGCGCCCATCCGCCTCGAAGGTTCCGGCATCGCTCCCACCGACAAGCGTAAGCGAAGCGGCGGCCAAGCTGCGCGCCGAGATACCAATATCTGCTGCGCGCTCTCGGTCGAGCACAATTTGCAGCTCGGGTCTGCCGCCCTCATAAGTTGAACGCACGTCGACGAAATCGGACCGCGCGGCCAATTCGCCTTCGATCAATTGCGCGTATTCGTTGATTTGGGCGGTATCCGCCCCGGTAATGATCAGTTCAATCGCTGTCTGCCCAACCCCGGCGCCTGATACCCAGGGAACTTCCGCCACCGACACTTCCCGAGCTGTCGGAACATTGTGGAGCATCGCCTCGCGCGCGAAAGTCATCACGTCGTTTTGCGTTGCCTCCCGGGTGCGCTTGTGCGTCAAGCCGACATAGACATCGAGTTCATTGACCTTTGGATTGGTCCCGCTGCCTGCGCTTACGAAAACAAGCTCGACCTCCGGATTTTCGCGCAAGGCCGTATCGACCTGTTGCGCAGCATCTCTCGCCGCAGCGACCCCGGTATCGAGCGGGAGCTTAACCGTCGCGAGAAATTCCGACCGATCCGTAGTGGACATGAATGTGCTGGGGACAAGCGCAGCGAAAAAACCACCCAAGAACACGCTAGCAAGCGCTCCGCCAAGCACGAGGTAATGGCGGCGGATCGCCCATGACACTAACCTTTCATAGCGTTTGCGCATCCCGACATGAAACTGTTCAATACGTGCGAACCTGCCACTATCTGCATGTTCGGGACGCAGCAACCGTGCCGATAGAGCAGGCGTGAGAGTGAAGGCGACCAGCATCGAAACGCTGACCGAGAATACGATAGCCAAGCCATACTGGAAGAAGAAACGGCCCACGATCCCTTCCATGAAGGCGATCGGCACGAACACCGCCAGCGTCGCAAAAGTCCCTGCCAGCACGGCCAACGCCACCCGTTTGGTAGCCGCATGGGCAGCTTCGGCTGCCTCTGCACCTTCATCCACATCGTTTTGAACCGCTTCGACTACGACAATGGCGTCATCCACCAGCAGGCCGATGGCGACCGTAAGCGCCAACAAAGTGACCATGTTGATGGTAAAGTCGAATGCAGCAAAGGCTACGAAAGTTGCGATAATCGAGGTGGGGATGGCCAGCAACACGATTATGGTCGCGCGCCAGCTGAGAAGGAAAAGAAAGGTCACCGCGACCACGAGCACCACAGCAATGAAAAGGTCGAACAGCACGTCACCGATGGCTTGTTCGATGAAGCGCGAAGTATCACGCGCGATGACGAAATTGACGCCTTTGGGAGCCGTCTCACGAAGGGTCTCGATCTCTGCACGGATTTGCTCTGCTACCGCAACGGTATTCTCGCCGCTCTGCTTACGCACTTCGAGGACAACGCCTGGTTCACCATCGAGTTGTGCATAGCTGGTCTCGTCTTCAATCGAGTCCTCAACCCGTCCGACGTCGCCGATCCGTACGGTCTGTCCATTGGGCCGATAAGCGATCGGAATTGCCGCGAATTCTGCCGCGCTTTGCGCTTCGGCGAGGGTCCGGATACCGAATTGGCGCGTGCGTCCTTCCGTGACGAGGCGCCCTCCGGGCAGCTCGGCATTCTCGCGCTGGATTGCGCCAAGCACGTCATCCGCTGTGACCCCGCGTGCGCGCATCGCAGGCGCATCGAGCCAGATACGCATTTCACGCTCGCGCCCTCCGATGAGCTCAACCGAGCCTACCCCGGCAACGCGCTGCAAACGTTCTTTCACCTCTTCGTCCGCGAAAGTGGTTAGGTCGCGGATAGGCATTTCACCCGATAGAAGGACCGAGAGGATTGGCGCGGCATCGGGATCGACCTTCTCGATCACGGACGGCTCGGAATCTGTGGGCAGATCGGCTCCCAGCCGCGACATCTTGTCGCGCACTTCCTGTGCCTTTAGATCGGCATCTTCCTCCAGCTCGAATTCGAGATTGACGATGCTGACACCGTCGGCGCTGATCGAGCGCATCTGACGAAGCCCAGCGATTGTATTGAGCTGTTCTTCAACGATGTCGGTGACTTCGGTTTCTACCGTACCGGGTGATGCACCGGGCAATGTGGTGGTCACAGAAACATAGGGAAATTCAACTTCTGGAAAAAGGTCAACGCCAAGCCGATTAAATGAGACGAGCCCCAGCACAACGAGCGATGCGATAAGCATCGTTGCAAAGACCGGGCGTCGGATCGATACGTCCGCGAGCCACATATCAGTTCAGGTCGCCGGTTTGGCGAGGTTCTACCAGCTCGCCGTCTCGTAAGGAAGCTCCCGGATCGAGGACAAGCTCATCACCCGGCTCCAGCCCCGTTCGAATGCGAATGCGGTCGAGATCGAGACTCTCAAATGTGACTTCTTGGCGCTGTGCTTTCCCATCGGCCACCACGAAGACATGCGCAGCGGAGCTGTCGCCGAGGATAGCAGTGCGTGGCACAATGATAGCTTGCACTGTTGGCACGTCGATTTCGGCTCGCGCGGCCAGACCGGAGCTTATGCGGTAGTTCGGATTGGCGATGGGTAGCCGCAATTCGACCATCCGGCTTTCGGGATCGACCCGGTCGTTGATGATATAGACAATGCTATCGAGCGGCTCATCGAACCCTTCGATGTAGACACGAGCGGGCATATTTCGCCGGAAGACGTCAACATATTCCTGCGGCGCGTTCACGATGGCGGCAACCGTTCCGAGTTCTTGCAATTGGAGTGCCGCTGATTGTCCTCCCATTGAAAAGCGGTTGTTGAGATAGACCCCTTCATCGACGAACCTGGCTGTAACTACGCCATCGTATGGCGCTCGCGTGATGGTATCGGACAACGCTTGCTGCGCGGTGCCGAGCGCCGCCAAAGCTTGTGTTTTTTGCGCTCGCGCAACGGCAAGTTCCGTTTCGACCGCATCGACCTGCGCTTTTGATACGAAACCCTTAGGTGCAAGCGCGATAACCCGTTCGTAGCGCCGCTCTGCCTCGATCGCTTGGGCATTGGCGAGATCGACGGCGGCCTGCGCTTCGGCCACGCGCCGCTGGTAGTCAGCCTGACGGATGCGAAAGAGCGGTTGGCCGCGCGATACCCTGTCGCCGACCTTCACGAAAATGCGCTCAACCGGCCCCTCTGCAAGCGCCCCGATCGAGCTGCTTTGCTTGGCCGCGATGGTGCCGAATGCTTTCACCGGGTCGGCGAGCAATTCGGTTTCGACGGCCAATGTCTGAACTTTGCGCGGACCAGACTGCGTTTCTTGGTCGGCCTCGATTTCGGCCACATCACCGGAGCATGCGGCAAGAGCCAAACAGAAAGCAGCTAGAGTGGCGCGCGCTAACATATGTAGGCCCCCCTGCCGCTGGCGATCAGTTTGCCTTCCGGTCCAACTATCCGGCTTTCGGCAACTGAGATTTGCCTTCCGACCTTGACCACTTGGCCGGTCACAGTGAGCGGCCCAGAAGTCGCCGGGCGATGATAGTCAACTCTAAGATCGGCGGTCGCTTTCGCTGTCACGCCTTGCGAGAGCAAAGTGTAAAGCCCGGTGAGGTCAATCAGCGAAGCAAGCACCCCGCCATGAACTGAACCGATCATCGGGTTCGAGATGATCTCTTCGCGCCATGGCATTTCCAGCTCAATCTGCTCGCTCGAACACGACTTTACCGTCAGGCCAAGCCATTGATGAAATGGAGCAATCCGCAACAGCTCATCAAGGCGTTCGCGATCGATTGGACCCTGCTCCTTGCTCATGCTGTAGCACCTTGGGGTGGATGATGGCGGGTTAGGAAATCGAGGATCGCTGCCGAAAAGGCATCGTTGGCGTCACCCACGACCATATGCGTTGCGTCTGCGATGTCGGAATATTCGGTGTGCGGGACTAGGTCGCGCAAATGCGCCACCGCCTCTTCGGAAACTAGATCGCTCGATCCTCCACGAATGAGATGCAGCGGCAGCGAGAGTCGACTGGCCGCATCGCTTAGCGCATCGAATTGCCGATCCTGATGAGCCGGATCGCTTCGCTTCGCGGTCATGATATTGCGGATAAAGGCTGGGTCCCAGTGCCAATAGTAACGACCGTCTTCCTTCTGCCGCAAATAGCGCCGTAGACCTTCTCCAGCCCTGCGCTTACGGCGATGCGGCATGTAGCTCGCGATGACTTCTGCCGCTTCTTCAGGCGAAGAAAAACCAGTCTCGACGTGCTCTTCCATGAAACCGACCACACGCATCACACCGCCCGGTTCCATACGCGGCGCGATGTCGACAAGAGTCATTGATGCAAAGCTGTCTGGCGCAAGATGCCCTTCGGCGATCATTCCGGCGATTCCACCGAGAGAAGCACCCACTAGCGCTGGGGCGCGGTCCATCTGCGAGGCGATTGCAACGAGGTCAGAAGCGAAGTCTCGAAAATCGTATGCTCCGCTCGCAGCCCAATCGCTGTCGCCATGACCGCGCATATCGATCGCAATTGCGCGGTAGCCAGCTTTGGCCAGATCACCTGTCACGCGCTTCCACGCACGGCGCGTCTGCCCGCCGCCATGTGCCAGCAGGATGGGCATCGCACCCTCGTCACCAACCGCCTCTGCGGCAAGGGAGAGTCCTCCCGCTCCATCAATTCTGGTGGTCAAAATCTCCATATCGCAAGCCACTATATTGTAAATTGCTTTACAGTAAATGACTTTATCTAAACCGATGCTGTGTTAAGGTGCCTTGCATGGCAACAAAGCTCGACCACGATCCCGATGAAAAAGCGGCGGCATTCCTGACCGATCAAGACCGGTTGGTTTTTCTCTTGGAAGAGCTGACAAGACGATTGCGCCGAACCTTCGATACCTCAGTCGAACAGTTTGGACTCACTCGCACCCAGTGGCGCGCATTGGCCTATCTCTACCGCACACCCGGCATGACCCAGACCGAACTGGCCGGGAAGCTGGAGCTGGAGCGTGCAAGCATCGGACAGGCTATTGACCGACTAGAAGAGTTGGGCCTGGTAGAACGGCGCAGCGCCAAAAACGACCGCCGAGTGTGGCAGGTGCACCTGCGACCCGCTGCAATCGAGTTACTCCCACAGATGCGAGTCGAAGCGGATCAGGTCTATGCGCGCTTGCTTGCGGGAATAAAGGGCGAGGACTTGGAAACGTTCAAGTCCACCTTGGCCGCAATGCAGAGCAATCTGGGCGATGCCTAACGGGCGGAAGAAAATTGCTCATTGCGAGCTAGATTCGGTGCCAACACCGAGAAGCGGGGGTAATTCTGCTCATTGGCCTTTTGTGTCCGCAAATAGGTCGTAAGCAAAATGTCTGGTTTATAGCTGTGATTGGCCAAAAGCAGCCTGACAGCAATCGGCCCACGTTGAGCCATCGCTCACCGACTGAAATTGGGGGTGAAAGCGGACATTGCCAAACTGCCGTTTCAGAGTTTGGCCTGCCCCATTATGGTGGTCCACCGGTTAAGTTAGAGTTCCGACCACAACCGTCCACGCTTGCCTGCTTCTGCGGCACCTTGAGCCCCTCACGTCGCCATATCCGTTCAAGCCGCTTGGTGTTCACCAACCAACCTTCATTGCGCAGCAGTGCTGTGATCTGACGGTAGCCATGGCGGCCATATTGCTGAGCTAGGCGGACAATCACCGATGTCAGTGGCTTCTCATCTGCAGGTTGCGTTGGGTCGAGCGGTGCTGGCCAACGACCTTGTAGGCACGACGTTGGGACACGCCCAACACCTCCTGCACATGATCGATGGCCAGTCGACGCCGTGAAGGCTTAGTACTTTCCCTCCACAACCTCCTTCAATACTAGGGCATCCAGCGTCAGATCAGGCACCGCTTTCCTATGCCGCTGGTTCTCCTTCTCCAGATCCTTCAAGCGCCTCGCCTGGTTCACCTTTAGTCCGCCATACTCACGTCGCCAGCGGTAGTAGCTCTGCTCCGAGATGCCCAGCGACCGGCTGATCGCACCAACCCTCTCTCCCTGCGATAGCCTCACCTTGGCCTCACGCAGCATCCCGACAATCTGTTCTGGCGTGTATCTCTTCCGTGCCATTCTCAGCTCCTTTCAAGCTGTAAATAGCCAAAATCCTAACTCTCAGTGTGGCTCACTTTCCTAGGGGCAGGCCAGGGTGCTGTTAGGCGCAATGCGCGACCCTTGCAGTCAGTCTGACAAGACCAATAGCCGTGCAAGCGGGCCGCCCTTGTCGGAAGAGTGCGAGCCTTGGTTGTTAGTATAAGGACGATCCCCGTCCCAACTAACAAATTGATCGACGACTTTATCGGCTTCGATATCGGTTAAGGATACGCGAGAATATGACATCTCACTGGGCCAAGCGAGTTGGTCTCGTTCGGCAGCGAGTAGATATTCAGCTGTTGATGTATCGACTTCTTGAGCGGTGATGCATATCGTCAAATCTGATGCAATATGACGATCATCAATTTGGCTTGTCAGTTTTGCCTCCCTACCAAGGCAAGCGTCTTCATTATATCCCCGTTGATAACGGATGATTGGACTCTCCCCAATCTCAATGAAATCTAACGTTCCGTCTCCAACCTTCACTAGGAACGGCGCATAACATTGTTCAAATGAGTGAGAGCCAAAACAGGAATAGGCAGCTTGCTCGACTCTCGAAAAACCAGGATCGCGAATACGCAGACTTTTTACCGTAACATCCTGACCAATAGAAGTTTGTCTTTTCGGAGAATTTCTAAAATCACTCTCTTGGAGGCTGGCAACTGGATATTGCGCAAAATACAGAGCACCAAGAGCAAGGTAGCCCCAAATCCCCCAGACAAGAGGGTTGGATGCGCGGCGAAATCGAGGAAAGAACTGGAGAGCCAAACAGACGGCCAAGCTGATGAGGAAGATCAAATTCAGAGCCAAAAAATTTGCGTAATCTTCGGTCAAAAACATGCCAATCCTCCGAACTTCGAATGTCCCATAACGTTAGTCCGGCCGCACCTTTCGATGTCATGCGTCTCAGCGGATGAGTCGCAAGCTAAAGGCTGACCTTCCGTTCCGTCCAATCGGCGGCGGCCACCTCGCTAGCCGCCTGATTTATCACCGCTTTCACCTATCGACCACGAATGCTCTGCCGTAATCGGCCTTAACCGCACCCTTGGCCCAATCCGCCATCAGATCGTAATAGTCTGGCGTCACTTGGGTCATTTCACGTGAACCATCATCGCGTAAAGTGTATTCCCACATGCCGTGATCAGTGTCCGGGAATGTGTAAATCGTGATGTCTTTGCCTTCCTGTCTGAGAGTGGACAGTCTCTCTAACGTAAGATCAATCGGTGCTTCACGATCTTCGCTTAGCGAGAACCCAAAGTTGAGGCACATCAACGCTTCGCATCACAGCCATTGGGTTTAGCGTCCAGTCAATATCTAGATCGTTGAAGCGTGGGACGCCATTTTCAGCCAGTTCCGCTGCAGACGTCTTCAAAAAGACACCGCTATATCCCCCTTGGATCACTGAGAACCAAGGTTCTGCAGAGTACCTTCGTTGAAGATCGCTTAGTTCATCCAGACCATCGGTATAATCGGATGAGGCAATTCTAGCTGTCACGTCGGTAATCTCAACCGCTGCCGCCAGAACGCTCTCTGGGTATCCTGCGTCACGAAGTTCCTTTTGGACCTGTGCTGCATCTTCTTCCCGAATATCGGCAACAAGGCCGTATCCAATGCTGATGAAATCAGCCCGCGCATCTTTGGCGGCGAGCGGTGCGATCCACCCTCCTTGGCTCAGCCCTACGAGACCGAGGCGCCCAAACCGGCCTTCGGCCAATCGCTTTGCCTCTCGAGAAGCCGCCACCAAGTCCTTTGCAAGCAATGGAAAGTTCTGACTGTATCGGCCCTCAGACTGTCCCGTACCCCGCTTGTCATAGACGAATACCGAGATGCCACGTCCCACCATCTGATACGGATCGCGCGCCCGCTCAATCCAGGCCGTATCTTCGGAGCCATGTGCAAACACCAATAGTGGCGTGCTATTATCGGCACCAATCGGTTCAATAAGACGGCCGGTTAGCAGAATGCCATCGGCGAGAAAGTGGGTGTCGGTTTGGATGATGGGAACTCTATCCCAGACTTCAGCACTTTCAATACGCACGTCCCCGTCGCCGCATTCTACCATTGCTCCCGGCGATTGAATATTGCCCAGAATGCCATCGTCGAAGCTATACGCGAAGCCCTCACCAGACCGGGTTATCGCTACAAATCGCCTGGCGTCGGTCCGATAGATTCCGACCTGGCATGCCAGAGGCGAGAACTCCCGCGTCGCCTGTGGTGTTCGCAGCTCAGAAGCGGTTTGCAAAGCAGGCATGCAAGCGGATGTGAAAAGGGCGCATGCGAATAAAGGAGAGTTTCCTAGTGTCATGTTTATGTCATCCGGCGTGAGTGAGATAGATCAACCTACTCTCTTGTTTGTCCAATTGGCGATTGGGCTACATTGTTATCAGCACTCTTTGTGGTCAGCGGGGGCCAAAGGATAAAGAGAATGATCAGCATAGTACTCAACCCGGCCGGTAGAAATATACTCCATGGCTGCAGCGCGATCATGACATTGCCTCCAGCTGCGGAAAGCAAGGCACCGAAACTGCCAAGCATTTTGACGATGTGCTCGTTCAACCATGAGCGTTTCAGCCAAGCTGCTCCGCCAATATTGCGCAGAAGATCATAGAAGGAGAATGCAAACATATTCCCAAGAGCGGAATAGCTTATTGTTGCTGCGTCCTGTGGTCCGGCCTGGATTAGAGCGATGATTCCTAAACCAGCAAGAATGGCGGCGCATGAGAGAGCGTTGTCGAAGGTCTTTGGTCCGCTCGTCCGAATAGTAAATACACGCACAGCGGAGATCAGCAGGTAGCTCGCAGACAGAGTCAGGGAGGCAAGGAGGGATCTAAAGCCGAAGACAAATGTACCAATGACGGCTGTCACCAACGCAACGGACATGACGAGCACGAAGAGCTTGCCGACGCGACGGTGCGTTGCACCTCCCTTGCGAGAGAAGATTTGATAAATGCCCAGCAAGATTGCCAAGGTTCCAAAGCTGACGTGGATGAGAATATTAAAATTATGTGCGAAGCTGTAATCAGCAAGCACCTCTAGCCAGTGCATAGCAGAAGTATCCTTGTTATGATGCTGTCTTTCCGTCAGAATTATGGGCTACAGGAAAATGTTGTGAAGTCGCTAGAAGCCGAATTGTACGCGGAATTCGCAAGTGGTAGCGTAAAGCCGCTGGCGTTTCGCGAATGGTAGAGAGATCAAAGCCTGTTTCACGCATGCGAGGGAGGACGCGCGCATTGGAGGGCGCGTTCATTCTGATTCTTGGTTTAGGGATCGGCCTTGCCGGGCCTTATGGTACTTTCGTTTCCCTCTCTTTGGAAACGCGTCTTTTATACTGGGTGACCATGCTGTTCGTGCCCTGGTGTATCTGGCAGGGGTTAAAAGCTCTTGTGATGCTGATTGCTCCGAGTTCGTTTTCACCGCGCCTGATGACAGCCTTGTTGATGCCTGGCTTTGCGATTGTCGGTTCGGCTTTCGGCGTACTGATGAATTGGCTCTTTGGCTTGATGCCAATGGATATGCCCTTCCTGCAGGCTTGGCCTATCGCGCTGGTTGCTTGGCTTGGCTTTTCGTTTCTGATCGTTTTACCACTTTTGATACTTGGTCAGGAGATCAGCCGCACCAGTGAACGCGAGGGCGCGTCCAAGGCAATAGACCTTCTGAAGCGCAAGCTCCCAGCAGAGCTACAAGCGAGCCCTCTCATCGCTATGAAAGCAGAGGATCATTATGTCCGTGTCTATGCTGAGACTGGGGATACATTGATCCTGATGAGTTTCGAAGATGCGCTCATCGCAGTGGCAGGGTATCAAGGCGTACAAACACACCGCTCCTGGTGGATTGCACTGGATCAAGATATTGCCAAAGCAAAACTACACTCGCTTGGCGCCTCTATTACCCTTAGACAAGGGGTTAGGGTTCCGGTCAGCCGCAGGCGTAAAAAAGCTGTCAAAGCGGCCTTGGCAGGGTTGGTATAGCGCCCGCTAGTCAAACACTGAACTTTCGACTTTTTTGGGTCGGAAGCGGAAGGTCTGCTTCAGTACACAGTCTCGGCCAAGCCGACATTTCTGCAAGTCATCTCACAGCGCAAAGCCAAGCCGATTCGTACAAATTTGGACAGTTACGAACCTTTATGGACGCACGAGCTTGCAAAAACTGCTGATTTTCCGGGGAAAAATCACGGCCTGCACTTATATTTCACTTACGGCCCTCCTCGGCGAAATTGTGCGGCGCGGCAAGTGTTTGAAAAAGCTGGCGCACCCGAGAGGATTCGAACCTCTGGCCTCTGCCTTCGGAGGGCAGCGCTCTATCCAGCTGAGCTACGGGTGCCACGACGCCTCACGGCATCTGCGGCGCGCGTCTAGCAAGCTGATCACCGCCGCACCACCCAAAAACGCGTTTCGCGGCGCATTTGCCTACGCGCGGTTAACCGATCGGCAATACGCCTAAGCTAGTCCGGATGGCCTTATGTCAGCATTTTATCCCGACCAAGCTCGCGCCATGCGCCGCGCCGCAGCAGCACCCAAGCCGCAAGCCCAATTTGCACAAAATTGGCGGCACCTGCACGATCAAGCGGGCGAAGTGGCTGAGCTTGCCGAGCTATCGGGCGAAAAGTTTGAAGGCGAGATCGCTGCGTTTCCCGGCAATCTCTCGGATGCTGGAAAAACCGCTCAGGAACTGGCCTGGCAAGGGATCGAAGACATTGATGCGATGTTGCAGCCGGGGTTGACCGCTCTACGCACGATCACCGCGCGCGGCCAGGATGCGTCGGTGCCGGCGCTGGCGCTGTGGCGTGAGTTTCACTGCGCGCGCGGCGCGATGTTGCGCCTGATCGGCGTGGATCACAGCGCGGCGCTTGGGCGGAATGCCGCCTGAAATTAAGCCGAACACAGCGCAAGAGGCTTGACCAAGTTCTTGCTATGTTCCAGTTTCATTGAATGACCAGTGAGACCTCCACCACCATCGATTCGCAGCGCCCCGGCGGTTCAGCGGCCAGCCCGCCCCCTGTGACCGCCAAAGAAGCGGCGCGCGGGATCATGCGACTGTTTGCGCGCAATGACATTTGGTGCCTGCCGGAAATGCCGCTCAAAAATGGACGACGGGCCGATCTGATGGGGGTCGATGCCAAGGGGCAGATCGTGATCGTAGAGATCAAGGTCGCGCGCAGCGATTTGCTCGGCGATAGCAAGTGGCCGGATTACCTGGATTTCTGCGATCGCTTTTTCTGGGGGCTTGCGCCCGGATTGGATCGCAGCCCGCTGGAAAGTGAGGCCTATCAACCGGACGCCTGCGGCGTGATCGTCGCCGATGGTTATGATGCAGAGATCCTGCGCCATGCCCCATTACAGCCGCTCGCACCGGCACGCCGCAAGGCACAGGTGGAGCGCCTGGCCAGAGCGGCGATGCGGCGGCACACCGCAATACTCGATCCTGACTGCAGCGATCTGGCACTCGGTTAGGTTCGCGGGCAGCCGCCCGGTCGGCCAGCAAGCGACCACCGCACAAGCTCATAGGCAAAGCGCCTGTTCTGCGTCATAGTCCGCGCGATGGGCATGGTTTATGATTGAAGGCTATAGCATCCCGGTCACCATTGCGCTGAGCAGTGCGGCAGTAACCGTGATCATTGCTCTGCGCTATCTGCTTACCAGCGGATTGTTCGACCTGCTGACCCGTAAGGCCCGGCCCGGCCTGTATGATGGGCAAGGCAAACAGATCGCGCGCGAAATTCGCTGGTCGCTGCTATCCGCTGGGATATTCGGCGTGCCCGCTGCGGCCGCGATCTGGAGCTGGCGGCATCACGATCTCACTTTCCTTTACAGTGATATAAGCGACTATCCGCTGTGGTATCTACCGGTGTCGCTGATGCTCTATCTGCTGGCGCATGACACCTGGTTTTACTGGACTCACCGGCTGATGCACCGCCCGCGCTGGTTTAAGTTGGCGCACCGGGTCCACCATGACAGCCGCCCGCCAACCGCCTGGACGGCGATGAGCTTTCACCCGATTGAGGCGGTGAGCGGCGCGATCATCATCCCGCTGCTGATGTTTGTGATTCCCATTCACGTCGTGACTTTGGGCATTGTGCTGACCGTGATGACGGTGATGGGCGTGACCAATCATATGGGGTGGGAGATATTTCCGCGCTGGATTGTTCATTCCGCGTTGGGGAATTGGGTGATAACAGCCAGCCATCACGAGCGACATCACGAGGATTATCAATGCAATTTCGGACTTTATTTCAGAATATGGGACAGGATTTGCAAAACCGATTCTGGATTGTCGCGCCGTATAGTCGAACAGGCCGGACACGCGCCGGGATGAGCCGGATCATCGCCTCCAGCCTGATCACAGGCACAGCTGCGACGGGCATGGCCGCCCCAGCTCAGGCGAGCGAGGTGGAGATCTCGATCACCAATATTCGCTCGACCAAAGGCGTGGTCCGGGCCTGCCTGACCAAGCATAAAGAGAGCTTTCCCAATTGCCGCAAAGACCCGAACGCCCTGCGCGTGGTCGTACCGGCCACCAAGAATGCGAAGATCCGCTTCACCGGCGTTGCACCGGGCACCTATGCGATTGCGCTGCTGCATGATGAAAACGACAATGGCAAAGCGGACCGCGCCCTTGGCATGATGCCCAAGGAAGGGTTCGGCTTCTCTCGCGACGCAAAGGTTCGCCTGGGTCCGCCCAAATACAAGGACGCCGTGTTTGAGCATGGCACCGCCAATCAGGCGATGACCATAAAAATGCGCTACTTGCTCTAACCCCCCATGGCGCAAAACTATGGCAGGCTGACGCCAGCCCGCCGGAAAGCCTTCTGAGCGGAGCGGAACCCTAACTTCCAGGCTAAGCAAAACACCACGACGTCAATCCAGCAAACCGGCGGCATGCGCGCTTAAAGACGCCTTTTTTGATGACGGCACAACTTTCCCGCGCAACTTAACGACATGTTTACCATGCACCTTCAAAACGCTCCCAAGAACCGTTTAAAAAGGGGCAATTACGGGCCATGGACAATCTTCGGGGCGCTTTCGATTCTACGGAACCAGCCGACGACAATCAGGATTGGGATACCGGTGAAGAGCAGGACGCACGCGACCTGCCGCCGGATCTCGATCGGCCAGGATGAGCGCCGCATGCAAGTGCGCGCTTACAATCACTGGGCCAGCCTGCTGGGTGAGCGCAATTTCCCCGCGATTGATTCGCTAGAACCGGAAAGCCTGCCTGATTTCGGGCCCTATTCGGTTGTGCTCGATTTCTCATCAGGCATCGATGATCCCGCTGTGCGCTTTCTGGGCGGCCTACTGGCCGAGGAATGCGGTACAGACGGCCATATCTCGCAGCTTTCCGATGTTCCGCCGCGCTCTTTGCTGAGCCGGATTACCGATCACTACATGCAAATTCTCGCCAATCAGGCCCCGATTGGTTTTGAAGCGGAGTTTGTGAATCAGCGCGGCGTTGCGATCCTGTATCGCGGCATCTTGCTGCCATTTTCCAGCAATGATGACACCATCGATTTCATCTATGGCGTGATCAATTGGAAGGAAATGGCCGATCAGGTGACAGCTGATGAGCTGCTGCTTGAAATTGATCAGGCGCTGGAAAGCGAAGAAGAAATCGAAGCCGAAGCGGATGAGCCGCAAAAACATGCCGCCGACGCGCTTGCTGAATGGGCAGATTCATGCCGACGACCGAAATGAGCGAAGCCGCAAGCCACGAACCCGCTGAGTCAGAAGTGCTGGACCTGGATGTGGTGGCTGAAGAAGAAGAAAAATCACCACTCGACCTAGGCGAGTTTGCCAGCATCGCATCAATTGGCGGCGCTGCAGGGTCCGCTGAAGAGGACGCGGAATACGGCGAAAAGGACAGTGCCGATCTGCCGATGCCGAGCTTTGGCGATTACGGCCTCGACGAGCCGGAAGACGAAGACGAGGAAGAAGACAGTTCAGCCGATTATGGCTTTGCCTCGTTGACCGATTACATCGAAGCACCGACCAAAAAGGCCAAAGCGCTGGAAATGGATCCGGACGAGCTTGAAAGCGAAAACGCTGAGATGGGTTCGGGCGAATACAATCCAGCCGATTACAATGCTGGCAATGACGATGCGGCGGATTACGCCCAGGATAACGCAGAACCAGAGCATGTCGCAGACCTACGCCCGCTCAATCCTGTCCCCGCTGCACCTGTTGCTAGCGAGCCTGAGCCGGAAGCAATCGAGCCGGTGGCTGAAGAAGCCCCGATTGAAGAGGCTCTTGCTGAAGAACCAGAAGCCATCGAGCCAGAGCCTGTGGCCGAGGAAGCACCCGCCGCGCCAGCCGTCCCGCAGCGCACGTCGCTTGAGGAAGTGGCTGATGCGATCAGCCTCGCCGATGAATTGCCAGAGGACGCAGGTCTGTATGATTGCCTTGCCTCTGCACGCGAGCTGGCTGAGACCGCCAACGCAACTGAAGATCGCAGCCGCCAAGCGCTTTATGCCGCTGTTGGCCGCGCCTATGACTTCTCGCTCGCCGCCAAGGATGCGCCAGAGGATTATGCTGAACTGATCGCGGAAAGCGGCCTAACCGTTCAAGAACGCGCGCCGATGACCCCGGTTGTGAAGCTGGTGTTTGGCAGCGATTACGACAAAACGCGCCTTACCGAATATGCGACCGTCCTGACCCATGCACACCGCGTTGGTTTGGAACGGGGCAGCCTCGCTGGCTTCCTGCGCGAAGCCGAAGGCGGTCTCAAAGGTGTCGTCAGTTCCGAGCGCCGTCTGCGCCGTGAAGAAGCCGGCAAGCCGGTTGAAGAGGCGGGCAAGGTCCGCGCTGAACTCGCTAATAAGCTGCGCGAGCTGGAAGCTCTCACCTTAGAAGCGCTGAGTCATGAAGGACCAGAATTTGGCCTGGTCATGGTTCGCCGCAATGAGCTGGGCGAAGTCGAGCTACTTGGTGAGATCGAGCAAGACATTCCGATGATCGAGCGCGCCGCTCGCAAGCTGGTTGGCTAACACAACACCGCCAGAACGAACTACATCGCTGCAAATTTTTGACGCCTTCGGCCCTATACGCATGGGACCGGAGGCGTTATCGCGCGCGCTCTATTCAATCGAAATCCTCTGGCGGAAACAGACACAATTGGGCGTGCTGCGCTGCGCAAGAGGCCTTTGGGGCAAGCAATGAAAAGCAAGAAGGTGCGCGTTATGCTGTGGGTGCTTGGCACGATCGTGGCGCTGGTTTTGGTGAGCGGATTGGCGCTACAATTTGCGATTTCGCGCAATGGCCCCGCCGTGCTGACTGCGGTCGATCGGTTAACCGGCGGCACAGACAATGTGGTCCTGCTGACCGAGGCTTCTATCGGCGAGAGTGAGGCGCAAAACCTGTTCGTCTGGGGGCCTGAGAACGCTGGTGAGGACGCAGCGAAGCGCCCAGTCCTATTGTTCGTTCACGGAGGCAGCTGGCGCTCTGGCGATCCGGAAGATTATGGCTTTGTTGGCCGCGCTTTCGTGCCCAAAGGTTTTGTCGTGGTGCTCGCCGGATACCGCTTGCACCCAGAGGCGGTCTATCCCGCGATGCTCGAAGACGCTGCTGGCGCTATCGCCTGGACCAAGACGGAAATCGCGCAATTTGGCGGCGATCCAGAACAGATTGTGGTCGCCGGGCATTCTGCCGGGGCGTATAATGTCGTTATGGCTGCGCTGGAGGAGCAATGGCTCGGCGCGCACGGCCTCAGCACCAGCGATATCGCCGGCGTGGTCGGCCTGTCCGGCCCCTATGACTTCTATCCATTCGACAGCGATTCGACGATCAACACATTCGGTCCCGCTGATGATCCGGAGGCGACCCAGCCGGTCAATCACGTGCGCGGCGATGCCCCACCAATGCTGCTCATCCACGGGGAGAAAGACACGTTGGTCTATCCGCGCAACACGCGCGAGCTGGAGAAACGCATTACGGCGGCTGGTGGCAGTGTACGGACCAAATTCTACGCCGAAATGGAGCACAACGACCCGCTGATTTCCATGGCTGCGCCGTGGCGAAATTCGCGTGATGTCGACGAAACAATTGCACTATTCGCCAAAGAAGTTGGCGCGCAGGCAAAGACTTCAGTTCCGGTTCAGGACGAGATCACGCTAGTCCTGCGGGCATGCGCGCGCTTTTGCATCCTTTCGCCCGGCCTTCGTCTCGTTTAGCGACGGCGGCATTCGCACTGCTTGCCAGTTTCGCACTGGCGATAGAGACCGCCTCTGCCCAATCGATCCTGCGCGATGCAGAAACCGAGGCCCTGCTGGCCGATATGGCCGCACCCTTGATCGAGGCGTCCGAATTGGAGCCGGGCAATGTCGATATTGTCCTGATCAACGACCCCTCAATCAATGCCTTCGTCGCGGGCGGCCAAGTGGTCTACATCCACTCTGGCCTGATCGATGCCGCTGATACCGCCAATGAAGTGCAAGGCGTGATCGCTCACGAGCTTGGCCACATCACTGGCGGGCATATCGTGCGCTTTGGCGAAGGCGCGAGCGCGGCTAGCAATATCTCAATCCTCTCGCTGCTGATCGGCGTTGGCGCGGCTCTGGCCGGGGCCGGTGATGCTGCACTCGGCGCAATTCTGGCGGGCCAAAGAGCGGCGCTCGGCCGTTTCCTGGCGTTCAGCCGGGTGCAGGAAAGCGCCGCCGATGCGGCGGGCGCACGTTACCTTTCAGAAGCCGGAATTTCAGGCCGCGGTTCGATCAAGTTCTTCGAAAAGCTGCAAGGTCAGGCACGCCGTTATGGCTATGCTCGCGACGACGAGGCGGAATTCACCCGCACTCACCCGCTTTCAAGCAATCGCATTGCCCGCCTGCGCGAGGCCTATACCGTTGATCCTGCTTGGGACGCCCCCGATGATCCTGCGCTTCAGGCCCGGTTTGAGCGCGTAAAGGCCAAGCTTTATGGCTTTTTGAAAGACCCGAAACGCACGCTCAACCGCTTTCCAGAAAGCGACACCAGCATCGCTGCGCGCTATGCCCGCGCTTATGCATTCCACAAGGATGCCCAGATCGAGCGCGCTCTGGCAGAGGCGGATGGCCTGCTCGCAACCGATGCGAACAACCCCTATTTCCTGGAAGTGAAGGGGCAGATCCTGCTCGAATCCGGCCAGCCTGAAGAGGCGCTGATCCCGCTGCGCCGCGCAACCGACATCACGCTCAACCAGCCGCTGATCGCATCAATGTTTGGCCATGCCCTGATCGCGACCGAGGATGAGGCAAATTTTGCCGAAGCAGAGCGCGTTTTGCGCGCCGCTGTCACGCGCGATCGGCTCAATCCCTTCGCCTGGTATCAGCTCGGCGTGGTCTATGCCGCACGCGGAGACATGCCGCGTGCGCGCCTTGCCAGCGCCGAACAGCAGGTGATGACGCGGCGCTATCCTGAGGCCTTGCGCAGCGCACAGGCAGCCGAGGCAGGATTGCCGGTGGGCACGCCAGACTGGATCAGGGCGCAGGACATTTCGCTGCAAGCGCGCAGCGAACTGGAACGGCTGCGCGATAGCCGCTAAAGCGCGGCCAAGAGCAGCCACGCCTTTGCTGGCCACGCAAGAATTGGGAACAGCATTTTGATCAAGACACTCGCAACCGCGTTTCTGGCGCTCGTCTTTGGCTTTTTGGGTGCAGCGACCTGGTCCTATACGGGCCTGGCCGACAATCGCACCCGTGCCTTCATGATGGAAAATCCTGAAATGCTGCCCGAAATGGTTGAGGCGCTGCGCGACAAGGAATCCGCCGAGCAACTGGCCGATGTCCGCAGCGAAGTCGTCACCCCCTTCCCCGGCGCGGTGATCGGCAATCCCAATGGCACCAAGCTCCTCGTCGAATTTACCGATTACAATTGCCCCTATTGCGAGGCGAGCCTTGAGGATGTGAACCGGCTGGTCGCGGAAGACCCCGAATTGATGGTGGTCGTGCGCGAATGGTCAATCTTTGACGGCAGCGAAGGCGCCGCACGCATGGCCTTGGCGGCCGCGATACAGGGTAAATACGCGGCTTTCCACGAGGCAATGTTCCGCCTTGGTCCGGCGACACCTGAAACGGTTGAAGCGGCCGCTCGCGAAGTGGGCCTCGACTGGGAAAAGGCACAGGCAGATGCGGTTTCCGACACAGTGAGCGTGGAACTGGCCCGTAACCTCTCGCTTGCTCAACAGCTCGGCTTTTCCGGCACGCCCGCATGGGTCACCGGCAATAAAGTGATCGGCGGCGCGGTCGGCTATGACGCGCTGAAAGAAACGCTGGGTGAGGTCGGCGCAGAAGCGCAATATTCCTCTGGCGCCTAATGCTTGGGCAGGGTCAATTTCGGCTTTGGACGCTAACCGGCACGATTGCCTGTTTGATGATAGGCACGCCCGGATTGGCGCAGGATGAAGCCAAGCCCGCGACGCCGTCAGAGCCAAATTATTCCGCAAAGCTGACCGCACTTAAAGAATATCATGCGCTCGACCAAAGGTTGCAGGATGTCGGTTGGCGTTTGGTGCGCGGGAACGCTGATTTTTGTTCAAAGACTGTGCAATCTATCGGTCTGCAATTGCAGGACATGGTTGCCTTTAAAAAGCCGACCTCGCCGCGCGCCACCCTGGGGCTATTCGGCGACTTCGCGGTTCAGACGGTCGCTCGCGGATCACCCGCTTGGAACGCAGGCGGGCTAGGTTTTGGCAGAGAAATCACGCGGCTGAACGGCCAAGAGATCAACAGTTGGCCCGCAGAGGAGCGCTCCCATTGGCAGCGCCTCACTCGCGCGCATGACTTTATCGACACAGCGCTCAGGCAGGATGGCCGTATCATGATCGGGCTGGCGAGCGGCGGCGACCTGCTGATCCCATCGGTGAAAGCCTGCGCCACACGCTTTGAGTTGGCCGGAAGCAGCAAGCGCGCGCTTGCCGAGGGCACCCGCGTCGTGATCGGGGCGAAATTTGTCGGTTTCGGTTATGCAGAGGATGAATTCGCCGCCGCGATCGCGCATGAGCTGGCGCACAATCTGCTGGGCCACAGGGTGTGGCTCGATGCCAATGGCCGAAAACGCAAAAATGTGCGCCTGACAGAGCGTGAGGCCGACCGGCTGATGCCATGGCTGCTCGCCAATGCGGGCTATGAGCCGAGCGCGGCACACCGGTTCATGACCAGATGGGGCCCAAAACACGATGGCGGCCTGTTTCGCGGGCGCACGCATGATGGCTGGGACGAGCGAGCCGAGTTCATTCAGGCAGAGGTCGAGTTGATCGAAGCCCTACAAAAATCGCCCGCGTTTGAAGGGGCCGATTGGCGCGCAGACTTCCGCCGCGAGATCGATCCCGAAAGCCCGCGAAAGTAGGGGGCGCGCCCTCGCGACACGCTCAAAGCAACTAACTGACTAAACCTTTGGGCAGCCCAAACCGCTCAATTCTTTGTGCAATCGGCAGTTTTCCGAGGCAGAAAGTGCGGTCCGCGCGATCACCCGCAGGCAAAACTAGCTGCCATCCATCGCACAATTCGTCTACAAGGGTCGGCCATGGCAATGCTACCCATTCAGCCTACGCCGTTCTTTGCCAGCAAGAACAGAGCGTTCTGGACCCTCCAGCTCTCCGGCTGGGGCGGCTATTTCCTGCTGAGGACCGTTGTCGCGGTGGCAAATGATCAGCCACTCGATCTGGTAGTCCTGCTGCTGCTCACAACCATAACCGGCTTTTCCATCACGCTCGTTTTGTCGGTGATCTATCGCCAGCTAATTGGCCGCCAACCCATCGTAACCTGGGGAACGACGGCCGTCGCCGTGCTGGTTGCGGTCATCATTCACGCCTCAATCGATGCCTGGGTGCAGAGCCTCTATATCGGCGGCGCGAGCGAGACGAGCTTCGCACAGCGCCTGATTGGCAGCTCCTTCATCCCGCTAACCCTGCTGGGCGGGTGGAGCGCGCTCTATTACGCGATCAGCTACTTTCTGACCGTCGAAGAGCAAGCCGACCGGCTTGAGCGGCTGGAGGCGCAAGCAACCAGCGCTCAGCTGGCAATGCTGCGCTATCAACTGAACCCGCATTTCCTCTTCAACACTCTAAACTCGATCAGCACTTTGGTACTCCTGAAACAGACCGAGCCCGCCAATGCGATGCTCACTCGCCTCTCCAGCTTCCTGCGCCACACTCTGGTCAGCGAACCGGGCAGCCAGGTGACCCTGGCGCAAGAGGTCGAAACACTGCAGCTTTATCTCGATATTGAGCGGATGCGGTTTGAAGAGCGGCTGCGCACCAAATTTGCGATTGAAGATGACGCGATGGACGCGCGCCTACCCTCTATGCTGCTGCAACCCTTGGTCGAAAACGCAGTGAAATACGCCGTTTCCCCCCAGGAAGAAGGCGCGCAGATCACCCTTTCCGCCAGGATCATGGCCAGGCGCCTGCGCATCACAGTCGAAGACACCGGCCCCGGCGCGAATGCGCCCGTCCGGCACGAGCTGCTCGATTATGAGCAGGACAAAGCCAACCAGCCGGTCTCCACCGGCGTCGGCCTGGCCAATATTCGTAACCGCCTGATGCAGGCTTACGGTCCCGATCATAAATTTGAGACCCGCTCCGACCCAGGCGGCGGCTTTGCCGTCACAATTGAAATCCCCTTCCAGATGGAAGATGAATTTGCACTTGGCCCTGATGCTCAAGCTGCAACTGCAACCGGCTCCGACCCCGCGGATGCCAATTCTGCCGCCCCCGGCACCAACCCCCAGCCAGCGTCGGTGATTAGGCTTAATCCCAGACGCGCCATTGGACCTGCTGCATGACCATACGCACAATCCTAGTCGACGATGAAAAACTGGCCATTCAAGGCCTGCAATTAAGGCTTGAGCCTTTTGACGATGTCGAAATTATCGACACCTGCTCAAACGGGCGCGAAGCCATTCGCAAAATCAAAACGCAAAAGCCCGATCTGGTGTTTCTCGACATCCAGATGCCCGGCTTCGATGGATTTTCTGTCGTCAAAGGCGTGATGGAAATCGAACCGCCCCTGTTCGTGTTTGTTACCGCCTTTGAAGAGCACGCGATCCGCGCGTTTGAGACCAATGCGGTGAATTACCTGATGAAGCCGGTCGACGAAGATAAGCTCGCCGATACGCTGGAGCGGGTGCGCCAACGCATCACGGAAAAGAAATCGGCTGAAGAAGCAGAAAAGCTCAAAGACGTGCTGGCCGAAGTCGCACCGGACAAAGCCGATGAGTTCTGCGAAGCCGCAGCGGAAACGTCCGAACGATTTGAGAAGCTGATCAATGTGAAGGATCGCGGACAGATCTTCCGCGTCGAGGTCGAGTCGATCGAACATATCGAGGCGGCCGGTGATTACATGTGCATCTACACCGGCGACAATTCGCTGATCCTGCGCGAGACGATGAAGGATCTGGAGCGCCGCCTTGACCCGCGCAAGTTCCAGCGGGTGCACCGCTCCACCATCGTGAACCTTGATCAGGTCCGCCAAGTAAAACCGCACACCAATGGTGAGTGCTTCCTGGTGCTGGATTCAGGCGCAGAGGTGAAGGTGAGCCGCAGCTACCGTGATGTGGTCGCCCGCTTTGTGCATTAGTTTGTTTTGCGCAGATGCATCTGCACCTGCGCCCGGCGTTTGAGGGTCAAAAAGAAAAATCCATGCGCTTGAGGCAAAACAAAAAAACCGCCACACAGCGTAGATGACCCAATTCACCATCCCCGGCTTTGACCTCGACCAATTCGTCCGCAGCACTTTGGCGGAGGACTTGGGAGAGGGACTGATCGGCGGTGGGCGCGATGTCACCTCGGAAAGCGTGATCCCCGCCGATGCCCGTTTCGCTGGTGTAATGGACAGCCGCGATGCGATCGTCGTCGCGGGACTGCCCATTGCCGAGGCATTTTTCCGCGCGCTGGAGCCAGAGATCGAGATTGAGTTGCTCGCGCAAGATGGCGATGCGGTGGAGCCGGGCACCGACCTTATACGGCTATCGGGCAATGCGCGCGGCCTCCTAACCGCAGAACGCAGCGCGCTCAATACGGTCCAGCACCTCTCCGGCATTGCCACCATGGCCCGCGAATATGTGACCGCGATGGATAATCCCGATTGCACCTTGCTCGACACGCGCAAGACCATTCCCGGCCTGCGCCATCTGGAGAAATACGCCACCCGCATGGGCGGGGCGAGCAATCACCGCATGGGCCTGTGGGATGCCGCGATGATCAAGGACAACCATGTCGCCGTCGCAGGCTCCGTAGGCGAAGCCGTGCGCCGCGCGTGGGAGGCCGGGGTGGAGCACATCATCTGCGAGGTTGACCGGCTCGACCAGATCGGCCCGGCCCTGCAAGCGGGCGCGCATCATCTGCTGCTCGACAATATGTCGCCAGAGACCCTGCGCGAGGCGGTGGCGATGATCGATGGCCGCGTGCCGTGCGAGGCATCGGGCGGGATCAACCTCGACACGATCAAGGCAAAGGCTGCCACTGGGGTGCAATTCGTCTCGGTCGGGCGCCTGACGCAAAGCGCACCCGCGGCTGACATAGGCCTCGATTTCAAACCGGTATGAAGATTGCTTGTCGGGCTCGCACAATAGCCGCAGCAACCAAGGGCGCCCCGGGATGATCGAGCAAATACGCTTGCGGCCATGGCCAATCCACGGATTTGCGGTGATTTTTCTGGGCGTAGGCCTGTGGGCGCTGATTGGCGGCCTCAACGACATTGACGGGTGGCTTGCCCAATATCGCAGTATGTTGCCTCAATTCCCATGGGATCGCGACTGGATCATCGTCGTCCTTTCAGCCCGGTTCTCAATCGTCTGCATTCCCGTAGTCGCGATCTGGTGCTTTCACAGCGTGGTCGCGCGTGTTCTGGTGTGCGCATTTACTCTAGTCCCGCTGATGGGCATCATCCGCCAGCTTGGCGGTGCATTGGATGCCCTAAGTTGGGACGCGATGGCCGGAGGCGGGCTTCTGGTCGTGGGCTGTGCGCTGCTATATTCGCCATCAGCGCGCGCATGGTTCACGCCAGAACCCCTGAAACAGGAGGCTGTATTCGAATGAGAATGATCGCGCTCCTCGCCGTCACGGCCATGGCATTGCCCACAGTTGCACACGCCCAGGCCTATCAATGTCAGATGCCCCGAATCAGCAACGTGCCGCAGGTCTCACCAAATGGGCAGACGCGCAAATTGCCGATCACTGGCTATACTATGGCGCTGAGCTGGTCGCTCAGCCTTTTGCCGCACGCGGAAGGACAGTCGCTCGCACTCTACACAATGCAGCGGCGACAACGGCAGTTTTGGCCTGATCGTCCATGGCCTGTGGCCTGAAAGTGGGCGGACATGGCCGCAATGGTGCCCCACGCAGGGGCGCCTGACGCCCACCGAAACGCGCCGCAATATGTGCATGATGCCCAGCACCCGGCTGGTCGCGCGGCAATGGGCCAAACACGGCAGCTGTATGACCAAGCGGCCCGACACCTATTTTAAGGTAACACGGATTTTGTGGGAGAGCCTGCGCATTCCCGACTATGATCGGATCAGCCGCGAGGACGGCCTCACCGCCGGGCGCATTCGCCAGGCGTTCGCCGATGCCAATGGCGGGTGGAGCGCCAGCCAAGTGGGCGTGAAGCTAAACCGGCAAGGCTGGCTGGAAGAAATCCGGTTGTGTTACAATAAACGCTTTCGCCCCGCCCGCTGCACATCCAGCCGTTACGGCGCAAAGGACGGCGTTCGGGCGAAGATCTGGCGCGGGCTTTAGAAATTCTGTCTGCGGAGGCAGCGAACAAGGCGTTCTTAATGATTTCCACGTAAGACGCGATGGAACGCTGCCCGGCGGATCGCGCATTGCGACCCGTTGGCGCACGAATTTCCAAGCCGCATTGGGCAAATTTTGGGCGATCTTATGAGTGTCGGTGAAGTCTTAAGAAAATGGGGTCTGGTGCTGCGCGGCAAACGCTCAGCGACACGTCCTCGGCTAACTTCGCGCTTGCTGATTACAGATTTGGCGATTGCTGTCGTGCTTGTGGCTGGCGCCTCATTCGTGGCTCAATACGGCTTTAACAATCGCGAACTGGTGGCCACGCAAACCTCTCTGGCCGAAGTCGAAGATATCATCAAAGACCAGCGAGCGGCGGCGTTTGAAACTCATGTAGCCGCTTCTGCACTGCGAGAAAGCTGGGACATGTCATCACGCGAAGGGCAAATTGAGCTGCGCGGTGACCTCAAAGCGGCCAGTGCAGATTTCTCCAAAATGGCAAGTCAGTTGACCGGCGATCCACGCATCAACTCTGACCCGGACTTTGAAAGCGGGCCAATCGCCATGGAGCAGCTTTCGGCATTGTCCGCAGAAATGCTAGAAGCCAGCCAAGCAGGCGAAAACAGTCAAATCCGGCGTAATATCGCCATTGAGCTGGCTAAGCAACTATCGCTTCCTGCTTGGGATCCTGGACAGTGTTGAAGCCAATGCTGGCAAACGGCTCGATGAAAACCAGGTTGAAATCAGAAATCAAACCGAAACTCTCGTCCTCGTTATTTCGATTGGCGTCGGTATTTTGATCATCGCGCTGCTTTTGCGCGTTGCCTTAACTCGGCGTTGGATTGTTAAGCCCGCGAACAATCTCGCGGAGATTACGACCGAATTTGCGAACGGCGATGTGTCTCGTGAAGTGCCTGAAATGCACATTGATGAGCTTCAGAAAATTGGCGATGCACTCGCGGTATTTCGCCGTATGAGCATGGAAGCAGAGGATCTGCGTAAGCAGTCTCACGAAGCCCGATTGCGCGAGCATGAGGCCCATATGGAGCTGGAGCGTAAAGAACTGGAAACGCAAAAGCGTATTGATGCAGAACGCCAAACGGCGATCATGGATATGGCGAAAAGGTTCGAAACGTCGGTTTCAAGCGTGGCACGCGCTGCCAGCAAAGCCACATTAGAGCTCACCGAGACGGCCGAACAGCTTGCCAATGCAGCGACTGATGCTGGCCGCCAAGCGAGCCAAATCTCCGCGACCTCTGGCGAGGCCACACAAAACGTTCGGTTTGTGGCCTCAGCGATTGAAGACCTCTCTTCATTCGTTCGGGAGATCTCTGACCAGGTGAGTAAGCAGACCAGTCTGTCACAGGCGGCCCAGCAGGATTCTGTGTCCAGCGTTTCCTCGGCTCAGACGCTGGAACGGGAGGCGGCAAGTATTGATAACATCGCCAATGTGATCGTTGATCTGGCCGGGCGCACCAATCTGCTGGCGCTCAATGCCTCCATTGAGGCGGCCCGGGCTAGCGAAGCGGGTGCTGGCTTTTCCGTCGTGGCGTCGGAGGTCAAAAGTCTGGCGCAACAATCAAGCCGCTCCGCTTCTGATATTGGCGGCGTACTAAGCTCTGTGAATGGCGAGGTCGAGCACGCTGTGCACTCCATAACCGGCGTTGCAGAATCGCTCGAGCAAATCAGCAAGATTGCCCTGCAAGTGACCAGTGCGATGGGCCAGCATGAGAGCGTCGCGACCAACATATCGAAGCATGCTGCTGAAGCGGCGACCGGGACCGAGCGGGTCAATGCAAAGATTGTCGACCTTGCGGCGAATGCTGAACAGGCTGGCCAGCTCTCTCAAAAGGTAAAGGGCGCAGCCCACGAGCTGGGGCAGCAGGCGCAGGAACTGGACAAGGCCGCCCAGGAATTCGCGCAACTTTTACGAGTGGCATAGCGGACAGTCGATCGCGACTGAAACGCGGCGCAGGCTAGCCTCAAGCTGGGCCGTAATGGCTGGCTGGGGGCGGCTGAAGGGGTTTTAGAAACCCTCCCGTCATGACGCACTTAGCTACATGCAGAAGGCTGTGCGTCAGGTTCACCCTTGGCAGCATAAAACTTAGAATACAGCTCGCAAGGAACATCGCCCGTCGGTCGGACCATCTCCAACATCTGGCCGCCACTATCGACAAAGAAGGTCGCTGCTTTCGCGGATCGACCATTAAAATCAGCATTCAAGATAAGTATTCCGTAGGCGCCGCTCCTCGCGGCTTCATGCACATCTAAATCGCTCGCAGCCTCCGCCATCAGCGCCCTAAATTCCGCATCACCCATCTGAGCTTGCGCATCGGTCATTTGCTGTTCGAAGGTCGCAGGATCGTCTGTCAGCTGGGCGGCTTCCGCGATTTTCCCTTGGGCCGCATTCTCTCGCACGCTTACATAGACCGCCTGCATATCATCAGAGGTGGCAAGGGCTTCAGAACCGCAACCTGCTAGCAAGCCTGCGAGACCAGTTATAAAGAGGATGGAATGGCGCATATTGGCAAGTCCCTTCGTTGGAATCGGGCGTATGCTAGAGCCACTGCGTTTGAGCTTTATTAACGGGAAGGCCAGTTTTCCGGATCGCAAAGGGCCGACGATCACCGTGACGCGTTCAGATCGGGCCGTTACAGCACGAGGGACGAGGCGCGGCAAAATCTAACGGGAAGAGGTCACCGCCGCTCCTGGAAAAACGCGCGCAGCAATTCCGCCGCCTCTGCCTCGCCCATGCCGGAATAGACCTCTGGCCTATGCAGGCATTGGTCCTGTTCAAACACGCGCGCGCCGTGCTCAACCGCGCCGCCCTTGGGATCGCTCGCGCCGTAATAGACCCGCGCAATCCGGGCATGGCTGATCGCGCCTGCACACATCGCGCAAGGCTCCAGCGTCACATACAAATCGCATGTTCCCAGCCGATCTTGGCCAAGCTTCGTCGCGGCCTCGCGCAAGGCGCGGATCTCTGCATGCCCGGTGGGATCGGGGGGCTGGCGCGTGGCATTGGCCGCGACCGCGATCACTTTGTCACCCTGCATCACAACCGCACCGACCGGCACCTCACCCGCCTGTGCGGCTTCGTGCGCCGCCTCAAGGGCGCGCATCATCGGTTGCGGAATGGGCCAGCGGGTCATAAGCGGTCGCTATACGGCGCAGCGAATAGGCGCAACTTTGCTTGACGATTCGCATTGTGGAGGCTATCCGCGCGCCTTTCCGGGAACACCCGAACTTTTTAGGCGGCCGAATCACTTGGCCACCTGTCACTGTGAACAGACGAGAGATATCATGTCGCGCATTTGCGAACTGACCGGCAAAGGTCGTTTGACTGGCAACAATGTTAGCCACGCCAATAACAAGACAAAGCGCGTGTTCTTGCCGAACCTGCAGCACGTCACTCTGCTCAGCGAAACGCTGGAGCGGGGCTTTAAATTCCGCGTATCGACCCATGGTCTGCGCTCGGTTGAGCACAATGGCGGGCTCGACAATTGGCTGCTGAAGACCAAGGACGACAAGCTGTCTGCCAATGCACGCAAAGTGAAGCGTGAATTGGTCAAGGCGCAAAAAGCCGCCGCATAAGGCTGGCGAGCGGGCCGGATTTACCGGCTGCGTTTTCCTGACGGATTTTAGAAAGGGCGTGCGGGCGAAGGCCTTGCGCGCCTTTTCATTTGCCTGCGGCAGATTCGTTTTGGCCAGGCTGCGGGCGGCCCGCGTCGCCTTGCGGTTCATCGGGGGGCCAGGCCAACCTCAGCAGCAAGGTGCGCTGAAACGCGGAGACATTGTCATCGGCGATGAGATAGAGCGAGCCTGCCAGCGGGGCGTCTTCATCCTCTGCGTCCTCTACAGAACCATCGCCCTGCGCAGGAGCCGGGTACGGCACGAACTCTATCCCCTCAAAATTCTCGCCCCAATAGGCGTTGCCAAGTGTCGCCAACACGCCGCCGCCCCAGACTTCGCCCTCGGCAATCTCACCGGGGTCAGCGCGCACGAGGCGGGCATAGAATCTGGCTGGGAACGCATATTCTACCCGGCGCTCCAGAATGATCACATCGCCATCCGGCAGCAGAGCAGCATCGACCGGCGAATAGCCAGGGGTGGTGAAGAAGCGGAACTCTATCGCCTCGGCACCCTCCACCGGATCGCCTGAAAACAGCAGACCGGGGCGATTGGTCCGGCCGTCGCCTTCCGGAGCCTCGCCCAATACAAGAAAGCGGCCATCGCCGAGGCGGACAATGGTCTCAGGCCCGCTGTTGCGTGACCAATTGGCCATTTGCGGCGGTTTGGTGCGCTTGATTATGCCATCGGGCGCGATCCGCTCGATCACATTGCCATGCTCATAGGCGGCCCAGATCGTGCCAGTTTCGGGATCGCGGGTGAAAGCCTCGAGGTCAGCAATGCCGCGCCTCACCGCGCCATAGCCAGGTGGGAAATCGAGCACGGTGCCATCAGACACTGGCACGCCACCGACCATCCGTAAATGCATGACGCGGCCGCGGTCACTGCCCGCATAGAGATCGCCATTACCCAGCAGAATGAGCGCGGAATAGCCGCCGAAATGCGCGTTTTGGGAATCAAGCTGCCACGCACCGGTGATCCTTAACGGCCCGGTCACGCCGGAGCGCTGATCAATGTCGATCACCTCAACGCCAGCGCCGTATGAACTCGATTGATCAGTCCGCAGCCATGTGCCCGGCGCAAGGCCAAGCACGACCGCTAGAATCAGGATTTTGCGCCCCATTGTGGCTGGATGTCCTTGCCGTTTAAGCCGCTCTATTGCGGGCCGGTAAACAGCAGCGGGTCCAGACGGGTGTCATGCCATTTCAGGCCCCAGTGCAAATGCGGTCCCGTCGCACGCCCGGTGGCGCCAACATTGCCGATATATTCGCCTTGCTTGACCGCCTGCCCTTCCCGCACGGCGATTTTCGAAGCATGCAGAAACGCGCTGTTGAGCCCTGCGCCGTGGTCTATGATGATCAGGCCGCCCTCGAGGCTAAAGCCAGTGCGCGCCAGAACCACAACGCCATCGGCGGGGGAGACGAACAGCACACCATTACCGGGCGCGATATCGATCCCGGAGTGGTAGGAGCCCGGCTCACCGCGATAGATCCGCTGACGCCCGAATAAGCCCGAAATCCGCCCCTTCACCGGCCAGATAAAGTCCTGCTTCCACCCTTCAGCGCCGGTTACCTTCTCCCGCGCCGCCTTGATCGCTAGCCATTCCGGCTCACGCTTTTTCCACCATGCCTCGCTCGATCGGCCCGTACCGCGCGCCACATTGACGCGTTGGATGTTCCATTCGCGCGGAGAGATCGCCAGCTCTTCGGTAACAGTCTCACCGTTCTCCAAAGTCGCGGACAAAGTCAGACTGCCGGGGCTGTCGCGGTCAAAGGCGGCGAAGAAATTGCCGCTGCCTGCGCTAATGCTGAGCGTTTGGTCACCCAAACTCGCCGACACCGTCCCGCGCGGCACACGCCCGCGAATATACCCGCCTTGGGTCAGCTCGCCCGAAAAACTCAGTTGCGGCTTGGTCTTCGCCAGAACCGAAGCGGGCGCAGTGCCGATCCGCTCTGTCGCCGGTTTCGGCTGCGGCCGCGCGTCTTCGATGGTGGCGGTGTAGGCTGGCTGCGTTTGAGCAGGGTCAGCCGTAGCCGATTCCGGCGTGCTCGCCTCCCCCGAGGCGCAGCCGAGCAGGCCAAGCACCACAGCAAGGCCAGCGCCGCGCAGACTGCCCAGCAACGCGATCATATCTCGCCCAGCAAACGCTTGGTTGAAATCTCGCAGGTTGCATAGGCCTCTTGCCGATCCGCGCTCCAATAGCGTAGCTCTTCCAGCGGGATAACCTCGCCGCTGACCGCGCACAGCACGTGCTGGCCCGGTCTCAGAACCCGAAAGGTGGAGGGGCCATAATGGAGTTTTGCGGCTTTATCGCCCGATGACATCAACATGATTTTTTCTCTAGCATGGCGAGTTAATCAAACAAATCCGTTTGCGCCGCGTTGCCGGGCTTAGACGGTTTCGCGCGCCGTTTCGCTGGCCTAGGCGCAGGCGCGGCCGGTCCAGGCGGCTGCTCAGGTGGCGGTGCAGACTGCGCAGAGGTGCCAGCTTCACCGCCTGCTATCACCTCTAGCTCGCCGTCCTTGAATTGAAGCTTAAGCGCAGATTCCTGCTGCGCCTGCGCCTTACCGGTCAGCGCGCGGCCTGCGCCATCGCGCACAATGGCATAGCCGCGCTCCAGCGGTTTTTCCGGGTGAAACTGGCTTGCGAGCCGCGCCAGCGCATCCAGCGTCTCGCGCTTTCGCACCAATGGCTGCTCCACCAAGGCCGGCACCAGCCGCACTTGATCGAGCCTCCGCCGCGCATCCTGCGCCCCGCGCCGCAATATCGCAGGCGACAGGCGCGCCGAGACCCCGGCCAGCGCCTCGCGCCCTTGCCCCGCGCTCATTGTCAGGCCGCGCCGCAGACGTTCGGCCAAATCATCGAGCCGCTGGGTCTGCGGCTGAAGCAGGTTTTCCGGCAGCGGCAGGCGCTGAACGCGCGCCTCCAGCCGTTCGCGCCCAAGCTCCACCGGGCGGTGCACCGCGCGGCGTTGACGAGTGGCAAAGTCGGATAGGGTCGCGGCGAGATCTGCCCGCACGGGCACGGCCATTTCCGCCGCTGCCGTGGGTGTGGGCGCGCGGCGATCCGCCGCATAATCCACCAATGTCGTATCGGTCTCGTGCCCGACCGCCGAGATCACCGGGATCGTCGAGTCCGCAACGGCGCGCACCACCTCTTCCTCGTTAAAGCCCCATAGGTCTTCGATCGAGCCGCCACCGCGCGCCACAATCAGCAGGTCGGGACGCGGGGTTGGCCCGTCCGGCCCCATTTCCGAAAAGCCCCGGATCGCGTTTGCCACTTGCGATGCAGACCCCTGCCCCTGAACCAGCACCGGCCAGACCAGCACGTGGCTGGGGAAGCGATCCGCCAGGCGGTGCAGAATATCGCGGATCACAGAGCCCGTGGGCGACGTCACCACGCCAATCACGCGCGGCAAATAGGGCAAAGCCCGCTTGCGCTCGCTGGCAAACAGACCCTCTGCCGCCAGTTTCGCACGCGTCTTTTCTAGCAGAGCCAGCAGCGCGCCCTCGCCTGCCAGCTCCAGATTGTCGATCACGATCTGATATTTTGAGCGGCCCGGATAGGTCGTCAACTTGCCGCTGGCGATCACATCCAGCCCGTCTTCCGGGTTAAACGCCAGCTTCGACGTGTTGCCGCGCCACATCACCCCGTCGATCACGGCCTTTTCGTCTTTCAGCGCACAGTACATATGGCCCGAGGCGGCGCGCTTTACGCCCGACATTTCGCCGCGCAGCCGGACATAGCCAAAGCGATCCTCGACCGTGCGCTTCAGCAGACCAGAAATCTCGGTGATCGACAGCGGCTGAGCGTTGTCGCCCTCTCGCTCTCGCGCTACGAGATTGGCCTGTTTATCACTATCAATCGGCGGGGAAGCCATGAATATCCTTTTACTTGGGTCGGGCGGGCGCGAACATGCGTTAGCGTGGAAGCTGGCGCAATCCCCGTCATGCACAAAGCTACACGCTGCCCCCGGCAATCCCGGCATTGGCGAGGAAGCAGAGCTGGTCACTTTGGATGCCAGTGACCATCTGGCGGTCGCGGCGTTCTGCGCGGAAAAGGCGATTGATCTGGTGGTGATCGGGCCGGAGGCCCCGCTGGTCGATGGCCTGGCCGATAGCCTGCGCGAAGGCGGCACCGCCGTATTCGGCCCCTCTGCCGCCGCGGCTCAGCTGGAAGGCAGCAAGGGTTTTACCAAGGAGCTGTGCGACCGCGCGAATATCCCCACAGCTGGCTATGTCCGCACGACCTCGCTCGACGAAGCCGAAGCTGCGCTGGCCAAATTTGACGCGCCTTACGTGCTGAAGGCCGATGGGCTGGCGGCGGGCAAGGGCGTGGTGATCGCCGAAACCCGTGAAGAGGCCGAGGCGGCGCTGGCGGATATGTTCGGCGGACGCTTTGGCGCGGCGGGCGCAGAGGTGGTGATCGAGGAGTTTATGCGCGGGGAGGAGGCAAGCTTCTTCGCAATCACCGATGGCACCGCGATCCTGCCATTTGGCACCGCACAAGATCACAAGCGCGTGGGCGAGGGTGACACCGGGCCAAACACTGGCGGTATGGGCGCTTATTCGCCGGCCCCCGTGCTGACGTCAGAGCTTCAATCCCGCGTGATGGACGAGATCATCACGCCGACGGTTGAGACCATGCGCGCGGAAGGCATGCCCTATTCCGGCGTGCTTTATGCCGGCCTGATGCTGACCGAAGCGGGGCCAAAGCTGATCGAATACAATTGCCGCTTTGGCGATCCGGAATGCCAGGTGCTGATGACGCGGCTGATCAGCGATTTGGCCGAGATCATGCTGGCCTGCGCCAAGGCTGAACTCGCCGGGTGCGAGGCAAATTTCTCACCGGCCACGGCGATGACCGTAGTGATGGCGGCGAAGGGCTATCCCGGCACCCCGGAAAAGGGCGGGCGGATCGATCTGGGCCTGGCAGAGGCACTGCGCGATGGCGGCGCAGCCAAGGTGTTCCACGCTGGCACGGCGATAGTCGATGGACAGCTCGTGGCGAATGGCGGGCGCGTGCTCAACGTTACCGCCAAAGGCATGAGCGCCACCGAGGCCCAGAAAACCGCCTATGGCGCAGTTGATGCGCTGGATTTTGAGAGCGGCTTTTGCCGGAGGGATATTGGCCATAGGGAAGTGGCGCGTGAGGTTGAGCGAGAGGCCTAGCTGAGGCACTGATTTTCCTACTTGGAGAGCGCTTGCTAAGGCTAGCACCGCTCTTTCACATCGTCAGACCCCAGCAGCTCTTGATCGACAAATCCGATTATGCGCGCCTGCATCAATCGAATCGATTTTCGGCCCTAGACTGTGTTCCAGCCGCTCCAGGCGTGCTTCAGCAGCGGTGAATGGAGTGAGGCTTACCAATTGTGCTAGCATGAACCAGCTCGAACCCGTCAGGGTTCGCAAGGGCGACTGCCCGCCCGCAGCAACGCGGCCGTTAGGCCGCATGAGCGAGGAAACCGCAGGTCCGGATGGACCTGCGCAACGTCAAAGCCTCTCTGCCATCATCGCCTTCATGTCTGCTTCGAGACGCGGGCCATAGTGAGAGATCACTTCAGCGGCCGTGATTGCACCGCGCTTCAGACAGCGCGTCAACGGCTCTCCCTTTGCGTAACCAGAGAGGAAGCCCGCAGCGAATTGATCGCCTGCCCCAGTGGTATCGACGACCTTGTCGACCGGCTCAGCGGCAACCTCGGCCCGCTCACCGTGGGCAACAGCAATTGCGCCGTGCTCACCCCGGGTGGCGACCAGCACAGGCACCTTGCCAGCCACCGCCGCCACACCTGCTTCAAAGTCATCCTCACCCGTCAGCGTTGCAAGCTCACTTTCGTTGACGAACAGTATGTCGATCAGGCCAGCATCAATCATCTCGCGGAAATCGTCGCCATGGCGATCAATTACAAAGCTCTCACTTGCCGTAAAGGCGATCGTGCGGCCCGCTGCGCGCGCAACCTCGATGGCGCGGCGCATGGCGCGGCGCGGCTCCTCTGGATCCCACAGATAACCTTCAAGATAGAGGATCGCACCACTCGTAATCAGCTCTTCATCAAGAGCGGCAGCAGGCAGAAATTGGCCCGCACCAAGGAAGGTATTCATCGTGCGTTCGCCATCTGGCGTCACGAAGATAAGGCAGCGCCCGGTTGCAGGCTCACTGCTGCGCGCAGGGGTATCAAAATCGATACCAGTCGCGCGCATATCATGGCGAAACACCTTACCCAGCTGATCATCCGCCACCTGGCCAATAAACGCGCATTGCATGCCGAGCGTTGAGAGACCTGCGAGCGTATTCGCAGCCGAACCACCAGACATCTCTCGCGCCGGTGGCATCGCCCTATAAAGCTCCTCTGCGCGCGGTTCGTCGAGCAGCATCATGCCGCCGCGATTAAGATCAAGCTCTTCAATCAGTTCGTCTTCGCAGGCGGCGATCACGTCCACCAAAGCGTTCCCAATGGCGATAACATCATAGCGCGGCTCGTTTACGGGTTCTGACACAGCAAAGTCCTGTTTGGCTAAAAGTCTGAATTGCGCCGCAGCGCCTAGCCCGCCTGAGGGCGCAGGCCAAGTGTTACCGGACGACCCTTGCTGAGCGCCGAGTTTGACTTGCACGCGTGGTTCTCGCAACGGTGACACTATGGAAGCGGTCATCACGGCATTGGCGAAGGCATTTGCACAGCTGATCGACCGGGCTGTGCTGAAGGTGCTAGCCAAATCGCTGCTGATCACTTTAGCGATCTTCGCCGTGCTGGGCACGGGCATGTGGTTCGTGATTGAGACCATGGTGGAGCGCTGGATTGCGCCCTACAACAACGCGGATTACACCGGCACAATCACGGCAGGAGTGACGGTGGTGATTACGCTGCTGATGGGTTGGTTGCTGTTTCGCGTGGTGGCCCTCGCCGTGCTGCAGTTCTTCGCCGATGAAATCGTGCGCGCAGTGGAGCAGCGCCACTATCCGGACGCCGCAAGCACAGCGCGCGACCTGCCGTTTCGGGAAGACCTCAGCAACAGCCTGCGCGGTATCGGCCGGGCCGTAGGCTTCAACCTGCTGGCTCTGCCCGTCGCGATCATCCTGTTGTTCACAGCCATTGGCCCCGCCTTAGTTTTCCTAATCGTCAACGCAGTGCTATTGGGGCGCGAACTCACTGATATGGCGTGGCTTCGGCATCGCCTGCCGGACGATACCGGCACCCCAGTGAGTGCGCTTCAGCGATTGGCGCTGGGCGGGGTGATTGCGGGATTGATGCTGGTGCCTTTTGCAAATCTGCTTGCCCCGATCCTGGGCGCCGCTGCGGGCACCCATTTGACGCACCATGCACGCGGCCGCTTGACCCGCGATCAAAGAGGCCGCGGCGATGCGTAAAGAGATTGGCCTGGCGGCGACATTGCTGCTTGGCGCCTGCGCCAGCACTTCAGGCGGCGGCTCCACTCAAAGCCCTGGCGTGACCCGCACTGGCCCGCTGACCACCACCGTGCGCGGTGAAGACCTACCCGCGGGCGGCGGGTTCAGACCTCCGACAGTGCAAAATGCCGGGGGTCTGGGCGGCGTAATTGGGGCGCGCGCAGAGCAGCTCACCGCCAGCTTTGGCGATGCCCGTATTGACTTGGTCGAGGGGGACGCGCGCAAGCTGCAATTCGCAGGCGAAGGCTGCGTACTCGATGTCTTCCTCTACCCGTTGGAGCCGGGCCAAACACCGACCGCGACCTATGTCGAGGCGCGCAATCCACAGGGCGGCACCAGCGTGGATGAGGCAAGCTGCGTACGCGATTTGGCCCGCCGCTAAAGCGCACTCAACTGCGGCCTCGCAAGCAATGGTAACCCGGCTTTAAGCACTTTTGCGCTAAACCTCAGGGCAATTGCGAAGGGAATTTGACACGCCATGACAACCCAATTTGCCGATCTCACCCGCCGTGCCAGCGAAGACGGGCACATCTCAGCTGAAGAATTGCTCTCTTTGCGCCAACTCGGCTGGGGCGATGGGATTATCCACCGCGCAGAAGCAGAAGCGATTTTCGCGATCAACAATGCGCTCGAGAACTCTGGCCCGGAATGGACAGACTTCTTTGTCGAGGCGATTGGCGAATTTGTCCTCAATGGCACCGATCCGCGCCTGATGTGCGATGAAGATGAAGCCAAATGGCTGATCGCTCAGATCGATCACGACGGCAAAGTCGACAGCATGGCCGAACTCGAAGCGATCGTTCGCATCATAGAGCGTGCGCAAAACGTGCCAGACACTCTCAAGCATTACGCGCTGAAACAGGTTGAAAACGAAGTGCTGACCGGCACCGGCCCTACCCGCGATGGCGGCGAATTGTCGGATACCCATATCAGCGCGGCGGAATGTAAGATCCTGCGCCGCCTGATCTTTGCCAGCGGCGGGCACGGCACAGCCGCCGTCACCCGGTTCGACGCAGAAATGCTGTTCCGCCTGAAAGACGCGACCAAAGACGATGCAAATGCGCCGGAATGGGCCGATCTGTTCGTTGATGGCATCGCAAACTACCTTAAGGGCTTTCACCTCGCCCATGCTCAGATCAGCCATGAGCGCGCCAAAGAGCTGGAGGCGTTCATCGCCGACAACAGAGCGAATGTTGGCCGCTTCATGGGCAGAATGGCGAAATCAGCACCGGACGTCGCCAACAATTTTGGCAAAGTGTTTGGCAAAAAGAGCTCGAATTCTCAGTTCGAAGAACGCGCCGCTGAAGGCAATATCGTGACCGAAAACGAGAACGCCTGGCTGCAAGGCATGGTCGATGCGGACGGCGAATTGGATGCACTTGAACAAGCTCTGATCAAACGCCTCAGCGAAGAGGGCTGAACGCCCAGCTCTGCGGGAAGCTCAGGCAAGCGGCTTTTGCAGCCGATCCTGGCGCGGCCTAGACCATAAAGCTTTCGCCGCAGCCGCAAGCGCCCTTGGCATTGGGGTTCTCGAAAGTGAACCCAGCTGTGAAGTCGTCTTCGACCCAATCCATGGTTGAGCCGACCAGATAGAGCACGCTCGCTCCGTCGATGTAGAAGATGCCGCCTGGCGTTTCGATCTTCTCATCCATCGCTACCTCTTCGGTGATATAATCAACCGAATAAGCGAGGCCGGAGCAGCCGCGACGCGGGGTCGACAGCTTCACGCCAATCGCATCGTCCGGTGCTTTGCTCATCAGCTCGGCCACGCGCGCCTCTGCGCCCTTAGTCAGCGTGACAGCCGCGGGGATCTTGCGCGTCTTGGTTTTGAAATCAGTCATGCCGCCAACTCCTTCTGCCAAAACAAAGCATGGCCTTTGTTTGGGTCCAGTTGATAGTCGCCGTAACCCAACGAGCTGTATAGCGCCTTGGCAGGCTCATTCCCGCTCAGAACTTCCAACGTAACTTTGCACGCTCCGTTTTCAGCTGCGATAGCCTCAATCTCCGCAAACAAGGCCTTGCCCAACCCCCTACCGCGATAGGCCGTTTTGACCACAATATCGTGAATGTTGACGAGCGGCTTCGCAGAAAACGTCGAGAATCCAAAAAAACAATTTGCCAGTGCGGCTGGCTCCCCATCGCAATATGCTATCAGGGAGAAAGCGTTCTGTTGCTCCTGCAGACGCGCAGCAAGGTTGGCGCGAACTTCGGGATCGAGGGGGTTCCTCCCCCATTGGATCGAGCGCATAATAGCCCAGCAAATCAACTAGATCTGCAGCATCTTGTCGATCAGCGTAGTCGGTCTTTTGGATTGTCACGGCACTCATCACAGCATTCCTAACTCAAGCCGCGCCTCATCGGTCATCTTGTCCGGACCCCAAGGCGGATCCCAGACCAAATCAACTTCGGCATCGCGAACGCCCGGCACGCTTGCCGCGCGCAATTCCACCTCGCCCGGCATGGTTTCCGCAACCGGGCAATGCGGCGTTGTCAGCGTCATGGTGACGGTCACATCGGCCTCGTCATCCACCTCCACGCCATAGATCAAGCCCAGATCATAGATATTGACGGGTATCTCAGGATCGTAAATTTCCTTGAGCGCATCGACGACCGCCTGTTGCAGATCACCGCCCGCGCCGCCGACCTCCCCGGTCGCCGGGGCCTGAGCCAGAAAGCCCTCAAGATAGTCGCGCTTGCGCGGCTCATCAGACACGGCCTCAACCTCTGCGTCAGGGTCAATCGCATCATCCACCCGCGCGCGCTTTGGCTTATTCGCCACCACGTCCTCGTTCGGCGCAGGGGCCGCGACAAATTTGGTGTCATCTTCTGGCTTGTTCATTACGAAGTTCCCAAAAACAAACGACGCGTGCGCGCAATCCCTTCGAGCAGCGCATCAACATCATCATCATTCGAATAGAGCGCGAAACTGGCCCGCGCAGTTGCTGGAACACCCAGATGCTCCATCAGGGGCTGTGCACAGTGGTGTCCCGCCCGGATCGCGACATTGGCCTCGTCCAGGATCGTGCCCAGATCATGCGGGTGAATATCGTCGATCGCAAAGCTGACGATGCCTGCGCTATCCGCAGGGCCGAACAGGCGCACATCATTCATCGCGCCCAGTTCCTGGCGCAGCCGAGCGACCAAAGCGCTCTCCCGCGCATGGATCTGGTCTAGGCCCACGTCGCTGACATAATCAGCCGCCGCCGCAAAGGCGATTGCCTCAGTGATGGCTGGCGTGCCTGCCTCGAACCGCTGCGGCGCAGGGGCGTAGGTCGTCTTTTCAAAAGACACCCGGTCGATCATCGCGCCGCCGCCTTCCCAAGGGGGCATGGCGTCCAGAATGTCCGCCCTAGTCCAAAGCGCGCCGATCCCGGTCGGGCCATAAAGCTTGTGCGCTGAGAAAACGTAGAAATCGCAAGTCAGCGCCGCCACATCGACCGGCATGTGCGGGGCCGACTGACAGCCATCGAGTAGCAGCTTTGCGCCGACCTTATGCGCCAGACCGGCTGCGCGCTTCGCGTCCAGAACAGAGCCCAAAACATTGGAAACATGACCAAAGGCGACCAGCCCATGCCGCTCAGTCAGCATGGCTTCGGCTGCGTCCAGATCAATCTGGTGATCATCGGTCAGCGGGCAGACATCGATATGCGCGCCGACACGCTCAGCGAGCATTTGCCACGGCACAATATTGGAGTGATGCTCCAGCTGAGAGAGCAGGATCCGGTCGCCAGCGCCAATGTTGGCCTGTCCCCAAGTGTTCGCGACAAGGTTGATCGCCTCGGTCGCACCGCGTGTGAACACCAGCTCGTTTTCCTCACCGCCAATGAAGCCGGCAACCGTGCGCCGGGCGCCTTCGTAGGCCGCAGTCATCTCCGCTGAGCGCGCATAAACGCCGCGGTGAACGGTCGCATAATCCTCGCCCATCGCGCGGGCCATCGCTTGGATCACCGCCTGCGGCTTTTGGGAGGTCGCAGCGGTGTCGAGGTAATGCCACGGCGCACCGTCCCGGCCGACCAGGCCAGGAAAGTCAGCGCGGCGCAGATCGCCAGCGTCGCGGGTCAAGGCAGCGGGCGCGTTCACAGCGCGCTCCTCTCCAGCGCGGCCAGCGCCACATCCAGCAGCTGCGCTTGCGCATTGGTGTCGTCCATCGCCACCAAAGCATCGCCAATAAAGGCCTGAACGAGCAAACGCTGAGCAACATCAGGAGCAATCCCGCGTGCGGCCATGTAATATCGTGCATTCTCATCGAGCTGACCCATGGTAGCGCCGTGTGCGCATTTCACATCGTCGGCGAAGATCTCGAGCTGAGGAACGGCGTTGGCGCTCGCGCCTTTTTCCAGAAGCAGCGCCTTAAAGTCTTGGGCCGCATCGGTCTGTTGCGCATGGCGTGCGACGTTAATCTCACCCAGGAAATTGCCCGAGGCGGTGCCCCAATGCACGCTGCGCACCGTCTGGTTGCTGGTCCCGTCTGGCTCTGCATGAATGGTCTTGGTCACGAACTCGCGGGTGGCATCGCCGCCGCCAATCGTCACGCCGCCAAATTCAAAATGCGCCGCGCGGGCCAATGTCACTTCAATCTCCAGCCGGGCTGAGCCGCTGGCTGCATTGACCGCGAAGAACTCCGCTCGCGCGCCTTCGCACAGCGCCACGCGCAGCCGCGTAACCGCAGGCGCATCGCCGTCCAGCACAAAGGTCTCACTGAGCGTCTCGCCCGCTGGCACCGCAATTTCACGCCAAGTGTTCAGCGCGGCGGCGCCAATCGCCTCTGCCGCTGAAATATCGGCATAGCGCCAGGCCTCATCGTGCCGGGTTGGAAGGGTGGCCAGTTCGTTCACGCCGCCGCCCCAAGGTTTTCGGCCATAACCGCGTCATAGCCTTCATTCTCAAGCCGCAGAGCCAGCTCTGGACCGCCGGTTTCGATAATCCGGCCATCGGCAAGCACACTAACGAGGTCAGGCTTCACGACGTCAAGCAGACGTTGGTAGTGCGTGATCAGCAGCACGCCCTTATCCGCTGCGCCGCCTTCTGGGCGCATGATGGCATTAATGCCCTCACCCACCACGCGCAGCGCATCGATATCAAGCCCGCTATCGGTCTCATCCAGCACCGCCAGCGACGGGGCAAGAATGCCCATTTGCACCATTTCAGCGCGCTTTTTCTCACCGCCGGAAAAGCCGACATTCACGTGCCGTTTTAGCATGTCCATATCCATGCCAAGCAGGCCTGCCTTTTCCTTGGCGAGTTTCAGAAATTCCACGCCGGACAACGGCTCTTCGCCGCGCACTTTACGCTGAGCATTGAGCGCCTCGCGCAAGAACTGCACATTGGAAACACCGGGGATCTCAACCGGATATTGGAAGCCGAGGAACAGGCCAGCGGCTGCGCGCTCATGCGGGTCCAGATCCAGCAAATCTTGGCCCATGAACTCGACACTGCCGCCGGTCACTTCGTAACCCGGCTTTCCGCCCAGCACATTGGCGAGCGTCGATTTGCCCGCGCCATTGGGACCCATAATCGCATGCGCCTGGCCGGGATGGATTTCGAGGCTCAATCCTTTGAGGATCGCCTTACCGGCGGTTTCGGCGTGGAGGTTTTCAATCTTCAGCATTGCAAATCTTCTCTTAAATAAATGTCTGTCGCCAGCTCGGCTCAATCGCGGCGGCGGGGGTAATCTTGGTTGGGGTTTTCTTCGCGGTGCGCGCGTGCTGCGTCCTTCTTGTCGCCGATCCGCATCCGCATGCCGATGGTGATCCGCTCCAGCACCTTGTCCATGTTTTCCAGGATGTGCTCGGCCTTGATCCGCATCACGCGAATGCCGACCGCCTCCAGGCTTTTGTCGCGCCGCTTAGAGATCGCCAGATCATCATCCTCTTCCTCGATGATGATCGCCATGCCCAGATTGTGACAATTGAAGTCAACAATCGCGCTGCCGACGACTGCGAAGCGTTTGAAGGTGTAGCGCCCCATATCGGCATCCGCGAATTTCGCCGCGAGCGCCTTGTTAGCAGGGCTCGCAAAGCGCCGCATTTCGCGCGCACGGTCATGCAGCGCGTCGAGGCGCTTGTCGGAGATTTTCCACCCGCGCCCCTTTTTGTTGAGGGTCTCAGGGTCAATCGCTTCGTCAGAAGGCTTGAGGGCGAGTTTCTTGCGTTCAGTCATTGGTTCGCATCTCTCTCACTTTGAGACAGTCGAGCCTCGACATCGGACTTCACTAAGTCACTCAAACCCAGAGAGTCAGAAGCCCATACCACGGTTATCGCAAAAGAGAGTATCGCCGCACCTATCGTTTGCATTGTGAAGAATGTTCCAATCAATCCCCATTTAAGGTCAGCCTCAACGGCATCCGAGGGATTTAAAAGTGGGTGCCCACGTGTAGCGATCAACCGCAATAGCATCCAAACAAGGCCCGCAGTTATCATTGAAAAGAAGAGGAATGTGATCACCCCACACTCCCTTCAAGCGAGATCGCCAGCAGCTTCTGCGCTTCGACCGCGAATTCCATTGGCAGCTCTTTCAGCACATCTTTCGCGAAGCCGTTGACGATCAAGGCCACAGCCTCTTCCTCGTCCAGCCCGCGTTGCTGCGCATAGAACATCTGATCTTCGCTGATCTTGCTGGTGGTCGCCTCGTGCTCGATCTGAGCGCCGGGGTTCTTCACCTCGATATAGGGCACCGTGTGCGCGCCGCATTCATCGCCAAGCAGCAGGCTGTCACACTGCGTGAAATTGCGCACGCCGTCGGCATTGGGGCCAACCCGCACAAGGCCGCGATAGGTGTTGTTCGACTTGCCAGCCGAAATACCTTTGGAGATGATGGTCGAGCGCGAACCCTTGCCATTGTGGATCATCTTAGTGCCGGTATCGGCCTGCTGGAAATTGTTGGTGACCGCAACCGAGTAAAACTCGCCCACGCTGTCTTCGCCATTGAGCACGCAGGATGGATATTTCCACGTCACTGCAGAGCCTGTTTCGACCTGCGTCCAGCTGATCTTTGAGCGGTCACCCTGGCACAGCCCGCGCTTGGTCACGAAATTGTAGATCCCGCCCACGCCTTCAGAATTGCCGGGATACCAGTTCTGAACGGTGGAATATTTGATCTCGGCATCTTCCATAGCGACCAATTCGACCACGGCGGCGTGCAGCTGGTTCTCATCACGCATCGGCGCGGTGCAACCTTCGAGATAGGAGACGTAAGCGCCTTTCTCGGCGATGATCAGGGTCCGCTCAAATTGGCCGGTGTTCTCCGCATTGATGCGGAAATAGGTGCTGAGCTCCATCGGGCAGCGCACGCCTTCTGGCACATAGACAAATGTGCCATCGGAAAAGACCGCGCAGTTAAGCGTCGCGAAGTAATTGTCGCGCTGAGGGACCACTTTGCCGAGCCATTTTTTGACCAGTTCTGGGTATTCCTTGATCGCCTCAGAAATCGACAGGAAGATGACGCCTGCCTTCTTCAGCTCTTCGCGGAAGGTTGTCGCGACGCTGACGCTGTCAAACACGGCGTCCACCGCGACCTTCTTTGCGCCTTTAACCCCGGCGAGCACCTCTTGCTCGCCAAGCGGAATACCGAGCTTGTCGTAGACGGCCTTGATGTCCGGATCGAGATCATCGAGCGAATCCAGCTCGACCTTCTTCGTCGGCGCGGCGTAATAATAGGCATCTTGATAGTCGATTTTCGGATAACCGACCTTGGCCCAATCCGGCTCTTCCATCTGCTCCCACAGGCGGAACGCCTTCAGCCGCCAATCGAGCATCCATTGCGGCTCGCCCTTTTTGCCCGAGATAAACCGCACCGTGTCTTCGGTGAGGCCTTTTTCGGCAAATTCGGTGTCAATTTCCGCCGACCAGCCATGCTCATATTCCGCCGCATTGGCGGCAGCCTCTTTGGCCTCGGCGTCCATTTCAGGCGCATCGGAAAGCGGGTTTTCCTGAATATCGAGATTATCGCTCATACCAGTTCCTCTGCATGCACCAGCTGCGTCAGCGGAATATCCGCCAAGGCGCCGCGCAATGCGGTGTTGATGATCGGCCAATGCGGTTTCATTTCGCAAGTGGCCTCAAAGTCGCAATCGTGGGAATCGACGCAGGCGGTGAGAGCGATCGGCCCCTCTACCGCTTCTATGATATCAACCACGCTGATCGCCGCCGCCGGACGCGCCAATTGCAATCCGCCGTGCGCGCCGCGAACCGATCGCAGTAGGTTTGCGGCGCTGAGCTTTGACACGAGCCGCTGAACCGTCGGCACAGGCAGGCCCGTTTCCTTGGCCAGTTCAGCCGCGCTCACCCGCCCATCGCCGCAATGGCTGGCGGCCTGGCGCATGATAATCACGGCATAATCGGCAAGGTTTGAAAGGCGCATGGCTCGCTACGTTTCCAGAGTGATGACACGGCCAAAACTCTTAATCGGACAGATTCGTTCCGAATTGCAATTAAGAGCGAATTCATCCGAATTCAACGCAAATGCGCCTGTTGCGAGTCGTTAGCGCCTAGCGCGGTTTTGCCTTGGGCCGTAAACTCACGACCCGTCTGTCATGATCGCCAAGCGCTTATTGATGTAGCGCTCCACATTCTCTTCCAGAATATTGAGCGGAACCGGCCCAGTTTTCAGAACCACATCGTGAAATTCGCGGATATCGAACTGACCGCCCAGCCGGGTCTTAGCCTGCGCACGCAGCTCCATAATCTTCAGCTTGCCGATGGTATAGGCCGTCGCTTGGCCCGGATAGACGATGTAACGTTCAATCGCCTTGCGAATATCACCGTCGGGATTGGGCGTGTTATCCGTGAGATATTGGATCGCCTCCTCCCGGCTCCAGCGTTTGTCATGGATGCCGGTGTCCACAACGAGGCGGCAGGCCCGCCAAAGCTCCATGCCCAGCTTAGCCAAAATCGGAATAGGGATCGGTGTAGAAGCCCATGTCCTTGCCCAACTCTTCAGAATAGAGCCCCCACCCTTCGGTGTAGGCGGTGACCCCGCCGAACCGGCGGAACGGTGGCACATCGCCAAGCTCCGTCTGAAGCGCACGCTGCAAATGATGGCCGGGTGAACCCTCGTGATAGGCCAGCGCCTCCAGCTCGTTCTTGGACATATCGCGTAGATTGTAGAGGTTCACGTAATAGGTGCCGGGGCGTGATCCATCCGGCGCCGGGCTTTGGTAGAACGCCTTGCCTGCGCTCTTTTCACGGAATGCCTCAACCGGCTTGATCACCATCGGCGCCTTAGGCAACACCGCGAAATAGTCCGGCAGCTTCGCCTCTAGCTTGCGCAGCACCGCATTGGCATCGGCGAGATAGTCTTCGCGGCTGGTGTAAAAGAAGCGGTCGTCGTTGCGGGTGAACTTGAAGAAGTCCTGTAGGCTGCCCTCAAACCCGACCTTGGCCATGATCGCGCGCATCTCACCGTGGATCCGTTCAACCTCGCTAAGGCCGATGTTGTGGATCTCATCAGCGGAGAGATCGGTGGTGGTGTAGTTTTTGAGCAAGGCTTCGTAGTAGGCCTTGCCCTCGGGAAGCCGCCACACGCCGTCATCGGTGGGCGCGATGGCTTCCTGGCGTTTCATCTCAGCTAGCAGCGCTCGCAAGGCCGGAGTGGCTGTCATCACCCAAGCTTTGGTCGCATCCATCTTAAGCGCGATTGTAGTGTCATCACCCAATGAGAGCGCATCGACCTTCTCACCAAAGTCGTTCAGCACAGCGTTATCGTCGCCGGCATTGAGCAAGTTCTCGATGTCGGAGATCACATAGGGATAGACCCATTTGGGCGGCATCACGCCATTCTCCGCCCGCTCACGCGCTTCGACCATGAGCGTATCAATCACCGCGCCCAAGCCCTCTATCCGACTGATGTACGCCTCGGCATGCTCGGCGGTGTCGACCCGGTGAATGTTGATCAAAAAAGCAGGAAGTTGGCTCTGCGCTCCGCGCATCTGATTGAACAGATAGACATTCTTGCGATATTTATGCGTGCGTGCGCTGCGCTCCGCCATCGCTTCGAACAGCCGAAACGACAGCGCATCGTCACCTGACAACCCATCGAGATTGTATCTATCACGCAGTTCGCTGGCGGTGTTTTGCAGCAATTGCGCTTGGGCAACCGCACCCGCATCGCTGTAATCATCCCACTCGCCATAGGCTGTATCACGAATACCGCGATACGCCTTACCTTGAGGCGATAGAACCAATTGCGCTTCGTCATATTGCTTGAAAAATGCGCCCATTGTCGGAGCTGCATCGGCGGTCAGCGCGGGCTTGTCTGCGCTGGCGAGCTGCTGCTGCGCGGTGGGCGCACAAGCGGAGGCAGCCAAGGCAAGAGTGGAGCTAAAGACAATAGCGAAGCGTCGCATAGATATCCTCATAACTGGTAATGGCAGCGTTGGCGGGGCAAATTTCCGCAGGTCCTAGCCCAGTTCGCGAAAATTCTTCAGGTCGATCATTTCATTCAAGAATGGGCTGTCATCATCGCTCAACCGCGCTGGGGTGCGCCCGGCAAAACGCTGGATCTCGCGAATCATATGCGATTGATCGAAAAATGCATCGGCCAATTCTGCCTCATATTCAGGCGTGAGCTGCGGGAAGGACAGCCATGCCGCAGCTCTCAAGGCGCGGTATTTGCGCGCGAGCGCTTGCGGTGGGAGGCCAAAATACCGCTCGACCAGGCGCTGAACCTGCCGTTCGGAATAGGACGCCGCCGCCATCAAGTCCGCCAGATCCGGATTGAGCGACGCACCCAGCCACCGATTCACTGTTCGAATCAACTCATTGTGGCGTGCCTTGAGTGGCCGTACCCGGCCTTCTATAAATGCACCGATTTCAATTGCGCATTCGCGCCCGCTGAATTTACCTGCACGATATCCGGCATTGAGACGTTCACCCATGGCCACAACTTCGCCGCCGAGTACGGTGCGCGCCTCGATCATCCGATCTCGATGCTCGCCTGCATGCAAGCCAGTGAGTGCACCCCAGCCTTGCGGGGTGAGGGCCGCACCAATCACATGAAATGGTCCTTCAACAACAATCGGCGTTGCAGTTGAAAGCGGCGTGAGCATTGCAATTGCTGGGTTGGAATCTCGGCGCCCATTCGGGAACAGCATTTCGCCCCTTCCAAGCGGGAAAAGTGAGAGATGGCCGATTGAGGCTTAGCTGAATGTCTCGGATTTCCGCTTCTTCACAGCGAAAGTGATACAGGGTTGTCACATAATCACTGATCGCGGATGGCGGCGCGATGTACTCAATAGAGATGAGGGATGCAGGGGTAAGCTCAAACCCCGCTTCAGAAAAATCAGACTCGCTCTGAATCGTTGTTGTGGAGTGATAGTCAACCATTACGAGCGCCTCATCGGGCGAGGCCTAGCCGCTTCCCCTATGATTTAACACAAAAAAAGGACGGCTCTCAAACGAGAACCGTCCTATTGAAGTTGAGGAACTCTTCGCATTGCTGCTCCGAGCCCTTCGGGTCGCACGCATCATGTAGGACAGAAATACGGCGAATAATTGTATGCAAACGACAAATTGCAGTCCCCCCCACAATTTTTCTGAATTCTGTTGCGCAAACACCCTCGACAAGCATGCAAATATTGCGATAGCGCGCAGTTATGTTGTTTCGCTTTTTACGCCCGGCAATTTTCTCGCTTGATTCGGAGAAGGCTCACCGACTCGGGGTGACCGCGCTCAAAGCGTCGCCGCTGCGCGCCACCTCACAAACGGGGCCGGGCGCAATCGAGATTGCTGGGCTGCATTTTCCCAACCCAGTCGGGGTGGCAGCCAGCTTCGACAAAGATGCAGAAGTTCCGGATCAGCTGCTCGGCCTAGGCTTTGGTTTCACCGAAGTCGGCTCGATCACCCCGCGCCCGCAAGCTGGCAATCCAAAGCCGCGCCTGTTCCGCCTGGTAGAGGATAGGGCCGTCATCAATCGCATGGGCTTTAACAATGGCGGCGGTGCAGCGGCACTTGCCCGGTTGGAGCGGCGCAGAGACAACCCTGGTATTGTCGGCATTAATATCGGCGCGAATAAGGATTCAGAGGATCGCATCGCCGATTATGCAGCGATGGCGCGAATGATGACCCCGCTCGCCAGCTATCTCGCAGTGAATGTTTCCAGCCCCAACACCCCTGGGCTGCGCGCGCTGCAAGACGAAGGCGCGCTCAGCGAATTGATCGACGCCGTGATCGAGGCGCGTAAAGAGGCCTGGCACAGGTCTCACAAAACTGCCGCCGATCTTCCTCAAGGTCGCCCCAGACCTGATGCAGGATGATATTGATGCAATCGCCCGGATCGCTCTGGACAAGCGGCTGGGCGCGCTGATTGTCTCCAACACAACCATTTCGCGGCCAGCACTGCGTTCACACCATGCGGGTGAGGCCGGCGGGCTTTCCGGTGCGCCATTGCGCAAACTGGCGCTCAAACGCGTGCGGGATTTCCGCGCAGCGACCGGCGGCGGCATCCCGCTGGTCGGCGTTGGCGGAATTGCCAGCGCCGAGCACGCGTGGGAGCGCATTCGTGCGGGCGCCAGCCTGGTCCAACTTTATTCTGCCATGGTCTATGAAGGCCCCGGCCTTGGCGCTCAGATCGCGCGCGGTTTAGAGCGGTTGATGAAACGCGATGGGTTCACCAGTATTGCAGAGGCAGTCGGAACCGAATAGCGCTGCGAAGCATGATCAAACGCCTTTCTGCAAGTCTCGCCGTCGTTGCTCTTCTCACAGGCTGCTCAGCCTACAGCTCTCAAAGCTCTGCCAGCAGCACCGCCGCACCAGCTGAGCCTGTCCTCACCGGTGCGGTGAGCAGCGCCGATCCGCGCGCCACCGCCGCCGCACGAAGCAATCCTGGCCAAAGGCGGCTCTGCCACCGATGCCGCGATTGCAGTGATGCTAGCACTGACCGTGGTGGAACCGCAAAGCTCAGGCATTGGCGGCGGCGGCTTTCTGGTCCGGGCCGATGGCAAGGGCGGCGAATTGCTGACCTATGATGGCCGCGAAACCGCGCCTGCAGCGGCAACCGGCACACGCTTCCTCGATGAAAATGGCGAACGCTTGCCGCGCGAGTTGCGCGTCCTTTCCGGCCTCAGTGTCGGTGTGCCGGGCAATCTTGCCCTCGCAGCAAAAGCGCATGCAACGCACGGCAAATTGCCTTGGGCAGACCTGTTTCAGCCCGCCATCGCTCTGGCTGAGGATGGCTTCCGCATGAATGTGCGGCTCAACGAATCGCTGTCTGGCCGCAATAAAGGACGCGCCGGGCTGACCGCAGAAGCGCGCGCCGTTTTCTTTGGTGCGGATGGCGAACCGCTGCCGGTTGGCTCCATCATCCGTAATGGCGAGCTGGCCGAGGCGCTCACGGATCTGGCCGAGACCGGGGCAGAGGCGCTGTATGATCGCAATGCTGCGGATTTGGCGGGATATATCGCCGAAAAGACGCCGCAAGATGGCAAGATGACCACGGCGGACATCACTGGCTATCGGTCCAAACTGCGCGATCCGGTCTGCGCGCCCTACCGCGAATATCAGGTCTGCGGCATGGGTCCGCCCTCATCAGGCGGCGTTGCGGTTGCGCAAATGCTGGGACAGCTAGAGCGTTTTGACCTGGGCGCACTTGGGCCAGAAAGCCCCACATTCTGGCACCTTTTTCTGGAATCTCAGCGAGTCGCCTATGCCGACCGCGAGCTGTATATTGGCGACAGCGATTTCGTGAGAGTGCCGGTGAAGGGTCTGGTGGATCCCGCCTATGTCGCGAGCCGCAGTGCGCTGATCAGCCCATCGGCCACGATCACCGACCTCAAACCAGGCACGCCTCCTGGGGCCCCTCTTGCCCGCGCAGATGGTAACGAGCCACTGGAGCAGGGCACGACCCATTTCTCCGTGGTCGATGGCAATGGCAATGCGGTCAGCTACACCTCAACCGTGGAGGGTGCGTTTGGATCAGGCCTATTTTTTGGCGGGTTCTACCTCAACAATGAGCTTACCGATTTCAGCTCCACTCCGTTGGTCGATGGCAAGCCGGTCGCCAATGCGGTCGCGGGCGGAAAGCGGCCCCGCAGCTCTATGGCACCGACAATCGTACTTGATCAAAAGGGTGACGTTATCCTGGTGATTGGCGCGGCAGGTGGACCGACCATTCCAGTGCAGGTCGCTCGCTCCATCATTGGCGTGATCGATTTCGGACTAAGCGCACAGGACGCACTGGCTCTGCCGCTGATTATGTCGTTTGGCGAAACCGCCGTGATTGAACAGGGCTCCATGCTGGAGGATATGCAGGAAGAGCTGACAGCGCTGGGCCACACACAGATCCGTGCTTTTGGCCCGCCGCTAAAGGCCAACGCATTGCGCCGTACATCGGATGGTTGGGAAGTGGCCACCGATCCGCGTATCGCACCAAAGCTGGTCTATACTCGCTAGCGGCGTTGCTAGGCCGTGGAACTCGGCTCACCACCGATGCATTACCTCTTCAAACCGGCAAGCACCATTGACGCTTGCGCTAATTCTGGGCGCGCCTAATCTGCGCAAAACTAGAAAACTGGTGGGGGAGCCAAATTTCAGTGCCGCAAGACACGCATCTCAACGACATCGATAATGCGAACAATCTCGTCGAATTGTTCCTGAAACGCGCGGATGAAAAAGGCGATGCGCCGTTTCTGGGGCGCAAAGCCAATGGCGAATGGACCACGCAAAGCTGGCGTGAGGTAGCAGAGCAGGTCTGCTTGCTCGCAGAGGGGCTGCGCCGGATTGGCCTGAAAGTCGGGGACCGCGTGGCGCTGGTCTCAGAAAACCGCCCCGAATGGTGCATTTCCGATCTCGCTGTGATGGCCGCGGGCTGCATCACTGTGCCAACCTACATTACCAATACCGAGCGCGATCATTGCCACATCCTGGACAATTCCGGCGCGCGCGTGGTGATCGTCTCGACCGAAAAACTGCTGGCCCCCGTGCATGGCGCGATCCAATCGACCGGCATTGCCGACCATGTGATCGGCATCGAAGATCTGCACCGCAAGCAATCAAGCGGCTTTGAGTACCACAACTGGGACAGCATGGTGGCGGGCGATCCGGCCCAGGCCCGCGTAGCCGTGGAAGAGCGCCTTAAGGGCATTACGCGCGACACCACCGCTTGTCTGATATACACCAGCGGCACCGGCGGCGCCCCGCGCGGGGTGAAGCAGCATCATGGCGCGATCCTGTGCAATGCAGGAGGCGCAGCTGAAATCCTGATCAATGATTTTGGCATTTCCGACGAACGTTTCCTGTCGTTCCTGCCTCTCAGCCACGCTTATGAACATACGGGCGGGCAATATCTGCCAATCTCCGTCGGGGCAGAGATCTATTACTCGGAAGGCCTAGAGAAACTCGCCAGCAATATCGAGGAAGTGCGCCCGACCATTATGGTCGTGGTCCCGCGCCTGTTCGAAGTGCTGCGCAGCCGAGATCCTCAAGCAGGTCCAAAAGCAAGGCAAGCTCGCCAATTATCTGATGGACCGCGCACTGACGATTAGTGAGAAAGCCGCCGAGCGCGGTAACAAGCGCAAACGCGATAAGCCGATGGACTTCATCGTTGAGCGCACTTTGCGCCCAAAAATCCGCGACAAATTTGGCGGCCGGATCAAAGCTATGGTTTCTGGCGGAGCGCCGCTCAACCCAGACGTTGGCACATTCTTTGAGGCAATGGGCCTCACCATGCTGCAAGGTTATGGCCAGACCGAAAGCGGCCCGGTGATCAGTTGCAATCGCCCAGCAACTGGCCTGAAGATGGACACCGTCGGCCCGCCGATGCGCGGGGTGGAGATCAAGATCGCCGATGATGGCGAGATTCTGTGCCGCGGCGAGTTGGTGATGCATGGATATTGGCAGAATGACGCCGAAACCGCGCGCACGCTTATGAGAGATCCCAATGATCCCAATGGTGCGCCGTGGCTGCACACGGGCGACATCGGGCATCTGGATGAAGCAGGCCGGATCGTGATCACCGACCGTAAGAAAGACATGATCGTCAACGACAAGGGCGACAATGTTGCCCCGCAAAAGATTGAAGGCATGCTGACCCTGCAACCGGAAATCGCGCAGGCGATGGTGAGCGGGGACAAGCGGCCCTATGTGGTCGGCCTGGTTGTGCCGGACGCAGAATGGGCGGTCGAATGGGCGCGCGCCAATGACGAGAAGTTCGACATGACCGCTCTGCAAGACCTTCCGGCCTTCAAGACCGCTGTTCGCGCAGCCGTTGACCGGGTGAACACGGATTTGTCGGTGATCGAGAAGGTACGCCAGTTCACCTTTGCTGATGAAGCGTTCTCAATCGAGAATGAGGAGATGACGCCGAGCATGAAAATACGCCAGCGATAAGATCCGTGACCGCTATCAGGACAAGATTGGCGGGCTGTATCGGAGCTAAGAGGCGTGTTGGCTACAAACGCGATGTGGGGAAAAGTGATCGTCCTAAACGGGGTGTCCAGCGCGGGAAAAACCACGCTAGCTCGATGCCTCCAAAACAGATTTAGCGATCCTTACTTGCACGTTCAGTTAGATGCTTTTTGGAGCATGACGCCAGAGAACATCCCAGCGAATTCTGTGAATTTTCCCAATATGAAGTTAGCGATGGCGAGATCAGTCAGAGCAATGGCGGAGACTGGTCATAACGTTATTGTAGATATCGTCCAAAATGGCGCCAGCTCCCACGACCATTTCGTCCGATCTCTCGCGGCGATTGATACACTCTTTGTTAAAGTCGAATGCAATCTAGAAGAGTTGGAACGGCGCGAAAAAGGACGCGGCAATCGAAAACTAGGCTTAGCGAGATCGCAAATCGCTACTGTGCATGACGGTATCCACCATGATCTTGAACTCGACACATGGGCAATACCTCTAGAGGATTGTGCTGATCTTATTAAAGCTCACCAAAGGCGCGGGCACAAGTCTTAGTCTGGGTTGTGAGATCGCGCTCAGCAACCAATTTCAAACCAGCTCAGCTTCCTCGACATATTCCGGATAGAAGCTGGGCGTTTCATCTGACCATGCAGGAGCCGTTGCCGCCGCTTCACTAAGCGATTGCAGCAGGACCTTGCGGCGTTCCGGCTGAATTTGCGGCAAAGCGCTGGCCGCACAGAATGCTGCGGGAAGAAACGGGCGAGCTTCTGCGCCGAGCAAGCGCTCGTAGAGGAAGCGAAACGCGGAAAAGCTGGTGATCGCATCCGCTTGTAGGTCGAAGGTCGCCATGCGGATCAGCTTGCCGATAAAAACCTCGGTGTCGGCCATACCATGCTGAGCCGGGACCAACGCACGCAAAGATTTGAGATCCTGATAGGCAACATATTGGCGGCGGATCGCGGCGTTTTCTCGCGCATCACGGGCCCACAGCTTAAAGGCGTCCTTGCGGCTCAGACCAATGTCGAGGCTGCACTTGATATAGCGCTGCTCAGCGGCGCTAAAGCCTGCGAACTCGCGCATTTCGCCGATTGCCATAGATGTACTGCCCACGGTCGCCATGAAAGTCTCCTCTGCGTTGAAGACGGTCATCGCGGAACTTGGTTAATAGGTAGTAACCCGTAGGTAAAATTTGTTGAATCGGCGTTTTGTTTTGCACGCCCATCCGGGCGCGGGTGGCTCCGGTCCATGGGAAAAATCCCTAGATCAATCCAGCCAAAGGCGAGCTGGGATCGGCATATTTGCGACGCCCCATACGGCCCGCCAGATAGGCATCGCGCCCAGCCTCCACCGCCAGTTTCATGGCGCGCGCCATGCGGATCGGATCTTTCGCCTCAGCGATGGCGGTGTTCATCAGCACCCCATCACAGCCGAGCTCCATCGCAACCGCCGCATCAGACGCCGTGCCAACACCTGCATCGACCAGCACCGGCACGCTTGCGCCTTCGACGATCAGGCGGATGGTCACCTGGTTTTGGATGCCTAGGCCTGAGCCAATCGGCGCGCCAAGCGGCATAATCGCCACTGCGCCCGCATCCTCCAATTGTTTGGCAGCGATCGGATCATCGACGCAGTAAACCATCGGGTGAAAGCCCTCTTTGGCCAGTACTTCTGTGGCTTTCAGGGTTTCGCGCATATCCGGGTAAAGCGTGCGCGCCTCGCCCAACACCTCCAGCTTGACCAGATCCCAGCCACCTGCTTCGCGCGCTAGGCGCAGCGTCCGGATCGCATCATCTGCCGTGAAACAGCCAGCGGTGTTGGGCAGATAGGTCGTAACCTTCGGATCAATGAAATCGGTCAGCATTGGTGCTTTGGGATCGCTCACATTGACTCGGCGCACAGCAACGGTGACAATTTCCGCGCCGCTCGCCTGCAATGCATCGGCATTCTGCTGAAAGTCCTTGTACTTACCCGTGCCGACAATCAGCCTCGAGTGGAAGGTCCGGCCCGCCACGCTCCAACTGTCATCGCCCGAGACGCTTTGCTCGCCGCCGCCCACGAAATGCACGATTTCTAGAGCGTCCCCGTCCGCCAAGGGCGCCTGTTCAAGGGTTGAACGCGGCACGATCTCACCATTGCGCTCGACGGCCACTTTTTCAGGCAATAGCTCCAATTCGCGCACGAGGGTGGCGATTGTGTCAGCGCTGGTCTGGCGGATGTCACCATTGAGGGTGATGCTTTTTTCTGCAGTCATGTGCGCCGAGATAATGGCATCGCCGCGCGGCGCAAGCATAAGCGCATATCGGGTGGCAATGGACGCGAGTAGCGGGCGCGAATTAGCAGCAAAATCAGCGCACTAATGCGTTGCGGCTTGATTAGTGGGCGTGCCGCAAATTGAGCACATGCCCGCAAGTGACGAGGGAAACGCCGATAATCGTAAGGACGGCTTCCTGTACGCCATGCGGCACAGCCAAAGCGCCGCCCATGAAAGTCAGACCCGTCATAGCGATCACAAAGGGCGCCGCCTGGCGGTGCTTAAGCGCACCCCAACCAATCGCCACCGCTGCCACAATCAAGGCAATCACAAGGCCAAAACGATGGAGGTCCGGCGAGAGCAGGAACTGTCCGCCGACACCCAATCCCGACACAATAAAAATCGTCGCGACGCAATGCAGCGCGCACAGGCCCGAGAGCCAAATGCCGGCCCGGTCGAACCGGCCGCGAATCGAGGTATTGGTGTCGGTCATGATGACTGAGGACCATGTATGTAATATTATACCATTCTGCAAGCAGAACTAGATCAAACGCTGTAAGCCGGGGTGCCTGGTTGCAGGATGCGCAAGGCCATTTGCGATCTACATACTTGCACTTCGCCACTGCGCAGGACACTTAGACGCCCGAAATGGCATCTTCGCTTCATCCTGCTTCATCCACTGTGGCACCCGCCGCCGGGCTAGGCCGCCCGCTGGTGCTTGTGCGCTGGCTGATGATCGTGGCCGCAATGGTTGTAGTCATCGTGATGGTTGGCGGGATCACGCGTCTTACAGAAAGCGGCCTGTCGATCACCCAGTGGGATTTGGTTTCCGGCGTGCTCCCACCGCTGAGCGAGGAGGCATGGCGGACAGAATTCGATCTGTACCGCCAAACGGGCGAATACCGGTTTGAAAGCGGCCCTGCCGGAATGGATTTGGAAGCCTTCAAACTCATCTATTTCTGGGAATGGTTCCACCGCAATCTGGGGAGATTGATTGGTTTGGCATTTGCGCTCCCGATGGTGTGGTTTTGGGTGAAGGGGGCGATCCCCAATGGCTATAAGATTCGTCTGTTCGCGCTGCTTGCCTTGATTGGATTTCAAGGGGCGCTGGGGTGGTACATGGTGTCCTCCGGCGTGGGCACAGACCTCACTGATGTTAGCCATTTCCGCCTCTCGGCACATTTGCTCACCGCCTTTTTCTTGCTGGGCGGACTGGTCTGGACAGCGCTCGATCTGAGAGCTTTGTCGCGCGATCCGCAGGTCAAACCCGCTCCGCTCACTGCTCCAGCATTGATAGTGGCTGGTATTTTATTTGTGCAATTGCTGCTCGGCGCATGGGTCGCCGGCCTTAATGCCGGGCACGCCGCCTATGATTGGCCGCTCATGAATGGGAGGCTCATTCCCGAGGTCAATTTCACTCAAGGCGTATTGTGGACACTGACCCATGATCCGTTTTTGCTGCATTGGTTGCACCGCTGGTGGGCCTGGATCGCAGTCGCTGCTCTGGTGTGGATCGCGCGGCGCGTGCGCAAGACCCATCGCATGGCGTCCATCGCCGTGCACAGCGCCTTTGGCGTCATGGTGCTACTCGGCATTGCGACCGTGCTGAGCGAGGTTTCTTTGTGGATCGCCGTCGCACACCAACTGACCGGGGCGTTGCTGGTCGCCAGTCTCGCCTGGGCAATGCACAGTGACGGGCAAAACGCACTGGCAACTGTGCGGGTATAAGGCCTGAAATTGCGCTACACCGGGTGAATGACTGACCCAGCGACCGATACCAACTCCGCCTGTTCATCTGCGCTAATATGGTGCCCGTTCCCCGATCGCGGCAGCGCGCGTGACGTGGCAGGCGTACTGCTGGAAGAAGGCTTGATTGGCTGCGCCAATATGATCGGCGGGCTCGAATCGATCTTTAAATGGCAAGATACAATCGAGACGAGCAGTGAAGTGGCAGTGCTGTTAAAAACACGCGGCAATCTGCTCAATCGCACTATTGAACGCCTTGGTGTATTGCATCCCTACGATAGTCCAGCAATACTTGGCTGGCACTGTGACGCGGCCCACCATAAAACAGAAACATGGTTGGCCGCGCTTCAGCCGCGTTAGAATACGTTAAGGTGGGTAACGATGACTGAATTCACTCGCCGGGCCGCCATAGGCTCGGCACTTGGAGCGCTCGTGGCGGGGGCAACCACGTCTAGCATACCGGCAATGGCGGCGGGCCGCCTGACTATCCCGGCAAATTCTATGCGACTTATGCGGCGGATTGAGCGAGAGCTGCGCGATGGAAAGATTCTGTCGGTGACCCGCCAATGGCAGGTCAACTTCTCCGCCCAAGGGCGCGGCATTGCGATCAATGGCCAGCAAATCTTCGCAAAAGTCGACGCGCCAGAGCAACTTGCCCAACTAGCCGCGATTGAAGAAGCCCGCTCAACCGACAGCATGTTTCCGATTCTGCTCGGCGAGGCAGGGGAGATCCTTGCCGCTGCGGCACATCGACCAGTCAGGAAGACGTCGATGCCGCAATCAAAGAAGCGGAAAGCATGATCAAGCGGCACAGTAGCTCAGCGACCCAGCGGGCGCAGCGCATGGCTTACCTGGCGCAATTGCAGCAGACTGGCGGCACGTTGCTTGAGCAGATGCCCCGCGATCTGTTCTATCCCAGCGAAGAGACAGTTCATTCCATAAAGCCGGTCAATTTGCCCGATGGCTCGCACGGGGAGTTTGAATTTAGCTTTTCGGCCCGCTGCGCGCCGGGCGAGCGCTGGCTTGCCCACGCCAAGCGGCAGATTATCACGCGTATTGGCGATGATGAGCGCCACTCGAGCGAAACCTGGGCGCTGAACGCATAAACAGCGCCTCGCCCCTCAATTGCTGGTGAAAATTTGCTAAGGTATTATTTTACCTCTCCCGAAACGCCCGGTTTTGCTTGACTTTGAGCCGTCTTAGCGACAAATCGCGCCTCATATCGGTAAGGATATGCTGAAAGGCGTACCTTTCGATTCGCAGCCGCGGCCCAAACGCCCGGCTGTTTTGATTTTTCAGGCCTCTTTTCTCCCGAATGGCGGCCTTAGGTTTAAGGAAAAGCCCATGAAGGCGCTCAGCAAGCAGACCCGGTCGATCAAACCGGCCGAGGTCGATAAGAAATGGCATATTATTGATGGCGAAGGACTGGTCGTTGGCCGTGTTGCTTCTCTCATCGCCAATATCCTGCGCGGCAAGCACAAGCCGAGCTACACCCCGCACGTTGACTGCGGTGATCACGTGATCGTCATCAATGCCGACAAGGTGAAATTCACCGGCAACAAGATGGCCAACAAGATCTATTATAAGCACACCGGCCACCCTGGCGGCATTAAAGAGACGACCCCGAATAAGATTCTGGAAGGTCGTTTTCCTGAGCGCGTGCTTGAAAAAGCTGTCGAGCGTATGATCCCGCGTGGCCCATTGGGCCGTGCGCAAATGCGCGCGCTGCACCTCTACAACGGCACCGAGCATCCACATGATGGGCAGAACCCAGCCGTGCTCGACGTTGCATCCATGAACCGCAAGAATAAGGTCTCTGCATAATGGCCGACGAAAAGAACACCGAAACCGAAACCGCGCCAGAAGCTGCGACTGAAACGCCAGCAACTGAAACCGCGACGGAAACCGTGTCTGATCTCGCAGATCTTAAGGACATTGCTGGCGATGCACCTGCAGCCGATGCCGCGGAAATCGCTCAAAATCCTGCTGCGCCCCTGCGTGAGCAAGAGCTCGACCAATATGGCCGCGCTTATGCCACTGGTCGCCGTAAGGATGCGGTCGCCCGCGTTTGGTTGAAGCCAGGTACAGGCAAGGTCACCATCAACGGCCGCGAGCAAGAAGTGTACTTCGCTCGTCCGACCTTGCGTCTGATTATCAACCAGCCATTCTCGATCACCGAGCGTGAAGGCCAATACGACATTGTCGCAACCGTTCGCGGCGGCGGCCTGTCCGGCCAAGCTGGCGCGGTAAAGCACGGCATCAGCCAAGCTTTGACCAAATATGAGCCTGCACTGCGCTCTACGGTGAAGGCCGCTGGCTTCCTCACCCGTGACAGCCGTGTGGTTGAACGTAAGAAATATGGCCGCGCGAAAGCCCGCCGGAGCTTCCAGTTCTCGAAACGCTAATCACGTTCACTGCGAACAAAATACGAAAAGGGCGGCTCTCCGATGGAAGGGCCGCCCTTTTTCTTTGTGTGGTATAAAGTCTGGTCAGATCGTGATCTGGTCCAACCGCCGTCAAGCAGCAATCATTTATTCTGGTTGCAGCAGCGTCATCGCCCAGGCCAGGCCAGTGCCAGCCAGAAACAGCGGCCAAGACCACAGGACAGCATATTCGCCCATACGCATATTGTGGATCGCCAGAAAACCCCCACTTGACCCTTGTGAGCCAATCACCAGCGCCACAACATATGTCAGCACGCCGCCCAAAATCATTGCTTTGATAGCATTCATGACCAACACTCCTCTGCCAAATCACATACGATCCATACTGCCGCACATTCGCGGTTTGACGAGCGATTAGCGAAATATGCCTAACATCTGGTTTCCATCCTGATCAGCGGCAAAATGAGGCGGGGTGCTTACTCAACCTATCGGCGGATCACCAACCACGCGCAATTCGGCAGTGATTGATCCGCCAGGCTCGCAATTGAGCACCTGATAACAAGGGGGTGCCCCATGCCGCAGGCGGGTCGAAAGGGTGCCAACTCCGATCATCCGCATGGAATGCCCACCACGAGATCGCACCTCATCGAACGGCGTATGCACGTGCCCCGATATCACGGCATCTGCGCCGAGCCGATGCGATGGCCGCAAAGGCCTCATCACCGCCGATAGTGGGATTGCCACCGGCGTTCTCTGGACCGAGCAGCGGATGGTGACACATCACAATCTTTGTACGTGGATCGCCTCCGAGCTCTTTTAGCTGCGTCACGGTGCGGGCCAAGGGCCGCCTACGCACAAACCCATCCGACCACGGAAAGCGCGGCTGCACACGCACCGTGGAGACGAGCGGAATAAGCACAACATCATCTGAATTGAGCTGAGCACCAGCCTGGTTAGTCAGCGCGCGGTAGCGCCGATAGGGATCGGTAAAACGCTCCCACAAGTTGTAATAGGGCATGTCGTGATTGCCAGCCTGCAGCACAGTCGGCGCGCCTAGCGAACGAAACCACTGCGCCGCATCAGCATATTCGCTGTGCTTGGCCCGTTGAGTCAAATCACCAGTGCACACAACCGCATCCGGGCGCTCTTGCTGGACCGCGGCGGCCACAGCGCCCAGCGCGGCGCGATCCTCAACACCAAAGTGCACATCGCTGATATGAAAGAGCCGAGTTGCCATAGCCCAAAGTGACAAGCGGGATTGCCGCAAAAGCGCAAGCGCAATCTGCTCCCTGGCCGACCCCTTAGATCTGATCTGACAAGATCAGCCAAGCTGCCAGCGCATTGAGCCCGCTGTATCCCAGATAAACCCAAACCAGCATGGGCCAACCATTGGCGGCCAGCATCATGGCGGCCAGCAAGACCATGAATTCGGTCGCAAGCGTCAGCTTCCCGCCTAGCATATGCACAAACCATGGCATTTGCCCAAGCATTGGGTGGCCGCTTTGCAGCACCGCCTGGTGCAAAGCGAAATTCCCCACGCCAAGGGCAAAAATGATCATCACCGGCAGCATGGCTGCACTATGGCGCAAACGCTGGTCTGCTGGAAAGGGTCATTCGTCGGGCAGTTTATCGCATCTGTCCGAAACGCGCCGCACCAGTCGAGCGACATTCTGCCGCGAACGAGCACCGAATGACCGCTCGTCTGCATTCCCCTAATTCTGATTGTGCAAGGGCGGTTACGGCAACCCCATTCGAACCCCCGCTCGAACCGGGCCGTTTCTTGCAAATGGAGGAATTTATGTTGAAGACAGTTTTGACCACTGCGGCCCTTGGCCTTGCGGTCGTGTCTACCCCCGCCCTTGCTGGTCCAAGCGACAATCCAAGCGTTGAGATCGCAATTGCCGATATCAATCTCGCCACACCGGAAGGTCAAGAACGACTTGATCGCCGAGTGAAAAAGGCAGCACAAGCCCTTTGCGGGGTGGGTACACGTCGTTCCGGCTCGCGAATCCCGTCAATGGACAGCAAGCGTTGCTACGCCAAGGCGATGAAAAGCGCCGAACAACAAGTGGCCACCCTGATTGAAGCCCAACAACGCGGCGGTTGATCCCAACATTCTAACAAGACCCCTATGAGCCTGAATTCAGGTCCATAGATGACGGCTCGAGCCCTAACCAGTCCCAGGGTTCGAGTCGTCTTTTTAATGTAAGGGGCGAGTGCAGTTCGGCGTCCACACGCTCAACAATCATTAGGCGCCCTAACGCCCCGCCATTCCCTTCACCTTTGAGAGATAGGTCCGGCCAATCCGCAGGGCTTCACCATTCTGCAACTCAGCAGACCACACCCCCAAACCATCATGACGCAGACCGCGAATGTTGTCGCGCCGCAAAATGGTAGAGCGGTGAATGCGGATGAATTCCTCGGGGTCCAGCCGTTTTTCCAGACCGGCAATGGTTTGGAGCAATAGATAAGACTGCGGCGCTTCATCAGTACCAATGTGCAGCCGAACGTAATCACGCTCGGCATCGATCTGATGCACCTCGCTGACCGCGACACGCAGCAATTCGGAGCGATGCGGAACCCACAGCTCATCCAGCCATTTGCTGGTCTTCTTGCCCGTCTCGCCGTGGCGGGCAACGGCTCGCTCAATTGCGCGGCCTAGACGGTCAGCAGAAACGGGCTTCAGGACATAATCAATCGCCTCTAGATCAAAGGCCTCTACCGCAAAGTCATCATGCGCCGTCACAAAGATGACTGCTGGCGGGTCTTTCATTTTGCCCAGCTTCTTGGCGACCCCGAGGCCATCGAGTTCTGGCATGGTCATATCGAGCAAAATCAAATCTGGGGTCAGCGCCTCGACCAACCGCAAGGCCGCGGCCCCATCGCTGGCGGTGCCAACCACATTGATCGAGCCGAGTTCGGCGCAAATCACCTGAATGCGCTCAACCGCCAGGGGTTCATCATCGACAATAAGCGTGCGCAATGCGCCGCCAGTTTCTTCGCTATCAGCCATTTTTGGTCAAAGGTATCCGCAGTTCTGTCTTATAACCGCCATCGATCGGGCTCGAACTCAGAACAATATCTGAACCGAAGCGTGCCTCCAACCGATCGCGCACATTGGCAAGGCCAATTCCGAAGCCATGGCTGGCATTTGCCGGAACGCCGGGCCCATCGTCGCTCACTGTTATTACCAGCCGATCAAACTCCTCGCGTGCCTTAACCGTGATAGTCACCGGGCGATTCACAGCAGACACCGCATATTTGACCGAGTTTTCGACCAAGGGCTGGAGAATCATGCCTGGCACGCGTGCATCCACAAGATCATCGGGCAGATCAAAATCGCAAATCAATCGCTCTGGAAAGCGCACCGCCTCAATGTCGAGATAGAGCTGCTGCAAGTCAAACTCGTCCTTGAGCCGAACGTCAGAGGTTGGCTCATCCGCAAGGCTGTGACGATAAAATCGCGACATGGTCTGGATCATACGCTCTGCCCGCTCTGCCTTGCCGGTCATCACCAAAGCGGACAGCGAGTTCAGCGTGTTGAACAGGAAATGTGGATTCACCTGATAGCGCAAAGACCGCAGCTCAGCCGCCTCTGCAGCGGACCTGAATTCCTGCCCGCGCCGCTCCGCCGCCCGAGCCTGATAACCTGCAAGAATTGCAAAATAGAGCGATGCCCAGGCGAGCAGCAAGAAATAGCGCCCAAGCGCTATATCGAACACTGCCTTCCACACATCCGCGCTGGTTTGCGCAGGAACGAGGATAACGCTTTCAGAATCGAGGACTGGATCGGTATCATCCGAGCCTTCCGGCCCAGGGCGTATCACTGGAACGTCAACTAGCAGATTACCTGCCTCATCACGGCGCATATTCACGCCACTTTGTTTCTCTGCGTACTTTCGCTGTTCAGTTTCTTGGATGTCCTGGAAGACCAGATGATTCGTCTTGCCGATCGCAAACGCAACCGGAACAGATAGGATGATCGCGGCCATCACCTTGATCCACACCGCTTTATGATCAAACAGCCGCAGCATACCCCACAGGGCAATCGTCAGTGCAATGCCAACCATGGACACGATGCCGCGCCGCCACGCCATTTCGACCTGGAGGTCGAACTCCATTACAAAACCGCGCATGGTGATGAGGGCAAAATAGGTCGCCCACATCACGATCATCGACAGCAGCACCATGCGGAAAGGCACGGTCGGTCGGGTTTCAGTGGTTTTTGAGATGCGCATTAGATCACCGCAAATAGCGCGCTCGGGAAAACATAGCCAATTTCTCGTCGGACACGGTCATGCTTTGGTCGAATGCCGGTCATAGGAGGATCATCCCTCCAAACTGGCATTCGAGCCGAATTCACGCGCTTACCTTGCTCAAACCCGCCTCTAAGCCCTTGGTTTGATCATTTCCGCAGGGACGATCCACTGGGAAAATTGCTCTTCCGTGAGCAAGCCAAGCTCCATGCCCGCCTCCTTTAAAGTCGTGCCATCAGCATGGGCCTTCTTCGCGATCTTGGCGGCATTATCATAGCCAATATGCGGATTCAGTGCGGTGACAAGCATCAGGCTCTCATTCATCAGCTTGTCGATTCGGTCGGTGTTTGCGGTGATCCCAGTCACGCAATTGTTGGTGAAACTGCGCGCCGAATCGGCCAACAGGCGCACCGACTGCAGCACGTTGTAGATCATCACCGGCTTGAACACGTTAAGCTCCAAGTGGCCGTTCGATCCCGCCACGCTAACCGTCGTGTGATTGCCCATCACTTGAGCGCAAACCATGGTCAGCGCCTCGCATTGAGTGGGGTTAACCTTGCCCGGCATGATGGAAGAGCCCGGTTCATTCGCTGGCAGGGCAATTTCGCCAAGGCCGCTGCGAGGACCAGAGCCAAGCAGGCGAATATCATTGGCAATCTTCATCAGACTGACGCCGATCGAGTTAAGCGCCCCAGAGAGCTCAACCAACGCATCGTGAGCCGCCAAAGCTTCAAATTTGTTCGCTGCCGTTACAAAGTCATGCCCGGTCAGTTTCGCTGCATGAGCCGCGAATTTCTCTGCGAAGCCGGCCTTGGAATTGATCCCAGTGCCGACCGCAGTCCCGCCTTGAGCAAGCTCCAGCACCCGCGGCAAAGCGTTTTCGAGCCGGGCGACGCCATATTCGACCTGCTTCGCGTAACCGGAGAACTCCTGGCCCAAGGTGAGCGGAGTCGCGTCTTGCAAGTGCGTGCGGCCAATCTTGACGATATCCGCGAACGCCTGGGCCTTCGCGTCAAGCGCAGTGTGAAGCCCGCCAAGTGCCGGGATCAACTGCTCCACTGTTTCGCTCGCCGCGGCTATATGCATCGCCGTTGGGAAGGTGTCATTCGAGGATTGACCCATATTGCAATGGTCATTGGGATGCACGGGGTCTTTGCCGCCGTGCTGACCGGTAAGAATCTGGTTCGCGCGGCTGGCGATCACCTCATTGGCGTTCATATTGCTCTGTGTGCCAGAACCGGTCTGCCACACGGACAGCGGGAATTGGTCGGCCAAAGTGCCGTCGATCACTTCATCGGCCGCCACGACGATCGCCTCGCCCAGTTTCGCATCGAGCACGCCCAGATCCATGTTGGCGAGCGCCGAGGATTTCTTCTGAATACCCAGCGCCTTTACGAGCGGCGCAGGCATAGTCTCATCACCAATTGCGAAGTTTGCCAAGCTGCGCTGAGTTTGCGCGCCCCAATGGCTAGCCGCCGGAACAGAGACTTCGCCGAGCGAGATCGGTTTCAATACGCACCGCGCCTTCGCCCGCTGCACCCATATTTTTAACGTCGCTCATCGAAGACATACTCCATTCGGTCTATTTTAGGCTCCCATAAGCACTGCTAATCGTGAACGTCAAAGCCCTTGGCGCTGGCGGTGCGAACAGCTAAACGTCTTGACGCGCTGTATTGCTGGAGTAATACAGCTCTCGTGGAGTGAACATGACTGAGTTAAATGCACCTGTCGCCCGCAAGGCTATGATTGACAGCCAGCTGCGGACCAGCGGCGTGAATGAAGAATATGTGCTGGCGCGCATGAATGCCGTACCGCGTGAGAATTTCGTGCCTGCCGAGGCGCGTCCCGTTGCTTATATGGACCGCGCCGTGCCGCTGGGCGATGGCCGCTATCTCTCATCGCCCGTTGTGCATGGGATGATGCTGACCGAGGCCGCTCCGAACAAAGACGACAGCGTTCTGGTGGTCGAAGGCGGAACGCAATATTTTGCAGAGTTGATTGGCCCACTGGTCACCGATGTTCAGCAGATCAGCGCCGAAGACGCTTTAGCCAAGAATTCACGCAAGACATTCTCTCTGATCGTGGTCGATGGCGCCATTGAGCATCTGCCAGACAGCCTCGCTAAACGGCTCGCCGAAAACGGCCGGATCGTCACTGGTATTGTTGAGAACGGCGTCACCAGGATCGCATCGGGCCGCAAGGTGGCCGGTTCAGTCACCCTGCAAGCGGTGCACGATATCGGGATCCCGGTTCTGCACGAATTTGACCAAGCGAAAAGCTGGAGCTTTTAACGCATGAAACGCGCGCCTCTGCCAAACATCCGCCGGATGAGTTCTCTGGCCAGCATTGCTGCGGCGCTCGCCGCCGGGGCGATAGCTGCGCCTGCACAAGCGGATACGCTGCGCGATGCCTTGGTCGAGGCCTATAAGACCAATCCGACACTACAAGGCGCGCGGGCAGACCAGCGGGCGACCGATGAAGGCGTGCCAATCAACCGCGCCAACGGATTGCCAACCGCGACCGTAACAGCGACCCATATCGAGTTTGTGCGCCGCTCGGCCAACTCATTCACCGCGCCGGAACGCAACCTTGGCGTCAATGCGGCATTGCTGGTTCCAGTCTATTCTGGCGGAGCCGTACGCAATGCTGTGCGCGCCGCCAAAGAGCGGGTCGCGGCTGGCCAGGCCACTTTGCGCAACACCGAAAGCACCGTGTTCAGCCAAGTGGTCGCCGCCTATATGGATGTGCTGCGGACGGAGGCCCTGGTCGCGCTAAGCGCCAATCAGGTCGAAGTGCTACGCATCAATCTGGAGGCGACCAGTGACCGATTTGAGATCGGCGATCTGACCCGCACAGATGTGGCGCAATCGCAATCACGGCTCGCACTGGCCGAGGGCGATTTGAGATTGGCTGAGGCCAACGTCATCTCAGCGCGCGAGGTCTATTTGCAATTGGTTGGCAAAGCGCCCGGCACGCTGATGGCGCCGCCGCCGCTGCCCGGCCTACCGGAAAATGTTGGCGAGGCCATCGTAACCTCGCTTGAAAACAATCCCAATTTAATCGCTGCCAAAGAACGTGCTGAGGCCGCAGGATATGACACTGAGGCAGCTGGCGCCGGGCGCCTTCCAACAGTGGGCCTGTTCGCCAATGGCGACTACAGCGATTTCTTCGGAACACTCGGCGGTCCGGTTTCGTCGGACTTCTCACAAAGTGAGAAGACAGCGAATGTCGGCGTCCGCGTGACGATCCCGATTTTTCAAGGCGGGCTGACCGCCGCGCGGCAACGCCAGGCGGGCGCACGCGAATCCTCTGCTTTGGAGGCTGTGATCGCCTCTGAACGCAGCGTCATTCAGGAAACTCGCTCAACCTATTCCAATTGGCGGGCCGCCAATGCGGTGATCGAAAGCTCACAAGTGGCCGTGGAGGCTGCTGAGCTCAGCCTGGAAGGCGTGAAAGCGGAAAACTCGATCGGCAATCGCTCGATCCTCGATGTGCTCAATGCGGAGCAGGAATTGCTCTCTGCTCGGGCGCAATTGGTGACTGCGCGGCGCAATGCCTATGTCGCTGGGTTCTCCTTGCTCGCCTTGATGGGGCAGGCTGAAGCACGCGATCTTAACCTCGATACTGGCGGCGTGTTATACGACCCGCAAGTTAACTATGAGCGGGTGCGCGGCAAAATTTGGGACTTTGATCGTGACCCAGAACCTTCGCCAAATTCGACCAGAACCGTTGACATTCCGGCGGCTGACGCGAAGATCGGCCCCACATTAGATTCAGACGAAGGCAATTGACACGCGGCTAACTATCCGTAACTGCGTCTGAAACTTAGTTAACATTACCAGCGAGCTAAGAGCAAAAAATGGCGCAAGATAACGAAGCTTCGGTCGAAGAAATCCTCGAATCAATCAAGAAGGTGATCGCCCGCGATAACCGCGAAGGCGCGTTGGAAGCTCGCCGTCGGCGCGAGGAAGAGGCTGAGCGTGCGGATACAACCAATGTTGCTGAAGACGCCGACGAAGTGCTCGATCTGGCGGAGATGGAATTCGCCGAAGACGTGGATGCCGATGATCAGGTAGGCGACGATGGCGAGTTTCTGCTGAGCGAAAATCAAAGCGAAGATCACGACCCGCAGCTCACCAATGAGGCGGTGCGCGGCGCAATGCGCGAGAACCTGGAAGCTTTGGCGATGCTGGCGGAGCCTGGCGCGCAACCGCAGATCGTTCGCTCTGGCGAGACGTCGCTTGAAGGACTCACCCGCGATCTGATGCGCCCAATGCTGGCCGAATGGCTCGAAAAGAACCTGCCCGGTATTGTTGAGAAGCTCGTCCAGGCGGAAATCGCCCGGATCGCTGGCAAACGCGGCTAGTTTTTGCGTCTTTGCGCGCTTCGCCGCATGTGAAACTCTAGCCACAGACGAACCCAGCGGTTAGGCCTGCTGACATGATAAAGCTCATGTCGCATGTTGCCGTATTTTCGGCGCTCACCGCCGCCTCGATTTTCGCATCGTCGCTTGCCGCCGAAGGCCATCCGAAGGACATTCCCGGGGTGGAAACCACCCCAATGTCAGCGGAGGATTTGATCACAACGCCGCGTCTCGGCGGTCCTATCGTTACGAATGATGGGCGTTTTGCGATTTACCGAGTAACGCGGACCGATCCGGCAAGCCTTAAACGCACGCCGAGCCTTTACCTGCTGGACCTGCAAGAGCCGGGCAAAGCTCCGATGTCTCTCAACTTGGGGCTCTCGGCCAATTCGCTCGCTTTCGGCTCCGACAATTACCTCTATTTTCTCTCTTCAGAGCACACAGACAAGAGCCAGGAAGAACGCAGCCGCATTTGGCGGGTCGCGTTAGAGGCCGATGGCAATGTGACTGGCCCGATATTGGTCGCTGACATGCCGCTTGCCGATATTCACGGCTTCAAACTGTCGCCGAATAGTGACCGGATTGCGCTATGGGCGCCAATCGCCCGTGATTGCCCGACCTTTGGCTGCAATGCGGACGGCAAAGCCCATCTGCCTGGGCCGGGAACGGGAAGGCTCTATGAGGGCGATGGCGGGTTCTTCCGCCATTGGGATACCTGGTCAACGTCTGGCACCTACAATCGGGTATTTGCCTTTGATCTAGCGGATGGCGTTGCCACAGGCGAGGGTGTGCCGATTGATGGCGCTGATCCGAAAACCGGCCTCACGGGCAACACGCCCACTATGCCATTTGGCGGCGGCGAGGATATTGTCTGGGCACCGGATGGATCGGGCATCTATTTCGTCGCCCGCGAAACCGGAGCGAAAGAACCTACCTCAACCGATCTTGATATCTATTTCTCCGACCTGTCCGGCGGAGCGCCAATCGAGCTGACTGCCGCGAACCAAGCGGTCGACACCGGCCCTGTGCCTTCGCCCGATGGCAAATATCTCGCCTATGTCGCGATGGCACGACCGGGATACGAATCCGACCGCACGGTCGTGCATCTTCGCAATCTCAAGACCGGTAAAACCCGCGCGCTGACCCAGGACTATGACCGCGGCTTTGGCGGACTTTCTTGGACGCCAGACAGCAAGGCAATTCTGGCCACGGCCGCTGATGTACTCGATACACCCGTGCTCAAAATCGACCCAAAGACCGGCGCGGTCGAAAAGCTCGACCTGATGGCTGGCAATGAAGCGCATATCGGCAATGTCACCCCATTGCCCGATGACCGTTTGCTGTTCACACGCGATTCGATTGGCGCTCCCGCGGAACTGTTCCTCTCAGACGGATATGGACAGGCCCGGCCGCTGACCGATGTCGCCACAACCCGTACCGGCAAGATGGCATCAACGGTGACCACACGTTTCAGTTTCTCTGGCGCAGGCGGTGACACGGTTTGGGGCCAGATCACGCGGCTTGAGCAGCAAACCGGCCCGATCCCCGCGATCCTCTACATCCACGGCGGCCCGCAAGGCTCATTTCGTGATGGGTGGTCAAGCCGCTGGAACCCTCGCGTTCTCGCAAGCCAGGGCTACGCCGTAATCTCAGTCGATTTTCATGGCTCCGCTGGATACGGCCAAGACTTCATGGACGCGATCAACCGTGATTGGGGCGGCAAACCACTCGAAGACCTGCAACTGGGCCTGGACGCGGCGCTTAAGCTCGACCGCCAGATCGATGGCGGCAACGTCTGCGCCATGGGCGCGAGCTACGGCGGCTATATGGTCAATTGGATCGCAGGAAACTGGCCGGATCGTTTCGCTTGTCTGGTCCAGCATGACGGCCTGTTCGACATGCGCAGCTTCTATTACTCGACCGAGGAATTGTGGTTCCCCCGTTGGGATTTCGGTGGATCATACAGTGAGGCACGCGAAACTTACGAGCGCTGGAACCCGGTCAATCACGTCGACAAATGGCAAACGCCAATGCTCGTGATCACTGGTGAGAAGGACTACCGCGTCCCTTACAGCCAAGGCCTGCAAAGCTTCACCGCACTGCAGGAACGCGGCATCCCCTCGCAATTGCTGGTGTTCCCGGATGAGAACCACTGGGTTCTGGGCGCGGAAAACTCGCTGCAATGGCACGAAACCGTTTTCAATTGGCTTGACCAATGGCTGGTGCAGAACGTCGAGACGATCAAAGAATGACGGATGCGGCGAACGAATTGAGCCTGCTCGCGGCGCAAACCGCATTATCCAAGAAATATGGCGCTGAGACCGAGCGTCATATCTTTCTGTGCGCGCTCAGCGAAAAGCAAAAGTGCTGCTCGCCAGAGGCAGGGGAAGAAGCCTGGACCTTCCTCAAGACGCGGATGAAAGAACTCGGCCTGATCGGGCCCAAGCGCACGTCAGAGCATCCGCGCGGGCCCGGCGGCGGCGTCCAGCGCAGCAAAGCTGATTGTTTGCAGATTTGCTCTCACGGACCAATTGCCATCGTTTGGCCGGATGAGGTTTGGTACCACTCCTGCTCGCCCGCCGTATTGGAGCGGATCATCAAAGAACATCTGATCGGCGGCGAACCCGTTGAAGAGTTTCGCCTGCAACCGGCACTGCGCGCGGGTTAGCCAGCAGGCGAGCGCTCAATCCTCATCGCGCTTGCTCCATAGCTCATCAGGATCGGGCAGTTTGTTGTCGACCGATTCGTCATGGCCCGTCCCATTGGACAGGAACACCAGCCCCATCAACCCGCCGCCGAGGAGCATCGTGAAGCTGATACCGAGTGCCACCGCGATATAGAAATGGACCGAAATCGCGCCATTGAATTTATACAAGAGAGCCAGCGCGATCGCCACGACGCCAATCGTCACCCCCATCAGCAAGCGCATGATACGGCGATACCGCGCCCAAGCGTAAGCGGCGTTTTCCGGATCGTCGAGCGGGGATTTTTTGACCATGCCCCCCACATGCGCCGGGGCTGGTGAGGATTCAATAGGCTTGCGATGGACCTAAAGGCGCTTTGAGGCTGCTAACGCGCGGCTGACGCCCTAAGTTAATCTGCGGATTCGCTTTTTTGCGATTCAAGTGGCATGTTTTGCAAGTCGTCATAGGAGGCCGCGCATCATGACAATCGCCAAAATCATCGCCAAACGATCTGCTTCGGATATCATCGCCTGCAACGTTGATACGCCGGTCTCGCAAGCGGTGACGATGCTGGCGGGTAAAAGGATCGGTGCCTTGCCAGTATTGGACAATGGCACGGTCGCTGGAATTCTGTCTGAAAGGGACGTGATTTACCGGATGGCGGAGGAAGGCGCGAGCTGTCTTAACAAGACGGTTGGCCAGATCATGACATCGCTGCAGCGGTGACGGTTGAGCCTTCGACGACAATCGATGATGCCCTGGCGCTAATGACCCGGCGGCGTTTCCGCCATTTCCCCGTGATCGACAACGGCGCGCTGTGCGCCTTCATCTCCATAGGCGATCTGGTGAAGAACAAAATTGACGAGGTTGAGCACGAAGCCGAGGCTCTGCGGACCTATATTCAAACTGGCTAATGCGGTGCCATTGGCGCGGTAGTGCTTGAGGATTGGGGCAAGGCCGCCTAAATTAGACCTATCATGGCCGAAACACTCACACTCACTCCCTCTGCGGCGAAGCGCGTTGCGCTGATCGCGCAGAAGCAGAAAGCGCCCGCAATTCTGCGCCTATCCGTGGAGGGTGGGGGATGCTCGGGTTTTCAGTACAAGTTTGATCTGGCCAAAGCGCCCGATAATGATGACAGCGTTAGCGAAACTGACGGCGTGAAACTGGTGGTTGATCCGGTCAGCCTTGACCTTGTCGGCGGCAGCGTAGTCGATTTCGTCGAATCGCTAGGCGGTGCGGCGTTTAAGGTCGAAAACCCCAATGCGGCGGCCGGATGCGGCTGCGGCTCCAGCTTCGGGATTTAAGTTAGACCCGCAAGGCTGTTTGGGCCATTACGGCTTTCATGAAAATTGCGACCTATAATATTAACGGGATCAAAGCCCGTCTGCCGCGCCTCAAGGAATGGCTCGCCGAAACGCGCCCCTCCGTGGCTTGCTTGCAAGAGATCAAAAGCCAAGATGAGGGCTTTCCGGCAAGCGATTTTGAAGAGCTCGGCTATCACGCGGTCTGGCATGGCCAAAAGAGCTTCAATGGCGTCGCAATCCTGACCGATGGCAAAGCGGGCTATCATCCGCCCAAAGAGGTGCAACGCGGCCTGGGCATTAATGGCCCGAAGGAAGGCGAGGGCGAGCAATCGCGCTATCTCGAGGCCGACATCACGGACAAGGACGGGAACACGACCCGGATCGTGTGCATCTATCTGCCGAATGGCAATCCACTGCCAGGGCCGAAGTTCGATTATAAGCTGGCATGGATGGAAAAACTGCGCACTCGCATGAGCGCAATCTGGGCTGAAGAAGTGCCTGCTGCAGTGCTCGGCGACTACAACGTGATCCCGGAAGATGATGACGTGTTCGCGGTAAAAGCCATGGCGAGCGATGCTCTGATGCAGCCAGAATCGCGCGCCGCCTACGCCAGACTGCTAGGCGATGGCTGGACCGACGCGGTGCGCACGCTCAACCCGCGCGGCGGCGTGTGGACCTATTGGGACTATCAAGCGGGCGCATGGCAGCGCGACCATGGCTTCCGGATCGACCATATTCTGCTCTCGCCGGAGATGGCCGATCGCCTAAGTGCTGTGGGCGTCGATAAGGAACATCGCGGGCGCGAGAAAGCCAGCGATCATGCGCCTGTCTGGGCCAGCTTTAGTTAGCCTCGTCCTAGCCACCCGCGCCCTCCACCCTTCCACCCGGAGCCTACCGGACACTGATCCGGGCGGAAGGGTGGAGGGCGCGGGTGGCGGTGGTTCTCCAAAACAAAAGCCCCCGCTGTTTCCAGCGAGGGCTTGCTAAACTCTTGAAGATCAAATTACCGGTAGAAGATATGGGTATTGATTGAGGCTCGCTGCGTCTTGTTGCGGCTCCATGAAGGACGCACATATTTCGCATGGAAATAAAGTGAATCGTCCGCCTCGGATTCCCACATCGCATCATGCGCGATTTGAGCAATCGCCTTGGCGCGCTTCCACGCAGCCGTACCGGTTCGAATGTTTGGCATCCGGCCGCCTTTTACGAAAGAGAATTGCGAGCGTTGATAGACAACACCGCAATAGCTTCCCGGGAAGCGGCGATCATCGGCGCGGTTCATAACAACCTGTGCGACGGCCAGCTGACCTACAAGCGGCTCACCGCGCGCTTCGAAATAGACCGCTCCTGCAAGACAGCGCAGTTCTTTGGACAATGTACCAGAGGTATCGATTTGACCGACAAGCTCACGCAGCGAGTCCGCTGTTGGCGCGGCCTGAGGGATCAAAGAAGCTTTATCGTCGTCTTCCAGTGTCTCCGCGGCCAGTGGCTGAACCACTTCCTGCGAAATGAAGACGGTATCGCTGCTCTCAGCGACCTCAGGGACGGACACCACTTCGGCGTCGCTTTCCTGAGCGACAGCGCCGGACATGTCGGCACTGGAGAAACTGATGGTGCCGATCGCGACAATCGCGGCTGCACTCAAAGAATAAGTCTTGCGACTCATGAACAATCACATTCTGTGCGGTGAGCAAGCTCCGACGCAGGCTAAGACCTGTTGCGAGTGTATTCGCGAATTAAGAGAGGGGTCTAAATATGCCTACCGGCTGCCCCCCGTCTGCGTGCTAGTTTGCCGACCTTATCGCCGTGTCAAACCGCCTACGCTCTTGGAAGCTATGCAGCCAGTTAGTCGCAACCGAAACTATGTCAAGTTAATGGAGGTTCGATGCGACGAAGCGTTCCGGGTCCGCGACGTCCACCTCCAGTATCCAATTATCGGGGTCTTGCGAGCCTCTACGATCCAAATATTCTGTAAATTCGTATGGTTTTTCAATATCTTGGATTTTTGTAGCAACAAAGGAGCGTGACCCATCAAGCTGCGGCATCCGCTCGTAAAGTGTTGCGTTTTCACCGCGATACATGGTTACCACGAGGATCGTTCCAGCGTCTCTCTCACCTTTGGAAAGCACCGTCGCCATGCCGCCCTGCTCCTCTGCAGCGCGTATCAAACCGGTGATTTCGATATGGGCAGGCAGCCGCGCGTCCATTTTACTCGCCTGAGGTGCCGGGGGCAGAGGTGTATCCAGAGAGGCTGGAAAGCGCGATCCGTGAACGCATGAATGTGCCGGTACCGCGGCCAATTTCATCGCCCTCTGCGTCAACCAGCCGCGATTCGGCTACAAACACGCGGCGTTTTCCGCTCACCCATCGTCCTTCGGCCACGACCTCACCCGCCCTGACAGGCTTGGTGAAGTGCAGGTTGAAACTGGTCGTGAGCAAAAAACGATCGGTTGCCAGGGTGTTGGCCGCATAAAAGGCCGCATCATCGAGCATTTTGAAATAGATCGTGCCGTGAGCCGCACCAGCGGCGTGAAACACATCTTCGGTGATGGTGAAAATCAGGCGCGAGCGCCCTTCCTCCAAAATCGCCAGCTCAGAAGCGAATTTCCCATTGATCGGAGCCGAGTTATACAATTGTTCAAGCGCGCGGTAATGCCGCTCAGCGCCTCCAGAAGAGGCCTCTGCGCCAGAACCGGTCGCAGGCTCGCTCATATGATCCTCAGGCGGCATCACGCAGGAATTGATTGGTCAAAACCGAATAAAGCGCGTCTGCATCCGGCGCCTCGAGCACCGCATCCAGGATCGCATCATCGCGCATTAGTCGCGAAATGGTCGCCAAAGCATGCAGGTGAGTCGCGCCCGCATCTTCTGGCGATACCAAGCCGAAAATCAGACTGACAGGCATGGCATCAGCCGCAGCGAAATCGACCGGTTGCTCCAGACGCAGAAGCACCACAGTAGGGCGCTTTACTTCGCGAGAGCGGCAGTGCGGAATCGCAACGGCCCGGCCAAAGCCGGTGCTACCAAGCGCCTCACGCTCTTCCAAACGTTCAAGGATATCCACGCGGTCAAGACCATGAACTTCCGAAAGCATTTCAGCAATTCGGCTCAGGACTTCCTGGCGCGTTTCCAAACGAGCCGAGGCGACCGCCTCGGGCAGCAATCTCAGATTTACATCCATCGCAAAAATCGTGATCCTAATTCAGTCACTCGCATTTCATAACCACATCACCGGGTGTTGCCGCTGTCCTGCGCGGCGCTTCTCCTGCGGTCATGAAGGGGCAATTCTGTCAGCAGGGGTGCTGCGCTGCCCTATCGCGGCTCAACCCAACCGATTGAGCCATCTGAGCGGCGGTAAACCATATTATGCCTCTCAGTGCCAGCATTTTTGAAGAACAATGCATTCGTATCGCGCAAATCCAGCATCATGACAGCGTCCGCAACGCTGTATGATGGGATGTCTGTACTGGTCTCTGCGACCACCAGAGGCGCATCAGCCACGACCTCTTCTTCGGGTTCGTCAGCTGCTGCAAAGATGGTGTAGGCCGCCTCTTCTTCTCGCTTTGCATGGTCGGCTTGCTCATGCCGGTCGTTAAGGCGGCGTTTGTAGCGGCGCAACTGCTTGTCGATCTTGGCCGCGGCATTGTCCAGCGCTTGATGCGCGTCATGCGCGTCAGCCCGAGCTTTCAAGATCAGCCCCTGCATCACATGCGTCACAATGTCGCATGAGAACGCGCCTGCAGGCGCTTTGCCAAAGGTAACGTGAGAGGAGATCGCTCGGTCGAAATATTTATCGACGATGCCGCCCAAACGGTCTTCGACATGCTCCTGCAATGCCGCGCCAGTTTCCACTTGATGCCCTGAAACCCGGATATCCATTGTGGCTGTCTCCTTTGTTGTGTTCGACCCAAATGCCCCAAATCCAATGCGCGCGTTATGATGTGAGAGAACTCAACGCGCCCAGATTGCCTTTTCAATTCCGTCCACGAACGCTTTATGCCGCGCCAATTCATCCGGCGTTGCGGCATGCGGGCGCGGTTCGCGGCGATCACGCCGCTTTGCTGCTGCAGCCAAAGCCGCTGCTGGCACGCTGACATCTTCCCGGCCGCTCGCCGCGTCAGATCCACCGTCCGACGCCAGTCCTAAGCCAATCTGGCGGCCACCGGTCAGCTCGACATAGACCTGCGCCAGCAATTCCGCATCGAGCAGCGCCCCGTGCTTCACCCGGTGGCTGCGATCAATGCCGTAACGCGTACAAAGCGCATCCAATGACAGTTTGGAGCCAGGATGTTTCTTACGCGCCAAGGCGACTGTATCAACCATCCGGTCCAGCGAGATCGGCTCCATCCCGATCAGCACCAGCTCATTGTTCAAAAAGCCAAAGTCAAAGCTGGCGTTGTGCGCAACCAGCGGCGCATCGCCCAGAAACTCCAGCAATTCAGCTGCTGTATCCTTGAACAAAGGTTTGGTCTCAAGGAATGAGATCGACAGGCCGTGAACTGCCTCTGCCGCCTGCGGCATATCGCGCTGAGGATTGTAATAGGCGTGATAGCTGGCGCCTGTTGGCACCCGTCCCACCATCTCAACACAGCCAATTTCAACCATCCGGTCGCCTGTCTTAGGATCGAGGCCGGTGGTTTCTGTATCAAAGACGATTTCACGCATTGGTGGTACTATCGGACCAAGATTGCGAAGGCGCAAGAGGTCAATTGAAGCAGCTTAACCCAAATTGGTGCCATTAGCAGGCGGTTAGCCCAAACCGCGTAGTGCGTCAGGCGGCGTTAGTGGTTAGCTGCGCAATCAATTCGCTGACCGCGGCCTCGGTTTCCTCCAGCGAAGTGCCTGTATCAATCACATAATCAGCACGTTTGCGCTTTTCAGTGTCGGGCACTTGCAGGCCGAGAATATGCTCAAATTTCTCCGCCGTCATGCCAGGGCGGGCAAGCACGCGCTCGCGCTGGGTCACTGCAGGGGCGGATACAACCACGACCGCGTCGACCGCTTCATTGCCGCCACCTTCAAACAAGAGTGGTATATCAAACACGAGTAGCGGGGCAGCGGCATTGTCTTGCAGGAACTCGGCACGTTTCTGACCGACCGCTGGGTGCACAATTCCCTCTAGCTGTCGCAGCTTTTCTGGCTCTGCGAAAACCAGTTTCCCCAGCGCCTCTCGCTCGACCCCATTTGGTCCTGTCGAACCAGGAAACGCGGCTTCAATCGCGGGCAGCAATGATCCGCCAGGGCCCTGCATCGCGCGCACTTCGGCATCAGCATCAAACACGGGAACACCTTGTGCCTCAAACATGGCCGCGACGGTCGATTTGCCCATGCCGATTGAACCGGTGAGGCCAAGGATGAAGGTTTTGCTCACTGAGATATCACCTCGCGTAGCTTTGCATCGTGATCGCGGGGCGGAGCTTGCCCGAAAAACTTCTCGAACGCCGCTGCCGCCTGTCCGATCAACATCGACAGCCCATCAATTGTCGGAAAACCTGCCTTGGCGGCATTCTGCAAAAACGGAGTCTCAACCGGGTCGGTGACGATATCATAGGCAATGCTCCCGGGCGGCGCGTGGCTCCAGTCAAACACCAGCTCTGGGCTGCCTCGCATCCCCAAAGGCGAGGCGTTCACCACCAGATCGAGGCATCTGTCGCGGTCATCAAAGGCAAAGTCGCTGGGGCGTGCGAAATGATCGAGCGGGGCGGTGTAATGCTCCCCCTCAGGGTGCAGTTCTTTCAGCAATTGCTTTGCCTTGGCTTGATTGCGCGCGGCGATCACGAGGGTGAAGCCATACGTCGTAAGCGCGGTGATAATAGCCCGGGCCGCTCCGCCGGTCCCAATGATGCGCGCCATACGGAACAGATGCTCGCCAGCCAGAATATCCTGCAAGGGCTCTGTAAAGCCAGCCGCATCAGTGTTTGCCCCAATCAGCTCCCCGTCCTCGCCGCGATAGACCGTGTTGACCGCACCGATTGTCTTAGCGTCGCCCTCAACCTGATCGAGAAGCGGGATCACCTCTTGTTTTAGAGGCATGGTGATGTTGCAGCCGCGCCAGGCCGGATCCTCACGGCGCTCAGCGATATAGCTGGCCAGATCAGCGCTGGTTACCCGGTGAGAACGATAGTCTGCGTCAATCCCGAGCTGTTTGAGCCAAAATCCATGGATCAAGGGCGATTTGGACTGCACAATCGGATCGCCAATCACCTCGGCATAGGGTTTTGTGGCGCTCATGAGGGGAGCACGTCCAATTCGCGCAGCGCGCCGAGCACAGGCAGTAGCGGCATGCCCAGCACGGTGAATTGGTCGCCTTCAATCGCCTCGAACAATTGCACGCCCATGGCCTCAATCCGAAAACACCCCACCGTGAAGCCGATCTCTGGCCATTCCTGGGTCAGATAATGCTCAATGAAATCCTCGGGCAGCTCGCGAACATGCAATTTCGCAAGTGACGTCCCGCTCCATTCGCATGTGTTTGCTCGCACCAGCGCTGCCGCGCTGTGCAGCTCAATCGCTTTGCCGGAGAAAAACCGCAAATGCTCCGCCGCATTCGCGCGGTCGGCTGGCTTGTCGAAGCGCTGACCGCCAGCCACCACCAGAGAATCACTGCCCAAAACCAACGCGCCAGGCTCGTCCGCCGCAATCGCCGCAGCTTTCGCGACCGCCAGCGCTTCGGCAATCTCATGCGGAGCAGAGCCCGCCATTTCCTCCTCAAGCGCTCGCTCATCAATCGCAGCGGGACGCGCTTCGTAGGGTACTCCGGCTGCATCAAGCATCGCGCGGCGAGAGGCCGATTTAGAGGCCAATATGAGTTTCGGGGCGGTGGCACTCATATCGGCTTGGACGTCCCATCAACCGGGCGATCTCGGCGCTGTCGTTCTTGCACCAGACGAATAATCGCCGCCGCGCTCTCCTCGATTGAGCGGCGTGTCACATCAATCACGGGCCAACCATTATCGGCAAACATCCGGCGGGCAAATTGCAGCTCGTCCTTCACGCGGTCACCGTCAACATAGGACGTCTCCGTGCCTTCATTGAGCGATAGCAAGCGGTTGCGGCGGATTTGGACCAAGCGCTCTGGTGCGGTGGTAAGGCCGACGACCAGCGGATGCCTAAGGCCGAAAAGAGCCTTGGGCGGAGGGCTTTCCACCACAAGCGGGATATTCGCGACCCTATAGCCGCGATTGGCGAGATAGATGCTGGTTGGTGTCTTTGAGCTGCGCGAAACCCCGGCCAAGACAATGTCGGCCTCTTCCCAATTTTCCCAGCCAATGCCGTCGTCATGCGCAATGGTAAACTGGATCGCCTCAACCCGCTTGAAATAGGCCTCGTCCATCAAATGTTGGCGCCCCGGGCGACCATGAGCTTCTTCGCCCAATTGCGTCTCTAATGCTGCTGTAACACCATCCAGCACGGGAACCGCTGGCAGACCGAGCTGCCGGCAATGCTCCTCCAGCCGGGCGCGAGTATCGGGATTGACCAGAGTGAACAGCACCAGACCAGGATTATCAGCCAGGTCGGGCACAATCCGGTCAAGGTGCTGGCGCGAGCGCACCATCGGCCAAAAATGCCGGTTTACCTCGGGATTATCGAACTGCGCCAGGGCTGCCTTGGCGATCATTTCCAAGGTTTCGCCGGTGGAATCCGATACAAGGTGCAGATTCAGCCGGTTCATAGCGTGTGGTGTTTGATCCTTGGGCGGCGATTTGCCAATTTCATGCTGTTTAGCCAGTGTGCTTTATCATCGGCGCGAGCATGTTGATAGACACTGGTATAAACCACGGGAGAAACCAGTCGACAAGATCGGGGACCGGAGTCATGCCCAGTGGCAGGCATTAGGGCCGCACGTTTGTCGACATGGGACAATGGTTTTAGACAGGCTGGGGAGAGCGGGGATAAGAATGGCTTGACCACATGAACACCTAGATTCGCGTTCACCTTTGGGTCTGTTCAGAGTCGGAGAAATCAGGCAGAGGCCGGTAATTCCCGATTTCCACAGGGCCAACAAACTCCTACAAACCTTATATAAATATATATATATTTATTGATTGGAACCGATCTATGCCGGGCATCTTGCTCGATACTCTTAAGGGAACCAAACAGGAAAAGGCTCCCATTTGGCTGATGCGACAGGCCGGTAGATATTTACCCGAATATAGGGAGTTACGGGCCGAAAAGGGTGGCTTCCTTGAGCTCGTATATGACAGCGAGGCTGCAGCTGAGATCACGGTCCAACCCATTCGCCGGTTCGGCTTTGATGGAGCGATCCTGTTTTCCGATATTCTCATCGTGCCACATGCCATGGGCCAAGGCCTTGCGTTTCTTGCAGGCGAGGGCCCTAAGCTCAGTCCCACTTTACTGGAGGCGAAGCTTGAAGATTTCACTGCGGCGCCAGAGCGGTTTGATCCCATTTATGAGACGGTGCGGCTAACGCGCGGTATGATCAGCGAAGAAGTGACCATGCTGGGTTTTGCGGGCAGTCCATGGACGGTCGCTACCTACATGATCGCCGGCGAGGGCAGCAAAGACCAGGGCAAAGCGCGCCTGTTAGCATATCGCGATCCGGCCCGGATGCAGGCAATCTTGGACGCGATTGTAGATGTGACTATCGGCTATTTGCGCGGCCAGATCGACGCCGGGGCGGAGGCTGTGCAATTGTTTGACAGCTGGGCGGGCAGCCTTGCGCCAGATGAATTTGAGCGCTGGGTTATCGCGCCCAATGCAAAGATTGTTGCCGCAGTGAAGCAGTCACACCCAGACACTCCGATCATTGGGTTTCCTAAGGGTGCGGGCGCGAATCTGCCCAGTTATGCACGTGAAACCGGGGTCGATGCGATCGGGATGGACGAAACGCTTGATCCAGACTGGGTCCATTCGGTGTTGCCCGATGGCATGCCGGTGCAGGGCAATTTTGATCCTTTGCTGCTGGAGGCGGGCGGCGATGCCGTGAGCGCCCGAGCAAAACTGATCCTTCGCGCTTTCGCCGAGCGTCCGCATGTCTTCAATCTGGGGCACGGCATTGGCCAGTTTACGCCGATCGAGCATGTCGAAATCCTGCTTGAGACCATTCGGGGCTGATCAGGGGATGAAATTCACGCCAAGTCTCCTTACACAGACCCTATGCAGGATCCTCTTTCGTTGATGTATGTGTGGCTCAAAGCAGGCCATGTGATTTTCATGGTGTTCTGGCTGGCGGGGCTCTTCATGTTGCCGCGCCAATGTATCTATATTCTTGATCACGCCAGCGGCTCTGAAGGTGAGGCGAAATGGGCGGAGCGCATGGGAAAGCTGCGCAAAATCATCATGACGCCCAGTCTCATAATCGTGTGGGTTTTGGGTTTGACTTTGGCCTATTCCACCGGTGCATTCACGCAGGGCTGGTTCCACGTGAAACTGGCCCTGGTGCTTGCGCTCACGGGCTATCACGGCTGGTTGGTTGCTCAGACGAAAAAGATGGCGCGGGGTGAGCGGCCGCTGACCGAAAGGCAATTGCGCATATTCGGCGAGGTGCCCGGTCTGATCCTCGTTCTGGTCGTGGTGCTGGTTTATACGCGGCCGTTCTAAACGCAGCTAATGTCGCGATATCAGGTTTTCCCCAGACTTATCCGTTGCGTTACACCTGGCCTTTCTCAGCTGAGCGGCAATTCGGCAATTGACCTGAGCGCGCGGCTCTCATATTTTGCAATTCATCAATCCGGCTTTGATGGCGTGACAATCGCGTTATCAGGTCTGCTTTCTCCAAGCCCAAGCCTGTTCGCAAACCAGCGATCTGGCACCTCTTTTTGAAAGAGGCACTGGCCCGCCGGTCATCTCGAAGACGGAACGTAAATTACTATGCATCTTAAAGACTTAAAACTGAAAACCCCTGCTGAACTCGTCCAGATGGCCGAAGAATTGGGCGTTGAAAGTGCCTCTACCATGCGCCTAGCAAGACCTGTTGTTCAGCATCTTGCGCGAGCTGGCCGAGGATGAAGAATACAACGAAGATATCATGGGCATTGGCACGATCGAGGTGCTGCAGGATGGCTTCGGCTTTCTGCGCTCGCCAGAGGCCAATTATCTCGCTGGCCCAGGCGATATCTACGTTTCGCCCAACCAAATTCGCAAATGGGGGTTGCGCACTGGCGACACTGTCGAGGGGCAAATCCGTGCACCAAAGGAGGGCGAGCGCTATTTCGCGCTGACCGATCTCACCAGCGTGAATTTCGAAGGCCCGGAAAAGGTGCGGATGCGCACCAATTTCGACAACCTCACCCCGCTTTATCCAGATGAAAAACTGACGCTGGATCAGGCCGACCCTACCGTCAAAGACAAGTCTGCTCGGGTGATCGATATCATCTCACCTCAGGGCAAAGGCCAGCGTGCATTGATTGTTGCGCCGCCGCGCACGGGTAAGACGGTTTTGCTGCAAAACATTGCGAAAGCGATCACCGACAATCATCCGGAGGTGCATCTTTTGGTGCTGCTGGTGGATGAACGCCCGGAAGAAGTCACCGATATGCAGCGCAGCGTTAAGGGTGAAGTTATCTCTTCAACCTTTGATGAGCCTGCCAATCGGCACGTTCAAGTTGCTGAAATGGTTATCGAAAAGGCAAAACGCCTGGTCGAGCACAAAAATGATGTAGTCATCCTGCTGGACTCAATTACACGCCTTGGCCGGGCCTACAACACGGTTGTGCCTAGCTCCGGCAAGGTTCTGACCGGCGGCGTGGACGCCAATGCTCTGCAGCGCCCTAAGCGCTTCTTTGGCGCCGCGCGTAACATTGAAGAGGGCGGCTCGCTGTCCATCATTGCAACCGCGCTGATCGACACAGGTAGCCGGATGGACGAGGTTATCTTCGAAGAATTCAAGGGTACGGGTAACTCTGAAATCGTGCTGGATCGCAAGGTGGCCGACAAACGCATCTTCCCAGCACTGGATGTTGGTAAATCGGGCACTCGTAAGGAGGAGTTGCTGGTTGAGAAGGACAAGCTCTCCAAAATGTGGGTGCTGCGCCGGATCCTGATGCAAATGGGCACGGTTGATGCGATGGAGTTCCTGCTCGACAAGATGAAGGATTCCAAGACCAACGAAGATTTCTTCGAAACGATGAACCAGTAAGCGCTGGCTGGCGATATGCTGAGGCAATATCTCTATATCAGCACGGCGCCGAGCCTCTCGCGGGAGGAAGTGGAATCGATCCTCACCAGCAGCATCCGTAACAATCCCACTCGCGGGGTAACGGGCTTATTGCTCTATAACGGACGCAATTTCCTTCAGCTGCTTGAAGGGGAAGAGGCTGAACTCGTTGAGCTTATGCTGCGGATTTCCTATGATCCGCGCCATTCTGGCCTATCTTTGCTTGATCGGCGCAATATTGCTGAGCGGGCGTGTTCGGGCTGGGCGATGAAGCGCATTTTAGTTGCAGAACCGGTTGAAGAGCGTCAGCGCTTGCTGGAGGCAGACCTTCCAGATGGTTTGGAGTCCGAAATACGCAAATTAATCGTGAATTTTGCGGTTTTGAACTAGGTATGGGCTTCGTTCACGAGGTGGGCTGGAATAACCTCTTCCTAAACTGCGTAGTTGCCGACTGATACGACTCATTGCGCTTCGCCAATGCCAAACCAAATGCTACATTGCAGAACGCAGAGCGCAAATGCTTGGGCGATAAGCCCGCGAGGATGGAGAGAGCACCCGATGAAGGTCAATATTGAGATTGATTGCACGCCAGAGGAGGCGCGCAGCTTCATGGGCTTGCCCGATGTGACCGAAGCCAACAACGCTTATGTTGATAACATCACCAAAGCGATGAAGGGCGTGAGCAGCCCGGATCAGTTGCAGGAATATGCACAAGCCTTGGCACCTATGGGTCAGATGGGGTTGAAGATGTTTCAGAACTTTGTTGAGAACGGGATGCGGGCAGGGGCGATGGGTGGATCATCACGCTCCAAGAAAGATAAGCCTGACGATTAAAATATTGAATTCAATACCATAATTGGATCTGTATTGAATGAGTGACACCATCTTTGCGATTTCCAGCGGTGCGCCGCCCGCTGCTATTGGCGTCATCAGGATCAGCGGTTCTGAGGCCGGATCTGCGCTTCGTAAACTGGCTGGGCAAGACTTCACTGCCCGCCGCGCGACACTTACGACGTTACGAGATGGCGACGGGGATACGTTGGATCAGGCACTGGTTTTGTGGTTCCCTGGCCCAGCAACGGCGACCGGCGAAGATCTGGCGGAATTGCATTGCCATGGGGGCCGGGCGGTCTTGGCTGCTGTTTCAAGGGCTTTAGAGGCGATTTCGGGCCTTCGTGCTGCAGAGGCCGGAGAATTCACTCGGCGCGCTTTTGCCAATGGCCGAATTGACCTCGCAGAGGCGGAGGGGCTTAGTGAGCTCCTTAGCGCAGAGACGGAGCTGCAGAGAGCCGCCGCCATCCAGATGGCGGGAGGGGCCTTTTCCGATCAGGTTGAGGCATGGCGCACCGCTGTTTTGCGGCTTTCCGCGCAATTGGAGGCGGCGCTCGACTTTTCGGATGAAGACGATGTGTCACAATTGCCCCCGCAATTTGCCGAAGGTATCGGGGTGTTGTCGCAAGAGCTGGAGGAATGGCTGAGCCGCCCGCGAGCCGAGAAACTGGGGGAGGGCTACCGAGTGGTGCTCGCCGGTCCGCCCAATTCTGGCAAATCAACCTTGTTTAATGCTCTGATTGAAAGCGAGGCGGCGATCACATCAGATATCGCGGGCACCACGCGCGATGTGATTGAGCGCAATGTGGCCATTGCGAGCGTCCCTTTTAGTTTCGTCGATACGGCAGGCCTTCGTGATGAGAGCGAGGATACAATCGAGCGGATCGGTATCGACCGCGCCCGTGAACAGTTTGCGCGAGCAGATACTGTTCTGTGGCTTGGACCAGAGGGCGAGGGGCCGGAAAGGGCTTGGGAAGTGGCGGCCAAGAGTGATGCGCCTGATTATCAGGCGAAACCTTCTGCGGATTACATATTATCAGCCACCAAAGGTGCGGGCGTCGATGAGTTGAAGCAGGGCTTGGTTGAGGCGGCGCGGGCAGCTTTGCCGAAACCCGGCGAGGCGGCGCTTAACGCGAGGCAACACGCAGTCCTGTCGGATGCCGCTCAGGCATTGCGCGGAGCGATTGATCAAGGCGATCCCTTGCTGTGTGCTGAGGAGCTAAGACAGGCTCGAGGTGCGTTTGATCGCCTCATCGGCCGTACGACCACGGAGGATATGCTGGATACGCTGTTTGGGCGTTTCTGCATCGGGAAATAGGAAAAGCCTCTCCTGATCGAGAAGTGCGGCGCACAAACTACCCAATTCGAGCGGTGTTTCACGTGAAACAGCTTTGACCCAAGCCGCGTGACGCCCTATCTGGCGCAGCATGCATAACTTTGATGTCCTGGTTATTGGCGGCGGTCACGCCGGTGTGGAGGCTGCCTGTGGGGCGGCCCGCATGGGCGCACGCACTGGGCTGGTCAGCTTCGATCTGGGCGCTATTGGGGCAATGAGCTGCAATCCGGCGATTGGCGGGCTGGGGAAGGGGCATTTGGTTCGGGAAGTCGATGCGCTCGACGGTGTGATTGGCCGAGCGGCAGACGCCGGAGCAATTCATTACCGTATGCTCAACCGCTCTAAGGGTAGCGCTGTCTGGGGACCTCGCGTTCAAGCCGACCGCGTGCTGTTCAAGGCTGAAGTCCAGCGGATTGTTAAGGCGCAGGCGAATCTAACGCTGATCGCGGGGGAGGCTGCTGCGCTTCGCCTCGAGAGCGGGCGTGTTGCTGGGTTAGAGCTTGCTGATGGTACAGTGCTGGATGCGCCGCGCGTCATCCTTTGCACCGGCACCTTTCTGGGCGGCACTTTGTTTCGCGGCGAAGAGCGCTTTACTGGCGGGCGCATTGGCGAGAACTCCGCTCAGCGTTTGGCGGAGCAATTGCGCAGAGCGGATCTGCCAATGGCGCGGCTCAAGACGGGTACGCCCCCGCGGATAGATGGGCGCACAATTGATTGGGCTTCCCTGCCAGAACAAGCCTCCGATTATGAGAGTTGGACGATGTCCGCGCTCACCGAAAGGCGAGCAAATCCTCAGGTCTTCTGCGCGATCACTCGGACCACGGAGGCGGCGCATGATGCTATTCGCGCAAACCTTCACCGGTCCCCGTTGTTCGCGGGCGCGATCGATGCAGCCGGTCCACGCTATTGCCCTTCGATCGAAGATAAGATCCACCGCTTTGGTGATCGCGACGGGCATCAGGTGTTCCTGGAGCCGGAAGGGCTGAACACTCATTTGGTCTATCCAAACGGGATCAGCACATCCCTGCCGGTAGATGTTCAGCACGATATGGTTCGCGCGATGGCTGGACTGTCGAAAGCGGATATCGTCGAGCCTGGCTACGCGGTGGAATATGACCATATTGATCCACGTGCACTTACGCCCGACCTTCAGCTGCGAGCGATCCCTGGCCTCTATTGTGCAGGTCAGATCAATGGGACTACCGGCTATGAAGAAGCGGCCGCGCAGGGTTTGATCGCGGGCCTAAATGCCGCCGCTGCAGAGACTGATCGCCAGGCACCAGTTCTGGACCGTGCCAATTCCTATATCGCGGTAATGATAGATGACCTCACTCTCCAAGGGGTGAGCGAGCCGTACCGAATGCTCACCTCACGTGCTGAATACCGCCTTCGCCTGCGGGCCAACAATGCTTCGACGCGTTTAACGAAGCTGGGTGTCGAAGCAGGGTGCGTGTCAAATGAGCGCTCAAAATGGTTTGAGCAGCGGGAGGCTGCGCGGACAGTTTTGGCGCCCTTGTTTGCGCAAAAGCTTCATTCCAAAGATCTGGCTGAGGCAGACCTTCCTGTCCGGCGTGATGGTGGTGAGAAGCCCGTCTCGGAATGGCTAAGACATGACGGCGTGGAATTTGCTGACCTGATGCCTTGGGTAGACACCGAACTTGCCGAGGCGCTTTGCGCTAACACCGATCTTGCTGATGAGATGGCCGAGGATGCCGCGTATGAGCCTTATCTCGCCCGTCAGGAGGCGGAGCTAAGAGACCTTCGTGCAAGTGAGAATCTGGCGCTAGCAGGGGACTTTCCGTTTGGCGAGGTTCCAGGGCTCTCATCTGAGATGATCGAGCGACTGACCTCTGCCAGGCCGCCAACCCTAGCTGCCGCGGGCCGTGTGCCGGGGGTGACCCCAGCGGCTCTATCGGCTTTGTTGGTTTATGCGCGTCGCTGGCAAACTGCGGCATGAGCGAACCGAATATCATTGAGACAGAGGAGCAGGCACGCGCTTATGTTAGCGAGTGGGCTGACGCTACGGCAATCAAGCGGTTAGAGCATTTTTCCACGCTGCTTCTCGCTGAAAACAAACAACAAAACTTGATATCGAAGCCCTCTGAAAGTCAACTATGGCAACGGCATATTGCTGACAGCGTCCAGCTTCTACAACATGTTTCACGTGAAACACGTGAAGATCGCACAGGTGTGCCGTGGCTCGATCTAGGAACAGGCGCAGGCTTTCCGGGGATAATTTTGGCTAGCTTGTTACCTAACATCCCAATAGTTCTGGTCGAATCACGGGTACGCCGCGTTGAGTTTCTGGAGCGTGTGGTGACCGAGCTTGACCTCAAGCGATGCAGCGTAGTGGGTGAACGTCTGGAGAAGATAAAACCATTTCCGGTCAATGTGATAACCGCGCGCGCCTTCGCACCGCTTGATAAGCTTCTCCGCCTTTCGCATCCGTTTTGTACCTCCCATACGCGTTATATTTTGCCAAAGGGGCGCTCCGCATCGGATGAGTTGGCCGGACTAAAAGCTCGCAATCGGCGGAAGTTCCACGTGGAACAATCATTGACCGATCGCGAAGCAGGTATCATCGTAAGTTTGTGATTTGAAATCGTCGCTTCGAATGGTTTCGTTTGCGGCGATTTTAGACTCACTTGAGCGCAAGCCCCCCGCAATTGGGGGCTTTTGTGCTTAGAGTTTGCTGGTTCAAGCACGAGTTAAGGAACGCGTTAAGATGCTGACAATCGCAATTGCAAACCAGAAGGGAGGGGTTGGGAAGACGACCACTGCCATCAATATTGCAACAGCGATGGCGGCAACGGGTTGGCGGACGCTGCTGATTGATCTCGATCCTCAAGGCAATGCATCGACTGGCATGGGTGTCGATGCGAATGATCGCGGCCTGTCGAGCTATGACCTCTTGGTCGATGAGATTGCTTTGGAAGATGCGGTGGTGCCGACCAGCATTCCTGGTCTCGATCTGGTTCCGGCGACGGTGGATTTGAGCGGTGCTGAAGTAGAACTAGTTTCTGTCGAAGAGCGGACTGGGCGTCTAAAAGCGGCGTTGGCTAATCACAGGGAGCACGACATTTGCTTCATTGACTGCCCGCCGTCTCTGGGTCTGCTGACACTCAATGCCTTGTGCGCGGCTGACACTCTGCTTGTGCCGTTGCAATGCGAATTCTTCGCGCTCGAAGGTCTCAGCCAATTGCTGCAGACGGTGGAACGGATTCAGCAGCGCTTCAACCCTGATTTAGGTATTATTGGCGTTGCGCTCACAATGTTTGACCGCCGTAACCGCTTGACCGATCAAGTCGCCGATGACGTGCGAGATTGCCTAGGCAATTTGGTATTTGAGACCGTCATCCCTCGTAACGTTCGCTTATCCGAGGCGCCGAGCCACGGGTTACCAGCGCTTGTTTATGACCATTCCTGCACGGGCAGCCGGGCGTACATCGCGCTAGCTCGAGAACTAATCGGACGATTCCCGCCAGAAAGGAAAGCCGCATGAGCCGCAATGTAAAACCGAACGCGAACCAATCTGGCGAGAAGATCGAATTCTCTGTACCGCATCGTGCACCTAGTGATCGTAAGAAGAAGCTCGGTAAGGGCCTCGGAGCGCTGTTGGGCGAAACTCAGCGTGAAGAGCCGCTTGTTCGTAGCGATATTGCGCAAGGCTCTGATAAAGCGATGAAAAGTGGAAATGCGAAGCCAGTCTCTGGCCTCGCGGCTCTACCAATTGCCTCGATTAGCCCCTTGCCAGGGCAACCACGCAAACATTTTGATGATGCGGCGCTTGCAGAACTGGCCGCTTCGATCGCGGCACGCGGTGTTATCCAGCCAATCATCGTGCGGCCGCGCGGCGAGGGCCGTTATCAATTGGTTGCGGGCGAGCGTCGTTGGCGGGCCGCGCAGAAGGCGCGCTTACATGAGATCCCAGCGCTTGTTCGTGAACTGAATGACCGCGAAGTGATGGCGCTGGCTCTGATCGAGAATATTCAGCGTGAAGACCTCAACCCAGTCGAGGAAGCGCGCGCTTATCAACGCCTTGCTGATACTGAGGGTATGACCCAGGCCGAAATTGCCCGCATGGTCGATAAATCACGCAGCCATGTTGCGAATTTTCAGCGGCTTTTGGGCCTTCCTGGCGCAGTGCTCGATCTAGTAGAGGGTGGCAGACTGTCGATGGGGCATGCGCGCGCGCTCATTGGGCAGGAGAATGCGGCGAGCCTCGCTCAACAGGCGGTGAACGATAATCTGTCTGTGCGTGAGATTGAGCGCATGGTTCGCAAGGTTGCTGGGAAAGTCGCGACGAAGGCTCCGAAAACTCAGGTGGGTGGACGCGACCCCGCGAATGACGCCGATATCGAAGCGGTGCAGCGTCATCTGGAGGAATTTCTGGGTCTGACCGTCCGGATTAAGGCCGATGCGGATCCGCGTTCTGGTGCAGTTACTATCCGCTATCGGACGCTCGATCAGTTGGATCTGGTGTGTCAGAGGCTAACGGGCGGCGACATCTAGGTTTCTCAGATATCCGTTGCACAAGATATCCCATATCTAAATCAGTGATTTAAAGTTTTCGCAGCTTTGCACTTCTCGCCTGTAGAAAGTTGCGCCGCGCAACTGCGCTCATCTAGTGCGCCGGGTTGAATGGTATCTTGCTCACGGGAAGCGTATAGCAAAGCACGCGAGACTCGCTGAGAGTCCCGCATGCTGCTGTATCAAGATATGACGGCGACTAGATCCGCCGACCCAACCTAGTTCTTGATCATTTTGATTGGACGCGGCGCTGGCAAGACCCGTGTTGGCTGCTTGATCATGCGAGGCTCAGGAATTGTCCGTTCACGCACTGGCTCTGGCACAAATTCCTCGCGCACAGTTTCGCGAACGATCACCCGTTGCCGCTGCGTGGTTTGAACGGGAACTAGAACAGTTTGCTGTACGGGTTGCGCTTGGTAGCAATTGCAGCCGCCATAGCCATAAGCAGGTGCAGCAATGGTCCTGCTGGCAAAACGTTGAGGCGGTGCGGCAACCAATCCAGTGTTATTTTGCAGATAATCGTTGAGCGCTGCCTCGCAATCATAACGATCGTCATCATCGCCGTCGCCGATCAAGGTGCCAATCGCCAGGCTAAGCCAAGCCGCCTGTACCCGCACCGATCAAAGTGCCAGCCAAACGCTCACCGCTTGATACCCGGTTGCCAATAATGCCGCCGGTGATTGCGCCGAGTAGGCCGCCAATAATGCCGCCCTTTTCCTTGCCATCGCGGCCGTCAGTGCGGCGGCGGCATTCTGCGAGCCATTGTTCACGTTCAAACACCACTGGCTGAGATACTGGGTAATACTGCACCGGCGCAGGTTGACCAAAACCACTATCCGTAGGCGGGATCGAGCGTGTCGCCGTGCGCGGTGTGATGTACCGTGTGCGGATGACAGTTTCGACCCCGTCTTCGCCGATGATGACTTCTTCGGTCTCACCCAAGGTCCGGCCGCCGGTTTGCGCTGGAGCAATGGAAGTCTCTGACGTTGGGGCTGGTGCAGTTTGAAGGTCCGCCGGGAGCGATTGAATCTCTCCCTCGGTCATCACCACCTCTGCCTGTGCGAAAGCAGGTGCGGCGCTGGCCAAAGCCAGCCCGGCGACCGGTACGCTGAGGCTGCGAAGCGCGAAATGGAGTGTCGACATCAAAAGTTTCCCCTGTGCTTATAGAGCGATCATGAGGCACGATATCGTGCGATTCGCACGCTGAACCCATGGCAAATTGTTAGTTACTATCAACTAACAGACCAAACCAGCCAAACAGGAGAACTGTCTCTTTTCGGGGCGATTAAAGGTGGAACTGCTGCGGTTGACCAGTAAGTTTAGCTGACTTAGGGCTAAATTCGATTCTCTAGCAACGCGGCAAGGGCCTCTAACCCGCTTGCATCCTCTTTGGTGAAGCGCGCTGCCTCCGGGCTGTCGCAATCGATCACTGCAATAACCTCACCATCGCGCATCACGGGCACGACAACTTCGGATTGGCTGGCGGCATCGCAGGCAATATGCCCAGGGAAGGCGTGGACGTCCTCAACCAACTGAGTTTCCCCAGTTGCAGCGGCTGCACCGCACACACCTTGGCCAAAAGGAATGCGAATACATGCAGGGCGGCCGACAAAGGGCCCAAGCACCAGCTCTTTTTCCGTCCCGTTTCGAACCACGCGGTAAAAACCTGCCCAATTGAGCCGGGGCACAAATTCCCAGATCAGCGCCGCGACATTCGCCATATTGGCAATGCTATCGTTCTCTCCGGCCGTAAGGGCGTCGGCGGCATCGGCCAATTGCCGATAAAGTTCGGCGGGCGCGAGGGTCTCATCAGGTTTGAAATCATACATGGCGATAGGCTGTCTAATCGCTTCCCCCATTGCCGCAAGGCCATGCCTCTTATATCGCAGGGAACTATGGCTATTATTCGTAAAATTCTCATCGCTTTTATTGTCCTGCTTGTGATCCTGGGCATTGCCGGTTTCTTTTTGACCCGCGGTGACACGGCGGATCTGTCGGTTGACGAGGTTGCGGGGACGGACCCAACCTTGGGAGAGCCTGATCCGGAGAGCTTCCCTACGGTGCAGATCGCAAAGCCGGTTGGCTGGGAAGAGGGCGCCTTGCCGGTGGCTGCTGAGGGACTGACCGTGACGCGATTTGCCGAAGGTCTGGACCACCCACGCGTGCTGTACGGTCTGCCGAATGGCGATGTGCTGGTCACTTTGACTCGGTCACCGAAGGCAAAGGATGATGGCGACGGTGGCATTATGGCCAGCATCCGCGGCTTTGTTGCAGAATATCTGTTCTCAGAAGCGGGCGCTGCTGGCGATTCGCCCAACCAAATCGTTCTGCTGCGCGATGAAGACGGCGACGGTGTCGCCGAAAAGCAGGTCGTCATCCTGTCCGCTGGGCTCGATTCCCCGTCCGGGATGAGCTGGAACGATGGCACGCTCTATGTTGCCAATCACAATGCTGTGCTGGCGTTCCCCTATGAACTGGGGGCGGAAGCCGTGACAGGCGAGCCGACAAAGCTGATGGATCTGGCACCGGGCGGCGGGCACTGGATGCGCAATATGGAGCTGCATCCGGACGGCAACCGTCTCTATGTCGCTGTCGGTTCGGTCAGCAATATCGGCGAAAGTGGGATGGAAGTCGAAGAAGGCCGGGCAATGATCTGGGAATATGATCTGACGGCTGGGCGTCAGCGCCAGTTTGCCGTCGGTCTGCGTAACCCCAACGGGCTGGACTTTAGCCCATGGTCGGGCGAGCTGTGGACCACGGTGAATGAACGCGACATGCTCGGCTCTGACCTAGTTCCTGACTATCTGACGAATGTACCCGTGGGCGCGCAATATGGCTGGCCGTGGCTGTATTATCGCACCAATATCGATCGCCGGGTCGAGGCGCCTATGCCGGCCTATCTCATGGAATATGCGCGTTACCCCGAATACGCGCTTGGGCCACATGTCGCCGCGCTGGGTCTCGTCTTCACCAAGGAAGGTCACCGCATGGGCGATGGCTTTGCCAGCGGTGCCTTCATTGCGCGGCATGGCTCATGGAACCGCAAGCCGCCGTCTGGCTATGACGTGGTCTATGTTGCCTTTGATGAACGCGGCAATCCTACGGGTAAGCCGGTGCCAGTGCTCACCGGCTTCCTGAATGAGGACGGCACAACAAAGGGCCGCCCGACCTGGGTTGAATGGGGCGGGGATGGCTCTTTGCTGGTGTCCGACGATACCGCAGGGATCATTTGGCGCGCCATTGCCCCCGGTGCGGAAGCGGGTGCCGCGATTGGACGTTTGGAAGGTGAGCGCTTGCGACCACAGCGAGAGCTAAGTGGCAATCCCACGGCCAGCTTTGGCGAGGATGACTTTGCACGCATCCAGCCTGCGGAATAGCGCCTCGCCCTAGACCTGGACCTCATGCAAAAGTCGCGCGGCGCAACATCGCTGCGGATTCTTTCCGCTCCGTTTAGCTTGCGAGTTTGTCTGCGCTCAGGGCGTAGAGCAGGTCTGATCCGCTGATTGCGCTGGCCTTTAGCCCGGCGGCTTCTGACACGATATGATCGAGGAAGAAGCGCGTCGTCACCGGCTTGGTCTCTGCCAAAGCAGGTGCGGCCCCTTCGGCCACCGCACGCACTTGGCGCAGCATTTGCCACCCTGCGACTGCCACGGCCACCATAGTGCAGAACGCGGTGCTGCCAGCCAAGCGATCATCCAGGCTTGCCTCATCACGCATCCAGCGGGCGATATTCGCGCAATCGCTGGCAAGCCCAGCCAGACCGACTTCGTCGCTCGCGTCTCGGGCGATCTCTTCAAACAGGCCAATCACTGTTTCGCCGCCGGACATGCCCAGCTTGCGCGTTACCAGATCGGCGGCCTGAATGCCGTTGGTGCCCTCATAGATCGGGGCAATCTTGGAATCGCGCCAATGCTGCGCCGCGCCGGTTTCCTCAACGAAGCCCATGCCGCCATGTACTTGAATACCGATGCCTGACACCTCGACGCCGATGTCGGTGCCCCAGGCTTTGACCAGCGGAACCAGCACTTCGGCGCGCTCACCAGCGGCTTCATCGCCGATCGTGCCGCGATCCACTTGGCTGAGCGCAGTAATAGAGCAGAGCGCGCACGCCTTCGGTTAGGGCTTTCATGCGCAGGATCATGCGCCGCACGTCGGGATGTTCGATAATCGCAACCGGGGTTTTGTCTGACGAGCCAGCGCGGGCCGATTGGACCCGGTCCATCGCATAAGCAATCGCTTGCTGGGTCGCGCGCTCAGCGATTTGTGCGCCCTGGTTGCCGACGTTGATCCGCGCATTGTTCATCATCGTGAACATGGCCATCAGACCGCGGTTCTCAGCACCAACCAGCTCTCCAATGCACTCGCCATTGTCACCATAGCTCATCACGCAGGTGGGGGAGGCATTGATGCCGAGCTTATGCTCAAGACTTACACAGCGCACATCATTGCGATTGCCCAGTGATCCGTCGTTATTGACGTGGTATTTGGGGACGAGGAACAGCGAGATGCCGCGTGAACCCTCTAGCGCATCGGGCAGTCTTGCGAGCACCAGGTGGATGATGTTCTCGGCCAGATCGTGCTCACCCCAGGTGATGTAGATCTTTTGGCCAGCAATCTTGTACTTCCCGGCGTGCTCACCCTCTGTGATAGGCTCTGCGGTGGAGCGCAGCGCACCCACATCGCTGCCCGCGCCTGGTTCGGTGAGGTTCATGGTGCCGGACCATTTGCCGCTAACCAGATCGGGCATGTACTTTGCCTGCTGATCCTTGCTGCCATGGTGGCCGATCGCCTCAATCGCGCCAACGGATAACATCGGCAGCAGGGTGAAGGCCATATTGGCGGACCCGAGGTTTTCCAGCACATTGCAAGACAAAGTAAAGGGCAGGCCTTGGCCGCCGAATTCCTCCGGCGAGGCGATCGCGTTCCAGCCTTGCTCGACATAGGCGCTGTAGGCGGGCTCAAATCCCTCTGGCAGACGCACCGCGCCATTTTCCAGCTTTGCTCCCTCAAGGTCGCCCACACGGTTGAGCGGCGCGAACTCACCCGCAGCAAACTGGCCCACGCCATCGACAATCGCCTCGACCAAATCGGCCTCTGCACTGGCAAAGCGCTCGCTTTGCGCCAGCTCTTCGATCCCGGCATTCACTCGGATGGCGAGCAATTGGTCTTGGGTAGGGGGCGTGTAAGGGGTCACGGGCGTGGGTCGTCCTTTGATTGGGTGCATTTCTCGGCTGGAGGCCGCCTGCCTCTTGGCAGCGCTTGCGCTTGAATATAGCGCAGATGGCATGAGCGACAAGAACCTTACGGAAGTGCTGGATGCTGATGCGCTGGGCATCGCTCGCGCGGCGGCGATTCTCGAATCGGGCGGGCTTGTCGCAGTGCCGACAGAGACGGTTTATGGGCTCGCGGCGAGGGCGGATAGCGCGGAGGCCGTGGCAAAGATTTACGCTGCCAAGGGACGGCCGGATTTCAACCCGCTGATCGTTCATGTGCGGGACTCAGTGCAGGCGGGTATGCTGGCCAAGTTGTCAGATGCGGCACGGCCGCTTGCCGAGCAGTATTGGCCCGGCCCGCTAACCTTAGTTTTGCCCTGCAGGCCAGAGGCAAAGCTCGCTGGCGCAGTGACGGCAGAGCTGCCGACGGTTGCGGTCCGCGCGCCTGCGCATCCTGTGATGCGGGCCTTGCTGGAGGCTGTGGATTTCCCGCTTGCCGCACCCTCGGCCAATCGCAGCGGGTTTATTAGCCCCACCACCGCGCGCCATGTGCTTGCCTCGCTGGATGGCCGAATTGATCTGGTTCTGGATGGCGGGCCAACGCAGGCGGGCGTTGAGTCGACAATTGTCGCTGTTCGCGGCGATGGTAGCTTGGAAGAATTGCGGCCCGGCCCTGTGGTATTGGGGGGGCGCATCGCGCGAATGTGAGTGGTGTTGAAGCCCCTGGTCAGCTGGCCAGCCATTACGCGCCGGGCAAACCAGTGCGGCTGAACGCTCATCATGCCGAGACTGGTGAGTTTTTGATCGGATACGGTGATGTGCTTGGCGATTGCACTTTGTCGGCAGCGGGCGATCTGGCCGAAGCCGCTTCCCGCCTCTATGGCTGCTTGCATATGGGCGCGGCGTCGGAAAAGCCGCGCATCGCAGTTGCGCCTATCCCAGAGGATAGCATTGGCATTGCGATCAACGACAGATTGCGCAGAGCAGCAACTCCGCCGGACTAATCGTCTTCCGGCTCCAGTGGGACGCTGGGTAGGATTTCCTGCATTTCGGCATAGGTCGCTTGAGCCTCATCGCAGGCCGCATCATCGCCTTCGCGGCATTCCTCGATCTGCTTGTCGTATTTGCGCTCAAGCTTGCCGAGCTGTTCCTCGCGGCGGCGAATTTCGCGCCCGCGGTTCTCGTCAGCCTCGGATTGGCTGGTGGTCGCAACATCCACGGCCTTGCCGGCCACCTTTACCGGCGCCGTCACTACGTCGAGCGCAGTGCGGGCAAGGCAGCCGCTCAAAGCGATGCTTGAAACAAGGGTGAGGGCCAGGGTTGAGGCAGGATGGGGCGCGCGCATACCGTGCTTGTCGCGCGCATCCCGCCGCTTGGCAAGTGAGGCCGCCGCCGGATTAGCTCTCGTCTGCCTCGTCTTGCGGTGTTTCTGTTTCTGTCGCTGGTTCATCTGCGGCCGGTTCTGCATTGGAGCGTGGCGCGCAATTGAGGTCGCCTGATCCCACTGCGTTGAGTTCGCACTGGGCGCTACCGAACACGTTGATATCGCCTGATCCCGCAATCGTAGCCTCGACCGTGCCATCAGAAGAGAAGGCGACATCGCCTGATCCACCAATCGTCACTTCGGCGCGTTCGGTTGTTAGATCATCGAGGTTTACGTTGCCGTTGCCGCCGATGACCACTTCCAACCGGTTTGCTGAACCTGCGCCGTTTACCGTGCCAGATCCGCCAATGTTTACGTCCAGCCGGCTGGCATCGAACTGCGCAACAGTTACACTGCCGGAGCCGCCGATGTTGATCGATGCGCTATCAGCCATAACCGGGGTTTCGACATTGCCGCTGCCGCCGATATTGATGTCGCGTGGTGCAGGCATGGTGATGCGAACGGTTGTCGAACCGCCGTTGTCCCAGCCATCTTCGCGGTAAATGGACAGATCGCTGCCATCGAGTTCGAAGCGCAAAGTTTCGGTCGCCTCTTCATCACCCTCGACCGTGATGTCGAGCGTTTCCCCTTCGGTGATGATGACCTTGTCCGGTCCGGCAATGGAGAGCGTATCAGGCGCCGCACCGCTCATCTCGAGGTCGGCCAATGGTACGCCGTCACCGCCGCCGATATTGATGTCCACTTCACAGCCTGAGAGTCCGAACCCCAGCAACAGGACAGCGACGGGTGCGATGCGTTTCGAAGTGGATGTCAGCATTGGGGATCCTCCAGGAGTATTTGAATGGCGTGTTAGTCATATAATACACTAGATGCGAAGGTTCAAGCACTGGCTTGGATTCTGATGCGCAAATGAAAAGGGGCCACCTACGACAGGCAGCCCCTTTGAAACGGTCCAATATAAGGGAGGCTTAGCTCTCCTCTTCCGGATTGTCGTAATATTGCGGCGCGTGTTCGCGCAGCACATCGAGAATTTTCTCAAGTGCGGTTGGCTCGTCGGTCTCTTCCATCGCGGCGAGTTCGCGTGCCAGACGGCTGGAGGCGGCTTCAAAAATCTGCCGCTCAGAATAGCTCTGCTCTGGCTGATCTTCAGGACGGAACAGATCGCGGGTAACCTCAGCGATCAGCACGATTTCGCCAGAATTGATCTTCGCTTCATATTCTTGTGCGCGGCGCGACCACATGGTGCGCTTGACCTTTGGTTTGCCCTTGAGCGTTTCCATCGCTTCTTTCAAAGTCTTGTCGCTCGACAGCTTGCGCATACCGATCGCCTCGACCTTATTGGTGGGCACCCGCAGGGTCATCCGCTCTTTTTCGAAGCGCAGCACATACAGTTCGAGCTGCATGCCGGCGATCTCTTCGTTCTGAAGTTCGATCACGCGGCCAACGCCGTGTTTGGGGTAAACGACATAGTCGCCAACGGTAAAAGCAGGCACATTGCTTGCCATGCGAATTCCTTTCAATTGGCTCAGTTCAATTGCAAGTAGCCGACATGTCTTTCAGCGGCGCTGCGATGTGCAAACGCCGTCCAAAACATTGCCGGATCTGTTGCTACTGGTCTGAAACCTTCCTGTTTTTCGACCCGGCGCCGGGACCAACCAGCGCGGTTGAACAATTATATAGCACAACCGCAACAAAATTGCAGAATCGCAACTCTATTGGTCGCCTGTCAGCGTTTCTAATGGTGGGAACGGATGCCCTTGCAGGATATTCGTTACGCTCTCGCTATGGCCGACGTTCAGGCGTTAGTCGCCTTCGCCCGGTGCCTCGCTAAAGTACTTCTCAAACTTGCCTTCAACGCCTTTGAAATCATCGGCGTCTGCGGGCGCTTCCTTCTGGCTCGTGATGTTGGGCCATTCAGCGGACAGCTTGGTGTTGAGCTCTAGCCATTTCTCCAGGCCGTCTTCGGTATCAGGCAGAATCGCCTCTGCTGGGCATTCTGGTTCACACACGCCGCAATCGATGCACTCGCTGGGATTGATCACCAGCATGTTGTCGCCTTCATAGAAGCAATCGACCGGGCACACTTCGACACAATCAGTGTATTTGCATTTGATACAGGCGTCGGTGACGACGTAAGTCATGAGGTAAGGCTTTCTTTCGATACCGTTTCGAGCGCTGCTAGTGCGCTTTACCCAGCGCGGTCAAGCTCGCGGTAGTGCGTGCGTGCTTCGTCGGGTGATCCGCGCCGCTTTGGCAGCGATGTGATCTCAACTACGCGCACTTCATTACCGATTGCTAAAGTCAGCACATCGCCTGCTACAACATCTTCGCTAGGGCGCATCACATGCTTTCTATTGCAGCGTAAAGAGCGGCTTGCGATCATCTTTTGCGCGCGCGATCGGGTCCGCGCGAGATCTGAGATAGACCAGCAAGCGGTCGAGCCGCATTAGCGCAAGAGATCCGCCAAAGCATCGAAGGCACCGCTGGCTTTGGCAGGGCCAGTGTCGGGCTTTTTGCTGCGGTTTTGCGACCGTCCCAGGGGTGGGCCTTTGCCCGCCTTGCTGTGCTTCGCGCCCTTGTTCTTGCCGCCTGCGTGCTTGTGGTCTGCGCCAGCACCTTTGTTTTTGGCATTGAGGCGGCGTCGGCGCGGATTGTCCTCTCCAGCGCGCTTGGGCCGCCAGGTCCAGCTGTCCGGTGCGGGCGGGCCAAATGCACCCTCGGCCAGCGCACGGGCGCGTTGCACTCTAAAGCCAGCAGCGCTTAGCAGGCGGCGGGCGTTGTCTTCCTCAAGACCAATCGAGACCGGCAGCGCGAGATCAAGCCCAAACTTCAGATTGCGCTGCTTGCCCGCCTTTTCTTGAGCCTTGCCGCGCGCATCAAAGGCGGCGCGGAAAATCTTCTCCGCCAGATCAACCCGGATCGCCTGACTGTCGAGCTGGAAGATATCCTGCAGGCAGGCCCTTTGCCTCGGGGATGACCGGCAACATGGCAGGATTAAGCGGACGTTTGTCGACACCCAGCGCGTGCAACAATTGCCGCGGGGCCGGTTTCAGCAAAGGCGCGGCGAAAATGTCGAGCGCGCCAAAAGTAATGCCCAATTTGCGCAGGAACGGACGCATTTCTTTAGGCAGATGTTCCAGCCCGGCCTTTTCACGGGTCACCACGCCGCGTGCATCGATCAGGATGTGCAGCAGAGCGCGCGCTTGCGATCCAGCCTCTGGGTCACGCGCCGCCTCGGTCAGCTTGCGCAATGGCTCAAGCGGTTCTAGCTGCCCTGTCAGCCATTGAGTCAGACCTGCTTCCAATGCGGTCCTCGGTACCTCTGGCAAGGTCGAGATATCGCGTGCCAATAACAGGCGCGGCGCCGCAAAATCCTCTGGGCCAGAGTTCGCTGAAAAGCTGATCTCGGCCAAAGTGCGATCCTGCCAGCGGATCGCACCGCGTGACAATTCCAATTCGCCAAGCCCCTCGGCCAGCAGCCAATTGGCCCGCTGGGTCAAGATAGTCGGTAGTGCTTTCTCCCCAGCAGCGAGCAGCATTTTCCGGTCCGCCACGGTCGCATTGGGGTCGACTACAAAGCGAAACCCATCGAGCCGACCAATCGGCTCGCCCTCAACGCACATTTGCCCATCGGGCTCCAGCGTAACTGGCAATGCATTGGCATCCTGTCCCAGCGACTTCATAAGTATTGTCGTCCTCCGATTGACGAACCTCTCGGTGAGCCGCCCATGCAGCGCATCCGATAATTTTGCTTCGACCGCGCGGGCGCGCGCAGCCATCTCATCTCGCGCCAGCACCCAATCGGGGCGCTGGCAAATATAGGCCCAGGATCGAATCGCAGCGATCCTACCCTGCAGTGTATCAATATCACCCTGCGTGCGGTCCAGCTCTGCGATCCGCGCCGCGACAAAGTCTGCGCCGATATAGCCATCGGCCATATCTTGCCAGAGCCGCGCGACGAAACGGGCATGATTGTCAGGGCCGATTTGCCGGAAATCAGGAAGACAGCATGCTTCCCAAAACCGCCGGACCTGCCCGCTGCCGCGAACCGTGCGGCCCAGATCATCCTCGGCCAGACGTTTCAGAACAGCGAGGTCAATCGCTCTGGGGGCTGCCGTCAAAACATTACTTTGAGGCTTGCTCTCTAGATCCCCGATCAAAGTGCCAATGCTGTCAAAGCGCGGCTCCGCCTCGCGCCAGAACAGCTTAGTAAGCGGCGCGAACTGATGTTCCTCAATCGCGTAAATCTCGTCCTCAGCGAATTCGAGCAGGGCGCCATTGCGGGTGCCGCCCCCGGCAAGGGTGCCGAAACTGCCATCGGTCTGGTGCCTACCCGCCCGTCCGGCGATCTGCGCCATCTCCGCCGGAGTGAGGCGGCGTTTGCGGCGGCCATCAAACTTACTCAGCGCGGCGAAGGCTACATGATGCAGATCGAGGTTGAGGCCCATGCCAATCGCATCGGTGGCGACGATGTAGTCAACCTCGCCATTCTGGAACAATTCGACCTGCTTATTGCGGGTTCGCGGCGATAGTGCGCCCATCACCACCGCTGCGCCGCCTCTGAATCGGCGGAGCATCTCAGCCATCGCGTATACCTGTTCGACTGAAAAGGCGACGATCGCGCTGCGCGGGGGCAGGCGCGACAGTTTGGTTTGGCCTGCATGGGTGAGGGTGGAGAAACGTGGGCGTTCGACCAACTCAGCGCGCGGGACCAGCTGTTTGATGATTGGCTCCAGCGTGGCTGAACCGAGGATCATCGTCTCTTCGCGGCCGCGCGCATTGATCAGCCGGTCGGTGAAGATATGGCCGCGCTCCGGATCCGCACCGATCTGAGCCTCGTCAATGGCGACAAAAGCGTGATTGCCTCCGGTGCGGTTCATCGCCTCCATCGTGCAGCAGAAATAGCGTGCGTTTTCCGGCTCGATCCGCTCTTCACCCGTAATCAGCGCGACTTGCGCATCGCCCTTGATCGCGCGCACCCGGTCATAAACCTCCCGCGCCAGCAACCGAAGGGGAAAGCCCATCATCCCGCTGGAATGGGCGCACATCCGCTCGATCGCCAAATGCGTCTTGCCAGTATTGGTCGGCCCGAGCACGGCTCGAACGCGGCTATCGCTGTGATTTTGGCTGGGGTTCCAAGAGTGTTGGGCAGTCACATTTCCGCTTGTGTCACCGCGATCGGCCTGCTGCAATAACCCGCGGGTAATCCCTTGGGCAGGTTCTCCACAAGTCACCGCTTGGGCGAGTCCTTTGGTCGTGAGTTAAGGCAGCATTTACTTTAATCGTGCAGGAAATCAGCCAATAGAGGTGATGCGCCACCAGATTCGGCTGTGCGCAGGATTAGCAAGCCTTGCCAGTTTTAGGATGCGAGTTGGATCACGCACGCGACATTGCTGATGGCGAAATCGCCAGTTCTGCAGATTCTGCGGAACTGACGGGCGTGGCTGATGCGAATCTCAAGGCTCCTGATGCGGGCGCATGCGAAGCGCAAGGTGACGCAGACCTGTTTAGCTATTTTGGTGATGACGCTCCGCAAACGGACGATACCGGCACCGCCGTTTCTACCAAAGTTTCGCTGAATCGCGCTGGCACTTGGCGCGATCGCTATGACGAATGGAAACATTCAGTCGAAGATCGCCTAGCCGGGATTGATCTTGCTCCTGACTTGGCAAGTAATATCGGCAGTCGCCGCTGGTTCCGTGGGTTCGGCACTATGGTGGGCCTGGCCGCTGTGGCGCTCGCCTTCTGGCCGGATATGAGCCCGCTTGAGGCCCGGCCAGCGATGAAAATTGATGCTGCCGCCCATGATGAGCTGCGCAGCCAGATGATTATGCCGCTGGCTCTGGGCGCCGATTCTGGTCGCCGGATGAGCCCAACGCCTGAGGTTATTCCGCTGGCCAGCGCGCCGGAACGCCCACAAATTGAGCTGGTTTCCATTTTGGCAGAGGGTGACAGCTTTCAAAGCATGCTCCGCCGTGCAGGCCTTTCGTCTAGCGACGTTAGCCGGGTAAGCGAGCTTGTTTCTGGTGCAATGCCGCTCAGCGAGATCGATGCTGGCACGCAAATGGACATTATCTTGGGTCGGCGGGAAGCGGATGGCGCACCTCGCCCGCTTGATGAGCTGTCCTTCCGCGCCCGGTTCGACCTGGAATTGGCGATCACTCGGGAAAGCGGGGCTTTGGCGCTCGAACGCAATATCATCCGCGTGGATGAGACACCTTTGCGCATTCGCGGGACCGTGGGTGATAGCCTGTACCGCTCCATGCGTGCTGCTGGCGCTCCAGCCAGCGCCGTGCAAGATTACATCAAGGCGATTGATGAGCAGATCGATATGGACCGCGAGGTTCGATCGACCGACGAGTTCGATATGATCATTTCATACCGCCGCGCCGCCACGGGCGAACGCCAGGCGGGCAAATTGCTCTATGCTGGCGTTGATCGCGGCGGAACGTCCAAGACGCAATTGATGCGCTGGGGCGAAGATGGCCGTTTTTATGAGGCTTCTGGTGTTGGTGAGCAGCGGGGCGGCTTGGTCGCCCCTGTACCCGGCCCGATTTCTTCGCGCTTTGGCATGCGCCGCCACCCGATCCTCGGCTATCGTAGGATGCATTCGGGCATGGATTTCCGCGCGCGCCATGGCACTCCAATCGTTGCCGTTACCGATGGGCGCGTGACCTCGGCTGGCCGTGCTGGCGGCTGCGGCAATGCGGTGAAGCTGGATCATGGCGGCAATCTGTCAACCCGCTATTGCCATATGAGTAGAATGTCAGTCAGCCGCGGGCAAAATGTCCGGCGGGGCCAAGTGATCGGCTATGTTGGTTCAACCGGCCTCTCCACTGGCCCGCATCTACACTATGAAATGTACCGTGGCGGCCGTGCGATTAACCCGGCGAGCGTCAAGTTCGTTACACGAGCGCAATTGTCTGGCGAGGAGCTCAAGAAATTTCGAGCAGCCCTTGGCCGTTTGAAGACCGTTGAACCCGGCCTAGCGCTCAAAGACCTGACCCCGACCAGCGACGAGGTGGCAGAGCCGCTGCGCGAGATCGAGAAGCTCGATACCGTCAAAGAGGTGGAATAGCGCGCCTGTTTTTAAAGAGGCTTGCTTCTCCACCTAGCTCCAGAATTTGAGGCGTGATTGCACGCGCTCAAAAATTGCGGCAACAGGTTGCCCATGACTGGCAGCTATCCCAACACCCGCCTTCGCCGCACTCGCTCCACCGGATGGAGCCGTGCCTTGCATCGCGAAACCGTGCTGACTTCGGCGGATTTGATCTGGCCCTTATTTGTCACTGATGGTGAGGGAGTGGAAGAGAAGATTGCGACGCTGCCCGGCGTCTCGCGCTGGTCGGTTGACGGCATTGTGGAGCGCGCGAAAGAGGCGATCGCTCTGGGTATTCCGGTCATCGCCTTGTTCCCCAACACTCAGGCGGACAAGCGCAGCGATGACGGCGTAGAGGCGCACAATCCCGACAATCTGATGTGCCGTGCGATCCGTGCGATCAAGGCAGAGTGCGGCGATGAAATCGGCGTGCTGACCGATGTCGCGCTCGACCCCTACACCGCGCATGGGCAGGACGGTCTGCTCAATGATGCGGGTTACGTGATGAATGATGAAACGGTTGCGATGCTGGTCGATCAGGCACTGAATCAAGCGGAGGCGGGCGCGGACATCATTGCTCCGTCAGACATGATGGATGGGCGCATTCACGCAATCCGTATGGCGTTGGAAATGGCCGGGCACACCAATGTCCAGATCATGAGCTATGCCGCGAAATATGCGAGTGCTTTTTATGGGCCGTTCCGCGATGCAGTTGGCTCTGGCGGTCTGCTGAAGGGCGATAAGAAAAGCTATCAGATGGACCCTGCCAACACCCTGGAGGCCTTGCGCGAGGTGGAATTTGACCTAGCGGAGGGAGCCGATAGTGTAATGGTGAAGCCGGGCCTCGCCTATTTGGATATTGCAACACGCGTGAAGGGCCAATTTGGCGTTCCTGTGTTCGCCTATCAGGTCAGCGGCGAATATGCGATGATCGAGGCTGCTGTCGCGGCGGGCGCGGGAGACCGCGATGCTCTGGTTATGGAGACATTGCTGGCGTTCAAGCGCGCGGGATGCTCTGGGATACTCACCTATCATGCCGCCCATGCGGCACGCCTTTTGAATGGCTGACTTTCGCCACGAGACGGAGCGGCTCGTCCTGCGCGATTGGCGGGAGGATGACTGGCCCGAGTTCTGGGAAGGCACAAACACGCCAGCGGTGATGCAATGGCTGGGGGGTGTGATCGACGGAGCCGGTCAAGACAGCGCGCGCCGCCGGTTAGAAGGGTATCATGCCGATCACGGCCACACTTTCTGGGCGGTAGAGCGTAAATCAGACGGAGCAATCCTGGGATTTTGCGGCCTAAAGCGCTGCAATGAACCCAAGGGGCCAATCGGCGATATGGAGGCGGGATGGCGCCTACGCGAGAGCGCATGGGGCCAAGGCTACGCGAAAGAAGCGGCTTTGGCTTCGATTGAGATCGCCTTTCGCAAATTTGGCGCGCCCCATGTCATTGCGCTGACAGTGGATGGCAATGCCGCAAGCTGGGGTCTTATGAAAAAGATCGGGATGCGGCGCCGACCCGATATGGATTTCCCAGACACCGTCTCTTGGGCAGAAGGCGAAAACATAATCGTCTATCGAATCGAGAAAGACGAGTGGGAAGCACAAAATGGGTGAGATTGTGCTGACGACCGAGCGATTGGAGCTGCGCCAGATTGGCAAAAATGACCTCGAAGCACACCTACAGCATCTCAATACCCCAGCTGTGATGGCCAAGCTGGGCGGTCCGCGCACGGCTGAGCAGTTGGCGGAGAAGCACGAGGCCTCGCGCGCTGGTTTCGCGCAGGATGACTTCGGCTTCATGTTTGCGTTTGACCGCAAAACCGGCGATCTGGTCGCGCATTGCGGGATGAAACGCGTTTCTAACCCGCTTGCGCCCAATATTGGCGATCATGAGATTGGCTGGCTCGTGCGCGAGGATCGCTGGCGCCAGAGTCTGGCAGAAGAAGCCATGCGCGCCGTGATCAATTGGGCGTTTGACACGCATAGCGCTCCGCATCTGGTTGCGCTCACCAGCGAGAGCAATATCGGCAGTTGGAAACTTATGGAGAAGCTCGGCATGCAGCGTCGTCCAGAGCTTGACTTTGATGATCCGTTCTTTGCCCCCGAACACAATCCAACCATTCAATACTCGCTCACTCGCGAGCAATGGGAGAACCATAAATGAACTCCGCCTCGCAGCACCCCGGTGTCAATATCATCGCTATCCACGGCAAGACGCCCAAGATTCACGAAACCGCGTTTATCGCGCCTGGCTGTACCATCATAGGCGATGTTGAGATCGGCGCAGGCAGTTCGATCTGGTACAATTGCGTGCTGCGCGCGGATGTTGCGCCAATCCGCATTGGCGAGCGGACCAATGTGCAGGATGGCAGCGTGCTGCATTGCGACGGGCCAAAACCGGGCGATCCCGATGGCTGTCCGCTGATCATCGGGGATGACGTGCTGATCGGTCATATGGCGATGGTGCACGGCTGCACGATTGCGGACCGCGGGTTTGTGGGGCTGGGCGCGATTGCGATGAATAAGTCCGTTATCGGCTCTGACGCCATGTTGGCAGCGGGTGCGATGCTGACCGAGGGTAAGGTGATGGAGCCGCGCATGCTGTGGGCAGGTCGCCCGGCGAAGCCGCTGCGCGAGCTAAACGATGCAGCGATTGCAGGCATGCGGCTGGGCGTGGCGCACTATGCCGAGAATGCGAAGCACCATGCTGAGGCGGTAGGCGAGGCGCTGGGATAACACCTCGCCGCGCATTTCCGCCTAACCCTGCGTGTTCAGATGCCGCAGCATGTGCGGCACCAGATCGGCCTTGCCGAGCTCTACACCCAGGCTGCGCATAATCGCGTAGGCGATGCTGGTGTGGAAATAGAAGTTCGGAAATGACCAGTCGGCGACATAATCGGTGACGGACAAGCGAAATTTCATCCCGTTTGGCAGTGCCAGATCGACCATGCTGTCGTCAGGCAGGAGTGTTTGTTCATCAAAGGTATCGAGCATCGCCAGAGTTTCAGCAATCCTCGCTTTTGCCTCCGCCAGAGTGGTTGGATCATCTTCATTCGATGCCAGTTCAGCGCTTGAGATCGTGTTTAGCGATTGCCGCGGAAAATTGACCAGCATCCGGATTTGTGTTGCGAAAGGCAGCATATCCGGCGCGAGGCGGCCATCAATGATCGTATCGGCGACTTCGTGGGCGGCTGCTTTGTCCAGCATTCCAGACAGTGCGGTGAGCATATTGCGATAGGTAGTGATGGGCATTGTGACCTCCAGTTGCATTTTGCAACTTAGATGCTGGGCGTGATTGGTCAATCCCTGATGAGCGACCTTAGGTTGTCCAACCAGTCCGCTTCATGCACTGGCTTGTCCCAGCGGATGCGGTGGATGCGCGGGAAGCGCATGGCCAAGCCGCTCTTGTGGCGCTTGCTTGAATGCACACTGTCGAAGGCAACCTCGAAGACCAGTGTGCGCTCCACCTCGCGCACTGGGCCAAACCGATTGAGGGTTGTCTGGCGCACAAGCTTGTCGAGCTTCTTCAGCTCGGCATCGGTGAAACCGGAATATGCCTTTCCCACGGGCAGCAATTCTGCGCCTGCGTCTGGATCGCCGTCCCAACATCCGAACGTGTAGTCCGAATAGAAGCTCGACCGCCTGCCAGAGCCGCGCTGCGCATACATCAGCACGCAATCCACCAGCAGCGGGTCGCGTTTCCACTTATACCACAGGCCGACCTTGCGCCCGGCGATATAGGGCGCGTCTCTGCGCTTCAGCATCAGGCCTTCGATTGCATCCTGGCGAGCACCTTCGCGGATTTCGGCGAGATGCGCAAAGTCGCGCGCCGCAACTATTTGCGAAAGGTCAAAGTGGCTGTCCGGAAGTCGCGGCATCACCGTCTCCAAAGCTGTACGGCGTTGCTCCCAACCCAGGTCGCGCAGATCTTTGCCTTCCAGCAGCAAGATATCATAGAGCCTCACGAAGGCCGGCAGCTCAGCGAGCATCTTCTTACGCACTTTCTTCCGGCCAAGTCGCTGTTGCAAGGCGTTGAAGCTGGCCGCGCCGCCTGCCTCGCCGCCTTGGACTGAGCCGCGCACTATCAATTCGCCATCGACCACGGCATCGATTGGCAAGACATCAAGCAATTCGGGGAAGGTCGCCGAGATATCATCGCCAGAGCGGGAATAGAGCCGCGTTTCGCCATTCACCCGCACCAATTGCACGCGAATGCCGTCCCATTTCCATTCTGCGGCATAGTGAGTGAGGTCCAATTCCTCGTCTTCTAGCGGATGGGCGAGCATGAATGGTCGGAACATCGGCCGGTTGGTGACATCCGGCGGATCACCGCCATCGGCAGCCCAGGCGAACAGCTCCGCATAGGGCGGCTCCAGCGCGTGCCAATATTCCTCCACCTCCTCGACCGAGACATCGAAGCTTTGCGCGAACGCCGTCTTCTCGAGCCGGGCGGAGACCCCGATCCGCATGCCGCCAGTCGCAAATTTGATCAGAGCAAAGCGGCCGTTCTCATCGAGCCGGTCGAGCAGTTTGGGCAGTTCGGTGGGGGCGCTGGAGCGGGTGAGGGCGGAGAGCGTCTCCACCACCTCCGCAATGCTGGGTGACTTATCAGCAGAAGCACTGCCTTCTGGCCACAGCAGGCTCGCGGTCTCAGCTGTATCACCAACGAAATCGCGGCTCAGCGTCCATAAGACCGGATCGACGCGCTCTTTTAGAAGGTTGCGGAACGTGTTTGCCTTCACCGCTGGAAAATCAACTGATCCCGTCAGAGCCGCTAATGCCCATCCGCGATCAGGGTCGGGCGTCTCACGCAAATAGGCCGCGATCAGCGCCAGCTTGCGATTGCGGCTGGTCGTATAGACAAGTGCATTGAGGAGGGCGGCGAATTCTTCCACCTATTCGCCCTCTTCCTCGCGCCCGATCATTGCCAGCGCGCGGGCTTTTCGTTGGCCCAGTTCGCACCACCGCAGCAGCGCCTCTTCGCGGCCATGAGTGATCCAGGTTTCCGCTGGATTCACCTCTCCGATGGTGTCGGTCAGCTCGTTCCAATCGGCGTGGTCAGAGATGATCAGCGGCAATTCAACGCCGCGTTGCCGCGCCCGGCCGCGTACCCGCATCCAACCGCTCGCCATGGCGGTAATTGGGTCGGGCAGCCGCCTCGACCAGCGATCGTTGAGTGCCGCCGGTGTCGCGACCACAATGTGCCCGCGCATATCATCCTTGTCCGCATCCGCGACTAGCCGCAGCTTGCCCAGATCCACGCCATGCTCTTCATAGAGGTGGCACATCTTCTCCATTGCGCCGTGGAGATAGATCGGCTGGTCATGGCCCGCCGCGCGCAGTTCTGCGATCACGCGCTGCGCCTTGCCCAAAGCATGGGCGCCCACCGCGACGCATTGGTCCGGATTGGCGGCCAGTACACCAAGCAGTTTGGCCATTTCCCGCTCAATTGGTGGGTGAACGAACACGGGCAGACCAAAGGTCGCCTCGGTGATGAACACGTCACATGGCACCACTTCGAACGGAGCGCATGTGGGGTCGTGACGCCGCTTGTAATCACCGGTGATTACCACTCGCTCTCCCGCATGCTCCAGCAGGATTTGCGCGCTGCCCAGCACATGGCCAGCCGGAATGAAGCGCGCCTTTACGCCGCCAGGCAGGCTGATCGTTTCGCCATATTGCACCGGCGTGGCCTTGGAGGGCATCTCTCCCTCACCGTTCTCGATACCAGTGCGATAGCGCAGGGCCATGATCGCCAATGTTTCCGGCGTGGCGATGGTTTCGCCGTGTCCGCCGCGTGCGTGATCGGCATGGCCGTGGGTCACCAGCGCTCGGTCAACCGCGCGGCCGGGGTCGATCCAGCAATTGGCAGGGGCGATTTGCACGCCCCAGGGCTCAGGCTGGATCCATGAGAATGGGTTGCTCATGGCTTAGATACGAAAAAGGGCGCGAACCGTATGCTGGCGCGCGCCCTTTCCTTTAATTTTGTGCAGCTTAGCCCTCGCTATCGCCGCCTCCCGTGTCGCTGCCGCCCGTATCGCTACCAGAGGCCTCGGGCTTGGTATCGCTGCTATCCTTTGCAGGCGGTGCCTTTTTTGCCGCGGGCTTTTTCTTCGCTGGCGCCTTGCGCTTCGGCTTGGCCTTGGGCGGGGCGGGGGTGAGCTCGAAGGTTGGCTTGCCGTCCTTGATCCCAACATGCACTTCACCGCCATCGGCCAGCTTACCGAACAGCAGCTCTTCGGCGAGCGGTTGCTTGATCTTATCTTGTAGCAGACGGCCCATTGGCCGTGCGCCATAGAGCTTGTCATAGCCCTTGTCGGCCAGCCAATCGCGCGCATCACCGTCAAACTGGATGTGCACGTTTTGCTCGGCCAGTTGCAGTTCGAGTTGCAGGATAAACTTGTCGACCACGCGGGCAACAGTGCTCTTGCCGAGATAGGCGAATGGCACGATCGCATCCAAACGGTTGCGGAATTCCGGCGTGAACATCTTCTTCACTGCCTCGCTGCCTGCATCTTCCTTAGACACGTCACCAAAGCCGATGCCCTGGCTCGCCATGTCGGATGCGCCGGCATTGGTCGTCATAATCAGTACGACATTGCGGAAATCGACCGTTTTGCCGTGGTGATCGGTCAGACGGCCATTATCCATCACCTGAAGCAGGATGTTGAACAGGTCCGGGTGAGCCTTCTCGATCTCATCGAGCAGCAGGACACAGTGCGGGTTCTGATCAACCGCATCGGTTAAAAGGCCCCCTTGGTCGTAACCAACATAGCCCGGAGGCGCACCGATCAGGCGCGAAACGCTGTGGCGTTCCATATATTCCGACATGTCGAAGCGCTTCAGCTCAATGCCCATGATCGAGGCGAGTTGACGCGCAACCTCGGTCTTACCAACGCCGGTTGGACCGCTGAACAGGAAGCTGCCGATTGGCTTGTCCGGATCGCGCAGACCAGCGCGGGACAGCTTCATGGCCGTCGAAAGGCGGTGGATTGCCTCATCTTGGCCAAACACGACGTGCTTCAGATCGCGTTCGAGGTTCTCGAGCGCCTTCTTGTCGTCCTTGCTGACTGATTTCGGTGGGATGCGCGCCATAGTTGCGATCACTTGCTCAATCTCGCGCGCAGTGATCTTCTTCTTGCGGCGGCTGGGCGGCAGCAGCATTTGCATCGCGCCCACCTCGTCGATCACGTCGATAGCCTTATCCGGCAGTTTGCGATCATTGATATAGCGCGCCGACAGCTCGACCGCAGTCTTCAGCGCGTCGGGCGTGTATTTCACATTGTGATGCTCTTCAAAGGCGGTCCGAAGCCCTTTGAGGATCTTAATGGTGTCTTCCACCGTCGGCTCATTCACATCGATTTTCTGAAACCGGCGCAGCAGCGCGCGGTCCTTTTCGAAGTGATTTCGGAATTCCTTGTAGGTGGTTGACCCGACACAGCGGATGGTGCCGCCGGACAGGGCCGGTTTTAGCAAGTTAGACGCGTCCATCGCCCCGCCGCTGGTCGCGCCTGCGCCGATAACGGTGTGAATTTCATCGATGAAGAGCACCGCATGCGGCATCCCTTCAAGCTCGGTCACAACCTGCTTCAAACGCTCCTCAAAATCACCGCGATAGCGCGTGCCAGCCAGCAAGGCGCCCATATCGAGTGAGTAGATCACCGCCTCGTTGAGCACTTCTGGCACTTCGCCTTCGACGATTTTGCGCGCAAGTCCCTCGGCAATCGCGGTTTTACCAACGCCGGGATCGCCAACGTAAAGCGGATTGTTCTTGCTGCGGCGGCACAGGATTTGGATTGTCCGATCAACTTCCGGTCCGCGGCCAATCAGCGGATCGACTTTCCCGGCCTCCGCCTTGGCATTGAGATTGACGGTGAACTGATCGAGCGCGGTTTCTTTCTTCGCCGCTTCGGCAGGCTTCTCGCCGCCTTCCGGCTGCGGTTCGTCAGAACCCTGAGCAGATTTCGCCTCCAGTTGGCGGCCGCCCTTGCCAATGCCGTGGCTGATATAGCTCACCGCATCGAGCCTGCTCATATCCTGCTGTTGCAGGAAATAGACCGCATAGCTGTCGCGCTCAGAGAACAGTGCGACCAGCACATTGGCGCCTGTGACCGTATCCTTGCCTGAGGATTGCACATGCAGAATGGCGCGCTGAATCACTCGCTGAAAACCAGCAGTTGGCTGCGGATCGGCCTCTTCCTCTGTTTTAAGTGATTGATATTCCTGATCAAGATACTGCTTCACGACCTCGCCAAGCTCAGCCAAGTCAACCCCGCATGCGGCCATCACCTGGGCTGCGTCTTCATCATCGATGAGCGCGAGCAACAGATGCTCCAGCGTGGCATATTCATGTCGCCGCTCCGACGCATGGCCAAGCGCATGATGCAGCGTTTTCTCTAGGTTCTGGGCAAAACTGGGCATGGGTCTGATTGTCTCTGGCTTTAGGCTTTAAACTGTTTGGCTAGCTGTTGATCTGCGCGAAAGCGCAGATCGGGGCGTTTGCAGCATATATGGGACGCCCTTTCATAATTGCGACTCTGCACATAGGCTAAACCCACAAGACGGCATAAATCGGGCGAGCGGTTCTGGGATAGACCTATCCGCCGGGCTTCTTAAACAACGCATCGGCCGCTTGCATATGCGCGGCTGTCTTTGCGGAATGAGAAGAAACTCGAGCGATTTCAGCTTCTAACAGAGCAATTCGCTCGTCCAATTCGTCTTGTGAATAGGGCGCCAAATCTTCCGCTGCGAGCTTGCTCGCGGCGTCTCCTTTTGTGCGTGGCAGGTCTTCTTCTTCCATATTGGTTCACAACATCGCAAGCGGGACGGCTTGCTGTCAATCCGCGCCATCGTTAATCGCCACCACTACCGAAGTTTCTCGCGTCTGACCCGGGGCAAGGGGCAGGCCAATGAAGCGTGGCAAGGGGCGAACACGATGGTCGATCACAATTCGGCGGCACTTCCGCAGCATATGCAGGCGATTGGTTTCGAGGCGCCGGGCGGACCCGATGTCCTGACGCTGGGGCAAGTGGACGTTCCGCAGCCTGGTCCACAAGACGTTCTGATCCGTGTGGCTTTTGCCGGGGTCAATCGGCCCGATTGCATTCAGCGCTCTGGCAATTATCCCGCGCCTGCTGGGGCCTCACCGATCCTTGGGTTGGAGGTTGCGGGCGAAGTGGTGGCGGTGGGGACTGATGTTCCCCCAGAAATGCTAGGCAACAGGGTTGCGGCGCTCACGCCGGGCGGCGGATACGCGGAATATTGCACCGCCCCGTGGCAGCATTGCTTGCCTGTGCCTGATGATATGCCCTTGGAAAAGGCCGCTGCTTTGCCAGAGACATTGTTCACGGTGTGGCACAATGTGTTTGAACGCGGTCTGGCATGCGATGGGGAGCGTCTGCTGGTGCATGGCGGTACCTCTGGCATTGGCACCATGGCGATCATGCTGGCCAAGGCATTTGGCGCGGAAGTGATCGTGACCTGCGGCGATGATGAGAAGTGCACCGCCGCGCGCGAGATTGGCGCGGATTTGGCGATCAATTACCGCTCGGAAGACTTCGTCGAGGTGATCAAGCAGCACACCAATGGCGAGGGCGTGAACATCGTGCTCGACATGGTTTCGGGCGATTATGTCCCGCGCAATCTCAAATGCCTGGCTGAGGATGGGCGGCATGTCACCATCGCGATCCTTGGCGGTGCCAAGGCAGAGATCAATATGGCGTTTGTGATGATGCGCCGCCTTGTGCTGACCGGATCGACCCTGCGGCCGCGCTCTGATGCATTTAAGTCGGCGCTGGCGGAAGAAATCGCGCGCCATGCCTGGCCATTGTTCGTGAGTGAAGAACTAGCCCCGATTATGGATCAGACTTTCCCCCTGGCAGAGGCCGCCGCGGCCCATGCGCGGATGGAAGCGGGCAATCACATTGGCAAAATTGTGCTGGAGGTGTGCGGTGGCTGAAACCTATCACTTGCACGAGGACCCTCGCAGCAGGAATTGCTTTAAAATCAAGCTGACCGCAGCGCTCGTCGGGCATGACATCACTGCAACTCAATATGACATTCTGAAGGGCGAAACTCGCACGCCAAGCTTTCTTCAGAACATCAATGCCAATGGCCGCATCCCGGTTCTTCAAATCCACGGAGGACAAGGCACACGCTTTCTGCCAGAGAGTAATGCGGCATGCTGGTATCTGGCTTCGGGCTCACCGCTCATCCCGCCAGACCGTTTTGCCCAAGCTGATATGCTGCGTTGGATGTTTTTCGAGCAATACAATCACGAGCCCAATGTCGCGACTCTGCGATTTTGGCTGGCAATTGTGGGCGAAACCAACCTGTCTCCAGAGCAGTCCGCTCAAATTGAGGCCAAGAGGGCTGCGGGCGAAGCGGCGATTGCGCTGATGGATCAACAATTGGGCGAGTCGGCATTCCTGTGCGGGGATGATGTGACTTTGGCCGACATTGTCTTGTTTCCATATACCCATGTCGCAGACCAAGGCGGGATCGACCTTGAGGGTTTCGGCCATGTTCGCGCCTGGATTGACCGTATCCAAGGATTGCCAGGCTTTACGCCAATGGATTGAAGCTCTGATGGGTGAGTTTTAGCGCTCAAGCCATGCCCTTATCCTGAGGAATTGCAGACTGAATTGCGAACCTGGCGACTTCATATGCTGAACTCGCTTGCTCAATGCCGCGCAATTGCCTATCTACGGTCTCGCAACGGCCGCTCCGCAAGGGGCGGCCCTTTTAATTTTTAACGGAGTTTGCCTCATGGCCAAAGCGCCAAAGGAACAACCCAAGCCGCTCATGCCGCATGCGACTGCCACTTGGTTGGTCGATCACACGGGTTTGTCGTTTGAACAGATCGCGGAGTTTTGCGGTCTGCACATTCTCGAAGTTCAAGCGATGGCGGATGATCTTGCGGGTAGCAAGTACACCGGCCGCGACCCGGTTCATGCCGGTGAGCTGACCCAAGACGAAATCGACAAAGGTCAGGCAGACGCCAATTACGCCTTGGTGATGCAGAAGGCGCCGGTCGAAGTGACTCGGACCAAAGGCCCGCGCTACACGCCAGTGTCAAAGCGTCAGGATAAGCCAGATGGGATCGCTTGGATCCTGCGCAGCCACCCAGAGGTGTCCGATGCGCAAATCTCGAAGCTAATCGGGACGACTCGCAACACGATCGGCGCGATTAAAGAGCGTTCGCACTGGAATATTCAAAACATTCAGCCGAAAGATCCGGTAACCTTGGGCCTGTGCTCGCAACGAGAGCTTGATGCGGTTGTTGCCAAAGCGGCCAAGCGCGCCGGCGTTGTTGCGGAAGAAGTGCCGACAGACGGCGATGATCGCAGCGACAAGGAAAAACTGATCGAAGAGCTGCGGGCAGAGCGTGACGCCAATGTCAAAGCCGCCGCAGAAGCTGCGCAAGAGGCGGAAGCCGAAGCATGGCTGGCCGCAAAGCGCGAAGCAGAAGAGAACGGCGATGTTGCACAGACGGTGCCTGGCTACGCAGAGGAGCCAGCGGCTGAGCCGGAGCCAGAGCCTGGTCCCGCAGCCGAAGAAGAAGAGACCAAGGACGACTGATCTCGCGCCATTTGGCTTTGGCGTTTTAGTTTGAGCCATGATGAAAGGCCGCCTGCAGGATAACCTGTGTGGCGGCCTTTTCGTATTCGCTGCGCATTTCACGCGGTAGCGACCAAAATGGCTCAAAAAGATACTGCGCACCGCGTAGAATCGCTTGTGACTTTTGGTCGGATACGTCATGCTACTGACATGAATGTCAATAACGCGCCGTATCACCATCCCACCCCATGGGATCTCGCAATTTGAGCTAATGAGCTTGCCAGCTCTGCTCGAACGCTCGGTTCGTAGTGATCCGAGCGCGCCCTTGCTGCATTTTTTGGGCCGCACGTTCTCTTATCGAGAGATTTTTACCGAGGCTCAGCGGTTCGCGGCGGGCCTTCAAGCAATGGGTATCGAAAGGGGCGACCGGGTCGGCCTGTTTCTTCCCAATGTCCCGATCTACGCCTCGGCCTATTATGGGGCGATGATGGCGGGCGCGATCGTCGTGAACTTCTCGCCACTCTACTCGGTTGAAGAACTGACCTGGCAAGTTGAGGATTCCGGCACGCGCGCGCTCGTAACGCTCGGCGTTCCAGAGCTTTATGAAACTGCTTCCAAAGTGCTCAGCGCCTCTGCGCTCGAAACGCTGATCGTCGGCTCGCTGCCTGATATGCTCACCGGTCTGAAGAGCCTCGCGCTAAAGACCCTCAGCCGCAGTAAGCTCGCCAAGGTTGAATTCAGCGCAAACGTGAAAAGCTGGGCCGAAACGCTTGGTGCATGGGATTGGAGCAGTTGGGAAGCGGGAACACCTTCGACCTTGCCGGTGATTGATCCAGCCGAGGATTTGGCGCTGCTGCAATACACCGGCGGTACGACCGGGCGGCCCAAAGGCGCGATGCTGGGCCATGCGCAGCTCGCCACAAACGCTCAGCAAGTCGCCGCAATCAACCCATTTGGCAAAGGTTCGGACGAGGTGTTCATGGGGGCACTGCCGTTCTTCCATGTCTTCGCCAACACCGCTTTGCTTAATCACGCAGTCGTGAGCGGAGCTTCAATTGCGATTGTGCCGCGATTCGAAACTAAGCAGGTGCTGCAAACCATCCAGAAATACAAAACTACGGGCTTTCCCGGCGTCCCAACCATGTTTCAGGCGCTGCTCGATCATCCAGATCTCGCCAAAACTGACGTGTCCTCACTTAAGGTCTGCATTTCTGGCGGCGCGCCGATGCCAGCGCCGGTTCATGCCAAATTCGAAGAAGTCACCGGCGTGCGCCTGGTCGAGGGTTATGGCCTCACCGAAAGCTCCGGTGTCGTGTCGGTCAATCCCTACGCGGGCACGCGCAAACGCGGTACCATTGGCCAAGTTGTGGCGGGCACCCAGATCCTACTGCTGGACAAGGAAGACCCAGCCAAACTCGCGCCGGCGGGCGAACCCGGTGAACTCGCCATTTCCGGCCCGCAGATTATGCGCGGCTATTGGAACCGGCCAGAGGCGGCGGCGGACGTATTCATTGAGCATAATGGCAAGCAATGGCTGCGCACCGGCGATGTTGCGACCTTTGATGAGGACGGTTTTCTAAAGATCGTCGACCGGATCAAGGATATGATCGCGGTTGGCGGGTTTAAGGTTTTCCCGAGCCAGGTTGAGGACGTCATTCTCGAAAACGATGCGGTGAAGGAAGCACTCGTGATCGGCATGCCTGACGACTATAAGGGCGAAGTGCCGAGGGCCTTCGTGACTTTGGCAGACATCGGCGCTAATTCGGAGAAAACCGCGGTGGAATTGCGCGATTGGCTGAATGGCCGGATCGGCAAGCACGAGCGGGTCGACAAAGTCGTGATCCGCGATGAATTACCCAAGACGATGATTGGCAAGCTCGACCGCAAGGCCTTACGAGCCGAAGTGATCACTTAGGAGCGCGCTCACCAAGCGCGATCTGGCTTTAAGCCGCCTTAAACAAAAAGGCCCCGGAAAATCCGAGGCCTCTTGCTATCGTTTGAATGTGTCGCAGCTCGCTTATTGCGCGATCTTCAGCTGCGGCTCTTCATCGCCGCTTGGCTTGGTACCGCCAGCTTTGGGCGCGGCCGGCTTTGCTTCAGGCTTGCGCCGATCGTTTGGGGCAAAGCGGCCGTCAACCTGAGCGCCTTGCTCAATCGTCAGTGCATCATAATGCACATCGCCTTCGATTTGCGCGCTCTTCAGGATCACCAATTCGCGAACATTGATTGAGCCTGTTACGCGGCCAGAAAGGCGCGCGGTCTCTGCCATGATCCCGCCGGTTACCAGCGAAGTTTCGCCTTGAACCAGCGAGGTGCATTTGATGTCGCCCTCAACCGAGCCATCGACGTGAAGGTCAGCAGAGGCGGAAACATTTCCTTTGATCGAAACGTCAGAACCGATCACCGAAAACGTTGAAGAATTGGATGGCATGGATTTTCCTCGGGGCTTGTCTTGAGGGTTAGTTTGAGGCGGTGCGGGCTGATTTGGCTCCGCGGGCTTCTTTGAGAACATTGGGGGCGGTCTCCAGGAAAGGGCGCGGATTTACCGCGTGGTCATTGATACGCACTTCAAAGTGCAGATGCGGTCCGGTCGAACGGCCAGTGCTGCCGATTGCGCCGATGGTTTCACCAGCGGCAACTTGCTCGCCTTCGACAGCATCAAACCGCGACATGTGAGCATAGCGTGTCATCATGCCATTGCCATGGCTTACTTCAACCACTTTGCCATAGCCAGACTTACGGCCCACGAACGTTACGACGCCTTTGGCCGCTGAATAGATCGGTGTTCCAGATGGCCCTTTGAAATCAAGGCCGCCATGCATCGCGCCGCCGCCGTTGAAGGGGTCGCGGCGATAGCCAAAGCCTGATGAAACTGTGGTTTTCGACAGATCTGTTGGCGTAAATTGCGGGACTGATTCCAGGCCGCGTTCAAGCGCTGCCATGCGGGCAAGACTTAGGCCGAGGCGTTCAAACCGTGGATCAATGCCGCCATCAGCAGAGGTGGCGAGGATTTCCAGCGGACCACCCATCGCTTCAATATCGGCGCTATCAACCATCGACTTGGGATCAAGGCCGAGTTTGCGAAGTGCATTCTGCGTGCGTTTGGCGCGCTCATCAGCAAATCGTGTTACTCGCTCGACATAAGCCAATTGGCGCGCTTCGATTTTGGCCAATGTCACTGCTTCGGGGAACGAAGCGCTGACTTTTTCGATCATCTCTGTCGTTTCAGAGGTCGAATCGGTGACCGTGCCGCTGGTATCTTTCACATCAGCGGGCAGCGCCTCGGTCATTTGTTCGATGAAATTTTGCCGCGCAGTCAAATCTTCTGCAACGGCGCTCAGATCATCGCCATATGTATCCAAGCGCTCTTGCGCGGTGGCCACTTTGGCTGCGTTTTCGAGTAGAGAAAGCCGGTCCACATCTGCCTGATATTTAGACCATGCCATGGCCGCCATTGTGACGGCCCAACCAACAACCAGCACCACGATTGTCGCCGCTGCAATTTTCTGCATGCGCGATGTGAATGTGATGAAGCGGACCTGACCTTGCGAGCGCATAAAGAACTCACGGTCAGGAAACCACTTATCCAGCTGGTCACGCCAGCTGGCGGTGGAACCTTCTTTTAGCAAGGCGAACCCTTTTTTCTCTCTGCCCCAATTCAATTGATCGCGGCGCTACCAAGCGGGCTGCCTAAGGTCGAGATCTAAGTGTTAACGGACCGGGCGAAGTGTGAACTTAACGCGATGAAACGTTCATCTGGGTGAAATATTACCGCTAGGCCGCCGTTTTCCGTGGGTTATCGCCTGGGGATTCGCACTGAGAGAATCGCCCAAATTGGACGATTTCGGCTTGCATTTACGCCCGATTCGCTTGGGTTTAGACCTTGACGTCAGCGGACCTGACAGGGCTGTTTCACAGTGCTATTACCGCTGGATTATGACAGCAATTTCTCCCACTTTGCCTCAGCAAGTCAGCGCTAATGAAATCGTCACAGAGCTGGCAAACTCAGCCCGCTCGGCGCAGCGTCAACTTGCCTCCATGCCGAGCGAAGCGCGTGCTGCCGCTCTGCACCACGCCGCCGATCAATTGCGCCGTGACGTCAGCGTGATCCTGGAAGCGAATGCGAAGGATCTTGCCGCCGGTAAAACGGCAAGCCTGCCAGATGCGATGCTTGACCGATTAGCGTTGGATGAGGTGCGGGTTGAGGGCATTGCTGCAGGCGTGGATGCGGTTGCGCAGCTATCTGATCCGGTAGGCCAGATTGTTGACACCAGCGAGCGGCCCAATGGATTACAGTTGTCGCGGATACGCGTGCCGATTGGCGTCATTGGACTGATCTACGAAAGCCGCCCGAATGTGACGGCTGATGCAGCGGCCCTGTGCGTGCGGGCCGGGAATGCCGCCCTGCTGCGCGGTGGTAGCGAGGCAGTCCACTCGAATCACGCAATCCACGCCGCAATTACGTCAGGTCTTGTCCAAGGCGGCGTGCCAGCGGCGTCAGTGCAGATTATGCCAACACAAGACCGGGCTATGGTCGGCGCAATGCTGAGCGCCAGCGGACTCATCGATATGATTGTGCCGCGCGGCGGCAAGGGATTGGTTGCACGGGTTCAGGCCGATGCCCGTGTCCCGGTGCTCGCCCATCTTGATGGCATTTGCCACACCTATGTTCATGCCGACGCGAACCCTGCAATGGCGCAAGAGATCGTCCTCAATGCCAAGATGCGGCGTACAGGGATCTGCGGTGCGATGGAGACACTGCTGATTGATGCGCACTTCTCCAAGGCGGCGGACCTCGTCAAAGCTCTGCTGGCTTCAGGCTGTGAAGTGCGCGGCGATGGCCGGGCGCAAAGCCTTGATCCACGCATAGAACCTGCCGGGCCGGAGGATTGGGATACCGAATATCTCGACGCCGTCGTTTCCGCTGCGATTGTCGACAATATGGGCGAGGCACTCTCGCATATTGCGGAGCATTCCAGCGCGCATACCGATGCGATCATCACAGAAGATCATTCGGCGGCAGAACGGTTTTTTGCCAATGTCGACAGCGCGATTGTAATGCACAATGCTTCGTCGCAATTTGCTGATGGGGCTGAATTTGGCCTGGGCGCAGAGATTGGCATTGCCACCGGGCGGCTGCACGCTCGTGGGCCTGTCGCGTTGGAGGGTCTGACCACTTACAAATGGCTGGTGCGCGGCACTGGCCAGGCGCGGCCATAAGCCGATCGCAAGCGGTATGCGCAAAGGCCTGCGAACTGGTCTGCTGGGTGGCAGTTTCAATCCCGCGCACGGCGGGCATCGGCGAATCACGCTGTTTACGATTGATGCGCTGGGCCTGGATGAGGCCTGGTGGCTTGTCTCGCCCGGCAATCCGCTAAAACCGCGCAAGGGTATGGCGCCGCTCTCGGCCCGCGTCCAATCGGCGCAAAAACAAGCACGCCGGGCGCGGATCGTGCCGACCGCCATCGAACAGCAGCTCGGCACGCGCTTCACGCTCGATACTTTGCGCGCGCTCAAGCGCCGCTATCCCAAGCGCGAATTTATCTGGCTGATGGGTTCGGACAATCTGGCGCAATTCCACCGGTGGAAGGCCTGGCGCGATATAGCGCGCACAATGCCGATTGCGGTGATCGCACGGCCCGGCTATACTGGCCAGGCTATGGCGAGCCCCGCTATGGCCTGGCTCAGGCGCTACCGAGTGCCCGCCGCCAGTTTTCAAAAACGGGGGCGATGGAGCGCACCTGCACTGGTGTTATTGCGTTTCGATCCTGACACGCGTTCGGCCACGGCAATTCGCCGTGCCAATGCGGATTGGGCGGCGCAATATTCGCAGGCAGGCGTGCGAGACCGGCTGACGTTCAGGCGGATTCAGGCATCGGAGGGAGTATGAGGCGCATATTCGGCGTTTCTGATCCTGCATTTACCCACCCCAGTATCTGGAGTTCTATATTCGCCTATGAATCAGGCACAAACTTCCGCGTCCAATGCCAATGTGGCCCCGCCAGCAGGCGGTGCAGCTGATATGGCGAAGCACGAATTGCACGAATTGGTGATGCGTCAGCTGGACGATGATCAGGCTCAGGAAATCGTTTCGATCCCGCTTGAGGGAAAGAGCTCGATTGCTGATTACATGGTGATTGCATCGGGTCGCTCGACCCGGCAAGTGGCCGCTATCGCTCAGAAATTGGCTGAAACGGTTAAGCAGACTGGGCATGGCCCGGTACGCATTGAAGGCTTGCCAGCGGCCGATTGGGTGCTGGTCGATGTAGGCGATGTGGTGGTGCATCTGTTCCGTCCAGAAGTGCGCAGTTTCTACAATCTGGAACGGATGTGGGCGTTCGACGGCGAAGTCGGCATGGGTAAAGCTTAGCTTTCTGACTTCAAGCGCCAGCGGCGGTATCCGCCGCCTTGGCTATCCTCGCTCACGCGATCAAAGATCGCATCGCTGCGGGCGGCCTCTTGGCCTTGCTGCCCGTTGTAGGGGCCTGATCGTTGCGGCGTCGCATAGCTTTCGTGCTTTACAACACTTCCTTCCACCAATGGGAGCTCTGACCATTCTCCTCCATGTCGTCGCTCGCGGAAAGATCGCCCGCTCGCCCGAGGCGGAGCTGGTAGCGCGCTATGAAAAACGGCTGACGTGGCCGGTGAAACTCACCGAATTGCCGGAAACTGGCGGGAAAGTGCCTGATCCTCAAGCGCCGCTTAAGACCGTGCTGCTCGATGAGCGCGGCAAAACCATGAGTTCCGAAGATTTCGCCGCACTGCTTGGCCGCTGGCGCGATGACGGCATTCGCGAGGCCCGCTTTGTACTTGGCGCTGCGGATGGGCACAGCCGCGAAGAGCGCGCCGAGGCGGATTTGTTGCTGGCGTTTGGTCCCGCGACATGGCCACATTTGCTTGCCCGCGCGATGTTGATGGAGCAGCTCTACCGCGCCTCAACCATTCTTGCAGGTCACCCCTATCATCGCTCGTAATGATCGGGCAAAAGGGCGCGCATGAAGAGGCAGATCTCAGCTACCGCAGGCGCTATGGCACTGGCGATTGCGGGTTTTGCGGCGCTTGTCCCTGATGGCAATGCTCAGCGCGATATTGCGCTGCTTGATCCGGCTGAGGCGCGCCAGCAATTGGCCCGCGCTCAGCGCGCGGCGGCGGATGCGCAAAAACGCGCTGCTGAACTGACGGAAACGGCGGAGAACTCTGCGCTTGCTGCGGAAAAGACAGCAAGTGAGGCTGCGGCCTTGGCGGCGCAGGTCCAACAATCCGAAGCGGAGATTGCGGCGGCTCAGGCGCGCTATTCTCTGGCACAAACGCGGCGCGAGGAACTCGGTGCACGCTTGGCGGAGCGGCAAGAGCCCTTGGTGCGCTTAACCGGCGCGCTGCAGGCGATGTCTCGCAGGCCGCTGGCGCTTTCTGCATTGCAGCCCGGCTCTCTGCGTGAAACGGTTTATGTGCGCGCGGTTCTCGACAGCGCCGTGCCGCAAGTGCGCGCTCGCACCGCTGCCTTGCGCAGCGATCTGGACGAAGGCCGCGCGCTGGAAGATCAAGCACGCGAATCGCTCGCTGATCTGCGCGGTAGCGAAGGCGTTTTGCAGGAACGCAGAGCCGCGCTCACCCAATTGGAGGCGCGTCAGCGACGGGACTCGAGCGAAGCCCGCGCTATTGCCGCGAGGGAGAATGAACGCGCATTGGCGCTGGCGGAGGACGCACGCGATCTCGATGGTCTGATCGGCGAACTGGGTAATGCGAGTGAATTGCGCCGCGAGCTTGCGGCATTATCCGGACCGGTCCTACGGCCCGCTCAGCCAAGCGCATCTCAGGTGTCGATCGAGCCATCGCCGACCCCGTCCCAGGATGCCGATGAAATCGCCCCACCGGCGGATTTTCAGCTCCCTGTTCAAGGCCGCACGGTTGCTGGCTTTGGCGCGCTTCGCGACAGCGGATCTCGCAGCACCGGCGTGGTGATTGCGCCCGCTGCCGGAGCGCAAGTGATCGCACCTGCTGCTGGCCGAGTGGCGTTTTCGGGACCGTATCGGGGATTCGGGCGAATCGTTATTATTGAGCACGAAAATGGCTGGACCAGCCTGGTCACTGGCCTTGCGACCAGTGATGCGGAGGTTGGCGATCAGCTGGTTAGCGGCAGTCCGTTGGGCGTCGCCGCCAATCAGGATCCGGCAATAACGATTGAGCTGAGGCGCGCCGGAAAGCCGGTTAACCCACTGCAATTTCTGTAAGAATTGTAGGGCATAGGCCTGCCGAGCCGCCGCCCTACCACTTGCTCATCCCACGTAGAATCGCGCGATGTGATGCACAAAATTCATGTGGTCGCTCTCATCTGGCATTCAGACAGTTTGCGCGATACACATGGCATATTACGCCAAAGGAGCCCTGCGTGCCCAAGAAGTTTATCGCCCTGCTGCAAAGTGCAGCGCTCGTGACCACCATCGCGCTTATCCCAACCGCCACGGCCAGCATGGCTCAAGTGGAAGGCCGCGCTGGTCCAGAATTTTCGAAATTGTTCGCCACCTATCAACGGATCAAGGCGAGCTATGTCGAGGATGTCGAGGACGAAGTGCTGGTTCGCGGTGCGATTGACGGGATGCTGGCGGCACTTGATCCGCATTCGGCATATCTCGATGGCAGCAGCCTGCAGCGCCTCAACACCTTGATCGATGGCAATTACTCCGGTCTTGGCCTGTCCGTAGTGATGGAAGACGGCGCGGTTAAAGTGATCTCGCCATTCCGTGGCAGTCCCGCAGAAGGCGCCGGCATTAAGGCTGGCGATTTCATTACGCACCTTGACGGCGATCTTATTTATGGCGGTGACTTGGACGATGCCGTTGCACGGATGCGCGGCGAGGCTGGCACTTCGATTGAGCTAACGATCTTCAGGGCAGGGCGTGAAGAACCGCTGGAGGTGTCCGTCACACGCGGCGTGATTGAGCTAGAGCCGGTCACGCACAAGCTGGAGGCGGGCAATGTCGGCGTAATTTCGGTCAACGAATTCTCCGCCGATGTTGGCCAGGACGTGTTCAATGCATGGCAAGCCATCCAGACCGAAGCGACCGGCCGGGTCAGCGGCCTGATCCTTGATCTGCGCTCCAACCCGGGTGGCAGTCTGGACGAGGCAGTCGCCTTGTCCGACCTGTTCCTCGACAAGGGTCGGATCGTATCGCAGCGCGGCCGCGCTCGCGGTGAAACCCTGCTGTATGATGCCGAAACCGTGTTCCGCGGCGATATGGCAGAGGGCACTCCGGTCATCGTGCTGATCGATGCGGGCTCTGCATCGGCTTCTGAAATTGTCGCAGGCGCTTTGCAAGATCATCGCCGTGCGCTGGTGATGGGCGATCGCAGCTTTGGTAAAGGCAGCGTCCAATCGTTGCTGCCGCTGGGCCGTGACACCGCGCTTAAGCTGACCACTGCGCGTTATTACACGCCGTCGGGTCATTCGGTGCAAGAAGGCGGGATCAAGCCGGATATCACCGTGCCGCAATTGTCTGATCCCGATTATGCGCTGCGCAGCAAATATGTGACGCGTGAGAGCGATCTGCGCGGGCATCTGGTCAATGAGCTGGGCCTCAAGGACGACGAACTTGAAGGCGATAAGATCGATGATCCGCGCTTCAAACTGACCGCTGAACAGCTGGAGGAACAGGGCGTTGAGGACTTCCAATTGCACTATGCGTTGGAGACTTTGCGCCGCACGACAGCAAGTTCGGTGGCGCTGCGGGAATAAGCCGCCTAAAGCGGGCGAGTTATGGCTGATTTCTCGCGGTTGAAGGCCGCTCAAACTCTGGCATTTGCGCTCCCGGCGGGTTTGCTGGGCGGTGCATACGTCTCGCAATATGGCTTTGACCTGTTTCCGTGTGAAATGTGCTGGTGGCAGCGCTGGCCCCATTTTGCGGCGCTCGGCTTTGCGATTCTGGGGTTCTTTGCCGCGCCAAAGCGGCTGTGGCTTAGCCTGGCTGGACTGGCTGTAATCATCTCAGGATTGATCGGCGGATTTCATGCGGGCGTTGAATATGGCTGGTGGGAAGGCATCACCGGCTGCGCGACCATTCCTTCGGGGCCGGGAGCAGCGGCGTCGGTTATGGACACCAGCACACCTCTGGTGCGCTGTGATGTTGCGCCGTGGAGCCTTTTTGGCGTTTCGCTAGCGGGTTGGAACTTCCTCTTTTCATGTCTCGGTGGGATCACCATCTTGGCACTGATAGCCAAGCAGGAGCGAGCATGAAACGCGAAGACATCCACCGCATGATCCGCGTTGATCAAGCCGGAGAATTCGGCGCGACGCGGATCTATGAAGGTCAGCTGGCAGTCATGGGCGATCGCGGGCCGCACAGCCAGGAAATCGCGCATATGGCAGAGCAAGAGAGGGTTCACCGCGAGAAATTCGACGCTTTGATGGCAAAGCGCGGCGTGCGGCCGACCGTGCTGCAACCGTTCTGGTCGATGGCAGGCTATGCTTTGGGTGCTGGCACAGCCTTGCTCGGCCCAGAGGCGGCGATGGCCTGCACTGCGGCGGTCGAAACCGAGATCGATAAGCATTACTCGGATCAGCTCGACGAACTTGAGGCAGACAATGCTGACCCAGAGCTGGCTGAAATGATTGAGAAATTCCGCGAGGAAGAGCGCGAGCATCACGATGCGGCGATTGCCCATGGGGCGGAAAAAGCGCCTGCTTACGGACTGCTCTCAGGCGCGATCCGATTGGGCTGCCGCGCGGCGATCAAGATCAGCGAGCGTATTTAGCCTGCGCTTGATGTACTAGGCCGCCCTTCAGCCATGGTTCACGGCGAATGGTGTGATATAGCGCTCAGAAATTCATGTGAGGAACATTCGATGACGTCGCTGCCCCGTAAGACCCTGATCGCCAGTCTCACGCTTGGTGTGTCCGCCATGCTTGTGGCTGCGCCTGCCTCGGCTCAGGAGGGTGAGGCGCTGCCCGATGATGTGCAAACCGCCTATGTTTACGGCGATGACGATGCCCCGCCGTGCCCCGAGGGTACGATTTGCGTGATCGCTAGGCTGCCGGAAGATGATCGGTTCCGTATTCCGCCCGCCTTGCGCTTTTCGGATAATCCGCAAAATACGGCTTGGTCGCGCAGGGTGGAAAGCCTTGAATTGGTTGGCGCTTTTGGCACTTTGTCGTGCAGCCCAACCGGCGCAGGCGGTCTGACCGGCTGTACGCAGCAATTGATCAACGATGCGTACAAGGACAGGGCAGAGGGCCAGGATGTTCGCTTTAGCGAGCTGATCGAGCAAGCGCGCCAAGAGCGTTTGTCGAACATTGATGTTGATGCCGCCGCCGAGCAGAGCCGGGTCGAACAGATCGAGCGTGAGTATCTTGAGCGGCTGGAGCGGGAGCGCTCGCAGGCACTGCCAGGCGAAGAGGGACCGCCTGCTTTGACTGAGTCAGAGCCGAATGAAGCGGCCTCCACACAATCGGCTGAAGCACCCGCTGAGGAAGCGCCGCAAGGCTGAATTCTTGGGTGAGCAGCCAGCGCGCTCGACTCTAGATTTTGTAATAGTCGCGGTACCAGTCAACAAACTGACTGACGCCCTCTCGCACATCCGTTTTCGGTACGTAACCGGTCAGCTTTTTCAGCAAGGTTGCGTCCGCCCAAGTGGCAGGAACATCGCCCTTTTGCATGGGCATAAAGTTCTTGATCGCCTTGCGCTCGCAAGCACTCTCGATCGCCTCCACGAAGTCCATGAGGCGAACCTTGTCATTGTTGCCGATGTTAACGACGCGATACGGCGCGGCCGGTGACAAGCTGTCATACTCAGCGATATCATCCGCGCTGCTGGACCGCTCTGGTGGGGTGTCGATCAGCAAACGAATGCCGCGCACCAGATCTGAGACAAAGGTGAAGTCGCGGTACATGTTACCATTGTTGTAAATGTCGATCGGTTCGTCAGCTAAAATGGCTTTCGTAAACTTAAAAAAGGCCATATCTGGCTAAGCCCCATGGACCGTAGACAGTGAAAAATCGGAACATAGTTGTCGGCAGATTCCACAAGTGCGCATAGGAATGCCCCATAGCTTCATTTGCTTTTTTGCTCGCTGCGTAAAAGGTTAGCGGAGTATCGCATTTCTGGCGTTCGCCGAACGGCATGCTTTCATTCGCGCCGTATACTGAGCTGGTTGACGCCATTAGTAGGTGGTCAACTTCGAGTTTGTGCGCGATCTCCATTACATTGAACGTGCCAGTGACGTTCGATTCTAGGTAGGCTCGAGGATTTTCTAAGCTGTAGCGCACCCCAGCTTGAGCGGCGAGGTGAACGATAACATCGGGCTGCTCCTTGAGCGCGAAAGTTTGCAGGGTATCAAAATCCTCCAGCCTGCCAATTCTGCAGCTAAAGTTCGAATTTTTTTGCAAAATCTCGTGGCGTCGCTCTTTCAGGCGGACGTCGTAGTAATCGGTGAGGCCGTCGTAGCCGACGACTGCGAAGCCTTCGTCCAACAGCAATTGGGACAAGTGAAAACCAATAAATCCGGCGCTGCCAGTGATAAGAATTTTGCGCATGTGGTCTCCTGGGCAATTCGTGCATCCATAGGCGGCTATCGGAAGATGGTCACCTGCATAGATTAGAATGACAGATTTGACCTCTCGCGGTGCCTTCTGATCTGCGGCGATCTACGACGCCAAATAACGACCACATGAAAGGTGTCAGTGCTTATTGAATCCGAGCACCTCTGCTGAAACTCGAAAGGGCGTGAACGAACCTAGCGTTGACAGATTGATTTATGGCTTGAATAGGGCGCAATCAATGCCGCAACTATATTGCTTCTAACTGTCGGTAAGCACGGCGCACGTGACGGTATGTGTAGGGTGGGATGCGGGATCTTCGCAGAGTGAATTGCGCTGAAAGAAAGCCGCCCCCTTCACCGCTGTGACAATTGGCAGGAATTTCCTTAAAGGGTGGGTTTGACCGCTTGCTCCCAGATCATTGAAAGGACGAAAATGGCTACTCGCCTACCGGTTGCTGCAAATGCGCAACTGATCGAAAAGCTGGAAGGCCGTGAAGCCGTTATCGGTATCCTTGGCATGGGCTATGTTGGCCAGCCATTGGCGCTTCGTTACAGTCAGCTCGGCTACAAAGTAATCGGATTTGAAGTCGATGTCACAAAAGTTGATGCGCTGAACGCTGGGCAGTCGCATATTGAGCACATCAGCGATGCTGATGTTGCTGCTGCCAATGCTGCAGGAATGGAGTGCACCACTGATTTCATCAGAGCATCGGAGGCGGATGCTCTCATTTTATGTGTGCCCACCCCCTTGAACAAGCACCGTGAACCTGACCTCAGTTTTGTTGTCCAGACCACTGAGTCGGTCGTTCCGTATTTACGGGCGGGCCAAGTGGTCTCTCTGGAAAGCACAACCTATCCAGGCACCACCGAAGAAGAATTGCTACCTCGTATCACGTCTGGCGGTCTGGTGGTCGGCGAAAACATTTTCTTGGTCTATTCGCCTGAACGCGAAGATCCAGGCAATGCCAACTTTACAACGAACACGATACCTAAGGTGGTAGGGGGACACACTCCGAACTGTTTGGCGGTTGGTGAAGCTCTTTACGGCCAAGCGATCGACCGGGTTGTGCCAGTATCATCCACCAAGGCTGCAGAAATGACCAAGCTTCTTGAGAATATTCATCGCGCGGTGAACATCGGCTTGGTGAATGAGATGAAGATCGTGGCTGATCGCATGGGCATCGACATATTTGAAGTGATTGACGCCGCAGCAACTAAGCCGTTTGGTTTCACGCCATATTATCCCGGGCCAGGTCTAGGCGGACACTGCATTCCAATTGATCCTTTCTATCTCACGTGGAAGGCGAGAGAGTATGGCCTGCATACCAGATTCATTGAATTGTCTGGCGAGATCAACCAAGCAATGCCAGATTATGTTGTTAGCAAGGTGATGGGTGCCTTGAACGATAATCGCCAGGCTCTGCGCGGTAGCCGGATACTTGTCCTGGGTATCGCCTATAAGAAGAATGTTGATGATATGCGCGAAAGCCCTTCTGTCGAAGTCATGGAAAGGCTTCGCGATTCAGGCGCGCAGGTCGAATATTCGGATCCGCACGTTCCAGCCTTTCCAAAGATGCGGAACCACAATTTTGATCTAAGGTCGGTGGATCTAACGCCAGACACAATTGCTAAATTTGATGTACTAGTATTGACGACCGATCATACCAGTTTCGACTACGAGATGATCCGCGAAAACGCGAAGCTACTAGTCGACACTCGTGGTGTGTATCGTGTACCCGCAAACAATATCGTTAAGGCCTGAATCAATGAAGAATTTTGCCCTCATTGGTGCCGCTGGTTACATCGCACCTCGCCATATGAAAGCGATCCGTGACACAGGCAATGATCTGGTTGCTGCGATGGATGCTAGCGATTCCGTTGGCATTATTGATAGTCATTTTCCTGATGCTCAGTTCTTTACTGACTTCGAAATGTTTGATGCGCACTTGAGTGGCAAGCGCCGTGCGGGTTCTGCGCTCGATTACGTATCAATTGCCTCGCCTAATTTCCTGCATTCAGCTCACATGCAATGGGCTTTGCGCGCGGGTTCGGATGCAATTTGCGAAAAGCCTCTGGTGTTGCATCCGGAAGACATGGACGAGCTAAAGGCTGTGGAAGCGGACACAGGTCAAAAAATCCATACGATTCTGCAATTGCGGCTGCATCCGGCAATTTTGGCCTTGCGTGACCGTGTCGCCAGGACTCCTGATAAGCGCAAGATTGAGGTTGATTTAACCTACATCACTTCTCGCGGAAATTGGTATCTAAAGAGCTGGAAGGGTGCACAAGATAAGTCTGGCGGAATTGCCACCAATATCGGCGTCCACTTTTTTGATATGCTGCATTTTGTATACGGCAAATTGCAAGAGAGCGTTGTTCATCTAAACACCCCGAAAAAGGCTGCTGGGTATCTCGAATATGAACGTGCGCGCGTTCGGTGGTTTCTCTCCCTTGACTGCAATGATGTGCCTTCTGAGGAGCGAGCAAAGGGTAAACGTACCTATCGTTCGGTCCTGGCTGATGGAGAGACATTGGAGTTCTCTGAAGGTTTCACTGAACTCCACACTAAGATTTACGAGGACATCCTGGCCGGAGGCGGTTTTGGTGTTGAGGAAAACCGGGTCGCTATTGAAACGGTTGCGGACATCCGAAATGCCTCAATTTCGCCGATCAGCGACCTGACTCACAGATTTGTGGAGCGGTGATATGTTTACTGGCAATACCACTTCTTTGAAAACTATAGATGTCGACGGATTGGCCGTCGCACGTGATTGTGACTTCGCATATGTTGGGAAGATCCCAACAACTTTGGAAAAGCGCGTTGTGCCTGCCAGCAAGCCCGCTCATGTTGCAGCTGCATTAGAGCAATCTGGCATCGTCGGAATAATCACGCTGCCAAATCTGGCGGAAACAATTCCCGACCAGATGGGGCTGGCACTAGCAGATAATCCTGTGGCTGCGAGTTTGATGATCCAGCGCAAAATCGCTCAACGAGCTGATTTTCAATGGGAATCGTTTCCAAGCCGGATCCATCCCACAGCGACAGTGTATTCCGGTGCATATGTAGCTGATCACGATGTTGAAATCGGTCCTGGATCAGTTGTGTTTCCCAATGCGGTCGTAATGCCGCGCTCGATCATAGGCGCTAACTGCTCCATCGGCCCAGGCACGATCGTGGGATGTGATGCGTTTGAAGTCGATATGGCGTCGGAACCTCGGACAATAGTCGCTCAATCAGGCGGCGTTCGCATGCATGATAATGTGGATGTCCAGGCGAAATGCACATTGGTCAGAGCAACCTTCGGTGGCTTTACAGAATTGGGCAGCGGAACGAAACTTGATTGCCAAATCCATGTTGCGCATGACTGCGAAATTGGTCCCAATGTCCGGATAGCGGCTTGCGCAGAAATCTCAGGGCGTGTGGTAATTGGTCGTGACACTTTTGTCGGACCCAACTCGTCCATATCTAATGGTATTGTCATTGGCTCGAACGCTCAGATCACACTTGGAGCAGTCGTCACTCGTGATGTTGCTGAAGAAGTAAAAGTGACTGGCAATTTTGCTGTTCCTCACCGTAAATGGCTTACATTCATGAGAACTCTAAAGTGATACCATTCGTAGATCTGGCCGCCCAACAGGCTCGTTTGCGCGAGGAGATTGACGCAGGCATCGCTCGCGTGTTGAGCCATGGAAAGTATATTCTCGGGCCCGAAGTCTCTGAGCTTGAGGAGAAGCTGGCTGCCTACACTGGCGCGAGCGAGTGCATCACTGTTGCCAATGGTACGGATGCATTGCAAATCGCCCTCATGGCGCTTGGTGTGGGGCCTGGCGATGAAGTGATTACGCCAGGTTTCAGCTACATAGCTACCGCTGAAACCACCGCAGTGCTGGGCGCAAAGATAGTCTACGTTGATACAGATCCTGTGACTTTCAACATGCAACCTGCCTTGCTCGAAGCGGCGATCACATCAAGAACGAAAGCTATCATTCCGGTTTCACTCTACGGCCAGCTAAGCCGACTTTGACGCCATCAATACCATCGCAGAGAAACACGGCTTGCCGGTTATCGAGGATGGCGCTCAGAGTTTTGGCGCCAGCCAAAATGGCCGTAAGAGCTGCAATCTCTCCACGATTGCGTGCACGAGCTTTTTTCCTTCAAAGCCGCTGGGCTGTTACGGTGATGGAGGGGCTATTTTCACCTCTGATCCCGAGCTTGGGAAGCAGCTGCGCAAGATTGCGCGGCATGGCCAGACGAAAAGGTATTACCATGAGATTGTCGGGGTAAACTCTCGGCTGGACACTCTACAAGCGGCGATTTTATTGCCCAAGTTGGCGATCTTGGACGATGAGATTGCCGCTCGGCAACGCGTGGCAGACATTTATGCTGAGCAATTGGGCGGCCAAAACTGCTTGCGGCTGCCCACGATCACGTTTGGAAATACATCTGCTTGGGCTCAGTTCACCGTCCGGGTGGATAACCGCGAGGATATTCAGGCGCAACTAAAGGAGCTCGGCGTGCCCACAGCGGTTCATTACCCACTCCCTCTCAACCGGCAACCTGCTGTCGCCGATCATAATGTCTCGCTTGTTGAGGGAGACCGGGCCGCTGAGGAAGTGATGAGTTTACCGATCCACCCGTATTTGACTGATGACGACATCGCCAAGATCGCCGATGCACTTTTAAAAGTTCTGAATACCAACAGGCCTGCAATGGAGGGCGTGTCATGAAATGGCTCGCCTTGCTCCTGTTCTACTCCACTCGCGTCTGGGCCATGGTTGACCGGAAGTTTTGGCAGTGGACTACGGGAGCTTTTCTCGCACACAAGAGTAAGTCGTGCGGTTCCATTTTCGTTAGTGGGCGCGGACGGTTTGCTAATGCTCACGGTCTCACAATTGGGAACAATGTACAGGTTAATTTCGGCGCTAACTGGGTTTGCGATGGTGGCCTTACCATAGGTGACAATGTTCACATCAGCTCCAATTGCACGATCTATACTCGCAATCACAATATACGAGGCACTGCTCTCCCTTACGATGATGAGAACATTCCTCGACCGGTTACAATTGGTCGGAATGTTTGGATTGGTGTCAATGTAACGATTGCGCCTGGCACGGAGATTGGTGAGGGCGCAATCATTGGGTCCGGCGCAGTTGTCCATGGAAAGATCGCACCTCTCGCGATTGTAGGCGCTGCCGCCTCGGTTGCGTTTAGCGCTAGAGACAAAGCACATTATGATCGCCTTGATCAGGAGGGGCGGTATCACCTGCTCTAAGAGCACTGGACGTTTTAATGGTCGGCGCCGCTTTCGTTGCACTCGATCATTAGTAGTGCCTCGGCTGGCCAGCGGAATTAGTGGCAGACAATCACCCAATTTTTTCTCAGCTAGGCAGCGGGCGTGAAATCAAGCTTTTCGTACGCGACACGCGAGTATGTTGAGTATATAATAGACAGAAATGAGCTTAGACATTCCCACCGCCGCTGAAGGCTCATCTGCCTCATCCTTATTCGAGTTGGATACAAGCCTTTGTTCTGCAGAAGTGTTTTTTAAATGCTTCTTAAAGCTCCAGGCCAAGCGGTAATTGATAGGTTGCAGGGCGAGAGGTTGCAATTGGGCGCGGCAAGTGCCCTGATTCAAGGAGCAAACCTTGCGCTGTTGCTGCTTGCTAAAGTGGTGTTACCGACTGAGGGCTTTGCTTTTTTCCTCACGCAATTGGCGGTTGTCGGCATAGTCGGTTCGGTCGCGAGTATGCGGTTCGAGATTTTGGTTTTTCAAGAACATGCACGCATCTCCGCAGCCGCAGTTGTGATGCCACTTACCGCCTTGGTGTTGGTTGTTTTGCTTGCCATTTTGGGGTCTGGGCTTGTTTCTGGCCTTTTTCCCAGTTTCCCTTCACTCTCGATTTTTGGCATTCCGATGATTGTGGGGCTAGGTCTCAGCGAGGTTTTGAGTTTTCTCTTGGTCCAATCAAAGAGAATTCGAGCATTGTTGTTAATGCGCAGCATGCAGGTCGCAATTCTTGCAGTTTTAATGGGCGCTATGGCTCTTGGGTTGGAGGGCTTTAGCGGTGAGCTCGTGTTGCTTTTTGCAGGTCTAGGTTTTGGAATTCCCGCCCTAATCTGGATTGGCCATTTGCTGTTGAACTTACGCCTGGAAGGCGACAATCTCCCGCTGCTCTACACGCCGACGCCCGATATGATCAAACGGTCTGCTTGGCTCACTGTTTCAACGGGTGTGAACTCCGTTTATGTGAATTTGCCACTACTTGCAGCAGCCGCGACGCAAACGCCGCAATTCGTTGCTGATTTTGGCCTGATCATGCGCATGTTCACTGCTCCGATCACGCTAATCTATCAAGTAATTGGCAGACTATTTCTGGCCGAAGCAATGCGATGGTCGGTTATTCGGGAAAGGCAGACCTATAGCTTATCTCTCCTGATAGCACGAACCATGGTTCAAAGCGTTGGTTTATATGTGCTTCTGGCGCCCGTTTTATTCGGGCTGCTCTATGTTTTTCGCGAACCTTTGGATTTGGAGCATTTAGGAATTGCTGTATTTTTGTTTCTCGCGGCGTTAGGGCAGTGTGCTATAAATCCGGTTGCACAGGTGCGAATTGCACTCAGCGATGAAGGGGCTTTTCTAGGCTTTGACGCTATGCGCCTCGTAGTCCTCGCCCTTGCTTTGTATTTCGCTTCGCTGATCATTCCATTTGAAATGGCTTTCGGATTGACCGCACTTGGCCTCTACGCAAGCTATATATTTTTTATACGATATCGCGTGGCGCGGAGCGTTGCCTCAATATAAAGCTTGGCGTATTTTTTCGTGCTTCGGTCGTGTGCGAAGATAGCGCTTGACGATTTTGTTAAATCCTTGGCAGTAGCGCCGCTTTGCCCAAGCCGGGTGATCGGTTGAAGAGTGACCATACCATTGAAGATCGCAATAACCGGGGCGTCCGGGTTTATCGGTCGGCAGCTCGTTCCGCTCCTAAGGAACGACGATCATGAGTTGCTCGTGATTGGACGAGATACTGCGCGCTTGTCGCAAGTATTTCCGGATGTTTCAGCATCTTCCTATTCTGAGCTCACCGGTAAGGCGAAGGGCTATGATATCCTCTTGCATTTGGCGGTGGCAAACAATGATAGCGATTTGCCTGAGGCTGAGGTTTTTGAAGTAAACGTCGACTTCATGCTTCAGGTAGCACTCCAAGCGAAAGCTGCGGGCATAGAGGAATTCGTATTTAGCTCATCGGTGCATGCATTGGATGAAGCGAACAATTCAGCCTATTCCAAGAGCAAAAGGGCCGGGGCAAGAGAGCTCGAGGCAATTGAAGGTTTGCGATCGACAGCTATTTTCTTGCCCGCGATGTATGGAACACAGTGGGCTTAGCCGTTTGTCGTTTCTCAATCACCTTCCAGCAGTGATTTCTCGCGGTCTGTTCTCGGCGGTGGCCGCATTGCAACCGACGGGACATGTTCAGCTCTTAGCCGATCACATCGTTGATCGCGGACGCTCAGAAAGTGCTGAAACCCCTGTCATCCTGTCCGATGATAAGGGCAAGAACCTGATGTATAGCTGTGTGCGCTGGCTGATCGATAAAGCATTTGCGGTTGCTGTGATTGCATTGCTCTGGTGGTTGCTGATCGCCTTCTGGACGGCCATAAAACTGGACAGCAAAGGCCCAGGCATTTTTGCCCAAACCAGGATGGGACGTCAGGGCAAGCCGTTCACATGTTACAAATTTCGAACCATGACGCTTGGAACCAAGCAGGCTGGCACCCACGAGGTTTCTGCCGCGTCTATAACGAAAATCGGAGCGTTCATGCGGCGGACTAAGGTGGATGAATTGCCGCAGGTGCTTAATATTCTCAAAGGTGAAATCAGCCTTATTGGCCCGCGACCCTGCCTGCCCATTCAAACTGAGTTGATCGAAGCGAGGCGCGAGCGCGGCGTACTCGGCCTCTTGCCGGGCATAACTGGCCTGTCGCAGATTCATGATATCGATATGTCAGAGCCACAAAGGCTGGCGATATCCGATCAGCAATATGTCAAATTGCGGTGTTTGGCACTAGATGCAAAGATTGCGCTCGCAACGGCCTTTGGACGTGGACAAGGTGACAAGGTGGCGAAGTAATAGGTCAAAGCCGGATGAGCGAGATTTTGAGATTTCCCACGCCAAAGCGCAGTCACGGAGGGATGGTCTGCCACGAAAGCTATGGACGCCGCCGCACCGATAAGTTAGCTGCTCTCTTTCAATGATTGGGTGTGCAGAAACTACTGACGCTCGACTGGTAACAAATCTGCTTCGCGGTCTCGGCGGATCAAACTCCACCTTCCCCTGGCTTTAGAATAGGGCGAACGAGGTTTGGATAATTGCACAAGGCAACCATGATCCGAATTGCTGTTCTGCTGGCTTCCTATAATGGCGCTGAGCATATTGAGGCTCAGTTGGACTCAGTCTTCTCTAACGAGGGCTTCGATATTGAAGTCTTCGTAAGCGATGATGGATCCACAGACCGTACGTGTGAAATTGTTGGCGCTTATAAGCGGGGCAAAGTGACCTTGTTACAAGGCCCTAAAGTGGGTTCAGCTGGGCAAAATTTCATCTCTTTGATGCGAACTGCTCCGTGGGATGACTTCAACTACATCGCCCTTTGCGACCAAGATGATCTGTGGCTCGAAGATAAGCTATCCCGCTCGATTCAGGCTCTTATCAGCCACAAGGCAGATGCAGTGTCATCTGATGTCGAGGCCTTTTGGCCGGACGGGCGAACGCTTTTGATTAAGAAGTCTTATCCGCAGACACCGTTTGACCACTTCTTTGAGGCGGCGGGTCCTGGCTGCACATATGTCTTTACCAGAGCAATCGCGACCGAATTGCGGCACTTTATCAATGAACAGTGGGATACCGTTTCTAAAGTTAGTGCCCATGATTGGCTGTTCTATGCGTTCACAAGGGCTAGTGGTAGAACGTGGTATATTTTACCAAGTTCGACAATGCGTTACCGGCAACATAGCAATAACGTTGTTGGAGCGAATGAGGGCATTGGTGCGGCTTGGCAGCGGTTAAAATTACTCGATGGAGGCTGGTATTCGAGTGATATGCAGAAAATTATGGAGCTCATGAGTGCTCCCGCATTTCTCAAGGCTGCGAGGCATCCAAGCGGTTGGGGCGGATTGGTTCGCCTTCTTTCTCAGTCCCGTCACCTTCGACGTAGACCAAAAGAGAAATTGACGATTATTCTGGTGTTGATCCTGATGTACCTGAAGCAAAAACGATTGCTTGAAGGATCGCGGGCATAATGGTCCTGCACAGGAAGGATCAGTTGCAAATCGTCGTTTTGGCGATCTTGTTTGGGTTGTTGTTCCGCTTTGCCTTGGCCCCGACTGATGAGCCGGATTTTATAATCCGCGTGCTTGGCGTATTTGGCTCCGAAGTGAGGCAATTCTCGCCTTATGTTCTCGTCCCAGACTCAGCTGAAATCAAATTACGTTCACTGTTTTGCGCGCCAGAGGCACACGTACCTGGATTGTACTACGATCTTAAAGGCGTCCACTGCAGGTCTTCGACTAGCCTAACTATGATGCGTTTCGCTGTTTATGCGGCGCATGTGCTATTTTTGGCGCTTGCGATCCATGTGATAGCTCGCAATCACCACCCTGTCCCAGGGTACATCGGCAGTAAATCGATGCTGCAGGCAACCCTACTTACGCTGCTCTTGCCTGCCTACATCTACTATTTGATGGTCTTCTCACAGGAAACCTGGGTTGTAGCGCTCTCCACTTTAGCCATCTTTTTCTTCAATAGACCTTTGATATTCCTATTAATTTTTTCTGCCGCTTTTGTGTTTGATAGCGGCAATGCGATTTTGTTGTTACTGTTTTGGGGTTTTAGACTCTCCACGCGATTTATGTTCCATAATGTGGGCTTGCGGACTACTATTGCTGCATTCTTGATTGCTCTATTGATATTATATGCGTTTGGGACTGAGTTCATCCAGAATATTGGATCGATTGTATCATTTAGTACTGAATTATCAGCAGTTTCCGCCGCGTATAACAGCGAGCGAGGATTGGAGGTAATTGAGAAATACCCTCTTTTCCTGAGGCCTGGCATCACGTTCATGACGTTCACCTTCATGACGCCTTCCGGAGTTGTCTTCGCCCCTTTAGTTCTAATTTTCGGATTTCTACTTATAAAGGAAATAATTCGATCGATTAAATTCTTTAAGAATATCGACAGATCAGATTATTTTAGAAAAGATTTATACTTTGAATTTTACTGTGCTTTGGCCTTTATAATTTCTGTCGTTTTTGTTTTGCCTGGATATACAAACGCGAAATATTACGTGTTTTTGACACCAATTCTCTTGGGTCCATTTGTTCAGCACTATGGGCTTAGGAGGGTCGGCAGCACACTGATTTTGGCCAACGTTATTCTCGGGGTCGGCTTGCTCGTTTCCAATATTTAATCTGTGTCCGGCCTTGAACGGTGGGCCCTTCAGCGTCATGAGCGATTTGGGATTGAGGACGTTTTTGTACCTTGATGCCAATTTGCTTGGTCAAGTGAAGCGGTCACGGCGAACAAGCATTGAGAGCGAAGGACGAAAGGCTCTAGCAGTGATTACCTATCTTACCTGGGGTGAAACGCCGCGCTCCTATGGGGTGTTCGGTTCGCAGCCTATTGGTCAATTTCTCCATAACAGCGCCGCAGCGCCTGAATTTGAATATCAGTTTGTTGCTGGCGTGCCGATCATCCATAGCGGGCTTGTGCGAGAGAGGTTTGGTTACCGCAACGAATTGAGAACAATTGCCGAGAAGCTGGATAACATACCATTTTCGGTTGTTTGGGTGCGCACAATACAAAGCGACATCAATTCAGATGAACGTAAGTTCTATCGTTTGCAGCCAAGCAGCGCTCATCGAGCGCTTGCGGAGAAGCTGAAGACTAGCACAGTTGTTCACTGCCGTTCGTATCATGCTGCCTATGCGGCGCTCAAAGCTCGAGAGACGTATTCGCTGTCCTATTCAATTATATTCGATGCTCGCGGACTGTGGCCGGAGGAGGTTGCCTATCGCCTCAACTACAACGAGAAAATTTCGGCGCTTTTGTTTCGCAAAAAAATTGAGAAAATTCTGGTCGAAGCCACAGACTGCGTGGTGTCCGTTTCCAAGCCTATGCAAGAATATATGGCAGAGATCGGTGGCACAGATTCAGAGTGTGTGTTGCTTAGCTGCGATACGAAACTTTCAAGGGAGTTTCCAAAAGCTCGCGACCCCAACAAAACTGGCTTCACATTGAGCTATTGTGGGGCCCTAGGCCATTCAACGTGGCACGATCCAAATACGCTCGCTGCGCTCTATGCAAAATTCAAGGCTGAGTTGGGCAACACGCGTCTGCAATTGATTACGACCAGTTCAAAGTCAGATTTCGCCAACGCTTTCTCAGACTTATCTGGCGAGGAACTATCAATAACACCTGCGCCTTCTGTTCGTCAGGTGTATGAATACCTCTCTCAGGGCGACTTCTATGCGCTAGCCTATCGGATCCCAAAAAATGAAATTGAGCGCCGCCTAGCCACCCCTGTTTTGGCGACCAAGACGGCGGAATACAGTGCATTTGGGCGAACACTGCTGTGCAATAATTATTGCGGCGGTGCTGCTAGGATCATTGAGGACAATAGGTTGGGTATCGCCTATGATCCGCACACCCACAATGAAATTACTCGAGATAGCCTACTTGCCGCTTATTCGTTGGAGCCTGATCTTGCGTTGGTTGAGGACCTATTCTCGTTTGAGAGTCATGCAAAGCAATATGCCGATATGTATCGCCGGTTGAGTAAGCAGGCCGCTCGACCTTAGTTATGGGGCAGTAATCCTTCGAGATATTGACCATATGCATTCTTGCCAAAGGCACTAGCGCGCTCCGCCAGTTCTCGATCAGAAATCCACCCTTGCGAGAAAGCTATCTCATCCAGGCTACCAGTTTGCATTCCTTGGCGTTGCTCAAGCGTACGCACAAAGTTGCCAGCATCAAGTAAGCTCGCGTGAGTTCCTGTGTCCAACCACGCGAAGCCTCGCCCCATAAGGCTAACGTTGAGAAGATCATCTTCCAGATAGCTCTCAAGCAACGTCGTGATTTCGAGTTCGCCGCGCTCAGATGGCTTCACTTTAGCTGCACGTTCAGGTGCACTACCATCCAGAAAGTACAGTCCAGTCACAGCATAATTTGATGCTGGATGGGTTGGCTTTTCAACAATTGATCGGACAGAACCGTCATTGGCAAAATCGACAACGCCATAACGTTCCGGATCAGCAACGTGATAACCAAACACTGTTCCACCTTTCGATTGTGCGGAGGCCTGCAGCAATAACTCCGGCAAGCTATGGCCGAAAAAGATATTGTCTCCGAGCACCATCGCTGATGGGGCACCGCCGAGGAATTCGTCGGCAAGCGTATAGGCCTGCGCCAGTCCATCTGGGCTTGGTTGTTCGATATAGGTAAGGCTGATGCCCCATTGGCTACCATCGCCGAGGGTGCGCTTGAATTGCGCTTGATCCTCTGGGGTTGTGATCATTGCGATTTCACGGATGCCAGACAGCATGAGCACGCTCAGCGGGTAATAGATCATTGGCTTGTCATAGATCGGCAAGAGCTGCTTCGATACGCCCACAGTTACCGGATAGAGCCTAGTGCCCGATCCACCGGCCAAAACGATACCTTTGCGTTGCATTTCGCTACACTTTCTCTTCTGAAATTTCTGTCAAAACCATACGCAAATGTTCCCGCCAATCTGGTTGATGAATGCCGAACACTGACCTTGTGGTTGCACAATCAAGTTGCGAATTATGGGGTCGAACAGCTTTGGTTGGATAGTCTGCGCTTTTGATGTCGATCACCTCACATGGTAGATTTGCTTGAGCAAATATCTCTCGTGCAAAATCAGCCCAGGATACATCAGGCGCACCAGACAAATGATACGTGCCAGATTTCGAGATGTCGGTGCCCAATTGTTTCGCGATGCTAATAGATGCGGCTGCGATTGCTAGCGCTGGCGTTGGCCCGCCAATCTGGTCGGAAACAATGGTCAATTTGTCCCGTTCCGATCCGAGCCGGAGCATGGATTTGACGAAGTTTTGGCCGTGTGATGCGAAAACCCACGAGGTGCGGAGAATGGCATGGCGACTACAGTTGCGCACAATTGCGTGTTCGCTTAGCCAGTTTGGTTCTGCCATATGCAGAAGTGGGTCCGGTGGAATCGTTTGTTTGCCATGGTCGATTACCACTTCCATCAAACACATAGTCGGTGGATATATGGACCAAAGGGATGTCTAGCGCGGCGCATGCGCGTGCCATGGCAGCTTAGCGCTTCGGTGTTTATCTGAGCCGCTAATTCCTCCTCATCCTCAGCTTTATCGACTGCCGTGTAAGCGGCTGCATTGATCACTGCTGAGGGTGCGCGGTGACTGATCGCGGCGGTACATGCTTCGCTATCTTGCAAATCAACGTCCTCCCGGCTGAGCACTATCAGATGCTCATCACTAGATGCGATAGCCTGAAGGCAGCGCGCAACCTGACCGGTCTTGCCAAAAACTAGAAGACTCATACCACTCTTCTACTTGCTTGAACCAAGGCGTTCACCAACACCTTTGCGACTCATCAAGGGTCGCCACCAATCCTCATTATCCAGATACCACCGAACGGTGCGCTCAAGGCCTTCTTCGACCGTCACTGATGGCCTCCAACCCAATTCATCGCGAATTCGACTTGGGTCGATTGCATATCGGGCATCATGACCTGGACGGTCAGCGACGAAAGTGATTAAGTTATTGTACGAACTGCCATCTTCAAGTGGCCGTAGTCGGTCCAATATCTGGCAGATCGTCTTCACGAGTGTGAGGTTGCTACACTCATTCTCTCCGCCAATATTGTACGTGCGTCCGATATCACCCCTCTCCAATACGACCAGCAGCGCGTCGGCGTGGTCTTCCACGAATAACCAATCACGTACGTTCGAGCCGTCACCATAGATTGGCAATGGCTTCCCATGCAGCGCGTTGATCGTGACCACGGGAATGAGTTTTTCAGGGAAGTGGTAGGGGCCATAATTGTTTGAGCAATTTGTCACCAAGACGGGGAGATTATACGTCTCCGCCCAGGCCCGAACCAAATGGTCTGAACTGGCTTTTGAAGCTGAATAAGGGCTCCGCGGATCGTAAGGTGTGTCTTCGGTGAATTGGACTTCTGGATCAGCCGGGAGTGATCCATACACTTCATCCGTGCTGATATGATGAAAACGGAAATTCCCCGGTTTTCCTCGTTCAAGCCAATACGTGTGCGCCGCATCCAGCATGTTGAAAGTACCGAGTATGTTCGTCGCGATGAATTCTGCTGGGCCATCAATCGAGCGATCGACATGACTCTCTGCTGCGAGATGCATCACTACGTCCGGCTGATGATGAGAGAAAATGCGCCTCAGATCACCACGGTTGCGAATATCGGCATGTTCAAAAGTGTACTGCTCGCTCTCCGTCACGCTTGCTAGATTATCCAAGCATGCAGCATATGTCAGAGCGTCGAGGTTGACGACGTTATGGCCGCGCGAAATGGCCAGTCGTATTACTGCTGAGCCAATGAAGCCAGCTCCGCCTGTAACAAGTATTTTCACAGTCAGTTTCCATATACAAAAGGGGAATTCCAACTTTCAAAAGCGTCCGCGTTGGCGTCTTTATCTGATAGGAGCGGTTCGGTGGACAACTTCCAGTCAATGCCTAAGCTATCCCAACGCACGGAGCCATCGCTGTTGGCGGCATAAACGTCGGTCACTTTGTATTGCACTTCGGTGTTGGGCAAACGCGTAACGAACCCGTGCAGAAAACCCGTTGGTACTAAGAGCTGCTTACTGTTCTCAGCGGTCAATTCTACCCCAATCCACTCCCCGAAGCTTGGCGACCCAACGCGGACATCGACCGCCACATCAAATATTGCACCGCTAGTGCAGCGAATCAGCTTATCTTGCGCATACGGCGGCGCTTGATAGTGCAAACCTCGCAACGTACCGGCTGTAGCTGAAAAGGAATGATTATCCTGAACAAAGTTGAGCGTCAGACCTACCTCCATCATCGCGCTAGCTTTCCAGGTTTCAGAAAACCAACCGCGTTGGTCGCCGAAACGTTTCGGCGATATAATGAAGACGCCTTCTAATTTAGTCTTTTCGAATTGCATGATTGCCTATGAGGTTGAAGGGCTGAGCGAAGTGGGTTCTAGCCCAGCTCTAAGCAGACCATGGCCCTATAACGATCTTGTTTGGCAATGAAAAGCAGTGCTGCTACATTGCTAGACGACGTTTTTAAGCCCACCAAGGTTTGACTTGCCAAGGCCTTCAGTAACACCCTATTGCTTGCGTCCTACTTAGCCGACTGTCGGCATAGAGAAAAGAATTTGCCCCCTTCCGTTCGAAACACTTTTTCGCCGCTAGATAGATCGCGCGCTAAGGCTTGGGGTGCGTTGGGTCTATTGGCATTCGTTGCGGCCGCGTTCGGGGGAACTTCGCGTGAGGATCTCTCGCAGGTGGTCGCTCTGCGTCCGCTTGCGGCCTTTATGCTAATTCCTGCACTGTATTGGCTCACGTGGGAAAAGACGAAGCCGTTGCGATTTTTGCTTGGATTGATCGGGCTCTTGTTTTTGTGGATGACGATTCAATTGATCCCCTTGCTAGGCATGGGCTTGGCAATCATTGCCTGGCCGGGATCCAATCACAGAATTGGACGCATTAATGGGGCAGAGTGATCTGTGGCGGCCAATATCGCTTGCGCTCGAGCGAGAAGTTGGAATGCATTGGCAAGCCTGATCATTCCAATAGTAGGTTTGCTGATGGTCGCGAGCGTGCAGGCTAGGTCTCGCATGGTACTACTCGTAATCGCTGGACTTGGTCTGATCGATGCAATGCTAGGCTTGCTGCAACTGGCCGCTCCAGGAGATGCGCTATATTTTTATCGGATTACAAATGAAGGCGGTCCGGTCGGCTTGTTTGCGAACGAGAATCACTCTGCTGCTTTTTCTGCCATATGCTTGCTGGTGGTAAGCTATCTTGCGATCGGATCTTCAAAATCCAATGATCCAGTTTGGCTGCGCTTTGTCTATCCTCCAGCCTTCATCCTCATATTGCTGGTTATCTTGGTCAATGGATCTCGCGCTGGATTGATTTTTGGTTTGTTTGCGCTGCTCGTTTCTTTGCTGATGTTTCGACCAGCAAGACAGCAGGTCCGCCATCAGAAAACACGCAAATTTGGTCAGTTTGAAATGAGTAGGGAAAAGGCGACTCAATGGGCGTTTTCCGCTATGCTGGTCATTCTCGGTGCGATGATAGCCGTATTTGTATTCTTCAATGATGTGCCTGCATTGCAGCAATTGCTCAACAATGAGCCATTTGACGATTTGCGAGCAGATTTGTTTCCAGTCCTTAGTAAGATGTTGGCTACGTTTTGGTTTTTTGGGGTGGGCTTTGGCGCCTTTAAGGACGCCTATCACCAGTTTGAGCCCACTGATTTACTGATGCCAAATTATGTCAATCAAGCGCACAATGATTGGATGCAAACCGTTATTGAAGGTGGTTTACCGGCCGCTCTCTTACTTATTGCTATGCTGCTTTGGATCGGATCAAATCTCGTCAAGCTTGCTAAGCGACAGGGTTTGTGGGCGAAGCCTACCTTACTTTGGGCAGCGGCTGTCGCGATACTGGGGGTGGCCTCGGTAATTGACTATCCCTTACGTGCCCCCTTGATGCAGTTGGTTGGCGTTTGGCTTTTAGCGAGCTTGGCTCTAAAGAATTTTGAACTTTCGGGATATGCGCGAAGCGCGAAGGAAAAGTGAGCAATTGTGACGCCTGATATCTCAACCTCTTCATGCAAAGCTCTGCTTTCAATGATTGATCTCAAACGGCTATTGGTATGCTTGATGGCTGCTTCGCTTGTTAGCGCTTGCAGTTCTCAGCGCACTTACGGTGCGGCGAGCAATATCGAGGTAACCGATCTCCAAACACTGCCCATTCCGCAAGAAAACTTTTTTTATGCGATTGGGCCTCAGCAATTGTTGAACATTACGGTCACGAATTCTGAATTGCTGACTGGCACGTTTCTGACCGACGGTGCCAGCCGGATAGATTACCCGCTTATTGGTTCAGTTGAGCTTGCTGGCGAGACGCCAGGTTCTGCTGCACGGTTGATAGCCAGTAAGTTGCAGGGGCGGGTCGTGAAGAACCCTCAGGTAACGGTAATTCCAGAAGAAATTGAGCCGCTCACCTTTTCCATTGGTGGGCAGGTCGACAATCCAGGTACTTATCCCGCCAGCAACAATTTAACGCTCATGCGTGCATTCAACGCGGCTGGCGGTCAGACTGAATATTCTGACTTGAAGGAAGTGCTGGTGTTCCGCGATATCGGCCCGCAAACATATATTGGGGTGTACAATCTTCAGGCCATTCGTGGGGGTAATATTGAGGATCCCAAGCTCTACCCTAACGATGTGGTCATGGTCGGGGATTCGGCGGCTAGGCGCAGACTCGAAACGATACTCGCACTATTGCCTAGTGTTATTAACGCAGCCATTTTGATTGATCGCCTGGGAACTGAAAATTGAGCAATAGTGAGCAGTCGTCAGTTGGGCAGACCCCCTCTACCTTTGTTAATGGCGATGGTGGCGGTTATGACTATGGCGCCGACAGCGGTGAGCTGTCGATCGATTTTGAGCGCTATTGGAACGAAGCCCTAGCCATAAAATACTGGTTGGCCAGCTTGGTAATTGGCGGGCTTTTGCTTGGAGTCATCGTAACTCTGCTTAGTACCCCACTGTACAAAGCCAACTCAAGGATCGAAGTCTCCCAAGCAGTGGCCAATGTCACTGACCTTGACCCGCTCAGCGCAGAGAGCAACATTTCTGAGTTACAATACCTCAACACTCAGTACGAGTTGCTGGTTTCGCGTTTCATGGCAGAGCGAGCGAACGAAGCGGGTAATTTGGAGCGCGATGAGGAATTTCTTGAGGCGTTCGGGTTCGGTGAAGATGGATCAACAACGACTCAGCAGGTTTTGGATACTCTGCTTGAAAACATCTCGGTTGAGCCCATTGAGCAGTCGAGTTTGGTCGATATTGGTTTTTCCAGCTCATCTCCGCGCATCTCAGAGCAAATCACCAATCTTTGGGCGCAAGAATTTATCGCGGCGAACTACGAAAAGCGCTTTGGCGACAATATTGAGGCAAGAGAATTTCTGCGGGATCAAATTGATGAGTTGCGCGATCAACTCGCTGTGTCGGAACAAGAGTTGGTGGAATATGCCAGTGCCAACGGTATTTTGGTTCTAAGCCGTGGTTCATCTGACGCTGCAGGCTCTGAATCAGCCAGTCAAACGCTAACCGGCGCAGAATTAAGTGCGTTTAATGAGGCGTTGGCTGCGGCGGTTGCAGAGCGTATTGCCGCTGAATCTGAATTGAGCTCAGTCGGAACAGACAGAGCGGTTACGCTTCCTGTTTTGACCGACCGTTTGGCCCTCGCCAGAGCTGAAATGGCTGAACTTTCGGCAAACTTCGGACCAGAATATCCACCCCTGAGAGAGGCAGCCGCAAAAGTCGCCTCATTGGAAAAGGTCATTTCCGAAAGCAACGATGAAGTGAACTCAGGTTCACGGGCGACTGCACTCGCCAAACTTGAGGCGGCACGTGCTCAGGAAATCCAGCTTCGTCAGCAGCTTCGCTCGGTCAAATCAAGCTTTCTTACACAACAAGACCAGGGGATTCGCTACGGCATTCTCAAGCGCGAGGTGGATACAAACAGAGAGCTGTACGACAGTTTATTGCAGCGCTTGAAAGAGTTGGAAGCGGCGGGCGCAGGCCAGAATAATATCAAGCTTATTGATGCGGCAGAGACCCCTCAGTTTGCCTATTCGCCCTCGTGGCCACTGAACCTGGCAATTGCGCTTTTCGGTTCCTTGGGCATTGCTGCCCTGCTGCTGTTCGTCAGAGTGGCCATGAGTCAAACCTTGCGCGATCCGCAAAATGTCAAATCGGAATTGGGTATTGCATTGCTTGGTGCAATTCCACGAAACGATAATCCCGAACTTGTCAGTCAAGTGGCTGAGCGTTCATCCGAAGTCAGCGAGGCTTATGCTTCGGTTCGTACGAGCTTGACATTCTTGACAGAGAATGGCGCACCAAAGACCTTGATGCTGACATCATCAGTGCCTTCAGAAGGCAAGTCATTCTCGTCATTGGCACTAGCTGCGAGCTTTGTTCACCTAGGTAAGAAGACCCTCTTGCTTGACGCTGATTTGCGCAAATCGGTGTTGGCAACCACGCTCAACGTAACCCCAAGACACCCACAGGGTTTAGCTGGTCTTCTTTCCGGGCAATTGAACAATCTTCGTGACAGCGTTGAGCGCTCCGAGGAATTTGGTTTTGATTATCTATTGGCTGGTCCGGTGCCGCCCAATCCGGTTGAACTGTTGGCTGGTAATAGGCTTCAGGAGGTCCTTGACGATGCAAGGACTCAGTATGATCAAGTCATTATTGATGGGGCGCCGGTTTTGGCGCTTGCTGACGCGCTTGAACTTTCCAAATCTGTTGATGGATTGATCTATGTGATCGAAGCGGACCGGGTCAAGGTACGTGCAATCAGTCGAGCGCTTGATCGCCTACGTTCAGCTGGGGCAGACATAAAGGGTGGGATTGTCACGAAGATCGATCATCGCCAGTCAGCTTACGGATACGGAGAGGGTTATGGCTATGGTTACGGCTATGGCCGCGACGACGCGGATCAATAGTTTTCATAATTTGGGGTCTTGAGATCATCGCTATGAACAACTTGCGTTGGGAGCGCTTGCTACCGATCAGTGTTTTGGGGATTGTACTTGCGGTTCTTTTGGCGCTGCAGGCGGCAAGCGGGGTTTTGTTACGCTCTAATCCGGCATTGTCGCTTCAGCTCAATCCTAGCAATGGCGCAGCTATGAGCCGGTTAGCAATGCAAAGGCTGGCTGAAAGGCAGGGAGGACGGCAATCGGACGAAGGTGATCAAGTTCAAGAGCAAAACGTATCGGCTATCGGGATGGAAATTTCCAAACTGAGAACAGAAGCGCGTGATTTGCTGCCGCTCGCACACAAAGCGTTTGAGAGCGATCCAATCAATCCAAGCGCGTTGGCGCTTATTGCACTGGTACAAAATAGCGATACATCGCGACGCGCGTTTTTGACGTCGGCAATAAAGCTACATCGTCGCTCACTCTCTCTCCAAGGTGTTGCACTGGACCAGCACGGTAGAGACGATAATGTGCCACGGTTTGTTGAGACGCTTGACCAAATATTGCGAGTGCATCCAGAGCGTTTGGCCGAGTTCGGTCCGGCATTGAGGCAAGCATTATCAAACCCCGACGGAGTCTCTGTTTTTGCTTTTGCATTTCGAAATAATTCGACCTGGCATCAGCAGTTTTTGCAGATAGCTGCTGCTGATCCTAATGCGGTAGTCAACGCGGCCTTGCTCAGCCAACAAATTTCCTATCAAAGTGATGCTTTGGACCAGCTGCTGATCGATCGGTTGGTCGCACGTGGCTTTGTGGCTGAGGCGCAAGCGCACCTTGAGTGGGTTCGAGATACCAAACGCGTTGTGCAAAGAGGCGAATGGCCGACAATGTACGCTCCCCTCGATTGGCGCTTTGCCGACAGTAAGGACTTACGAGCTCAGCTCAGTCGAGATGAGAGTGCTGTGGAGGTCTTTGTTCGATCTGGCAGTGGCGGAGTGTTGATGTCGCGGACAATTCCTAGACCACGCTCGCTTAGCGTGCTCCAAATTGCTCACTCGATTGAACCTAAAGATCAGTTGGAGGCTATTCGACTGCGTCTATACTGCGATCCCGGCAGAACGCCGTTTGTTGACCGCAGTTTCGCTGATCTCCGCCGCGGCGTCAGTTTGAATGACATGCCACAAGATTGCCAATTTATGACAATCCGAATCCACGGACGTTCTTTCACTGGGCGGCCTGCGATTAAGGGCAAAATTGAGAGTGTTAAAGTTCAGAGCAGCTCAACAATTCGTGCCAGAATCTAGGAATGTTTTCGTTCCGTTAGCAAGTCGATGATCGTGTGACTTGTTGGTCACAAGCAATATGATCCAATACCGCCTTATGTTCCGGATTTCGCGGCAGGGTTATCGCCTTTAAAAGTAAACTCTGGAACCACCCGACGCAGCAGTGCAATCAAGTCTTGGCCCTCTTCTAATTGTCCCAATTGTTCAACGACTTCATTGATTTCTGGCCACGAAAGGAAGTTCTCGTGAGCTTTGAAAATTCGGGTGTGATTAGTGGCTTGAGCTTCGTCTGAAATTAACAATTCTTCGAACAGTTTTTCGCCTGGCCGCAGGCCTACCTCTTGTACTTCAATGTCGCCTTCTGGATTATCTTCATCACAGACCTTTAAGCCGGACAGCTCGATCATTGTTCGAGCAAGGTCATAAATCTTTATCGGCTGTCCCATGTCCAACAGGAAAACTTCTCCGCCCTTTGCCATACCAGCCGCTTGGATCACCAGATTGGCCGCCTCTGGGATGGTCATGAAAAACCTGGTAATGGCCTTGTCTGTGAGAGTGATTGGACCTCCTGCCGCGATCTGGGCTTTGAAGCGAGGGACCACCGATCCGCTGGATCCTAAAACGTTTCCGAATCGTACCATTGAGCAGCACATATCACTTTGCTCTTCAGCAAACGCTTGCACTACCAGTTCGGCCGTGCGCTTTGTTGCTCCCATAACATTGGTTGGACGGACTGCCTTGTCAGTGCTGACCAAAGTAAAGCTCTTAACGCCCGAACGGCTGGCCGCTTTCATCACTTCCAATGTTCCGGAAATATTGTTGCGAGCTCCCTCGAGCGGATTGGCTTCGACCAACGGCACGTGCTTGTATGCAGCGGCATGGTAGACGGTATCAATGTCATAGTTTGCAAATATATATGCCAATCGCTCAGGATTGGTGACTGAGCCCAAAAGCGGGATGATGTCGCAGGGGACAGCTTGGGCGATTGGTTGCTGAGCATGCAGTTCATCGTCGATGCTATAAAGAGCAAACTCATTCTGATCGAACAGCAGGAGCCGCCGTGCGCCAATCTCGACTGCTTGACGACAGAGTTCGCTTCCGATCGACCCGCCAGCTCCTGTGATCAAAACCGTTTTTCCGACGATCGTGCGACTGAGTAGTAGCTCGTTGGGCTTAACAGGCTCGCGGCCTAACAGGTCGTCAATCTCGACTGGCCGAATGTCACTCAATGAGATTTGGCCGTCCACTATATCCCGAGCCCGCGGTAAAATTTTCACATCCACGTCAAATTCTCGCAAATACCGCAATATCTCTTGTTGCCGTTGACGTGAAATGCGCGGCAGAGCGAGAAGAATATCCGTAATCTGTCTGCGCTCGATCAGGACGCTTAACCTGCTGCTAGCAAACACGAGAGCACCGTCGAGCCGTTGCCCGACCAACCGGATATCATCATCGATAAATCCAACCGTTTGCATAAGCGGATCAGAACGGATGGAACTCGCGAGTTGCTGTCCGGCACGCCCAGCTCCGTAGATCAGAACTTTGCGCACTTCACCTTGGGTGTTTCCGCGCTCCAAGATGTCGATAAAGAAATAGCGTGCAGCGATCCGTGAACCAACCACCAAGAGAAAGAATGTAAGCGGCTGAAGCAAACCCATGGTTCGAGGCACACCGGCAAAGCCAAAGACCATGAATGCACCGAACATCGCGGCCGTGTAAATTGAGAACGGGGGAGCAAGCGTGCGCATCATGCCCACACCAGCATACCGGAAGATAGTGTTGTAAACGCCCGACGACCAAAAGATCGGCACCATTAGCGCAACACCGCCCGCGAGCAATCGGAGGATAGGGTCCGAAAATAACTCCCATTGCCCAACACGAAGTGAATAGGCAATCCAGACTGACAAAACGAGCAAGACCAGGTCTTGAGTGAACACCATGGTTCGCTTTCGAGCGCGTGACCATTGTGACATCTTTTCAAGCATGCCGACAACTATGGTGATCAATATTTGCATGAGGTTTACGCTTGGCTCGCTCGCTTTTCTAGGATTTGGCGTGCTTATACCTCAGTCGCCCAAGCTGCAATAAATTGACGTGTCAATGCTTTCGGTCGATTCTCGCCCAGCTAAATTAAAGCAGCGCTCATTCAACAAGGTGCTTATGTGGGTATTCGTCTTTTCTAGGAAGTATTCCGCCATGCACTGCGCAATTTTTGAGCGATCACTAGGTGATTGTTTACCTGGAACTGTGATAGAGCGCGTTCGCCCGTAGAACCTAAAAGACAAAGCAAAGAGCACTGATTTGGCCCAAGAAACTGCCCCCAAAGTTCTCGTCATCTTTGGCACGCGGCCAGAGGCCATTAAGCTATTTCCGGTCGTCCATGCTTTGTCAGCGACCGGCGGTTTAGAACCGATTGTGTGTGTTACAGCGCAGCACCGCGCGATCCTTGATCAGGTCCTCGAGATTGGTCAGATTACGCCCGACTTTGATCTTGATATCATGCAGCCTGATCAGACACTTGATGCGTTAACATCGCGGCTCTTGCTGAAAATTGGCGGCGTGATGGACGAGGTCAAGCCTGACCGCGTGCTCGTCCAAGGAGATACGGCGACCGCGATGGTCGGAGCACTTGCCGCCTATTACCGGAAAATCCCGGTTGGCCACGTCGAGGCGGGTCTGCGCAGCTACAACATCTATCACCCATGGCCGGAAGAGGTGAACCGCAAGATGATCGGTACCATTGCAAATTTGCACTTTGCGCCAACACAAACCTCGGCTGAGGCCTTGATGCGAGAGGCCGTCCCTGAGAAGCAGGTTCACATTACAGGCAATACTGTGATCGACGCCTTGCACTGGGTGACGCAGCGTATTGCTGATAATCCCGGCCTCGTCAGCGGTTTGGATGAGCTGAAGCAGCGATTTGCTGGCAAGCGTATTATTGGAGTGACCAGTCATCGGCGTGAAAACTTTGGCGGAGGGTTGGAGAATATCGCTGGGGCAATTGCCGACTTGGCACAGCGTGATGACACCGCGCTGATCTTTCCGGTCCATCCGAACCCCAACGTGCGAGCTGTGATGGACCAGGAACTTCAGGGTTTGCCCAATGTCGCGATGATCGAACCGCTCGATTACCCGCACTTCGTGCATTTGCTTGAGCTGGCAGACATCATGCTGACCGATAGCGGCGGGGTTCAGGAAGAGGCCCCTGCGCTTGGCAAGCCCGTGCTGGTGATGCGGGAGACCACCGAACGTCCAGAAGGCGTTGCAGCGGGGACTGCAAAGCTGGTGGGGACCGATCGTAAGGCTATTGTTGAGGCGGCTACTGCATTGCTGGATGATCCCGCCGTCTATGCGGCGATGGCGCAGGCGCACAACCCGTTTGGCGACGGGCGCAGCAGCGCGCGGATTGCGCAATTGCTCCTAAAAGAGCACTCTTAGGCCGGTAGTGCGATGTTCAAAGAGTATCGTTACCGCTAAATTTACCTGTTTGCTCCAATGACCTCTCACTGATTTTAGTTTTGAGGCAAACTCTTTCATGCGCGGCAATGATCAACCTACAGTCTGTGTTATTGGCCTAGGATACATTGGATTGCCCACCGCAGCCGTTATTGCCCGTACGGGCATGCATGTGCACGGGGTGGATGTGTCATCGGCGGTGGTCGATACGATTAACCGCGGCGAAATTCATATCGAAGAAGTCGATCTGGACGGCTTGGTCCAAGGCGTGGTTCAACGAGGGTTTCTGAAGGCGTCGACAGAAGTCGCGAGCTCGGACGTGTTTGTGATTGCGGTGCCGACGCCATTTGCCAAAGATGGCTCGCATACGCCGGATATTTCTTATGTGCTATCGGCTGCAGAAGAGGTGGCGAAGGTCCTTAAGGGAGGCGACACGATCATTCTCGAGTCCACCTCGCCTGTGAATACAACAGAGAAAATCCGCGATCTGATCGCAGCGAAGCGTCCTGATCTAGCGATGCCGGGCCTAAGCGAGAGCACGCCGGATATCGCGATTGCCTATTGTCCAGAACGCGTCTTGCCTGGGCGAATTCTGGAAGAACTGATCAATAATGATCGCTCCATTGGCGGTATTACGCCGCGCTGCGCTCGTAAAGCGCTGGCCTTTTACAAACGTTTCGTGCGCGGCGCATGCGTCACGACGGATGCTAACTCTGCTGAAATGACGAAGCTGGTAGAAAATGCCTACCGCGATGTGAACATTGCATTTGCCAATGAACTTTCGATGATTTCTGACGCGATGAATTTGGATGTTTGGGAGGTTATAAAGCTTGCCAATCGCCATCCACGCGTAAACATCCTGCAACCTGGGCCTGGTGTGGGCGGGCATTGCATTGCGGTGGATCCGTGGTTCATCGTGAACGGTGCACCTGATGAAAGTCCGCTCATCCGAACTGCGCGGCACGTCAACGACGGCAAGATTCATCATGTGATCGCTCAAGCGCAAGCTCTCGTCAAAGCCAATCCCAACGCAAAAATTGCCTGCCTAGGCTTGGCGTTCAAAGCCAATATTGACGATCTGCGAGAGAGCCCTGCTCGGCTGGTGGCGTCTACTTTGGCCCGCGAATATCGAGAGCGTGTCTATATTGTTGAACCATATATCGCTGAACTTCCGCCCGAGCTTATGGGCACAGACGCGCGGCTTTGTGACATCGATACCGCGATTGAAGAATGCGATGTGATGATCGTGCTGGTCGACCACGATCTTTTCAAATCTGTGCCCTTGGCGGAACGTGCGCAAAAACAGGTTTATGATACGCGCGGGATATGGCCTGACCAGCCTTAGGGGCTATTGCCAGTCGCCGCGCCTTGTCACATCGCAGTCCCTCAGCGCCCCCTAAGACACAGTAATATCGGGCGCGTCTTCTTGTTTCATGCCGACCACGTGATAGCTCAGCGTCCACGTGCTGGACCTCGCCGGTTACGCCGCTGGATAGGTCGGACAGGAAATAGAGCGCTGATCCGCCAACCTCGTCGATGGTGACGTTGCGGCGCAGCGGCGCATTATACTCATTCCATTTAAGGATATAGCGGAAATCACCAATCCCGCTTGCAGCCAGCGTTTTAATCGGTCCCGCACTGATCGCGTTCACCCGGATGCCTAGCTGGCCCCAGATCATTGGCGAGATATTGCACGCTGGTCTCCAGCGCCGCCTTGGCCACGCCCATCACGTTGTAATGCGGGATGACCTTTTCCGCGCCATAGTACGTCAGCGTCAGAATACTGCCGCCCCCAGAGCCATCCTCTTGCAATGGCAGCATCATTTCTGCCGCGCGCTTGGTAACGGCGACCAGCGAATAGGCCGAGATGTTCATCGTCATCAGGAAGTTATCGAGGCTGGTGTCGACATATTTGCCGCGCAGTTCCGATTTGTCGGAAAAGCCGATTGCATGCACCACGAAATCCAGCGTGTCCCAGCGCTGTTTGAGTGTGTCGAAGGCGCTATCGAGCGAGGCCATATCCGACACATCGCACTCAAACACAAAGTCGCTGCCGAGCTGTTCAGCAAGCGGTATAACACGTTTTGCCAGCGCATCACCTTGATAGGAAAATGCCAGCTCAGCGCCTTGCTCAGCCAGTTGCTTGGCAATGCCCCAGGCAATCGACTTGTCATTCGCCAGGCCCATAATCAGCCCGCGCTTGCCCTGCATCAGACCCTGACCAGCCGTTCCCATTGCATCCTCCTCGTCACTCTTTCACTGCGTCTTGCGCGCCGCCGTCTTCGCCCACAGGCCTGCTGTCACTGTCAGGCTCTGCAAGGGCCGCATTCAATTCCGCGCCGATCACCAGCCCTAGCCCCACCAGCCAGAAAAAGAAAAGCGCGATCATGATCCCGGCAAAACTGCCGTAGGTGAGATTGTAGGTGAAAAAGCTGCGTAGGATCGGTGGCAGCGCGCTGGAGACGCCCAGCCACCAGGCAGCGGTGAACAAAGCGCCGGGCCATTTGGGATACGCCTTTGTGCGGTAGGCGGCCGGGGTCAGCGTGTAGAACAGCAAATAGAGCGAGCCGAACAGGCCAAAGGCCGGGATAATGCGCGACAGGCGCAAAGTGCCCACCGCCTCGGTCAATTGCGGGAAGCGCGCATCGATCACCTGCTGGGCCGCGCCAATTGCGACCTGCGCAAAGAGCGAAACCATCAGCAGCACGACCGCGCCCAGTATCAATCCGGCGGACAGCAGGCGGTATTTCCAAAACGCATGGCTGGCGACCGTGCCGTAGGCGCGGCGCAGAATGTCGCGAATGGTCTCAACCAGGCTGGATACCGTCCACAGCGCAATCCCGGCGCCAATCCACAACAACCAGCCGCTGCGCGCGCCCATCGTATTGTTGGCGACCGGCGCGATAGTGTCAGCGACGATCGGCGGCATCGCGTTAAGGACGGTTGCGATCAACCCAGCGCTGTTTCCCTCGCCGCCAACCAGCTCAAACAAAGCCGCGCCAAGGATAAAGAACGGGAAAATGGCCAGCATGGACAGATAGGCAAGATTCCCGGCGTGGATAAAGCCATCATTATATGTGCCGATTACGGTCCGTTTCACGACTGTGAATGCGCGTGAGCCCGGACCAAGCACGCCCAATACTTTGCCGCGCACTGATAGAGGTGCCTCGTCGGTGCTCATCAGCCCTTGAGTGTCAGCCTGAGCGTTGAGGCAGGCGCGGCGCGCCTCTGGAGAGAGCGAGCGCACCTCGCGTATGTTGTGATCGGGGAGGCCTGACTGCGCGCGCATGAGTTTACGACCTAATGATCACAGGCCAAATTTCTCACGCGGTTTGTCTGGATCGCTCCAATCGCCGATCTTGTCGGACAGGGCATCAAGATCTTCGGGCAATTGGATCTCCAGCGTCACCAATTGATCGCCGCGCTTACCGCCTTTTTTGGTCCAGCCTTTACCGCCCAATCGCATAATTGTGCCGCCATTGGTGCCGGGCTTGATAGTCAGCATCACCGGACCATCGACCGTCGGGCATTTGACCTTTGCGCCGCGGATCGCCTCATCCAGAGTAAGCGGCAAGTCCATGCGGATATGATCGCCATCGCGGCGGAAGAACGGGTGGCTGCCGACCTCGACAATCACCAGACCGTCGCCTTTGCCACCGGAGCCATCGTGACCCTTGCCCCTCAGGCGCATCTGTGTGCCGTCTTCGACGCCAGCGGGCAATTTCAGATCAATCGTCTTGCCATCGGTCAGAGTGATGCGTTGGTCCACGCCCGCGGCGGCATCAATGAAGGGAACAGCCAAGCGATATTGAATGTCTGCGCCTTTCTTAGGTGGAGGCGTGGGGCGTGCGCCAAATCCGCCACGCCTTTGCCCGCCGCCCATTCCGCCTCGGGGCCGCCGCGCGGCTTTCCACCGCCAAACAGGCCTTCGAACAGATCGCCAAGGTCCATATCGTCTGGGCTGAACCCGCCAAGGTCATCCGCACTGTAGCTGCGCCGTCCGCCGCCGCCAAATCCGCCGCCCGGGCCGCCACTGAACCCGCCAAAGGGGTTTGTGGGGTTGCCCTCCATATCAATTTCGCCGCGATCAAACTGGGCACGTTTGGCGCTGTCAGACAGCAGATCATACGCCTTGGTCGCATCGGAAAAGCGCTCCGAGGCTTTGGGATTGTCCTTGTTGCGGTCAGGATGAAGCTCTTTGGCGAGCTTGCGATATGCGCTCTTTATCTCCTTTTCGGAGGCGGTGCGGGCAATGCCAAGGGTGCTATACGGGTCAGCCATCGCGTATTAGCTAAGTGTAACAGTCCCCCGGCGCAAGCGTGGACGTGCGCTTGTCCCGAGTGATGCCAGAGGCGCATGGCGCTTGGCCTACCTTTTTGATGTAAGTGCTGAATTTCACTGGGCCGTGCATTTATTGCGATGAAAGACAATAGAAAACGAGTCGACCAAGTGAATGTTAACCACCATTCACTATATTGTAATGTAAGTTGCACAATAGCAGTTTCGTTATTTCTAAATGAGGGTCACTCAGATGGTTAAGAAGAATGTTTTTGCAGCTTTGGCTGTTCTCGGCCTGGCAAGCGCGCCAGTGATGGCGCAGGTTGCTGCACCGGTAGAAGCTGAAAGCGAACTGGGCGGCGGCAGCGCTGGTATTGTGGCTGCTGGCTTGATTGCTGGTATTATCGCAATTGGTGTTTTCGCCTTTGCTGACGACGATGATGCGCCAGTTAGTCCATAACACGCTTTAGCGTTTTAAAGATTGTCGGCCCGGCCTCCATTGCGGAAGTCGGGCCGTTTTCATTTGCGTATGAGAAGCGCGTTTCGCGCCTTTGCGGCATTGCGCTTTCCTACTTGCGTGCGGGGCTGTAATTCTCGTTGCATGATGGCCCAAACATCCCACATGATTGCCATGCGAAGTGGTACTGTTTCTAGACTGGCGAGGCCGAGAGGTTTTTGCCTCTGGACAGTGTTCCAGGTGTTCCAAGCGTGGCTGAGGTGCGGTGAAGCGAGTGGGAAGTGCAATGAGTGATATGGCTTTGAATGCAGCGCAATTGGCGGATAGCGCGATCCCCTCTGGCGCGGATCCCTACGCCCTGTTCGACGATTGGTTTGCGCTTGCCAAAGCGAGCGAGCCGAACGATCCCAATGCGGTGGCAATAGCGACTGCGAGCGCTGATGCTGCGCCATCGGTCCGGATGGTCTTGCTGAAAGAGCATGGGCCGCAGGATGCACCGGCCGAGATCGGAGGCGGCGGCTTCACCTTCTACACCAATACACAAAGCCGAAAAGGCAGCGAAATTCTCGCCAATGCTCAGGCGAGCATGCTGTTTCATTGGAAGAGCCAGCGCCGCCAAATCCGTATCGAAGGGCGCCTTTACGAGGTGACGCCTGAGCGCGCCGATGCCTACTTCCACTCGCGCCCGTTCAAGAGCCAGGTTGGCTCTGCCGCCAGTGAGCAGTCACGCCCGCTCCCCAATAGGCAGGCCTATGTTGATCGTGTTGAGCAATTGCGCGAGGAGCACGAGGCAGACGGAATAGTGCCGCGTCCGGCGCATTGGACTGGCTTTACGCTGGTGCCCAGCCGGATTGAGTTCTGGCTCGACCGCGACAATCGCCTGCATGACCGCCGCCTGTTTGAGCGCATGCCAGCGGGCGGCTGGTCCGACACACTGCTCTATCCGTAAGGGGCCACGTAATGACGCAGACAATACCCTATTGGCATGTTGACGCCTTCGCAGCTGACGCCTTTGGCGGCAATCAGGCTGCGGTCATGGTTCTGGATGAGTGGCTGCCGGATGATGTGCTCGTCAAAATTGGCGGTGAGAACATGTTCGCGGAAACCGCCTTTGTGGTGCGCGATGAGACTGGTGAAGCAGATTGGGAGCTGCGCTGGTGCACGCCAACCTATGAGATCGCGCTGTGCGGCCACGCGACCTTGGCGGCTGGTCACGTGCTGCTGTCTCATCACGAATGGGGAGGCGAGAACGGCGGGCGCGATGCCGTCACCTTCCGCACGCGCAAGTCAGGCATTCTTGAGGTTAAGCGGGCAGGCGAGGGCTACGAAGTGGCGCTACCCGCGATCCGGACCGAGCCTCGTCCGCATCCGGAGGCGGTCAGGATGCTCGGCGCAGAGCCGCTGCTCGTCCATCGTAATGACACGCTTTACAATATCTTCCTCTATGAAAATGAAGCGCAGGTCCGAGCACTGAAGCCTGACCTGAAAGCGTTAGGCGCTCTGGGCGTGGACCAGTTCGATTGCACAGCGCCGGGCGACAACAGCGACATTGTGAGCCGGGTGTTTGTGCCCGGTGCAGGCGTGGATGAGGACAGCGTAACCGGCTCGGCTCACGCAGCGCTGACGCCGTTCTGGGCCGAGCGGTTGGGCCGCGACAGCTTCACCGCGCATCAGGCATCGGAGCGCGGCGGTGACCTAACTTGTCGGCTTGATGGGGAGCGTGTCTGGCTGGGTGGGCCATGCGTAACCGTGGCGGAGGGTGTGTTCTACGTTTGAGTGTCTTGTCCGTGTGTTGTGCCACCCGCTCCCTAGGCCAGCGTGACTAGCGCACGGGATACAATGCCAGCACATCGGCGGCTTGTTCAAGCATCGGCGGGCGTTCCTCCGATGTGGAATGACCGAGGCGGACCAGAGTCACTCGCTGCTCCGGTGAGACAAGCACATATTGACCCATATGCCCGATCAGCGAAAACAGGCTAGCGGGCGCGCGGTCTGGAAACAGCGGGTGGGGAAGGCCGCCGCTTGCATCGCCCATCGGGCGGTTGAGCCAGGTTTGCAGGCCGTAATGCGGGCTCGCTGGGCTAGGGGTGACCATCGCCTCGACATAGCGGCGCGGGACCAAGCGCTCGCCATTGGGCGCGCGGCCCTTGGCGCGCAGGAACTCGCCAAACTTGGCCCAATCGCGCGCGGTGGCATGCATCAAGCTGCCGCCGATCATCGTGCCAGAGGCGTCGAACTCCAGCACCATTGAGTCCATGCCGAGCGGGTCAAACAAACGCTCACTCAAATACTCGCTCACTGCCTTGCGCCGCATATCTGGATCATCGCTCTCGGTCAGCGCGCGGGTCGCGATATCGGCGAGGATCACGGTGGTGTTGGATGAATATTCGAAGGTCTCACCCGGCTCCGCCTCAAGCGGTTGCTCCTTCGCCCAGCGCGCCATGTCGTCGCGTCCATCGAGGAACAGCATGCGCACCTCAGAGGATCTCGTACGGCGGATCTCCAGCCTCAGTATGGCGCAGTCCGCTGCGCATCTGGAGCAATTGCCGCAAGGTGATCTCTGCGCGCGGATCGCCGGGGCGCTGCCACATGGGCACTGGCGCGGCCTCGTCCAGGCGCAAACGCCCATCTGCAACCAGCATGCCGACCATTACTGCTGTTACAGTTTTCGCCATGGACCAGCTGATATGCCGGGTTTCTGCATCGTAACCCTCGCCATAGCGCTCTGCGGCGAGCTCTCCATCCGCCACAACTACGACGGCGCGGGTCTCGCCGATCCCTTCGGCATTGAACAATTCGTCGACCTCGCGGGCTAGCTCTTCGCGCGGGGCACCAGCTTGTTCAGTGACTGCGGCCAGGGCCTCGTCGCTGAGCGGTGCGGGTCCAGCGGGCGGAGCGTCGCCGCATGCAGAAAGCAGCATCAAAGGGGCTGACAGAAGCGCAAGAGCAGCGTTAGAGGGGATGTGACGCACAGACATTTGACTCTCAATTCCCCAAGGATCACTGTTTAGCAATGGCAAATTCAACGCGCCCGCGCGCCAAGCGACCATCGCGAGTGGGACTGTGGCTTTTCCTCCTCATCATTGTCGCTTTGGCCGTCACTGCATGGGTCTATCGCGAGCCGGTGCGCGGCTATGCGAACGCCGGTACGACCTACGCTGCACGGATTGCCTGCTCATGCCGTTTTGTGGCGGGGCGCAGCCTGGAGGATTGCAAGAAAGACAAGCTTGCCGGGATGGAGCTGATCACTCTGGTCGATAATGTTGAGGTGAAAAGCGTAACCGCGCGCTTCCCATTGATCACCGATGCAACCGCGACCCACCGCGAAGGCTATGGTTGTGTGTTGGAGAAGTGGGAGGGCTGAAAGCAGATCACCTAATTCTAAGCTGCCGCGGTTGTCCCATCGATCCAACCACCGCCGACCACTCTCTCTCCGCAATAGATCACGGCGGCCTGGCCGGGCGCGACGCCAAATTCTGGCTCGGCAAATCGGATGGAGCAGATCGCGCTATCGCCCAGCTCACCGATCAGCTCAATCGGCACAGGTTTGGCAAGGCTGCGCACCTTCGCGGTCAGCGGAGCGTCTGGCAGCGGGCCAATCCGGTTGGTCTCAATGACCTTTGCCTCGCTCACCGCCAGCATGACTTTCGGGCCGACGCGGACTTCGCGGCTGTCAGCGTCCAGGCCAACGACATAGAGCGGCTCTGGCTGTCCGCCGATATCCAGCCCCTTGCGCTGGCCAACAGTGAAATGGACGATCCCCTTGTGCATGCCCAGGGTCTCGCCAGTTTGTGCGTGCACGATGCCGCCCGGGATGCCGCCTTCTGGCCGCAGCGATTTCACGATCTTGGCGTAATTGCCATCCGGGACGAAGCAGATGTCTTGGCTGTCAGGCTTCGCCGCATTGCGCAATGCCGCCGTTTCCGCAAGCTCGCGCACCTGCGTCTTGGGCAGACCGCCCAGCGGAAAACGGATATAGTCCAATTGCTCCTGCGTGGTCGCATAGAGGAAATAGGATTGATCGCGTGAAGGATCGACCGCACGGTAAAGCTCCGGCCCGCCGCCTTCCATTACCCGCCGGACATAGTGACCGGTGGCGAGGCAGTCAGCGCCCAGCTCGCGCGCCATGCGAAACAGATCGGTGAACTTAGGCCCCATATTGCAACGGATGCAGGGCACCGGTGTGCGGCCCGCCAGATATTCATCGGCGAACTGCTCGACGACGTCTTCGCGAAAGGCGCTTTCATGATCGAATACGTAATGGGCAATGCCCAGACGGTCGCACACCGCTCTGGCATCTTGAATGTCATCACCAGCGCAGCATGCGCCTTTGCGGCCCGTCGCAGCGCCATAATCATAAAGCTGCAATGTGATCCCAATCACTTCCGCGCCTGTGTCCGCGGCCAATGCCGCGACCACAGAGGAATCGACTCCGCCGCTCATCGCCACGACGATGCGCGATTCGCTCGCTGGTTTCGGCAAGTCGAACAGGGCGGTGCTATCGAGCTCGAAGACCGGGCCGGCATCAAGAATTGTGTTTTCAGTCATTGCAGAGGGCGCCTTTACACCCGCTTTGCTGCGGGTTCCAGTGCTTTGCGAGACCCGCTCCAAGGCCGGGCGGCGGGCTGAAACGCGCACCGCGAGAACTTGCGAATACTTGAATGCGCACCCGCCAATAGTCCTAAGAGCAGGTAAATGTGAGTTTTACCTCATGTTGACATGCTTGCCTTAGAGACGAGCGAATGTTCGAAAACGTTTCACCGATTCACAGCGCTCAGATGCAGGCGGAGCTGGCCGCAGCTGGTATCGCCGTGCCGACATCGCTGACCCTGATCGACGCCGGTGCCAATGGCATGGACGATGATCGGGCTGGCGATGCTCTGCGTGCAATCGGATGGAATGAACTGACCGCACGGATCAACGCAGCGCATGACCTTCGCGCCGTATTGCGCCGTGATGCGGTTCATGGATCTGTTAGCGTCGCGAGCTTTGGAGATGCGGCAGCAAGTTATTTTGCTGCGATTGGAGAAAGCGAACGGCCCGTTAACCCTATTGATTTAGAGGGTTGCAAAGCCTCAGCCACTATAAGGCTTCAACACGAAGAGAACGCGGTAAGAGGCGATCGAGAGACTATAAATGATTGAAAATCAGGACATCCGCCCCGCGCAGGTCATTGGTCCACTTGGTGAACCATTGACAATTGATGACTTGCCTTCGCCCAAAACGAAGCGTTGGGTTGTGCGTCGCAAGGCTGAAGTCGTGGCTGCAGTTAACGGCGGTCTCTTGACCATTGACGAAGTGCTGGAGCGCTATGGGCTGACTCTGGAAGAGTTCGCATCTTGGCAGCGCGCGGTTGATCGTTCGGGCATGCAAGGCCTGCGGGTGACCCGCATTCAGCATTACCGCGACCTCTACGAGCGTCAGCTTAAATACTGACCTTTAGACGCGCGCTCCTGAGCCTTTTCCGGGGCCAGATTCGCACAAACTTGTAAAACCTCCTAGCATCCTGTCGTTCTCGCGCTTTAAATAGCGCGGGACGCAGTGGATTCGCGCCTTGGCCGGATCGCTGCTGATAAAGAAAACCTCAGGAGGGATCATTATGGGTTGGATTATTGCTCTTATCGTCGGCGGCGTGGCCGGTTGGCTCGCTAGCTTGGTTATGAACCGCGATGCTTCAATGGGCATCTTTTGGAACATTGTCGTGGGCTGTGTTGGCTCGGTGGTCGGCAATGCAATCGTTGGCCCGCTTTTGGGCATTAGCGGTAGCGTCCAAGAGTTCTCATTGATCGGTCTGGGCGTTGCTGTTGTCGGCGCCGTCGTGCTGCTCGGCATTGTTAACCTGATCAAGCGTGGCAGCGTGCGCTAAAAGAGCCACGGTCAAATAGCATTATTGGAGCGGGGTAGCGGTGGCTGCCTCGCTCTTTTTCGTGTGTGCTTAGGAACTTATGCGTCATGCCGCTCGTCTATGCTCAAAGTCATCAGTCGAACCGCGCATTGCCCGATAGCTTACAGCGGCGTATGAGGGATTGCACAAGGTGACTTATGAGTATAACACACCTGTGCGATACACTTGAGGTTTAGCCATGAATTACGAAAGTTCCATCACTGCAGAGGCTGCCGATAGCGTGCCGACGGACTTGTCTGGCGCCGCTGCGGATAAGTCGCGCGTGTCGCGCCCAGTGGTGCTGATCGGGATCGGGATCATTGGCTTGCTACTGGCCATTGCCGCCTATGTAGTGCTGACCTCTGACGACGGTGTGGGGGCGGGCGATGACAATGCTCAGGCGCCGGTCGTAACCGTGGTTGCGCCGGGCAAAACCACTGTAGAAGGTGTGATCTCTGCGCCCGGCACTTTGGCCGCGCGGCGCGAGATGCCGGTTGGTGTGGTTGGCGAAGGCGGCCGAGTTGTCTCCGTTCCAGTGGATGCGGGTGATTGGGTGCGTCAGGGCCAAGTGCTAGCCGTGATCGATCGTTCGGTCCAATCACAGCAGGCTCAGGCGCAATCGGCCCAGATCGGCGTTGCCAAGGCGGATGCGCAATTGGCCCAGGCCAATCTCGACCGTGCGTTGCAATTGGTTGAGCGCGGATTTGTTTCCAAGGCTGACGTAGATCGCCTTACCGCAACCCGCGATTCTGCAAATGCCAGGGTTCAAGTGGCTGAGGCGCAATTGCGTGAGCTGCGCGCGCGGGCCGCGCGTCTCAATATCGTCGCTCCGGCGGCGGGCCTGCTGCTTGAGCGCAATGTTGAACCGGGACAAACGGTTTCTGCTGGCACGCCAAGCCTGTTCCGGATCGCGCGTGGCGGCGAGATGGAAATGCTCGCTCAGCTGAGTCAGGAACAAATCGCAGTTTTGGGTCAGGGCGTAGCGGCCACTGTTGTTCCAACCGGATCGAGCAAGAGTTTCACGGGTCAAGTGTGGCAAGTCTCCCCGGTTATCGATCCGCAAAACCGCCAAGGTATCGCCCGCGTCGCATTGTCTTATGCGCCGGAACTGCGGCCTGGCGGCTTTGCCACGGCGGAAATCAAAAGTGGCACTGTAGTCGCCACGATTTTGCCAGAGAGCTCTGTCTTGGCCGATAGCGAAGGCAGCTATGTCTACATCGTCAGTGACGAGAAGAAGGCGGAGCGGCGCGCGATCAAGACCGGCATGGTTACGCCTGATGGCATCGTCGTGACTGAAGGGTTGAATGGCAGCGAGCAGATTGTGCTGCGCGCCGCAGCGGCTTCCTGACCGAAGGCGAAGCGGTCTCGCCCAAAATGCTAGAGGATAGCTAATAGCCATGGGTTTTCGGAACATCTCTGCTTGGTCAATCCGCAATCCAGTGATCCCGCTGGTTGCGTTCACCGCAATGTTCTTGGCGGGCCTGCTCAGCTTCAACAAAATGGATGTGGTGAACAACCCGGATATTGAGTTTCCGGGTGTGAACGTCACCATTTCTCAGCCCGGCGCGGCCCCGACTGAGATCGAAAACCAAATCACCCAGCAAGTCGAATCGGCTGTGCGTTCGCTTAGCGGCGTTCGCAACATTTCTTCGACCGCGCGTGAGGGCAGCTCAAACACTTTTGTCGAGTTTGAGCTAGGCATTGACCCCAATGTGGCCGTTGCTGAGGTTAAAAATGCGGTCGATAGCACGCGCGGGAACCTGCCCGATGGGATTTTAGAACCGCGGGTTAGCAAGGTCGACATTGCCGCGCGGTTTCCTCGGCATTTACGCCGTTGAAGCGGACGATATGACGATTGAACAGCTCAGCTGGTTCATCGATGACACCGTTTCAAAACAATTGCTGTCTGTCGAAGGCATGGCTGAGGCTGGCCGCTGGGGCGGGGTAAACCGCGAAATTGAGGTCATTCTTGATCCGGCGCGGCTGTCCGCGCTCGGCGTCACAGCCAGCCAAATCAACCAAGTGCTACGTCTCGACAATGTTGATGCGGCTGGCGGCATGGCTGAGATTGGCGGCGCGCGGCAATCGGTGCGCGTATTGGGCAATACCGAAAGCGCGTTCGAATTGTCGCAGCGCCAGATCCGTCTGAACAATGGCACGTCGATCAAGCTGGCCGACGTGGCCCGCGTGCGTGATGGCTATTCTGAGCGGACCACGATCAGCAAGGTGCGTGATAAGGAGGTCGTGAACTTCTTCATGTCGCGCGCGAAAGGCGCATCTGACGTCACCGTCTACGAAGAAGCGCTGACCATCATCGATCAGATTGAGGCGGAGAACCCCGGGGTGAAATTCATCCCGCTGTTCAACACCGTCAAATACACGAAGGACCAATACACTAGCTCGATCTCTGCCATGGTGGAGGGGGCTGTACTGGCTGTTGTGGTGGTGTTCTTCTTCCTGCGCGATTGGCGCGCGACGATGATTTCGTCGATCGCGATCCCACTGTCGGCGATCCCAACCTTCTGGTTCATGGATCTGATCGGCTTCAACCTCAACCAAATGTCTTTGTTGGCACTGGGCCTAGTCGCGGGGGTCTTGGTTGATGATGCCATTGTTGAAATTGAAAATATCGTCAGACACATGCGAATGGGCAAATCCGCCTATGAGGCATCAATTGACGCGGCGGATGAAATTGGCCTGCCGGTTGTCGCGACCAGCTTTTGCATTATCGCGGTGTTCTTCCCCGTCGGCTTGATGCCGGGCATTACCGGGCAGTTCTTCAAAAACTTCGGCCTAACGGTCGTGATCGCGGTTTTGATGAGTCTTGCTGTGGCGCGGATGATCACGCCGATGCTTGCTGCCTACTTCCTGCGCGCAGAAGGGCATGCCGCGCATGGCGAAGGCAAGTGGATGGACCGTTATATGCGGGTCCTCAACTGGTCGCTTGATAAGACCAAGATGCTGGAGCGCCGCGAAGGTGTGGATGCTCCGCGTCATCGTTGGCTCTACATTCTATCGTTGCTACTAACGGTCTTTGCGTTGCTTGCTGCGACGGCATTTGGCTTGTTCATGAGCTTTGGCGTTGTTTCGGGCCTCGAAATTCCGGCCAAGGTTGGTGCGCTCGTTTCCAGTGATCCAAACTCATTCGCATTCGGGCTGGTTTCGAAGGTCTTTGAACTGCTGTTCCTTACCCTGGGACTTGCGGTCGGCTTCTTCGCCGGTTGGCTGGTTTTCAAATGCATTCAATTGCTCAGCCGCGTTAGCAGCGGACAGTTCTCGCACAGCGTAAAGTACATGGCTGCGCGCTTCTTTGACCACAGAGTTTGGATGCTCGGTGTTGGATATTTCGCCCTTCTGTTGACGGTTTTGTTGATGCAACAAACACCGTTTCAGGCGTTTCCAGACATTGATGACGAGAACGTTCGGGTTGAGATCGAAATGGTCCCAGGCACCACGCTGGCGGATACCGAACGCGTAACCGACCAGGTTTCCGCCTTGCTTTATGCGCAAGATGATGTGGAGCTGGCGCTAGAACGGGTGCGCGAAGGCGAGGCGACTATGTTCGTCACCCTGAAGGATGATCGCTCAAAAACCTCGGTCGAATTCACCCGCGACCTGGCTCCCGAGCTTGCCCGTATTGCGGATGCGCGTGTGCGTTTCCAAAACGATAATGGGCCCGGTGGCGGCGGCAGCGGCCGCGACTTTACCATTATGTTGGCGGGTTCTGACCCGGCCTTGCTCAATGCCACTGCTGCGCAGGTCGTCGAGGATATGCAAAAGCTCGACTCGGTCGTTGCTCCGCGTATCAGTGCTGACATCCCTCGCCCGGAAATTATCATCCGTCCGCGCCAGGAACTGCTTGCGGATCTAGGTGTATCAACCGTTGCGCTCAGCCAGACCATCCGAATTGCAACGATGGGCGAGATTGAGCAGAACTCCGCGAAGTTCTCACTGTCTGATCGCCAAGTGCCGATTTCGGTTCGATTGCCTAGCCTCTTCCCGCGAAGATTTGACAACACTTGAAAACCTGCCTGTTCCGACAGCGAGCGGCGGATCGGTGCCGCTTGGCACTATTGCTGATATCTCGTTTGGTTCGGGGCCAACCTCTATTCAACGCTACAATCAGAACCGCCGTGTTTTCATCGGCGCTGACTTGGCCTCTGGCTTTCTACGCGGCGATGTGAATGCGCAGATTGAACAGCTGCCAACCCTGCTGGACTTGCCAACTGGCGTCATCCGCGATTCCATTGGCGCAGCAGATGTTGAGAACGAACTCGCTGAGAACTTCAGCACGGCAATCCTCGCGGGCGTTCTGCTTGTCTTTGCGGTTCTGGTATTGCTGTATAAACGTTTGATGAGCCCGCTGGTGAATATGACATCACTGGCCCTTGCGCCATTGGGCGGAATTTTCCTCGTTTGGATCGTGGGTCAGCCGCTCTCTATGCCGGTGATGATCGGTATTCTGCTCTTGCTTGGAATTGTGTCGAAAAACTCGATTCTCTTGATAGACTTTGCGATTGAGGAAATGGCCGACGGCACCGATCAATTCAAAGCGATCATGGAGGCGGGCCATAAGCGTGCGCAGCCGATTGTGATGACGACAGTCGCAATGACCGCTGGCATGGTGCCAACGGCCCTGTCGCTGTCGGGTGATGGCGCATGGCGCCAACCCATGGGCGTTGTGGTGATTGGCGGCCTGATCCTGTCGACGGTCCTGACGCTGCTGATCGTTCCAGCTGGTTTCAGTTTGGCTGATAGCTTTGAGCGGCGCGCTGGGCCTTGGATGCGCCAACGCTTCCTTACCTATCGCCCCGGGGATGAAGATAGCAGCAACACCCAAGCGGTGCCTGAAGCGTCTGATGTCGGCGGCGAGCCTAAGCCTTCGGCTACTCCGGCAACCCGCTTGCCGCCCGGGGCAGAGCCTGCCGAGTGAGTTATCTCGCGCTAATGCCAGCCAATGTCCCGCAAATCCCAGCGGCATGCTAAGCACGCGGCCATGTCTGATGCTCAGCCAATTCCACTAAAGTTCGGCGGTGAAGCGCTGACCGAGGACCGTGCGCGGCGTATGCGCTGGACAGCGACCGGGCTGCTTGCGGCGATGGCGCTGCTGTTTTTTACGACGCATCCCTATGTCGAACTGCATCCGGCATGGGGCTATGTGAATGCCTTTGCTGAGGCTGCAATGGTCGGCGGCTTGGCCGATTGGTTCGCGGTCACCGCTCTGTTTCGCCACCCGTTAGGCCTGCCGATACCTCACACGGCGATTATCCCTGAAAACAAAGATCGCATCGCCGACACTATGGCGCAGTTTCTCCAGGAGAATTTTCTGACTCCGGCGGTTGTGGCGCGGCGCATGGCGGGCATGAATGTCGCGCGCGCGGTGGGCGATTTTCTGGTGGCTCCGGCGCGCACGGAGGACGGCCCTGATCCGCGCTCTCGCATCACTGGCGGTGCGGCGGAATTGCTGGCTGAAGTGCTCGAATCGCTCGATCCCGACCGGCTCGGCAATCAAGTGCGTAGCGGGCTGGGCAACCAATTTGCCAAAATTGATATTTCGCCGCTGGTGGGCCGAATGCTCGAAAGCGCAATCGCCGATGGGCGCCACATGCCTTTGATGGATGGCTTTATCCGATGGGCGGGTCTGACGCTGGAGGATAATGAAGAGACGGTGCGCGAGGTGATCCATGCCCGCGCCAATGCGGTGCTGCGCTGGACCGGCCTTGACGAGCGGATTTCTGGCTCTGTGCTGGACGGCCTCTACAAACTGCTGGCAGAGGTTCTGGTTGACCCGGAACACCCACTGCGCAGTAAGATTGAAGAGGGACTGGCGAAGCTTTCGCAAGACTTGCAGCATGATCCCGACACCCGTGAGCGGGTCGAGAGCATGAAGCGCGACCTCATCGAAAATCCGGCGGTGGCCGAATGGTGGATGGGCGTGTGGGAACGCATCCGCAGGTCACTTATCCGCCGCGCGCGTGAAGCAGACAGCGAACTTGGCAATGAAATGCGTAAAGGCCTGTCCGAGCTTGGCAGCGCGCTTAAACGGGATGAGCGCTTACAACTTCAGATCAATCGTTTCGCGCGGCGCACTCTGGTGGGCGTTGCGACCCGCTATGGCGGTGAAATTGTGACTCTGGTATCTGACACGGTGAAACGTTGGGATGCGACAACGATTACCGGGCGGATCGAAAGCGCGGTCGGGCGCGATCTTCAGTTCATCCGCATCAACGGCACTTTGGTGGGTGGGCTGGTCGGTATGACGATCCATTTCATCATTGGCTTTATGTAAGAAGAACTTTGCCTCCTGCGGGGAATTACGCAGGCCCCTCGCAGTTCTCAGTTTGGCAATAGGCGCTAGCAGCAGTGCATGCCTATCCAAGAACCAGCACCTGCCCCAAAAACGATCTCCCTCGCCGCCGGAGCGCAGGCGGTGATCAATGGCGCTTTGGTGACTGCGCAGCGGGCGTGCCAGCTTGAGGTTGGATCAGGTGCTTATGTGCTCACTGGCCGGGCGCTGTGGCGCAGTCAGCGTGAACGCTCTAGCAGTGCGGATGCGCTGTATTATGCGACGTTAGAGGCTTGCACGACACCGCAAGCCTTTGAGCTTGGGCGTTTCCAGTTGTTTGCCGCCCTTAGCGAGGTTGTAGCGCAGGATCGCACCCACCAGTCGCAGAAAGAATGCGCAGCCTGCGCCGCGGCTCTGGTCGCTGGCGATGCGGAGGCTGCGCTGGCGAGCGCGCGCCGATTGGCCGATGTTACCGCGACCAAAGCGAAGCGCACGCCCGGCTCCCGCAGGGCGCCTGCTAAGCGGCGGGAGCAGATCGTATCGAACGTTACGGTTTAGTTGTTCACTTTGTATGTGATCGAAGTCAGATAGTACGATGCCATCGGCGCACCATTGGCATCTAAGGTCGACTCAAAGCGCGCTTTGGTCATCTCTTTGCATGCGGGGGATTCGAGTGATTTGTTGAGCGTCGTCTCGTTGATGACACAACTGGTTACGCTCCCGCTCCGGTCGACATTTACACGCAGTCGGACAATGCCTTGCTCGCCTTTGCGCAACGCTGTTCTTGGATAATTATCGGCAATTCTCTGAACAACCACATCTTCGTTTATCCATTCAGGGGCCTTTGTAGCGCTCTTATGCTTCTCGACGTCCAGTCCCCATTCGCTTACAAGACTTTGCGTGCACTGGTTGAGCACTTTGAAGACTTCACCGAGTTCGCCCGTTTTGAACATCACGCTTCGGTTACGTTGCTTGAACTCCACGAATTCGACGGAGCTTGCTTTTTCAGTGTTTAACTGTGGGAGGATGCCAAGCATGTAGCCTTGATCTTGGTCTTCAAGTGTCATTGTGGAGTAGATGATAGCGTCGCCCACGCTCTCGATTGTGCCCATGAATGGCTGCGTTTCACGCGGCTCTTGGGCGTTGGAGAATTTCACATCGACAGGCTTATAGGCACGGAAACGATCAAAGCCCGGTCCTGATGCGGTGAAGCCAAAGGTTGCCTTCGGTCCCCATTGCTCAAAGAACAGGACATGGCGGTTCTCCCCATCGCCAAACACGCGGGCAAGGCGGCATTTCTCGGCGGCAAAATCAACATTCCATTTGGAACTTGGCTCAAGCACGACCGGCTCTGCCTTGGCATACGCTGGACTCGCGGCGCCGATACCCAAAGCGGCCGCCACCAACACTTTCAATCCTAACCGCATATATGCCCCCACAAAGCAAAACCTCCGCCCCACAATAACGGGACGGAGGTTAGCTTCAACCTTAAGTCTTTATGCAGGGCGGCTGGTTAGCCGAGCTTTTGCGTCAACTCCGGCACTGCATTGAACAGATCGGCGACCAGACCGATGTCCGCCACCTGGAAGATCGGTGCATCTTCATCTTTGTTGATCGCGATGATCACTTTGGAGTCTTTCATGCCCGCAAGGTGCTGGATCGCGCCGGAGATACCGATCGCGATATAGACCTCTGGAGCGACGATCTTGCCGGTTTGGCCGACTTGATAATCGTTCGGAACATAGCCCGCATCCACCGCAGCGCGTGATGCGCCGATGGCCGCGCCAAGCTTGTCAGCCAGCGGAGTGATGACGCTTTCGAAGGTTTCGCTGTCTTTCAGCGCACGCCCCCCAGAAACGATCACGCCAGCGCTGGCGAGTTCTGGACGGTCGCCGCCATCAGCGATTTCGCTGCTGACAAAGCTGGAGATGCCCGCATCGCCAGGGCCGCTTGCGTCTTCAACCGCGGCTGATCCGCCGCTGGTCTCTGCCTTGTCAAAGGCCGTGCCGCGAACGGTGATCACCAGTTTAGGATCGGCGCTCTCGACAGTGGCGATGGCGTTGCCGGCATAGATCGGACGGGTGAAGGTCTTGCCGCCTTCAACCGAAAGAATGTCGGAAATTTGCATTACATCAAGATGCGCAGCAACGCGCGGAGCGATGTTCTTACCGCTCGTCGTCGCAGGGGCGAGGAAGGCGTCATAGCTTTCCATCAGGCCCGCCACCAATGGTGCAATGTTTTCAGCGAGGCCATTGGCGTAAGCGGCATCATCCGCCTTCAGCACTTTTGAAACGCCAGCAATTTGCGCAGCGCCATCAGCAACGGCGCCGCAATTGTGGCCCGCGACCAGCGCGGTCACATCGCCCAGCTTGCCAGCAGCGGTGACGACAGCCAGTGTGGCGTCATTGACGGATGAATTGTCGTGTTCGACGAGAACCAGAGTGTTCATGGTCTTTGTTCCTTATCCTGCTCAGGCGCGCGCTTCACGCGATACCCAGAGCCTTGATCTTTTCAACCAGCGCATCGACGTCGGCGACCTTTTCACCGGCCTGACGAACGGGAGGCTCAGCGACATTGGTGGTCGTGAGGCGCGGGGTCACATCGACACCGAAATCGGCTGGGGTTTTGCTGTCGAGCGGCTTCTTCTTCGCCTTCATGATGTTCGGTAGCGAAGCGTAGCGCGGCTCGTTGAGACGCAGGTCAGTGGTGACAATTGCTGGCAGCGTCAGCTTGACGGTTTCAAGACCGCCATCGACTTCGCGCTTCACTTCTACGCTGTCGCCATCAACTGCGACGGTGTTCGCAAATGTGCCTTGCGGGCGTCCCATCAGGGCGGCGAGCATTTGGCCGGTTTGGTTCGAATCGTCAGAGATCGATTGCTTGCCAAGCAGCACGAGACCGGGCTGTTCTTCGTCCGCAATCGCTTTCAGAATTTTCGCAACGGCAAGCGGCTCAACTTCTTCATCGGTTTCGACCAGGATCGCGCGGTCTGCGCCCATGGCGAGCGCGGTGCGCAGCGTTTCCTGAGCCTTGGCTGGACCAATCGAGACAGCGACGATCTCTTCGGCTTTGCCTGCCTCTTTGATGCGAATCGCCTCTTCGACAGCGATTTCATCAAATGGGTTCATGCTCATTTTGACATTGGCCAGATCAACGCCTGTGCCGTCGGCCTTAACGCGCGGTTTCACGTTATAATCAATCACCCGTTTGACGGGGACGAGGATTTTCATCGCAGTTCCTTCCTTATGGCGCCCAGGCGCAAATCTACTGAAAACCACCCTAGCTTGCGTTTACGTAAACGTCAAGTTGAGTGGGCGGCCGAATCTTTTTCCATTTATTTGTCGAATTGCGGTCTCGCGCTACGTCTTTATCACGTCAACCCTCTGCTTTGAGGCATGATGCGCTAATGTTGCAGATGGGCGGACGTTCTGGATGGGAGACATGCAATGTTTGCAATTGGACGTGTGATTGGAGCAGTATTAGCGGCGGTCGTGTTGATCTCAACGGCTGCGGCGACGGATTTAGTATCAGAAACGCGTTTGGGCGAGGAGGGATTTATCTCACCTCCCGCCGCATTGGCGCAAATGGATTGGCTAGTCGGGCAATGGCAAGGCGAGGGCATTCAGGGTGCGCCCGCGATGGAGAGCTGGCTTCCCGCAACGGGGCCGACCATGGTCGGAACCTTCGTCCAGCAGACCGGTGAAGGTGACATCATGTTCACCGAGCATCTCTATCTTATGGAGGAAGAAGGCTCTCTGGTTTTGCGGCTGAAGCATTTTAATGCAGACCTCACCAGTTGGGAGGAAAAGGACGATATGCTCACCTTTCGCCTGGTTGCGATGGAGAAGTGTGCAGCGTACTTTCGGGCTCTGACCTTGCGCTGCGCGGATGCTGACAAGCCGGGCGAGGGTCTAGTGGCAGCTGTGCGGATGCAGTCGGGAGCGGAATTGGTGTTTCGGTTTAGCCCCGCGAACAAGGCACGGCGGACGGGGCAATAAAGAAGGCGGGGTTTTGGCCCCGCCTTCGTTGCGATCTTGAAAGATCAAGCGGTTAAGCCGCCTGTTTAACCTCAGCGACGATCTTCTTCGCCGCGTCGCCCAGATCATCCGCAGCCACAATTGGCAGTCCGGAATTGGCAAGAATGTCTTTACCCTGCTGAACATTGGTACCTTCGAGACGGACCACCAGCGGGACAGACAGGTTCACGTCTTTTGCCGCTTGCACGATGCCGTCGGCGATGATGTCGCATTTCATGATCCCGCCGAAGATATTGACGAGGATGCCTTCGACCGCTGGATCCTTCAGGATGATCTTGAAAGCTGCAGTCACTTTCTCGGTGGTTGCGCCGCCGCCTACGTCGAGGAAGTTTGCCGGGAAGGCGCCGTTCAGCTTGATGATATCCATTGTCGCCATGGCAAGGCCCGCGCCATTGACCATGCAGCCGATGTTTCCATCGAGCTTAATATAAGCAAGGTCATATTCTGACGCTTCAACTTCGGCTGGATCTTCCTCGGTTTCGTCGCGCATCGCCTCGATGTCTTTGTGACGATAGAGCGCATTGCCATCAAAACTCATCTTGGTGTCGAGCACGAGCAGGTCGGCCTTGCCCTCGGCGTTCGGCTCGGTCTCAACCAGCGGATTGATTTCCAGCATTTCGCAATCGCTCGCCATAAAGGCGGCATAGAGCTTGGCCGCGAGCTTCTGACACTGCTTGTTGAGATCGCCGGAGAGCTTCAGGGCGAATGCAACGGCGCGGCCATGATGCGGCATAAAGCCTTGCGCGGGGTCGATTGTGATTGTCGTGATCAGTTCCGGCGTGTTGTGCGCCACGTCTTCGATATCCATGCCGCCTTCGGTGGAGGCGACCATCGCGACCTGACCGCTGGCCCGGTCGACCAGCATGGCGAGGTAATATTCGCTTTCGATATCAACGCCGTCGGTCACATAAAGGCGGTTGACCTGTTTGCCCTCGGCCCCGGTTTGAATGGTGACGAGCGTGTTGCCGAGCATTTCCTTCGCGTGGCTCTCCACTTCATCGAGCGAAAATGCCAGGCGTACGCCGCCCTTTGCATCTTCTGGCAGTTCCTTGAACTTGCCCTTGCCGCGTCCACCAGCGTGAATTTGCGCCTTTACGACATAGAGTGGCCCGGGCAGTTGCTTCGCGCCAGCGACGGCTTCTTCCACGCTCATCGCGGCATGGCCTGCTGGCACGGCAATCCCGTGTTCCTTAAGCAATTCCTTGGCCTGATACTCGTGAATGTTCATCGGTGGCTGTCCTTAATTCGTAAATTCGGGGAGATAATGTTGCTACGTGCCTAAGCATGGATTCACCGGCTTGAAAAGTGTGGTTTGTACGGCCACGACTAAACGCTCACATGATTGATCGAACTCGCCTTCAAGAAATCGTCCGCGAAGCGGGCCGGATCGCGCATTCGCGCTGGCCGGGTGATGGCCACGCGCTGAGCACGTGGGAGAAGACGCCGGGCGATCCTGTTAGCGAGGCTGACCTTGAGGTTGATGCCTTTTTAAAGCGAGAGCTGGGCGCGCTTCTGCCCTCGGCGGGCTGGCTGTCAGAGGAAACCGCCGACGATCCGGGTCGGCTCGACAATGATTTGATTTGGCTGGTGGACCCGATTGACGGCACGCGCGATTTCATTCGCGGACGGCCTGGATGGGCGGTGTCCGTGGCCTTGATCAGTGCTGGTCGGCCCTTGATTGGAATGCTCGCTGCCCCTTCACGCGGAGAGGAATGGATCGCGGAGGCGGGCAAAGGCGCGACGCTTAATGACCAAGCGATCACCGCTTCACGGCGGACCGAATTTTCCGGTGCGCGCATTCCGATTGATCAATTGCCTGGTCCCGATTCTGATCTGGTGATTGTCGAGAAGCCCAATTCGATCGCGCTGCGCATTGCGATGGTGGCGGCAGATATGGCGGATTTGGTCGCGACATTGCGCTGGGGCTATGAGTGGGATGTCGGCGCGGCGACGCTGATCGCGCGTGAAGCGGGCGCGCAGGTCTCCGATGCGTTTGGCGTGCCGCTGGGCTATAATAAACGGGATCCGCGCGCCTTTGGCGTGTTGGTCAGCTCACCTGAAATTCACGGCGCAGCGGTTGAGCGGATTGCCGAGCGGGCGGAGTCTCTCTCCAAATAGACTTAGGAAAAAACAACAGCGCAAGCCTAGAAAGTTCGGGTGGCCGAAGGCGCAGCCCGCAAGGGCCTTGCGCCCGCCCGTAGCGATGCGATCTTTGATCGCGTGAGCGAGGATAGCCAAGCGAGCGGATGCGAGCGCTGAGCGCTTGAGACGAAAAAGAAAAAGGGTCAGGTTTCCCCGGCCCTCCTCGTAATATTGAAAGACGAATGTTTATGAGCCAGCGCGGGCCGCGTTCACGTCGTCTTGGCTGATCGGTACGATCTTGATCTCGACCCGGCGGTTCAGCGGCTCGTTGACATTGTCGCCGGTCTTCACGCGCAGATAATCATAGCTTTCACCAAAGCCCTGGGTTGCCATCCGGCTGCGTGCAACACCGCGCGACCCAAGGTAATCGGCAACCACCTGCGCGCGCTGTTCTGACAGGCGCTGGTTCAGTGCATTCGAGCCGGTGGTGTCGGTAAAGCCGTACACATCGACCAGACTGTTGGGATATTTGATCAGGCTGTCGGCCACCGTGTTGAGCGTGTCGTAGAACCCGGGATTGATATCGGCTGATCCGCTGGCGAAGGTGACACCATCTGGCAGGCGCACCAGAATCGCGTCTTGATCGCCGATCTCTTCGACATCAACGCCGCTGCCTGCGGTTTGCTCGTCAAGTTCCTTGATCTGGTCGTCAAATTGCTTGCCGAAAACCGCGCCGGCAGAACCGCCGATGCCTGCGCCAATGATGCGGGCCGTATCGCCGCCGACCACGCCGCCGAGCAAATAGCCCAAAGTGCCGCCCAGAACCGCGCCAATACCGGTCCGCGAGACCTTTTGCTGTCCGGTGTTAGGGTCCGTGACACAGGCGCTGGTGCCGAGCAGCGCGATGGCCGCTGTGCTCGATAGGAAAATTCTTGCTGTTTTCATTGTCGTTGTCCTCCTCGACGGCTCAAAGCTCGCACAGATCGTGCTTCGCGCGCAAGTGTCAGCGCCCAAAGCTGCGCTGATCTGGCGTGCATGTGCCTTGGCCTGCTTTTCGGCAAGCTGAATAAGGTTAATTCTTGTAAACCATAGATCGCGGAAGCGGTTTTTGAGCGCATGGATACGAGACCGGCTGGCAAGGCCGAACAATTGTGCTAGCGGATAGGGTGTGACCCCCTTTCCTTGGCCAGACTTGTTCATCATTTTTGGATTGATCGTGCTCAACGGCGTATTCGCCATGTCAGAGCTTGCGATTGTTTCGGCGAAGACCGCGCGCCTCAAGGCGAAGGCGGAGGACGGATCTTCGGTGGCCAAGACCGCGCTGGAGCTGGCGGCTGATCCGGGCAAATTCTTGTCCACCGTGCAGATCGGCATCACTTTGGTGGCGATTATCACCGGGGCGTATTCCGGAGCCAGCCTGGAGGAGCCTCTGGGTGAGCGTCTGGTCCCAATGGGCGTGCCCGCAGACATGGCCGGTGATGTCGGGTTTGGCATTGCGATTGCGGTGACCACCTATCTCAGCCTGGTGATCGGGGAGTTGGTGCCAAAGCAGCTGGCGCTGCGATCCTCGGTACCAATCGCGCTGGTTATGGCGCGACCCATGGCCTTGATCGCTCAGATCGCCGCCCCGCTGGTCTGGTTGCTGGATAAATCGTCCGCCGGGATCATTCGCCTGTTCGGCATTCGCAAGGGCAGCTCCAATTCGGTGACCGCTGAGGAATTGCAGATGATTTTCGCTGATGCGACTCGGTCCGGCGTGATCGAGGCGGAGCAGCATCAAATTCTGACCGGCGTTGTGCGCCTGGCCGAGCGGCCTGTGCGCGAAATGATGACACCGCGCACAGAGCTCGACTGGATTGATATCGGCGCGGATGAAAAGGCGATTAAGGCCGCGATTGAAGACAGCCCGCACTCGCTGCTGCCGATCGCCGACGGCTCGCCCGACAATGTGCTGGGCGTGGTGAAAGTGCGCGAAGTTCTGGCCAAGATGGTGGCCGGAGAAGAGGTCTCGCTCAAGGATATGATGCGCAAGGCGGAGGTTGTGCCGGATCAGCTTGACGCAATGGATGCCCTGCGGGTTCTTCAGCAGGCGGATATTGCGCTCGCCATGGTGCATGACGAATACGGCCATCTCGACGGCATCGTAACGCCGGTCGACTTGCTCACCGCAATGGCGGGCAATTTTGTGAGCGACAAGGACGAAGGCGATGAGCCTGATCTGATCGAGCGGCCCGATGGCTCTCTGATCATCTCCGGCGCGATCTCAGCGGATGCTTTGGCTGACCGGCTTGGGTTGGACTATGATGACAGCCGCGAATTCGGCACAGCCGCGGGCTATGTCTTGTCAGTGCTCAAACGCCTACCGGTCGCGGGCGACATGTTCAGCGACCAAGGCTGGCGCTTTGAAGTTGTGACAATGCACCGTCGCCGGATCAGCAAGATCCTGGTGCGTAAGGACGCGGAGGCTCAGCCCGGTACAACCGTCTGAGCCGACGCGCCGTCACCCTCTGGCGCAGCGATAATATCCCGCGTCACGCGTCCCTTGGCGACTGTATTGGTGCCTTCATCGCCCACTTGTGAACGGATGCCCGGTGCCGCGGCCCCGGCGCGGTCAAGCGCGCTGGTTTCCACCTGGCTGCGTGCAGCAGGACCGCCAAAGATGGCTTCCAGCGCTTGCTCAGAGGCGGTGCCTTCGGCTGGACGCGGCGCGCCCGGCGCAGGCGGGGCAAGGTTGAAATCTGGCGGAACCACCAATGGTGCCTGGCGCTGAACGGCGAATTCATCAGGCCGATCGCGGTTGAAAATGCCCGAGCCTCCGCACGCGCCCAGCATGGCACTGGTCGAAATCAGAAGGATAGCAGTTTTGTAGGCACGCATTGCAAATCTCCGAGTCAATTCTCAGCTGGCCGCTCAGCGTTAAGCTCGCCGACTGGCTCTTCAGCGGTTTCTGTATCACTCTTATCGCTCGCAAAAAAGCTGCGAATAAGGATTAAGACCACGCCGATGGTGATAGCGGCATCGGCGACGTTGAAAACAAGGAATGGGCGAAACGTGCCGATATGCAAATCGGCATAATCGATCACATAGCCAAATTCATAGCGGTCGCGGATGTTTCCGATGGCTCCGCCCAGGATCATGGCAAGGCCAATGATGTCCCCCATCAGCCTCTCTCGCATGATCCAAACCAGCACGACCAGCGCGATCAGCGCGGTCATCCCGACCAGCGCCCAGCGCATTTCCATACTGTCGGCCTGCAACATCCCGAGCGAGACGCCGCGGTTCTCCACATAGGTGAGGTCGAAAAACGGCAGCAGCTCGATATTGCGCACTTCGCGCAGGGCCAGCGGACCGATCACATACCATTTGATCAACTGATCCACACCCGCGATGATGATCGCCAGCACCAGGCCGATTATTCGGTTGCGGGTGAACAGGCCGCTCATGAGGCCGCATCCAGCTCAGCAATCACATCGTCACAGCGCCCGCACAGCGCGCCTTCCTCAGGCACGTCAGGCAGCAAGCGCCAGCAGCGCCCGCATTTCGCATGAGATGTTTTGACGACGGTCACTTCGTCCCCTTGGCTGCGGCTGACTGTCGCAGTGATGAACAATTCGGCGAGCTGTTCGTCGCTCACGCCTTCCGGCACTGCGCTGGCGGGCACGGTTACCTCGGCCTCCAGGCTGGAGCGGATGGTCTTTTCTCGCCGCAAGGGCTCAATTGCTTCGGTCACGCGCTCGCGCAGAGCTCGTAAGGCCTCCCATTTGCCAGTGTCGGCGGGCACGGTGGGAATGCTCGGCCAGTCGAGCAAATGCACGCTGCCGACATTTCCGTCTTCATCTGGCTCGCCATCTTCGGGATAGCGGCTCTGCCACACTTCCTCAGCAGTGTAGACCAGCACTGGCGCGGCGTAGCGGACGAGCGCATGGAACAGTAGGTCGAGCACTGTGCGATAGGCGGTTCGGCGAGTCGAGTTTTCGCCGTCGCAATAGAGCGTGTCTTTGCGAATATCGAAGAAGAAGGCGGAGAGGTCTTCGTTGCAGAAATCGACCAACAGGCGGGTGTAGCTGTTAAAGTCGTATTCTTCCGCCGCCTTGCGCAGCTTGGCGTCGAGATCACCCAGCAGCGAGAGGACATAGATCTCCAGCTCAGGGATTTCGCCGCCATCCGACATATCGCCGATAAAGCCGTCGAGTGCGCCGAGCATATAGCGGAATGTGTTGCGCAGGCGGCGATATTGGTCGCCGACGCCTTTCAGGATTTCATCGCCAATCCGGTGGTCTTCGGTGAAGTCTACGCTGAGCGCCCACAGCCGGATGATATCTGCGCCATATTGCTCCATGACCTTTAGCGGATCGATGGTGTTTCCGAGCGATTTCGACATTTTCTTGCCGGCCTTGTCCATGGTGAAGCCATGGGTCAGCACTTCGTCGTATGGCGCGCGGCCGCGTGTGGCGCAGCTTTCCAGCAAGGAGGATTGGAACCACCCGCGGTGCTGGTCGCTGCCTTCGAGATAGAGGTTGGCGGGCCATGTGAGGTCCGGCCAGCGGCCCGATTCCAGCACAAATGCATGGGTGCAGCCGCTGTCGAACCACACGTCCAGAATATCGGTGACCATTTCATAGTCATCCGGCTTGTGATCCGGCCCGAGGAATTCGGCCTTGCGGGCCTCTTCCCAGGCATCGACGCCCTCTGCGGTAACGGCGGCGACAATGCGCGCGTTCACTTCCGGGTCTTGCAGATAAGTGCCATCGGGGCGCACGAAGAGCGTGATCGGCACGCCCCAGGCGCGCTGGCGGCTGAGCACCCAGTCGGGGCGTCCCTCGACCATGGAGCCGATGCGGTTCTGGCCCTTGGGCGGGACAAAGTTCACCCGCTCAATTTCCGACATGGCGCGGGCGCGCAAAGTGTCGCCTTCGCCCTTGGGCAGCGCGCTGCCCACGGCTGCGTCCAAGTCTTCCAGAGACGCGGAATGCAGCGAAGACAATGGCTCCAGCGGCTTGTCCATCGGCACAAACCATTGCGGTGTGCAGCGATAGATCACCTTGGCTTTGGAACGCCAGGAATGCGGATAGGAGTGTACGTAATCGGCGGAGGCGCTGAGCAAAGCGCCCGCTTCGCGCAGGTCATTGCAGATCGGGCCATCGGGCGCGTTGAACGGCTTGTTGATGACCGCGCGGCGGCGCGCCTTGCCATCCGCATCGAGGTCATCCGCGCCGAGCCACGGCCAATCATCACGGTACCGGCCATCGTCCATCACCGCGAAAACAGGATTGATGCCATTGGCCTTGCACAGCTCGAAATCATCCTCGCCATGATCGGGCGACATATGGACCAGGCCCGTGCCGCTCTCGGTGGTGACGAAATCGCCTTCGAGGAAGGGGCGCGGGGTGGCGTAGAACCCGCCGAGATGATGCATCGGGTGGCGGGCCTTGGTTCCGGCTAGATCGGAGCCTTTGATCGAGTGAAGCATTCGCTCGAATGGTGCCGAACGTCCTTCACCAAGCCATTCGCCCGAAATCTCGAATATGGCTTTCATGGCACCGAGATCGCTCACATCGACCTTGGCGGCCATCGCATTCAATCTAGCCATGAAATTTGGCACAAGGTCTTTTGCGATCAAAAGCCGCCTGCAATCAAAGGCCAGACCTGCTTCGTCCAACCGCTTCTCTGCTTCGTTTACATCGCCTGCGATTTCGCTGCCGGACTTTCCGTCTTCGATACCGGATAGATCTACTACCAGTGAGAAGACCGAATACTCAACATCCGGCCCATAGGCCAAAGCCTGATTGACCGGGATCGTCCAAGGTGTCGTCGTCCAGATCACCGCATGCGCTCCGACCAGTTCTGGGATGGCGCTCTCGGTGATCTCAAACGCCACATCGATCTGGGGGCTGTCGGTTAGGTCTTCGTACTCAACCTCCGCCTCAGCCAGAGCGGTCTTTTCAACCGGGCTCCACATGATCGGCTTCGACCCGCGATAGAGATTGCCCGCCTCCACAAACTTCATCAGCTCGGCAACAATCGTGCCTTCTGCCTGAGGGTCCATGGTGAGGTAGGGGTTGTCCCAATCGCCCATAATGCCAAGGCGTTTCAGCTGCTCACGCTGGGCATCGACCCATTTTTGCGCATAGGCGCGGCATTCGGCGCGGAATTCCTTTGGTGGAACCTCGTCCTTGTTCTTCTTTTTCTTGCGGTACAGCTCCTCAACCTTCCACTCGATTGGAAGGCCGTGGCAATCCCAGCCCGGCACATAGGGCGCATCCTTGCCCATCAGGTTTTGCGTGCGGCACACCATGTCTTTCAGGATATGGTTCAGCGCATGGCCGATATGCATGTCGCCATTGGCATAGGGCGGGCCATCATGCAGGATGAACTTCTCACGCCCCGCGCGGGTGTCGCGCATGGTGCGGTACAGGTTCGCATCCTGCCAACGCGCGAGAATGCCCGGCTCCTTCTGCGGCAGGCTGGCTTTCATCGGAAACGCGGTCTTCGGCAGGAAGACGGTGTCCTTGTAATCTCGCTGTTCAGTCATCGGCTTTGCATTATTTCCTAGCCAAGACCCGCTCGTGCTGAGCTTGTCGAAGTATGGGCGGGTCGTTCGGTTAACCCTTCGACAGGCTCAGGGCGAACGGCCCGTGGGAATCTCGTGTTGGGCCTCTAGGCAAAAGCTCAACTTGCGGCAAGAAGCCTTCGCGCTTCCTCGCAATCCTTGTCCATCTGAGCGATCAGATCATCTAGGCTGTCAAACTTCGCCTCGCCGCGCAGGAAGTGGTGAAAGGCGATTTCGATTTCCTGGCCATAAAGGTCGCCGGAGAAATCGAAGAAATGCGGCTCCAACAATTCCTTGGGCGGCTCAAACTGAGGGCGAATGCCGATATTGGCGGCACCTTTCAGCTCCTCGCCGGTGGACAGCACTTTGCCGGTCACCGCGTAAATTCCGTATTTGGGGCGCAGATATTTGTCGATCGCCAGGTTCGCGGTGGGATAGCCAATCTCGCGCCCGCGTTTGTCGCCATGTTCGACAATGCCTCGAATTGAGAAAGGTCGGGTGAGCAACTCTGCGGCAAGCTCTGGTTGGCCCTCGCGCAAAGCTTCGCGAATGCGGCTGGAGGAGACAATCGCGCCTTCTCCCTCGACCGGGGATACGACCCGGCTTTTGAGGCCATGCTCGCCGCCAAAGCTGCGTAGCAGATCGACATTGCCCTTCGCGCCCTTGCCAAAGGTAAAGTCCCCGCCGGTCACCACGCCATGCGCGCCAAAGCGCTCAATCAGGATCTCCGTGATGAAGTCCTCTGCGCTGGTGCCGGACAGCTCGGCATCGAAATGAAACACCAGCATAGCGGTCGCGCCCGCGCCTAGGTACAGCTCTTGGCGCTGCTCCAGCGTGGTCAGGCGAAATGGCGGCACGTCTGGCTTGAAAAAGCGCACCGGATGCGGATCGAATGTGGCGATGATCGAGGGACGACCTTCGGCGTGCGCCCAGTCTATCGCCTCACCCGCCACGGCTTGATGCCCGCGATGGAAGCCGTCAAAGTTGCCCAGCGCGATGATCGCACCGCGCAGGGCCTTTGCCACAGGTTCACGGTGATCGAGCCAGCGCATTATGCCTCTGCATCCTGCGTGTCTTTGCGCCCTTGCCGGTGGTAGGTGAGGAAGGAGTAGGCGGGATGGTCGCCCTCGGCGGGGTAGTCTTCGCGGGCGGTGACTTCCCATTCCGCACCAATCGGTTTCATAAAGGTGTCGCCGGAATATTCCGCGTGGATCTCGGTCACTTCGATCCTGTCCGCCAGCGGGCGAAAGACGTCATAGATCGCTGCGCCGCCAACGACCCCGATCTCGCCGGTTTCATTGCCGTCGCGGGCCAGCTCCAGCGCTTCGTCGATCGAATGCACCACCTCTGCGCCGCTGCTGTCCCAGCGATCGCGCCGGGTCAAAACGATGTGGCGGCGGCCAGGCAGCAGGCCAGGCAGGCTCTCAAAGGTCTTGCGCCCCATGATCATCGGGCGGTTCATGGTCAGCGCCTTGAACCGCTTAAGGTCGGCGGGCAGGTGCCAGGGCAGCTTGCCATCCTTGCCAATCGTGCCGTTCCCAGCGCGGGCATAGATCAGGAATATCTCTTCGCTCACGCGCTGGCTTGTCCCGCATCATGGCTCACCCGGGTGACATGGCCCATCTTTCGGCCCTCGCGGGCCTCGGCCTTGCCATAGAGGTGCAAATGCGGCTCCCCCTCTTCGGCCAAGAGGCTGTGCGCCTCCAGCGCGTCTTTGCCGATGATGTTGCGCATTTCGATGCTGGCAAAGCGGGTTTCTGTGCCGCCCAGCGGCAGGCCGCAAATGGCGCGGATGTGGTTTTCAAACTGGCTGGTGGCCGCGCCCTCGATGCTCCAATGGCCGGAATTGTGCACGCGCGGGGCCATCTCGTTGAACACGGGGCCAGCCTTTGTGGCGAAAAATTCGAGCGTCAGGACGCCGACGTAATTCAGCGCATCGGCAACCTGCCCGGCGATGCCGCGCGCGGCCTCAACCTGAGCCTCGACCAGAGGGCCTGCGGGCAGGATAGAGCTGCTCAGCATGCCGCTGTCATGGGTATTGGCGGTGGAATCCCAGAACCGCACTTCGCCATCATATCCGCGCACGAGGATCACCGAAAACTCGGTTTCGAAATCGACCATGCCCTCATAAACGCAGGCGACGCCGGGGAAGCGGATGCCATCCGCGTCATGCGCGGAGGCGACACGCCATTGGCCCTTGCCATCATAGCCATCGCGTGCGGTTTTAAGGATGCCGGGCGCGCCGACCATCTCAAGCGCTCTGGCAAAATCCGCATCATCTTCAACGCGTTTGTATGGGGCTGGTTGTGCGCCTAACCCTTCGACAAATCTCTTTTCATTGAGGCGATCCTGCGCCACCTCGAGCGCCTTTGGGCTGGGGGCCAGCATCGTCTCTGGCAATGCGTGAACCGTGCTGAGCGGGACGTTCTCAAACTCCCACGTTATCACATCGCATTTTTCCGCAAAGGCGGCGAGCGCGGCGGTATCACTCCAATCGTTCTCGAAGAAATCCGTGCAGACATCGCGCGCGATATTGTCGCCTTTGGGCGCGTAGCCAATGCAGCGATAGCCAAGCTGGAGCGCGGCAACCGCCAGCATTCGGCCCAGCTGACCGCCGCCCAAAATGCCAATTGTCGAGCCGGAGGGAAGCGTTCTCATTTCGCCCTTTTAATCCTGCGGTGTTTCAGTGACGGCGGCGCTGCGCGCGGCACGCCAATCTTGCAGCCGCTGCGATAAGCCTTCGTCAGACAGCGCCAGAATGCTGGCGGCAAGCAGGCCAGAATTGGTTGCGCCTGCCTCGCCAATCGCCAGCGTTCCAGTGGGTACACCGGCGGGCATTTGCACGATTGAGAGCAGGCTGTCCCAGCCCGACAGAGCCTTGGACTGAACCGGCACGCCGAGCACCGGCAGATGGGTCATCGCCGCTATCATGCCGGGCAAATGGGCCGCCCCGCCAGCGCCAGCGATAATCACGTCAAAGCCTTCGCCTTCGGCGCCTTTGGCAAAGGCGGCCATCCGGTCAGGTGTGCGGTGGGCCGAGACGATCCGCGCCTCATGCTCCACTTCCAGCTCTTCGAGCACTTCGGCGGCGCGTTTCATGGTCGGCCAGTCAGACTGGCTGCCCATGACGATGGCGACTTTGCCGGTGGTTTCTTTGCCCATACGCCCCTCAGCTGTCCTTCAAATAGTACCGCTCGCCCGGGACCATCGCATCATCAAAGTCATAGATGATCGGCTCACCGGTGGGAATCTCGAGGCCAGTGATGTCCTCATCTGAGATATTCGAAAGATGTTTCACCAGCGCGCGCAGCGAATTGCCATGCGCTGAAATGATCACCGTCTCACCACTGGCCAGCACCGGCAGGATCGCGCTTTCCCAATAGGGTAGCACGCGTTCAATTGTCAGCTTCAGGCTTTCGGTTTGAGGCACATCAATCCCGTCATAGCGTGGGTCTGCGCCGGGATCATATTCACTGCCCGGCTCGATCGGTGGGGGCGGTGTGTCAAAGCTGCGGCGCCAGATATGCACTTGCTCATCGCCATGCTTATCGCGCGTTTCTTGCTTGTTTAGGCCGGTTAGGCCGCCATAATGCCGCTCGTTGAGCTGCCAGTTCTTGGTCACCGGCAGCCACAACAGGCCCGCTTCTTCAAGCGCGAGGTTGAGCGTTTTGATCGCGCGGGTTTGCAGCGAGGTAAAGCAGGTGGTCGGCACCACGCCCTTTTCGCGCATCAGCGCGCCTGCGGCCTTGGCCTCGGCGATGCCTTGCTCGGTCAGGTCAACGTCCCACCATCCGGTGAAACGGTTCTCCAGGTTCCACTGGCTCTGGCCGTGGCGCACGAGAATAAGCTTAGGGATGGTGTTTCTCCGGATTTCCGCTTTGCTGTTCCGAGCCACCCGCTCCCTCCGCCCTTCCACCCGGACACTTTCGGATACGATCCGGGTGGAAGGGCGGAGGGAGCGGGTGGCCCCGGTTGCCCATAAATTTAAGTCAAACGCACTAGCCCCCGGCGTCGTCCTTGGAAACCCTGCTTTCGCCCGATTCGTCCACGCCGCTCGCAAGATCACGGCCTTGCGCTTTGCGGCGGCGCAGATTCTCTCGCAATTTCGCGGCCAAACGCTCCTCGCGCGACAGATTATTGCTTTTGCTGTCATTCATACGAAACGCCTTGCCGATATCGGGCCTCAGGTTCAAGCGCCGCTTGACATTGGCGCTGCACCCAACGATAGGCGCGCGTCTTGAACAGGCGCCGCGGTAGCTCAGTGGTAGAGCGCGTCATTGGTAATGACGAGGCCGAGAGTTCAATTCTCTCTCGTGGCACCATTTTCTTTGATTTGTGTTCCGCATCCCATCCGGGATCCGAGTGCACCCTTACAAACATTGCCCGTCATCCAGCACGAAATCCGCGCCGGTGATAAACTCCGCCGCGTCAGAGCACAGCATCAACATCACGGCATCCAGCCCCTCGGCGCCCATCAGGCGCCTGCGCGGAAAGCCGTTCATCTGCCGCTTGCCAGCTTCGGTCTCAAACCAGTCATTGTTGATATCGGTGCGGATATAGCCGGGCGAGATCGTATTCACGCAAATGCCAGTGCGCGCCCATTCCTTTGCCATGCTGCGTGCGGCCTGGACGACGCCTGCCTTGCTGGCGGCATAGGCGACGAGGCCCGGTGCTGGCTCAAAGGCGGTGATGGAGGCGATCATGACAATTCGGCCATTCATTGTGCCCGCATCAATCATCCGCCGCGCACCTTCACGCGCGGTCAGGATCGCGCCTTTTAGATTGATGTTCAGCGTTCGCTCTATCTCTTCTTCGCTGGTCTCGATCGCCATGCCTTGACCATCAATACCGGCATTGGCGATGACAGTATCAACAGTACCAAACGCGGCCTCCGCCGCGTCGAACCCTGCGACAATGTCCGCCTCTAAGCCGACATCCATCGTTATCGCGGAAGCTGCGTCACCGATTTCGCTGGCCAGGGCCTCGAGCCGGTCCTTGCGCCGCGCGCCGAGCGCAACATTCGCGCCGCTGGCCGCCAATATGTGGCCAAAGCGCATGCCCAAGCCTGAAGAGGCCCCTGTGATCAGCGCATTGCGCCCACTCAAATCTGCAGAAATGCTCATGCAACGGACTATGGCGATGGAAGCGGATGGCCGTCTACAGATTTCTTTAGGGTGGCCGCATGTTTGCAAGGCCCCCTTGCGCAAGGCCCACTCACATGCGCTAGGATGCGGCAAGCAGCGAACACCGCCTTTTGGGGACAGCCATGGATTTTAACCTGACCGATCAGCAGCGCGAGCTGCAGGAAACCGCGCGCAAATTTGCCCGTGCTGAACTGCCAGAACTTGCGCGCGATATGGAGACGAACGACTTTCCAGTGCTTAGCCGATATGCTGCGGACCTATGGCGAGATGGGGTTTCTTGGCGTCAACCTGCCAGAGGAATATGGTGGTCTGGGTCTGGGCCATATTGAGGCGCTGATCGTGCTGGAGGAATTTGCGCAAGTTTCCAACGCGGTCGCCTTTCCTGTGTTTGAGGCGCTGACCGGACCAGTGCGCACCATTGACCGGTTCGGCTCCCCAGAGATGAAAGCGCGCATCCTGCCTGAGGTAATTAAGGGCGAGAAGATTGTGGCCGTCTCAATGTCGGAGCCTGATGCCGGGACAGCTCTGACGGACCTTACGACGAAGGCGGTGGCAGACGGAAGTGACTACATTGTCAATGGTTACAAGCGGTGGACCAGCGGCGGCGGGCATTCTGATTATTACGTCACCTATTGCCGTTTCACCGACGATCCGGGCGCAAAAGGGATCGGTGCGATCCTTCTCGAGAAAGACATGCCGGGCATGCAGTTTGGCAAGCGCGAGGAACTGATGGGCTTTCGCGGCATCCCCACCGCCGACTATGCCATCGAGGATGTGAAAGTGCCGGGCGAGAATGTGATTATCGGCGCTGGCGGGTTCGGTAAGCTGATGAGCGCTTTCGGACTAGAGCGCTGCGGCAATGCGACCCAGAGCCTGGGCGTTGCGGCGGCGGCGCTGGAACAAGCGCTCGCCTACACGCAGGAGCGCGAGGCGTTCAGCAAACCAATCGTCGATTTTCAAGCCGTACAGATGAAGCTGGCTGAGATGGCAATGAAGGTCGATGCGGCGCGTCTGCTGATCCACCGTGCGGCGGTGAATGCGTCCAGCAATCCTGATGGCCTGCCCAGTGTTTATGAGAGCAGTCTCGCCAAATGTTATGCTAATGAAATTGTGCGTGAGGTTGCGGCGCTCGGCATGCAAGTGATGGGCGGTTACGGCTATCACAAGGATTACGGGATGGAACAGCGGCTGCGTGATGCCTATGCTTGGGGGATCGCAGGCGGCGCAATCGATGTGCAGAAGACCAATATCGCCAGCGCAATGGTGGGCCGCCGATTCAACCAAAGGGCGTAATTGGGACTTGTGCGGCGCGGCTGTATTGCGCATCTAAGGCACTATGGACACACCCGAGACAAATCCGACCCCTGCCACGCCTGTAACGGACAGCAAGCCTGCTTCGCCTGCTGCCGCCCACGAGGCCGCTCCGTATGACGATGCGGCGCTGACGCAGCTGCATCCGAATTATGTCCATTCCCTGCGTTTGACCGCAATCCTCACAGCAATTCCCGTTCTGATCGGCGGCCTGGTGTTTGAGGCTGTGATTGTTGAGGAAACGCCAATCCCTGCTGGTCTGGTGATGAGCGTTTTGCTCGTCCTATCGCTTATCTTTATCATTCGCGTGCCGATGCGCCGTTTCAACGCGCGCGGATACAATATGAGTGTAGACCGGCTGCGCGTGGTGCGCGGCATCTTGTGGAACTCCGACACGGTTGTGCCGTTTGGCCGGGTTCAGCACATTGATGTGGATCAAGGCCCGATTGAGCGGTTCTTCGATCTCGCCACTCTTACCGTGCACACGGCGGGCAGTCACAATGCCTCTGTGCATTTGCCGGGTCTCAATAAGGCACTGGCCGACGACATGCGCGAGGATATTCGTGCGCATATCAAGCGGGATACGATGTGAGCATCGAGGTGGGCAACGAGGTGAGCGCTGAGGCCAGCGGAGCTTCTGCGACTGCGCCAAGCGCTGGGCCAGCGGATGCGCAATCTGCCGAGATAGCGCCTCAGCGTACGGCCCCGCTCAGCGTTGCTTTGGGCGTAGTTAGCGGGCTGAAGAACGCCGTCATTCCGGCGGCCTTTGTCGCATTCAGCAGTAGCAGCAATTACGCCATTCTTATCGCGCTCGGGATCGCACTACTCATCTTCGCGGTCAGTTTTGCGCTAGGTTACATCCGCTGGCGCAAGCTGACGTACACCGTTGGCGCGGAGGACATTCGGGTGGAAAGCGGGCTAGTGTCGCGCACCGCGCGCTCGGTCCCGTTTGAGCGTATTCAAGACGTCAGTCTGGAGCAGAGATTGCTGCCCCGCCTGTTTGGCCTGGTCTCGGTCAAGTTTGAAACCGGTGCTGGCGGCGGTGAGGATTTGTCGCTTTCCTTCCTGACCGAAGATGAAGGCGAGCGATTGCGCCAGGTGGTGCGCGAACGCCGCGCCGCTGAAACCGCACAGCCAGCGGTGGAAGGCGCAAGCGAGGTTGTAGCCACGCAAGAGGTCTCACAAGACGAAACCGCTGAAGCGCTCTTCACCATGGGGCCGCGCCGCATTTTCATCTTTGGATTGTTCAGCTTCTCTCTCGCTGTCGTTGCCGTCCTATTCGGTTTGACCCAGCAGTTTGAGTTCTTCCTACCATTTGACCTGTGGGATTTTGAGGCTTGGGAAGAGCGTCTGATCGGCCAAAGCGATGCGCTCTCCAGTCTTGGCCGCAGTGCGCAAATCGTTGGCGGCGTTATCGCAGTGCTTTCTCTGATCATCTTGGGGATTGCGACCGGCCTGATCCGTACGGCCCTGCGCGAATGGGATTTTCGGCTGGAAAAGACGCCTCGCGGGTTTCGCCGTCGGCGCGGTCTGCTGACCAAGACTGACGTCGTGATGCCGGTTCACCGGGTGCAGGGCATCAAGATCGACACGCGCTTCATACGTTATCGGTTCGGCTGGCATGGCCTTAAATTCATCAGTCTCGCGCAGGATGCGGGCGCTTCGAACCATGATGTTGCGCCCTTTGCGCAGATGGACGAGATCGCGCCAATCGTTGAGGCTTCCGGCTTTCATTTGCCGCGCGAAGATGCGGAATGGCACCGGGCCGCGAAGAAATACCGATTTGACGGCGCGCTGATCGATGGCGGTGCATTTCTGCTCATCGCTGTACCGGTGGCGATCTTTGCGCCGCCCTTTTTCGTGGCCATCCCCCTTGCGCTGGCGGCGCTTTTTGCTTTTGCTGCGCTGTATTCTTGGCAGTTTAAGCGCCACGCGCTGGACGCCAGTCAAATCATGTCGGTCAGCGGGCTATTCTCACCCAGCAGCATGATCGCCAACCGTGTGAAATTGCATTCGGTTGAAATCAGCCAAGGCCCGATTGCGCAAAGGCGCGGCTATGCGAGCCTGGATTTCGGATTGGCAGGGGGCAGCTTTTCGATTCCTGGCGTCCCATTGGAACGGGCCCGAGAAGTGCGCGCCGCTGTGCTCGAAACAATCGTCAGCAGAGACTTCTCCCAGCTCGAGAGTGCGTAGTTATTTGGTCCTAGCCACCCGCACCCTCCACCCTTCGACCCGGATGGCTGCGGTTCGCCTTACAACACGCCCAAAACTAAGCGAGTAAGTCGCTCCAATCGGGATTCTTCTCAAATTTTGCGGCGACATAGGAACATTGCGGCACAATCTTGAACCCTTTTGTCCGGGCATCAGCGACCAGGCGCTTCACCAATTCGCCCGCGACACCGCGGCCGCCAATGGCTCGCGGAACAACGGTGTGGGTCGCGATGCGTACGCCCTCTTCGCGCGGTTCCCATTCAAGGTATCCGGTTGCCGTCTCGCCCTCTAGCTCAGCGACATACTTCCCGCCGGTATCTGTATCGTGGTGATTGATGGTGAGAATGTTTGTGATGTCAGTCATTTGCCATGCTCCTTCTTGCCAAGAACGCTGCTCGCACTAAAGCCGCTTTGTAATGACGAGTCCTAAGCCTTTCCTGTCCGACAATGCCGCGCCGGTCCACCCCAATGTGTGGGAGGCGATGCGAGCGGCGGATCAGGCCGATAACCCCTATGATGGCGATGCGCTGTCGGTGCAGCTAGACGAGCGTTTCAGCGACCTGTTTGGGCGCGAATGCTCAGCGGAATGGATCGCGACGGGCACTGCGGCGAATTGCCTGGCGCTTGCCACTATGGTTCAGCCGCATGGCGGCGTTGTATGCCATGAAGAGGCGCATATCGAAGTCGATGAGGGCGGCGCGCCCGGCTTTTACCTCCACGGTGCGAAGTTGATGCTGGCGGCGGGCGAAGGCGCGAAGCTGACGGCGGAGGGCATCGCCGCTTTGATCGATCCGATCCGCGACGATGTCCACCAGGTGCAGGCGCATGCCATCGCGATCACGCAGGCGAGCGAGTATGGCACGACCTATTCCGGCGAAGAACTCGCCGCGCTCAGAGAATTCGCGACGGTGCGCAAGCTCGGCCTGCATATGGACGGCGCGCGCTTTGCCAATGCCGCGGCGAATGCTGGCGGCTCGGCTCGGGAGGCAGCGCGTGCGGCATGCGGCCCGGTTGATAGCCTGGCCTTTGGCTTCATCAAAAATGGCGGCATGGGCGCAGAGGCGGTGGTGCTGTTTGACCAGAGCCAAGCCGATCTGGTGCGCTATCGCCGCAAACGGGCAGGGCATTTGCAATGCAAGGGCCGCTATCTCGCGGCGCAAATTCTCGCGATGCTCGAAGGTGATCTGTGGCTGGCCAATGCGAGCCATGCGAACGCGGCGGCGGCTGAGATTGCCGGTGCTTGCGGTGACCGTTTGATGCACGCGGTTGAGGCCAATGAGCTATTCGTGCACCTAACCAAGGCCGAGCGTGAGACGCTGCGTGCGCAGCACTTTGCCTTTTACGATTGGGGCGCCGATGCGGCTCGGTTTGTGACCGCCTGGAACACACGCGATGAGGATGCGAGCGCGCTGGCCAAGGCGATTGCTGCGCTATGAGCCGATTCCCTTGAGCGCGACCCAAACGCCGATGCTGAGCTGGCGTGTCATCCTACCGTTTGTGCTCACCGGATCGATCTGGGGATCGACCTGGTTTGTGATAACCGGGCAGATCGATGGCGTGCCTGCGGCATGGTCGGTCTTCTACCGCTTTGCTCTGGCAACCCCGGCCTTGTTTCTTGTCGCATTCCTGATGAAACGACGGCTGAAGCTAACCCGGCCAGAACATATGCTGGCCGTGATTGTCGGCATTTTCCAATTCAGTGGCAATTTTCTGTTCGTCTATCACGCCGAGCTTTACGTTACCTCTGGCATTGTCGCGATGATGTTCGGCTTGCTGATGGTGCCCAACGCTTTGTTCGGCAGGTTATTTCTCGGCGAGAAGGTGCAGGTCGGGTTTGTGCTGGGCAGTATGATCGCGATCATCGGCGTCTCCTTCCTGCTCGTGCATGAATGGCGCGCAAATCCTGATGCTGGAGTTGTCGGAGGCAATGTCGGGCTAGGCATTGTGCTGGCTTTATTTGGGATTCTGGCCGCCTCTGTGGCCAATGTGATCCAAGCGAACCCAACCGGCCGCGCGGTGCCAATGGTCAGCCTGCTCGCATGGGCAATGCTTTATGGGACGGTGTTTGATCTTGGCTTTGCCGCGCTAACCTCAGGCCCGCCGCCATTCCCATCAGACACCGGATATTGGCTGGGCATCGTCTATCTGGCGGTGATTGGATCGGTGGTGACTTTCCCGCTGCATTACAATCTGGTGCGCGAGATTGGGGCTGGGCGGGCCGCCTACAATTCGATCCTCACGATCTCGGTCGCGATGCTGATCTCGACTCTGTTCGAGGACTATCAGTGGACGTGGCTGACCGCCGCGCGGAATGGTGCTAGCGGTGGTGGGGATGGTCTTGGCGTTAAGGGCCAAGCAAAAGAAGTAGTTTTCGTCATTGCGAGCCGCAGGCGAAGCAATCCATCGCCTGGCTTTGCGACTTGGTGCGGCGGCGCTTGATGGATTGCCGCGTCGCCCTTCAGGCTCCTCGCAATGACGCGCTAAAGAAGACTTTGGATGCCCTCAACATAGGTTGGATATTGCGGCTGCCAGCCGAGAACGCGCTTGGCCTTGTCATTCGCAACTCGGCGGTTCTCTGTGTAAAATCCGCGCGCCATTTCGGACAGATTTGCTTCCTCCAGCGTTTCCAGTGGCGGAGGCTCGATCCCTAGCAATTGGCAGGCATGCTCGGTCACGGCATTGCCGCTCGCGGGCAGATCATCAGCAAGGTTGTAAGCCCCCGCTGGCGCGTCGCTACTTAGCGCGACAACCACGCCGCTGACGATGTCATCGACATGCACCCGGCTGAAGACTTGATCCGGCATATCAATCCGGCGCGCGCGGCCATCACGCACGCGGTCGAGTGCGCTGCGACCCGGCCCATAGATGCCGGGCAAGCGGAACACCCGCGCGCCCAGCTTCACCCATAGAGCGTCAGCCTCTGCTCGCGCATTGCGGCGGCCTGCGCCCGTTTCGGCAATAGTGGGCGTGCTTTCATCGACCCATGCGCCCCGCTGATCGCCGTAAACGCCGGTGGATGAAAGATAGCCGTACCATCGTTGACTTGGGGCCTTACTAAAATTGCGGCCATAGGTGTCCAGCACAGGATCAAGCCCGGCCTTGCGATCCGGCGGGACGGAGGACAGCACATGGCTCGCGCGTCCTAGCGCCTCAGTCACAGCGTCGTAGTTGGCAAAATCCACATTGCCAGCGCTGCCTGTGGCGTCCACTTGCCAGCCGCGTGCTCGCATGTCCTCAGCGATGCGTTTCGCGGTGTAGCCAAGCCCAAAGATCAGCAAATTTGTCATGCGCGCCACCTAATCGCTGGACGCTGAGGCAAATCAACCTAAATCTGAGCGCATGGATATTGCAACGCCCCCCTCGACCCCGGATGGCAACCCTCAACTGGCGGATGCGCCGCCGGTCCCGGCCGAACCGCCGGTGATCTTGCGCGAGGACTATCAGCCGTTCGCCTGGCTTGTGCCGGAGACGCAGCTGAGTTTTGAATTGGGCCTTGAAAAGACACGGGTGCTGGCCAGCTTTAAGGTGGAGCGCAATCCTGCTGCCGAGGCCTCCAACGAGCTGCGGCTCAATGGTGACAGCCTGACACCAGCGCGCGTTACCGTCGATGATGTGACGGTCGACAATTTTGTGATGGACGGGTCGGACCTGATCCTGACGCTATCGGGAGACAGCCACACAATCATGATCGAGACCGAAATCGATCCAAGCGCGAACACGACCCTGATGGGCCTCTACGCCTCAAACGGCATGCTGTGCACTCAATGCGAGGCAGAGGGCTTTCGCCGGATCACTTTCTTCCCGGATCGGCCCGATGTCCTTTCGACTTACCGCGTCCATATGAGCGGGCCGAAAGACCTGTTTCCGGTTCTGCTATGCAACGGCAATAAGGTCGCCGAGGGCGGGGGCAACGGCCAGCACTTTGCTGAATGGCACGATCCATGGCCTAAGCCGAGCTATCTCTTCGCTCTTGTTGCGGGCGATCTGGTCGCCAATTCTGCGCCGTTCACCACGATGTCTGGCCGTGAGGTTGAGTGCAACATTTGGGTCCGCGCAGAGGATCTAAGCCGCACGGACCATGCGCTCGCATCGCTTCACCATTCGATGAAATGGGACGAGGAGACCTTTGGCCGCGAGTATGATCTCGACCTCTACAACATCGTTGCCGTGTCAGATTTCAACATGGGCGCGATGGAGAACAAGGGCCTCAACGTCTTCAACACCAAATATGTGCTGGCCGATCCCGACACCGCAACCGATGCCGATTATGACGGCGTTGAGGGTGTGATCGCGCACGAATATTTCCACAATTGGTCGGGCAATCGCATCACCTGCCGCGATTGGTTCCAGCTTTCCTTGAAAGAGGGCTTTACCGTACTGCGCGACCAGTTGTTCAGCCAGGATATGCGCGGAGAAGCGGTGAAGCGGATCGAAGATGTGCGGATCCTGCGCGCGGCGCAATTTCCGGAGGATGCAGGGCCACTCGCGCATCCGATCCGCCCGGACAGTTACCGCGAAATCAGCAATTTCTACACCGCCACCGTCTATAACAAAGGCGCCGAAGTCATCCGGATGATGCGCAGCATGGCTGGGCTAGAGCGGTTCCGCGCAGGCACCGACCTGTACTTTGATCGCCATGATGGCGAGGCGGCGACCTGCGAGGATTTCATCAAATCCGTCGAAGACGGCGCGGGCCTTGACCTTGAGCAGTTCCGCTTGTGGTACCGTCAAGCTGGCACGCCGCGCGTAAAAGTTCGCCAAGAGGTGGCAAGCGATGGCCTGACCCTGACGCTCTCTCAAACCGTGCCGCCTACGCCGGGCCAGCCGGACAAGCAGGCGATGCCGATTCCGCTGCGGATCGCTGTGCACAGCCGCAGGGCAGGTCAGCTCGGCGAGGAGCAGTTGATCGTGCTTACCGAGGGTGAGCAGAGTTTCACTTTGCCAATGGCCGGGCCAGACCCTGTGGTTTCGATTAATCGCGGCTACACCGCGCCGGTGGTGATAGAGCATGAGGTGCCGCTCGAAGACCTCGGTTTTCTTGCCGCGCATGATGATGATCCCTTTGCGCGGTATGAGGCGATGCAGCAGCTCAGCGTGGGCTATTTGGTCGCGGCGGCCTCTGGCGAGCTGGACGAGGCGCAGCGCGCAGCGGGCAAGGCCGCGATTGGCGATGCGCTGGCCGCGATCCTGACTGATGATGCGCTGGACGACAATATGCGCGGCGAGCTGATGATGTTGCCGAGTGAGACCTATCTGTTTGAGCAAATGGCAAGCGGCACTCGTTTGGCCGATCCGGGCGCGATCCATGCTGAGCGTGAGGCGCTGAAGGCCGCGCTGGGTACCGTGCTCAAACGGGAGCTTGAAGGGCTCTACACGCGCACGGCCTCGATTGGCTTTGACGATCCTGCTGGGCGCGGTGCGCGTAAAGTGAAGACTCAGGTCCTCGCGCTACTGGCAGCGAGCGATCCAGAGCAAGCGGCGGAAACGGCGGCGCAGCAATTTGATGCGGCGGACAATATGACCGACCGCCAAGGCGCGCTGATGGTGCTATGTGGTCTTGAAAGCCTAGCAACGCGCCGATGCGCTTAAGGCTTTCTATGATCGCTACACCGGCAATGATCTGGTGATCGACAAGTGGTTCACGCTGCAGGCGCTCGCGCCGCACAAGGATGTGATCGAGCATGTAAAAGAGCTCGCCAAACATCCCGATTTTACTATCAAGAACCCGAACCGCGTTCGCTCGCTCTACATGGCCTTTGCTGGCAATCCCTCGGCGTTCCACGCGGCCGATGGTTCCGGCTATGGCCTGATCACGGACCTCATTTTGGCGCTTGACCCGATCAACCCGCAAACAGCGGCGCGGTTTGTCTCGCCGCTGGGCAAATGGCGGCGGATTGAAGCTGGACGAGCAGCCATGATGAAGGCCGAGCTGGAGCGCATTGCCGCGGCATCCGGCCTGTCACGCGACACATCCGAGCAGGTCACGCGCAGTCTGGAGGGCTGAGCGTGGGCGCGTTCGACATCACCCGGGCTGATGCGCTTGGGCGCATTCCGCACGGCTTTTTCGGACATGCAAATGGCGCGCATCAATTCGGCTATGGCGGGGAGGGTGATAGCGCATTGATCGCGCGGGACCGTCAGGAAGCGGCGCAAGCTCTGGTGGAGGGCGGCAAGCTCGCCGCCCCGCATCAAGTCCATTCGCCTGATGTTGTAACCGTGGGCCAAGCCTGGGCTGACGATCCCACTGGACGCCCAGTGGGTGATGCTGTCGTGACGTCAACGCCTGGCATCGTGCTTGGCATTGTGACGGCGGATTGTGCGCCGGTCCTGTTTGCGGACCGGCAGGCGGGGGTTGTTGGCGCGGCCCATGCGGGATGGCGCGGCGCGGTAGGCGGCGTGCTCGAAAACACGCTCACCGCGATGGAGGCTCTGGGCGCAGCGCTTCAGAATATCGCCGCCGCCATCGGACCCACGATTTCCCAGGCGAGTTACGAGGTGGATGCGCCCTTTAAGGCCAATTTCACGCATGAGGATGAGCGCCATTTTTCCGTGGGTCGCGACGAGCATTGGCAGTTTGATTTGCCCGGCTTTGTCGCCGCGCGGCTCGCCAAATCTGGGTTGAAGACGGTCCAATTGCTCGATCTGGATACTTTTTCGCTATCGCAGCGTTATTATTCCTATCGCCGTGCGTCCGGGCGCGGGCAGGCGAATTATGGGCGTCAAATCAGTATGATCGCAGCTCCCTGATGTGGTTTGGCCATAGGCTTGCAGGAAAGCGAACAGGCAATGCTGAAAACAGTGTTGGAATCCCCGGCCATTGGGGCTAGGAGCGCGCACGAGTTGTAATCCGGCATGGGGTGAATGCAGGTTTGGGCTTTTGCCGACTGCGTAAATTCCCGCTGGACTGGCTAGACAAACAATCAACGTTGCCGCCGCATGGGCACATATCCAGAGCGGCAAAGAAGACAGGGTTTTTGAACGATGGCTGATGCAAACGAAGCAAATGAGGGCGTACGGCGGCGTGATTTCATTCACGTGGCAGCACTCTCGACCGCTGGCGTTGGTGCCGCGGCCAGCGCGCTGCCGCTGGTTTCCCAAATGGCTCCATCGGCCGATGTGCTCGCTGAAAGCACCACCGATGTGGACGTATCCGCAATCGAAGCGGGCCAGAGCATCAAGACGATCTTTCGCAAGCAGCCGCTGTTTGTAAAGCGCCTCACCGCGGAAGAAATTGCCGCCGCGAATGAAGTCGATGTGGCCAGCCTGCGGGATCAGCAAACGCTTGCTGAGCGTTTGGGCGAAGGCAATGAAGACATTCTCGTTACGATGGGCGTTTGCACCCATTTGGGCTGTGTGCCTCTGGGCGCGGCTGAGGGTGAGAATAAAGGGGAATATGGTGGCTATTTCTGCCCGTGCCATGGTTCCCACTACGATACCGCTGGCCGGATCCGTAAAGGCCCTGCGCCAACCAATATGATCGTGCCAGAATTTTCATTTACGTCTGAATCGGTCATCCGCGTCGGATAATCGATCTAGACAGATTACTGTTGAACACTCACGAGAGAACGCCATGAGCTTCGCCTGGGCAAAACAATACGAACCGAAGAACGACTTCACCAAATGGATTGATGAAAAGCTGCCATTGCCGCGGTTGGTCTACAATGCAGTTGGTGCGGGCTATCCGGTGCCGCGCAACCTCAACTATATGTGGAATTTTGGTGTTCTCGCCGGATTCTGTTTGATGATCCAGATCATCACCGGCGTGATTTTGGCAATGCACTATGCGGCCAATGCCGAAGTGGCCTTTGCCACGACAGAGCACATCATGCGCAACGTCAATTCCGGTTGGCTGATGCGTTATGCGCACGCCAACGGCGCGAGCTTCTTCTTCATCGTGATCTATCTGCATATCTTCCGCGGGTTCTACTATTCTTCTTACAAAGCGCCGCGTGAGATGATCTGGCTGCTGGGGGTGGTCATCTTCCTGTTGATGATGGCGACTGCCTTTATGGGGTATGTGTTGCCGTGGGGCCAAATGAGCTTCTGGGGCGCGAAAGTGATTACCGGCCTGTTTGGTGCAATCCCGCTGGTCGGGGAATCGCTTCAAACCTGGCTTCTGGGCGGATTTGCGCCTGATAATGCTGCGCTGAACCGTTTCTTCTCGCTGCACTTCCTGCTGCCATTTGTGATTGCAGGCGTTGTTATCCTGCATATCTGGGCGCTTCACATTCCTGGCTCGTCGAACCCAACCGGGATCGAAGTGAAGAAGGAAAGCGACACCGTGCCGTTCCACCCGTATTACACGGCTAAGGACGGCTTTGGCCTGGGCATCTTCCTGCTGGCGTTCACTTTCATGGTGTTCTTCCTTCCGAACACGCTGGGTCACCCGGATAACTATATCGAGGCGAACCCGCTTTCGACACCTGCTCTGATCGTTCCGGAATGGTACTTCCTGCCGTTCTACGCGATCCTGCGCGCATTCACCTCCGATCTGACGATCCCGTTCACCGGCATCATTCTGGTCCCGGCGAAACTGCTCGGTGTGATCGCGATGTTCGGCTCAATCCTGATCTGGTTCATTCTGCCATGGCTCGATAAAAGCCCGGTTCGCTCCGGCCATTATCGTCCGATGTTCAAGAAGTTCTTCTGGTTCGGCCTCATCCCTTGCATGGCTTTGCTGACCTATTGCGGAGGTGCGCTTAGCAGAGGAGCCTTACGTGCTGCTAAGCCAGATCGCGACGGCCTATTACTTCCTGCACTTCCTGGTGATCCTGCCGATCGTCAGTCAGATCGAAGTGCCAAAACCGCTGCCTTATTCGATCACCGAATCGGTGCTTGGATCGGATGATGCGGCTCCTGAAAACTCCGCAAGTTCGGATGCAAAGGGTGCTGGCGAAGCCAGCTCCTTGCAGCTCTAGCCGAATAGTCCGCCATTGGCAACGCCGCCCGTTTGGCCCAAGTTTAAGTTGAAAGTCTAAGCGTATGAGCATTCGTCTCGGAGCGATCATTGCAGGTTTAGGGATCGTGGGGATCCTGTTTTTCTGGTCCCTGCTGCCAGGCGCGATCAATTATGCACCCGCTGAAAAACCTGACTATTATGCCTTCAAGGAAAAGCCCATCGCGCCTGAAGGTGGGTTCTCGTTTGAGGGTCCGTTCGGCAAATGGGACAATGCTCAGCTGCAGCGCGGCTATCAGGTCTATAAAGAGGTCTGTGCGGCCTGCCACGGTCTGAAATTTGTCGCATTCCGTAATTTGAGCGAGCTTGGCTATTCCGAAGCAGAAGTGCAGGCCGAGGCAGCCAATTGGATCGTTCCGGGTATCGATCCCAACACCGGTGAGGCGACCACGCGTCCGGGCAAGCCGACCGATCAGTTCCCATCACCGTTCGCAAACGATGTTGCGGCCGCTGCGGCCAACAACAATGCGATCCCACCTGATCTCTCACTGATGACCAAGGCGCGCAAAGACGGCACAAATTACGTCTACTCGCTGCTTGCTGGTTACGGCGAACCAGATCCAGAGATCGCCGCGAGTGTGTCAGAGTTTGAGACCCCGACCGGCCTGTATTTCAACAAGTACTTCGCCAATGTGAACATTGCGATGGCTCCGCCTATCGCGGCCGACGGCCAAGTCACCTATGCAGACGGAACCGAAGCGACGGTCGATCAGATGTCTGCTGATGTTGCCGCGTTCCTGACCTGGACCGCTGAGCCAACTTTGGTGAAGCGCAAGCAAACCGGTTGGCCAGTGCTTGGCTTCCTGCTGTTCGCAACGATCCTTGCTTATCTCTCGAAGAAGCAGATTTGGGCCGGGCTTAAGCCGAAGAAGAAATAAGCAGACGGGCATCTGCCCAATGTTTGAAACAGCGCCTCTCCATCCACATGCGATGGCGGGGCGCTTTTCGTTTGAGGCCTATGCCAAGTGGGCGCGGTACGAGATGAGGAACTGGATATGACCCCTGAAGAACTGCGCGCGCTGATCCGTACGGTCCCAGACTTTCCCAAGCCAGGTATCCAGTTTCGCGACATCACGACATTGATCGGCCATCCTCAGGGCCTGGCGGCCAGCGTTCGCCATCTGGCCGAAATGGCGCGTGCCTGCGGCGCTCAGAAAATCGCCGGGATGGAGGCGCGCGGTTTTATCTTTGGCGCGGCGGTGGCGGTTGAACTGGGCATTGGCTTTGTGCCGGTGCGCAAGCCGGGCAAGCTGCCAATTGAGACCATCGGCGTCGACTACGCACTCGAATATGGCACCGACCGGTTGGAGATGGACCCTGCCGCCGTCAGCGATGGCGAGCATGTGGTGATCGTCGATGATCTGATCGCCACCGGCGGTACGGCCATTGCCGCGGCAGAGCTGCTGCGTATGGCCGGCGCGCGGATTGATCACGCGCTGTTCGTGATCGATTTGCCTGACCTTGGCGGAGCGGCGAAACTGACCTCGGCGGGCCTAGAAGTGCGTACATTGCTGGACTTTGAGGGCGATTGAGGCCGCTGCCCGCAAGCTCGCGGCGCTGTAAACGATTGTCTTAAGCCTTGATTTCGCCCCCGTAAGCGCGCACCCGAACGCGGGTATGGACTCGCAAGCTCTTGTAATCGCCACGGTCGGCGTGCTGGGTATCGGCGCGCAATGGGTCGCTTGGCGAACCGGTTGGCCTGCGATTGTCCTGATGCTGGCGGCGGGCTTTATCGCTGGCCCGATTACCGGACTGATCGATCCCGAGGCAGCCTTTGGCGATTTGCTCGATCCTATGGTCAGCATTGGTGTTGCGCTGATCCTGTTCGAAGGGGGCTTAGCCTCGACTACCGAGAGCTTAGGCATTCCGGTCAAGCGGTGATCCGCCTCGCCACCATTGGCGTGTTTATTGGTTGGGCGCTGGGCGCGGCGGCAGGGTATTATATTGCCGGTCTCGTGTGGCCGGTCGCGGTGCTGTTTGGCGGTATTTTGATCGTCACCGGGCCAACGGTTGTCATCCCCCTGCTGAGGCAATCCAAGATCCAGACGCGGCCCGCCTCGATCCTCAAATGGGAGGGGATTGTAAACGACCCCACTGGCGCGCTGTGCGCGGTGATCGCGTATGAATATTTTCGCAAGGTCGCCGATAGCCCTGGCGCATCCCTGATCGAAGTGGTGCCGCCGCTAATCATCGCTGCGATTATGGCGGGACTGATCGGCTATGCCGCTGCGCGCCTGATTGCCTTCCTGTTCCCGCGCGGCGCGATCCCGGAATATCTAAAAGTCCCCGTGCTGTTCAGCGCGGTGATCGGCGTGTTCGTCCTGTCGAATAATATCGAGCACGAAGCAGGTCTGGTCGCGGTTACGGTGATGGGCATCACGCTCGCCAACCTTGGCGTCTCTAGCCTGCGCTCGATCCACCCGTTCAAAGAGAATATTGCGGTGCTGCTCGTCTCGGGCATCTTTATCCTGCTTTCTGCCTCGCTGAAGTGGGAAGAACTAACCTATCTGCAGACGAGCTGGCGCCCGCTCGCATTCTTGGTCGCGCTGCTGTTCCTCGTGCGCCCGGCCACTGTTTTGCTCAGCCTGCTTGGCACTGCCGTGCCGTGGAATGAGCGTCTGTTCATTGCCTGGATTGCGCCGCGCGGCATTGTGCTGGTGGCGATCTCTGGTCTGTTTGCGCTGCGGCTTGATGAGCTTGGGATTGAAGGCGGGCAATTGCTCACCGGTCTCAGCTTTGCCGTTGTGGTTATCACCGTCATTGCCCACGGCTTTACGGTCGAATGGGCGGCCAAATTGCTGGGCGTGAAAGGCGAATCGCGACCCGGCTTGCTGATCGTTGGGGCGACCCCGTGGACTATTGCGCTCGCGCGCGAGATGCAGGCGCTCAAAACTCCGGTGATGATCGTCGATCCCAGTTGGCAGCGGCTTGGCGCGGCGCGGCGCGAAGGCTTGCCGTTCTACCACGGCGAGATCTTGAACGAGGCGACTGAGCACAATCTCGACCTTACCCCATTCCAGGTGCTGGTCGCGGCCACTGATAACGAGGCTTACAATGCACTCGTCTGTAATGAATTTGCGCATGAGGTGGGGCGCGATTCCGTCTATCAACTAGGCGAAAGCGCGGATGAGGACGATAAGCACGCGCTGCCAGAGAGCATCCGGGGGCGCGCATTGTTCGAATCGGGTTTTGGCGTGTCCGACACCAATGAGCGCCAGGAGCAAGGCTGGGTATTCCGCAAGACCAAGCTGTCTGACGAGTTCAATTTTGAAGACGCGCAGGAGATCCTGCCGCAAACCGCAAATATGCTGATGCTGGTGCGCAAGAGCGGCACGCTGAGGTTCTTCACCCATGCCGCCCGGCCAGAACCGCGCGCGGGCGATACGATCATTTCCTTCACCCCGCCTTCATTGAAGAGCGCGGAAGATCACGCGGCAAAGCGCGCCAATAAAGAGAGCGGAAAAGAGCGGGCGAAGGAAAACTCCAAACCCAGCGGCGAGGGCGACACAGGCCCGCAAACGGCCTGATCGAGGCGGGCAAAGGTAAACGAGGAAGTGATGAGAACGACGACAGTCTTGATCGCAGCATCATTGATGATGGGCCTATCCGCCTGCAGTGCCGAGCGCGATGCTGTGGATGCGGGCGAGGACGTCAGCATTGCGGATGGCGCCGATGGCGAGAATGCCGAAGACGGGGCGAGCGAAGAAGAAACCGTCTCAATCCTGCGCAGCGATATTGAGCAACCCGAAGTGGAGGCTCCGCTGGAGCCGCTTAACGCCACGATTGGTTTTCCCGATGGCGGATCGGAGCTTAGCGGAGAAGCCTTGACGGCGCTCAAAGAAGTGCTCGCCTCAGAACAGGTGGCGCGTGGCCTGCCGATTGTCCTGCGCGCTCACAGCGATGCTGGTGGCAGCGATGCGGTGAATGCGCGAGCGTCCGAGGCGCGCGGTCTGGCGGTCGCCGCTTGGCTGATCGAGAACGGTATTGCTGATGACCGCATTCGTGTGATCGTTTTCGGGGAGCAAAACCCGATAGAGCCCAACGCTCTGCCCAATGGCGCGCCGAATGACGCAGGGCGGGCGGCGAACCGCCGGGTGGAGGTGCTGGTCGGCTCCGCGCGGCCTGCGCCATCGCAAGATGCCGCCGCAGACTGATCAGTCGAGGCTAGCGACTAGCTCAAGCGCGGACTGCGCATATTCCGGGCGGCAGATCAGCAGGTCGGGCAAGTATGTGTCCGCTTGGTTATAGACCATTGGTGAGCCATCGATCCGGCTGCAATGCAGGCCGTGGGCCGCCGCTACCGCAATCGGTGCGCAGCTATCCCATTCATATTGCCCGCCGGAATGCAGGTAAATCTCAGCCTCGCCGCGCACGATTGCCATGGCCTTTGCGCCCGCGCTGCCCATGGGCAGCAATTCGCCGCCAATCGCGTCAGCTAATGCGACCGCTTCCTTAGCGGGCCGAGTGCGGCTGACGACCAGAAGCGGTTTTGCCGTCGGTTCGGGCAGGGCGACCGGCTGATCAGAGCGCAGCACGATGCCGCCATTCAGACCGGGCAGAGCGACCGCGCCGACACTGGCTGCGCCATCCACTGACAGGCCGACATGCACTGCCCAATCGCTGCGCTCCTCGCCATATTCGCGCGTGCCATCCACCGGATCGACGATCCAGACGCGGCTCATGGAGCAGCGGGCGGTGTCGTCCTTCTCCTCTTCAGATAGCAGGCCATCGTCAGGCCGCGCGGCGCGGATCGCATGGCACAGGAATTGGTTCGCCGTGGCATCGCCTGCCGCGCCCAGCGCCTTGCCAGTGAACATACCGCTGCTGCGGACATCCAGTAGGATGCGCCCTGCGACCTCTGCCAGATGTGCGGCCAATTCCGCATCGGACATTGCGGCCGGATCGGCGCTTAGTACTTCGCCTGTCATTTCAGCGGCAGGATCGCGGCAATGATGTGGTCGGCGGCTTCTTCAATCGTCATCTCCACCGTGTTTACGCGGATTTCCGGGTTCTCTGGCTCTTCATAGGGGCTGTCGATCCCGGTGAAGTTCTTAAGCTCTCCATCGCGCGCCTTTTTGTAAAGGCCCTTCACATCGCGTTGTTCGGCGACTTCCAATGGCGTGTCTACGAAGATCTCGATGAACTCACCTTCCGGCATCATTTCGCGCACCATTTGGCGCTCAGCCCGGAATGGCGAGATAAACGCGGTCATCACGATCAGCCCGGCATCCGTCATCAGCTTCGCCACCTCGCCAATGCGGCGAATGTTCTCAATCCGGTCTGCCTCGGTAAAGCCCAGATCCTTGTTCAGCCCGTGGCGCACATTGTCCCCGTCGAGCAGGAAGGTGTGGCGGTTCATCAGCGCGAGGCGCTTCTCCACTTCATTAGCGATGGTCGATTTGCCCGAGCCAGAAAGCCCGGTGAACCACAGCACGCGCGGGCGCTGGTTCTTCAGGCCAGAATGATCATCGCGGGTAATCGTGGTCGGTTGCCAATGCACGTTTTGCGCGCGTCGCAGGCTGAAATGCAGCATCCCGGCGCCCACAGTCGCATTGGTGAACTTGTCGATCAGGATGAACCCGCCAAGCGCGCGGCTGGTTTCATAGGATTCGAATGTGATCGGCCGATCCGTGCGCAGCTCCGCCACGCCGATGCCGTTGAGCTCCAGCGTTTTTGCCGCCAGATGCTCAAACCGGTTGATGCAGATCTCATATTTCGGTTCAGCGATGGTCGCGCTGACCATCTGGCTGCCGATTTTGAGCCAATAGGCGCGGCCAGGTTTGAGCGCCGCCTCGTCCATCCACACGAGCGTGGTTTCAAACTGGTCTGAGGCTTCAGGTGGATTGTCCGCCGCCGCGATCACATCGCCTCGGCTGCAATCAACTTCATCCGCCAAAGTGATGGTGACCGATTGACCGGCGACGGCCTCATTCAGCTCTCCATCGAAGGTCAGGATAGATTTGACGGTGCTGGTCTTGCCCGCGGGAACAATGCGCACCTTATCGCCGGGTTTGATCGTGCCGCTCGCGATCAGGCCGGTAAACCCGCGAAAATCCAAGTTGGGCCGGTTCACCCATTGCACGGGCATGCGGAAACTGCGCTCCTGCGCGGCGGTGTTGGCCAGCTCAACCGTTTCCAGATGCTGGATTAGGGAGGGGCCGCCATACCACGGCGTGTTAGCTGAAGGGGCGCCATCGGCTCTTGGGGTGATGTTGTCGCCCTTAAAGCCGGAGATCGGGATCGCGGTGAAGCCTTCTATGCCGATCTGCCCGGCAAACTGGCTGTAATCGGCCAGGATTTCCTCAAATCGGGCCTGATCGTAATCGACCAGATCCATCTTATTCACTGCCAGCACCAAATGCTTGATGCCCAGCAGGTGGACGAGGAAGGAATGCCGCCGCGTTTGTTCAAGCACACCTTTGCGCGCATCCACCAGGATCACCGCCAGATCGGCGGTTGAGGCCCCGGTGACCATATTGCGGGTGTATTGCTCGTGCCCCGGTGTGTCGGCGACGATGAATTTGCGTTTCTCGGTGGTGAAGAACCGGTAGGCAACATCGATGGTGATGCCCTGTTCGCGTTCCGCCGCTAGGCCATCGACCAACAGCGCAAAGTCAATCTCATCGCCTTGCGTGCCAACCTTTTTGCTGTCGCTTTCCAGCGCGGTCAGCTGATCTTCGAAGATCATCTTGGAGTCGTACAGCAGTCGCCCGATCAGGGTCGATTTGCCATCATCCACGCTGCCGCAGGTGATGAACCGCAGCAGGCTCTTATGCTGATGCTGGTCGAGATAGGCGTCGATATCCTCCGCGATCAGTGCATCGGTTTGGAAGCTGGAGTCCTGCGTGTTCATCAGAAATACCCCTCTTGCTTCTTGTCTTCCATCGATGCGGATTGCCCCTTGTCGATCGCGCGGCCTTGCCGTTCAGATCCGGTGGCGAGCAGCATTTCCTGAATGATCAGGTTCATATCGGTCGCATCGCTCTCCGTCGCGCCAGTCAGCGGATAGCATCCCAGCGTGCGGAAACGGACGGACCGCTCAACCGGCTCTTCGCCCGGCTCTAGGCGGAAACGGTCGTCATCCACGACCAGCAGCATCCCGTCACGCTCCACCGTGGGGCGCTTTTGGGACATATAAAGCGGCACGATATCGATCTTTTCCAGCGCGATGTATTGCCAGATGTCGAGCTCGGTCCAATTGCTGATCGGGAACACGCGAATGCTCTCATCATCGGCCTTTTTGGTGTTGTAGAGGTTCCACAGCTCGGGCCGCTGGTTTTTGGGGTCCCAGCGGTGCGATGCGGTGCGGAAAGAAAACACGCGCTCTTTCGCGCGGGCCTTTTCCTCATCGCGCCGCCCGCCGCCAAAGGCCGCGTCGAACCCGTGCTTGGTCAGTGCTGCCTTCAAGGGGTCGGTCAGCTGCGCCTGGGAATAGAGCGCGCTGCCGGTGTCGAACGGGTTGATGCCTTGTTCCTCGGCATGCTCGTTCTCAGCCACGATCAGGTCGAGATCATATTCCTTCACCGTCTTGTCACGGTGATCCAGCAGCGCCTGAAAGTCCCATCCAGACGCCACATGCAGCATCGGGAAGGGCGGCGGCGCTGGGTAGAACGCCTTTCGCGCAAGGTGCAGCATGACCGAGGAATCCTTGCCGACCGAATACAGCATAACCGGCTTTTCAGTCTCGGCCACGACTTCGCGGAAGATATGGATGCTTTCGGCTTCGAGCCGCTCAAGATGGGTAAGGCTTTTCATGGTTCTGGGCAGCTAATAGCTGAAAGCGCCGCATCAAACCTAGAAAAGCTATGGCGCGGGGAAATTTTGTTGTGCGCGCTGCGAGTTTTGTAACGGTCTGGGCCACCCGCTCCCTCCACCCTTCCACCCGGATCATACTCCGGTGTGACAATCCGGGTGGAAGGGTGGAGGGAGCGGGTGGCTTGGGAATGAGCGTGAACGAACAAAAAATCTGGAGCGGGTAAGGGGAATCGAACCCCTCTAGCTAGCTTGGAAGGCTAGAGCATTACCACTATGCTATACCCGCCCACGTTTTTGCCGTTGGGCGCAGCGCCATTGCCACGGTAGATGCGTGTCCGTCAAATAAAACCTAATCCACTGGCATATTGTCGATCAACCGCGTGCCGCCAATTCGCGCGGCCACCAGCAGGCGGGCGGGCCCGCTGTCTAGGGCAGTGATCTCTGCCAACGTGCTCGCGTCCGCCAGCGACGCGTAATCCACGCTGGAGAAGCCGGCACCCAGCAGTGCGGATTTGAGCGCGCTGAGTGCCGCGTTAACAGGCGCGCCGCTCTCGATCTCTGCAATCGCTGTCTTCATTGCCGCAGGCAGGGTCGCGGCCGCTGCTCGGTCACTGGGTGAGAGATAGCGGTTGCGGCTGCTCATCGCGAGGCCATCTGCCTCTCGCACGGTTGGCACGCCGATGATCTGCTCTGCAGGCGGCTGGGTCAGATCAAGGTCGCGGGCCATGGTGCGGATCACCGCAAGTTGTTGAAAATCCTTCTCGCCGAAGAACGCCATATCGGGTTGGACTTGATTGAAGAGTTTGCACACGACCGTGGCGACCCCGTCAAAATGACCCGGCCTGTCCGCGCCGCAAAGGCCTTCGCTCACCCCGCGTACGGAAATACTGCTGGCAAAATTTCGCGGCCCGCCGGGATACATAGCCTCGACTGTTGGTGCCCACAGCAGTGACACCCCGACGCTTTCCAGCATGGCGGAATCCTCGGCCAATTGCCGGGGATAAGCGTCCAAGTCTTCACCTTCGCCAAATTGGGTCGGGTTGACGAAGATCGAGGCTACCACATGGTCGCATTGATCACGCGCAGCCCGCATCAAAGTGAGATGCCCCTCGTGCAGCGCGCCCATGGTCGGGACCAGGCCAATGCTGGCGGGTGCGCTGATGCTACCCTCTGCCACCGGTTCCCGGCGCAGCGCCGCGATGGATTTTCTCAACATCTCGAGTGTGCTTACGGTTTGCAGTGGTTTGCCCTTTCGGTATGCGCTGTAACTCATCTTTAGCCGCGCTGGGCGAGCGGAGACAAGATCGCCCCGTTCGCACCGACGTTCGCAATGAAGGACACGGCCCATGGCCCAGAAAAGCGCGCACCGCATCGTCTTTGCGAATGAAAAAGGCGGTACGGGCAAATCCACTACCGCGGTGCATATTGCGGTTGCGCTGTCCTATCTGGGCGCGCGGGTGGTGGCGATTGACCTTGATCCGCGTCAGCGCACGATGGACCGCTATATGGAAAACCGCGCAGCCACCGCAGAGCGGCGCGGGATCAACCTGCCCACGCCCCAGTGCCAGGTTTTCAGAGGGCGCAGCGATTCCGCACTGCTGGTGGCGATAGATCGGTTGGAGAAGGACGCCGATTTCCTGATCATAGACAATCCTGGGCGTGACGATCCTTTGGCCCGTACGGCGGCGGAAAACGCCGACACTTTGGTCACACCTATGAATGACAGCTTCGTCGATTTCGATTTGATCGGCCAGGTTGATTCGGAGACCTTTAAGGTCAAGAAATTGTCCTTCTTCGCAGAGCTGATCTGGGAGGCTCGGGTGAAGCGCAGCCGTGCCACTCTGGCTGACAAGCGTCCTGAGATGGATTGGATCGTGGTGCGCAACCGGACCGGCCACGTTGAGGCGCGCAATATGGCCCGGATTGAGCAGGCGCTTAATGAAATGTCGAAGCGCGTCGGTTTTCGGGTCGCCCACGGTCTTTCCGAGCGGGTGATTTATCGGGAACTGTTTCCCTCCGGGCTCACTTTGCTTGATAAGGGGCACTTGGGTGAGCTGGGCACCAGCCATCTGATCGCGCGGCAAGAGCTGCGTTCGCTTTTAAAGGCCCTCAACCTGCCCGATTTTGAACGCGGGCAATCGCAGATGGAGCTCGCCTGAGCCATGCTAAAGATCGCGGTTATTCTTGTGCTGATATGCGTCCTGTTCCGCTGGGCGCTGGGCAAATGGCCGTGGGATATGGCGAAGGGCCCCTCAAGCAGGAACCAGGAGCTGACGAAGGCGCGGCAATTGCTGCGCGTACCTCAAGATGCAGATTACGCAGAGATTGCGGCGGCGCATAAGCGCCTGATTGCAGTCGTGCATCCCGATAAAGGCGGCTCGGCTGAGCAAGTGTATGAGGCGAATGCGGCGCGCGATCTGCTGTATGAAGAATTGCCCGGCCCCGCACCGGCGAAGGCGCGCGATGATGATGACAATGCAGGCGCTCCGCCTGAGTGATGCGGGCTATGATGGAGCCGCATATTAGGACGATAGGCTTTGGCGTGCGTCGCGGCCTTCGATTCAATCAACCACCCCAAACCCCATTCAGGATGATCTTATCATGAGCCACCAATTTCACTCCACGGTCCTGCGTGAATATGACATTCGCGGGGTCATTGGTGAGACGCTGGGCGCGGATGATGCGCGGGCCATCGGGCGCAGTTTTGGCACCATGCTGCGTGAGGCAGGTGGCAAGACGGTGGCGGTAGGCTACGATGGTAGGGTCAGCTCACCCATGCTCGAACACGCCCTTTCCGAAGGGCTCACAGCCAGCGGCTGCGACGTCGTAAAGATCGGGATGAGCGCCACCCCAATGCTTTACTATGCTGAGGCGTCATCCGAACAGATTGATGGCGGCATACAGATAACTGGCAGCCACAATCCCGCCAATTACAATGGCTTCAAAATGGTATTTCAAGGGCGTCCGTTCTTTGGAAAGGACATCCTGGCGATCGGCGAAATGGCCGCCGCTGGCCGGTGGGCCGACGGCAACGGGGAGGTCAGCGAGCGCGATATCCTGAGTGAGTATGTCGAGCGCTTGCTCAAGGCTCTCACCGGGATTGAGGGGGAAGCTCTCGCCGACCTCAAGGTCGGATGGGACGCTGGCAATGGCGCAGCTGGACCTGCTTTGGAGGCGTTGGCCGCGCGGCTGCCCGGGGAACATCATCTGCTGTTTACTGACGTTGATGGACATTTTCCCAATCATCACCCTGATCCGACTGTGGAAGCCAATCTGACTGATCTTCGCGCGCTGGTCGCGGAGAAGAACCTCGACTTTGGTGTGGCTTTCGATGGTGATGGGGATCGGATCGGCGCGATCGATGGTTCGGGCCGGGTGATTTGGGGCGATCAATTGCTGATGATCTATGCTGAGGATGTCCTCAAAACCCACCAAAACGCGACGATTATTGCCGATGTGAAGGCCAGCCGCGCTTTGTTTGATCACGTCGCGGAGCATGGCGGACAGCCGCTGATGTGGAAGACCGGGCACAGCTTGATTAAGTCCAAAATGAAGGAGACGGGCTCTCCCTTGGCCGGTGAAATGAGCGGCCATGTGTTCTTTGCTGACACATATTACGGCTTTGATGACGCTCTGTATGCTGGATTGCGGCTGATCGCGGCCTCTGCGCGACTCGGCAAATCGGTGACGGAGCTGCGCGGGGCGATGCCCGACATGCTGAATACGCCAGAGATGCGGTTCCAAGTCGATGAAGTGCGCAAATTTCCGGCTATGGCCGAAATCAGCGAGCGGATGACGACCAATCCTGGCCCCGGCGTCGAAGAGGTCAATGCGACCGACGGCGTGCGGGTGAACACCGCCGATGGCTGGTGGCTGCTGCGGGCTTCAAACACGCAGGACGTGCTGGTCGCGCGCGCAGAAAGCGATACCGCTGAAGGGCTGGAGCGCTTGATCGCACAAATTGACGAGCAATTGGCCCTGTCCGGCCTTGAGCGCGGCGAAAGCGTGGGGCACTAGAACTAAGAGCACACGAATTTGCATCCGAATAATCGCACAAGGACAAAGAGATGAAGCGTCCGTTTAAGCACATTGCTCTCTCACTCAGCGCGGCCGCCTTGGCGTTTTCCGCGCCGCTTGCGGCTCAGGATTCTGCCTCGTCAGAGCCGACGGCCGAAGAGCTGGAGCAGGTCATGGGCGCGCTAACGGGCATGTTCCAGGCAGAGCCGCTGACGGCGGAGCAAGAGGCGCGTCTGCCCGCGGCTGAGGCGATTGTTGCGACGATGATGCCGGAGGGTTTCTACGCCGAGCTCATGGGCGATATGATGGGCGATACCTTCACCCCGATTATGGCGATGTTTTCTGGTGAGACGGGTGCGCAAATGATGCTGTCCACTCGGCTGGCGACCGATCCGGCTAAAGTTGAGGCCTTGAGCGCCGAGGAACGCAGCGAGCTGGTGGCCTTGCTCGATCCTGGATTTGAGCAGCGCGGTGAGGCGATGGGCGGCGTGTTTGGCGAGATGATGACCGAGGTTGCCACCTTGATTGAGCCGGGCTTTCGCCAAGGCATGGCGCGCGCTTACGCAGTGCGCTTCACCGCAGAGCAACTGACCGATATCTCGGCCTTTTATGCAACACCAACTGGCGAGATTTATGCGCAGCAGACCATGGCATTGTTCACTGATCCGCAAGTGATGTCCGCTAGTATGGAGGCGATGCCGGCGATGATGGGACAGTTTGCCGACATGGAAACGCGCGTATCTGAAAAAATGGCGGAGCTGCCGGCGGAGCGCGCCTTTGAAGATTTGAGCGCGGATGAGCGTGCGCACATGGCACAATTGCTCGGCCTGTCCGAAGGGGAGCTAGCGGATATTGTTCAACCTCCAAGCGGAGGCGGCGGTTCACCGTTCTGATCTGCGCTTGCGAGAGGCTGCGCCGATCTCCATTGTGTGAGGCGTGACAGCCAGCGCGCCTTCCCCAAATCTTCCATCTGAGATCCAGGCGTGGTTCGATGCGCGCGGCTGGCGCGTGCGGCGGCATCAGCTCGACATGCTGGCTCAGGCCGAGGCGGGCAATCACGCGCTGCTGGTGGCGGATACTGGCGCGGGCAAGACGCTGGCCGGGTTTTTGCCGACATTGGCCGCCTTCGCGCCCTCGACCCTGCAAGGTGCAAAGCCGCCAGAGGGCCTGCACACGCTCTATGTTTCGCCGTTAAAGGCGCTGGCCCATGATGTGCAGCGTAATCTGCTGACCCCGGTGGAGGAGATTGGCCTTGATATTCAGATTGAGACGCGCAGCGGCGACACCTCCTCTGACAAGAAGAAGCGCCAGCGAACCAAGCCACCACATGTGATGCTGACCACGCCAGAGAGCCTATCTCTGCTGTTGTGCTATCCGGAAAGTCTGGAGCTGTTTCGCGGCTTAAAGCGGGTGGTGATTGACGAGGTCCATGCCTTCGCCACGGGCAAGCGCGGAGACCTGCTCGCATTGGCGCTCGCGCGGCTTCAGAAGCTTGCGCCCGATATGCAGCGGGTCGCTTTGTCAGCAACGCTCGCCAACCCGCTGGCCTTTCGCGAATGGCTGGCCCCGCAGGCCGATGATGGCACGGGCGAGATTGCGGCGGCGGAGCTGGTGCTGGGCGAGGATGGCGCACCGGCGGAGGTTGAGATCCTGCTGCCGATTGATGCGCGTGTGCCGTGGGGCGGGCATGCCGGGCGCTGGGCGGTGGATCAACTTTATGAGCAGATCAAAGCCAATAAGACGACGCTGGTCTTCACCAACACCCGCTTTCTGGCGGAGTTCATTTTCCAATGCCTGTGGGATGTGAACGAGGACAATCTGCCCATCGGCGTCCACCACGGCAGCCTGTCGAAAGAGGCGCGGCGCAAGGTCGAGGATGCGATGGCACAGGGGCGTCTGCGCGGCCTCGTATGCACCGCCAGCCTCGATCTGGGCGTCGACTGGGGCGATATTGACTGCGTGGTGCAAATGGGCGCGCCCAAGGGTAGCTCTCGTCTGCTGCAACGGATTGGCCGCGCCAATCACCGGCTGGATGCACCCAGCCGTGCGATCCTGGTCCCCGGTAATCGCTTTGAATTTCTGGAGGCGACCGCCGCCAAGGATGCGGTGGATGAGGGGCAGCGTGATGGCGAGGATTTTCGTAGCGGCGGCCTCGATGTGCTGGCTCAGCATGTGATGGCCTGCGCCTGTGCGGGCGATTTTTGCGAAGCCGAATTGCTGGCTGAGATTCGCAGTGGCCTGGCCTATGCCTGGGTCGACGAGGCTGCATTCCAGCGTGTGCTGAGCTTTGTCGAAAATGGCGGCTATGCGCTCAAAGCCTATGACAAGTTCAAGCGGATCACGCGCGATCGGCCGCTTGCGAAATTGCCCTTTGGCAAGGGCATATGGCGGCTCACCCATCCCAGCCACGCGCAGCGCCACCGGATGAACGCCGGGATCATTGTCGATAGTGAAATGCTGATGGTGCGGTTCAAGAATGGCCGCAAGCTGGGCAAAGTGGAGGAACGCTTCGCCGCTCAGCTCTCGCCCGGCGACACGTTCTTCTTTGCGGGCATCAGCCTGGAGGTGGAGAGCCTCAAGGATATGGATGTGATCGTCCGCGCGGCGAAAAAATCGGCGACCATCCCGAGCTATGGAGGGCTGCGCCTGCCGCTCACCACCCATTTGGCGAGCCGGGTGCAGCACATGCTGAGCGACCGGCTCAGCTGGGCGCGTTTTCCCGATGATGTGCGCGAATGGCTGGAGGTGCAGGATTGGCGCAGCGAAATGCCGGGGCCGGGCAAGCTGCTGGTCGAGAGCTTCCCCCACGCGAAGAAGCATTACAGCGTCTATTATACGTTTGAGGGATGGAACGCGAACCAGAGCCTGGGCATGTTGATCACGCGGCGGATGGAGGATCTGGGCCTCGCGCCGGGCGGATTTGTGGCGAATGATTATTCGCTCGGCGTGTGGGGATTAAAGCCGGTTGCGAACCCAGTGCCGCTGCTCTCGCCCGATATTTTGAATGATGAGTTCGTGGATTGGGTGCAGGAATCCCACCTGCTGCGCCGTGCCTTTCGCGAGGTTGCCGTGATCAGCGGGCTGGTGGAGCGGCAGCATCCCGGCAAGCGCAAGACCGGCAAACAGGTCACGTTCTCGACCGACCTCATTTACGATGTGCTGAAGAAATACGAGCCAGACCATGTGCTGCTGGAGGCGGCCTGGGCCGATGTCCGCGCGCGGATGACGGATGTCGGGCGTCTCGCTGATTTGCTGGAGCGCTCAGAACGAGAATTGGTGCATGTCGAGCTCGACCGGGTCAGCCCGCTGGCCGTGCCAGTGATGACGATGATCGGGCGCGAGGCTGTGCCGCAAGGCGCGGTGGATGATGAACTGCTGCTGGAGGCAGAGACGCTGGCAGGTGAAGCGATGCGGGTGGATGAGCCGCTGGAGGATTAGGGAGCGGCGGGGCAGGGGCAAAGGCGGACCGTCCGATAGCGACCCACAAGCAATCGTTGATGGTGGACTAGAACAAGCGCTCTAAAAGCAGATCTATTGTATCGTTTGCGTCCGACCATGGATATGCGCTGATAGTGATCTTGTTATGCGCAATGCCATGAAGCGCTCCCAGAATTAGGTCCGTATTTAGTTGGAGCGATTCCTCGGCAATACCGCCCGCAGCTAGGGCGATTGCCTGCGGAAATAGTTCAAAGTCAGCCAAAATCTCAGGGTTGTCGACGAACAGGCTGACGTCTGACTGAGTCACTCCGTCCGCCATAAATACGAGACGATAGTGTTCCGGGTTTGTCAGCCAGTATCCAACATAGAGCTTGCAAGCGAGCCGAAGCCGCTCTTTGGGATCAGTGACTGACTCCAATCTCGCTCTAATCTCACCAAACACCGCTCGGAACACGACCGTCCATAGCGTCTGGAGTATTGCGAGTTTGCTGTCGTAGTATTTGTAAAGCGTCATCGGAGAGCAGCCGACCTCGTTCGCCAATCGGCGGATCGAGACGTTGGCATAGCCTTCTTCCTGGAAAAGGCTCTCCGCGGTTTTCGCAATCAACTGCCGCGTCGCTTCGTTCTGGCCAGGCGTCTTGGACGGCCTTCCTCGTGGGCGGCGTTGGCTGCTCGGCAACTTAGTCATTGCCACGTTAGACCCCATTGACACGGCAAATGCAACTATATAATTATAACGCGTATAATTAAATATCGCCCGATATGTTTTCTGCTCTCACTTGGGTGCAGATGCCAACGACGAGGATGCCGAAATGACGAACCTACTACGAATTGTCCTGGCGCTGTGCGGGATCGGAATTGTCGCGCTTGGCCTGAACGTCAGTCTTGGCGGAATTGTGACGATGGGTTGGCAGGGTTCGACCGACTTCATCTCGGTCACGGACGCTGCTGCTTTTAGGGTTCAAGACAACCATGTTCGCTTTATCGCTGGCGTTTGGACCGGAGTGGGATTGCTGTTCCTTGCAGGATCGGTTGCACTTGAGCGAATGCGATCAGTGCTGCTCGCTTGCATCGCGATGATCGTAATCGGCGCTTTTGCTCGGCTTGGTTCAGGTGATTGGGATCTTGTCGCAAGCGCAGCGATCCTGCCCTCCTTGCTGGCTGAGCTACTCGTTTTCCCAGCGATTGGCCTTTGGATTGTGCGCAACGGGAGGACATCGAATGCTTGAAACTTTGCACATTCTCACAGTCATTTCGCTTGGCATTTTTTCTGGCGCGCAATTGGCCGAAGCTTGTATCCTAGTACCGTTCTGGCGCCGAATACCGGCAACTGAATTTTTTAGTCTGCATCACGCTATGGGACCGCATCTGTTTCGGTTCTTCGCACCGATCACCGCCGTTGCCGTACTGCTTGCGCTAGCATCTGCCTTAATCAGTAACAGTGATCCATGGCCAATCTCTGCAGGAGCGCTCTCGCTCATCGCGGTTGCGATGTTCTTCGCCTACTTTAAGGCCGCGAATGCCGCCTTCGCTGCACGTTCGATCACCGATGAGCGGCTACCTATCGAATTGATGCGCTGGGCCAGATGGCATCAGGCCCGAACTGTGATCGTCATAGGTGCTTTCGTCAGCAGCGTGCTCGCCTTGTAGCCGTTCGCTCGACTCCCAGTATCGACCTATGAGTTGAAGGTCCGCTCCCACCCCCATTCTCCGACGGAGTCCCAATGCTGCTCACCGCACAAAGTCCTTGTGCCTTTCATTGCCGACAAAGGCGAATTTGGTCGCACCGCTATCCTTGATGAGCGCAATCGTGCGCGAGGATTGATCTTCGTGGGCCAGTGAGGCCATGCGCGTGGATGAGACGCTGGAGGGGGATTAAGGGCTTAGCGGTTGCAGCCTCATTTCATGTGAGACTATGTCGAGGCGATGACTGAGACCGCACTTAGAACAGCTCGCCTCTTGCTGAGGCGATGGCGCCATGACGATGTCAACGCTTTCGCGGCCATGTGCAGCGACCCTGAAGTGATGCAATATATCGGGGCAGGAAACATGCGGAGCCATCAAGAGGTGGAAAAATCAGTCCAAGCCTTCGAACGAGAATGGGATGAAAAGGGCTTTGGCCTATTTGCAGTGGAGCTCTCGGAGACCAATTCCTTCATTGGCTTCACGGGCCTGTCACAACCCACATTTCTGCCTGAAATCATGCCGTCGGTCGAGATCGGTTGGCGGCTGGCGCGCGAACACTGGGGACAAGGATACGCAACTGAAGCGGCGCAGGCGGCGCTCCAATTCGGTTTTGAGCAGCTTGACTTGCCATCGGTCGTCTGCATCTTTCAGATCGAGAACAAGGGGTCGCACCGCGTTGCCAAAAAGCTCGGGATGCACTTTGATCGTCAAACCACTGATCCGTCCTGCGGCCGAGCTGGTCGAGGTATATCGAAAAACGCGCTAATTCGGCGATATGATGCGCTGCTGGATTAGGAAATAGGTAGAAGTTCACAAGTTGTTGGGAGGTGATCTGTCTCAGGTTTGTCGATCACAAGAGCGTTTTCCAGTCTGCGGTAACGAAAATTGCCATGGAATCTGAAGCAATCGCTCAAACGACCAGACCCTTGCACGATCCCAAGGACCTCCAGTACGCGGACATATGGCGTCTCAGCAGACGGCTCAAACACCAAGAGAACTCGCGCTTCTGTGCCTTCATTGTCGATCAATCTCTTACGCAGAGTTTCATCGCTGACTTGCACGCCATCTAGGAATAGCAATCCGCCAGAGTCGATTTCGAGATGTTGCCGAACCGGTAAGAGGACTTCTTGAGCGGACGTAATGAGCGGCGCCGGTAGGTGCACAAGTAGTGTATGGGTCCGTGTTTGACTCGCCAGTAAGATGCCAAGTAGCGCAAGCAACATCGCAACAACTGCCATTGGTCGTGTATCAATTCGGCTGATCGGCGTCCCATGGTCATAGCGCTTCGTTCGGCGGGAGCGCCGTCTTTGCTGTAATGTTTGCAATTGCTGCCCCCCAATGCCGCTCACCGCACAAAGTCCTTGTGCCTTTCATTGCCGACAAAGGCGAATTTGGTCGCACCGCTATCCTTGATAAGCGCAATCGTGCGTGAGGATTGATCATAGCTCGCATAGGCATCCGGATCGAAGCGCAGCTGCGGTTCCTCGGGCATAGTGTTCGCCAGCTCCAGCGATGCTCGCAGCCTCTTGCGGTCGACCGCCTGACCATTCCAGAACAATTGGTCCGATGCGTCGATATGGACGATGTTGATCCTGGGATCGGCGGTGCATTCCACACATGGCCCCGCTGGCAGATCGACCTCGGTGGTGTTGGTCTGAATGGGGATCGCCAGCATCAGCATGATGAGCAAGACCAAGAGCACATCGATGAAGGGAGTGACGTTCATCTCGCCCATGGTTTCCTTGCGGCTCGCAAATCCATTCGGGCGTCGCAGTGTCATAGGCATGGTCCAGTCTCCTTCGTGATGATGCTTGGTTGTGATGCGTGCGTTGCAGAGGGTGCTTTCCGGTAAATGTTGGCGTTATCTTTAAAACTATATATCATAACAATTAAGTTGCCAAATGCATACCTTATTTTGGGGAGTGGAGCGCGGATTTGAGTCTCCATACCTGTACGCCAGCACATTTTGGGATTGTCGCAACTGGCTCAGCGTGTGCCGCGCATTTTGGTATTTCTAGCCGCAAACTCAGGTCGCTGAAGGGCGGCGCGTGCGATATATTCGCCGCACCAGCCAAAGAAGCGCGGTCCAAGAGAAAAGGGCGGGTCCGCATATGCAGCCCGCCCTCTTCGAGTTTCTGTATGATCGTTTGACCGTTACTGAGATCCACCAACCGGCGGTCCGCCGGTGCCAAATGTGCGGTATTTCTCGTTGCCGACAAAACCGAATTTGGTGATCCCTGAACCTTTGATGATCTGCAGCACGCGAGCCGTCAGGTCATAGCCTGCAAGCGGTTCTGGTTCGAACTGCAATTCAGGCTCTACCGCAAAAGTCAGCGATTGCTGCAGATTGGATACCAATTCGCCTTGCGAGATCGGAATCGCATTCCAAAGAATTTCGCCGCCCTGGGTAAGGACCAGCTTGTTCTTCACCGGGTCGACCGGCGGCGGGGTATCGTTCTCAGAAGGTTGCGGCAGATCGATATCAACCGAGTGGGTCGCCACCGGAATGGTGATGATGAACATAATCAGCAGCACGAGCAAAACGTCGATAAGCGGCGTCATGTTCATTGCGATCATCGGTTCGCCGTCGTCTGCGCCTCCAGACAATGCCATAGGTTTTCTCCTAGTTCTTTCTGGTCAGCTTAGCCGTTTGGATCGACCGGGTTCGAGATGAAGCCGACCGTTGGGTAACCAGCAGCCTGCACGTTATAGATCGCCCCTGCGATACAGCGCCAAGGTGCATTCACGTCACCGCGAATGTGAACCTGCGGGATCTGATCCGGGTCTTCCATGATCGCTTCCACGCCGCCAGCGCGCTGGACGATGGCATCGAGGCGTTCAAACGCCCGGTCGTACAGCTCTTCTGAGGTCACTGGAGTGATGTTGTTGAAATAGACCCGGCACTCACCCTGACGGGCAGCGCCTTCAAATCCAGGCTCACCTGCACTGTTGCCAGCGCCATCGGTCGTGCTGACCGTCAGCAGCAGGTTTTCCACCTTGTCATCGGATTCGAGCGACTCGAAAACTGGAATTTCGAGTTTTTCGATCGTCTGAATCGCCACTGGAACCGCGATAAGGAAGATGATCAGAAGAACCAGCATCACGTCCACGAGGGGCGTGGTGTTGATCTCTGACATGGGGGTCTCACCCCCTCCCATCGAAATCGCCATTGTGTATTCCTATCCTAAACTTCGCCCGAAAATCCGGGCTGGTAATCGTATTGTGCCCTTAAGCAGAGCGGTTAGCGCGGGGCGGCCCATTGCTGGCGTATGGGCCAGTAGCAAGGCCGCCCGTCACGCAATACGATTAGGACCGGGCAGCGGCAGGCTTCGCAGCAGGCTTAGCCGCAGCAGCAGGCTTCTTAGCAGCCGGTGCGACACTTGGCTTAACCGCACCATCTGAGCTGATGTAGGCCAGAATGTCGGTTGAGAAGCTGTTGAGCAGCTCAGCAATGCGGCGGTTACGGCTCTGCAGCCAGTTAAACGCAAGCACGGCAGGCACAGCCACAAGCAGACCAATCGCGGTCATGATCAGGGCTTCACCAACCGGACCAGCAACCTTATCGATCGATGCCGAACCGGCGATGCCGATGTTGATCAGTGCGCGGTAAATACCGATCACCGTACCAAGCAGACCGATGAATGGTGCGGTTGCACCAACGGATGCGAGGAATGGCAGGCCGCCAGCAAGCTTCGAGTTGATCGAATCTTCCGAGCGCTGAAGCGAACCGTGCATGTAATCATGCGCTTCAAGGCTGTCGGTCATTTTGGCGTGCTTTTCTTCAGCGGTGATCGCATCATCTGCAACCTGGCGCCATGCACTGTTCTTCTCAAGCTTAGTCGCGCCTTCTTTCAGCGAGTTGGTGCGCCAGAAGTTTTGCAGGCCTTTGGCTTGCTTCATCACCTTGTTCTGCTCCAGCAGCTTGGTGATGAGGATGTAAAATGAGCCAACGCTCATGATGATCATGACAGTCAGAATGAACCAAGCGACAGGGCCGCCTTCTTCCATGGCTTTGACAAAGCCAAACTGGTTTTCCGGAGCTGCTTCAGCGGCGCCAGCAAGAAGTTGAATAATCATTGCGAAAAGTCCTCTTTAAAAGTCCCCGAACCATGTCGATGCGTCGATCATGGCCGAATTATAAATCTTAGTTCAAACGGTAGGTAATCCGTGTCGAATAGCGGCCCGAAGTCGGATTGCCAGCAGCATCAAGTGCCGGATTGAAGCGCGCATAGCGCTCCATTCCGCGGCAGGCAGCCTGATCAAGCACGCTCGATCCGCTGGAAGCCGTTACAGAGCATCCGGTCGCCCGGCCCTTATCCGTAACAGTAACGCTCACACCAACAGTTCCCTCAACTTCCTCACGCAAAGCACGTGAAGGGTAGTTCTCCTGGATCCGCCGTGCCCAGCGTCCTTCGTTCCGGGTTGTAGCTCCGCGCGCCTGTGAGGGCGGCGGTGGCGGCGCTGGAGGCGCAACCGGTGCTGGCGGCGGAATTACACGCGCAGGCGGTGCTGGCGGCGGAATAGTCTGCTGCGTTTGAACGTCCGGCGGCGATGTTGCCACACTGATTGGTGGTGGCGGTGCTACCGGTGGAGGAGGCGCAACATCCTGAGGCTCAGGGGGTGGCGGCTCGTCTTCTGGTTCTGGGGGTGGTGGTTCCTCAATGTCGATTGTGGTCACACGCTCGACTACGTTCTTGACCGCCGAAATGGCCAAGCCCGTTACCAGCATGTAGCCGACAGCCACATGAATTATCGCCACGATGATCAGAGCAATAATCCTGTTATTGCTCATCTGTTGGTCAGCGTAGGCCATCCAGTTGCTTTCTCTCCGTCATTTCAACCGGCAAAAACCGGTCCGCTCCTCATGCGCAGTCTGCACTGCGAATGAAACTCGTTATCTCATGTCATCCCAAATTGGGAACAGGTTTTTTCACCTGACTGGCTGTCAATGTGAATTCTCCCGCACATTACAGTCATGACCAAAAGCGACTATGTCCCCATCCTCGCTTCGGGTAATCGCAGGCTTTAACGGTCATGCGTTGGGCAATCAAACCCTTTATCCATTCAGGGCCGATTCAGTGTCTCAAGGGTGGAACAGTTGAGCGCAAGTGGCTCGCGATTTAACGCGTTTTAGGTATACGGATTGAGCAAATGTTTAACCAATTTTTAACAAACAAAATCAGTGCTCTGGCGCTTTCCTTGGGTCTTTTAATAAACCCCCTTCCGGCGTTGGCGCAAGAAGCTGTCGCACCGCAAAGCGAAATTGCAACTTTTGCTGACCTAACCACGCTTGCAGACCGGTCTGACCTGGTCATTCGCGCAAAGATTCGCCGTCAAATCACTGTTGATAAGGAGCGCGCGCCTGATCTCGAGTCTGGATTCGCGCGCCTTTATATCGAGGCGGATACAATGGCTTTGCTGTCTGGCCGCACTTCGATCGGCGAATCGCTTAATTATCTGGTGGATGTACCGCTCACCGCGAAAGGTAAGCCGCCAAAACTAAAAAAGCGCGAGATGCTGCTGTTTGCTCGCGGAGTGCCCGGGCGGCCCGGCACGGTGCAATTGGTGGGTGAGGGTGCGCAGCTCGATTACACTCCTGCATTGGAGGCGCGCCTGCGCCCCATCCTCACGCAATTGGTGGCGGCCGATGCACCCGCAACCGTCACCGGCGTGCGCGATGCTTTGGCGGTGGCTGGCAATCTTGTGGGCGAATCGGAAACGCAGATATTCCTGGAGACCACTGATCGCTCGCCGGTCTCACTCACCGTTCTGCGCCGTCCGGGCCAGACTCCGGTCTGGGGTGTGTCCTGGGGTGAGATTATCGATTCGTCGGCGCGCGCGCCTCAGCCAAACACACTTCGCTGGTACCGGCTCGCCTGCGCTTTGCCGCGTGAACTGCCAAGCTCGGCCAATCTGTCGCGCGATCCCACCGCCCGGCGGCTGGCAGCGGCGGATTATGGTTTCGTCCTATCACAGCTCGGGCCGTGCAACCGGGAAATCACGACCAGCTAAAGTCTAGGCTGACACTGCCCAAGACAAACTGCTTTCAGCTTGCGTTTCGCGGCCGCTACGGCAATGCGCGACGCAAATGCTCACACGAAGGGTTCGGTGAGCGCGCGAATTTTGAAGGGAAGCGTTGAGCATGGCGCAGACACAGCAGCCATTACGCATTGCAATTGCCGGTTTGGGCACAGTGGGCGCGGGCGTGATTCGCTTGCTTGAAACCAATCGCGATCTGATCGCAGCGCGAGCGGGACGCGGTATTGAAGTGGCCAGCGTGAGCGCGAGGGACCGGCACAAGGACCGCGGCATTGATATGTCGCCCTACAGCTGGACCGATGACATGATGGCGATGAGCAGTGCCTCTGACGTCGACGTGGTGGTCGAATTGATCGGCGGTTCGGATGGTCCAGCCTTGGCGCTCGCCAAATCCGCTCTCGAAGGCGGCAAGCATTTTGTCACTGCGAACAAGGCTATGATCGCGCATCACGGCATGGCACTCGCCAATTTGGCCGATGGCAATGCGGCTGCGCTCAAGTTTGAAGCAGCGGTCGCGGGCGGCATCCCAGTGGTGAAGGGCCTGCGCGAAGGCGCGGCGGCCAATGCCATCACCCGGATTTACGGCATTCTTAACGGCACCTGCAATTACATCCTGTCGGAGATGGAGCAGACCGGCGCCGATTTTGGCGAGACCTTGGCCGAGGCGCAAAAGCTTGGTTATGCTGAGGCCGACCCGACCTTTGACATTGAAGGTGTCGACGCGGCGCACAAGCTTGCGATCCTGGCGGGCATTGGCTTTGGCGCAGAGGTTGATTTTGGCGCTGTGCGGACCACCGGCATCACTCAGGTGCGCAGCGCCGACATCGCTCAGGCCGATGCGCTTGGTTATGTCATCCGTTTGATCGCGCAGGCCGATGTGGATGGCGGCGAGGTGGATGCGCCGCATTTGCTCCAGCGGGTACGACCCTGTCTGGTGCCGAAGGATCACCCGCTCGCACCGGTCGATGGGCCGACCAATGCCGTGGTCGCGGAGGGTAATTTTTCGGGCCGGCTGCTGTTCCAGGGCGCAGGTGCGGGCGACGGCCCAACCGCGAGTGCGGTGGTGGCCGACCTTATCGATATTGCGCGCGGGGACACTGGCGCGCCGTTCTCTGTTCCTGCCGGTCAGCTCAAAAAGCTGGCGCCTGCGGAGCCGGGCCACCGGATGGAGCGGACCTATTTGCGCTTCAGCGTGGCCGACCGCCCCGGCGTGCTGGCAGAGATCACGGCGGCGATGCGCGACGGCGCTGTTTCAATTGAGAGCCTCATTCAAAAGGGACGTCCTTCACAGGGCGACGATGTGCTGGTCGCGATGGTCACGCATGAGGGGCAGGAGCGCTGCGTTCACAAAGCGCTCGATCTGCTCGAAGGGTCAGACAGCCTTACGGCCCCGCCATTGGTGATGCCGATCCTGAAGAGTTGATTTTGAGGTTTTGGGTTCCGCGCACCATCCGGTGCGCGATGTCCTCGCTCACGCGATCAGGATCGCATCGCTGCGGGCGGCCATGCGGCCTTGCGGTTGGCTAACGCCACCCGAGCTCTGCGGCTAATCCGCTGGCTGGGATTGGTTCGACGCCGGAGGCGTCGCAAGTGCGAATGCGCGCCCGAGCTTATGCGAGGAAAGCCAAGGCGGACGGATGTCCGCCGCCCGGCGTTTGAGGGTCAAAACAAAAACCCCTATTCAGGCTCATCCAGGCTGGAGCTGGGAACGCCCAGCGCCGCACGCCGGGCCTTCTCTTCTTCCTCGGTCAGTTCGCGGTCGCCCAGCGGTGGTAGGCCGCGCGCAATCCGGTCTGCATCCGATCCTTCGGGAGCCTCAGGCAGGGCCTCAACATCGATGAGTAGCGCGGCCTCTGGCGGGCATGGCGGGATCAGGCATAGTCCGCCGACCGTCGCTGGTCCGCGAAATATTCCCGCCCCCGCAACATCAGGCGGCGGCAGGGTGCCTGCGTTCTGCGTCTCTTGCGCATAGCGTCGCTGCGCATCCTCGCGGCTGCCGCTGTAATAGTTGGAATTGTCCTCGCCGATCTGGCGGCAGACGATGATATCGCCAGAAATGCTGGCAGCATCGGCCTCTTCCTCGCAGGCGCGCACATTGCTCTGATTCACTTCGCCGCGCGGCACGGTAACGGTGAGGTCGATCCGAAACGGCTCATCCTCGCCTTGCGGCTCCTCATCTGCCTGTTCGGTTTGAGAAACCTCCGGATCGGACACGGAGCTGTCATCTTGGGCATGCACGGGAGAACTGAAGAAAAACACAGCAGCAGCAGCAGGAGAAATTGCCAAGAGAGGCGGGCAATTGCGCACAACCTTTGCCGGTTCGCTCGACCTGCTGCTCGACAAGGCTTGCTCCTATTGTCTAAGCGCTTGACCCAAGGCCAAAGCGCTCCACCTGCTTGGCGGTCACACACCCTGTAAGGAATGAATTCGTCATGAACACCCCCGTTGAAACAGATATGCTCGTCAGCAAAGATGAGGGTCAGGAAAACGCACTCGACCGGGTGTTGGTGCTGGAAATGGTGCGCGTGACAGAGGCGGCGGCTGTGGCCGCTGCGCAATTGGTTGGCCGTGGCGATGAGAAAGCCGCCGATGCCGCCGCGGTGGAGGCCATGCGGCGCGCGTTCGACACGCTTTACATGGACGGCACCGTCGTGATCGGTGAGGGCGAGCGTGACGAAGCCCCGATGCTCTATATTGGCGAGAAGGTGGGCGGCGCGCCGGGTAAGGGGCCGAAGATCGACATCGCGCTCGATCCGCTGGAAGGCACCACCATCACCGCCAAGGCTGGTCCCAATGCGCTGGCTGTTTTGGCAGCTGCAGAAGAAGGCTGCCTGCTCAATGCGCCTGACACCTATATGGACAAGATCGCGGTTGGTCCGGGCTATCCCGAAGGCGTGATTGATCTGGCCAAATCACCGACCGAGAATGTGAAAGCGGTCGCGGCGGCCAAAGGGGTGGCTCCGGGCGACATCATTATCTGTGTGCTCGACCGGCCGCGCCATGCGGATATGATTGCAGAGCTGCGCGCGCTCGGATGCGGTGTCGTGCTGATCGGCGATGGCGACGTTGCTGGCGTGATCGCGGTGACGGATGAGGAAACCAATATCGACATGTATATGGGCCAAGGCGGCGCGCCAGAGGGCGTGCTTGCTGCTGCCGCATTGCGCTGTGTCGGCGGCCAATTCAACGGCCGTCTGGTGTTCCGCAATGAGGATGAAAGGGCCCGCGCCCGCAAATGGGGCATTACCGAGTTTGACCGCATTTATAAGCTGGAAGAATTAGCGAGCGGCGATTGTATCTTTGCCGCAACCGGCGTCACGCAAGGCTCGCTGCTCGACGGAGTAAAGCGCCGCCGCAAGCCAACCGGTGAGACGATTATGACCACTGACAGCGTCGTGATGCGCGCCTCATCAGGCACTGTGCGCTGGATCCGGGGCGAGCATAAGGTTTGATGGGGGGCTGAGAGATCAAGATGAGGGCACTCAAACTCTCTTTAGTCTTGAGTGTTTCAATTTGCCTCCTGATGGCGCTCTGGTCGAATGCGAACCCGATCGAGATCTATGTTGTCTCGCTGATCAAGCTTTTCGATGATCCGAGGATCGAGCTCTTATTGTTCAATCTCCTGCTGTGGTCGCCCTTGCTTTGTCTGATCGTGATGCTGCTTGTGAAACTTCGAGCAGACAGCGTCCCCAAGTGAGGTTGCCCTTATTCAAAACAAAAAAGGGCGCCCGATATGGACGCCCTTTCTGATTCGTGCAGCGTTGGCGATCACATCAGCTGAGGCCATGCCACCAGCGGGTTGATGTGCTGTCCATCGCGGATGGTCTCGATATGAACGTGCGGTCCTGTGCTCTTTCCGGTGTTGCCAACCGTCGCAATCTTCTCGCCTTTTACCACGGTCTGGCCGGGCGTGACCGTGAACCCGTCCAAATGTGCAAACAGGGTCAGCAGGCCATCCTGCGAGCGGTGCAGCACAACGATGCCATATGCCGGTTTGTCGTCATATAGATCTGTCGCCACGACGATTGTCCCGCTGGCAGGTGCATGGATCGGAGTGCCAATCGGCGCCCCGATATCAATGCCCTTGTGCTGGCGGGTCTGACCCTTGTTGAAGGGATCCGGTGCCGGACCAAACTTTGAAGTGATTTTCCCGGTAACTATGCTCGTCGAACTGGCCACGGACGCCGCCTGGCTGACCGCGACAGGGCTTGCGGCGCTGGTGCCTTCATCGGCCTCAGCGGTTGCCGCGACAGAGGCCCCTCCTATGCCGACAATGCCGATGGCCGCCGCGGATAGGAGCGCCCGTGGGAGCCCGTGCTTGAAACTTGCCGGGGTTCCGGCCATTATTTGGGTAATTCTCATCTTTTCGTTCCTTAGACGCTGGGTTGAGAAGGTGGGGGCCGGGTATTGCCGTACCCGGCCCGCCATTATGTGAAGCGCCTTGAGCAGCATGGCTGCATAGGCGCTCCGCATGTGTGGAGATCGTCCCGCCACCGCCGCCTGATCGCATTGAATCTCTGTGCAGAGACTCCACCGCGCGAACAGGAAATGCGAAAACGGACTGATCCAAGTCAGTGCAACAATCACGCGGAGCGCGAGGCCCAGCTGATCGTCATGGCGATTGAGGTGCTCTCGCTCGTGGCGGATCACCATTTCGAGGGCTTCATCAGATAGTGCCGCAAGGAAGCCTGCGGGGATCACAATCCGGCCTGGCCCAGCTCTGCCGATTGATGCCAGCGCGAATGGCGCGGCCGCCTCGTCTGATATCCAATATAGCGCGCCGGAAGGGCTGGTCCGCCGAACGGCCCGCCGCACTATGGATACCGCTCTGCAGCGTCCGACTGCCAGCCGCAGCAACAGCAATCCCGCTCCGCCAACATAAAGCGCCAGCCCGATCGCAGCGAATGGAAGCGCAGTCTCGCCGCCAATGCTTGGTAGAGTGACGGCCGAGGTCTCGGCGAGCAATGGGGCTGTGCCAGAGTACACCTGAAGCAGCTCCGGCGCGGCGGCGAGCGGGGCGAAATTATTGGACAGATCAGGCAGAAGCCAACCCAGCACTGGGACGGCAAGGCTCGTGGCCAGACAGGTCGCCCACAGGGAGGGCCAGTGCCGCAATCGCGAATCGCAAAGCCCCAAGATCAGCGCGAGCCCAGCCATCAGGCCGCCCGTCACCAGAAATGATGCCAGATAGACACCAGCACCGGTCATGCTCCGGCTCCATCATCGCCAGCGTTCTTGGTGCGATCCGCCTGCGTCTCGCCAAGCAATTGTTCGAGCTCGGCCAATTCACTGTCGTCGAGAATTGTGCTGTTCACCAGGCTGGAAACCGGCAAGGGACCATCGAGGCCCAAAACATCCGCTGCAAATGAGCGGATCATCGATGCCAAGGTCGGCACCTTCTTAGCCTTGGCCTTGTAGACATTAATGCCGTGCTGCTCGCTCATGGAAAGCAGGCCTTTGTCGACCATGCGCTCCACGGTTTTGCGCGTTGAAGACCGAGACCAATCGAGCTCGCCCGCCACCGCGCGGTGGATTTCGCCAACGCTTTGTGTGCCGAGCGACCACACATGCTTCAGGATCAAGAGTTCACTGGGGGAAGGTTTCATGTCGCCATATGGTGACAAATGTCACCGCCCGTCAATCATGATAAACTCGGCCTCTCTCCCGTCCGCCTCAACTCGGCTGATTTATTGGCGGATTGCCCAGACAACCCGCCCCTTGCAGCGATCAGCCCCCCAGGTCGGGCAGCTTTGCAAAGTCTGGAGCCTCCACGACAATCCGCGCCGACTTGGCCGCTTCGCCGCGCATGAAGGCGTGCATTGCCTCGCCAACTTGCGGTGAGGTCATGAACAGATTGTGGCCCGCGTTCTCGACCATGATCTGTTCGACATCGCTTAGGCCTGCGGTCGCCTCGGCGTGCCCTTCGGGATAGGTTCTGCCGTCCAAAGTTCCGGTCAGCATAAGCACCGGCGTATCGCCAAACGGGCCATCTCGGAAATTGGGACCCGCGTCGATCTCTGGCAGCTCGCCCAGGATCTGCGGCATGGGAAAGTTGAGATAGGCTCCGACGGGAGAGGCCGCGGCCTGCTGCTCAAATGCCTTTAGCCGGGCGGGCGTGATGCCTGATGCGCGGTCCATCGCCATCGACATGGCCGACAATGTAATCGGCTCATCCGGTGTCCAGAAACGTTGCAGCACAAAGGTGATCAGAGTCGGATCGCCCGCGTCGATCTGCCGATACATCATCAGCATCACAGCCGCGAATTGCGGATCAGAAATCAGGCCGCTCATAAATTGCTGCAAATGCCGCCTTTGCAGGAGCAGATCATAGGTCGTGCCATCACGCTTCGGCACGGTGACCGTCATCGGTTCGGCGTCGAGCTTGGCGTGAACGCGGCTGATCAGGCCCAATATATCGGGATAGAGCTGCGCTGCTTCAGGTTGCTGATCGACGGCGGCTTGCAAGCGCTCAAAATAGCCAAGCGTGCGTGCGGGCAGCTTCACCGTTTGATCAAGCCCTTCGGTTGCCGCCATGATCACGCGGTCCAGTTCGTCTGGAATTGCGGCAAGTGCCGCCAGCGCCAGATGGCTTCCATAGGAAATCGACCACAGCGAAATTTGATCCGCGCCAAGATGTTTGCGGAGGTCGGAAAGATCCTGCGCGCTCTCGGCGGTGCTGAAACCGCGTAGGTCAACGCTGGCTTCGCCCCAGCGCGCCGCGCATTCGCGCACCGCCAGCCGGTAACGCATGGCATGCTCCGCATCGCTGATCCGCTCCATTTCGCCGATCGTGACGCTTGAGGTGCAGCGCTCTGGCTGCTGAGATTGGCCGGTGCCGCGCTGGTCAAATGCAATCACATCGCCGTGCTGGCGCATCGCCATAAACAGCGGGAAACGCGGCCCTGTCGCGGTGCCAATTCCAGAGCCGCCGGGGCCACCGGACAGATAGACGATCGGGCTGCCGGGCGTGTCTGTTGTTGCTGGAAAGCGGACATAGGCGAGCTCTGTTGTGCCGCTGGCCAGATCGCTGCGGTTCATCGGCACGGTCAGCGTGCCTTGAAAGGCCTCCACGCTCTCGCCGTTGCGCGCCTCAAAAGTGATTGCTTCTTCATTGGGCGCGGCGAGCGCGGCGCTAGGTGCGAAAGTGAGGGCGGGGGCAGCCAGCACGAGGGCAAGGGCGCTGATTAGGTGCGGTTTTTTCATTGCGGCTCTTTCCGATTGTTGATCGTGGATTGAGCATGAAACTGATGGAAATTGGGGCTTTGAATAGGGGCTGATCTGTTAGCGGGGGTTCTGATCGGTGAACGGGGGGACTTCCCGCTCATCGGAAGCTATAGGAATTGCGGTGCTACGCTTTGCTGTCCTTTTGCTGTCATTTCTGACGTTTTCTGCCCCCGTGCAGGCACAGGTGCAGGCGCAGGATTATCAGAGCTTTATCGATCATCCCGCGCGCGTCTGTGATGCGGATCTGGCCTCTGATGCGGCTCCGGACTTTGCGGGTACGAATTGCCGATCCGTCCTGTTTTATCAGGCCGACCCGCAGGATCGGATGCTGTGGGCTGAGATCGTGTTTGAGGCAGAACCAGCCTTGCTCGAAGGTGGCAAACCGCTTGGCCTGTTCGTGAGCGCAAAGGCCTCTAGCGAGGCAAGCCTCAACGGAGTGCCGATTGGCACGAACGGCAGGCCGGGCGCATCGCAAAGCAGCGAGGAACCCGGCGATATGGATGCGGTTTTCTTCGTGCCGGAAGGAACGCTGAAGCCCGGCAAGAACCGCCTTGTGATGCGGCTGTCCTCTATGAACGGCGGCATCACGCTGAATTCGCCGATCCACAATATTGCCCTCGCGCCCTACCGTGATCCGCGCCAGCCTGGGCCTGCGACATGGTTTGCGCTGATCACCCTGGGGCTGTTTGTCGCAGGCTTTGTGTTTTTTGGCGTGCGATCCCTGCGCGGCGATGACCGTGAGGGGTCCGCGCTGATCGCGGCGTCCTCGCTGGCCGCTGCCTTGCAGCTCGCGGCTGAGGCGGCGCGCGATGTCATGCCTTACCCCTATCCCCTGCATGATTTGCGGTTGTCGCTGATCCTGACCTTTGCGATTGGTCTGGGTCTGAGCTTTGCTGCCTATGTGCTGCTGCGGCTGTTCAGAGCGTATCCCCGGCGGCGTCTGCTGGCCTTGGCTGCTGTGCTTGCCGTAATGCTGGCGATCAGCGCGCTTCAGCCCGGCTTTGACCTAAAAACCAGCTTTGTCCTGATCACCGCGTCGCTCGCGGCGGCATTGGCCGGAGGAATCGCATATTTTGGACAGGGCAACGCCCACGGCGCGTGGCTCGCACTGGCCAGCGCGGCATTGGCGGCGGCGATCTATTGGCTTGGCGGGTTCTTTCTCGACACTGTGCTTTATCTGGTGGTCGCGGCGGGCCTGCTGTGGCTGTTCTTCAAGCAAGCGCGCGGCGGCGATTTGGCCCATACCCCAGTGGCTGAGGACAGCGCGCCAAAACGGATAGAGCTGACCAGTAATGGCAAGGTCGAATTTGTCGATGCCAGCGACATCGTGCGCTTCAGCGGGGCGGGCGATTATGTCGAGGTGTTCCTACGCAGCGGACGCAGCGCTCTGTATAATGCGAGCCTGGCCGCACTGGAGCGAGAGCTGTCAGACGGCTTTATCCGTGTGCACCGCTCGCACATAGTCAACGCATCCTGCGTCAAATCGCTGACCCGCGAGAGCGCGGGCACAGGAAATCTGGAAATGTCCGACGGCAGCACGGTGCCCGTCAGCCGCCGCAATATGGCCAGCGTGCGGGACGCATTGACGCTGGCGTAAACAGAGAGCTCCAGGGCCCTGGCCCGTAACTTGGCCCGTAACTTGGCCTGTAACTTGGCAGGCACGAGACGCTCAGAATCTCCGCCTACCAAACCCAATTGCGGACAAATGGGCGGCGGCCTCTGTTGCGTCCCTATGAGTCTGGGCTAGGTGAACCGCCATCAACTGCACTCGGGGATTCGCATCCATGAAAATCATGTCCGGCAATTCAAACCTGCCGCTCGCCCGGGCGATCGCCGCCTATCTCGAAATCCCTTTGACCGATGCCAGCGTGCGCCGGTTTGCCGATGAAGAAATCTTCGTCGAGATCCACGAGAACGTGCGCGGCGAGGATGTGTTCGTTGTCCAGTCGACCGGCTTTCCAGCGAATGACAATCTGATGGAGCTGCTGATCTGTATCGACGCGCTGAAACGCGCCTCGGCCAAACGGATTACCGCAGTTGTGCCTTACTTCGGCTATGCCCGGCAGGACCGTAAACCCGGCCCGCGCACGCCGATCTCGGCCAAGCTGGTTGCGAACCTTATCACCGAGGCGGGCGCTGACCGCGTGCTGGCGGTGGATTTGCACGCCGGGCAGATTCAGGGCTTCTTCGATATCCCGACCGACAACCTGTATGCTGCCCCGGTCATGGCGGCCGATATTCAGGCGCGCTACGGCGATCAGGATTTGATGGTTGTTTCCCCCGATGTTGGCGGTGTGGTCCGCGCCCGCGCGCTGGCCAAGCGGCTCGACAATGCGCCACTGGCGATCGTCGATAAGCGCCGCGATCGTCCCGGAGAATCGGAAGTCATGAACATCATCGGTGATGTTCAGGGGCGCCATTGCATCATGATCGATGACATCGTCGATTCCGGCGGCACGCTGTGCAACGCGGCGGAGGCCTTGCTGGCGGGCGGGGCAAAGAGCGTCGCGGCCTATATCACTCACGGTGTTCTGTCGGGCGGCGCAGTGGCGCGGATTGACGGGTCGAAGCTGAAAGAGCTGGTGATCACTGATTCGATCCTGCCAACGGAGGCCTGCGCGGCCTCTGACCGGATCCGGGTGCTGACCATGGCCCCGCTGGTCGGCGAAGCGATCCGCCGGATTGCAGACGAGAGCAGCGTGAGCAGTTTGTTTGATTAGTGGATTTATCGGTTGCGAAGCGACCGCAAGGCCAAGCGGCGGCCCGCCTCACTCACCGCGCCAGGGTGGCTCCGCCCCCGGCTTCAACCGGTCGAGTTCGGCCAGGCGCCGGGCTTGGCGCGTTTCCACATTGATCCGCAAAAACAATCGAGGTTGAGAGCGGAATGCGGCCGGAGTTGTCCCGAAAAACGCCTTAAAATCGCGGATCAAATGCGACTGGTCGAAATAGCGCAGCAACAGCTCGCTTTCTTCCTCTTCATCCGCCACCCCGCACAGCTGCGCCGCTAGATCGAGCGCTTTCGCCCGCCGCAAAACCGTGCTCGCCGTCATCCCGAAATCGCGCCGCACCAGCCGCTCCAGCTTGCGCGAGGACATGCCGTGCTCCGCCGCAAAATCGCCCGGTGTAATCGTCGGATCGGCAAAGCTGGCATGCTCAAAGGCTGCGGCCAGCGGATCGGGCTTTTCCGGCTGGGTTCGGGCGATAAAGGCGCGCATCGCCTCCTCAACCGTTTGCAACCATTCCTCTGGTTCGGCATCAACTGGATAATCCTGCGCCGCGCCATTGGTGATCAGGCCAAAGGGGTCGTCCCTTTCAATCCGGTTGACCAGCGATGCGAGCTCACGCCCTAATAAACACGGGATCGCGCCTGGGCGAAAGCCAATTCCAATCGCGATCACATTGCCGCTGCACCCCACCGGCATATGGCGCGATTGCGGGCCAAACAGGATGGCCTCATCGCGGAATTCCATCGGCCCATCGGCCGTCTGCGCGTCCCACGTGCCGCCTATGACAATGCGAGCGAAGGCCAGATCATTGCAAATACCGCATGCGATATGAGAGTTGCCTTCCACCTCCAGCGTCGAGGCGACCAACCGGCCAATCCAAGGGTCCAAGTCTTTGGCAGGCGCGCGGCTGGCGGCGAGTGGCATGCCGCTGCGATTGACCCCAGAGCGGGATGCAAAATGTACCGGCGCATTCGCGCTTGCCTGTTCGCCCATATCCGACCCGTTCAAAAAGACTTGCGACTGTCAAAATGGGCCGCGGTTTGAACCTATTCAACCCGCACCGCTCCCACGGCATGTAACCCACCCTCTTGGCTATGCCTTTGCAGGACAGCCGTTTAACCTTAACCATAAGGCACCGCTCGAAGCTTGTGTCAATTGCAACATACTGGGTCAGCGGTTAGCTGCGCTGGCCAACACCCCCCTTGCATTGGCGCGCCTGTGATGAGACTGCGCGCGGATTATGACGAACAAAGACGCAGCAATCGCTCAGCGGCTGGCCGATGCGGCTGGCAATGCCATCCGCCCCCTGTTTCGCGGGGACTGGTCGCAGGAGCGCAAGGCGGATGCCTCGCCCGTGACAGAGGCCGACCGCGCGGCAGAGGCCGCGATGCGCGCGATTATCGAGGCCGAGTGTCCCGATGACGGCATCATTGGCGAGGAATATGGCACCCATAATGAGGGCGCGGGCCAGCAATGGGTGCTCGATCCGATTGATGGCACGATCAGCTTTATGGCGGGCCGCCCGATCTTTGGCACGCTGATCGCTTTGCTGCAGGATGGCTGGCCGGTGCTGGGTGTGATTGATCAGCCGATCGCGGCAGAACGCTGGGTCGGGCGAATTGGCGAGGGTACGACCTTCAACGGCCTGCCGGTGCGCACGCGGTCTTGCAAGGAACTGTCAGAGGCGACCATCGCCTCGTCCGGCCCGCAATATTTCACCGAGACCCAAGGCGGGGCGTTCATGTCGCTGGCCGCGCAAACATCGCAAATCGTGGTGTGGGGCGGGGATTGCTACAATTACGGCCTGCTGGCGAACGGCCATTTGGACGTCGTGTGCGAGGCCGGGCTGAAACTCTATGACTACGCCGCGCTGGTCCCAATTGTCGAAGGCGCCGGCGGAATGATGAGCGATTGGCAAGGCAACCCGCTGGACGTGAATTCCGATGGCACGGTGCTGGCGCTGGGCGAACCCGCACGGCTGGAAGAAGCGCTGGAGGCAATGGGGTAGGGGAAAGCGTTGGGCAGTTAGATCAAAAATCGAGGTCGAATTCGAACAACTCTGCATTCGTCGCTGCACCTAAAAACAAGGCTCCGAATAGGAAATCATATACGACTCTTCGAAACTCTGGCTCTTTGTCGAACAACAAATGCAGGGTTGTCACATCACCGTTCGGATCAGGATGAACGAACGAGTTTCTGACACCTAAGAATGCCGCGATTTCTTCAGCTGAGAGAATGTCTGTCGTCTCGCAGCCAAAAGACCTCATTCCCGCAATAAGAAGACTGGCTTGAATTTCGGTCTTCTTTGCCTCGTTCTTTTTCCTCGCTAAGGCGACCCTTCTTTGAAACTTCTCAAAGAAGGGATCTAGGATGGATCTCAGAAATATCAGGCGAGCAAATATGTCTCGATTCGAGATTTCTGCTCTGATCAGCAATCGATAGAAGACATTGGGCTCAAGGCCCCGCATGATTGTTTTGATTTTCGTTGAGGCTTCCGAGCTGACTTGGCCTAGTTCGTATTGCCGAATTTCTGATGACCATGAGGCACCGGCGTTAGGGAAGCTATCGGAGGAAAACGACCCGACTTCTTTATACGGTTTTTCGGCGAAATGCTGCAGCAGATGAAGTAAGATGCTGTGATTGGTATAGATGTCGTCGAGCTTATCAAACCACTGATGGTGGTTTTGGCGTTCCGAAATGCGTTCCGCCATCACTTTGCTAGTCACAAGCATTCGGTATCCAGGCGGGAACTTCTCTGCGATACGGACAAGTGGTCCCGATAGTCCCTTACTGAAGCTCTCTGGAAAGCTGGAATTCCGAAAAGGAGACAAAGAATGCGATCGTGCCAGCCTATCGAAACTAATATCATCTAACTGCGTAGCTGAAAAACGATCAAAGCTTAGATGGGTGAATTCCGTTGCGACGGGGTAGAGCGAATAATGATAGACTGAAATTTGATCAGATTCGCTATTCAAGAATGCCAAGAATTCTTTTAACTCGATCTCACTATCCAGTCCGAGCTGGAGTGGTAGAGATTTAGTACGGTCTCGAAAATTGGCAAAGTATGCTGCGCCATTGCTCTTGCAAATTGTGACATCAGGTCGATCATCTAGCCTTATCAAGAGCTCATGTTCAGGTATTGTAGGCATGTGAGCCCAACCTGAAATATCAGAATAGTCTTCGATCAATTTGATTATTTGTGCGTACGTTAGTTTCATAGACTGTTCCGCAGTAGCTGTTATTTGCCGAGACACTTGGTTGAATGACTGGTCACTTTCCCTTGCGCAGGGCATGCATGACCCATGCTACTCTATTTTCCTACTTAGCCTCCGCTCGCTATGAGTCAGCCATGCTTTTGTTCCCCGTTCTCCAACTTCTCATTGATCGACTAACTCGATCAATCGGTGCGTTTGTGATCGATTGGTTTTTGGGCCCTGTACTGTGTTCCAGCCGTTCCAAGCGTGCTCTAGCAGCGATGAGTGGAGCGGGGAGGGGAGAGGAGTTGTTTGTGGTTCCGCACGCTATCCAGCGTGCGATGTCCTCGCTCATGCGGCTTACAGCCGCATCGCTGCGGGCGGGCGTGCGCCCTTGCGAGGCCTGCGCCCTCGGACCATTCCAAGCCAACGATCTAGCACCAAGCGCCTTGGAGCTTTGCATCTGGCTTGGTCGCGGAGCACGGTCGGCGACTAGCCGACTGCAAGGCCCTTGCGGCCGCCCGCAGGCCCGGCAGGGCCGAGGACATCGCGCTCGCGGATGCGAGTGCGCAAGACAAGAACGCACATCGGATGGTGTGCGGAACACAAAGCCTCCCTCACATCCCGCAAAAACGCTTGCCTACACGCCCCTTGGCCCTTATGTGGCGCGACTTCAACGACACGAATCAAGCGATTGGCCTGGCTCATCAGGGCTGCCAGGGCCGATTAGAACGTGTCTCTGATCAAGGAGAACGAAATGCCCAAGCTGAAGACCAAAAGCGGTGTGAAGAAACGCTTCAAAATCACCGCAACTGGCAAGGTCAAGCACGGCGTCGCTGGTAAGCGTCACCGTCTGATGAGCCACAATGCGAAGTATATCCGCCAAAACCGTGGCACCTCGGTCGCTTCAGACCCGGATGCGCGGACGATCAAGAAATGGGCGCCTTACGGGCTCGATTGATTTGATGGGCTAGACCGCCCACTCCCTCCACCCTTCCGCCCGGAACCTACCGGGTGATCATCCGGGTGGAAGGGTGGAGGGAGCGGGCTGGCGCAGAACTCTACAAAGGATACTACATATGCCTCGCATTAAACGCGGCGTCACCACACGCCAAAAGCACAAGCGTCTACTCGAACAAGCCAAGGGCTATCGCGGTCGCCGCAAGAACACCATTCGCGTTGCGCGCCAGGCGGTCGAGAAGGCCGGTCAATACGCTTACCGCGACCGTAAGGCGAAGAAGCGCAGCTTCCGCGCGATCTGGATCCAGCGCATCAACGCGGCTGTCCGCGCTGAAGGCCTGACCTACTCTCAGTTCATGCACGGCGTGAAGCTGGCGGGTATTGAGCTTGACCGCAAAGTCATGGCGGACCTCGCCATGAACGAAGAAGCGGCATTCAAGTCGATCATCACTCAGGCGAAGGCGGCATTGCCAGCTTAAGCCTGCGCTATCAGCATGGCATGCGCAACCGCGCGGCACCATGTAGGAAACGCAAAACGGATAGGGCGCTCGCCGAAGAGGCTGGCGCCCTTTCGCTTGTAAAAACGCGACACATCGGCCAAACCGAGCGAATGGGTGGGCAGAGGACGAAACGCGTAGGCAATAAGGATGCGGACTTCACCGTTCGCAGCCAATTCTACTCGCCTTCGCCAGAGTTCGATGGCTGCTTCACGACCTTCTACCAATTGGTGTTGGAGGTTGAAGACGGCAAAACTGTCAAAGACCACTTGCAGCCGGAATGGGCCAATATCCGCTTCTTCAGCGGCAGCCGTCCGAATGCCAGCATTGGCACATCGCAGCTTTCTGGCTCTCGCTTCACGGCGACCGGGCCAAGCTCCTTGCCCTGCGAATTTGAGCTGGGCGAATCGCGGATGTGGGGCATTGGCCTCTTGCCGCTCGGATGGGCACGGTTCATCGATGTCGATGCACGGGAGCTTGCCAATGTCGGCTGTGATGGTGCGGCGCATCCCGCATTTGCGAAGTTTGCAGGGCTTGCTGACGCTTTGTGTGATGAAGGCGTGAGCGACGATCAGCAATTGGCTGCGATTGAAGACACCATGCGTGCACTGATGCGGCCCAACCGCGATGAGCCCAAGATTGCCCGCGTTCACAAGGCGCTGGTCGAACCGGCGCTCAACACGGTTGATGATCTGGCGCAGGCTAGCGGGATTAGTGTGCGGACACTTGAGCGCGTGTCGCCGGCGGTATTTCGGCTTTGCTCCAAAGCTCCTGATCCGGCGCCAGCGTTTCATGCGCAGCCTGTCGGACTGGATGCTGCATGACAAGCGGCTGTGGACCGAGGCGATGGACGATCACTATCACGACCAAGCCCAGTTCACCCGCGAATTCCGCGAGTTTATGACGATGAACCCGAGCGATTATGCGGCTCTTGAGCATCCCATTCTGGCCTCTTTCATGGAGGCCCGAGCACGGGTTTGGGGCAGCGCCGCGCAGACGCTGGACAAGCCTTTGCGATAGGTGCCCAGCCAGTAGCGCGCTGATCTTCGCGTCAAGGCGCAATTCGCGCTTTGCCAAGGCGGCGAAATCCCGCTAGCGGACCGGCTCAAACCTTTGGGCTAGACCATGACTGAACTGACATCACAAAAAAACGCCGCGCTGGCGGCAATCTCTGGAGCTGATACGCTCGATGCGCTGGAGGAACAGCGCGTGGGCGCGCTTGGGAAAAAGGGCTGGGTGAGCCTGGCGCTGAAGACGCTGGGTCAGATGAGCCTGGAAGAGCGCAGTGAAGCAGCGCCTGCGATCCAGGCGATCCGCGCCGAGGTGGCCGATGCGATTGCGGCGAAAAGGCAAGCGCTGGAGGCCGCCGAGCTCGAAGCGCAGTTGGCCAGCGAAACGCTTGACCTCACTCTGCCTGCGCCGGACATGCTGAGCGGTTCGGTTCACCCGGTGAGCCAGGTGATGGACGAACTGGCGGAGATATTTGCCGATCTCGGCTTCGCGGTCGCAACCGGCCCAGAGATCGAAGACGATTGGCACAACTTCACCGCGCTCAACATGGATGAGAGCCATCCTGCGCGCGCGATGCACGATACGTTCTACTTCCCTGATAAGGCGGCGGATGGTGGCCAATCGGCCTCAAGTAGCGAAGCGGTAGGCCAGAAAAGAATGCTGCTTAGGACGCACACCTCGCCGGTGCAGATCCGCAGCATGAAAGAGCAAGGCGCGCCGATCCGCCTGATCGCGCCGGGCCGTGTCTATCGCAGCGATAGTGATGCGACCCATACGCCTATGTTCCATCAGGTCGAAGGCCTGGTAATCGACAAGGACATTCACCTCGGCCATCTCAAATGGACGCTGGAAACCTTCTTCAAGGCGTTCTTTGAGCGTGAGGACATCACCTTGCGCCTGCGCCCATCCTATTTCCCCTTCACCGAGCCCAGCGTCGAGGTCGATGTTGGCTACTCAAACGAAGGCGACCGCCGCGTGGTCGGTGGGCACGGCGACGAGCCGGGCTATGACTGGATGGAGCTTGGCGGTAGCGGGATGGTGAACCGCCGCGTGCTCGAGTTTGCCGGGATCGATCCAGACGAATATCAAGGCTTTGCCTTTGGCCTCGGGATCGACCGTATCGCCATGCTCAAATACGGCATGAACGATCTGCGCGCCTTCTTCGATGGCGATCCGCGCTGGCTTGCGCATTATGGCTTCTCTCCTTTTGATCAACCGACCCTGTCCGCCGGTGTGGGAGCGCGCGCATGAAGTTCTCCGTCACATGGCTCAAAGACCATCTCGAAACCGATGCAACGCTTGGTGAGATCACCGACGCGCTGAACGCGATCGGGCTTGAGGTTGAAGGCGTTGAAGACCCGGCTGAAAGGCTTGCTGGCTTCAAGGTTGCCAAAGTTCTGACCGCTGAGAAGCACTCCGATGCAGACAAGCTGCAAGTGCTGAGCGTTGACACGGGCGAGGGCGATCCACTGCAGGTTGTCTGCGGTGCGCCCAATGCGCGTGCGGGAATGAAGGGCGTGCTGGGCCTGCCCGGTGCGGTGGTGCCAGCCAATGGCATGCAGCTCCGCAAGAGCGCGATCCGCGGCGTGGAGAGCAACGGCATGATGTGCTCCGTGCGCGAGCTGGAGCTGGGCGATGAGCACGACGGCATTATCGAATTGCCGGATGATGCGAGCGTGGGCCACGCCTTTGCCGACTATCAGGGGTCTTCACCCATCATTGATGTCGCGATCACCCCCAACCGCCCCGATTGCATGGGCGTTTACGGGATTGCGCGCGATCTCGCCGCGGCGGGTCTTGGCACGCTGAAGCCAATTGCCTTTCCGAAATTTGAGACCTCCGGCGCTTGTCCGGCGGAAATCCGCACGGATGATCCAGAAGGGTGCCCCGCATTCTATGGCCGGGTGATCAAAGGCGTGAAAAACGGCCCGTCGCCAGACTGGTTGCAACAGCGGCTGATCAGTGCGGGCCAGCGCCCGATCTCGCTGCTGGTTGATCTCACCAATTATCTGATGCTGGCCTTTGGCCGCCCGGCGCACGCCTATGATCTGGCGAAGCTCTCTGGCGCGGTTGTGGCGCGCCGCGCGAAGGCGGGTGAGCAAGTGTTGGCGCTCAACGAGAAAACCTACACGCTTGATGGAAGCATGGTCGTGATCGCCGATGACGCGCAGGTTCATGACATTGCCGGAATTATGGGCGGTGAGCATTCCGGCGTTTCGGATGGCACCACTGACTTGCTGCTCGAAATTGCCTATTTCGATCCGGCTAAGCATTGGTGTGACCGGACGCAAGCTGGGTCTGGCATCGGATGCGCGCACCCGCTTTGAGCGCGGCGTTGATCCGGAGTTTCTGGACGATGGTCTAGATTTGCTTACCGGCTTGATTGTTGAGCTGGCGGGCGGCGAAGCAAGCGAGAGCGTGCGTGCAGGTGCGGCGCCCAGCAAACCTCTGGTCGTTGCATTCGATACGGGTCTCACCTCCCGGCTTGGCGGCGTCGACGTGCCTGATGATGAGCAGCGCCGTATCCTCGAAAGCCTTGGGTTCGTTGTGGCAGAAGACTGGCAAGTTACCTGTCCCTTGCGCCGCAATGATATCGAAGGCGCAGCCGATCTTGTGGAAGAAGTCGTGCGTATCCACGGCCTCGACAAGGTGGAAAGTGTGGCCTTGCCGCGCATGGATGGTGTGGCAAGGCCAACTGCCACACCGGCGCAGCAGCTCGAGCGCAAATTGCGCCGTGCAGCAGCTGGTAACGGGTTTAATGAAGCGATCACATGGTCGTTTATCTCTGAGGCCGAGGCCAATCTGGTTGGCGGCGGGCATTGGTCGCTCGACAATCCGATCAGCGAAGACTTGAAAGTGATGCGCCCCTCGCTTTTGCCCGGCCTCTTGTCGGCGGTGCGACGCAGTTTTGATCGCGGGTCTGCCAGCGTGCGCTTGTTCGAGATCGGCCGGCGTTACCTCGCAGATGGGGAGTATCCGGCGCTTGTCGCTGTTATGGCGGGCGATGCGACGCCACGTTCATGGCAACATGGCAAGGCGAGGAGTTTCGATGTCTATGATGCCAAGGCTCAGTGCTTGGCCTTGCTCAAAGCAGCCGGTGCACCGGTCGACAGATTGCAAGTCATGGGCGAAGCGGGCGATATCTATCACCCTGGCCAATCTGCGACTTTGCGTCTGGGACCAAAGAACCGCATCGCGAGTTTTGGAATGGTCCACCCCACCGTTCTTAAGGCTTTCGAGATTGGCGTTCCTGTTGCCGCCTTGGGCATTCATCTCGATGCGATCCCGGCAAAGAAGGCAGGCAAAGGCCCGGTCAGTTTTGCACGACCAAGCTTTACCCCGCCTGCTTTGCAATCGGTGACGCGCGATTTTGCGTTTCTAGTGCCAGAGACGCTTGCGGCGGGCGATCTGCTGCGCGTGGTTCAGGGCGCGGATAAGGCGAACATCGTGGGCGCGAGAGTGTTTGACCTGTTCACCGGCGGCAATGTTCCAGAGGGCCAAAAGTCACTTGCGATCGAGGTGACTTTGCAACCGGGCGAGAAGAGCTTCAAGGACGCAGAGCTGACCGAGATTTCAGACAAAATTGTTGCAGCCGCGGCCAAGCAAGGAGCGGAGCTGCGCGGCTAAGCCCCGCGCGCTCCAAACTGGGCGGCTGAGCAATAGTGGCGGCGTCTAATTACCCCAGCCGTCATCTGCAGCTGAGCCGCTTGCGCCCCAGTCTTCGCCGTATTCCTTCTCGAACTTCTCACGCTTTTCCTGTGCGGCCATCTCGCGTTCCATCTCACTGAACGCGACCATGGTCTCATTGGCGGCGTTGATCCGTTCTTGAACTTTTCCGCCCTGCGCGCTGAGTACGGCTTTGGCGGCAGGGGAGGTGGCGAACATCATATCGAATGCGCGCCCCTCGATGGTCGAGGCGATCTGTTCGTCGGCCGCTTTCTGGGCCATCGATGTATCTTGGCTTCCTAAAGTTTTGTGGAGCTGCTCAAACTTCGAAGTAACGCGCGTGCCATTGCCATCAGGCGCAATAGTCGCGACGATCCGAAAGATATCGCCGCCCAGTTCGTCGTTTGCAGTGATCACAAATGTATTGGGGCTAGGGTTCGTGACAGTCTCACCAACAACATTGCGTCCTAGGATAGCTATTGGCAGCTTCGCGCCTTTCAAAGCCTTTGCCACTTCTTCGGGAGATTTCTCAAAGTATTGACCCGATGCGCCGCATGCAGACAGCATGACGGCAAAGAATCCGGAAAGAAAAATTCTGTAAATCGACATTGACGCCCCCTATTCGTGGCCCTGATTTCGCAGATCGATCTTACCAGTCGGTAAATTGGAGGCATAGCGCTGTGCACGCTGCGGGGGATGTAGACGGGTTCAGCGCTTGCGGCTAAGGCGCGCGCTCCATGTCCAACGGTGCTTTAAGCTAGACCTATGTCCAATCGCCGCACATTCGCGATCATCTCTCACCCCGATGCGGGTAAGACCACGCTGACGGAGAAGCTGCTGCTGCAAGGCGGTGCGATCCATTTGGCGGGCGAGGTGAAGGCGCGCGGGCAAGCGCGGCGGGCGCGCTCTGACTGGATGAAGATTGAGCAGCAGCGCGGCATCTCGGTCACCTCGTCTGTGATGACTTTTGAAAAAGAGTATGAGGGCGAGAAAATCACCTTCAACTTGCTTGATACGCCGGGGCACGAGGACTTCTCTGAGGACACCTATCGGACGCTGACTGCTGTCGATAGCGCGGTGATGGTGATCGATGCGGCCAAGGGTATTGAGCCACAGACCCGCAAATTGTTCGAGGTTTGCCGGTTGCGCAGTGTGCCGATCATCACCTTCATCAACAAGGTCGACCGCGAAGGACGCCCGGGCTTTGAATTGATGGATGAGGTCGCAGAGATGTTGGCGCTGGATGTCAGCCCGCAAGGCTGGCCGATTGGCATGGGCGGACAATTTGAAGGCGTGCTTGATTTTGAAAGTGGCGCTGTCAGCCGCCCGGAAGGCCCATCGAAGGAATTTCTCGGCACCCGCGACATCGATCCAGACATTCCCGCTGAATGGGCCGAAGAGGCTGAATTGGCGCAAGTGGGCTATCCGGAATTTGACCTCGACGCCTATCGCAATGGCGATTTGACCCCGGTCTATTTCGGATCGGCACTCAAGAATTTCGGCGTCACCGAACTGATCGACGCAATTGCCAAGCACGCGCCGCCGCCGCGTCCGCAGCCAGCGGGCGATGATCAGATCACGCCCGAGCATGACGAGGTCACCGGCTTCATCTTTAAGGTGCAGGCCAATATGGACCCCAATCACCGGGACCGGATCGCCTTTATGCGCCAGGTTTCCGGCACCTTTAAGCGCGGGATGAAGCTGACGCCTTCTGGGCTGGGCAAGCCAATTGCGATCCATGCCCCGATCCTCTTTTTTGCTCAGGACCGCGAGATTGCCGACACTGCCGAGGCGGGCGATATTATTGGCATTCCAAACCACGGCACTTTGCGCGTGGGCGACACGCTGAGCGAGCAGAACAAGGTTCGCTTCACCGGCCTGCCCAATTTCGCTCCAGAAATTCTGCGCCGGGTCCAACTCAAAGATCCGACCAAGACCAAGCAGCTGCGCAAAGCGCTCGACGATCTGAGTGAAGAGGGTGTGATCCAGGTGTTCTACCCTGAGCTTGGCGCGCAGCATATTGTCGGCGTGGTCGGTCAGCTCCAGCTGGAGGTGCTGATCTCGCGGCTGTCTGCGGAATATAAGGTTGAGGCCGGACTTGAGGCTGCGCCCTTTGTCACCGCCCGCTGGGTTAAAGGTGAAGGCCAGGCTCTCGCTGATTTTGAAAGCTTCAACCGAGCTAACCTAGCGAGAGACCGCGACGGCGATCTGGTGTTCATGGCCAAGAGTCCGTGGGACGTGAATTACCAGGAAGAAAAGAACCCAGAGCTGAAATTCTCGGCCACCAAAGAGCGCTAAGCGCTCACGCGAGTGTTGCGGCGCGGCAATGTTCGCGGCATGGGACACTGCATGACCGTATCAGGCCCAACCTCTCAGACGTTTTTCTCTCAGCGCATCAAGCTCAATTATTTCGATTGGGCGCAAAGTGATGCGGACCGCGCAAAGCCCAAGCTGGTTCTGGTGCATGGCGGGCGCGATCACGCGCGCAGTTGGGACTGGACAGCGGAGCAGCTATGCGCCGACTACCACGTGGTTGCGATGGATCACCGCGGGCACGGCGACAGCGACTGGGTGTCTGATGGCAATTACCAGTCGGGCGATATGGTCTATGATCTGGCGCAGCTGATCCACCAATTGGGCAGCGGCCCTGTTACCATTGTTAGCCATTCCATGGGCGGCAATGTTGCACTGCGCTATGCTGGCACCTTTCCCGACATGGTAACGAAGCTGGTTGCGATTGAGGGCCTTGGCCCAAGCCCTACGCGCCGCGAAGAAATGCGCGCCACGCCCTATCCAGAGCGCATGGCCGAATGGATCGTGAAGAAGCGCAAGGCGGCTGGCCGGAGCCCGCGCAAATATGAAAGTATTGAGGCGGCGTTCGCGCGCATGATCGAGGAAAACTCTTACCTCACCGAAGAGCAGGCTCGGCACCTAACCATCCACGGGGTCAACCGGAATGAGGACGGCACCTACAGCTGGAAATTTGACCCCCACCTCAATGTCTGGGGCGTGGAAGACGTGGCGGATGAGTTCATCAAGCAAACCTGGGGCGCGATCACATGCCCGACTTTGCTGCTCTATGGTGCAGATAGCTGGGCCTCAAATCCCGAGAAGGATGGGAGGCTTAAGCATTTCAATACAGCCGAAGTGATCGAATTTGAGCAGGCCGGGCATTGGCTACACCATGACCAATTCGACAAGTTTATGAGTGTGCTCAGAGACTTTCTTTGAAGGGCACAAGGCCAATAGAGCGTCATTTAGGCAGTTGCCATTGCGGCGCTGTGCAGTTCGCGATCAAAACGGATTTTCCCGAACTCACCACATGCGATTGTTCAATTTGCATCCGCAAGAACGCCCTAATGGTGAAGGTGCACGAAAGCGATTTTGAACTGCTCACAGGCACACAGGCGCTTAACGAATATCAATTCCACACGCATACAGCGCGGCACTTCTTTTGCGGAACCTGCGGCATCTACCCGTTCCATAGAAAACGGGTGACACCCGACTTTATTGGGATCAATGTCTATTGTCTGGATGATTTTGATCCGGCGGGCATTCCGGTGCGCGCGACCATAGGCAAGGATATGGATTGATGGCTGAGTTTTTTGATGCACTGATTGATAAGCATGTTGCGATGATCGAAGCGCAGCCGGTTTTCTTCGTGGCGACCTCAGCTCCAATCGGGCGGATTAACCTCAGTCCAAAAGGCTATGATGCTTTCCGAATTCTCAGCCCTAAACGTGTCGCCTATCTCGACCTTGGCGGGTCAGGCAATGAGACGCACGCGCATCTCGGTGCTGACGGCCGGATCACCTTGATGTTTTGCAATTTTCAGCAACCCGCCAATATCCTGCGCATTTATGGCCGCGGTGTTCCTGTGCTGCCTCGGGATGATGGCTGGGACAAACTGGCGAGCCATTTCACGATGTTGCCGGGCACGCGCCAAATTTTTGCGATTGATATTGAAAGTGTGCAGACGAGCTGCGGTTGGGGTGTTCCGTTGATGACGCTGGAGGCGGAACGTGAGACGCTGAAGAAGGCGCATCGGCAATCTGATCCGGCGGAATGGGAAGCAAAGATGGCGACCCGCATCAGCAGCATTGATGGCCTGCCAGCGCGTCCGACCGACCGTTATATTGCAGGCGAATAACTTGCACTGCATTACAGCGACTGCCTAAAAAATGGCAATTGTATACTTGACAAAGCAAAGGTGTCTGCTATCCATCAGGTATGGAAAACGCAGTCGATATTTTTGCCCCTCGCTTCCAAAACGAAGATGCAGCACGCGCGCACCTAGAATCCATCCATTGGGTGGATGGCCCTGTGTGCCCACACTGCGGGTCAGTCGATGCAAAGCGGCTTCCGCCACAAAAGCGCAAACCAACTAAAGCCCACCCCGGCGGCACGACCCGTAAGGGTGTGATCCAGTGCAATGATTGCCGCAAGCAGTACACTGTCACTGTCGGCACCGTGTTCGAGCGCTCTAAGGTTCCTCTCAATAAGTGGCTGCTCGCCACACATATGCTCTGCGCCTCAAAGAAAGGCATTAGCGGCCACCAGATGGCCCGTATGCTTGGTGTCACCTACAAGACCGCTTGGTTCATGATGCACCGCATTCGCGAAGCCATGGTTGATACCGATGGCGGATCAATCGGCGGCTACGGTAAGACCGTGGAAGCTGATGAAACCTACGTTGGCGGCAAAGTCACCAACCGCCATGCAAGCAAGCGTTTTGGCGACAAGAAAAGCAGCCCCTTCCGTGACAAACAACCTGTGGTTTCACTGGTTGAGCGCGACGGTAAGGTTCGCTCATTCCATGTTGCCAAGGTCAATGCCAACACTCTGCGCGAGGTTCTCGTTACCAACGTGGATCGCGGGAGCTGGCTGATGACCGATGAACTCCAAGCCTACAAAACAGTCGGCAAGGAATATGTCGGGCACGGTGTGGTTTCTCACTCTCGCGGCGAATATGGCCGCGATGGCGTATTCCACTCCAACACCGTTGAAAATTTCTTCTCCATTCTCAAGCGCGGTATCACTGGCGTTTACCACCATGTCAGCGAGCAACACCTCAAGCGTTACGTCACTGAATTCGACTTCCGCTACAATACTCGCAAGCTAAACGACTTTGAGCGCTCCAATGAAGCACTAAAAGGCATCGCTGGTAAGCGCCTTACTTATCGGCGGACTAGCACAGTCCCAGCCTGATCCGTTCAAACCTCGCCGTTTTATTGGCGAGAAACGGAAGCGTTGGACGCGTTAACACGGTTCGACTCGCATTTTGCACGGTTTATCCCCGTATGAATCAGCTGTCCACCCTCGACTCTTCGGAACCACTTCCTCAAAATGTTCAATGGTTGTTCCAAATAGCAAAGCCCCCAGTGTCCTACCACCGGGGGCCTCTTGCCGGGACAACTCCTGCATAACCCTAGACCGGCAGCAGGAGCGGGATAATCCCCGACTATAGGATGCATCCAATATTCGGGGAGTCGCGTCAAGCCCGGTCGTAGATGCGGAAGGATAAACCGTGATTATCAAACGACCCAACCGCCCGGAAAGGGCTCCATACTCTCCTAAAGTGTTCTGCGAAGTGAAGCAGAGGCTCGCCAATGGTGAGTTTCAGCATGACATCGCAGCTGATCTTGGTTGGAACCAAGGGCGTGTGTCCGAAGTGAAAACCGGGAAACGCGGTGCTGAAAGCAATCAGCCTGAACTCTTTTGACCTTTTGCGGGGCGGGCTTTCAGGTCCGCCCCGTTTTTCTTCTCATGCGGCTTTGGCGGCGTTCGCAGCATCCGCTTCAGCACTTCGTCTTCTTTTTGATTGGTTTCTGTCATGCCTACTCAGCTCATTCCTGGCGAAGATGATGTTGCAGCCGTCATGGCCACCATAGGCCACGTTTGTTTGCAGTGGTCGCTCTTGGAGCAGACTCTAATGATGATCCTCTGCAATTGCCAAGATATCCCATTGGATGAAGCCGCCATCATCTTCGGTGGGCTTGATATGAAACCCCGCCTAAACACAGCCATTCTGCTAGCGGCGCACCATAATTGGCCGCAACCGATGCAACGCAAGCTTCGTGATCTAAGGAAGCAAATCGACAGCAAAAAACTGGTCGATAAGCGCAACCTCATTGTTCACGGCGTTCAGTTTGCCGCACCACATGCTCAATCCTTCGGCCTGTACACTCCACGCCGCAAAGGGCGGGCGCAAAAAGAAATTTGGACCATCAACGAAGCACATAAACTCGGATTAGACATCCAAGCGATCCATCAAGAGGCTTACAACATCTTTCTCGACTACGGGCGCTGGAAGTTTGGCGATGACTTCAAGGAAGACCCTCAAAGCGAGTTCGTGGCAACTAAGCCCGGAATCCTCACCCGCATCCAACAATACTTCAGCACCCGCTTCAATCGCAGATAAAAGCACACCTTCACTTAGCACCGGCCTGTCACGCCCGGATTCTATATCATCGATTCGTTGCTTTGTCATGTATACAATTGCCTAAAAAATAAACAATGGGTTAAAAATTAGGCAAGCCTCTCTAGGTGGTTAACCTTAGAAGCCGCACTTCTGCGCGATTCCACTCTCTTGTCAAAACTGGCACGCCTTTTGCTGCTCTATGCGAGCCGGGGCTGACCGGCGGAAATTGAGGGGGCACGGATGAAGTTCATCATCGCCATCATAAAACCATTCAAACTCGATGAAGTCCGCGAAGCGCTGGGCGGCATCGGTGTCGCCGGTATGACCGTTTCTGAGGTCAAGGGATTTGGCCGCCAAAAGGGCCAGACCGAGATTTACCGCGGCGCGGAATATTCGACCAACATGCTGCCAAAGGTGAAGCTCGAGATTGCAGCCAGCGATGAAATCGCTGCGCAAGTTGTCGAGACCATCCAGCAAACCGCCAACACCGACGCGATCGGTGACGGCAAGATTTTCGTGCTCGATCTCGCATCGGCAACCCGGATTCGCACAGGCGAAGCCGGTGAAACAGCGCTCTGACGGGGGACAAGGACAATGAAAAACACCCTTTTGAAATGTGCCGTGCTCGGTGGCGCTAAGCTTGCTTGCCACACAGCCTGCACTCGCAGCGCCAAGCAGCAGAGGCCGCCGCCGCTGTACCTAAGGCTGGTAACAACGCCTGGATGATGACCTCAACGGTGCTTGTGCTGCTTATGATCCTTCCGGGCCTTGCGCTGTTTTATGGCGGTTTGACTCGGTCAAAAAATATGCTCTCGACCATGACTCAGATCGGCGCCACCGCCGCTCTGGCGATGTTGGTGTGGGTAATGTGGGGCTTCTCACTCGCCTTTGGCTCAACCCCAATCGAAGGGTTCTTGGGCCAGTTCATCAGCGGGGGTAGCTACTTCCTCGCCGGTATGAGTGCAGAAACGACGGCAGCAACATTCACGGACGAAGTGATAAGTGAATATGTGTTCGTCAGTTTCCAAATGACCTTCGCGGCGATTACGGCTGCGCTGATCCTCGGTGCGACTGCTGAACGGATGAAGTTCAACGCCGTCATGATGTTTGTGCCGATCTGGCTGACCATCGTGTACTTCCCAATTGCACACATGGTTTGGGCCGGTGACGGACTGCTGTTTGAAGCTGGCGCGTTGGATTTTGCCGAGCGGCACCGTTGTTCACATCAATGCCGGTGTGTCTGGCCTCGTCCTGGCATACCTGTTGGGCAAACGCCGCGGCTATCCGCAAGAGCCTATGCCTCCGCACTCACTGGTAATGACCATGATCGGGACAGGCCTGCTCTGGGTTGGCTGGTTCGGTTTCAACGCTGGTTCTGCATTGGAAGCTGACGGATTCGCTGGTCTTGCAATGATCAACACCTTCGTTGCCACCGCCGCTGGTGCGCTGACCTGGATGGTGATTGAGCGCATGGCTGGGCATAAGGGTTCGGCGCTGGGCTTTTGCTCAGGTGTTATCGCTGGCCTTGTTGCTGTTACCCCGGCAGCGGGTAACAGTGGGCCATTCGGCGCTATCCTACTCGGCATTGTCTCATCTGTTGTCTGCTACTTCTTTGTAGCGAAGGTGAAGACCAAATTCGGCTATGACGACTCGCTCGATGCATTCGGCATTCACGGCGTGGGCGGCATCGTTGGTGCGATCGGTACCGGCATTGTCTATCAGCCATTCCTTGGTGGTCCTGGCGACGGTTCGACCGGTCTGGGCGCTCAGCTCTGGATCCAAACTGAAGGCGTACTCGTAACCATCGCTTGGGCCGGTATCGGCACTCTGATCGCCGCTTACATTGTTAAGATGATCATCGGCCTTCGCGTTGACGAAGAAACCGAAGTCGACGGGCTCGATATCTCTGAACACGGAGAGCGTGCCTACAATTAATCACCCAGTTTAGCGGGGGAAGTACTCTCCTCTCCCACTTCCTCCGCTAACCTTTGTTCCTCCTGCGAACATACAACTCTTAATAGGCCGGGGCGTTCAAAGCGCTCCGGCCTCTTTTTTGCAATTTCTATGTGTGTCTAGTGTGTTACAGTTTTTCAGTAACTTACTCAGATCAAATGTGAGTGCCTTGCAATTGATGTATCTGAGGAGTTGTCTTTGTCTCTTCTGGTATCAAACCCAGCAAATAGGAGAGAGATGATGCGTCCCCCCAAGCTTCTTTCGCTTCCCAAATGTCGCGCCGCGTTGTTAGTCGGCTGCGCGCTTACATTTGGCACGGCCCCTGCGTTCGCCCAAGACACTGACCAAGATGAAAATGCCGACAGTCCCGCCAGCGGCAATGTGATTGTGGTGACCGCGACCAAACGCGACACGACAATCCAGGATGTCCCCTTTTCGATCAACGCCCAGACACAGGAAGATATTCAAAGGTCAGGAGCGGTAACGCTCGAAGATTTGTCGCGTAATGTTGCTGGCTTGTCGGTCCAAAATTTGGGCCCGGGTCAAAGCCAAGTTTCCGTTCGCGGCGTTTCCGCCGGTCAGGTCGTCCGCGACCAACCTGGTGTGAAAGAGCAAGTCGGGGTGTATCTCGACGAATCCGTGATCTCACTGTCGCTGTTCACACCGGACCTTGATCTGTTTGACCTCAACCGTGTCGAAACGCTGCGCGGCCCGCAAGGCACTTTGTTCGGGTCAGGCTCGGTCGGCGGCACCATCCGCTATATCACCAATCAGCCAAATACCGATGCGGTCGAAGGCCTGATCGAGGGCAATGTCAATCTGGTTGATGGCGATGATCTGGGCTGGCACCTAAAGGGCGCGGTCAACCTACCGTTGAGTGAAAATACGGCCGTCAGGGCAGTCGGATACTATACCCAATATGCCGGATTCATCGACGCTCAGGGGCCAGCCGGCGGCGAGGATGTGAACGGCGGCGAGCGTTATGGCGGCCGCATTGCGCTGCGTGTCGATACCGGCGAAGGTTTCAGCATTACCCCGCGCCTTGTCTATCAAAAGGTCACGGCAGACGGCTTTAACAGGCAGGAAATATTCAGCCTCTTCGCCAATCCCTTCACGACCACGCGTCCCCCGACGCAGCTGGGCGAACGCGAGCAGTTCTTGCTGCTGCGTGAGGCATTTGAGGACGAAACACTGATTGCAGATCTTGTGGTGGAGGCCGATCTGGGCCCGATCACAATGACCTCGGTCAGCTCGTTTACTAGCCGTGATATCTTGGTCAGCCGCGATGCCAGCGCCCTCTCCGGATCGGTGTCGGTCGATCTTGGGTTTCCGGACGCCGGGGTACTGCTCCCATCTAATCTACGTGACACGACTGATGTCGAATCCCTAACGCAGGAACTGCGTTTTGCATCGGATTATGACGGACCGATCCAGTGGGTGATTGGCGGATTCTATTCAGAGACTGATCGGTTCTATCGCCAGCGCTTGCCCACACCGGGCTATGCTGCTTTTACCGATGCGACGCTGGGTGCAGGCACGTCGGCGGCGGTTGCCAATGGGTTTGAAAATCTCGATTCGCCGTTCAATTCCGATCTGCCGTACAACATCGAGCAATTGGCGATCTTTGGTGAGGCGACCTGGGAAATCACCGATGCGCTGACCTTCACGGCTGGCGGTCGCTATTACGACTTTGAGGAAACCCGCACGATCACCACCGGCGGCTTGTTCGCCAATGGCGACGCGGGTGTGGTCGATGAAACGGCGTCTGACGGTTTCACCCCGCGCTTTCTACTCAGTTATGAACTCAACCCCAATGTGACGATCAATGCACAAGCCTCTCAAGGATTCCGCTTGGGCGGGGTCAATGATCCGCTCAATGTGCCGCTCTGCAATGCTAATGATCTCGCATTGTTCGGTGGATTTCAGGACTATGATGACGAAACGCTGTGGAACTATGAGTTGGGTGTAAAGGCGCAGGGCAATGGTTTCACGTTCAACGCCGCCGGCTTTTATAATGACATCAGCGACCTGCAGGTTACGCTGGATGCTGGCAGTTGTTCTTCACGCATTGTCTTCAATGTGCCTGATGCGCATTCGGCGGGGATTGAGGCGGAACTGGGCTACAGTCCATTTGCTGGTCTGAATCTGAACCTGTCGGGAAGCTGGATTGAGGCAGAGTTCGATACGACGCTGCCTGGCCCTCTGGCTGAGGCCACTGGTATCCGTGAAGGCAATCGATTGCCTTCGGTGCCAGAGCTGCAATTCTCGGCCGGTGGTAGTTATGAATGGCCGATCTCTAACAGTGCAGAGGCGTATTTATCAGCGTCTGTAACCCATGTGGGTTCGCGTTTCACTCAGCCTGCGGATCAGGAAAACAATCCGCGTACTTTTGTCCATGGCCTACCCTTCGGCGGCGCACCTGCTGATGCGGCAACCACCGTTGACCTCCTGCTTGACGACTATCAATTGGTGAATCTCAGCGCCGGGGTCGATTTCGACAGCGGGCTCAGCCTGGTGGTCTATGCCAACAATGTGTTTGACGAGAACGCGTTACTCTCTTTTGACCGCGAACGCGGCGGTAGAGCGCGGCTAGGATTCCGGGTTGGCAATCCGCGTACATTTGGGGTGACAGCGCGCCAATCATTCTGATCTCGCCGATCTGAGAAATCAGGAAAGCCGAGGCGTTTGGGGCGCTCCGGCCCCGATTCCCTGGAGACAAGACTATCTTGTCGCAGCCTTCACAAAGTCAGCGCAGCGTTCGCCGATCATAATGCTCGGTGCATTGGTGTTGCCGCTGACGATTTTGGGCATCACGCTGGCATCGGCGATCCATAGTCCGTCGAGCCCGCGCACTTTCAGCGTTGGGTCGACCACACTGTCCTTGTCACCGCCCATGCGGCAGGTGCCAACCGGGTGATAGACAGTGTCCGCGCGTTCTCTGATGAGATTGTCGAGCTCGTCATCATTGTCGAGGTCGATCGGATGCCGATCAGTCGGGCCATATTCCTGCAAAGCAGGTGCTTCCGCAATCCGGTGAGAGAGGCGCACGCCTGCTCTGAGAACCGCAAGATCGCGCTCATCATCCAGGAAATTCGGGTCGATCACTGGCGCATCAGTTGCCCGGCGCGATCCGAGCCGCACCGTGCCGCGACTTTCCGGGCGCAGGACGCAGGCATGCAAAGAGAAGCCGTGCTCTTTGATCTTCTCACGACCGTGATCCTCCAGAACGGCGGGCACGAAATGCCACTGTACGTCAGGCGCGGGCGCGTCCGGCATAACCTTCCAGAACCCGCCCGCCTCGGCATAGCATGTGGTCATCGCGCCAGTGCGGCTGCCGCGATGCTCCAATATGGCGGCGGCCATTCGCAATGTACCTTTCAACGTCCCGCCAATCGGCACATCGCTCTCGGTTTCCCATCCGGATACATAGTCCAGATGATCTTGCAGGTTGCCGCCAACCTCGGGCCGATCTAGCGCCACTGGGATGCCGCGCTCTTGCAAATGCGCACCGGGGCCAACGCCTGACAGCATCAGGATTTGCGGGCTGTTAAAGGCGCCCGCGGACAGGATCACACCGCGTTTTGCATAAAGCATTTCGCTGCGCCGACCGCGCTTGACTCGAACGCCCGTGACCCGGCCTTGCTCGATCACTAGTTTTTCAACGACTGTGTCGGTGCGGATCGCAAAATTGCCCTGCTCGCGAATGGGCTCGACATAGGCGCGGGCAGCGGACCAGCGCTCGCCATCACGCTGGGTCACTTGGTAGAACCCAAAGCCGTCCTGGGTGTCGTCGTTGAAATCATCATTGCGGCGCAGCTGCATCTCGCTAGCGGCCTCGATAAAAGAATGGCTGGCTGGATTGGGAGATATCAGGTCAGAGACAAACAGCGGCCCGCCGGTTCCATGATAATCATCCGCGCCGCGCTGGTTCGCTTCTGCTTTTTTGAAATATGGCAGCACGTCATCATAGGCCCAGCCGGTGCAGCCCATCGCCGCCCAATTGTCATAATCCCATGCGTTACCACGAATATAGACCATGGCGTTGATCGCTGAAGATCCGCCCAGTCCCTTGCCGCGCGGTTGGTAACCGATCCGGCCATTCAGCCCCTCTTGCGGGACCGTGTCGAACTTGTAATTCGACGAATTGCGGATGAAGGGCATGAAACCGGGCGTCTTGATCAGGACGTTGTCATTGCGCCCGCCTGCCTCGATCAAGCACACACGCTTGGTCCCATCGACGGCGAGCCGTCCCGCCGCTGCGCTGCCGCCGCTACCGCCGCCGATGACGATGTAATCGAAGCTTTCCATGATCTCTCCTCTTGGAAGTGACAGGCTTAAGCAGCTTCGTGCGGGCTTTCAATCGAGTTTCGATCCGCCACCGGATTTTGTACAGATTGGCCAATGCGCTTGCGCCAACGCGCACGGATCATATCGGAGGTCTCGCGGCTGCCATCATGGGTCCAACCAGGCTCGCGCAGCAGGTAAGACAGCTTATGCCGCCACGGCGCGCGGGCAATATCGCTGAGCATGCCGATCCATTCATGGAACACCGCCCACAGCAGGTTGAAGCTGCCAAGCTGTTTGATGATGCCATAGCGGATTGGCTCATCGTCTTGCTCGGCCTCAAATGTGCCGAACATCCTGTCCCAGATAATGAAAACGCCTGCGTAGTTGCGATCAAGATAGCGCGGGTTGGTGGCGTGATGAACCCGGTGGTGGCTGGGGGTGTTCATCACGGCCTCGAACCAGCGCGGCATTTTGCCGATCGCCTCGGTGTGGATCCAGAATTGGTAGACCAGATTGATGCCGCCGCACACGGCGATCATGCCAGGGTGAAACCCGATCAGCACCAATGGCAAAGCGAACACAAAGCCGAGCGTGAAGGATCCCGTCCAGCTTTGCCGTAGTGCGGTTGAGAGGTTGTAGTGCTGGCTAGAGTGGTGGTTGACATGCGCGGCCCAAAACCAGCGGATGCGGTGTCCCGCGCGGTGGACCCAATAATACTTTAAATCATCGAGTACGAACACCACTGGCCATGCCCAAATCGGGGCCCACCAATTGTCACTGATATCGAACAAGCGGTAATCATAGGCAGCGATGAAGATCGCGAGGAAGAAGCCGCCGAACAGCGCGCCTGCAACCGTGGAGCCGAGTCCAAAGCCAAGGCTGACGAGCGTGTCCTTTGGTTCATAGGCGCTTTGCCTGCGCAGCCTTGCCCAGGTCATTTCGGCGAGAATAGCCGCGATAAACAGCGGTACGGCCAGCTCAGTGACAGAAAAATCGGGCAGGTCGATCATGCTAACGCCTGCCTAGCTGATTGATGGCAGCGACCCAAATTTCTGCATCATTAAGCGCTAGCTGAACCGAGCCGAATCGTGCTTCACCCGTGTCGATAATAACCATGTCGCGCCGAGTGGTGGCGTTGGCCTCTTCGCTGAGAATACGTCCGGCAAAATGTGCACCGTGCGGCTTGAGTAGCATGATCTGCCCTGCTGCGTCCCTCAGGAGTGCCCCGGCCCCATCGCGCGCTATCGCGCTTTCAATGGGCGCAAAGCCGTCTGCCACCTCACCAGCCGCGTGTGCGGCCTCGTTATGGCTCGCCAATTTGGGTCTGCCGCCCAGCTTCAATGCAAAGGCGAGCCAAGCCAGCAGCATTATAGCCACTAGCGAGCCGCCAAATTGCAAAAGGAGCGGATGAATTTCCATCTGCAAAGGATTGGCACGGCCTCGGCTTTGCGGCAAGCAGGGCGCAAGGGAGATTGCTAATGAAGTTTGTTGCTCGCACTGTTTTGGCTGGATTGCTGCTTGGCGCAGCGCCGCTCAGCGCTCAGACTCAAGATCCTGCCGCTAATGTGGACGCGCAGCAAGAGCGCACCGTTAGAGTGGCGCAGCAATTGTGGGATCTGGCCGAGGTTGGTTATCTTGAAACGCAATCGAGTGGGCTTTTGCAATCCGAGCTTGCGGGCGAAGGGTTTGAGATAAAGGCGGGCATCGCCGAAATTCCAACTGCGTTCGTTGCCGAATGGGGTGAGGGTGGTCCGATCATCGCGATCCTTGCCGAGATGGACGCTCTGCCCGGTATCAACCAGTCTGCACTGGCCACCCGCGATATAGTCGAAGGCAAACATGCAGGGCACGCTTGCGGGCACAATCTGTTTGGCGCCGCCTCACTCACGGCTGCTATTGCGGTCAAGCAATGGCTTGAGGCCACCGGCACACCGGGCCGCATCCGTTTCTATGGCACGCCGGCTGAAGAAGGCGGCTCTGGCAAGGTCTATATGACGCGAGCTGGATTGTTCGATGATGTCGACATTGCGATCCACTGGCATGCCGATGACGAAAACAGCGCAGCGGCCCAGACCAGTCTTGCCAATCGTTCAGCCAAGTTTCGTTTCACGGGAATTTCTGCGCACGCGGCTGGCGCGCCAGAGCGGGGCCGCTCTGCCCTGGATGGGGCAGAGGCGATGAACATGATGGCGAATATGATGCATGAGCATATGCCGCAAGACGCGCGTATGCATTATGTCATCACCAGCGGCGGCAATGCGCCCAATGTGGTGCCTGACTTTGCTGAGGTGTTTTACTATGTCCGTCACCCTGATCCCGATGGCGTGGATGCCATTTGGCAACGGTTGGAGAACGCGGCTAAGGGTGCTGCGCTCGGCACTGGAACCACCTTGGAATGGGAAGTCATTCATGGGAACAATCCGCTGTTGGTCAATGAGACGCTGGCCAAGATGATGGACGCGAAATTGCGGATGGTTGGCGGTGTTGAATACACCGCAGAAGAGCGTGCATGGGCGGAAGAGATCCAGAATTCACTCGGCGATGCGGCCAAACCGCTCAGCAGCGCTGGTGAAATCGGCGAATACAACAAGAGCCTTGGTTATGGGTCGACCGATGTTGGCGATGTCTCGTGGGCGACGCCTACCGTTGGCGTGCGCACGGCCACTTGGGTGCCCGGCACTAGCGCGCATACTTGGCAAGCGGTTGCGGCCAGCGGCCATTCGATCGGTCACAAGGGCGCTCAGGTCGCGGCCAAAGCTATGGCCTTAATGGCGGCGGAGCTTTACACAAATCCGGGATTGCGCAGCGCGGCGAAGGCTGAATTCGATGCCGCACGCGGGCCGGACTACACGTACAAATCGCTGCTGGGCGACCGCGAACCGCCGCTCGATTACCGTAAGTAAATCAGCGCGCGGACTTACTCGCCTGATTGGCCAGAGAGCATATCGAGCATGGGGCGCACTGGGCTGACATCATAGCCAGCCTTGGCCGCCGCATGCACAATGCCAGCAGGGCTACGGCCTGACTTTGCCTGGGCGAGCGCCCACAGGAAGGTTGAGCGCGTGCCAGAGCGGCAATAGGCGAGCACCTTGCCTTCAGCTTTGGCCATCGCGCCAACCATCTCGTCAATCTGCGGCTGGCTAAAACCGGAATGCCCGATGGGTATGGCGCAATAATCCAGCCCTGCGGCCTTGGCCGCCGCTTCGATTGCATCACCTTGCGGTGCATCAGGCTCCTCACCATCTGGCCGATTGTTGATGATCAAGGTGACGCCCGCACCCTTGGCCGCATTGATATCATCCAATGCGATTTGCGGGCTTGCAAAAATGGCGGGTGAGAGTTCACGAAAATCGCTCATGGTTCTAATCGCCTTTGTGGTGCGCATTCCCGCATTTCATGGCCAACAGTTTGACGCGAAGCAAGTATTAGGATTGTTTGAAAGTGTCACAATTCTCAGGGATAACAGCCGGGATCGGTTAAATCATTCGCAAAGCATAAGTTTGTGCGCTATGCACCGATTCTACGAGGTGGGACTCCGGATGATGTCGGTGTTCTGCCTGTATCAGTGGCGGCTTGCTGTCCCCGCTCTGATGCATAGGAGGATGGGCAGTCTTGTAAGGTACGTTTTGAGTTATGGGTTACGATAGAGGACGTCGGCGCGGCCGGGACAAGCGCGACGGATTCGGCGAGGACAGCTACGATCCTTTTGGCGGCGGCGGCGACGGATTCCCGCCTCCGGGCAATTACGGAAATGACCGAAGCGGCGGTGGCGGTGATCGCTACGGCGGCGGTGGACGTGGTGACCCAGGTGGCGGCGGCGATCGTTACGGCGGCGGAGGCGGCGGTGACCGTTTCGGTGGCGGTGATCGCAGCGGCGGCGGTGGCGGTCGTGGTGGCCCTGGCGGCGGTGGAGGCGGCGGTTTCAACCGCATGCCCGCTCAAGTCGTAGGCACCGGCAAGGGTACTGTGAAATTCTTCAACAGCCAGAAGGGCTTCGGCTTTGTCGCGCAAGAAGGCGGCGGCGAAGACGTGTTCATTCACATCAGCGCAGTTGAGCGTGCTGGACTAGAAGGTCTGGCTGAGGGTCAAGAGCTTGAGTTCAACCTGGTTGATCGCGGCGGCAAGATTTCCGCTCAGGATCTCCAAGTGGTTGGCGATGTGATCGCGGTTGAGAAGCAAGAGGCGGCGCCTCAGCGCGAGCTGACCGGCGAAAAAGCAACCGGAACTGTGAAGTTCTTCAACTCGATGAAGGGCTTTGGCTTCCTGGTGCGCGACGATGGCCAACCAGATGCATTCGTGCACATCAGCGCGGTTGAGCGTTCTGGACTGCAAGGCATCAATGAAGGCGAACGCTACGAGTTTGACATTGAAGTCGACCGACGAGGCAAGCATTCTGCTGTCAACTTGGTGCCTGCGCAGGGATAAATCTCCCCAGCACATATCTGGGCCGTTTGACCGGAAACATGAGCGGCCTTATCAATTCGGGAAATGGCGGCTCTGTTTAGGGTCGCCTTTTCCATTCCTGAATTCAATTTTCGACTTCACTCAGTTTTTAAGGATCAAACCATGTCGATCACACCGCTTATGCCTGTCTACCCTCGCTGCGGTGTCCGTCCGGTCCGAGGCGAGCACTGCCACCTGATCGACGAGGATGGCACGCGCTACCTTGATTTTGCCAGCGGCATTGCGGTGAACTTACTGGGTCATTCACACGACGGGCTTATCAAGGCGATCCAGGATCAAGCTGCAACCTTGATGCACGTCTCCAACCTTTATGGCAGCCCGCAGGGTGAGAAACTGGCACAAATGCTGGTCGACAACACTTTTGCAGACACCGTGTTCTTCACCAATTCAGGCGCAGAAGCGGTTGAGACCGCAATAAAAACCGCGCGTGCTTATTATCAGAACGCGGGCGATGCGGGCGATTCCAGCAAGCATGAGCTGATCACATTTTCCAACGCATTTCACGGCCGCACGATGGCCACTATCAGCGCATCGAACCAGACCAAGATGCACCACGGCTTCTCGCCGATGCTCGATGGTTTCAAGTATGCCGAGTTTGATGATCTGGAATCCGCCAAAGCTCTGATGGGACCGAACACAGCGGGCTTCCTGGTCGAACCGATTCAAGGAGAAGGCGGCATTCGCCCCGCTTCACAGGAATTCATGCAAGGCTTGAGGGCTTTGGCTGATGAGCATGACCTGATGCTGGTTCTGGACGAGGTGCAATGCGGGGTTGCGCGCACCGGCACGCTTTACGCCTATGAGCAATATGGCATCACGCCAGATATTGTCGCAACCGCAAAAGGCATTGGCGGCGGCTTTCCTTTCGGCGCCTGCCTAGCAACCGAAAAAGCTGCACGAGGCATGACCTTCGGCACACATGGTTCGACCTATGGCGGCAACCCGCTGGCAATGGCGGCAGGCTGTGCGGTCATGGAGGCTGTGGCCAATGAGGAATTTTTGAGCTCAGTTCGCGAGAAGGGCGAGCGCATTCGCACGCGGCTTGAGCAGTTCATCGGCAATTACCCAGAACTGTTTGAGCTGGTGCGCGGGATGGGTCTGATGTTGGGCATCAAGATGAAGGTCGAAAGCCGTCCGTTCTTCGTGCACCTGCGTGAGAATCACGATCTGCTGACCGTTGCCGCGGGTGATAACACTTTGCGTGTGCTCCCGCCATTGGTGATTGGCGATGCTGAGATTGACGAGTTTTTCGACAAGCTTTCTGCCGGTGCGGCGAGCTATAAAATTCCAGAGCCAGCCTGATGACGCACCAACATTTTCTTGATCTCAGCGATGCTGGGGCCGATGCAATCGCCGCTATGATTGGTGATTCGATTGATCGCAAAGCTGAGCGCAAAGGCAGGGGCAAGGGGCAGCCTGATGCCGACGCTCCGCTGGCGGGCAAGGTTCTGGCTTTGGTGTTTGAGAAAAACTCCACGCGAACCCGCGTGAGCTTTGACATTGCGATGCGGCAGCTGGGTGGTTCTGTGCTGATCCTGGATAACGCCTCTAGCCAATTGGGGCGCGGCGAGACCATTGCGGATACCGCCCGCGTTCTCAGCCGAATGGTCGATGCAATCATGCTGCGGACCGATGATCATGCGAAGATCGAGGAGGTGGCGCGCCACGCGGCGGTGCCTGTGATCAACGGTCTAACCGATCGCTCGCATCCGTGTCAGATCATGGCCGACCTGCTCACAGTGATTGAACATGGCAAGCCTCTTCCGGGCTTGGAGATCGCCTGGTTTGGGGATGGCAACAATGTGCTGCATTCTATCCTAGAGGCAGCCGGCCTGATGAAGTTCAACGTTCGGGTGGCAACGCCAGCTGGCTATGAGCCGGACAGTGAATTTGTCGAAATGGCTCGTGCAGGCGGCGCTGAGGTTACTTTGACACAAGACGCCGCTGTCGCCGCGCGCGAAGCGGACGTACTGGTTACGGACACTTGGATTTCGATGGGGCAAGCGGATGCCGATGAGAAACGCCGCGCGATGGAGCCTTTTCAGGTCAACGCTTCGCTCATGGCGGAAGCCAAACCTGATGCATTGTTCCTTCATTGCCTGCCTGCGCACGTGGGTGAAGAGGTAAGCGAAGACGTGTTTGAAGGATCGCAGTCGGTCGTCTTTGACGAGGCGGAAAACCGCATCCATGCGCAGAAATCCGTACTGCTGTGGAGCTTCGGCCTGCTTGCGTGAGATTTGGCCCACGATTGGGGCTTACCTCCCGCGTTGGAGCCACCATATAGCTCGCTATGACACAAGCTCGATCTCCCACGGCGCAAGAGCCAGAGACATTCGCTGATAAGCTGCTTGGCTTCACTCTGCCTTCGCGCAGTGCCCGTGGCCGCGCGGTTCGCTTGGATGTCGTGCTGAACGATGTGCTGGCAGTGCATGATTATCCTGCCCCAATTCAGCATCTGCTTGGCGAAGCGCTAGTGCTGGGCGCTCTGATGGGCGGATTGCTAAAGGGCGAAGACGGCCAGCTGACTATGCAGGCACAGACGAAGGCTGGCCCGGTGCAATTGCTCGTGTGTGATTATCGCGGCGGCACAATGCGGGGATATGCTGAGTTTGATGGCGTTCGGGTTGAGGACTTGGGTGCAAATCCGGCGCTCGCTGCACTGTTTGGGGAGGGATATCTCGCGATCACCTTCGAGACGGGCGGGGGTAAGCGCTATCAAGGCATCGTCCCGCTGGAAGGGGACAATCTGTCTGAGGCATGTGAGAACTATTTTGTTCAGTCGGAGCAAGTGCCCACACTGATCAGAGTGGCCAGCCGATCGGGCGTCAACGGCCATCACGCTGCCGGTATGCTGATCCAGCATCTTGCCGATGGCGAAGAGGGGCGCGAACGCTTGCACGTTCGCCTCGACCATCCGGATTGGGAACACATTGTCGCATTGGCTAAGCACGATAAGTCATGAAGAATTGCTCGATCCTGACCTCTCGATGGAAAGCATTGTGTGGCGCTTGTTCCACGAAGAGGATCAGATTCGGGTCCAGCCGGGCAAGAGGCTTGAACGCGGTTGCCGCTGCAGTGCTGACTATTATCATAGCGTCATCGCCCGTTTTCCAGCCGATGAGCAGGATGCAATGCGCGATAATAAAGGGCGGATTGTGGTCGACTGCCAGTTTTGCGCTCAGCACTACACCTTGGCAATTTAACAGTTCGTCGCTATTCAGGAACGGGTCATCGTGGGTTGTCCAATACGTACAACTCAGTGCAGCAAATATATGGCGAGGTATGCTCATGAAAAAACGTAGCGCACCGATTGGTAAACGAAAGCTGATGGCCTTGGGGCTGTTTGCTGTCGTTGGAGCCGTGCCTCTTGCTGCACAGTCCGATGGACTTGCCATGCTATCTGGGTTGGCAAAAGGCGAATGGACTGTGAAGCCGCGAGATGGCTCACCGTCGCGCAGGATTTGCGTGCGCAGTGGACGTGAACTCATCCAGCTGCGCCATACTCAAAACGATTGTAGCCGGTTTGTGGTAGAGGATGGGGCATCTGAAGTGTCGGTTCAGTATACCTGCCCTGGCGATGGCTATGGGCGGACAAACATTCGCCGCGAGACGGCATCTTTGGTGCAGGTTGAAAGCCAGGGGATCGTTGGCGGCCTGCCATTCCAAGTGACTGCGGAGGCCCGGCGCACTGGCACGTGCTGATTGTTTGGGAATTGGTACGGGTGGATTGCTTAATATCGTAAGCGCGCTAAGCCGGTAGCGATGAGTTTCGAACCAGAGCAAAAGCGGCCTACCGCCGTGGTCCTGTTGTCAGGCGGTCTCGACTCAATGGTATCGGCTGGAATTGCGAAGGAGCGCGGCTTTTCGGTTCAGGCGCTTACCATTGACTATGGCCAACGCCATCGCCGTGAATTGCAATCGGCCGAGAGTATCTCCCGGAAATTGGATCTAGAGCGTCAGGTGCAGATATCACTCGATCTGCGCTCATTCGGTGGCTCTGCGCTTACCGCCGACATTGACGTGCCCAAAACGGGGGTCGCAGATGATATTCCGGTTACCTATGTGCCAGCCCGCAATTTGGTGTTTCTCGCACTCACGATCGCATTTGCGGAAGCGGCAGGTGCCAGGGATGTCTTCATTGGGGTGAATGCGCTGGATTATTCTGGCTATCCGGATTGCCGCCCGGAATTCATCGCCAGCTTTGCTGAAACCGCTCGTCTGGGGACAAAGGCCGGGGTGGAGGGGTTTCCGTTTGAGATCCATGCACCTCTCCAACATATGACGAAAGCCGATATTGCCAACGAATGCGCTCGCTTGGGTCTAGACCCTGCCTGGAGCTGGTCTTGCTATGACCCCGCGCCCGATGGAACTGCATGCGGTCAGTGTGATTCATGCAGACTCAGGCGCAAGGGCTTTGCTGAGGCCGATCTAACCGACAACACGCGATACGCAGCATAACAATTGCTGCTCTAACTGGGGAACTGATTTGAGCGATACCGAAAGCCAACCAGTGGTCGATACTGACCAGCCGGTATCCGCCTATTCCTGGTACGCATTGAGCGTTTTGGTGGTGGTTTATGTGCTCAATTTTATTGACCGGCAAATTCTCTCGATATTGGCCAATGACATCAAAGCTGATCTGGGCGTTGATGATGCCTATCTTGGCTTCTTGTATGGCACAGCATTCGCGATTTTTTACGCGCTCTTCGGTATCCCGCTTGGGAAATTAGCCGACAGTTGGAAACGCGTTCGGCTTATGACACTCGGCCTAACCCTCTGGTCAGCGATGACCGCTGTTTCAGGGTTCGCACGGGATGCCGCGACATTAACGGTCGCAAGAATCGGCGTTGGCGTCGGTGAGGCGACGGCTAGTCCTTCAGCCTATTCGCTAATTTCGGATTGGTTTCCGGCGAGGCTGAGGGCAACCGCACTCGCGATCTACAGCTCGGGAATTTATATTGGTGGTGGAATTTCGCTAGCAATTGGCGGGCTGGTCGTAGACCGCTGGAACGCTGCGTTCCCGCAAGGGGATCCCTTATTGGGCTTAGCGGGTTGGCAGGCCGCCTTCATTGCGGTCGGGGTGCCTGGATTGCTATTGGCAATTTGGGTGATGACGCTTCGCGAGCCAATACGCGGCGCAATTGATGGTCTGGCGACCCGAGAGGATCCGCATCCCTTTAAGGGCTTCGTGCGAGAGCTCTACACGGTCATCCCGGGTTTCACCTTTTTCGGTGCCGCCACTCGGGGTGGAAGAGCGCTAGCAATCAACATCGCGGTATTTATCGGTGCTCTTGCGATCGCTTATGGTTTGACGAATATCCTGGACTCCGGCCCTGGGTTCATCTTTCCGCCAATCACCGATCAATGGTTGCTTTTATCGATCGGCTATTATTCGGTCTTCTGCTGGGCGAGTGCGCTTCGACAACGTGATTATCCCACATTCGCGTTGACTTGGGGATCGCCGGCCTTCCTTTGCACGATCCTCGGATACGGGACCGTGGCATTTATGGCCTATGCTGCCTCTTATTGGGGGGCGCCGTACGCCGAAAGGACATTTGACGTTTCTAAGGCTGAGCTTGGCTTTTGGCTTGGTGGCGGTGGTGCGGCTAAGCGGATTCTTGGGGGTAATTCTCGGTGGAAGAATGGCTGATGCGCTGTTTACGCGTTTCTCATCTGGCCGGATTTGGGTAATTTTGTTTGGGCTTGTCAGTCCAATTCCCTTTGCCCTCGTCCAGTATACGACGGATAGCTTCACGCTGTTTCTCATTCTGAATGTGATGACTAGCGCATTGGCTGCATCAGCACTCGGCGCTGCAGCGGCCAGCAGTCAAGCGCTGGTCTTGCCTCGGATGCGGGGAACCGCGACAGCGACTTTCTTCTTGGCGACAACTCTTGTTGGTTTGGCACTTGGTCCATACACCGCTGGCTATGTTTCAGCACAAGACGATGCGGGCTTAAGCGTTGGAGTGCTTTCAACGTTATGGATTACTCCAATAGGTCTGCTTTTGTTGATCGCCGCTATTCGTCTTGTTCCGCAGGCGAATGCAACGGTACTTGAGCGAGCGCAGGCTGCAGGGGAGCCAAAGCCGGGCAGCTAGACAGCCCTATTTCTTGATTAGGACGCCACACGCGACGCGCGGCCCAGCGGCGCCTGCAGGATCGCTCATATAGTCGTCCGGTCCAGCATGCAGCATAACTGCGGTGCCATCCGCGTCAAAAATGAGCGGGAGTAGTTCTTCGGCGGAACCTGGCAGCTGAAACGATGTTGCGAACGACGATTGCTCTTCGATGACTAGATTGGGCAGGTCGCCAAGATGCGCTCCATCGACGCTTTGTGAGCCATGGGTTCTCTTAAACGGATTAAGGTGCCCGCCTGCCGTCTTAAAGTCGGAGCCTTCGCATACGCCAGTTGTGTGGAGATGAAAGGCGCGTTCGCTAGGCTCAAGCCCTTCGATTGTTACTGTAATAGAGAGGGCATCGGATTCTTCAGTGAGCCGAATTGTACCGATCTCGCCATCGCTCGCATCGAGAAGCTTCGCCGCAGCAACCGGAATTGCTCGGCCGTCTTGAGCGGCAGCTATAGTTCCAGCATTTTCAGAGCCAGAGTTGCAAGCGTTCAGCGCAAGACCTGAGCAAAGCAAGGCTGTTGAGAGTAGGCGTGGCATAACGGTTTCCAACCAGAAATTTTGGCAAAAAAAGGGGCCGGACTTTGCCGACCCCTCTTCTTAATGTTCGACGCTAAGTGCTCTTAGATACCCGAACCCGGGCCATAGGTCACTTCAACGCGGCGGTTTTGAAGTTCGCGAACACCATCTGCGGTAGGTACGCGAGGTTGCGATTCACCGAAAGCTTCACCAGTGATGCGGCCTTCAGGAATGCCGCGACCGGCAAGGTAACCGCGAACCGAAGCGTTACGACGTTCAGCCAAAGCCATGTTGTAAGTCACACTGCCCGAACGGTCAGTATGGCCCGCAAGCATAACATTCGCTGAACCACAATCTGCATAGGCGGTAACCGCACTATCCAAGATGGTCGCCGCCTCTGGTGTAATCACTGATTCATCCCAATCGAAGAACACGATATATGGACCAGTATTACATGGTGCCGCAGCTGGTGCAGGTGGTGCAGGCGGCGGCGGTGGTGGAGGTGCCGGCGGAGCTGGCGGTGGAGGCGGCGGTGGAGGTGGTGCAACGTCGCCGCCAAAGTTGTATGTAATCGAGCCGAGGATTGAGTGTGTCGTTACGTCTGTCTCGTACTGCGAGCCAAGTGTATCGACGATGTTGACGTCTACAGCATTAAAGTAGCGATACTTTAGGCCGACGTCCCAGCTATCATTCAAAGGCGCACGAATACCAGCGATAATCTGCCAAGCAAGGCCAGTATCGGAGTCGTCAAATGCTCCTGGACCGGTCGACGTGATCGTTCCATCCAAGTCGACGCGAGCAACACCCACACCTCCTCCGGCGAAGCCCTGCACGCCATCGTCGTTACCGAAGTCAAACAGACCGTTTAGCATGAAACTCAGCGCATTAACCTCGCCAGATGCAGGGAACGTTCCGCCAGTACGAACGCTTGTCGAACTTGCCGAAGCTATTCCGACTGTACCCACCGTAAGGTTTTCAAGGTCCGCAGCGCGGTAACTTGCCTCGGCTTCCAACCGGAAGGCGCCGAAATCATAACCAACGGCTGCACCGAAGTCATAACCGGAATCGTAATCACCTTGGACATCATTCGAAGTCCCATTCACGTCGAAATCAATATCTTCGACAAGCATGGCTCCACCATCGCCTTGGATGTACCACTGCCCATCGCGAGCTGTAGCAGGCGCTGCGAGCGCCGTTGAAGCCATCGCCAATCCTATGACGAGTTTGCGCATTCCAATAATCCCCTTTTAGCGTTATTTGGAGCAGCGCACTCTCTAACTTTTCCCTTTGCGCGTGGCAAGCAATCAATCGACCAAACTGTTGCATTAAAGTCGCTATCGAGGGGGCTGGTCCCAAAAAAGGCAGACTTCGTCATGAGTTGTGGTGGTTGCGTGCTGTGCAAGAGTGGAATTTGTGCCTTACGCAAAAATGCCAACAACTCTTAGTGCTTCCACGATCTCAGTGAGCATGATTCGAGCCTCTGCATCAACGACACTCCCGCTTTGGGGAAGGGGCGGTTCAGTTGCGCTCGACCAAACTGATGAGAAGAACATGAGTTGATTGGTATCTTGGTTGAAAGCCATCATACCGGGTGTGGAGGGTGCAAATTGCCAAGAATTGTTAATGAAGATTGAGAGGCTATCATCTTGGCCGCTCCATTCACCAGAACCAACTCCAACAATATATGTGTCGCCATCGTTCGGCGCCAAAGGAGGTGTATCTTGGATGCTCAAGACTGTTCTCGCCATTAGGCTATCGATCAATGAAAATGCCTCATTGACAAAAAATTCCTTCTGCGATTGACCCGTAAACAGCAAAGGTAATGAGTAATTCGTTGTCGTTGTCGGGAAAGAAGCGGCTGTCGACATCGTAGGACTCCGTAAATTTTAGAAAAGTCCCGCCAGCCTAATTGCCGACGAGCTCGAAAACGTTCCGACCTGCTTGACCCAGAATTCTTGCGGACCGAAGTTGGCGAGCAGATCACGGCGTTCGACTTCGGAAAAGCTCACTTCAGGTTCAATGGTGTTCCAAGATAGGAATGGGTTATCAGCCGGACCATACCCAATGAGGTAGGCTTCGCTTTCCTCGACAAGGGGGGTGTCGACTATGTCTTCCCAAAGCCACTGGCCTCGGGCTCGCCTTGTCCAGCAAAAGTGCCAAGACCCATCATGCAATTTGGAAAGGCGAGGGTGGACAGGCGTCAAAGGGCGCCTTGAAAGCCCCGAATTGGTGAGGTTTGCAAAAGTCGGCTCATCGTCTCCCAGACCGATCGCAGCGATCCTAGTGTTGGCATCCGATGAGACTTCAGACGGATTTAGGGCAGTTAGGTTATCGTCAAGCAAAGTCGCTTGAGTGCCCGGCTCATGTCCATTTTGCGCGCTGGCTTCTGTACCGCCTCTGCCTCGCAGTAGTCCCGACAGCTTCCATCTTCCGGCGCTCACTACCTCGGCAGACAGAAATTGTACGACTTCGTCACCAATCAGAACTCGGTTTTCGCCCAGTGCTAAGCCCGCAATTGTGGTTTCAGAGAAAGAGAGTTTATCATCAGGAAGATCAATGAGAACCGATGAACCAGGTTCAAAATGGGTTGCATTGGACGGCCCAAGGCTACCGGCAATGATCCCTGATACTGCACGCGGTGCGCTTGTTGAGCCGATTGGGATAAGACCTCCTGCGCGCTCTACATACAAGGCTGCCCCCTTCCAGCTCGATGTTGCTGATGAAGCTGCTGTGAATATTATCGGTTCAGCAGCGGAGCTCGTACCATCGGCAGGCACTTCAAACACGCTCAGCAGGGTTGGGCCAATCAGTTCATCATTGGGATGGTTAGCTGCGCCTGAGTCCGACGAAACGTCGCCAGCCAGTCCAGGGGCGAGCCTTTCCAAATTGAGTTCAACGCCGCGGTCAAACCATTCCCAACCTTTGACTAGCCATCTTCCAGGCATATCGGGAATTTTAACAATTGATCCAGGTTCCACAGTAGGATTGAGATCTGCAGTGGTCCAAGTGATTTGCTCGTGTTGCCACCTTGCCCGGTTAGCGCTGGAGTTAGCGAGTTTGCGCGCGCCGTCCGCTTGCATGGTGGCTGGAATATCAATCATGGCCTCCCGGCCATTTGGCCTTGAGCCGATCGCACGTTGAACACCGGGCTGATAATCGCGGTTTTCGTCGTAATAACGCAGCGCAACAGGCTCCTGTGCGAACCGCTCGGCCCTTCGTCTATTTCGCTGCCCTTCCTCAGCATTGCTCACTTCTGGAGGGAGAGTGGCTAGCACAGCGCCGGAATTATCGATTGGGCCGAGTGTAAATCCACTGTCTTTTGTAACGCAGGAAAGGGGAAAGACGCGATTGAGCGCAGCTAAAGATGATGTAAGCGGCCCTCCCCCATCGGCAAACCCGCGTAGATGAGGCAGGGTTTGAGATGAGTCGCCTGAGATTGCCAGAGGGACGATGTCGTTAAGTGCAACGGACGAAGGACTCTCCGCCATGATCTCAAATGTGAGTGTCGGAATACGATTGCCAAAATCAGCTAATTGCAGATCTTCAAAGACTACATAGGCGCAGTCTCGAAAAGCGGGTGCGGAACCTCCCTTGTCGGCGGCAATTAATGGATCGACAGGATCATCGCCATGACCGTGATAGAACCGGAGCACTCCTTCGGTCTTTAAGTCTCCGGCTGCACCTCTTAGCAATTCTCCATCTGCCCAAATCCGACCGAGGGAGGACACAGGCAAGCTGCTCAAGGCCACTGCGAATGAGCTGGAATAGCTGTATGTTTTCGTTGATGGTCGGCCTTTGCCTCCACCACTCTTTGCTGAGCTTTCGATCAAGTCGGTGGACCAAATCACCGTTCCAGGCACCCGCATGCGCCCAAAGACCCGAGCAATGGGCTGACCATAGCTTGAGGTGGTCACGGAGAGTTCTTTGAGTCGAGGCCCCTCGATTGTCCCAGAACCAAATATCGCTTGATCGGCTTGCTGACCGATTAGAGCGCCAATAGCGCCTCCAACCGGGCCACCAATAGCCGTTCCCACTGCTGTAAGTAGAAGCGTTGCCATCAGGTTTTTCCTCGGGTTTCTGGTTCAAACTGCCAATGCTTGACGAGCGAAATACTGGTTGGCGCTGGCTCTCGGATTACGCGTCGGAGGCCGATATGAGCGTGAATGAAGGTCACCGAATTCTCAGCGATCATAATGTGAAATTGACCGGGAGAAGGTGTTACGAGAAGGACGTCGCCGGCACTAATGGCACCGGAAGTTTCGCTAAGGCCGGATAATGATGCACAGTAGAGCCAGGGTTCGATGCTCTGATTGCGTAGTTTGTACCCGACGGGGAGCTCGTGCTTTATGCCAACTTTGCGCAAACTGCAGCCCAGTAGACCAACACAGTCGATGCCGCTTTTGGGGTCGCGACCGTGGAGCCGAAAGGGCGTGCCAACGAAAGATGCAGCAGCTTCTGCAAGCCGGGATGGATGGGTCATCCGGTTGATCTGCCATAACGCGACAAAAGGTCATTGCCCGGCAGAAAGGGCTCGCCTCGGAAATTTGCCGCATTATTAAAACGATCAGTACATGTCGCCATAGTGTGATCGCACCCTTCGAGTAATTCTGCGCGCGTCCCCAACTCAGTGCTCTCGGACAGGGCCCGATCGAGAACGAGGCCTTGAGGGTCTGCGCTCACAATTCCGAAGGTTAGCCCGGTTTGAGGACCAGCCAGGAACCGCAGCTTGCCATCGATGTACAGATCGTACGAAACGTCATCGAAGGATACGCTATTGGCGTCAAAGTCGATTTGTGTGACGATATGAACGCTGGTTAGTCCGAATGCGGACAAGGTACATCCCGGCCCGCAGAATTCTGCGCGGCATGCATGGGTATGCTGAGGTCCTCTGAGCAATTCAGGTTCAGCGGCAGAGAACAGCTGCGCTTGCGCTCCATTGGGGAAGCGCAGTCGCCTAAGCGAAGGTTCAAAAACAGGCCTGCGTTCCGGTGGACAGCAGGCGATAATCCCGCTTTCCCCTTCAACCATAACAGCGCGTGCTTCGGCCAACGAAGACGAGACCAATGCGATCCGCGCTTGAGAATTCCCTTCGGCGATTGATCGTACCCATTCCGATCCAGCACGAGTTTTGCCAAAACCGCGTCCAGCCAGGATTAGCCAGATGCGCCACTCACCTTCGGGTGGCAATTGTGCAAGCCGCGCAAAGAAGCCCCAGTGATACGCAAATTCCGCGCGTTCCCGAGAGTTGAGCGCGCGGCTCAGTTCTTCGCGAGCAATGGCTGGAGCGTCCGCCAGCCAATCATGTTGCTCAATCACGTCTTTTTCGCTTCTCGGGCCCGTTCCTGCTGTATTCTGAGCCGGATCTCCTCGACCTTGCGGTCAATCGATCCGCGAATTTCAGCCGCACTGACATTGCGCTGTTCCGCTTGCGCTCTGACAGCGTTGTCGCGGTGTGCATTTAGCAGCCTGATGGCATTGGCGAAGTCATACTTTGATGCATCACCTGCTTGCTGGTCTCCTTCGCGCAATCGGCGCAAGACTTCCATTTCCAAGTGTTCATATCCTTCCCACAGGGCGGCGAGCCAGCGGCAGGCAAATTCAGGCTCGTTGGTCCGGGTACGGTAAACATGGCTGTTTGATACTCCGGCAAACTCAGCCGAGCGGCTGACGTTCGAGGATTGTGCGAGATGCTCAATAAATCGGTCTCGCCAGTGCGGATTTATTCGCGGGCGTTTTTTCTGGCCACGCCGATCTGGCCGTAAATTGTCAGGCATCTTTGGTCTCCACTCGGCCCGGCTGAAGCTGAAATGCTAGAGGGGACCGACATAGAAAAGTCGCAGGAGTTGATCTGAAGTTTGTTTCAACCCCTTGTCTCGACTCACACTATCGCGATGTTGATTTCTTATAACCAAAGATCGTGACAATGTCAATGTAAAAGTACCAAATAGGTTATTTAATCTCAGTTGCGTCCTCTCTACAGCGCGGCTAAGCGCCAATAATCACTCGGGTGCGAACTGGCGAAAGATACTCAAGCTCATGATGAAACTGCTGCGCGGTCTCTACAATTGGACCATGGACAAGGCCGCTCACCCTAAGGCTGTGTGGTGGCTGGCGTTTTTCTGCTTCATCGAGTCGAGCTTCTTTCCGATTCCGCCGCATCCACTGCTCGGGCTGATGTGCCTTGCTGAACCAAAAAAGGCGATCCGGTTTGCCGTTGTCGCTACGGTCTCATCGGTGCTTGGCGGACTGTTTGGCTATGCGATCGGATACTTCTTATACGACGCCGTGGGCTCTTGGGTGATTGGCTTGCTTGGCCTCACAGAGAGCTTCCCGGTTGCGGCATGCTACATTCGCGAGCAGGGCGGCTTGGCCGTCTTCTTTGCCGCTCGGCACACCGGTCCCGTTCAAATTGATGACAATCACAGCGGGCTTTATCGAGATGAATCTGGTGACGTTCACGCTCGCCGCCGTTGCTGGGCGTGCGCTCATTTTCATGATCGTTGGTGTGCTTTTCCAGCTATTTGGAGCGCCCATCAAGGCTGTCATCGACAAGTACCTTGGCTGGGTCACAACGGCCTTCGTCATTCTGGTGGTCGGCGGCTTCGTTGTGTTCACGCAGCTTGCAGGCAGCGAAAACGAAGGCGAGGTGAACGCCTGCGACAACGCAACCGAAGTGCGCGCTTAGCGCTTAGATAATGCCCATCGCCTTGCCTAGCGCGTTCGAACATGCCGAGGATGGTTTCGACTTCCTCCGCCGAATGTTCAGCGCATAGCGAGCAGCGCAGCAAGGTCATATTCGCCGGTGTTGCTGGCGGGCGCGCCAGATTGACGTAGAGTCCCTCTTTCAACAGCGCTTCCCACATGGCCGCACCGCGCTCAAGATCGGGCATGATGACGGCCACGATCGCGCTTTGCGGTTCACTGGTGCCAAGCTGAAAGCCAAGGTCAGTCAGACCGCCGTGGAGCCGTTTGGAATTTTCCCAAAGATGCGCGCGTTTATTCGCGCCATGCATCAGCTTGCGAATGGAGGTCGCTGCGGTTGCCACTACGCTGGGCGGCAGGCTGGCGGTGAAGACATAGGGGCGGCAAACAAGCCGCATGATGTCAAACTTTGGGTGATTGGACACACAAAAACCGCCGACCGTCCCGACGCTTTTCGAAAATGTGCCGATGATGAAATCAACGTCGTCGATCACGCCTTGCTCTTCGCAAACGCCGCGACCGTTTTCGCCAATAAAGCCCATTGAGTGCGCTTCGTCGACCAGCACCATCGCACCATATTTCTTCGCGATCGCAACCATTTCCTTTAGCGGCGCAACGTCGCCCAGCATCGAATAAACGCCTTCGAGGATGACGAGCTTACCAGCGCCTTCAGGAATCCGGCGTAGGCGCTTCTCCATCGCTTCGACGTTATTATGCTTGAACGGAACAACTTCGGCATTGCCCATCGCGCAGCCATCCCAAATCGAGGCATGACTGTCGATATCAAGGACAATGTAATCGCCCTTTCCAGCCAGAGTGGCGATGATCCCGAGATTGGCCTGGTAACCGGTCGAGAAAACCATGGCGTGATCCATCGCGTAAAATTCACGCAATGCATCTTCGCATTCTCGGTGACCTTGATAAGTGCCGTTGAGGACGCGGCTACCCGTTGTGCCTGAGCCGTAATCAGCCAAGGCCTGCTTGCCCGCATCGATCACATCAGGATCGAATGTCATGCCCATATAATTGTAGGTGCCGAGCAAGATTGTCTCGCGCCCGTTGCAGATCGCGGTGGTCGGCGAGAGGACCTTTTCCATGATGAGATTGAAGGGGTCTTCAATACCGCTCGCGAGCAGCGTTTCACGCGTCTGGATAAGGTCGTCGAACTTGGACAGCAGATCGCCTGATGGCGCGACATCGGTAAGGGTCTCAGTCATGGGCAAAGCCTATATCAGCTATCCTGCATTTTGTGCACAGCAGCGACCAACTGACCGTAATTTTCGATTTCGGCCTGTTGGTTCATGCTTATGATGATGTCGAATTCGTCCTCAATCTCCGCGACGAAATCCATCACGGTTAGGCTATCGAACTCAAGATCACCGGCAAACGTGGTTGCGTCTTCAATAGTGACGCCCTTCTTGTTGAAGGGCTCGATCAAGGCGCGGATACGCTCATCAACTGCGGCAGAATCCATGGTGTTGGCGCTCACTTTCTGGGTGCAATTTCAGCTTCAGAGAAAGGTCTAGAGGTATTTGGAATCGCAGACCAGCCCATATGAAGCCATTTCTCGGGGGCAAACGGCTCAAATCGTTGCCGCTTCACCGCCATTTGGCCTTCAATTTCGAGAATTCAAGCTGAGCGGTTAGGCGGTGCAAGTGCTTCGTCCTGGCGTCAAACCAAGGCTTTGACTGCATTCATAAACGGCATGATCGAAACGGGCTTTGCCAGATAACCGGCGGCACCTGCCGAGCGGATCCGCTCTTCGTCACCCTTTCCGGCAAAGGCCGTAACAGCCAGGACCGGTATCTCGCACAGCGAGGTATCGCGCTTGGCCGCCTCGATCAGGTCTACACCGGAAATTCCGGGCAGCTGAATATCCATAATGATCAGATCGGGAGCGGTTCCGCGCGCCATTTCAAGCACCTGATCGCCATCTGCGACAGGCTCGACTTCAAAGCCGTTTGCCTTCAACACGTCGCAGAACAGTTTTCGATTGAGGTCATTATCCTCGACAACCAAGATTCTGCTTTGCCACTGACCGATGCTCCCCCGAAGTGGGCTGATTAACCCGACAAAGAGGCTACGACAATTCAAAATCCATCTATTCATGACGGCGCAGTACAAGAACTCAGCCCGCAGACCCTTGCCTTGGCGGTGCTGGGCTGGGTGCTGGAGGACAACGAACGCGCGGAACGCTACCTCGATTTGACCGGGCTTGATGCTGATACTTTGCGCGGCGGATTGAATGATCCCACCGTCCTAGCCTCGGTTTTTGACTTTCTCGCAAACCACGAACCTGACCTGATCCGGGCGGCAGAGGCGCTCGCCGTAACGCCTGAGGAATTGATTGCTGCCCGCCAGGAGCTCGCATCATGAGCCAGCCTCTTATCATAAGCGATTGCGACGAAGTGATCCTCCACATGGTCGCGCCGTTCAAAGAATGGCTGGAAAGCAGCCAGGGCGTGGATTTCGAGCTGGAAGGCAACAGCTTCGCCACCGCTTTGCGCTGGCAGGACAGCGGTGATGTGCTTGATCAAAAGGAGATCTGGCGGTTTCTGGGCGGCTTCTTCGACACCGAAATGGACAGCCAAATGCCAATTGCGGGAGCGGTCGAGGGCCTCAATCGTTTGTTAGAACAGGCTGATGTGGTGATCCTGACCAATCTGGTCGATGAGCGACGCGATCACCGCGCTCAACAATTGGCGGCGCATGGTCTCAATGCCCGCGTGTTCACCAATCAGGGTCCGAAAGGCCCCGCACTGCAATCTATTTTGGCGGAATATTCGCCTAGCCGGGCGATTTTCATTGATGATTTGGCGCAGCATCATGCGTCCGCATCCGAAGTGGTGCCGGACACAGTGCGGCTGCATTTGTGCGGAGAGCCTATGATCGCGCCGCATATTGATTGCGCACACAAGGCTGGTCACGCCAATGCGAGGATCGATGAGTGGTCGCGGGCGTTACCGTGGTTGTTAGAGCGTTTGAAAGAGGAAGCATAATGAGCATCGAAGCCCGTCTGAAGGAGCTTGGCATCACATTGCCTGAGGCCGCTGCACCCGTTGCGAGCTATGTTCCGGTCGTATTGCAGGACGGGTTTGCACATGTCTCCGGCCAATTGCCTTTTGTTGCAGGAGAGCTTGTGACCGGCCGGTTGGGCGATGATGTTTCGCTTGAAGATGGTCAGGCGGCGGCGCGAGCGTGCGGCCTGATGATTTTGGCGCAGCTCAAAGCGGCCGGGATCGATCTGGACCGCGTGTCGCGGGTCGTAAAGCTCGGCGCGTTCGTCAATTGCACGCCGGATTACACAGACCAACCGAAGGTCGCCAATGGCGCTTCTGATCTGATGCAGGGGGTGTTTGGCGACATTGGCCGCCATGCCCGTGCAGCCGTCGGTGTTCCGGCCCTGCCACTGGGCGCGGCGGTCGAGGTGGATGCGATTATCGCCATTGCCAGTGAGTGAGCGCAGCGCTCCGCGTTGGCTAACTGAGTGGGCCTACGCCCACCGCGGACTGCATGGGCCAGGAGTGCCCGAAAATTCAGTTGCTGCGGCGAAGGCGGCCATCGCGGCAGGTATGGGCATCGAATGCGATATCCAGCGCAGCCGCGATAACGCACCCATGGTTTTCCATGATTGGGAGCTCGCTCGTTTGACGGGCCAAGAGGGTGATACAGGCGCGCTCAATATGGGCGAGTTTACCCAGCTGCGCCTGTTAGGAACGCATGAGCGCCCCGTCCCGCTAGCTCAGTTTCTGGCAATCATTGGCGGCCAGGTTCCACTGCTGATCGAGATCAAATCCAAACCTGATTATGACGTTGATCTAACATGTGCATGCGTAAGTGCAGCATTAGCAGATTATGCAGGCCATCATGCCGTCATGAGCTTCGATCCGCGCGTCGGCCAATGGTTTGCCGAACATGATCCTGAAAGAATCCGGGGCCTGGTCTGCACAGACACGCTGGACCTGGGGTTTCTGGGTGTGTGGCGGCAACCTGGCGCGCTCGAGCAGGCTCAGCCAGATTTTCTCGCGATGGATATTCGCGACCTGCCAAATGCGCTGTGCGAGACTTGGCGAGCGGCACGGCGTCCACTGCTTAGCTGGACCATTCGCAGCAAGGAATTGCGCGAACAATCGCAGGGCCTGATCGATGCACCGATCGCTGAGGGTGAGGGGATCGCGTGAGCGATATTGAGTTGACCGTGCGGCTAGCGCCAAGCGTTGGCTCTTTCGATGTGGCTGAATGGAACGCGCTCGACCCCAGCGGAAATCCTTTTGTCAGCCATGAATTCCTTACCGCCATGGAGGACTCTGGTAGCGTGGGCGACGGCACCGGCTGGGATCCGGTGCCAATCGCGATGACTGACGAGAATGGCAAACTGCTCGCCGCCATGCCGAGCTATGCCAAAGGCCACAGCCAGGGCGAATATGTGTTCGATCATTCCTGGGCGGACGCCTATCAGCGCGCTGGCGGGCGTTATTATCCAAAACTTCAGATTGCCTCGCCATTTACCCCTGCGGCGGGGCCACGCTTGCTGTTGTCCGATCCCTCATTGGCTCTGCATCTGCTCAAGGGCGCTGAATTGGTGTGCGAGCAAAATGGACTGTCCTCAGCGCATGCGACCTTCATCGATCAAGCGCAATTGCCGCTGTTCGAGGATGCTGGCTGGTTGAAGCGAAGCGATTTGCAATTTCACTGGATCAATCGCGGCTACAGCACCTTTGATGGTTTTTTGGATGCCCTCTCGTCCCGCAAGCGCAAAAACCTGCGCAAGGAGCGGGCAGCGGCGCAGAAAGGCCTGCAAATCTCTAGGCTTTCCGGAGACGACATAAAGCCAGAGCATTGGGATGCCTTCTGGCTGTTCTATCAAGACACTGGTGCGCGCAAATGGGGCGCGCCCTATCTAACGCGCGAGGCATTTACGCTGCTGCAGGAGCGGATGGGCGACCAGCTGGTTATGATCCTCGCACTGGACGAGGGGATGCCAATAGCAGGCGCGCTTAATTTCATCGGCCAGGATGCGCTTTATGGCCGCTATTGGGGATGCGCGCGTGATGTGCGCTTCCTGCACTTTGAGCTGTGTTATTACCAAGCAATCGAAATTGCGATCGAACGCGGTCTCGATCGGGTCGAAGCCGGTGCGCAAGGTGGCCACAAACTCGCTCGTGGTTATGAACCAGTGCAAACTTGGTCGGCGCATTGGATTGCCGACCCTGGTTTTCGTGACGCGGTCGCGGACTTCCTAGAGCGCGAGCGCGATGGCGTGGCGACCGATCAAGTCCTGTTGGGCAGGCGCACGCCCTTCAAGCAAAACTAGGCAGCTTGGCGGCGTGTTTCCGACAGCCATTGCCGCGCACGACGCTGAGCCTCTGCGATTTCGCGAGCGGTCATTTCGTCAGAAATGTCTGCGCGGCACCATGCGGCTTCTTCATGACCCTGCGCAGCAGCAAGATTAAACCATTTGTGGGCTTCAATAAGGTCGCATTCAGCCCCATTGCTGCCGGTTGAAAAGGAAACACCCAAATCAAAATGCGCTGAAATGTCGCCTTGAGATGCCGCCGCCAGATAATCGGCAAGGATCTCATTGTTCAGATCCGTGTCCAGTTCGGTGGCTACGCCGCCAGTGATAGGTTTAAGTTCCATAATTTGGTTACCCCGTTAATCACGAAACCAACACCCCCCGGCTGGCTCGCTTAACCATGTCCTCGCTACTCGTGGTCAACAATTGGTTAACGGCGACGTTAATTTTTGTGATCAAGCGGCACGAAATGCGTGAGATCCAGTATTTTACGTCTCGCGATGACACTGGGGTGGGGAAAGCCGCTTGTGCGTCTCAGACTGCAAGCCTATAGGCGCGCTCAATGCGTTGACTTAGGGGGCTTAGCCAAGCGTTTGGAAATTCCGCGCTTAGCGAATTGGACAGTCTCGCCGAAAGTGATTGGGGTAAGAGGACCACATGGCCACTGCGTCGACTGACGATATTGATATTCTCGCAAAAGCGAAGAGTATGCTCGAGCCGGGCTACGTGCCCAGCGATAACGAAGAGTATATGAACGAGCAGCAGCAGAACTATTTTCGTATGCTGCTGCTTGAGTGGAAACGATCGATCCGCGATGCGGCTGATCAAACACTCCAGTCTTTGCAAGACGGCCCAATTCGAGAAGCTGATCTCAATGATCGTGCATCTAGCGAGACGGATTGGGGCATTGAGCTGCGCACTCGCGACCGTCAGCGCAAGCTAGTGGCCAAGATTGAATCCGCTCTGCATCGGATCGACGAGGGCGAATATGGCTATTGTGAAGTAACGGGCGATCCGATCGGATTGAAGCGACTAATTGCCCGACCTGTCGCGACCATGACCGTTGAGGCGCAAGAAGCGCACGAGCGCAAAGAGAAAATTTCCCGCGACGACTGATCAGCCAGGCTAACGAACGGCTTGGAACAAGTGCCAGATTGGGACGCGTGCGTTTTCAAGGCTGCTCCTGCGCGCCTGTTAAACAATCATTAGGCACTGCGGCATAGCCCGCGAGACAGTAGACAATGCTCTGCGCGCTATTGTGGCGACGTAAGAGCCGATGGAATGGCAGTTTTGTTTGTGGTGGGCACAGGAGACTTCTTAGAATGACTGGTGTTGAAACTAGGAGCGTGTCGCGAGACAGTCTCTTTCTGCTCGCCGGTATTCGTGTGGAGCAGGCAGGGGACACGCACCGTATACGCGTGCGCAACTTGTCCGATGGCGGCATGATGGGCGAAGGCAATTTGCGCGTTCAACCCGGCAATCGGTTGGACATTGAGCTGAAAAATATTGGCTCTGTGACGGGAACTGTCGCTTGGGTTCAAGATGACCGTTTTGGTATCGCCTTCGATGAGGAAATTGATTCCCAATCTGCACGCAAGCCTACCAACGGTGACGATCAATCAGACACTGCGGGCTTGAGCACTGCTCATACGCGTAAAGCGCCGTCGGCTCCTGATCCACGGGATTTTCGCAAGGTCTGAGGATTTCCGTCGGCTTCAACGCTGACCAACGGGAAACAACCTGATAGGCTCGCGGGGATGATGCGAGTCTTGCTGCTTTTCCCCTTCTTTTTGGCGCTTTTGGCCTGTGGTCCCTCGGCGGACGACGGGCCGGTTAAAGTGGTGATCATTGGCGAGCCGAAGAGCCTGCTGCAGCAAGGTGTTCGCCTATCACCTGCCGCTCAGCATTTGCGCGCATCGACTCATGAAGGCTTGGTTGCACTCGACCCATCCGGTCAAATTCTCCCGGCAATTGCAGAACGCTGGATCGTCACTGACGATGGGTTGAGCTATATTTTTCGTTTGCGAGAAGCGACTTGGCCGGATGGTGAGGCGATTACAGCCCAGGGCATAAGACTCCAACTGCGCGATCTCCTGCGCCGCTTAGAGGGTACGTCACTCGGCCTCGATTTAGCAAAAATCACTGAAGTCCGGGCCATGACCGGTCGGGTGATCGAAATACGATTGAGCAGTCCGATGCCTGAGTTCCTCAGGCTCATGGCCCAGCCAGAGCTTGGCTTTGTGCGCGAGGGCAGCGGGATGGGACCGATGATCGTCTCCAGCGATGAAGAGACCCCGCTTCTTGCTCGTTTGAATGCCTTGCCGCCTCAGGAGCGAGGCCTGCCCGCCCGCCAGGATTGGGAAGAAAACGCTCGGCCGATCCTTGTGCGCGCCATGTCAGAACAGCGTGCAGTGGCCGCGTTCTCCAATGGCGATGTTGATATTCTGCTAAATGGCCAGTTGGTCAGCTTCCCATTGGCGCAGCTGGGCCCGCTGTCACGCGGAAATATTCGGGTCGATCCGGCGGCTAAGCCTGTTTGGGTTTGCGATCCGCAATGACGATGGCGTCTTGGCAACGCCCGCTTTGCGAGAAGCACTGTCGATGGCGATTGATCGGGATGCTTTGATCGAGCCGTTCAGTCTGGGTGGATGGCAATCGACCAGCTGGGTGGTGCCGTTGGATTTGCTTAAGCCTGTCACCACCGGTGATGAGCGGTGGCAAGACCTAACACTAGCTCAGCGCCGCAGTGTTGCATCTCGCCGGATTACCAGTTGGGAAACCGAGAACGGCGCAGAGGCCGTTTTGCGCGTCGCGCTGCCCTCTGGGCTAGGCGGTGATTTGTTGTTCAATCAATTGGTGGCAGATTGGGAGACCGTGGGCCTTCGGCTGATCAAGATGGAGCCTGGCACGGGCGCTGACCTGGAGTTGAGAGACCGGCTGGCGCGCTATTCCTCGCCCCGTTGGTATCTCAATCAATTCAATTGCGAGCTTGAAATTGGGCTATGTTCCGAAGCAGCCGACCAATTGGTGGCGCAGTCGCTGACCGCGCGCGACCCGCGTGAAAAGGCGTTGTTGCTGGCGCAAGCGCACGCGATAATGGTTGCGGAGGAGGTGTTTATTCCGCTTGGTGTGCCCGTGCGTTGGTCCCTGGTTCGGGGCACTGTTAACGCCTACCAGCCCAACCAATGGGGCGTGCACCCCTTGTTCCCGCTCTCTCAACCCACCATTTAGGGGGTAAGGAGAGACACTATGGATGGGCCTGAACGACCACAGGCGATAAATTTCGCCCTACCAACTGGCACGGATCCCGGTTCTGTGCGGCAACGCGTGGTCGCGATGGAAAACCTTCTGGAGCGCACTTTTCGCGTGCCAGGCGTCAATATGCCCATTGGTCTGGATGCGATTGTTGGTTTGATCCCGGTTATCGGTGATCTGGTTACCACCGCTCTTGGTGCCTATATTATTTGGGAAGCGCGCAACCTTAAAATTCCAAAGTGGAAGCTTTGGCGTATGGGCGTGAACGTCGCATTCGATACCGCTATTGGTTTGTTGCCGGTAGTTGGGGACGCAGCTGACTTTCTCTACCGCTCGAACTCGAAGAATCTGCGCATCATTATCAAGCATCTCGACGCACATCACCCGGAGACTCGGGTGATTGAAGGTTAGAACAAAGCCAAGAAAACGGGCGTTAAGCTTCCAGTTCGATGTCCCAATAGAGCCAATCTCGCCATGTCTCATGCAGATAGTTGGGCGGGAACATTTTGCCATATTGCTGCAATTGCCAGCTTGTCGGCCGAATTGGCTTCATCATCAGGCTCATATGCGCCTGTTTCGGTGTGCGGCCGCCCTTCTTCATATTGCACGGTGCACAAGCAGTGGTGATGTTCTCCCACGTCGTCTTACCGCCCAGACGGCGCGGGATGACATGATCGAAGGTCAGGTTCTGTCCAGGCCCCTGACCTTGCCCGCAATATTGGCATTGAAATCGGTCACGCAGGAACAGATTAAACCGTGTGAAGGCGGGAAACTCGCTTTGCTTAACATATTGCCTAAGTGCGATGACACTCGGAATCTTCATGTCCAGCGAAGGGGAATGAACCTCGCGGTCATAGCTCGCGACAATATCTACCCGGTCTAGAAACACCGCCTTGATCGCAGTTTGCCAAGGCCACAGACTCAGAGGGTAATAAGACAGCGGGGTGTAATCCGCGTTGAGCACGAGCGCGGGGCATGCCGACGGATTGCATGTCGGGTCTTCGTCGGCGCTGCGAAACCGCGCCACTCGCTCCATCAATTCGGCTTTGAACACACTCGTGATCCTTTCCGATTGCCATGAGAATGCCGTGGCACGTGAAATAGTCAAACCCATGACGTGCTGGGTTTCCACAAGGATTTTGGGTGGTATCGCGCTTCTTCCTCCACTGTGGCAGTGGAAAGCTGCGATGATTGTCACACGATTTGCCCCTAGCCCCAACGGTCACTTGCACCTTGGCCATGCCTTTTCGGCTATTATTGCGCATGATCTGGCTAAGGCAGCCGGAGGCACATTTTTGCTGAGGATTGAGGACATTGACGGTGCCCGGTCGCGGACAGAGCTGGTGGATGAATTCCGGCGTGATCTCGAATGGCTTGGGTTCGATTGGCAGGAAGTGACCCCACAGTCACAGCGGATTGAAAGCTATCGGGCTGCTGCGCAGAAATTGAAGGACGAAGGGTTCCTCTATCCATGTATATGCACGCGATCAGAGATTCAGCGCGCGCAGCAGGCAGCTGGCATTCAAAGCGGCCTTTATCCCGGGACTTGCAAGGGGCGAGACGATCTCGATCTGGAGAAACCGCATTGCCTGCGGCTCGATCTGAACAAAGCAATGGCAGGCGTCGGCGAATTGATCTGGACGGATGAACATGTCGGATCGGTGATGGTCGATCCGCGCGATTTCGGCGATGTCGTGATCATGCGCAAGGATGAACCCGCCAGCTATCACTTGGCTGCGACTTTGGATGACGCAGCAGACGGAGTGACTTTGGTCACTCGCGGCTCTGACCTCTTTTCATCGACTCATATTCACCGTCTTTTGCAAGAGCTTCTCGAACTGCCAGTGCCGCGTTGGCATCATCATAAACTCTTGCTCGACGAGCAAGGCAAGAAGCTTGCAAAACGGCGCGGTTCGTCTTCGCTGGCCGACATGCGAGAGCAGGGCGCGGACGGCCTCTTGCTGGCAGAGCAATTGCGGTTGCAACGTTTGCCGGGTGGTATCTCACTGGAAAGCGCCTAAATACTGCGCATGACATATTTTCTCATAGCTGTTCTGGCCGTCTTGAGCGTTCTGGTGCTTGTGTCGCTCGTTCGCGGTATTATCGCATTTCTTAAAACGACGAAGATCGACCTGGAGACGGGCGAGGGCGAGACTGCCACCGATATGCAATTGCTTCAAAACAAAGCGATGTTTGCACGGATCAAATATCAGGCGCTGGCTATTCTGGTCGTGGCGATCATTTTGGTTGTGGCACGCTAGGCCGGTCTAGGGGCGCAAAGAGACGTGGTAAAACTCAACAAGATTTACACCCGCACCGGGGATGACGGCACCACCGGTCTAGTCGATGGATCGCGTTCGGCAAAGCACTCGGCACGAATTTCAGCCATTGGCCGCGTTGATGAAACGAACAGCGCGATTGGTCTTGCCGCATGCCATTTGGCTGAGGGGCTGTATAAGCAACTCCTTACACGGGCTCAGAACGATCTTTTTGATCTCGGCGCTGACCTCGCGACTCCAAGCGAAGCCGGTGATTTCACGCCGTCGGAAATGGTGCTTCGGATCGTTCCTGCTCAAGTGACCTGGCTTGAGGATCAGATTGACGGCCTCAATGAAGAGCTAGAACCATTGACCAGCTTCGTGCTGCCCGGTGGCAGCGAAGCCGCCGCGCGCACTCACGTCGCCCGAGCTTCGGCTCGTGCAGCCGAGCGGGCGATGACCCGACTATCAGAACATGATGCTGTGAACCCATCAGCGCTTGCCTATATCAACCGACTGTCCGACTGTTTGTTCGTGCTGGCCCGAGTGCTCAACGACAATGGCCGCGCCGATGTTAAATGGGTGCCGGGAGCTAATCGCTAGCCAAGCGGGATTTGCATCGCTAACACGCGCTCTTTGCTGCACTTGCGAAGGGATTCTTCATGCGGACGATAGCGGTTATTGGAGCCGGGCAGATGGGCACTGGCATTGCTCAAACCATTGCTCAGCATGGCATGCCGGTTATGCTATCCGACGTGGATTTGGCTCGCGCTGAAGCTGGTAAAGCCGCTATTGAAAAGGCCCTTGTAAAACTGGTTGGGCGCGGAAAGATCGAAGCAGATGCTGCTGAAACCGTGCTCACCAAGGTCACGCCAATTGGCGATTACGCACCTATGGCCGAAGCAGGGCTGATTATTGAGGCCGCGACTGAGCAAGAGGCGATCAAGCAAGCGATCTTTGAGCGCGCTGGCAAAGTTCTGGCTGGCGATGCGATCATGGCCAGCAATACAAGCTCTATTCCGATAACGCGTATGGCGAATTATTCGCCCGATCCAGAGCGCTTTATCGGGTTGCATTTCTTCAACCCTGTGCCGGTGATGGGTCTGATTGAGGTTATCCCTGGGCTTGCGACCTCACAGGATACAACCGATCAAATTTCGGCATTTGCTGAAGGTTTAGGCAAAGAAGTGGTGTTGAGCCAGGACGAGCCAGGCTTCGTTGTAAACCGCATACTGCTGCCCATGATTAATGAGGCTGTGTTTGTTCTAGGCCAGTCAACCGCTGGTATTGAAGACATCGATAAGGGGTGCCGACTGGGTCTCAACCATCCCATGGGGCCCTTGCAACTCGCAGATTTCGTTGGGCTCGATACATGCCTTGATATCATCAAGGTGCTTTACAAAACGACGCGCGATACAAAGTATCGCCCAGCGCCGCTGCTCGTGAAATATGTCGAGGCGGGTTGGCTGGGCCGCAAAACCGGACGCGGTTTTTATGATTATACAGGCGAGGCGCCGGTTCCAACGCGGTAGTCTCTCTGGAGGCTTCTATGAGAAGGCGTCTTCCGACCTAATATGTCTAAAGATTAAGTCTTACAGATCGGGCTTGAGCCAATCCTGCGGGTTGGACCCTGGTTCTCTCTTTACTGGGGTGAGGCCGCCACGACTTTGAGATGACTCAGCCGCACCTTGGTTGGCTTGTGGATTAGCACGCGTGCCACCTGTAGTCGGAGAACTATCAGGATTTGGATCAAACCCGTTGGTATCATCAACCAGCTCTGCATCAGATGCAAAATCGCTAATCACCGGCTGTTCGTTTGGTACTGGGCTAGATGCTCGCTGGTCCGCAGGTATTGGTGGTAAGTCCGAGCTAATCTCGCTTTGCTCGCTATCTGTTGCTGAACCCTTAGTGTCTGCGGAAAGTGAGCTACCAAAAATCGCCACGCCGCCAACAACGATCGCGGCAAAGGCCAAGACGGGTTTGTAATTCTCGAATATCGCCATAATGGGTGAGCGATACCCGAACTTGGTTAAGGTTTGGTAGACGTCAACTCGTTTTTGAGATGGTACAGAAAATCAAGCGCTTCTCGAGGCGATAAGGCATCAAGATCAGCGCCTTCCAACTTCTCTTTCAGGATATCGCCAGCTTCGAGTTCTCCGGGTTCATCCGTCTGGGCTGCATTCGCGAACAGCGGCAATTCGCCCAGCCCAGCGGCGATGCCTCCAGTTTCTGCCCGGGCCGCCTCCAGTTTTTGCAGCACTTGCTTGGCTCGCTTTACGACTGGAGCCGGGACGCTAAGCCAATTTGGCCACAGCAAGACCATAAGAACGATCCGCAGGGCCTTCTGATACTTCGTGTAGGAGTACCAAATCACCCTTCCATTCGCGCGCTTTCACATGGTGCAAAGACAGCGCTTCACAGCTATCGGCTAGCCGAGCAAGCTCATGGTAATGGGTGGCGAACAAGCAGCGGCAAGTAATCTTGGAATGCACTGCCTCAACGACCGACCATGCGAGCGCCAAGCCGTCGTAGGTGGACGTTCCGCGGCCCACTTCATCAAGGATGACAAAGCTGCGCTCAGTAGCTTGCGAGAGGATTGCAGCGGTTTCGACCATCTCCACCATAAAGGTTGAGCGTCCCCTTGCGAGATTGTCTGAAGCGCCGACGCGGCTGAACAGCCGGTCGACTAGCCCAATTCTGGCTGCTTTTGCTGGTACATAACCGCCCGCCTGTGCCATCAAAATGATCAGCGCGTTTTGCCTCAGGAAGGTCGATTTACCGCCCATATTGGGTCCGCCAATCAACCACAGGCGGTCTTGCCGCGCCAGGTTGCAATCATTAGCGACAAAGCGATCATTGGTCTTGGCCAAAGCAGCTTCTACGACAGGATGGCGGCCAGCGGTGATCGCAAGTTCGGTCGTATCGACGATCTCAGGCTTGCACCAATCGCCTTCTGCTGCGCGCTCCGCCTGGCCCGCTGCTAAATCAATTCGGGCCAGCGCTGCTGCAGTTTGCGCAATGGCTTGCTGTGAGGCGATCACCGCGCCAGTCAGCTCTTCAAAATGCGCTTCTTCCGCTGTCAATGCGCGTCCGCCAGCCTCAGCAATTCGGGTTGCTTCTTCGTGCAGCGACACCGAATTGAACCGCACGGCCCCTTTCATCGTCTGCCGGTGGGTAAAGCCGCTGTCTTGCTCCATCAAAGCATCGCCATGCCGGCTAGGCACCTCAATGAAATAACCGAGCACACCGTTGTGTTTGATCTTGAGCGAGGCAATTCCCGTCTCTTCGCGGTATCTCGCCTCCATTGCGGCAATCGCCTTGCGCGCATTGCCGGAGACTTGTCGCAGCTCGTCCAGCCCTGCGTCGTAACCATCCGCGATATATCCACCTCCAGATCGCTCTGTCGGAGGGGCCGCAACAAGCGCATTTGTTAGCAAATCTACCAAGGCGCTGTGACCGGTCAGGCATGGCATGAGCTGCTTCAGCAGGCTTGGGTGATCGCTTTGCTTTATCAGCGTCTCATGAAGCAGTCGGGCATCTCTAAGGCCATCTCGCACCTGACCCAAATCTCGTGGACTTCCTCTACCAGCTACTACTCGGCCCAAGGCGCGGCCAATATCCGGCAGTGCGCGCAAGGTCTCGCGCAGGTCTGCGCGGTCAATCGGCTGGCTATGCCAGAACTGAACTAAGGATAGCCGCTCTTCAATTGCGGATTGGTCAAGCAATGGTGAGCCTAAGTCTTCTGCCAATTGCCGAGCGCCTAGCTCCGGTAACGCAGCGGTCGATTGCCGCGATCAAGCTGCCGCTGCGCGAGCCATCTTGAGATTGCAAGATTTCTAGGCTCGCGCGGGTCGCCTCGTCCATCACCATGCCTTCGGCACCGCGCCGTGAGACTGGCGGGAGGAGCATAGGCAGATTGCCGCGACTTACATGCTCGAGATAGGCAATCAGGCCAGCCGCCGCCGCCAGCATAGCGCGCGAGAAATCGCCAAACCCATCCAATGTCGCAACACCATGAAGCTTACGCAGCCGCTCCGAGCCATCGTCGCTTGAAAAATCACCTTTCGGCCGAGGCGTGATTTCATCTGGCCCATGCGTCCAGTTTTCCGGTGCAACAATTTCGTTTGCGCCAAGCCGTGCCAAATATGCACCCAGCATATCTGGCGTACATTCTTCTAAGGCCATTATGCCTGTTGAGATGTCGCAGCTGGCCAAACCGATCGCCCCGCGGACATCAGCCAATGCGACGAGCAAATTGGCATTGCGCGGCTCAAGCAAGGCTTCTTCAGTTAGCGTTCCAGCCGTCACAAAGCGCACGATGTCGCGTCTTACGAGCGCCTTGGAAGAAGGAGTGCCTTCCTTTTTAGCCCTTATTTTGGCTTCTTCTGGTGTTTCCACCTGCTCTGCAATCGCGACCCGGCAGCCGCCCTTGATCAAACGGGCCAGATAGCTGTCGGCGGAGTGTACCGGAACACCACACATCGGCACTGGCTCGCCGCTGTGTTCACCGCGGGTGGTGAGGGCGATATCGAGAATGGCCGATGCAGTCTTGGCATCGTCAAAGAACAGCTCGAAAAAATCGCCCATCCGATAGAACAGCAAGCAGTCACCCGCCTCTTGTTTGAGGGCGAGGAATTGCTCCATCATCGGTGTCGTTTTTCCGGCCATGGATTAGGCCTAGACACCCGTAGAGCGATTCGGAACGGCCCCTAGGCTCCTTTCCCCTATCGTTTGCATCGTTAGGTCGCTAAGCGCACGGTAGAAATCGATTTGGGAGACCTCCAGATGGCCGATGACCGGCAAGTCACATTCACGACCCGAGAAGCCCTTTTTTATCACGAGACAATTCGTCCGGGCAAAATTGAAATTGTGGCGTCAAAGCCAATGGCATCTCAGCGTGATCTCAGTCTCGCTTATTCACCAGGGGTTGCCGCTCCGGTTGAAGCTATCGCCGCTGATCCCAGTCTTGCGGCCCGCTACACTGCCCGGTCAAACTTGGTTGCGGTTATCTCAAATGGCACGGCTATTCTCGGCCTCGGTAATTTAGGGGCATTGGCCTCAAAGCCGGTCATGGAAGGCAAGGCAGTGCTGTTCAAGCGCTTCGCAGATGTCGATTCTATCGATCTGGAGCTGGCGACTGAGGATCCAGAGGCCTTCATTGAAGCGGTGGCGTTAATGGAGCCGAGCTTTGGCGGCATCAATCTGGAAGATATCAAAGCCCCGGAATGCTTTATTATCGAGCAAGCATTGCGTGAGCGGATGAACATTCCTGTCATGCACGATGACCAGCACGGGACCGCGATTATCACAGCCGCCGGGTTGCTCAATGCCTGTCATTTGACTGACCGAGACGTGAAAGACGTAAAGATCGTCGTCAATGGCGCCGGGGCTGCAGCGATTGCTTGCACTGCGCTTATCAAGGCAATGGGTGTTGCTCATGAGAACGTAATTATGTGTGATCGCACCGGTCCTATCACTCCGGGACGTGACAATGTGGATCAGTGGAAAAGCGCGCATGCCGTCGACACTGATGCGTCGAGCCTGGAAGAGGCGTTAGTCGGTGCTGACATTTTCCTCGGCCTGTCGGCAGCCGGAGCCTTGAAGCCGGAATGGGTGAAGAAGATGGCGGATAAACCCATCATCTTTGCAATGGCCAATCCCGTTCCAGAAATCATGCCAAACGAAGCGCAGGCAGTGCGTCCGGATGCGATCATTGCCACTGGCCGGTCGGACTTTCCGAACCAGGTAAACAACGTACTGGGTTTCCCATTCATATTTCGCGGCGCACTCGATGTGCAGGCGACCACGATAAATGAAGAAATGAAGATTGCCGCCGCCAATGCGATTGCGGAGCTGGCTCGCAAACAAGTGCCAGAAGAGGTTTCCAGCGCCTACGGCAAGAACCAAAAGTTCGGCAAAGACTACATTATTCCGGCGCCGTTTGATCCGCGCCTGATTGAGGTGGTTTCTTCCGCTGTCGCTAAGGCCGCGATGGATTCTGGCGTGGCACAGGCCAAGATCGAAGATTTTGACGCCTATCGTCATGCGCTGAAATCGCGCCTCAATCCAACAACCGCCGTCCTCACGGGCACCTACAACGAAGCGAAAGCCAATCCCAAGCGGATGGTGTTTGCCGAGGCGGAAGAGGAAGTGGTGCTGCGCGCGGCCATTCAGTTCCGCGATTTCGGATACGGGACACCAGTTTTGGTCGGCCGCACGAAGGCTGTTGTCGACAAATTGCATCAATTGTCGGTGTCTGACCCGGGCAGTTTTGAGATTCAAAACTCCGCGACCTCAGAACATGTCCCTGAGATGGTAGAATACCTCTACAAACGCCTGCAGCGCAAAGGCTACACAGAGCGTGATGTGCGCCGAATGGTAAACCAAGAGCGCAACGTCTTTGCGGCCCTACTGGTTGCACTTGGCCACGGCGACGGGATGATTTCTGGCCTAACGCGGACATTCGCGCAGACGGCTCGAGAGGTGAATCTGGTGCTCGACAAGAAGCCGGATGCATTGCCGTTTGGCGTGCATATGATGATCGGCAAAAACCACACAACATTTCTGGCTGACACGACGATTAACGAGCGCCCGAGCGCGGAAGAATTGGCTCATATTGCCAAGGAAACGGCCGCTGTCGCACGGCGTATGGGACATGAACCACGGGTCGCCTTCCTGTCGTACTCGACATTCGGGAATCCTTCAGGCCAATGGCTAGGCAATATTCGCGAAGCCGTTGCAATTCTGGACCGTGAAGATCCTGGGTTTGAGTATGAAGGTGAGATGGCGCCAGACGCCGCCCTTAATCCCAAGGTAATGGAGCTCTATCCGTTCAGTCGCCTGTCTGCGCCTGCCAATGTGCTGATTATGCCGGGGCTGCAATCAGCCAATCTTTCCGCAAAATTGCTCAGAGAGCTGGCCGGGAATGACACCATTGGGCCAATGTTGATTGGCATGGAAAAACCAGTTCAGATTGTGCCGATGACTGCGATTGCGCCGGATGTTTTGACCCTAGCGGTTCTCGCGAGCGCAGGCGTGGTGGGCTAGACCTCTGCATGCCTGGTATTGCCTGTCAACGAGATCGTTTTTCGATCCCACGCGACGTACACTACCTCAATTGCGCTTATATGGCGCCGCTATCGCACGACGTAGTCCGAGCGATGGCGGATGCCTCGCGACAAAAGGCGACGCCTTGGAATATTAGTCCGGCTGACTTCTTTGTTCATAGCGAACAATTTCGGCGCCGCGCGGCGCAGTTGACGGATGTTGGCGCAGACAATTTGGCGATCGTGCCATCGGTCAGTTACGCTTTGGCGGTTGCGGCCAACAATCTATCGCTATCAACCGGGCAAGAGATCGTAACCCTGGCGGATCAATTCCCATCCAACGTCTATGTTTGGCGCGAATTGGCCAAGCAATGCGGGGGAACGGTTGTGACGGTGCAGCGTGATGAAGACGCCGCTTGGACCGATGCTGTTCTGGATGCCATTGGACCAGACACGGCCATCGTCGCGGTGCCCAATTGCCACTGGGCCGATGGACGCATAGTCGATTTGGAGGCTGTCGGCGTTAAATGCCGTTCGGTTGGTGCGGCTCTGGTTCTCGACCTGACTCAGTCATTGGGTGCGATGCCAATTGACTTTGCCAAGGTGCGACCTGATTTCGCGGTCGCGGCAAGCTACAAATGGCTGATGGGACCGTATGGGATCGGCATGCTCTATGTCGATCCGAGCTATCATGATGGGCTGCCGTTAGAGCACAATTGGATCAATCGTAGCGGTTCGGAGGATTTTAATCGGCTGGTTGACTATAGCGAAGATTTTCAGCCCGGTGCTCGTCGGTTCGACATGGGGGAGAAATCAAATCCGCCGCAGCTTTTTGGCGCCAGTGCTGGGCTCGACTTTCTGATTGAATTCGGGGTGGAGAGGATTGCTGAAACTCTGGGTGAGCTGACCAGGGCGATTGCGCATGAGGCTGCAAAACTGGGGCTTACGGCTGCACCGCTTGGCGTGCGTGCGCCGCATTTCCTCTCGCTCGGTTTTCCTGAAGGCGTGCCCGATGGTTTAACCGGAAGGCTGGCGGCCAATCAGATCTTTGTTTCGCAGCGCGGGGATTCGTTGAGGGTGACACCGCACCTCTATAACGATGAGGCTGACGTTGCCGCGTTGCTTTCAGCGCTTTAGCTAATCAGTTCCTCAATCGGCACGTAGTCCATTTCATAGGCAAAATAGCGTGGGCTGAAGACCGCTAGGCCAGCTTCGCTGCGCCAGATCGGATCGCTCTTGAAGCCTAGCACAGCAATAGACTGTCCATCTTCATAGCCCGGATTGACGACCCCATCGCCGCTTGCAAGGTCAATCAGGCTGATAAGGTCGGGGCATGTCGCGATCACGACGCCGTCTCGGCGAGCGACGAGATGCTCGTTCTTTACGTCAGTTTCGAACGATTGGCCTGCAAAATCGCCGGTTCCGTTCAGCGTCACTTTGCCTTGAAGGAAGCCGTCTTCATCGGCCCATTCGGTGCCTGCGACCTCGCCAGTAAACAGCAGATAGCCATTGCCGGCCGCGCGTGCGGCCTCGATTGGATCATTACCGGCGGCCTTCGCTTCGCGAACGGCCTTACCGATCAATATCGCTAATGAGAGGCTACCGGTAACAAGTGTGCCTTTCGTCTTGGCCTGCTTACCCGTGATCGGAGAGTCCGCGACGCCGCAAGCGCGGCTGACGACGGCTACGCTCCGTAAAATGTCTTCTGCGCGAGTTGGATCGCCCAGAGTGCCGATCACCATTTCATCGCCAAATGGGGTGGCCGCACCAATCGGCGTCAGCGGCACTCCAGCAACCTTTACCGAATGCTGGTTGATCTCTGGAACCGCACGGCCGACTGTGTCGGCATCGAGCGCGGGAACGCCCAACCGCGCTGCTATCGAAAGGCCTTCAGCTAGGCTGAGAGGGCCGATCTCACCCAGAATAACGGCTGCAAACTTTTGATCCAGATGCCGCTCCAACGTTTCGAACGCAGCTTGTACTGGCTCTTCCACCTGGTTTTCTATGGCATCTAGCCGAGCCTGCATGTCCTCGCTCGTGGGCGCGAGGCTGGCCAAACCATAAGGGCAGGCGACCCTGTCATCATCAGATAGGCCCGAGACCGGAATCGCGCTGAACCGATGACCTGCCGCCAGGTCTGAGGCGATCAATTCACGCGCGTCGGCGAGGCTACCACCCCCACCTGTGCCGAGATAGGAGCTGCCGACGAGTGCATCTTCAAGCGCTTCAGCGTCTAGCAGCCTACCACCTTGATTGAGCGCAGCGGCAATCCGGTCACCGCCCGAACTGTTCGTGATCTCACTGCAAGCCGAAAGCGCTCCCGCGCCGATGGCCACTCCTGCCAGAAATTGTCGCCGCGCTACCATTTTGCCCCCTTATGTTAGGGTACAAGTCTGGCGCAGCAGAGCCGCGAAGGCAAATTCAACGTTTGCGGTAGCGAAAATACCAGACTTCATGCTCGAAGACTTCGCGCGCTTTCTTTTCATAGCGCGTTTCGGGCCAGCCCGATGGGCGGTTCTGAAAACTCTCCGGCCCCTCCGTCACCCATTCAAGACGGTCTGAGAAGCGCTGCATCACCATTAGTGCATGGCGCAGATAAATCGTATGATCGGTTCCGAAGCGGAATTCGCCGCCAGGTTTTAGCTTATCTGCGATCATGGCGATCGGACCGTCATTGACCATGCGCCGCTTTGCATGACGTGCCTTTGGCCAGGGATCGGGATGCAGAAGATACACCATAGTCAGAGCGCCATCGGGAATGCGGCTGAGCACATCGAGCGCGTCGCCAGCGTGCAAACGGACATTGGTGAGCCCTTGATCGTCGACATGGCCAAGCGCCGCTGCCACGCCATTCATGAATGGCTCTGCGCCGATCAACCCATGGTTCGGCAGCAAGTCTGCGCGGTAGGCAAGATGCTCTCCGCTGCCAAAGCCGATTTCAAAGTGCATTGGGCAATCCTGGCCGAACAGCCTTTCAGCGGTGACTGGCCCTTCTGCTGGTACGGCGATTCGAGGCAGCAAATCATCGACCAACCCCTGCTGGCGCGCGCGCAGGGGTTTGCCGACACTACGGCCGTACAAACGGTTGAGCGTCGTGGGGTCGCCTTCTTTGTGCGCAGTCATGTGCCCCCGCTAGAAAGAGCGCGGCCCTGTGTCCAGTGCTCAGTCCGCGACCGCCACTTCCATCGGCGCATTGTTGTAATCCATCGGGAACACTGATGCGGTGAATTGACCCTCAACATAGAGGACGATGCCGCCGGTCCGCTTGGCGATTTGCATCTGACCATATTCGTCGATCCGCTCCCAGCGGTCAGCCGTTTCGAGCTTTGCCCGGTCCATAAAGCTGGGGCTTAGTGCTGAGCAGGCCTCGTCGAACCACAGGATTTCCTGCGTTGGATAGCCCGGATATGTGAAGTTGATTTGGCAGGCGGGGCGTTCCCCGCGCTTCACGTCGTTTAAGGAAATGATCCGGGCTTCGCTCTCAATCGGTGCGTCCGCCCTGTCTGGAGGCGGCAGAGCAGGGGAACCTGTCCGCTTGATTTCTGCCGAACTTTGGTCGTCTGGGGGAGTTTCGGCCGAGGGCGCCGGATCGGCAGGCGCGGTTTGCTCTGCGCTCTCCTCCTTCGTCAGAGCGTCCGCATCTGAGCACCCAGCCAAGGCAGATGCTAGGGCCGCGAATGCGAGATATTGAAGGGCAGAGGGGCGTCTCATTGCCTCAGCTTAGTCTGGATCAAATTCGATATGAAGATGATTGTTCGCCGGATTGTTTGGGAAGACCTCAAATAGCACATCGTAATCTGGCCCAACAGCTTCGCTCACGGCATCTCGCAAGGCCCTCCCTTGAGCAATGGTCAGATTGTTGCCCCGGAAATCCAGCGCTTTGTTCTCATAGTGTAGTGAGTTCTCGCTATGCCGCGCGTCATTGCCGCTTGTAATGACAGGCTGAGGCAAGCCGAGCTGCTGCGCTGCCGCGGCCACCGCGCGGATCGCAGGGTCCATGGAGGCGTGCAACTGAGACAGGTTCACACTATCATTTTTGATGGCAACGCCCACTTCAGTGGCAAGCACTCTACCGTTGAAGGGACCAGTCGCAGGTTCAGCTGGTGACTGTGCAACGCTTGCCGTGCCCGGCAATCCGACTCTGAATTCGCTTGGCCGGTGGCGTTCAAGATCTGGCGTCGTGCCATGACGATGAATGGCGTCGCCTCGTCCTAGCACTGGTCCATCAAGTGCGTTGATCCAACCCAAATTGACGGAATCGGAATAGTTTGGATTCGCATAATTCAGATGCGATCCAATTGAGGATTCTCTGCCCTGAGCGCGCTCCGCAAGATAGCTGTCCACCAATTGATCGACCCGCGCGCTTACCTGAGCCATCGGGATTTGTTCGACCGATGTGCGCCCATCGCGCCAAGACACTGGGCCATTGATATCGGAGAATTGGTACCGTGCGTTCGCGACATCGGCGACTGTATCACCCCAGCGCCCTGAGGCGGTCCGATTGAGCAGAGTATCGATAATCCCATGCGCCTGTGCATCCCCGGCGGATTGCACCCATTCGGTTTGAAGGACGCGTTTCAAGTTATTGACGTCTGCCTGCGACAGACTGAGGGTCTCTCCGTTGAAGTTCGTCTCTCCAACGGCTCCAACATCGCTCGGCCCAGTGACGGCTGGTGCCCCATTGCCAGAGCCTTCGACCCCAGATTGCGGTGCCGAAGGCTCAGTTGGAACAGCCGCCCTTGTTGCTGGCAGAGTAATCTCTTGGCCCGGGTAAATAAGGTCAGCATTGCGGATTTGAGGATTGGCGTTCAGCACAGCTTGCAAGGATAGGCCTGCGTTTCGGGCGATAACCGCCAAGGTGTCACCCCTTACAACCGTATGGGTGCTCGTTCCCGTACCCGGCACGTTGAGACTTTCGCCCGCATATATCCGGTTCGGGTTGGATATCCCATTCGCCCTCGCCAGCGTCGCCACATCAGTTCCAAACCGCTGCGCAATGCTGCTGAGCGTGTCGCCGCTCCGTATCGTGTAGCTGCTTTGAGCGCTCGCACTTTGCATCGCCGCGGCGATACGGCCGGTATCGTTAGAAATATGCTGCGTGGCTGCGTTTACCATGACCATGCCTCCATCGCTGCGAGTACTCCCATAGCGATCACGCGCTGTAACTATACGATTCGTAGAGATTGCGGCGGGGCGACCTTAGAGCGCGGCAAGCACAGCAAAACGCCCGGAGCATCGCTGCCCCGGGCGTCTATTGTTCCCGTCCCAGAAGACTGGAGAATTCGTTCAGGCGCTTAAGCGGCCTCTGCTTCCGCATCCGGATCGCGCAGCACATAGCCGCGGCCCCAGACCGTTTCGATGTAGTTCTCACCACCGCAAGCATGGCTCAATTTCTTGCGCAGCTTGCAAATGAAAACATCAATGATTTTGAGCTCAGGCTCGTCCATCCCGCCATACAGATGGTTGAGGAACATTTCCTTGGTCAGCGTTGTGCCTTTGCGCAGGCTCAATAGCTCAAGCATGGCATATTCTTTACCGGTCAGGTGAACGCGGGCGCTGTCGACTTCAACAGTCTTCGCGTCGAGGTTCACGGCAAGCTTGCCAGTGCGAATGATGGATTGGCTGTGGCCTTTTGAGCGGCGCACAACAGCATGGATACGAGCAACCAGTTCTTCGCGGTGGAATGGCTTGGTGACGTAGTCATCAGCGCCAAATCCGAAGCTGCGAATCTTGCTGTCCATTTCGGCAATGCCTGAAAGGATCAAAACTGGTGTCTGCACCTTCGCAACACGCAGTTTCTTAAGCACGTCATATCCGTGCATGTCTGGGAGGTTAAGGTCGAGCAGGATGATATCGTAATCATACAGCTTACCTAGATCCAAGCCTTCTTCGCCGAGGTCGGTCGAATAGACATTGAAGCCCTCTGTCGTGAGCATAAGCTCAATTGCTTTGGCCGTTGTTGGCTCGTCCTCAATCAAGAGCACACGCATTGCTGGTCCCCTATATACCCAGATCATCGTAACAAAGTGTCACGGTAACTCCTCGCTAAGAGTTGTTGCCATGTATTAACCACATAAGTTCTGAACGGAAAAGGTTAATTTACCGTAAAGCATGAGAAACCGGCGAGTCGCAGGGGTTCGCACCTATGCGGCGGATGACCCAAATTCGCGCGTTTCTGAGGTGCTTAGGCATGCTCGGACGCGGCAAAGCTCTGACTCAGAGGTTGGCCAGTTTCTTTTGCCGACGTCGTTCTGCGCTTGAGCCGATACCTATGGCTTCACGATATTTAGCAACCGTTCTGCGCGCCAGATCGAAGCCTTCCTCTTTCAATAGGTCAGCGAGTTTCTGGTCAGACAGGATTTTCTTCTGCTCTTCGGCATCGGTCAAAGCTTTGATGCGGGCCTTAATTGCTTCGGACGACGCGCCTTCGCCATCGCTCGATGAAACGCCACTGGTGAAGAAATATTTGAGTTCGAAGCAGCCGCGCTCGCAATGCAGGAACTTGTTGCTAGTCACACGGCTGACTGTGCTTTCGTGCATATCAATTTCTTCGGCCACTTCGCGCAAGGTCAGTGGGCGAAGGTCCGACACACCATTGCGAAAGAAGCCCTCTTGCTTTTTCACGACTTCGGCCGCTGTCTTGAGAATGGTTTTTTGGCGCTGGTCCAGCGCCCGGATGAGCCAATGTGCGTCTGCCAGCTTTTCCTTCAGCCAGCTTTGCGCATCGGGATCCGGCGCGCCATCGCGCAGTTCAACAAAGTAAGATCGGTTGACGATCAGGCGCGGCAGCGTCTCCTCATTCAACGCAACATCCCAGCCGCCCTCGCCATTATCAGTGAGCAGGATATCAGGCACCACCGCGCTCGCTGTGCTTGCACCATAGGCCAGCCCTGGTTTTGGGTCATAACCGCGCAATTCGGCCAGCATGTCGGCAAAGTCTTCTTCGTCCACTCCGCAAACGCGCTTCAGCCGGGCAATTTCGCCTCGCGCGACCCATTCCAGATGGTCAATCAATTGTGCCATGCACGGGTCATAGCGGTCTGCCTCGCGCGCTTGGATCGCCAGGCATTCAGACAGGCTGCGTGCGCCAACCCCGCTGGGGTCGAGTGTTTGCACTGCCTTTAGCGCGTCCTCAGCATCGCGCAACTCCACCCCGAGGTCATAGGCAACATCGCGCAAATCGAAGGTGAGGTAGCCGGCCTCGTCGAGCAATCCGATCAAATGGCGCGCAATGAAGGCTTCTCCCTCGTTTTTGGCCGCCGCGCCAATTTGCTCATTGAGATGCTCTGCAAGAGTGATTTGTGCTGCGCTTGTTTGCTCAAGATCCGGCAACATGTCCGAACCGCCACCACCGCTCGCGGCCGCTCCCCACTCTGCATCCGCCGCAGCGGGTCCGCCCGCGCCGTCGCCTGTGTCACGGTCACGGTCAAGTGCGCCAGTGTCCAAATCGAGCGGAGCCTCGCTTTCGCCTTGCGCTTGGCCGATCAACTGATCGGCAGTGAATTCTTCGCGCGGTATGTCATCACTTTCTCCGCCAGGTCCGCTGTCTTCGCTGGACAGAGCCCCTGCCTCGAGCAGCGGATTGGCCTCCAAAGCGTCGGAGATGAAGGTTTCGATTTCGAGGTTTGACGCCGCCAGCAGTTTGATCGCCTGCTGTAATTGCGGCGTCATCACCAAAGACTGTGACTGGCGTAGGTCTAGCCTTGGGCCGAGCGCCATGATTTAGTTCCGCCGCCTCGTCACAAAGTGAAGCCTTCGCCCAAATAGAGCCGCTTGACGTTTTCGTCTGCGACAAGAGCCTGCGGTGTTCCCGCGAAGAGAACCTGTCCGCCATATATAATGCATGCGCGGTCTACGATATCGAGCGTTTCTCGAACGTTGTGATCTGTAATCAGGACGCCAATTCCGCGCTCTTTGAGGTCTTTCACCAGATCGCGAATGTCGCTGATCGAAAGCGGGTCGATGCCTGCAAACGGTTCATCAAGCAGCATGATGGAAGGCTTTGCCGCCAGCGCGCGGGCGATTTCGCAGCGTCGACGTTCGCCGCCTGACAATGCCATGGCTGGCGAGCTGCGCAGCTCAGTGAGGCCAAACTCACCGAGCAAACGCTCCAACTCCTGCGCTCGGGTATCACTGTCTGGCTCAACCATTTCCAGCACGCAATTGATGTTCTGCTCAACAGTCATGCCGCGAAAAATGCTGGTTTCCTGTGGCAGGTATCCAAGCCCTAAAATCGCGCGGCGATACATTGGCAGCTTGGTGACATCTTCGCCGTCCATCAGTATCCGGCCGGAATCCGGGCGAACAAGACCCATTATAGAGTAGAAGCACGTCGTCTTGCCTGCGCCATTGGGGCCAAGCAGGCCCAGCACTTCGCCCTTGCCGACCGTTAATGAAATGTCGCTTAGGACAGAGCGCTTGTCATAACTCTTAGCAATGGAAATGACCTCAAGGCCGCCGTCAGGCAGCGGCGCGGTGGCATCGGCGGTGCCGCTTTCAGGCATCTCGGCCAGGGCGTTTGTCTCATTCATCTGATAACCCTTAGCACCGCAATCCAGACATAAAAGGGCAGTATTACCCAATTTGGCAGGATTTTTGCGTGCCGCCATTCTCGCTCTGCGGAGTTGCAAACCATGCAACAAAATTGCGGTTTGGTTACTGAGCTTGCAAGATTCGTTGCAATTTGAAATACTCGGCGCTTGGGGAACGAATCCGTTGGAGAGCGGCACAATGAAAAATATCGCGCATCGCTATGACGTAGACCAGCAGACTGACAGCAAGGCTGAAGCTGGCGCTCTCGACTGGCGCAAATCGATGAGCGACCACGTTGCCTATGCGCTGCTCGTTTATACGGGGCTTCAGATCTTTGTGACGATCAAGGCGCTTAACACGGGTGGGGCATCGATCCTACCATACATCGCGCTGGTGGTTTTGGTCGCGGCAATCATTCCCGCCTGTCGCTGGTTCGAGAAGCGCTGGACTGGCCTGTCAGACAGCGAAGCGGCAGACCAAGCATATCGTCCGGCATTCCGGCGCGATCTTGCTGGCCTCTGGGTATTGGCGATTGGCCTGCCGTTCGTGCTGACTTTTTGCTTTAAAGCGGTCTCTTCGCTTCTTTGGGCTTAGATCACGCTCAGACCTGAGCGCGGTCGATTGCCTCTACAACAATCCGCCGGGCTTCTGCACGGTCGCCCCATTTACCGATCCGGACCCATTTTTCGGCTTCAAGATCTTTGTAGTGCGTGAAGAAGTGCTCGATCTGTTGAAAAATGATCGACGGCAAATCCTTGGTCTCACCAACGTCTGAGTAATACGGGAAAGTCGTGTCTACCGGCACGCAGATCAGCTTTTCATCGCCGCCGTGTTCGTCTTCTAGGTTCAGAACACCAATGGGGCGTGCGTGCACTACGCAGCCTGCCATAAAAGGTGTGCGCGCGATCACCAGAGCATCCAATGGATCGCCATCAGGGCTGAGCGTGTGCGGCACAAACCCATAGTTTGCCGGGTAACGCATCGGCGTGTGTAGAATACGATCGACGAATAATGCGCCGCTTTCCTTGTCAAATTCGTACTTCACTGGCTCTCCGCCAGTGGGCACTTCGATGATGACATTGAGTTCGTCAGGTGGGTTTTTTCCGGTCGAGATTTTGTCGATACGCATGCTGCTATCCTACTAGTGTCAAAGCCCTCTCCCAGAGCTTGAGTGCCCCCTAGCTGCGCGGCTCTATTGCGGCAAGATGATCTTGCCCCTAATCGCTCAAGTGAAATGTCGAAAAACACTCCAAAAGCCATTCGTGGGACGCAAGACATCTTTGGCGCTGATGCTGAAGCCTTCGCGTTCGTGGTCGAAACCTTTGAGCGCGTGCGCCAGGCTTTACCGATTTCGCCGCATTGAAATGCCAGTGTTTGAGAAGACGGAAGTGTTTGCGCGCTCGCTTGGCGAGACGACGGATGTTGTCTCTAAAGAGATGTACTCGTTTGAGGACCGCGGCGGGGATTCGCTGACCCTCAGGCCAGAATTTACCGCCGGAATTGCCCGTGCTTACCTGACCAACGGTTGGCAGCAGCACGCGCCGCTAAAGGCGGCGACCCACGGCCCGCTGTTCCGTTATGAACGTCCGCAAAAGGGCAGGTATCGGCAGTTTCACCAGATCGATGCCGAGATCATTGGTGCCGTGGAACCGCAGGCCGATGTTGAGCTGCTTGCGATGGCTGACCAACTCTTGAAAGAGCTGGGTATCGAAGGGGTGACGCTGCATCTCAACACTTTGGGCGATGGGACAAGCCGGGAGGCCTGGCGCGCGGCGTTGATCGAATACTTCAGCGCAGTGAAGGATCAACTGTCAGAAGATTCGCAGCAGCGGCTGGAGAAGAATCCGCTGCGTATCCTTGATAGCAAGGATGGCCGGGATAAACCGTTCCTAGCTGACGCACCAAAAATCGATGATTTCCTATCTGATGAGGCGAGGGCGTTCTTTAAGGCTGTGACTGACGGTCTGGATGCGGCAGGCGTCAAATGGGTGAGGGCAGAGGCACTGGTGCGTGGGCTAGATTATTACCGCCACACCGCCTTTGAGTTCATCCCGGACGAAGGTTCTGCAGCGGCAGAAGCTCTGGGTGCGCAAAGCACGGTCCTTGGCGGTGGGCGCTATGATGGTTTGATGGAAAGCCTGGGCGGGCTTGCTACGCCAGCGGTTGGCTGGGCGGCCGGAATTGAGCGCTTGGCGATGTTGGTTGGGGAGAAAGAAGAGCCGTTCATCGAAGTAATGGTCGTCGCAGAGCATCCAGCTTTTGAGCTGCATGCGCAAAAGGAAGTGGCTACTTTACGAAACGCGGGGATTTCTGCTGATTGTGTAATATCTGGCAGCCCCAAAAAGCGATTTGACCGAGCAAAAAAACAGAGGCCCGGGATGATAGTTTCAATGGCAAATTATCGCGTGGGGCCGATTGAGCATTCTTTTCGCCTTGTTGATGATAGATTGACGTCCGAGCGCTTCGATGAAGTTTATAAGGTTATTAGCGGCCTTAACGGTTTCTTGTCTTGACCATCCCCGCCGAACGCCTTGATCAGATCGCTCACCGCTTCGCGGAGCTGGAAGCTCGTATGGCATCTGGCACGCTGGAAGGTGACGAGTTTGTGCGTGCCTCACGCGACTACTCGGAACTGGAGCCGGTCGCGAAGCTATCGCTGCAGGTTAAGGCCATGCGAGAGGAAATCACCGGCCTCGAAGACATGCTGGCTGATCCTGAAATGAAGGCGATGGCTGAGGAAGAACTCGGTGAGCTACGGGAGCAATTGCCCTTGGCAGAGCGCCAGCTCGCCATTGCCTTGCTGCCTCGTGATGCCGCCGACAGCAAGCTGACCATGTTGGAAATTCGCGCAGGGACGGGCGGCGATGAAGCGGCTTTGTTCGCTGGCGATCTTTACCGCATGTATGAGCGCTTTGCCTCTGAGCAGGGGTGGAAAGTCGAACCTGTCAGCATGAACGCATCAGAAGTCGGCGGTTTCAAGGAAATCGTCGCCAATGTGCGCGGCGCTGACGTGTTTGCGAAGCTCAAATTTGAAAGCGGTGTGCACCGGGTTCAGCGCGTCCCTGAGACTGAGAGTGGCGGGCGTATCCACACCTCTGCGGCGACCGTCGCGGTGCTGCCAGAGCCGGATGAGGTGGATATTCGGATCGATCCAGGTGACCTCAAGATCGACACGTACCGGGCCAGTGGCGCCGGGGGTCAGCACGTCAACACGACCGACAGCGCAATCCGCATTACCCACGAGCCAAGCGGGCTGGTAGTCACCTGCCAAGACGGGCGCAGCCAGCATAAGAACCGTGAGAAGGCGATGCAGGTTCTGCGTGCGCGTCTGTTCGAGAAAACCCGCGATGAAGCGCAAGGCGCCGAGGCGGAAGCCCGCAAAGCTATGGTGGGTTCAGGCGATCGTTCCGAACGGATCCGGACCTACAATTTCCCTCAGGGTCGGGTAACCGACCATCGCATTGGGTTGACCTTGCACAAGCTTGAGGATGTGCTCGCAGGCCCGGGCCTCAACGAACTGGTCGATGCATTGACGGCAGAGGACGAGGGCAAGCGGCTGGCTGCGCTCAACGAATGACCGTCGCTGAGGCCCTGCGCGAGGCCGCTCACAAGCTCTCGAGCACAAGTGATACCGCGCGCCTTGATGCCGAAATTCTGATGGCGCACGCTCTTCGTGTAAGCCGCTCTGACATGTTGCTGAGGCATATGACGGATGAGGCGCCTGCTGGCTTTGCGGCTCTCCTAGAGCGGCGTCTAGGGCACGAGCCAGTGGCCTACATAACCGGCGTGCAGGAGTTCTATGGACGTGAATTTTGCGTCACATCCGATGTCTTGATCCCTCGTGGTGACAGCGAAAGCGTGGTTGAAGCAGCGCTTTTGAAAGCTCCAAATCCCGGCCGGATCCTTGATCTTGGTACGGGAAGCGGGGCTCTCTTACTCACTATGTTGTCGGAAACCGAGGCATCCGGCTTGGGTATCGACCAATCATCGGCAGCGATTGCTGTGGCACAGACCAATGCCGAAAGACTGGGCGTTGCTGATCGAGCACAGCTTCGCGTCGCCGATTGGAGCGTGCCTGGCTGGAGCGAGGGCAGCGGTCGTTACGATCTGATCATTTCCAACCCGCCCTATGTGGAAAGGGACGCGGTACTGGAGCCGGACGTGCGCGAATTCGAGCCTCCGAGCGCTCTGTTTGCGGGCGATGAGGGGCTGGATGACTATTGGCGCATCATCCCGCAACTGCGTGCTCTGCTAACGCCTGATGGTATCGCAGTGCTTGAAATAGGGGCAGATCAGGCGCCAGCCGTCAGCTCAATCGCTGAAACAGAGGGTTTTGATGTGGAGATTGTTCGCGATCTGGCAGGCCGTGATCGCGCGTTGATCCTCACTTGATCAGCGATTCGGGGTTGACGAATTTTCGTCAGGGCTTGGCAAACGCGGCCAGCCTCGCTAACCCCGAATCAGGCAATTGATCGGCACGGGCTGCAAATCAATTGGTCTAGCTCCGTATGAAAGCATGGATTTGCCGCGTGGATACCCCCGGCTCGTACAGCGCGGAGCGCGCGCCAAGATTGAAAGTGGCGTTTGGACGAGGGGTCTACTGGTCATGGTAAAATGAAAATTTGCCTGAGAGCCGTAAATGAGGATGAATTTCCTTGAATAACAATCGTAATAATCGTCGCCGCGGTCGCGGTAATCGCAATCAAGGCGGCGGCAATCAGCTAAACCGGATCGACAGCAGGGCACGCGGTAACGCGCCGCAATTGCTCGATAAGTACAAGAAACTGGCGCAAGACGCTCAGCATCACGGCGACCGGGTTCAAGCTGAATACTATTTGCAATTTGCCGACCATTATCTGCGTGTAATCGCTGATAATAAGGCCCGTCAGGACGAAGCGCGCGCCAAACGCCAGGAAGAGCGCGGCCAGTCAGGTGAGGACGGCGATGAGGATGAAGACGGTGAAAACCGTCGCCGCTCGCGCCTACCACGTTCACGCCGGGATGAACAGGCACATGACCAGCAATCTGACAGCGACAATGGCGCTGAAGCGGATGCGGGTGATGCAAGTTCGGATGACGTGGGCGAGGAAGAACCCAAGCGCCGCGCGCGTAAGCCGCGCGGTGAAGGTCAGTCGGAAGGTCGCACCACGCGCCGGAAACCTCGCGAGCCGCGCAAACCCAAAAGCGATAACAAAGTTGCTGATGAAATCGATGCTTCTGTTCTTCCGCCAGCGATTGGCGGTGACACACCGAGCGAAGAAGGCAGCGGCGACAGTTTGGAAACTGTGGACCAATAAAGCCTTAAGGCCGGGATGATCGCGGGAAAAACAGCCAATATGCGGGCCATCATTGATCGCTGGATTGGTATTGTCCGCGCGCACCCCAATTGGACCACATTACTGCTGGGCGCACTGGCCGCACTGGGTTTCCCACCTCTTGGATGGTGGCCGGTTACTCTAGTCGCTGTGTCTGCCTTTATCGTCTTGCTGAGCAATGCTGCCAATTGGCGCAGAGCCGCTCTGCTTGGCTGGCTGTTCGGTTGGTCACATCTGACCCTGGCCAATAATTGGATTGCGACGGCGTTCACCTACCAGGCAGAGATGCCGCAGTTCCTTGGCTGGCTCGCCGTACCGTTGCTGTGCGTTTACTTGGCTCTCTACCCAGCCATTGCGGCTGTGATTGCCCATATCGCTGCGAGACGCGCGGGATTGCCCGTGTTCGGAATGGCGCTTGCCGCCGCTTGGATTCTGACGGAGTGGCTGCGCAGCTGGATCTTTACTGGCTATCCATGGCCGCCGCTCGGCCTATCTTTGCTGGGATCTTGGGGGCGGCCCGGACTGGCAATTTTGCTGCCATGGCTTGGCACCTATGCGCTTTCGGGATTGGTGATTTTGCTCGCTACGGGCCTCGCTCATCTTGCGCTTAACAAGGCGCGGATCAGCCTCGCCGTTTTGGTCGCCTTGATTTCAATCGGAATGTTCTTTCCTTTGTCGAGCGTTCTTGAGCGCGAAGATGGCACAGTACCCTATGCCCTTATCCAGCCGCTGATCCCGCAACCAGAGATCAACGATCCGAGCAAGTTTGAAGAACAGTTTGCACGTATAACTCAGCTTACTTTGCCGGGGCGCGAGCACCCGCGGCTTGTGCTTTGGCCAGAGAGCGGGGTGCCGGATTATCTCGAAGATGGCTATCCGCAACGATACTATGATCGGATGACGGCAGCGGGCGATCCAGAGTTCGCGCGCAATCGCATCGCGTCGATTATTGGTTCAAACTCACTGTTATTAACAGGTGTCGTAAACCTAGACCTCGCTGAGAAGAATGGGTTCATCCGCGCGGTCAGCGCAAGAAACTCTGTCATAGCCTTGGACGGTGCGGGTGACATTACGCAGCAATATGCCAAGGCGCACTTGGTGCCATATGGCGAATATTTGCCGATGCGCGGCCTACTGGAACCGCTCGGCCTCAGCCGTTTGGTGGCAGGCTCCATTGACTATCTGCCCGGACCCGGCCCGCGCACTCTCGATACTGGCTCGTTTGGCAAAGTGGGCATCCAGATTTGCTATGAGATCGTCTTTTCCGGGCAAGTGGTCGACGCAGCCAATCGCCCAGACTACCTGTTCAATCCGTCCAATGATGGATGGTTCGGCATTTGGGGACCGCCGCAGCATCTAGCCCAGGCCAGATTGCGGGCCATTGAAGAGGGTTTGCCTGTGCTTCGGTCCACCACAACCGGGATCAGCGCGGTGATCGATGCCGATGGTATTGTGCGACAGAGCATCGCAAGTGGCAAAGCAGACCGGCTCGATGGCTATGTGCCTAGCGCCAAACCACCGACCCTGTTCGCGCGTCTTGGCAATGCTCTTCCTCTTAGCTGGGCAGCGCTTCTGATCTTGCTGGCGCTGGGTGTATCTAGACTGGTTGCGCAACGTCGCGCTCCGAGTTAGGGCATATCAGACATAAAGAATTCCTTATATCCCGTGAATTTAACGCAGAGGTACCATGCGTAGCGAATATTTGTTCACATCAGAAAGCGTTTCTGAAGGCCACCCGGATAAGGTCTCTGACCAGATTTCCGACGCCATTGTCGACCTGTTTCTATCGAAGGATCCCGAAGCGCGGGTCGCCTGTGAAACCCTGACCACGACGCAGCGCGTTGTGCTCGCGGGCGAAATTCGCGCCAAGGGGATCTACGAAAATGGCGAGTGGGCTGAGGGTGCCCTGGACGAAATTGAACAGACGGTTCGCGCCACTGTGAAAGAGATTGGATATGCCCAGTCTGGATTTCATCATGAAACCCTGACCTTTGAAAACCATCTACACGGTCAGTCAGCTGAAATTGCCATGGGCGTGGATGCCAGCTCTGAAGGCTCAAACAAAGACGAAGGCGCTGGTGATCAAGGTATCATGTTTGGCTTTGCCTGCGATGAAACACCTGATTTGATGCCCGCGACACTCGACTACAGCCACAAGATCTTGCAGCGCCTCGCGCGTGATCGCAAATCGGGCGCTGCTCCTTTTTGGAACCGGATGCGAAAAGCCAAGTGACCTTGCGTTATCGCGATGGGAAGCCGGTGGCCTGCACGGCCATTGTGGTCTCTACGCAGCATGCCCCTGGCTATCACGAAGGTGAGAAAGAGGCAGAGCTCAAAGCCTACGTTAAAGGCGCGGTTGGTGCCGTCCTTCCAGATGGTTTCATAAGCGATGAGACGGTCTGGCACATTAACCCAACCGGCGCTTTTGAAATTGGCGGCCCGGATGGAGACGCTGGCCTGACCGGGCGCAAAATCATTGTCGATACCTATGGCGGTGCGAGCCCGCATGGTGGAGGTGCCTTTAGCGGCAAAGACCCGACCAAGGTTGATCGCAGCGCGGCCTATATTACGCGCTATTTGGCGAAGAATATCGTCGCAGCAGGACTGGCGAAGCGCTGCACTATTCAGCTCGCCTATGCGATTGGTGTTTCAAGGCCACTATCGCTCTATGTCGACACCTTCGGTACCGGCACAGTCGGTGATGACCGTATCGAACAAGCGATCATCGGCATGCAGAGCCTTGGCGGTCTGACGCCGCGCGGCATTCGGACGCACCTTGGTCTGAATAAGCCGATCTATCTCAGAAGTGCGGCCTATGGTCATTTCGGCCGTCAGGCGGAAGGCGATTTCTTCCCATGGGAACGCACGGATCTGGTCGATACACTGAAGGCAGCGCTTACTTAAACGAACTAGCTATCTGCGACTCTGGGGTGTCTTCACCAAGCCTTGGTGATGGGCGATCCAGCGCCAATTCTGCATCAGAGAAAGTAAATGGACTGCGCACGCTCGGCTGTCCATCGAGCTCTACCTTTAGGCCACGCGCCTTCACTTGCGGGTCCGAAAACACGTGGTCAAGATCGTTGATCGGGCCAGCGGGCACTCCGGCGGCTGCACAGGCCTTTAGCAAGTCGTCGCGCGCCCAATTCGCAGTCTCATTAGCGATCATGACGTCAACCAGACCCCGATTGGCAATACGTGCTTCATTCGTCGCAAATCTCTCATCCTTGAGCAGATCATCACGCCTGAGCACGCTCAGCAGCTTGCGGAAGAGACCATCATTGGCGGGCGCAAGAACGACCGGGTCATCGCGAGTGGGGAATACGCCATAGGTGCTCACTTGAGCATGCGCATTGCCCATGCGCGGCGGCACCTGGCCCGTCGTGAAATAACTCGTCGCTTGATTGGCCAGCAAGGCGACAGAGCAATCGAGCAAGCTCATATCGATCCATTGACCTTTGCCAGTGCGCTCTCGCATGAGCAATGCAGCCTGGATGGCGTTGGCAGCATAGAGGCCGCATGTAAGATCGGAGATCGATACGCCATGTTTCATGGGCTCCCCGTCCGGCTCCCCGGTTAGCGACATGAAACCGCTCATCGCTTGGATGACAAAGTCGTATCCGGGTTCATCGCGCCTTGGCCCGTCTTGGCCGAACCCGCTGATGGAGCAATATGCGACCCTGGGGTTGGACTGAACGATATTCTTATAGTCTAAGGCGAATTTTGACAGCGTGCCGGGCTTGAAATTCTCCAGCACAACATCTGCCTCATCACACAGGTTACGCACGAGTTGGAGATCGTGCTCGACTGAAAAATCGGCTTTCACAGACCGCTTTCCGCGATTGCAGGCGTGGTAATAGGCGGCTTCGCGTTCAGTCGCTCCGTCCCGGCCTTCACGCTCAATCCAAGGCGGACCCCACAACCGGGTGCCATCGCCATGGGGACTCTCGATCTTAATAACGTCAGCCCCAAGGTCAGCGAGAATTTGGCCCGCCCATGGCCCGGCCAATACGCGCGCCAACTCCACCACGCGCAGGCCCGCCAGTGGTGCGTTTGGATTTCGCGGATTTTCTAGCCACATTGCCTTCGAGCCTCAGGCTAGAGCCACTTCGTACTTTGCGCTTGTTTTGGCGGCGATTTCCGCTTCGCTGACACCAGGTGCCAGCTCAATAAGGCGAAACGGGCTATCATGGTCTGTACGATGGAAGACGCCCAAATTCGTGATGATCATATCAACGACATTCTTACCGGTTAGCGGCAATGTGCATCCAGGGATGAACTTCGGATCGCCCGCTTTGCTGTTGTGATCCATCACGACGATGATCTTCTTCACCCCAGCAACCAGATCCATCGCACCGCCCATGCCCTTGATCATTTTGCCAGGGATCATCCAATTGGCGATGTCGCCGTTCTCGGCAACTTCCATGGCGCCGAGCACTGTCAGGTCAATGTGACCGCCGCGGATCATGGAAAAGCTGGTAGCGCTATCGAAATATGCCGAGTGCGGCAGCTCACTGATGGTTTGCTTGCCCGCGTTGATCAGGTCCGGGTCCACTTCGTCATCATAAGGGAACGGTCCAATTCCAAGCATACCGTTCTCGCTTTGCAAGGTTACATGCATGCCTTCTGGAATGTGATTGGCGACCAATGTCGGTATGCCAATGCCAAGATTGACATAATAGCCGTCTTGCAATTCCTGCGCGGCGCGTGCTGCCATTTCGTCACGAGACCAACCGGTTTTTTTATCTGACATGTGTGTTGCTTTCAATTTTGATCAAGCACAGGGGGAATAAGGAACCAGCCATTGCCGATTATGGACTCGAGGGCAAAGGCGGCTTCGGGTTTCAAAAGATAATCGTACAATTCGTCAAAGTCGCTGCGGGTGTCGCCAGCAATGGCAACGATGCAATGGGTCTCAGACAATTCGCCGCGCCGTGTTTGTTTACGGTCGGCCTGATATCGCATTAGCAGCAGGTTGTCCGATTTGTCCGGATCAAGACCAGAGGCATGCAGGGCGCGCCGCACTTTGCCCGCATCAGCTGCAGAATTGGCGGAGAGCCAGGTTATCTCAAGGCCCAGCGCCCGCAGGTTAGCCAAACCTTCTGCGAGAGCGGGTTGAGCGTTTGGCGCGTTTGGCGGTGTGAACAGACCATCGCCTGGGTCTAAGTCGATCAGCACGGTTGGTGTGCGTTCTCCGCAGTCGTCGCGCTTGCCATCAAGTGCTGGCGGATTGGTGAGGACCGCCGTGCTAGCTCGCGGAGCATCCTTATCTGTTTGCCGCAATATCTGCCCCGCCTGGTCGCTTGCATAAGCGATCAGGGCTGCATATTCGCTACTAATTGGTGCTGACGTATCAGGAGAGCCAGGTGTTGCTATCCGTTTATCCGGTGTGAAAGCGCTCTCATCGATGATGGTGCCTTCAGGCGCTCCCCGTTCGATCTCCACGCGCGGGTCTGGTTCATCCGCTTCCTGTCTGTCACGGTCGGCGTTCGCTCCGGCAAGGGCTCCTCCCGCAACGACAGGAATGACCGCCGCAACACAGCCATTGAGCGCAAATGCTGCGACGAGCATTCCGGCTATCAAGGGCGAGCGGTGGGAGAACATTTATCAGCCTTTAGCGCTAGCCGCCGCTATTCAGGCGCTGACGCGCTCGCGCGTCGTGCGGAATTCAATTTGTTTATCGTAGGGTGCGCCAAGGACCAGGCGCTGCACGAACACACCGGGCAAATGGATTTCATCTGGACTCAATTCGCCAACAGGAACGATTTCCTCGACCTCTGCTATGCAGACCTTGCCGCAAGTCGCGGCGGGCTGGTTGAAATTGCGCGCTGTCTTGCGAAACACAAGGTTTCCTGTCTCATCCGCTTTCCATGCCTTCACGATGGCAAGGTCGGCAAAGATCCCATGTTCGAGGATGTAGGTCTCCCCATCAAAGTCCTTATGCTCTTTGTCCTTGGCGACCTCGGTGCCCACACCGGTTTTGGTAAAAAAGCCCGGTATACCTGCACCGCCTGCGCGCATGCGCTCGGCCAGCGTGCCTTGTGGGCAGAATTCCACCTCAAGCTCGCCAGCAAGAAATTGCCGCTCGAACTCTTTGTTTTCACCAACATATGAGCTGATCATTTTTGCGACCTGCTTGGTTCGTAGCAGCTTGCCGATGCCTTCGTTATCGATCCCGGCATTGTTGCTGGCGAATGTCAGGCCAGTTACGCCGCTGTCGCGGATCGCATCTAGGAGTCGTTCTGGAATGCCGCACAGACCAAATCCCCCAGCGGCGATCAGCATGTCATTTGTGATCACACCTTCAAGAGCGTTCGCTGCATCTGGAAAAAGCTTGTTCATGGATGGGGCTGGCCTTGGTTGAGGTTGATTGTTGGTCTGTCGATTAGTCGTTTGAGGATTGGCTGTCACCACCTGACCGTGCGCTTTGGTGAGCTGCCTGGGTCAAGCCTAGAGTTTCGAGTGGTATGATTGCTTGGTGGCAATTTGGATGGATTGCCGCATACGCATGCAAACATTGCACTGCAACATTTCAGGCGACCTACAAAGCTCAAGGCGGCGGTATAGCATGACATTTTTGCGACAATTACAACTACTATATGCATTAAAATCAGATACTTGAAATCATAATAAGTAGACTTTGTTGCATTTTCTGCAATTGTAAATGCGCCTTTCGCACTTGCACAAAATAGCCCGTTTCTGCATATGACTGCCATGCCTAACAGGCATCCTCTCCCAAACTTTTAAGCCCGGTCTTTGGACCGGGCTTTTTCTTTGGGCGCGCGTTTTCTCCCTTTGACGCGACTCCCGGTCCGCTCGTTGTTTTGTCCTGAGTCCACTGTGAGGCACGGCGCTGTCCGTGCACATTTGCATTCCCACGCCAGTCTTCCTAGCTACAAGAGCCTGTAGTTAGAAAACCGCCCGAAGAGGAAGTGATGAATGGCTGATGCCGAAGCTGCGCCGCCGACCCGAACAACAAGGCTGCAAGTGGCGCCAGCCCGGCAGGAGGAATCGGGTCAGGGCATCGCGCGTATGCCGCGTTCAGCTTTCAAAACTCTCGGAATAACTGAAGGCGATATTGTTGAGATCGCTGGCAAAAGAACGACTGCCGCGATTGCCATGGCAGCCTACGCTGAGGACGACACGCTGGATGTTGTGCGGCTCGACGGTCTGCAACGCGGCAATGCAGAGGCTGGCTCTGGAGAAAAGGTAGAAATAAGCGCGGCAGAATCCCGCCCGGCGACACGGGTAGTCTTCGCACCAGCTCAGCGCGAGATGCGGTTGCAAGGGCCGACGCAGGCCTTGAAGCGGAACTTCTTTCGCCGTCCTTTGGTCGCAGGCGATTTGGTTGCAACCACCGGCCAACAACCGGTCCAGAACATGCCTTCTGACGTTCGCCAGATGCTCCGTGCGCCGAGCCTATGCACTGACACAAATCCGACTGTCCGTTTTCGCCACTGTGCCTAAAGGCATCGTGCATATCGACGAAAATACCGAAGTCGAATTGCGAACCGAGTTTGAAGAGCCACGTGATGCTCGCGCCGTGGTCAATTACGACGATGTCGGTGGTATGTCCGATACGATTCAGGCGCTGCGCGAGATGGTGGAATTGCCGCTGCGCTATCCAGAGCTCTTTACCCGTCTGGGTGTCGATCCGCCAAAGGGCGTATTGCTGCATGGCCCTCCTGGAACTGGTAAAACGCGCCTGGCTCAGGCTGTTGCGAACGAATCCGATGCTGAGTTTTTCACCATTAATGGCCCGGAGATTATGGGCTCCGGCTATGGTGAGAGCGAAAAGCGGCTGCGCGAGGTGTTTGAAGAAGCGACCCGCGCTGCACCCGCAATTGTCTTTATCGACGAAATCGACTCAATCGCGCCTAAGCGGCAGAACGTCCCTGGCGAGGCGGAGAAACGCCTGGTTGCGCAATTGCTCACGCTGATGGACGGCCTAGAAGCGCGTGCAAACCTTGTTGTGATCGCCGCGACCAATCGGCCAGATGCGATCGATGAAGCCTTGCGGCGCCCGGGCCGGTTTGACCGAGAAATCGTCATCGGTGTTCCCGACCAGGGGGGCGGCGTGAAATTCTGTCCATTCATACTCGCGGAATGCCGCTTGAGAGCGCGGTTGATCTGGATGAATTGTCCCGCGTTACTCACGGTTTCGTGGGTGCGGATCTGGCGGCCTTGGCGCGCGAGGCTGCAATTGATGCCGTCCGCCGGATTATGCCTAAGCTTGATCTTGATGCGCGGACGGTCCCGCCGGAGGTTCTCGAAGAGCTTTGTGTGACGCGCGAGGATTTCCTCGGTGCGTTGAAGCGGATTCAGCCGAGCGCGATGCGCGAGGTCATGGTTCAAATGCCCAATGTCAAATGGGACGACATTGGCGGCGTCGGCGACGCAATTGAGAAACTGAAAGAGGGCATTGAGCTACCACTCAAGAAACCCGATGCGTTCCGTCGTCTGGGTATTCGTCCGGCCAAAGGCTTCCTGCTCTATGGTCCCCCCGGGACTGGTAAGACATTGCTGGCGAAGGCCGTTGCGAAAGAGGCCGAGGCGAACTTCATTTCGATGAAAAGCTCCGATCTTTTGTCAAAATGGTATGGCGAGAGCGAGCAACAAATCACTCGCATGTTTGCGCGCGCTCGTGCGGTTGCCCCATGTGTCATCTTCATCGACGAGATTGATAGCCTCGTGCCCGCGCGTGGGTCGGGCCAAGGCGAACCGCAGGTAACCGGCCGCGTCGTGAACACCATTCTGGCTGAGATGGATGGTATGGAGGACTTGCAATCGGTGGTTGTGATTGGAGCTACCAATCGTCCGACTTTGGTGGATCCGGCGTTGCTTAGACCGGGCCGTTTTGACGAGCTGGTCTATGTCGGAACACCTGATCCGGAAGGTCGCGAGCATATCTTGCGGATCCACACGTCGAAGATGCCATTGGCTAATGATGTCGACCTATCCGTAGTGGCCAGCAAGACCGAGCGCTTCACTGGTGCGGACCTCGAAGATGTCGTGCGCAGGGCGGGCCTTAATGCGCTTCACCGCATGGGCAATGATGTTGAAGAGGTGACGGCAAAGGACTTTGAAGAGGCACTCAAAGATCTCGCGCGCAACCGTTACTGGAAAGATGGAAGCAGAATATCGCAAGATGCGCGGTGAGCTGAAAAAGCGGGCAGCTGAAGTCAATCCAATCGGCTTCTTGCAACCAGAGAAACTGGAACCAACCCGAGCCAAAAAGCACGAGTGATGCGCCGTTCTAAGTGAGCGTCAGTTTCCTTGCGCTCGTTCATTGGCGGATTGCACTTCGAGCCGGTGCCGGATCAATGCATCCGGCTGGTTGGTTCGCAGCCAGGAAATCATGTGCTCGCGCGCTGCGCAGCGTAGGGTCCACAGATCGCCAATGGTCGCCGCGCTCATGGACAGGCGCAGCTCCATGCTTTCTGGATAAGCTTCTGTCATCAGCATCGCGCAGGTGCGCCCATCAAACAGCTCGTGGGAGCCTACGAAGCGCTCAAATTCGGCGCGAATTGGCGGGACGTCAGCGGCCGGGTCAAGGTGCAGGAAGACCGGGCCGGTCAGCATTTCGCTCTTGCGTGACCAGTTTTCAAAACTGTTGTCGAGAAAGCGGGTTGTTGGGACGATCAGCGCTCTTTCGTCCCAGGTGCGAACTTTGACAAAGCTCATATGGATCTCCTCAACGCGGCCCACTTCGCCATCCACTTTGACCATATCGCCAAGCCGCATAGGCTCAGTCAAAGCGACCTGAAGTCCCGCAATCAGTGACTTCAGCGCAGGTTGAGCCGCGGCACCTACCGCTAGCGCAGCCAAGCCCGCTGATGCCAGCAGCGTTGTGCCAATGTCGCGAACGGCGGGAATGCCAAGGAGCATCAAGCCGACCGTGATAAAAATGATCGTAAACGTTGCCGTCCGGCTCAAAATGGCGATCCGGGTTTTGCGACTGCGCATTGCTACGGGATCGTTCGAGGCCTCCAGCCTCAGCTCCAACGCCGCGGTAAAGCCCTTCACCAGAGTGTAAGCGATCCAACCCAGCAGCGCCGGGCGCAGGAATTTGGCCAGCGGTTCCCAGATAGATTGCAATTCGGCGTTCATTTGCGCCGCGATCGTGATGCCGATCGCAATGAATGACCATTTGATCGGAAGGCGGACACGCTCAACGATCATCTCGTCCGCCGTTGTTTGGGACATTTTGGTCAGCTTGCCGACCGCACCATAGACGAGCCGGTAGATCAGGTATGCAATCCCGATTGCCAGCAACAGGGCGAGGCCAGCAACGCCCCATGCGAACCAATCGATGGTGAGATTTGCGGGATTGAATTGATCAAGCATGATGCGCACCTATGCAGACGCGTACACGAATACAACCATGGATGCGCCCGCATGCTCGCTGCGCAGACATGGCGTGCAACCAACTAGTGCGCTGCATCCCAGCTTGGTCCGGTCCCGATTTCAATCTGCAATGGCACATCGAGCTTGACCGCAGGCAGCGCGGCTTCCGCCATCACGCGCTCGATAACCGGGCTGGCCTTGGCCACATCCTCTTCAGGTAGCTCGAACACCAATTCATCATGAACCTGCAGAAGCATGCGAACATTGGATAGGCCTGCTTCTTCCAAGGCGGGCAGCATACGCACCATGGCGCGTTTGATAATGTCTGCGCTGGTGCCTTGGATAGGCGCATTGATGGCCGCGCGTTCGGAGCCTTGGCGTTCAGCCTGGTTCTTTGACTTGATCCGGGGGAACCAAGTCTTTCGCCCGAAAAGGGTCTCGGAATATCCGCGCTCGCGCACCGTCTCCAGCGTTTCCAAGATGTATCTCTGGATGCCGGGAAAGCGCTTGAAATAAGTGTCGATCATGGCTTGCGCTTCGTCCGGTTCTACTTCCAATCTGCCCGCCAGCCCCCAGCGCGATATGCCGTAAAGAATAGCAAAATTGATCGTCTTTGCCTGGGCGCGGGTATCTCTGGTTACTTCGCCGAACATCTCGTTCGCAGTGCGTGAGTGGATGTCTTCGCCTGAGGCAAAGGCTTCCTTGAGTGTGCCAACATCGGCCATATGCGCGGCCAGTCGCAATTCGATTTGCGAATAGTCAGCGGCAAGCAGGACGTTACCGGGCTCGGGCACAAAGGCTTCGCGGATCTGGCGTCCAATAGCAGTTCTGATCGGAATGTTCTGTAGGTTCGGATCGGTGGAAGACAGCCGGCCTGTTTGTGCGCCTACCAAGCTATAGCTTGTGTGCACGCGGTCGGTCTTGAGATTGATCGCTTGTTGCAAAGCGTCGGTGTAGGTTGATTTGAGCTTCGCCAATTGGCGCCATTCGAGCACTTTGTTGGCGATCTCTGCGCCTTGACCGGCAAGTTTCTCCAGCGTGCTGTGATCGGTTGAATATTGTCCACTCTTGCCTTTACGCCCCCCTTATAGCCGAGCCTATCAAACAGGATTTCGCCCAATTGCTTCGGGCTGCCAACGGTGAATTCTTGCCCGGCGTCAGCATGAATTTGTTTCTCGAGAGAGGCTATTTCTGTCGCGAATTCCTCGGACAGCTTTGCCAACCGTGCACGGTCGACCTTGATGCCCTCACGCTCGATCGCCGCGACAACCGGAATCAGTGGCCGGTCAACCCGCTCGTAAATTTGCGAGCCTCCTTCTGATGAGAGGCGCGGTTTGAGATGCTGATAGAGCCGCCACGTTACATCGGCATCTTCGGCGGCATATTCGGTCGCACGGTCGAGCGGGACCTCGCCAAATGGGATTTGCTTCTTGCCGGTTCCGCAGACTTCTTTGAATGACAATGGCGTGTGGTCGAGATGGCGGACGGAAAGATCATCCATTCCATGCCCGCCGCCAAGGCCTTGTTCACCGCGCCCAGAATCCAGAGCAAAGCTCATCACCATTGTGTCTTCGATCGGACTGACGGCCAGGCCGTATTGTGCCAGAACGTTGAGGTCATATTTGCCGTTCTGGAAGATTTTCAGAACGGCATCAGCTTCGAACAAAGGTCTCAGCGCAGCGAGCGCGGCGTTGCGGTCCACTTGTTCTGGCTTTTCTGAGAGCAGATCCACACCGCCATGAGCGAGCGGGATATAGCAGGCATCGTTTGGACCCAACGCGAGGCTGACGCCGACAAGCTCAGCCTGCATCGCATCAAGCGAGGATGTTTCGGTGTCGACAGCCACCTTTCGCGCTGCAAACGCACGAGAAACCCAGTCCTCCAGACGTTCCATGGTCTGCACCGTTTCATAGGTGCTGCGATCAACGGCTGGCATCTCAGGAAGCGCCTGACCGCTGCCATCTTCCGTGCCTGCATCGCCCGCTGTTTTGGCTTTGGCAGGATCCAGGTTTGTCGCGCGTTCAGGGCTACCACTGCCCGCTCCGAGGCGTTTCAGCAGGCTGGTGAAACCATGTTTTTGGAGAAAGGCCGCCAGCGGTTCGGCAGGCACACTTTCGAGCTTAAAGCCATCAAGCGGTTGCGGTAGATCGGCATCTTCCTTGAGCGCCACCAGCACGCGGCTCAACTCTGCTTCCTCGCGCCCGCCGAGTAACCGCTCCTGCAGCTTCGACTTCTTCATGTCTGGTGCCGAATCCAGAGCTGCGCCGAGCGAGCCGTGTTCAGCGATGAGTTTGCTCGCTGTCTTTGGGCCGACACCATAAATGCCGGGAACATTGTCGACGCTATCGCCCATCAGAGCGAGAACATCGCCAACCAGTTCAGGGACGACGCCGAATTTTTCCTCGACCTCAGGGATATAGATGCGCTGGTTTTTCATCGTGTCGAGCATGTCGACCCGTCCGCCGCTGCGCTCACCCACCAATTGCATTAAATCCTTGTCAGACGACACAATGGTCACATTCCAACCTTGTGCCTGCGCCGCCCGGGCATAGGAGGCAATCAAGTCGTCGGCCTCCAATCCCTCTTGCTCAATGCAAGGCAGGCTAAACGCCCTTGTCGCATCCCGAATAAGCGGGAATTGCGGCACCAAGTCCTCCGGTGGAGGAGGGCGGTTTGCCTTATACTCTGGATAAATATCGTTGCGGAATGATTTGGATGAGGCATCCAGAATGACCGCCATGTGAGTCGGACCATCGGCTTGGTCGAGGTCTTCGGCTAACTTCCAAAGCATGGTGGTGTAACCATAGACTGCGCCGACCGGCGTTCCCTCGGGATCGGTCAGAGGAGGCAGGCGGTGATACGCCCTGAAAATATAGGATGAACCATCGACGAGATAGAGGTGCTGTTGCTCGGCCATGATGCGGTGCTAGCACCGTGCAAGGCAGGTGATAAGCCGGTTTGGTCGAGGCATGGCGGCTATCACCCACGCAATAGTGAGCAACGACAGAACGGGCGGCAAATAAGGCGGAAAAATGGCGAAAAAGGCGATTTGACCTTGCGTTGCCATAAAGTTGCCACTATTTAGGATCTCGAAGCTGGGCGTTCTAGACTTGGCTTTGGCATTCTCCGGGGGGACCGGATGTGCTTAACACACTCGCTGGATAAGGAATTGAATCCTATGCGTAAAATTATTCTTGCTGCCGCTGTTGCTGGTTCGGCTCTTGGCCTTGCTGCATGCTCTGAAACCGCTGAACAAGCTGGTGAAACCGTTGACGCGATGGCCGCTGACGCAACTTCTGTTGTTGAAGATGGCGCGGAAGCTGTTGAAGGCGCTGCTGATGCGACTGCAGAAGCTGCTGGCGATGCAGTTGATGCAACTGGCGAAGCTGCCGAAGGCGCTGCTGCTGAAGTAACTGAAGCTGCGGAAGGCGCTGCCGAAGCTGCTGAAGAAGCAATGACCGGCGAAGCTGCTGAATAATTCAGCCTTTTAGCTTTAGCTAATTAGATTGAGGGCGGTGCCAGATAGGTGCCGCCCTTTTTCCATGCGCCGCGTTTTCTATCCGGCAGATTTCCGACGTGCTCAGCCACCAGTGTGCGGAGCGATTGTCCAATTTTGCTGATTGCGCGCTTTGGCTCCGAAGCCATCATAAAGCGCACGCGCAATTGCGGCGATCCGGCGTTCGCGGGCCAGTCGTGACCCTTGCCCGGTCACATAAATGGCGACGGCAATTGCACGGCCATCTGGTGCTTCGATAATTCCAATATCGCTCGACGTGTTATTGAGCGAACCTGTCTTGTGACTGACCCGTGCATCCGCTTCAGCATGTTCGCTACGATGCGGCGCTTACCGGTGCGAGTGCGGCTCATCGCGCCAAGCAGGACACGGCGGCTTTGCGCGGATAGGAAGTCTCCGCGATAGAGACCTTGGAGCAACTGGATCATCGCTTTGGGTGTCGCCGAATCCCGCGGATCAATCCATGCAGCTGGATCATATTCCCCATCATCGCGGACCAAAGTGGCGATATCACGGTCAATGCTGAAGTTCTCAATGCCCTGGCGGCGTACCCAATCATTGACGCGTTCTGGCCCGCCAACTGCCGCGAGCAAAGCATCGGTTGCCGGATTGCTAGAGCGAGTGATCATAATCTCTATGAGATCGATCGCCTGCATGTAATTGCCTTTGCGCACGGGTGCTGCGGCGCTTGAATATTTGGCCGAACGGATCGGAATGAGCAGCGGGAACTCGCTTGTCAGCGAATAGCGTCCTTGCTCAACCATCTCGAGATAGGCACCGGCGACCGCAATCTTGCTGGTCGATGCCATTGGAAACAGCTGGTCACCCAAAACATAAAGTTGGTCGCCTGTTGCAAGATCGACGGCAGCAACTCCGATGCGTCCTTTGTCGCCGTCGGCGAGTTCAGCAATCCGCTGCTCAAAGCCGGAGGCATAAACGGCCTCAAAACTCTGCGGGTCGCGAACATTAGTTCCCAACGCATTGTCAAAGCTGGCAAGCAGTTCATTGCCTTGCGCAGATGCTGGACTGGAGATCAGGAGTGTGGCCGCTAAGCCTGCGAAAAGTGGTGCGAGACGACGTTTGAACATGAAGCGAATATACTCAACTAGGGTTATCGGAGGCTTAACAATTGGCGATTCGCCGCGGCAAGCTTTAGTTTCATCGCTCGCGATGAACGGTGTGTCGCAAGCGACCGGATTCGCTGGACACCAGCCAAGGCGGCGTGGGTTATCACTCTATGGATCGATTACGAGGTCCGTACCGCGCCGACTGCGCATTGCGATGCATTGATTGATCTTGACTGTAGCGAGCGCCTCGGCAGTGTGATCGTCAAGCTTTGAACAGGGTAAATTTCTAATGATTCGCACAACACAGATCGTAAAAACTTCAAGCTTCGCGATTACTGGGCTTTTGCTTAGCACATCAAGCATTGCGCTGGCGCAAGACGCTCTGATTGTGCAGCCTGGCGCACCCGGGCAGGAAGGCCGCGTGCTGAGCGCCGATGAGGCAACCAAGATTGCGGCGACTACGCATTCACCGGCTGACGTTGGCTTCATGCAAGGTATGATTGTACACCATCAACAAGCGGTAGATATGGCGGTTCTGGTGAAAGACCGCACGAACCGCGAAGAAGTCGTAACGCTTGCTGGCCGGATCGAAGCAAGCCAAGCCGATGAAATCAAGTTCATGGAAAGTTGGCTGAAAGATCGCGGCGAGCCGACTGAATTGCCCGGTCATGCTAGCCACGCGGCGCACATGCATCACATGATGGCCGGCATGGCTAGCCCGGATCAAATGGCTGCTTTGGCAGCCGCCTCGGGGGTCGAGTTTGACCGACAATTCCTCACTCTGATGATCGCTCACCATGAGGGCGCGATCGACATGGTCGAAGACTTGCTCGACCAGCCCGGCAGCGCAGCTGATCCGGTCTTGTTCAAGTTCGCAAGTGATGTGGACAGCGATCAAACCAGCGAAATCGACAAGATGAACCTCGTTCTGGCCAGTCTCTCTGCCGATCCCCGTGCGACATTGAAAGCTGGTTTTGCAGATGCAGGAGAGGCAATCCTCAACCTGCGTAAGGTGGCCAGCCTATCAAAACCCGCTGGTTTCTTTGACCCGGCGAATCCCGCCGATTTGCGGCCAGCCATTCCTGATGAGGAAAAGGACAAAGCCGACAAGACAGCTGACGAAGCAGTAAAGGCAACTGACCCCAAAGCAGACGCACAGCCGGCCGAGGATACACCGCTGCGCGAAGAGGAAGAAGACCTCACAAAGTTCGCTGAGCGCTCACCCCTGCTCGATTTTGCCAACACCGACATGGCCTTCTTCGACGATATCATGGTCGCTGGCAGCTATCACGGATTTAACATCTACAAACTGAGCGAAGACGGCGCGCCAAACCTTATGAGCTCAGTCGTATGTCCCGGCGGCCAAGGAGACGTGTCGGTTGTGGGTGACATCCTAGTGATGAGCGTTGAGCAAACGCGGGGACGCGTCGATTGCGGTCTGCAAGGCGTGGTTGAAGATGTGAGCAAAGAACGTTTTCGCGGCCTTCGCATCTTCGACATCTCAGACCTTGCCCGTCCGCGCCAAGTCGGCGGCGTACAGACCTGCCGGGGCAGCCATACGCACTCCATCGTCAGCGCCGATGACGCAAAGATTATCGTTTACAATTCCGGCACCTCAAGCATTCGGGAAGAAGATGAGCTGGCTTAGCTGTGTTGGCGATATTGCCGGGGATACTCGGACGGCTCTGTTCAGCATTGATGTGATCGAGATTCCGCTTGCCGACCCGTCTCAGTCGCGCATCGTAAAATCGCCCCGCGTCTTCGCTGATCCAGAAACCGGAAGTATCGCTGGCCTTTGGACTGGCGGTGATAGCGGCGAAGGCACGCAGGATACGCGCCCGACCGACGAATGCCACGATATCACGGTCTTCCCAAGCAAGAATATCGCTGCAGGTGCGTGCTCGGGCAATGGCATTTTGTTCGACATCTCTGATCCGATGAACCCGGTGCGGATTGATGCGGTGTTCGACAAAGGTTTTGCCTATTGGCATTCCGCAACGTTCAACAATGACGGCACGAAAGTGATCTTCACCGATGAATGGGGCGGCGGCGGACGTGCGCGTTGCCGCGCATCTGACCCGATGACCTGGGGCGCGAATGCGATCTACGATATCGTAGAGGGCAAGCTTGAGTTTCGCAGTCACTACAAAATGCCTGCGCCGCAAGGCGACAAGGAAAACTGTGTTGCGCACAATGGCTCAATCGTTCCGGTGCCGGGCCGCGATCTATTCGTCCAATCCTGGTATCAGGGCGGGATCAGCGTGATGGATTTCACCGATAGCTCGCAGCCAGTTGAGATTGCCTATTTTGATCGCGGCCCAATTGATGAAGAGCAATTGGTGGTCGGCGGTTATTGGTCGTCCTATTGGTACAATGGACGGATTTATGGGACCGAGATCACGCGCGGTATTGATGTGTTTGCGCTTGAACCAAGTGAGTTCCTAACCGCTGACGAAATCGCTGCAGCAGAAGCAGCCAGTTATGCCAATACGCGGTTCAACCCGCAGACCCAGACAGAGGTCACTTGGGATGCGGACGTGATCGAGGCCGCAGCGAACAGCCGCAGCGGCGGCTAACTCTAAGCGTCACCAAACCTGGTGCATGTAAAATAAAGGGCGGGGCGGCAATTAGGCCATCCCGCCCTAGTGTTTTTAGCGAAGAGATATTAGCTCTCTTTTGACCGTGCGATCCACTGATCTACTTGTTTCTCAAGGATGCTGAGCGGGACTGAGCCACCGCCAAGAACAGTGTCGTGGAACCCGCGAATATCGAAGCTATCGCCCAATTCGGTTTCCGCTTTGGCGCGCAGTTCCTGAATGCGGATCATACCGATTTTGTAAGCGGTCGCCTGGCCTGGCATCACGATGTAGCGGCGTACTTCAGAGCGTACCGTCGTCTCGGGCATTGGCGAGTTCTCTAGGAAATAATCGATCGCCTGCTGTTCGCTCCATCCCTTGGAATGGATACCTGTGTCGACAACCAGCCTGATGGCTCGCCATATCTCCGTCGTTAGCCTGCCGAAATCAGAATAGGGGTCTTCATAGGCCCCCATCTCTTTTGCCAGAATTTCTGAATACAGCGCCCAGCCTTCGCCGAACGCCGGGATATAGCCGCCTTGCGCGCGGAATTTTGGAATGCCAGTCAGCTCTTGTGCAATCGAGCTTTGCATATGGTGACCGGGATTGCCCTCATGATAGGCGATCACTTCCAGCGGGGGGATCGGCATGGCGCGCATGTCGGATAGGTGGGCATAATATACACCAGGCCTTGAACCATCTGGCGTGCCGACGCGGTAGTGCTGGGCCGCGCCATCCTGCTCGCGGAAAGGCTCCACCCGTTTTACGACCAGATCGGCCTTTGGCAGAGTGCCAAAGAATTCAGGCAATTTGGTTTTGATGAAGGAAAGATGCTCCTCGGCCTGATCAATATATTGCTGCGCACCTGCATCTGTATTGGGATAATAGAACTGGTTGTCCTCGCGCATGAACGCAAAAAAGGCCTGCAGATCGCCGTCAAATTCGACCTGATCTTTGATCGCCTCCATCTCGGTGCGAATGCGGTCGACTTCGGCGAGGCCGATCTCGTGAATTTCATCCGCCGTCAGGTCGGTGGTGGTCATCAGCCCTAAGCGATAATTGTAGAAATCTGCACCGTTCGACAGAGCGCCCACGCCTTGCGCTTGCTCATCGGCATTCGGACGATCTTCGGTGAACCAATCAATCACACGCTGATAAGCGGGCGCCATCTGATCGATCAGAGCTGCGCGGGCTTCTTCGCGCAATTCGTCAGCGCGTTCTTCGGTGATTGCGCCTGTTTCGACCAGACCGGCGAGACGCTCTTCACTCGCCACCCACAACGCCGATGGCTCACCTTCATCGAATGGCGCACCTCTGATGAGCTTGCCCGATTCAGCGATAACGGCATCATAAGAAAAACGAGGAGGGCGGGTGCCAGCCTCTGCATTTGATTGCGCGCGCTCCAGCAATTGATCCATCGCCGTGCCGATTCCGCCGAGGCGTGAGATAAACGCGGTCATATCGCTTTCATCTTCGACCTTATGCTGGCCGATAACAAAGCTGGGCAGCGATGTGTGCGTGCCGTTCATCTGGTGGAGGACGTATTCCTGGCTGTTGAACTCAGCCGCAGCTTCGGCCTGATCCTTGCGAAATTGCCACATGTCCCATGACAGCTTGGCTTCGTCTGACAGCTCATCATAGTCGAAGTTTGCTTCCATTTCAGCGGTAGCGGACTGCCACCATTCGATCTGAGCCGCTTGCGCAGCGAGACTCATGTCGTCGATCTTGTCGTAATCCGTTTTGCGACCAAGTGCGGTCTGCCGGATGGGGCTGAATTTCAGCTCTTCCTCAAACTTCTCGTCAAACCAAGCGTTAATGCATTCGGTTTGTGTGGTCGCGCATTCGATGGTTTGGGCGGGAGCGCTCATCATGTCGCATCCGGTCACAGCAACAGACGCGAGGAGCAGCGCTGCAAATTTCGTTCTCATGGATCAGTCCCTCATTCGTAAAATTACTGAGGATCGCCATGCGCCACTCGATCCAAAATGGGAAGCCATGCATTCGACAAATAAAAAACCCCGGCGGACGAACGTCCACCGGGGCCTTCTTGTAAGCGTTGGGTGATGGGGGCTTAGAAGCCGCCCATGCCTCCCATACCGCCCATGCCGCCCATATCGGGCATTGCAGGGGCCGCTGCGCCTTCTTTTTCCGGCGCGTCAGTGATCGCCGCTTCAGTGGTGATCAGCAAGCCAGCAACCGAAGCTGCGTCTTGCAAAGCGGTACGTACAACCTTGGTTGGGTCGATCACGCCAGCTTCTACGAGGTTCTCATAGGTGTCCGTCGCAGCGTTGAAACCTTGAGTTTCATCGCCTTCACGCAGCAGGTTGCCTGAAACAACCGCACCGTCATGGCCAGCGTTCGCAGCAATCTGACGAACTGGCGCCAGGATCGCACGGCGAACGATGTCGATGCCGCGGGATTGATCGTCGTTTTCGCCTTTAACGCCTTCTAGAACCTTAGAAGCGTAAAGCAGTGCAGTACCGCCGCCAGGGACGATGCCTTCTTCAACAGCTGCTCGGGTAGCGTGGAGCGCATCATCAACGCGGTCCTTGCGTTCCTTCACTTCGACTTCTGAAGCGCCGCCAACTTTGATCACAGCAACACCGCCAGCGAGTTTCGCAAGGCGTTCTTGCAGTTTCTCGCGATCATAGTCGCTGGTCGTGGCTTCCATCTGAGCCTTGATCTCACCGACGCGGGCCTTGATGTCTTCTTCAGCTCCAGCGCCGTCGACGATCGTGGTGTTGTCTTTGTCGATGGTGACGCGCTTGGCTTCACCCAGCATGCCGAGCGTAACGTTCTCGAGCTTGATGCCGAGATCTTCGCTGACCATTTCGCCCTTGGTTAGGATCGAGATGTCTTGCAGCATTGCCTTGCGGCGATCGCCAAAGCCAGGAGCCTTGACCGCAGCAACCTTAAGGCCGCCGCGCAGCTTGTTGACCACGAGGGTCGCGAGCGCTTCGCCTTCGATGTCTTCAGCAATGATCAGCAGCGGACGGCCGCTTTGAACAGCGGCTTCGAGTACCGGCAGCATAGCTTGCAGGTTCGACAGTTTGGCTTCGTGGATCAGGATGTAAGGGTTTTCGAGTTCAACCGTCATCTTGTCCGGGTTGGTGATGAAGTACGGCGACAGATAGCCGCGATCGAACTGCATGCCTTCAACCACGTCGAGCTCGAATTCGAGGCCCTTGGCTTCTTCAACCGTGATGACGCCTTCTTTGCCGACTTTTTCCATGGCTTCGGCAATCTTCTCGCCAACTTCCTTGTCGCCATTGGCAGAGATCACGCCAACTTGTGCAACTTCGGATGAGCCAGCGACTTCTTTCGAGCGGCCTTTGAGGTTTTCGACAACCTTGGATGTGGCGGAATCGATACCGCGCTTCAGATCCATCGGGTTCATGCCAGCTGCAACTGCGGTCATGCCTTCACGGATGATGGCTTGGCCCAATACGGTTGCAGTGGTGGTGCCGTCACCCGCGAGGTCGTTGGTCTTCGACGCAACTTCCTTGAGCATTTGCGCACCCATGTTTTCGAACTTGTCAGCAAGTTCGATTTCCTTGGCGACGGTTACGCCGTCCTTGGTGATGCGCGGTGCGCCAAAGCTTTTGTCGATTACAACATTACGACCCTTCGGGCCGAGTGTTACTTTTACGGCATTGGCGAGGGTGTCTACGCCCTTGAGGATGCCTTCACGGGCATCGCGGCCGAACTTTACGTCCTTAGCAGCCATTGGTGTTTCTCCTGAAAAATTGGATTGATTGGAAAGCTATTGGGATCGCTCGGCTCAGCCGATCACGCCCATGATGTCACTTTCCTTCATGATCAGCAGGTCTTCACCGTCGATCTTAACTTCGGTGCCGGACCATTTGCCGAACAAAACGCGGTCGCCAGCGTTGACGTCGAGTGCGATGCGCGCACCGCTGTCGTCGCGTGCACCTTCGCCAACGGAGACGACTTCGCCTTCGCTCGGCTTTTCTTGTGCGCTATCAGGGATGATGATGCCGCCAGCGGTTTTCTGGTCAGCTTCGATGCGACGGACCACAACGCGGTCGTGCAGCGGACGAAATGCCATAGTGATGACCTTTCTTCTTAGGTTGATGAGTAGATTGGCACTCTCCTCCTGAGAGTGCCAGCGCAGGGCAAATGGGGATGCTGGGACGCGGAGTCAACAGCGCGCCATGCACTTTTTTACATCCGCTAATCCGGATGGATCATTGCGGGCGCGCGGTTAGACCCAATCGTTCCCGCAAAACCCACCGCCAAGTGAGAAGAACGGCCGCACAAGCTAGGCCAACAGCCAGGCCAATCCAGACACCAATGCCCTGCAAAGGCGTGAAGAACCCCAGCCCCAATGCCAGTCCAAAACCGGGCACCCAATAGCTGAAGATGGCGATCCACATTGGCACGCGCGTGTCTTGCAGTCCGCGCAGAGCTCCCGCGGCGACAGCCTGTACGCCATCAACCAGTTGGAAAGCGGCTGCGAGCACAAGAAATTGCAATGCGAAGCCCACCAATGCTGCATTTTTCGGATCGGCAGTGTCGACAAAGATCAGCAACAAGTATTCGGGCACCAGAACCATAGCGGTTGCTGTGAGCGCCATAAAACCTGTGCCGATGATTAGCGCGACCCATCCGGCGAGCCTGATGCCTTCGATCTCACGTGCACCATAATGATAGCCGACGCGGATGGTCGCCGCTTGGCCGACTCCAAACGGCACTTGAAACGCCAAGGCTGCGATATTCAGCGCGACGATATGTCCAGCAAGTTCCGCCGCTCCAATGCGTCCCATTAGGAAGGCAGCGGCGCTAAACACGCCTGCCTCTGCGGTCACGGTCAGCGCTATTGGAGTGCCGAGGCGAATGATAGTGCCGAGCCGTTTCCAATCGGGCCGCCAGAAGCGATAGAATATATGATACCGGGCCAGCGCTGGGTTGATGAGAATGATCGCCACATAAGCGCCTAAGGTCACCAGGGAGGTGATGATTGTCGCGACCGCAGCGCCCGTCAGGCCGAGTTCTGGCGCGCCAAAATTGCCGAAGATAAAGGCGTAATTTGCCAGCGCGTTCACGGGAATACCAAGCGCAGTAATGGCGGTTGCGACAACCGGGCGCCCCAATGCGGAGACGTAATTGCGCAAAGCAGCCGATAACAGCATTGGGATCAGTGAGAAGATGATCACCTGATTGTATTCATTCGCGAGCGCTATAATCGCTGCCTCTTGCCCGGTGAGGCGCATCGCCGGATCCAGCAGCAGGGCAAAACCCATCCCTCCAATGCCAGCGATCACGGCGAGCCACAGCGCCATTCTGGTTGCGCGGCGTACTGGCCTGAACGAGGTAGAGCGTGAGCCAATCGCCTCCGCAATCAGAGGAGCAACAGCCCCAACCAATGATGCGAGGGTCCATACAACAAGGCCGAATAAACCAGCCGCCAGACCAGATGCGGCCAGCGGTTCTTCTCCAAGCCGAGCGATAAAGATGACATCGACGATGTAGATCGCAGCCTGCAGCAGATTGGCGAGCGCGAGCGGCGCAGCAAGCAGGGTCGTCTCGCGCAATTCCTTGCCCCAAGTGGGCGAATTATGAGTTGCAATCTCGCTCATACAGTCGGCCCGGATAGGCCCGTGGCCGCTTTGATCAAAGGCGGTTTTGGATAACCGCTGCCCTACGACGTCAGATGCGCTATATACGCCACACCCGATAGGTGCCTCTTCGCCAGCGTTTCTGGCTCAGTCGGGCAAGTTGAAAAAGAGGTTTATCCGGTTGTCCCAGGCGCCTTCTCACGCTGGTAGTGCTCCAAGTATTTATCGAGATATTGCTCGGCTTCTGCGTCCCAAACTCCATCCAGTCGCTTGATTTGATCTTTGAAGTCGAACTGGAAGGCACCGGGCTGTTCGATGCGTAGGACAAAGCCAGCTATCATGTCGCCAGCCCCTCGCTTCCGCTGCAAATATAGCTCGGTGCAGGCGTCTCGTGCGGCTTTATCCAATTGAAACTGATCCTGCCTCAGTTGGCCGTCACTTCCGGATATCAATACGATCCCAACATAGTCGGAATCGAAGCCGTCTGAGACTTCCCGAATCTCATAATCAAGGATCACCGCTTGCCATGCATCGACTGGCAAGGCGCCAGCAACCGCCCTTACGACATTTGTCTGTGCTTGAGTGAAATCCATATCTGAGGGCTTACTTATTGTCGAAGGTTCTGGTTCTCCAAGCGCCGTCATTGACCCGATATTGAGCAGTGAAGCTATCAGGGCGAGCGCTTGCATTGCTTGGGTCATACTCGGCTTGTATCCTGACTTCAACGCGGTTTCCAGGTTGCTCGGCTATCCTGCCAACTTCATTCTCAAACCGCTTGAATGCACCTTGATTAAGGTTAGGCGCGCCATCGCCAATTGGCCGCCCGTTGCCTGGCACAACATTCAGCCGATTGGTCTGCCCGCCAAATCGATCGGCAATCATGTGAAAGCCAACATCAGTTGATCGGCCTTCACGTCCGATATCCGCCTGCAATGTCGGATCGTTCCGTCCAGCAGGAGTAAGGTCAATTTGCCCCTGGGCTACGGATACTCGCCCATTGGCATCGGTGGTGTAGCTGTAATTGCCATATTCATAGCGAGTGTTGGGGGCGGCATTGTTGGCGGCGCGGTTGAAATCGGCCGCATTGTCGAATTGCCGCACTGGAATATTATCGGCTGCCCTTGCTCCTGCGCCGAAGAACTCATCAAGCTGAGATTTCATACGCTCCAGAGATTCGCGTGCTCCCGCTGGCAGGCTGTCGATCGCGCCTTGCGGAATGCGGTTCACCAGGTTCTGAATCTCTTTCAGCGGAGCTTCCATGGTTGCGCGGAGCGCTGGATTGCGAGCCGCCATGGAAACGGCATCAGCAACGGTTTGCGCCCATTTACCCACTTTGCCAGCTTTCGCCGCATCGCCAAGATAAGGAATAATGCCAACGGCCGAGAGCGTGCCGTTTAGCAGATGCCCGCCAGCATCACCCCAATTGCCATTCCATGCTGAGCCTATCGAACGGCCAAGTGAAATGATTGCATTGCTGCCATCGGCAAACGGAGTGGGCTCAACAATGCCAACCAAATCCAAAGTGAGCTGAGTCAGGTCAGCGACCACAGTCGCGGTAGAGGGGCCGGGATCGTTGGCAGCCACAGGCGTCTGCGCCGTTCCTGAACGCATGAATTCGCCCTGTTCGCGCGGAGACATTTGCGCCAGGGCGACTTGCTCCATCGCATTCGCCTGGGCCGGAAAGGCCGATTGAAGTGCCGCCAGATCACTGCGAAGTCCAGCGGTATTGAGGACGGGATCGCGGTTTTGATTGACCAGATTTGCCGCGACGCTGAGCGGGCTCGCGTCATTTTGAGATTGCGATTGTAACGCCGATTGGCTGCGATTCACTTCGGCCATTAGATTTCTCCAACACTATGCGGTGCAGCATATGTTGGCGAGTGACGATGCGGTATCTGCAGATCGTATAGGGCGGTGCAACTCACCGCATCACAGCACTAGTCCAGCGGGTGGAACAGCAAGCCTGCGAGCGCGACCAGCCCGCGCATGCCATCAAGCTCCAGCTTGCGGACTGCGCTGTTGAGGTGCGTGCGAGCGGTGCCCTCGCTGATAGCCAGCAAAGTCGCAATATCAGCATTGGAGCGCCCCCATCCTGCGAACCTGAGGGCTGCTGATTCCGTCCGGGTCAGCTGCTGCAATGGATCAACTAATGATAGCGGAACCCGCGCTCCATCGACCAGGAACTCGCCGACGGTGACTTCGCGTTTGCGCGATGGGTCCCGCTTGGCTGCGCTTCGCATTTCCTCGATCAGCGCGAGCAATTCAGAATCTACTTCTGAGCCATCCCGTGAGCTGGCGCGGGTAGCGAGCCCCTCAGTCGGAAGGTTAGGGCGCTGTGTCATTGCGGCGTGCCTGCGCGCTCCAGCATGCCCTGCGCAACGGCATCGCGTGACATCAGCTCGTTTACGACGAGGTTGCCGAGCAAGGGCAATATCAAGATGAGCACAAAGATCGCGGCAGTGGCCTTAATCGACAGCGATAGCATGAACACGTTGAAGTTTTGCGCGAAGCGATTGAGCAGTCCCATACCAAGGTCGATCATAAACAAGACCATAAGCGCAGGGGTAGCGAGAATAAACGCAATCATAAAGTATCGGCCAAATTCCCATTCAAACAGCGCGACTGCCGACATATCAAGCTCAACCCCGCCCGGTCCCATGGGCCAAAGCGCATAGCTCATCATCAAAGTTCCAATGAGCAGCGTTAGCCCGCCAGCGGTTACGAAGGTTACCTGCGCGAATCTGCCCAGCAGGGTGGCGGAGAGTGACTGAGTGTTGCCAGAAATTGGATCGACAACTTGCGCAATGGTTGCGCCAGTTTTGCTATCGATGATCTCGCCTGCTGAGGCCATCGCCCACAGAAAGGTTGCATAAAACAGGCCGATCACAACGCCTGCCGCCGCTTCGCGTCCAAACAGCGCCAGCCACTGACCTGCGGTTAAGGTGCTGGGGGAGAATGAGACAGGCAGTGACAGGGCGACCAAACCAAAGGCGATGATAAGGGAATTGCGCACTAGCGGCGGGATTAATTGCGGTGAGAACAAAGGCAACATGATGAATGCCATGGCGAACCGCGCTGATGCAGCCCCCACAAGTAGCGCCTGTTCTGTCCAAGGCGCGGCGGAAATCAGCGACTGGCCAAGGGCGCCCCCAACACTCATCCAACCAGCCCATTGAGGTTGCTGAATATCTTATCGCTAAAGGCGAACAGGCTGCCAACCATCAGGCTGGCGGTGATGAACAGGGTGAGCACAATCGCGAAGAATTTAAGTGTGAACTGGAGCGTTTGCTCTTGGATCTGCGTTGCCGCTTGCACCACAGCGACCATCAGGCCGACCACTGATGCCGCAATAATGGGTGGGGCGGAAAGCAGTAGCACCAGCCACAATGCCTCAAGCGTGATATCAGTGAGGTTCATGTGGAGCGCCTCGCCTTGCTACATCGCATAGGAGAGCACCAATCCATGGCTGAGCTTTGCCCATCCATCGATTACGACGAATAGCAATATCTTGAACGGCAGTGAGATTGTGACCGGGCTAAGCATCATCATATTGAGCGCGAGCAGGATGTTCGAGATTACCAGGTCAATGATCAGGAAGGGCAGGAAAATCAGGAAGCCGATCTGAAAGGCCGTTGTTAACTCGCGCACCGCGAATGCTGGTACAATGATAACAAAATCGCTGTCGTTAATCTCTGCCGCGCGTTCCGGCCCGCTGATCCGCCGCTGTGTTGCCAAGAAAAAGGCGCGGTCTTCTGCATCAGTGTTTGCGAGCAGGAACTTACGCAGCGGCTCTTTCGCTTTGTCAGCGGTCGATATGATCTCCTGAGTGTCGCCAAGCTGAGACGGCCCAGCCGGATTTTCACCCGGCATGCTGGCTTCGGTTTCGCTGCCCATTCCCGCCGCAGCCGACATGTCTTGAAGTGTCGGGTACATGACATAGACCGAAAGGATGAGCGCCAGTCCATTCAGGACGATATTGGGCGGGGTCTGTTGCAGGCCGAGAGCGCTGCGGACGATGGCCAGAACAACCACGATTTTGGTGAAACTTGTGACCATCACGGCTAGGAACGGAGCGAGCGCGATCAACAATACAGTGATCAGCGCGGAACCTGGGGTGAATGTCCCGAGTTCCATCATTTTGCCTCTGCCGTCAGCTCGTCCGTATCCCCCAATGGTTCGCTGGGAGAGGCTTCTTCAGCCTTGGGCGTGGCGATGTCCGTCCTTTGATCGTCGGGTTGGTTCGCAGCAGGTGACGGGCTCTCGACCAACACCGCAAATCGGTCACCCACGCGGACAATTTCGCCTTTACCAACGGGCAATCCGCCGACGCTGATTGTAACCTGCAGGCCCTCTGTGATCGGCCCAAGATCAATCGATCCAGCATCAGCAAGGGCGGTCAAATCATCTTGCGACAGAACGGCGTCGGGCAATTGCAGAGCCACTGGCACGGTCATTTGATTGGTGTCTTTTGGATCACTCATCGGAGCTGCCTCGAGATTGTTGGGGGAGTTTGTGAGCGCGGTGATCAGTCGCCCTGTTTGCGGATCGAATGCAACGCCGTAGCTTAATGGACTCGTCGCATTTTCAATGACTGGCCAAGGTGATCCAGAGAGCAGCAGCAGATCGCCTCCACCCAGAGCTTCGGCTTCGTTTAATGTGAGCCGGGTCGCCGCGAGCGAAAGCTGCACCGGCACCGGAGTGGCTGCCGGGCACGGTATGGGCGGCGACGCAAGCGGTGCGATCTCGCCCAAAGGCTCACCGGCGCGCGAAAGCTGAACGCAGGCAAGTTCAGCGTCCAGCTCGCCGTGATTGTTGAACTCAGCGGCGAGGCCTGTTGCCTGCTCAATCTCATCTAGCGACGAATTGTGCAAAGCCAAGGCGCTCACCAAGGCGTCAGCCGCTGCGCCCTGCGGCGCGCGCGTCTCTAGCGGCGGGCGAAATGCAAGACCATCTGCCTTGTACCAGTCCGCCTGACCAGACGAAGCTGGCACAACTGATGTCACAATACCGCGACAGGCCAGCAATCGAGCCGTGTGATGCGCCCAGGCACATTGATCGGCGTTCAAGCTAGGCAAGCTGCCCGCTATGCCCTCGAGTTGTTGGTGACGAGCGCTCATATCTGCCCCTCATCGGACATGCGAAGCCGAAAGCGTGGCCGTCCCTTTGGGGCATCACTTGGCATCTGCTCGGCGTCGTAGTCCGCAGTGCCTATGGATGCCTCGGTAGAGTCAGGAGCGGGCCATTCCCGCAGCCTAGAGATAGAATGTGCGGTTACTCCCAGCAGCATCTCCTCGCCCTCAATCTCGATTAGGACCAGACGTTCACGCGGGCCGATTGGTAGGGCTCTGATAAAGCGCAAATTTCGCGTGTCTTGCTGGCCGCCAAGCTTCCCAAAGCTCCCGTCTTGAAATCGGCGCATCAGGTAAAGCCCACCCCAGGCAAGGGCGATTACGAATGCCAAAGACAAGACAATTGCTAGCAGGGACGAAAGCACCGTTCCGATGGTCATGACGGTTCTAACTCCATTGGTTCTGTATCAGTTGGGTCGCTGGGCGGCGTGTGGCCATGGTCCAGCTCACATTCCATCGGAGCCTTTCCTGCGCGGGCACGCTTGGCCCACAAAATCACCTCGGCGATGGCATCGAATAATTCCTCCGGAACCATCTCACCAACTTCGCCGCGTGCCCAAAGTTTGCGTGCGGTGGGAATGTGACGGACTATTGGCACTTCAGCATCAATGGCGGCCTCCCGCATGGCCTGCGCGATCTCACCATCACCGCGCGCCAGAACGACCGGGACCGGTGCGCGGTCCGGATCATAATCGAGCGCGATCGCTAGATGAGTAGGATTGACCAACAAAGCCGATGCATCTTGGGTAGCTGAGACAGCGCCTGATTGCGCCCATTCTTGACCCAGCTGGCGGCGATGATCCTTTACATGAGGATCGCCTTCGTCCTGCTTCACTTCTTGTTTGATGTCGCGGCGGCTCATCATCATTTTCTTGAGAAAGCGCTGTTTAGTCCACACATTGTCAATCAATGCGATCCCTACGAAAAGCCCGCCAACCCAGGCGAGGATTTCAAGTGCGATACCGAAGGTAAGAGCCGCATCGCGCGATCCCGCCTGTGCGCCAAGCCCATCTCGCCAGACTGGCTCTGACGCAGGCAGCAGCATCGAGCCCATTTTCTCAATATGTCCGTAGGCGACCAGCCAGACGACGGAGAGCACGGCGAGCACTTTTGCCAGTGTTTTGACCAGCTGAACCAGTCCGTCTTTACCGAACAACCGCTTCAATCCCTTGATTGGATTGATATTCTCGAATTTCGGTTCAAGTCGCTTAGGCGCGAACAGGCCGCGAGTCTGGAATATTTCTGACAATCCGCCCAGCGCGGACAAGGGGATCAATACCACTGCGCTCAGCATAAGCAGTAGCAATGCTCCCTCTCCGGCGAGGCCGTCGAAGGCTAAGTCAAAGTCTCCACTGGCCGCCTGACTCACAACTCGGCCGCCAAAGTCGGCGATGCTTCGAGCGATCCAAGCGCCCGCTACGAGCAGCAATAAAATTGCCCCGAAGGTGCCGAGCATGGACGAAATGTCTTGTGCCTTGGCAATGTCGCCCTTTTCGCGGGCGTCTTTCAACTTCTTGGGAGTCGGCAGCTCTGTCTTGTCGCCGCCTTTATCTTCATCCGCCATTTATGCCTGCCACTCACCTCATAAGACGCCCGTCAGAAACCGGCTCTAATTCTGCGCGCGCGTGAGGCACTTTATCCTCGTGCGCGACTCCGGATGGCAGGCCCGGAAATCACGTTATTTGCACCCTTGTTAGTAAAGTCAACGGACTTTGAAGTCGTTACCAGTGAAACTTGTGGCGACTCGACTCGGTTGCAGTAATCACTTCATAAATGTGTCACAGACGAATTGCTCCAATTTTACGGTGAACCGAAAATGGCAAATGCACTCGATTCGTCGCACAATGCACGCAATTCTGGGCAATTGAGCAAGTTTTCCCATGGTTTACGTTGGCACTTCAAACTTATCAAATATCCTTTACCATCATGGTTGCTGGATTGGTGGGGTCAAAGGCAGGATTCCCGACCCGTTGGCGAATAGCTAGGTTACTTGATTGGTTTGGAACTAAGTTCTGAACAGGAGGTCGCATGTCAAGTAAATTATATAACAAACATGGGCGAATTCTTCGTCGCATGAAGTTATTTGGTTCGATATCTACTGTAATTGGCGTCAGTTTTTCTCTGTTGAACGGGGCTGCGGTCGCCGCGAAAGAGCGTGCTCCGGAACCGATCGAGAATCCTGGTGAGTGCGAGGTGGATGCGCCCATTCGAGTGGCAAGCGTTGATTCGCTTCGACATTTTGAAGGTTTGCTCGGACATTGCCCTGAGACCTCAGTAATCGAGTCGCCAGCGTTCAAGGCAAATCGGCCTCGCGGAGTTGTTCGCAGCACGATGATCTCAGAAGAAGCCGAGCCGTTACGGCCTGATGGCGGTTATGATGGTGATCCAAGGTTTATTCTCGCGAAAAAAACGGACCCAAAGGTGAGCAAAGAGCCAAGTTTGGAAGCTGAGACCTTCAAACTTGGAGATGGATCAATTGTCGCAATTATCCCTCCTGAAAGCGCGCGCCGTCCCATCGAAGCTGAAGGTTTGAACGGGCTGGGGTTGATCAATGATCAGGACAGCGAAGCGGTCCTGGCACTCAGTCCGCAAAGCTACGGAACGCGTTTCGATGCGATCATTGGGGAAGCGGCCAGGGCGCACCGGGTTGATCCTTTGTTGCTTCACGCTGTTATCAAGCAAGAATCTAGATATCGGGACCGAGCAGTCAGCCATGCGGGCGCCAGAGGCCTGATGCAGGTCATGCCGGGTACGGGCCGCGATCTGGGAGTGAGAGATCCGCAGCATCTTTTTGATCCTACCACCAACATCAATGCCGGTGCGAAATTGCTTAGTCGATTGTGGCAAACGTTCGATGGAAATTTGGAGCTAGTGCTTGCCGCATACAACGCCGGTGAAGGCGCTGTTCGTAAGCATGGCATGAAGATCCCGCCCTATCGTGAAACTCAAGATTATGTTGCCAAGGTGAAGGCGAATTACGTCTCACTTGCTGACGAGAACGGGATTGCGGTGAACTTCTGATGGCGCTCAGCGCGAAGCTCAAAAATGCCGCATCGGCGGTTCCAACGGCCCAGCTGGTCGTGATCGGTGGGCTGGTAGCAATCTTCGCAATGTTCATTTTGCCAATGCCTCCAGCGATGCTGGATGTGTTCATTGCCTTCAACCTCACTGCCGCCGCTCTGCTTGTGATAGCTGTTATTGGCGTTCGCCACCCGCTCGAATTCTCTACTTTCCCATCTATCCTGTTGTTCACGACCGTTGCGCGGCTTGCGATTAGCGTGGCGACCACACGGATGATCTTGACCGAAATGGATGGCGGTCAAATCATCACTGAATTTGGCGAAACGGCAGCTGGCGGGAATATCATTGTCGGGCTCGTCGTCTTCCTGATCATCACAGTCGTGCAGTTTATCGTGATCTCGAAAGGCTCAGAGCGGGTCGCGGAGGTGTGCGCACGCTTCAGCCTAGATGCGATGCCGGGCAAGCAGCTTTCGATCGATAGCGACCTGCGGTCCGGGATGCTGACCAAAGATGAGGCGCGCAAGAAGCGTAGCGAATTGGAGCAGGAAAGCCGACTCTACGGTAGCCTCGATGGCGCCATGAAATTCGTAAAAGGCGATGCAATTGCCACAATCGTGATCGTGGTTATCAATCTTATCGGTGGCATCGCGGTTGGCTCACTGTACCATGGTCTCTCACTGGGTGAGGCCGCTGCAACGTTTTCCATTTTGACGGTTGGCGATGGGCTTGTTGCTCAAATCCCGGCGTTTTTATGCGCGCTTGCTGCCGGATTGCTGGTTACGCGTAGCAATGATCCAAGCACGAAACCTGACCTTGCACCTGCGATCTTCTCTGAAATCGGTGCACGCCCTGGTACACTCATTGCTGCAGGTGCGATCGCTCTGGCGCTCGGACTGATACCGGGTTTTCCTTGGGCGGTGTTCTGCGCTCTAGGACTTACGCTGATGTTGGTGGGCGCTTGGCGTGATCCAGTACTCGGGCGGAAAATGCGTGAATTCGCAGCGCGCGGGCAAGACGACGATGCGCCCATCGCGGAGGAAATCATCCTGAAGGCGCGCCCCGCTCCGCAGGTCGAGCCACTGGTTCTGTCGCTCCAATGGGGTGCAATGAGCGCTAGCAAAATGGCGCTTTTGACGAGTGAACTGGATGCGGCCAAAGACGATCTACAAATGGTGTCCGGCGTCGCCCTTCCGGCGCTACGAGTGCAGCGGATGGCGGATCATGCATCCGAAGGAAGTTGGGAGCTGCTCGCCTATGACGCTCCGCTTGGTGCAGCGTGCGAAAAGCCCGAGCAAATTCAGGAACGTCTGCCTGCATTTATGCGCGAGCTGCTCCGCCGCAATCTGACCCTGTTCCTCGGCCTGCAAGAGGTCACCGATCAGCTTGATGTTTTGGGCGAGACCCATCCAGAGGTGGTGAAAGAGGCGGTTCGCGCCGTGCCGATTCAGACCATCCTCGAGGTGCTGCGTATCCTGGCTGATGAGCAGGTGTCATTGCGCAATATGCGCGATTGCATCGCTGCGATCAGCGAGGCTTAGCCAAACCGAGCGTGAGGCGCATATGATTGCAGCGCGAGTCCGCATCGCTTTGAGGCGGAACATTGTTGCGCCGTTATGTGAGGATGGCCGTCTGAAAGTGATGATGATCGGTCCGCGCGCAGAAGATGCGATCCGAGCTACATTGACGAGCATTGATGGCCAGCCGCGCTTGGCTGTTGATCCTCTACGCATGCGTGATCTCGTGAAATTGATCGGGCAGGAAGTAGAGGCTGGGGGCGCCCGCGCCATCCTGACTGCGCAAGATTTGCGCTAAGCCATTGCGCCTCGTGTGTGCGGCCGATCTGTTTGATGTTCCAGTTTTGAGTTTCAACGAATTAAACCCCGCCGTCCCACTTGATGTGGTGCGGCAACTCGACATCGCTCCGGATTTGGTTGCCCACGCAGCCGAGCCGGACGAAATTTATGCGGAGGCTGCGGAGTGAACCCCCTAAACACCCGTTCGATTTTCCCTATTTTCAAGGGTGTTATGCGCAGGCCAATAATGGCTAAGCCTCAGCTTAGCAGCCTTGCTCTCCCCAGTGGGTGCAACCGCTGGGGAGGTGCCGTTTGAAGAGAGCCCGATATCGATCAGCGCGCGTGGTCAGGATGTGCGCGACTTTGTTGCAGATCTGTTTAGCGAAGCGGGCCTTCGCGCAAAGGTCAGCATGGGGGTGAAAGGCAAGGTTCAAGGGGTCTTCAAAGACGATCCGCTGACGATTTGGGGCACAATCTCGCGTGCTTATGGACTTGTTGTTTACTGGGATGGTTCGGTTGCCCGGGTTTACAGCAATGATGAGATTTCGAGCCGATCCATCCCTACATTTGCTGGCGAGAAGGTTCGAGATCAGGTCGAGTCGATGGGCCTTACGGATAAGGTCAACAAAGTTCAGACTAGGAACGGGATGGTTCTGGCAACAGGAGTGCCATCCTTTCTCGACAAGGTTGAGCATATGGCTGGCCAATTGCAAACCCAGGCCCTGTCCGCTCCCGCGCCTGTTGTTCCAGTTGCAAAGACACGGCCTCTTGTCGCCTCGCCTTTGCTCCGTGCGCCGCTTGCCCGCGCCAGCGTTCGTTCGGAAGTGATCCGGCATGCGGGTCTTCGCAGTCCGTTTGAAGTGCGCATTTTCTATCTGAAATATCGCAGTGCAGCCGACAGACCGGTGCGAAATTCTGACTTGCTGACGATTATTCCAGGGGTTGCGACTGTCCTTCAGGAGCAGATGGGTGATGGCTAAGCAAGTTGGCAATGTCACTTCGAACTCCACCAATGAATACACCACCACCGGGCTTCGTAGCCTACGCGACCGACCATTTGATGATCGAGATCGCGATTTCAGTCGCCGGGACGATGGTGACCAGCGAGAATTCGAACGTGACTTGAATGGACCGCGCATTTCCGCCGATTCAACAGTCAACGCTGTGATCGTGCGAGATCGCCCGGAAACCATGGGCGTCTATGAACAGCTGATCGCGAACCTCGATATTGAGCCGCTGATCGTTGAGACGCAGGTTACGATCCTAGAGCTCAATGTCACGAAACTTAAAGAGCTTGGCCTTGATTTCGGTTTCGGGATTGAGAGCCTTGGATTGCTGTTTGGCGGCGGTCCAAACTTCGGCCCGGGTGGGATCACTGGTGGCTATCTGAGCGGTGATGGAAAGCTGTTCATTGCTCGGGTGAAGGCGTTGGAGGAACGCGGTGCCGTTCGGGTTGTGACCCGGCAGTCACTCTCTTCATTGAACAATGAGGTAGCCTCCTTTGGAGACAGCACCCAGCAAGTGATCAAGCTGGAGGGTGAGCGCGAGGTTGATGCGGTTACGGTCGATTATGGTCTGACAATGAGGGTGCGACCATCTGCGATCGAAGATGGCGGTGAAATGCGGATCCGTATGCAGGTTGAGATCGACGATACCCAGCTCAACGGCATGGTCATCGACGGAGTGCCCGTGACCGGGGGTGCCAATTTGGCAACGCATATGATCGTGCGCCAGGGTGAGAGTGTGATGCTGGGCGGTATGACCCGGACAACGACGTATGATCGGAAGCGCAAAACCCCGGTTTTGGGCGACATCCCTGGACTTGGTCAGCTGTTTCGTAAGCGCCGCAAAGGCGAGGATCACTATGAACGCCTCTTCCTGCTGACGCCCAGGATCAGCAATCTCGGCACCTCTCAACTGTCCGCGAATGAGGTCGAGCCTTTGTCCATGGAGCAATTGCGCGGCGAAGAGCCGATCACTCCGAGACAACGCCGATGAACGCGCATTCGTCAGTTGCCGAGGTGCATGAGGCCGGTGAGAGCATAACGCTCACGCTACGGGTGCTGAACGGGCGCTCGCAAGGCGCAGAACACCGTCTGCCGCCTGGGCGTTCGCTGGCGATTGGTCACAGTTTTGAAAACGATATCGTCCTGCGTGACCGCTCGACCAAAGGCTGCGCGCTAAGGCTCGCAACCTGCGGAAAACGCCCAATGCTTGAAATCATCGCTGGTGAGGCAGTGGTGCTGGGCCGCGATATGGGGGCGGGCGAAAAACTGGTGCTGGAGCCCTATCTTCCGGTTCAGATTGGCGATCTGCAATTTGCGATCGGTGGCAATGATGAAGAGCGTTGGTCGGACGCGAGCGAAGCGGCCAGTGAGACCATGGTCGTCGCTTTGCAGGAAGCTGAAGCTCTGCCTGCGACAGATATGGGCGAGCGATTGGCGCTGCGCTCTCAGCCCGCTCGCACAAAGATTGCCGGGATCGAGTGGACCGCCGGAAAGCTGGGTCTGATCGGTGCAGCGCTGCTAGTCATTGCAGGCGGTGCGTTTTTTGGGAACACCGTGCTTAGCCCCGATGCCGATGATCCCACGGCCATTGAGCTTGCTCTGGTTGATCAGGGGTTTCGGGGCCTAGAGGTTGGACGCGCCGCGGACACAGGCGCGCTCGCGGTAACCGGCCTAGTGCCTAATGAGAGCGCTCTGCTTCAATTGCGCGAATGGGCGACGGCAGAGCATCCTTCTTTGTTCGTTGGAGTCGAGACGCTTTCGCAAGCAGCGGAAACCGCAACCGACCTGCTGTCCGCGCAGAAAATTGACGCACGCGCTTTGCCAGCAGGTGCAAGTGGTTTGATAATCGAAGGGCCGTTTCTGCCCAAGGACAAACAAGGCGAACTGACTGCTCTGGTTCAGAAAGACCTACCGCATGTCCGCTCGGTTGAGTTTCGATCAGACCCCAATCGCGGAGGCAGTGATCTCGCCTATTTCTTCAACGCACCGGGATATGGCGCGGCGAGCTTTGTGGCAGGTGACCCCGGCTATCTGGTGACCGAAGATGGGACGCGCTGGTTCGTTGGTGCGAGCCTGCCAACCGGCCACAAAATCGTTGAGATTGGCGACGGTCAGGTGACCGTAGAGCGTGAAGGGATGCGCGACACTCTAGTGATGTGAAACGAGAAAATTGAGCTGAGTACGAAAGGAAGTGACATGACAGATATTAGTGGAAGGGTATTGGCAAATTTAAGCTCCAGCCCATCAATGTTTACCAGCAACCGTAATCGCAGTTGGTTTGAAGCCTTTGCTGGGGCCTGGGGTTCTGCGCTCGACAATCAGGCATCAAAGATTGAGCAGCAAGCCAATGTGATTAGCGGTGAAGAAGGGGCCGACAGCCCGTCTGAAATCACCAAGCTAACGGCGGAATCTATGCGCATGAGCTTTATGGCCCAGAGCAGCCACACTTCGCTCGACAGCGTTTCGAAAGCGCTTGAGACGATGGCTCGGAAGAACTGATCCATGAGTATCGAGCTACTCACGGCGGCCATGCTTCCCGGCGGGGTGCAGCAGTCCAGCGGAGGGGCAGACCGCACCATTTCGCTCGGCCCGTCGGCTTCTGCCCAAGGGGCGCAAGGCACAGAAGCCGCACGCTTTGCGCAAGCGATCGACAAGGCCTCCAGCGCGAGCGGGGTCAATCGAGCCGATCTTCCCGCTCCGCTTGGCAACATGCTGCGCGCGCTTGACGGGATCGATGTGCAAGCGCGCTCAGTGACGGATTTCGCGCAGTCAGCACAGGCCAGCAATGGCGAGCTGACACCGGGCGAGATCGTGCAGCTGACGATGAAGTGTCAGGAGTTTATGTTCCAGTGTCAGCTGACCTCGAACATTGCCAATCGCAGCGCAGACGGGCTGCAACAATTGTTCCGGCAACAGGGGTAAGGTGACTATGGGCAGCGGACAGGTTGGATCAATTGGCTCAGGTCTGCAGCGAGGTCTACGTGGCTTGGCTGCGCTGGTTTTGATGGTCGCCGTGGCGGCTTGCAGCGGGCAGGAATTGTACCGCGATGTGGCTGAGCGGGAAGCCAATGAGATGGTCGCCGTGTTGGAACGAGCAGGCATCGAGAGCGGTAAGAGCCCGGGTGAAAAGGGCGTCTTCACCGTCACCGTCGCCCAAGGGGATTTTGCGCGCTCGGTAGAGGTTCTGCGGCAAAATGGCCTGCCGCGTGATCAATATGAATCGCTGGGCACGGTGTTCAAAAAGGAGGGTTTCACCTCGTCCTCTTTGGCTGAACGCGCCCGATTGGTTTATGGTCTGAGCCAAGAGTTATCCCATACGATCAGCGAATTTGACGGGGTGGTTGAGGCCCGTGTCCACCTCGCTTTGCCTGAGGCAGATGTGCTGACCGGAGTTGCCAATCCTCCCTCGGCATCGGTTTTTGTGAAGTATCGCGAAGGCTTTGATCTCAGAGCGCAGACCGCCGCGATCAAGGCTCTGGTTACCAACAGCATTGAAGGGCTGGAGTACGAAAAAGTCAGCGTCGCAATGACTGAGGCGAAACCGTTGCCTGTGGTGACGTCGAATGCGCCAACTTACCAGCTCAGCGAAATTCTGGTCACGCTGGCTGCTGTTTTGGGCGTCGGTCTGCTCGGGCTTTGCGCATTGCAATTGTGGCGCGGTCGCCGCCGTCGATCAAAATCCAGAGCTCCGGTCGAACAGTCAATTGGGATGAGCCATGGCGGTTGAGGCGCTAATAAGCGAAGGATTGCCAGCGCGCGCGCAGCGATTTGCCGCCCGGCTGCGCGGAGAGAGCCTGCCCACATTTAGCGATCTGGTCGATCCACCCGCTTGGAGCGTCGCGGAGCAAGAACGCCATAGTGAATTGGTTGTGACTATTGGCTTGCTTCATGCACGCCCGGCGATTGATGCGGAGCTCAATGGTGCCCGGCTTGCGGCCTTGGCTGCGTTCGTCGGGGAAGATCGTTTCGATGCGATCTGCGATGCCGATACAGATCAGCTTAGAGCAGAATTTCTCACCGACGATCTGCCAACGCCTGTCGAGCTGGTGGAACAAGGTGAGGCGCTGGTCGAAAGGGTCCAGCGGCACCGCGAGTTCGCGCCATTGGCTGAGCTTGCAGCAGAAGTCTTGGCGCAGGCGCAAACACCTGAGATGGAGCCGGCGGAATGAGCGAATTCGTTATGTGCGGCGATGTCTTGGTCCGGCCGTCCTCTTCTCGGATTGCCAAAGACAATGTGAGTGATTTTCGTGAGAGCGCAGCGCTGCTCGCCGAGGCAAAGGCGATAGCTGATCAAGCTCGGACCGACGCAGCCGCGGTGCGGGCGGAGGGCTATGCTGCGGGCCGCGAAGAGGCGCTGGCAGAAATGCGCGATGCGCTCGCCAAATGCACGGTGCAACTGCATGAAGATATGGCCCGCGAAGATAATCGGCGTGAGCGCGCTGCGGCTATCGCGGCGATGGAAGCGGTTGAGCATTTGATTGGATCACGCGAAGAGGCATCGGTCGTTACGGGATTGGTCGAGCAAACCCTTAGTCGCTCAGGCGCCAAAGCCTCGCGGATCGTAGTTGCTCAGCAATGGGTCGAGGCGGTTCGCGGCCAATTGCCGGAAAGCAGCGCGCGATTGGTCGAGGGTGACCCACAACTGCAAGATATGGGTTGCCGAATTGAGGCTGGCGGCGGGCGGATTATCGCTGATCTTGAGATGCAAATGGCGGCCCTGCGAACGCGCTGGGACGTGGGTGCGGCCGACCTCAATGGCTAACTCCGGCGTCTCCTCTCTGCTCGATAGTCTACGTTCGCCGCTGTATGAGCAGCGCGGTCGGCTGGTCGGTGCGGTGGGTACAACACTTAGGGTGCGAGGCGCGCGCGGCCGCATCGGCGATGTCATGGAGATCGCGACAACCGAAGGTGAAGAGGCGCTGCGCGCAGAAATTGTCGGATTTGATGGGGACATGATGCTGCTGACACCGCTTGGCGAATTGCGTGGATTATACGCTGATGCCGAAGTGATTTTGCGCGAAATGGCCGACCGTGTGCTTAGCCAATGACAGCCTGTTGGGCCGCGTCCTGGATGCGGAAGGTGCGCCCATCGATGGCGCAGGGCCAATCGCTCCGTCGCCTGACCGCCCGCTGGTTGCGCTTCCGCCCGCGCCTATGGAACGCCCTCCCATTGATATGGCGCTGGAAAGCGGGGTTCGCGCTGTCGATGGCTTGCTCACGCTCGGCATCGGTCAGCGCATGGGAATTTTCGCGGCTGCTGGTGGTGGGAAGTCGACGCTGCTCGCAATGTTGGCTCGCCGAGCAAAGGCCGATGCGATTGTAATCGGCCTAATCGGAGAGCGCGGCCGCGAGGTGCGCGAATTTATTGCTGATACGCTGGGTGATGAGGGGTTGGCGCGTTCCGTTGTCGTGGTCGCCACGTCAGATCGCCCGGCAATGGAGCGCGTCCGTGCTGCGCGCGCGGCAACCGCGATTGCGGAAGGTTTTAGAGCGCAGGGCAAACATGTTTTGCTGCTAATGGATAGCGTGACCCGCTATGCTCGCGCACTGCGAGAGATCGGCTTGGCTGCCGGTGAACCTGCCGTTAGGCGCGGCCTGCCGCCTTCGGTGTTTGCTGAGCTTCCGCGACTGTTTGAGCGTGCGGGGACGGATGGCGAGGGTGCGATCACCGCGCTCTACACCGTGTTGACCGAGGGCGAGGAGGAAGACCCGGTTGGCGAAGAGGTCCGCTCTTTGCTTGATGGTCATATTCACTTGTCGCGCAAGTTGGCTGCGCGCGGCCATTTCCCCGCTATAGATATCGCCACGAGCCAGTCTCGGTTGTTCCGCAAGCTGTCTGGGCCAGGCCAAATTGCCTCCGCAGAAGCTGTGAGGGCGATGCTCGCCAAACTATCCGAGATCGAATTGCTGCTGCAAATGGGCGAGTATCAATCCGGGCAGGACCCACTCGCTGATGCGGCGCTAGAACAGCGCGATGCGATCGAGGCGTTTTTGTGCCAGCGTTCTGAAGATGCCAGCGATCAAGCGACCACGCTCGCCCGGCTGCGAGCGATTGGAGAGGCGATCCTATGAACCAGCAATTGCAGCAAGCAAACCGGATTGCGCAGTTGAGAGAGCGGCGCGCGCAGCGGGTTCGGCGCGAGGCCAAGGCTGCTGAGCTAACGAGCGCAGCCGCCGCACAGCAGGCGCATGATGTTTATAGATTGGAGCTCGAACAGCGCGAAGAAGCGGAGTTTATGCTGCGCTCTAATCCTGCCGACCCTCAGGCATTGCTATGGCGCCGCGTATCTGATGAAAAATGCGAAAACGCCAGCATGCTGCGCGCCGATGCTTATGATGCGTTGAGCGAGGCACGTGAGCATTTGCTTGTTGCCCGCACTGAGCATGAACGCGCTGCAGAACGGGCTGATCTGATCACTGAAAAAGCTATGGCTGAACGAAAAGCAGAAGCCTTACGGCGTGAGATCATTGCCGACGAAGCAGCGGAGGAATGCCGCCAATGACCCAGGCTCCCCGTGCAGCAAATGATTCCAGTGTCGCGCGCGCTCCGCGCCGGGCACCGGAGGCATCCAAGAGCAATGAGCCGCCGCGCTTAGCAAGCGGAGGTCAGAACGCTGAGCGAGCGATTCTCAGCAAAGGTAGAAAGAGGGGGCGATGACGCTGGCCGTTCTTCTGAGCAAAGCACAGATAGGGCAGGGCAGAACTCTTCCGTACGATCACGATCAGGTGACTTCGACAGTCTGTCAGGCGAGAGCGGCCATCAAAGCGAAGGGGAATTGTCGCGCGCTGATATGACTCGCATTATGGCTGGCAAAGACCCGCAAGCGATAGCGGCCCAGTCCGCGCTTTCACCTACTGACAAGGCCATGTTTGACCGGATGGCCGCGCAGATCGCGGAAAGCTGGCCAAACGCGTCTCAGCCGTCGGCAGAAATTGAGTTTCCACCCGGCTTCTTGGCACAAGGTGCGCATTTGCAAAGGCAAGCGGATGGTGGGATCGCCATTCGAATTGCAGGCCTCGATCCGAAATTGAATGCATTGCGGGCAGGATATGCGCAATTGGCTTTGCTGCATGGCTTGAGCTTAGCGCCGCCTGGACATTGCTTCTTTGCAGTTTGAGCGGGCCAGCAAGAGTGCCGACAACGCTCAGCCGGGACGGCTCTCTGATATACCCAGAGCGGTCTGATCAATCTGATTGAACGCTCGCTCAATCGTTTCGCCATCAGAAGGCTGTTCGTGCGCAGCAATCACGCGCGCAATAGTGTCTAGCGAGGCGGCTTCTGGTCGGGCCGCGAGCAAGCAAGCGCTTTCTTGCGCGAATGCTCCGAGGCTGCGTGCCAATCGGCCTTCGTCGGTTGGTCTGGCTTGCAGGTCACTGGCGAGTTCGCGGGCAACCGTGCGGATCTCGTAGAGATCTTCGCCATCGCGCAGCGGAGTCTCGTCTTGATAATCACGCTCATCTTCGGACATTCGAAATTCGCGAACCACGCGGCCTGCAATTTGCTTTGCTAACTTTCTTAGAGCGCCGCCAGTGCGACCTCCGGTTTTGCCAGAGCCAGCAGAAATGGCTGATACTGCGCTTACTCCGGTCGGGCGGATTGAGTTTACCATCTCCGGCCCTCCCTATTTCTGCGCACGATCGGCCAACCGCATAGATGCCATTGCCTGCTCGGTTGCAACAAAACCAGCCTCTTTCATCGCTGCATTGGGCCAATCACTGTGAAGGAACCCCTTGATGACCTCAGCTGGGGCAGGTGGCGGCCAAATCGGGCTGCGAGCTTGCACCATTTCGAGCAGCTTTAGTCGTTGCGGCTCATCACTGCTTTGCTCAGCCGGTTTGGTCAGCATCGCCGCTGGCAGAGCGCCTTTATTGCCCACTTGCCATGGGTTTGCGCCCGCCTTGAGCAGAACTTCCGCTGATCGAAAGTCCTGAAACATCAATGCTAGCTCAAGCGGGCTAGCGCCCAGTTCATCGGGGCGGTTCACATCCGCCCCTGCGCGCAGCAGCAGGTCAACCGCATCGGGCCTCTCAAAATAGAGGATTTCCTTCAGCGGCGTTGACCGGCCTGGTGTCTGGGCATCGGGCGAAGCGCCCGCTTGCAGTAGCATTGTCGCCATTAGCGGATCGTCAGCGAGCAACGCGTAAGTGAGCGCTAGGCTAGGCTGGTATGCCATCGGGATCGGCGCCAAGCTCTAGCAAAGCGCCCAGCATGCGGGGATCGCAATTGCCAATCGCGAAGCTGAGCAAGCCGCCGCTGTTGCCGCTGGCTGCGCGTTCATTTTCGCGCAGAACGCGGTGGGTGGATAGCAGCCGAGGGTTGGCGCGCACCATCTCTTCTACACGGCTAATATCGCCGTCCATCACCGCGTCAAACAGCTGTCTACCTTCTTCACCATTACTGAGGTGGGCGCGCACTTTTTGACGATCAGGAAGCTTAGGCTGCGACCGCGTGTAACAGGATGAGGTTTCGCTCAATGCAGAGCAGCTCCCAGAAAGACCAGCGAGTGCCAGAATAGCAGGTGATAAGGCTAGCGCATAGCGCATCGTAGATACCAGCCTATAGGCAAGCTAAGGTCGCGCGCCAAGTCAACCTCCTGGCAGACTGGCATTCACATAGCTCATGAAATGACGGTTCACCGCGTGGTCTTGATACCACTTCATGCCCTCAGGGCGGACGGGATCAAGCTCAATGCGCGTGCCGATCGCTTCTGGCATGTCGACAACGCTAGCGCCAAGCACGCCGCCCAGGATTGCGCCGATCATGCGGTCACCGCCATCTTGCAAAGTCGATAGGATCTCGCCGCGCACATAGAAAGCGCTAATATCAGGGACGTCCAACCGCCCGTCTTTTGCCGCTATGTTCCGAGCCTCGGTAAGGGTCGGTTCTGAGAGGCCAGCGGCGTTGAATGTTGTCGCATCAAGTTCTGCAGCGGTCGCTGCAGCCGAGGCCAATCCGCCGCCAAGCGAATGGCCAGTGAGCGTTACTCTTGCGCCCTCTGGCACGGTCAGCCGCTCGCCGATTTCCAAGGCGCGGTTGTAATAATCGGTTCGCAGGCCCAGTCCTTGGCCAAAATTGCCGCGCCAATCAGCGGCGCTTTGTGTGCCTTTGAAGGCGACCACATAGCTTGTTTGTCCGGCGATTTCTCGGGTGTAGACCTCGGCTTGAAAATCGGTTGTGGGCGAGGAAAGCATAGACTCGCTTAGCCCAATCTCAATGACCTGCGCACCTGAAGCGAGATCCCAACCAGGGGGTGGTGCGGTGCCAGGCGTGTAGACGTCGGTCGCCATCGCGGCGAGTTCGCGGGTGGTTGGCGGCGGCGGAGCGCCTGCAGCGAACACGTCAGCCAAGCCCGGCCTGACCCGCTGCAATTTGATCCGGCGCGGACTGTGTGCGATTGAATTGCACCGCATTGCTTGGCCCGCCGGTCGTTATTGTATTGCGAGCCGCCTCAATTCGCGCGTCACTGGCTGCCGCTAGCGGAGAGGTTTGGACGCCAACACCGATCTCACTGCGTCTGTCGGCAGCAAAATCATTTATGCGATTGGTTTCCATTGCCCGCTCCGTCTCGCCGTTTGGCGCTCCTGCATATCTGACTGCTAATGCCAAATATGGCGGTGAGCGTCTCTATACGTTTCGTATAGACGGCGCCGAGGACGGCGTACGAAGGCTCCGGCCTAGAACCGTTCCCACATCGACTCGAGTAGATTGTCATTCAAATCGAGCGCCTCGAGACGCGGGAAGTCGCTGCTCGCTGAACAACCTTCGATCCTCGCTGCGCCTTCTTCGCGCACCTGAGTGCTTTGCCCTGCGAAACCGAGCAGCGGTTCCTGCATGATCGGCGCAGCTCTTCGGCGGCGCGGTTTGCGGGCGAAGTTTAGGGTGCCATCAGCGTCGTCATAAGCCAGTCCGTCGACCTCGAAATAGCATCCGCCAACCGCCACTCCTTTGGCGCTGGCCCAGCCTGATCCATCGGTTTTCACAATTACAGCTGCCACGGCGGAATCGAGCAGGATCGGCAAGATCCGGCCATATAGGCCTGGTTGACCTTCTGCCGTTGGATAGGCTGCTTCGCTGGATACGAACAATCGATAGCCTGAGCCTGACATCCAGGACGGTGCACCGGTGCCAGAGCGCAGATCCGTTTGCCGCGCTTCATAGGCGGCGATAACGCAGCTAACCTTTTGGTCTTCGGTTTCCAGATTTGTGCAGCCGTCACGGCTCGCCGCCCAAGCCGCCCGGCGAGATGCGTACCCTTTCTTGGCGGTGCTTTGACGCTCCAGCTCCATTACTGAGCTTAGCAATGCGCGCGTGCTGCTGCCCGGAACATCGCATGCCAATTGCAAGGCGGGAACCAGCCGAGCATTGCCGCATGGGTCCGTGTCGCTGGCCTCTTCACTTGAGTCCTTGACCAGCTGGTCTACCTCTCCGGGAAACAGCATTATCGCGCGGCGGGGTGAGCGAAGGACAACCGGGCCAACCAGACGAGCGCCCTTCAAGCTTGGAAGGTGATCCAGCGCTAACTCAGTCTGATCGATTTGCGCTCCGCTAAGGTCAATGTCCGGCCAAAAGAAGCCGTAGAAACTGGCGCGGCGCAGATTGGCGTTCTTGAGTGATATGCCTTCACGTTCGGTCGGGCAGCCATCGGCCGCACCGCTGCCGCAAGCAATACGGAAATTGGTGAGGTTGGCGCCTGATAGATCAAGGTTGCGCATCGAACCGCTCCAGCCGCCATCAAGACGGCCGTTTTGCCAATCGGCTTGCCGTGCGTCGACTTGAGCCAGCTTGGCATCGCGCATCAAGACATAGGGCAGCTTCGCCCCTGCCATCATCGCGCCGGACAGATCGACATTAACAAAGCCAAGGCCCGATCCGGAAAAGCCCGTCCAATCGGTCTGGCTGAAATCTGTGCCGAAGAAGCACATATTATAGAGCCGCGCCTTCTTCATTTCGGCGCCAACGAACGAGCCGCCCTTGATATAGATCGTTCCCGCGCGCGTTTTCTTACGGATCTTGGTTAGATCCCGGACGCGCTTCATGCCGGTCGCGTCAATCGCAAAGCCTGGCTCGTTGGTGCCAATTGGTGGAGCATTGGCCAGACAGGAATCTTCCGGCACATCCACCTGTTCAAATAAATTGTCGCCGAGCCGCTTCCCGGTGACGATAATCGCGCCGGTGTCGCGCGCGAAGTCGTCCCCCAGAATGCTTTCCTCTACCTCTGTTTCGGAGGTCTGGGCCGACGCTACGCTCATGCCAAACGCGTTTGAGAGACCGATTGCACAGGTCAGTCCGGTGATAACGCTTAGCAGCTTGCCCATGTTTGCCCCTGATTTGGCGATTTTGCCTGAATTATCATTCAACTAGTCAATCGCGATTGGCCGATATCTGGCGGTGAATGACAAGCAGATGGCGACCAGCTGTTACGTAGCTGCGTCAGATGTTCGAGAATCGGGGTGTTTGGTGTCGCCTATGCGTTTTGCAGAGGCGATCTATGCATTCTGCCGATACTGCGACTCGGTGAATTGGATCAGAAAGGTCTCAAGGCAGACACCCGCCTTGGCAATAGTTTTCGATCTGAGGGAGTTTCAAAATGGCATTTGGTCTTGGAAGCATCGTACGTTCGGTCATCAACCCAATAAATTTGGCACAGCTTGCAATGGGCCCAGCGGGATGGGCTGGCCTGGCCATGCGCACCATCGGCGCGCAAATTGGGATGAACTTGATCCAGCAGCTGGGGCAGAAAATTGGATTGCCGCAGCCAATGATTGATATGGCGCAGTCAGCATTTGCATCAAGCGCTGGAATGCCGGGTCTAGCAAGGCAAAACATGCAGGAAGCCATTCAAGGTCTTGCGCAGCAGTTCGGTTTAGGTTTCCGGGATATCGCATCGCTGGAACGTGCGGCAAGAGATGACATGGACAATGGTCTCAACAGTTTGCTTGCGGCAAATTCAGAATCGCAAGAGCAACGCGAGGCACGTGCAAGCCGGGGCGGTAGCTGGCTCATGGCAATCGCTGAAACTCTGGGCCGTAAACTTGATGCGAAGGCATCTAAGCTCGAGAGCATGGCGAGCAAGTTAGATGATGACAAGCCTAGCGCTACCGCTAAGTTTAGCGCCGAATCTCAGCGCTTCTCCATGCTCTTCAACAGCACAAACACTGCGATCAAAACCATCGGTGAAGCGATGAGCCGAAGCGCTAACAAGCAGTAATTAGGACTCGCAATGAACAGCGCCCCGGTGGTATTGATACTCCCGGGGTGTTTTTTCGTGGAGACAAAGAATGAAGCATATTGTTTCGCTAGTCTGTGCTCTGGGGTTAGGGATCGCAGCAAACAGCTCGGCCGCAGCCCAAGACTTCTATATGCCACCCATAATCGATGGTAGCGTGGCTGTAGGTCTGGCCGCGCAAAGCCATGTTCAAAGGTCAGAAGAGCGACGCGCCCAACTAACTGCGCCTAGCAGGTCTGGTATTGATGGCGTTGGCACCAATTTTGACTTCCGCTTTGCGCCAGACAAGTCGCGTACGCGGACAAATCTGCAGAGTTTCGTCAATCGCACCAAAGACAAAGGTGCGGCTGCCGATTTGCAGACGCTGATTGATGGCCAGCCGCGTATCATCGAACTGATTGGTCAAGGCATTGGCAGCTATGGCCTTGATCCACATGACGTCGCCGATGTCTATTCTGTCTGGTGGATTTCGACCTGGCTCGCTGCTCAAAAGCGCAACGATACGCCTGATCGCGGCACGATCGAAGCCGTTCGTGAGCAAGTCCGCTCAGCCATGGCATCGACATCTGAGTTCTCAGGAACAACCGATGCACAGCGGCAAGAATATGCCGAGGCGCTTTTGCTTCATACGGCTGTGATGGACGGTGCTATTGAGGAAGCTAAAAACCAGCCAGCCACGCTAGAGAAGTTGGCAGGGGCCGCACGTCGGGCCGCCAAAGAGCATGGTCTCGACCTATCCTTGATGACGCTCACAGCGAATGGATTTGTCCCTCGGACAGGTGCCGACGCGAGCGAAGCGGTTGAGGGCGAGGCCGCCCATGCTTTGGCTAAGGACGGTTCGTCGGAGCAGAGCGATGGCAGCGATTCCTCGATGGGAATTGCCCTGGCCGCAGGTGCTGGTCTCGGCCTGGTGTTGCTCGCTGGCGGGGCGATCCTGCGTAAAAGCTAAGGCGCTCTGCCGAAATCCAAACGAGATTGAGCGGCGGCGTCATTGATTTGGCGTCGCCGTTTCTATTGGGCCGCACTATCCCGACGTGTTGACGCAGGGCGGAAACCTTACCGACAAACAAAAAAAGGGCGGCACCTTGCGGTACCGCCCTCCTATCTGCGGGCGCTTCAAGACACCCACAAAACTCTGGTCAAGATGACTTGAGCGAGCCCGTTACTTAAGTTCGACGGTACCGCCAGCAGCTTCGATCTTGCCTTTGATTTCTTCAGCTTCAGCCTTAGCAACGCCTTCTTTAAGCGGCTTCGGTGCGCCTTCAACAAGACCCTTGGCTTCGGTGAGGCCCAGACCAGTGATGGCGCGGACTTCTTTGATAACCTGGATTTTCTTGCCGCCGTCGCCGGTGAGAATGACGTCGAATTCGTCTTTCTCTTCAGCAGCCGGTGCGTCGCCGCCAGCCGCAGGGCCAGCAACAGCAACAGCAGCAGCGGCGCTTACGCCCCACGCTTCTTCAAGTGCGGTTGCGAGTTCAGCTGCCTCAAGGACGGTCAGCTTCGAAAGTTCTTCAACAAGCTTGGCAATATCAGCCATGATGTTCACTCCAAAAATTTGGCAGGGCGGATGGGTTCATCCCAAGGCCCCCAGTATGTTTCGTCTCTAATAAGAGCGTCTCTTAAGCAGCTTCGCTGGCGCCGTAGGCACCAAATACACGGGCAAGCTTGTTGGCGGGCGCGTTGACGACCTGAGCAACCTTGGTTGCTGGCGCGTTGACGAGACCCACAAGTTTGCCGCGCAGCTCGTCGAGGCTTGGCATCGAGGCGAGTGCCTTGACCCCAGCTTCGTCGAGCACCTGCGTGCCCATCGATCCACCGACGATTTCCAGCTTGTCGTTCGACTTTGCGAATTCGACTGCTGTTTTGGCTGCGGAGACTGGGTCTTCCGACCAAGCCAGCGCAGTTGGGCCGGAGAGAAACTCTTCGATCCCGGTATAATCGGTGTCTTTCAGGGCGAGCTTAGCAAGACGGTTCTTCGCAACCTTATAAGAAGCACCGGCTTCACGCATCTTGCCGCGCAGTTCAGTGGACTGGTCCACCGTCAGGCCGAGGTTGCGGGTGACAACGACCACGCCAACGTCTTTCAAGATGTCGTTGAGCTGGGCAACCGCATCGGCTTTTTGCGAACGATCCATGCTTTTGCTCCTTCACTAATGATCGCCCGGCATATGCCAGACGACCGGCTCACAATTGGCCTTGCCGCTAACCGACAAGACCGAATGTCCATTGATGGGGAAGGAGGATGCCGGTGAAGCATCAAAGGGGCCGCCGAATAGGGAGGCCTGAAATCTCTTTTCCCCGTCTAGGCTGGAAATTAAGAAAGCCAGATTGCCTTCACCAACTGTCTTGGACGGATGGCTGCCGAAACAGCCGAGGCGCGCAATTAGCCTACGCGCCCCGAATGTCAAGCTATTGTGGTTCGAATGAGAGTAGGTCGCCCGGTTGACAGTCGAGCTCGCGGCAGATGGCCTCAAGGGTTGAGAAGCGAATTGCCTTGGCTTTGCCGGTTTTCAAGATTGACAGGTTGGCAAGGGTCAGGCCCACACGCTCGGCCAGCTCGGTAAGGGTCATCCGGCGATTGTGCAGCAGGTCGTCTAGCTTTACCATGATATTGGTTCCTTCTTCGGCTGGCATCAGACGGTCCCTTCCAGATCATCGCGCATCGCTGCGCCATGTTTGAACACACGGGCGAGAATGAAGAGTACCACGACCATGATGATGCCTGTTAGGTCGAACCCGGAATCAACATTGAAGTTGGCATCTTCCATGGGTTCAGCCCATTTCGCCAGAAGCAAAGCGAGCCCGGCCAATGGGATTGCCATCACTTGGACAGCGAGCAGCATCCACGCCATGATATTTAACCGGTCGGCATTCTCCGGAACGAATGGATCGCCTTCACCGACTGTTGATATGATCGCGCGCAATTTGCCAAAGAACAGAAAAATCAAAACGACACATCCCATAGCCAGGGCCATCACGCCAAGCGTCGGCATTAGCGGCAATACGCCGACAGCGCCTTCAAATTCCGTGGTGATTTCAGCGTTGATCGCGCTCTGCATGAATACCACCGCGATCAGGCCTACGAGCAAAGCCGCAGCGCCGATTGCCATGAATATCTGCATCAGGATCGTGAGTATTTTGCCTAGCAAGCAGCAAGAGATCATTGGGTTTGTCTGTCATTGGAGAGCCTCCCTTCTATTCTCGATCAAGCCAGCTCGGGCATGGCTGAGTGGATTTGGCTGCTTACATTTGCCTGAGCCGGCGGAACGGTGACGATCACGCCGATTGAAGAGAAAGCCATGAGGACCGCAGCGAAAGCGGCGAATGATTGGGCGCCAAAATTTGTCATATATCGATCTCCTTGATGGTGCATATTGATATTCAATAATTTCGATCTAGGCGTGAGTCGGTTTATTGTCAATCAATAATATTGAAAAACAATATGTGATGCATCGAATAACGAGGTGTGGTGCCTGATCCTCCGGGAGGGGCTGTGCATATCGATTGCGCATTTTGGCCACCCGGAAACGACGTTTTTGATCTCTGCTTAATCGACTCGAGTGCGTGCGGGTTGTGTGGGGGCGAAACTGATGTTTGACTCGGGGCCTGCGAATTCCTACATGCTCGTCAATCGCTCGCTTCGAGCAAAGCCGATTCATACGCGGGAATGGGCTTAGGAATGGAAGCGGCGAGTTTCATATTCGCGACGTTATTACTGAGCTGCTGCAAAGCGATCCTCCTTTAAGGTCTCTTTGCGTGCGGCCTTTTTCGCGTCTGATATGAGGCTGATTTCGCGCGGTGCAGAAATCAATTGTGAGCGACCGGAGATTCTCTTCGGCGACAGATAAAGAGGCAATTTACCTCCATGGCTACTAAGGCAAAGCCCATCAAATCAAAGGGCGCGGCGCAAGGCACGGCCAAGCGGCGCATTCGTAAGATCTTCGGTGACATTCACGAAGTCGTGCAAATGCCGAACCTGATTGAGGTTCAGCGCGAAAGTTACGAGCAATTCCTGCGCTCAGACAAGGAAACAGGCTATGTTTCCGGTCTTGAAAAGACGCTGCGCTCGGTTTTCCCGATCCGTGATTTTGCTGGCTCTGCCGAGCTTGATTTCGTTCACTACGAACTTGAGCCGCCAAAATATGACACCACTGAGTGCCGTCAGCGCGGCATCACTTATGCAGCGCCGATGAAGGTCACGCTGCGTCTGATCGTGTTTGAAGTCGACCAGGAAACGGAAACCCGCTCCGTTCTCGATATTAAAGAACAAGACGTCTATATGGGTGACATGCCGCTGATGACGGAGAACGGCACGTTCATCATCAATGGCACAGAGCGCGTAATCGTATCGCAAATGCACCGCTCGCCTGGCGTGCTGTTTGATCACGATCGCGGCAAAACGCACTCCTCTGGTAAGCTTCTGTTCGCGGCACGCGTCATTCCGTATCGCGGTTCATGGCTCGATTTTGAATTTGATGCGAAAGACATCGTCAACGTCCGGATCGACCGCAAGCGTAAGCTGCCTGTCACCGCGCTGCTCTATGCGCTGGGTCAAGACAGTGAAGAAATCCTGCACTTCTTCTATGACACCGTCACTTGGGAACGCGCGAAAGACGGCTGGAAAATGCCGTTCGTGGCTGACCAATGGCGCGGCCAGAAGCCTGCATTCCCATTGGTGGACGCGAAGACCGGCGAAGAAGTGTTCGCAGCGAACCAGAAGATTTCGCCGCGCGCTGCCAATAAGGCTGCGAAAGACGGCCTCACCGACCTGCTGCTTCCTACCGAAGAAGTCGTCAGCCGCTATGCTGCGCGCGACATGATCGATGAGGCGACCGGCCGCATCTATGTCGAGGCGGGTGATGAGCTGACGCTGGAGCATGTTGAAACGCTCGATAATGCAGGCATCGACAGCCTCGAGCTGCTCGACATAGACGAGATCAACACCGGTCCGTGGATCCGCAACACGTTGAAGGTCGACAAGGCTGAAAACCGTGATGAAGGCCTTGAGGCCATCTATAAGGTGATGCGTCCGGGCGAGCCGCCTACCAAGGAAACCGCAGAAGCCCTGTTTGAAGGTCTGTTCTTCGATGGTGAGCGTTATGACCTTTCCGCGGTTGGTCGCGTGAAGCTCAACATGCGTCTTGAGCTTGATGCAGAAGACACCGTCACGACCCTGCGTAAGGAAGACATCCTCGCCGTGGTCAAAGAATTGGTCGATCTGAAGGACGGCAAAGGCGAGGTTGACGATATCGACAACCTCGGCAACCGCCGGGTCCGCTCGGTCGGCGAATTGCTGGAGAACCAGTACCGCGTTGGTCTGCTGCGCATGGAACGCGCGGTTAAAGAGCGCATGAGTAGCGTCGATGTATCGACTGTCATGCCAAACGACCTCATCAACGCTAAGCCAGCAGTTGCTGCGGTACGTGAATTCTTTGGCTCTTCACAGCTGTCGCAGTTCATGGACCAAACCAACCCGCTGTCTGAAGTGACGCACAAACGCCGCGTATCTGCGCTTGGCCCAGGTGGTCTGACGCGTGAGCGCGCGGGCTTTGAAGTGCGAGACGTTCACCCGACCCACTACGGCCGGATTTGCCCGATTGAAACGCCTGAAGGTCCGAACATCGGCCTTATCAACTCGCTGGCATCGTTCAGCCGGGTCAATAAATATGGCTTTATTGAAACACCGTATCGCCGGATTGAAGACAATAAGGTCACTGGTGATGTGGTCTATCTCTCCGCAATGGAAGAGCAGAAACACACCGTTGCCCAGGCATCGGCTGAACTCAATGAAGATGGCTCTTTTGTTGAAGAGTTGATTTCAGCGCGTCAGAGCGGCGATAACTTGATGGCTCCGAACGAGCAAATCACGCTCATGGACGTGTCGCCTAAGCAGCTCGTCTCGGTCGCGGCATCGCTCATTCCATTCCTGGAAAACGATGACGCCAACCGCGCGCTGATGGGTTCGAACATGCAACGTCAGGCTGTGCCATTGGTCAAGGCGGAGGCGCCTTGGGTCGGCACCGGCATGGAAGAAACCGTGGCCCGCGATAGCGGCGCTGCGATCGCGGCGAAGCGCGGCGGGATTGTCGACCAAGTCGACGCGACCCGTATCGTGATCCGTGCAATTGGCGATGTTGAGCCCGGCCAGTCCGGCGTCGACATCTACACGCTGCAAAAATTCCAACGCTCAAACCAGAACACTTGCATCAACCAGCGCCCGCTGGTGAAGGTTGGTGAGACGATTGAACCGGGTGATATCATCGCCGATGGTCCTTCGACTGATCTGGGTGAGCTGGCGCTGGGTAAGAACAGCCTCGTCGCCTTTATGCCTTGGAATGGCTATAACTACGAAGACAGTATCCTGATTTCGGAGCGCATCGTGAAAGATGATGTCTTCACATCGATCCATATCGATGAGTTTGAAGTCATGGCCCGCGACACCAAGCTTGGCCCAGAGGACATCACGCGCGACATTCCAAATGTCGGCGAAGAGGCTCTGCGCAACTTGGACGAGGCTGGCATCGTCTACATCGGTGCAGAAGTGCATCCTGGCGATATTCTGGCCGGTAAGATCACGCCAAAGGGCGAAAGCCCGATGACGCCGGAAGAGAAGCTCTTGCGGGCGATCTTTGGTGAGAAGGCCAGCGATGTGCGCGACACCTCGCTGCGTCTGCCACCAGGTGTTGCTGGCACGGTTGTGGAAGTTCGCGTGTTCAACCGTCACGGCATCGAAATTGATGACCGTACCCGGGCGATTCAGAACGAAGAGATCGAGCGTTTGCGCAAGGATGCGGCCGACGAACGCGGCATTTTGAACCGGGCGACCTATAACCGCCTTCGTGATATGCTGGTTGGCCAAACCATCGCTGCAGGTCCAAAGGGCGTGAAGAAGGGTGACAAGATCACCGCCGACATGCTCGAGGGTATTGAGCGCCACGAGTGGTTCAAATTCGCTGTTGCGGCGGACAAGCGCCAGACCCAAATCGAAGCGGTTAAGTCGCAATATGACGAAGCCGTTGGCGGGATCGATGCGAAGTTCGAAGACCGTAAAGAGAAACTGGAGCGTGGTGACGAACTCGCACCGGGCGTGCTCAAGATGGTCAAGGTCTTCGTCGCCGTGAAGCGCAAGCTTCAGCCAGGTGATAAGATGGCTGGTCGCCACGGGAACAAGGGTGTGATCTCTCGCATCCTTCCGGTTGAAGACATGCCATTCCTCGAAGACGGTACCGCTGTTGACGTGGTGCTGAACCCGCTGGGCGTGCCATCGCGTATGAACGTCGGGCAGATCTTCGAAACGCACCTCGGCTTTGCGGCTCGCGGGCTCGGCATGGATATCGCAGAGAAGCTTGAAGAGTGGAAAGCGGCCAATCCGAATGCGCGTCAAGACTATGCCAAGGCGAAGCCGCCAGAGGCTGTGCTTGACCGTCTGAAGGATGTTTACGGCGAGGCGTATCATGAGGATCTGGCAAGCCGTTCAACCGAGCAGATCGTTGATCTGGCGGGGAACCTCACCGCTGGTGTGCCAATGGGTACACCTGTGTTTGATGGTGCGCGCGAGCCGGACGTTTCGGACATGCTGGTGAAGGCTGGTATCGACAGCTCTGGTCAGTCGGTTCTGTTCGATGGCCGCACGGGTGAGGCATTCGACCGTAAGGTCACTGTGGGCATTATCTACATGCTCAAACTGCACCACTTGGTCGATGACAAGATCCACGCTCGTTCGATCGGTCCATACTCGCTCGTCACCCAGCAGCCGCTGGGCGGTAAGGCGCAGTTCGGCGGACAGCGCTTTGGTGAGATGGAGGTCTGGGCATTGCAAGCTTACGGTGCCGCCTACACCTTGCAGGAAATGCTCACCGTTAAGTCGGATGACGTCATTGGTCGTACCAAGGTCTATGAAGCCATCGTCAAGGGTGATGATACCTTTGAGGCGGGCATTCCAGAGAGCTTCAACGTTCTTGTGAAGGAAATGCGCAGCCTGGGTCTCAACGTTGAACTCAAATCTTTGTCTGACGGCGAAGATGGCGATGATGATCAGTGGCCTGAGGCAGCGGAATAAGCGGAGTGGCTGTTTAGCCCTCCCAACCCCGCTCCTAGGATTCACCCGCAAGGGAATGTGAAAAATGAACGAACTTACCAAATTCACCAACCAGCTGGCCAAGCCGGAAACTTTTGACCAAATCCAGATTGGCATTGCCTCGCCAGAGCGCATTCGCAGCTGGTCATTTGGCGAAATCAAAAAACCGGAAACGATCAACTATCGTACGTTCAAGCCTGAGCGTGATGGCCTGTTCTGCGCTCGTATCTTCGGTCCAGTAAAGGACTACGAATGCCTGTGCGGCAAGTACAAGCGCATGAAGTACAAAGGCGTCGTCTGCGAGAAGTGCGGCGTTGAGGTTACCGTTACCAAGGTTCGCCGTGAGCGGATGGGGCACATTGAACTGGCCGCGCCGGTTGCGCATATCTGGTTCCTGAAGTCACTGCCATCGCGCATCGGCTTGCTGCTCGACATCCAGCTTAAGCAGCTTGAGCGCATCCTCTATTTCGAGAGCTATGTAGTGATCGAACCGGGCCTGACCCCGCTTGAGAAATTCCAACTGCTGACCGAAGACGAGTTGCTCGAAGCTCAGGACGAATACGGCGAAGACGCGTTCTCTGCCGACATCGGCGCAGAGGCGGTCAAGCATATGTTGATGGATCTCGATCTTGAGCAAGAGCGCGATGACCTGATGGAAGAGCTGGCGACCACCAAGTCGACGCTCAAGCCGAAGAAGATCATCAAGCGTCTCAAGGTTGTTGAGAGCTTCATCGACTCGGGCAACCGCCCTGAGTGGATGATCCTCGAAGTGATTCCTGTGATCCCGCCAGAGCTGCGCCCACTGGTGCCGCTGGATGGTGGTCGTTTTGCAACCTCGGATCTCAACGATCTTTATCGCCGCGTGATCAACCGGAACAACCGTTTGAAACGTCTGATTGAACTGCGCGCGCCGGACATCATCGTCCGTAACGAGAAGCGTATGCTGCAAGAGGCTGTTGACGCACTGTTCGACAATGGCCGCCGTGGCCGCGTCATCACCGGCGCTAACAAGCGCCCGCTCAAATCCCTCAGCGACATGTTGAAGGGTAAGCAAGGCCGTTTCCGTCAGAACCTGCTTGGTAAGCGTGTCGATTACTCTGGCCGTTCGGTCATCGTGACTGGCCCAGAGCTGAAACTGCACCAGTGCGGCCTGCCGAAAAAGATGGCGCTCGAGCTGTTCAAGCCGTTCATCTATGCCCGCCTCGATGCGAAGGGTCTCTCGATGACCCTGAAGCAAGCGAAGAAGTGGGTTGAGAAAGAGCGCAAGGAAGTATGGGACATCCTTGACGAAGTGATCCGCGAGCACCCGGTTCTGCTGAACCGTGCGCCAACGCTTCACCGTCTTGGCATCCAGGCGTTCGAGCCGGTTCTGATTGAAGGTAAAGCGATCCAGCTTCACCCGCTGGTCTGCTCGGCCTTTAACGCTGACTTTGATGGCGACCAAATGGCCGTTCACGTTCCGCTGAGCCTCGAGGCTCAATTGGAAGCGCGCGTCCTGATGATGTCGACCAACAACATCCTTTCGCCTGCCAATGGTAAGCCAATCATCGTTCCTTCGCAGGATATGGTGCTCGGCCTCTATTATCTCTCGATGGAGCGCCAGGAACACGCGCCGGAATTTATCGAAGAGAAAGACGGCACCAAGATCGAGAAGCTTCCGCGCTTTGCTGATATGGCCGAAGTGCACCAGGCGCTCGAAACCAAGTCTGTCACGCTCCACACCAAAATCATCGCCCGCGTCCCGCAGGCCGATGAAAAGGGCAAGGTCGTGATGAAGCGTTTCGTCACCACGCCGGGCCGGATGCTGATCGGTGAATGCATGCCGAAGAACCACAAGGTTCCTTTCGACATCGTCAACCGTCTGCTGACCAAGAAAGACATCGGCGATGTGATCGATGAGGTCTATCGCCACACCGGTCAGAAGGACACTGTCCTGTTTGCCGATGCGATCATGGTTCTTGGTTTCCGTCACGCGTTTAAGGCCGAGCATCAGCTTCGGTAAGGACGACATGATCATTCCTGACAGTAAGGAAGGCATGATCGAGGAAACCAAGTCGCTGGTCGCTGACTATGAGCAGCAGTATCAGGACGGCCTGATCACTCAGCAAGAGAAGTACAACAAGGTGATCGACGCTTGGAGCCGCTGCGGTGACCAAGTGGCCGACGCCATGATGGACGAGATTAAGGCTCAGCCGATCGACAAGGATGGCCGCGAGGCTCAGATCAACTCGATCTACATGATGGCTCACTCAGGTGCGCGTGGTTCACCCGCTCAGATGAAGCAGCTGGCTGGTATGCGCGGCCTGATGGCCAAGCCTTCGGGCGAGATCATCGAGACCCCGATTATCTCGAACTTTAAAGAAGGCCTGACCGTCCTTGAGTACTTCAACTCCACCCACGGTGCGCGTAAAGGCCTCGCTGATACCGCGCTTAAGACGGCAAACTCGGGTTACCTAACCCGCCGTCTGGTTGACGTGTCGCAAGACTGCGTCATCGTTGAGCTGGATTGTAAGACCGAGAACGCGCTGGAAATGCGCGCCATCGTTCAGGGTGGTTCGGTTATCGCATCGCTTGGCGAGCGTATTCTTGGCCGGACAACGGCGGAAGACATCGTCAACGCATCGACCGGCGAAGTCATCGTGAAGTCTGGCACTCTGCTCGACGAAGCGATGGTGAAGGAAATCGAGGCGGCTGAAACTCAGTCTGCGAAGATCCGCTCTCCGCTCGTTTGCGAAGCCGAGCAAGGCGTTTGTGGTAAGTGCTACGGGCGTGATCTCGCTCGCGGTACGCCGGTAAACATTGGTGAGGCTGTCGGTGTTATCGCGGCTCAGTCCATCGGTGAGCCGGGCACGCAGCTGACCATGCGGACCTTCCATATTGGCGGCGCGGCTCAGCTGAATGAAACCTCGCACCTTGAGGCGATTTCGGATGGTAAGGTCGAACTTCGCGACATGCCAACGATCACCGATAAGAAGGGCCGGATCCTCTCGCTTGCTCGAAACGGCGAAATCGCTGTGATCGATGCTGAGGGCCGTGAGCGTGAAATGCACAAGGTGCCTTATGGTACCGTGCTGATGTTCAAGGACGGCGCGAAGGTGAAGGTGGGTGACCGCCTGGCCGAGTGGGATCCGTTCACTCTGCCAATCATCACCGAGCAATCGGGCGTCGTGAAGTACCAAGACCTTGTCGAAGGTACGACATTGGAAGAGCGCACTGATGATGCCACCGGTATCGCCCAGCGTGTTGTGACAGAGAACCGTGCAACCGGCCGCAAGAAGAAGGAAGACCTGCGTCCGCGCATGACCCTGCTTGCTGAAGGTCAGACCGATGCGGATGAAACCGAGGCTCAGCGTTACATGCTGGCTCCGGGTACGACCCTGTCGGTCGATGATGGTCAAACGGTTGAAGCGGGCGACATCCTCGCACGTGCCAGCCGCGAAGCTGCCAAGACCCGCGACATCACCGGTGGTCTGCCGCGTGTGGCGGAATTGTTCGAAGCGCGTCTGCCAAAGGACATGTCAGTCATCGCCAAGATCTCAGGCAAGATCGAATTCGTTCGCGAATACAAAGCGAAGCGTAAGATCGCGATCGTGCCGGAAGAAGGTGATGCAGTCGAATATCTGATCCCCAAGACCAAGGTGATCGATGTGCAGGAAGGTGACTTTGTGAAGAAGGGCGATACGCTCATCTCCGGCTCGCCCAACCCGCATGACATTCTGGAAGTCCTCGGCGTGGAAGCGCTGGCGGAATATCTCGTTAACGAGATCCAGGAAGTTTACCGACTGCAAGGCGTGAAGATCAACGACAAGCACATCGAGACCATCGTTCGTCAGATGCTGCAAAAAGTCGAGATCACCGATGGCGGAGACACCACTCTGCTGCCTGGTGAGCAAGTTGATCTGGAAGAAATGAACGAGGCCAACTCGAAGCTCACCAAGAGCAAGAAGCCTAGCCAGTGGCACGCCGATCCTGCTCGGGATCACTAAGGCGTCGCTGCAAACCCGTTCGTTTATCTCTGCCGCTTCGTTCCAGGAAACCACGCGTGTTCTGACGCAGGCTTCGGTTGAGGGTAAGAAGGACACGCTGATCGGGCTCAAAGAGAACGTGATCGTGGGCCGCCTGATCCCGGCCGGTACCGGTGCGGGCATGAATCGTATGCGGGTGACAGCATCAAGCCGCGATGCAGCGCTGAAAGCTCAGTGGAAGAAGCAGCAGGACGCGTTGGCTGCGGCTGGTGCGGCGGAAGCTGAACCAGAAGCTGATCCAGTGTCGAGCGAAGAAGCCATGAAGGCGGCGATGGCCGCTGCGGCTCCATCGCCTGCTCCTGAAGAAGGCGGCGCTGAATAAGCGCAAGCAGTTTGGCTGCATTTGTAGCTCAACAGACAAGGCCCCGCTGGAGCTTAAGTGCTTCGGCGGGGCCTTTTGTATTTGATGTCGCTTGCCGTAATTCTCGCTCGTGATACGTTCCATGTGTCAAATGGAGAGGGGTGAGGGGTCTAAAATGAAAAGGTTTTTTCTGACGGCTGCAGCCGTATCTGGCCTGTTGGTGCCCGCTGGGGCATGGGCACAGGATGGGGCGGAGACGATTATCGTCACTGGCTCGCGCTCGGATCGCGGAGATTTCGACGAGTATTACGATGATGAGCAATCCGCGATCGGCCTCACCCGCAAGGCGGACTATTTCGTCAAACCAATCTACGTGAACTCGGATTCGCGCGAAGAAAATGTCCGCCGTAGCGAGGTCGATGCGATGCTTCGCGCCGTTATCGAGCGGGCAGAGGCAGAAGGTATCACTCTGGTTGCGGGCCAATACAAGCTCTCGCCCCTGACACTTGAGTCGATGGAAGACTTGCTCGTCTATGGCCGTGGCAACAGGCCAGACACTACGCGGGTCAGACTTTATGCGCGTCTTCCGGTTGGAGGTAAATTTAGGGGCCAGGACGAGGTCGATGAAACAATCCAGGCCTTTCGTAAGAATGTGCTTAGCTACGGGACGGTCATATATCGAAACGGGGACTACCGATCTCGCGATAGACAATCCCGATCAATACCGCGGTTCGGTAGTTAAGGCGATCGCAGACGAGTCCAGGAGGTATGCCGCAATGTTCGGAAGCGATTACGGAATCGAAATTCGCGGCCTTGATTCGGAGCTCTTCTTCAAACAGGCAAGTCAGACCGAGGTGTTCCTATTCATCGAGCATAGCTTCATGATTAAGCCGAAGTAGGTCACAAAATATTATAGCTATTGCGAGGCAATCGCAACAAAGGTAGTACAGAAGCGTAGCGAGTCGCTATGCCGCATTGCCGAGGTCTTTATGAAAACGCCGCGTTCCAGTTTACCGTCCACCACTCCCAAAGCGGGCAAAGGCAATTGGATCGCGGCGCTTGCAGAGCCAGCGAAGATAGAAATGCTCGGCCCAATTGCCGCTCGCTTTATCTACTCGCTACGACTGATCGCTTTGCATGAGCGTGCGAGGCAAGATCCCGTGCCGGAGCTTGCAGTCCGTCTTGGCAATGTGAGCGCCGCGAGCCGATCATTGTCGCTGGCCCAAGCAATCTCGCGAACTTGGCCTGAGAATATTCACGTTGCGCGCTTCTGCTGCCGTATGCTGAGCCATGATGAGGCCTGCATCGGCGCGATGATTGATCATGCTACCGCGCGGTCCCGCATCGAATTTGGCCGCGAGCTTGGCGGGTTGGTGCGGCCAGAGCGGATTGCCGAACTGTGGGACAGGACACAGGCATTGATCCTGGCGGAATCGCACGGGTAGACCGGCTGCAACAATGCTTGCCCGAAGGGCGCGCGCTGGCTACCGCTTTAGGCATGACCATTACACGTTTTGCGCCTGCTCCGACGGGCCGTCTTCATGTTGGCAATATCCGTACCGCGCTCCACAATTGGATGCTCGCGCGTAAGGCGGGCGGCAAATTTCTGCTGCGCATTGACGATACCGACGCGGCGCGTTCCAAAGAAGAATATGTCGATGCCATCCACGAAGACCTCGCGTGGCTAGGTATGCAGCCAGACATGGTGGAGCGTCAGTCCCTGCGGCTCGAACGCTACGATGCTGCATTTGACGTTCTGAAGGCCGCAGGGCGGATCTATCCGGCCTATGAAACAAGCCAGGAATTGGAACTGAAGCGTAAGGTGCTGCTCGGTCGCGGATTGCCGCCGATCTATGATCGCGGTGCCTTGAAGCTGACGGACGAGGATCGCGCAGCGAAGGAGGCTGATGGCATTCAGCCGCATTGGCGCTTTAAGCTCGATCATGACGAGCCGATTGTGTGGGAAGACGGCGTGCGCGGTACGGCAAAATTTGATCCTGCCCAGCTTTCTGATCCGGTCATTCGGCGCGCGGACGGGTCATGGCTCTACATGCTTCCCAGCACAGTTGATGATGTTGAAATGGGCGTCACTCAAGTGCTTCGCGGTGAAGATCATGTTTCCAACACTGCCGTTCAGATTCAGATGTTTACCGCGCTTTATGCTGCGCAATTTTCTGCAGCATCAGGCGCGCCTAATGTCCTGCCGAAATTCGCGCATGAAGCCTTGTTGGTCGGCCGCGAGGGCAAGCTCTCCAAACGGCTCGGCTCGCTCGGCTGCGATGCCTTTAGAGAACGCGGGATTGAGCCAGAGGCGCTGATTGCTTTGCTGGCCCGGCTGGGCACGTCGCTCTCCGTAGAGCCGATTGCGAACATGAAGGATTTGCTTGAGACGTTTGATCTGTCGACCTTTGGCCGCGCGCCAGCAAAGTTTGACGATGCCGATCTGGAGCGGGTGAACACCGCCATTGTCCACCAAATGGAATTCGCGGAAGTCAAAGATCGCTTGCCAGAAGGCATGGGCGAAGACGCGTGGCACGCCGTTCGCCCAAATCTGGAAACTGTCGGCGGGGCGCATGACTATTGGCGAATCGTCACCGGTCCGGTTGATCTGCCCGAGTTCTCTGACGAAGACCGCGCCTATCTCGCCGATGCGGCCAGCACGCTGCAATGGGGCGATGATCCTTGGGCTGCGCTCACGTCAGCGCTGAAGGAGAAGACCGGGCGCAAGGGGAAGGCCTTGTTCCTGCCTTTGCGGCAAGCGCTCACCGGTATGAACCACGGACCGGACATGGGTGAATTGCTGCCAGTGCTGGGTGAAGAGGTCGCGCGCCGCCGATTGGAGCGGGCTTCAAACTAGGCTTTCGTTAGCTCTCGTGCCTCTCAAGCTCATTACCGGATAGCGTTACGACGTGGAGCAAATTGGTCGCGCCAGGGGTGCCAAATGGCACACCAGCAAGCGCGATCAGCTTGTTTCCAGCTTCGCCAAATCCGTGGCGCAGAGCCATGCGTTTACCCTTGGCAATCATCTCTTCAAAACTGCCGATGTCCTTGGTCGCGACCGCATGTGCGCCCCACAGCAAGCACACGCGGCGAGCAGTCCGGTTCGATGGGGTGAGCACCAGGACCGGTGTATCGGGTCGCTCGCGCGACACGCGCCGCGCGGTCGAGCCAGAGGCCGTGAACACTGTAATCGCACTGATCGGCACGGTATCGGCAATTGTCATACAGGCATGTGCGAGCGCATCGGATGTTGTCGCGTCTGGCGGTGTCTCGAGAAAACGCACGCGCTCTTTATAACCTTCATCGCGCTCGACCTGACCTGCAATCTTGTCCATCATGGCCACGGATTCCTCTGGCCATTCACCCGCGGCACTCTCCGCAGATAGCATCACTGCATCGGCGCCATCATAGACGGCATTGGCGACGTCAGAGACCTCCGCACGGGTCGGCATCGGACTTTCGATCATGCTTTCCAGCATTTGCGTAGCGACAATCACTGGCTTGCCCGCGCGCCGCGTCGCATTGACGATCTTCTTTTGCAGCGGCGGGACTTCAAACGGCTCCAGCTCCACACCCAAATCGCCGCGAGCAACCATGATGCCATCGGACAGCTCGATGATCTCATCCAATCGGTGCACCGCCATTGGCTTTTCGATCTTCGCGCACAGAGCGGTGTCATTGCCGATCAGCCTGCGCGCCTCGGCAAGGTCTTCTGGCCGCTGAACGAAAGACAACGCTATCCAATCCGCCTCTTGCTGAACTGCAAAGGCCAAATCGCGGCGGTCCTTATCGGTGAGCGCAGGGATGGGCACCTCCGCGTCAGGTACGTTGACGCCTTTACGGTCAGAGATGACCCCGCCAACCTCAGCCGAGCAGAGGATTTCTTCGTCGCTTGCCTTGATCACCTTCAGCTTGATCTTGCCGTCATTGATCAGCAGGCGCTGACCCTTTTCCAGAATGCCGAACAGCTCTGGATGAGGCAGACATACGCGGGTTTCGTCACCCGGCTCTGGATTGCGGTCGAGCGTGAAATGGCCGGAGTGGCGGATCACCGCGCTGCCATCTTTGAACGTACCCACGCGCAGTTTTGGACCCTGTAAATCGGCCAAGATCGCGACGGGGCGAGCAAATTCTCGTTCCATATCACGGATCGCCGCAATCGAAGCGGCATGATCGGCGTGTTCACCGTGGCTCATATTCACCCGGAACGCATCTGCGCCCGCGCGAAACAATTTGCGCAGCATTTCTGGCGAGCTGCTGGCCGGGCCGATTGTCGCCAAAATTTTGACCTTGCGGCCGCGAGGGTTCATCCGATTGAGGTCGCTCTTTTTCATGGTGCCAGCTATGGCACAGGTGAATGTCAACTCAAGGACTAGCTTCAAATGGATACGAATGCGCCCAATCACGACAGCCAGAATATCGGCCCGCTGGAGCAATTGGATGATGCAGTGGCGGCTGCCGCTTTCCGCCGGTTAGTGCGCCATTTACAACACCGTCATGACGCGCAGAACATTGATTTGATGGGGCTATCGGGTTTTTGCCGCAATTGCCTGGCAGACTGGATCCGCGATGCGGGCTTTGACGGTGACAAGGCAACCGCGCGTGAGCTGATCCATGGTATGCCAATGGATGAATGGAAGGCGACCCGCCAAACCCCGGCGACCGAAGAACAATTGGCTGCCATGCAGGCCAGCGTTGCCAAAAATCGCGTGGATTAGCGACGAGTCCGGTTCACGGCTGATCCGCCTTTGGCTATCGCAGCGCTCAACTGATTCTCAAATTTTGGAGCACATAGAATATGGCTGATGCCACAGATGACCGCCTGCGCCTTTTGATCGAGCGCATTGAGCGCCTTGAAGAAGAGAAGAAGGGCACCGCCGATGATATTCGCGATGTCTACGCTGAAGGAAAAGCGGTAGGCTATGACGTAAAGATGATGCGGCAGCTTATCAAATTACGTAAAATGAAGCCAGATGATCGAGCCGAAATGGAAATGTTGATAGAGACCTACAAGGCGGTTGTTGGCATGAGCTAGTGTCTCGATTGCTGAGCAACTAGCTCTCGGTAAAGCGCTGAAATTTCTGGATCGTTGGATTTGAGGTCCAGCAATGTCTGCTTTACTCCGCCAAGGTAGTCTAGCTGCACTTCTATCGAATTTTCGAGAAGATCTAGAATTTTTTCAGAAAGCCAATAGAATGCCTCAAGGGTCTTCCCGACTTCTTGTTCGCTAAGATTCAGATCTTCTGCAGATTTTGGGTGGGTAATCCGATTGCGGATGGCTTGGGCATCGTGGAGTTTGTCCCATTCATTTTCGGAAAAATCGATTTCTTCTTTTGAGGTGGTTCGATGCGCAATACGAGCGCACAGTCGAATAGTTGTTCTGAGTTCTAGATAATTTGGGCGGCTTCTAATCTCTCCATTTTGACTGACGAAGAAGGTGCGCTCTGATAAGACGGCACTTTCTTCGTCAGTCAGCCCAATAGTCTGCTCTGCGGCCTGCTTTACTTGCTCGCGGAGGACCCAGACCCATCCCTCGATAGCGGCAAAAGCGTTTCGGACAACGTCACGCCTTGCTGCCTGATTATCTTGCGTTTGTTGATGTGATAATGCACGCGCAACATCTTCGGTCAGGATGACCGTAAAGCTGTTCCCCTCGTCCTGTTCCATAAAAAATCCTGACAATCGCTCGTTGATCTTGCAACTTTCTAGCAAGGCTCAACCAGAACTTATTCTAGACAGTGATACTGTCAAGAAAGGGTGATTTGATCGGATGGTCGCGCGGCTTGCTTGAAGCGCTCGCACGGCTGGGCTAGGCCGGATTCAGCAGTTTTCAATTCGACCACATAAGAGTTCTCATGGCAGGCCATTCCAAATTTAAGAACATCATGCACCGTAAAGGTGCGCAGGACAAAAAACGTTCTAATCTGTTTTCCAAGCTTTCCCGCGAAATTACCGTGGCTGCGAAAATGGGCACGCCCGATCCGGATATGAACCCGCGTCTGCGGCTGGCGGTCAACACCGCCAAAGGCCAATCGATGCCGAAGGACAATATCCAGCGCGCGATCGACAAGGCAAGCGCAGGCGATGACGAGAATTACGAAGAGGTCCGTTATGAAGGTTACGGCCCCGGCGGCAGCGCGATCATCGTTGAAACGCTGACCGACAATCGCAACCGTACGGCAACGGCGGTGCGGACTGCGTTTAGTAAGAATGGCGGCAATCTGGGTACAGAAGGTTCGGTTGCGCATGGCTTTGAACGGCTCGGGCTGATCGAATATTCGGTCGTTGCTGGCGATGAAGACAAAGTCCTGGAAGCGGCCATGGATGCAGGCGCAGAGGATATTGAATCCTCAGAAGACGGCCACACAATTTGGACCGCATCAGAAGATTTGCACGAGGTTGCCTCTGCGCTTGAGAAGGCTCTGGGTGAGGCCAAGGAAGTCAAGCTCGCATGGAAGCCGAACCTAACGGTTGAGCTTGATGAGAAGGGCGCTGGCACATTGCTGAAGCTGATCGATACGCTTGATGATGATGACGATGTGCAGACCGTTTGGGGCAATTACGAAATTTCTGACGAGGTGATGGCGAAGCTTGACGCTTAGGTTCGCTTCATGCCGGGCTACCTGCATTGAGACTTCGCGAATGGGTTTTAGCGATTGGTTTGGCCGCAGCTTTCCTGCTGGCTATCGCTTGGCGTTTGGGGTTTAGGGTCGGTCTATGATTATCCTTGGCCTTGATCCTTCGCTCAGCTGCACTGGCTGGGGCGTGCTGCGCAGTGAAGGCAGTCGGATCAGCCACGTTGCCAATGGCCAGATCAAGACGGATGCCAAAGCGCCGATCGCCGTGCGACTATCGCATCTGGTCACTGCGCTGGATGCGGTGATTGCTGAGCATGATCCGGACCGGGCGGCGGCGGAAGAGATCTTCGTCAACAAAAACCCGCAATCAACTTTAAAATTGGCGCAGGCGCGCGGTGCCGTGTTGGCCGCCTGCGGGGCGCGGGGGCTTGAAGTGCGTGAGCATGCGGCGCGTTCGGTCAAGAAGTCGGTGGTTGGGACAGGCGCAGCGGATAAGGAGCAGGTTCAGGCTATGCTCAAGGTTTTGCTCCCAAGTGCGGCTCTTGCCGGTGCGGATGCGGCCGATGCGCTAGCGGTGGCCATTGCTGATGCGCATCTGTCCTACACGCCGCCAGACAGATAAGGGTGCGAACTGTGATGCGACATTTGGCGAGCAATTGTGATTGTATAGGTGCAGAACACGCGCCAAGTGGGTTGGTTCGAAAACGTCAAACGTGTTCCAGGAATATGGGTAAGGATTGGGCATGAAACTGCAGATTTACGGGATTCCGAACTGCGATACGGTCAAGAAAGCGCGCAAATGGCTGGATGCCAAAGGTCACACTTTCGACTTTCATGATTACAAGAAGGCCGGTGCTGATCCGGCCAAGCTGGAGGCATGGATCTCGGACAAAGGCGTTGATTTGGTGCTGAACCGGCGCGGTACGACATTCCGCAAGCTGTCCGATGCTGACAAGGCCGACATTACGCCTGCGAAGGCTGTCACATTGCTGCAAGAGCACCCGTCCATGATTAAGCGGCCCATCGCCGAGTATGACGGCGGCTTGCTGGTTGGGTTTAAGGAGGAAGAATGGTCCGCGGCTCTGTCTTAGGTTTGCTCGCATGTGCGCTTTCAGTGATTTCACCAATATCGATGCCTGCTTCTGCGGCGGCGCAATCTGGGACATCGCGCGTGGCTGATGGGCCGCTCATCATCGCCCACCGCGGTGCCAGCGGTGATCGACCGGAACACACGCTTGCCGCCTATGAGTTGGCGATCGATCTGGGAGCAGACTATGTCGAGCCAGATCTGGTCGCGACCAAAGATCTGGTGCTGGTCGCGCGGCATGAAAACGAACTGTCTGGCACCACGGATGTGGCAAGCCGCGAGGAGTTTGAGGATCGCCGCCGCGACAAGATGATCGACGGCCAATTGGTCGCCGAGCTGGTTTGCAGAGGACTTCACTCTCGCCGAAATCCGGACCCTGCGCACCAAGGAACGCGTGCCGAGCGCGCGGCCCGGCAATACGGTCTATGATGGGCTCTATCAGGTGCCGACCTTCGAAGAAGTAGTCCAGCTGGTACGGGCCAAGGAGGCAGAGACCGGGCGCAGTATTGGCCTCTACCCAGAGCTCAAGCACCCGACCTTCATGCTGCAAGAAGCTGGCATTGATATGGTTGACCTGCTGGTGCGCGATTTGCGCGCTCTGGGTCTGGATAAGGCGGACAGCCGCATCTTCGTGCAGATCTTCGAGGTGGGTCCGCTTCAGAGGCTCAACCAGCGAGTGGATGTGCCGCTGGTGCTGCTGATCCATCCGCAGGGCGGACCTTATGACGAGCCGGAGTTGCGCTGGGCCGACATGGTCACTCCGGCAGGTCTGGCGGAGATCGCCGAATATGCCGATGGTATTGGCCCAGGGCTAAGCTACATCGTCAATGAAGACGGCTCGCTCACCGATCTGGTCAATAATGCTCACGCAGTCGGCCTCACGGTGCATCCTTGGACCCTGCGCAAAGAGAACGGCTTTCTGCCTTCCGCATTGAAAGGGACCGGCGGGCCAGCGGGCGACGGCCGCTACCAATGGCTGTGGAGCCGCGCGATAGAGAGCGGCGCAGACGGGTTCTTCACCGACAATGTTGGGGAGCTAGTGGAAGTGCTCAAGCAGCAGAAACGCTAAGTCCGGCGAGCCGACAGGATGTAATTGAGCGCTTCATCGTCTGACAGATGCAAGCCTTTGCCTGGTCGGTAAGCGATGCCTTGCTGATCGATCAGCTCAAGCCCGACGTCTGACAGTAGGTCGGCCAACTCCTCTGGTGTTATGAAGTCAGACCAATCGTGCGTGCCCTTGGGTACATAGCCGATGGCTTCGGCGGCGCCCACGAGCAGCAAGCGGCTCGCGGCGGTGCGGTTTGGCGTCGACATGACGAGCAATCCGCCGGGCGCAATCCGGTCGGCAACACTAGCGAGAAACGCGGACTTGTCAGCAACGTGCTCAACAACCTCCAGGCAGGTCACGAGGTCGAACTGTCCAATATCAAGTCCAGCCAGTTCGCCTGCCATATAACGAATGTCTAGTCTGACTGCTTCGGCGTGTGCTGCGGCGGCTGAAATGTTCTCAGCGGCCGCGTCAACCCCCGTTACCGCCGCGCCCAAGCGCGCCATGGGTTCGCAAACGAGGCCTGCACCGCAACCAATGTCGAGTGCGCTCTTGCCCAGTAGAGGTTTGGCGCTGTTTGCCGAGCCACTCCAATGCGTATCGATCGCGCCGCGAATGAACTGCAATCTTACTGGGTTCACCTGATGCAAAGAGGCCATCGGCCCTTTCGGGTTCCACCAGTCGCGCGCCAAAGAAGCGAAGTGTTCCGCCTCCTCTGGGCGGATAGTTACACTTGTGACATTTGCCTTTGTCATCCACCGCCCTTAACAGCGCGCAGCACAGTGAACCAGCAGGAGCGAAAATAAATTGGCCAAGAGTGGGCAACGGATCGTGATGAAGTTCGGCGGCACATCAATGGCCGGTACCGAGCGTATTCGCCGCGTCGCCAATCTCGTGCGCGCGCAAGCTGCTGCGGGGCATCAGGTGGCCGTGGTTGTTTCGGCCATGGCTGGCGAGACTGACCGGCTGATCAATTTCTGCCGCGAAGCCAATGCGCTCTATGATCCTGCTGAATTTGACGTTGTTGTCTCCAGCGGAGAACAAGTGACCAGCGGGCTGCTTGCGCTCACGCTCCAGTCATTGGGTAGCAAGGCGCGAAGCTGGCTCGGCTGGCAATTGCCGGTGCGCACGATTGAGGCGCACTCAAAGGCGCGGATTGAGACAATCGATGCGCCTGGCTTGGTCGAAGCGTTGGAAAATGGCGAGATCGCCGTCATTCCAGGTTTTCAAGGCGTGTCCGAGGAAGGTCGCATCACCACGATGGGACGCGGCGGCTCAGACACCTCTGCCGTCGGGATTGCTGCTGCGGTTAATGCAGACCGCTGTGACATCTACACCGATGTTGATGGCGTCTACACGACCGACCCGCGCATCGTCGCCAAGGCGCGCAAGCTCAAGGCGGTGACTTACGAAGAAATGCTCGAACTGGCCTCGGTAGGGGCCAAAGTGCTGCAGACCAGGTCGGTGGGACTGGCGATGAAAGCTGGGGTGCGTATTCAAGTGCTTTCCAGCTTTGGCGATGACGATGCAGCGAGTGCAGATGAACTGCCGGGAACGCTGATCGTCTCGGACATGGAAATGGATCAATTGGTGGAGAACGGCGATATGGAACGCCAGCTGGTAACCGGTATTGCGCATGATAAGAATGAGGCGAAAATCATCCTCACCCGTGTGCCTGATAAGCCCGGCGCAGTGGCTCACATTTTTGAGCCGCTGGCCGATGCCAGTATCAATGTCGACATGATCATTCAAAACGTTGGCCGTGATAAAGGCGAGACCGACGTTACCTTCACCGTCCCTCAGGCGGATCTAGCCCGCGCGCAGGCGATGCTGGAAGACCGGCTTGAGGATATTGGCTTCAACAGGATCATCACCGACAGCCATATTGCCAAGATCAGCGTCGTTGGCGTCGGTATGAAAAGTCATGCTGGTGTGGCCAGCACTATGTTTCGCGCCTTGTCCGATCGCGGGATTAACATTCAGGCGATCTCAACTTCAGAGATTAAGGTCAGCGTGCTGATCGATGAGGATGAAACAGAGCTCGCTGTGCGCGTTTTGCACACTGCCTATGGGCTTGATGCAGTGGATGAACCCGCCTGACCGTGTGGCTGGACGGCGCCTAACCGGTTAAGGTCTCGCTTCGTCGGGTTAGACGTTAGCTGCTAACTACTTCTTAACTCTGCTCGGCAAGATTTGCGGCTCGCAAAGGAGTCGCGACTATGGTGTTGAGAGCGCATCTGGGCCCAATTGAGCCTGCCTACAGTTCTGATGGACAACGCGATGAGCCACGGCGCGAGCTGCGGCTGGAGACCAGCGGCGTGTTGCCTGGCGGTGTGAACGCGAATGTTACCGTCCATAACATCTCGGCAACGGGCTTGCTGGTCGAAACGGCCCTGCCCGTCGTACGCGGGGAAACGCTGGCTGTGGAGCTTCCGCAGATTGGCGAGGTGGTCGCAGAGATCGTCTGGGTCAGCGGTTCTTTGTTCGGATGTGCCTTCGCGAAAGCCCTTAGTCCTGCGGCCTTGGCTGCGGCTGAATTGCGCTCAGACGCACCGCTGCCAGAGGCGATCGGAACGACCGCTGCTATTGCGGCGATGACTCCAATCACCAATGAGACCCTTGGTCTCAAATTGTCGCGCTTGCGCAAGGAACGCAGCCTTACCCTCGCTCAAGTTGCTGAATACCTTGGGGTTAGCAAGCCGACCGTGTGGGCATGGGAGAAAGGTAAGGCGCGCCCGTTGCCGGATCGGCTTGATGCGATCGCTCAGGTGTTGGGCGTTTCAACCGATGATTTATCCGGTGCAGCCACACCTGATGATAGCGCTGCGATCATTAATGAGAGCCGTTTACGTATTGCTACCAGCCTCGGAACGACGCCGGATAAGGTGCGTATCATGATCGAGCTCTGAGAATATTGTTTTACAAACATAAGGTTCAAGTTGAGGTAGAAGAAAGTCAACATTGATTCGCATGCGGCATACCAAGCAGAGAATCCTTTGAGAACCTTACGATCTGATATGAATAGATATTAGCATGAATGCCAATAAATTTTCAGATTGTGGTAAGTATATCTGAGGTTGATTCGTTTTTTAGGTAAGTTAATTTACCAAACTAACTCTGCTTCAGAAAAGTAATGCAAGTGCGAGCTTTTCAATAGCGATTACTCGCATTTGTTAGTTTATTTGTTGATTTAACTTTAGAACGGTTTGACCCGGGGGGTGTCAAAGCCGGGGGCAATACGGCAATGGAAATTGGTTTAAGCGCGACAGAGGGTGCCGAGCTGCACGGTCTACTGGCCGAAGCTGCCGGTGACATTGTCGTAAAATTGGATGCGAATGGCTTCATTCAGCATGCATCACCGAATATGAGGGCAATGGGGCTTGAACTCAGTCAGCTCTTGTTCCTGCCGCATATCGCTGACTTGGCTTGCGCCAATTACGTGGACGGCCTGCGCGCCTTTGTCGCAGCCGCCATGGGCAATAATGCGCCAGAGGGGCCTTTCGAATTTCCAATTGTGATACCAGGCGAGACGGGCTTGGTCGGCCAGGGCAAATGGCATTCGCTCAGCCTACGTCCTGTCATCAATGATGATGGCGCAACCTGCGGCGCTCTTGGCCTGCTGCGCTCGATCGAACATCTCCGTATGCTCGAAGGTGAGCTCTATGCCAGCGCAACCACCGATCATTTGACGGGCCTTTGCAACAGCAAAGTCTTCGCCGCGAAATTACGGCGCGCGAAGAAGAGTGATGAAGGCGGGGCGCTCGCCCTGTTCGAACTTGACCGTTTCCGCGCGATTTTCATGCAATATGGCCAGAGCGCAGCGGAAGAAGTGCTGTGGGCGTTTGCGCAATTCCTCGAAGCAATGTCGCAGCCAGACTATGATCTTGCGCATCTCGATGGCGGCCGCTTTGCGGTATGCCTGCCGGGCCTAACTTCAGAAGAGGCCCGGGAATGGTGTGAGGATGTGTTGGAAACTTTCGCGGCGCTGGCGATTGGCGCGACACCTGGCGAACCGCGCCTTTCGGCCAGCGTGGGTCTAACTACACTCAGCTCCACCGTTGATGAGGCGTTCAAGCAGGCTGAGCTTGCTCTGGTGATGGCGCGCGCTAGCGGCGGCATGCGCGTCGGCGTTAGCGGCGATACCCGCGGGCCAATTGTCTTTCGTGAACGGCCATTGGTTGGTCAGCTTGGAGTCAGCTTCGCAGCCCGCTAAGGGCTAGCAATGGCGTTTACAACAACAATACTTCTGCTTGGCTCGGGCGAATTGGGCCGCGAATTTGTCATCTCAGCAAAGCGGTTAGGCGCGCACGTTATCGCGTGCGATGCCTACGACAATGCGCCAGCGATGCAGGTCGCTGACGAGCGTGAGGTTTTCTCCATGCTGGATGGGAAGGCTCTCCGTGAAGTGGCGATTCGACACATGCCTGACCTTATCGTCCCAGAAATCGAAGCGATCCGAACCGAGGTCTTAGCCGAATTGGAGGCCGATGGTTTCAACATCGTGCCTTCGGCGCGTGCAGCTCTGTTGACTATGAACCGCGATGCCATCCGGGATTTGGCCGCTGACCAACTCGGTCTCACAACCTCACGCTATCGTTATGCTGAAAGCCTGGACGAAGTGCGTGAGGGCGCGGCCCATACCGGCTTCCCATGCGTTATCAAGCCGGTGATGTCATCGTCTGGCAAAGGGCAAAGTAAGGTTGACGAGGCTGCTGGGCTGGAGGCGGCTTGGAACTATGCGGTCGACAACATGCGCGGGGACCGGCGGCGCGTGATTGTCGAACAATTCATCGACTTCGACTATGAAATCACCTTGCTGACCGTGCGCCATGCTGGCGGGATCAGCTTCTGCCCGCCCATCGGCCACCGTCAGGAACGCGGTGATTATCAGGAAAGCTGGCAACCTGCCGCGATGAGCCCCGCAGCGTTGGCCAAAGCGCAAGAGATGACATCTAGAGTGGTGACGGAGCTTGGCGGCAAGGGACGCGGCCTCGGTCTGTTCGGAGTCGAATTCTTTGTACGCGGTGAGGAGGTGATCTTCTCAGAGTTGAGCCCGCGCCCGCATGATACAGGGATGGTAACGCTGATCTCGCAGGATCTAAGCGAGTTTGATCTGCATGCCCGCGCTATTTTAGGCTTGCCCATCCCCGCGGAGATTGCCGCGTGTCCCTCCGCCTCAGCGGTGATCTTGGCCGACCGAGACAGTTCAGATTTCCACTTTGAAGGAGTGGCTGATGCTCTCGCTCTCAGCGAGCAGCAGGTGGATGTTCGCATCTTCGGAAAGCCTGTCACGCGGCCCTATCGCCGTATGGCGGTTGCGCTCGCCAAAGCAGACGACACCGATGCCGCACGCATGCTGGCCGGTGAGGCCGCGAGCAAGGTGCGCATTGCCTATCGCGATTGAGGCCTCTAATCGCCTCAAGCATGAGTGATTATTCAAAGAGCGCGGCCCTGATGCAGCGCGGAACCGATTTTCTTGGCTGCGAAACTGCGATCCTTTGCGGCGCGATGAGCTGGGTGTCAGAGCGTAATCTCGTATCGGCAATTTCAAATGCTGGCGGGTTTGGTGTGATCGCCTGCGGGGCGATGACGCCAGAGCTGCTCGATACAGAGATCGCGGCGACCAAAGCGATGACCGCTAAGCCATTCGGCGTGAATCTGATCACTATGCATCCGCAATTGTTCGATCTGATCGCAGTGTGCGGCAAGCATGGCGTCACGCACGTGGTGCTGGCAGGCGGTATCCCGCCCAAAGGTAGTGTCGAGGCGATCAAGGAATTCGGCGCGAAAGTGATCGTTTTTGCCCCAACGCTCGCCTTGGCAAAGAAGCTGCTGCGTTCCGGCGGTGATGCTTTGGTGATCGAGGGCATGGAGGCAGGCGGCCATATCGGTCCAGTTTCAACCAGTGTCTTGGCGCAGGAATTCCTGCCAGAACTGGCCGAAGATCACTTGGTGTTTGTTGCTGGCGGCATTGGCCGGGGCGAGGCGATTGCGAGCTATCTTGAGATGGGCGCTTGCGGTGTTCAGTTAGGCACGCGTTTTGCCTGCGCGGCCGAGAGCATCGCACATCCCGATTTCAAGAAGGCCTTCTTCCGTGCCAAGGCGCGCGATGCCGATGCCAGCGTTCAGGTCGATCCGCGCCTGCCCGTGATCCCGGTACGTGCGCTTAAGAACAAGGGCACGGAAGAGTTCACTGCCAAACAGATTGAGGTTGCCGGGATGCTAGACCGGGACGAGGTTGATATGGGCGAGGCACAATTGCAGATCGAGCATTATTGGGCGGGCGCATTGCGCCGTGCGGTGATCGACGGCGATGTTGAGAATGGCAGCCTCATGGCCGGTCAGAGCGTCGGGATGGTAAAGGCGGAAGAACCCGCCGCTGATATCATCGCGTCCCTGATGCGCGAATGCGAGGCTGCCCTGGAGGGCAGATAGTATGGCTCCTTCGGACGAGCAATCAGGCAGCAATGCCTTGATCCTTACGCTTGATTGCGCTGATCAACCGGGCATCACTGCGCGGGTTACGGCGTTTCTGTTTGAGCGCGGTTGCAATATCCTCGAAGCGCAACAGTTCAATGATCGCACCAGCGATCGCTTTTTCATGCGTGTGGCGTTTGATCCGGCTGGTCGTTTGAGCAAAGATCTGCGTGAAGAGTTCGGCGTGTTTGCTGGTGAATATGGCATGCGCTGGAAGCTCGCATTACGCGATCGGCCGCGCCGGGTTCTCATCATGGTCAGCAAGTTTGACCATTGCCTTGCCGATCTGCTGTATCGCTGGCGGACAGGCGAGCTCAACATCGAACCAGTTGCCATAGTCTCCAACCACACTCGTGAAGCGGTGTCCCACAGTGAAATCGGCGATGTGCCATTCTTTCATCTGCCCATCACCAAAGAGACGAAGCCGCAGCAAGAAGCGCAGATGCGCCAGATTGCTGAAGACGTGGGCGCCGAACTGGTGGTCTTGGCACGCTACATGCAGATTTTCTCAGACGAGCAGTCGCTGAATTTTGCCGGGCGCTGTATTAATATCCATCATAGCTTCTTACCTGGATTCAAAGGGGCACGGCCCTATCATCAGGCGCACGCGCGCGGCGTAAAGATGATTGGAGCGACCGCGCATTTCGTCACGCTGGACCTCGATGAGGGGCCGATCATCCACCAGGATGTCGAGCCGATCAGTCATGCCGATCAGCCCGATGATCTGGTTCGCAAAGGGCGCGATATTGAGCGCCGCGTTCTGGCCGAAGCTGTCCGATTGTTTGTCGAGGAGCGGGTGCTGCTAAACGATAGCCGTACGGTTGTGTTCAGAGGTTAGAACGCCGAATCATCGCTCCGCAACTTTAGCAGGCTTCTCAATCGCCTTATCCTCGTTGGCGCGGTGGATCACATAGGCACGGACGGCTTCGATCTCTTCGGGTGAAAGCGATTCGGCAAAGCTCACCATGCCGTTGTCTTTCAATATCCCGTCGCCAACGACTGCCATCCAGCTTTGCTTGTTGCCGAGCGTTCCTGAGCGTCTGAGGTCAGGCAGCACCGTAGAACCTACGGCTGCAGGCGCGTGGCACACAGCGCAATAGCGAGCATATTTCTCTGCTCCTAATGCAATGGTCTGTTCGTCCGCGCGGCTCACTGGAGGATCAAGGGGCAAGGCTGCAAGCTCAGGCTCTGGCGGCAGTTCCGCTTCACCACCAAGCTTGAAGACGAGCAGTCGGCTGATGTTTCGCACAGGTGCAAGATCATTGAGGATCCCGCCATCAACCGTGATCGCGTAGGCGCCGCCCCAACCGGCCAGCACAGCAACATATTGCTCGCCATCAACAGTGTAGGTTATGGGCGGGGCGACCACGCCGGTCTGTGCTCCAAAGCTCCAGACTTTGTCGCCTGTCGCTGCGCTGTAGGCGTTGAACTCGCTGCCTGCTGTGCCTTGGAAGACCAGGCCACCGCCCGTTGCGAGCAGGCCGCCATTCCAAGGTCCAGGATGGTCGACGGTCCATTTCGCCTCCTGGCTAACCGGATCCCATGCGACCAGCCTGCCCTTCAGCGTGCCAACCACTTCGCGGCGAATGCCCAGATCTGGCGGCAAGTCGCCAGCGCCCAGGTTAAATCCGATATTGAAACCGCGCGCGCGGTCGGGCTTCCAATTTGCCTCGGGCGCATAAACCATGGCCGCCTCAAACGCCGGGATGTAAACCAAGTTTTCACCGGGGTGATAGGCCATCGGGTGCCAATTGTGCCCGCCGAGTGCGCCCGGCGTAACAATTGCTGGCTTGCCGGTTTTGTCGACGCGGGTTTCTGGGTTTTCAATCGGGCGGCCATCTTCGTCAATCCCGCTTGCCCAATTCACCGCCACATAAGGTTCCGCCGAGATAAACTCTCCGGTTGCGCGGTCGATCACATAAAAGAACCCGTTCTTGGGCGCTTGCATCAACACCTGACGCTCGGTGCCATCAATCTCCATATCGGCCAGAATTATGTGCTGGGTCGCGGTGTAATCCCAGGTCTCGCCCGGCGTGGTTTGATAGTGCCACACATATTCACCAGTGCTCGGTCGGATCGCGACTATCGAAGATAGATAGAGGTTATCGCCTTCGCCTGTCCCGTCCTCGCCAGGCGAACGATAGGCCCGGTTCCATGGGGAGCCATTGCCAACGCCGATATAAAGCAGGTCTAAATCTGGGTCATAGGCCATCGAGTCCCAGACGGTGCCGCCACCGCCAATCGCGTCTTCGCCGACGAGGGCATCGCCGCTCCATGTTTCAGCCGCCGCCTTCAGATATTCAGGTGATGTCTCACCTTCATTGCCTTCTGGAACGGTATAGAAGCGCCACAGCTCCTCGCCATTCTCCACATTATAGGCCGCGACATATCCGCGTACCCCAAATTCTGCGCCGCCATTGCCGATGATAACCTTGCCATCGATGATCCGCGGCGCACCGGTCACCGTGTACGACTGGGATTGGTCTACGGTCACCGTCTCCCACTCAACTTCGCCGTTGTCGCGGTTGAGCGCGATCAGACGTCCATCAAGAGTGCCTAGGAACAGTTTGTTCCCCCAAGCGGCGAGGCCCCGGTTAACAACATCGCAGCAAGCTTTGACCGCGGTCTCGCCGGGCACTTCGGGATCATAGTCCCATAGCGGCTCTCCAGAAGCGGCATCGAAGGCGCGGACTTTGCTCCATGCGGTGGTAAGGTACAGCTTGCCGTCCATTACTAGCGGGGTCGCCTCTTGGCCGCGTGCGGTGTCCATATCGGCGAACCATTCGAGTCCCAGATCGCCTATTGTCTCTGCATTGATTTGCTGAAGCGGGGAGTAGCGCTGTTCCGAATATGTGCGGCCATGGGTGATCCAATCCGCGTCATTGTCGCCAGCGTTGACCAATGCCGCGTGAGTGGTCCCGCCTTCTGCTTCGCCTTCTTCGAGCATTCCGCAACTCGCCAAAGCGATCGATACCGCCAGCGCAAACCCTGTTCTTATCATTATCTCGCCTCTCCCTCAGGCTGGCATGTTGCCGTGCATTCATGCGCTTGTCCATCTTCGGAATCTGAGGGGGCGAGTCGGTTGGGGATGCGGGCCTTTGCTATTGCGCACGGCTGGGTTAGGTTAAATGCAGTTCGGTCTGCGGTGATTTCTAGATTACCGAGTTTAGGGCCAAAGGGGAGTTTGAATTCATGGAATACGTGCTTGGTGCATTGCTGCTGGTGCTAATTGTGTTCTTGGTCATGGGTGTTCTCGTGGTCAAACAAGGCTTCGTCTACACAGTCGAGACATTCGGCAAATACACTAAGGCTGCCGAGCCTGGTTTTCACATCATCTATCCGTTCATGCAACGAGTAGGGCAGAAAGTGAATGTGATGGAGCAGGTGCTCGACATTCCCGGCCAAGAGATCATCACCAAGGATAACGCCATGGTCGGCGTCGATGCGGTGGTGTTTTTCCAAGTGCTCGACGCTGGTAAGGCGGCGTATGAGGTGGCCAACCTTTACAATGCGATCATGGCACTGACGACGACCAACTTACGTACAGTGATGGGGTCTATGGACCTTGATGAGACACTTTCTAAGCGTGATGAAATCAATGCACGTCTGCTAAGCGTCGTGGATCACGCCACCTCACCATGGGGCATTAAGATCACGCGCGTAGAGATCAAAGATATCCGCCCGCCACGTGATATTTCAGAGGCCATGGCGCGGCAAATGAAGGCGGAGCGCGTCAAACGTGCAGAAATTCTCGAAGCAGAAGGCGACCGTGCATCCAACATCCTGCGCGCTGAAGGTGACAAGCAATCCGCCATCCTGCAAGCGGAAGGCACGAAAGAAGCCGCGTTCCGTGATGCAGAAGCGCGCGAACGCGCCGCTGAGGCTGAGGCTAAGGCGACCCAAATGGTGTCAGACGCCATCGCCTCCTCAGGCAGCCAGGCGATCAACTACTTTGTTGCGCAGGAATACACCAAGGCGATTGGCAAGTTTGCGGATAGCGCCAATGCCAAGACGATCCTGTTCCCGGTTGAGGCAACCCAGCTGATCGGTTCGCTCGGCGGGATCGGCGAATTGGTGCGCGAGGCGGTTAGCCCTGCCGAAGGCGATGTTACAACCAACGCTGGAGCGCCTCTGCCGAAATCACGCGCTCGCACCACTGTGCCACGTACAGGCGACAAATGATGGACGATTGGGGTTCCTTCGATCCGCATTGGATATGGGTCGCGTTCGGCCTGGTCTTGGCCGCGCTCGAAATGCTGGTGCCGGGCGTCTATCTCATCTGGCTTGCAGTTGCCGCGATCGTCACTGGTCTGCTTACATTCGGCCTTGATCTCGGACTACCCAGCCAGGTTGTAATCTTTGTATCGCTGTCCTTGATCGCTGTGTTCAGTGCGCGGCGGTTTCTGCGGGACCAACCGATCAAGAGCGCCGATCCGATGCTCAACCATCGCGGTGCGCAATTGATTGGCGAGAGCGCTGTTGTGACGCAAGCCTTTGAAGGCGGCTCAGGTCGGATCAAGCATGGCGACAGCGAATGGCTCGCCCGCGGACCAGATTTGGACGTTGGACAGCGTGTTCGTATCTCTGGCAGTGAGGGAGCGGTGCTGCTCGTTGAGGTCGCTCACGCAATCGCAGACGGTTCGCCAACCGGCGTGGAGGAAGAGCCCAGCTAACTAACTGGCGGCGCGCTCATTGCTCAGGCCAAACCGGCCAAATTTGCGATATCGAACCATCCATTTGTCCAGAAATAGGCCAAGCGGCTTCGGCTCGATGCCCAGCTCTTTGAAGCCCGGACGGTTGCCGGAAGTGACAGATCCCAATTTGAGTAGCTTCCATTGATCCCGGCTCATCGGTGTGCCGGGTAGGGCCGCAAACATTGCCGAAACGCCATCCGGCATGGCGATGAATTTGCGCGTCCGGCCCTGAGCAGCGGCGATCCGCTGATTGATTTCCATCATGCTAAGCTGCTCCGGTCCGCCAAGTTCAAAGGTCTTGCTGCCATGCTTTGTCGGCTCTTCAAGGGTGCGCAGGACTGCCTCGGCCACATCATCAGCGAACACCAATTGCAGTTTCGCCTCAGGCGCAAAGACCGGGAGCGCGGGCAGGTTCGCAATCATTGAGCCAAACATATTGAGGAAATTGTCGTCTTTTCCGAACACAATCGAAGGGCGTAGGATGGTCGCCTTGGGAAAAGCGGCCGTTACACTTTCTTCGCCTTGCGCCTTGGCACGGGCATATTCAGCACTCGAATTGGCGTCGGGACCGATTGCGCTGACATGCACAAACGCTTTCACGCCTGCCTCTTTAGCGAGCCTAGCCATCGTACCAGGTGCCTCACCCATAACCTTGGACTGGTCGCCATTAAATGTGCCGACCAAATTGACCACATAGCTCGCGCCATCAATCGCGGCGGCCACGCTGGCCTCATTGGTGATGTCGCACCGCGCGAATTGAAGTTGACCGAGATTGGCAAGTGGTTTCAGTGAAAACCCATTTTCAGGATTGCGGCTCGCAATGCGGAGGCGCGCGCCGCGCTCCAACAGGCTTTGCGCGACATAATTGCCGATAAAGCCGCCGCCACCGAATACGGTGACTAGCTGATCTTGAAAGAGGTCTGATTTGGGCATTTGCCTGTGCTTTCCCAGCCTTGAATAGTCTCGCTTCCCCATGTCCTAAGCCGCGCACCACTGCAAGTGCCGCGATCACTTAGCGACCTTGGTATGCGTATTGGCGTTGACAGTAGGGCGCGCACATCGCTATTGGCCCGCCCTCACCGCGAGTAGGCTCTTGCAGCGCCGCGAGCAGGTGTGCCCAGATGGCGGAATTGGTAGACGCGCTAGCTTCAGGTGCTAGTATTCGCAAGGATGTGGAGGTTCGAGTCCTCTTCTGGGCACCAGCAACTTGTTCCCTGACATCCCTGAATGCTTGCAAATGCCCGGTAAACCGTGCATTTGTCGTCCATGCTTGCTCCTTGTAAATTCAGGCGATGCCCCCAAAGTCCAGTCTTTCTGGGGGCACTGTCGGGGGCATTTGTAGCTGACTGCCCCCAGGGGCTAAATTGCGATGCCCCCAAATGGCGCTGACTGTCGCAGAGATTAAGGCTTTCAAGCCAGCCGAGAAGCCTTTCAAGAAAGCTGATGGCAAAGGGCTATATCTTGAGGTTTCTCCAAGCGGATCAAAGTTGTGGCGCTGGAAATATCGGATCGCGGGCAAAGAGAAGCGGCTGGCACTGGGGGCATGGCCAGAAGTTGGCTTGGCCGAGGCGCGTGATCTGCGTGACGCCGCAAGACGGCAACTCAGCGAAGGAACCGATCCGTCGCTTGAACGCAAGAAAGCGAAAGCAACCGCGCGGTTCGAGGCTGCAAATACCTTTGGCGCAATAGCTTCCGAATACATCGAGAAGAAGATGGTTGGTGACGGGCGTGCAGAAGGCACGCTGCGAAAGGCGCGATGGTTCTTGGAGCTGCTTGCACCTGACATAGGCGGTGTGCCGATCGTCGATGTTGATCCTCAGATGTTGCTGGCTGCCCTTCAGAAGTTAGAGGCGAAAGGAAACTTCGAGACCGCTAAGAAGTGTAGGAGCTTTGCGAGCCGTGTTTTTCGTTATGCGATCTGGACTGGCAGAGGTCAGCACGATCCAGCTTCAACTCTTCGAGGAGCCTTGATAACTCCTCGGGCGCAGCATTATGCAGCAATCCTTGATCCGAAGAAAATGGGCTCCTTGCTTCGCGCTATCGGCGAATACGATGGTCACCCAGTCACGAAGTTCGCTCTCCTGATTGCGCCTCACATATTCGTTCGTCCTGGCGAACTGCGCCATGCCGAATGGAATGAGTTCGAAATGAATGCCGCGATTTGGAGGATTCCCGCGGGCAAGATGAAAGCCAGAAGGGCTCACGCCGTTCCGCTCTCTGATCAGGTTCTTGCCTACCTGCGAGAATTGCGCGTTGTCTCTGGTGATGAAGGATACGTCTTTCCGTCTTTCTACACGCACACGCGCCCGATGAGCGAGAACACCATGAATGCGGCTTTCAGGCGAATGGGCTTCTCGAAAGACGAGGTCACTGCCCATGGCTTGCGCGCAACAGCATCCACCTTGTTAAACGAAAGCGGATTGTGGAACCCGGACGCGATTGAGCGCGCACTTGCGCATGGCGACAGTGATGCGGTGCGCGGGGCTTATAGCCGGGGTAATTACTGGGATGAACGCGTAAAGATGTCGCAATGGTGGAGCGACTATCTGGATCTTCTGAGGACAGGGGGAGAAATAGTTAGCTTCAAGGCGGCGGCAAAGAATGCTTAGGTCACCGCTTCCGTCCTTTGCGCTTCGTGAGATGTATCGACCTTTGAAGAGTCGCTATGATTAAGCGAAGATCAAAGACTAGACCGCCGTATGAGACCTACGGTGTCTCGCGCGAACAGATTGCGGAGGACTGGGAGCAATGGAAGGATTGGGGTTTTATCGGTGACTCCGAGGCTGAAGCTGAGATAGTCGAGAATGCTTGCCGCGAAATGCATTTTACTGCAGGTCCAAAAGGCGGCTGGGCCCGCGTCGCACGTGAGTTGCGCATCATTCACTTCCAGCTACCGGAAGCGAGAACCGAAACCAGTCCGAGCCGTATGCAGATGGCCAACAGGTGCTCAAAGCTGGCTGACCAGCTCTGGCAGATCGGCAGAGAAATGAGTTCGATGACTGGGCACGAAGATTTTACCCTCGCTGCACTCGAAGCGAAGAGCTTTGCTTCGGATGGAGAGCCTTTTGAGTTTGTAAATCTCCCAGGCAGCATCCTTGATCTTGTCGGTCCCATGAGGAAGATGGCATCATACTTGGAAATTTCGAGTAAGTGGTACTCTCGTAAAGGAAGGCTAGCGTCGCAGCGGGAACGGCGAATGGTGTTAGCTTGTAAGCTGCGGCCCTTTTTTGAGGAGCAATTTGGCATAAAGGCCAAGCTAAGAGGCGGCTCTTCAGCTCGATCCATTGAAGACGAAAGCCCATGGGCAAAGTTCTATCAATCAGCCGCATGGCTTGCGCTTGGCGAGAAAAGTACCCCCGACCGGCAGGGCATCTTAATAGAAGAACGGCTACCGATAGAGGAGTCGTATATTGAGGTAGATATTGGCAAGCCAACATCTGACTGATTTTCCTAACCTAGCGGCATAGTTGGGCACCTCCATAGACTTCTGGAGGTTCCAATGGATAAGCTAATAACAATCAAGGAATTTTGCGAACGTTACGGTGTGGGCCGCTCGACCGCCTACAGAGAGAATCAGGCTTACCGCCTGCCGTTTCGGAAGATAGGCCGCGCCACCCGTATTGCAGAAAGCGATGCGAAGCAGTGGTGCGAACGCCTGCCTGCCCGCTGAGCTCGTCGCGTTTTAGTTCTGACCCGATGACTCTATCATGGTTTCATGCACGGTGGTTTGCATCATGAGCGGTTACGGCGGCAGTAGACGTAAGAGAAAAGTTGATAAAAAGGGTCGCAATTCTCCGACATTTTCCATGCTTCCTCATGCTGTTCAGGACAGCCCTGCATATCGCAGCCTTAAGGTCGGGCCAAGGGCGCTACTTTTCGAGATCATACGGAGGTACAATGGAAATAATAACGGCGAGATCGTAATGGGTGCGCGCCAGGCTCGCGATGCCGTCAACATCTCCGACAAAGATACTGCTCTGCGCTATTTACACGAATTGGAGAATAGAGGGCTAATCAAGGCTACTCGGAAGGGGGGCTTCAATATGAAAGACCCTACCGCTCGGAGAGCGACTGAATGGGCTCTGACGTGGCACAGAATTGGGAATCAGGTTCCGACCCGTGAATTTCGCCAGTGGAAATCTGACTAACCGCGGTCCTGAATTTCTGGTGTCGTGGTCCGGATAATCCGGACAAGGTCCTTTAAACCTATGTGATTAGTCCGGAAAATCCGGACCAAAAGCTTCAATAATCGCAATTCGCGGTCGGGATGATCCGGACACATATATATCTAAGCCATAGGCTTATACGAGCTAGGCACGAACTATCGTCTGCGCCGTTGTGCGTTCTGGAGACACGGTTGGCATTGATCAGTTCCGCCAGTTGGGTGGCAGGACCGGCGTGGAGCCATCCAAACGAGCGCAGCGCTGGTCCTGCCAAGCAAAGCGCAGATTGTTCTTAAAGTGGACCCATCACCCCGTGATGGGCACGCTCACCATTGGAACAGAAGCCTTGACCGTCTTCACAGTCACAATGCAGATTGGTTCAAAGAGACTACTCGAGCGGACTAGCGCCTCGGCTCTCGCCTTGCACTCGTGTTTGGTCAGAGCTTCTTCCACTTTGAGCATACTAAGTGCGTTTCTCCTCGCGAGAAGTAGTGACACTTTCCATGATTGGCACATCCATCCTCTGGCTCAGCAAAAAACCGAGGGTTTGCGATCAGGTCTCTACAGAGGCCCACATACCCATTTTCTGGCAAACGCTTTGCGTTTCGCGCCACACGACCAGAGAAGATGAACTTCTGCGCAGGGTTCCGCTCAGCAATGGCAATGCTATCTTGAAAACGTGCTTCTATCAGGTCATTAAGCGCTGGATAGATGAGCTTTTTGTTTATGTTGTAGAATCCCGATGAAAGATCGACATAGTCGAAAGGAAGACTCGCAATTCTATCTTGGAAAGCTTGGGCGCCAGCTGCGTCAAAATCGGCGTCACCGGTCTTCATTGAGATGCGAATTGAGCATTCTACTCGTCGGCGTTGGAGCCATTCGCCTAGGTCTCGCAAATGCTCCTCAACACGGTCTGCCTGTGGGTTGATCCTACGGTCCACAAGGAGACTCAACAGATATCCATGCGCGGCATGAATTTGAATGTGCTTAAACCCGTGATCTAGAGCGAGAGCTGCACCCAGCTTAAAGGATCTGAGAGTATCGTAGACCCCTGATTCGTCCATCGACTGTACCAGTTCCTTTGCCGCACTGATGACAAATCGACCGTTAGCGGACATGAAACTCCGAGAGCCTTCGTATCCCTTCCATGCAGTTGCAAGTTGGATCCCGGGAAGTGTGCCTCGCTTTTCGATTGCGTGCGCGATCTCCGACCAAACACCGCTTTTTCCGATTGTAGGTGTTGACGCATTGCTCTGATAACCGCCAGGAACCACCACGTTGCCTACAATTGCACAATGAAGCGCTTCTGAGGCACGTTGCTGGTAGAAGTCGATAAAGCGATTGTCTGGTTCGCCCTCTGAGACGAAGCCGGTGTTCGCCGCCAGAAAGAAGACGTGTTTACCGTTCCAGCTTGCGATATCGTTCGTCATTCAAGTCCATCTTCGAAAGAACGTCCTGCTCCAAATCGCCGCCAATCGCCATGGACAAACGGAAAACATAAATCGCGACATCTGCGAGCTCCTCGCGTAGGTGAGGCGATACATCTTGGAGAGTGCGCGCGCCATAGCGTGGGTTTGTTAGCCCCAGACCCACCTTTTTGAGTTCGTTCGCGAACTCTCCTACTTCACCCATTAGTCCAACAAGATCGCGATTCAGCTGATCATACTGCTCATCATCCGTGTCAAAGCGGACTGGAAACCCCCGCCTTTCATCAGCTCTAATCTGCCTATTCACTATCTCCGAGAGATGCATAATCAATTCCTTCGGACATGTTTGAGCAATTCTGAAGCGATAGCAATAAGTGTAGTTCCGGCCAAACTTGCTGCGAGACCGATTAATCCTTCGATGACCTGTTCATTTACAAGAAATATGAGCAAAGCGTTCAGCGTGATTGCTAAAAACAATCCAATGTTTGTCCAGAACTGAGTAGATTCCATTCGCTGAATTATGGTCGCTGTAGCGGAGGGTAGCAGGTTCAGGGCTTCTACTTTCTCCGTAAACACGCGTGGATCATGTGCCACTTCAGCGTGTGTCTTTTGAAGATGCGTCTTGATTGGCCAGATGCCCATCTGAAAGCCATGTTGCCCCTCGTATAGTCTTTTCGCCGTGCTTGTAAGTTTGCTGAAGTCGGCCTTTGCAATTGGCTCACCTTGCGGGAGTTCGACATACTTGTCGCTGATGTTCTGGGTAACTATGCCGAGGTTTCCTTTGAAGCCTGGGTCGGCATAGGTGGCGACTGGACCTAGGCCGACGGCGAATAGAGAACCTTTGCTAACCACGCGTACGGCGATGTCTGACGGGGTGTCGAGCTCTTCTGCAGTTATTAGGACTACTCTATGGCCTGGCTTGAGTAGTGCTTTTTCGTTCTCCTCCAGTTCGATACGTTTGCCAGCTTCGGTTAAATCATAATATACGTTTCCTAACCGAAGCTCATATGACGAGCCATCTAGCATCTCCATCTCTGGATTTCTTATCAGCCTGCCATGGCTTAGCTCGGTTTCGATCTCATTGTCGCTTAGTGTTGTCATGACACCCCCAAATTAACGGAATCCAAAATTCAAACAGCTTGGGATTTTCCCAGCTACGTCGCAGAATACTGGCGTATGAGGGACCTCTGAGGTCTGTCCGGTTATTGGAGGTATTCATAGAGCTGCCGATAAGCCGGAAACGCCGCGTTGCATTTCTTGATGTCCTTCTGGACAAACTAGCTCATTGAAGCGCCTCGTCCAGGGCTGCCTGCGCATATTCGATGTGGGCGCGGAAGGTGGGATGTACCGTCCCTTGGTGGAAGCGTGGCTCTCCGTCGTAGAAGTGGAACTGCGTCAGAATACTGTCGTTGGGAAGCCTGAACCAGCGGCCCGTTTCTGTCCGTTTGTAGGGCTTGAAAGTCGCTGGTGTCTTACTCGTCCGCCAACTTTCCTTATTCGTGGTCGGTAGAGAGAGGTCTGGTCCGTCGCCAATCTGAGTCAGACCGTGTCCACGGATTGCATTCAGATGTCCGGTGATTGGGCGGAAGCCACTGGCGGCAACTTCGCGGTTCAATCGATAGTGCACCAACATTGCTTGGCAGATCTCACTATCCTGCGGCTCAGGTACGTCGTCACAGAGCACCTCCGGCAATTCCGGGTAAATGATGGGAGGTATGTCACTGGAATCCCGGATGAGATCGTTTTCAGGATAATATTGTAACTCGAAGTTCCAGGTGCGATACCAAATGCCGCGCCCTTTTTTGGGGAAGATTCCCATTAGTGCTTCGAACCCATTAGCCTTTCCAGTTGCACCTTCGCTGGCCCATCCGTTGCGAGGATTGTTGTCACAGGGCTTGCCGTTAGAGCAGACAAGCGGATTCGGATACTGGGCGTGAAAGACCGCTGATGGAGAAACTCCGATTTCAGCGAGTCGTCCAGCCAGGCGATGATAAGACCCATGAAGATCGCGAAGTCGGTCTTCTGCGGATCGCCTGGAGGAGCAGAGCCGAGATAGTGGGCGTCCAGTATTGCGGTATGGACAAATGGCTTGCGCTGCCTTGCCAACAATGCGGGTAGCTACTGGGCCTACTGTGTAACCATTGGGTGGGAGACTGAGAGTGGTAAGAACTCCAACGAAGCCTATATCATTACCACCTATCGAAAGTAAGACTTTGTCGGGGATTCTCCTATTCCAGTCGGGAGGGACGGCATCCAGGAGCGTGACGAGCTGGTCAATCTGATTAGTGGATTGCGACCCTCCACCTGGGAGATCTGTTTGTGGCCTCCCAATTAGGTCTTCGACGATGGCACCAGAACAACCTAGATGCACGAGAGTGATTGCTTTCTTCCGGTGGCGCGCTGCATCCGCAAGCGTAGCAATTACGGGCCATGAAAGAAGCGATCGATGGCAGGGAGTATCCCACCATTCAGCAGGCCGCTGGAGTTCAAAATTCAGACGAGCCTTGTCCCCCCAGCTTGGTCGCGAAAAGGTCTCAAGGGGCTCTTGTGAAATGAGACTAGGGACGTCTGGGTTGCCTTCGCCGGAGATGAAGCTGTCACCGAGCGCTACGACTAGCTTATCGTCGAAAGCGTAGGGGACTTTAGCAGTTGAACCTGCAACTGAGACTGAGATTGTTCCTTTGGCTCCGGCGCTCTGTACTCCCCCTTCGCCATTCGGCACCATTATCTGCGTCCATTCGTTACAGTCTGCCGCAACCACTGCTATCGAGGACCTGTACCTACATTCTCCCTCCATCCGAGAAGTGGAGCGTAGTTCAATGCGGTAAGTCTGAGGATAAAGGTAATTCTCGGCATAGGTTCCTGGTGTCCCTTCCTGGTCCGAGGAGCGGTAATTTGAGTTCCGAAGGGCGGCAGAGTTGTTGAATCCGGTGCTCTCGTCACTAAGAAGCGAAAGCAGTTGGGCGTATGACTGTTCCAAAGGGGCCGTTGGATCCTTTGCGAGAACGTCCATAGTCTGACTAACCTGTGCTCTCACATCAGGGGAAACGTCCTCGAAAAGGCGAAAGTTGTCGGCGACGCGCCATTCGAACCGTTCCTCGTGTCTGTTGTTAACTTCCCCAGCTTGAGATGGCGAAGCAATCACAAAGAAGGCGGCTATAAATAGCTGCAGGTGAGTTTTTATCATAAATGCCCCCTTAACATCGCTAATTATTAGCAAGAGCGGGCTTTAAACTCAACAATTAGTAATTTTTTGTTCTTTCTAGATGCAACATCGAAGATACGACTGACTACTAATGGTTGATAATCAAACTGTGATATCAAGCACAGAGTCAACGCTGATGTGGCGTGCACCAGTCCCCCTAGCTGCAGAGATAAGTTGGGCTTGGCCGAAAGATGAGGCCAGGCCACAAGCAACACGAGGCGCCACGCCAGGAGGGCATCTGAGTCTAAAGACGCAATCGGTCAACCGAGCCATTCCATCAGACACCCGTGCGACTTTCCGCTCGAGGTGACGATCCACTCTGGCTAGCAATACGTCGCCGCTGCTCGCCCAAACATCATCAGACTTAGGCCCTGTCCATCCAGGAAGCGATACTGGAGAACCTGCTTCTGTTGGGAAGTTGGTAGTATGGAATGTTGGAGTCGAGCTGGCCGCAAGCTGGATCGAAGTAAGGTTGCCCCTTTTTACTGTGACACCTAGATCTCGAAGGGTCTGCCTTAGCTGCTGATCTGAGGGTACGACCAAACTATGGTAACCGTAGTCCATGCGATGGGCGGCAGCCTCCATATCTACGCAAATAGGCCCATGCCACTCACCATCTTCGCCAATGCGATCAAGCTGTACTGACGAGGATTGTTTGCCTCTTTGAATGACGACAATATAGGCTTGCGCATCGGTGCCTTTGAAGGCACGCCTAGGTAGCTGGATCACTCGGTCGACCCGGTGCATTCGCAATAGTGTTTTTCTGAAGGTTCGGAGTGATGAGCCGGATATAATTGAATCTGGTAAGATCAAGCCAAGCTTGCCGCCAGATCGGACGAGATGAAGAGCTTGCGCAACAAAAATCACGTCCATCGGCACTTGCTGATGTGACTTGGTCGGCGCTGGTAACCCTGCCCGCTTTAGTATTGACGCAAGCATTGGGGTCCACCTGGCAGTTCGGTAAGGCGGGTTTGAGATGACAAGATCTATTGAGCCGGTGTGCAAGGCATTCGCCCCGCTAGCCTGCAGGCTGGTCACGTCATCGAAGAAATGCTGATGAGTTGCTAGCTGTTCGGGTCGCAATGCGTGCCTTATTTCTTGACCAGCGGATTGGTCGATATCGACGGTCAAGAGTTCTGAGAGTTCCCATCGGGATATTGCAGCTAGTGATAGAGCACCACCGCCGCTTCCCAGATCCAGAACTATGCTAGGAGAAGCGTCGCCGATTGCATCCATTAACGCTCTACCCAGCCAATCTGGGCTATCAAACCTGCCATAGATTTTCTGAGCGGTTGTACGTGAGCTATTGCCGGTCATGGTTTATGTTAGCGCGTGTGCTATTTCGGTACCAGACCTTTTCGTACCGAGGTGATGATGATCTGGGCCATTTTGTCAGTGGCCGGAGTTTTCATGCGTGATAGGGTGTCCAACAACGGGAAGTGAGAATGGACAGTGTAAGAGATCTAGTATCTAGATCGAACAACAGCCTTGCATCGTGGCCAACCAACAGCCATCCCCTTGGAGATGAGATCACCCTCGCAGTACATAGACGAACATCAAGTATTAGACGCCTGCGATCGTCTGATCGACTTTGCAGCGTGGCCGCGGGCTAAGATCGACTATAAGGCCTGGCTGGACAACTTTGACCTAGCCGACCGTTCATTAGCGACAGTCATGTTAAGTCGGTTCACCTTCTTGTCGCACCAGTTGGCAGACAGGATGTTCACTGCCTCCTTCCAGGGCATATCCAATACCCTCGGCGAACCTACTGATGGATTTTCTGCCAAATGCGCAGCCTGGAAGCGTTTCTGCGAGGAGGTCCTCGTTGTGCCTGTCATGGGAGAGTCGCCAAGCCCAGCTGACAGCGGTTGGGGCTTCGCGCGGAAGGCTAGGCAGTTGCTCGGTATCTCTGAGGATCGACTGCTCGATCCGCCTCAAGCTATTGAAAAGCTTCTCCTTGAGCGCAAGCGGCCAGTCGTTTTCGTCGATGATTTTGTGGGCTCAGGAGCACAGTTTCTGCGGACTTGGCGGAGATTGCACCCGACATCCTCTGGGCTGCGATCATTCGAGTCGCTTGGCCACGGAGGTTCGATACACTATTGCAACGTCATGATGACTGAATACGGTCGTAATCGAATAAATAACGAGGCTTCCGACGTAAAGCTAGCCACTGGAAATCTAATCCCTCGCAATCACAATTTTGCGTGCTTTGGTTCTGCGATGTGGCCCGCAGGCCTGAACATACGTGGTGCTGGACTTGCTCGCCGAATTGGCTAAGCAGTTAGGCTACGATAAGCTAGACGGAAGCTTGAGAGACTGGCGCGGCTTTCATCGTCTGGGTCTAGGCATTGCGTTAGAGGACTCGGTTCCCGATGCTAACTTGCCGCTCTTCTTCAGTGATGCGAAAGGCTGGCGTCCTCTGGTTGTGCGATCATGAGTAATACCTCTGACACTGCGGATCTTGTTGAGTTGTTCGGTATTTACCGAGCTGAGTGGCTCAGCGATGCTCTTTTCAAGCTTTTTACAAAACCGACCTACTATCCCGAGCTTGAAACAGCGCGGCCATGTGTGCTTGTCGGAGGTAGAGGGACAGGAAAAACAACGGTGCTTCGATGCCTGTCTTACGAAGGTCGATTTGCTTTAGACGGCGAGGATAACGCTCGCGTGAGTGAGTGGCCATATTACGGTTTTTACTACAAGGTAAACACTAACAGTGTTCGTGCCTTTCAAGGCGAAGAATTGTCGCCACGACAGTGGCAAAAGCTGTTCGCTCACTACCTAAACCTTGTCCTTTGTGGGAGGCTTGTAGAATTTCTTAAGTGGCATTCTGCGCGAATACAGGGGGCATCCCTATTGCCCGAAGCAACCTGTCTTGAGACAGCGTCTGCGTTGTTCTGTGACCCAGCACGATCTCAAGACGAGCTACTAGACTCAATTCAGACCGGGGTGCGGCGTTTTGAGGCATGGATCAATAACATTGATCCGAGCAAACTGCCGAACCTCTCAATGCAGGGAACAGTGCTGGAAGATCTTTGTGTTGCCGCTCTTAGACTTCCACAACTAAGGGCGAAGCGCCTTTTCTTTATCATCGACGAGTTCGAGAACCTGTTGGATGATCAACAAGAGGTCGTAAACACATTGGTAAAGCACTGTGGGCCTGGTTATACTTTCAAAATTGGAGTGCGAGAACTCGGGTGGCGACGGAGAAGTACGCTTCACGACAACGAGCAATTGATTAGCCCTGCTGACTATGAACGCATTGACATTGAACAAAGACTACAAGGTGAGCAGTTCGTCAGATTTGCAACCGAGGTGTGTAGCCTGCGCGCTTCCAGCCGCTTCCCGGATGGATTCGACTTGGACGCCATGCTGCCGTCCATTAGCATTGAGGAAGAAGCCAAACTTCTCGGGGCAGATGACCGAGCGCGGGAGGTGCGTGAGGAGCTCGAGCGCACTGCTCCTGATGCAGCGAGACTGGTGGACGATGCAACCGCACTGGAGCTTGCACTTGTGCAGTACTGGGCCCGAACCAAGCACCTCAGTTTAGAAGAGGTTGTACTGGAGCGTGAAAGCAATCGGCAAACTTGGGAAAACCGTCTTCACAACTATCGCGTACCGCTTCTGTTTACATTGCGAGGAAGCAAACCCGGCCTTCGCAAATACTACGCTGGTTGGCGGACACATACGATGTTGGCTGGAAACAACATTCGTTACCTACTGCAACTTGTTGGGCAGTCGCTTTTACTTCAACGACAGACTAACTTGGCCGCGGATGGTGAGCCGATATCGCCAGCTATTCAGACGCAAGCGGCAATTGCTGTAGGCGCGAAAAATGTCAAAGAGCTTGAGGGTTTGGGGGTTCATGGCGCTCAACTTACAAGACTTGTTCTTTCGCTTGGCCGCCTATTTGAGATGTTGGCCCTCCAGCCTGAGGGGCGTCGCCCTGAGATAACTCGCTTTACACTCCCAGAGGACGAGCCACTTGGCGAAGTGGAAAGCCTGCTTCAAGCGGCGGTCATGCATCTAGCGCTAATTCGTACCGTATCGAGCCAGCGGACAAATTTGGATCTGAAATCCTATGACTATGCTGTCCACCCCATCTTCGCAGCGTTCTTCGGATTCAGTCATCGCGACATGCGTAAGATATCCCTTGACCCCAAAGTTATTTTGCAACTCATGAGTGATCCAAAGGCGGCGATTAAGAAGGTGTTGGGACGAGTGAGCCAAGACCCGGAGCACCCCCTCCCGGACCAGCTTCGACTTTTCGAAGGTTTCTATGGCCGAGATTAGTAGTCGGCCGCTCTTTACAACTGAGTACGAACGAGTTTCTGACTTCGAGCTGCCAGCGAGCGCAAGCTATATCTACGCTGTCACCAGTGAACCTAGAAGTGAGTTTGCTACAGAGCTTCAAGCAAAAACACCTTCAGCCCGCTTTGTGCGCATAACCGAGGGCGAATCTCACGGAGTGTTCGAGACTGACATGATCGGGCACGAACGGTTACATGTGCGAATACGCTCGGCGATTGAGCGTTTCCTGGATGAGCTAGGAACTGGTCCAATCTTTCTCGATGTTACTGGCCTAGGACATGGTGTTTGGGCGCCACTAGTACGAGTAGCCTTGGAGGCAGGTCTCAATCTGAACGTAGTCTATCTTGAGCCTGTGAAGTACAGCTCGACTGCTCATGCGGAACTAGGTACAATTTTTGACCTTAGCGAAAGGACCGATGGTATACGGCCGTTGCCACTGTTCGCCACTCTATTCGACCAGCGGCCTGAGTTGTCATGCTTCGTACCGCTGCTTGGTTTCGAGGGCGCTCGCTTCCTTCAAATGCTGAACGCGGTTGAGCCTGAAAAAGGCAAGGTTTTTCCCATCGTTGGTCTGCCAGGATTTCAACCACACTATCCGCTCGACGCTCTCGTAGGAAACGCTGTTGGATTAGAACAGGACAAGGCAGTAAGAAATCTCAGATTCGCACGATCAAATTGTCCATTCAGCCTTTTCTACGAAGTAGAGGACATCGCTGAACGTATGCCGAATGATAGGATTCGATTGGGTCTGATCGGTACCAAACCTCATGCGCTAGGGGCGATCCTATTTGCGATCGTACACGACGAGCGGACTGAGATCATATATGATAACGCTCGGCGCAAGGTTGGACGCACTTCGGGAATTGCAAAGTGCCTCGTTTACGCGGTGTCAGATTTCTTACCGAGGAACCGCTGGAGTCAAAATCAACCCGAAGAATGAGCCGCCGTGCGAGGTACCTTTGGTTAAGTCGCGAAGACAGCGAGAGCCGATGGCGAAACTTACTCCTGGTCTAATCAGGTAGGACTTTCGGTGGTGGGCTGCTTCTTTCGGGCGTATTGTTGTGCCCGTATAGCCTAGCCTGCAAACATGCCTGCCGAGCATATAGATCCCATCTTTCAAAATCTCGTTCTTTACCGGCGCGCAGCAACTCCCTTGTATATTCACGGGTCGCGTCACAGATCTCGCCATAAGTACCCGTACGCTCAATGATCTCAAGCTGTTCCCTGGGTGTGAGTTCCCTAGGTCCGCAGCCATAAGAAAGTGCAGACAAAGATAAGGACAAATACAATACTGCTCGCATGACAACCGCTCCGCTGCCCGGCTGGAGCCGGGTGGTTGAACACGTGCGAGCACGGAGCAGCACGCCCCGCTTATTCCCCTGACGGGTCTTGTATTTGGCGGGCCGCCCGACATGAGCGGTCCGTGCTCAGCACACAATGTGCATCTGCCAGGCTGTTCAGACCCAACAGACACTTGGGCACTATTCAAAGTTCTGGAGAAAGTCCACGAGTGAATCTCTTTCGCGCGCGCGCGCGCGTGATGAGGTTTCATGGTGCGCGTGAACAAGTACCGTACCCTTAGATTGGAGGCTTGCGCGTCCTCAGGATGCCAGTATGGATAACAGATCCGGTCAAACTGGTTCACATCGTCCTATATCGACTGATTGGGGGCAAATTTGGGGGCATTTTGTTGGATTCTAAAAAGAAATCTATTGATTTCATAATATTATGCGTTTGATATGAAGCCTCTTCTGGCACCATTTACTCATTCATCATTGTTCGCTGACGGTTGCTAAGGCCTAGGGAAACTGCCAAGAATGCGCGGTTTTTCGGTCGCTGACGTCCGCCTTTGTGTCCGGACCCCAAGTTAGCTTCGCCTGTACCGAGCAGGTCTTGGGGTCTGTGCTCGCACTATGGGTAAGACACAACGAGATAGCAGACAGTTTCTGCAGCGGATGCATTAGTGATGCAATGCCGACGGTCTGCTGGGTAGTGCGCAGTATCCCCGCTTTTCAAACCCGTCGGCGGTTCGTTGCTGACGCGCAGGTCCACTTCCCCCTTCGCCACAGTAAGTATTTCTCTCGTCCCGGCAAAATGCGCATCGCTGTCCAGTTCTCCACCGGGGGCAAAGGTCAACTCATAAAGCTCGATATTCTTTTCCATATGCAGCGGAGAAAGCGTGCGTAGGCGGCAGCCATTCTTCTCACTGAAGATCGCCTGCTCGTCATCTGCATCCACGATCTCGATCAACGAAGGGCGCGTCTCGGCTTCGATCAGATGAATGATAGACAGGCCAAAGGCTTCGGCGATGCGTGCCGCCACAGCCAGAGTGGGATTAGCCTTGCCACGCTCGATTTGCGAGAGCATCGACCGGCTGACACCGGAACGCTCTGCGAGCTGATCCAGGGTGATCTTATTCGTCCGGCGCATCACTGCGACACGGTCGCCAAATTCTTTGCTGATCGCGTTTTCCGACATAATGGAATCACTCTTGTATAAGATAATTATGTTATTATAGCGACGCAGTTCTCTTATGGTGAAGGAGCGGTGTTGTGAAGGCGTTGGTCAAGGCAAGGGCGGAAAAAGGGCTCTGGCTACAAGATGTGGCGGAACCTAAGGTTGGCCTCAACGACGTGAAGGTCAAAATTCTGCGGACTGCGATCTGCGGCACCGATATGCATATCTGGAACTGGGATGAATGGGCGCAGCGGACCATTCCTGTACCGATGACGGTGGGCCATGAATTCGTCGGCCGGATCGTGGAGATCGGCGACAATGTCTCCGGCTTTGAGCTCGATCAAATCGTTTCCGGCGAGGGGCATGTGGTTTGCGGGCGGTGCCGCAATTGCATGGCAGGGCGGCGGCATATGTGCGCTGATGCCAAGGGCATTGGGGTTAACCGCGAAGGTGCCTTTGCCGAATATCTGGTTCTGCCTGCGGCCAACTTGTGGGTGCATGATCAGGGTATCGACCTCAACATCGCGTCAATCTTCGACCCGTTCGGAAATGCCGTTCACACCGCCTTGCAATTCGACGTGCTGGGCGAAGATGTGCTCGTGGTTGGCGCTGGTCCGATAGGCATCATGGCAGCGGCGGTGTGCCGTCACGCCGGTGCCCGCCATGTGGTGGTGAGCGACCTTAACGAGGACCGGCTTGCTCTGGCCAGAACAATGGGCGTAACGGCCACTGTCAATCCGACCAAGCGCTCGATCGCGGATGTACAGAAGGAACTGGGCATGGCCGAAGGCTTCGATGTCGGCCTCGAAATGTCCGGATCGCATCCCGGCCTTGCCTCGCTTATCGACAATATGGCGCATGGGGGGCGGGTCGCGATTCTGGGCCTGCCCGCCGGAGCGCCCAAGATCGATATGGACAAGGTGATCTTCTCGATGCTGACCCTGAAAGGGGTCTATGGTCGCGAGATATTCGAAACCTGGTACAAAATGTCGGTCTTCATCCAGTCGGGATTGGACCTCGCGCCGATAATCACCCATCGCCTGCCGGTTGACCGCTTCGAAGAAGGATTTGCGGCGATGGCTTCGGGCGAGGCCTGCAAGGTTGTACTGAACTGGGAAGAATGAAGATCAAGCGATGAGGACACGGTTTTACGAACATCTCGCACAGGAACTGCAATCGATTGAAGATCAGGGCCTGACCAAGTCGGAACAACAGATCACCACCGCGCAAAGCGGCACAGTTTCGCTCGTCGAACGCGAGGTCGTGAACCTGTGCGCGAACAATTATCTCGGCCTCGCCGATCATTCTGAGATCATTGCCGCCAGCCACGCGGCGCTCGATCAATACGGGTTTGGCATGGCCTCTGTGCGTTTTATCTGCGGGACGCAGGACCAGCACAAACATCTGGAGCGCAGCATTTCAGAGTTTGTCGGGTTCGATGATACGATCCTATATCCGTCTTGCTTCGATGCCAATGGCGGTTTGTTCGAAACGCTGCTCGGACCGGAAGATGCGGTCATTTCCGATGCGCTCAATCACGCGAGCATCATTGACGGCGTGCGCCTGTGCAAGGCTAAGCGCTATCGCTACGCCAATAATGACATGGCCGAACTGGAAGCGCGCCTGAAAGAGGCTGACGCAGCTGGCGCCCGGTTCAAGCTCATCACTACCGACGGTGTGTTCTCAATGGATGGTTTCATCGCGCGGCTCGACGAGATTTGTGATCTGGCCGAAAAATATGACGCGCTTGTCCATTTCGATGATTGCCATGCGACCGGCTTCCTCGGCGAAAATGGGCGCGGCACGCACGAATATCGCGGCTGTATGGACCGGATAGACATTACCACCGGCACGTTGGGCAAGGCGCTGGGCGGTGCGAGCGGTGGCTACACCAGTGCGCGCCCGGAAATCGTCAATATCCTGCGCCAGCGTTCGCGCCCGTATCTCTTTTCCAATTCCGTCGCACCGCCTGTGGTTGCCGGATCAATCAAGGCACTGGAACTCGCAGCTCTCCCCGAACAGCGCGCCACACTCTGGGAAAACACACGCTATTTCCGCCAGCGTTTGGAAGAGGCCGGCTTCGATGTCTTGCCGGGCGAACATCCGATCATCCCGATCATGCTCTACGATGCAAAAGTTGCCGCCGAATTCGCGGCTCATGCGCGTGCCAATGGTGTTTATGTCACCGCGTTTTCTTTCCCGGTCGTGCCCACGGGGCAGGCCCGCATACGAACACAGATGTCATCCGCACTTTCCAAGGACGAACTGGACCACGCCATCGATGTCTTCATCGAAGCGCGGCGCAGGGTGAGGATCGACCCCGTGACTGCGAATAGGGTAGATGCGTAGCAGGAAAGAAGGGTCGATGAAGCCAACAAACGGGCGATTGTAATGCTGTCAGTTCTGAAACATTCCGGCCCGGCATTGGCCCTTCCAGCTCCCACACGGTTGGCCCGATGCGGATCGCGCACCGGTTTGCAACTGAATTGCAGAGCGCCAGCCTGCTGGGCCAGACAGGGCGCTCCAGATCCGGCTGATGGGCTCGCTTGCCTTTACAGGTGACGGGCATGCAATGCCTTTGGCAATCATTTACGGCTTGCTTGGTCATAGGCCGGAAGATATCGATATCGGCCGCGTCAGCAAGATTTACAGCATGTCGAGAGCACGAAAAGCCAGCGCATGCTGGGTGAGTTCGAGATCCAATTCGACCTGGGCAAGGATATCGTATTCGATTACGAAACCACCCCGGACCTTCACCCCAACAGCATGTGATTGATCGCCTATGAAAAGGCACCGGCGCGGCGCTGATGGCCGAGAACGAAGACGCTTTTCGCCCGCGAAAAAAGACGCTGGCTGGTTTGGACAGTGTCCAGCACATCATGATGGCCTCGATCTACAAGGGATTGACCACCACCGGCACGCTGCTCGACAGCCTGAAGGTCCAAAGGCGCGCCAGCCCTGTGGGACAAACTCATTTCGACACCGCAAGCCAATGAGAGCGAGCAATTGTTCGATTGGCTGAATGTCTATGCCATGGCTGTTAACGAGGAAAATGCCGCCGGTGGGCATGTCGTCACTGCGTCAACCAATGATGCGGCAGGCATCATTCCCGCACTGCTGTGCCATATTGCATGCAGGAGCCCGTAGACATCGACAATGCCCGGAATTTCCTGCTGACTGCCGGTGGTATTGGCCTGCTTTACAAGCAGCGCGCGTCGATTTCGGGCACTGGAATGGGCTGCCAAGGCTAGGTAGGTGTGGCCTGCTTCATGGGCAACGGAGGTCTGGCTGCGGTCTGGGGTGGGCCGCCAAGCCAGGTTGCCAGTGCAGTCGAAATCGCCATGGAACACAATCTGGGCTTAACCTGTGATCCGGTCGCCGGGCTGGTGCAAATCCCGTGCATAGAGCGCAACGCCATCGGTGCGGTAAAGATGGAATGTCATTGAAACCGCCACTTAGGATTTGCTGAGGTCTTCATGCACAAGAACTTTCAGGCCATTGTCCAAAGTGAAGATTTCGTGCTGGAGGTAATTGGCATAAAGCAGCTCTTCGCCAGATTTCTCTGATTGCACCTCTGATGCGTCCCCATCAGTTTGGCCGTCGGCATCGCGGGCGTCTTGCGCATGCCCGGCTACGCTCCACGAGAATGCCGTGGACACCATAAGCGGCGCGCCAATCAGGGAAGGTTTTCGCATCAACTAATCCTTTCTTATTCGGATGGCTGAGCGATCCTGGCTTTCTATCTCGCGGTCGTGGTTTATATCGCTCTGTCGTTTGCTTGGATCATGCAGACTCCAACCTTCATCCCTCATGATTTCGAACAGGAAGTGGCCAATTTTCTCACGGAAAGCGAATTTGACGGCGAAACCTTGTCGCCCGACATAGAGTCCAAAATCATCGATTTGCGCGCCGCCTATGATGTCGCATGGGTGCGTATCTAAGGCGCAGAGACTGAGTTTTCATTCGGCCCGGTCCCGGATGAGGTCAATGACGCACGCGCGCTCCAGCAATCCCGGAACATCGACTTTTTCGAAGGGGGCAATCCGGACACCGTGCTGCGCATTCACCGACTGAGATATAACAACATACGCTGTGAGGAACGGGGCACATGCGACACAATCCTGATCAGTGGCTTGACAAGAAGCCAGATACCGACCGCCGAAATACCGGATTCTTCGTTCATCCAGCTGTTCAGGGGTTTGATGACCTCACCAAGCTTACCGCCGTTTCTGTTCGGATCGCCGACCATTCTTTTTCTGACGGTCTGGTTGCTCACCTGCCCCTTGCGCAGGGCTGCACAGCAGGCGGAGAAAATTCGTCCGTCGGATATCGATATTCGTCTCGATGAAAAGTCGGTTCCGCTTGAAGCGCTACCGCTTGTGCGCTCGGTTAATCAGGCACTGGAACGACTGGATCGCGGCTACGATACACTCGGCAAATTTACCGCCGCCGCAGCCCATGAACTGCGCACACCGTTGGCTTTGTTTGATGTGCATTTGAAAGATGTACCCGAAGGTGAGCCCCGCAAAAATCTGCGGGCCTTGGTCGTCCGGCTCCAGCAAGTTATCGACCGGATCCTGTATCTGGCGCTTATGGGATGGGCGAATGCGCCGCTGGAAAACTTTGACCTGATTTCCCTCACCTGCGAGGCGATTGCCGACCGCGTTCTGATGCTGGAGGAAAGAGATATCGGGATAGAGCTGGAGCACACGGTTGATGCCTTACCAATGACAGGCATGAAAATGGCAATCTATTCAGCGACTACCAATCTGCTCGACAATGCCGCGAAACATGCGCCCGATGGCGACTGCATTCGTCTTATTTGTTCATGAGAATGGCCTCGACGTGATCGATCATGGTCCGGGTTTGAGTAAGGATTTTGAACCGTTTGCGTTCAACTCGTTTAAAAAGCAGAATTCCCAATCGGTCGGCTTCGGGCTTGGCCTGTCGATCGTCGAAGAGATCATGAAACGTCATGGCGGTTCTGTCACCTATTCGCCAACCGAATGCGGCGGCGCGACGTTTTCGTTGACCCCGTTCGCTTGTTTCCTCAAATAGAGCGTTCAACAGGGGCGGTGTGACTAGTGTCCGGACTCATTAGAGCCACCAGGTGACGAAAGCGGCTATGGCGACGGTTGCCATGAAGGTCTTGATGTTGTGGTCGAAGCGGGTGGCGACACAACGCCAATCCTTGAACCGGCAGAACATGCGCTAGGCGACGTTGCGCTGGCGGTAGATTTGCCGGTCGTGCTCGATGTGCACTTTGCGGTTGGACTTTGATGGGATGACCGGTGTTGTTCCTCGCTCGATCAGCCAGAAGCGCAAGGCGTTGCTGTCGTAGCCCTTGTCGGCGACTAGATACTCCGCGGCGGCACGGCATTGATGGTCTGAATGGCTGCCTTGGCATCATGCGTATTGCCAGGCGTCAGCAGGAGGAGGTGGGGACGGCCTTTCTCGCCGCAGACGGCGTGAAGCTTGGTGTTGCGCCCTCCTTTTTGCGCCACCTGCAGTGCGGTGGACCTTGATGCCGCTACTGTCGATGAACAGCCTGTCCGGGACGCCATCGACCCCGGCGAGGTCGGCGAAGATCCGATCCCACACGCCGCGTTCGGCCCAGCGCCGGAAGCGGTTGTAGAGCGTCTTCTTCGGCCCGTAGAAATGTTCAGGACAGTCGCCCAAGGGCCGCCGCTCGTCAGCGCATGGGCGATACCTGAAAGCACCGGCCGTTGATCGACCCGTGGCATACCGCGCGTATCGGTCGGCAGGAACGGCTCGATACGCGCCCACTGCTCATCCGAAAACTAGAAGAAATCCGCCATCCACGTGCCTTCTTGATCGAGACACGTGATTCACATTACGGCTCTGGTGTGAATCCCGTTTATAGGTCCGGACCCTGGTACTTCGCCTTCATGGTCGACTGCACCCAAAGATAGTGAGCCACACTATTAATCTTTGCGAGCATCTCATTGAGATGCCAGCGCCAATGGCGGAAACTAAGCATGCTATGGATACGTTGTCTTTCTAATATCAGTTACTAACAGCGGGTCGAGCCGGTTCCACCAGAAACGCACGTTTCGTGCGTTATGTCGATCCCCTACTGAGCCAGAGTATTCTCCATGTTTCGAAGTGAAAGTGGGAATCGCACGTACATCAAAGCAGCCAACCGAATAATCTCCGGTGACGAGTTGAAACGTAGAAATGGATTAGGCGGTTTAGCTCTTGATCTGCGGCTCATGCCGCGCGTCCACCGGAGCTAACCAACATCTGCCACATGAGCCTGGCAAGACAAATTTGTATGACAAATTGTTATCAGTTTCTTGAAAGAAAAATAACGCATGCTGAACGGTGATTGCAATTTTTCAGGACTTGACTAACAATTACCTTTTAAGTTTCATGACCCCAATCATAAAATTCTGAGTGGAGGTTCTTTCATTGTCTAAAAAGAATTTTGGATCAATTAATTACTTGAGTATGTCATGCTCGAAACTTGCGCTTTTTGTAATTCTCAGTGTGTTCGCAGCGCCTGTGTCAGTTAGTGCTAGTCCATTGGTCCTACTTGGGCCGCAGGCGGTTACTTCACTGATCTTTGCTGCTCCTTTATCAAGTGACTGTTATCGCTTCGTATATGATAGAAACGGCAATAGATTGAATGGCACCAGTTCCGCCGTGACTGGGGATACAGCCGTTTGGGGTTCTGCGACATATGGTTGCACCGCTTGGGGCGACTGATGCCGTCCAGAGTCAGCTTCAAGTTCAATCCAGTGTATAGGGGGTGTTGTTGAGCGACCTTAGTCGAATGCAGGGGCTCTATTCAAAGCCCTCTGAAATAGTGTTGGTGATGCATGCTCTAGTTGCATTGCTGTGTTCCGCGCTTTCGATGCCTGCCCATGCACAGGAAGATACGGTTCCGATCGGATGGGAGTCCTCGTCCGCGCCTGAGGGCATCTTTCCTTCGGCGTACGAAGCCTGCAAGGCGCAATGGACGGTCTACCAGAGTGACAATGAATCTTCTCGTTTCATTGGGGTGAAGGCGCGCAGCGATGATTGGCGAAGGATGGACTGTGAATGGACGCGGTTCCAATACCTATGTCCAGAACCCGGCCAACAGGGGGGCATTGGGTCCTGTGGGACGATCATTCCCACTTATGTTCAGGTTGTATGTCCACTTAATTACATCGCGACGGTCGATGGTTTTTGCTAAGCTTGAGGCTGCGAGAGAGCAGCCTTGTGATGATGAATGCGCTGACAATGGTAAGCCCAACCCCAAGACTGGAAACCCCATTGTCATATCGACGGGCGCAAAAACTTTAGAGTCGATGGACTACTCTTCTGCCGACGGCTTGTTTCGTATTGGTAGGCAGTACCGCAGTTATCAGGTAGGCCGCCGAATACAGGCAGGCGTATTGCCGCGCGCAAAGGCTCGAGGTCTAAAGGGATCTTGGAATTTTGAATTCAAGCGCGAAATTCAGCTCGGTATTTTTGCTGGAACGCCGAGTGAGCCGGATGCAACTGTAGCTATCTTGATGCCGGACGGCACAGGGTATGGTTTCAGCCTGCAAGCCGATGGCAGCTGGATAGAGGATCCTGGCGCTGCATTTTCAAGCTCATCAGAAAATTTGAAACTTGAGTTTGTCGGCACATTACCAGCAGATCTCGCAACCATTCGCAACGCGCCGAGCGTGTGGCGTCTTACTGACAAGAGCGATACCGTTTGGACGCTTGAGACACGCGTTGGTTTGAATGGAGGTCCGTATGTCTTTGGGTGGCCAACATCCATGTCGGCGCGCTCCGGGTATACTCAAACTTTTTCATATGCGAATGATAGCAGCCTAACATCGTTGACTGATAGCTTGGGTCGAACTGCCACCTTTGAATGGAGCAAACTGAAGCCGACTACCCGTTTGCCTGCTCCCGCGGGTTCGGAAGAAGTGCCGGATGCGATTGAGAGTATTGGCTTGCCTGACGGCACGTCACTTAGGTACGAATACGAAAATATTCCGCTGCCAGATCCAGTTGCGACCTATAGTGGCGTTAAATGGCAAAAGACGTGGCGTGGAGGATCAGCGCCTCGCGTCACTCGATCCTACAGAGCCTTTGTTCCAAAATTTCTGCGTTTGGCAAAGGTAGAACGGCAGTCCGCATCAGGATCCGTCCTTGATTCTGTCAGCTATGTCTATGAGAATAACATCTTTGGCACTAACGTTACAGGCATTGTCGATCATCGCGGCGAGCGAATCTCAACCTATGTCTATGATGGGGCGGGCCGCGTCATTTCGAGTGAAAGAGCGGGCGGAACGGAAGCGAAAACTGTCTCTTACAGCAACAATGGTTCCGATCGAGTTCGAACAGTAACGAACGAATACGGCAAACAGAGTGAATACACTTACCGCGAACGATCGGCCAGCAACCGCGAATATCAATTGACCTCTATCTCCAGTGCGGCCACGGAAAACACGCAAGCGACCTCGACAGCGCTGTCCTATGCGGGTGGCACATTTCTGTCCGATGCAACTGATCCTGAAGGTCGGCAGGTCACCACGGTTCGCGATGCGCGCGGGCGCCCGATCAGCATCATAGAGGCTAGCGGCACGCCAGATTCGCGAACAACGGCGATCACATGGCATGCCGATTTCAATGTCCCGGTCACAATCGTAGGTCCGGGGCTTACAGAAACGCGTGCCTACGATCCGCAAGGTCGCCTCTCGTCGCTGACCCTGACGGATACGACAACGCATACGGTTCCGTACTCAACCGGAGGCGAAACTAGGACGTACTCTTACAGCTGGGATGCCAACGGGCGGTTACTATCAGAAAACGGGCCTCTTCCTGCCAACGGTGCTGAAGATGATCTCACAACCTACACCTATGACGCGAATGGCAATTTGCTCACAATGACGAATCCGCTGGGCCATGTGACAACTTATGCTGGCTATGACGCTAATGGCCGTCCGGGCAGCATGACCGATGCCAATGGCGTGGTGACCGCGTTTGGGTATGATCCACTTGGCCGCGTAACCTCGGTTGCGCTCAGACATCCGAGCAATCCCGCGCTCGATGCGGTGTCTTCAATGGCCTATGACGCGGTCGGCAACCTTGCCCAACTGACTTTGCCGGGCACCGCCCCTCTGATCATGGAGTATGATGCGGCAAACAGGTTGACCGTCATGCGTGCCGCAAATGGTGAGCGTTGGGACTATTCCTATGACGCGATGGGCAATGTCGAACGTGAGACTGTTGCGCGCAGCGATGGCTCAACCTCTCGCCTAGTCCGTCGGCAATTTGATGAACTTGGCCGCCTGATGAGCGAAAGGCTGGGCACGCGACGGCCTGCGGAATGGGGCTATGATAGGGTCAGCAACCTTGTAAGTGCAGCCGATCCTAACGGTTCTATCACCGCCGCATCGTTTGATGCGCTCGACCGGGTGGTCAGCACTGTTGCACCTGATAACGGTGTGATCGCCTCCGTTTATGACGCGCAAGACAACCAAGTCAGTTTCACCGACCCAATCTCCGTCACCACCCAATTCGTCTACAATGGCTTCGGCGAGGTTATCCAAGAGGTCTCGCCGGATCGCGGCACCAACACCTACACCTATGATGCTGCTGGCAGAATGATCCAATCGGTCGATGGCCGAGGTCAGGCGGTGGCATATACGCGCGATTATCTTGGCCGAGTGACCCGCAAAGAGCCGCTCGCGCGCCCGGCTTCTGAAATCATTGATTATCAGTGGGACACCGGAGGGCTTGCCAGCTCATATTCGGTCGGACGCCTTGCGAAGATCACTGATAGCTCTGGCGTGACGCTGTTCCAATATGATCACCGCGGCAATCGCACTGCTCAGCAGCAAGTGATCGGCACCAGCACTGCGTCGCAATTGGCCTATCAATACGATCTGGCGGATCGGATCACCCAGATCACTTATCCTTCGGGTCGCCTCGTTCGATATGGCTATGATGGATATGGCCGCGTCAACCTCGTCGAAACCAAGCAAAACCCCGCATCGCCCAATTGGGAAACCGTGGCCAGCGGCCATGAATACGAACCTTTCGGCCCGGTAAAGTCAATGTCACTTGGCAATGGCCTGATAGCTGCGAACGACTGGGCTGCGGACGGGCGTCTCGCCGGGCGGCGGCTGTCCTCTTCATCCGGCGGACCGGATCTGTCTAATCTCGCCTACCGCCGTGATGAGGTCGGGCGGATCGGCGCGATTGCTGATTATGTGAACCCATCGAAATCGGTGATCTATGGCTATGACGATGTCGGTCGTTTGACCATGGCCGTATCCGAAACGGTCACGGCCAATGCCGAGACTTACACGTACACCAGCGGCACCAACCGGTTGGAAAGCTTCGCTGATAACGGCGGCACCCGTACGATCAGCTATGACGGGCGGGGCAATACGATTGCCGAAACGCGGCCCGGCGGTGTGACCGTGGCGGCGAGCTATGATGGCTATGGCCGCTTGGCGAGTTACGACCGCAGCAACATTGGTTTGCAGAGTTACACCTATAATGGCCTTGCGCAGCGGGTGCGGGTGGATAAGCCGACCGGCACGCGGCATTTTGTCTATGATGGGTATGGCCGGGTTATTGCGGAGTACGGCGCCTCTGCCAGTGATGTGAAGGCGGAGTTTATCTGGGCGATCCCGCCCGCTGCGAATGACAACTCGCCGTTTGGCGGCGCAGACGAGATTGCGGGTTATGCGCCGCTGGCGCTGGTGACGCCCAATGCCTCCAGCCAGCTTGAGCTGTATTGGGTGCATGGCAATCACCTTGGTGTGCCGATTGTCACCAGTGATGCTTTGGGCGGAGTGGTGACGCCTGCGAACGACTTCCTGCGCCCCGGCTTTCCGGGTCAAGCCCAAGTGCTCTCCGATCTCTATTACAATTTCCACCGCGACTATGATCCGGTCACGGGCCGCTATATTCAGGCCGACCCGATTGGGCTGGGCGGTGATGTAAATCCCTACGTCTACGCTTGAGCGCAGACCCGGTCAATATGATCGATCCGTTGGGGTTGAGTGCGGTCGACTGGTTGTCGTCCGGGCAGTTCGGGGCCATCAGAATGGCGGGTGATGCGTTGGGTGCTGTTAATGCTCGCAATGCTGGAAGAGCCTATTGCTTCGGTGAATTTAGTGCTGAAGAAGTGGCTCTTGGACTGGTTGCGGGTTACGGCCTTGGTAAACTAGCCAGCTTCGGCCTCAGACTGGGAGGGCCTTTCTTAGGTAAACTCTGGAGAGATCAGTCGGGGGCAGTGCGTAACCCGTTTGGTCGTCTTGGTAAACCATCGACACGAAAGCATGTGGACGATGTTGCATCCGAGATGGAGAGGCGGGGATACAATATCACTCACGGTGGGAACCGCGGTTCTGAAGAGTACCTGTCTGGGCCGGGTGGTAAAAGGAAGGGATCTTCATATATAGACATCACAGCCAATAAAAATGGTCGGACAGTTCGAGTTAACACCGTTGATACCAGAGCGAATGGCATCACCCCCTCGACTAGAGAAGCCAATAATGCGGCTCGTATCAGATCGCAAACCCCTGGGGATCATCTGTTGTTAGTTCCCAAGCCCAAGTAAATGAGTGGGGAAAACTGGTGAGAAGTGCAAAATCAATAGAAGTGTTCGCCGCAAAATGTGACTGGCATGAATTACTTTCTGTAATCGAAGAGAAGGTTGCTCTCGCCTACGTGCACGGAGGTCACCAAGATGACGATCCTCACCGGTTTACGTCCTTTCGAGATGTAGAGAACTTGGGACTTGCAAGCTCAGGTAGTGCGGTTAACGAGCAAATTTACCTCTGTTTTTCGATCGACTCTGAGCCTCAAGCCCGGTCTGTCACACAACGTCATGGTGATCGAGTCGATATAATTGATCAAATGTCCTTTCCTGATACGGTTACAATAAAATTTGGTGGTGTTTTTGGGCAAAATATCCTAATAGCGGGACAAATAGGTACAATATCCGATTTGGATTGGTCGCTCAGAACGTTCGCAACCTTCAAGCAAGAAGTCCGAAAACGGTTCGAGAAAATTCACTCATACTATGTTGGTCCCAAAGCGCGTGCGATGCTTGATAGCGGGTGGCGCCTGACATCGAACGTTCGTTCTCCAGAAGAATACGATTTAAGTTTGGGATAGACACGGCAGTCGCCAGCAACATTGGTTTGCAGAGTTACACCTATAATGGCCTTGCGCAGCGGGTGCGGGTGGATAAGCCGACCGGCACGCGGCATTTTGTCTATGATGGGTATGGCCGGGTTATTGCGGAGTACGGCGCCTCTGCCAGTGATGTGAAGGCGGAGTTTATCTGGGCGATCCCGCCCGCTGCGAATGACAACTCGCCGTTTGGCGGCGCAGACGAGATTGCGGGTTATGCGCCGCTGGCGCTGGTGACGCCCAATGCCTCCAGCCAGCTTGAGCTGTATTGGGTGCATGGCAATCACCTTGGTGTGCCGATTGTCACCAGTGATGCTTTGGGCGGAGTGGTGACGCCTGCGAACGACTTCCTGCGCCCCGGCTTTCCGGGTCAAGCCCAAGTGCTCTCCGATCTCTATTACAATTTCCACCGCGACTATGATCCGGTCACGGGCCGCTATATTCAGGCCGACCCGATTGGGCTGGGCGGTGATGTAAATCCCTACGTCTACGCTTAGCGCAGACCCGGTCAATATGATCGATCCGTTGGGGTTGAGTGCGGTCGACTGGTTGTCGTCCGGGCAGTTCGGGGCCATCAGAATGGCGGGTGATGCGTTGGGTGCTGTTAATGCTCGCAATGCTGGAAGAGCCTATTGCTTCGGTGAATTTAGTGCTGAAGAAGTGGCTCTTGGACTGGTTGCGGGTTACGGCCTTGGTAAACTAGCCAGCTTCGGCCTCAGACTGGGAGGGCCTTTCTTAGGTAAACTCTGGAGAGATCAGTCGGGGGCAGTGCCAAATAGACCTCCACCTATTAAGCTTGGCTCCGCTGGGGGACTTACAGCTGGACAGCGCTTTCCAGAAAGCGTTCGACGAAAAGCATTTGCTGAGAATCCAAGCAAGACTTGCGTCTTTTGTCGCAGGCCTGAAACCGGAACAAATGTCGACCATGCCAAAACGCGAGCTCAAGGGGGGAATGCTACCATCGACAACGCACAACTTGCGTGCCCACATTGCAATGGCTCAAAGGGAGGATTCAGGAGTTTCCCTAAGAACCCTCCTCCCGGTTACAGGGGGCCTTGGCCGCCTTCGTGGAAACCTAAGTGAGCATGCTGATGGGTGAAAATGGTATGACATACGGTAATGAAGCGACACACAAAGATCCCATTTGGCGTGATCGTGCTGATTTCGTCATTGCGGCTAACCTAGGCAATGATGGCGAAGGTCAAAAATGGGAGCAATTATGGGCTCGGAAGATAGCCGAGTATCGATTTGAATTATGCTGCATTCCATTTTTTGCCTATGATCTATCATTGGGGGATGAGGTTGAGACAGACGCAGACTACACTATAATCGGGGTGTTGAAGAGATCGGGCCGATCTACTTTTCGCATTTGGTTTGGCGAATCCAAGAGATCGAGCGTTAGAGAAGAATTTATCGAACTGATATCTCAGAGAGAAGTATCCTACGAATGGTCGTCAGATAACCTACTAGCAGTCGATATCTCTGCAGATGCCGATGAGTTTGAGCGTGAATTGGAACGATTGCGAGTTGATCTTCAGATTAGTTTTGAGCGAGGCCACATCAGCTGAATGCATGTGCGTCTGCTTGGCGAGTTACGACCGCAGCAACATTGGTTTGCAGAGTTACACCTATAATGGCCTTGTGCAGCGGGTGCGGGTGGATAAGCCGACCGGCACGCGGCATTTTGTCTATGATGGGTATGGCCGGGTTATTGCGGAGTACGGCGCCTCTGCCAGTGATGTGAAAGTGGAGTTTATCTGGGCGATCCCGCCCGCTGCGAATGACAACTCGCCGTTTGGCGGCGCAGACGAGATTGCGGGCTATGCGCCGCTGGCGCTGGTGACGCCCAATGCCTCCAGTCAGCTTGAGCTGTATTGGGTGCATGGCAATCACCTTGGTGTGCCGATTGTCACCAGTGATGCTTTGGGCGGAGTGGTGACGCCTGCGAACGACTTCCTGCGCCCCGGCTTTCCGGGTCAAGCCCAAGTGCTCTCCGATCTCTATTACAATTTCCACCGCGACTATGATCCGGTCACGGGCCGCTATATTCAGGCCGACCCGATTGGGCTGGGCGGTGACATGGATTTTCAAGAGATCCGCATTGTAAATACAGGTGTAATTGCAGCCGACCACTCGGATGAGATAAAGTTCATTATTCGTCTTTCATCAAGAAAGAGTATCGGTGGGGCTGGATCAAAGTCTCAAATGTCGATAAAGTCATACTCAAAATGATGTTCGCTACTGAGTATTATTACAAATGACATCTATTGAGGTTGCCATTGGTTGGATTCTAGGGTTGTTAAGCGGCGCGTTTGTCACATCTCTGCTTGTTGTAGCGATCGCATTCCTGGCTTTTGGGATACTGGTGGGCCGTATTTCTTTCCTTCGTGCTGGGCAGGCTGTGCTCGGCAGTTTTATTCTGGCCGGTTCGGCAACGATTGCTCAATCGGTGTTGAGTTTTGTTCCGCAGGAACGCTTTGAAATAGTCAGTCCGTCACCAGCGCCCGAAGTCCGTCAATTGCCTGAGCCAGTGATTGAGCCGCCTCGCCGAGGTAACCCGTTTGATCCTTATTAGGAAAAGCGATGTGCGACCTTAGTTCAGGCGTGCATGCCAAACACATGATTAAGTGGAGATGTTAATGCTCAAAATTCAAAGTCATCTCGTGAAGCTGTCTAGCTTTCTGTTAGTTACTCTCAGTTTGACTTACTCTGGGCAAGCGATCGCGCAATGTACACCGCCGCATGTGCTGACCAACGGGACGATCGCGGATGCAACGGAAGTGATGGAAAATATCAATGCGATTGCTCAATGTGCTGACGATGCTGCCGATAATTCTGTGACTCAGTCAGGTGCCCCTCAAGCTGGTGAAGTCGCTGTCTTCAGCGGAGACAAAACTGTTACTGGTGGCGACCTTACAGGTGACGTCACAACCTCTGGCGGCACCGTGACGACCTTAGCTTCATCCGGAGTGCTGCCCGGCACTTACACCAATCCTACAATAGCCGTGGATGAGAAGGGGCGAGTGACATCAGCTGCAAGCGGGACTGGCGGAACGGGTAGCGGAGCCTCATTCGTGTTGATTTCCAAGGTCGTCGTCGATGGTTCTGGCTCAAGTGTTACCTTCAACAATATCCCGCAAGTTTATCAGGACCTCGTGCTGGTCGTGACAGGTCAGAGTGTGAACCCTGTCCAAAACCTGCTCGCTTATGCAAATGGTGACACCAACAATGGTAACTACCGGGATTTCACTTGGAACAGGTTTGGTACGGCAAAGATCAATGCTCCGCGAATTGGTACATTCCCTGGTCTGAACCGGCCTAGCGTTGGTACAGCAGCGCATTTCCGCGTGGAGTTTCTCGCTTACTCAAGTTCGGTGTGGAAGAAAAATGCCATGTCGCATTCTCAATTTGAGGATAGCCCGAACTTCTTTCGCAACCAACTTGAATGGAAATGGAATAACACCGCTCCAATCACGGATTTGACTCTGCAAATCACCAGCGGAAATCTAGCAAACGGAACAATTTTCTCATTGTATGGCCGAGGTCAAAGCTAAGCTATTCCGCCGCCAGAATTTGACTGACCCGCCGTTTGCCGCCACGCCGTTCGAGTTGGATGAACACGTCGATGCTCTCACGGACATAATGGCGCACATCGTCCCGGCTGAGCTTGGAGCCTGCCTGAAGCACCAGCAGCGCAAGCTGCTCGATCGCGCGTTGCGGCGTATCGGCGTGAACGGTGGTCATCGAACCAGGGTGACCGGTGTTGACTGCGCGCAGGAAAGTGAATGCTTCCACCCCGCGCAGTTCGCCTAAGATGATCCGGTCTGGCCGCATGCGCAGCGCCGCGATAAGCAGATCCTCGGCTGAGACTTCGGCCTCGCTTAGCTCCCCGCGAGCGGCGATCAGGCCGACAGCGTTTTCGTGCGCGAGTTGAAGTTCGGCCGTGTCCTCGATCAGGATCAGCCGCTCATCCGGCGCGATCTCGGCAAGCAGTGAGTTCAGAAACGTCGTCTTTCCGGTGGAAGTGCCGCCAGAGACCAGAATGTTCTTACGGTCCTGTACCGATTGCCTCAGTATGTTTGCAGCTTGGCGTGCTGGCACTGCGCGAAACTCTCTCTCCTCCGCGAGCACAGTCGCGCCGCCTTCGATCTCTTCAAACGCATCCGCTTCTTCCCAATCACTGAGCGACAGGTTAGCCGACACATGACGGCGGATGGCAAAGGCATGTGCGCCTCTGGTTGCAGGCGGGGCTGCTACTTGCACTCGTGAGCCATCTGGCAGGGTCGCAGCGAGCAATGGCTGAGACCGGCTGATCCCTTGCGAGGAGTGTGCAGCGATCTGGCGTGCAAGCCGCTCTAGCAATTTGCCATCGAGCGAGGGCTCAGTCTGTCTTTCGATGCCGCCACCAATGCTTTCTGTCCAAACCTCGCCGGGTCTGTTGATCCAAATGTCGGTGACATCGGGGCGTTCAAGAAATGGCGCAAGCGGCGCGAGGAAGCTGTCGAGGTAATAGCCAGTGTCAGGTCCGCTCATGGATCGACGCTCGAAAAATCAAGATCTCGAGCAACGAAGACAGATACGCTGGTGCCATGCTTGACCTTGAGCGTGGGTTGAATGGCTTGTTGGTCCGTGATCTGAACGTTTTGGGTGCTGCCGGGTAGTGCGACAAGCACACCGTCACTTGCCTCACGTGTGGCAATGCCTACGCCAATATCGAGTACTGATTGCAGGATCGCTCCGCCAAAGCGTTGCAGGAATTTGCTGTCGACTTTGCCTCGCACTCCGGCGCGTCCGAGCGGATCGGAAGATGGGGAATCGAGCGCTACGGTGACCCCTGCAGGCGTGATGAGCCGAGTCCACTGCACGAGCGCGCGGTTCTGCCCAGGTTGAAGGTTTGCTTCGTACTCGCCGTATAGCCTGCTGCCGCGCGGAATGAGAACGCGTGATCCATCAAACCCCAAGACGTCCCGTTGGACGAGTGCGCGAACACCGCCGGGGCGGGTGGAATCAAGCGCGGTTTCAAGGACCGCGGGGATGACGGTCCCTTGGGGGATTGTACGGGAGGGGTTTTCGAAACGCCCGGCTTTGACGCGGTCGACCGCTCCCTCTTCTGCCGCTTGGACGGGAGCAGGCGTTGTGGCTCCCCGGCTTTCAAACACGACTTGAGAGCCCAATGGCTCGGGCACTGGCAATGGCGCAGGCGGAGGAGCAAAGGTCGGCGGTAGAGGTGGCGGTGTAAACGGAGCAGATGGCGGAGAGGAACGTAGAACCACCGGCGGACGTGTTTCTTCGCTGGTCCTAGGCTCAACACTTACAGGCTCCAGAAACCGTGCGGGAACCCCGATTGGCGGCGGCGCCGAGATTCTGCCAGCATCCGGGGCGCTTGGCACCAAAACCGAGGGAACCTGAGCCGCCTCACGCGAGGCAGCTAGCGTGTTGAAGATGACGAGCCCGCCAATAGCGAGGACCGCAAAGAAGGCCCACATGCCCCAATTGCTAGGCTGCCCGGTTGCGACAATCGGTCTGATATCGCGCGGATCAATGTCTGGTGATGCGGTGTCGCTCATGACGCACCATCTCCGGCGTTTTGACGGCGAGCCGTGGCTTTCTCTTTGTCGATACGAAACACCAATCGTTCATGCACGCGGTCAATTACGAACTTGTCGCCGCGCATATAGCCATCAACCACTTCCTCATCGCCGGAGGCGCCAATTGCAAAGACCGCTGGAAGGGGCTGCCCGTCAGCATACTCTATCACGGTCTTCTCGCCGTCATCTATTATTAAGGCCGGCCTGACCGACTTATCTCCACGAAGGCGGTAGCTGTAGGTCGGCGCATTGGGATCAATTTGAGGACCGAGCGCTGCCTCGTCAGCACGCGGCTGGCCAATGCGAACCAGATAGGCTGCCAGCAGGCTTTGAGACGTTTCCAAGGAAAAGCGATATTCGCGCGTCCCGGTCTCGACAGTAAGGCTTGCTGGCCGCGCACCGACCGCTGGCAGGACTGAAAGACCGTCCTGATCGCTAGATATCTGCACACTCCAGTTCTGCCCATCACTGATAACGGCGCGCTGAATGATCTCGCCAGGTTCCAGCAATATGGTAAGCTGCGTCTGAGGCAATGCGGTCAGGAGAATTGATTGCCCGTCTCGCCACTCCGCCTCTTGGATGCGCGACGATGCCTCGGAGGGTGTGGGCACGACTTGCGCACCAGCTGGGGAGGCGAGGATCAAAGTTAGGCTAGCGATAGCAATCCTTCTCATGGGGTTTCCTCGCCCACTTGGGGTTGCTGGACACCATTGACGATCCCTGCCTCGGGCAGGGTCTCCGCGTCGCGGCGGTAACTGGTCACCTGAAAGCCGAGTGGATTGATGAGACGGTCTGCTTCGCTCATTTGGACGCCGCTAAACTCATAGCTTACGATCGCGGCCCAATGCTGCGCTGATTGCGGCGCACCGCCATTGTCAATTCGCTGGGTCGCAAAACGAACCAAGGCTCTGCCTTCCGCCAGTTGAGATACGCTTTTGACCTCCGTACGGATCGCGGCGCCCCGCGGAAGGTAAGCCAGTGGGCTTGCAGGGTTTTCCGCGTTCATGGCGCTCTGATATTGCCGTCCAACCGTTCCATCAGACCAGAGCGATATCTTGCGATAGTCATCCTGCAGAGCATCTGCGCTAAAGCTCTCACGTGCGATAACATATTGAACCAAGAACGACCTTGTCAGCGCCGCATCAGCAGTGACCACTTGAGCGTCCAGCGGTGCCAGCGCCTCCACATTACCAGTCTGACGATCAACCAATAGCGTGTAGGGTTCGACCTTCTTCAATGGAATGAGCAAGATCAAAGCAACTGCTTCAAGCAGCGCAATTACAGCAGCGATGATGGCAACGATCCAGGCGCGCTTGCTGGAGCGTTCCAGATCAGCAGTGACGCTCTCGGCCCAGCTGTTTGCAACTGGGAGATCGATTGGGTCGATTGGGTTATCCGCATTCATGCAAGTAGAAACCGTATATTGCCAATGTGTCGGACCATGGAGAATTTTTCCAAATGAACGGTACGACCATCCTTTCGCTTATCGCTTGAGTGGAAGTAACTGCTCATCGAATACGGACCACTGTCATACCATTTACTGGAATGACAGCAAAGACAGGTGGGGTGCTGTCAGTACCACTGTCGGATCCCGACCCACCATTGCCGCCTGATTGAGCATTGTTAGTCCTGGCCTCATAATTTGTCCGATTGCCTAGCCGCATCATATTGGATTTCTCGCACCTTCATTTCTTGAGTTTGATTGGGTTCTACCTCTACCTTGATTAATCGTCCAAGCGCGTCGTAACTATACCTTTTCTCTGTTTGAGCAGGCTGGCTAAGGGCCGCTACAGGGACGAGAGCGACGCTTGCGACAATGGCACCGGTCAACAGGCGTCTGGCGGGTTGGCGGGCTTTTCCAACCATATGACGATCAGGTTGATGCTGTGACAAAAGCAATCTCACAAAATTGGCTGCTGCCGCTAGGTTGAGAATAGACGATTACCGTCTTGTCCGCGAGCCAGGCTGACATGAGCAATGATACCGTAGCTTCGTAATTGCTATAAGATACGTCCATGTATGCCCATTGATGGCCTGAGGCGCACATTTCGCCGGGCGTGTCGAGATAGACTCTAAAAGAGTAATTACCCGCTGCAGTGGCGCCGATCTGACTGATTTTACCGGTCTTACTTTGAAGTTGAGCGACTGCAGGCGTGGCCGTTATCCCTAGCATCGCCCCCAAAACCGCTATGAATAAGCCTCTCAATTTACACATTGTTTCTTCCCTCCTTTATCTGCACCGGTACTTAATTGACTGAACTTATCTTCCGTCTCGCCTTTGGCTGGAGCGAAAACTGCTACCGGAAGAACGTCGGTATGAGCTACCCAAGCGCTGAGGCTGTGCAGACATCGCCCGGCCATCAATCTTTCCGCTTGGCGCGGCTAATGCGGGCCCGCGAATATATCGATCTCCTGAGGAGCGTTCTTGGCGTTGGATCGAGGTTTCGATGCTGTTGCTGATGCGTTCGGCGCGAAGCACTTCAACCTGCGGCCGCTCCACAACGGGAGGCACTGTCGTTCCCTCGGATTGATTGGTTTGAGTAAACTTCGGCCAATCGGGCACGGTGATCCAACCGCGATAGAACACCACTCTTGAGAGCAACCAGAGCATAGCCAATTGCACGATGGCGAAAGCGAGCATGATTGCGAACAGCTCTGTTGGTGCGGAAGGCGTGGCATAGCCAAGCTCGCGCACGCTAACAGCATCGGTGAGCCATGGCTCTAAGATCGCAAGCTGCACGCTCAGAACAATCGTTGCACCGATTGATCCGCCAATGGTGAACACCAGGCCTTTCAACCAGCCCGCAAAAATGCCTCGTGATTGGGAGAAGAAGTAAAGCCCCGCCACCACGGGCGCGAGTGCAAGCAGCAGTCCAGCGGCAATCCTGAGCAGCGCGATCGAGCCGATCACACTAGCAAGGTAAGTGAGGCGCGCTGTACCGAATGAGTCCTGATCCTCTAGCGCAGTGCCTTGGAACGTACCGCCCGGCGCCTGGCTATCAATCAGCGCCGCATTGTTCCTACCAGTGCCCAGTTCGGTGAGGCGCACTATCGTGTTGTCAGTCGCTTGAAGCCTTCCCACGACGCCGGCGCTGTTGCCATTGGCGCTGCTTTCCTGAAGCATATTCGCCACCTCAGCAGGGCCTTTGAGCGTAACATCATAGACCACCGTTCGGAATGCGGGCCATGAGAATGCAAGCGTGAGCACTATCCCGATCTTGAGAACATCGAAGACTACATCGCGCGCGCCTGGTGGAGGACCGAACAGCAGGCGGATCGCAAAAAAGGCGATGAACAAAGTCAGCAACCCAGCGACCAGCGTGGATGCGAGTGAGCCCGGTTGCCCTAGAGCTTGATAGCCATAGCTGCCGATCACCTGCGCCTGACAATCGATATGCGTCAGCGTTCGAGTAAGGAACTGATCCCCGGTTATGATCGGAGGGCACGCCATTAGGCCGCCTTTTCCAGCAGCAGATGCAGCCAATTGGCGGGATCTGGTCCAGTTTTCCCGACCAGCTCATCGAACAGCCGAACTGTGCTTTCACGTCCTGACAAGATGGTCAGCAAGTCTTGCTCGCCCGAAAGATCAAGCCGCGCGACAACGCTTTCGCGCCCATGCTTAATCAAAAAGCAGTGCGAGCTGTCAGGCAGTGTTCGCACCAGATCAAATTCATGCCGACTAAGGCCAAAGCCATTGATGTAGTCCTCGGCCCGCGCTTTAGGGTTGATCATAAATATCTGCGTCGCTGCCTGTTCGATAATCGCGCTGGCGATCTTGCTTTCGAGTGCATCCGCTGCGCTTTGCGTCGCAAACCCAACCACGCCGTTGCGCTTACGGATGGTCTTCTCCCAGTCCTTGATACGGCGAACGAAGACTTCGTCATCGAGCGCCTTCCAACCTTCATCGATCACAATGATGGCAGGGCTGCCATCGAGCCGCTGCTCAACCCGGTGGAAGAAATAGAACATGGCTGGCGTCCGCACTGCCGGATCATCCAGGATCGCAGTCATGTCGAACCCAACCGTTTCCGCTGACAGGTCCGTTAGGTCGCGTTCATTATCGAACAACCAGGCGCGTTCACCTTCTCCCCACCACGGCCTTAGCCGAGCGTAAAGATCATCGGCATGCGGGCGGTCATGTCCTCTGAACAATTCTGTCAAATGGCGCAGCCTGCGTTTCTTGATCGGTTGCTGAAAATTGGTCTCGATCGCGTCGCGGATCTGATCCAGCTCTGTGCTCGATGGACTGCCCGCAAGCAAACCAAGCCATTCGATCAGGAATTGGCGATTGGTTGGGTTATCTTCCAATTGAAGCGGGTTGAGGCCAGAGGCAGCATCTGGCCTCAGCCGGTCATACTGGCCTCCGATGGCCCGGATAAACAGCTCCGCCCCGCGGTCCTTATCGAAGAAAATCGTTCGCGGTGCGAAACGGCGGGCCTGCGCCAAGAGAAAGTTGAGCACTACGGTTTTGCCTGAACCGGATGGGCCGATGACCGTGAAGTTGCCCAGGTCTTGCTGATGAAAGTTGAAGAAATATGGGCCTGCCGCGGTTGTCTCAAACAGAGTGACCGCCTCGCCCCAATGGTTGCCCTGTGCGCGTCCAACTGGGAAGTTATGCAGACTAGCAAGGCTAAGCAAAGTTTGTCGTTGAGACCAGGCCGCGCCGTCCGATGTAGCGAAAGTTTGCCGGAAACTGCGCCCAGAACGTGGGTTCCAAAGCGATATCCTCGCGCACCGCATTGATGCCCAGATCAGCGAGAAGAGCGATGACTTCGGCAACATGATCATCCAGACTTGCTAGATCATCAGCATGCACGGCGATGGTTGAATGATGCTCCCCAAATCCCGCACGACCAGCCGCAACCTCATCTTTTGCCACAGCGAGTTCGTCACGCAATGAAAGTGCGTCATCCTCCACCGATTGCATACGCCGCAGCGTCAGGTTCATCGCGCCCAGCGCCTGCGCACGCTCAACAACGGCAAAACTTTGGCTTACATTGAGCTCAAACGGCAGGCGATAGAGCTCGTCAAACATGCCTGGAAAGGTCGTTCCCGGATAATCCTTGATTGAAACAAGAGCGACAAACCGGCGCGGCAATTCGCCCGTTGGAGCGAGCTCAATCGCTTCCTGCCCAAAGCTAATCCGGCGCGAGGGGATAAAGAGTCCCAAGTCACCGTGCGGCAGAGCCACTGGATGCATATCGGCGTTGAATAAGCAGGATAAGAATTCGAGCTGCTCGGAGCGCTTTCCTTCACCGGTATCATAAATAGATAGGACGCGCGGATCATAAGCGCTTAACGCGGCTATCATCGCATCGCGCGCGCGGTCGAGGGCATGCTTTTCGGCCGCGATCCGTCCGGCGTTGCGTTTTGAGCTCCGCGAAACCCAACTGCGCAGCCGGTCTGCAATGCCGATTTTGCCTTGCAGTGGGCGCCGAACAATCGTGAGGAACAGCTCGTTTACGTATAGCTGCTTGCCCGACAGCTTTTCTTGCCAGCGTTCGTCGAGCCGAGCCGAGAAGTCATCGGCAGTCACAGGCTGAAGTGTCGCGTCGGCGCGGCGCCGAATGACATGGTGATAAACTGCAAAACGGGAGCTACCTAATGTACGGAGCATCGCGTCGCGCAGGCTGCCGCGATAATTCAGCTCGTCGCTATCGGCAGTTTCAAACAGAAGCCCGCCAATTCGGATCGTCTGCATGAGCAAACCATCGCGCGTCTCAATCGTCACATCGTCAATGTGCCGCGCATAGGGCAAATGCACGCCAGCGGCTTGTTCACGAGCTATGATTTTAGGATCACGGGTCAAGGGCGGTAGGAATTGCATCGCCACAGACTATAATTTTTGACGCGTGGGCAATTGCGCACACGCGTGATCCAAAGGTCAAAAATGCGCGGTTCATTGAGGCAGGCCAGCATACCGATGCCGTGGATCACCAGCGCAATCAGCAGCACCCACCAGGCACGAAATATCAAGAACAGCTCAACTGCGATAACCGCATTGATAATGAAGAAAGTAAAGGTAACACCAGCGAACATCTGCGGACGCGTTAGTCCCACAAATAGCGTATCGCGGCATAGTTCTTCAGCCATTCTGATCTTCACCTCATAAGCGGACAACGCCCGAATCGTCTGTAAGTAGTGTCAGTAATTCTGTGCTCTTTGCAACTGAAAAGCGGCAGTTATCGAGCTAGTGCAGAGGACGGCGAAGATATCCAGAATGCGAATTCGTTAAAGTTATTGCCGTTCAGAAAACCAGTGCTAACCTCGGATTTACTCGAGGTATTGTCATAACCCCGAGCATCGCGATGCTCTTCTATCAAGGAGAAATCGTGATGAGAATTTTGTCAAAGCGTCAGGTCAAGGAGCTTGTTCTGTATTCACCTCAGCACATCGCACGCCTAAAAAAGGCAGGCCTATTCCCCAAGCGGGTACAGCCAGGCCTAAGCCGGGTCGGATAGGTTGAGGATGAAGTTCTGGATTGGCTCCAAGAACGTCTAAAAGCCCGAGACGAACCTGTCCCGCACTCCTGTTAAAGGAGCGGGTGATTGGGTCTGCAGAAATCGATCGCCCATTTGCTTTGGGGGAAGTAGATGAATGAATGTACATCATGCGGGGCAGAGCTTGATTTTCGTGAGATTTTTTTGTTCAAAATGCAGTCAGGTGACCGAGCGAGGCATGGGCGCAGGTCAACTCGCAGGCCGCTATGTCACAGAGCTTGGTGCGGGCTTAGGTAAGCTCGTCTCAGCAGCAATTGCCTACCGGGCGAATCCACGAAACCGAATGAAGGTCATTGCCACAGCAACCGCCAATGTGAGGGATTACTAACCAGCCAAGGAACAAAAGTAATTCGGTCTCTCAATCAAGGGGAGACTGTCATGGTGCGTGAGTCAAGGCGTTTGATCCGACCTCGCAATGGTTTAAGCTTGCTGCGGGCGGCATGCACGGGGCGCTAACCTCTCGCGCGGCGAGCAGATGGTCCACAAGGACGGGTTGGTGTTCCTGGCCAAAATAAGGGGTCCTTGGTTAGATCGCTCGTCTTGTTATGGGATAAATACAGGCGCAACTGTTGCCATATCGGAAACGGAAATCGACTTTGGGACGAGCCGCTACGCTCTAACCAACATCCTTGAAGCTGGCGAGGAGTGGCCTGCCTACCAACTGAGCGGCGTTGGCCGTGACATGCTGCCTGGCTCGATGGTCACGGTATCTGAGGATGCAAAGTGATCAATTCTTTGGATTGCGAATGGCGACCAAATCACAGGCAACAAATTTCGATATTCTCCTAGCGATCTAGCCTGCTCTGAAGTCAAGGCGATAACCAGCAAATGATTGGTGTGTGATAGGGATAAGAGAGCTGCTTACCCTATCACCATTACGTGCTGTTTTCGATCCCCATTTGCAAAAGAACATAGGTTTTCACTGCAGCCCATTTCCAGATGGGAACGCCGATGACCCCGATCTACGTCGGATTGCTGGCGAGATTGGTATAACAGCGGCAATCACCGCCTTTATTGCGCTTGTGATCGCGTTTCGCGATACCTTCCTGCTCTTTGATTATGTGATCGCCATGGGCCTCAGCCTATTGGTCGGTATTGGCGCTGGGTATTGGTGGTTCAATGAGAAGCGCGAGCGCTTGTTCATGGATGATTTGCTCTTTGGCCGCCGTTTCAAATGTCGCAGCGTGATCGACCTTGCCAAGAAAGAAGCGGAGATTGAGAACATCTGCGGCGTGCTTCGCCAGGTGCTCGAAACCGCCAAGCACTGGGATGGGATCGAGACTATTCCAATATCTGTCCTGCCGCATAATGAGGCCAAAGAAGTCATCCCACGGATCAGATAGATGGCTTCGCGTTTTAGCGCTTGGTTGCATAGCCTTGTGCATGGTCTTTTTCGGCCAAGCGAAAAGCAACTCGTCCAGCAGAAATGGAATGAAATCGCCTCGGCCTTTGATCAGCTTGGCATTCGGACAGTTAAAGGAAGCGAAGGCGTCATCGCGAATATAGCGACCAAGGTGCGTTTTTCGCTCTACGATGACGTGCCGATAAACGATCAAGATGCGGTCGTCCTCAGCCTTGTCTTGGAGCTTTTTGACAACGACGGCCTTTTTGTCCTTCCCAAAGTCGATTGGGATCAGACACGAACCATCGCTGAGCTATGGGGAAATCTGGGAAGAGCTCAGCCACCAGCTAGCTTTGGTTCGAAATTTTGATGTAAATGTCGAGCTGCTCACCCGCGCTGCGACGGCCTTTCTCCTGCCGCTCTACAAGGCCTGCCCGACTCTACTCGATATCGGTCTGTCCGACGAGCTTGCCGGAGCGGGATTGCTACCCAGCCTGCACAGCCGCCTCGCCTACAATTTAATCGCAGCCTCGGGCGGCAATCCGGCTGATCCAGCGAGCTTCAAGCGCGCGCCGAAACTGCCCAGCCAGTTCGATAACAAGACGCCCGAGCAGGTGGTCGAGACCTATCTGAGCGGAACGCCTCTGCTTGATCTGTTCGATCGAGAGCTGATTTTTACCATTCCGACCAAGTCTCGCTTCGTGCATCAGCACATCGTGGCGGGCTCCAGCCTCGGTTCTTGGCGGCTATTGTTCGCCAACGTTCGTCTGCAGTCGCAGTATAGTTGGCCCCCACATATGGCTTTGACCGAGATAGCGCTTCGCAACGCCAAACCATTGGCCAAAGATTGGCGATCATCAGATGGAAAGCAGACGCCTTCGACTTGAATGCATTGACTTCGCACTCATGGAATCTCTTCAGCCGAGTCTTGCTGCAATGTGATTTGATGGCAGCTTTCGGATCCTTTTCCGACCGAGCAGATCGAGGATCCGATTTTGACGCAATAGCGCCCCAGCCTCGAAAGAGGATAGACTCTCATCAGCTCGGCACAGGCGATCGCACGAGGCTGCGCACATAGTCGCCAACAGAGCCGTAGATTTGCGCAGCGCTCACGCCGTTCGTTTGGGCCTCTTTGGGGGCTAGGCGAGACACGCGCTCTTGCTCAATGAAGCAATCCAGTTCGATCGAGGCCAAAGCGTATTGGTACCAATTGTCGGGTTCGCTAACGATGTCATCCAAGGCAATCGCTTTTGGTATGTTTTGCGGTGAGCCATCGTTGCAAAATTCTAGAAACTCCAGAATTTTCTTTGTGCTGCCCGCACAGGCCATCCCATTGAAAGAAATGAAAATGCCGTTCTCATCTGCATAGTCATACAGCACTTGTGCAAGGACAGGCCGGTTTTCTTCTATCAGGCGTTCCGTATTTTCCATCATATGCTCAGCAGATCATGAAGACACCGGAAATGAACTGGAATTGGCTGGTCAGATCATCGCTCACCCTGTTTGCAACTTTGACCTGATGATTAAAGCGCATTTGATAGGCAATAAGGGCGATGCTGGCACGCGCCGTTATGTAAAGATCCCAGATACCCAACGGATCAGCGCTGCCTTTGTGATCAACATGATAGGACTGCACCGCCTTGGTGATCGCTAGTGCAGCATCAAAATTCTGCATCGCGGTCCGAAGAGCTGACATATTGATCAGGCGCCCTCTTCGAGATCCCTCATACTTGCAGGCAATCGTTTCAGCAGGCACATGGTGATTTAATGTAAAGGGTCGGGTGTTCTCTTCGCCCAATTGGCGGCCACTGACCGAATAGAGCGCCGACACGCCATGCCATAGCCCATAGTGGAACTCCATATCTGGAGATTTCCATGGCTTGGGCAGCATAGGCCACAAGGAAGTCTTCATTAACTCGCGCAAGTGCACATTTCCCAAATCAGGACTGGACGATCTTTAAGCTACGCTGGAATTCAGGAATGGCTAGCTCAAAGAGCGTTTAAATTCGATTAGTTTCTTGATCTTACAAGGCTGTCGCTTCGGCCAGAGAATTATGCACTCACCCATTTTGTCCAAGTCAGTGAACACCTATCGCTCGCGTGAAGATCATGCTCTCTCATGGCTGTGTGAAGACTTAACGCTTGATACTTTGTGCGCCTTGGCGCCTGAGTGGGAAGAATTGGCGCAAGGGGCGACTGAAAAGAACATATTTCAGTTCCCTCACTTCATTCGCAATTCCCTCCCCTTGCTGACTGAACAAGAGCCCAAAATTGTGACTGTCCGAGCTTCGGGCTTGCTCATTGGTATCGCGATCCTGCGACGCGATGTAGGTTATGCGAAGCTGCCGGTGCCGTTCTGGAAAAGCGCTCTACACCACGAACAATACCTTGGTTCGCCTTTGGTTCGGGCAGGCTTCGAAGAAGAGTTTGTGGCGGGATTGACCTCGTGGTTGGACCAGGCTCCGCTCCATTGGGGTTTTCTACAATTGGCAAAGATATCGAGTGATGGCCCATTCGCCCAAGCTATGCTGAGGCATTGCGCTAAGACCGGGCGAGGTATCATAGTGGCCAACCGGCATGAGCGCGCCGCAATCGCACCAAAAGTCAGATCGGGAACCAAAGACGACAGTCATCTCAGTTCTTCGCGGCGCAAGAGTATCCGAAGGGCGAAAAAGCGGCTTCATGAAGCCGGTGAGGTATCCATCGAAAGATTGAGTGAGAGGGATGATCTCGACGAATGGACTGACCAGTTTCTGTCCATGGAAGACACTGGTTGGAAGCACGAGGCTGGCTCATCGATCCTTTCGTGTCCTAATGAGACCGCTGTTTACCGGGCAACAATTCGAGACGCGTTTGAGGGAGGGAACCTCACCCTCACAAGGCTCAGTCTCGATGGAAGGCCGATCGCCTACACGCTCGACGTTCTTGCTCCGCCCATGGGGTTCTGCCTGAAATCGGCGGTCCATCCGGATTATCGCAGGTTTTCGCCAGGCGTGTTGATGGAGTTTGAAACGCTCCAATATTATCAGCGGCAAGATGAACTCGATTTGATCGATTCCTGTACGCAGCCGGATAATGCCATGCTCAATGAACTTTGGCCGGACAGGCGGGCAATCATGGATGTGGCAGTTGCGAGGCGCGGTCTGATATATGGTCCGATTTTCGCAGGCACTCGCGCTGCCAAAGCCATTATGCAGATGTTCGCTGATGCCTGAGATGCAAAGCCCTGACACGCCTCTATCACAACAGGCTGCGGAGGTGCGTTCACTTGATCGCAAGAACGCTCCCTTGCTTGAAGCTATGATTGACCTGTTTGGGCAAGGTCAGGAGCCGCACCATCGATCCTTTCCAGAGCATTTTGGTCCAGCAGATAACCTCGTCGCGATTTCTGTTTATCTTCAAGGCTTCTTGAAACCGCGCAATCCGTTTCGCCGACGCACTGGGTTTGCAAAGGGCCTATTTCTCCAAGAGAGTTTGGTCGGTTACCTGCTATACCGGCTCAGCGAAACCAACGATGTCTTCTACGGGAAGCCGCGCTGGCATTGCCATATCGAGGATATCGTCGTCCATAAGCGTGCGCGCGGCCTAGGCGGGGCTTCGGCTTTGATCAGCACTTTGTTGGCCGAGCTTGCCCCTTTGGGCGAGTGCGCAGTTTCTGGTACTGTTTGGCGCGGCAATTCGGCATCCCAGGCGCTGTTCCAGAACCAGGGTTTTGAGCCGCTTTCTCAGAGTTTTTTCAAGGTGATTTCATGAACTCCCTTCGCTTATTCACTTGCTTAGCGCTGCTTGGCAGTGCGTCTTGTTCTGAGCCTGCTCCGCGAAATACCATCGAGCTAACGGGTGCCTCTCCTCACTTGCTCCTGTTGGTCGGCGATCAGGATGAGCAGGACGAAGACTTCATCACAGTCTTGGATGTCGATCCCAGTTCGGACGGGCGCGGGCAGCCCTTGGGTTCAACCTCAATTGGGCACAAGGCGTCAATGGTGCATCACATGGAATATGAGGCGCCGCCCAAGGGCGAACCTATCTTCATGAATGGTCACCATCATGAACTGACATTTGTCGTCGACATTTCCGACCCGGCTGCCCCCACAATTGCGACGACCTTTGGCTCGCCATCACCCCTGCGCTTCGCTCACGACTACGCCCGCACGGCCGAAGGCACGCGATTGGTTGGATTCTTGCGAAGCGCTGGCGAAAGCCCCGACCCTGATGAAACGACCGCTCCAGGAGGCCATGGGGGGATCGCGGAATATTCCATAGCCGGAGAATTGATCCGTTCAGCCTCTGCTGAGGTTCCTGGTTTCACCAAGGCGATCCGCCCCTATTCATTCGCCCAACTTCCCGAAATGGACCGGATCACCGTAACCAGCGCGCCAATGATGGAACAATCGTGGGCTGAAGTCGTCCAGATATACCGCTATTCCGATTTCGAACTGCTGCACACGCTCGATCTTGAAGTGGGTGTGGATCACAAGGGTAGGCCGGTTGACGGGCTCAATGGAGCCAGTTTTGGGCAGCACGTCCTTCGAGACGGGTCTGTCTTCCTCAACTCCTATGGCTGCAATTTCTATCATCTGAGCGCGATAGGTAGCGAGAAACCACAGCTTGATCTGGTCTATTCGGTCGAAACGGATCCCGCTGAAGATCCCACACGCATTCGCGGAGCCTGCGGCGTCCCATTGTTGATTGGTCAATATTGGGTGCAGCCGATTGGCAAGAAGCAGCAAGTGGTCGTCCTCGATATTTCCAACCCACAGTCGCCCAAAGAGGTCTTTCGGTTGGATACGCCGGAGGGTTTTGCACCGCACTGGATGGGTAAGGACCCGGCAGGCAATAGATTGATCATGGGCGCAGAACTTGGCGGAGAACAGGGCTTCTACGTGCTGCGTTTTGACGAAAGCACAGGGCGTATTGAGTTCGATTCAGACTTTGCCGACTACACTAGCGACAGTGCGCTCAACTTTTTCCGCTCCAAAAGTCCTGGCTACATTTCGCTCCATCGGAGCGAGTGGCCACATGGTCCGACGGGGCTGGCCTGGGGCCATGCAGCAGTCTTCTTTGACGGCCGCTAGAGTGGGAGTTGTTGGCTTCTCGGTACGTCTTTTGCGATGAGTGATACGCTTTCCTTCGGCGAACGCGTGCGTAAAGCTTTGATATGGCGTTCGGGCACGCAGGTTCTGGCCCAGCTTATCTCCTGGGGCAGCACACTGGCGGTGATCCGTATCCTTGACCCGTCGGATTATGGTCTGTTCGCGATGACGCAGGTCGTGCTGGTCTTCTTGAGTTTTCTTAATGGTTACGGGCTTGCCAGCTCAATCGTTCAGGGCGAGGAGCTTGACCCGCACCGACTTAAGCAAGCCTTTGGAGCGCTGTTACTGCTCAATGGAGGGCTTGCCGCAGCGCAATTCCTGCTCGCCCCCTTGATCGCCGACTATTATGACCAGCCGATCGTCGGTGATTTGCTCCGCGTTCAGGCACTGATTTTCCTGGCGACGCCCTTTATCGTGCTGCCCGAAGCTGTGATGGCGCGCGAGTTGGAGTTTAAAAAGACTGCAATTGTAAATCTGCTCTCTGCAGTAATTGGGGCAATCGTCGCCCTGAGCTGTGCCCTGTCCGGGCTTGGTGTTTGGACACTGGTTTACGCCGCGCTGGCGATTTTCTGGACTCAGGGCATTGGGCTGTTCTTATCTGCCCGGATGTTCATCTGGCCGAGCTTCGATTTTCGCGGCTCTAAAGATATGTTCACTTTCGGCGGAACCATCCTTTTGGCGCACGTGCTTTGGACGGTTCAAAGCCAATCAGACATCTTCATCGGCAGCCAATCGCTCACGACTTACGAGCTTGGCCTGTATGCAGAAGCGTTGTTCCTGACGACAATTTTCGCGGCGAAGTTTGTCCCACCTTTGAACGAGGTCGCGTTTCCCGCCTATTCGAGAATGCAGGATGACCCAGAAGCCGTGCGCCGTGCGTTCCTTAAGGCCGTCCGCCTCATAATGATGGTCGCTTGCCCCTTCTACCTGGGGATGGCGGTGACCGCGCCAGAATTGGTCTACGTTGTGCTGGGTGAAAAGTGGTTGCCAATGGTGCCTATCGTCTCAGTGATGGCCCTGGTTATGCCGCTGATGACACTACAAATCCTGTTTGCGCCGCTCAACAACGCCATGGGCCATCCCGAGATCTCATTGCGCGCAACTTTGGTGGGCGCGGTCGTAATGTCCCTCGGCTTTCTGATTGGGGCGCAATTCGGGGTTATGGGCCTCGCCTATGCATGGGTTGGCGGCTTCCCACTCGTGACGATCACAACTATTTTGCTTTCACGGCAACACTTGCGGTTGCCAGCCATGGACCTTGTCCAGGCGATCTGGCCAGGTCTGTCTGCCGCTGTGGTCATGGCCGGTACAGTGTATCTTGCGAAAACGGTCCTGCCGCCGCTGCCAGTTTTCGCCAGCCTATCAATAAACGTTCTGCTTGGAGCCTGCATTTGTGCGGCTGTTCTGTACTGGCTCGCGAAACCGACATTGATTGAATTGTTCCATCTGATCTTTCGCCGCAAGCCTAACGAAGGCTCCGAAAGCAACCTTCAACCCGCTCTTCGAGGCGCTGAACCTCGTTGATCGACGGGACTAGAGAAAGCAAATCAGGCCGGAGGATGAGGGCGATTGAGTGAGCGCTTCGGCGAGAACATAACCATCGGCCAACTGAGCATAGCCAGTTTCGAGTGAGTTAGGCTTGGACAACCGGCGAACGGGTGGATTCGCACCAAAGGCCAGCTTTGTTAATTACGCAGTGCAGCTGGCGCCACCAAGGACGCAAAAGCGCGCGCAATGTGGATGATTGAGTTGAACAGCAGAATTTGCCTCTTCAAGCGTTGCCCCTAAGTCGAAACCTTCTTGATAGGGCAAAAGAGTGCAAGCTGCGACGCGCGGTGTCTTCTCACCCTTACGCTTCACCACCATTCGGCTGGATGCGCACATCATGCTTTGCGGGTTGAGATTCAATTTGTCCCAACAGTCACTGGTGATCTCGGCGATATCGGCATCGGCGTCCATTTGCGGGAAAAGCGTCAATTCGATCGGATTGTTCGCATCGACAGGCAAATCATGCTGGGCGAACAAGTCAGCAAATCCTTGGCGTGCAGATGCTTCGGTTTCACCTTCCAAAAGGCGCCCTGCAATCGCCACTTTAAAGCCGTTTGAAGTCAGCCATTCTAGGCCGTCCATTGCCTTGTCCCAGCTTGTTCCGCGTTCTTCCTCGTGAACAGCTTTGGTAAAGTGATCAAGACTGACCCGGATGGTCATTCGCTCGGCACCTTCAAGCTCTAGCAATTCCTGTTCAAATCGCCGCATCGGCCGCATCGCATTGGATAGAACCAAGACATCAAAACCGCGAGCCAGACACAGGCGCAGGATCTCAATAATGTCCGGATTCATAAATGGTTCGCCGCCGGTGAACGCTATCTCGCGGGTGGTAAGGTCTGTTTCGGCGATCTCATCCAGATAGGTCTGTACCTCCGCCAGTGTGAGATAGACCAGCGCATCATTTTTGGGCGAGCTTTCGATATAGCAAGATTTGCACGCCAAATTGCACAAAGTTCCTGTGTTAAACCACAGCGTTTCCAATCGCTGGAGTTCTACATAGGCTCGTTCATCGCCCTTTGCGGTGTGATAGGGATCTGCAAATTTCTCATCCGAAATTTTCTGAATCTTGCTCAAGGCGAATGGGGATTGATCATCCATCGTCTAGCTTTCCAGAGCGGGGGTCATTGTGCTGCATTCGCTTTCCGGCTCCGCCAGAGAATGTCCTGCGCAAGCGAGCTTTGTAAGCTCTGGCCATCGCCTGAGATCTTCTGGCAGATCGCAATCTGAAAGCGGCTCAAGCAAAAGGGGGTAATGCCCATCTGCTTTGCGCGCCGAAGTGTCTCTGGCAAGACTTGATCTGTGCTCCAAGGCATATCGGTAAGCAATTGCGGCAGAGGTTCCCGCATACCAATCAGATAATATCCGCCATCCAGTGCGGGTCCAATCACCAACTCATGCTCGGCCAGTCCAGCAATGGCTGCTGAAACATGTGAAGGACTTAGGTCTGGGGTGTCTGAACCGAAAAAAATAATTGGTGCATCATCGACAAACGCCAAGAGTCGCTGTGAGAGATCGCCTTCGGCTTGCGGAACGAGAGCCGCCCTTTCGCCGAGCCATTGCACAAAGGCGGTTCTGTTACCTCCAGTATAGGCGAGCGTCAGCGGACATCCGGCTTTGGTCAGAACACCAAAAACGTGCTCGGTCAGATGTCGATGGATCGCTGCAGCCCCCTCTGAACCGACAGCTGGGATCAGTCTGGATTTGCATTCTCCAGCCACTGGGTAGCGAGTGAACTGAACAAGGCGCGGGTTTGGCATAGAATGATCAATCACAGTTCGCTGGCAGGTGGCAAGCGCTAAGTGCGCGCATTAGCCATTGTTAAGTGACCAATCATAAGCATAGCCTGCAACATCGGTTGCTCCGTCAAGCAAGGCCGCTGTTGGTCCAGTGGCATATTCGCGGGCATGATCCAAGACATCCTCTACAGATCCCCAATCATCCTGATACCATTCGTAAATGTTGGATGCGATAATACGGCCGTTCTCGCCGCCAAAACCACGTGGGTGGTTTACATATGCGGCAGCTGCTTGTTCGAGCATTGGCTCCAATTTTGCCGCCGTATAGGCTTCGAGAGCCAAATTCGGGCAGCCAATTGAGGCGCAATTCACGGCATAGTGGATACGGACATCCTGCCATTCTGGCCGCAGAATATCATGCTCAATATTGTCGAGGCTCAGTGTGCGACCCGAAACGGTAACGGCATCGTCCTTCCAAGGTCCGCTGCCCAGCAAACCAATATCACGGATAGAGTCCAGCGGCAGATTTTTGAGGATCACGTCTACTGTTACGGCATTGTAGAGATTGACCCAGAACGCGAATTGCTCATCGCTGGAGAAATCTTCGACGGCCACGGCCTGCATTGCATCAAGGTAGGATTTCAGAGCATCGGCGGCTTCGCCCTTCATCCGGTTATAGTCCACCAAATTGACGCCATTTTCGCCCGCGGTCACATATTCGCGCAGCAACGCGTCCCATTCCGAATGGTCGATCATTTTGCTTGAATCCTCATTCGTCGTGAAGCTGTCTTCTCCTAAGCCACCGGGATCGGAGGCTCCGCATGCTGCCAACAGGGCGGTCGCGGGTATCGCGCCGATTATGGTGCGGCGCGACATTTGCATTGATGATTGTATCTGAACTTGCGGAGCCGTCATGACTTCATCCTTGTAACCTAAAAGCGTTCAATTGATGTTCGCCGCGTTACCAGCAATTGTTACATAGAATTCAGTTCTGAGCTGCTGCTTGGCCAGCTTCGCCTCGAGTTGTGGTTCGTGACCCTAGGTGAGAGTGGTCAAAATCACCGAAGGCCTCGCGCCCGATAACGTACAAAATTTTCCAACCAGCGGCGAAAACGCCCTTTATCGTGCCAGATATTTTTGAGCGTCCGACACGCTTTCGGTAGCGTGCCGGACGCTCACATACCTGTAAGCCCATCTTCGCTGCCCTAACCTGCATTTCGATCGTCCAACCGAAGTCTCGATCGGCCATTGCAAGACGTTCCAAGGCATCGCGGCGGATCGCTCTGAAGGGGCCAAGGTCGGTGTAACGTACCCCCCAAATCAATCTTACCAACGCTGGAGCTAGCCAGTTGCCGAGACGCTGCGGTACAGTCATTGCTCCTGGATCAATTGTACCCAAGGGGCGCGATCCAATCACCATATCAGCATCGCCTGCAACTATCGGTGCAATTAAACTTGCGGCTTCCTCAGGAACATCAGACAAATCGGCATCCATAAACAGGATGATATTGCTCTTACGATCAACCTTTCCCAAACCAGCCAGGCAAGCCGCCCCGTATCCTTTTTCTGGTTCGGTAACGAGGACGGCACCCGCTTCTTTCGCGATCTGTGCCGTGCGGTCTTGCGAACCATTGTCGGCAACAATGACCTCTTTTAAGCCATCGGGGTTAGCGCGCATAATGCCGCTGACTGTTTCACCAATGGACCTCTCTTCATTCAGCGCGGGGATCACTACTGAGACTTGCGGAGATGATATAGGCGCGGCAGTGCGCTCTTTCGCTGATCGACTGCCTCTAAGCCGCCAACAATCATAAATGATCGCTGCGGCAATCAAGCTCCATTCGGCATATTGTGCAGCCGGATGGACCTGAAATTCTTCAAGCGCAAAATTCTCCAAATTTAGACCGGTCAGGTATGACAACGGCAAAGCTGCACTGGCAACATACGGCCAGACTTCTTTGCGTCCCACCGCCAAAGGCAATAGCCACATCAGATACCAAGTGTTGACCGCTGGAGCGAAGAGCAAAATCACTCCGAATATTGCCGCCAATGGCACATCATCAAAACTGCGTGATTGGGCGTGCATCCAAAGGACAATCATGCCTGCTACAAACAAGGCGACTAACCGTCCCCAAGTCGGTCCAAAAAGCAGGAAAAGAGGCTGATAAGCAAGCGGGTTATAGTACCAAATTGTCGCGAAAGTCTCGGTGGAGTCGAGCCCCACACCTTGGCCTTGAACTGCAAAGATGCCGTATAGCAGCAGCAATGTTGCCAAAGCCGCAATCAAGGCCCTTGGCCTGAGCCGCAATAAAATCGGCCAAGCGGCCAATGCCACTAACTTAACCCCTGCTGCGACCGCCAAGAGACTGCCAGCCATAAGGGGATGTCGCCGCCCTGCTACGATGGCCGCGAACAGCGCCAATCCAACAAAAATGTCGGAATGCAAATGCAATGTTGTTTCTGCGATTACGACCGGGTTCCAAGCGAACAGGACCACGCGTTCGGGGCGAAATTTGCGAAGTAGCAATCCGCTTGTCAGCAGGCTTGCCGCGGCAAAAACTAACCGCAGGCCAAATTCATCAGTGCCGGCAAAGACACTGGTAATGGCGAAGATGATTTGGAGAATTGGACCGTAAATGGTCGGATACTGAGGATAGTTCACCCACTCTAGCAACGCTAGCATTTGCGGTGGTACGCTCTCATCATCGAAAAAGTCTGCTGAGCGGGATACCGTAAGGTGTGCCGGTTTCCAGAATGCGCCATCCATCCCACATGAAACGATAATAGTCGTCTTCAAAAATCGTGAAGCCGAACAGCGCAATTCCATTGCCGATTAGCGCAATAGCCATAACGGTAACCGGCCTTAGCGGGCCTGATTGCCATAGCAGCGCACTGGTCAAAGCGCTGCCCAGGGATAGCGCCGCAACGTACGCCAGAACCGATGTGTCTGGCTGCCGTGACAGCAAGACCAATGCAAATATAGTCGCCAAACACAAAAACGCCCCGCCTACCAAACGGTAGCGAAGCGTTTTGTGCGAATGTTTTTCGGGCATGATTGTATAGCCCAATGAGGCTAGCGGAGGCTGTTAAACTCCGTAGCGTTGCCGCAGATAGTACAAAACCGCTTCACGGTTTTTGCCTTTCAAATTGAACTGACCGCCTTGAACAGCTTTTGCAACTTCAGCGGCTGTTTGCTGATTCAACTTCCCATGATAACTGCACTTTTTACACGTGATGCGTTTGCGCACTTGGGATTTGCCGCGACGCTCCAATCTTTCAGCTGGTGAGATGCGCGGTGCTGAGGCACCGGAACCGCCACTGAAGCCGCCATAACCGCCTCCACCCCCGCCAGAACCTGACGCGAGAGCTGGAGCGGAACCCAATGCCAAGACGATGGCTGCCGTTGATAAGATTGCGCTTCGCACGATGTTTTCCCTACAATTGAGTTAGACGTTACCCGTCCGTTCGTTGGAAGAGTCGATTGGGTTACAAAATTCTGAAAAATTATTTCGGAAATTTGGATGCGAACGATTTTCGTTCGAGAAGTTGCCCCCAATTATCATCATAGGGATGGATCAGCATAGTTGCTTCACCTCGCTGGTTGACAAGCGGGCGACCATCATTGTGCCAGCCGAACAGGCCGAGCTCTAAATTGACGGTTTTGATGCCCCCATTTGTTCGTATCGCGTTCTGAATTTTGCTTGCGTATTGTGTTGAGCGTACGCCAACCGAGCAATAGAAAACCACCGTTTTGCCCGATATCAAATGCTCAAAATTTCTCATAAAATCTGCAACTGACATCTCTGGCGGGATGCGAATGGAGCCGGGGAGGTGGCTGACGGCGTATTCTTCTGCCTCACGGGTATCAAAGATGATCGTTGTGTCGGGATCGCTGGCCGCAAGCTGCTGCGCCGAAATATGCGCAATTTCGGGTATGTTTGCTTTAATGGTGCTTTGGACACCGGCCAAGTCACTTGCCGGTGTCCAAAGGAATGTTGCTGTCGCCCAAAGCAAAGGTGCGCTGAGAACGCTAGCAAGACCTAGGTAAAGCCATCTGCGTTCGGTCATGTCTTGCCCCGGTTTGTAAAAGGGCGGATCAGATAATCATGCCAGTTTTCCAGCGGCGCGTAGCCGTCAATGCCGGTTGCATGAAAGGTTTCGTCTCGCGGCATATGCTGCGTGCCAAAAATCCGGTCGTAGAAAGAAAAGAACGAGCAATAGTTGCGCCCCCAATGCTCGATGCGGCGCGAATGGTGATAATGATGATAGACATTGTCGGCCAGCACATGTCGAAGAATCGGTGGGAACGACAAGGCCGGATTGTCGGTGTGCATGTAGTAGTTCGAGATCAAATAGAACGTCGTTAGCAATGCGACAAAACCCTGCGGGCTCTCTACCAGAAAGATCAGAGGGACTGTAATAACTGCCAGATATACCGCGTCCTGAGCCCAGTGGGAGTAGCTGCGCGCGGCGTTCATGTCTTCGATTTGGTGATGGATAGCGTGCAGCCGCCAAAGGAAGGGAACATCGTGAAGCGCGCGGTGCAGCCAGTATTCGAAGAAGCCGATTATGACCATGTAGATGATCGGGAATAGCAACGAGACAGGCCCCAAATCTTGGATCTGGAAAACGGGCTCGAAATCCAAGGTTTGCAGACTGGAGAAAGCCGCAGTTTGCAGCATCACCGCGATGACAATAGCTGTGGCTCCATACAGCAAACCCTCGGCATAACGTCGGCGAAAGTCTTTAAAGCCCAGGTGACGCCATTCAAAGAAGGCGAAGAGCGCGACCAAGCCTGTGTAAGTAAAGATCGCATTGACCAAGGCTGCTGCGAAGCCAGCCCAGAGGAGATCAATATCATGGTCGATCAACGCCCAGCCGACCGCGTCTTGAGCCCAAGCGACCAATCGCAAAAGACCCTCTGAAAGAGCGATTAACAGACCGAAGGTAATGACAAACGCCAAGGTCCGTGGGCGACGGATTTCCTGGTCTGTGCTTTCTTTGGCGCGCTTATCAATGGTGTCAGCCATGCTCGCCCCTTACTCGAGAATTTCTGTCCTGCGCCAAAACATTCGTCGACACGATAGTTTCGGTTACAAATTTCGGTGACGTGACCTTGGGCTGGTGGCGGTTGTATCGGCTCAGCCTGATGGAGAAGGGAAAACTAGCTTGAAACGGGCGTGAACGTAAAAAGGCAGTGATAAACGGATGAGGTTTCTCGGCTTGCACCGTTTCTATTCCACGCAGCCTTGATCGATCGAGAGCCTTGTCGGCTGGCTCGAGGCATCTGTTTTGTCATTCAGAACCCGCGCTGCTCGCTGCAATTGCGCGCAATCAAACTTTGCGCCCAGATCTTGTGCTTCCGCAATCAGTTCAGCGAACGTCCGCGGCTTCAGGTTCAGCAACCCGCGCCTTAGGAAAGTTCGATGCCAGCGCTTTGCCGGAGCTAACACAGCGGCAAAGGTGCTGCGACCCTCAGGTGTCTCCAAGGCTGCCCCTCCCAGTTCAGACAGCAGGGCGTTTGACGTGTTTGGCATGGCCATCAAGGCCGCATATCGTCTGGCGGCCTCCCTGTGGTTGCCCGTTTCGATGGCCAGTCTCAAAACTGCTTCTTGCGTGATTGGGTCGCGCCAGCCGCGCTGGCTCGCGGTTTGCAACGTCTGCAGGCTTCCTGTTTCGTTTTGATTGAGGGCTTGGGCGATGGCCAAAATGCGAAGATGCTCGGCGGGGAGCGGACGCCGCGCGACCAATCGCTGAGCTCCAGCATGCGCTTGGTCTGAGTCGCTGGCTGCAAGGGCTCGGGTGGCGAGCCTCTCCTGAGCGAAGGCTCGAAACGGCGTGGGAACCGGCGCCGCGAGATCGCCTGACACGCGGGCCTGCCGGTCCAGCTGCACTCCTGTGGTAACGAGACCGATCAGGACCAAAGCGATGAGCCATAAAGCCTGCTTCATGCCTATTGTTCCTGTCCAAATCTACTAAAGCGCAGCAGCAAGATGAGCGCGAATGCGGCCACCCCCAACATGGTTTGGCTGCGGAGTGGAAAATCCACCAATGACTGAGCCGCGATGCCAACCAATACTACGCTGCCGCCCCAAGCGACCCATTTGTGCGCTGACAGCCGCGCCCGCCATGTCATCCAGGCGATCCAAGCAAGCCATAAAGTGATGAGGAAAATCCCAATTAGGCCTGCTTCAATTGCGACTTCCAAATAGTCGTTGTGAGCGCGCCCAGCTCGCCGAGGTGTCAGATTTTCAAGAGATTCGTCGAGCTGAAAAACCTCGTCGAACGTGCCCATGCCCGATCCAATCGGCCAATATCGACCGGCAGTGTAGGTTGCATCTTCCCAGATATAGATGCGCGCGTCGTCTCTCGCTTCAAACCGATCAAGGCTGTCGCTGATCCGCCCAGGCGCAAAGGCGAAAAGGCTGGCGATCAATGCCACACACGAGAGACCAGCAACAATGCCTTTCTTGCCTCGTCGATGTCCTTTGCTAGCGTTCGCCTGCGCCTCGTTCAGCCTTGCTCCCATGCTCTTCGCAAGCAACATCGCGAGTGGCAACGCGGCCAGGACAATAGCGGTGCGTGAGCGAGTGAGAAGAATGGCTGTGATCAGCATTAGGCAGATCATGGCGCGCCAGAAAAGAAACGATGAGGTGTTGGACGGAGCGGGCAACAGTGCGGCAAGCGCAAGCGCCGAAACCATAAACAGGCCAGTGGAATTGCGATTGGCAAAGGTTCCAAAAAGTACCCCAGGCATTGGGTTCTCTGGATAGAGCAGACCACTTTGACCCTGGCTAACGACCTGTACGGCGCCCAGCAATACGCTAGCCAGTGCCAAGCCCACCAGTGTCCAAGCGATCCAGATCAATTGGCGCCGCGAAAGTTGGTAAGCGACAACGAGTACCGAGAGTGGCAAGATCAGGCCGGCAAAGGCGACCAGCGTTCTGGCCGGATCAACGCTTATGGGAAACCAGGTGTTCACCCCGGCCAGCGAGCGCGCTTCGAGCACAAGGTTCCTGCCGGGCAAGATTGCAAGAATTCCGTTTGGTAAGGGGATGAGCTGTATAGCCGGAAGCAATAAGCACGCACCGACGAGAGCGCGAAGGCCAAACGGTGTCGTGCTCCAAAATTTAACAAAGGCACTGCGATGAAAGCCCAGAACAAAGAGCGCTGCAAGTTGTACAGCCAGGTTTGCCAGACCGTATCTGACGCCGCCTCCACCAATGATCACCGCAATGGTCAGTAGCGCAGCCAGCGCGTAGGCGCTTGATCGAGGAGAAATGCGATCAGCACGCATAGAAAGCGATCAAAAGGCCTGCTTCAATTGGCCCCTGGCGATTGATTGAGGCCTCCATCACCGCGCTGCGCAGGATCATCATCTTCTTGGATAATCAGGATTCCGATGATTATTCCCACACCGCCCAAAAGCGCCAGCCATAGTGCACCGCGATCTGCATCCTCGGTAAACCAGCCTCGATCACTGATAGCGTTAGACGAGGCCCCATCGGTTGAAGCTGCGCAGCAAACAGAATAGTCGCCTGCTCGCGTGTTGGCATGCGCAGAGATTGGCGCGAAAAACAGCCCAAGCGCTGCGGCAAAAAACGCTATCTGAGCTCGTAATGTTGGCACCATCGTCCGCTCCCGCCTTCTGATCTATGTAATACTACTAGGTTGGGAGCAATTTACAAATCGAGCTGGACCGCTGAGAGGATCAGACATGCCGATTACTTGTTATGTGGGGCGATTGGCTTTGAATTGTGCGGAAAGATCGGAGTGTAAAGCTCTTTGCTGCTGCCCAGCACGATCTGGCCTCCCCACAGCAACCAAGCATGCGAGTTTAAGCCATTGGCCTCTTCTCGTTTAACTCCAAGCTCAATCATACTTGGGATGCCTAATTGGCTTAGCCAGTTCTGCCCAGCGATCGCTTGTATCAAGCAATCACTACGCCACGGCAAGCGAGCGGACAAACGAGGCAGAATATAGCCGATGCGGGCGATGGTCTCCGCTCGTTTTGAGCCAGGCTGAGGCTGCTCTTGGTGGGCCAAGGCCGCCTTTTCATTGCGCTGATCAAGTACGCGCATATCCAGTTTCGCGAATGCCAGCCGAGCCTGAACAAGCTCCACCATACAGCGCACGCTGTAGCGCCCAATCCAAAGGACATCCCTCAGTTTGGGTTTCTGGCCCTCTGCAGGCACGGAGGAAACTCTTGCTGTCACTTTGCAATAGATGCCAGACTTGGCCGCTTGCGACAATCTGAGAGCGCATGACGCAGGGTGGTTTATCCGCCTTATAGCCTATGCCTCGCGGTGTGCTATGTGAGCCAAATGCTGAGTGAGGCGATCAAGGACAGGTTGGGTGATCGTGACTATCTCGATCTCCATTTGGCGGCCATCGCGTCGGTCGCAAAGCTCGGCGAAGTGCCGTGGTACGACGCGCATTTCTTGCGCCGGTTCGAGGCAGCAAAGTTGTATATAGGAGAGGTCGCTCCCGAGTATTTGGAGCGATTTGTCGCTGGATTCGCGCCGCTGCACCCAGCCGATAAGTTCGAGATCTGCACTATCGATGCGCCGTTTGATGACGCTGTTCGGCATGAGATCAACTCGGTGGTCCAAAGCCTTCCCGCCGCGCAGCTCGAACGCCACGAGGTAGAGAAATTCGGACGTGATGTAGTCCACGATCATCCATTCTTTCTGCAATTGCAGCAGGGCCTACTGCCTTTTGTGAGCGAGCTTACAGGGTGCGAATTGGTGATGGGATACAACTTCTTGAGCCTATACGGGGGTTCTGGCCAGTGTGCACCGCATCTGGACGAGCCAATGTCGATGTACACGCTCGATTATTGCATCGAGCAAAGCGGCAGCTGGTCGATACACTTCAGCAAGCAAGTGGAATTGCCTGATGCTGATACGATCCAGGCTTGGAACGAGGAAGACCTCAAGGATGACGCCGGGATGGATTGGACATCGCATGAGCTAGAGCCGAACCAGGCGTTGCTCTTCAATGGCTCGTCTCAGTGGCATTACCGTGATCCGATCACGCGCGGAGGGTATTGCAATCTCTTGTTCTTCCACTTTTATCCCGCTGGCTGTGAAAAGCTGGTGAGGCCGCACCTCTGGGCTGAGCATTTCGAGCTCAGCATATTGCAACCATTGTGCGATGTCTTTGCTGCGGAATCCGAAAATGGGCAGATTGGGTGATTGAACTGCGTCACTTGAAATCATGCAGAGTCATTGAGGCCGAATGACCGGGATCGCTGGGCTCTATTGCGCTGATGGTGTGGACCCTGCGACCCTGACAGCAATGACGGACGCCATCGCGGATCGCGGCCAGGATGGCGCCGCCATGTGGTTGTCGAGCGCATTCGACCATGGTCGCTCAACGGGACATGACAGCCTTGTTGGATTGGGTGCCAGCCTACTGCGTGTAACGAGCGAAGCGCAGGACGAAACCCAGCCGCATTGCAGCGAAGACCGGCGGATTGCTCTCGTGTTTGATGGGTTCCTCATCAATTGGGAGGAGCTTCGCGCCGACTTGCTGAGACTTGGCGTGGTGCTGCGCAATCGAACGGACACGGAGCTGGTGCTGCGCGCGTACCAGCAATGGGGCGAGGATTGCGCACGTCATTTAGACGGCGAATTTGCCCTCGCTCTGGCTGATTGTCGGTCCGATCCTAGCAATCCGCTTGTCTATTGCGCCCGCGATCACATGGGTCTGCGGCCCTTGTTTTATCACTTTGATGGCCAGCAATTGCTGTTTGCTTCTGACCTATCGGCACTGGTTCCGCAGATCGAACCAAAGCCGAGGCCAGATTTTGATTATTTGGCTAGGCGTTATGGCGGACAAATGGCATCAGCGCGATGCAACACCTTGGCAGGGTATCAAGCGCTTATTGCCTGCCCATTCGCTGAGTTTCTCGGCAAATCGCCTGACCTTAAAAGAGCACTGGTCGCTGGACCCGGAAGTCACCATTCGGTATCCCCGTGATGAGGACTATTTTGAGCATTACCGGCATCTATTGAAAGATTGTGTCCGCCGAACTTCGCGTTCTCATGGACCCCTTGGAGTGACGGTAAGCGGCGGTCTCGATTCTAGCGCTCTCCATTGTTTGGCATATCAATTGGCAGAGCGAGGCGAACTGCCAGCGCCATCAATCTCAGAGTATACTCTTGCGGGAGCGCCAGGCTCCCCCGCCTATGAATTGCCGTTCGCCAGAGCCGCGGCGGAGCATGTTGGTGCCCAATTATGTGAAGTGCCTCTAACGCAGCCGCCTATCGATTGGTTCACGGAGCAGGCATGCACGCGATATGATCTACCGATCCCTACCAATGGCGCGATGAGTATTGGGTTGGAGAATACGGCGGCGGCAGATGGTTGCAGGGCTTTAATGGGCGGTGACGGGGGTGATGAGTGGCTGCAAGGCAGCCGTCACTACTACCGAGAGTTTACCAAGGCTGGCGACGCTGCGGGGTTTGCGCGGGCCTTGCGCCAGGACGCGGCGGCTGAAGGATGGCGGCAAACGTTGCCCATTGCCTTGCGGCATATGACCATGACGCTTCTGCCGGAAATCATTCGAGTTCGCGGCCGAGACTATAAGCGGCAGAAGGCGAGGGAGCGGAAGGAATATCTCGATTGGTTGACGGAGGAGGCCAGACACCGACTAGCCGAGTTTGAAGACAGCTACATCACCTCACTGCCAAGCGAGCCGGTGCGTTGGAGCAAGCTCAATCTTGTACGCGCGCCGGGCACGGACATGGCAAACACGATGATGCAGGGGCAATATGCGAGGGCTGGTTTGGAACCGCGCAATCCAATGTTGAGCAAGGCCTTCATCGAATTTTCGGCCAGCACGCCGGAACATATTCGTCGGCGAGCTGGTCACAGCAAATATATCCATCGTAGGGCACTGCGAGGAATTGTGCCGGATGTGATCCTAGATCGGACTACCAAAGCGGATTTCCCGTCGCCAGAGCTGGACCGAGAATTCGCTGACTTCGCTCGCAAGAATGCCGATCCTCTGCTCGATAATATGTGCGATGAAGCCGGGTTTCAGCGTCTTCTGCGGCCAGATGCGTCTGGCACAATCCCAGATGAGCGTTCGTGGGAGGTATGGGGAGTTTACGCTTGCGCGGCTTTTTTGTATCATTTCCGCTGATGGTCGCAATGTTTCCTGACGCGCGGCCAAACCAGCAAGGTCGCCTTATGAAACAGCAAGCAAAAAAAGCGAAATATACGCCGCCACGCCTGACCGCATACGGTTCTGTACGAAATTTGACCGGCGGTAGCGCCACCATGATGATGGACGGTATGATCATGATGGCGATGAACTAGCATCCTGCTGTTTTCACGCCGGACGGATAAGGCCCGTGGCTCAAGAGGTGCCTTCGCCTAAATGATCGACATCCTGAACGAGCATCTTGAATATCTCAATCTCTCCGAGCGCCTGACGATATATCGCCAAGCTATCGAAGAGGTTATTCAGCCTGGAGATACCGTAGCGGATCTTGGCTGCGGACTCGGCGTGTTAGGGCTGCTTTGCTTGGAGACAGGCGCTTCAGAGGTGTGGGGCATTGATAGCAGCGATGCGATCCATCTCGCGCGCGAGAGCATGGCGAAGGCTGGTTTGGAAGATCGCTATCACTGCGTTCCGCGATCAACTTTCCACGCTGAATTACCAGAGAAGGTTGATCTGCTGATTTGCGACCACGTTGGCTTTTTCGGGTTCGATTATGGCATCATTGCGATGCTTGAGGATGCGCGCAGGCGGTTTCTAAAGCCGGGCGGCGCAATTGTGCCTCAGTCGATGAATTTGATGGTTGCGGGCGTTTCAAGCGAGGAATGCCGGAGTAAGGCTCGAGCGCATGGCAGGCAGAGCATATTCCGTCAGAATATCGCTGGCTTGATGGCTATAATCGGCACGCAAAGCATCACCACAGCCACTCTGCTGACGAACTGATTAGTGGTGCGGTGCGACTGGGTCGAATATCCTTTTGTGAAGACAGCCCAGAGATCTTCAGGTTTAGCGCTTCGCTATCGATCATTCATTCCGGCGTGTTTGACGGAGTGGCTGGGTGGTTTGATTGTGCATTGAGTCAGGGTGTGCGGATGACCAATTCGCCGTTTGACCCTGCCAGCATTGGCCGCTCGCAAGCGTTCTTGCCAGCAGCCGAGCCTTTCCGGGTTGAAGAGGGCGATGAAGTCGAATTCTCAACCAGCATTCGCCATGCGGAAGAGATGCTGGCTTGGACGATACACCCCCCAATGGTGCGCCCGTTCAGAAGCTCTCAACCTGGCAAGGGACCTTGCTGAAACCCTCTGACTTGGCGGTGTCAAACGGACAAGCGCCTGCCTTATCAGATCATGGCGCGGCGCGTGCGTTTGTCTTGGCCCAGGTTGATGGGGTGCGCACGAGTCAAGAGATTGTGGATCAGGTCTTGAGGGACCGACCAAAGCTGTTTCCAAGTGATCAGGCCGCTCGTGACTTTGTGATGCAGGTGTTAGCCAAGGATTGCACGCTGTGATCGGCCTGGAACTCGCAGAGGTGCGAGCGCAAACGGATTTATCGCCCCAGCCCTATGATCGCTGGGTTGATCCTGACGGCGAGATAAAGGCCGAATTCCGTCGGGACGACGATGGCTTCCACTTGAGGTTCCTGGATGAGGCCGACTTTCAAATCACGAGCAATAGCCAAGGGGTGATCGCTTGGCCTGCGCCCGGCAGCACTGAGCAAACGGCGCAGAACCTGTTTCACAATGCAATACTTCCGCTGCTCACCAATCATTCCGGCGGGCTGTGCCTTCACGGGAGCGCAGTTGTGATTGACGGTAGGGCTGCAGCCTTTTTGGGGCCATCGCGCAGCGGCAAGACGACACTAGCGGGAGCCTTTGCAAAATCAGACGCTCCATTTCTTACAGAAGATGTAGTTGAGCTTGAACGGCGAGAAAGCGATTATTGGGTCCAGCCAAAGGCTACAGCGCTGCGCCTGTTCAATGACAGTGCTGAGTTTCTGCTCGGCTTGCAAGACCACTGGATTGAAGCCGAGGACAAACAAGCTGTTTCAGTGCCTGAGCAATTGCCATTTGCTCAGGAGGCTAAAGGCTTGGACGCAATCTTTGTGCTCGCCAGCGCAGAGCCAGAGAAAGTAAGCATCACCAGGCTCAGCCCACTCAGCGCTCTGACGCACTTGATACCGCATTCATTCATTCTAGATGTCGAAGACAAGCCTCGCCTCAAGGCCCATTTCTCAAGGCTTGTCGATCTGTCGCAGGGTGTTCCGTGCTATGCGCTGGACTATCGCCGCGACTATCGCGAGCTTGAGCATGTTATCGAAGCGGTTCGTGCAGTGAGGAGCAGGTAGGAGGCGTACAATGCAATTGAGTGATGTCATATGTGCGTCTGAAGACGTGGTCTCGCGAGAGGTGAGCGGCGAAATGGTGCTGCTCGATATGGCCAGCGGGACTTATTTTGGTCTGAATGCTGTTGGCACTCGAATTTGGAGCCTGCTCGACGAGAAACCCTATTCGATTGCCGAGCTTTGCGAGGTAGTTGAAGCGGAATTTGATGCGCCGCTTGCGAGTATTCAGCAAGACGTGCTCGGCCTGGCAATAGAGTTAAGCAAGCAAAACCTGATCAGGATTGAGTAGCAACCTCGCATACGGTCTGATCGCTCACCTCGAAAACCCGGTCGGCAAGGGCAAGGCTCGCTATGCGATGTGTTATGATGATGACGGTGCGACCGCTAAGCGCGCTTTCACATTCGGCAATGAAGGCTGCTTCGCTTTCAAGGTCATACATGCTGGTTGCTTCGTCCAGTATGAGGATGGGTGGATCATTGAGCAGTGCCCGGGCCAGCGCAATGCGCTGACGCTCTCCACCTGACAATCGGATACCATTGTCGCCAATTTCCGTGTTCAGGCCATCGGGGAGCTGCGCGATGAATTCCCATGCCTGAGCCTGCCTGGCGGCACGCTCAATTGCTTGCGGTTCTGCTTCTTCGCATCCAAACTCGATGTTGTCGGCTATCGTCCCGTTGAACAACAACGCGCGCTGAGGAACATATCCGATCTGCCTGCGCCAGGCCTGTATTTGCAAATCGGCGATATTGTTCGATCCGTGCAAGATGCGTCCGGCGTCTGGCTCGTAAAAGCGTAAGAGCAATCGGATAAGGGTCGACTTTCCAGCGCCATTTGCTCCGGTCAGCGCAATCACTTGCGCCGGTTCTATCGCAAAGCTGATGCCGCGAAGAATCCGCTCGCGGCTATCATATCCAAAGCTTACATTTTCGAACCGGATGGTCGAAGGTGAGGCGTTTGTGATGTCGTTTCCAGAACCGTCGATTTCAGGCTCCACCGCGAAGACTTTTTCCATCCGCGCGGCCGTTCCACGTGCGATCTGCCACTGGCCGTAGACATTGGCTAAGCCGCCGACAGGACGAGTAAGCAAGGCAGCATAGAGCAGAAAGGCGAACATTTCCGCCGGATCGCGCTCACTGACAGCTTCGCCAGAGGTAGCAAGCACGATAACTGCGATGGTGGCCAATCCAGCGGCAAGGGCGATCACAGGGCCAATTGCGGCCGTTATACGGTCTTCCTGCAAGCTGAGGACACGCGCCGCTTCAACAATCCTAGCGTAGGCTTTGCTGTGCCGGGCTTCGGTTGCAAAGGACTTGATCGCAGGCAGCATCTCTAGGTCACTGTCGGCCACCCACATCACCTTTGCCTCTGTTTCTCTGACCCGCTCGGCCAGCCCTCTGAGCCGCCGACTGAAGAGCTTGAGCACAATGAAGAATACAGGCACGAGTATCGGAACGATGAAAGCGATTGTTGGATCGATGAGAAACAACAATATCACCGCGCCGCCAGCCGTCATTAGCATGGCTGGCACATTGGCGATGGTGGAGGTTAGGAAGTCGCTGAGTAAGCGTACTTCATAAGTCATCATCGCCAGGAGATCGCCCCGCCTGCTTTGTTCGTGAAAACCTATCGGAAGGTTCTGGATGTGGCCGTAGGCATCAAGTCTCAGCCTGGCGAGTATTCGCCCTGATGTCTGAGCGGTTACCATGCTTGCAGCAATATTCATGGCAGTCATAATGACCAGCGCGAGCACCAACAGGCCTGTGATCTTGCCGAGGTTGGTAGGCGCATCATCGGCAAGCCTGCCGAGCAATTGTCCGGCCAACCAAGGCACCGACAGCGTGGCCATGGAACTTAATAGAGTAAGCCCGCTGATAAGAGATAGCTCGCGCTTAAACTCCAGCGCGCGCCGCCATAGGAATGAGCGCTTCATGAAGGCTTTCGTCCAGCCACTAATCTGATGAAGGAGCGAGCCAACCACCGCAAGCGCAGGCCAGCGACTGACCAGTTTTGGGCTGCCCCGGATTTCTCCTTCAGATGTGCTGCACTGGGCCAAGCCTGCGCAAGGGCGAAGTGAGCTTTAGCCGCTGCAGCGAATGCACATTGGCCAGATCGGTTTTGAACCGCGTGACTGGGTCTGTCTCCGCAAGGTAAGCTTGAATTCTGGTGCAGCCAGTCTGCCGTTCCAGTTGGGTTTCGACTTCTTCAGGAATGGGGGTGTGGAAAGCATTTCTCGCGGTTTTTAGGGCCGCATGTACAATTGGCTCTACACCGACCTTTTCGCAGAACTCTGCTAGCATGGACCAATCGCGCTGGCCGAAACTGCGGGCAAGCAAATCGTAATCCTTCGCCCAGATCAGCCGCTCTCCACCATGCACTTTAGTTTCATCGACTGCATAGCCATGTGTTTGGTGCCACGCCTGATTGAGCGCAATTTGGACCAAGGTGAGCATAGGTGATGCTGCCATCGCAGCTTTGCTGAGGTTGGGCAGGGGAACGGCTTCTTCGAAATATAGCTCAGCAGGCAGGATTGCTTGCAATGTGGGACCATCGACCGCTTGCCAATGGAGGTCCAGTTCATGCACGAAATGGGCGCCTGTCTTGAACAGCCATGTTTCCTGATAGACTAAACCGTGCGGCACCTCACGCATGATCCAGCCACTCGATGAGAGCAAGTCTCGCGCTGTCTTTCGGTCACTCGGTTTTACCAGTAAATCCGTGTCACCGCGCCGACGGACCGAAGCATCCTCGTAGAGAGAATAGGCAAGGGCGGTTCCTTTCATGACGACTGTTTCAACGCCTCGATCTGCCAAATGCTGGATAAGTTTCGCCACACAAAGGCGGTGCGTTTCTTCCCATAAAGCGACAATCTGCGCTTCCTGCCTGATGTCATCCAGTATCCGAATGGGCCAGTCCGAGAGTTGGCTGCGGTGTAAATTGAGCGTTCCTGCGATCCCGTGGAAGGCGATCCGGTCCCAAACCTGCGTAACGCCTTCGCCTGTCCATTGCGCAGCCTGGCCGCGCATTGCGCTGGCTAACATTGCATCGATGGTCGCGGTTTCTGTCATCTGTTTGGCGACAAGCCTCTTGGGTTCGGGCAATTACTTCCCGCTGAAGGTGCGTCATTTTTGGCAGATTATCCAGCGTATCAATCAGGCTTTTGACGCGTCCATGGGATTAGCTGCTCTGGCTAGTCCAAGGAGTTTGGTGGAAGCCGACTTTTGTACATTGACCAGGCTAGACTGCACTGCAATGAATCGAAGTTGCAAACGCATGAGGTGTTTGCCCCAGAATTAGGAGCCTCCTTTCTATGACCACCAGCCGTAAAGGCATCATTCTAGCTGGTGGCTCGGGCACGCGTTTATACCCGCTGACGCGACAATTTTGCGCATGACCTATACAACCATATTGAGATATGAGGCGTGGTGGCGCTTTCTGCTGGCGGCTTGAATAAAGCCGTGCCGCAAGCCAAATCCGCTGCGCTGAAGTCTGATGATTTCTGCCTGATCGTGGCGGTCGATAATGATGAGATATTAAGCGAATGCTTGCTGCGTTCTCCTGATGTCGCGAGCGGCGCTCTGACAATCACCGAGATCCGTGGCGCGAGCAATATGGCCGACGCTTACAATCAAGGCCTGGCGAGAACTATGCGGCCCATTTGCGTCTTCGCCCACCAAGATGTCTATTTGCCGCAGGGTTGGCTTGAGCGGGCAGTCGCGGTTCTCAATGGACTCAGCGAGAGCGCACCGGATTGGATGGTGGCAGGCCCTTACGGCGTTTGTCCAAACGGCGAGCATGTTGGCCGGATCTGGGATGTAACCATGGGCAAAGAGCTGGGCAAAAGCGGCTTTCACCCAACACAAGTTGGTTCATTCGATGAACTGGTCTTGATCTTGCGCCGAGAGCCGGGTTTCCAATTCGATCCAGATTTGCCGCATTTCCACCTCTACGGAACAGATCTGGCGCAGAGCGCAATTGCAGCTGGCAGAACGGCTTGGGCAGTGGAGCTGCCTGTGGTTCATAACAACCGCCCAATTGCCTCACTTGGTGGAGGCTATCGCGAAGCTTATCATTACGCCCGAAAAAAATGGCGAGCAAAACTGCCAATTCCTACCTCAATTTGTTCGTTATCGAACAATCCACTGGCGCTTTGGCGTGCACAGTGGAGGCGGAGGAAAGTAAGATCGCGTGGTCCTTACTTGCAAGCTGGCGCTCGGGACATTGCTAGGCAAGCGGGCTATGAGGAGCCATAGTTTAGGTGACTTGGGATGCCTTTACATACGCGGAGCGGTATTCCTGGTGAGGAGGCTAGATCTTTGCCATCATTAGCAGTGCTGGGCATGCATCGTTCCTACACTTCGCTCGCCGCGCGGTGGCTGACCAGTTGCGGGATTGATATGGGCGGCTCCACATTGGGGGCCGGGATTGGTAATGAGCATGGTCATTTTGAAGATGTCGAATTTCTGACGTTTCACACGAAAATTTTGGCGGCGCATGATCTCTCCAGCAACGGCATGGCCGATTGGGGCGGGCGCTCATTCGACTCAACCGCCTATAGAGCGATTGAGGTTGAGGGCGAACTTGCCGAAGAAGGCCGCGCTCTTTTGGAGCGCAAGCGAAGGACAAACGAGCACTTTGGCTGGAAGGAGCCTCGCACTTGCCTGTTCCTCCCGTTCTACCGCGAGGCGCTCGATCCCTTTGCGCTGATCTTGTTTCGCCCCTTTGAGGAAGTCGTGTCTTCATTGCTGGAGCGGGAACGACGCGTCCATGCAGTGACCGGCCATCGCAGCTGGCGCCGGGCGTATTACTGGGCCACGCGATCGCGCAGTGAAGCGTGGTTTGAGCAATTGCGCAGCGACTATCTGGAGGCTTGGATACACTACAATCAATGCTTGCTGGATCATGTCGAGGCAAGCGATTCTGGCCGCTATATGGTGCACGATCTGGCCAGCATGGTGGCAAATGATGGTAATATTCTTGAACGGCTAAACCATTGGGGTTTTGACTGTGAGGCAAGGGGACTTGGGGCGTTGAAGGAGCCTACTAAAACGCGTGAATTGGAGGGGTTGAGTGGTGATGAGTTGGACCGCGCCCAGCATATAACGCAGCGCTTTTTCGAGTTAATTGACCGATAGCGCCGTGACGGTCTGGAAACGCATACGCACGAACGCAGGCTGGTCACTGGTATCGCTGGGTGCGGTCGCCGTGTTCGGATTTGCCGCAATGTATTTCAACGCCCGGTCACTTGGCGTCGACGGTCTTGGCACGCTGGCCGCACTGCTGGCCCTTACGATGATGCTAGAGGCTTTGGCAGGCATGCAATTGTGGCAGGCGGTTTTGGCGTTGTCTGAAGGGCGTGAGAGCCGAATATTGGGCGCGGCTTTGATCTTAAATTTGGTAGCGGCGGCGATTGGTGTGCTAATCGGCCTTTGCGCTCTGCTGTGGCTGAATTGGGAGGGCGGCTGGCTGCACGATCATGCTGATCGGTTCCCAGCTGTTTCGAACCTCTGACCCGCTCACTGGAATTTTGCGCAAGTACGACCGCTTCGATTACTTAGCCTTCGTGCGGTCAGGATCCGCTGCGATCACCTTCCTTGTAGCCGCGGTGTTTTGGTACGCATCGGCTCCGATAGACGCTTACTTGATCGCCTTTGCGCTGGTCTTTGTGGGCACGAACGCCGTTCTGCTCGCAAAGGTATCGCAATTGTGTGTGCCAGAGCGGCGGCGCGCGGCGAAGTTCTTGAGGTCTTGAAGTTCTGCCTGCCGACCGGGCTATCTGGCGCGGTGGGTGCGGTGAGGCAGCGTGGCATAGTAGTGCTGTTGGGGGCAGTTTCTGGCAATTCGATGGTCGGCATTTATGCCGTGGCTGACCGGATCGCCTCAATTATGCAAATGCTCTACCGGGCGGCATTCGAAGCCGTTTTTCGGGAAATGCCAACCACGCCAAATCCGTTGAGATTGGCGGGTGAGATCGCCGCATTCGGATCATTCACTTCCGCAGCCGCCTTGGCGGCGGTCTATTGGTTGGGGGTGCCAATCATAGAGCTTGTCGCAGGGCCAGAATTCGTCGCCGCTGCAGCCACCTTGCATTGGCTAGTCTTGGCCATTTGCTTGAGCCTGATGACCCTGGGTATGAGGGCGCTCACGATCGTCAGAATTGGACCAGGCGCGATGCTGAAATGCAATCTGTTTGCCTTGACCGCACTGCTTGCAGCGCCCTGGATGATTGGACGACATGGCGCAGTCGGGGCAGCTATGATCCAGGTTGTGTTCGAGGTTTTGTGGATCGGCGCGGTCTTGCTGGTTATGCTGCGGAATTGGCCTTCGCTTAGCAGGCCTGCGCAAAGCTAGGCGGCGTGAGAGCCGGAACATACAAGTAGCACCGGCTCTCTTTGCCCACCATAAGGTTCAACCAAAGATCGATTTTCCGACAGCGCCGACTGCGCCGTAGGTTGAGCGTTTTGCGCAGTTCAAATCGCCGCGCAGCACCGGACCCTTGCCATTGATCAGGAGATCGCCGGACGGGCTAAAGTCACCATTGTCAGCGTCCACATAGAGCGAGCCAAAGTCGCCGCCAATGGACGTGCCGCTCGCACCTGTTGGCGGTGACGATCCAGCGTGCAAGTGATTGTCAGCAACAATTGGATCGGGGTCAGCGGCTCCGCCCCACCGCAATTCTTGCGAGATATTGTTTGCAATCAGACAGTAACTGTCCGGATTGAACGTGCTATCGCTGCGCATGGTGATTGTTTGGCTTGCCATGGAATTATGCGCGATAATCACATGGCTATGCGCTGAGCTAAATTGGCTCTGCGCGCCGCTGCTTAGAAAGTTCTCAAACGCATTATTCACAATCATCACATCGCTGAAGCCTCCTGGTGCGGTCAGGAAGATGTTCTGGGCATCGATATCCCACATTCGGTTTTCTGCGATAATGACATTCTCAATCGCTGAATTGCCGCTCAGTTGGTAGATATCGGCGTGGATGTCGAACTTGGTGTGCAGGACAAGCGCCGCTGACTTTACATCTTGCTGGCCGAAGGCCGCCTGCGGAGAACCGCTATCCAAGCACAGCGCAAAAGCGGCAAAACGATTGTCCAGCACGGTTGCGCTCCAACCAGGCTGTGCATTGATCCAGTCGGCCAGATTTTGGACTGTGTAATTGGTGTCGGCGAGAAATGCGGCCTTGTTGGTTCCAGTCACAAACGTTCCGATGCTTGAACCATCTTCTCGGAGGGTGAAGGTTTTAGGACCAATACCGTTTGCTGCGATGGTCGCGCTTCCAGCAGGCCCGGTGTATTCAACACTCAGCGCGGCCATGCCGTTGCGGTAATAGCTGCCATCGAAATCCTGCACGGTGTTGCCGACAAACGCATATGTGCCATTGGCGAGATCCGACCAGCACTGGGTGAACTCGCATCCGCGCACCAGATGCTGACCCGTCGCGCAGTTTGCCAAATTGCTGAAACTGCATTCGGTGATCCAATGGCGGCCGCGCAATATCCAAGCCAGCGTGTTACGAGGCACCTTCAGCGCGGCATCATTGCGGCCGTTGCTATTGGTCAATACGCAGCCATCGAACCAATTGTTCCGCGCCCATCCAGGCTCGAAATAATACTCGCTTGATCCAGCAAAATCGAACTCGCAGCGACGAAAGCAAACTGGCTCAAATCTGGGCCGAAAGAAGTTGAGCGTGCCGTCCGTTCGCAGGCTCTGTGAAAAGCGCACGCCGGGAACAGTGGCTTCAATGACGAGCCATTCAGCGGTCGCGCCTCTGTTCCAATTGCGGTCGGTGAGCGCGTAATCGCCAGCTTTCTTAATTCGCACTCGCAATGCACCGGAGGCACCCTGCTGCTTCATCGCATTGATGGCTGGATTGATGTCATGATAATTTGTGGCTGAAAGCGGCAAGTCGGGATTGACGGTAAAGTCAAGTTCCCACTCGTCGTCATTCGGATGAAACGTATAGGGGCCGATCACGCGGTTCTGCATGCTGGTGTCAGTCGGGACCACCTCGAAATACACGTCGGCAGAGCCATTGCCGGTGTATTCAAGCTCACACCACCAACCCCAATAACATTTGGTGAGGCCATTAGCATCGACGAGGTTTCGCACACTCGGGGCTGCGATATCTACAACATTGCCCTCATAATGGACGCGGACAAATGACAGGCCGTCTGTGTCGAACAAAGTGCCAGAATTGTTCGCCGCCGCCCGGACTCCAACCGTGAGATTGCTTGAAAAGCGTTGCTTGGGAGGGGTGATGAGACGCAGCACTGGCTTGGCGGTTGTTCGAGCCGGATCGACGGGTGTGGAGGCAAAACCGCTCCCCGCTGTTCCAGTCCAGTTTTCGCCCGGCATGATGGTCGCTTTGCTTGATGCAGAGGTTGCATTCAGCAGTCTCGACACCGAGCCAAAGCCATATCCGACGCGTCCCATTAGGCTAGTCCGATAATGTTCGCTGCTGTCGTGCCGGATGCGCTGACTTTCCGGGCGCGGACATCGATAATGCTGCCTGATGGAACGCTGGTGAAGACCACCGGAGCATCGGCGCGGACCGAGGTGATGGCCAAGTCCCCGCCTTCGCCAACGTACAAAGCCTTGGTCGCGCACATCAGATCGTCAGTGTCGCTGGGTGTGATTTCAAAGCAATATTCTGCTGGTGCCATTGGGCTGTCGGCTTGGTTGCGGAATGGATCTTGTTGCATTTCAATGTCCTCGGATTCGCTTTTGGTGAAACTATCTGCAATAGAGAACATAAAAAGAACATGTAGGAAAGTTGTTTGCGAGAACTTGGGTCTGGCAAGAACATGCGCCGTGATGCACAGTGCGAGTATTTCATAGCCTTAGTGTATCGTTCAAGGGTCAAGGGAAGTCGCCGCAATATCGCAATGGGAAATTCTGCAACCCCACCAATCCACTCAATGGCCGCGCCACAAATAGCGAGAAATCACGAGGCTGAGCGATGGCGTGTTTTTGGCGCGGTGGCGCTGGTCTATACTCTACTGATCCCGTTACCTTTCAATTTTAGCGTCGGCACCTTGTTGCTTCCGCCGTATCGGCTTTTCCTGATCGGTGCGGCTTTCGTGATCCTGCGTGATATTCTTAAGGGTCACCTGCGACTTTGCCTGGCCGATTATGTGATCGCCGCGCTTGGGGTTTGGATTGTCATATCATCAATTGTGACGATGGGGTTGGACCAGGCAATGCAGGCCTCTGGTTCTTTGGTTCTGGACATAGTCGTCGCCTACTTCTGGCTGCGAACGAGGATTAGTTCCCTCAGGGATTTGCGCATTCTGCTGGTTTTGAGTGCACCAGGGTTGGCGGTGACCGGGCTATTCATTGGTGCCGAGTCGCTTCTTCAGATGCATCTGGTTATGCCCGCTGCGAGCGCGATCACCGGACAGGTTCACGAACTTGAGCCGTCGATACGACTTGGTCTGATGCGCGGGCAGGGGCCGTTTCCGCATCCAATCCTCGCCGGTATTTTCTTAGGCAGCTTCTTGCCGCTCTATCTGGTGGCTGGTCTGCGCGGATGGCCATTGTGGCTTGGCCTTTTCGGAGGCTTGTGCTGCGTGTTCACATTCAGCTCCGGTGCGTTTTTGGTGCTCGCTTCGGGCCTCGCATTGGTGGCGGCCAATTTCATGATTTCGCGCACCAGCATACTCACTTGGCGGCTCGCGCTTTTGGGGTTGCTGGCGGTGATTATCTTTCTGGAGGTCGCCAGCGACTCTGGGGTTGTGAAACTGATCACCCGATTTGCGGCGCTGAACAATCAAACCGCCTTCTTCCGTCTGCTGATCTGGGACGAAGGCATTAAGACGGTGGTCGAAAACCCCATTTTTGGGATCGGCTTTGGCGACTGGGCACGGCCGCGTTGGATGCCGCCATCGGTGGACAATTACTGGCTGGTCGTGGCAATGCGGCATGGGGTCATCGCCCCAATGCTTGCCTTGCTGGGGGTATTGCTTGCCGTGGTGGACCTCGCCCGCAATTCAGTGTTGTTAGCCACGGTGGATCAGAACACGATCCGCGGCATTGCGATCGCCTTGTCGGTTATGTGCCTTGGGGTGTTTTCAGTGGCCTTGTGGTTGTCTCCTCAGGTCTGGTTTTTTGCCTTGCTTGGTATCGCAGTATCGCTTGCTCAGCACACTGCGCAAAGTGCCGCTGAGGCATAGCGTCAGCGGTTTAGAATTCGCTTTGCCAAGGCAATTGCGCGCTCTCGAACCCATCTCATTGGCCACCAAATCCATCTGTCCGCTTTGGTCGCGAGCACACTCGGAGGGCGGGGCAATCGGTGCTCTGCAATTTGAAAGCTCAAAAGCGTCGTAGGACTATCCACGCGTGGGCCCCTGATACGGTTCGAGACATTCTCGCCATGAATTGTCTGAAGCCAAGCGGGTGGCGATTGAATCTGCTTGTATGGATAGCTGTTTTGCAATTTTCTATGCTGATCGCACCAAACAGTTTTTATGTCGTCCGACCCTTCTAACAGAGACACAAAGGGGCTGTTTGGGTCGCTCGCATGGTACAATTTATGCGCCCTTAAACTGTAGCCCGTTGGAAAGTTAAGCGCCGTCCCAATCGGCATCTGATCTGCTGTTTCATGCAGCTTGGCGATAAAGAAGCGTGCTATCGCATCGTCATTGTCGAGCCGCGTTGTCAGCAGCTTTTCGGTGCTCGCGCTGAGGCGTTTTCTGATATCGTTAGCCGCTCTGCGTGATACGAAATCATCAACAAACAATGCCTCGAACGGCACAATCATACGCCAGTTTTGGATCCGTTTGCGATAGACTTCATCGGTTCTAGCATCGAAATAGATGAGCCACTGGAAATCGTGCACAGTTTGTGCCGCCACACTGGGCAGGCATATTTCTTCAAACAAATCCATTCGTCTGTCGAGCCATCCACTACGGCCTCGGATCGCGGCCTCTCGGCCGTCGCTCGCGATATTGAAACGCGTGAGAAGAAAGTGCTGAAGGCTCACTGCTTCGTTCGATCGGTCAGTGCACCGCGATCAAGCCTAGCCTTCAAACCGGACCTGGGGTGATAGCCGCGCAGCCATAGGTCCGGACGCAATGCAACGTGGCGATATCCCTTGCCAGCAGCTGCAAGCCTATCGCTACACCATCCCAGAAGCGCGCCGAGACTTACCCGCAATATTGCAGCCTTCCAGATCAATAAAGCAGCGATGATCCGCTTAGGCAAAGGCCAGTGTTTCTTCAGAAATTCCATGGTCCCAGCAGCTTGATAGAGGCGGCGGAGTGGCGACTGAAAATTGCCATGTGCGATTTTATGGTGCGCCTTTGCAGCGGCTATCTGCCACAAATCATATCCTGATTTGTGCAGACGCAAACACAGATCGACCTCTTCACAATATAGGAAGAAGCGTTCGTCCAAACCGCTCATCTCTTCCCAAAGATCGCGCCGGATCATGAAGAAACCACCGGACAGGACGTCTGCCCGCCGGTCGCTCATAATGCCTGAAGAATGGGTGTCTTGCGCCCCAGAGAGGCCAATCATGCTGGATAGAAAGCCTCGCAAAGATGGCATTTGAATGGAATTGCCAAAATCTGGCTGCCCATTGCCATCCAGAGTGATCCCGCCCCAGGCACCGGCATCAGGGTGGCGGGCGGCGCCATCCAGCAGCGCATCGAGCGCTCCATATTGCAGAAAAGCATCTGGATTGAGCAGCAGCAAATATTGGCCCTTCGCATGCTGGGCCAGCCGGTTGTTCGCTCGCGCAAATCCGACATTGCCTTCGCTGGCTATTGTCGTGACTTGCGGGAAGTTATCCGAGACATGTTTCTCCGTCCCATCACTGCCATTGTCGATGAGCAGAACTTCAACACTTGCTCGCTCTTTAGCTTTTTCGATGGAGCCCAAACATTCATCAATCAAGCCCCGCGAATTGAAGGCCACAACCAGAACGGAAATGTCGATTGGTGAAGATGTCCGGGGCTGATCCATGTTCACAGTTTGCGCGAGCTGTGATCGCGGACCCAGATTGCTTGTTTCCCGCGCAGCTTGCGCCATTCCGCCAGTAGTTTCGAGGCGAGTTTCATTCCCGTAAAAGTTATGGCGGCTAAGGGTGACGTTCCTCCTGCAAATGCGGATTTGAAGATGGTGCCTTTGCTTGCCTCTCGCAAATGAGGACTTGGGAAATGGCGACGGACCTGTTCGCTACCTATCCGACGTCGCGCTTCGACGCGAACCTGTTCGATCGCAGTTTGGGGCGGGGTTATGGTGCAATAAACTGGCTCACCAGCACTATCTTGCATCACCAACACTCTTTCATGGCCTGCGAACCGAGACAAAGCCCACAAATCATCTGCGATGATCGTGGGGAAGGGGCCGATGCGTTCCAAGCCTTGCTTTGAGATGGCAAAGCATCCCGCACCGCCCAACGCCGAAGACGCAAAGCGCTGCTGTTGCCAGACTTTGTAATAGGCTCGCACGGGTGAGCTGGACTTCGATGTATCGAAGCGCGCTTTGGGTACGGCAGCCAAGACCTCACTATTCTCTAGTGCGTCAGTCAGAGACCGGAGCGTTCCAAAGCTACACATCACATCTGCGTCTAAGAACACTTGAGGGTAGTACGACGCTGCCTCTCGCCCCGCATTCATGGCCGCAGTTTTGGACGTCTCAGCTATTTCCATAACCTTGGCCTGAGGAGCGAACTCGCGCGCTATTTGCGCAGTTTGATCGCTGCATCCATTGGCCACCACGATCACTTCAAAATCGGCGTCTACCGGTGCATCCTTGTACAGACAGGCGAGGCAACGCGCGATCACTGCGGCCTCATCATGAGCAGGAATGATGACTGTAAAGCACGCCGTGTCCATCGGCCTTTGGTCCCGCTCATTTGTCCTCATATTGGTAATAGCGGTATTGGTAATCATAGCTTTGCCCGGCGGTCAGCGCGCGATACTTCGTCAGGACCACGCCCAAGACATTGGCGCCGACGCCTTGCAACCGCTTTACGGCCGCTTTGGCTTGGCCGAATTGCACCTTGTTCGCCTCAAGAATGAAGATTGTCCCATCAACATGTTTGGCGAGCAGCGGGGCATCTGCGATCCCCATAACGGGAGAGGAATCGATCAGGATGATCGAATAGTCTTGCCGCTGCTTTGATAGAAAATTGGCCAGATAATCTGACGACAGTGTCTCAACTGGATTGGGCGGAAGTGCCGCTACAGCCAGTACATCAAGGTTTTCATGAGGCCCTTTGACCACCGCTGTTCCAAAATCAGAATGCCCGAGCAAGACCTCTACGAGGCCCGCCTCGGGCGGTTCGCTGCCCAGCAATTTTGCGATCGAGGGTTTGCGTAGATCCCCGTCAATCAGCAACGTCTTGCGGCCTAGCCGAGCGAACATTTCAGCCAGGATTAGCGCGCTGGTCGACTTCCCTTCACCCGGCTGGGCACTGGTGAATTGCAGTACATTTTTATCCCGTGACATCGCATAGTCGAGCGTCGACTGGATCGACGCATAGGCTTCCATCAATGCCCCATGCTGCTCTGTCCCTTCTTCATGGATCTTGGCCTCATCGACATAGGGCGTGTACCCAAACAGCGGCAATCCAACCTTTGTTTCAACGTCGTCGAGTGAGCGCAAGCGATCATCGAAGGTCTCGCGTATCACTGCCAGTCCGCCAGCCAGTGCGAGGCCGCTTACGAGAGCGATCAGCAGGTTGCGCATAAGATTGGGCGATATCGGCGAGGATGGCACCAAGGCGGGGTCAAGCCGCGTGATGGAGCCGCTTTGCACATTGGCGGCTGTGCTAATCGAGTTTAACCGCTCCAAGAGCTCTGCAAGCTGGCTACGAAGGGCGCCAGCCTCTCGTTCGAGCACACTGTATTGCACCTGGCGATCCTGTTCGTTGAGCGTTTCTTGCGTGACCGAGCGCAATTCGCGCGTAAGCGCACGTTCCTGCTCACGGGCAATCACGAAATCGCTGCGAATGCTTGCTTTGATATCAGCACTGGCGTTTGCGATCTGACGCTCAACTTCGGCGATTTGAGCGTTGATTTCTACGATTGAAGGATATTGGTCGTTGTAACGCTGCTGCAGATTGGTGCGTTCTCCGATCAGCCGTGCTCGAGTGTTTTGCAGATTTTGGACGACCACATTGTCCTGCACCTCCGGCAATTGTGCAGCCGGTATGGAGGAAACGGCTCTCCATCTTTGCTCCGCGGCTATGCGTTTTGCACGGGCCGCGCTGGTGGTCTGGTTTATGCTCGTCAGATTGGCTGCGGTCGTTGTTGTCGCCGCTTCGCCGTCTTCGCTTGCTGGCCTTTGAGTGACGATACCATTGCTTCGGGCATAGGCGTTTGCCGCCTTCTCAGCATCTTGCAGCTGAGCCCGCACATCGGTGACCTGTTCCTGCAAATATGCGCGTGCATATTCGTTGCTGTCGACATTCCGCCGCGCGTCTGATGAGACATAGGCCTCGGCATAAGCATTGGCGATTTCCGCCGCCAATGCTGGGTTTTCCGACTGGTAGCTGATCGTCGCAATGCGGCTGTCATAGGGAATATCCGCAGTCAGCCCGCCCTTCAGCATCGATGCGGCCATGGCGGTTTTGTCTTCAAGCCATTGTTCGTCATTGCGGCCATTGGCGCGGCCGCTGTCTGTTTCCGCGCCGATGAACTCCTGTCGTTCGGCTAGCTTGAGATTTTGGGCAACGACGAGCGCAAGGTTGTAGCTTTCGATGACGCCAACCTGAGTGGCCATGTAGCTGGAAATTTCATTGTTGTAGATTTGCGGGGCGACGTCCTGACCTTCGACGACATAGAGTCCGCGCGGCTCCACTCTCAACGTTGTTTCGGCTTGGTAAACCGGCTGTTGCAGCATTGTGAGGATGAGCCCGGCAACAAGAGCAAGCAGGACAGTGCCGCCAATCGACCAGCGTTGCCTGAAAAGCAGTCCGCGCAAGGCTGTCACGTCGAACAGTGGTCGCCGCTCCTGTGTGCTCGGTTGAGACGGTGGAAGATAGCGATCGTACCAAGCGGGAGGCGGCTGAGGCGCGGGCTGCTGGACTGCAGATGTCTCGTTCATGATCGGCTCAATTGTCCAGGCTTGCGAACACGCCAAAGGCTGGCAGCGCGCGGAGTGTGTCTTGCCAGAACTGCGACAATGTTGAGGTGCCCACCACAACTCTATCGCCGGGTTCTAGCACCGGGTCCAGCATCGTGCCGCGGCTGACCTCGCCATAGTCAAAGCGCGCCGCATAAATGCCATCGGGGCGGGTGCGGAAGACCGCCACTTGCTTAAGTTCAGCAACGCGGGTGACCCCTTTCGCCATTGCGATCGCGGATGACAACCGAGCACCCGGCTGAAACGGGTACACGCCTGCTTCTTGCACGGCTCCTTCGACCGTCACCAAATGGGATGCATAATCGGAGATATTGACGCTGACGCGCGGGCTTTTGAGGCCCAGAGTGTCCAGCCTTTGGGTGAGTTCGCTCTCGATCTCACCAGTTGTCTTGCCGCCAACTTCGTGACGCCCCAACATTGGCAGAGAAACGATCCCATCGACCCCTACGCGTACATCACTGAGCGAAAGGTCAGGCTCACGAAAGACACTGACGGAAATGATGTCCGAAGCGCGCAGCCGATATGTGTCCGGCTTTTGGAAGGTATAGTCTGCCTGTCCCAGCGCTTCATTTGGCGCGGTGACGCTTGCGCCAATGTTGGCTGGAGGTAGAGAGGCGCAGGCCCCCAGGATGGCCGCGACGCCCAAGATTACAGAACTGCGAAGTGCTTGATCAATAACCTGAATTCTCACAATAATGATCCCGAAGGCTCTTCGGTAGAACCTTAAGTATTGGAGACTAGTGCGGCAAATCCTCAGGCGCAACAAGTTACGCAGATTCTTATGAAGTGTCCCGGCGCTACGCGGTGAGTAGAGCCTATTCGTCGATTGCTGGAAGATCGAGCATTGAACGCGATCTGGCTCCTGGACCGGTTGGCGGACGTAAATTATGGCTTGGGGCGAGTTTGATTTCAATCGGCTAAGAAAGGGCAGCGGCAGTGCTTCTGGATGTATCGCTCCTCAATTGGCTTGGCGCAGGCCTCTATCTGTTTGTGGTCATAATGTGCGGCGCGGCATGGAGGGTTTCTGTGCAGCGGGGCATGAGCGTCTCTCTGGCGCGCGCGTGGCGGCTGATGGCCGTGTTCTTTGGTCTGCTCATTGCGTCACGGCTGCTGGGTCTTGAGGACATGTTGCGCGATGTGATGCGCGATCTGCTGCGATCTCAAGGCGCTTATGACGGGCGCAGTTTTTGGCAGCTTCCCGCGGTGATTGCTCTGTTGGTAATCGCGGCAATCGCCGTTGGCTTGATTGTCCGACAGGGGTTTCGTGCCAAATCTGGTGCGGTCAGCGTGAGTGCATACAGGATGCTGCTCACAGCACAGCTATCCGCTTTTGCAATGCTGCTCCTAATCTGTCTGCGCATCATATCGCTGCATTCAGTGGACGCTTTGCTCTACGGTGGACCGATAAAACTGAACTGGATCATGGATATTGGCGCTTCACTGCTCGTCGCTGGATGCGCGGCGCGATACGCAATGATCGTAGCGGGGAAGCAGAGCAGCTAGTGCTAAATCTGGCCTCGCTCAATGAACCCTGCGACCGCACTTAGAAGCTCCGAGGAGGCCTGAGGTTCGACATGTGGCAAGGTGGAGTTTGTCAGGCCCTTTCGGATCGTAACACCTAGCTCATTTGTGCTCCAAGCAACAAGGATCCCAGGCCGGCTACGCAATTGCTTGGCTGTTGCCAGCTGATGATCATTGCGATGCTCGTCCAAGTCCGCTCGCCGGGGGATCAAGACGATTGGCTTTCGAAGCCTTTGGGCGGTTAGAACCGTGCCAATGCCCGCGTGTGAGACGATCAACTTGGAATCGGCTACCAGTTCTTCAAACTGGCCTGCGTCGAGATTGTTATGCAATTCCATATTAATCGGGCGATACCGGCCTCGTCCCGTCTGAGCGATCACGGGCATATCAAGCGTTGGCGCAATTTCGTCCATCGCGCGTATCAGCCGATCAAACCCCAGCTGCATACCAACGGTTACTAAGATCACAGAACCGACCCACGAAAAAGTGGTTTGGTGTCGCTCGCCAAATGGTCCCATTGTGTCAGGCATTCATGGGCCACGTGCTTGGACAGTTTGCCGCACATTGAGAGCTGCTCGGCATTAGCCACACTATCAATCCATAGTGTTTTGGCGCCAATCAATCGTCCGGCAAGAATGCAGAAAAATCCTGGTGCGGCGCCGGTTGAGATCACTGCGGAAGGCCTGGCTTTCAGGACAAGGCGTATCGCCGCAATCAGGCAAAGGAGTGCGCGAGATCGGCGTGTGCTGATTGCAATCCGGCAGTTCTGCTACGCGCTCAATACCATGTGCGGCTGCCATATCCCTTTGGGTTGTCGCATAGCAGACATCGTGCGGATCGAGTGACGATCGCAGCATCATCAACTGCTCCCAATGTCCGCCGCCTGATGCGACTGCCAGGACCTTTTTCATATCGTAACCGGCCCTCACTTGGAAAAATCGCAGACCAAACAATTGCGTGACTTCTGCTTACAAAGTCAATCAATCTCCCTTCGATATCTTGCCACCATAACAAGGGCAGGCCAATGTCGCTGACAAGAGGGAGAAAAATTGCATGACGCAATCCAATGGGCCGCTAACCGGCCTCAAAGTGGTCGAATTCACAGGCATAGGCCCCGGTCCGCACGTTGCGATGCTGCTGGCCGATATGGGCGCTGAGGTCGTTCGGATTGAGCGGCATGGCACACAAATCAGCAATCCGGTGGTCGAGAGGGCGCGCAACCGAGTTGCCGTGGATGTGAAGAGCGATGAAGGCCGCGCATTTTGCCTCGACACCTTGGCCAATGCAGACGTGTTGATCGAAGGGTTCCGCCCCGGTGTGATGGAGCGTTTAGGTTTGGGGCCAGACGAAGTGCTCAGCACAAACGAGCGTTTGGTCTATGCCCGGATGACGGGATGGGGCCAGGACGGCCCGCTCGCAAAGGCGGCTGGCCATGATATCAATTACATTGCAATCACCGGCGCGCTCGCTGCGGTTGGTAGAGAGGGAGAGCCAGCGATACCGCCGCAAAACCTTGTCGGGGATTTTGGCGGCGGGTCGATGTACTGCGCATTTGGCATCCTTGCTGCTCTCTATGAACGGGAGCGGTCAGGCAAAGGGCAAGTTGTCGATGCGGCGATTGTCGATGGCGCGACCAGCCTGATGAGCTTCTTTTTCGGGGCCGGATCGCGGCCAATCCTCTCGACGGAGAAGGGCAAAGGGATGCTCGGGGGGGCGGCGCATTTCTATCGCTGTTTTGAATGCGCAGACGGCTTAGAAGTCTCTGTGGGCGCGATTGAGCCGCAGTTCTACGCCGAATTTCTCGCTAAATCAGGTGCGCCAAGCGAGCTTAGCGAAGGCCAGTTGAACCCGAGCAATTGGGATCACTATGCCAAACAATTGGCGATCATGTTCAAAACAAAGACACAGGCGGAGTGGTGCGCATTGCTGGAGGGAAGCGATGCGTGTTTTGCCCCAGTCCTTCCGGTCGAGAAAGCCCGCGAACACCCGCATTTGAAGGCCCGCGGCGCCTATGTCGAGCACGGCGGCGAGTGGCACACGGCGCCTGCTCCGCGATTTAGCCGCACGCCGGGCGTAATCCGTGACAGCGCGATGGATGGCGCAGACGTCGCCGGAAGCTGGAAAAAAGAAGGCTAAAGCCAATGGCTGGAAAGTACTTTGACGAATGGCAGGTGGGTGAACGGATCGAACACGATATCCGCCGCACTGTGACTGAGACGGACAACCTCCTGTTTTCGACCATGACACACAATCCTCAGCCGCTTCACCTTGATGTCGAGGCAGCGAAGGAAAGCGGGTTTGGGCAAATCCTGGTCAATTCCACCTTCACATTTTCGCTTCTGGTTGGGCTCTCAGTGGGCGACACAACCTTGGGCACATTGGTCGCGAACCTAGGCTTTGATAAGGTCGTGACGCCCAAGCCAGTGTTCATCGGCGACACCTTGCGCGCGGCGAGCGAAGTGAAAGAACTTCGCCCCAGCAAGTCGCGCCCAGAGGCGGGCGTCGTGACCTTCATCCATGAGTTGACGAACCAGCGCGATGAAGTTGTGTGCCGCTGTGAGCGTTCTGCCTTGCTGCAAAAGTCAAGTTGACCATTCCCCTTTAGCTTGACGAAGTGCGCTATCTCGGCCCACATTCTTGGCCATAAAAAGAGGAATGGGAGGGACGCCATGCAGATGACATGGAAAGCGGCAACTTTGGTCGGCATTGCGAGCATTTCGCTCGCTGGATGCGACGCGTTAAGCGGCGTTGATGAGGCACAAAGCGGTGATGGCGAAGGCACTATCGAGCTCGCAGAGTTTCCCGACCGCCCCTATTGGGGGGATACCCACCTGCATACAGACAATTCAGTCGATGCCTTTGGCTTCGGCGTCCGCCTTGGTCCGGAAGAGGCGCTGCGTTTCGCTAGCGGTGAAGAGGTAACGGCGACCACTGGTGCGCCAGCCAAGCTTGCGCGGCCGCTCGATTTTCTGGTTATTGCTGATCATTCCGATGGTCTCGGGGCGACGCGGCGGCTTTACGATGCCCCGCGGATCGGCGTGCAAGCGATGGGCGATGAGACCATGCTGCGTTGGTATGACATGATGCATGAAAGCCCCGAGCAATCTCAGCGCGCAATCGGGGAGCTAATTACTGCGGCAGCCAATGGCACTTTGCCTGAGGCGATGAGCGACCCAGAGCGGCAAAAGGAAAACACGACCGACATTTGGAATACCCAGCTGGAGATCCTTGATCGCTACAATAAGCCGGGTAGCTTCACCGCGCTGGCCGGGTTTGAATGGACGCTCATGCCGAATGGCAATAATTTGCACCGGGTGGTGATGTTTCGCGATGGCAGTGATCGAACCAGCCAAGTCCTGCCCTTCCCGGGCCTGAGCACAACGCCAGAGCAATTGTGGGACTATATGAGCGCCTATGCCGATAAGACGGGCGGGAAAGCGCTGGCCATTCCGCACAACTCGAACCTTTCCAACGGTATGATGTTTGAGATGACCATGCCTGATGGCAGTGCAATGACCGCAGAATATGCAGCCAAGCGAGCGGCGGCGGAACCAGTGGTCGAGGTCACGCAGATAAAGGGGGACAGCGAGGCTCACCCGCTGCTCTCTCCCAATGATGAGATGGCAGGTTACGGCGTGAAAGGTTGGGAGCTTGGCAATTTGCCACTCACCGCCAAAACCGAGCCTGAGATGCTGGGCGGAAATTATGTCCGAGAAGCGCTGAAGCGAGGCCTCTCGCTAGAAGAACAGCTTGGCGTGAACCCCTATGCCTTTGGTATGATCGGTTCGACCGATAGTCATACGTCGCTCGCCACGGGTGATGAGGACAATTTCTTCGGTAAGCATACCGGCAATGAGCCAAGTGTCGAAGATCGTGCTGCTGCCGCGCAGAACCTTGGAACACGCGAAGGACGGTTTGGCTGGCATTATCTTGCAGGCGGTTATGCAGCGGCATGGGCGCGCGGCAACACTAGGGCAGAGATTTTCGACGCGTTTGCCAGGCGAGAGGTTTACGCCACCACTGGGCCGCGCATGTCTGTGCGTGTCTTCGGAGGGTTCGACTTCACCGATGCTGATTGGGACGGCGATTGGGTGAGGGCGGGCTATACGCGCGGCGTACCAATGGGCGGCGAATTGACCGATAATGGCAGCGCTCCGAACTTCATGATATCTGCTCTGAAAGATCCTGATGGCGCAAACCTTGACCGCATTCAGGTTGTGAAGGGGTGGATTGATGCCTCAGGCGAAGCTCAGGAACAGGTCTATGATGTCGTGTGGAGCGATATGGAGAGCCGCGCGCTGTCAGCTGGCAAGGTGCCCTCTGTTGGCGATACGGTAGACCGGGAGACGGCGACCTATAGCAATGACATCGGTGCAGCGGAGCTGCGCACGGTCTGGACGGATCCCGACTACGCCGAGGGTCAGCGCGCATTCTACTACGTGCGTGTCATCGAGATCCCAACGCCGCGCTGGTCGCTGTTTGATGCAGTGCGCTTCGGTATAACTCTGTCAGAGGAAGCGATGGCAGACGCTGTCGCCCAAGAGCGTGCGTATACCTCTCCAATTTGGTTGCGGCCTGCGGTGGTGGCGACGGCCCCTGCCATCATGGAGGAAGGGTGAGCGAGCCTGACGACGGGGCCAGAACCTGGCCCAATTGGACGCGCGAACCGCTGGTCCATTTTCTGGCCGCGGGCGCGCTCGTCTTTGCCCTGTTTGCTTGGCGCGGCGAAGAGGTTGATCCCGCCAGCCGAACGATAGACATCGACCGCGCGGTCCAGGCTGACCTGTCCCTGAGATTTGAGCGGACCTTGGGCCGGGCACCCACCGACGCCGAACTCGACCAGCAAATCGAGCGGTTTGTCCGCGATGAAGTGCTGTATCGCGAGGCGCTGCGTCTGGGTTTTGATCAGGGCGATGCTGTCGTTAGGCGAAGGCTTGCGAGCAAGATGGACCTCGCGGCCAGCGCACGAGCAGAAGCGGCGACACCTTCTGACGAGACCTTGCGCGCTTGGTATGAGGCCAATGCGGAGCGCTATGCTGGCGCGGTGAGCTACAGCTTTGACCAGCTCTATTTCGAGACCGAAGGCGCGGCCAAGTCTGCGATTGCCGGTCTCACCTCGGGCGCTGATTGGAGCGCTATCGGTGAGACCATCAGCTTGCCCGCGTCCGCGCAAGGGATGCCTGCGCGCGAAGTCGACACCCGCTTTGGTGAGGTGTTCTTGAAGGAGCTCGCTAAGCTTGATCCCGGAGATAGTTGGCAAGGACCTTTGCGCTCTGGCTTCGGGTGGCATGTGGTCCGATTGCGAGCGAGAACCAGCGCGGCTGCGCCCGACTTTACCGAGGTCCGCGACCAAGTCCTGAGCGATTGGCGCAGCGAGACGATCGCCTCCCGCAAGGAAGCGGCCTACGAACTGCTGCGCGGCGCCTACACGGTTGAGATCGCTGAGTGAGGTCATGGCTTGGATGGCTGCTGACGTGTGCCGCGGCGCTGCTTGCGGTGCCCGCGTCCGCTGATGAGATCCGCCCCGCCGTTGTTGAACTGTCTGAGCAAGAGGCAGGCGAGTGGCTGCTCGATTGGAAGCTGCCCGTCGCATCGGCCGACCAGGCCGCTGGTCCCGTTCCAGCGCTGGTGATCCCGGAGAACTGCGCCTTTATCGAAGGGCCCGTTCTTCGCGCTGCCCCGCTCGCACATCTTGGCCACGGCCGATTGCAATGCGAGGGCGCGCTTGCGGATCAGCGGATTGGCTTTGCTGCATTGCCCAGCGGTTCGGATGCTCTGCTGCGGGTGGTTCCGATTGGGCAAGCGTCGCAGACCTCTCGGCTGACGTCCGACATGCCAAGCGTTCTCATCGCCGCCGCGCCCACCACTTGGGGCGTCGCGCGCAGCTACTTTGCCATCGGGGTTGAGCACATTGTGCTTGGCTGGGACCATCTGCTGTTCGTCATCGCGCTGGTGCTGCTGGTGCGCGGCGGCTGGTCGGTCGTTAAAGCGGCCACGGCCTTCACGGTAGCGCACTCGGTTACCTTGGTCGCGACCACATTGGGCTATGCCGGATTGCTGCAGCGACCCGTAGAGGCGCTGATCGCGCTGTCTATCCTGTTTCTGGCGGTGGAGCTGCACGGTCGCGGCAAGCCGGATCGCCCGAGGAGCTGGACACAGCGCGCGCCGTGGCTGGTCGCGCTGGGTTTCGGCCTGCTGCATGGGTTTGGCTTTGCGGGCGCGCTGTCGGAGATTGGCCTGCCACCTGGCGAGGTGCCCGCCGCATTGCTGGCCTTCAACATCGGCGTTGAGGCGGGGCAATTGCTGGTCATCGCCGCCGTTCTGTGCCTGCGCTGGCTGGTCCTCCGCTGGGCGCCCCAAGCGTGGCCGATTGCGCTGAAGCTCATCACCTACGCGATTGGTACCATCGCCAGCTTCTGGCTGTTTGAGCGGATTTTGACATAGCTCCGTCCATCGCATGTGAGGCACGCTTGGAACGGCTGGAACACAGTCATGGCCAAAAAACCAATCGATCACAGGCGCGCTGATTGATCGATCTACTCGATTAAGGAGGGACTGGAGAGCACGGGGCAAAAGCATGCCGCAGTCCTAGCGAGCGCAAGCGAAGTAGGAAAATCCTCGGACCCGCTGTCCGTCATGCTGAATTCAGTTCGGCATCCATCTTTAGCTCTAAGCCAAGTTGGCCGCGCGAGGCATGGACCTTGAACCGAGTTCAGGGTGACGTGGGATGTTTAGTGCTGAGGCTAACCAACTTTACTCGAGCGTCCGCTTTGAGGTGTCTCGTATCAGCTATAAAATGATCATCATTGGGGGTAGGAGCGGACGGTGCGTTTCCGCGAAGCCCGTTCCACATAAAATCTCAGATTAGCCTATCGTATTTTCTCAACGGCGACCACACCATATTGTGGCACGGGGGGCAATGCCAAAACAAGATGAGTTCACCTTCAGACGGCAACATCCTTTAGTCCTTTTGCCGTCCTACCCAAAGCACTAAGATAAATCGATTGCCTTTGACAAACTCTGGTTCCTTTTTAGCGGTCACTAAAAGGTCTGTATGCGCCCCATAATCGTCCTCGCCGCGTATGTTGTGAAATTCAGTTTTTACAAAGGTAGTTGTCCTGAGTTTTGCATACCTGCCAACGTCTGGGAGAATACGCGGATACTCGGTGAAGTTAGCTTCGAAACCCAAGCATTTTTCAATTTTTTGAATGAAAATAGAATACTCGGAAAGTAAAGATTCTTTTGAGGAATATGACCATTCGCATGAATATTCTATTGATTGGTATTCATCTAAAATCTCACATCCTCGTGCATTATCAAGAATAAAGCTGGTCTCAAATTTTTCGTCATCTTCTGGATCGGGTACTCAACGGATTGGCGCAAAATTCTGTGACGAAAACTTGCTAACTTCATTCATCGCAGCGCATACGTCTTTTGCAATTGCTGCTGATTGGATCAAACAACCTGCCATTATCGATGATAAGGCAAAACGCTCCTTATATTCTTCATTTCAAGCTCCCATGTCGCAAGATAACTCTAAAGTATGTTGAGTGCGGTTCTTGCACACCGTCTCTCGACGGCATTAACTAAATAGAGGCCGTAAATGCAAATGCTCTTGGTTGGAATTTGGTCCTGAATAGGTGGAGTTTTGAGGGCCATGCGTCGCCTGCCAACGAGTCCGTTTAAACGCTTCAATTCATCGTTTGAAGGCACTTGGTTTCCGGAGATGGTCCGTTCACAGAGCTTGTTTGCAACAGACTAGTTGATGTATGGTTTTTGAGTGTTATTGCTCAAAAGGGAGAGCTCAAATTGGCACTTAAGAATGTATGTATCGTTTTAGCCGCTTCGATGTTTTTGGGTTTAGGGGCCAGCCCAGCTAAAGCGGGCGCTGACCCGTTCATTGGCGAAATCATTACCGTCGGATTCAACTTCTGCCCAAGGGGATTTGCGCCTGCGGATGGGCGGTTGCTTGCTATCAGTAAAAATACGGCCTTGTTTTCTCTATTGGGAACAAAATATGGCGGTGATGGTCGTACAACGTTCGGGTTACCTGATTTGCGTAGCCGAATTCCAGTCGGTGCAGGCAAGGGGCCGGGGCTGGGCCAAGTGGAGGTGGGGCAGAAGGGCAGTCCGAAAGCTGCAAAATCAAAACCCGGCGAAGAAGGGATTATTATTCCGTACACCGGCATTACGTACTGCATAGCAACTCAAGGCATTTTCCCAAGTCGAAGTTAATCGCTCCACGCTTGTAGCAAGATAATCGGCTTGGCAGATCTAGAAGCTCCGAATGAGTAGATAGAATTGGCCGTGGGGAGGAAGCTTCATTAATATGACCTAAACTTCTTTCTTTCCGACGATGCTAGGCAGCGTTCAGTTCGACTAGGACCGGAAACTTGATTCCTGGCCTCGATAGGGCAGCGGGTCAACGACTCGTCGATTGTCTCAATCAGAAGCAACCTCTCAGCGCCATTCCCCATTCATCATGACTGACGTCGGCAGATGGGTCGAGAGCTGAACGTCTGCCTTTGAACTCATTCAGCCCTGAACCAGACAAACAGCTATCGACCCAACTACAGCCGCTCTATTAAAATCTGTTATTGCTCTCAGCTTGATTTCCCAATTTGAAAGTTCTTCCCCTCTCTCAATTAACCGTCGTCCTCAAACGCAGACGGAAGCTGGGGCTGCCGCTTCCGGCATCGGGAGCCATGAAGCCAGACGGGCGAATTCGAATAAAGCGTACGGCCGGGTCTGTGCCATCACCGCTATCAGACGGGACGTAGTTGAAGTCTGTTCCATCGGCTGAGAATTGGTAGCAATCGCTGGTGCTAGCGAAGGAAATGAATGCGCAGGTTAGCGTGCTCGTTGGGGCGCCTTGCTCAAACATAACTGGACCGCTTCCCGCGCCACCATAATCGCTGACCACCAGATTTAGCTCATCAGGAATGACCTCTGTCACGGCCACGCTGTTCTGGTTAGGCGGTGAATTGCCAGTGTTTGATACGGTGATCAGATAGTCGACCACTGCGCCGGGGATCGCGAAGTCGCCGCTTAGACCGTCATTGATCGAGATCCGCGTCTTTGTGATATCCAAATCGGCCTCCAGCAGAGCGTGGAAGCTTTGAGAAAAGGCGATGATCGCCGCCTGCTCTGCGTCTCCTGCGGCAATGGCACGTTCGGTGTCTTGGTCTCTGTCTTCGTCCACGCGTAGTGAAATAGATGTGCCATTGATGGAGCAATAGCGCAGCCAGCCGCCATCATTGTGGTTTCGGCTGATCTTTTTGGCGATCACGATTGGACTGCCCCCACTCAGGCCGTGGGCGTTGTTGAAACAGCCATCATCCCAGCCTCGGATCGTCGCGCCAGTTGTTGTGGTGTTCCACGTTATGGTGGAGCCGCCAGTGTCGGGAAAGCTGCCGGTTGTCCCGGTCGGAAATGCGATCCATCCAATTCGCTCTGACGATGGGAACGGGCCGCTGTTCGCTTGGCTGCGCTCAATCGCCAGATCAAAACCCAAAGTGCTTGGGCTACGAGCAATGGAAGTGATATGCGGGCGTGAGCTCTCATTGGCGACATTGCGGGTTTCGCTGTTCGCGGTTTGCAGCTGATGCAGGACAAGCGGGGTGCCGAAAAGCGGCGCTGAGAACGAGACATTTCGCCAACTTGCGCCGCCGCCCGTGAAGCCGCTGCCAAATTGAACGTTGGTAAGGTCAGTGAACCCCGCCTCAATGACTGTGCCATCCGGCAAAACATGGCGGCCTGGCTCTATTGCGACGTAGTGAATGACCATCGCCAAATGGCGGCCATCCCAATTGTCTGGCTCCAGGATCAATTCGTCAAAGCCGGTCGTGTCGACATTGGTAATCCGGATAGACGCTGAATTGTCACCAGTCTGCGACGGGATACCGATCACGATAGGCGGTGTATCGAAAGGCTGTTGGAAGGTGACGCGATCGGGAGTGCGATTGGTTCCCAGTGTGTCGTGCGCGGTGAATGTCCCCGCCTCTATCCGTGCTGCTTGCGCAGGCCAGGAAAGCGTTAGCAAAACTGGAAGGAACACCGCGCCAGTCATACAAAGTGAAGGCGAGAAATTTGCTTCTCCGAGTTTTCCGAAGAGCTTTCCCAACAATATAGAACCCAGTCCATAACACCGAGAGATAAGAGCCTGAGACAAACTCATTAGAACTTGCCCAGCAAGTTGATGAAGGGACCGTGGCTCGAAAAGCTCTGATCGGTCAGATCATCTGAGAAATCCGACAACGAATAGCCAACGCCGATCTTCACATTGTCATTGATGTGGCGATAGACCGCGCCCAGCGCGCCAAGCCTTAAATCATCCGCAGCGGTCACCCACAACGCACGACCTTCGAGCAGGACATCCCATTCACGCACCAGGTTGTAGTCAGCGCGCATCACGGCCAGGTGCGCGGTTGAGCTAACAAAGTCATCGCTATCACGGCCAAGCGATACGCGCCCTGTGCGATAGCCATATTTGCCACCTAGCGTCAGCTTGCGAGAGACATCATAATTCATATCGACAACGCCGATATGACTGATCTGTTTCGGGCTTTGTGTTTGTCCCGATCCGGTGACTTGGCCAACGGGACCAAGATCTTCAAAATAGGTGAAGCGAACCAGTGCGTTCAAACGCTCATTGTCGACAGGGCGATAGGCAAAGCCAGCCAGCACTTCGGTAAACTCAGCTGCTGAAATCGATCCGTTGGAATTATCCGCATCCGCCAGGTTAAACCGGCCAACAAAGCGCCAATCGGGATTGACCGCATAGCTTATATCATTGCGCAGCAGCCATACCGTTTGATCCAGTCCAAGCGGACTGGTTTCGCGGCGCAGTTCGAGCGAGCTGCCGAACCGTACATCTTCCTCGGTATAGCCGACGCCAAATGACGCAGCGGTCCGGCGAAACAGCCCTGTGGCCGCATCATCGATCTGACCCGTTTCAAAGTTACCGGTCAGGCTGAGGTGCTCGATCGGCTCGAAGGTTACACCAAAATTCCGTGCAATTGATGGTGCTGGACCGCCCACGCCGATGCGATTTTCGCCATAGACCGACAGCGAGTCCGAGAAACGCTGACGCGCGCCAACAACCAATGCTCCGCGATTGGAGCGGGTAAAGATGTTCTGGCTATCAAATCCGGTGTCGGTGCGATCTGCAAACAGGCTGTAGCCAACATAGGCCTCAGAGCCTTCACTTAGACGCCGGTTGAGTTTTACATCGCCGCCAAGGCCGCCATCACCGCCCGATAGCTCTCCGGTCAGCGATAGACGCTTAGTCAGCTCAGCGTTGAGGCCGAGACCAACTCGGTTGTTGCGTGTACGATTGGCATCCCGGTCAAGGGTCACCTGACCAAAGGAATAGGCCGTCCAATTGTCGGAACCTGGGGCATAATCCATTTGCACGGCAAGATCAGTCCGGCTGCCATCTTGAACGCTGTTGAACAATTGACCAGGCACACGGTCTTCATAGCGAAGCCCCAATTTTGTGGTCAAAGCGCCCGTGCCAAGAGCGAAGGCGTTCTGGAAATCAAGCGTCCCTGTCTCGCTAGTCCCTGCATTCTCAGAGGTTAGCGCTTCAAATCCAGCGGAAATCTGGCCGGTAGCGAACGGCACCGAAGCCGACACACCCCAACGTTCAGTCTCCGATGGGGTGAGGCGCCCCGCAGATGAGAAACCCTGGTCTTGATGTTCGAAATAACCACCAAGTACAGCGCCTTTATCCGATTTGCCCATCAATTCATTGACCGATAGAGCCGCCTCTGCGCGGTAAGCCTTCGCTTCGACACCTGCCAAGCCGGGCGTGGCTATATCGGTAAAGGATAGACCGCCATCGACAGAGTTTGACTGGCCAAAGCCTGGACCATCGCTTTGCGCAATTTCAGCCTTTAGATAGGTACCGGCGCTCGCACGGACCAAGACATCTGCTCCAAAGATGGTTTGTGAAGCCTCTTCAACCGTATCACGCTGCACTGTCAGGCCGAAGCGGACATGCTCGCCCAGCCAGCCCGATGCCCGCCCACCAAAGGTGTATCCCTCTAGCGTGCCAACAGGCGGCGTAAATTCATAACGCACCACCAGAACAGGCACATTGCCAGTCGAGGTGCCCTCTCGCACTACGCCCGTGCTGGCCGCTGTCGAAGCGAGAGGTTTGAGCAAGGTAATCCGGCCCTGGAATGGATCGAAATCATAGTCCTGCTGAGCAAAAAGGTCACGTGTTTCCAGCACGATACCTGTCTCGCGATCGCGAATTTCGATGCGTACGCGCTCTGAGCCTACCGACACATCTTGACGGTTTAAGAAGTAGAGCGAACCGCCAGTGCCGCGAAACTCTTCACGCGCTGGCACAGTGCCTGGATCAGAGGCGAAACCAGTGATCTGAAGCTGCCGCTCACCAAATTCAGTGGTCTCCTTGCTGTTCAGATCAATCAGCGCTCCGAACAAGCCGCGATCAAGCTGAGCCAGCTCTGCGCCGTTGATGTTGGTCGTGAAATTACCTAGAACCAATTGGCTTTGGTCCTTCTGCACTCGCAGATAGAAACTGCCTTGGGTGGGAGCATCCTCAATCAGCGTGGAATCATCGCCATAGGTGGGATAGAACTGTTCGCTGTTCAGGCGCCGCAAAAGCTGACGCGGATCTTTACGATCCAGATTGCTGAACAAGTCTTCGAGCCGTTCTTCGCCAGTATCAAGCGACGAGGTGATGCGCCAATCATCGCCAACAATACCCTTTGCGTAGAACGCACCCCGGCCAATCGCATAGCTTCCATCCGCCAAGCTATCGCCTGAAACCGCCCGTGAAGGGCCGCTCCCGAAGCTCTGACCAAGCGTCAAATCGCCTTGGCCCACAATGAACCAGTCATCCTTTTTGATGGCAAAGCTTTGCGCAACGCGTTTGATCTCTTCATCACCGCGCATAATCGATACGACCAGTTCGCCGCCATTGCGTGAGACAATTTGTTGAGCGACAAAAGTTCCATTGTCGCCAACGGGTACTGACTTGCCAGAAACGAGCACTTGCTCTGCCTTCGGATCGGCTTTGCCAGTTACGGTGACCATCAATCCTTCCAGATCGATCGTGCGCCGTGCCGCTTCGTCATAGAGACCAAACTCCGGTTGTTCGGTCGCCGTCTCTTCGCCCACTCGCTCAGCGATTTCTTCCTTGAGCGAAGTGAGTTCGTGAGCCCTAGTTTCATCGAATTTACCATCCGCGCTGTAGACACGGTAGACATAGTAGAGAGCGTCAGGCTCTGCCTCTCCTGCGGTCCACTGAGCATGACCGTTTTCGTCGACATTAAGAACCGCTAGCGGCTCTCCATCCGGCGATACATCTGCTGCAAAGATGCGGATTTCGCTGCGCTCCACAAAGGCAGGATAGTTGTTGTAGGTCTTAAACTTGGCCTGTTCCCCGCGTACAGTGGTGCGAACGGATTCGACCATGCCAACGCTGAGGACTGGACTGAGGATCAGCGTGTCAGCGCGGAAACGAACTTGGTGCCGATCTTCGCCAACGGCATTAACCGCTGCTTCGCTCTTCTCAGAGGTATCCTGAGCTGTACCTGCCACCTGGGCAGACACAGTGGCTGGCATAGCGGCAAGCGCCAATGCGATCACGGCTGCCCCGCTGAATAGACCTCGGTTATATGATGTGAGGGACTGTTTCATTATTTTTCTCCCCCTGATCGACATCTCGTGAAGCGGTGTCCTTGTTGATTTTAGGAGCAACGCCAAAGTTGAGTTCCCCGAATTTACCGCGTGTCAGGCGGATAGAACGTGGGTTGTCGGTAGTGGTGGTCCAGCCGAGCGGAAGCGTTCGTGGATCGACCTTCAGGATAAAATTGGAGCCAATGCGCGAGTCTGGCACGGCAGCACAGGCGATATGGTAACGACCGAATTCATCAGTGGTGATGAGCAAGCCGTTGACGGTTGCCAGACGAACCCCCGGAACACCCGGTTCACCTTCGTCTTGGTAGCCGTTACGATTGCGGTCTTCGAAGACCTTGCCAAGCAGTTCAGAGCAATCAAACACCGCGCTTGGAACGATCCGCACAGTGGCCGTGCCGCGATTTGAGATCGGTGTGCCACTTGGACCGTCAAGAGCGAAAGTACGGACCGCTAAAGGCAGCAACTCGGCGGGAGCTAGAACGGCACGCCCAAGATTTCAAAGACGGATCATTGCCGCAGCTCTCAAGGCCGCGGCTATCGCCAGGCACGCGGCTCATTCGTGAGTGGGGCGGTAAGACCATCCTCGTTGAAGTTATGGATGAGGGACTGCGTTATGACGAGCGGACTTGGAACTCGCTTAGTGAGATTGCCCGCCATGTAACTGGCACGCAGTGGTCCGGTCCGCGTTTCTTTGGATTGACCAAAGATGGTTGAGAAACCGAAACGCTGTGCAATCTACACCCGCAAGTCGACTGAAGATGGTCTGGAACAAGAGTTCAACAGTTTGGATGCGCAATTCGAGGCCTGCGCCTCCTACGCGCTAAGCCAGCGTCACGAAGGCTGGGCGCTCACCGATCAGCGCTATGATGACGGCGGCTATTCTGGCGGTAACATGGAAAGGCCAGGACTTAAGAAGCTGCTTGCGGATGTGGAGGCCGGGTTCGTTGATATTATCCTGCTTTACAAGATCGACTGGCTAACTCGGAGCTTGGCGGATTTTTCGCGCATCGTTGATGTACTCGATCGGGCGGGAGCTAGCTTTGTGAGCATCACGCAGGCCTTTAACACCACCACAAGCATGGGGCGCCTCACGCTCAACATGCTGCTTAGCTTTGCGCAGTTCGAACGTGAGGTCACCGGCGAACGGATCCGCGATAAGATCGCAGCATCCAAGAAGAAGGGTATCTGGATGGGCGGGCCAGTGCCGCTCGGTTACAAAGTTGAAAACCGCAAGCTTGTAGAGGTGCCTCAAGAAGCGGAGCAGGTGCGCCATATCATGGAGCGCTACGTTAAGCTGGGCACCGTCCCCGCTTTGATCGAAGAACTAGCGCGCGAGGGATATCGCACCAAGGTCCAACATCGTGCGAGCGGGCCGCATCGCGGCGGCATCCACTACGCCCGCGGCACGCTTTACCATCTGCTTTCAAACCCGATCTATCGCGGGATGATCGTGCACAAAGGAGAAAGCTTTAAGGGCGAGCATAGCGCGATCGTCGGCGAAGAGCTTTGGAATAAGGTTCAAGCAACTAGGGCAAAGCACACAGCCGGTGCTTCAAAGCGACGCATTGCTGACCAGCCAAGTTTGTTCACCGGCCTCCTCGAAGACCAATATGGAAGGCCGATGACGCCGAGCCATTCTGGCAAAAGCCGAAAGGCGAAGCGCTATCGCTATTATGTAACCCGGCCTGATAGGTGCGGCGGCCGCCAGGCATGCCGTGTTTCAGCAAATGATCTTGAGCAATTGATCTGCGGAGAGCTAGCCGCGAAGCTCAGTCATGATGGATTTTTGCTCGATTGTTTGGGCCGTCAGATCAGTAATGCAGGCGTGCTTAGAGAGCTCCGGAACCAAGCTAAATTGACGGCCTCTCAACTGCGCAGCGATAAACCCACCGACAAAGTCCGATTGCTGCATAGCTTGCTTAACACCGTAAAGTTGGACGAGGGCGAGATCAGACTCACCCTTGATCGTGCTGGCTTAGGCGAAGTGCTGCGTGTTTGCATAAGGGGCCTTCCAGCAAAGGAGCTGAGCCTAACCATAACTGCGGTTCCCACACGCTCTGGTCACCAACTCAAACTTGTGGTGCCGGGCGAAGCGCGCGAGATAGAGGTAGAGCCAAAGTACGATGCCAAACTGATCGCTCTGGTTTTGGAGGCATTTGAAGCAAGAGACCTCGTGCTCGCCAATCCATCGCTTTCAATGAATGCGCTTGCCAAGCAGCAAGGGCGGTGCCGAACTAGGCTCGCCAAATTGGTCGGCATCTCCTGCCTAGCTCCTCATCTCGTCGAAGCGATAGCTGGAGGCAGGCAGCCAGCAGCACTCACAGCAGAAAAATTGCTAGCGAAACAGCTGCCGCTAGCTTGGGCGGAGCAAGCCAGTGGGTTTGAGGGTGAGTCTGCTATGATGTGACCTATCGGTTGCTTCTGCAGCACCTTGAGATCTTCACGAAGCGAGATCCGCTCAACTCGCTTGGCGTTCACAACTGGGACCGTAAGGCTCTTTGCTGGCTAAGATCGGAAAGCAGACAGTCGGCTCTCGATCCAGATGCAGACGTTGAACGATGGCTCGAACTGGGCCGTGTGTGGACAGTCTGCTTCTAGCCGTCCCACTTTGAAGAGCGGACCGGTTAGCTCACTACCAGCTTCAGCCGGTGACCCGTTTTACTCCATTTCCAGCATGCAGGTAATTGTGGCTGCGAAATGTGCTAGCGTGGATTTGTCGTTCCAAGTTGAGTGAGCACGGCTTGTGTCATCCAGCCTTGTTTCACGCGCGCTAAGCACCCCGCCAAGATAGGATTCCAAGAAGATAAAGCGTTGGTTCTGCAAAGCGCGGCTCATTGACGGCATTAGCTTGCGCAGATGTTTGAGGCAGCGCTGATACCCAGAGTTCCAGCGGCCCTCCAGAGCATCGTCAAACAGGTCGCGGTGCGACATAGTGAGCATACGCAGAAAGCGATTGTATGTGTCTGTTTCGCCCCGCGCTGCCAAATTGACGGACGGATAGATCAGGATATCGACGATCTGAGAAATACTGGCCGGGCCGCCGCTATCTTCCAGGGCATCAAGCTGATCGTTTCGGCGGTCATCAATGATTTTAGCGCCATCTACAACAAGCTCGCGGATGAGCGCCTCTTTCGAACCGAAGTGATATCCGACAGCCGCAGGGTTCTTTTGGCCAGCGGCCGCTGCGATGTCACGGACAGTAACGCCGTCGATACCGCGATTGGCAAAGAGGCGCTGTGCCTCGGCCTTGAGCCGTTCAACCGAAGGGCTACGCACTTTCGAAGACAGTTTGCTCATTACAATCGCATATAAACCACAAGCAATTGCGCCTTGCAATAATACAAACGATTAATACATTTGAATTATGACGAATCGATCAAACGAAGAGTCGATACCGGTCGATCTAGAGGCTCTAACAGCTTGGATGGACGATATCGGACTGGAGCGCGGGCCGCTTAGCAAGCTGCAGCTTCTGGCGGGCGGGACACAAAATATCCTCCTTCGCTTTGACCGTGGCGGACAAGAGTTTGTGCTACGCAGACCGCCTCTCCACCTGCGCAAGAATTCCAATGACACAATGAAACGCGAGGCACGTGTCTTAGAAGCGCTAACGGGAACCAGGGTGCCGCATCCTCAATTCATCGCTAGCTGCGAGAATGAGGACAGGCTTGGCGCTTGTTTCTATCTTATGGCCCCGGTTGACGGCTTCAATCCAGCCAATGGGTTGCCGCAGCTTCACGCCAGCGATCCAGCGATCCGCGAGCGTATGGGATATTCCTACATCGAAGGAATGGCAGCCTTAGGAGCGGTTGATTACAAGGCGGTGGCTTTAGAAGGATTTGGCAAGCCTGGCGGGTTTCTAGAGCGGCAATCTGGCCGGTGGATGAAGCAGCTCGAAAGTTACGCCGCTTTTGATGAGTGGACCGGCTTTAAAGAGCTACCGGATGTTGAGAAAATTCGCGTCTGGCTTGAGGATCACCTGCCCGGGGAATTCACGCCCGGCATTCTCCACGGCGATTGCCATTTGGCAAACACGATGTTTGCCCATGACGGTGCCGAACTGGCCGCTTTTGTTGATTGGGAATTGGCCACCATTGGCGATCCCTTAGTCGACCTTGGGTGGGTCATGGCAACTTGGGCGGATGACCACACACCAACCGTCGGTAATATCGAACCTTGGGAAGGCTTCCCAGATCTCGATGAACTCGTTGCACACTATGGCAAACACACGGTCCGCAGTTTGGACGCGGTCGCTTGGCACGGTGTGCTCGCGTGTTTCAAATTGGGAGCAATATTGGAGGGAACCCATGCCCGCGCGAGCGCTGGCAAGGCCTCCAAAGAAACCGGCGATCGCCTACATGCAATGACAATTTCACTGTTCGATCGCGCGCACCGATTGATCGCGAAGAATTGAGAGGGAACCAAGTATGAATGATTTGGACTTTTCGGGAAGGCGGGTGCTGGTTGTCGGCGGCTCCAGCGGTATCGGGAACGGCATCGCTCACGGCTTTAGAGCGCGCGGGGCCGAGGTGCATGTTTGGGGCACGCGCGCCGCAGCAGATGATTACTCGGCTGAAGAAGGCTCTGATCTGGAAGGCCTGCATTATGCGAAGGTCAATGTCGCTGACTTCGACGAATTGGACGCCTACGAGCCGCCCTTCGGCAGCTTGGATGTGCTCGTCCAGTCTCAAGGCTTCGTCCGGTATAAGCAGGCGGAATATGCCAAGCCCGGCTGGGATGAGGTGATGGGTATCAACATCGACTCCGTCATGCATACGGCGACCAAATTCAAGCCAATGCTAAGCGAAGCCAAAGGCTCAATTGTGATTGTCAGTTCGGTTTCTGGTTTGAAGGCGAATATCGGCAACCCCGCTTATGCCGCCTCCAAAGCCGCTGCAATCAGCCTCACGAAAACGCTCGGTCAATCTTGGGCGCGTGACGGGATAAGGGTGAATGGACTTGCTCCAGGCTTGGTGCCAACAAAGTTGACGGCCATCACCACGCAGAATGAGCAGCGCGTGGAAGCCTCTTTGCGCTCGATCCCGCTGCGCCGCATGGGCACTCCGGAAGATATGGCCGGTGCCGCCATGTTCCTGGCATCTCCGCTCGCTTCCTATGTGCAAGGGCACACTCTCATCGCAGATGGCGGGCTTACGCTGTAACGACCTGCCCCAAACCCAGCCCGGTAATCACAATCTAGGACACCCATAGTATGCTCTTTGAATATAGCGAAAAAACGCAAGGCCTGATCGCCAGATTGCAAGCCTTTGTCGATGCGAATATTCTTCCTGTGGATCATGATGTCCATGCATGGAACCACGACCCGGTCAATCGCTGGAAGCCTTGGCCTGGCCTTGAACCGCTCAAAGAAAAAGCAAAAGCAGCTGGCCTATGGAATCTGTTCCTGCCTGAGGAATATGGCGAATACAGCCCTGGCCTGACCAATCTGGAATATGCGCCCTTGGCTGAGATTATGGGCCGCAATGCTTGGTGCAGCGAGGTCTTTAACTGCTCTGCGCCTGACACCGGCAATATGGAGGTGTTCGCTAAATTCGGCACCGATGCCCAAAAAAAGGAATGGCTAGAGCCCCTGCTCGTCGAGCGAAATACGTTCGGTATATATGATGACCGAACCTGACCACGCCTGCTCTGATGCGACGAATGTCCGCACTGAAATTCGTAGTGACGGCGATGATTATGTTATCAATGGCAAGAAATGGTGGATTTCGGGTATCATGGACCCACGCAGCAAAGTCTTGCTGATGATGGGACAGACCAATCCAGAGAACCCACGCCATTCGCAGCAATCAACAGTGATCATTCCGCGTGACACACCCGGTGTTGAGGTGATCCGCGCGCAAACGGTATTCGGCGACGTTCACTCTCCGAGTGGGCATTGCGAAGTGCATTTGAATGATGTTCGCATTGCCAAAGAGAACATCATTCTTGGCGAAGGGCGCGGCTTTGAAATCGCACAAGGGCGCCTTGGCCCGGGCCGCATTCATCACTGCATGCGCTCTATCGGATCGGCTCAGCTAGCTCTGGAATTGATGTGCCAACGCGTGACGGAGCGTAAAACTTTTGGCCGCATGCTCTCGGATCGCTCCAGCATTCGGATGGAAATTGCGAAGAGCTATTGCGATATAGAACAAGCGCGCTTGCTTACCTTAAAGGCCGCTGATGCGATTGACCGTCGCGGTGCGAAAAACGCCAAGGATTTGATCGGAGCGATCAAAGTGGTGGCCCCACAAATGGCGCAAACAGTGGCGGACCGCGCAATCCAGATATTCGGTGGCATGGGTGTTAGCGATGATGTGCCGCTGGCGAATATCCTCGCCACGCAGCGCTTTATCCGTCTCGCCGATGGCCCTGACGAGGTGCACGCGTCACAGCTCGGTAAGTTCAAGATCGGGCAATATGCAAAGCCGGGTGCTGGCTGGAATGATGTTCCGACCGATTGAGCCGCAAGCCAAAAGAGAGAGTGCAAAATGCGTAGATGGGTAGTTGAATCGTTTGGTGAGCCAAACGATGTTTGGACGCTTCAAGAGGATGCTAAGCCTCTTGAGCCCGGCCCCGGTCAGGTCAAAGTCAAAGTCGAAGCCTGCGGCTTGGGACTGCCCGATGTCTTGATGAGTCGAGACAACTACCCATTGACGCCGCGACTTCCTTTTACGCCTTCGCAAGAGGCAGCGGGCGAGGTGATCGCGGCCGGTGAAGGTGTCGATGAAGCATTGATCGGCACGCGCGTGGTTGGTCCCACTCTCTTCCAAGCTCAGGCTGGCGGGTTGGCCGACGAATGCTTGATGGCAGTAGGCGGCATCGAGGCTGGCGTATTGTCTGGTCTATTGCCAATCCCCGATAAAATGAGCGGGGTAGAGGCAGCAGGTCTCTACATTCCCTATCAAACCGCATGGGTCGCACTCGTGCGGCGCGCGAAAATCACGAAAGACGATGTTGTGCTCGTGCTGGGTGCATCGGGCTCCTCCGGCAATGCAGCGGTTCAATTGGCAAAGGCCAAAGGCGCGCGCGTTATCGCGGTTGCGGGCGGCCCGCAAAAAGCCGCTTTCTGTAAGAGCATCGGTGCAGATGAAGTCATCGACAGAAGGCAGCAAGACATTACCGAGGCAGCGCTTAAGCTCACAGGCGGCAAAGGTGTCTCGATCGTCTTCGATCCCGTTGGCGGCAAAGCCGCGCGCGCTGCGTTTAATGCGATCGCTTTCGAAGGGCGGTTTGTTGTGATCGGTTATGCCAGCGGTGAATGGGCGCGCATCGCTCTGGAAGAAACGGTGCTGAAAAACATCTCATTGCTAGGTGCGATGCCAGTCGGATGGAGCGCAGATCAAGTGCTCGAGGCTCATCAGGATTTGGTTCTGCACTGGCGCGATGGCGCAATTGATCTCTCAAGCAGCCAGGTCTTTGATTTCGATGATGCAGTGACAGCGGCAATGCATATCGCGGATGGAAAAGTCGAAGGCAAAGTCATTGTCCAGTTAAATGGAAAGCAATCGTAGGTCGCCTATGTCCTTGATCTTGTTTCACACTCCAAATTCTCGTTCCTTGCGGCCATTATGGTTGTTCGAGGAGATGGGGCTCGATTTCGATTTGAAAACGATGGCCTATGATGCGGAGTATTTCGCATCTGACGCGTACCGCAAGATCAATCCCATGGGAAAGGTGCCAGCCTTCTATGATGGCGATCACCTAGTTTTGGAATCGACCGTTATTCTGGAATACATTCTGGCAAAACACGGTCCATCTCTCCTTAGTGTAGCGCCTGAAGATAGCGATTTTGGGCACTATTTGACCTGGCTCCACATGGCCGAAAGCGGACTATCGCACTATCTTGCCGTCTATCTTGGCCAGATGATGGGCATCGACAAATATGCGGTGTCTGAAGGCTTTGAGGCTTATGTGACGTATCAAGCCGAGAAGGCTTTTGAGATGCTGGATAACCATCTTAGTGCAAGGTCGTTCATCGCCGCAGAACGCTTCACAGCCGCTGATATCTCCGTTGGATACAGCCTGTTTTTAGCAAACACGCTTTGCAGGCTTGCGCTGCCAGATCGCGTGCAATCTTATTTTGAGCGTTTGCAGGATCGCCCAGCTTGGAAGAAGACTGTTTCGGTCAAATAGGATTATTTCTTGGGGCGTTGTCGGACTGACTGCAACTCGCCTCTTACCAACACAAGACTCGTAGATAGGCTAGCCCAAGCCTGCGTTTAGACCGTCCGCTTTCACTCCAAGAAGCGGACGCTGACCGAGGCGAAGCCAGCGCCCAACTCCCGTCAGATTTCAGTCTTCTCTGCAAGGGTGAGAGCGTCTTCTATATCGACGCCAAGGTATCGGACCGTGTTTTCAATCTTGGAATGACCAAGCAGAATTTGGATCGCTCGGATGTTGCCTGTGGCCTTGTAGATAATCGAGGCCTTCGTTCGACGAAGCGAATGTGTGCCATATTCCTCCGGACGCAGGCCAACCGCTTCAACCCACTCATCGACAAGCCGAGCGTATTGTCGCGTGCTCAAATGACGGGTGTGATCCACTCGGCTTGGAAAGACGAAGTCCTCGACGTCACCTCCTCTCAGTTCCAGCCAGGCAAACAGGCTTGCCCGCGCGTCTGCCGCTATCTCGAACTGAACCGGGCGACCTGTCTTGCGCTGTGTGATTGTTGCTCGCGTTCTGATTTCTGGACCACTGACCAGATCGCCGATCTTCAGTTCGACGAGATCACAGCCTCGCAACTTGCTATCAATCGCCAAGTCAAACAGAGCTCGATCTCGGATGCGTTCCTCGCAATCTAAGAAGAAGCGGATCGCCCATATCTGCTTTTGATTGAAAGGGCGCTTTGGGCCGATCTTCGCTCCAAAGTTCCACGGCACTCGATTTTGAGCAGCGGGGTCAAAGTGTGAGTATGTCATTTTCATTCTCCTTGGCCGGAATGGCCTTGGAGAATGTCCGCCTTTGGGGACCAAGATTTCGAACGGCTATGTCCTAGACTAGGGCGCGTTGCCGTCATTCACTCAAAACGCGAGCCGCACGGACTAGCGCGGAGATTTTGTCGCTTGAATTCTCCAGTTGATCCAAGACCGCATTCAGCTCGCCTGAGGGTTCGGAAGAAACTTTAAGCGCTAGGAAGCTGTAGTCTTCCATCTCGGTGCCGATCTGAGTGCAAATGCCGACAATCAACTGTTTGGTGTGTCTATCCACTCCGCAACCAAGCCATCGATCAGCGCACAAGTCCACCCACGAAAACATGGATTTGCAGTCTGGTTCTGCACCAGTGGAGAAAATAAGCCAGCCCTCGAAAACTATTCGCAGACATCGCCTAAGTCTCCGGCTGCAAGCCGGACACTTTTGTCACCATAGCACCGTAGAATTCCGCCTTTGCAGGCAGAAGATGCGTACTCAGATAACTGCAGTCTGAAGATCAGGACTGTTTGGTGCGGTCGAGAAGACTCGAACTTCCACGGGCGTTAGCCCACAACGACCTCAACGTTGCGCGTCTACCAGTTCCGCCACGACCGCACACAGTCAGCAGGGGCAGGCGATGCCTCGCCCCTCGGTAGGAGCGCGCCCCTAGCAAGGGGTATCGGCCACGGCAAGCACTTTGCTGTGCCGCGGCAAAATTGCATCAAAACTGCGCTTAGTTGGGTGCCCAACCGATTTCTGCAAAGCGGGCTGTCGCTGGCACATCGGTAACCGCTTCAGTCACCGTCATGGTCTCACCTGGGGCCAGCTGTGACTGCGGCGGAGCAACATTCCAATCGAACACAATCCGCTCTCGCTCATCGCGCAGGACAATGCGCAGCGACGGCACATCAACCGTTTCGCGGCCAGTGTTGGTGATTGTGCCGCGCGCGCGGAAAATCTCTGTGCCGCTGGGTAGGGTTTCGGTGCGTTGCTCAGCGGCAGGGAAATCCAGCTCAAGGTCTGACTGGCCGATCCCGAAAACGGGCCGGTTGAACGGCGCCCAATCTGGCATGCCGTAATAATTTACTGCGGCGATGGTGCCAGCGGCAAGTAAGGCGAAAATCGCAGCCGCCGCAGTCCACATTTTAAGCGGATTGCGGCGAGCGGTGAAAGGCGGGCGATAGTCAAAACGCGAGCCCTCATCGCTATCATATTCTTCGGTCTCAGCGGGCTCATCAGCAGCGTCACCATCGTAGCTGCTTGAACTATAGGAGGCAGCTGGACCGATATCATGATTGGTGCTTTCTTCGACAGTATCGCTTGGGGGAGCTTGATCATCCGCTTCCGGTTCTTGGTCGAGCGGTGTGCGATCTCGATGAAGGGCCGATGCGGCTGATGCCGCCGCTGCGCTGACCGCATCTGATGTGGCAGCAGGTCGGTCACTTGTGCGCCAATGATTGATCGAAGGCGCGCTAGGCGCTTCTTCCGCGTCCGCCTCAGGTTCTGGGGCAGAGGGGGGCGCTGCCTGGGACGCTGCGGGTGGAGGCGGTGGCGGTGTAGCAGGCTCCGCAGCCGGTTCTGGCGCTGCGACCTCAGCCTGCGGTGGCAAATCAAACACCGCCTCTTGAAACCAACTATGCTTGCACTTCGCGCAGCGCACGGTCCGCCCGTCATCGCCAATGGCGTTGTCCGGGACAACATAGCGTGTGTTGCAGGCAGGGCAGGCTATAATCATGGTTATTACGGCAATACGCGCCCGTAAGTTGCGCACAAGTGCATCAGGACCTTTGGGCCGCAAATGTTGGCTTTTTTCCACATTGCTGCGCTTGTTTCGCGCGCTGAGCACTATGGGCTTTTCCCCTCGGCAGGCATGGGATAGGGGCATAGCCATGAATGAACGCGCAGGCGATACGGTGAATTTCGACAATGTCGGGCTGCGCTATGGAACCGAGCCTGAGGTGCTGAGCGACCTCAGTTTCACGCTCTTTCCGGGCAGTTTTTACTTTCTCACAGGGGCAAGCGGGGCCGGAAAAACCAGTCTGCTCAAACTGCTGTATCTGGCTCAGCGCCCCTCGCGCGGCGGCATCCGCATGTTCGGCAAGGATATGATCACCCTGCCTAGGGAGCAATTGCCGACCTATCGCAGGCGGTTGGGCGTTGTGTTTCAGGACTTTCGTCTGGTGAAGCACTTAACTGCGTTCGATAATGTTGCCTTACCGCTGAGGCTGGCCGGTGTACCCGAAAGCGAGCTGCAAAAGCCAGTTGATGATATGCTCGATTGGGTGGGGCTGTCACACCGGGTGAAGGCCCGCCCAGCAACAATGTCCGGCGGGGAACAGCAACGCGTTGCCATTGCGCGCGCGGTGATCGGGCGGCCCGATATGCTGATCGCCGATGAGCCAACCGGCAACGTTGATCCGGAGATGGCGCTCAAGCTGCTCCGACTGTTTGAGGCACTAAATCGGCTGGGCACGACAGTTGTTGTTGCCACTCACGATGTGCACTTGCTCAAAAAAGTGCCGGAATCGCTGATCATGCGGCTTAACAAGGGCCGCTTGACCGATCCGACAGGCGCGCTGAAATTCCCGCCGCGCAGCACTGGACCGATGGGGGCTGGGCAATGAGCACGCCGCCATTTGCAACAGAGCTGGCCGATAACACGCCTGCAAAAGCTCCGGGGCCGCTCAAGGGCAGCGCCGCTGCGCTGTTGGTGCCGCAGGCGAGACTGTCTGGCCCGATCCCTTGGGTGATCGCGATCATGATCGCTCTGGTTGTGATTGCAGCCGCAGGCGGCTTGGCCCTCAACAATCTGACTGGCAATGCCCGCGCTGAATTGTCCGGCGCGGTGACGATCCAGATTACTGAGGCGAATGAAACGCTGCGGAAACAAAAGGCAGCGACAGCAGCCGAAGTGCTGACGGCTCAAGACATCGTGGCGAGCCTAAGGGTGGTGCCAGAAGAAGAGCTGGACGAGATGCTGCGCCCATGGCTGGGCGATGGAGCGGGCAATCAGGATTTGCCGATCCCGGCGCTGATCGACGTGCAATTAATCAGCGCCAGTGGACCACAGGAAATCGCGCGGCTTCAGGCGGCGCTGGATGCAGATGTGCCGGGTGCCCGGGTCGATGCACAATCAGAATGGCTGCAACCAGTCTATGCGGCGCTGTCATCGCTGCAATATCTGGCGCTGGCACTGATCGCCTTGCTGACGTTTGCCTGCGCGGCAGCCGTGTGGTTGGCGGCGCGCAGCGCCTTTTCCAACCACAAGGAAACGGTTGAAATTATGCATCTGCTTGGCGGAACCGATGCTCAGATCACGCGGATATTCCAGCGTTCGGTTGTGCGCGATGCAGCCTTTGGCGGGCTGGTCGGCTTGGGTCTGGGTGCAGGCGCGGTTTGGCTGCTCGGGCGTCAGTTTGCTGCTCTGGACAGCGGGATGGTGGCTGACGGCGTTCTGGGTATGAGTGATTGGATCATCATCGCGCTGATCCCTCTCGCTGGCGTTGCATTGGCGCTGATCACCGGGCGCTACACCATCCTGATGGCTCTGCGGAGGATGCTGTGATCAAACGCATTCTTTCCGCGATCTTCTTATTTTGGGCGATCGGGTTCCTGGCCTTTGCCACCACCCTGCCTCAGCCCTCGCCAGTAATTGGCGATGCAGCGGCCAAGACCGATGCGGTGATTGTGCCAACAGGGGGCGCAGGCCGGATCGCGCGCGGGCTGGAAGTGCTCGACAGCGGGGCGGCGGAAATGATGTTGGTCAGCGGGGTCGACCGCGAAGTGAAACCGGCAGAGTTCGCAGCGCAGTTCACCGTTGATGACGCGCGCATGGAATGCTGTGTCACGCTTGGCTTTGCCGCTGTCGATACGCGCAGCAATGCCTCCGAAACGGCTCAATGGGTCGAAACCAACGAGATCAAATCTCTGCGACTGGTCACGACCGACTGGCATATGCGGCGTGCAGCAGGTGAATTGTCGCGCAAGCTCCCTGAAGGCGTTGTCGTTGTGCGCGATGCCGTGACCTCCAACCCCAGCCTTTCCAGCCTGTTTCTAGAATATCACAAGTTGCTGGCGAGCTGGGCCGCGGGCCTAGTCAACCTCTAACGAGCGTGGCGATGTTTAGAAGCCTTATCAGCGCATTACGCAGCATGGTGTTCTATCCCGTGTTCTACGGGGTCAGCGCGATGCTGGTCGTGGCCGCTATGCTGGCGCTGACATTCCGGCGCGACGCCCTGCGCGGCATTGTGCGGCGCTGGACCGATTGGCACCGCTGGTGCCTGCGCGTCATTATCGGCATCACAGTCAAGGTCGAAGGCGAACTGGCGACTGGCCCGGTGCTCTATGTGATCAAGCATGAGAGTTTTTTCGAGGCGATTGACGCGCCTACATTGCTCCGCTGGCCCGCCGTGTTCACCAAGCGGGAGTTGTTTAATATTCCCGGCTGGGGGCGAGCAGCGATAATCTATGGCCTCATCCCGGTTTCCCGTGATGGCGGGGCAAGCGCACTGCGCAAAATGCTAAGCGCAGCTAAAGGGATGGTGGCTGAAGGACGTCCGCTCGTGATCTTCCCAGAGGGCACACGCGTGCCGCATGGCGAGAGCCCGCCAATGCGCGCGGGCTTTGCAGGGATCTATAAGCTAGTCAAATTGCCGGTTGTGCCGGTCGCCGTGGACAGCGGGCCGCTCTATCACGGTTGGATCAAGCGTTCGGGCGTGATTACTTATAAGGTGGGTGAGATGGTTCCGCCCGGCCTACCGCGCGAAGAGGCGGAACAGCGGGTCCATGCGGCGATGAATGCGCTTAATGATCCCGGCCAAAATCTGGACTCTCATCGTCCTGACCTTCTTCGATAATCTTGCGCCGGATTGTCCGCGTTCGGCTGAACAATTCCTCCAGCGTTTCACCGTCACCCGATCGGATCGCGCGCTGCAATGCGGTTAGGTCTTCGCTGAAACGGCCCAGCATTTCGAGGACGGCGGCCTTGTTGTTCAAGAACACATCGCGCCACATCACCGGGTCAGAGGCAGCAATCCTGGTGAAATCGCGAAAACCGCCAGCGGAGTATTTGATCACTTCGCCGCGTGTCACCTCTTCTAGGTCGCTGGCGGTGCCTACGATTGTAAAGGCGATGAGGTGCGGGATATGGCTGGTCACCGCCAGCACCAGATCGTGATGCTCGGCATCCATAATCTCGATACGTGCGCCCAGCTTTGTCCAAAAGCCCTTGAGAGCCTCCAGAGCAGCCGCATCCGCGCCATCATGAGGGGTCAGGATGCACCAGCGATTGGTGAACAGCGAGGCGAAGCCAGCCTCCGGCCCGCTTTGCTCCGTCCCTGCAACAGGGTGCGCGGGGATGATCGTGTGACCCGGCAATGCAGCGGCGAGATCTGCCAGAACGCTGGTCTTGGAGGAGCCAACATCGCTGATGATCGCATCCGGCTTGAGCGCACCAGCAAGAGCCCTTGCTGCGCTGGCCATCGCGCCGACGGGGACACATAATATCACGAGATCGGCGCCGCGCACGGCGTCTTCGGCGCTGTCGCAAACTTGGCTGGTTAGGCCGCGCTTGCGAGCGGCGTCGCGCACGGCAGGGTCCGCATCATAACCGAAGGTCGTGATCTCTGGCGCATGTTCACTGGCTGCGAGACCGATGGAGCCGCCAAGCAGGCCAAGCCCGATGATGGCGACCGATTGAATGGTCATGTCGGCTCTCCGCACAGCGCACGCAGAGTGGCGACGACCTGCTCCATATGCTCTTCGCTGCCTATCGTGATGCGCAGCGCATTGGGCAGACCCTGACCCGGCATGTGGCGAACCGCATATCCCGCTTCGCTGAGGGCTTGGAGGGCGCTTTCGGCGCTTACATCGCCTTCAAACAGGACCAGCATGAAGTTGGCCTGGCTTGGAATTGCCCGCAGGCCGTGATTACCAAGCGCGGCAATCGCGCCTGCCAGTTTCGCACGGCCCGCTGCATTCACTTCCCGCGAATGGGCAACGAATTGTTGATCAGCCAAGGCCGCAATCGCAGCGTTCTGCCCCTGCGTCGAAACGTTGAATGCCCCGCGCAAACGATTGAGCGCGTCGATCAGATTGGGTGCGCCCGTGGCCCATCCAATCCGCAGACCGGCGAGCCCATAGGCTTTGGAGAAGGTTCGCGTCACCAGCACATTGTTTGCGCTTGCCGCCAGCTCCAGGCCGCCATCATGCATGTCTTCCTCAACATATTCACCGTAAGCCTGATCCAGCACCAGCAACACGCTGGGCGGAAGGCCCGCATGCAGGCGCCGGACTTCGTTGCGGCCAATTGCTGTACCGCCGGGATTGTTTGGATTGTCGAGCAAGACGACCTTGGTCTTGTCGGTGACACGCTCAAGGATGTTGTCGACCGACGCTACAAAGTCATCGTCCTCGACGAACACTGGCGTCGCGCCAACCTTGCGCGCAATCAGGGGATACAGCGAAAAGGAGTATTTTGAGAAAAGCACTTCATCGCCTGGTCCGGCAAAGGCTTGAACCGCGCAATGCAGAAGCTCGCCAGAGCCGGTGCCACACACAATCTGAGCGGGGTCAATACCGTGCAGAGTGCCGATCGCATCTGCCAGTGGCAGCGCGCCTGGATCAGGATAAAGCTCTGGATGGTCGGGTTCACGCAAAGCCTCCAGCGCGGCCTTGCTGCATCCCAGAGGGTTCTCATTAGCAGACAGTTTGACCAATTCACGCCCATCGTCGGCCTTGGACTTGCCAGGCACATAAGCGCGAATTTCATTGATCCAGGACTTCAGTTCAGGTTGCATTGGCATAGTAGCCGCGCGCATAACCGCTCTTGCCGATAAAAAACAGCGCAATTGACACTCGCGTCATGCTCGCCCAATCCCCGCAGCCCGATGGCCACACCACCCACCTCTAAGAGCTTTGCGCTCCCCAAGGATCTGCCGCTTGATTGCGGACAGGCGCTTAGCAATGTACAGATTGCTTATGAGAGTTATGGCGAACTTGCGCCGGACAAATCCAATGCGGTTCTAATCTGCCACGCGCTGACGGGCGACCAATATATCGCCAGTCCGCATCCTGTGACCGGAAAGCCCGGCTGGTGGGAGCGGATGGTCGGCCCCGGTAAGCCGATCGACACCAACCGGTTTCATGTCATTTGCGCCAATGTCATCGGCAGCTGCATGGGCTCCACCGGACCGATGAGCGAAGGACCAGATGGCAATCCTTATGCTATGCAATTTCCTGTCATCACCATTCGGGACATGGTGCGCGGCCTGGTCGCTTTGCTCGATGGCTTGGGCATTGAGCGGCTTCACACGGTAGTCGGCGGATCAATGGGCGGGATGCAGGCGCTGAGCCTCGCCGCCAATTGGCCGGACCGGGCTGAGCGGGTGCTGGTGATTGCTTCAACCGCGCGTCATTCGGCGCAGAATATCGCCTTTCACGAGGTCGGTCGCCAAGCGATTATGGCTGATCCAGCGTGGCAGGACGGTGACTATTATGCGAGCGACACCTCGCCTGACAATGGCCTCGCCGTGGCGCGGATGGCGGCGCATATCACCTATCTTTCCGAAGAGGGGCTGACGGCGAAGTTTGGTCGGCGCCTCCAAGACCGCTCATCAAAGAGCTTCGGCTTCGATGCTGATTTTCAGGTGGAGAGCTATCTGCGCTATCAGGGCAGCGGCTTTACCCAGCGGTTTGATGCCAATTCCTACCTCTATATCACCCGTGCGATGGACTATTTCGATCTTGCGGAGGACTTCGCCAGCACGCCGGGCAGCGGCAAACTCGCGGATGCCTTTGCAGGCGCAAGCTCGCGCTTTTGCCTCGTCAGCTTCGACACCGATTGGCTTTATCCCACCGCGGAAAGCCGCCATATCGTCCATGCGCTGAACGCGGCAGGAGCCAAGGTGAGCTTTGTCGAGCTCTCCGCCCCGCATGGCCATGACAGCTTTCTGCTCGAACATGCGGCGCTCGACCGTGTGGTACAGGGATTCCTCGAATGACGCTCAGGCCTGATCTCGCCGCGATCGCCGCGCATGTCGCGAAAGGCAGCCGAGTGCTCGATATCGGCTGCGGCGATGGGGCTTTGATGGCGGAGTTGGAGAGCAAGCTAGGCGTGGATGCACGGGGACTTGAGCTTAACCCAGCTCAGGTGGAACGCTGCGTTGGGCGCGGACTTTCCGTGGTCCAAGGCGATGCCGATCGCGATCTTGCCAATTACCCGGATAAGGCGTTCGACTACGCCATCCTCAGCCAAACCTTGCAAACGGCAGAGCGGCCTGATCGGATGCTCGACGAGTTGCTCCGGGTCGGCACAAAGGCCTTTGTCAGCTTTCCCAACTTTGCCCATTGGCGCACCCGCGCGGCGCTGATGTTTGGGGGCCGTATGCCGGTGACCAGTGCACTGCCGCTAAGCTGGTATGAAACGCAGAACATCCACCATGTGACGATTGATGATTTTCGTGAATTGGCCCGAGCCAAGGGCGCACGGATTGAGCGCAGCTGGTTTTTCGCCAATGAAAAACAAATCGGCGCACCAGCAGCTAACTGGCGCGCCGAATTCGCTGTCTTTGAGCTGAGCCGTTAAATCACAGCCGCTTGGATCATGGGACTAGTCGGTTACCGATTGTTTTGGTTCCATCGATTGAGAACTCGGCATATCCATCCCCTTTGATGTCATTTGCTTCGATGCGGCCAGCCACATCGACTCGGATCAAATGAACATCGCTGAATGCGCCAGGCTCAGTCAGGCGAACGCCTGTCCATGCGTGAGTGCTATAGACTTCGTCCAGCTTGGCTTTTTGTTCTTCTAGTTTAGCTGCCAGTCCCGATGTGTTCACATCGGAAAGTTTCACAAGATAATCGTCTAGGTTAAACTCAGCAGCATTCCCGCTAACTGAAATTTCGACCTGCTGTGGCTCTTGAAATTCGCCAGTACTCGAGTCCATCCGCATGCTCAGCAATTTACGCGGATCTTCAGGGTCCTGATAATCGACCGTGCACGTTTGCAACTGCCCTTTCGGTTCGTCTTCGCTTGGGTCTACATCCGGGCCTTCACTAAAGAACGACGCGATTTCCGCAACCTTTGCATCGGCTCCAAGCTTCTCTGCCGCAGCTTTGAAACACACATCTGGTCCATCAGCGAACGTGGGAGCATTGGCGCTGCCAGACAGCTCATCTGCCGCGCCTTCAACTTGAGCGGCTATTGTATCAAGTGCCTCTCCTGCTTCGTCTGTGGCATCGTCTGCGCCGCTGCATGCCGCCAGCCCGATTGACAACGACGTCGCCGCCAACATTGATCTCCATCGCGTATCAAACTTCATCTTCACCCTTCCGTTATTATTAGTGGGGCCGCTAAAGCGCCCTGTGAAGCTATCGTCAACAGCATTAAACCAAGTTGACGCGTTGGAAGGGCTCGATTGAAGCGGACGGCAACATTGTGTTGCGCCCCATCGATCTCGCCTCTCCCTCAACGCTATTTAGCTAGGACGGTGAATGCCGCAGACTTTGTGGCCGTCTGGATCTGTGAAGTAACAAAGGTTCATCGTTCCCATTGATCCTTCACGCGGGCCGGGAGGGTCCTCGATGCTGGTGCCGCCATTCGCTACCGCAACATCATGCAATTCCTGCACTTGCTCCAATGAATTGCACTTAAAACCAACGGTGAAACCGTTTGATGGCAGAGCGGGCTCGCCATTGATTGGTTCACTAATTGAGAATGTGTCGCCATCGTGCATATAAAACAGGCGCGTTTGCCCGGTATCGTTGACATGCGCCATTGGCTCGCCCGCACCAAGCACGCTGAGAACCTTGCTGTAGAAGGCTTTTGACCGTTCAATATCATTGGAACCGATCATGATGTGATTTAGCATTGTAGGTTGTCTCCTCTGTGAGTCTCCACGAAGCTGGTAGCATGGCGTTCAGATTGATTGCTATAGGCAACTGACATGAGCTCTTTTCAAATGTTCGCCGCTTTGCTGCTGGCGCAAGCTGGCCCTGGCGCTGCACTCACACCTATCGCCGATGAAGTGTCCAGCGCTGCTGACCTTTCCAGCGAAAACCGCGCGATTGTGCGGTGTTCAGCGGCATTTTCACTGGTTGCCTATGGACAGGAAAGCGGCAATGCAGATGCGCAAAAATGGCCCGCGATGTCGGAGCGAGGGCGCGAATTCTTCGTGCGTGCGTTGGCAGGATTGATGGATGAGACTGGGCTAAATCGCGACGGTGTGTCGGAGTTGGTGGCTAGTGAAGCGCAGGCGTTGATCAATAATGGCAACCTCAATGATGTTATGCCTGCCTGTTTGCTGATGCTGGAAACCTCCGGGGTTTAGCATGCCTCCGGCTCAGTGCGGCCTCTGCGTTCAGGTTCAAGTCATTGAATATGAACTAATGCATGGGCAACCCAAAAATTTCAGGAGGAATTTCCATGCGCGCTTTGCCTATTGCCGCCGCTGCTGTGTTGGCACTTGCCACCCCGTCCATCGCCTTTGCGCAAGAGGCAGCAGATATCCCGCCAAGCGACGCGGAAAGTTCGCTTTCGCAATTATCGGAGAAACTGTCCGACCCTGCGTTTCAGGATCAGGCCACTGTTATGGCAGAGATATTGTTGGGCACCGTTTTGGAAATGCCGATCGGGCCGATGGCTGAGGCCTTGGACAAGGCAACCGGAGGCCAGGGGCCAGACATTGATCCAGATGCCCGCGTGAGAGACCTCGCGCCAGACGCAGATGAACTGCCTGAGCAATTATCGAGTGAACTGCCCCGAGCCATGAATGCGATGAGCGGGATGGCCGAAGGACTGGAGCTGATGCTACCAGCGTTGCGCGATATGGCGGAGCGGATGAAAGGCGCGCTGGATGAGGCGCGCGTACGCTAAAGCGCGGACAGCGGCTTGCGAATGCAGGCCGCTGGTTCGATTCACAAGACTTTACGCGAAATCCAGTGGACGCGGAGCCTGCGCTGAGGCATGAATCTCTGCGCTATGTACCGCCTTCACCAATTCCCGCTCTGTCCTTTTAGCCGTAAGGTTCGGCTGCTGATGGGCGAGAAGAATATCGCCTATGAATTGGTGCGCGAAGACCCATGGGCGGCCTCTGACATGTTCTTCAACCTCAATCCGGCTGGTCGGACGCCCGTTCTGGTTGATGCAGAGCGCGAGATCGTGATCAGCGACAGCCGCGCAATTGCAGAATATTTTGAAGAAACCGTCGACACCGCGCCGATGATCAATGGCACGGCAACAGGCCGCGCGGAAATCCGCCGTCTGATCGCCTTGTTTGATGAGAATTTCTACGCCGATGTCACTGCGCCGCTTTTGTCGGAGCGGATGAAGAAGCGCATTGTGCTGCGGCAGCCACCGGATTCCAAGGTTTTGCGGGTCGCGATGAAGCTCGCTCATGGCCATCTGGATTATATGGATTGGCTGATCGACAACCGCCCGTGGCTCGCCGGATCGACCATGAGCATGGCAGACCTTGCGGCCGCTGCGCAGATTTCGGTTGCGGATTATCTCGGCGGAATTGACTGGACCGGGCATGAGCAAACGCGCGGATGGTACGCGGTGTTCAAGAGCCGCCCGAGCTTCCGCCCGCTGCTGACGGAGCGAATGGACGTGATCAAGCCGCCAGCGCATTATGCCCTCGTCGATGGGTAGGAAAACGCGCGCTTACTCCTATATTCGGCACCACACGGCCCTGAGGGCCGCAAGGCCGACTGACCACCCGCAGCGACGCGATCTTTGATCGTTTGAGCGAGGATAGCCAAGGGACCGGATGGTCCCGCCAGCGCCCGAGGAGAAAATAGATGAAGTCCGACCCCAAAGCCACCAGCGATGCCGAATGGCGCGAGAAGCTGTCCCCAGAACAATATCACGTGCTGCGCGAAGCGGGCACAGAGCGGGCCTTCACCGGCGAGTACGACAAGCATTTCGAAGAGGGTGAATACACCTGTGCTGGCTGCGGCACCGCGCTATTTGCAAGCGACGCGAAGTACAACAGTGGATGCGGCTGGCCCGCGTTTACGAAGCCAACAGATGCTGAAACCGTCGAGGAAAAGCGTGATGTTTCGCATGGCATGATCCGCACCGAGGTGCTGTGTGCTGCATGCGGTGGCCATTTGGGCCATGTCTTTCCCGATGGACCGCCAGAGGCAGGCGGCCTGCGTTATTGCATCAATTCCGCCAGCCTTGATTTCGCGTCGGATAAGGCTGATTCTGAGTAGCAATAACCCGTTTTGGACGATGCCCACATTGCGATTACCGTTCACGCCGGGTTAGGACAGAACCATGCAGGTCAATCGCGGGTTAAAACGCGCTATTTTTGGCACGAAAGGGATAGGCCAAGCCGGTAATGTCGAAACGGGGAAACCAACTGCAAAACAAGGGCAAGCGCGGTAGCCGCCGCGCGGCCGCGGAGCGTGCGGGCGGTTCCAAACGGACAAGCAGCAAAGGCAAAGGTAAGTCGGCGAAAGACGCAAAACCTCCATCTGCGTTTCGCAAATGGCTCAAGCGGATTGTCCTATGGGGCGGCGGGGTCGCCCTGCTCGGTGTTATCTTCCTTACTGTTGCAGTGGGATTTGCTGCGCGTGAGCTACCAAGTTTCTACCAGTTGAAAGCAACCCAAAACGCGCAAACCATTCTGGTGCGGGCGCGCGATGGGACAGAGATTGTCGAGCTTGGCCCAAGTTTCGGCGAATGGCTGGCCTACGAAGAGATCCCAAAAAATATGACCAACGCGATGATCGCGGTGGAGGATCGCCGCTATCATTCGCATTACGGGATTGATCCAATCCGCCTGACCGGTGCGATCGTCGAAGGTGTTACGGGGTCGAGAGCGCGGCTGGGCGGCACCTCCACCATTACCCAGCAGCTGGCGCGAAATCTGTTTCTCAATTCCAATCGCACTGTTGACCGTAAGGCGCGCGAGGCCGTGCTGGCCATGGCGCTGGAATGGAAATTTTCGAAAGAACAGATCCTCGAACTTTATCTCAACAAGGTCTATTTTGGTGGCGGTGCTTATGGGATCGACAGCGCGAGCCGCAAATTTTTCAGCCATCCAGCCAAAGAGCTGAGCGTGGCAGAGGCTTCGATCATTGCTGGACTGGTGAAGGCACCGAGCCGCTATTCACCGACTGCGGATGTTCAGGCCGCCGTTGACCGTGCGCAAACCGTCCTGCGCCTAATGAATGAGCAGGGCTATATCACCTCAGAAGAAGCCTCGGTTGATGTGAGCGCGGTGAATTTGCGCCAGCAGAGCGGACAGAACTCTGTGCGTTATTTCACTGATTGGGCGCTGCCTCAGCTCGATCTGTTGCTGCCGGAAACTTATGAGCCGATTGAAGTCTGGACGACGCTGGATGTGGGCATGCAGCGCGCGGCGACCGCGTCGATTGATGCGAACACGCCAGACGGCTCGCAGGGTGCCCTGGTTAGCCTCGACCGCGACGGCGCGATCCTGGCGATGGTTGGCGGCACGGATTATGTCGAAAGCAATTACAACCGCGCGACCAACGCTATGCGACAGCCCGGTTCCTCCTGGAAATTATTCGTCTATCTCGCCGCACTAGAGGCTGGCTACACACCGGATGACCGCGTGGTCGACACGCCGGTCACGATTGATGGATGGACCCCGCGCAATTCCAGTGGGCGCAATGTGGGCGAGACGAGCCTGCGAACCAGCTTTGCCTTCTCGATTAACACGGTTGCGGCGCAATTGGGCAATGAGGTTGGCTTTGGAACCGTCGCGTCAATGGCTCGCCGGTTTGGGGTCACGACGCCGATCTCTACTTTCCCTTCAATGGTGCTGGGTTCGTCCGAGGTTCGTCTGATTGATATGACCCGCGCATTCGCGGCTGTCTCCGCACGCGGCAAAGCAATTGAGCCCTATGGCATATTGCGCGTGACCAGCGCCAATGGCGAGGTCATTTATAAGCACGAGAAGTCGACCGAGACGACTTTGGTGCCTGATTACGTGGCCGCTGGGATCACGGACCTGCTGCAAAGCGCGGTGGCAACGGGCACAGGTCGCGCGGCGCAGATTGGCCGCCCCGTTGCTGGTAAGACCGGCACCACCAGCTCTAACAAAGACGGCTGGTTCGTCGGCTTTTCTTCCGGCGTCACCACCGGCGTTTGGATGGGCCGCGATGATGCAAAGCGTGTGTCCGGCCTGCAAGGCGGGCGGGCCCCAGCACAGGCGTTTGCCGCTTACATGCGCTATGCGGTCAAGGATCGCCCAGTTGAGAAGTTTGATACCGATCTGAAACTGCCGGAATGGCAGCTCGAGCCCGATGACGAGTTCCTATATGGTGATCCAGACGATTACTATTTCATCGATGAGCAGGGCAATCTGATTGAGCCGGGAAGGCGCGAAGCAGAGAGTGACGTGCCATTCGGTATCGAGGGCGAGCGTGCTGAACCAAGTGGCGCGGAAGAACCGCCCCAAGCGGCGAGCGATGATTTCCTAGAGCAGGCCACAGGGCAGAACCTGCCACCTGATCCAGGCGTGCCGGGCGACGGGCCTCGGCGGGATCCCCCACCACCGCCACCGCGGCAAGATCGCACCGGGCAAGAAGGTTTTATCTCAATCAACTAGAGATAGCACCGCGTGGCGCGGCAGAGGTCGCGGCAATCGGCGTAGACTCTATCCGCGATCGTCAACCTTTATCGCGCCCCGCTTTTTTGGCCTATACGAAAAGAGGCGCCGCGGTCTGTCCGCAGCGCCCCTCCGTTTGATCGATTTGAATCTTCAGATCAGCGTAGGCGGACCGGCAGGTAACGCGCTGGTTGGCCTGGACGTTGCATACGCAGCAGCAGGGCATCACGGTCATCAGCCTCTGCTTGAGTGATAATCTGCCGCAGATCATCCACGCTGGCGATATCCTGATAATTTGCCGATAGAATGATGTCTCGGCGGCGCAAGCCTTTCCGGCCAGCATCCGAGTTAGGGTCAACGGCGGTGATCGCCACCCCGGTCGTACCTTCTTCCGCACGCAATTGACGGATGATCTCTGGTGTCAGGTCAACAACCTGAAGCCCGAGCTTCTCTTCGATGAAGCCGTCGGAATCGCCCGGTTCCATCTGAGCGTCATCATCATCTTCGCTGAACATCTGCTGTTGGCGAAGCTCAGCCTCTGTCGGGCGCTTGCCTACAGTCGCGTTGACGGTGCGGCGCTGGCCATCACGCAGCAGTTCAATTGGGATTTGTGTGCCCGGCGCGATATTGGCAACGAGGAACGATAGTGACTGTTCGCTCGTCACGTCCTTGCCATCGATCTTCAAGACGACATCGCCCGCTTGAATGCCGGCCGCATCGGCTGCGCCGTCGTCCTGCACACTTTGGACAAACTCACCACGATTGCGTTGAAGCCCGAGCGAGTCTGCCAAATCGTCAGTGATTGGCTGAATGCTGACGCCTAAGAAACCACGTTCAATTTCTTGGCCGCTCTTAAGTTGTTCAACAATCGGTGCGGCGATTTCTGCTGGGATAGCGAAACCAATACCGACACTGCCTCCAGACGGCGAGAAAATCGCATTGTTGATGCCGATTACATTACCTTGCATGTCGAACAACGGACCGCCGGAATTGCCGCGATTGATGCTGGCATCGGTTTGGATGTAGCGGTCATAAGCGCCGCCTTGGCCGGTGTTGCGCAGCACTGCGGAAACGATGCCGCTGGTCACCGTTCCGCCAAGTCCGAACGGGTTGCCGATCGCAACGACCCAGTCGCCGACCCGTGCTTCGGCAGAATTGCCGAACTTCACGAATGGGAAATCATTGCCAGATTGGATCTTGAGCACCGCCAAATCTGATGCGGCATCGGCGCCGACCAGTTCAGCCTCATATTCCGTGCCATCAGGCATGGTGATGGTGATCTCTTCCAGGGTTGCCCGTTCATTGGGGGCGACCACGTGGTTGTTTGTGACCACAAAGCCATCTGCGGAAATGATAAAGCCTGAACCAAGCGATTGTGCTTCGCGAGTTTGCGGCTGCGCCGGACCGTTGCCGCCGCCGCGGCGGCGGTTGAACAGATCCGCAAAAGGTGTGCCTTGGAACGGATTGCGGCTTTGCACCTCGACCCGCTGACGGGTGGCGATGTTGACTACCGCTGGCTGCAATTGCTCGGTTAGATCAGCAAAGCTGGCCGGTGCACCCGCGCGGGGAACCACCTGGCTCATCACCCGGTCATCATTTTGCGCAACTTGTGCGCCAGCAGGCTGGCCAGTCACCAGCGAAATCGTTGCGCCGCCCACAAGCAGTGCACTCGTCAGTCCATAAACATAACGCACTTTGTTCACGTCCTCTCGTTCCTCTTTACAAGTTTGCGCTTAGCAGGCCTTCATGAATACGAGCGAGCCTGCTAAACAGTTACGCCCTTACAATGGCCCAAGACGCACTTAACGCAGTTTGAACGACAAATGTAGTCGGTCAGACCCGCTATGCGGTTCGTCGGAAGTCGTCCGATACCCGATGCGGTTTAGCGTCAGGTGATCGGGCGAAGGTGTTATTGCCCCCGAAATTCGCGAAAATACTCATTGTCCTCCGACAGGACCATGGAGCTGTTGCCCTTGCCGTCGATAAAGGTCCGGCGATAACTCTCCATCGCGCGATAGAAGTTATAAAAGCCAGGATCCTTGCCATAGGCGGCCGCATAGGTGTTGGCGGCATTCGCCTCTGCCTCTGCGCGAATGATCTGCGCATTCTTGCGGCCTTGTGCACGGATTGTCGCGGCTTCTTCCTGCCGGTCCGATTGCATCCGGGTAAAGGCCGCTTGCAGAGGTGTGCCCTCTGGCAAATCGGCTGCCTTAATCCGTACATCGATAATCTGCACACCGTATTGGCGAGCCTGAGCATCGAGCTTGTCGCGGATGTTGTTCATTGCATTGCCGCGCTCTGCGGTCAGCAGGCTGGCAAAGGTCCGGCGGCCCAGTTCCTGACGCAGAACCGAGGTCAAGATTGGCGACAATTGTGAGCGTAAGCGGCTTTCATCGCCAGCGCTCTGAACCATCGTCACCGGCTGGATAATCCGGAAGCGTGCATAGGCGTTCACCTGCAGACGTTGCTGGTCGCTGGTCAGCACTTGCTGATTGTCCATATCGAGGTCGAGCACGCGGCGCTCCACCATCTGAACCCGGTCAACGAATGGAATACGGTACCACAGGCCCGCCTTCGTATCGCCGAAGGGCACATCCGGACGGAAGATGTTCACCACCGAATGCGGTTCACCCGTGCGGATGATGACCGCTTGCTTGCTCTCTGGGACGATGAACAGGCTGGAGGCTGTTGCCACCAGCAAGACGCCAAGCGCGATGAAGGCGAAGCGATATTTTTGCCAAGTTGCATCCATGATCATTGCCCCCTTGCGGTGCGGGTTGCGCCGGTGTTGCGGTTTGCGCGGCAGTCGCGCGGCGCTGCACTTCACTCAGCGGCAGGTAAGAGGTGACCCCATCGGCCTCGATGATGGTCTTGTCAGTGTTCGCCAGAACAGCCTCCATGGTCTCATAGTACAGTCGGCGGCGGGTAACCTCTGGGGCAAGGCGATACTCGCCGTAGATCTGGTTAAATTCGGCCGCATCACCTTCTGCGCGGGCCAGCAATTGCTGGGCATAGCGGCGCGCTTGGTTAATCTCCTGCTCGGCGTTTTGCTGCGCAGCGAGCACGTCGTTAAACGCCTCGATCACCTGCTCTGGTGGATCGGCTTTGTCGATTTCGATACCTTGTACGGCAATGCCGGAGCCATAGGCATCCAGAATTGTCTGCATCCGCATTAGCACGTTCTGCTCAATATCTGCCCGACCTTCACCAGAAATCACATTGTCGAGCGTCATCTCTGCAACAGAGGAACGCATGGCGGTTTCCGCCGCTTCTTGGACCGTCTCAATCGGTTCAGCGAGCTGGAATTCAAACAGTGTCAAATCTTTGATGTTCCAGCGAATAAGGTAGCTTAGATCGACGAGGTTTTGGTCGCCCGTCAGGATCAGCTTCTTAGGCACATCGACGGAGCGAATTTCGCTGACGTCCTCGGCCTTCACCTGCTGGATCGGCCAAGGCAAAGTGAGCTCAGTACCGGGATTGAGCGTTTCAGAATATTTACCGCCAAACCAGGTGACGACCGCTTGCTCGCGGGGTTGGATGAAATGGAAGCTAGTGGAAAACAACCAGATCGCGCCGATACCAACCGCGATGATCGGCAGCCAGCTCTTGCCGCCCTGCCGCTCTGGCAGGCGGAATTTGGGGCCACCCGGTCCGCCGCTGCCACCGCGATTGGGACCCTCTGGACCGCGGTTCTTAAAGATATCTTCGATACTGGCAGAACGCCGTTTGTCGTCTCCGCCGCCCGGCAGCCACGGGTTGCGCGGTCCGCCGCCCTTGTCACCATCACCTGTTTCGTCGCCGCCATCATCGCCGCCGCCTGAACCCCAGGGGTTCTTCTTTCCAGCCATCGCCAAACCGATTGCGCCAAGGCCAGTGGCCGCTCCATCAGAGGAGCGCGAAACGAAACGTTTTTTCAAACCGTCAAAAATTCTCATATGCCTTTTATAGGGTGCACTTTTGCGAAAAACAGGCCCTATGCAAAAACAAGGATTACGCGGGCGATTTTGCTGCTAGAGGCGTGTCACCATGAGCGAGCCTAAAAACGCCACCGATGATCAAGAGCGATTGCTGACCGCTATCAAAGCGGGAGCCGGAGATAACCTGGCCGAACGGGTGACTTCCGCGCGAATGGTCGCGGGCCGAGCCGTTGTTGTGGTCGAAGCGGCGGGGCTTTCTGGCAGCGAGCGCAAAGATGCAGAGCAGCAAATAGACGCTGCCCTCAGCCCTCTGGATGGCGTTAGCGAAGTTCGCGTTGCCCTGATGGGAGAACGGGTGAAGCGCCGGATCATTGCCGTTGGCTCAGGCAAAGGCGGGGTCGGAAAATCGACGCTGACGGCCAATCTTGGCATTGCACTCGCCGTTTTGGGCCATAGGGTTGGCGTGATCGACGCAGATATTTACGGACCTTCTCAGCCCAAATTACTTGGCACCGAAGGCAAGAAACCGGTCGCTGAGAACGAGCAATTGATCCCGCTTGAAAGCCCGCACGGGCTCAAAATGCTCTCAATGGGAAATCTCGCCAAGCCAGCTCAGGCGCTTGCATGGCGCGGCCCGATGGTCGGCAATGCGCTGACGCAATTGGTCGAAGGTGATTGGGGCGACACCGAATTGTTGCTCATCGACTTGCCGCCCGGAACCGGCGATGTGCAACTGTCGATGCTCCAAAAGCATAAGCCCGATGGTGCGGTTTTGGTTTCAACTCCTCAAGATCTTGCGCTGATTGATGCCGCGCGCGCTGGCCAATTGTTTGAAACTGGCAAGGTCCCGATTATCGGTCTGGTTGAGAATATGGCGGGCTATGCCTGCCCACATTGCGGCGAAATGAGCGATCCGTTTGGCAAAGGCGGCTTTGAAACCTTGGCTCAGCGTCTCGACATTCCATTCTTGGGCCGTATTCCGCTCAGCATGGATGTGAGAGTGGCTAAGCGATAAAGGCAGTAATCTGGTCGCGACAGACAGCGACACCGGGGCGGCCTTCCGTTTGATCGCGCAGAAGCTCGCCACCTGGCTAGAGCAAGAGGCGGGCTAGCACGATGGAGCTGACACGCCGCGGATTGCTCACCGGTGCCGCTGCAGGCGGCGGCTTAGTGGTCGCCTGGTGGCTCTATCCGCGTACCTTCCCCAGCCCGCTCATCCCGAGCGAGGGTGAACATGTGTTCGACGCTTGGCTCAAAATCGCGGAGGATGGGGTGGTGACCGTGGCCGTCCCGCAGCTTGAAATGGGGCAAGGGATCACAACACTCTTGCCGCAAATTGTGGCTCAGGAATTGGGCGCAGATTGGCGGCAAATTGCGGTCGAACCGGCCCCGGTCAGCGGCGCCTATGCCAACATTCCGCTGGCGCGCAAATGGTCGGCGCTGTGGGATGGTTGGGGGCAAAGTCTCTCCGAGATGAGCGATGAGTTTTTGGCGGCGAAATTCGCGCGCGATGCCCGTTTTTCAGCGACAGCGGATGGCACCAGCATCGCTGCCTTCGAGGAACCATGCCGATACGCGGCGGCATCCGCGCGGGCCATGCTGGCTCAAGCCGCCGCTGATCGCTGGGGCGCGTCCTGGGAGCAATGCGTGGTCGAAAACGGCTTTGTTCGCTACGGGGAGGAGCGCGTTACCTTTGGAGAGCTTGCCGCCGAAGCCGCAACCAAGGAAGCGCCCGATCCGCCACCCATGCTGACCACGCCCCCTGGCGAGAAGCCAGTCCCGGGCGAGGATGCCACGCCGCTCGCCTTTCCGCGCATTGATATGCCGTCCAAGGTGGACGGAACGCATCAATTTGCCGCTGACGTGCGCTTACCCGGAATGCTCTATGCGGCGATCCGCCATGGTCCGGTCGATGGCGCCACTCTAACCGGCTTTGACAAGCGCCGCAGGCGCGGGATCATCAGCGTGATCGAGGGCAAGCGTTGGCTCGCCGCAGTCGCCAGCAATTGGTGGGCGGCGCAGCGCGGACTGGCCGCGATGAAACCCCAATTCGCAGCGGAGTTTCCCGCCGATAGCGGCGCGATTGCAGCCCGGCTTGAGACAATGGTCACCGGCGGCGATTCCTTTCGCATTGCAACCGAGGGCTTTGGCGAGGAAGGTATCAGCCGGATCGATTTTGCCCGACAATATGAGGTTGAAGCCGCGATCCCCGCGCCGCTGGAGACCGCGAGCGCCACTGCCAGATATGAAGACGGCACGCTGGAGCTGTGGATGGCGACCCAGGCGCCAGAGAGCGCCCGGATTGCAGCGGCTCTCGCGATAGGGATCCAACCTGAGGATGTAGTCCTTTATCCAATGCCAGCAGGCGGCAGTTTTGATCGCCGTCTGGAAAATGATCACGCCATCGAAATTGCTCTCATCGCCCGCGAGCTGGCTGAAAGCCATGGCGCGCCCGTTCAGCTCGTATGGTCGCGGCGCGAGGAAATTTTGCAGTCGCGCCCGCGCACCCCAGCTTCAATGCTGCTCGGCACGCAGCTCTCACCTGATGGATCGGGCCGCATTGATGGCCTGCGCACCCGGATCGCTTGCCCGCCGAGCAATCTGGAATTTGGCAAACGCCTGTTTGAAAACCTCACCCCATCCGCTGCCATGCGAGAGACATCGGGCACAAAAGACGCGCTCGCCTGCGAGGGCGCGATTCCGGCCTATGCCATCCCCAGCGTGATCATCGATCATGTGCCGACCGAGATTGGCCTACCGACCGGGCGGATGCGCGGCAATGCGCATTGCTACACCGCCTTTGCGACCGAGAGCCTGATTGACGAGATCGCGACCGAACATTCGCGCGAGCCGCTGTCCTACCGCATCGCCATGCTGGGTCAGGATGTGAGGCTTGCCGCCTGTCTGCAGCGCGCGGCACAAATGGCGGAATGGGACGGCGGCGCCGATCAAAGCGGTCAGGGCCTTGCCTGCCACCGGATTGGAGATGCGACCACTGGCGGGCGGATCGCCTGCATTGCCACCGCGCGGGCGGGTGAAGGCGGAGTGCGCGTAACGCGGCTAACAGCGGCGGTTGATATCGGGCGGATCATCAACCTCGACATCGCGCGCCAGCAAATCGAGGGCGGGTTGATCTTTGGCATCGGCCTCGCTCTGGGCGCGTCGATCCGATATTCCGAAGGCATGCCAGCGGCACTTGATATGGACGAGCTTGGCCTGCCTGCACTGGCCGATTGCCCCGAGATCGAAGTAGAATTTATCGCCAATGAAGCCGCCCCTGCTGACCCCGGAGAACTAGGAGCAGCGGTAGCCGCTCCGGCGATTGCGAATGCATTGTTTTCCGCCACGGGCTTGAGACTTCGCCGCCTGCCCCTACTTTCAGGCGGCATATGATTGCTCAGCAACGCCTTTTTAGCGCCAAACGCACATGACTTGGCAGCCGCAGTTTCTGCCCAACGACCACCCGCCGGTTTCCAGCGGATCGGTTGGCGTCCTGATGATCAATCTGGGCACGCCAGAGGCCCCTACTCCTGGCGCCGTGAAGGCGTATCTCAAGCAATTCCTCTCAGACCGCCGGGTCATCGAGATTCCGGCCTTGCTATGGCAGCCATTGCTGCGCGGGGTCATTCTCAACACCCGGCCAAAGAAAAGCGCTAAGGCCTATTCCAAGGTTTGGACAGAGCGCGGCTCGCCGCTTGCCGATATCACCGCGCGCCAATCCGAAGCGATTGCCGGGAAAATGGGCGAGATCGTTCATGTCGAATACGCCATGCGGTATGGCTCGCCATCCATTGAAGAGCGCTTGCTCAAACTAACCCAGTCGGGCTGCGACCGGATATTGATCGCGCCGCTCTATCCGCAATATTGCGCTGCGACGACTGCCACTGTGTTTGACGAGGTCGCACGGGTGCTGGGTGAGATGCGCTGGCAACCGGCTTTGCGTTTTTTGCCGCCCTATCATGATGATCCGGCCTACCTTGACGCGCTGACACAAGATCTAACCCGGCAGGTTGAGGCTTTGACATTTAAGCCGGAGGTGCTGCTGCTGTCGTTCCATGGCATGCCATTGCGCACTCTCGAGCTGGGCGATCCCTATCATTGCCATTGCCATAAGAGCGCGCGCCTGCTGCGCGAACGTTTAGAAGTTCTGCCGCAATTTGCTGGCGTGCGGTTTGAGACGAGCTTTCAATCCCGCTTTGGCCCGGCCCAATGGCTTGAGCTGCAGCGACTGACGACACGCTGACCAAAGAGGGCGAGCAGGGCACGAAACGTATCGCTATCGCCGCCCCAGGATTCTCGGCTGATTGTGTCGAGACGCTGGAAGAGCTCGCGCTAGAAGGGGCGGAGATATTCGAAGAAGCTGGCGGGGAAGATTACGCCGTGCTCGATTGCCTGAACACCAGCGCATCCGGCCTTACCCTGCTTGAAAGCATGATGAAGCGCGAACTGGGCGGCTGGATTTAGCGCGCCTTCGCAGATCACGCTGGATTTGATAGCCATCGCTGCTTACAGTGAGGTAAGTTGTAAATCCGAACCTTATCAAGGACGCGCTGATGGCCACGCTCGCCGACACAAACGCCGCCGCTGAAAAAGCGCAAGAGACGCCGCCAACCCATTGGACGGAGGGCAATCCAGAGCCTGAAGATTTGGCGCATATTCCCGGCGATGCTGGGTGGCCCGTGGTGGGCAACACTTTCAAGATGCTGGCCGACCCCCACGCTTTCACCAGCAATATGGTTGAGACCCATGGCCGGGTTTATAAGAACCGCGCCTTTGGCGGCTGGAATGTTGCCTTGGTCGGCGCAGAGGCCAATGAGTTGGTCATGTTTAATAAGGAGAAGATCTTCTCCAGCGAACAGGGCTGGGGCCCGGTGCTCGATCAATTGTTCCCACGCGGGCTTATGCTGCTCGATTTCGATCACCACCGGATCGATCGTCGAGCGCTGTCGATTGCGTTTAAGCCAGGCCCCATGCGTCATTATTCTGGTGCGCTGAACAATGGTATGTCAGCAGAAGTCGCGAGCTGGGCTGGCAAGATGGAGTTTTATCCAGCTATCAAGAAGCTGACGCTTGATCTGGCCGCAGACAGTTTCATCGGGATTGAGTGGGGGCCAGAGGCCGACAGAATCAACGAGGCTTTCGTCGACATGGTGCAGGCTTCGGTCGCACCTGTGCGATCCCCCTGCCCTTCACGAAGATGAAAAGGGGTGTCTATGGGCGCGCATTCCTGGTGGACTATTTCACCAAGGAAACACATCGCCGCCGGGCCGAGGGCGGCGGGCAGGACATGTTCAGCCAGTTCGCCACGGCGACCCGTGAAGATGGATCACTGTTGCCGGTCGATGAAGTGGTCGATCACATGAACTTCTTGATGATGGCCGCGCATGACACGATCACATCAAGCGCAACCTCGCTGGTCTATTTGCTGGCCAAGAACCCGGAATGGCAGGCAAAGCTGCGCGACGAGATCACGGCGGTCACAGGCGGGCCAGATGGCTCGGGCGAGCCGCGACCGCTTGATTACGATGATATGGGCAAGCTTGAGCTGACGGAGATGGCATTCAAGGAATCTTTGCGGATCATGCCGCCAGTTCCATCAATGCCGCGCCGCGCACTGAAGAGCTTTGAATATGACGGCTATCGCATTCCTGCGGGCACGCCGGTGGGTATCAACATCTATTGGACCCATCACAGCACGGATTATTGGGACGATCCCTACACCTTTGATCCGATGCGCTTCACACCCGAACAGGTGAAGGCACGGCACAAATACGCCTGGGTGCCGTTTGGCGGCGGCGCGCACATGTGCCTGGGCCTGCATTTTGCCTACATGCAGGTGAAAGTGCTGATCGCGCAGATATTGCAGCGGTATGAGATCGTGGTTGAGGAAGGCTATGATCCTGACTGGCAGGCCTGGCCAATCCCTCAGCCAAAAGATGGCCTGAAGGTAGAATTTAAGCCTCTTTGATTTGCGCACGCCATCCGGCGTGCGATTTCCTCACTCATGCGATCATAGATCGCATCGCTCCGGGCGGGCAGTCGCCCTTGCGGTTCGCCACGGGCGAACCGTCGATCCTGACCATGAATCTGGAATGTTAAAAATCCCAGGCGATGCCTTCGCGCTCCCAATCGCCATAGCGGGTGGGCGATAATTCGCGTGGCTCGTCCTTCAACGGATCGACCACTTTCGGCTTAGGCACCGGGTCATTGCCCCAATGCGCAGGCTTGGTGAAATTCTTCGCAGCTTCTGATTTCTGTTTTGTCATCGCATATTAGAAATGCGCGAGCTGGCGCTTAGTTTCAAGTGCGGCTATTCGCCTGATCCATGCCAAGTATTTCTGGACTTCCCGCGCGCCGCGCTGCGCTGCAAATGCTCGACGCTGTATTGCGCCGGGGTGAGACTTTGGAGCAGGCCGAGGGCGCGGCCACTCGCAAACTGCACACTGGTGAGGACAAAGCGCTGGCCCGTGCGATTGTCAGCGAGGCTCTGCGCTGGCTTGGCGATTTTGACGCGCTGATCGACAGCGCGACCAAGAAACAGCTGGCTAACGATGTAAAAGTGCGCAGCGTTCTGCGCCTGATGCTGGCTCAGGCTTTACGGCTAAACACGCCGCCCCATGCGGTGATCGCGACGGGTCTGCCGCTGCTATCTGGCGGTCCACGTGCGGCTGGCGCATGGTGTCTTTTCCGCTTTGATTAAACGAGAGCTGACCCTGCCAGATGCGCCAAGCCTGCCTGAGCGAGCGCAGGAGAGGTGGGGCGATAGGGCTGCACAAATTGCGCCTGGATTAGCTGATCCTCCAGAACTTGATCTGCGTTTGAAAGATCCGGCCAGCACGGCCGAACAAGCGGTGGCCATGGGCGGGGTCAGTCTTGCGTCTGGGCATATCCGCTGGCCGCGCGGAACCTCGGTCGAAAAACTGCCCGGCTTTGCCGATGGCAATTGGTGGGTGCAGGATTTGGCCGCGCAATTGCCTGCGCATCTGCTCGGAGATGGCGAAGGTCGTCACGCGCTCGACCTTTGCGCTGCGCCCGGCGGCAAGACCATGCAACTGGCCGCGCAAGGCTGGAAAGTAACGGCGCTCGATATCAGTAAGCGGCGGCTTGGCTTGCTCAAGGAAAATTTGAAACGCACCGGGCTGAAGGCATCCCCCGTCCGCGCCGACGCCGCCAAGTGGGAGCCAAAGCATCACTATGATGCGATCCTACTCGATGCACCGTGCACCGCGACCGGCACCTGCCGCCGCCACCCCGATGTGCTTCATCGTATTGGCGGCGCTCAGATCGAAGAGATGACTAGCCTTCAGATCATGCTGATCGAACGCGCTACCCAATGGCTGAAACCCGGTGGTACGTTGATTTACGCTGTGTGTTCTTTGGAGCCTGAAGAAGGTGAGGCCCAGGCGCGCCGCGTCACCGATGAGCACGGGCTGAAGCAATTGCCAGTGACCGCAGATGAACTGCCCGATGGAATGGAGCCGAGCGAAGAGGGGCACGTCCGCACGCATCCTGGCATGTTGGCCGATAAAGGCGGGGTCGATGGGTTCTTTATCGCCCGGTTCATGAAACCGGAATAATCAAACCTCAATCCATGTCATCTTCAGCACCGCGCAGGACCGGCCAAGTTGGCTGACACGGAGCACAGCAGTTTGGCCTTGTTGCTGCTCAATCGTGATCGAAATCCCTGTGCCCAACTCAATGTAACGGTGCATATCCATCTCACCATGTGCAATCAGTACAGCCGAGCCTTCGCATAGAAGGCTCACCGTCTGCCGGGCCAATTCCGCGAGATGCGGCGCGTTCACATGGTCACCTGATCCGCTGAAGAACGGATGGCCGGGCATCAGGCCATTCTCCCTTGTGACAAGCGCGGTCGCGGCAAGGCCCTCCTGCGATTCCACCAAAGGGCCAATCAATGGCGGCTCGCGCTCCGTCAGGCCCAGTAACTCGCGCGGCGCATAGCCAAACTGCATCGAAGCAGGTGCATCTTGCTTGGCCGAGGCTTTGGAGCCTTCGCGCCATTCCTCAAAGTTGCGGGTTCTGAAGACAACACCCTTGCCGCCCATGCGCGCAATTGGGCGATCCTGCGCATCAAACAACTCGGTTCTAAACGCCAGCTCGCCATCATCCCCGCTGAGGGCAAAGACCCCGCGCGCTGCCTGATCCGCATTAAGATCGTCCAGCGCCCAATCCGTCCAGGTCAGCGCGCTCCATTTGCTGTCATCACGCGTGCCCAGGGCGGCGGTGGCGCCAACACTAGTCCAGAAATTTTGAGTCTGGATTACGAGCGGATGCTGCGCAGGCAGGGCAAGCCAAGGCCATTCGGCCGTATCTTGCGAACATTCAAACGCTACCGAGCCGTCGCTCAGCACCTTGTGATTGGCAGTATATGACCGGGCAAGCTGCATCGATCAGCCGCGCGTTACGCCTTCACCTTGTTTTGAAAGCTTTTGCGCAGCTTCATCAGTTTCGGCGGGATGGTCGCCAGGCAATAAGGGTTTCTTTGGCCTTCACCATCCCAATATTCCTGATGGTAATTCTCCGCTGAATACCATTCGCATGGCCCTTCAATCGTGGTCACAGCTTGACCAGAATTTTCCGTATTCCAGCGCCCAATCGCAGCCTCTGCTTCTTCCCGCTGAGCATCGCTGAGCGGAAAAATCGCGCTGCGGTATTGGGTGCCGACATCATTGCCCTGGCGGTTCAGCTGGGTCGGATCATGGGTGCCCAAAAACACATCATAAATCTCTGGCAGGCTGATTGTCGCTGGATCGAAAGTCACACGGATACCCTCGGCATGACCAGTCGTTCCGCTGCACACTTCTTTGTAGGTCGGGTTGGGATTATCGCCGCCAATGTAGCCGCTTTCCACCTCACTCACGCCGACCACATCGCGAAAGACTGCTTCGGTGCACCAAAAACATCCACCTGCAACAATTGCCTGTTCCATCGATCAAAACTCCTTGTTGGGTGAGGAGATAAGAACACTGAGCCGGTTTGTCATTAGCCCGTTCTGGTCACACGTCGGTCGATGGGCAACTTGTCTTCGCCCGCTCAGCGGCTATTGAAGGGCGCAATCGTTCGATCAAAATGAGGACACCTCCAATGAAGCCCCTATTTTTTGCCCCTTTTGCCGCTCTCGCTGGTCTCGCAGCGCTGTCACCAGTGACACCTGCGATGGCTGAAGATAATGTTGCTGCGCCCAGTCTCGCCGAAGTGCTAGCGCATGAGCGCCGCGATAACGACCGTGCGCGCGATCAATATCGCAATCCGGCCGAAACACTGGCGTTCTTTCAGGTTGAGCCGACCCATACAGTGGTTGAATATGGGCCTGGCGGCGGCTGGTACACCCGAGTGCTCGCCCCTTATTTGATGCCTGCTGGCAAATATATGGCGATCAACCAAGACAGCGATGGCCGCAATTACCGCACACGGGCACAAGAAGCGCGCACCAAGAGCTGGACTGAAAATTTCAAATCAGGCTTGGCTGAGGCGATGGGCATTGAGGCCGATGCTGTCACCGCGTTTGAAACAGATGAAATGCCAGAAGACGTGGCTGGCACGGTCGACCGCGTTTTGATCTTTCGTTCGATGCACGGTCTCGTCAACGGCAACCGCGCAGACGAAGTTCTTGGCGTGATTCGCACGATGTTGGAGGATGATGGAATGGTCGGCGTGGTTCAGCACCGCGCGCCTGAAGGGGCGAATTTTGACGACTATAATCCGGTTCCAGGATATATTCCGACCGAGCGCCTATTGTCGGTCTTTACGGCGGCAGGTTTCGAACTGGTCGCATCGTCTGAAATTAATGCCAACCCGCAAGACCCAGCCAATTGGGAGCGCGGCGTTTGGACGTTGCCTCCGGTCCTCGCCACCGGCGAAGATGATCCCCGCCGCAGCGAGTATCTCAGCATCGGCGAAAGCGACCGTATGACGCTGCTCTTCAAGAAAGCGAACTGAGGCTCACGCCAAGGAGAAAACCCATGATGCGATCTCTGACTTTAGCCGCCGCGGGCGCATTTGCCCTGTCGGCTTGTGCGCCTGATGCGGGTGAGAGCGGCGGCGCTGAAACAGCGGCCCAGGGCAGCGCGCTGGAGACCGTGCTGGCCGCTGATCTGCGCGCGGATGACAAGGCGCGCGATGCCTTTCGCAATCCCTCTGAGACGCTGGCGTTTTTCCAGGTACAACCCGATCACACTGTCATCGAATATGCGCCAGGGGGCGGCTGGTACACGCGTATCCTGGCGCCTTTGATGAGCGATGAGGGCAGCTATATTGCGGTTGGCTTCCCACCAGAGGCGGGCGCCAGCATTGGCGAGGAATTCGTTGCCCGCGTGCGCGAGGGCGGCGAAACTTTCGCGGTGACGCAGTCTGAATCGCTTGGCATTCCGGCGGAGAAATTGCCGTTCTATTTCGGCAATGCGATGCCTGAGGAGCTGAATGGCACGGTCGACCGCGTGCTGATCTTTCGCATGATGCACAACCTCAAACGTTGGGGCATTGATGATAGCGAAATCACTGCCCTCAAAGCGGCTTTGAAGCCCGGCGGCATGCTGGGCGTGGTCCAGCACCGCGCCAAAGCGGATGCGAGCGATGAGTTTGCAGATGGCAATGCAGGTTACCTCAAGCAGGCGGAACTGATCGCCTATTTCGAGGGTCAAGGCTTTGAACTTGTCGATACATCTGAGATCAATGCCAACCCCAATGACACCACCGATCACCCGAACGGCGTGTGGTCCTTGCCGCCCAGCTTTGCTGGCGGTGATGAGGGGCGTGAGGAGCTGACGGCGATTGGTGAGAGCGATCGCATGACGCTGTTGTTCAAGAAGGCTGAATGATCGCTAACAGCGGCGGCAGTAGCAGAACGAGGTAAATCCGCGCGATGACCCAGCTTACCGTCGCCGCCCTTCAGCTTGCCCTTGGACACAAGGACGAAGCTCAGAACATCGCCGCCGTCGGCGCTCTGGTGAAGGAAGCTGCAGCTAAGGGCGCTCAGCTAATTCTGCCGCCCGAACTCTTCTCTGGCCCATACTTTTGCCGTGAGGAAGATGAGGCGCTGTTCGCGCTCGCACGGCCAACGGCAGAGCATCCGAGCGTCATCGCCATGCGTGAGCTAGCGGCGAGCCTCAAAGTCACGATCCCGACCAGCTTCTTTGAGCGTGACGGCCACCATTACTACAATACTCTCGCGGTGATCGACCCCGATGGCGAGATTATGGGGACATATCGCAAGAGCCACATTCCCGACGGCCCAGGCTATGAGGAAAAGTTCTATTTCCGTCCTGGCAATGACGGTTTCAAAGTATGGGATGTGCCGCTGGGCGGCGGAGAAACCGCGCGCATCGGCGTAGGCATCTGTTGGGATCAATGGTATCCAGAGGCCGCCCGCGTGATGGCTCTGAAGGGCGCAGAAGTGCTGCTCTATCCAACGGCAATTGGCTCCGAACCTTACGACGCAGAGCTGGACACCAGCCGCATGTGGCGCCGCGCGATGGTCGGCCATGCCGTTTCCAATTGCATGCCAGTGGTCGCCAGCAACCGTATCGACGTAGAGGGCCCGGCTGAGGCCGTGCAGAATTTCTACGGCCATTCATTCATCAGTGATGAGTGGGGCGATCTGGTGGCGGAATATGGTGCGGAGGAGAGCGGCGTCTTGATCGCAGAGCTCGATCTTGCCCGCGCTGCGAAGCACCGGGCGGGCATGGGCTTTTTAGAGATCGCCGCCCGCAGCTTTATGGCAGAATTGCTGAAGACGTTTGAGGTCGCCGGTTTGAGCGCTCACACTTACCTGATCGCGCTTGGTTCCAATATGCGCGTGCCGGGCATTGGCCCGCCGCGAGAGGTGGTGCGCACAGCATTTTCAGCGCTCGGCGATATTGGCGATATGCTCGCTGTCTCTCCGATCATAGCGAGCGCTCCGATTGGTCCGTCCCAGCGCACTTATGCCAATGCGGCCGCCGTTATCGAATGCGAGCATACACCTCTTGCTCTGCTGGACGCCTTGCAGAATATTGAGCGGGAATTCGGCCGAAACCGACGCGGGCGGCGCTGGCGTGCGCGTTCGCTCGATCTCGACATTATTCTTTGGAGCGGGGGGATATGGGCCAGCGAACGGCTGTCGATCCCGCATCCACGCATGCACGAACGCCGCTTTGTGCTCGGACCCGCCGCGGCAATTGCGCCCACTTGGCGCGATCCCTTAAGCGGACTTTTTATAAGCCAGCTCAATGCACGCTTGACCAGGCAGCGCGCTCTATCTAGGTGAGCGCTCCGGCAGCGCTGCTTGCGGCGCGATTCCATGCCATGTGTGGGTCCTTAGCTCAGTCGGTAGAGCAACTGACTTTTAATCAGTAGGTCGCTGGTTCGAACCCAGCAGGACTCACCACCTTTGCAATAACTTAGGACATTCTGAGTTTCGGTAGTGCTACTCCAGCAATCACGGAGTAAGCACGTGAGCGCTGCTGACTGAACCGAGGGTCCTTCTCAAGAACTTCCTGTCCGCATGCGGTATAGGACCCCACCCTCGGCGGCTCTGGAATTTGCTACCAATGTTGTTAACGGCAACGCATTCCTTGATCACTGCTATAATTACTTGATTGACAAATTAATCAATCGAATACTTGCTACAAAATATTATAAAGCGGTCTCAAGTTTGATGACGTGAAGTTACGATTGAGGAGGCATTCTTGCACGCTTGATGCAGGTCACGCCCCTTCATTTGACAGGGTGCAAGTATGAAAATTGACCGTATCAGAGTTAAGAACTTTCGCCTTCTGTCTGACATAGAATTGGACCTCGAGGACCAGACGACCGTAGTCGTAGGACGAAACAACAGCGGGAAGACTTCACTCTATGAGATTCTCAGGAGATTCTTAGATGATCGAGGTAAGAGTTTCGCGATCGAGGACTTCTCCACCGCATCTTATTCCGACTTTGTTAGCGCGGCTGCGGCCTATGCAGAAGGAAGGCCTGAAGAGGAAGTCAGAGAGCTTCTTCCGGCAATCGAACTAAGACTCTTTTTTAAATATGATCCAACGGTTCCAGACTATGGTGCTTTGTCTCCATTTATAGTCGACTTGGATCCTGCCGCTGATGTGGCGGTATGTGTTTTGCGATTCTCGCTCAAGGATGGGCGAATAGTGGATCTCTTCGCTGACGCTCCTGGTCAACTTGATGTTCTGGAGAACCAAAGGAAGCTCCTGCAACTGATTCGAGATCGACTAAAGGCAAATTTTGGAGTTGAAATGTGGGCTGAGGATCCGAATGATTCTACCAACCGCGGCACGATCTCCCCGTCGAACCTATCTTCGCTGCTCAACACAGGCTTTATCAACGCGCAGCGCGGACTTGACGACGAGTCTCAAGGTGAAGCTGACATCTTAGGGCGAGTCTTGGAACAACTGTTCTTGGCCGCACGAGAACCGAATGCAGATCCAAATGATCGACAACTGGCTGAGTCTCTCGAAGGAGCCATTGAAGATGTCCAAGCAACGTTAGAGGAGAACGTCAGGGGAGAACTCGACAAGCTCCTACCGCAACTAAGCACGTTTGGTTTCGGTGCTTTGAATGACACCGAGTTGCTAACAGAGATCACTCTTGAGGTGGCCCGCCTAATCTCAAACTTCACGACAGTCAGATACAAAGGCCACTCCGGAATTGCGCTCCCGGAGTCATACAACGGCCTAGGCGTGCGCAACCTGATCCTGATTCTCATGCGGATCGTTAGTTTCTTCAAACGTTACCGTTCCGCAGATGAAACTCCGGGCATGCAGGTGATCTTTATTGAGGAACCGGAAGCGCATCTTCATCCTCAAATGCAGGAAGTCTTCATTCGCCAACTGGAGGCACTGGTTACCAACCTAGTCGAAGCCGACGCGACCGCGGAGTCGTGGCCCGTACAATTCGTTGTTTCGACTCACTCGTCTCACATTGCCAATGAGGCGGGTTTTGAGTGCATTCGTTATTTCCTTTGCGCTCAATCCTCAGGCATTGACGGAATTCGGACGGCCACGGTGAAAGATCTTCGCCAAGGACTGAAAGATATCGATCCTGGGGTCAGAGATTTCCTACACAAATACATAACGCTAACTCGTTGCGATCTCTTTTTTGCCGACAAGGCAATTCTTGTCGAGGGAATGAGTGAAAGGCTTATGGTCCCGGTTATGCTTGGCAAACTCGCCCCTCTTGATGATGGCAAACCAGAAGCGACGGCTCAGTACATCACCCTTATCGAAGTTGGCGGAGCATACGCGCACCATTTCTTCGAGTTCCTTCAATTCCTCGAGCTTAAGACCTTGATCGTCACCGACGTCGATGCGGTCGGACAAGACGATGGGGCGGGACAATGGAAGGGGAAAGTGGTCTCTGAAGGGGGCAGAACGAGCAACGTCACGCTCCGCAACTGGTTCGGCGAGGACCCATGCGAGTTGGCAAGCCTCCATTCCAAGAGCGAAGTTGACAAAACTGATGGCAAGCTTCGTATTGCCTATCAAACAATCGAACATCACTCGGGTGCATGCGGGCGGACGTTTGAAGACGCGTTTGTTCTAAAGAACTACGAAAAATTTGAACTCGTTGAGGACAACGCCATCGACGCTGAAAAAGAAGCGCAACGCCTCGCCGGACAAGAGAAAAAATCCGCGTTTGCGTTACACTATGCCGTTTATGACAATGAGTGGGAGACGCCTAAGTACATTGAAGATGGTCTAGTTTGGCTGAGGACAGACGTCACGGGCGGCGATGGGGCTGCTGTTGGTGCTAGCGATGGTTGACCAGGATCTATCTCCCGCTGAAAAAGCGAGTCGAGAGGCATTGACGAAAGTGATCAATCAATTGGAGGCGCGTCACTCCTTTAGATTGGAAGCCGGAGCGGGTGCTGGAAAGACATATTCATTGGTCAGAGCATTACGTTGGCTAATAGATCAGCGCCAAGGCGAGTTTGCCAAAAAACAACAGCGTGTCGCATGTATCACCTACACGAACGCCGCAAAGGACGAGATCGAAGAACGGATCGATAATCATCCTCTAATCGAAGTCGCAACAATCCACTCATTCTGCTGGCACCTTATAAGCCCGTTCCAAAGACAACTGTTGGAAGAAGTGACTAAGCTTCAGGCCTGGGTACCGAAACTCGAGGAGGTCGGTGAGATCGACGATCGACGGATCGAATACAATCTTGGGTTTCGCTTCGTTACAGATGACGTTGTTTCGCTTCATCACGATGATGTGATACCGCTCACTGTTGAAATGATGCAGCATGCGAAGTTTCGCACAATCATGACCGCAAAGTTCCCTGTGATCCTCATCGACGAATATCAGGACACAGACATTCAATGGGCAAACGCAATAGTCGAGCATTTCATTGAAGGGGAAACTGGGCCTCAGTTTGGTTTCTTTGGTGACCATTGGCAGAAGATCTATGGACCTGGATGCGGAAAAATTGATCACCCCAACATCGCCACCATCGGAAAAGAAGCAAATTTTCGATCCACGAGCACGATCGTTGCCAAGCTCAATCAGATGCGGCCAGAACTACCGCAATTTCCAGAGGATCCCGATAGCATTGGGTCGATCAAAGCCTTTCACACGAATGGTTGGACAGGCGAACGGAGAGGGGGGCAAGGCGGAGGACATTGGAAAGGGGATTTGCCAGCCACCGCGGCTCGAGTGGCCTACGAACTGGTTCTCGAAAATCTGACAGATCAAGGGTGGGATTTGAACGACTCGTCTTCAAGAATATTGATGCTCACCCACAAGGGACTAGCGACGGAGCAAGGCTATCTAGGAATAGCCTCCAACTTCACGTTCAACGATGACTTTCTCCTTCCCGATCAACCGCACCTCAAGTTTCTTACACGCACAATAGAACCTGCTCGAATCGCATTCTCAGAGAAAAGATATGGGGGGATGATGGACGCCCTTTCGTCCAAACTTCCAAGCATAAAGGGCGCTGGCGATAAGGTGCGCTGGTCCGAGCATATGGAGCAATTGAATGAGTTGATGACAAATGCATCGATAGGGGAGGTCTTGAGTTTCATAAATGACGCGGAAGTCATTCCACTTCCTGATGACGTGCTGAAGCTTGATCAAATGCTTTTGGAACAGGCTGAAGTTGACGATCCTGATCGGAGAATTGGCGAGCTAAAGTCCTTGAGGATGCTTCCATACTCCGAGGTGGCTGGCCTAACCCGCTATCTGTCTGGACATTCTCCTTTCGAAACTAAGCATGGCGTAAAAGGGCTTGAGTTTGACGACGTTCTGGTGGTCGTTGGCAGGGGCTGGAATAAGTACAACTTTGGGCAGATGCTAGAATGGACCCAAACGGGAGTGCCGGTTGGCAAGCAGGAGGCATATGAGCGGAACCGGAACCTATTTTATGTCTGTTGTTCCAGAGCAAAGAAGCGACTTGCACTCCTGTTTACTCAAGAGTTATCCGCTGACGCCCTCGCGACTCTCGCAAATTGGTTCGGTGATGAGAACATTGATCAACTACATCTTTGAGTCTTTCAGATAGGATGTAGTCTAGCCATTGGCCGCGCGCGCTCAAAGATGAAGCTATGCCGCTTGTCAGACTTCATCTAGACCGCAATCGGTTGACTTTCTGCATTCGCTACGCGAACAGCCCCTATGATTTTGACAAAGCCTCACAGCCCGACAAGCTTTACAATCGCGATTTACTCGCGAGAGTTGCTGTGCGCGCAATTGCCCCGCCAGAACAATTTGGGAGTGGTGGGCGAAGTCTGATCTTTTCTTGGAATTGATGAGTGATTTTCGCCCTTTCGGATACGACAATCCGGAAGGGTTTTTTATTGGGTTTTTTTGGTGACATGCTGCTGACGATTTCAACGACGCACAAACCGGCATCTGATCTGGGCTTCCTACTGATGAAGAACCCTGACAACTTGCATGAGGTTGATCTCTCTTTTGGGAAGGGAACGGTGTTCTTTCCCGAAGCATCCGACGACGCGTGCACGGTAGCCCTGTCACTCGACATTGATCCGGTGCAACTGGTTCGCGGGAAGGGGCGGCACCGCGGCGCTGAAGATCAGTATGTGAATGACCGGCCTTATGCCGCATCGTCCTTGCTTTCTGTCGCGCTTTCCCGAGCGTTTGGGACGGCGCTCAGCGGCAGATCGAAGCATAGGCAGGAACTGGCTGAGACTTCCATCCCACTCAAGGCGACGATTGCTCCGTTACCTGTGCGCGGCGACAGGCAAATTGTCGAACAGCTTTTCGAGCCACTGGGCTATTCGGTTGCGGTAGAACCGTTTGAGCTTGACCCTCAGCATCCTGAGTGGGGAACCAGTCCATATGTGAAGCTTACTATCAGCGGCAGTCATAAGATCGGTGATCTGCTCAGCCACCTCTACGTCCTTATCCCAGTCCTTGATGCCAACAAGCACTATTACATGGGCGATGACGAAGTGGAGAAGCTGCTGCGTAAGGGCGAAGGCTGGCTCGAAGGACATCCGCACAAAGATCTTATCGCACAGCGCTACCTGCGCTTTCGGTCGCTCTCGCGTGCCGCTCTCAGGCGGCTCGACGAGAGTGTTGAGCCGGAACCTGCCGAAGCAATGGCGAAGAAGGATCAAGCTGAAGACGCTATAGAGAAACCAATTCGGCTGAACGAGCAGCGTATACTTTCGATCATGGCTGAACTCGATAGGTCTGGCGCTTCGTCTGTGCTCGACCTTGGGTGCGGCGAAGGTAAGTTGCTCAAGCGGCTGGTTCAGAAGTCTCAGTTCCGCAAAATCCTGGGCTTAGAGGTCGCACCACAAGTTCTCGGCATTGCTGCGGAGAAGCTGAAGCTAGAGCGAATGGGCGATCATCAGCGCGAGCGCATTGAGCTAGTGCAAGGGTCTCTGGTTTACCGTGACGACCGCCTGAAGGGTTTTGATGCCGCGACCGTCGTCGAGGTGATTGAGCATATGGATGCCGAGAGGCTTCCCGCCTTTGCCGATGCGCTCTTCGGTTATGCAAAACCTGGCACCGTGTTGATGAGCACACCCAACAGCGAATACAATGTGCTCTTCGAGGGCATGGAACCTGGCGCGCTACGTCACCCCGACCATCGGTTTGAGTGGACGCGCTCAGAGTTTGAGGATTGGTCGAAGGCTCAGGCGGAGAAGTTCGGCTATGACGTGTCTTTCACTGCCGTCGGCGAAGTCCACGAAGACCACGGCGCGCCGACCCAGATGGCTGTCTTCCGTCGAAGTGATGGAGGCTCGAAATGATGGAGTTTCAGTCTTCGATCTCACCGGAAATCCGCTCCCAAATCATGTCTCAGCTTAGTGACGTTGAGCAGGCAGAAGGCGTGCGCATCCTTTTCGCGATCGAAAGCGGAAGCAGGGCTTGGGGTTTTCCCTCCCCGGACAGCGACTATGATGTTCGCTTCGTCTATGCGCGTCCGGCCGACTGGTATCTGTCCATTCACCCTGGGCGGGACGTCATTGAACGACCCATTGAAGACGATTGGGACGTCAACGGCTGGGATGTCCGCAAGGCGCTCGGGCTTTTGCTCAAGCCAAACCCTGTCCTGCTAGAATGGCTATCCAGTCCGGTCAGATACCTCTGGCATGACGAGTTGTGTGAGAAGCTCATCCACTTCAGCCAACAGGTTGCGCATGGGTTAGCTTGCCTGAATCACTATCGTCGTCTCGGCGAGCGGCAGTGGAACACCTACATCGATGGACGGGATGAGATCAGTCTCAAGAAGTATCTCTATGTCGTGAGGCCTGCGATGGCGATCCGCTGGACCCGGACGCACCCAGAGGTCATTCCTCCGATGAACTTTCAGGCATTGCTCGATGGCTGTGATCTGGATGAGCAAACAACGGAACGGCTGGCCAGCATTCTCGAGGCCAAAAGCAAAGCGAAAGAGCTAGGCACTGGATCGCGAGAACCACTGATCGACGCGCTTGTCCAAACCGAATTTGAGCACGCCCGGAACGCTGCATCAGACATTGAAAAGAGCAGGGTTGATTTGCGCCCGGAAGCGGATCGGCTCTTCAGAGAAATTATCAAAGACACGAACCATGACTGAGACCAAAGAGATTTCCATTCCCGAGTTCGCGCTGGTCCTGCTGATCGGTGCATCAGGCACGGGCAAGTCAACATTTGCGGCAAAGCACTTCTTACCGACCGAGGTTGTGTCTTCAGACAAAGCACGCGGCTGGGTTGGCGATGATGAGACCGATCAATCCGTAACCGGTGATGCCTTCGACATCGTCAAGGCGATCATCGAAAAGCGGCTAAAAAACCGGAAGCTGACAGTGGTCGATGCGACCAACGTCCAGCCGGCTGCGCGAAAGTCTATGGTGGCGCTTGCACGAAAGTGGCACGCTCTTCCTGTTGGAATCGTGTTCAGGCTACCAGAAAGCCTCGCGATTGAGCGCAACAAGCAACGGCCAGATCGGCAGTTTGGGCCGGGTCCTGTTAAACGGCAGATGATCGATCTCAAGCGCTCGTTCCGCAACATGAAGCGCGAGGGTATCCGCGCGACGCATGTCTTGAACTCGGTCGAAGAAATTGACGCCGTGAAGATCTCGCGCGCCAAGCTTTGGAATGACAGGCGCGAAGAGGTTGGCCCGTTCGACATCATCGGCGATGTTCATGGCTGCGCTGACGAGCTTGAGACCCTGCTGGTAAAACTGGGCTACTCAGTTTCATGGAAAGACGGCGAACCCGAGGTGCAAGCGCCTGCAGGACGCAAGGCTGTGTTCGTAGGCGACCTGGTGGATCGCGGCCCCCGCTCGCCCGACGTGCTGCGGATCGCCAAGCATATGGTCGGTAGCGACATCGCCTTGGCGGTCGTTGGCAACCACGATGATAAGCTTAAGCGCTTCCTCGATGGGCGTAAGGTCAAGCTCACCCATGGCCTTGCCGAAACGGCCGATCAGCTTGAATCCGAAAGCGATGAATTCAAACAAGGTATGCGTGAATGGCTCGATGGCCTGATCAGCCACTACGTTCTCGATAGCGGCAACCTCGTTGTCGCTCACGCTGGTCTGAAGGAAGAAATGCAGGGCCGTGCGTCGGGGGCGATCCGCAGTTTCTGCATGTATGGCGAAACAACGGGAGAGACCGATGAATATGGTCTTCCTGTGCGCTATAACTGGGCGGCTGAGTATTCAGGCAAAGCCAAAGTCGTTTACGGTCACACGCCAGTCCCTGAAGCTCATTGGACTAATGGTACGATCTGCATCGACACGGGCTGCGTTTTCGGCGGCAAGCTGACTGCGCTGCAATACCCTGAGATGGAACTTGTCGAAGTTCCGGCAGAGAAGACCTATTACGAGCCTATCAAACCGCTGGACGCAGAGGTCATTGGCAACGATCAGGATGCTGGCAAGCTCAACATCTCGCATGTTCTTGGCAAGCAGGCGATTGAGACCCGCGACATGGGCATCGTCATGGTGCGCGAAGACGAAAGCGCCGCGGCGTTGGAAGTGATGAGCCGTTTTGCGGCTGATCCGCGTTGGCTCGTCCATTTGCCTCCGACCATGTCACCGCCTGAGACCAGTGAGAAAGACGGCTGGCTTGAGCGACCCGAAGAAGCCTTTGCTTATTTCAAAGGCCAGGGTGTCGAGACCGTTGTAGCCGAGAAGAAGCATATGGGGTCGCGCGCACTCGTGACGATCGCTCGCGATGAAGAGGTGGCGGCAAAACGCTTTGACGTGACCGATGGCTCAACTGGCATTGTTGTCAGTCGCACCGGACGGCGCTTCTTCCCCAATACGCAGCACGAGAGGGCTGTAGTGGAACGCTTGCACGCAGCCATGCAGGCATGCGGGATGTGGGATGAACTCGATGCGGACTGGGCGCTCTGGGACGCGGAGATCATGCCGTGGAACCTGAAAGCGAGCGGTCTCATCAGCCAACAATACGCGCCCGTTGGGGCTGCGTCTGTCGCAGGTCTCGGCGAAACGGTGCAGCTATTCGAGGCTGCCAAAGCACGGGGCCTGCCAGTTGATGACTTGCTGGCTCAATCCGCGACCCGGCAAGCCAATGCGCACGCCTATCGCACGGCCTACAACCACTATGTCGGTGCAACAGAGAGCTTCGATGACATCGAAATCGCTCCGTTCCATCTGCTCGCGTCTGGCAATGCTGTGCACTCAGACAAGGATCATGTCTGGCACATGAGCCATGCTCATCGTCTTGCTGGGGCCGATCCAAGCCTGTTCACGGCTACGCCTTATCACGTGATCGACTTGAGCGATGAAGCTCAGGTCGAGAAGGCGATCGGTTGGTGGGAGGAGATTACCGCCAGTGGTGGCGAAGGCATGGTAGTCAAGCCGCTGCAGTTCTCAGTCCGGGGCAAGAGAGGTCTAGTCCAGCTGACGATCAAGGTGCGGGGCAAGGAGTATCTGCGGATCATCTATGGTCCTGACTACGACATGCCTAAGCAAACCTTAAGCGACTTAAGCGTCGCGGGCTTGGTCAGAAACGCCGGATGGCGCTGCGTGAATTCGCACTTGGCATGGAAGGTCTCCATCGATTTGTCGAGAACGCACCGTTCAGCCACGTTCATCAATGTGCTTTTGGTGTGTTGGCTATGGAGAGCGAACCGGTTGATCCAAGGCTTTGATAAGTGGAGACCGTTACGGCCACCTAACACTTCACTCCCTGCATACCGCGTTCTTCGCGTTGTCGTTAGGCGCATTTGCTAAGCGGTTGTCACCTCAGGCAGCAAGGGTATTTCCTCTGTTGTGGCAAGTCTTCTGGGTCTGTTCCATCCACTGCACCAGATGCGACTAGGTCTCTCAAGGACGTTGAATTCGCAGCCATCCTTGCTTGGCTCATTAATGACGCATCGCCTCCGGGCGGGAACTCACCGCCATCAGTCTCAAAGGCGCAAAGCTGGCTGGCTCTAATCACGGCACCGTACCTGTTCTGCGCCTCGTACTCGATACTCACGAACAGGAGACCGGGGTCCTCGTTGGCCAACAGAGGAGGGTTTACTGTGATCTCATCAAGTTCCTGAGCCGATATAGACTCATGCTTGGTCACAACCTCGACACGATCATAGCTTGCTGGTGACCGCAGAGTTTCGTTCAAGAAATGCTCGCAGGCCTGAACTTCAGGTGCATCAAGAGCATTGGTAAATTGATTACAGCCTACGAGCAAAATCGCAGGCCCCAATAACAATGGACGCATATAATACCTCTCATGCTCAGCCCGGCTGGAGCCGGGCGGTTCAAAACGCACGAGCACGAGGCAGTACGCCTCCCTTATTCGCCGTGAGGCTATTTTATTGGGACCTATATACTTGTGTGACCCATTGACTTGGGTCAAATAAACGCCTATAAACTGGGTAACAAAACGGAGATACCCAGTGCTACAGTCTTTCAATTCCCTAATTCAAATGATGGAAGCTATTCCGGATGAGCAGGCTGCGGTTGACCATTTCACGGCTATTCGCTGGAAAAACGGCGCTTTCTGCCCTCATTGCGGCTCGGATCGCATCTACCACTTCTCAAACAAGCGCAGCCACAAGTGTGGTGATTGCCGTAAGCGCTTTTCCATTCGTGTCGGCACCATTTTTGAGGATAGCAAACTCCCGCTTCGTAAGTGGTTGCTCGCAATCTGGCTAATCACTAGCCACAAAAAGGGTATTGCCAGCACCCAACTCGCGAAAGACATTGGCGTAACCCAAAAGTCTGCTTGGTTTATGACACATCGCCTGCGCGAAGCAGCTCGCACACAGTCCTTCAATCGCGACTTGACCGGCGAAATAGAGGCTGATGAAACGTTCATAGGGGGTAAGGAGAAAAATAAGCACGCCAGCAAGCGGACTGGTGGCAAACAGGGTGGCAAAGGCAAAATTGCTGTTCTGGGCATCCTTGAGCGCGGCGGTGAACTCCGCACCGGCACCACGCCAAGCCTATCTGCCAAAAATGTGCAAACGGTCATTCGTGACAATGTTGCCAAAGGCTCTGCTGTGATGACTGATGAGCATGGTTCATTTCTTGGCTTGCAAGGTGATTACAGCCACCACCGCGTTAATCACAGCGCGGGTGAATATGTCCGACATTACATTCTGCATACAAATGGAATTGAAAGCGTCTGGGCAATATTCAAACGCCAGATCATCGGCACACATCATTGGCTTTCGCCTAAGCACATCAACCGCTACCTCGGTGAAATGACTTGGCGTTTCAATCTCCGCGAAATGGATGAAGGCGATAGAGTGAATGCTCTACTCGCCCAGACAGCTGGACGCCTTACCTATAAGGAACTCACGGCATGAACGACAAGCGCGAGAAACCATTGTATCTCGACATGGACTCCGATGAAGCATTCGAAAGATTTTTGCAGACAGACCCCGCAGAATTGAAACGTAGGCTCGACAAGAAAAAGGCCCCGCCGAAGCGGGGCCAAAGTGTTGAAATGAAGTCTAGACCGAAATCTAAACCTTGACGATACCGGTTACTATCAGGGCTGTGAGCGCCAGTGAGAGCGAACGTGCTCTACACGGCCAAACCTGATCCGGTAATAAGCGCAAACATGCACCATTACGCAAAACCCTTGCGTTCAATGGCCAGAAATGCGATTCCATAGGTCTTGACGTTATGGATCGCGGCTTCTGGCCATCGATTTAAACAGGAAGGGTCGGCCTTACGGTCGGCCCTTTTTCGTTCCAGCTATCGTTACTGGCTCCGTAAAATCATCTCTCATCACAAACACCACCTTTCTGCTTGTCGCTCTTTGGGACTCGGCAAAAACGTTCCAGCACAATCTCCGGATGGGGTCAAGCCTTGGTAACCGGAAAATGGGTGTTAGTAGTTATTTTATCTTGACGGAGAAATTTTAACATGCCAATTATGCTTTATTACAAGGAGCATGGATTATGGCTAGACTGCGCAGCCCGAACTACCCCGGCATTAGTCTTGAAAAAGCGGTAGAGCTGGCGGAAGAGATTTATAAGAAGAATCATCAAAATATCATCAGTCGTGAGGCAGCGGCAAGGGATATTGGTTACAGCGGTCTCACTGGCCGCTCTATCAAGCTGATTGCAGCCCTCAATCAATTCGGTTTGCTTGAGAAGTCCGGAAAGGGCAACGTCAAGGTAACAGACAGAGCAAAAAGCCTGATCTATGGTATTGAGGAGGGAGAGAAAATCGAGGCTGCCCAGCTCGCAGCAGCAGCCCCCCAGCTATTTGCCGACATTCTTGAGCGCTTTCCTGATTCAGCGCGGTCTGAAAATTCAATTCGCGCCTTTCTTGCACAAAAAGGTTTCACAGAAAAAGCGATGAAACCCGCAATTGCGAGTTTTCAGGAAACTAACCAATTTGTGGAGTTATTGAAGGATAGCGAAAGTTATAGCAATGAGGAGAAAGTGCAGCCAGAATCTGACTCAGAACCCACCATCAAGGAGACAGACAAGGTGCAAGAGAAACCACAGCCGAAGGGCAAGGGTGTTGAAGGAGATGTGATCTTTTGGAATAAGGACGCGCTTGACTTCAGTTTGTCGTCAGCAGGGCTGGCAGTCACGGGGGCGACTAATTCAGCTGTCGAACTAAAGGCGTTCATCGCCAAGTTGGAAGCGCTTGCAGCACTACTGCCCGACGAAGAAACCGAACACTAACCTAGAACGCCCAGCCATTGTGCTGGGCTTTCTTTTTAATGGGTCACACAAGTATATAGGTCCCTTCGTCTTCAACACCTAAAACATCGACGATCAGGTACACAAGCTGAGAAATGGCTCTGAGGTTTCCTACAGACGCACGCATAGAAAGCGCCTTGAGTGCGAGGCGCTGTTTCGTGCCCGTATATTCCTTGCACCCAACGCTAACGGTTATGACGGAGGTAAGCTCTTCCTTAAGATCAGTTTTGAGCCCCTTGGCTCCCTTGGCGCGTCCATTCGGGTTGCCCGACTTCTCCTTTTTGAAGCGATGTTTCTTTGGAGGTTTGCCGTAGCCAACGCCTTCATCGTTATCTTCATGCTTACGACTGTCTTCGCGGTCCTTGCTCATCGATCAGCCCGCCGCGCCTACGCGGCGTTCGGCCGCGACTTCTGAGAAGGAACGACCATTGGCATCGAGCACAGCCTCGAGTCCGCTGGCTGTGGTTAGGCGATCAATCGCGACATCGACATAACCCGGATCGAGCTCGATCCCGGCGCCGCGCCGCCCGGTGTGCTCCGCCGCGAGCAGCGTGCTGCCAGAGCCGAGACAACAGTCGATCACCAGGTCGCCGCGATTGGAGCAGTCGAGCAAAAAGTCGGCGATCAGCGCGGTGGGCTTTACTGTGCTGTGAGCTGCGAGGTCCTCATCGCTCACGAACTGCGCCTTGATAACCGGGACCTCGCGCAGGCTCAGTTTTTTCGCAGCGAGCCAACGGCCATGGCCCGCAACGATCATTCCGGTGTCGTCAACAATAATCGTACCGAGCCAGCCATACTGCTTGATGCTCGCCGCAATCTGGCCGATCTGCTTCTTCGAATGAGTGCGCGCATTGCGCGGATTGGGCTTGAGAGAGCCGGTGCGGACAATCTCAATGTGCGGGTGATTGTTAGTATTCATTGGTCGCTTCTGAAAAATCAGGAGGCCTATCAATCACAATGCTACTGCCCTGTATGTCCCAAAATTCTTCGTCTTTTTTCATTTTGTTACTCGGAGATGATGTTCTTCAGCCGATCATTCGAAACATGGCCACCGCGATTGATCTTTCGCAACGCCATTGCCGTTATCGTAAGCGCCTTGTCTCTAAGAGGAGCATTCGGCTTCTTGATAGGGAAAGTCCCCAAAATCGGATGGGCGAATTCCTTGGCATCAGGCTCAATTAGCTCCCTTAGTTGGTAATAGATGGCCACGGCCAACATTCCACCAAGGCGCTTGTCATGGGCTTTCTGGGACGCCCAACTAAGCTTGAACTGTGAAACGCCGCTACCGCTCTCAAAGCGAGCAATTAGACTATCTAAAATTTCTGAGGAACGTCTTCCCTCCGAACTGGGCGAAGAGAATTTGCGAGCTCTTGTGGTGACTTTGCCGACCTTGCCTTGCGGCCCCGCTTCTCAGCCTCGGGGGCAATCTCCTTCAGCAGCATCGACATATCTGCCGCGCTGAGGAGCGGAGGATCGGAGTCGAGAATGGCCTTGAGAAACAGTTCGTCTGGAACGCGACCTCCATCGTCAACTACGTCTAGAACAAAGCTGTGTACCGGGCGGTTGAAGAAGGCGAATTCCGTTTTGGACATCTCACATGAGTTAGCACCTTTGCCTGCTTTCAGGCCAATTGTTCCCTGATGATGCTCTGGATTTCCCTGCTCAATTCTTAGGGAAGACTGCGTGTGACCCTAGGAAGTCTGGGACCGTCAATTGGAGAAATTATGATTCTGAGGCCCAATTCCCTGTAAATTCCCTGCATAACAGGGAATTCAACAAGCGAGACTGGTTCGCTGCGAACTGCATGGCGCACCACGTTTTTAAGTGTTTGAAATGCAATGATTGCTAGGAGTCTGCGATACTCTCTGTAGCAGGAGTTGTGCAGAAACTGCTTGGATCAAGCTTACAAGACTCGTCGCTCAGCTGCATTGACTGAGTGTTAAAACCTCACTGCCGGACCCGCGTTTAGCCGTGCCGCGCGACAACTCTGCCATCCCAAGACAAGTTCGCTGTAGCTTCGCAGTGCCATCGGCACTGACCAAGGAAATCAGGCCGAAGCCATCAAAGTGCCATCGGCAGAACAATTCACATAGTCACCGGTCAGCCAGCCTTCTGGAAACACGGAAACCTCGTGCCACAAATGCAGGCCCGGTTGCCCCTGGAATTGCTCCACCATACCGCCGAATTGGGCCATAATATCAAGATGGGTGGGGTGATGGTGAGTCCATTCTTCAAGATGACTCAGCGAAGCAAAATAACCAAGTCCCACAGTGCGTGGTTGCGGGGCCTCCGCACCGCCGATTTCCTCAACAAAGCGCATACCGAAGCAACCGGTATCTGCGCCATGTTCACGAATATGAGTGAGCCCTCGGTGCAAAGCGGGTTCGACATCCTCTTTGTACTTCGCAAACTGCTCGTCATTGATCATGGCAAGATCTTGCGTTGTCTTAATAAGGCACGCATTCGCTGGCGCTTGCACTTTAACCCTGCGGCCTAGCGATGAACCGGCTGGCACGTCAGATACGCCCCCGGTAGCTGTCAACTGATCATCAACTGTTGCAACCATCCTATCGCGGCAGCTGCCCCAATATGCATGGTCAGGCGTGATCTCCATCGCATCGGCCATATTGGCTATACCGCTGACATTCTCCGCACGGGAGCCTGAGGTTTCGTTATGATCGAGCGAGATACGGCAATATTCGCGCCACAGCCCGACAGGACCAGTCAAAAAGGCACTATCCTCGAACAGGGCCTCAATCTCTGAAGCGGCTAGCCATGCGTCATATTGCGATTGGCTCTTCCAATAGGCGAACCAAACTTCGCAATTTGGCCCGAAGCCGGTCTTTACGCGTCCATGCTCTAGCACACTGGGGCCGGTTTCATGGCCCAGTTCAGTCAAGAGGCGGGCCTTTGCACCGGTATCATCGCCGCCGCGATTCTCGATCCCGAAAGTCACCAGAACCAGATCGTCAATATCCCGGAAGCGCGGTTCAAACGCGTCGTATGGAGGCTCAAACCCCTCAGGTTTTGCAACCGGCGGCGCCTTACGACGAGGCCCGATATTGGTCATTCAGAGGCCTCCTGACCACCAATTGTTTCAAACGAAGAAGTGTCTTCGGCCGCATATTCGGCGGGTGAAACGACAGGTCTGATTGGTTCGCGATTGAGCAGCAAACGTGTGGCCTCTGGTTTTGAGTAATGACCGGCCGGGTCCGCGACGGCTTTCGCCATCACAATCTGATCGAAATCGAGCTCTGCCATAATCAACCCTTCCTCAGTTTCAGAAAGGAATTCTGCTAGCTTACGGCCATCCGGTCCGAAGATCATAGATGACCCACCGCCGAGCTCGATGAATGGCGGAACTTCGTCACCAACTTTGAAAAAGTCGAGCGCAGCTTGGTCGATCACACTCGTTGCCGCCACGACAAATGACTGACCTTCGACGGCATATATCTGAGAGGCGGCCATGTTTACTTCGGCGCCCAGCGCATGCGCGTTCTCACGATAGACGACAAAGGCAGGCCAAGCGGAAATGTGAATTTCTTCGTTCTGGCTATACAAGGCATATTTTGAAAGCGGTTGGATGTGCTCCCAACAGCAAAGCTGCCCAACTCTGCCGATGTCTGTGTCCGAAACGACGAGATCTGCGCCGTATCCTTCCCCAAAAACTGATCTCTCGACATGGGTTGGTTTGAGTTTACGGCGCAGAGACACAATCGATCCATCGCGACCGATCAGAACTTGGCTCAGGTACAAACTGCCGCCCGAACGTTCCGAAATTCCGGTCGAAATCATGATATTGGCATCACGCGCCATTTGACACAGACGCTCAAATTCAGGTGTCCCCACCTCAACAGAATTTTCGAAATAGCGAGTGGTAAACTGCATGCCCCACGCGGGTGCACCGAGCCAGATATGGAATGGGTAACCGGGGAACCAGGCTTCTCCAAACGCGATCAGGTCACAACCCTGCTTCGCCGCATCGTCGACGAATTTCTTTGCTTTATCCAGACAGGCATCGAGGTCGAAGAAAATCGGGGCGGCCTGCACGGCAGCGACTTTGATGGGTAATCTCTTGCTCATTGCTTCCACTTTCTAATTCGAACGATCACAGCAATGACGGATCGCAGGTTGCATTTGCTCGCACACCTGACCGATCCGTCACCTCAATTCGTCAAAAATTGACAGTTACGCTCGCGCCCCATTCGGCACCACGCGCGAAGAGTTTCTGTTGGAAACCGCCGGGGTTGAGAATCGATGCACCAGCAACAGCATAGAGTTCATCGGTCACATTGGTCCCAAAAAAGCTGGCACTATACATTCCATCGAGACTGTCCCAAGTCACGCCAATATTCACGGTTGTATAGCCGTCTTGTCCGACCTCGTTGTTTGCATCGAAAAAGAACTCGCTGCGCGTGCTTACGTCGCCGCGGAACGTCAGCGAGCCAAGGTCACCGATCTCGGCGGTATATTGGGCTCCGGCGTTGACCGTCCATTCCGAAGTGCCTGGAAGGGCACTGTCGAGAGTGATGCCAACGACACCTGCGTCCAATCGGTCGTATTTCGCGTCAATATAGCCCGCACCCAAGTTAAACTGGAATGCATCAATCGGCTGAATCAGCAATTCCAATTCCGCCCCGTTGATCGTTGCTTCAGCCGCGTTCTGGGTAGTCGGCGCGATGCCAAGCTGCACATTCACCTGAAGGTCATTGTACTTTGTGGTGTAGGCGGCCGCATTCAACTGGACTGTATTGTCGAGAAGCTGCGATTTCAGGCCAATCTCAAACGTGTCGACGGTCTCTGCATCGAAGGCAGGAATGGCATCAACCGGATCCTGACCAGGTTCAGGGAAGATTGGAGGGAAAACGCGCTGAGTGAAGCCGCCCGATTTGAAGCCCTGAGAATAGGTGAAATAGGTCGAGACATCTGGCGTCCATTCATAACGGACATTGACCATCGGCGTCACTTTTGTGGTGGATGTGGATGCGGTCACAACCGGAAGTATCGGCGTGCCTTCAGGAATGCCTGTTGCGATGTCACGCAGCACGCGCTGTTCGGGGCTAAAATCACGCTCATCCCTAGTCCAGCGTAAACCTGCGGTGAGGCTCAGGCTATCAGTGATTTCGTAGGTCGCTTGACCAAAGGCAGCAATCGACTGGTTTTCGACGGTGCCGCCGCTGAGAATCTCAATGACGGAAAAATTCACGAAATTTTCGTTGGTGCCTTCTTCTGCAAAGAAATAGCCGCCCAATATCCAGTTCAACCGATCATCAAACGCTGTGCCTAGCAATTGCAATTCTTGGCTGAACTGCTCGTAGATGAAACTGTCGACCGTCGAATTGATACTGACAGGTGCGCTGTCTGGCTCGTTTGTGGAATTGCTGTCGAGGTCGCGGTAAGCCGTGATGGACTTTACAGTGATTGCGTCTGACAACTCATATTCAGCGGTGAATGATACGCCGAAGACATCAAGGTCAGAGAAGGAATCTCCAGTGCCCTGATTTATGCCAGGCACGCCGACCGAAACAGACTGCTCGTTGAAACAAGCCGGATTGCTTGCGCCGATAAAGCAGGCGCTCGGCGGCCCCATCATTCCCAATGGAAAGGCAAGAGTGGGGTCGATTGCTGGAGCTACGACAGCATTGTGAAACCCTGCGAAAGGAGCGTCTTGGTCTAGCGCTGTGATAATAAAGGGCGCCGAAGCCTCGCGCCGCCGCGAATAGTCACCAGACAGGGTCAGCTGCAACGGCCCGTTGTCAAAGGCCAGCGTGCCGCGAGCGGAAAAGCTGTTATCATCGCCTAGGAAATCCCCAACATTAGGGCGGAAGACATAACCGTCACGCTTGTGGTAGTTTGCCGCAAAGCGCGAAGACAGGTTTTCACCCAGAGGAATGTTGACCAGCCCTTGAACCTGTAACCGGTCATCGGATCCGGTCGTCACTTTCAAACGGCCACCAAACTCATCGTCCGGCTGTTTCGAAGTGACGTTTACAGCGCCGCCAATCGTGTTGCGGCCGAACAATGTGCCTTGCGGTCCACGCAGAACCTCAATCCGCTCAATATCAACCAGATCAATGAGCCCGCCAACCGCGCGCGATATATAGACACCGTCAACATACAGACCGACGCCGGGGTCTGTGTTGAGCGAGAAGTCAACTTGGCCAACACCGCGCAGGAAGATCGCCGGTGTTGCGGAGCTTCCGGAAAATGCGGCTGATGTATTGATTGTCAAACCCGGCGTAACGTCAGAGATCTGGCCGACATTTGAAATTTGCTTAGCTTTCAAGAGCTTCCCCACCAAACGCAGTGATCGAAATAGGTGTGTCCTGAATGTTCTCTTCACGCTGGCGCGCGGTCACGACGATCGTATTGATGCCGCCTTGTTCCGCTTCTTCTTGAGGCTGCGTTTGATCGGTGCCGCCAATTTCCTGAGCGTGGACGCTGCTTGCAGCAAAACCCAATGCCAATAGTGAGGCGGTTGCCGCTAGATGTGCGTTTCTCGTCATTTAAGTCACTCCCTCTAACCTGCCTGGTAAGCCCGCTGTTGCGCCCTCAATCAATTTCGAAAGTTCGCCGACTTATTTGGACAGAATCGCCAGTGCTTTCGCGATTCTTCATCATCAACCTAGCTCATGCTTTCCGTGAAACTTGACACTGGCGGCGCAAAATGTTGAATATTCACGTAATGAATTTGTGAGGATGGCAACTTGACCGACGCAACCCTATCTCAGCTTGACCGCTTCACCACAGAAGCGGTGGTGCCATCCAGGCGCGGCGACCATTGGAATCGTTTGGTCAACGCGGCTTTCTTGCCGCTGGAAACGGAGTTGTTGCAAGATAACGAGTTCACGGGCCAGATTGAGTTGCTGCGGTCCGGGCGTACCGGCATCGCTCTGGTGCGTGCAGGATCCCAGATTGTCCGACGCAGCCGGAAGGCTATTCGAGCTGGCGATGGCTCGTCATACATTTTTGTCTGCCAAACGGCTGGTAGAGGGGCCATCTGGCAAGATCAGGAAGAAATCAAACTAGCAGAGGGTGACATCACATTTGTCGATAGTGACCGCCCGTATGAGCTGCGTTTCGACACGTTTTTTGAGCAAGCGGTATTTCAGGTGCCGAAAGAAGTCTTTCACGAACGCTGTCGATGGTTGGCGGGCGCAGCTCCTATCCGTCTCAATGGGCAAGATGCGCTGACAAAAATTATTGCCCAGAATATGAAAACATTGCTGTCGGTTGGGCAAAATTTGCCTGAAGGCCTGCGGCCCCAAGTCTTCGGGAGCCTGACCAGTCTTGTCTCGACTGCGCTGGGCGCCAGGTTCGATTCTACCGCAAATGATATCACACAGCCGCGTATCGAGCATCTGCAGCGCGCAAAACGATTTATCCTCGACAATCTGAAGGACGAGGCGCTTAATCCCCAAATGGTCAGCGCGGGATGCAACATCTCCCCTCGCTATTTGAGAGATTTATTTGCGAAGGATGGTCAATCGCTAACTGCTTGGATTAAGGCGCAAAGGCTCGATGCGGCGAGGATGGACATGGAATCAAACCTCGGCGGCAGCGAAACTCTCAGTCAGATTGCCTATCGTTGGGGTTTTGCCGACTACACGCACTTTTGCCGGTCCTTTAAAGCGGCTTATGGGACAAGTCCGCGGGCGTGGGTGAAGCAAAGGGGCTTTAGCAATGGCGGTGGAGGCCAAGCGCATTGATGGCCGTCTTTTAGGTCCGATGTGCGGAAATGCCCACCTACTTCTCAGAGGCGCCCGCTAAGTTGCGCGCGATCTTTTGCAACGTTCCGTTGAGTTGAGCGATCTCTTCGGCTTCGACTCCGTCGAAAGCGATCCCATAGATACGGTCTGCCTGATGCCAGGCCAGCGGCCGTGCCCGCCTGCCATTGCGCGTCAGCAAGACTTCGGTCACCCGCGCATCCGAGGCGCGCTGGCGAGTCTCAACCAACCCTTCTGTCTGCATGCGTTTGACAATCCGTGTCATTGTCGAAAGTTTGATGCAAGATTCCTTGGCGAGGTAGCTGACACTGCGCGCGCGGTCGCCCGACAGCAGCATAAGGACCCGCCAGTGAGGAACATCAAGCTCTACGGTTTTGAGGCCTGCCTCCAGAAACTCAAGATACCGGTCATGCGTGCGAATGAGCCAATAGAATGGCCATGTTTGGACATCGAACTTTGGGTTCTCGGTTCCGTCGGTCGCATATGCATCCCTAGTCGCTGTATCGACATCAGGTGTTGTGTAATTCACGAGGCTTCTCAACTTTAGTTGAAAGATCAACTTGTCTATGGCGGCAAAACTTTAAAAAGAAAAGCGTTGCCAGTCGGTTCGCGCAGGCGGCTATGCCAATTCCTTGTCTGGCCACGCCAGCAAGGCAGCATCCGTCGCCTTCTGGATCTGCTCACGGCTGACGCCAGGCGCTATTTCGGCGACTGCCAATCCTTCGCCCTTCACATCGAAAATGCCCAAATCGGTAATGATCCGCTTCACAACGCCTTGCCCAGTTAGGGGCAGCGTGCATTGCTTAAGCAGTTTTGCCGCGCCTGATTTTGTGACGTGATCGGTGATCACAACCACGCGTTTCGCACCAGCGACAAGATCCATGCCGCCGCCCATCCCTTTGACCAGCTTGCCTGGGATCATCCAGTTGGCGATATCGCCGTTCTGGGCGACTTCCATTGTCCCAAGGATTGCAAGATCGATATGGCCGCCGCGGATCATCGCGAAGGATGTCGATGAGCTGAAATAAGATGTGCGGTCGAGTTCGGTAATGGTTTGCTTGCCCGCATTGATTAGGTCAGGATCTGCCTCTCCTTCAAACGGGAAGGGCCCCATTCCGAGCATGCCGTTTTCGGATTGGAGGATAAGATCTCGGTCCGCCGGAATGTGGTTTGCAACCAGAGTGGGAATGCCAATGCCCAAATTGACATAAAATCCATCCTCGATCTCTTCGGCAGCCTTTGCGGCCATTTCATCACGGCTCCAGCTCATTGTGCGACTTCCTTCGAGCGTTCAGTCAGTTTTTCAATGCGTTTGGCGCGCGTGCTTTGGACCACACGTTGAACAAAGATGCCTGGCGTATGAATGTGATCTGGGTCCAGCGATCCGGCGGGGACGATTTGTTCAACTTCGGCCACGGTAATGCGCCCACCCATCGCCATGTCAGGGTTAAAATTACGAGCGGTCTTGCGGTAGATCAGGTTGCCGTCTTCGTCTGCGATTTCGGCCTTCACCAGCGCCAGATCAGCGACGATGCCCGTTTCCATGACATGAGGGACACCATCAAATTGGCGGATCTCCTTGCCCTCAGCATTGACCGTGCCGACGCCTGTTTTCGTGTAAAAGCCAGCAATTCCGGCGCCGCCTGCGCGGCAACGCTCGGCTAATGTCCCTTGGGGGCAGAACTCCAGTTCGATCGCACCTGACAAATAGAGGTCAGAAAACAGTTTGTTGTCTCCAACGTAAGATGAAATCATCTTTCGGATTTGCCCGGTTGAGAGAAGCAGGGCGAGGCCTTCGCCATCGGTTCCTGCATTGTTGGACACACAAGTCAGCGCGCTAGCGCCTGTATCTCGCAAGGCTTCGATCAATGATGCCGGCATCCCGCACAGGCCAAATCCGCCCGCCATGACAGTCATGCCATCGGTGGCGATCCCAGCCAGTGCATCCGCTGCGTTTCCGAAAACCTTTTTCTTCAAGACACCCTCATTTGCTTCACATCTATTTTTTGCTTGCCAACACGTCTGGATCAATTTACGTGAATAATCAAGTTTTATCTTTGAGGATGCAAATTGACCCAGATTTCCACCCCTATGGCAGTTGAAAACGACTCGCTGCATGGTCAGGCCGACTCGGTCTTGGCTGCAAGGGTTAGGGTTGGTGACGGGCGTTTCTCGGTTATGATCAAAGATACAATTGACCTTGCTGGAGCGGTGAGTGCAGCAGGAAGTGCGGCATTAATATCTGAAAAACCAGCATATTCAAATGCCCAGATCGTTGAAAATCTGCTTGATTCGAATTGCAGTATCACTGGTAAGACGAATCTGCACGAGCTTGCTTATGGTGTGACCGGGATCAACGATTGGTCCGGTACGCCGCGCAATCCTCACTATCCGACTCTGATACCAGGGGGGTCGTCGAGTGGTTCCGCCGTAGCTGTCTCAGCCGGAATGTGTGATTTTTCAATTGGTACAGATACAGGCGGTTCGATCCGAATTCCAGCGGCTTGTTGCGGCATATTTGGTCTGAAGCCGACATTCGGTCGTATTTCCAGAGCGGGCTGCGCGCCCAAGCTTTCTTCGCTGGATTGCGTTGGGCCGTTCGCGCGCGATGCTGGGGTGCTGCACAAAGCGATGCAGTGTATCGATCCTGAGCTTTCTCCACTTCCTCCAATCGACCAAATCCGCTTTGGCTGGCTTGAAACTGCGGCAGAAGAAGCCGTTGCGCAAATGGTTCGGCGCTCGGTCGAGGACGCATTCGGTTCGATCCATGAAGGCATTGCGCTTGATGCTTTTGATGATGCTAACCGGGCTAGGCCTCACGATCATTGCGCGGGAAACCCACAATGCGTTCGGCCATTTGATTTCTACTGGAAAGCTGGGCGCAGATATTGCCCACCGCCTGACAAAGGCGGGGCAGGTTAGCGACGATCAACTGGTGCAGGCCGAGCGTGTGCGCGGCGAATTTACGGCTGAATTGAATGAGGCGCTGGAGGCTGTCGACATTGTCGCGCTGCCTACGCTTGCCGGGCTGCCGCCGCGCCTTGAGGATGCTGGTGATCTGATGAAGATGCTGGCGCTGACAGCCCTGTGCCGACCATTCAATGTCAGCGGACATCCGGCCTTGAGCGTGCCTGTTGGCGAGATCGACGGCGCGCCGGTTAGCCTCCAGCTTGTCGGCCGTAAGGGTGAAGACGAGACATTGATCGCGGCGGCACAGAAATTTGCGCCGCTCCACACCTCCAAAATCAACACAGTTCAAAGCTGAAGGAATCAATCATGCACATTTCCGATGCAAAAGAATTCTCGCCATCAGAGTTCATTGATAAATCACGTTTTGAGGCTCTCCTCGAAGACATTGCAGCTCGGCGCGACGAATTTCGCGATCAACGCCATGTCAGCAAGGATGTGATCGAGGAGCTGCAAGCTATTGGCCTGTATCGCGCTTTCGTTCCGACCCAGTTCGGCGGGAGTGAAATGCCAGCTAGCGATTTCCTTCAAATCATTGAGCGCATCTCTGAGGCTGATGGATCGGTGGGCTGGGTGGCTAGCTTTGCTTTCGCCACAAAATATCTTTCATCGCTCCCGCCAGAGACGCTGTCGAAAATTTACGCGGACACGCCTGATATCGTCTTCGCAGGCGCGGTATTTCCCCCCAACCCGCGAAGAAGGTGGATGGCGGGGTCCGGGTCAGCGGACGTTGGAGCTTCGGCAGCGGGTGCATGGGGGCCTCTCTGATTGGGGTCGGCATCAGTATTGAAGGGCAGGATGGCCCGCCTTTGCCGCTGATGGCGGTTATGCCGCAGCGGATCAGGTCACGATCGATCCAACTTGGGATACGCTGGGTATGACCGGCACTGGCAGTCATGATCTGGTTGTTGAAGATGTTTTTGTGCCGGATGACTGGATTTTGGTGAGAGGCGCGGCCCCCACGATCAATTCGACGGCCTATGATTACCCGACATTGGGGATTTCGGCGCAAGTGCTGGCGGTCTGCAATCTGGGTATTGCGCGTGCGGCAGTCGACCATGTGATTGGCATTGCCGACAAGTCGAAATCCATCACCGGCGCGCCGACACTTGGCGACCGTGACAACGTTCAAATCCATCTCGGCGAATGCGAGGCAAAGCTGTGTGCAGCGCGCAGCTGGTTTTATGAATTGAGCGATGAAATCTGGGCAAAGTCGGAAGCGCGCGAGGAAATGACGCGTGATGACATGATGCGTCTGCGTTTGGCTTCATCCCATGCCGCGCGCGCGGGGGCGGAGGTCGCACGGGCCTGTTTCGAGATGACCGGCACGATGGGTATTTTCAACGCGAATCCTCTGTCCCGCTATCTCGCTGACGCGATGGTCACAGCGCAGCACGCGTTCCTCAATGAAGGATCTTTTATGAACGCGGGCAAGGTTCTGGTCGGGCAACCGCCGATCCCTGGATACGCTTGAGCCAAACGGACCATATTGAAAGGGATTGCCATGACTGAACAGCCTAAGAAAATTCGCACGCTCTTGTGCATTGCCGTGTTGCAACCATTCTTCGATTTGCCTTCCTCAGAGATCGGGAAGGTCTGGAGTGCGTTCGGCGAGATGATGGGACGCATCAACCAGATGGAGGGCGTGGAAGTCCTAGGCATGCTCGACGATGACGAGACAATGGTGGGAACGTCTCCCGACGGCTATCCTTGGACCGCTTACATCATGGCCGACATGCCCGATCGCGACAGCGTTATCGCAGCATGCAATCTGTTCCGCACGATTGAGATCGGCGAATATCGCCTTTGGAAATATTGCCGGGTCGAGGCGCGGATGGGCCGCGCGCTCGAAGTGCCTGAGCAATATGCGAACGGTTGAGCGCACGCGAGATGTCTAGCCCGTCATCTTCTTTAACTGATCATGCCCGTCTGGCTGAGCTGGAGCGCCGGTTGTTTACGCTTGAGGCAGAGAGTGCGATCCGCGGTCTTGTCGCTCGCTATATGGAGATTTGCGACGACCTCGATCCCCATACCGATTTCGATGAGCTCGGCAGTCTCTTTGGCGAGAATGCGAAGTGGCTTGGTGGCGGGGCAAGCTATGAGCAGGCATTTGGCGTGCACAATGGCAGAGCCGAGATAGTCGCATTCCTGCGTGGTTATGCCGAACCACCACATTTTGCCTCCAACGCGCATTTTCTCACCAGTGAAACCATCAATGTTGATGGCGAAACGGCCGAGGGCAGCTGGATGATGTTGCAGATGCCAAGCTTTGCGTGCGGCGAGAGCTTCGTGCTCGCTGCGCAGCTCAAGCTTGGTTTCGTATTTGAGGACGGTGCGTGGCGAATTGATCGTTTCCTAACGACCAATCTGCTCGACCGTCAGATCGAGGGACAATGGAGAAACGACTCCAAAATCCCAACTCCCAATTCAACACCGGAAAAAGGGGACTGAAATGGCCACTGCTTTCACCCGTCAAAACTCTACGGAGTTTGATTTTGACCACCTGGTTCAGCATGACCGTGTGCACACATCCCTGTACAATGATGCAGCCATTTTCGACGTGGAGATGGATAAGATCTTCGGCGAGACATGGGTCTGGGTTGCGCATGAAAGTGAGCTTCCGGGCAAGGGCGATTTCATCACCACCCATGTCGGCATGCAGCCGGTTATCGTCTCACGCGACCGCAAGGGTGTTGTTCGCGTTTTGCTCAATCGTTGTCGTCATCGCGCGGCAACGGTGTGTGAAGCGAAAAAAGGCAATGCGGCAAGCTTTGTGTGCCCTTATCATGGGTGGGGTTATGCGCAGGATGGTTCTCTGCGCGGTGTGCCGATGGCGGATGGCTACGATGCGAGCTTCAATAAGTCCGAATACGGTCTGATTAACCTTCGGACCGAGAGCTATAATGGGCTGATCTTCGCAACGCATAACGATGATGCCCCAAGCCTTGATGATTTTCTGGGCAAAGCAAAGCCGTGGATTGACCTGTTTATGAAACAGGGCGGCGGATATCCCGTTTCCACCGGCGGCGAGCATAAGTTTCGTTTCCCAGGCAATTGGAAAATCCAGCTTGAGAACACAACCGACGCCTATCACTTTCCGGTCGTCCACAAATCGTTCCTGAACTCGCTGGATCTCGCAAGCCGAGGAATTGTTCTCCTTCCTTGATGGCGACGGCTATGTCGAAGATCTCGGCAATGGCCATTCAGTCATGGTGATGATCCCTGAACTGGTAGATCTCGATGCCAATCTGGATGATCCGATACCTGACCGTTTTGAAGAGCTCGCCGAAGAGCTGCGCAAGGAACACAGCGAGGAAGAGGTTCGCCGCATCGTGCGGGCAGTCGGCGGCACCGGGTTCAACCTGAATTTATTCCCGAACATCGCGTGTTCTATGGCATTTTTCCGGGCCCTGCGTCCGATTTCAGTCGAAGAGACAGAGATCCGTCATATTGCGATCACCATGGAGGGCGGGCCTGAGGCAGCCAACCAGATGCGGCTGCGGCTGCACGAACATTTCCAAGGCCCGATGGGTTTTGGCAGCACCGACGATGCCGAAGCGTGGGAACGCGTTCAGCGTGGCTCGCAAGCCGGGCCTGACCTTTGGATTATGCTCAATCGCGGCCTTGACGGCGATGGCAACGGCCCTGGTGGTTCAAACCGGGGTGATGTCAGCGCCGAAACTGGAATGCGTGCCGCCTATGGCGAGTGGAAACGGATGATGCAGGCATGAGCACTTCAATTCAACTCAGCGAAGCGACCGCACTGATCTGGCAAGAGGCAGAATTGCTTGACCGTCAGGATTATGACGAGTGGCTCAAAGTGTGGTCAGATGATGGCCTCTACATCATCCCAATCGAGAAAGACTGCGATGATTTCGCGAACAGTCTGAACTATATTTACGACGATCAGAGTATGCGAGACATGCGGGTGAGACGGCTGAAGAGCAGTTTTTCCATGTCCGCGCTGACGGCGGCCAGCACCGTTAGAACTGTGTCGCGTTTCACAGTATCCAATCAGAGCGATAACGCGATTGAAGTTCGCGCCGCGCAAATCCTGATTGAGCACAAGCGTGATAACAGCCGGACCGTTGCGGCCAATGTCGACTACCGCCTTGTTCGCGGTCCAAACGGCCTTCAGATCGCGCAAAAGGTTGTCTGGCTCGCCAATAGCGAAGATTCAGTCAACGGCATCGGATATTTGCTGTGAGCCTTCCTGATCATCACGATGTCGCGATCGTAACGGGAGCTGGGCGTGGTCTGGGCCAGGTGATTGCTCGAGAGCTGGTTGCTGCCGGATATCGTGTGGCGGCGAGCGACCTGGACCGGACACGCGCCGAGGCGACCTGTACAGCGATTGATCCGTCGGGTCAGCGAGCCATGCCGTTCACTCTCGATGTGTCTGGCAAGAGTGCTTTCGAACAGGCCTTGAGCGATGTGAGCGATCAGTGGGGCGGTGTGGGCGTGCTGGTCAACAATGCCGGGATCACCAAAACTACGCCTTTGTTCGAGATTACGCCGGAAGAATTTACCGAAGTCACCAACGTCAATCTGCGTGGCACATTTTTAGGCTGCCAGGTCTTCGGGCGCGCATTCGCTGATCAGGGCTATGGCCGGATCATCAATCTGTCCTCGCTTGCCGCTCAGAATGGCGGAGCCGCTACCGGAGCGCATTATGCTGCGTCGAAAGGTGGAATTGCCACACTGACCAAAGTGTTCGCGCGGGATCTTGCTGCAAAAGGTGTGACGGTAAATGCCATTGCACCGGGCCCGCTGGATGTGGAGCTGGTGCATGAAATTCTGCCAGCTGACAAATTGGCCGCTGTGACCGCATCAATCCCGGTTGGGACACTCGGTGATCCAGCATTCATTGCCGCCATCGTAAAGCTGATGGCTTCGCCACAAGCGTCCTCGATGACGGGTTCAACTGTGGACTCAAATGGGGGGCTCTATGTCCGCTAAGCCTGTCATCTCGACCAAAGTTGCAAGCCGGATCGACCACCCTTCGGGAGTGATGATCGTCGAGTTGGAACCTGCCGATGGCGCGGTGTTGCCTCCGTTCTCAGCTGGCGCCCATGTCGAGGTTTTGATTGAAGAAGGGCTGACGCGGCAATATTCGCTTTGCGGCGCTCCGTGCTCGGCTGGGTTGTATCGCCTTGGAATTCTTAAAGACCAGAATTCGCGCGGGGGATCTGAGGCGCTCCATGCGCGCCTTTCAAAAGGTGATACGCTCAAAATTAAGGCGCCAGAGAACCTCTTTCCGCTCGCACATGATGCCATGCATGTCACTTTGGTGGGCGGAGGAATTGGTATCACGCCGCTGATCGCGATGGCCTATGATCTCCATGAGAAGGGCACGCCGTTTACCCTGCATTATTGCATCAGCGATCCGAGTAAGGCTGCGTTCGAAAGTGAACTCAGACGGGCACCTTTCGCCGCGCAAGTCCACTTGCATTGCAGTAGATCAGACGCGCATCCTGCTTTTGCCGCAGGCGACATCCCGGCGCATTTGAACGGGCATCACATTTACACCTGCGGGCCCGACGGGTTCATGGACCACGTGTTCGATTTGGGTCGAAAGCACGGGTACGCTGACGACGCTTTGCATAAAGAGTTTTTCAGTGCGGATGTCGACACATCAGGGGACAGCTTCGAAGTTGAGGCATCACAAAGCGGCCAGATATTCGCGATTGGCGAAGACGAAACCATTGCCGAAGTGCTCAGTGCAGCCGGGATTGAAATTGCTGTTTCTTGCGAAGAGGGCATTTGCGGCACTTGTCTGACCGACGTGATCGAGGGTGATATCGACCACCGCGATCAGTATCTATCGGATGAAGAGCGCGAAGAAGGCGAGCTTATGCTGGTCTGCTGCTCACGGGCCAAATCGAAAAAACTAGTGCTCGATCTATGAGCAATCCGCTTGCCTCAAATGGTCCCACGATTGAGCGGGTCGAAAGCTGGATCATCTCCATCCCGACAATCCGCGCGCACGCTTTATCAATGGCGACGACGTCTGAGCAGCGGATCGTTCTGGTAAAAATAACCACTTCAAACGGGGATTTTGGGTGGGGAGAAGCAACCACAATTGGCGGCCTCGCCTATGCAGACGAAAGCCCTGACAGCATCAAGCTAACGATTGATCGCTACTTTGCAGATATGTTGATCGGTCGGCCGATCCTACGCCCTGCGTTGGCGATGGCGGCAATAAACCAAAGCTGCGTCGGCAATTACTTTGCCAAATGTGCGGTTGAGACGGCGTTGCTCGATTGTCTGGGCAAGCACACCGAAATGCCGCTTTCCGAATTGCTGGGGGGCCGTTTGCATGACCGGCTGAGCGTCGCCTGGACCTTGGCCAGCGGCAATACCGAGCAGGATATTGCCGAAGGGCGCGAGATGATCGCAGCGCGGCGGCACAACATCTTCAAACTCAAGATCGGCAAAAACCACTGGCAGGACGACTTGGCGCATGTTCGCAAGATTTGTGATGCGCTGGGCGAGCAGGCCAGCATAAGAGTGGATGTCAATCAGGCATGGGATCTGCCAACAGCGCAGAAGGCTATTCCCGCTCTCATGGAGGCGGGTGTTGAGCTTGTCGAGCAACCGATGCGGGGGCAGACCATGCTGGCGCGCGTGAACTGCGCTCGCTCGGAACCGCTGCGATTATGGCGGATGAAGCGCTGCGCGGCGGTGTGGAGCTTGGCTCTTGCGATCTGCGTCAGCCGCTCTGCTGATGCGATATCCCTAAAGATTGCGCAGGCAGGTGGCCTTACACCTTGCCGGGACGTTGCCAGGATTGGTGTAGCTGCCAGCCTATCACTTTATGGCGGAACAATGCTGGAAGGCAGCGTTGGCACTGCGGCATCTGCTCATCTGTTCTCAACTTTGCCCAACATCACATGGGGCACAGAGCTTTTCGGCCCACTGCTGTTGACGCGAGACTTCCTGACTACGCCGCTCACCTACGACGATTTTTCGCTGGTCGTGCCCACGGGACCAGGTCTTGGCATTGAGATCGATGAAGCCGCTGTTTCGGAATGCGCCGAGACATGAAGCGGCCCCAGTCAAACAAAGGATAAAGTATGCTGTTCATGGTCGAAATGACGGTCAACGTGCCGCACGGTGTTGATCAAACGACATTTCAACAGGAAGTCGCCACCGAAAAAGTACGTGCAGAAGGGCTGCAACAGGCGGGCACCTGGCGGCACCTTTGGCGTGTCGCGGGTCAGTACGCAAATGTCAGTATCTTTGATGTCGAGAGTCCTGGCGCGCTCCACGAATTGCTGATCGGCCTGCCGCTTTACAAATATATGGACGTGAAGGTCACGGCGCTGTGCCGTCATCCGTCCTCAATCCACACCAACGACCAATAGCATTCATCAGGGAGAGAACCGATGGCCAACGTTTACGAGAGCGAGCATGTCCAGAACCTGCTCAAAAGAGTCGCTGGACTTGATCAAGATGGCGGTGACCCGCGCGTTAAGAGCATTGTTTACGATCTCGTGTCTGCGATCTGCGCTACGATTGAAAAGCATGATGTGAGCGAGAGCGAGCTTTGGAATGCTGTGAATTTTTTGGGCGCTGGCGCCGATGAGTACGGCCTGATCGTGCCGGGTATCGGATTGGAGCACTATATGGATGTTCTGATGGATGCTGCGGATGCAGAAGCGGGCCTAAGCGGAGGCACGCCGCGAACCATCGAAGGCCCACTATTCGTGGAAGGCGCACCGCAGTCAGACAGTCACGCCGTTATGAGCGACAGCGAAGACGAAGGGGAAGTGCTGATCGTAAATGGCACCGTGCGCGATTTGGAAGGAAACCCGGTTGCCAATGCTGTGCTCGACGTTTGGCACGCTGACACGCGCGGATTTTATTCGCACTTCGACCCCACTGAACAGCAAGGTCCGTTCAACAATCGCCGCAAGATCAAAACCGGCGCAGACGGCACATACAGTTTCCGTTCGATCATGCCGGTTGGATATAGTGTGCCTCCCGAAGGAACGACGGATCGTTTGATGAAGGCCTTGGGACGTCATGGCAGCCGTCCTGCGCACATCCACTATTTCGTGCGCGCTGAGGGTTTCCGCCACCTCACCACACAGATCAATATCGCTGATGACCCATTGGTGCACGATGACTTTGCCTATGCAACCCGCGATGAGTTGATCCCCTCACTGACGCGCTCTGAAGACGGAGCCGCGATCACCTTTGACTTTGAACTCGTTCCTAACGAGGTTGGCGCATACGCGCTGTCTGACCGCGTTCGGACAGCCGCCTGATGCCAGGTCAGGGGTAAGTCAGGTGAAACCGCCCAGCCATATCGAAACAAGCGACCGGACGAGGATCGCTATCGACTATCGCCCCGTCGCGGGTGCTCCTGTCCTTGTGCTGTCCAATTCGTTGGGCACTGACATGTCGATGTGGGAATCGCAGATAGAGAGCTGGTCATCGCAATTTTCCATTTTGCGTTACGATACGCGCGGCCATGGAGGGTCTGATTGCCCGCCTGGTTCGTATTCCATCGATCGCTTGGCTCTTGATGCGATCGAAATTCTGGATGCTCTCGCAATCGAGCGTGCTCACTTTTGCGGTCTCTCTCTTGGCGGGATGACGGGCCAGCGTTTGGGCTGGCTCGCGCCGGATCGCTTCAAATCGATCACATTGGCCGCGACGAGTGCCTATATGGGGCCTCCATCCGGGTGGCAGGATCGGATTGAAACCATCAACGCAGGCGGGATGCAGGCGATTGCGGACAAAACGCAGAATGTCTGGTTTACGCCAAAATACCAGTCGGAAAGCGGCGATGAGGTTGCCCGCCTTCGCGCCATCTTCCTATCTACAGACGTTACGGGATATGCCGGTTGCTGCGGTGCAATTCGTGATATGGATCTGCGAGCGTCAGCGCGTCTGAACACAGGGCCCGTGCTTGTCATTGCCGGTGGGGATGATCATGCAACCCCTGTCTCCCATTCGGAATTTCTGGTGTCTCAGATGCCTGATGCTCGGCTGGCCGTGCTTCCCGGCGCGCATCTGGTCAATTTTCAACAATCGCAGAAATTTGCCCAGCTCGTATCTGAGTTCATTCACGAACACGACTAGGAGTACGCAGCATGCCTCATCTAACTATAGAATACAGCCGCCCGGCTTTGGATGAAGCGAGGTTAGGGAAACTTATCGATGCACTGATCGGCGTTGCGGACCGATCCGATGTGATCGAACTGCCGAATGTGAAATTGCGGGCGATCCCTCTCGATCATTACCGCGTAGGGGCGAATGTAGAGCCCTTTGTCCATATCGGCCTCGCCTTGATGGCTGGGCGGCCAAAGGCCGACCTGTCAGGCCTTAGTAATCAGATTTTCGATGCCGCTGCCGATCTCTTGCCTGATGTGGATCAAGTGACGGTCGATATCAGGCAAACAGATCCCGATACTTATCGCAAGCGCGCTAGCTAGGCGTTCACGCTTACCATCAGATCCCACAGGAGTGCAGTATGTCTGACACCAAACAGAAAGATGATAGCGTCGAGGCGCTCAAACAGTGCTTCTTCAATGGGATGAGTTTGGCTGCTGCCACGGTCAATGTGGTAACCACCGATGGCCCCGGTGGCCGTGCGGGAGTGACCGTTTCGGCGATGTCATCTGTGTCAGCAGATACGCCAAAACCAACACTGCTGGTTTGCGTCAACGAAGCCAGTGCCGCTGCCCAGATAATTCTTGAGAACGGCGTTTTTTGCGTCAATGTCCTGCGCGATCATCAGTCATATGTGTCGGACGTATTCGCTCAGCCGATTTAATGATCAGCTATCAGACAAGTTCGATTGTGCAGAATGGCAACAATTTGAGACGGGCGCGCCAGCAGCAATTGGCGCGTTGGTGGCATTTGATTGCAAGGTATCTTTGACTGAAAAAGTCGGCTCACACTATGTCATCTTTGGGCAAGTCCAGCATGTCGAAGTCGGCGAATCCGGCAGCGCTTTAACCTACGCCAATCGTGCTTACAGTTCAGCTCAGCCGATCGAAATTGGACAGCCGGACGAAGGAGATAAATTTGCTCCGGTATCGATAGGTTGCTTCCACACCTTTGCGCCAACAATTGTGCCGCCCATCATGAGAAGGCTTAGCGATGCGAATACTCCGGTTTCGCTCAACCTTGTTGAGGGGGACAATCGCCGGTTGAAAACTGCATTGCTTTCTGGCGAAATCGATTTTGCATTTCTGTATGATTATGATCTCGCACCGGAACTTGAGACTGAACAGATTGCGGATCTGAAGCCTTATGTGCTGCTGTCGGCCAATCATCCACTCGCCAAGCTGGATAAACTCCAACCTGAAGATCTAGCCAATGTTCCGATGGTGTCGGTTCGTGAGGAATCGAGTAGAGTGCGGTTGGAAAGCGTCTTGCACCAATTCAATATCGAACCCCAAGTGGTCTACCGATCCTCCTCACTGGAAATGACGCGGGCGATGGTTGCGCAGGGATTAGGGTTCGCAATTGTTATGACGCGAACCGCAAACTCTCGCTCTCATGGAGGTTTGGAATTGGTTTCACGAGAACTCAGCACGACTATACGGGAGAGCCGCATCGTCCTGGCCCGGAAGAAAGGCAGCGCGAGCCATTCGATGGAAAAAAGAATGCTGGAGATAGCCCGTACAGTCTCGATCTAAGCGCAGAGATTTTGTCCGGCGTTACCCGCTAACTGCACCTGATTGACGAAAGAGGCGGCCAGGGAGGGGTACCCTATACCTAACAGAGACGAGTTCGCTTTTGCCTGACAGAACCGGCTGAAAGCATACTGGTGCTCGGCCCAAAAACCAGTCAATATGATCCCGATATGACACCTGAGTTCGGCGAATACACCCTGCGCGATCACCATACCAAATTGCTGGCAACTGCCGCGTGAGCGCAGGAAACCTGCTCTTCACCGCGCTTAGCTGTGTGTTCTTTATGGCGCTGGTCGGTTGGATCAGTTGGCTCAAAACCCGCGGGACCGCTGACACTAAAGACGGTTATTTCCTTGCGGGACGCGGGTTGGGCGCGACCTTTATCGCTGGCTCGCTGCTGCTCACAAACCTTTCTGCAGAGCAGCTGATCGGGCTGAACGGCTCTGCCTATGGCTACAATATGTCGAGCATGGGCTGGGAGGTCACAGCGGCGGTCGCGACGATTGCGATGGCGCTTATCTTCCTGCCGAAATATCTCGCGGGCGCTTTCACCACCCTGCCGCAGTTCCTCAATGACCGATTCGATCCGGTGGTCCGGCGCATGTCAGTGGTATTGTTCATGCTTGGATACGGCCTCGTGACAATCCCCAGCGTGCTCTATTCTGGCTCGGTGGCCGTCTTGCTGTTGTTCGACGTTCCTGCGCTCACGGGCCTTGCATACTTCCCGACATTGGTGATGACGGTGATTGCGATCGGGGTAACCGGCGCTGTTTATGCGATCTTTGGTGGGCTGCGCGCGGTTGCGATTTCCGACACGCTCAATGGCGTGGGCTTGCTGATCATCGGCGTGCTCGTTCCCGTGTTTGGCCTGATCGCGCTGGGCGGGGGCAGTTTCAGCGATGGCTTGACCCAGATCACGACACAAAACCCGGAGAAACTGGACGCAATTGGCGCGGCGGATGATCCTACGCCGTTCGGCACGATCTTTACCGGCATGATCTTCGCCAATCTGTTTTACTGGTGCACCAATCAATATGTGATCCAGCGCACGCTCGGCGCGCAAAGCCTCGCTGAAGGACAAAAGGGCGTGCTGTTTTCCGGCTTCTTCAAGATTCTGGTGCCGTTCATGATGATGATCCCCGGTGTCATCGCGTTCCACCTTTATGGCCCCGGGCTGGGCACAATTGACGAGGCCTATCCGAGGTTGATCCGAGACGTCTTGCCCGTCTATTTGTCCGGCTTCTTCCTTGCGGTGCTGCTGGGCGCGGTGTTCAGTTCGTTCAATTCGCTGCTCAATTCTGCCGCGACTCTGTTTGCCTTGGATGTCTATGCGCCCGCGCGCGGCGGCGAGGCGAGTGACGCGGAGCTGGTGCGGGTCGCCAAGATCGCCAGCCTGGTGATCGCGTTGTTCTCTTTTGTGGTCGCGCCGCTGCTCTATTTTTCGCCAGAGGGGCTGTGGCAAATCATCCGGGTCTTCACCGGCTTTTATAACATCCCGACCGTGGTGATTGTGATCGTCGGCCTGTTCACATCGCGCGTGCCCGCGCTGGGCGCGAAACTTGTGATCATCTTCCACGTGGTCACCTACGGTCTCATCCGCTTCGTGTTTGACGATGTGATCACGCTGCACTTTATCCATCTCTATGCGGTGCTGTTCTGGATCGAGGTTGGCATCATGCTGGCCTGCGGCTGGCTGCGCCCGCGCGCAGAGGCGTGGCAATTTACCCGCAAAGAACAGGTGGATATGACGCCGTGGCGCTTTGCTAAGCCTCTGGCGGTAACGCTGTTCAGCTGCGTCGTGGCGACCTATCTGCTGTTCTCGCCGCTGGGCCTGGCATCAATGGCTGGGCCTGGCATAGTGTTCGGGTTGTTGATTAGCGTTCTGGTGATTGCGAACCTTGGCGTCTGGGGAATGGCCGCGCGGCGAACCGCCTAGGCAATCAGTGAGGCGAGCACCCGGCGCTTGCCCGCGAACGGCCTCCGCCCATGCATCACCTGGTAATTGTCGAGCAAGGCCACATCGCCCGCCTGCCAGGCCAGATCATGGGTCAGCTCATCCGCAATACGGATCGCGTCGGCCATGTCCTCCGGAGTGATCGGCTCTCCGCCGCCAAAAGTAATCGCGCGGTTGGGATCATTGCGGCTGTCGGCCCAGCCTCTGAATGCCGCGATTAGCTGGTTGAAGAAGCTGGTGCCGCCGCCAGCGAGTTCGCGCACAGCGGGCAGGGCCGCCGTGGTGACGCGCAGGCTCTCATCCTCCAGCCATTCCCATGAATAGCCGAGCTCTGACAGCCGCGCCTCAGCGCCCGTCTGGTCGGTCACGCTCAACGTGCTGCGCCAACTGCGCCCTTGGCCAGAGCCTGCATCGTCGCTGCCCGGCATAGCATTGGTGTATCGCACGCCCTCGGCCTTCACGCGCGCGATGAATTCCGGATTGGCGGTGCGCAATCGATCGAGCACCCAGTCGGACCGGCACAGCGGCGTTGCCCCGCCGCTTTCTGCCGCAATTTCGCAGTAGAAGAACAGTTTTGCCGGATAGAGCGGGGTCTGCGCCATTTCGTGATGCAGGAAAATCTCGGTCTCTGGTGGCGCCTCATTGGCGGTGAACACGCGCGGCGTCACGTTGGTGCGCACTGCATTCGAGAGCGAATCCTCATAGGTGAAGCCCGCCTCACCATAGGCTTCAATCGCCGCATCGAACGCCAAGGGATCAGGAACATCGAACCCGCGGAACAACAGTGCGCCAGCATGGTCCAAGGCCGCGTCGACCGCCGGTTTATTCGCGCTGATAAACGCGCTGAGATCGCCGCCGCCGGTGATGATCGCTGGAAATTCTGGAGTTTCAATCATCGCGCCGCTCAATCGTAAATCGGGTGGAAGGTGCCGAACGCCGCCTCTGCAAACACGCCGGGATCGTTAAATCGGCGATCCTGATTGAGCGCACTGATCGCGGCCATTTCGACCTGACTCAGTTCGAAATCGTCAATGCTCAAATTCTCACGCATCCGCTCCGGCTTGGTGGTCTTCGGGATCACTGCCGTGCCGCGTTGCACGCCCCAGCGCAGCACCACTTGCGCCGCCGTTTTGCCATGGGCCTGAGCCGCTACCATAACGGGGGCAGAGCCGAGAACGCTCTCCTCCTTCTTTGCCATGTCGAGCTCGAAATAGCTTTGCGCGCCGAGCGGGGAAAAGGCGGTGACTGGAATGCCATAAGCGCCCGCGCAGCGGACCAGCTTTTCCTGCGTTAGAAACGGGTGGCTTTCCACTTGCAGCATGGCTGGCGCGATCCGGGCATAGCTCATCAAATCATGGATCAGGCAGGTGTTGTAATTGCACACGCCGATTTGCTTCACGAGGCGCTTATCGACCAGAGCCTCCATCGCCGCCCATGTCGCGTGCAGCGGAACCTTGGCCAGTTTCATGCCAGAGTCCGCGGCGGGATCATGCACCCATTCGGGTGGATAGCGGGTTTCAATCGGCACATATTCGAGCGCGATCGGGAAGTGGATCAGATACAGATCAAGCTGCTCGATGCCCAGATCATCCAATGATTTGCGGCATGCCTCCTCGACATGTTCAGGCGCGTGGAATGTGTTCCACAGCTTGGAGGTGATCCACAGCTCGTCGCGCGTCACCAGACCTTCGCTGATCGCCTGCGCGATGCCTTGGCCGGTTTCAATCTCATTGCCGTAATCTGCCGCGCTATCGAAATGACGGTAGCCTGCACGGATCGCTTCAACGACGGTTGCGGCGGTGTCTTCGCGCGGGATTTTCCAAAGGCCAAAGCCAATCGGGGGCATGATCTGCGGCATAATCTAACCTTCGTCTGAGAAATTGAGTTCGACCGGCTGGCCGGTGGCGATGCTTTGTTGGGCTGCGGCGCCGATGACAACGGAGCGATAGCCATCGCGGGCCGTGATCAGCGGATCGCCGCCGCTGAGCAAGGCCGCGTGAAAATCGCGCAGCTGATAATATGTTGCCCCGTGGTGATCACCTGCGGCGAGGGCACCGGCAGGGGTTTCGACAGTCTCGCGGTGCGGGTCAGACTTGTCACGCGGAGACCAGATCACTTGGCCGCGCGGCAGCTTCACTTCCATCTTGCCAATGGGGTAAGCAGCGCTGATTTCTTCCTGCTGCTCAGACCCCTCGGCGAACATGCACAGGTCCAGCACGGCGCGCGCGCCGCCAGCGAAGTCTACCATGACAAAGGCGTTGTCGATAATGTCCGGCGTTTCGCCGCCATATGTTTCATCAAGGTGGTTTACGTCCTGAGCGCCGCTGGCAAAGACGCGCACCGGCTCATCGCGCAGGATGTGCCGCATCAGATCGAAGAAGTGGCAGCACTTCTCCACCAGAGTGCCGCCGGTGTTGCGGTTGAAACGGTTCCAATCGCCGACCTTCTCTAGGAATGGGAAGCGATGCTCGCGAATGGCGAGCATTTTTATATCGCCCGCTTCGCCAGCATGAACCCGCTCAATAAAGCGCGTGACCGGCGGCATGTAGCGGTATTCCAGGCCAACCCAGAAGAGGCCCTCGTAGTCGCGAGTGACTTTGGCCAGCGCCTCGGCATCCACTACGCTGGTGCACATTGGCTTTTCGAGCAGCACAGCGCAGCCCGCCTCCATAACTGGCGCAACGACGTCGTAGTGCGTGAAATTGGGCGAAGCGATGATGACGGCATCGGGCCTCGCCTCGCGCAGCATGGCGGCATTGTCATCATAGCAGGTAATGGTCTGGCCAAGCTCGCTTGCGAGAGCGGCGGCGGCGCTGCGCGACCCAGAATCGGGGTCAGCAATAGCGATCAGTTCCGCACCTGAAACCAGCGGCAAGTTTTGCATATGCTCGCGGCCCATCATGCCGCATCCGATGATCGCATATCTGCGTGTGTCGCTCATGGCTGGCTCATGTCTGTGCGGCGGCGGAATGGCAAGCGATCATGCGCGGCGAGGCGCAATCGCATAGCCAGCGGGCTCAATTTCCTCGCCGGTCTCAGGCCAGACCACAGGCGCGCTGGAATAGTTGAATGCGAAGATGTGCGAGGCACTACGCCGGGTCCGCAAACCCTCTGACATAGCAGTGAGCGAGACCCCCGCTTCACTCGCCATGCGCGCGACGAGCTGATCCAGCAAAGCGCGATCGGGCCAAATGGAGACATAGCGGCGATTGTCTTGTTTGTAGACCATGCCGCAGCCATCAGCGTCGGCAAATTCAGGCTCTAGGTCGCTGGCAATTTCTTCTCGCCAGCGGGTAATATCAAAGCCATCGCCCGGCTCGCTCACGCCATCGCGCAGGCTCTCCACGCGAGTGATTTTGAGCGCGAATAGCTCCTGCAATGCGCCGGGTGCCAGATTGTCAGGAATGCAGAAGCTATCGGTTTTGCTTCCAGAACGCGGGCCGATCAGCACGGGGCATTTGAGTGCTGCCAGCTTCTCCGCAAGGCCATTGGGCACAATCGGCAGGGTCGGGATGACGACCATTTTGTAGTCTGTCAGGTCTGCGGCTGGTGAGACAATATCCACGTCCAATCCCGCACGGCGCAGCGCGGAGTAATGCTCGTACACCAGCTCGAGATAGCGGAAGCTCTTTCCTTGCGGCTGAATACCGCACACCCATGCCGCCTCATAGGAGAAGACCAGAGCGACGGGTGCTTGCGCTGTCTCCTGCGGGCCAATGTTCGCAATCACGCGTGCCGCCTCCCGCACTTCGTCCGCGGCTGGCGCATCTTCGCTGTCTGGCCTCAGCAGGCCTGCGTGCATTTGCTCCTGTGCAAATGGGGCCTGCCGCCAGCGGAAATAGCTGGTGAATTCTGCCCCGTGTGCCATCGCCTCCATGGTCCATAGCGTCACCATTCCGGGCAATGGGGCTGGGTTGAAACGTGCCCAGTTTACCGGGCCGGGTTGCTGCTCCATCACACCCCAGCGGCCGCCAGTGCAGCCGCGATAAAGATCGTGGTGGAAGGCGGCGATATCGGGGTGACCTTGGCGCAGGAAGTCCCGTTTTTCATCTTCGCTGAACCAGAATTGCTCCAGAAATCCGAGTGGGTAGCTGTCCCAAGTGGCGACGTCCAAATCCTGGCCGACGCCGTAGTGATCGAACTCGGTGAAGAACCCCATGAAATTGTGCGTAATGTCTCGGGCATGCGATGCGGCGCGCAGAATATCGACTTGCTCACGGTTGAAGCTGGCAACCTCGTCTGACGCAAACCGGCGGTAGTCGAGCCAATGCGCCGGGTTCGCCTCGGTCACGGTGAGGTGCGGGGGATCGACCTCTGCAAAGGTGCGATATTCCATGCTCCAAAACACATTGCCCCATGCGGTATTCAGCGCATCAACATCACCATAGCGCGCGGCGAGCCATTCGCGGAAACGCTTTGCAGCAGCCTTTGAAAAGCTCAAAACCGTGTCGTGACAGCCATATTCATTGTCGGTTTGCCACATGGTGATCGCGGGATTTGCCCCGTAACGCTCGGCCATGGCGGTGGTTATCCGGCGGCTTTCGGTGCGGTAACCCAAGTGTGAGAAGCAATAATGCCTCCGCGAGCCATAGCCGCGTGGGCGGCCTTGCTCGTCAATTGCGAGCATATCCGGCATTTGATCGACCAGCCATTTGGGCGGCGTCGCAGTGGGCGTACCAAGGATTATCTTAAGGCCCGCATTGGCAAGCGTCTCAATCGCCCGATCGGGCCAATCCCACTCGAACCTTCCCGGCTGTGGTTCAATCCGGCTCCAGGCAAATTCGCCGATCCGCACCAGGGACAGGCCCATTTCGGCCATGTGGCGCGCATCATCAGCCCACATATCCTCCGGCCAATGTTCGGGATAATAGCAGCAACCCAGCTTCATTTGCGCGTCCTTTGGCGTTTTCAAAAGCGGGGTTTCGCGCCCGGTGGATCAGAATGCAAGTCCGCGCGTTGTTACGGCAGTATGCTGAGGGTTAACCCTTATGGCTGCGGACTATTTACACATATATAAATATCTTTATATGTTGCTTCTGTGATGAATATCGACACAATCTTCCGTGCGCTTGCCGACCCCACCCGGCTGCGCATTATGCGCCTGCTTTCGGCGATGGAATTGGCCGTTGGCGAGCTTGCGCAAGTGCTGGGGCAGAGCCAGCCGCGTGTTTCGCGCCATGTTGGAATATTGTGCGATGCGGGTCTGGCGGAGCGGCGACGCGAAGGCAGCTGGGTGTTTCTGCGCATGCAGGGCGGGGCGGAGCAAGCCTCTCCTTTAGTGGAAGCTATTGCCCGTTTGCTGGCCATTGCTGAGGCAGAAGATCAGGACTTTGGCCAGTCCTGCGCCGAGGATATGCGCAAACTGGCCGCGATCCGGACTGCCCGCGAAGAGACCGCGGAGGGTTACTTTGCGCGCCATGCCGGGGAATGGGATGAGCTGCGCCGCTTGCACAGCTCAGACAGCGAGGTTGAAAAGGCTCTGGCGCGCGCTCTGGGCGATGCTCCGCTGGGAACGCTGCTAGATATCGGCACGGGAACAGGCCGTATGGCGGAATTGTTTGCGGATAGCGCGGAACGGATTGTCGCGCTCGACAAGAGCCTTGAGATGCTGCGGATCGCACGGGCTAAACTGCAACATCTACCGACAGAACAGATTGAACTGGTGCAGGGCGATCTGGGCGATCTGCCTTTTGCTGCGGCGAGTTTTGATACGATTGTGATCCACCAAGTGCTTCATTTCGTGCAAGACCCTGCACTTGCACTGCTGGAGGCGGCGCGGGTCACGCGGCCCGGTGGGCGCATCGCAATCGTCGACTTTGCCGCCCACAATCATGAAGAATTGCGTGATCGCCATGCGCACGCGCGCCTTGGCTTTTCCGACGCGCAATTGCGCGATCTGCTGTTTGATGCAGGCTTTGAACCCGAAGCGCCGCAAGCACTTGATGGCGAGCAGCTGACTGTGAAAATCTGGCTCGGCGAACGTCGCAGCAACCCTCTCTCAACCCCCGCTAAGGAACGCACAGCGTGAGCCCGACCCTCGATCAAATGCATGAAGCGCGCACGGCGTTGGATACGCCGCTTTTCTCCGGCTTGCCCGGCGACATTGAAATCAGCTTTGAATTCTTTCCACCTAAGTCGGAGAAGATGGCGGAGACCTTGTGGAGCAGTGTCGACACGCTCTCACCGCTGGGGCCGCGCTTCGTGTCGGTTACCTATGGCGCTGGTGGCACCACTCGCGAGCGCACTCATGAGCAGGTTGTGCGGATCAATCAGGAAACCAATATTCCAGCAGCAGCGCACCTGACCTGCGTCAACGCAACTCGCGAAGAGGTGGATGCGGTGGCGCGGCATTATTGGGAAAGCGGTATCCGTCATATCGTTGCTCTACGCGGAGACCCGCCTGAGGGCGCAGGCGGATACACGCCGCATCCCGGTGGATACGCGAATGCGGTGGAGCTGATTTCGGGCCTAAAAAATGTGGCTGATTTCGAGATATCCGTTGCGGCCTACCCTGAGGTTCACCCGGATTCCCCCGATGCGCAGGCCGATATCGACAATTTGAAAGCGAAGTTTGAAGCGGGGGCGACCCGCGCAATCACTCAGTTCTTTTTTGAACCGGAATGCTTCTTCCGATTTCGTGACAAGGCGGCAGCGGCGGGGATCAATGGCGAAATTGTGCCAGGCATTATGCCTGTAATGAGCTTCGCCGCGGTCCAACGCATGTCCGGCATGTGCGGGACGGCGATACCTGGTTGGATGGAAGGCCTGTTCGACGGCTTGGACGAGCGTCCGGCGGCTCGCCAACTGGTCTCCGCAACGATTGCGGCAGAGCTGTGTCGCAAGCTTTACGCGGGCGGCGTGCGCCAATTTCATTTTTACACGCTCAACCGTGCGGAGTTGAGCTATGCAATTTGCCACATGCTCGGCAAACGCCCGGTCGGAGAAGCAGCGTGAACGCGCGGGAAGCCTTGTTGGAGCAAGCTGGCGAGCGGGTGTTGATCTTTGACGGCGCGTTCGGGACGCAAATCCAGGAACGCAAGCTGACCGAAGAGGACTATGCCGGCGATCTGGGCCTTAAGGCTGATCAGAAGGGCAATAATGACATTCTCGCCCTGACCCGGCCTGATGTGATTGAAGACATTACGCGCGCCTATCTTGATTCTGGATCGGACGTGATTTCGACCAACACCTTTTCAGCCAACCGGATTAGTCAGGCGGATTACGCCGCTGAGGATCAGGTGGCCGCGATCAACATCGCCAGTGGCAAGATCGCCCGAGCGTTGGCCGATGAATATGCGGCGAAGGACGGCCGACCGCGCTTTGTTACCGGAGCGATTGGGCCGACTAATAAGACGCTCTCGCTCAGCCCCGATGTCGAAGATCCTGGCTTTCGCGAGATTGATTTTGATGAGCTGACCGCAGTCTACAAGGAACAGGCGGCGGCGTTGATAGAGGGTGGGTGTGATTTCATCCTGATTGAAACGGTGTTTGACACGCTCAATGCCAAGGCCGGGATTATGGCGGTAAAGCAGTTGGAGACAGATCTGGGGCGCGAAGTTCCGGTGATGATCTCTATGACGCTGACCGACCTGTCTGGCCGCAATCTGTCCGGCCATACGGTCGAGGCATTCTGGTATGCTGTGCGTCACGCCAATCCGATTACCATCGGCCTCAATTGCAGCTTTGGTGCGGATCAACTGCGCCCGCATGTTCAGGTTCTCTCGGGCATCGCGGACACTTTGCTGATGGCCTATCCCAACGCGGGTCTGCCCAATGAGCTGGGGGAATATGACGAAATGCCGGAAACCACGGCGGGACTCGTCAAGCAATGGGCCGAGAATGGTCAGGCGAATATTCTGGGCGGTTGCTGCGGGTCTTCGCCTGCGCATATTCAGGCGATTGCCGATGCGGTTGCGGGCCTCGCCCCGCGCAATGTGCCTGCGCCAGAAACGGCCATGCGGCTTGCGGGCCTCGAACCCTTCACGGTGGCGGCCTGATGGACCAGCAAAATTCGACAGCGCGCTTCATCAATGTTGGTGAGCGCACCAATGTCACCGGCAGCGCTCGGTTCAAGAAGCTCATCATGGCGGATGACTACACCGCCGCGGTCGAGGTCGCGCGCCAGCAGGTGGAAAACGGCGCTCAGGTGATCGACGTCAATATGGACGAGGGGCTGCTTGATGCGGTCCACGCTATGACGACGTTCCTCAAATTGATCGCGGCAGAGCCTGATATTGCCCGTGTTCCAGTGATGATCGACAGCTCCAAATGGGAGGTGATTGAGGCTGGTCTGAAATGCGTTTCCGGCAAGCCGATCGTGAACTCAATCTCGATGAAGGAAGGCGAAGAGCCGTTCCTGGAGCAAGCGCGTAAATGCATGGCCTATGGCGCGGCTGTTGTGGTGATGGCGTTTGACGAGACCGGTCAGGCGGACACCAAGGCACGCAAGGTTGAGATTTGCAGCCGCGCTTATGAATTGCTTACTGACATCGGCTTTCCGCCGGAAGATATCATCTTTGATCCGAACGTTTTTGCGGTCGCCACCGGCATCGAAGAACATGACCGTTATGGCCTCGACTTCATTGAGGCTGTGCGCGAAATCAAGGCTGCGTGCCCGCATGTGAAGACAAGCGGCGGCCTGTCCAACCTCTCCTTCAGCTTTCGCGGGAACGAGACGGTGCGCCGCGCGATGCACTCGGTCTTCCTCTATCACGCGATCCCCGCTGGACTAGACATGGCGATCGTCAATGCCGGGCAGTTGGATGTTTATGACACGATTGATCCCGTCCTGCGCGATGCGTGCGAAGATGTGATCCTGATGCGCCCGGTAGAGGGAGAAGACAGCGCGACGGAGCGGCTGATCAACCTCGCCGAAAGCTTCAAAGGCCAGTCAAAGGAAGACGATAAGCAGGCGGCGGAATGGCGCGGTTGGGAAGTTCGCAAGCGGCTGGAGCATGCGCTGGTCAAGGGGATCGATGCACATATCGTCGATGATACTGAGGAAATGCGCAGCGCCACTGCCGACGCTGGCGGCCGCCCGATCGAAGTGATCGAAGGTCCGTTGATGGACGGCATGAATGTCGTTGGCGACCTGTTTGGCAGCGGAAAAATGTTTCTGCCGCAAGTGGTGAAATCAGCGCGTGTCATGAAGAAGGCCGTTGCGCATCTCATCCCGTTTATCGAGGCGGAGAAGGATCTGCTGCCAGAGGCTGAGCGTAAGGCCAAAGGCAAGATCATCATGGCGACCGTGAAGGGTGACGTGCATGATATTGGCAAAAATATCGTCGGCGTTGTGTTGCAATGCAATGGCTATGAGGTGATCGACCTTGGTGTGATGGTGCCCTGGCCCAAGATTCTGGAAATCGCGAATGACAACAATGTCGATATGATCGGTCTGTCCGGCCTAATCACTCCCTCGCTAGATGAGATGGTGACCGTGGCTGAAGAAATGCAACGCGCGGAGATGACGATGCCGCTGCTGATCGGCGGGGCAACCACCAGCAAGGTTCACACCGCGCTCAAGATCGACCCAGCCTACGAAGGCCCGGTGATCCATGTGCTGGATGCGAGCCGCGCGGTTGGCGTGGCGTCGAAACTACTGTCAGACACCCAGCGCGATGGCTTCGTTGGCGAAACGGCGGGCGACTACACCAAAGTTCGCGAGGCGAGGGCAGGCAAGACGCCGAGCGTGCTGCTGAGTATCGAAGACGCGCGGGCCAATTATTACGACGCTTACCTCAGCGATAAACCTGCACCGCCGCTCAATCCCGGTGTGCATCCGTTTGACGATTGGGATTTGGCGGATCTGCGGCAATATATCGATTGGACACCGTTCTTCCGCGCGTGGGAGCTGCACGGCAATTATCCCGCGATCCTGACGGATGACGTGGTGGGCGAAACCGCCAGCCAGCTGTTCGATGACGCCAATGCGATGCTCGACCAGATCATTGCGGAGAAATGGCTGACGGCGCGCGGTGTTGCGGGCTTTTGGCCGTGTGCACGCGACGGCGATGATGTGACGATCCACAGGGTTCGGCGCGAAGAGCATGTGACGCTGCCTTTCCTACGCCAACAGGTGAAGAAATCGCGCGATCGGGCGAATATGTGCCTTGCCGACTTTATCGATCCCGATGGCGATTGGATCGGCGGCTTTGCGGTCGGTATTCACGGGATAGAGCCGCATTCAGCTCGTTTCCAAGCGGACAAAGATGACTATTCCGATATTCTGCTGAAAGCGCTGGCGGACCGGTTTGCCGAGGCCTTTGCCGAGCGTCTGCACCAGCACACACGCACTGATCTTTGGGGCTATGCACCCGGTGAGCAGCTGACCAATGAAGCACTGATCAAAGAGCAATATCGCGGCATTCGCCCGGCGCCTGGCTATCCCGCGTGCCCCGATCACTCGCTCAAGCCGATCCTGTTTGAACTGCTCGAAGCGGAAAAGAACGTTGGCCTGACGCTGACCGAAAGCTTCGCGATGTATCCAACGGCGGCGGTCTCAGGCTTCTATTTCGGGCACCCGGAATCGCAATATTTCGGCGTGGCGCGGGTTGGGCGCGATCAATTGGAGGATTATGCCACGCGGCGCGGGGTCGATTTGGCAACGGCGGAACGCTGGCTGCGTCCAAATCTGGATTAGGCCAATCTCGATTGATTTTGGGCGGCGCAGCGGCAATGCTCTGGCGATGTATGCTCGATTGCTTGCCCCGCTGCTCCTTGTTTTGCCGATGACATCGGCCTGCGCGACCATACCGGACATCGACGCCGGTCCGCCGCCTGCCACAGTGGTGGTGGCGTTTGACCGAGAGACTATCACGCCGCTGATTGTCGAAGGTGTACGCAATCGGGAGCGGGGCGAGGCGGTCGAGGCCAACGATCCGGTGCGCATTGCGAGCATTTCAAAGCTCATCATGGCGCTGGCAACCTTGCGGCTGGTCGATGAGGGCAAGGTCAATCTGGATGCCGATGTATCGGATTATCTCGGTTGGCAGGTTCGCTCGCCCAAATTTCCCGATGCCAAGGTAACACTGGAGCAATTGCTGTCCCACCGATCCGGGCTGCGCGATAATGCGGGCTACGTCATTCCGCTCGGCGAAAGCCTGGAGGCGAAACTTGGCGAGCCGCAGGCGTGGTATGCGGATAGCCCGCCCGGAGAGGCTCCGTTTGAATATGCAAACTTTGGATCGCCTGTTGTGGCGACCGTGCTCGAGGCGGCAGCGGGCGAGCGATATGACCGCATTGTGGAACGCACGGTTTTTGCGCCGCTGGGGATCAAGGCCTGTCTAAACTGGATCGGTTGCGATGAAGATATGACCTCCCGTGCCGTCACGCTTTACCGCGACACGGGCGAGGTCGCGCGCGATGAACCAAGCGATCTGCCGCCCAATTGCACTGTACCGGTGGCGGAAGGCACTGCATGCGACCTTGAGAGCTATGTGCCGGGCACCAATGCGTCGATCTTCTCACCCCAAGGTGGCGTGCGGATCGGCATGATAGATCTGGCAAAGATCGGGCAGGCACTTGTTCTAGAGAATGCCGGACCATTCCCTCGGAAAATGATGCGTCCTGCGGCAAGGCGCATTTCGTCCAACTCGATCCCCGGTCAAGAATTCTTCTGTTTCTACGGGCTCCATGTCCAAGTGATTGCGATGAAAGGCTCGAATTGCCAAGATGACTTGTTTCGAAACGGTAGCGCTTGGCTTGGCCACGCAGGAGAGGCCTATGGCCTGCGTTCTGGGCTGTGGTTCTCCGAGAATGGGAAGCAGGGCTTCGCCTATTTCACCACGGCTGTTCCTCCGCGCCAAGGGGCCGAGGACGAGGGCGGGTTCTCGCAGCGCGAAATCGACCTGATGAAGCACGCTCAGGCGCTGCTGGCGGAGTAAAACTCCAACTGATCGCACGATTATTTCGTGTTTTCCCGGATAATGCTTGGCGGAGATTGACGCACCCCTTCGCATGCGCAACATGGCGCATGCCCGTCAGAAGTGATTCTGGCATCTTTCGCGGGAGAGATTTGGCCGATGTGCTTGCAAAAGCATTCGGGCAAGGCGCCGAAGGAGCAACCGCCCCGGAAACTCTCAGGCAAACGGACCGCGCTGGAATGGGCACTCTGGAAAGCGCTCTTGCGAGCATTCGCAAGGCCACCGAAGGGGAAGGCTCGCAGCGCCGCAAGGCAAGGCTGAGCTAAGCTCTCAGGTTTCCCGACAGAGGGGGCAGGATGAAACGGCGCTTCAATAGTGGAGCGTCGCACGCCTGTGCGGGGACTGATTTTGAGCGACGATCACACCACTGATGATATGGAAGATGGCGCACCGCCGATTGCTCAGCTGCCGCTGGACGCCTGGCACCGGGCACGCGGCGCGCGCATGGTCCCGTTCGCAGGCTATGAAATGCCGATCCAATATACGGGCGAGGGCGGCGGCATTGTTGCCGAGCACGAATGGACGCGGACCAGCGCCGGTCTGTTCGACGTGAGCCACATGGGGCAGGTGTTGTTGTCGGGCGAAGGACTCGACGAGGCCGTCGAAGCAATCCTGCCGATCGATCTTTCAACACTGAAACTGGGGCGTCAGCGCTATTCTCTGCTACTCGATGAAAATGGCGGTGTGCTCGATGATCTGATGGTCTCGCGCTGGCCGGGTAATCTGTATCTGGTGGTCAATGGCGCGACCAAATGGGATGACATTGGCCATCTGCGCGAACACCTGCCTGATGCAATTACGCTTCACCACATGGACGAGCATGCTCTGCTCGCACTGCAAGGCCCCAAGGCTGTCGATGCGCTCGTACGCCATGCGACGGGCGAATATTCCTTGGCCGATCTGACCTTTATGCGCTTTGGCCGGTTCGAGATCGCGGGACATGTGGTGACAATCGCGCGTGCGGGCTACACTGGCGAGGATGGGTTTGAAATCTCCATCCCGGCAGAGGCGGCGGAAGAGATCGCGACCCTGCTCTGCGCTGAGCCAGGGGTTCGCCCGATTGGGCTTGGAGCACGCGACAGCTTGCGTTTGGAAGCTGGCCTGCCGCTTTACGGCCATGATCTATCGCCGGAAATTAGCCCGATCGAAGCAGGACTGATCTTTGGAATTAACAAGCGCCGCCGCAGCGAAGGCGGCTTTCTGGGAGCAGAGCGCGTCCAGAGCGAGATTGCGAATGGCCCCGCGAAAACGCGCATTGGCCTGAAAGTCGATGGTCGTATGCCTGCGCGCGAAGGTGCCAAGGTTTTTGCCGGAGATGAGGAAATTGGCGTTGTCACCAGCGGCGGGTTTTCACCCACGCTCGGGGTTCCGATTGCCATGGCCTATATCGATCCTGCCCATGCGGGCGAAGGCCAAACACTAGAGATTGAGGTGCGCTCCAAGCGCCTCTCCGCCACCGTTTCACCCATGCCATTTGTACCCCATAATTATTACCGAGGGAGCTGATCAAAATGCCGCGTTATTTCACCGATGAACATGAATGGATTGATGTCGAAGGCGAAACCGCCACGGTTGGCATCACCGATTATGCGCAGGAACAATTGGGCGATATCGTGTTCGTCGAACTGCCCGATGTGGGCGCGACGGTCGACAAGGGCGGCGAGGCTGCTGTGGTGGAAAGCGTTAAGGCGGCAAGCGATGTCTACGCGCCGATCACGGGCGAAGTGACCGAGACCAATTCCTCGCTCGAAGATGAGCCCGCTCTGGTCAACACCTCGCCCGAGGAAGAGGGATGGTTTTTTCGCCTGACAATCAGCGACACTGGCGAACTGGAAGGCTTGATGGATGACAAAGGCTATAAGACCTTCGTCGATAGTCTTTAATCGGCATCTGAATCGCCCACCGCGCCGTAACTGACGGCGCGGTGGGATACTGCTTTTCCGATAGCAAAGCGGTCTGGAGAATACTCAATGCGTTACCTGCCTCTTACCGACACTGATCGCGCAGATATGCTGGCGAAAATTGGTGCCAATTCGATCGATGATCTGTTTGTCGATGTGCCAGCCGTGGCGCAGCTTGATGGCCCGATCCGCGAGCTGCCGATGCATGCCTCCGAAATGGCGGTTGAGCGGCATATGAAAGCGCGCGCAAACAAGAATTTGGCGGCAGGTGATGCGTCATTCTTCCTTGGCGCAGGGGCGTATCGCCACCATGTTCCCGCCAGTGTCGACACGGTGATCCAGCGCGGCGAGTTTCTGACCGCGTACACGCCGTATCAGCCTGAGATCGCTCAGGGCACGCTGCAAATGCTGTTCGAATTTCAGAGCCAGGTCGCGCGGCTCTATGGCTGCGTGGTTGCCAATGCCTCGATGTATGATGGCTCTACTGCATGCTGGGAAGCGGTGGCCATGGCTGGGCGCGTCACGCGCCGCCATCGCGCAGTGCTATCGGGCGCGCTGCACCCGCATTACAGCCAAGTCGTTAAGACCATGGCGCAGTTTACCGGCGACACCATCGCCGATGCGATGCCCGCCATTCAAACCGAGCCAGACAATGCTGGCCTGATCAGCCGGATCGATGAAGACACCGCCTGCGTCGTGGTGCAATATCCAGATATTCTGGGCCGCATTCCGGACCTCACCGAACTGGCCGACGCTGCCCATGCAAAGGGCGCTTTGCTGGTGGTAGTGAACACAGAGCCGGTGGCGCTGGGCGCGATCAAATCGCCGGGCGAGATGGGCGCGGACATAGTAGTGGGTGAGGGCCAATCGATTGGCGTTGGCTTGCAATTTGGCGGGCCTTACCTTGGCCTGTTCGCAGTGCGCGATCCGAAGCATGTGCGGCAAATGCCGGGCTTAGCTGTGCGGCGAGACCACGGATGCAGAGGGCAAGCGTGGCTTCGTGCTGACGCTCTCCACGCGGGAGCAGCATATTCGCCGCGAAAAGGCGACCTCCAACATCTGCACCAACTCCGGCCTGTGCGCGCTAGCGTTCAATGTTCACATGACCTTGCTCGGCGAAAAGGGCCTGCGCGAGCTGGCGGCTGAGAACCACCGCTTGGCCTGCATTGCGGCGGACCGGCTGGAAAAAATCCCCGGTGTGAGCCTGCTCAACAGCGCCTTCTTCAACGAATTCACTCTGCAACTCGGCGGAAAGCCAGCGCGCGATGTTGTGCGCTGTCTGGCTGATCGCGGCGTTCTTGGCGGCGTTTCGCTCGACCGGCTCTATCCCGGTGTTGCGGGGCTGGAGGATGCTCTGCTGGTTGCCGTGACCGAGATGGCGACAGAGGAAGACATCGAAACACTGGCGAGCGAGCTGGAAGGAGTGCTGTCATGAACGCGCCCAACAAATCTGGCTGGAAGCCTGAGATGCAAGTGAGCGAAGACGGTCTCCACAATGGCCCTTCGACCACAACTGGCAACCGCGCTTTGATGCTGGAAGAACCGCTGATCTTTGAGATTGGCCATGCGGAAACAACCGGCGTTGACCTGCCAGAGATTGACCCCGGCGCGCCAAACCGCCTGGGCGGTTTTGATCGCATGGATCCGATTGGTCTCGTCGGTCTGACAGAGCCAGAAACGGTGCGTCATTACACCCGCCTAAGCCGCCAGAATTATGGCATTGATCTGGGCTTCTTCCCGCTCGGCAGTTGCACGATGAAGCACAATCCGCGCCTTAACGAGAAGGTCGCGCGGCTTCCTGGCTTTGCTGATATTCACCCGCTGCAACCGGTGCAAACGGTGCAGGGTGCGCTGAAGGTGATGAATGAGCTGGCGCATTGGCTGCTGACCTTAACTGGAATGCACAGTGTTGCGATGAGTCCCAAGGCGGGCGCGCATGGTGAATTGTGCGGTATCCTGTGCATCCGTGCCGCACTCGAAGCGCGCGGTGATGCGCGTGAAGTCGTGCTGGTTCCGGAAAGCGCGCACGGCACCAATCCAGCAACGGCTGCTTTTGCCAACTACCGGGTGGAGAATATTCCTGCGACGCCTGCGGGCCGGGTTGATCTAGAGGCTCTGAAAGCTCGGTTGGGCCCGGACGTTGCAGCGGTGATGATCACCAACCCGAACACATGCGGCCTGTTTGAACCCGATCTGCGCGAAATCAGCGATGCGGTCCATGCCGCTGGTGGTTTCGTCTATTGCGACGGTGCGAATTTCAACGCGATCGTTGGCCGAGTGCGCCCTGGCGACCTTGGCGTCGATGCGATGCACATCAATCTGCATAAAACGTTTTCGACCCCGCATGGCGGCGGTGGTCCCGGTTCTGGCCCGGTTGTCCTGTCCGAAGCGCTCGCGCCTTTCATGCCGCTACCCTACACGGCGCGCACCGCAGACGGCGTGGTGCATCTGGTTGAAGAAGAGCAGGCGGACGATTTCGCCCGCGAACACTTTGGTGACGAGTTATCCAGCTTTGGCCGGATGACCGCGTTTCACGGCCAGATGGGCATGTTCACCCGCGCGCTGACCTATATGCTCAGCCACGGAGCCGACGGCCTGAAGCAAGTCGCCGAGGACGCGGTGCTCAATGCCAATTATGTGCTGCGCAGTCTGGAAGATATCCTCCACGCTCCGTTCGCAGACAGCGGGCCGTGCATGCACGAGGCACTGTTTGGCGATAAGGATTTCGGCGGCGGCCTCTCAACGCTCGATCTGGCGAAAGCGCTGATCGATGAGGGCTATCATCCGATGACGGTGTATTTCCCGTTGGTGGTGCACGGCGCGATGCTGGTCGAGCCGACCGAGACCGAGAGCAAGGCGAGCATTGATCAGTTCATCACCGCATTCCGCAGCGTGGCCGAGCGCGCGCTGGCTGGCGATGAGAGCATGAAGCAGGCACCGTATTATGCGCCGCGCCGCAGGCTGGACGAGACGCAGGCTGCGCGCAAACCGAAGCTGGCATGGCAGGACCCAGAACTGTCAGCTTAGACTATTGCGCCTAGAGGGCGGGGCGTTCGGGCTTTTTGAGCTCCGCCTCGCCACCGGGCGCAACGGCGATTTTGATCTCGCGTAGGTTCAGCACCACCACGAAAAAGCCCAGCACGGCGAGAGAGCTTGATCCGAGCATGGCAAATGCAGCGCCTTTCGCGCCGTCCCACTCAATCGCTGTGCCGAGCAGGAGCAGCGCGAGGATGGTCGGCACTGCCCGCACGAAAAATGCGGTGTGCGCCTTACCAGCGGAAACCAACAGCGATTCCAGACTCGCCCCGACCAGCTCCACCGCGCCTGCGATAGAGAGGATCACCATCGCCCAGTAAAAGCCGGAGAAATCATCCTCCGCGATGGTCGCGAGGCCCCAGCGGCCAAACAGCAGCGCCATTCCTACCGCCAGCCCGTCGGCGACAACCGCTATATTGGCCATGCGCCGCGCGATCTCGACCGCGTTTTCCTTGTCATGAACCAGCTCTGGCAGGATCGCTTTCGATATGGTTTGCGCCAATGTCACCAGCGCCTGACCCAGCTGAGCCGCGACCCGGAAGCCGCCAGCCAGCGCTGCTCCGCCAAACGTGCCAACCAACAGGATGATCACTTGTTTGCCTGCAATCGTCAGGCTGCCTGACATGTTGGTCGACCAGACAAAGCGCCAAACATCGCGGTGCTTTTTGGGGAGCTTGGTCAGGCTGACCTGCGACAGGTCAATCGGTTCCTTGCGCGTTGCAACGATCCAGAGCGTCACCGCCACGGCGACCTCTGCCGCGGCCCAGGCCATGATAAAGCCAGCGACATTGGGCATGAACATCCAGGCGAGAACCGCGCCTGCCGCGCGGATCGCGGGTTGGACCGCTTCAGCCCCGGTCGCCGTGGCAAACTTAAACCTCAGTCGTAGAAGACCTGTCGGCGTCGTGCGGATCGATAGCAGCGAGACGATGCAATAGCCGAAGGTCAGCCATAACAGCTCGCTGGGCAGAGGTAGCCACATCTGCGCCGTCCATACGACAAAGGCTGCGATCACCGCGCCCATCACAACCGACAGCAGATCAAGCGCGATGGCAAAGCCGGTTGCCTCTCCGGGGCCATCGCCGTTTGCGCCCCAGCGGATGATGAATTGCCAGGTTTGAAAATTGGCGAGGCCGGTGACCGTCTGGCCCAAAGCGACAATGATGGCGAAATGACCAAAGCTCTCAATCCCCAGCGTGTGCGTCGCAAGGTAAAGATACAGCAGGCTCATCGCTGCGTTGAAGCCGCGCCCTCCGAGGAGCCAACCGATGTTTTTAAAGAGGCGCTTCATGGCGGCGTGTCCGTATGTTTAGCCGCGTTTGCCTTCGGTTTTTGCCAGCAGCCGTTCGGTCACTTCAAAGGTCCGTTCATTATCAACGTCGATGGCATATTGCCCCTTAGACAGAACAATCGGCACCATCTTTAATCCGAACCGGTTGGATATTTGAGTGAACAATTTTTCTTTGGAGCCCCAGCCCATGCGGAACCGGATCAGGTTCATAAAACCGAAGGCCTTGATGATGCGGCGTGGGAATTTCACAAATTGCCCACCTTCGCGCATGATCTCGGCGGCTTTTAAAGCGTCCGCACTACCCATCCAATACATGTTGCAATTGGAATAACCGCCGTCCTGGAATTGATAGAACTTCGACTGGCCTTCCGGATCGGCGGCCTGCACGTCTTCTTTGCGCGCGAGACCTGCGGCAGCGCCAGCCTCTTCAGCCAAAGCTTTGTCGATGAATTCGGCGTAGCCTTCCGGAGTGACCAGACAATTGTCAGCGGTGGTGATGAGCATGGGAAACTCCACGCCCTCCGCACCTGAAAACACGCTGTCGACGATGTTGAATTTACCCTCAGCAAAGCTCAGGCGGCCTTCTTCGAGCAGCTTTGCCACGACGGGCTGAGCCGCAATCTCGTCTGGCTCATGCGCCACAATGCGAATTTTGCCGACACGGTCACAGGCCGCGACCTGTTCGACCACGCGTGCGACCATGGGGGTGCCATTGACCGGGACGACGCATTTCTGCGCCACACCAGCGCGTTGAGCCAAGGGGTCAAGCACGCCAGAGCGTTTGCTTAGCCATGATGAGAGCTGTTGCTTTGATTGATCCGTCCATGCACGCGCCTTTAGCGCTTATCGTGGGAGTGCGCAAAGTGGAGTGCGATGAGTGTTGTGCAACAATGGTTTGCACGCCATGGACCAGCACATGCGGATTATCTTCTCTCGCAAAGGGTTTGACAGCGCGGCGGGCGGCGGACCGTCTCCGATAGTGGATGGCCAGCCGATTAGCCTGCCGATCCCGGCTAGCGCGGCCAGCAGCACGCGCTATGGCGATTTGGGATTGGGGGATCTGGTCTCAGTCGCGAGCAAGGGTAAGCTGGGCGCAGGCGATTTGTGCCACCACGACCCCATGTTTCGGGGGATGGTACATGCTGGTTCGGTCAATGCGGCGCTGCGCAAACCCATCTGGAGCGGCAAGGCGTGGGCCTGGGCGATGTGTTTGTGTTCTTCGGGTTATTTCGCGAGGAGCACGCAGACGGCACACGCGGCGATCCACACCACCGCATCTTTGGATATTTGCGCGCTGAAGAGATGGTGGCGCTCACCCAGGACGTCCCAAGCGAGCTTGTCAAAGAGGGGCATCCTCATGCGCTCGCGCTGCACGGTTCGAACGATGTGATCTGGCGCGGGGAAGGCCGCACGGCAAACAATGCGAGCGATATGCTGCGGCTGACGATCCCCGGCGCCTCGCCCAGCGTGTGGCGCAGGCCCGACTGGCTGAAACGCGGCGGGCTATCCTATCACGACCGGCCATCTCGCTGGGCCAAGCGCGGCCAATTGCAAAGCGTTGCGCGCGGTCAGGAATTCGTCGCCGATATTGGGCGCAGGCAGGCTCCGCGCGAATGGCTGAAGCGGATTATTGTTGAGATAAATAGGTCTTGATGATGGCGGAAAAATCCTTGCCGCCATTGCCCGCCCCGTCGAAATCTTCGTAAAGCGCGGCTGCTCGCGAGCCCATAGGAACGGCGCTGTCCGAAGTGTCCGCTGCATCCATCGCCAGACGCAGATCCTTCAGCATCAATGCCGTAGCAAAGCCGCCTTCGTAATCATTGTCAGATGGGCTTTGCGGGCCGACGCCGGGGACCGGGCAATAGCTGGTCATCGACCAGTTCTGGCCGGATGAAACCGACGAAATATCGTAGAAGGTTTGCGGGTCCAGACCGAGCTTTTCAGCCATCGCAAAGGCCTCGCATGTGCCCGCCATATGCACCGCGAGCAGCATGTTATTGCAGATTTTCGCCGCTTGACCATTACCGGCGTTGCCCGCGTGGATCACGGCTTTGCCCATCGCGGAAAGGATCGGCTCTGCGCGGTCAAACGCGGCCTTCGTGCCGCCGACCATAAAGGTGAGCGTGCCGCCATTCGCCGCCGCAATCCCGCCGGACACTGGCGCATCGACCATGTCATAGCCCTCGGTTGTGGCGAGCTCGATCACGTCGCGAGCGGTGGCGACATCGATGGTTGAGCAATCGAGGAAGACGGCGCCAGCGGGCGCTTTGTCGATGACATCTGCGGCAAAAACCGATTTCACGATTGCGCCATTGGGCAGCATGGAGACAACCGCCTCGGCATCGGCGCAGGCTTCAGACGCGCTGGTAAAGGTCGCGCAGCCTGCGTCCTTTGCAGCGTCCAAAGCGGCCTCGGATAGGTCAAAGGCGCGCACATCATGGCCCGCCTTAACGAGGTTGGCGGCCATCCCGCCGCCCATATTGCCAAGGCCGATAAATGCGATTTTCATTATACTTGTCCTCTCTGATGGTGCGGGTGGTCCGGTTCAATCCAGATCTACCGCCCCTTCCAAGTACCCTCACGCTTCTCAATGAAGGCGGCCATACCCTCGGCCTTATCCTCGCTCGCGGTGAGGATTTGGAAGATCCGGCGCTCCATGATCAGGCCCTGATCGAGCGTCATTTCAAACGCGGCGTTGACCATTTCCTTGTTCGCGATCGCGGCCATTGGCGGCATGCTTGCAATTGTGCTCGCGGACTTCAACGCGTCGGCCAGCAGGTCAACCTGCGACACGACCCGCACTATCAAGTTCGCACGCTCGGCTTCTTCCGCGCTCATCATCCGGCCGGTCAGGCACATTTCCATCGATTTCGATTTGCCGATGGCGCGGGTGAGACGCTGTGATCCGCCCATCCCGGGTGCCACGCCCAGCTTGATTTCGGGTTGCCCGAATTTCGCATTGTCCGATGCGATGATGAAGTCGGCCATCATGGCAAGTTCGCACCCGCCGCCCAGCGCAAAGCCGTTTACCGCCGCAATCCAGGGTTTGCGGGTTTTCTTCACGATCTCGCTGGTCCAGGGTGAAAAGAAATCGTCGAGATAGAAATCGGCCGCCGCCTTGTCCGACATTTCCTTGATATCCGCGCCAGCGGCAAAGGCCTTCTCGCCAGAACCGGTCAGCACCGCGCACAGCTGGCTGTCATCAGCCTGATAGGCAGCAAATGCCTCAATCAATTCTGCCAGTACAACCGAATTGAGAGCGTTCAGCGCTTTGGGCCGGTTGAGCGTCATCAGTGTGACGCCGGTGTTCCCTTGCGCATTGGCTTCAACGGTTATGGTTTCATAGCTCATAGGGGTTTCCATTCCTCGTCTTCGGGGAGGGTAGCAAAGATGCTCTCGATCAATTCGTCAGACACGCCCTCTGGCGTCGCCGGGTCCCATTTGGGATCGTTGGTCTTGTCGGTGATGACCGCGCGAACGCCCTCGGCAAAATCGGGCCGGGTCAGCACGCGCGATGCGATGCGATATTCCATGCGCATATTGTCCGCAAAATCGGTGAGGCCTGCGCTGTCCGCCAATTGCCGCAGCGCCACCTTGCAGGTCTGCGGGCTCTTGGTGCCCAAAGTATCACGCTCTTTCGCGGCCCAATCCGCGCCGCCATTCTCATCGGTCTCGATCTCAGCCTCCAAGCTGGCGAGGATCTCTTCATAGCTGTCGCTGGCGAAATGCTTGGCAATGCGTAGCGCGTTCTTTTCAATCCGCGCATCAGGCGGCGTGCCCACGGGTTCAGACAAAATACCAGCGATCCGGCCAGGCCGCTCAATAATGCGCGCCTTTAGGTCATCGAGCATGTCGCTCGGCACGTAATGGGTCGCAAGGCCGGTCCATGCGCATTCTGCGCCATCTAGCCGCGCGCCGGTCAGCGCGAGAAACTGGCCGATCCGCCCGCCCAGGCGCGAAAGATACCATCCGCCGCCGACATCGGGGAACAATCCGATCCCGGTTTCTGGCATGGCAAAGCGGGTGTTTTCGGTCGCTACGCGGAATTTCGCAGGCTGAGAAATGCCAACCCCGCCGCCCATGGTGATCCCATCCATGAAGGCCACAATCGGCTTTTCATAGGTGAACATCTGATGGTTGAGCTGGTATTCGTCGTGAAAGAACTTGCGGCCCGATATGCCGCCATCATTCAGCGCTGAGTCCCGCAAGAACGCGATATCGCCGCCTGCGCAAAACCCGCGTGTGCCCTCTACGTGGTCGAGGATGACAGCTTTGACCGTGTCGTCATTGGCCCACTCCGTAAGAGCAGCGCTGATCGCATGGCACATCTCCAGTGTCAGCGCGTGCAGCGCCTTGGGCCGGTTCAGCGAGATATGGCCAACAGCGCCAGTTTTGCGGGTGAGGACGTCTTGAGTCATTAGGAACTTTCTAAACGCAGGTTTGGGGTTACTGGCGCAGCAGATCGCGGCCCACGATCATGCGCATTACCTGATTGGTGCCTTCGAGGATTGAGTGCACGCGCAGATCGCGCCAGAACCGTTCAATCGGGTAATCCCTGAGATAGCCGTATCCGCCGAACAATTGCAGTGCATCGTTCACGACCTTGCTGCCGTTGTCGGTTGCAAGCCGTTTTGCCATCGCTGAGAAGCGCGACTTGTCCGGCGCATTGTCTGTCACCTTGGCTGCTGCGAGATAGAGCAGCGCGCGGGCGCTCTCGAGGTCGGTTGCCATATCGGCCAGCATGAACTGCGTGTTTTGAAAGTCCGCAATCGGCGTGTCAAATTGCTTGCGATCCTTGGTGTAGGCAATCGCCTCATCGAGACAGCGCTGCGCCCCGCCAAGCGAACACGCACCAATGTTCAAGCGTCCGCCATCTAGCCCCATCATCGCAAAACGGAACCCTTCGCCTTCATCGCCGACACGGTTCGCGACCGGAATGCGTGCATCTTCGAAGACCACCTGCGCCGTGGGTGAAGCGTTCCAACCGAGCTTCTTCTCAGGCGCGCCGAACGAAACGCCTGGTGTGTCTTTGTCGATCACCAGGCATGTGATGCCCTTGGTTTTATGCTCGCCCGTGCGCACCATGGTGACATAAATATCATTGACCCCGCCGCCGGAGATGAACTGCTTCGTGCCGTTGAGTACGTAGTGATCACCGTCCAGCACGGCATTGGTCTTCAGACCTGCAGCGTCCGATCCGCTGCCCGGTTCTGTCAGGCAATAGCTGGCGATCTTATCCATCGTGACGAGGTCAGGTAGATAGCGTTCCTTGATCTCCGCCCCGCCAAACTGGTCAATCATCCAAGCGGCCATATTGTGGATCGAGATGAATGCGCTGGTGGTGGGGCAACCGTAAGACATCGCCTCCATAATCAACGCTGCTTCAAGTCGGCCAAGCCCGATACCGCCGCTTTCTTCTGAGACATAGATCGCGCCAAAGCCCAACTCTGCGGTGCTTTTGATCACGTCTTTGGGGAAATGGTGTTTCTCGTCCCATTCGCCAGCAAACGGCGTGATGTTATCGGCGGTGAAACGCTGCGCCATTTCTTGGATCGCGAGTTGATCGTCTGTGAGCTGAAATTGTCCTGTCATGGATGATCTCCTACCCGGCTTAAGGGCGCGAGAAAAGGCGTGATCGGCTGCGAATTTTGCTGGGACCATGCAATTTTTTGTAACTATTTGCTCGCGTGCGCGTAACTATTGGTATGACCCAGACAAAGCCCAAGCTGTTGATCGTGTACAATGCCGATGGCGGTATCCTCAACGCGCTGGTCCACGCGGTGCACAAAACCGTCTTTCCCGCGACCTATCCGTGCTCCCTATGCGCGGTCACATACGGCACCGTGTCGATGCGCAAGGTGTGGCGGCAGTTCCTCGATGGCTTGGATATGGAGAAGGTGTTTCATCACCGCGATGATTTCGCCGCTGATTATCCCGGGCATGAATTTGTGCTGCCTGCGATCTTGATCCGCGAGGGTGATGGACAGCCGGAGCTGCTGCTTGGCCCAGAGCAATTGGATCAAATGACCGATGTGGCAGAGCTGATCGCAGCGTTGGAGCTGGCCTTGTCTCAACGCCAGAAGTCTGCCGCTGCTTAGGCGCTTGCCGAAGCTTTGACAGAAGGTATTTAACCCTTCGTTTTAGGGCTGAACCATGGTGCAGGAATCTGCATTCGAGGCCGCTTTCGCTTCTTCAAACAGAGCCTGGGTCGGTGCCAGTCTTCGGATCAGAACTACGCCGCGCAGAGTTGGGCTGACAACATCGGCCGCGTCCTCACCGGGCGCCGCCATGCTTGAGATCATTCTGACTTTTTGGGCGCTGCCCGCTGTCCGAATAGTTGCAAAATTGTTTGTGTGGGCGTCGAAGAACGAGAGAGATTGATATTCCGGCCATTCGCCGATCGTTACGTCGAGCCATGCCGAGCTTTCCCCATTAGTGCTGAGGTCATAGCGACATAGCGAATAGAACAGATCGGGTGAGCTCCTGACCACGGCCTGACTTTGCGGAGTAATGCGCTGCGGGGTTGTGAAGGCGTGTTCGGCAATACCGCGATTCTTGAGCGTGGCCAGAGTGCGGTCCATAATGACGCCTGGCGCATAATGCAGCGCTGCCCAATGCGTGGCGAGTGCTGTTACGATCAGCATTGCAATCGGGCCAAGCCAGCGGTTCATGCTTCATCCTCACAAGAAAGCCGCTCGACGGACGGCGACTCAAGCGCGCTCTGCGGGTCGGCCAGCAAGGCTTCGTCAGGCATGTACAGCCGCAGTGTAAGGTCGAAGTTGCCTGCACCGCGGCTCGAAATCCAAAGGCGGTTTTCCTGCGGTTTTTGCGGTGCGATAATGGCTGTCATCACTGCGCCAACAGCCTCTTCATTGGCCTCTGCGACGACGTTCTGATCTGCATTGATAGACAGCGCCTCATCCTCATTCATTGGCAATTTGCTGTCAGCATCATACAAAGTGACCGACCACCATTCAGCAGGCATTTCGGCCACTTTCAGGCGATAGGTGCACTCTTCGCGCAGGCGTTCACCCGAACTGTCAGTCGTGCGAGTGAAATAGACGGCTTCACTCTTTGCAAGCGCTAACAGGCCATGGCGAGCGACCCTTGCGCGGGTGTAGGGATCGGCGGCGTTCGACCCGATGGCGAAATCTGCCCGCCAACCGCGAACCTCAATATCTCCGAAATCGAGCGGTTTCATCCCTGGCCAAAGCCCGGCCATGTAAAGCATGCTGGCAATGCCAATCGCAGCGCCTAGGATCAGTGCCAGGCCATAGCGTAGTGCTGTGCCGATCACGCTAGGATCGCCTCGGCCTCAATCTCGACTTTCCATTCTTCCCGGCACAGCCAGGCTACGCTCAGCCATCGTTGCTGCAGGAGGGGTCTCGCCGAAAAAGCGGGCATGAACCTCGCCAACGGCGCTCTGATCGGCGGGATCGGTCAGCAGCATTCGAGTGCGCACAACGTCGCGCGCGCTGCCGCCCAAATCCTCAATCGCTTTCACGATCAGAGTAAGACAGCGCTCAGCTTGTTCAGCGGCCCCGCCCAGCGTTGTCTCACCATTCTCCTCAATCGGGCCAGTGCCAGCGACAACGATACGATTGCCGGTCCGCACCGCGCGGCAAAATCCGAATTGCGCCTCAAAAGGCGAACCGGATGAGGTGCGTTGACGTGTCATTGCGCAGGCTCCTTTTTCAGCTCTGTTTCGCCTAGTACTTCGCGATTGAACCTCTCGCCGAGCTTGGTCGTATCATTGCCAGGATACCAGCGCTGCGATCCGATCCCCTTGTGCCATGCGGCGAGTTCCACCAAGGTCCCCTGCGCCGACGGGACGTCGGGGGCAGCGAGATAGGCCGGATCGGCGAAGGCTGCATCGGCGGTAATAATTGTCCAGCCATTCGCCTTTAGCGCGTCGACCAAATCGCCAATGAACATCGCTGAAAGGTCGGTCTCATGCAGCAGCATATTGTGGGCAATCGGGCGGCCATAGGTCTCGCGGGCAAGCCGGTCATAAAACTCGGCGGCCTCGACGTGGCTCTCAATGAATATGCGCCCGGCAGCGTCCAAATCAAAGAGTTCGCCGCTGCGCTTGGCACGGTTCAATTCGTTATCGGTAAACCAGTCTGAGGCGTCTACGGTTGGGCTGGCGTTGAGCAGTCCGCGCGATTTTAGCGCCGCACGAACGGCGTCGCGCTTGGCCACATCTTCGCGGCCCTCGTCGAGATAGGGGTAGCGGAACCAGGCGCGGTAACCGCGCCGGTCTTTGAGCCATGCGCCTGAGCGCGGTCGATCTCCGCGATGTACTCGGAGGTTTCAGTTTGCGAGAGGCGCGGGTGATCCGCGGTATGATTGGCGATCACGTGCCCGGCGGCAACATAGGCGGCGATACGCTTTTCCGCGCCGGGACGTTCAGCGATTTTTGCCGGATTGAGGAAGAATGCTGCCTGAGTAACGCCCGCCTCGTTCAATTGCTTGATCAAACGCTCCGTGCGCTCATCTTCATCGAAAAACGCACCAGGATGACGCGGTGTATCATCGAATGTCAGCGCGATGCGCTTGTCGCCATCCACTTGCGCTGCGGGTGCTTCCTGCACCACGTTTGGGCCGGTACAATTGACGAGCAATATGCCCAAGAGAGCCAGAAGGCCCGTCTTCACGATTTGGGCCACGTTCCCCTTCATTCGCAGCGCTTGCGCGGCATCGGCGTGCCTGCTTGCTCACCGTCCGCATCGGCTGGCGTCAGAATATCGCCGCCATCCGTCAGCGTCAGGCGGGTGCGTTCCGTCCAGCTTTCGCCTTCGCCAGACATCGAGAGCGCAACCACCACTTGGTTGTCATTCTCCACCTCGACGCTCTCGACCTCGCCGACGCTTTCGTAGAACATCAGATCGCCAGCGGTTACCTCTAGGCGTAAGTCGGATTCGGGTGCGCAGCTACCCTCAATATAGTCCCATACACCGCGAAATTGCTCTGGGATTGCGGCGATGGCCGGAGCCGACGGCGCTTCCGGCGCCGTTGCTGACTTAGGGGATGCGACGATCGGCGCAGCGGGCGCTTCTGCGTCCACTGGCATGCTCTCTTGCGCGCCCTGATCCGCCTGGGAACAGGCAGCCAGAAGAAGAACAGTGGATCCAATCAGCAGTCGCATAGGCCTTACCCCATGGTTGGAATGACAAAGGCGTTCCCGCCATCCGGTGAGCCATCGGGCCAGCGCTGGGTGACTTTCTTGACCTTAGTCCAGAACTTCAGACCTTCCATGCCATATTGATCGGTGTCGCCAAAGCCGGAGCGTTTCCACCCGCCAAAGCTGTGATAGCTGACCGGCACTGGGATCGGCACGTTGATGCCGACCATGCCGACGTTCACGCGGCTCGCGAACTCGCGCGCGGCATGGCCATTGCGGGTGAAGATCGCGACGCCATTGCCATATTGATGATCACTCGGCAGGCGCACAGCCTCTTCAAAATCATTGGCCCGCACAATCTGCAGCACTGGGCCGAAGATTTCTTCCTGATAGCTTTCCATTTGGGGGGTGACCCGGTCGATCAGGGTCGGGCCGATGAAGAAGCCTTTCTCATGACCTTGCAAAGTGAAGCCGCGGCCATCCACGACGATTTCGCCGCCTTCGCGCTCCGCCGTGTCGATCCAGCCCTCGACCCGCGCCTTGTGCTCAGGTGTCACAACCGGGCCGTAATGCGCGTCGGGATCGTTCGAGACACCAATGTTGAGCGCATGGATCGCCGGGATCAGCTTCTCTTTAAGGCGCTCGGCGGTGTCTTCGCCCACTGGCACAACCACTGGTAATGCCATGCAACGTTCGTCGAGCGGAGCCGAAGGCTGCGCCTGATAGATCATTCACGACCTGATCGAGGTCCGCATCGGGCATCACAATGCCGTGGTTCTTCGCGCCGCCCATGGCCTGCACGCGCTTACTGGCGGCAACGCCGCGCTTATAGACATAATGCGCAATATCGGATGATCCGACAAAGCTGACCGCGCTGATATCTTCATGGTCGAGGATCGCATCGACCATTTCTTTATCGCCATGCACGACCTGCAGCAGACCCTCTGGCGCGCCCGCTTCAACGAACAGTTCCGCGAGGCGAACCGGCACAGATGGATCGCGCTCCGATGGCTTCAGGATAAAGGCATTGCCGACCGCAATCGCCATGCCGAACATCCACATCGGGATCATCGCGGGGAAGTTAAACGGGGTGATCCCTGCGCCAATGCCCAACGGCTGGCGCATGGAATAGACATCAATGCCCGGGCCTGCGCCCTGAGTATATTCGCCCTTCAAGACTTGCGGGATGCCGCAGGCAAACTCGATCACTTCCAGTCCGCGCTGAACATCGCCCTTCGCATCGTCGATCACTTTGCCATGTTCGGAGGACAGGAGCTCTGCCAACTCCTGCATGTTCGCCTCGATCAGCTCCTTGAACTTGAACATCACGCGGGCACGCTTTTGCGGATTGGTCGCCGCCCATGCCGGCTGCACTTCCTTTGCGGTCGCGACAGCTTTTTCGAGCAGCGCAGCATCGCCCAGTGCAACCTCGGCCTGGATCTCGCCGGTTGATGGGTTCCACACTTGGTGCTTACGTTCGGCAGCGGTGTTTGGTCCGCCAACCATGAAGTGATCAATCTGACGCATGGGGTTGGATGCTCCTCTATTGCCGGATCAATTGCAGTTGGACGCGCGCTGCGCAAGCTCTGCAAGCCTCACAAAAGCTGGTGGGAATTCTCGCCCCCACATTGCGACACGATCTGTCCTGCGTTTGAGCCTTTATGAAATTTTGTGCACGCAGATTGTACAATGCATTTGTCCGACGCCCCTATGGCGGTGCCGGTTGCGACTGTTTGTTTGGACGCCGCGTACGGATGTTGACGATTACGTGATCCTCGTGTTTATCGCGCAGCGCTCAATGCGGGTGTAGCTCAATGGTAGAGCAGCAGCTTCCCAAGCTGACGACGAGAGTTCGATTCTCTTCACCCGCTCCATCCCCGCCATCGCCGAATCCGCCCTGCTACGGCTCCATTTAGGAGTGGGTTGGGTGATGCGTCTAAGGCGGCCTAAATACCAATCCTAACTGTTGGTGTCATTTCCCAATCATCTGCAAGAGATGTTGTGTGGGAAATCGGTCATCTCTCTCAAAAGCTCAGAATTCTGCCATTTTTCAAGTTTGGCACGACTCCTGCAGAGTTATTTTCATCCAGCGGGGTCGCCCCGCCAGATACGAAACAGACCAATAGGAGACTTCAAAATGTTCGCTACCGAAACCAACAACGCTGTCCTCGCAGCTGTATTCTCACTGACCATTTCTGCCGCTCTGTTCGCCACAGCGATCATCCCAGCCAGCCCGACTCTCTTCGCTTAACAGCGCCAACCCACCCAAAGGAATTCAATCATGTACGCCGACGCCAACAGCACCACGATCCTCGCAGCCGTCCTCTCCGTCGCTATCTCAGCTGTCTTGTTCGCAGGCGCCATCGTTCCAGCCAGCCCCGGTCTGTTCGCTTAAGAGCCGTTTACATGAACACCGACCGCTAAGGGCCCTAAGGCCAGCGCCCGGTCTCAACCTTGGAGGCTGGGCGGCAAAGAAGCGGAATTTACGGGTAGACCGCCGGACGCTTCGCCATCATCGCAGCCACGCTTTCGCCGAACTCACTCGATTTCAACTGCGCCGCGAAAATCTCACCTTCGACATTCATACATTCGGTGATCGCCTCGTTCTGAGTGCGGACCAGCGCCTTGGAATGCCGCATTGCATTCGGCGCAGCATTGGCAACCAATTGCGCCAGCGCGCGGGTTTCCGCCGCAAATACATCATCTTCAAACACCCGTGAGACCAGCCCCATGCGCAATGCTTCTTCAGACGTCAGCGTGCGCCCGGTCATGAACACATCGTTCGCCGCCGCCATGCCGATGATCGCTGGCAGCAGCATCGAGGACGCCGCCTCCGGCACCAGGCCTAGCTTTACGAACGGTGCGGCAAAAGTCGCCGAGGTAGCGCAATAGACCAGATCGCAATGCAGCGTCAGCGTCAGGCCGACGCCAATCGCGGGGCCATTGACGGCGGCAATTAGTGGCTTTGGACAATCCTTGATCGCGTGGAGAAATTGCACGACCGGCGGCAAGCCGTCGCCGCGAGGGCCCATAGCGAAATCTTGCAAGTCATTGCCCGAGGTGAAGTAATCGCCAATACCAGTGAACATCAGCGCGCGCGCACTGTCGTCGCTGGCATAGCCGTTCACTGCATCGGCCATCGCCTGATACATATCCTGCGTGATCGCATTCTTCTTTTCCGGACGGTCGAAGGACACCGTCGTCAAACGGTCGGCGGTTTCAATGCGAATATGATCGGTCATTGGCTTGGTTCCTTTGATTGAGGGGCATTCACATTGCGTGCGACAATTGTTTGTGAATGCGATGTCACGTGGTCGAGAAAGCGCGCGATTGTGCGACGCTCCTGCTCGGAAAATGGCTTAAGCAATTCGGTGTTGATCGCCTTTGTGATTGGCGATGTGTGCTGCGCAATTGCGCGCCCAGCCGGCAAGATCGTGAGGGCAATGCGGCGGCGGTCCTGCTCGTCCGGCGTCCGTTTGACCAGATTGGCTGCCTCCATCCGATCAATCAGGCCGCTGAGGCCAGATTTGCCTAGGTGCAGCGCTTGCGCAATTTCGCCCAGCGATAATCCATCCTCTTTTGCCAGCATAAACAGGATTGCCTGCTGCGCGCTGCCAAGTCCGATCTGATCGCGCAAATGATGATTCGCTGCCCGGAAAAGGGCGGCATGGGCAGCCTGAAGCTGGTGGAAGATGCGAAGTTTGGACATTTGATTGTTCGCATACGAACTAATATCGGGCGATTGTCAAGCTGTGGGTTACCGGATGCAGCGCTCAAACTAGCTATTTGAGTGGCATGCGGATCGCGCCGTCCAAGCGGAATTGGTGGCCATTGATATAGGTGTTGCGAGCGATCTCCACGATCAGCGAGGCAAATTCCTCCGGCTCTCCGAGGCGCTTGGGGAAGGGAACGCTGGCGTTCAGCTGATCCCACATTTGCGGATTACGATCCTTCATGCCCAGCATCAGCGGCGTCGCAAAAATCCCCGGCATGACTGAGTTCACCCGGATGCCCAAGTCCATCAGGTCGCGCGCCATCGGCAGAACCATGCCGTTCACGCCGGATTTGCAAGAACCGTAGATCGTCTGGCCGATCTGGCCGTCTTGCGCCGCGACACTGGCGGTAAGGGTTATGGAGCCGCGCTCCCCATCATCGTTGACCGGTTCAGAATTGGCCATGCCCAGTGCAGAGATGCTCGCCACCCGGTAGCTCGCGACCAGAATGCCCTGCGCGCCGAATTCATAATCTTCGGTGGAGAGACGCTTGTATCCGCCCTTTTCCTTGTCCCAGCCGATGGTCTTGCCGCGCTAGGCTGGCCATGGCGCAGTGGACGGTGACACGTTCTTGGCCATTGGCTTCGCGCGCAGCGGCAAAGCCCGTCTCGACCGAGGCTTCGTCCATGATGTCGACATGGTGAAAGGTGCCGCCAATCGCCTTTGCATGCGCTTCGCCGTCTTCATCATTGATGTCGAAAATCGCGACCTTCAGCCCGGCCTCTGCCAAAGCCGCTGCGCTTGCCCGGCCCAGACCCGATGCGCCGCCGGTAACAACTGCGGCCATGCCTTTTGTCAGTTTCATATGCTCTCCCCGTTTTTCCTGGTTGCTCAGACTTGTAAGCGAGCGGCGCGTAGCTGCAAGTCTCAGCCGCAGGAGGCGCTGGCGAAACCGCTGTGGCATAGCTAGGGCGGAGCTATGGACTCGTTTCTCTTTGCTATGCTGCTGGTGTTTGCGATCGCGCTGGGCGGGCGTGATCAGCTGATCATTGCGCAGTTTTCCGAAGTGGAGGAACGCAATTTTGGTTTGCTGATTGCGGGCGCGGCCTGCGCCGTGATGAGCGCGGGCGTGATGGCCTATGCCGAGCTCAACCATGGCCGCAATCTTGCCGCCGCGTGCCGCAGATATGCTGGTCGCCTTCGCGCTGGCCATCGCCGCGTTCGAACTGTGCTGGCGGGTCAAGGTCAAACCGATGAAGGAGCCGACCCGATCTTACATTGCGATTGGCGCGGTTTTGCTCGCGCGCCAGATCGGGGATGCGGCGCGCTTTGCGATCTTCGCGCTCGCGGCCGAGGCGGTCTACCCAACCACGGCCTTTATCGGCGGAGCGATTGGCGGCATCGCGGCCATTGGTCTCGGTTGGTCGCTGGGACTCAAACAATTGCAGCGGTTTCCGCTGCGTACCATCCGGTTTGGCTTTGGGTTTTGTTTGATTGTCGCGGCTTTGGTGATTGGATTGAACGCTCGTTACATGTTTCTGTGATTGGCTCGAATGATCGTTGTAACTTCAATTTTCTCGGAACTGATGCAGCGGCTTGGCGATTGATTGGATGCAACTTTACGACGCGCCGACACACCGTTCAGGCGCCCCACACGAGAATAGGAGAGCCTTTCAATGCTCGACCCAAATGACAATTCCAAAACCGCAATGGTAGCCGCAATCAATGGTCTGTTGGCCGATCACTTTGCCCTCTACGTGAAGACCAAGAACTTTCACTGGCATGTAAAGGGACCGCGCTTTCGCGACCTGCATTTGTTGTTCGACGAACAGGCGCTGGCCATCCAGGGCCAGATTGACGCGATCGGCGAGCGCGCCCGTAAGCTGGGCGGCGATACGATCACCTCGATTGGCATGATCGCACAGCATACTCAGGTTAAAAACCAGGACAGCGCGTCCCTGTCTGCTGAGGAGATGATCGCCGAGTTGCGCGATGATAACCAGCGTATGGTTGATCGCCTCAAGTCGATGAAAGAAACCGCAGAGCAGGCCGGTGATAACGCGACCGATGGCCTGATCGACGATTGGACCGATATGGCCGAAGAACGCGTCTGGTTTCTTAACTCACTGCTCCAAGGATAAATGCGCCTGCATCCCCGGCATTGCCGAGCACCGGCGAATACGATTGCAAAGATCAAGAAGGGGCCGTTTCCGCTAGCCGGAGGCGGCCCTTTTGCTATGCGGGTGGAATGAAAACACACATGATCGAAGCCGCCACGCCTGAGACCATCGCTGAATGTGTCGCCGCCCAGCTCAGCGATGCATTGAACTCGCCATTGTGCCGTGGAGGCGAAGTGGGAAACTTGCCAATTTCAATCACCGTACCCGGTGGTTCAACTCCTTTCCCGATATTTGAAGCGCTGGTAAAACATCCGCTCGATTGGTCGCGCATTATCGTGTGGCCCAATGATGACCGGATCGTGGCAGAGGATCATGCGGCCTCCAACACTGGAAAATTGCGCAGCATTTTTGAGTCGGTTGGCGCGCAAGTTGTCGCCCTACCTGATGCGGAGGAACCGCCGCGTTTCGCGCTGGCATGGCTCGGGATGGGGGCGGACGGCCACATCGCCTCACTCTTCCCCAACACTGATCCGCAGACTGATGACGCGCAGCTGATCCGCCGCCTGACGCCCGATCCGCTGCCGCCAGAGGCTCCGTTTGATCGTATAACGCTGACCATTCCCGCTCTGCTAAACAGCGGGCAGTTGATGTTTACGCTCGGTGGCTCGGCGGAAAAACGGAGCGTATTTGAGGCGGCCCTTGCCGGTGAGCACAATCTGCCGGTTGCACGTTTGATTGGCGCAGCGGGCGAGCAGACGCTAACCTGCTTCGCATGAAGCTGACCGCACTTATTCCTGCTGCGCTCCATCGGGCTGCGTTGCCCCTTGCACACAAAGTGCGGCATCGCTGGCGCGGGCTTATGAAACACCCGCTGGCTGGTTGTTCCGTAATCATTACCGACTTTAACGGCAATTTGCTGTTGCTGAGGCACAGTTACGGCCCGCAGGGCTGGGCGCTGCCTGGCGGCGGCCTAAGCAAGGGCGAGGATGCTAGCGAGGCTGCGCTGCGCGAAGTGCATGAAGAGCTGGGTCTGGAGCTAAGTGCCGTGACCCTCATCGGGACAATCGACGAAGTGATTTCAGGCGCGCCGCACACGGCCTATCTGTTCACGGCTGTTTGTGATGACCACCCGAAGCCGGACCAGCGTGAGGTGCTGGAGGCGCGGTTCTTCCCCTTGCATTCATTGCCAGAACCGCTGAACGAGCGAACCCGTGCACGACTGGAATTTTGGCGCGGGAAAAAGGGCGACGGTAGCGCGGTCGCCGACTAAAGCAGCGACAATTGCGCGGTGTCCTTAGGCGGCGACTTGTTCTCTACGCCCTCCAGATTGGACAGGGTGAGCCCCATCAACCGGATCGGCAGCCTAAGCGGCAAAGCCTCCTCCAGTAGCTCCCGGCCAATGGCCGCAAATTCTTCCTTGTTTGCAACCCAATCCGGCAAAGACTTTGAGCGGGTCATATTCTGAAAATCGGTGTATTTCATTTTTAGGGTCACCGTGCGCCCGCGCGCCTTGGCGTTTTCAATCCGTTCCCACACGATGTCGGTGATATTGGCCAGAGTTTCGCGCAATTGCGCGCCGCTAGAGATATCTTCGCTAAAGGTCCGTTCTCCGCCAACCGACTTGCGTTCCCGGTGAGCGCTGACCGGGCGCAGGTCGATGCCGCGCGCGGCGCGGTAGAGATAATCGGCAAAGCTGCCAAAATTTTCACGCAGGAATGCGATGTCTTTCGCGGCCAGATCCGCGCCCGTCGCTATGCCAAAGCGCTTCATTTTCTCCTCCGCCTTTGGTCCGACGCCGTGGAACCGGCGGATCGGCAGGCCAGCGACAAAGTCTGCGCCTTCGCCCGGCCGGATAACGCACATGCCGTCGGGCTTGTTCTGATCACTGGCAATCTTGGCGAGAAATTTGTTGTATGAAATGCCCGCGCTAGCGGTCAGCTCGGTCTTGGCTTTGATTTCCTGCCGGATCAGTTGAGCAATGCGCGTGGCCGATCCAATGCCTAGCCTATCCTCGGTCACATCGAGATAGGCCTCATCCAAGCTGAGCGGTTCGACATGCGGCGTGTGGTGTTCAAACACTTTGCGGATGGTCCGGCTGGCCTCTTTATAGGCATCAAATCGGTGGCGCACGAAAATGAGATCGGGGCACAGCCGCTTGGCCGTGACCGATGGCATGGCGCTGCGCACGCCGAATTTGCGTGCTTCATAGCTGGCGGCGGCGACAACCCCGCGCCCGCCAGATCCGCCCACCGCCACCGGCTTTCCGCGCAGTTCAGGGTGATCGCGCTGCTCAACGCTGGCAAAAAACGCATCCATATCGACATGGATGATCTTGCGCAGGCCAACCGCCTCTTCGTTTCCGCCGCCGGTTCCTGCGTTGCCTTCCATAGCGCTGTATTACGCGATCACTTGGCCAAGCGAAACCTTCGCTGTCCTCCACAAAAACCAAGCTCGATCAAATCGCTGCTTTCCTTCTTGTACGCTTACGCCCAATGACCGCAGACCATGTCAACAACCACAGCCGCCACAGCTCCCAAAGCCTTGGGTGAGCGCGAGATGATCGTGCTCATGGCGCTGCTGATGAGCCTGCAGGCGTTTGGCATTGACGCAATGCTGCCCGCTCTGGGAGAGATCGCGAGCGATTTTAATGCTGATGGCAATGACCGGCAGCAGGTGATCGGCGCGTATTTTCTTGGATCAGGGCTGGGCGCGTTGTTTCCTGGAATGTTTGCTGATCGTTTCGGGCGCAGGCCAGTGCTGGCCGTGGGCCTGTTCGCATACATCGGATTTTCGGCCGCCTGCGCCTTAGCGACCAGTTTTGATATGCTGATTGCGATGCGTCTGGTGCAAGGTTTTACCTGCGCTGGGCTCAGCGTCGTACCGGCGGCGATTGTGCGTGATCAGGTGGGCGGCGATCGAATGGCCCGGCTGATGAGCCTTGTCATGATGATTTTTCTGATTGTTCCGATTATCGCTCCGGCCATTGGTCAAGTCATTCTGATCTTCGCAGGTTGGCAGGCCATTTTCATCGCGATGGCGGTGGTCGGAACTTTTGTGGCTGCGTGGACATGGCTGCGCCTGCCGGAAACGCTGACGGATGAAACTCGGCAGAAAATCGATGTTGCCACTGTTGCGCAAAATATGGGCCAGGCATTGTTTAACCGTCAGGCAATCGGTTACGTCATTGGCAGCGGGCTAGTGTTTGGATCACTGTTTGGCTTTCTCAATTCGTCGCAGCAATTGATCGGCGAGGCGTTCGGAATGGGCGAATACTTCGCGCTGATCTTTGGCGGAGCGGTGCTGGGAATGGTGGCGGCCAATTTCCTAAATTCGCGGATCGTAGAACGCTTTGGCGCGCGCCGGGTCAGCCATACGGCATTGTTTCTGTTTATAGCCGCCTCCTTGCTGCAATTGTGGTCGGCTAGCCAACCCAATCAGACGATCTGGCAGTTTGTCCCGCTCATGAGCTTCAATATGGCGATGCTCGGCTTTGTGGGTGCGAACTTCAGCTCAATTGCGATGCAGCCATTCTTCCATATCGCAGGGGCTGCCAGCTCCGTTCACGCTGCGCTCCGCATGACATTGGGCGCGCTGCTGGGCGTGGCGATTGGCGCGTCTTATGACGGAACAGCGGTGCCGCTGGCGATAGCAATGCTTGTCTGTTCTTTGCTGTCGCTGGGCATCGTGTTGTTCAGCGAGCGGGGCAGGCTATTCACGCGGCCAAATGGGTGAGTGAAGTAATTGTTCTTGCACGCCCCTCCGTCGGCGATCAGATCAGTGAACCTTTGACCTATCCAGTTCCATAACGATCACGGTCGAAACGTCTGACTTTGATATAAGGCCAAGCGATTTTTACTTAACCGCAACTAGTTTTATATAATGGAACCGTGCATTTTTTGGAGAAGACTGATGCGCGAACTGATTCTTGGTATGGTGCTTGTCCCGGCAGTAGGTCTGGGTGTGTTCTTTTTCCCATCAAGCGAGCCTGCCAAGGTCTATCCTTTGACCAAACAAGAGGCTGTGCGCCTGCTTGATGGTTCAGACAATAAACTTAAGCGCGTTAAGCTGGGCGGTTGGAGGCCATATTCCTACAGCCCTAACCCGGGTCTTGTTGAGTACATTGATCGCAAATCGGGATCAGATGCTGTCTGTATCGCAGAACTTACCACTGTCCGTTCTGAGGGTGTGAACGTCGAAGTATCTTGCCCGGGTGCACAGTTCGAAGGAAAACTCGCGGACCGCAAAAAAGCGGTCGCAGAAATCGCTTTGCGTGAAGTGGTTGATGCCACGCTTTCAAGTCGCCCATTGGATCAGAGCCTAGTGGACGAAGCCTTTGCAAAACTCGATCTCGACGGTTTGGCGAAGGAAGAAGTGTTGGTGCTGGAAAGTCAGTCACAATTTGGCAACAAGCTTAGCCAATGTGGGCGAGCAAAATCGCTTAGATGCGCGGGAAACCTACGCAAATCACTACAATTCAGAAGGTGAAGGCGATGGTGGCTGGAGCGCTGATGGTGCGTTCAACGCCATCGAAGACTAGTCGGCTCGCGATCCGTTTCGAGACGCCGCCAGGCCAGCTCCGCAAATTCGCACAACAGTGGCCGCGTATCGCGCGGGTCGATAATATCCTCTACATTGAAGCGTTCAGCGCTGCGGAATGGCGAGGTGACCTTGTCCAGCCTCGCCTTGATCTCTTCAAGCATCGCGGCGGGATCATCGGCCGCCTCCAGCTCGGATTTGTAGGCAACCTCTAGACCGCCTGCGATGGGCAGGCTGCCCCAATCGCCCGAGGGCCAGCAATAGCGATATTGGAACTTTTCGGCATTGCTCATCGCGCTGCCCGCGATTCCATAGGCGCGGCGCATCACAATGCTGGCGAGAGGGACGCTGGCCTTATAGATCGCGTTCATCGCCTGCACGCCGTAGCGGATCGTGCCCGCCATTTCCGCCTCGCGGCCGATCATAAAGCCGGGATTGTCAACGAGATGCACGATCGGCAGGCGGAATTGGTCCGCGAGCTTCACGAAGCGCTCAACTTTTTCAGAGGTTTTCGCTTCCCAAGAGCCGCCGAGATAGCTCGGATCGCTCGCCACCACTGCGACTGGATAGCCATCCAGCCGGGCAAGCGCGGTGATCGCGGCGCGGCCCCAATTCTTGCCGATCTCAAACACGGTGCCTGTGTCCAGGATCAGATCCATCGCGCGGCGCATCGAGTACACCTGCTTGTCATCGCGCGGCACGAGCGACAGCAGCGCCTCCTCGCGGCGGTCCACCGGATCGCTCGGCTGCGCACGGCGGGCATGCTGACCGACATGTTCGGGCATGAAGCTCAGGAAATGGCGCGCCCGGGCAAAGGCTTCAGCCTCGCTCGCGACCTCATCATCGACCACGCCGTTGCGGGTGTGAATATCGACACCGCCGAGCTCTTCCTTGGCCTGTGCGTGATCGGCCGAGCCCTTGTAGCTCTCGCCCAGCCCATCGACCACGGCGGGGCCAGCGGCGAACAATTGCGAGAGGCCGCGCACCATGATCGAATAATGGCTTGCGACCGTGCGCGCCGCGCCTAAGCCTGCGGTCGGTCCCAGCGCCAGCGCCACAACGGGGACAGTGTCGAGGTTCTCCACCACATCGCCCCAGCCGGGCACGGCGGGGATATAGGTCGCGCCGATCTGCTCCAGTGTTTTGACACTGCCGCCGCCGCCCGTGCCATCAATCATGCGGATGATCGGCAGTTTCAGCTCATGCGCCATCTTTTCCGCCTGCACCATCTTGCGCGAAATGCCCGCGTCCGCTGCGCCGCCGCGAATGGTAAAATCATCGGCTGTGGCGACGACGGGGCGGTCATTGATGGTGGCTTTGCCGAACAGGAACGGGGCGGGGGTGACACCGGCTAGGTCGCCGTTTTCGTCATAGTGACCTTTGCCAGCGATCTTGCCGATTTCACGGAAAGAGCCTTCGTCAACCAGCGCCGCGAGGCGCGCGCGAGCATCCATCTTGCCCCGGCCATGCTGTCGCGCGACTTTGTCTGGCCCGCCCATTTCCTCGGCCAGCGCCTCGCGTGCGCGCAGTTCTTCGAGTTCAGATTGCCAGGTCATTTTCGTTTCGTGCCGGAGCCACCCGCGCCCTCCACCCTTCCACCCGGATTATCACGCCGGGTTACGATCCGGGTGGAAGGGTGGAGGGCGCGGGTGGCGCGGCCGCAAATCATTCGGACGGCTCCACCACGCACAGCACCGCCTCGACCTGCACCTGCGCATCCTTACTGGCGGAAAGCTCGGTTACGGTCCCGTCAAACGGCGCGGTGAGTGCATGCTCCATCTTCATCGCCTCCAGCACCATAAGGCGGTCGCCCGCTTTGACTGTTTGGCCCTCACTTACATCCACCGCGATAACCTTGCCCGGCATGGGCGCGAGGATCGCGCCGTCGGCGGCGGAGGCGGAGCCGGAACCCTCGTTCCGAACCTCGCCGAATGCAAACACTTGACCCTTCTCATAGTAGTATCCGTCGCCAAATAACCCTTGGAATTCGATGTCTTCGTCCGAGTCACCGTCGTAGATCTCAACCAAGTGAGTTTTGCCAGCCACGTTGATCGCCGCACGCATCAGTTTAGGAGCATTCAAGCGAAACCCATCCAAGCTCACGGCTTCTAGTCTTTTGCTCCAATCAAGGCTCAGTCCGCCAAACACTACGCGGCATGCCATACTATTCAGGGCACCTTGTGACGGCTCTGGCTCTTTACAAAGCTCATCAGAATTACGCTCAATTGTGCCTGTCGTCATTGAACCAGCAAGAAACTCTTCGAGCGCAAGCAGTCTATGAAGGAACCACGCGTTGGTTCGTATCGGCGCAATGGCCGTGTTGCCGCATGACCTCCAGAGAGCGTCGATTGCCTCTTCGCGCGTATCTCTGTGGCTTATGATCTTAGCGATCATAGGATCATAAAAAGGTGTGATTTCAGAATCTTCCTTCACACCGGCGTCAATCCTAGATGGATTCGACCATGAGTCTGCTATATCGAACCCGGTCAACCGCCCCGTACTTGGCAAAAACCCCTTGGCCGGGTCCTCCGCATAGAGCCGCGCTTCGATGGCGTGGCCGTTGATGCTCAGCTCCTCCTGCTTCAGCGGGATCGGCTCTCCGCTCGCTACGCGCAGTTGCCATTCCACCAGATCTACACCGGTGATCTCTTCCGTCACGGGATGCTCGACCTGCAAACGCGTGTTCATCTCCATAAAGAAGATGCGGTCCGCGCGCAGGCCTTCGCTGGCGTCGGCGATGAATTCGATTGTGCCAGCGCCCTCATAGTCGACTGCTTTGGCAGCGCGCACGGCGGCGGCGCAGATTTGTGTCCGAGTGGCCTCATCCATGCCGGGGGCGGGGGCTTCCTCGATCACCTTTTGGTGGCGGCGTTGCAGCGAACAATCGCGCTCAAAAAGGTGGACGACATTGCCGTGGCTGTCGCCGAACACTTGCACCTCGATATGGCGGGGCGAGGTGATCCACTTCTCGAGCAGCACCTCATCATTGCCAAAGCTCGCCTTGGCCTCGCGCTCGGCAGCTTTCGAGGTCAGCTGCGAAGTCCTCTGGTGCGCCAACTTTGCGCATACCCTTGCCGCCGCCGCCCGCAACCGCCTTGATCAGGACAGGGTATCCGATCGCGTTCGCTTCTTTGGAAAGACGCTCCACCGATTGATCCTCGCCGAGATAGCCCGGAGTGACGGGCACGCCCGCATCCATCATCAGCTGCTTGGCCGCATCTTTCAGGCCCATCGCGCGGATACTTTCCGGCTTTGGCCCGACCCAGATCAGGCCCGCGTCCAGCACGGCCTGCGCAAAGTCTGCGTTCTCCGACAGAAAGCCATAGCCAGGGTGGATTGCCTCGGCTCCGGTCTCTTTCGCTGCCGCGATAATCTTCTCACCGATCAGATAGCTTTCGGCGGCGGGTGAGGGGCCGATATGGACCGCCTCATCGGCGCTTCGCACATGCAAAGCCTTGGCATCGGCATCGGAATAGACCGCCACTGTGGCGATCCCCATGGCCCGCGCGGTGCGCATGATGCGGTAGGCGATTTCGCCGCGATTGGCGATCAGGAGTTTTTTGATCATTCTTTCAACCAATGCATTCCATATTGATAACAATCGGATGGCGGCATCATCGTGAAACTGGTGTTGGCGACTTTCCAACCGGTTTCAGTTTTCACCATGCTGAGGGAATTGACCCCGCAATGGGTCAGCTCGCCATCGACTTCGAAACTGTATGGCCCCCAGACCTGCGCCATGTCACCATCAACATTGATCCTGCGAAAATCCATGCGTTCAGTCGTTTTGCGCTTGCTCTTGCCCCACCGTTCAAGGTGATCGGCGACAGAGACGATATCAACGCGCGGATTATCTGGATCCATGCGATTGTGAATGAAGATCATGCCTTCCGGGATCATGTGCTCGGCAAGCGCAGATTTATCATCGCTGCTGATCGCATCTATGAAATCTGCCGCCGCGACCATGACGATGCCTGCAGGTGCAGGGGTGAGGGTGGGCTGCGCAGAAGCGGCCGTTGAAGTGACGGCTAGCATTGTAACAAGAGTGGATTTGATCATGCCTATGAGCGCTACGCCAGCGCAGCGTGCGCTTCAAGCGTTTGGCCGGAAATCCTTTATCCCCCAGGTGATCGGGCCATCGGGGTGCCTTTCCCGGTTGATCACGGCGGACAGGAATGCGCGTGCGCCATAGAGTGCCTTTTCGGAGCGGGGCACATAGGTGCGGCTGTTCCACGCCTCTGTGCCACGTGCACGAACTTTGCGCCCGATCGCGCCGTAAATCCGCGCTGCCGACAGCACGGCCCAGCGGCTGCGGAAGGGCAGGCGAGCGGCGCCCACGCGGGCGGCGGCTTCGTGTTTCTCAACCAAGGCGACGAGCCGCGCGGCCATATCGGCGAGCTCCTCGCGGTGGTGCGGCTTGGTGTGTTGGCCAGGCTCGATATCTTCCTCGACCAGCCATTCCGCTGGCAGATAGCACCGGCCCGCGGCGTCATCCTCGACAATGTCGCGGGCAATGTTGGACAGTTGAAAGGCGAGGCCGAGGTCACACGCCCGATCGAGCGTGTCCTCATCATCTGGGGCGACGCCCATGACCACCGCCATCATGACGCCAACCGCACCCGCCACGTGATAGCAATAGCGCAGCATGTCGGCCTCGCTGCGCGGGCGCCAATCCTGCGCATCCAATGCAAAACCCTCGATCACATCCTCGGCCATTTGCGCGGTTAGCCCGCATTCTGCCGCCACCACGCCGAGTGCATCGAAGGCAGGATCGCCGGTCGGCTCGCCGCTTAGCGCTTTGTCGGTAAGCTTGCGGATCAAGGCCAAGCGTTCCTCAGCGCTGGATTGATCGCCCAACGGTCCGCCCATGTCCTGATTATCGGCAATGTCATCCGCGCGGCGGCACCAGGCATAGAGCAGCCAGGCGCGCTCGCGCGTTTCCTGGTCGAACAATTTTGAGGCGGCGGAGAAGCTTTGCGATCCGTACTTGATCGATAGGCGGGCTTGTTCGACCAAAGCGGCGCGTTGTTCGCTTGTAGTGTTCATACTGAACGAACTTCGCCGACCTGCGCCCTCCATCCTTCCACCCGGAGCCTACCGGGATACCATCCGGGTGGAAGGGTGGAAGGCGCGGGCTGGCAAGGAATCATCAAAGATCAGACGCCTTCATCCGAAAGATCGGCGTATGCGGCTGGTAAGCGGCCATTTTGTCCAACAGATCAGGCATGGTGTCTGCGTGGATCAGGATGTTTTGATGGGCCTGGCGGACAAAGCCGACATCCGCCATTTTGGCGTTGAATGCGATCAGATCATCGTAAAAGCCAAAGGCGTTGAGCAGGCCCACAGGGTCGGAGTGGTAGCCAAGCTGGGCCCAGCTCATCGCCTCCCACAGCTCGTCCATCGTGCCGACCCCGCCGGGGATGGTCACAAAGCCATCGGATAGATCGGTGAAACGCTGTTTGCGCTCATGCATGCCTGTAACGGTGATCAGCTCGTCGCAATTGTGATTGGCAACCTCGGAATTGACCAGCGCCTCTGGGATCACGCCGATCACTTCGCCGCCCGCGTCCTTCGCGCCGTTCGCCACAGCGCCCATCAGGCCCAGCCGCCCGCCGCCATAGACGACTCCAATGCCCCGCTCCGCAAGGCCAGCCCCTACTTCGCGGGCGAGTTCGATATAGCGCGGGTCTTCGGGAGTGGCCGATCCGCAATAGACGGCGAGGCGTTTCATGAGGACCAATCCTCGCCGCATACAGCCTGCATCATGGATTTAACTTCGGCCTTTTCTGGATCGGGCAACGGACCGAATTTAGGCGCCTCTCGCACATCAGCCCAAGGGTCATCAACGCGCTGACCATTCCTGATTTCATCAATCTCAGCTACCTGACTGTTGTCGCAATCAACCGCTGTAATGATGTCTTGATAAACAAAGAGCTGACTCATCCAGTGATCTTTATTTGCAATGACTCGCAGCAAGACCGTGGGATAGTCTTGATCCTCAATCACAGTATTGCCAATTGCATGGCGATCCCACCAAACCTTGCCGGATTCCTCTTCGCCTAGAAATTCCCATTCATGAGTATGGGGATCGTCGACAAAAAACGAAGCATTGAAGTCTGCGGGTCCAGATGCAGCAAGGAGTAGACTTAGAATCATGCGGTCGCTTTGGCCGCCAAATCCTCCAGCATCAAGCCTGCGGTGGCTTTTGCGCTGCCGACCACGCCGGGGATGCCTGCACCCGGGTGGGTGCCTGCGCCAACGAGGTAGAAATTGTCGATCACATCATCGCGATTGTGGCCGCGCAGATAAGCGCTCTGCCATAGGACGGGTTCAAGGCTGAAGGCGCTGCCCAAATGCGCATTGAGATCTTGCTTGAAGTCCTTCGGGGCATAGCTGAACTTGGTCACGATCCGGTCGTGGATGTCTGGGATCAGGCGGCGGCCAACCTCATCGAGGATGGCCTTTTCCAGCTTGGGCCCTTCGACATCCCAATTAATCGGCATTTTGCCCATATGGGCGACGGGCACAAGCGCGTAAAACGTGCTCTTGCCCTTGGGCGCCATGCTCGGATCGGTGACGGTCGGATGGTGCAGATAGATGCTGAAATCCTGCGGCAGCACGCCGTTTTTGTAGATGTCGTCCAGCAGGCCCTTATAGCGCGGACCGAACAGGATCATGTGATGCGGGATGCCCGGCCATGCGCCCTCCAGCCCGAAATGCACCACGAACAGCGACGGGCTGAAACTCTTGCGGGACAGTGACTTTGCCGCCTGTGGTCCGCGCGGTGAGCTCGACAGCAAGTCGCGGTAGGAATGCATGATGTCTGCGTTGGAAGCGACCGCATCGAAGCGCTGTTTCCAGCCGCTCTCGGTCTCCACCTCGGTGGCGCGATTGCCGATCGTGTGAATCTGTTTCACGCCGTCGCCAACGCGCATTGTCCCGCCCAGCCGCTCAAAATGGCGGATCATGCCCGCGATCAGGCGATTGGTGCCGCCGCGCGCCCACCACACGCCGCCGTCTTTTTCCAGCTTGTGAATGAGCGCATAGATCGCGCTGGTGTTCATCGGATTGCCGCCAACCAGCAGCGAGTGGAACGATAAGGCTTGGCGCAGTTTCTCATTCTTCACATAGCTGGAGACCATGGAATAGACGCTGCGCCAGGCCTGTTTCTTGACCAGCGCCGGGGCGGCTTTCAGCATGCTTTTGAAATCGAGGAATGGCTTATGACCTAGCTTGAGATAGCCTTCCTCATGCACGCCTGCGGAATACTCCAGAAAACGTGCATAGCCGACCACATCATCGGGATCGAGCTTGGCGATTTCGGCGTTGAGTTCCGCCTCGTCGTTCGAGTAATCGAAATTTGTGCCGTCGGGCCAATTTAGCCGGTAAAACGGCATGACCTTCATCAGTTCAACGTCTTCAGAGATGTCGTGCCCGGTTAGTTGCCACAGCTCCTCAAGACACGGCGGATCGGTGATGACGGTGGGGCCAGCATCAAATGTGAAGCCATCCTTTTCCCAGAAGTATGCACGGCCACCGGGCTTGTCGCGCGCTTCGACCACGGTGGTCGCGATCCCGGCCGATTGCAGCCGTATGGCCAGTGCCATGCCGCCAAACCCCGCACCAACAATGCAGGCGGTGCGCCCCTCATAGGTTTCTGCCAAGGCCGGGTTGATACCCTGTTGGCCAGACGCAGGCGGAGAGCCGAGGTCGAGCTTGGCGGTCTGCGACTCGGGGGCATTCATACCGGCTTCTCCGATTGAGTTTTGGTTGTCAGCGGCTGGCCGCTTTTGATCATCGCGGCGAGTGCACGCGGAATAGCTACGGGCGGCCTGCCCCAAAGGACGCGCAGTTTATCGCGCCGGGTGGAGCGCGCGGCATAGAATCGTTCAATCAGGCCTTCGCGAAGGGTGTAAAAGCGCTGAAATATGTCGACCCGGCGGTGCGGCTTTGCCGCGAAGAACAGCATGCGCGCGAGCGTCCGGTAATATCTAGTCTTACGCCAGTGCCGCGCAGCCCGTGTTTCAAACAGGGCGGCTAGCTGCGCCCCTGCTAGGTCGGCCTCTGCGGCAATGGTGAGGGCGTTATCGACCGCGATCGCCATGGTATAGCTGGTGAGCGGGTGGACGAAGCCGCCGCGCGCGCCGACAATGGCTACGCCGGGAATGCGCATTTCGGCTTGATAAGCAGCGAAATTGCCGCCGGTCAGAACGGGCAGCAATCCTGCTTCACTGCCAACAATCGCGCCGTCATCCCAGCCATTCTGGCGGGCGTAGGCATCAATGCGAGAGGATAGCGCGCCGCGGTCCATCTCTGGCTCGTCGGCGTAATAGGTATCCTCGACAAACACGTCATGCGCGCCCAGCGGCAATGTGTAGACGAAGCGGTAGGCCCCGCCATTGCCTTGCGGGGCAAGCTGATCAACGGCGGCGTCCATGATCACCGGGCGTTCCAGCCCATGTGCCGCGTCCAGCCGCATCTGGCGGCCCATGAAAATCTGCCAGCCCCCGCGTAAATGCGAGCTGGGTGAAAAGCTGCGGCAATCGATGACGGCGCGGGCATTGATCCGCTCCCCATCCGCCAAGGTCACACCGCGCGCGTCGATTGCCTTTGCCGCGCAGCCTAGGCGCAGTGCCCCCTCCGGCAGCAGCCGCACGAGACCTTCGTGAAAATCGCCGCTGGCCATAGAACGATAACCGGTTCTCAGAGTGCGGCGATATTTCGGGAACGCGACGTCATAACCGCTGTCCCATTCGGTCTGACGGAAGGCGGCGAGCAGCTCTCGGCCTGTCTCTGACAGGTCGCTGTTGAACCAGCTCCAGCGGTGATTGCCGCCAAAGCTTTTGCCGTTCTCGATGATGGATAAGCGCAGTTCGGGCCGTTCGCGGAAAAGCGCCAGCGCAATCAATCCGCCAGCTAATCCGCCGCCAACAATGGCCACATCGATTATGTTTCCGCTCATCCTGACCTCGCCCTAGGGAAAGCGTGAGGGATCGGCAATGGCGCGTTGTAATAGCAGGTATAATGCCGTGCGGCTGCCCTGTTCTTTCCGCTGTGATTATGGGCGCTTGCGGTGATCTTTGCTTGCAAGTGCGCGCGCGCTGATTCACACTCAGGTGTGATGGAAAAACTCATTCCCAACCGCACCACTGTGTTCGTCTCTATCGGCATTACGATTGCGACAATCGTAATCCTGCTGGCGATGGATCGCCCGCCAATCTGCGAATGCGGTGATATCAAGTTGTGGCACGGGGACATCAATTCCTCTGGCAACAGCCAGCACATCTCCGATTGGTACACGCCCAGCCACATCATCCACGGAATGATTTTCTATGGGTTTGGTTGGCTGCTTTTCAGCAAATTGGGCCTGGGCGGCAAAAATGCCGTGCGTTGGGGGTTGCCGCTCGCGGTGTTTCTTGAGGCAGCTTGGGAAGTGCTAGAAAACACCCCGATGGTGATTGCTCGGTTTCGCTCGGTCACGGCCAATTGGGGCTATTCTGGTGACAGCGTGCTCAATTCCTTCGCAGACATCGGCTGGATGAGCTTCGGCTTTTACCTCGCGCTTAAGCTACCCGTGAGGGTGACCGTCATATTGGCGGTCATCATGGAGATACTCGCTGCCTATGTGGTGCGCGACAATCTGACGCTGAATGTCATCATGCTGTTGTTCCCGGTTGAGGCAATTGCTGAGTGGCAAGCGGCAGGTTCCGCCTGAGCCTTGGGAACTGACCCAAGGACGGTCGGTTGAATGGCTGAAACGGAGCTTCAAATGTCACGAAAAACAATTGCGTGGGCGCTGGTCGCCGCCGCTGGCCTGTGCAGCACGCCTGCCTATGCAAACGGCAATAGTGAGGGGGATGCATCTCAGCCGAGCGAGCGCGATCCTGTTGGCGGCCAAGCTCAGCCTTCAGAGCGGCAAGGTCCGCCAAGCGGGGCTGGAGGCCCGCCTCCCGGTGTTTTGAACGGCGAAAACGTCTTTGATGAAACCTGGGTGACGATTGGCATCGGCGCGGGATTGGTGCCGAGCTATTCCGGGTCGGATGACTACAACGTCTTTCCGTTGCCGCTGATCGTTGGCCGCGTTGGCGGGATCGGGATCAGCCCCAACGGACCCGGTTTCGCGCTTGATGTGCTATCGCAGCCGCCCAGCGCAGGACCGTCTGAGACAAGCGTTTCCTTCGGCCCGGCCTTCCGCCTGCGCAATGACCGGGATGGCGATATCGAAGATCCTGTGGTTGCGCTGACCGAAGACTTAGACACCGCGTTTGAGATCGGCGTGCAAGGCGGTGTGCGTATCCCCGGCGTGTTGGGAGGCTTCGATGCGGTTACTTTGTCGACGCAGGTGCGATGGGACATATTGGGCGCGCATGACGGCATGCTGATCGAGCCCAGTGTCGGCTATTTCACCCCAGTTGGACGCGGAGCTGTGGTGCAGGTCAGCGCCAGTGCGAGCTTTGTCGATGATAGCTTCGCCGATTATTACTACACCGTCACGCCTCAACAGAGTGCGGACAGCGGCCTGGCAGAATTCACTGCGGATGGCGGGCTAAACAGCCTTGGCCTGACGGCGATTGTCACCTTTGATTTGGATGGCAACGCTTTGAACGGTGGCCTGAATATTTATGGGATTGGCGGCTACAGCCGCTTGGTCGGTGATGCCGCCGATACGCCGTTTACGTCTGTCCGCGGCAACGCGGATCAATTCCTGGTTGGCGCGGGCGTGGGATACACGTTTTAGTCTTTCGCACGCTATCCAGCGTGCGGTATCCTCGCGGTTTGCGGACAAGTCCGCACCGCTGTGGGCGGCCACTTGGCCTTGCGGTCGCTGCGCGACCGATTGGTCCATCGACTGTCAAACATAAAAAGGGCCGCCGTTAGGGCAGCCCTTTTCTATTTGTAGTGCTGACGAACCAAATCAATCTTCGCTGTCGTCGTCCACATCATCGGCGCTCGCGCCTTTGGCGCCTTCGGCCAATTGTGGACGCGCGGCAGGCAGCGCCGCCTTGCGATCGCCCGTCATCAAATAGGTGTCGAACCATTCGAGCATCCGCAGGCTGTAATCATAGCGGCTGCCTGCGCGGCGATTGCCGTGCCCTTCGCCAGGATACAGCACAAAGCGCACGGGCGTCTCTGGCTTGCGGATTTTCAACGAGCGATAAAGCTCAAACGACTGGCCCGGATCAACGCGGGTGTCGCTGTCGCCGTGCATGATCAGGATTGGCGTCTCTGCCTTGTCGACGTGGAAGATCGGGGAAACCTCCAGCATCGCCTGCCAATCATCCCATGGCCATTTGCGGCTGTGCACATTGTACATCTCATAAGGGATGTCGCCGGTGCCAAATTTGCTGACCTGGTTGGAGATGCCGACGAACATCACGCTGGCGGCATATTCCGCTGAATGCGCGGTTGCGCCCCATGCGCTGGCATAGCCGCCGTATGATCCGCCGGTGATGCCGGTGCGGTCTGCATCGGTGATGCCTTCTGCGACCAGCGCGCGTTTCGCATCAACGATGTCGGTGAACTCTGGATCGGTGTAATTGCCCTGATGCTGCTTAGAAAAAGTAGTGCCATATCCTGTTGACCCGCGATAATTCGGCAGGAACACGGCATAGCCTTTGGCTGCGGCCATTTGGCCCGGCTTCGAATAGCCGGTTTGCCAGCCATTGCTTTCGTGTGCTTCCGGCCCGCCATGAATATTCATGATGGTCGGCGCACCGCCTTCTGGAGCGCCGCCAACCGGTTCAATCAGCACGCCTTCGATCTCTTGACCATCGCGCGCGGTATAGGTGTAGGTACGCTGATTACCGAAGGAGATATCGGCCAGCCATGGGTTGTGGGTGGTCCAGCGGGTGAAGGTGCTGCCGTTTACGGCGAACACTTCATTCGGGTGCTTGGGGCTGTTCGCAGCGACAACCATCTGTCCGCCAGCGGCCTCAACCCGTGTCAGGATCAATTCGCCCGGATCAATCTCGCCTGAAATCTTGCCGTTCGAATTGTAAATCCGCAGCACGCTTTGCGCACCGGTGTGAATGACGGTGGCAAGGCGGCCATTGGCAAGCCATTCCGCGTCGACGGCGGCTTCTTCAGCGCCCGCGTTGAGCGCGCGGTACGCGCCGGTGGCGGTGTCGACGAGATGCAGCGTGGTTGCCGCCGGATCGTTCATATCGACGCCCGCGATCAGCGCAAGCTGTTTGCCATCTGGGGAAATTTCGACATCGTCGATCTTGCCCGGTGTTTCTACGACTGCGCGAACATTGCCGGTGTTCAGATCAATGATGTTCACACGCTTGCTGGTGAGGCTATCATCGACCAGCGGGGTCGGTGCGGTTTCGACGATGCCGAATGCATTACCGGGCGCAATGTCGAATGCGCTAACGAAACCGGGCAAAGCAATCTCGCGCGGTTCTTCGTCTACTTCATCGCCGACTTTAGCGGCGAACATGCGTGCTGGCCTGAATTCTTCTTCGTAAACTCGCGCGTTAAAGCCAGCCTTGCGCTGCTTGGTGCGCTGCTTGTCTTCTTCAGCATTGGCGAGCAGGAACAAGGTTCTGCCATCATCGCTCCAGCGGTAGCTGCGGACGTTTGCATCTTCGACTTCGGCGAGCTTCTTATAGGTGCCGCCGTCCACTGGAACGCCCCAAACGGCGCGTTTCTCGTCCTTCTTCGTCCATAGGAAGCTGACCATCTGGCCGTCTGGCGAAAACGCGACGCCGCCCGGCGAGACATCATCGGGCAGATAAGCGCGTGCATCGCCCGGTGCGCTTGCCACTTTCAATTCCTGCGTGAACGATCCGTCCTTCTCGCCCTCGGTCACATCCGGCAGGCTAGAGGTCGTGAAGGCAATGCGCTCTCCATCGGGCGAGACGGCCACCGCGCCGACGCTTTCCAGCTTGGCAACGTCTTCAGGCGTCATCGGGCGGGCATGGGCGGCCGCAGTCAGCGAGACGGATGCGAACAATGTGGCGGAAATTACGGAAAGCCGGTTCATAGGAAAATTGTCCCCTGTGGGTGGATTATTACGCGCCTGTCATAACGTTCAACTCGCCTTTGGCAAATGATGAGCGCATTCATATCTTATCTGGTGGGCTTGCGGCGCGGCTTAAACCGGGCCTATCAGGGCCAAAACGTAAGAGAGGTTCAATGATGAAATTGCTATCTAAGCTCGCGGTTCCCGCGATGGCTGCTGTGACACTGCTGAGCGCGCCTGCGGCGGCTGAAACGATTGCGATCCGCGCAGGATCTGTGATTGTTGATGCGGATAGCGAACCGACAGGACCGGCGGTCATCTACATTGAAGATGGGCGTCTGGTCGCGGTTGATACGGCCCCCGCACCCCCAGGACCAATCAAGGCCGACCGGGTAATCGACCTCTCGGACAAAACCGTGCTGCCCGGTATGATCGATCTGCACACGCATTTGTCCGGCGATCCCAGCGGCGAGTTCTGGCGCGCGGCCACCACGCCGCCAGAATATTACACGCTGATCGCGGCGAAGAACGCTCGCATCACCGCTCTGGCTGGGTTCACCACCGTGCGTGATCTTGGCTCGCGGACAGATCAAGTCACGCAAATGCTGCGCCGCGCCACGGCAGAGGGTATTGTGGCGGGTCCGCGTGTCGTCACCTCCGCCCGCACGATCAGCATTGTTGGCGGGCACGGCGACACCAACGGCTTTCACAAGCATGTGAACGATGTGCTGGATTCTGGCTTTACCTGCACCGGGGCGGTCGAGTGCTCGCAAAAGGTGCGTGAAGCATCCAAATATGGCGCCGACCTGATCAAGATTACGGCCACTGGCGGCGTGCTCAGCCAGCAGGGCCGGGGCCTAGAGGCGCACTTTACTGACGCTGAAATGAAGTCGATTGTCGACACAGCGGAAACGCTCGGTCTGAAAGTCGCCGCGCACGCGCATGGTGCGCGCGGGATCGAGGCGGCGGCGCGCGCCGGTGTGCACACGATTGAGCATGGCACCTATATCGACAAAGCCGCAGCGGACGCGATGAAGGCGAATGGCACCACGCTGGTTCCCACTCTGATGGCGTTCCAAGGGGTGAAGAATAATCTGGGCAAAGGGGTCTATACCCCAGTGGTAGAAGAGAAAATTGTCGCCGTGAGCGAGATTGCTGGCTCGATTGTGGAGCGCGCCAGTGAATACGGCGTGAAAATCGCGTTTGGCACGGATGCGGGTGTCTTCCCGCATGGTCAGAACGCGGGCGAACTCGCCTTGATGCGCAGCGGCGGCATGTCAAACCGAGCAGTGCTGGCGTCGGCCACCACGGTCGCGGCAGAAGTGCTGGGCCTAGAGAATGAAATCGGCCGGATCGCGCCGGGCTTCTCAGCCGACATTATTGCCGTCGATGGCAATCCGCTGGCTGATGTCAGCGTGCTGGAGGATGTCGATTTCGTGATGGTCCGCGGGCGGGTCATCGATTGATGAGAGCAGCAATGCGCGCGTCAGTGGCCGCGCTCGGGCTTGTCTTTGCGGTGCCAGCACAGGCGCAGCAAGATGAGGAATTGTGCGCCGCCTGGGCCAATTCACCAGCGGCCTTGGCCGAAATCGAAGGGCGCATCCGCCGCGACTATGCCTACACCGACCGTGTGGAGGATATCGACGCGTTGTTTGCGGCCTTTCGTGTCAGCGCTGCCCAGGCCACTAGTCTTGCGGAACTGGGCAGTGTGACCGAAGCGCTTGGTTATGCCTTTCGTGACGGGCATTTTCACATTCGCCCCAGCGTAGGGCCGGAGCGTGCGTGGATTCCATCCTCGTCAGATTTCTGGATTGAGCGCAAAGAGGGGCGCTGGATTGTCTCCGACGTAAAGCAATTGAGCGAGGCGCGGGCGCGCGGCATTCGACCCGGCTGGGAAGTGCTGTCGATGGATGGTGCGCCGATTGAAGACCTCGCCAGGGCCGCGCTCAAGCCGGTTGCACCGCAGCCGAGCGATGAGCAGATCGAGTATGGCGTGAATGTTGTGCTAACCGGACGCCTCAACCAGGCGCGCCAGTTTGTGTTTACTGATGGTACGCAGCAGCGCCAGATCGAGCTGCCACCGGCCCAGCAATCATTCGGCGATCGGCCATCCGGCACGATGCAGGTTATCGATCACGAGGGGATCACGCGGATCCGATTCAACAATTCGCTCGGCAATAATGCACTGATTGCTGAATTTGATGCGTTGATGAAACAGCGGGCTGACGCCCGCGCCATCATTTTGGATTTCAGAGATACGCCGGGCGGCGGCAACACCACTGTTGCGCGCGCGATTATGGGGCATTTCATCTCTGAATCGTCCCCCTATCAGGCGCACCGGATTATCTCAGAGGAGATGCAATTCGGGGTTCGCCGCCAGCATATGGAATATGTTTTCCCGCGCGGCACCACTTTTGAAAAACCAGTGGTTGTCCTCGCTGGACGCTGGACAGGCAGCGTGGGTGAAGCCTTAGCGATGGCGTTTGACACCGCGATCGGTGCGCACACGATTGGTACCCCGCTTGCGGACTTGCTGGGAACTTTGAACCGCAGCCGGGTGGACAATAATTGCATGTCGTTGGACTTTGCATGGGACAAGCTGTTGTCGGTCGATGGGACACCGCGCGAAGACTGGGTTCCCGCCGAGCAGATGGCGTCGGGCGACACAGGCCGCGATGGCGGAGATCCAGCGTTGGCGCAGGCGCTCGTCTATCTTGCTGGCCGCTTCAAATAGGCGCTCAGACAACAGTTGAACCGAGCATCCGCTCGACCAAAAGTAACAAGGCGCTCATCGAAACGTCTTGCGCACCCATCGGGCTTGTTCTTGCCGAGTCGTGACAAATTCCTTAGCGCTCACCGGCAATCAAATTTGGTTAATGGGACTTACGCATCATGCATATTCGCGCTGCACTTCTCGCTGCGACAGCTTTCGCCTTACCGGCTGCACCAGCTCTGGCTGATAATCATAGCGGAGCGGCAGAGGCCGTCGCTGAGCAGCCTCAGTCTGAGCAAGAGAAGCTGTTTGCGTTATTCGCCGATTCTGACCGGCGCCAATTGGCCCTCAACCCCCTGTCGCGCCTGTTTCGCGGGGATGACAAGGACGCGGGCAAACTCGGTGATTTCCTAACCGATGCGCAGTTCCTGGCAGGCCGTACAGACACGCAATTGAACATGGCGCTGCTGGCGCAGATCGACCGGTCACGGCTCTCCGCCACCGATCGGCTCGCCTATGATGTGTTCAAGTACAATCAGGAGCAATCGCTGAAGGCCAGCACAGACCGCATTCGTGCGCTTACCGAAGTGCGCCCGGTCAACCATTTCAGCGGTTTTCATACCTTCTATCCCAACTTTGCCAGCGGTACGGGCGCTGCCCCGTTCCGAACGCTCGCCAATTACGAAGATAATCTGTCGCGCCATGATGATTACATTGCGATCACTGACCGGGCGATTGAGAAATTTCGCGAAGGCATGGAAAGCGGCGTGTTTGAAACGAAGCTGACGATTGGCAATGTCATTTCTCAGCTCGACACTCAGATCGCCATTCCCGTTGCTGAGTCGCAATTTATGGGTCCAGTGAAGAATTTTCCGGAGGACTTCTCTGAGGAAGACAAAGCGCGCCTGACCGCTGCTTACGAAGCGAAGACCCAGGAGATCTACGCCGCGCATACGCGGATGCGGGACTTCCTGCGCGATGAATATCTGGCCGTTGCTCGTGACAGTGTCGGGCTCAGCCAGATGAAGGGCGGCGAGGAGCTTTACGCCCAGCTGATCGAGGGTACGACTACGCTGCCGCTTGATGCGAACACGATCCATGAGCTTGGCCTCAAAGAGGTCGCGCGGGTCAAATCGGATCTGGAAAAGGTGCAGGCCGAGGTTGGGTTTGAAGGTACGCTCAACGAATTTTTCGACTATGTTCGAACCGATGAGCAGTTCAAACCGAAAAGCCGCGAGGCGCTGACCCAGAGCTATTACGATCTGGGCAAAGAGGTCGATAAGAAGATCGGCGAATATTTCTCGCTGCTGCCGAAATCAGAGCTTCGGATCGAGCCGTATGATCCCTCGATTGAGCAGTTCAGCGCGGGCGGTTCTTACCAATCGGGCACTCCCGATGGATCGCGCCCAGGTACATTCTATTTCAACGCCTATGACCTGCCGAGCCGCCTTACGACCGGCAATATGACGCTGTACCTGCACGAGGGCGCACCGGGCCACCACTTCCAGATCAGCCTGGCCCAGGAAAATGAGGCGTTGCCCGCCTTTATGCGGTTTGGCGGAACGACCGCGTTTGTTGAGGGCTGGGCGCTCTATGCCGAGACCTTGGGCTATGAAATGGGCTTTTTCGAAGACCCATGGAACCGCTATGGCACGTTGCAGGATGAGCAGCTGCGCGCGATGCGTCTGGTGGTTGACACCGGCCTTCACGCAAAGGGATGGAGCCGTGAGCAGGCGATCGAGTTCATGCTGGAAAATTCTGGCATGACGCGGACCGAAGTGGTCTCCGAGGTTGAGCGCTACATCGCCATTCCGTCGCAAGCCTTGGCTTACAAGATCGGCGCGCTCAAAATTCAGGAGCTGCGCGCGCGGGCTGAGGAACAGCTCGCTGGTGACTTCGACATCAAGGAATTCCACGCTCAGGTGCTGAACACTGGCGGGCTTCCGCTGGCCGTCTTGGAGGCCAAGATTGACCGCTGGATCGCGGCGCAAAAGGGCGGTTAAGACACCTTGTGCAGCTCTATTCGATTTGCATCCGGTAGGTGATCGTGAAGCCGGGGTGGTTGGTCCCGTCAGATGCGGCCAATTGCCCGGTTGGCTGGATTTGAATTGCACTCACATCCGGATCAAATGTGCCTATCGGTGAATAGCCGAACGGGGCGGCCCCGCCGGGTTGATCGGAAAATCCAACCATCGTCGAGGCATTGAAGGTGTCTAGCCCGCTAGCGGTGGTGGCTTCGGTAAAGGACACGCCAAATGCGGCACCATAAGCCATATCGGCTGGCACAAGATCGATCATATCGAGCGTGTTTGCATCGACCGGGGCATCCCCTTCGTTGCGCACGCTGATAGTGTATTCGATCAGGGCGCCCGGGATAGCCTTAAAATCGCTTGTCTCGGCATCATTCGTGATAATCGCGGACGCTTTGTCGACCACAATAATCGCGTCCGGCGGCCCCCGTGTGTTGGTGACCACACAGGTAATAACATCGCCCAGTTGCGGGATGAGGTCGACCCGCCTGCCTCCTGTTGGCAGACTGGTGGACGAGCTGGAGTTGGTGTTCGTGCACACCGTGCCTGAGGTGTAGCGCGAAATGACCGTTGACCCCCGCGCAAATTCAACCAGGCGGATGGTATTTCCTGCTGTCACTTCAATCGGGCCTGCACCATCCACTGTGAATGCCGAGCCAGTGCCCTCGGTGTCGATTTGTACCAGATTTGTGCCTGTGGTGAGATCGCGCGTGCGCAGCCGGAATTGGTCGGTGTCGAAAATCCGTCCGCCTGCGCCAAGCTCTTTCCGATAGGTAACATGTGGCAACGGCGTATTGGTGAAGCGGCATTCGATTGCATCGCCAAATTGCAAGGGACCAAAGTTGAAGCTTGCCGTCTGCACACCCGCAGGCAAGGGCGTGGACGAACCGCTGTTTCCGTTGGTGCAGGTTAGTTCGGAACTATAGCTGGTGATCGCGCTGGTGCTGCCAGCGGCCATTTGTTCGCTGATCGTCAGCGGGATGCCTGATGCCGTGGTTAGAACAGCGGCATCAAAGGGACCAAGCCCGCTGCCGCTGGTCGATCCAGTGGCAAAGATGGCCCCTGAAGAGGTTGAGCTGATCATGAAATCAAACTGATCAGCAGGGTCCAGCCGGGTGCCGCCGATCACCTTGTCCAGGCTGATCGAGGCAAAGCGGACTGCGAACATGATCCCCTGCAGGCCCGCACCGTTCATTTCAGCAGACACGTTTGTGGGTGTGTTCGACCCGACAATATAGGCGCCCACGCGGCCGCTCTGACCTAAGCCGTCGCTGCGGAATGTGCTTGTTCCAACGCCAGCAGCGCCCGGCATTTGTGTGCCGCTGATCGGAGGCACGTCATCGAGCAGTTCCCACGCACCGCCATCAGTGGTGTATTCCAGATATTCGGCATTGTCGGTGGATTCTGCATCGGCCACCACAAAGGCATAAGTCGTGACGGTCGCAACCCCCGGCGGCGGCGTGATGCTGATATTGCTAAAGTCGAACCTGACCGTTGAACCGCTGTTCGCCATGTAGAGGATTGGACGCCCGGGAATACCCAAAAACGCCGTATTGCCCACGGCTGCTCCGGTCCAGCTTGGCGCGGCGCGCGGGTCCGCCCCGGTCGCGGCGCTGCTGGTGGTGCGCAAGGTGAAATTGAGGACTGATCCGTCGGACAGGCCAACGGCGAAGGTTTGACCTGCGGCGGATCGCGCGACGGTATCGTCATAGCCGTCCATATCTATCCAGCAATAGGTTCGCCACGAGGCAGGTGCGGTGCCTTGGCTTGTGGCCGCGCCGCAGCTGCTCGATTGTGCGCTTGCGCTGGGCGCGAGCAGGATCGCAGCAAGCAGCAAAACTGCCAGCTGGATGATCAGCAGAAATGGTCGCGCCAAAGTGGCCACGCGCTGCAGTTCCCCCTTTCTTTTCATAGGTAGAAATACTGCAGCCGGGTTAGATTATGGTTAACCAGTTTTCATGGTTGCGATTGGTTGGGAGGCAGTTTTGCCTAATGCCTATTCGAGCGCGCTGGCGAGCGTCTCATAGCCGCTAGCGAATTCCTGTTTGAAATCCTGCACCACACCGCCTGCGCTTCGTACCTCTGTGACGAGGCCAACGCCCTGACCGACAAAGTAAGAGCATAGCGCGCGCGCGTCTTCATTGCCGTTCACTGCGGCGTTGTCGATCGCGCGCAGCACCGGCTCAGACAGTAACATCATAAGCGGCATGGGCAGGGCAGGCAGGCCAGCCTCTTCCCAGCGCGCGTGCCAGCCAGATCGCAGCTGGCGGCTGAATTTACCCGTGCGGTGTTTGGAACGTATGGTGTCGCGGCTGGAGGCGGCGATCATCTTCTCGCGGAAAACCTCATGCGTCTCGGCCTCCCCTGTGGCGAGCCACACGCTGCCGCACCATGCGCCCGCCGCGCCCATCGCCATCATCCCGGCCATTTGCCGCCCGTTCATGATTCCGCCCGCTGCAAGCACGGGAATGTCCGCGCCTGCCCGGTCAATCGCTTCGATCACCTCGGGCACCAGCACGATTGTGCTAACCTCGCCGCAATGCCCGCCGCCTTCGCTACCTTGGGCAATGATCAGATCAACGCCCGCCTCGATTTGCTTCATCGCGTGCTCTTTTGCCCCGACCAATGCCGCCACCGGAATGCCGTGTTTCTTCCCCGCTTCGATCATCGCGGGCGGGGCCGTGCCCAGCGCATTGGCGATCAGGCGGACCGGGTGGTTGAAGCTGACCTCCAGCAATTCCTGACCCAGCGAGGTGTTGGGTGCCTGGCTGCCGCCCAATGGCGCTGTGCCATCCAGGCTGACGCCTGCCTCGCGTAGAATGGTGGCGGTCATATCGCGATATTCCGCTGGGATCGCGGCGACGATATCATCCGCGCTCACCGAATGATCGACCGCCTGCACCTCTGGGATCAGCACGTCGATGCCGTATGGTTTGCCCTCGACATTGTCATCGATCCATTTGAGTTCTGTTTCGAGCTGCTCCGGGGTGAAGCTGACCGCGCCGAGCACGCCAAATCCGCCCGCGCGGCTGACCGCGGCGACCACATCGCGGCAATGCGAAAAGGCAAAGAGCGGGAATTCACATCCCACCATATCTGTCATGCGAAATGGCATTATCGGGTCTTTCGTAAGGGTTGCGATGTCGGTTCAGGATTGCGGCGCGCGGCGCGTGTGGTCAAGGCTGTGTTCTGCCAAGCTTGCCACGCGCTGACTGGACCTGCTGCGGATTGAGGCCTAACCTTAGCGTGCAAATGCATGGATGGAAGAGGAATTGGGCATGGCTTACCGCGCGATAATTGCAGCGGCTTTTGGAGCGCTTACGCTGGCGGGATGCTCTGCCGCGCCAGCTTCTGAGGTTCCGGCTGTTGAGAGCAGCGGTGAAGGCAGTGTCACCTCGATCCTCAACGCCGGGGTCAGCGCCAGAATGGGCGGGGCGAAGTTTCTGTTCGACCCATTGTATGACAACCATTTTGGATCGCTGGCTGAAATGGGTGAACCCCTGATCGAGGCGATTATCAATGGCAGCGCGCCGTATGATAATGTCGATGCAGTCTTCGTCAGCCACGCGCATGGCGACCATTTCTCTGCCGAATATCTCAACCGCATGATGGCGGCGCAGCCGGGTGTGCAATTGATCGCACCCGCCCAGGCTAAAGAGGCGATGCAGGGCCATGCGATGTGGCAGGATGGCTTTGCCGAGCGGATCACTGGCGTTGAGCTGAGCAATGGTGAGGCAGCCGAACAGATCGAGGTCGCAGGGGCGGTGGTGGAGGCTCTGCGCACGCCGCACGCAGGCTGGCCAGAGCGGCATAGCGAGGTGCACAATATCACCTTCCGGGTCTCCGCGACCAATGCCGCTGGAGCGCCTATTCGCGTGATGCATATGGGCGATGCCGATCCCGCCGCGCAGCATTTCACGATGAATTCAAAGTTCTTTTGCTGCGCGCGGACGAATTTGGTGATGGTGCCGTTCTGGTTCTTCCAACAGGATGATGCAGGACTGTTGATTGATCGAACGCTTAACGCAGAGGAAGCCGTTGGCGTGCATGTGCCTGCTGAAACGCCTGCATTTTTGACGAGCAGCGAATGGGATTACTTCACCAAGGTGGGTGAGGAATTGCCGATCAAAGAGCTGCCCTAATTGCTATTTATTCGCTGGCTAGCGCGGTATAAGCTCGGCGATTTCTGGCAAATGTGTAACTGACGCTACCAACTTCGCGAACCGGTATTTAGACAAGAATCAAGGGGACTTTCAATGAATTTCACATTGTCACGCACCGTGCAGATCACGGCCTTACTGTTACTCTTGGCGGCTGTGACACAGGCGCTCTACACCGGGCTTTATATCGCTGAGGTTGATGTTCCGCGCCAGCTGCTGTGGGGTCTGGAAGGGTTGATCTTCGTGCTGCTCGCGGCCTTTGCTGGATCCGCGATGGTTCAGGCCAAAAACCTCCATCTTGGCTGGTCGGCGATCGCATTTAGCGCGGTGCTCAACGTCGTTCAGGTTGGTGTCGGTCTAACGATGTTTGGCCCCTTCCGCGAAGCTGCGGAAGCATCCGAAGCGCTCGCTCCGGCGGCGGGCGCGGTCGTGGCCTTCTCTTTCATGGTTTACAATGCGGCCAAGGTCTTGCTGGCGCTTGCGGCGATTGTGTTTGGCATGGCCAAGATGAATGACGGCGCAAAGGCGTTGGGCGGTCTCACCGCTGCTATTGGCGCGGCCGCGCTGATCGCTAACACGCTTTCAATGGCCCTGGGTCGCGGCTTCTCTGGCGAATTGCCGCTGGCAGGTGGCACCGGCGTTCTTGCAACATTGCTGCTTGCATTTTGCCTGTCGAGCGCCGTCAAAGAAGACTGATTTTGTCCGCCATGGCGCCCCTGCGTTTAGCTTAAATGGCTTAACGCGGGGGGAGCTTGCCAAGGCTTGCAGAGCTGCGCCCTATCTCCAGCTGGGGCTGTGCGCGGTCAGATAGCTGTGCAGATCGCTGCCGCTTTCCTGCGCGGCCAAGGCGGTGTCATATTCCGCTGGCAGCTCCATACAGCGATATTGGGTGATTTTCTCCGCAATCTGCGCGTTGCGCTCGGCATTCTCGCTCGCTTCGCCTGCAAAGTGATTGCAGACGGTGAGGCGGCTAACCAACAGCCCAAGGTCCTTTGCAGATTGAGAGGCAAAGGCGCTTAGAATTTCGGGATCGGCGATAAAGTAGGCCTGCGGCTGGGTAATACTGGCATCGTCGCTGCCCGAGGCTGTCACTCCGAAACCATCGGCTTGCCCGTCTCTACTAAGATCGATTGTAATGCGGTCGCCGCCTTTTACGAAATGCAGCTCTTCAAAATTGCCGTCTTGGGCGAGCAACCCACCGCGCGCTTCAAACGTGTTTTGCCTGCCGTCTGGCGTCTCTCTGAGCACCAATTCGCCATCTTCGATAAGAACAGTGATGGCTTCGGTTCCAAAGGTAGCCACCATTACAATTGTATCATTGTCGATGCAGTCGACCTGAAAATCCTCTTCTCCCGAGATGCTGAGCAGGCTGAGCCGTTGCGCTGGGCAATTCCATCTCGCGCGCGCCGTGAGCGATAAAATTCATCATCAGATATTCTTCGGTATTGTCAGGATTGCTGATCCGATAGTGCCGCTTGCTCGCGCTTGCATCGACAGGGGCCAGGGTTATGGGCACCGGGCCGTCTTCAGTCCGCGCGATTGCTGGTTCTCCGCCTGAGGCTGGCTGAATGCCAAAAAAACGTTTGCCATCCTGGGTGATGCAGAGGTTTTCGACCTTTGTGTAGCTGGCTGGTGTCGTGCCTTCATCGGTGGTGCGTGCTTCATTCAGCACCCAATAGCTGCCAGCGCGGGCGGTCTGCGTTTGCGCGGCTGGGGCGACGGCCGTGTTTGTGTTTGCCGGGTTTTCAGCGGTGGCTGGCATCGCAAGCGATACCACTAAAACAGCGAGTGAGGCTGGAAATCTGATCAAAACCGTATCCTCTTCATGCTTCATGGGCGGCGCCAGGCGCCGCGCTGAAAATAGCATACAGCAATTTGCCGATAAAGCTGAGCGATAGATTATCTTTATCGCTAGAAGGGGGAAGAGCCGGCGATTAACACGCGGCCAGATCATGTTTGTGCTAGTCTTTACGGATGCGTTCCAGGAAAGATCTGGCCTGATCTGTCAGACGTTTTGCCTGACTTTCAAGGTCTGTCGCAGAGCCTAACAACTCATCTGCCACTGCCCCGACTTTGCTCGCCTGTTCCAGCATTTCTGCCGTATGGACGGTCACATCCTCTGTCCCTCGCGCGGACAGATCAATGCTATGCGCCAAGTCTTTGCCAGCGACAGATTGCTGATCAACCGCAGCAGCAATCGAAGTCGATGTCGTCTCAAGCTCACGGACGCGTTCGGCAATCGCTTGTAGTTCGGAGACACCTGCACTGGTCGAACCTTGCATGGTTTCGATCTGAGCTGACACTTCGCTGGTCGCTGTGCTGGTCTGATTGGCGAGTTCTTTTACTTCTGAGGCCACAACTGCAAAACCGCGTCCCGCTTCACCGCCACGTGCGGCCTCGATGGAGGCGTTGAGTGCAAGCAGATTGGTGCGGTTGGCGATCGATTGGATCAGCTCGACCACCTGAGTAACTTGCTCTGCTTCGCTGGAGAGGGTCGAAATCGTCTTGTCGGTTCCCTCTGCAGCGCGTGATGCATTTCGGGCCAATTCCTCGGAGCGTGCCGCCTGCCGCGCTGATTTCGTCGATCGAAAGGGCAAACTCATCTGAGGCCGCAGCGGCAGAAGCAACGCCGTTTGATGCGCGGGTCATTGCATCCACCACCATTTGTGCCTTTTCTGAAGAAAGGTGTGCGGAACCGGCAAGGTCGTGCGCTCTTGAGTTTAGCTGTGATGCGGCCGTGGCGACGTTGCTTGTGACTTCACCAACCATCTCTTCAAATTGCTCGGCCAGTCTCAGGAATTCTTGGCGCTGATTGTCTTCGGTTTCCAGCCGCAGTTTATCGGCAATATCACGTTCAATTACCAATTGATCCAAATGCGTATAGGCTGTTTTGAACGCGTCGAGAGAACGCGCCAAATCGCCAATTTCATCCTGCCGGGCTTGGCCTGAAATCTCGATATCGCGCGCGCCGCTTGAAAGCCTGCTCATTTCGCTTGCGATTGTGCTGATCGGATCAATCAAGTCGCGTGTCATGCCGCGTTTTGCCAGAGCAACCCAACTGAGGCCCAAAACGCCGATAATAATTGCAACAAGGGTTGGGATCCAACTCCAGTTACCCATAAACAATGATGCGGCATTGCTAACTAATATTACCGCAAGTATTATTAGCAGGCTGTCGTTATACAGCCCCATCTTTGCAGTCATGCGCATCGCATTGACACGGCGTGCCATCGCGTTGGCGCCGGCGTCGTCAGGCGGTGAGTAATCTGCATCGACGTCCGATGATCGCACCTCTTGCAGCGGGTGCTGATGATCTTCCGATAGAAAATCTTGCGAGAAATTCATGACAATTGCGTCCCTTTGAGAACGATGGTGTAACCAAAAAGCCCTAATTTCTCGTGAAAAGGGCGTTTAGATTTTCTTGCACGTCATTGTACGGCTGCAATGCTGCCGATCATGGATTTGTTCTGGGACGGAAATGCGCAATCGCTAACCGCGCGCGGCCAATTCGGTTGGAAGTGGGTGTTCGCTTCGCCTGCTATGTCGCAGCAGTGGCCGCATCTAACTTGAAGAATCCCCTTAAAAATGACGACCTTGGCAGCGTAAGGTAGGGGAGAAACGATGATGAGTTTAGCATCGGGTTGGCGCAGACACTGGCATAGCGGAGCCGCGCTTGCGGTCGTGGCCATGGTGACAGGTCTTACAGGGTGCGGCGAAGGTTCCGGTGGCAGCAGCAATGGACCGGCCGTTACGCAGCCAGCCCCGACACCCACGCCAACGCCAACGCCAACACCGACGCCCACAGCAACACCTGTGCCCCCGAGCCCTGGTTCCCAATTGACGCAGTCTGACGCGCGGATTGGCGCATGCATCAACATGTCGAACCAGTTGGAAGGCAATCCCACCGAAGGCAGTTGGGGCCGCCCGATTGCCAATGACGACTTTGCGCAAATCAAAGCCCAGGGCTTTGAAACCGTGCGCATTCCTGTGCGCTGGTCGACCCATGCGCCGGCAACGGCACCCTATACGATAGATGCAGCCTGGATGGACCGGGTGGAAGAGGTCGTTACTCTGGCCCGCGCATCTGATCTGCGTGTTATACTGAATGTCCATCATTATGATGAGATCTTCGTCGATCCTGACGGCCATAGGGATCGTTTCGCTGCCTTCTGGTTGCAGATTGCCGAGCGTTTTCAAAATGCCGATGACATGGTTTGGTTCGAGCTGCTGAATGAGCCGCACAATCAGCTTACCGATGCCAATCTGCTCTCGATCTTGGAACCCGCGCTGGCCAATGTGCGCGCCACAAACCCAACTCGCCCGGTGGTGATTGGCGGCGAGAACTTCAGCGGGATCAATTCGTTGGCCACTCTGCCATTGCCTGATGATCCCTATCTGATCGCCACATTCCACTATTACGATCCGTTTGACTTTACGCACCAGGGCGCAAGTTTTCTGGCCAGTCCGCCTCCGTTCGGCCGCGTGTTCGGCACCCCGCAAGATTTAGGCGATGTCGATAACAGTGTTGCGAAGGTGCAAGACTTTATGACCCGTACGGGCCGCCCTGTGTTCATGGGTGAATATGGCGCGATCCAAACCATCCCCTCGGCCAATCGCGCGCTTTATTATCAGACCGTGACCGATGCGTTCCGCGCGGCGGATGTCGATGGCTGTGTCTGGGGATACATCAGTTCGTTCAACTTCCGCGAAGATGCTCTGGGCGGGGCATGGGATACCGAGATGCTAAACGCCATCGGCCTTTAGCGCACTGGACGCAGGCGCCCGCGTACACTAATCGTGATCGCATCCCCGGGGAGCCAGCGAGTCTGATTATCAGGCGCAGGCTGAGAGGGGCGCATCGCAGCGCTCGACCCGTTGAACCTGAACCGATTAACATCGGCGGAGGGAGCGGGCTGGTCTTATGTCTAAGGCATTGTCCGAAGTCCCATCCGCCATTCTTGGAGACTTCGCAGCCATGGCAGACATCAACTCACCGGTCGAAATCGGCGTAACCACCGGTCCCATCCGTGGCAGCCGCAAGGTTCATATCGGCGCACGCACCGGTAGCGGCATTCAAGTCGCCATGCGTGAGATTGATCTGGAGGGCGGCGAGGCGCCAGTGCGCGTCTATGACACCTCCGGCCCTTACACCGATACGAACATCAACATCGACATCAACGCTGGCCTCGCTGCGAAACGCCGTGACTGGATCATGGCGCGCGGCGATGTTGAGGAATATGACGCGCGCGAGGTAAAGCCAGAGGATAACGGCCAACTCGGCCCGGACCGCAGTGGCGGCGTTCCGCAATTCCCGAACGCGGTGAAGCGTCCGCTGCGCGCGAAGGCAGGCCAGAACGTCAGCCAGATGCACTATGCCCGCAAAGGCATCATCACGCCGGAGATGGAATACGTCGCCGAGCGGGAGAATCTGGGCCGCGAGATTGCCGCTGATCTGGTCCGCGATGGTGAGAGCTGGGGCGCGGAAATTCCAACCGTGATCACGCCGGAATTCGTGCGCGATGAGGTCGCCCGTGGCCGTGCGATCATTCCGAACAATATCAACCATCCGGAAACCGAGCCGATGGCGATTGGGCGCAATTTCCTGGTTAAGATCAACGCCAATATCGGCAATTCCGCCGTCGCCTCAGACGTCGCCAATGAAGTCGATAAGATGGTGTGGGCCACCCGCTGGGGTGCGGATACGATCATGGATCTGTCCACGGGGCGGAACATTCACGACACCCGCGAATGGATCATCCGCAACTCCGCCGTGCCGGTTGGCACCGTGCCAATTTATCAGGCGCTGGAGAAAGTTGGGGGCGTCGCAGAAGACCTCACCTGGGACATCTTCCGCGACACTCTGATCGAGCAGGCCGAGCAAGGCGTTGACTATTTCACGATCCACGCTGGCGTGCGCCTGGCCTATGTGCCGATGGCCGCAAACCGCGTGACCGGCATCGTGTCGCGCGGCGGCTCTATCATGGCGAAATGGTGCCTCGCGCATCACAAGGAAAGCTTCCTCTACGAGCATTTCGACGACATCACCGAGATCATGAAGGCCTATGACATCGCCTATTCCCTCGGCGATGGCCTGCGCCCCGGCTCCATCGCGGACGCCAATGACGAGGCGCAATTTGCCGAGCTTTACACCCTGGGCGAGTTGACCCACCGCGCGTGGAAGCATGACGTGCAGGTGATGATCGAGGGGCCGGGCCACGTGCCCATGCACAAGATCAAAGAGAACATGGAAAAGCAGCTACAGGTTTGCGGCGAGGCGCCGTTCTACACCCTCGGCCCGCTCGTCACCGATATCGCGCCGGGATATGACCACATCACCAGCGGCATCGGCGCGGCGCAGATCGGCTGGTACGGCACGGCGATGCTTTGCTACGTCACGCCGAAGGAGCACCTTGGCCTGCCCGACCGCGACGATGTGAAAGTCGGCGTTGTGACCTATAAGCTCGCCGCGCACGCTGCCGACCTTGCAAAGGGGCACCCGGCGGCGAAGGTGCGCGATGATGCCCTGTCAAAGGCGCGCTTTGAATTCCGCTGGAGGGACCAGTTCAACCTGTCGCTCGACCCGGAAACGGCAGAGCAATATCATGATCAAACCCTGCCAGCAGAGGGCGCGAAGACGGCGCATTTCTGCTCCATGTGCGGGCCAAAATTCTGCTCGATGCAGATTAGCCAGGAAGTGCGCGATTTCGCCGCAAAGCAGAATGAAAGCCCCGAGACGTTCCTCGCAGCGGAGAAGCTGGGCGCAGACACCGCAGAGGCCAGCAAGCAGGCTGCGCTTAAAGGCATGGAAGAAATGAGCGAGAAATATAGGGATATGGGGCAGAAGCTGTATTTGCCGGACGAATGAAGGAGGTTGTGTCATGAACGATAAACTATCAATTGCCGCTGTGGCTTTGGGTGTTCTCTGTGCGGGGTGCAGCTCAACATATGCGCCGGTTGATGGCCGCACGAGTGCTCAAACGGCCCCTTATGCAGCGCCCGCTGCACCGCAATTCCGTCCGCTGGGTGATGATCGTTTCCCCCTCTCCGAAGCAGTGCAGGTGGGCGATATCCTTTATCTGTCAGGACAGCTTGGCCTCGCCAAAGACGGGAGCGGCATCGTGAGCGGCGGCATCGAACCAGAAACCCGCCGAACAATGGATCGGATTGGCGAAACTTTGGCGGAATATAATCTCACCCATGACGCGCTATTCAAGTGTACCGTCTGGCTGGCGGATATGAGCGACTTTGGCGCGTTTAACGCGGTCTATAAGACCTATTTCGATCCGAGCCGTTATCCCGCGCGTTCCGCTATGGCGGTAAAGGGACTGGCCGCTGGCGCGTTGGTCGAGGTGGAATGTATGGCGTGGAATCCGCAGGGGTGAGGCTTCAAGAATAAGCGCGTGGGATAGAAGCTGTACTTGTCGGAGGCGTGAGCCGAGAAACGTCTGGTTTCTGTAAGAAATCGGGTGCCGTTTCGAAGCTCGAGCATGCCACTTGGCGCTGTGCCAATTTCGATGCCAAGCAGGGTGAGAGTGATGGTATCGTCCCGGCTTCGTCATCCTGAACTTGTTTCAGGATAACTCTATCGAGCCAGCATTACTTGTCCGGCTAAAGTGAGTTCAGCATGGCGATGCGGGAGGAAGTCCAAGCCTTCTTCTAACCCCGCCCCAGTTTTACCAGCACTCGGTCCAGCTCCTGTAGGAAACGCGAGCGGTCGGCCTTTGAGAATGGCGGTGGGCCGCCGCCGATGCCGTCCATCCCGGCGCGCAGGTCTTCCATAATTGCGCGGGTCGCTATTGCGCTGCCGATGCTGGCCGCATCGAATGGTTTGCCATTGTGCGCCAGCACCGCCGCGCCCGCCTTTAGGCACCGCTCGGCAAGCAAAATGTCGGCAGTGATCACCACGCTTCGCGGGTCCGCATTTTCCGCAATCCAGTCATCTGCTGCGTCAAAGCCATCGTCGACAACGATGCGCTTTATGCGTGGGTGATCGGGGATGCGGAATGGCGAATTGCTGACGATGCGCACCTGCGCCTTAAACCGCTCTGCGACGCGGTAGACCTCGTCCTTCACCGGACAGGCATCGGCATCGACCAGGATTGTGATGGGGGTTTGTGCTTCAGACATTGCCGAGGTTGTAGCGCCAAGATCTGAAAGAGTCTTTGTTTGGCTTCAAGCGCCCGGCGCCTGAGGGCGTAAACAAAAAACCCGTGCTCCGCGACCAAGCCTCGAAACTCCCCCTCGGAAATCCCTCGAAATTCCCGCGCGGCTCCCCATATCCATTACCACAACAAACCCCCTAAGAGAGGAGCGTCGCCCCCGATGCCAAACACCGAAACCATGCAGTTCCAGTTCAATTCTGACAGCAGCGTTATGGGCACAGAGAACGTCGCAGAGCGGATCGAGGTCGCCGTGCGTCACAAGCTTGCCCGGTTTGAAAATCGCCTCACCCGGTTGGAGGTTCACGTGCGCGATGACAATGCGCGCAAGGGCGGTGATGATGACAAGGCCTGTATGATCGAAGCGCGCCCGCGCGGGGACAAGCCGATTGGCGTCACCGAACATGCAGGCGATGTGGACACGGCGGCTCGTAAAGCGGCGAACACTATGGCTCAGCGGCTGGAACGCGTGCTGGGCAAGATGGAAAAGCACAAGCACGATCCGCGGCCTGATAAAGAGATGTGATGTTTGTGTTTTGGCTCAACAAACACACTCGTCATCCTGAACTTGTTTCAGGATAACCGTCTCAGAGAGGCTTCACTTGTTATGCTGGAGTGAATTCAGCATGAAGGTGGGCATATGGCCAAACAACCTTGCGTCTATATCTTAGCAAGCGGTCGCCGTGGCTACATCTATGTCGGCGTTACTTCCAATTTCGCCCAGCGCATGTGGCAACATCGCACTGGCGCACTCGAAGGGTTTGCCAAAGTGCGAAATTGCAAACGTCTCGTCGGGATTGAGATGTTTGAGAGCATGTATGACGCGATCTCGCGCGAGAAGCAGCTGAAGAATTGGCACCGAGAATGGAAGATCAATCTGGTGGAGGCAGAGAACCCCGATTGGATTGATCTGAGTGTGGAGCTGGGTTTGCGAGAGTGAGGCTTGTGGCTTGTTATCCAGAAACAAGTTCAGGATGACGGGGTGGCGGGGCCCTGTTCTGTGATCCTGACCAAGCTCCAGTCATAGCCAAGCTCGCGCACCCGGGCCTCTAGCGCGGCGCGCAATTCTGCGCTGGGTTGGGTCTCCCGGGTGAGCATCCAGAGGTATCGGCCTGATGGCTCGCCGACGATCGACCACGGGTATTGTCCCTGTGCGTTTGGCTCGCCGCGGTCCAGCACCCAATAGTTGCCGTAAAACGGGCCGAAGAAGCTCACTTTCAGCTTGGCACCGTCTGATCCCTCGACCACTTTGGCGCGGCCCTTGGCTTCGCTGAGTTTGCCATCAAGCCCGCCTTTGCGGCAGGAATTGAGCACCGCGATCTTGCCATCATCGCGCTCCGAATAGGTCGCAGTGACGCCTTCGCAGCCCTTTTGAAATGGCGCCTCATAGCGGGCGTATTCGTGCCAGGTGCCAAGGTATGATGCGAGCGCAACCGGCTTTGCGGGCTGAGGCACGGCGGTGTTGCCGACCGGGCCGGGAGAGCCAGCGCATGCGGCGAGTGCTGCTGCTCCGAACAGTGTGGTGAGGATACGTGAGGTGTGTTTGAAGATCATACTGGTTGAACGCGGACGAGGGGGCAGTTGTTCCGCTTTCCTACTTGCGATGCGTAAGACTATCGTAAGCCGATGCGTCATTTCTTTATGCCTAATCTTGCCTTCCTGAGCGGCGTTCAATCGATTTTTTCGATCAATAGGCGTGTCTGTGATCGGATGGTTTTTGGCCCTAGACTGTGTTCCAGCTGTTCCAAGCGCCCTGTGCGTGCGGCGAGTGGAGGAATGGGGCTTACGGGGCTGCGAAAAGCGACCTTTCATGGCGGCGCAGAAATGGCGGCTAACTCCTTCAAATTAGGTGATTGCCCAAATGTCTGCTAGTTGCGCCTTGCTGACGTCGAGATTTGCGACGGACTTCGAGATTTGCCTTCCGCCGTTTGGCCCCTGTGGCCCCCGGCGTAAACCAGACGACGACTTCCTTTCATTTGACGATTTGACGCACAACCATGCCTCGCATTGGGGCATGGCAATTACCGTTTCGCTTGAAAGGAAACGACTATGTCTAAGACTGGAACCGTAAAGTTCTTCAACACTGACAAGGGCTATGGCTTCATTCAGCCAGACGATGGCTCCAATGACAGCTTCGTCCACATCAGCGCAGTGCAAGCCGCCGGCATGCAATCGCTTGATAAGGACCAGCGCGTCAACTTCGACCTCGAAGAAGGCCGTAATGGCAAAGAAAGCGCTGTGAACTTGTCAGCTGCTGACTAAGCGATCCGTGGCGGGGCGGGGCTGTGATGGCTCTGCCCCGCTGCAATCCCTCTGCGCGGGAAAACGCGCAAATGGGCTCCGACAGATGTGAGCCAAGATATGAAGCGCTTATGACGCTGGCTATGGCCGCCGCAGCGCTTTCCTACTCGTACTGACCGTGGTTAGAAGCGAGAGGATGGGCCACAGTAACCTCAGTATTAACCCTATAGTAGCCATGCGCGGTTAACGCGCTGGAAGGATTACGCTGCATGACAGCGGGGCTGGCCTTTGGCGCCAGTGCGGATCGTGACTAAGGGGTTTTGAAAATGCATCAATTGCAGGAAGTCTTTGCGACTGCCGAGGGGGAAAGGGCCTTTGAAGAGCGCTTGCATGCGCTGTTCGCCGCCTCTGATTTTGATGCTGTGGAGACAATCCTTTCAGAGCATATTGCGACCATGGACAGCCCAGTGGCTGAACTGTGCCGCCAGCTTGATCATGATGCGATTGAGATCAATGGGCTCGAAGACGTGTTCGATTGCGTCGATGGGCTTGAAGGCGAACCCGTCAGCACGGTGATCATCGTCGCGGCGAACCCGCCAGACCTCGCCTTTGAAAAGGGCAAGACGCATGAGCCTTTCCTCGCAGCCATGCTCTATACGGATGAGGATTATGCCTTCTCTGGCACGCCCGCTGACCAGATAATCGCGGAATGCGGCAATGAAGAGGGTCCGGCCTGGGCTGGCAAAGAAGAAGACATTGAGCTCTATCTAGAGATTGAGGGCTTTGGCCCGCTCAACACCGCTTTGCTGTTCCACAAACAGCGCCACTTCTTCCGCGATGACAACCCGCCGCAGGCGCCACTGCGCTACGTCGAATATGTTATTGGCTGTTGGTGGCGAGCGCTGAGGTGTCAGCAAGCGATCGCGGCCCGCGTGAAAGAGCACCTCCATCCCATCGGCATTGGTGCCGTTGTCGCTGTTGAGGACATGCGCCCTGAGCTGATCAGCGTTCTAGCCAAGCCTGCGACTGAGCAGGTGGCGGAACGCCGTCCGGTCGTGGAGCTTGCATCGATTGAGGCAGAGACCTTCATCCAACGCAAAGTGGTTGAAGAGGAGAAGGAATTCTCCGGTGCAGATCTGCGCCGCAAAGTTGATGAGATCATGGAAGAGACGCCTGAACCTGAGCCGAAGAAGCGAGGCTTCTTCAGCCGTTTGTTTGGGCGCGGGCGCTCCGTCGACAAGGCGGCTTAGTCTCAGCGCGCGAGCATTGTCTCTGTACGGCGCGAGTGCTTGTGCGTGTATTTACCACGAAAGCCGCATAAATTAGGTGTTTGGGTATAAATCTGCTAACCTTACGGTCTATCCAAAGAATCTGGCGCCGCTGCGCTTAGTTTGCGGCAAGACATGCCAAGTGCTTGCATGCACTCTGACCCCTGCTGAGCCAGAGCATAAAGAGAGACCATTACATGGCCCAAACTTACGAATTCTACAGCGAGCGCGCTGACGAAGCGGCGGCGCAAGCAGAAAAGTCTGATCTCGCCAATGTGCGTGAACGGCATCTGCGCGCTGAGAAAACCTGGCGTGGTTTGGCTGAGCAGGCTCGCAAGACTGTGCAAGACCGCGCCCGCGCCGATGAAGAGCGTGCCGCGCGCCGTGCGGCAGAGGCCGAAGCAGCCGAAGCGGCCAGCGCTTAAGAACGTACGAACGCTTTGTAGTGTGACCTCTCAGCCTATGCTGAGGGGCCAAACTTGCGCCCGCTAAACACCTTTCCGGCCAAACACTTTCGCGCGCAATCCCTTGCCGCTTAGGCTTGGCATGCCTGGATTACTGGGCGTTGACTGGCTGACTTGGGCGGGCTTTGACGGGTCGGGATCAGGGTGCGGGACACCTCCGTCTCCAATCGCACGCACTTCGAACCTTCCGCCTATACCCTCGGCCATGGTGCGTTTCTCGGCCCACTCATTCGCAAGTTCGGCCTTCGCGTCCTGTTCCCCAGGCATGAGGTCAGCTGGAAAGGATCGGTCGTTGAAGGCGTTTTCGTCAGGGACGTGATCCTCAGCGAGAAAATCATGCTCCACATGTTTAAGCGGAGTGAGTTCATAAAACGCCAATCCAGCTTCGCCATCTTCCGGGTCAGCATCGCGCCAGTTCACTCGGTATGATAGGCTGCGGTCTTCCGGCCCGAATGTATCGCCATCCGGGATGACATAGCCGTTCTCGGCCGTGCAGATATTCATAAAACCAATGATGGTTTCGAAATTGACAGCCCAAGGCAGCACATTGGGTTTGATCATGATTTCGCGGCCCAGCCAATGACGCGCGCCATAGGTGCGAATGCCCAACTCTTGATCTTCGCTGGGTCCTGCTCGCGGCCCAAACAGATACGGGTGGATGTGAAGCGGGCTCGGCGCATCCATAGCGGCAAAGCTGTCAAACATCTCACCAGAGATTAGCTGCTCTGACTGCGTCCAATGCACGGCGGATGGGCTGGCATGGTCAGTGATAATCCGGCTCATCAGAGCCAAAACTTGTAAGCGCCGGTCAAATTGCTCCCGCGTCGCGCCTGCTTGTGTCACGCCGATCTGCTCAAACATCGCGGCGATTTTGGGATCGTTTTCGACACCGCCCATCACCCCATGCGACACCTCCAGCAGGATGTGGCTGCGCGAGCGGGCAATGCGATCTCGAATATCCGGGCACAGAATGCCGGTGACGGTCGACGACAATGCCGCGGCGAACACGTCTGGATTGGCCGGACCATCGACATATTCAAAGGTCACCATCAGCTCTTCAGAACCGTTGAATAGCCGATAGAATTTGCCTGGATTGGCCTCAGGCACGTTGAAAATCGCACCCGATTTCATCTCTTCGATCCGAGCGAAATCACGCACAGCCGCCTCTAAGATGTCGTGCGGCTGGTCGAACAGCAAAGCGGTTTGCAAACGGTTCGGATATTTCATCGTCTTGGGTCCCGGTTTCCAATCCGGGGACGGTAATGCAGCAGGCGTAAGTTTCCGGTTAACTATGCACCGCGTGCAGCGTGGCTGTAGTGCGTGCAAATGCGCATTTTACGCGCTCGTGTCAGCCGACGCCAAGCTCTCCCAGAATGCTCTCGATCTGCTTTTTGACGCCAAAGAAGCCAGCCTTAGCATGCGGCCACGTGGCCCGATCAAGCTCTGGCAGCAGGGTGACGAGATTGCCCATAGTCTCCAATTCGGACAGCTCCGGCCATAGCGCATCACGGGTCCAACCAATAGGCAGATACGGCGTCACGACCCGCGTGACCCCGGCATCTGACAGCAGGTTAGCAAGGCATTGTTCGCTGTCCCACACGGTGGTTTTACAGCCAAACGCATCGGCCGCCTTGCTAAGCGAACCCGCGACGGCCTCTTCTGCGAAACTCAGCGCCTTATCGCTCATCTCGCGCGGCGACCGCGCGGCGGGACGGGCTGCGCCAATCACTAGGCTCGGCACATTGGGTAAGGTTAGTGGGGCGTGGCTCGCCGCTTCATCATGCAGCAGTAGCGCAAACGGTTCTGCAAAAGCATCTTCGCTGGGAACATCGGGCAGGGACAATGGCTGCCTCGGGTGGTCGTGGGGTTCTTCGAGGGCTGTCGCTTCCATTGCCAAACCTTCTGCCGGCAGCGGGCCATTTGGGTGATTGACGGTGTAGGTGGCGATATTGTCCTGGCGAGCAAGGTAAGCCTTACCCTTAGTGTGCAGACCCGCAACCCAGCGCCAGCTAAGCGTGTTTGAGGCTGCATCGCCGTCGATCAGGTTTCTCAAAAAGAGGTCCGCACCGAGCTGCCAATCAAGTTTGAGCGTGAAAATCCAAATGCTGGCGAACCACATGCGGGCGTGATTGTGTAGATAGCCTGTTTCAATGAGTTCACGCGCCCACACATCAAACGCTTCGATCCCAGTGCGGCCATAGATCGCCTCGCTATAGGCTCTTTCGAGGCGAGTATTGGTTTCCAAACGGCTGAAGGCCGCGTCACGATCTTTGCAATATTCCGCCCAAACACTTGGGTGCTGTTCGAGATAACCTTTGAAATAGACGCGCCAGAACACCTCAGCGATGAATTTCTCCGACTTTTGCGGGCTGTGCTTGGCAAGCACGGAGGTGCAGACTTCGGTCTCGTTCAACAGCCCTGCGTGCAGCCAAGGTGACAGCAGCGAGACATTGCTGCGGCCCGTTCCATCGTCAAAATTGCGCGCATCGGCATATCGTCTTCCGGCTTTTGGTAAAAAGGCGGCAAATTGCTCAAGGCCAGCGGCGCGAGTGGGTGTCCATTGCATGGAAAGAACAACCAAAGGCGCCTCCTAGAGTTCCAACAAAGTGCGAGCCACCGCCCCTGAGTTGTGTAATTTTCGTGCTCAAACGCACAACAAATTTCGGAACATCTAATCTGGGGACTCGTTCGTATCTGTGAGCGAGCAAGCAAAACGGCTTGTTCCCATTCCCCCGCGAATGACTCTAAAATTTCTTGAAGATTACAAGGATGATCCCCTATGAACACCCTTAAATTGGCCTTGGCCTTGGCCTCGACCATCGCATTGTCGATTGCAGCCTGTTCGCCAGAAGCGGCGACCGATGACGTTGCAACCGAAGATGCAATGGCGGCGGAAGACGCGGCACCTGGCACGATTGTTGATGTGGCCGTTGGCGATGACAACCTCTCAACCCTTGTGGCTGCGGTGACGGCCGCCGAACTTGGCGACACTCTATCTGGCGAGGGTCCGTTCACGGTGTTCGCGCCAACCAATGAGGCATTCGCGAAGCTGCCAGAAGGCACAGTCGAAACGCTCACGGCCGAAGACACCGAGACCCTCGGTACGATCCTGACATATCACGTCATCGCGCAGGCGGTTGATGCGGCTTCGCTGACCGGCGCAATCGAAGGTGCGGGCGAGGGCGGATATGAAATCCCAACCGTGAATGGCGGTACGCTGACGGCCAATGTTGTCGATGGTGCAGTGGTTCTGACCGATGCCGCTGGCGGCACGGCGACCGTAACAGCTGTCGATGTAGAAGCATCAAACGGTATCGTCCACGTCATCGATTCGGTGCTGATGCCTCAGTAATTCAAGCATTCTTCAATAAAGCTTGGAAGGGGCAGGCTCCGTAAAGGGGTCTGCCCCTTTTTGTGGATGGAATACACCTTTACATCCCACCGGGAATGAATTTGTCGACTGTCCGCGGTCAGATAGTGACGCTGGGGTTAGTTACCCCTATTGTTAGCGAGAGGCAGCGCAAAGGTAGATGTGAAATGATTGGCTTAAGGCAGGTTTGCTTGATGATGCTGGGAGTATTGAGCCTTTCCGCGTGCACTGCCAGTGGTGATAACCGCGCCGATACGCCTCAGAACTTTGCCGGTATTGCTGATGATGAAACGATCAATTTGAGCGGGACAGAGCCGTTCTGGAGCATGGCAATCGAAGGCAACAAGCTGACCTATACAAGCCCAGAGAACCTTGAAGGCGAGGTTGCCGAGGTCAGTCGATTTTCTGGCAATAATGGGCTTGGATTTTCTGGCGAGCTTGCTGGAGAGAGCTTGCAGATTGCCATCACACCAGGTGAATGCAGCGATGGCATGAGCGATTTCGAATATCCGTTTACAGCGACCGTCAATTTGGGTGATGCGACACTGCTTGGATGCGGTTACACCGACAGCAATCCGATTACTGGGGAAGAATCCGAATGAGCGATGCGCATGATGTCCAGATGGTCGAGGATCAGGCCATTACAGAGAATGAAGATGCTGGTGTAGCAAGCGCTTATTCCGTCTCGCGTTATTGGCGGATGTTCTTCTGGGCAGCTGCGGTCTTCAACTTGATCGTCGGCTTGGCTGGCATGCTCAGCCCAGAGGCAACGATCGATGCCCGGATCATCGGCTTGTTTATCTTCAGCTTTGGCATCGTGTATTTCCATGTAGCGCGCGAGCCGATGCGCTTTGGCCCGATTTTGTGGGCTTAGGCATCTTGAGCAAGATTGGCATTTTGACGCTGCTCGCACCTCAAGTGTTTGGCGTCGCTGTTGTCGATCCGATGGTGGCGGGCGGATTGGTCGCGGACGGGATATTCGCGGTTGGTTTTCTGGTGTTTTTGATGAGCGTGATCGACGATTACGAGATTTGACAGAATACGCTCTAGACCGTCACAGGGAAGCCTAAATTGGGCTACTGAGCGCCCGTGACCAGCATTATCTAGATCCTCAAGAAACGCAGTTTGCCGCAGGGCTAGAACGAATAATTGCGCCGGAATTTCACCTAAAACCTCTATAGTGCAATGGCTTATCAGTCTACATGCCTATGGCACCCGAATTTCTTGGAACGCACGCGTCCGATTGTCGTTTGGATGGCAATGAACAGATATGGTCGTTGCATTGATCACTGCGGCGGGAAAGCGGACTATAGTGAGCACCGACGAAGAACGCGATCCTAAGCGATCCGAGCAAGTATCTTTGAGCTTTGACGACGCGCCCGACAGGTTTCGGGCGGGCCACAAAGGCGATCAGTTTTCTGGCGCATCTGGCGTGCTGTTTGAGCAAGCCATGGCGCAAACCCGCATGGCGATCTGCCTGTGCGATCCGCACCAGCCAGACCTGCCGATAGTTTTTGCAAACCGGGCGTTTCGCCGCCTGACCGGCTATGGCGAGGATGAGATATTAGGGCGGTCATGCCGGTTCCTACAAGGCCCTGATACCGATCCGGAGCCGGTTGCGCGCATTCGCGAAGCGCTGGTCAATGAAGACGTCGTGGTGGTTGAGCTGCTCAATTACCGGAAGAACGGCACAACTTTCTGGAACGCTTTGCACCTCGGCCCGATCTACAACAGCGACGGCGAACTCGTCTATTTCTTTGGCAGTCAATGGGACGTGTCTGACGTGCGCGCTGCGCGGTCTGAGGGTCGCCATGCAAAGGAAATGGCGCGCGAGTTGTCGCACCGCATGAAGAATATGTTCGCGGTGATATCGGGGATCGTGAATGTAACCGGGCGCGTGCGGGGCATTCGCGCCGAGGCGGCTGAGATCAATTCCCGCATTCAGGCACTTGGCCGCGCTTACGAAACGACCCTGGATGGTGCTTCATCCGGCAGCATCGATATCGGGCAAGCGATCAAGGCCGTTCTGCTGCCTTATGACCGCGATGAGGAACGTTTGATCTTGCAGGGGAACGGTGTGCGTATGCCGTTTACCATCATCTCTATTGTCGGCCTAATCCTGCACGAGCTTGCTGCCAATGCGACCAAGCACGGCGCGTGGGCCACCGAAGAGGGCAAAGTCACCGTCAGCTGGATGTTGGCGGAGGATAAAGAGGGCCTTGTCATCACCTGGGCGGAAGAAGGCGGCCCTCTCGTCATCCCGGATCAAATCATCGCGGGAACGGGCACTGCAATTGTCGACCGGATGCTTGCCACGACTGATGGAACGATAGAGCGCGATTGGAACGAAACAGGCCTCAAGGCCGTTATCACTCTGCCGGTTGGGAGCGTGTGATGGCCAAGAGCTACACCATATTGCTATTGGAAGACGAGCCTTTGATTCTGATGGATATGGAGTTTGCGGCTGAAGATCGCGGCTGCGAAGTGTTAACTGCGACAAATTGCGATACTGCCCAGCGCCATATTCAAAGGCATGGGGCAGGCATAGACTTGGCGATATTGGACGTATCGCTGGGTGAGGGGTTGACTTGCTTCCCCGTGGCGCGTGAGCTTGATCGTCTGAAAATCCCTTACATCCTGCACTCAGGCGATCTGGATCGCCACAATGAGCGCATTCGTGAGCTGGATGCCGAACTGATTGCCAAGCCAGCCTCAGCAGACAAAGTCATCGCTGCTGCAATCGCGCATTCGCAAGGTGCGGACGCTCAAGCTATTCGCTTCGCCGCAGAGTAGAGTCTCTGGCTGCAGGCCGTCTGCCTTAGAACAGTCCTGGGATCTCAAACTGCGCTGCATTCGGGCGTTCTGGTTGCAACATCGTTTGGCGGGCCGAGCCTTGCGCTCGCTGAACCCCAGCGGCGCCTATGGCAGTGCAGGTGCGTCCGCCAAGAAAGTCTAGCGCCGCGGCGATTGAGGCTTCGTTCGGATCGCCAAACGGAGTGAAAATATCGTCGTCCGCTTGGCAGGTGTTGGGAACCTCGCTCGCTAACCCAGTGAAATATTCGCCATTCCCATCGGCATTGTTGGTCTGGAACGTCACGGCGCGAACCCTGAGGTCGCAGGCCGCCAGGTCAAAGCCAAATTGACCCACTGGCTTGCCCGAGGTGTCATCCCCGACCAGGGCCAGATTGTTGCCCAAATAGGGGATCATCGAATTGATCACGAGCTCGCTGGCAGAGGCTGTGCTTCTGCGCCCGATGAAGGCAATTTTCGTGGGCTGGATCGCATTAGCTTCTGATTGGAACAGCTCGGTGGAGTTTTCCGCAGATTTCGAGGGGCGCAGGACCGTCTCACTGAACACCTGACCGGTGCGTCCTTGACCCAAAAGGTCGCCGAGCAGGTCCGCGACATCGACCAATCCGCCGCCATTATAGCGGAAGTCGATGATCAGTTCGGTCACACCTTCGCTCTGGAACAGGGCAAAGGCATCGCGCAGCTGGTCAGAGGCGCTGGCAACGATAAAGGTGCGCAGGTTCAGATAACCAACCTTCTTGCCCGCATCATCCAGGATCAGCGCACCATATCGGTCAGACACTGGATCAAGCGCGAAATCAGCCTTCGTAATGCTCGACTCGCTGGTCGTATTTGTCGCTGTGCGGAACTGAATGACCCGGGTCGTGCCGAGCTGTTGACGGGCCGAGCGCATCGATGACTGCTTGCGGACCGCCCGATGACATTAGTGTAGAGACGTTCTGCAAATTGCCGCTGCTGGTGCCAATCGCCAACAATTCTGTTCCGCGATCGATCCCGGCGCCAAATCCGGGCGCATTCTCAAATGCTTCAAGCACGAACACGCGATTGTTGACCGTGTCATAGGCAAGCCTGATCCCAAACCCGGCGTTCGAGCCGGAGTTAATCAGCGCGTTTTCTTCGGCGATGGATGTTGCGAAGGTAAAGCCGCGGTCACGCTGCTGGGCGCGGGCAGGGGCGACCAATGCATCCAGATAACCTTGAAGGTCGTTGAAGTTGCTCGCCACGACCGTGTTGTCGACGAGATTGGGGAACAGGTACCATTCGTCGATTACGTCTTTGGCGAAATCTTGCTGATCAGCGAGCGCGCATCCCGCCGTGCCTCCGCCGCCGCCGCTGGCTCCTCCTCCAGTGCCGCCGCCTGCGGTGCCACCACCAGCTGCTTGGCCTGATCCTCCACCACCCCCGCAAGCGGCCAAGGAGATTGCAAGGAGGGTAGAAAGGGTAATGCGACCAATGGTCATGCGGTGCGACTCCGACTTACAAAAGCGTCTTTGATGTGTGTTTTCTATACAATCAGCATCGCTGATGAACCCCTAGTGAGCAAGATTACTCTCCTGTTAATGAGAGAATGCCGGGCACGCCTGCTTGCGATGTGCATCTACGAAAGGTGAGGATTCTGCCATTTGGATACAACTTTTCACAAATTTGGCTGAGTTTTCCTCAGAAACCGGGGCAAAGCTCAGCTAAAACTCTCGTCTTGACGATCCGATGCGCCTAGTTTGCAAAGAGATTTAGGAGGAAATTGCTTCGATGACTGGTTTGCCCGATTGGCTTAGAACTGCACTGCCTGCTTCTGCGCAGCATGCGGGCTTGGCGATTGCGCAATTGGGAAGCGAGCGCAATTTTGCCCGCGGTGGGTTTAAGCTAACCAGCCCCGCGTTTGATCCAGGTGAAGAACTGGACCCTTGCTTCAGCGCTGAAGAAGAGGACGCCGTCGCTCCGCCGCTTGAATGGAATGCGCCGCCGCCAGGGACGCAAGAATTGGTGCTGATTGCGGAAGACGCAACAAGCGCCAGCGATGAGCCGGATTGCCATTGGCTGGTCTGGGGCCTGAAGGGGCAAAAGGGCATGCTGCTGGAAGGCGAAACGCCTCCGCGTGCCGGAAAGAATTCCAAAGGCAATTCGGAATGGTTGCTGCCTAATCCGCCAGAGGGTGAGACGCGGCAATATGTGTTCCAATTGTTTGCAACAGAATTGCCGCTGACATTGATGCCCGGGGCAACCCGCGCCGATTTGTTGGCGACATTAGAAGGGTCGATAGTCGCCAGCACATTGTTGGTCGCCCCATTTACTGGTTCTGCCGCTGAAGATGAGGGCGACTGGGCCGAAGACGATATTTGAAGTTGAATACGTGACTTTGATTTTTGAAACCTGCCACCACTGAGAAGGAGAGGATCATGGCTGGAAAGACTAATGCACTGCAGAAACCGGTGCAGCTTTCGTCTGAACTTGAAGCTGTCATCGGCAAAGGCCCGATGACGCGCGCGCAAGTGACGTCAAAGATTTGGGAATACATTAAGGGCAACAGCCTGCAAGACAGCAAAGACAAGCGTCAGATCAATCCTGATGGCAAGCTCAGCGCTGTGATCGGTAAAGACCAGATCTCAATGTTCAAAATGACGGCTGCGGTGTCTAAGCACCTCACCTAAGAGTGATTGCTGGCGGCGTCGCGCAGGTTTTATGTGCGGCGTCGCCAGCCCACTTCTCCAGCGAACAGGGCCAGCCAGATCAATATCGGTTGAGCGATCATTCGCGGAACATGATAGCCAAGCCCGAAACCGCCATCAGGGTTCGCCATGTCCATGGCAAAATGATTGATATTGGCGGGCCATACACACAAAGCGTACAGAGCAAGGCCGATACCGCCTGCCCTCCTTATTGGTTTGGAGAAGGGCTGTAGCAGGGCAATTGCCCCGGCGACCTCCGCAATACCCGTCAAGTAAACGACCGTTTCTGGTGCTGGCACAAAGCGCGGCATGATCGCCAGAAATGGCCCCGGCGTGGCGATATGGGCATAGCCAGCATAGCCGTAAAACACGGCCAAGATGATGCGCACCAGCGCGAAATTGAAGCGCTTTAGGCCGCCCTCAGCGGACTTCGATGCGCTGGTCGCGCCAGACCGCTGCTCAGTCGAATTGTTGATTGGTCATTCCCCGCCGCTTTGTAGAAAGCCGCTTCCCTTCGTCCTACTGCTTGCTAAGACAAGGCATAGCTGATCTGGTCCATGCTTAGGAGCTGTTATTTGTCATGAAATACGCCGCCGCCTTGCTCGCCGCTTCCCTGTTGATCTCGCCGCTTGCCGCGCAAGAAGCTGGGAGTGATGCAGCCGTGCAGGATCCTGCAGAAGCGCTTGCCACGGCTGCGCTTGAGGCAGCGCCTGTGTTTGACGGGCACAACGATGTGCCGATCCAACTGCGCTCGCGGTTCGACAACCAGATCAATGATTTTGACTTTGTCGATACGACAGGCACTGGCGTGACCCATCCAGAGGGGCGGGCGATGCATTCTGACCTGACCCGCCTGGCCGAAGGTAAAGTCGGCGCGCAATATTGGTCGGTCTATGTGCCAACCGGGATCAGTGAGCCAGAAGCCGTCCAGATGACGATGGAACAGATCGACGTGATGAAGCGTCTGATCGCGCGTTATCCCGATCAATTGCAGTTTACACTGACTGCTGACCAAGCCGAAAGCGCCATGGCGGAGGGACGGATTGCTTCATTCTTGGGAATGGAAGGCGGGCATTCGATTGGCTCCAGCCTAGCAGTCTTGCGGCAAATGTATGCGCTGGGCGCGCGCTATATGACGATTACCCATTCCAAGAACACACCGTGGGCAGACAGCGCGACCGATGCGCCTGAACATGGCGGCTTGACCGAGTTCGGCAAAGACTTGATCCGTGAGATGAACCGCATTGGGATGCTCGTCGATCTGAGCCACGTCAGCGAAGACACGATGATGGATGCGCTTGATACGACTCGCGCTCCGGTGATCTTTAGCCATTCTGGCGCGCGTGCGATTAACGGTCATGCGCGCAATGTACCCGACAGCGTGCTTGAAAGATTGCCTCAAAATGGCGGTATTGTGATGGTCGTTGGTTTGCCTGGCTTTCTCAACGAAGAACGCCGCCAGTGGTATAGCCAGCGCGAGGCAGAGCTGGCGCGGCAGGAATCGCTCAACCAGGGGCAGCCGAGCATTGTTGGGGCGGCAATGACAGAGTGGGATGCAGCCAATCCAGAGCCGCAGACGCCGGTTAGCCAGATGGCCGACCACATCGATCATATCCGCTCCGTCGCGGGCGTTGAGTATATTGGTATCGGGGCGGATTTTGATGGTATGCCAACCGGGCCGATCGGGATGGAAGATAGCGCAGGCTATCCTGCGCTCTTTACTGAACTGGCCCGCCGCGGCTACTCGCAGACAGAGCTGGAACTCATCTCAAGCCTCAATGCGATGCGCGTTCTGCGCGCGGCCGAACGTTATTCGAGCAGTGTTTCAAATATGCCGCCGATTGAAACACTGATTGAGCCTGGCGAGTGATCCTGTAAGGTGCCCGCCAGGGCGAAGTGCAAAACTGGTAATTAGCCGTAGATTGCGGGAATGACCCAGACGAGGGTCATTGCGACAACCGCTGCGGCCAAGCTGATGCCCAGAACCCAGCGCATCACACCTGTCGTTTGCGCGCCACGTGCGTCATCATCTTCGATGTGAATTTCATCGCCTTCTTTATGCATAAAACTCTCCGCAAAATGAGACTATAGGGAAATTAACGGAGAGAGTCAGCAATCGTTCCGGGTTCGCTGGGCTGGCTAGGTCTGTAAATTACTCGCGTAGCAGCTCATTGATGCCGGTCTTGGAGCGTGTTTGCGCATCCACCGTCTTCACGATCACCGCGCAATAGAGCGACGGGCCGGGGCTGCCATCAGCCAAAGGCTTACCCGGCAATGCGCCTGGGACAACCACAGCATAGGGTGGGACTTCGCCGCGGTGAACCTCGCCTGTGGTGCGGTCGACAATCTTGGTCGATGCGCCGAGGTAGACACCCATGGATAGCACCGCACCCTCTCCAACGCGCACGCCCTCTGCCACTTCGCTGCGTGCACCAATGAATGCGCCGTCGCCAATGATCACGGGTTCCGCCTGCAAGGGTTCCAGCACGCCGCCAATTCCAGCGCCGCCGGAAATATGCACGTTCTTGCCGATTTGCGCGCATGATCCGACGGTTGCCCACGTGTCGATCATGGTCCCTTCGTCAACAAATGCGCCAATGTTTACAAAGCTCGGCATCAGGACAACGCCCTTGCCGATATGGCTGCCGCGTCGAACGACTGCCCCGGGGACGACGCGAAATCCAGCGTCGTTGAAACGGTTCTCGCCCCAACCTGCAAACTTGGTTGGGACTTTGTCATAGGCTGCTTCGTCAAGCAGAGCCTCCCTCCATGACGTGATTGTCACGCAGGCGGAATGAGAGAAGCACTGCTTTCTTGAGCCATTGGTTGACACGCCAACTGCCATTGCCATCAGGTTCCGCCACCCGGGCTTGGCCATTGTCGAGCAATGCCAGGGCATCATTCACCGCATGACGCACATCGCTACCTGGCGTGATGTCGGCGCGTGATTCCCACGCAGCTTCGATTTGGGTGATCAACTCTTGTGACATAATTTCTCCAAAATGATTGCTCTTGAATTTGCCTTAAGCCGGAAAATTCGCCGCAGTCTTCATCGGTTTTCAAGGTTGGTGTGCTGCTAGCCCGGTGGGGTCTTAGTCACAAGGGCTCTCAACGCGGGACTGTTATTTTGGGGTCTTTGCCGCATTCGTCTTGCGTTGTCATTTGCTTTGGTTTTAAGCCCTACAGTTAGAAGGGTATATGAAGGATAATCTTGATGGAAAAGAGTCCCAATTGCCCGATCAGCTGGAAAATTGTTGTCGCTGCAACCGCTTGCGCCGCACTAAGCGCTTGCGGTGGCAGCCCAGGCGGTGCTGGCGGAGGCGGGCCAGTTTCTGCCCCGGCTCCCTCTCCTCCGCCTCCACCACCGCCGCCGCCACCACCTCCTCCGCCTCCGCCGCCACCACCGTCGACCACCAATTTCAATACAGCCGAATTCCGTCGCTCCGACGGACCTGAATTTCACGGGGCTATCTCAGCCTGGGAGCAGGGGTTCACCGGAGCCGGAGAGATCATTGCTGTTATCGACACCGGTCTGGACACTGACAGCCCCGAATTCGCAGGCCGAGTGAATGCAAACTCTGCTGATGTCGTCGGAAATCGTGGGGTCGATCCAGAGGATGACCACGGCACAAATGTTGCATTGGTCGCCGCGGGTGGGCGCGATGGCATCGGCGTGCTTGGAATCGCGTTTGATGCAGAAGTGCTAGCGGTTCGTGCCGACAATGTTGGCTCTTGCGGTGTAGACACGCCTTCAGATCCGTCGCTCGGGTGCTTGTTCAGCGACAGAAATATAACGGACGGCATTGATCTCGCGATCAGTTCTGGCGCTGCTGTGGTCAATATCAGCCTTGGAGGCGGGCGGGCTTCTGGTGGTTTGCTCAATGCAGTTGGGCGAGCGGCGAACGCGGGATTGGTCATTGTCGTATCGGCGGGCAATTCAGGCGATGGCTCAGACCCCGATATTGACCCGGATCAGCCTGATCCCTTTGCTGCTGATTTACAGCAAGCGGGAAATGGCAATGTGATCATTGTCGGTTCGGTCGACGAAAATGGAGCGATCTCTGATTTCTCAAACCGTGCCGGTAACTTTGGCAGCTCATTTATCAATGCGCGTGGTGAAGCTATCTGCTGCGTGTACGAGAATGGAGAGGTGTTCATTGAAAACATCAATGGGCAGGACTTTGTTACATTGTTCTCTGGGACGAGCTTCTCTGCTCCACAGGTATCCGGTGCGGTCGCATTGCTGGCGCAAGCCTTCCCAAATCTGACTGGTCCAGAGATTGTCCAAATCCTGCTTGATAGTGCACGCGATGCTGGTGCGACCGGCGTTGATGCGGTCTTCGGTTCAGGCATTCTTGATATCGGAGCTGCTTTTGCTCCAGCAGGCACGACGACATTGGGGGGAACCCAAACCAGACTGGCGCTAGCCGACGATGTGGTGATTGGCTCGGCTGCGATGGGCGATGCGCTTAGCGGGATCAGTCTTAACGCGGTTGTGACCGACAGATTTGATAGGGCCTACACCGTTGATCTAGGGGCACGCACGCGTAACTCTGCGCAGATTCAAAGACTTCGCGGTGTGGTCGAGCGGAACGGGATCAGTCGCGGCGGGACAAGCGGCGCTTTATCGATGGCGTTCACCATAGCGGACACTGCACGCTCGGGCGAGATTAGCTGGACTCAGCAATTGCAGCTCACGCCAGAAGAAGCGCAGGGTGCACGGGTTCTGGCGGCGCGGGTTGCCGCCAAGATCGCGCCAGATATCCAGCTTGGCTTTGCTCTATCGCAAGGAGCCGCATGGTTTGGTCGCGCAGTTACAAGGCACCGACCGCCCGGCATTTCGCATCGCACCGCAAGCAAGCGGTGATGACGGCTTTTTCCAAAACAGCGAGTTTTCCCTGGCTGCGCGCCAGCAGCTTGGGCCTTGGGGACTGACTGTGTCCGCTGATCGCGGCGATGTGCTGCTTGGGGCGGATAGACAAGCAGATACTGTTCTGAGCGGAGTGCGCGAACAGAGGCCAACGCAAAGTTTTAGCCTTGCTGCGGATCGCTCCATCGCCGACGTGGATGCAGTCGTCTCTCTCACTTGGTTGCAGGAAACAGATACATTGCTGGGGGCGCATTTCCACGACGCACTTAGTGTGAGCGGAGCCGATACGGTCTTTCTTGATACCGCATTTGGTCATGAATTTGCGCGCGGTTGGCGGATGGGCGCCGCTTACCGTCAGGGGATTACGCGGCCTCGAGGCGGCGCGCTGATCGGTGACGGTTCACAATTGACGAGTGAGGCCTGGTCGTTTGATGTGACCCGCTACGGCGTTCTCACCAATAGCGACAGTTTGGGCCTTCGTTTCAGCCAACCCTTGCGGGTCAGCGGCGGCGGGTTGAACCTCGATCTGCCAGTGGCGTATGATTATGTGACCGAGAGTGCGATTTTCGGAACACAGCGGCTCTCGCTGTCTCCGGAAGGGCGCGAGGTCATGGGTGAACTCGCTTGGCAAGGGCCGCTATCGTTCGGATATGCTTCAGCAAGTCTGTTTTATCGCCGTGATCCTGGGCATTTCGCGGCATCGCGTGATGATGCTTAGGCGCAGTGGTGAGCTTTAGTGCGGAGTTTTGAACGCTCAGACTGGTAAGTACGAGGGGCAAACGGCGCAGATGCCGCAAGCCTGTATTGCTGAACTTACTCAGGCATTCCCGCTTCGAGAGCGAATTGATACGCGCGCTCAACCAGTGGTGCGACCCGGTCGCTCATTGCCTTGGCATGGGCGGATGAAGCGGTGCCGTCGATCACGCGTTTCTTGATGCCCTGCATAATTCCGGCAAGGCGGAACAGATTGTAAGCGAAGTACCAATCCATCGGAGGAACGGGATAGCCGGTGCGCGCAACATAACGTTCCACTGCTTCCTCTACTGTCGGAATGCCCAATGCTGGCAGATCAAGGCCCAACAAACCCGCACGGCCATCATCGGAAGGCTGGAACCAGTTGAGCATCAGGTAGCTGAAATCAGCGATTGGATCGCCCAGAGTCGACAACTCCCAGTCCAGCACAGCGATGACGCGGTTCTCAGTCTTGTGAAAGATCACATTATCGAGGCGGTAATCGCCATGAACGACACTGCTCTCGTGCTGCGGTGGGATGGTTTGCGGCAACCATTCAATCAGCCGCTCCATTTGCGGCATATGTTCTGTTTCCGATAGCTTATACTGCTTTGACCAGCGGGCGATTTGACGCGCGCAGTAATCGGTCGGCTTGCCATAATCGCCAAGGCCAATTTCATCGGGCTTGTTAAGGTGCATGTCCGCGATCGTGTCGATCAGTGCGTTGTAAAGTTCGCGGCGTTCCTCTGGCGATCGGCCAGGCAGCGCGCCGTTCCAGAGCGAGCGACCATCGGCCATGCTCATCACAAAGAACTTCGAACCCAGAACCTCTGGATCTTCGCACAGTCCATATGTTTTCGGAACGGGGAAACCGGTCGGGTGAAGGCCCGTCATCGCCTTATACTCGCGATCGACCGCATGGGCCGACGGCAGCAATTTGCCAAACGGCTGACGGCGCAAAACATAGTTCGCGCCAGGGGTCTCAATCTTATAGGTTGGGTTCGATTGCCCGCCTTTAAACTTGGTGTAGTTGATCGGTCCGACAAAGCCTTCGACATTGGCTTCAAACCATGCCGTCAGCTTTTCCATATCGAGCTTGTCGGCGTCCGCCACTTCAACCGTGCCGACCATTTCCTTGTCGAAATCGATTTGCGGAGCAGAATTGTCAGTCATCAGTCAAACACCACAACACTGCGCGCGGAATGGCTAAGCGCGCATTTTGTCAAAACCAGCATTAATATCATCGAGCGCGATCCTCTCTGCGATGATCGTGTCGAGATCAAGCAGCCCGCGCATATAGAAATCGACCAGCCGCGGCAGGTCGACTGGGAAGTGGTTGTCGCCCATGATCGCACCTGTCAGTTTTTTGCCGCTGAGCAGATCCATTGCACCAAGCCCCACTTTGCAATCCAGTGGCATCATGCCGAGTATTATCGCTGTGCCGCCGCGTCGCAAAGACGCAACCGCCAGGTCAGCTGATGCTTGACGCCCGACCGCTTCGATGCCGAAGTCGACGCCGCCATTTGAGATCATCGTGATCTGCTTGGCAGCATCATCAGCGGTGGCATCCACCGTGTGGGTCGCCCCCAGTGCTTCAGCCAGGGCTCGCTTTTCAGGGAGTGGATCAGCAGCAATGATTTGGCCTGCGCCGACAATCATGGCGGCATTCACAACCGCCAGGCCAACCCCGCCGCAACCGATGACCGCCACGGTTTGACCCGGTGTTAGCTTACAGGTGTTGAAGATCGTGCTCAGGCACCAGTGGTGACCGCACAGCCGATGACGGCGGCCCGGTCCAATGGCATATTTTTATCAATCGAGACGCATGCGTTTTCATGGATGAGCATCTGCTCAGAGAAAGCCGACAGATTGAGCATCTGATTGACGCTTTCCCCGCCAGCGCGACTGATGCGCATCGCATCGCCTTCGCCCCGCCGAGTGTCTCCACCAAGGCAAAGCGCCATACGGCCGGTAACGCAAAATTCGCAGGTCCCACAAAAGGCGCTGAGGCAGGATACGACGTGATCACCGGGTTTGACGGTGCGCACCTCGCTGCCCACGGCGCGGACAATGCCCGCCGCCTCGTGCCCCGGAATGGCGGGGAGGGGATGCGGATAGGCTCCATCAATGAAGTGCAAATCTGAATGACACAGGCCGCAGGCCTTGGTGTCAATCAGCACTTCGTGCGGCATCGGATCTGCCAGTTCTACCTCGCCAATGACGAGGCCCTGTCCCGGCGTCTCCAGAATTGCTGCCTTTGCCATAACTCGCTCTTCCTTTTGCCTGCTTAGCGTGTCGCGCCCATATCGCCGGAGCTGAATCCACCAGCGTCATTTGCGGCCGCGCCGCCTTTGCGCAATGCGTTGGCAGTTGGCCCCTCTTGCGGAACGTGCTTACCAAATTCCATCCGAGCAATTGAGCGTGCGTGGACTTCATCAGGACCATCGGCGAGCCGCAAGGTGCGCTGATGGGCATAGGCCGACGCAAGACCGTAATCGTTCGAAACGCCGCCGCCGCCATGGGCCTGGATTGCATCGTCGATGATTTGTAGAGCCATGTTCGGCGCCTGAACTTTGATCATCGCGATCTCTTGCTTGGCGGACTTGTTGCCAACCTTGTCCATCATATCAGCGGCCTTGAGGCACAGCAGACGGGTCATGTCGATATCGATGCGCGCGCGCGCAACACGCTCTTCCCAGACGGAATGCTTGTAGATCGGTTTGCCGAAGGCTTCGCGTTCTTGCAGGCGCTTGCACATTTTCTCCAGTGCTTCTTCAGCGACGCCGATCGTGCGCATGCAGTGGTGGATACGGCCAGGGCCTAGGCGACCCTGCGCAATTTCGAACCCGCGTCCTTCGCCCAGCAGCATATTGGTGACCGGGACACGAACGTCCTTCATTTCCACTTCCATGTGGCCATGGGGTGCATCGTCATATCCGAACACCGGTAGATGGCGGATGATGTTCACGCCTGGCGCATCGTTCGGCATGAGCAGCATGCTTTGCTGCGCGTGGCGGCCCGCAGAGAAATCGGTCTTACCCATTACGATCGAGACTTTGCAGCGCGGATCGCCCAGGCCTGAAGACCACCACTTGCGGCCATTGATGACATATTCATCGCCGTCGCGCTCAATCCGGGTTTCGATATTGGTCGCATCGGATGAAGCGGTGAAAGGCTCTGTCATCAAGAAGGCAGAGCGGATTTCGCCATTCATCAGCGGACCGAGATAGGTCTCTTTTTGCTCGCGGGTGCCGTAGCGGTGGAACACTTCCATGTTGCCGGTGTCAGGCGCAGAGCAGTTGAAGACTTCGCTGGCCCAGCCAATGCGGCCCATTTCTTCGGCGCATAGTGCATATTCGAGATTGGTGAGGCCCGGACCTTCAAATTCGAACGTGTCATCGACATGATGATGGCTCTCATTGCGCGGCGGCATGAACAGATTCCAGATGCCAGCGTCCTTCGCCAGCTTCTTCTTATCTTCGATGATTTGGATGACCTTCCAGCGGTCGCCCTCGGCATCCTGTTCGTAATAGGTGCCCATGTTCGGACGTACATGCGCTTCGATGAAATCACGCACGCGGTCGCGCCAATAGACCTGGCGTTCGGTTGGCTGAAAATCCATGAGGTTTCCTCTCTAGTCCTTAATCGCAATCGAATCTGCTTGGCGCGACCGTGGCAGTTCGCAGCGCACCCGCCAAGCTCTCATTTGTGTCTGTCAGGTCAATTTTTCGCTGCGGCCAAGGCGTTGACGCGCGCTTCATGATCTTCCCGATTGATCGGAAACCGGCCGAGCCAATATGCCGCGATCCCCATTAGGACAGACGTGGCCAGCGCATAAAACAGGATCAGACTGCCGATGGTCGTATCAGGCACCTCGCCAGGCGCAGCATCGCGCGAAAAACTGATGAAGGACAGAACCTGGCCAGTCAGAAAGATGCCAAGCCCGGTCGCGCATTTCTGGATCAGCCAGTTCCCGGAATAAAACGCACCTTCGGCGCGCCGACCAGTGCGCTCCAAATAGGCTTCGACGATTTCTGCAATCATCGAGCTTGCGGAAATCAGGACGACTATGCCGAGCGTGTTGCCGATGATCAGCAAGCCCAGCAGCATAAGGCCGGAAAGGGCGGTATCGAGCGGTGGCCAGATCCCGGCATAAAGCGCCATGTATGGGATCAGCGTAAACATGACTGTTCCAATTGCCGAAAGCGCGGCGCTTTTTGGTTTGCCGAAATGTTTGTGCATTGGTCCGACGATAAAGAACATCAGGATCGCCGAAAGGAAAAGCGCCAGCGGATAAATGCTAAGCGCGGTCACACCTTCTGGCAGCAACGGCATTTGCGCGGTGTCGAGCCTCCACACATATAGCGTCAGATAATTGGTGAGCGAGAAGGTCAAACCCTGGTTGACATAGGCCGCCAATCCGCCTGCGGCGAAGATCAGAAACGCCCGCTCTCGAAACGCCTCAAAGATTTCCTCGAAACATCCCTTAATTGTAAACGGCGCAGGTTTTGTCTCAGGCAGATGGGCGACCAGTTTATGCTGTCCCCAAGCCGATCCCATCACCGACAGCACGATCAGGCATCCGCCAGTCATCGCCCAGCCGACGTAACCCTCTCTGTTCAGCAAACCGCCCTCTCCTGGCATAAAGACGGTATACGCGAGCACCATCATCAAAATGCCGCCGAGCCAGCCGGAAATATAGCGAAAGCGGAACAGGGTTGTGCGCTCGTCATAATCGCTTGTGATTTCAGGCAGCAGAGAGATGGAGGGCACTTCGCACGCAGAAAGTAGAATGCGCACGACAACCGCAATTCCCAACAAACCCATGAATGTCGGTGCCTCTCCGCCGGGCGGGGACCACATCATCACCCAAGCAAAGGCAAGCGGAATCGGTGCGACGTAGAGCCAGGGCAATCGCCTACCCCATTTGGTATAGGTCCGGTCGGACAGATTGCCGAGTATTGGATCAACCACCGCATCGATCAGCAGGGCGCATAACAAAGCGAGGCTTACCAGCCCTGCATCCATGCCCATCACTTGACTGTAAAAGAACAGCAGGAAGAACTGGAACCCGGTATCCTTTACGCCGAATGCCACCGCGCCAAAGCCGTGGATCAATTTCAGCCGCAAAGGCAGCGGCCCCTTTACAAGGCTCACGCAGACACCTCTTTCTGGCTGCTATTTCCAGCGAATCTTTGCATTGCAGCTCTCCCAAGCTCTTGACGCAAACGTAAGCGAAGCAGGCGGCGCGTCAATGCAAAGCTGGGCTTTCCACGTCGACCCAGTGACTTGACGTTACGGCATTCGCGATTGGCGCTCTGATCCTTTGAAGCCTAGCATTTGAGCGCTTGCAGCGGACGCGCAAATGACCATAACGTAAGCGTCAAGTGGGAGCGATTAGAGGAGAGTCGGCACCATGCCTGATCTAGATACATTCCGCCAAGAAACCCGCGCGTGGCTGGAGGCGAACTGCCCGGCTGAGATGCGTGAGCCTGTTCGCGATGAAGGCGACATTTACTGGGGCGGCCGCCGGGCGACCTTCAAAAACGACCCGCAAAAGGCGTGGTTCGAAGCATGTCTTGCAAAGGGCTACACAGTCCCTGCGTGGCCAAAGGAGTATGGCGGGGCGGGACTGGGGCCAGCGGAGGCCAAGGTTCTGCGTCAGGAAATGAACCGCATAAATGCGCGCCCACCGCTCTCCAGTTTTGGTATTTGGATGCTTGGCCCGGCATTGCTGCACTTCGGCACTGAAGAGCAAAAGAAGCACTTCCTAGGCGAAATTGCGCGCGGTGAAATCCGCTGGTGCCAGGGCTATTCAGAGCCGGGTTCGGGAAGCGATCTCGTCAGCCTGCAAACATTTGGCGAGGATCAGGGCGATCACTGGGTCGTGAACGGTCAGAAGGTTTGGACCAGCTATGCTGACCGAGCCGACTGGATTTTCTGCCTCGTGCGCACGGACAAAGAGAACAAGTATCAAGGCATTACCTTCATGCTGTTCGACATGGAAAGCGAAGGCTGCTCGACCAAGCCGATCAAACTGATCAGCGGCAACTCGCCGTTCTGCGAAACCTTCATGGACAATGTCAAGGTGCCTAAGAGTTATGGCGACGGCCTCCCTGCGCAAGTGGGTGAAGTGGGTCGCGGCTGGGACGTGGCCAAATATCTGCTTGGCCATGAGCGTGAGATGATTTCCGGCGCCGATGGCGGCAACACCGGCACGATCGGTGCGGCGATGAAACGTCACGCTGGTGAACTTGACCCGGTCCTGCGCGCGGAGCTGGCCATGTTTGACGTCGATGCGTTGGCTTATGGTGCAATGGGCGAGAAATTTCTCGATGAAATCAAGGTTGGCAAGGGGCATCCCGCTCAGCCGAACATGATGAAATATGCTTAAGCACGGAGCTCAACAAGCGGCGCCACGAGCTGATGATGTCAGCCGGCGGCTCGCGCAGTCTGGAATGGGAGAGCGAAGAAACGGGCGGCGGCAAGCCTTCTCGCAACTGGCTTCGAACCAAGGCAAACTCGATTGAGGGCGGTACATCTGAAGTCATGTTGAATGTGATTTCTAAGCGCATTCTTGACCTGCCCGGCTCCTAACCGAACGCTCAAGCACATATGACCAATCCGGCAAATTGCATGGGTTGCCCGCACGAATAAACGTATGAGAGGATCAAGGGACAATGCCCCTTTACCACAATGACGATCAGGCCATGCTGGCCGACAGCGCCCGCCAATTTATGGTTGAAGAAGGCAATATCGCCAAGCAGTTGCGCCATTGGCGTGACCGTGATTGCCCGGATGGTTTTGGCCACGCCCTGTGGGAGCAGTTTGGCGAAATGGGCTTCACCGGCATTCTTGTTGGCGAGGAAGACGGCGGGCTTGGCATGGGCCATGTTGAGGCTGGCATCGTTCTGGAAGAGATCGGCCGCAATCTGTCGCCTTCGCCTTTCCTGATCAGCTCTGTTTTGGCGGCCACGGCTCTTGGCCATGGCTCCAGCGATCTGCGCGGGCGCTATCTGCCGAGCCTTATCGAAGGCAAGAGCGTGTTTGCCGTTGCGATTGATGAAGGTGCAAAGCACCGCCCAGAGCGGATCAAAATGCGCGCTGAAAAATCTGGCAATGGCTTTAAGCTCTCCGGTCAGAAAGATTTCGTCATCCACGGCGCAAGCTCTGACATGATCGTTGTCGCGGCGCGCACCAGCGGCGGCGATGATGACGAAGATGGCATCACTCTGTTTGCTGTGCCTAAGGACGCAGCGAATATGAGCCATGACTCGGTCCGTCTGGTCGACAGCTCAATGGCGACCCATACCAAATTCAACGGTGTGGAGCTGGATGGTGACGCGGTCATTGGCGAAGTTGATGGCGGACGTGAAGTGCTGAACGCTATGCTCAAGGCGGGCCGGGTTGGCGCAGCGGCAGAAGGTGTTGGCGTGGCCAGCGGTGCGATGGATATGACCGTCGAGTATCTCAAACAGCGCAAGCAATTCGGGAAGCTGATCGGCGAATTTCAATCGCTGCAACACCGCGCCAGCCACCTCTATTCCGAGGTTGAGATCGCGCGCGCCTCTGTGATCAAGGCGCAGCAATTGCTTGATGGTGACAGCGAAAAGGCTGATCTGATGGCATCGGTTGCCAAGGCGAAAGTCTCACAAACCGCTGGTCTAGCCGTGCGCGAAGGCGTGCAAATGCACGGCGGCATCGGTATGACCGACGAATATGATATCGGCCTCTATATGAAGCGCGACCGTGCGCTCAACGAATTCCTTGGTGATGCCTATTACCATGCTGGCCGTGTGGCTGAAATGAGCGGCTACTAAGCCTGCCAATTGGAGCAAGAATTATGATGGATATGAACGCCCTGTTTAGCCTTAATGGCCGCGTTGCTCTGGTGACCGGTGGCAGCCGCGGCATTGGCAAAATGTTTGTTGAGGGGCTGCTGTCTGCGGGCTGCTCTCGGGTATACATCTCGGCGCGCAAAGTGGAGCAGATGCAGGAAACCATCGCCGAGTTTGGCGAAGACAAAGTGATCGGCATTCCTGCTGACCTCAGCCAGATGGATGGGATTCAGAGCCTCGCCGATGAGATGACGAAGCGCGAGGACAAGCTTGATATTCTGATCAACAATGCAGGCGCTGCTTGGGGCCAGCCTTATCTGGAGTTCAGCGAGGCGGGCTGGCACCGCACGATGGACCTGAACGTCAAAACACCGTTCTTCCTCACGCAGAAGCTGCACGATCTGCTGGTTGCAGGCGGCAAGGGCGATCACCCGGCAAAGGTGATCCATGTCTCATCAATTGATGGTCAGCGGATCAATCCGTGGGAAACCTATCCGTACCAGGCATCGAAGGCCGCCGTTATTCAGCTGACCAAGCGGATGGCCGCGCGTCTGATCCAAGACAATATCATTGTCACTTCGATCGCGCCTGGCGCGTTCCCGAGCGAGATGAACAAAGCCGCCAAGAATGCGCCAGATGCATCGGCGGCGATGATCCCATCCAAACGTGTCGGCACGAAGGAAGATATGGCTGCCGCTGCTATCTATCTGTGCAGCCGCGCTGGCGATTATGTCGTCGGCGACACAGTGACGGTTGATGGCGGGGTCGTAAACGCGTCGCTGCCGAGTATGTTCAACGATCCTGCTGGCTAGTCGCGGCCTTTATGGACCCGAAACTTGTAACCTTCGGCACGCCCCTTTCGAATTGAGATGTAAGAGATGCGCCTGCCGGAGGATTACACCATGCCCAAACACAAACGCCGCTATCAGCTTATCCAAGCGGCTTCGCTCGCGATCTTTCTAGGGCTGGGCATTGCAGCGGCTCCCTATGCCGATGCACAAGATGTTGAACCGGCCCCTGATTTTAGTGAACCTGCGCCAGAGGAGGGTGAGGCCCCTGAGGCAACTCCAGAGGTCAGCGAAGAGCTCAAAGCAGTGCTCGACCAGATGGATGAAGTGATCGGCGCGCTAGATGGAGATGCGCAGCGTACCGGCAATTCTTGGCAGTTCACCCTCCAGGAGCGGACAATCCTGGTGGTGACCGATACCAGCCAGGGCCGCATGCGAGTGATCACTCCCATCGCCGCTGTTTCGGATTTGCCAGAGGGCGCGATGCAGCGCCTGATGCAGGCGAACTTCGATACTGCTCTCGATGCACGTTACGCGGTGGCGCAAAATCTGGTGTGGAGCGCTTACATTCATCCGCTCGACACGCTGACAACGCGCGATTTCGCCTCTGGCGTGTTGCAAACACACGCTTTGGCCGACACATTTGGCACCACTTTTTCAAGCGGTGCGTTGAATTATGGCGGCGGCGATAGCGGCGCAATTCTTGGCGAGCAGCTGAGGGAATTGCTGGAACAATTGGAAGACCGCAATACGATCTAGGCCTGTGCTTGCTTGGTCGTTTGCGGCCAAGCGGGAACGCATTTACCCCATCAGTTCGCGCACAAACGGGATAAGGCCCGTCTGCCGTGTGCGGCGCATGCGCTCTGCGTCCAAAATCTCGCGAACCTTGGCAAAGCATGCATCGACATCATCGTTGATCACTACATAGTCATATTCAGCCCAATGGCTGATCTCGCCGCGCGCGCGCTCCATCCGACCATCGATCACGTCGCCGCTATCGGTGGCACGCTCCTCCAGACGGCGACGCAGCTCTTCGAGACTTGGCGGCAGGATAAACACGCTGACCACGTCTTGTTGGTCCTTTTGGTAGAGTTGCTGCGTGCCTTGCCAATCAATGTCGAACAGAAAATCCTGCCCCTCTTTCAAAGCGTTGCGGATCAGCCCTTTGGGCGTTCCATAGCGGTGATCGAACACCGGGGCCCATTCGTAAAAGTCGTCCTCTTCGACCATTTGATCGAACTTCGCGTCCGAGACGAAGTGATAGTGTACGCCGTCAATCTCTCCCTTGCGCGGCGGGCGCGTTGTGGCCGAGACGGACAAGGCGATTTCCGGATCCGCCTCCAGCAGCATGCGTGACAAAGTCGTTTTGCCCGCGCCCGACGGCGAGGAAAGAATGAACATTAAGCCGCGGCGATTGAGGTGGCCGGGATCATTATTGGTATGCTGTGGTGTGTCGCCCATGCGGCCCGATGCCGCAAACTGGGCGGTTAAATCAAGTCTTGTGACCGCGCACGGGCAAGATTGGCCTTAGTCCAAGGGTTCGTTTGCACTCTCTTTTGAGCGTGCGCTGCGCCGCAGTTCGACCGATTTTCCACGATCATACAGCGTCTTGGCCAGCAACCCGCCCGCCACAATCGCAAGGCCCGGCACGGAACGCGTGGCGAGTTTGCTGGCACCGTAAAGCGCCAAAGTGGTCAAAATCCCGCGCCCGTCCAGCATGTCACGTGCGCCTTGCTCGTCCTCGCTGGCGCTAACGATGCCCTTTTCCGCTTGCTTGCGAAACAGGGTGGAGGCCCCGCGCAGCACAACATCCGCGATCAGCAGGTTTGTCGCCGGGTTGGTGCTGGGGCCGAGCACGCGAACCTCTCCGTTCTCATCATCGGATGACGAAGCGGGGACCAAGTTCCGTGATGGTTCTTTTAAACTGCTCATCATTCACTCAATGCACGGGTGTGCGCCATTGATCCGCCTTGCCCTTTGGACAGAGCTGCTATTTCTTGCGCCCGAAATCCACTGTGACCACGTTAGAGCCATCATCTGCGCCCTCGGCCGCTTCCTCGCCATCACTTTCGATGAGGTCGTTTTCGGCGTCCTCATGCTCTTCAGGAGCCATATCGGCGACCGTCGCCTGGAATTGCAGGCCGAAATCCACGGCCGGATCGACAAATGCGGTGATCGAGGCAAATGGTACGGACAGTTTGGCCGGGATCTGATTGAATGACAGTCCCACGGAGAAACCTTCGTCGGTGACTTCCAAATCCCAAAATTTGTTTTGCAGCACGATGGTCATTTCATCCGGGAACCGTTCGTGCAGGTGCGGCGGTATCGAGACCCCAGGCGCCTCGGTTTTGAAGGTGATGTAGAAATGATGCGTGCCAGGAAGCTCGCTGCCTCCAGCGACAATTTCGCCAAGCACGCGGCCAACCACGGCGCGCAGTGCCTCTTGGACGATCTCATCATAGGGGATCAGGCTATCGGGGGTATCTTCGGTCATTATGCTTAAAGGGTGGCGAGGCGCGCCGCGCTGGTCAAGCAAATTGGTAACTTAACTTGGCAGTTACGCCCAGTAGTGTGCGAGCGCTTGCTTCAATTTGCGGTGCGCCTATAGCGCGTTTTATGCAAAAAACAGCTCGCACAGGCACGATAGAGCGCAAAACGGCGGAAACCGAGATTGCCATTACGGTCAATCTCGATGGCACTGGCGCTTATGACATCTTCACCGGCATTGGGTTTCTCGATCATATGGTCGAGCAATTTGCCAAGCATTCCCTGATCGATGTGTCGATGAAGGTGGTGGGCGATCTGCATGTGGATCAGCACCACACGACGGAAGACAGCGCGATTGCGCTGGGTCAGGCATTGTCCGATGCGCTGGGCGATAAGGCCGGAATTGGCCGTTATGGCAGCGCCTATTCCCCTATGGATGAGACATTGGCGCGCGTTGCGCTCGACATTTCTGGCCGACCATTTCTGGTTTGGAACGCTGGCTTTACTCAGGAAAAATTGGGCGAGTGGGACACGGAACTGATCGAGCACTGGTTCCAATCGGTCGCGCAGACCGCTGGCATCACGCTGCATGTGGAGCTGCTCTATGGCAGCAACAACCACCACATTTGCGAGGCGGTCTATAAAGGCTTTGCCCGCGCTATGCGGGTCGCGGTGGAGCAAGACTCGCGCAAGGCTGAGCGCAATCCCTAGCACCAAGGGGCAGCTCGGTGGGTGAGAAAGAACGTGATTGGTCACGTCTCTTAAAGTATCCGTTGGCGTCTTGTTTTCTGGGCTTGTTAATCGGTCAGACTGCAATTGAAAATACGAGTTCGACAGAGGAGTATGTTATGGCAAGGTTCGTCCTTCCTCTTGCCTTCGCTGCTCTTGGCGCGTTGCTCGCAATCTTGAAAATTGCTCTAGCTGACAACCGCACTTCAATACGGTTTCCATGGCAAGCGGAAGAGATCTGGGTCGGCAAAGTGAGCAGCGTTCTGGCTTTGGGTACGTTACTATCATTGCCGCTAGGTAGTGCAATTTTGACCTTTGGCCTTGCGATTGTTCCACTGAGGATCATGCTTTGGTCGCCGGATAAGCATCCGGCATGAGCGAGATTACAGCTCTTATCGATTACGGCGCGGGCAACCTTCACTCTGTTCACAATGCTTTGAAAGCGGTTGGGGCAACGGTCGAGGTGACTGCCAACCCAAACGTGGTGCGCGCGGCGGATCGGATTGTCCTGCCCGGTGTTGGCTCGTTCAAAGCCTGCGCTGAGGGCTTGCACGCCATTCCCGGCATGGTGGAGGCGATGACAGAGCGCGTGCAAGTGGGCGGCGCGCCGTTCCTGGGCATTTGTGTCGGCATGCAGCTACTCTGCAATCGCGGACTTGAGCACGGGACAACCGCTGGACTTGGCTGGATTCCCGGCGAAGTGCGGCTGATCGAACCGACTGACCCGACGATCAAAGTGCCGCATATGGGCTGGAACGATGTAGCATTGCTGCCGCATGCGCGCAGCCATCATGTAGTGGAGGAGGGCGAGGCCTATTTTCTCCATTCCTACCACTTCGCCGCGGAAGACCCGCAGCACATTGCCGCTCTGACCGATCATGGTGAAGGGCTTGTGGCGGCGGTTGCCAAGGAAAATATGCTTGGCGTGCAATTCCACCCGGAAAAGAGCCAGTCTTATGGGCTGGAGACATTAGAGAGGTTCCTGCGATGGATGCCTTGAATCTTCTGTGGCTCGATAAAACTCGTAACCTAGCCACCCGCGCCCTCCACCCTTCCACCCGGATAGTGACCCGGCGTGATAATCCGGGTGGAAGGGTGGAGGGCGCGGGCTGGCTGCGGCAACGCCCAAGAAAGCACCTCCAATGATTATCTTTCCTGCCATCGATCTTAAGAACGGCGAAGTCGTGCGTCTGGCCGAGGGCGATATGGATCGCGCGACCGTCTATGGCGATAACCCTGCCGCTCAAGCGCAGCTGTTTGCCGAAAGCGGCGCGCAGCACCTGCATGTGGTCGATCTCGACGGCAGTTTTGCCGGGCGGACGGAAAACCGCGAAGCGGTCGAAGCCATCATCGCAGCCTTTCCCGGCCATGTGCAATTGGGCGGGGGTATCCGCGATGCGGTCGGCGTGGAAGGCTGGTTCAAGCTCGGCGTCTCGCGCGTGGTGATGGGCTCTGCTGCGCTGAAGAACCCCGAATTTGTTAAAGAGATGGCGCGGGAATGGGAAGGCGGTATTGTCGTCGCGGTGGATGCCAAAGACGGCATGGTCGCGACCGAAGGCTGGGCCGATGTCTCCGATGTGCCCGTCGTTGATCTCGCTCGCCGGTTTGAGGACGCAGGCGTCGCTAGCCTGCTGTTCACCGATATTGGCCGCGATGGCCTGCTCAAAGGCGCGAATATCGACGCGACGCTGGAACTCGCGCGGCAGGTGGATATTCCTGTGATCGCCAGCGGAGGCGTGAAGGGCTTAGACGATATTCACGTCCTGTCGCTGCATGCACAAGAGGGTATCGAAGGCGTAATTACAGGCCGTGCCCTGTACGAAGGTAAGCTTGATCTTGCAGCAGCTATTGCGATGGCAGAGCGGGCATGACCTTAACTTTACGTGAAATCGCTCTGGTGATGCTTGTTTGCGTCGGGTCGGTCATCCTGATCGGGCTAGATCAAGTTTCGTATTTACCCGCTTTGCTGTTCGTTTTGATGATAGCTAAGAGCGTTTTCGCAAGGCGAATTTTCAGTTTGACAGAAGATGAAAGGCCGGTCGCCTTTTGGTCTATGATTGCCGTGTTTGCCGCGCTGACGGTGGTTTGGATTTATGGTGTTTCTGTTGTGTTAGAGCGGGCCTAGACCATGAGGTTTATGAGTCTTCTCTCTCTATCTCTCACGGCACCTGCGGAGAATACTCAATGACCGTCCGTATCCGCGTCATACCCTGCCTTGATGTGGCAGACGGCCGTGTGGTTAAAGGCGTCAATTTCGTCGATCTCAAAGATGCCGGCGATCCCGTTGAGCAGGCGCGCGCCTATGATGCGGCTAGGCGCGGATGAGCTGTGTTTTCTCGACATTTCTGCCAGTCATGAAGGGCGCGGCACGCTGCTCGATATGGTGCGCCGCACGGCAGAAGTGTGCTTCATGCCATTGACCGTTGGCGGCGGGGTTCGCAGCGTTGAGGACGCGCGTGAATTGCTGCTCGCAGGTGCAGACAAAGTCGCGATCAATTCTGCCGCAGTTGCCCGGCCAGAGCTGGTGAGCCAGATAGCCGCACGGTTTGGCAGCCAATGCGTCGTTGCCAGCGTGGACGCGCGTCGGGTCATCCTGCCGATTGGCGAGGCGGTGCCGCAGTGGGAGATTTTCACCCATGGCGGGCGCAAACCAACCGGCATTGATGCAGTCGCTTATGCCCAGAAAGTCGCTGATCTCGGCGCAGGTGAACTGCTGGTCACCAGCATGGACGGCGATGGGACCAAGGCCGGGTATGATCTGGAATTGATCCGTACAATCGCGGACAAAGTCAGTGTGCCTGTGATTGCAAGCGGCGGGGTGGGCACACTCGATCATCTGGTGGAGGGCGTGACCAAAGGCCATGCGAGCGCCGTTTTGGCCGCATCAATCTTCCATTTTGGCGAGCACACCGTCTCTGAGGCGCATGAGGCGTTAAGAGCCGCTGGCTTGCCCGCACGCGGCGTTTAGGCAAAAGGATAGCGTATGGATACGCCGAGCACTCTTGACCGCCTGGAGCAGACGATTGCAGCGCGTGCAGACGCCGCGCCGGATGCGAGCTATGTCGCCAGCCTCAATGCAAAGGGGCTGGGCAAGATCGCGCAAAAGCTGGGCGAGGAGGCTACCGAGACGATCATTGCCGCGTTGAGCGAAGGCGATGATGCGCTGGTTGGTGAGGCGGCAGATCTGCTGTTCCACCTTATGGTTCTGTTGGATCATAAGGGCATTGCGATTGGCGATGTGATGGCTGAGCTCGACCGGCGCGAAGGTGTCTCTGGCCTCGATGAAAAAGCCTCTCGGGAGTAGTCATATGCCGATTGATGCGACCTTGCCGTATGATGATGCGAACATCTTCGCCAAAATCCTGCGCGGCGAAATCCCCTCGACCAAGGTTTATGAGGATGAGTGGGCCTTTGCCTTTGAGGACATCAATCCGCAGGCAGAGATCCACACGCTGGTGATTCCAAAAGGGCGTTATGTCAGTTGGGACGATTTTTCGGCCAAGGCGTCAGACCCAGAGATCGGCGGATTTGTCCGTGCGGTTGGCACAGTCGCTCGGGCCAAGGGGCTGGTGGAACCGGGATACCGCCTACTCGCCAATATCGGCGCGCATGGTGGGCAAGAGGTTCCGCACCTGCATGTGCACATTTTTGGCGGTCAACCGCTGGGCCGGATGATCAGCGCGTAACCAATTCTGTCGCAGATAAGACTCGTTTCACCGCCATTCATCACCGAGGTTGAAAAGCCCACTTCCCAGCGAATCCCCGCTGCGTTAGACGGTTTGCACCATGGTTAACCCCAATCCGCAGTCTTTGAATCTTCCGGGCGGCGTCTTTGATGGGCCGCGCCACCTTTATGCGGTGCGCGTCTATTACGAGGACACAGACCTGTCGGGGATCACTTATCACGCGAATTATCTGCGCTGGTTTGAGCGTGCGCGTTCTGATTTGCTGCGTATGCTCGAAATCGATCAGCGCGCCGCGATCGAAGCGGACGAGGGCGCCTATGCCGTGTCCGAGATCAATCTGAAATATCTGCGCCCGGCCAAGCTAGATGATGATGTGGTGCTTGTCACCATATGCACAGAACTGGGCGCGGCGAGTTGCCGCATGCATCAACTGGCAAAACGCGGCGAAGAAACCCTGTGCGAGGCGCATTTGCGCGTCGGCTTTATCTCGCTCGAAGGTCGTCCAAAGCGCCAGCCTGATGCTTGGCGAGCGGCCTTTCAGAACTTCATGGACAAAGAGGCTAAATGACGATTTTCTCATCGCTTGCGGCGAGCGCCGCTGCTGCCGCACCCACCCGGCTCGATCCGGTTGAGCTGTTTCTGGACGCCGATATTGTTGTGCAATTGGTGATGGCTGGTCTGATCCTTGCCAGCATCTGGGTATGGATGATCATCGTCTCCTTCAGCCTGCGGATCGGCGGGATGGAGCGCAAGGCGCGCGGCTATGAAGAGGATTTCTTCGAGACCAGCGACCATGAGGCGGTGCTGGGTAAACGCACTCAGAAAGAGGTCGCCTCCGCCCGGGTTGCCGCCAAAGGCCTGCGCGAATGGAAGATGTCGACCCAATCCTCCAACGTTGACCGGGATGCTGCGCGCCAGCGGATTGGCGCGGCGATGGAGAGCCAGGTTGCATTTGAAGCAGACGAGCTTGCTGCGCGGCTTAACTTCCTCGCCACGACCGGATCGGTCGCACCATTTGTTGGTCTGTTCGGCACGGTCTGGGGCATCATGAACAGCTTCTTCCAAATCGGCGCTCAGGAAAGTTCGTCGCTGGCTGTGGTCGCGCCGGGCATTTCCGAGGCGCTGTTTGCAACCGCGATAGGCCTGTTCGCGGCGATCCCGGCAGTGATTGGGTACAACCGTTTCAGCAATAGGGTGAATCGGTTTGAGGCGCGATTGCAGCGTTTTGCGGACCGCTTCCATGCGGGCCTGAGTAGGGAACTGGATAAGGCATGACGGAGCGGGGTTTGCGATTGGCGATGTTCGGCTGCGCAGCAGCCGCAAGGGCGACTGCCCGCCCGCAGCGACGCGGCCTATGGCCGCATGAGCGAGGAGTTCGCGCGCCCGGATGGGCGTGCGGAAGGAAAATAAGCTAATGGGGATGGGGCTAGCCGCTAACTCTCGCGGCGGGCGTCGTTCGCGGCGCGCGCCCATGGCGGAGATCAACGTCACGCCGTTCGTCGACGTCATGCTTGTGCTGCTCATCATCTTTATGGTCACAGCGCCGCTGCTCGCCTCTGGCGTGCCGATTGAACTGCCGGAAAGTCGTGCCAATCCGATCGATCAAACGCCGGAGCAGGTGACTATTTCGGTCGATGGCGCGGGTGTGATCTACATTGATGATGCAGCGGTCGAACCGGGTGCTTTTCCTGAGGCTTTGGCCCGGATTGACCGCGGCGGTGACGGTCAGCAGTCGGCTATTGTGCTACGCGGCGACCGCACGCTTGATTACGGCAGAGTGATGGCTGTGATGGGTGAATTGAACCGAGCGGGCTTTTCTTCGATCTCGCTGGTCACCAGCGGTTCAGTTTCGCCGCCATAGCCCGGTACAGTGATGAGCGAGCAGACCATGCAGCCAGCGCAGTTTAGCAGCGAGGAACGGATCGGCCTTCTGGTCGCTCTGGCATTGCATGTGGGCGTTGTCGCGGTGATGCTGCTGCAGCCGGTACGCGATGATGCAATGCCGATCCCAGAGCGGATGACGGTTAGCCTGGCCAGCGAAGTGAGTCTAGAATCGACCGCGCCGGATCCCGTTGCAGACAGCAGGGCTGCGATTGCGCCGACGCTCGCGGAAGATCCCGCGCCTACGACGGCAGAGGAGCTGCCCAGCGAGGCGCAGAGCGACCCCGAACCGACGCGGCCGTCCGTGCAGCCAACAACGCGTCCGACATCCCGCCCCACCACCCGCGCGACACAAACACCGCGCACCCGGCCTTCAGCTACCCCGACCCCGCGCGGTGGCAGCCGGATTGGCAGCGATTTTCTCCCCGGTTCAGGTAGCTCAACGACCACGGACGACACCCGCATCCCGGCTTCACAGATCGGCGCGAGTGCGCAGGCGTCCTTGCGATCTGCGATCACTCGGCAATTGCGCCCTCATTGGACCGCGCCGCAAGGTGTCGATGCCGAGAAATTGGTCTCGGTCGCCTCTTGGCGGCTCAATCCGGATGGCTCATTGAGTGGCTAAGCCCAAATGCAATACCGTTGGCAGCAGCATAACCCCGTCCAATCGGCCACAGGCAAATTTGCATTGCGAACGTGTGATTCGAGCAATTCAGCTTGCGGCCCCTTTCGATCTGCCCGATCAGTTCTACAACGGGTGGAAGACCATTTCCGCATGGCGTTTCGACAGAAGGCTCTAATGATTATGAGATCTTATCTCGCACTTTCCTTGGCTCTTTTCGCAGCCCCACTCGCCGCTCAAAACGAGGATTTGGGTGAGCCAGTGGGCGAAGGCGGCAATGTTGAAACAGCTTTCGAAGAAAACGCCTCTGAAGAAGGCGGGCTGACGGGCTCTGTCACCGATGAAAGCGATTGGCAGGATCTTGGCATTGCGATCCCTGCATTTGCCACAGATCGGGAGCGTTCGACACCGGCCAACGCCAGCGGCACAGGCGCATTGGGCGGAGAGATCGCCCGCGTCATTACGGCCAACCTGCGCAACAATGGTATCTTCAAGCCAACAGGCCCCGATGCTTTGCCCAAGCCGAGCTTTGCCCAGATCACTGCACCATCATGGAGCAGTTGGAACGGGCGCGGCGCAGAGATGCTGGTGAAGGGATATGTGAGGGCCCGCGATGATGGCCGCTTGGTCGTCGGGTGCTACCTCTATGACGTTGCCCTGCAAGACGAGCTGATCCGTGAAGGCTGGGTCGTGCGTCCAGCGGATTGGCGCCGCGCTGCGCACAAATGCTCTGACCTTATCTATGCCCGTTTGACGGGAGAGAACCCGTTTTTTGACAGCCGCATCGCTTACATCGCTGAGACTGGCCCGAAGGATAAACGGGTCAAGCGGCTCGCAATTATGGACAGTGACGGCGCAAACCACCGCTTCCTGACCCTGGGCAGTGCAACTGCGCTCACACCGCGCTATTCGCCGGATTACTCTCAGCTGCTCTATTTGTCTTATGTCGACGGCAATCCGCGCATCTATGTCTATGACATTGGCACCGGTAAGCAGAAACTGGTTGCGGATACGGGCAATCCCACACTTGCGCCCCGCTGGTCGCCGGATGGCCGCTCGATCCTCTATTCGATGGCGGTGAATGGCAACACGGATATCTACCGCGTGTCGGCCAATGGCGGGCGCAGCGTGCGGCTTACCAACACACCCGGTATTGATGTGGGGGGATCCTATTCCCCCGACGGGCAAAAGATCGTTTTTGAGAGCGATCGTTCCGGCTCGCAGCAATGCTATGTCATGAATGCCGATGGTTCTGGCCAGCGCCGCATCACCTTCTTTGGCGGTCGCTGCGCCACGCCAGAATGGAGCCCGCGCGGAGACCAGATTGCCTTCACCCGGATCGCAGGCGACTTTAATATTGCTGTTATGACGCCTGCTGGTCGTAACCTTCGGGTGCTTACCAACGGATGGCAAGATGAGGCACCAACTTGGGCACCCAATGGCCGCATCATCCAATTCTTCCGCACGGCGCGCAATTCGGGCCGGTCGGGACTGCATCAGGTTGATCTGACCGGGCGCAATGAACGGCGCCTGCCAACCCCGGTTGACGCTTCAGACCCTGCTTGGGGACCCATTCGTCCCTGAGGTATGTTATTCACCATCCGCCGGGCTCCCCGACCCGCTCGGCAACCAGAGAGGATTTGCCATGACTATCCCTAATACTCGTATTATCGCGATCGCTGTGCTTTCATCGACCGCCTTGCTCGGCGCCTGCGCCAAAAAGGCACCAGAGGAACTGCCACCGACCCCGCAAGCAACGGCTACGCCAACTACGAGCGGCCCCTCCACCGCTCCGTCTGGTCCAGGTGTTGGGACACAGGCGCATTTCGAACAGGCCGTTGGCAGCAATGCCGTGGTGTATTTCGACACGGACCGCTTCAACATCGACAGCACCGATGCGGCGGCCCTGCAAACACAGGCACAATATCTTGGTCAGTACTCGCAAGTAACCATCACGATTGAAGGCCATGCGGATGAGCGCGGCACACGCGAATACAACGTCGCGCTGGGCGAACGCCGGGCCAATTCAGCCAAGAATTATTTGGTCAGCCTGGGCATTGCCGCAAACCGGATCAGCACGGTCAGCTTTGGTAAGGAGCGCCCGATTGCGCTTGGATCCAACGCAGAGGCATGGGCGCAGAACCGCCGTGCGGCCAGCGTCGTAATTAACTAATTTGAAAATTGCATAGAGGTGGCTGCCCGGCTCCGCGCCGGGCCAGCGCCTTTATGGCAGCAAGTAATCCAGAGCTGGCAGGTCGAGCGAAGGAAGCTCGGCCTGGACCGGTGCGAGGACTGTGCTTGGCCCACTGCTCATCTCGCCGCCTGCCGACAATACGCACAGCGCAGCCATCGCGAATGTTGCGAATGTGCTCGAGATGGCGAGTTGTGGACTCATAACGGTCTTGGGTCTCTTGCTTGCGTTTATCTTCGGCTGCGCTCTAGCGCTTACATATGAACGATTTATTGCGATGCAACATTGCGATACGCAACTGATTTCAAAATCTTCCTTCATATGCGATCTACTGGCTTTGCTTTGTGCGCCAGCGCGCCTAGGTTAAGCGGATAATGGCATCGACAAACAACATTGGTCGCGCCGCTGCAGGGCAGCTGGCATGAGCGGCAAAGGACGATCAAACGACTGGGGTTTTCCGCGCTGGAGATCTTACGATTCCTCACGCGAGGCGGTGACTCAGCGCGAATGTGATCGACATGGATGCGGCGATCCGGGTCTATGCCCGGCGCCGAAATCACCGAACAGCCCAGACCGCTGGCATTTTTGCCAAAAGCATGCGGCGGAATACAACCGCAAGTGGGACTATTTCGAAGGGCTCGACAAAGAAGAAGCCGCGAAGCGCGCGAAAGACGAACGGCGTGAAAGTTCAGGTTATGCTGAGGCAAGCCATTACGGCTGGACTGGCTCTGGCGATGGCAGCCGCAGCGATGATGAAATGCGCGCGCTGGAATTGTTAGGGTTAGAGGCGGACGCCGATTTCGCGGCAATCAAGAAAGCCTACCGGGCGAGGGCGAAACTGGTCCATCCTGATGTGATGCCAGGCGACGAAGAGGCTGCGCAGCAATTCCAAGCGATCCAGGTTTCCTATGAAGTGCTGCGCCAGGCGGAAGAACGGCGGGAGTGGAAGGGGTAGAATATGCGATTTGTTGGGTGGGTGCTGTGCGGGCTGATAGCTACTGGCCTTTATTTTGGGGTGGCCCCCACAGCTAAGGCGCAAGAAGTCACTGATGCGTCGGCGAAGGGGGACGCCGCAAGGGACTTACTTGCGAAGTGGGATGATCCCGCGAACCCGGGACTTGCCGTCGCCATTGTCGCCGATGGCCAGACAGTCTTTCAAAGGGGATATGGGGCGGCCGATCTGGAGCATGATGTAGCGATTTCGGAAAAGACGGCATTTCATGCTGCATCCCTTTCGAAACAATTTACCGCCTTCGCGATCTCAACCCTTGTTGATGAGGGTAGACTTAATCTGGACGACGATGTCCGAGAGATCCTGCCAGACCTCAGCGCTTTGCCAGAAAAGATGACTATCGCGCAGTTACTCGACCACACGAGCGGCCTGCGAGAAGTCGGCACATTGCTGCTCATGGCAGGTTGGTTGGAAGACGACATTGTAACCCAGGATCAGCAGTTCTCGATGATTGCGCGGCAGCGAGATCTCAATTTCTCACCCGCGGAGCAGATCGAATACAGCAATACGGGCTATGCCCTGTTGGCAAAGGTCGTTGAGAAGGTCTCTGATCAAGCGTTTGATGCCTATCTGGAACAGGTGATATTTGCGCCGCTTGACATGGATAATACGGTGGTTCAAACCAACCGGTCCGCCTTGGTGCCGAATGTTGCCTATTCCTATAACGTGTCTCGCCGGGGGACTTCAAAAAGCATTCTCAACCGCGAGATTGTCGGGTCCACTGGGGTGATCACGACGATAGCTGATCTGATGAAGTGGTCGGCGAATTTCAATTTGATGACCGTCGGAAATGAGCGCGTCTTTGCGTTAATGGAACAGCGCGGCGTCACCGCAAGCGGCGAGGTTTCTTTGCTGTCTCGCGGGCAGGAATCGCGCGTGCACAATGGCCTCGAAACATGGTCGCACGGTGGGCGTATCGCCGGGTTTAGATCGTTCCTTTTGCGCGTGCCTGATGCGAATTTTTCGGTCGCTCTGCTTAGCAATCGCAGTGACTTCGATGCAGCCGGGACGGCCTTTGCACTCACGGATATCTATTTGGCAGACAATGCTGACTTTGAAAAAACGCCGGAGCCGGAATGGAGCGAGGCAACGCAAAGCGAGCTGGACAGCTATGCTGGCTATTATGAGCTATTTCCCGGAGCGGTGTTCGATATATCTAACGCCGAAGGCAAGCTGCAGTTCTCGCCCTATGGAACGGGTCAGCAACTGACGCTTGCTCAATCTGGGAAAGGGGAATTCGTTCTGAACTCAGCAAGCCAGCTCTCGATAAGGTTTGACAACGAGCCCGGTGAGCAAGCGCAGGAAGTCAAATATGTGATTGGTTTGAACGGTGAGCTGACTGCTCACAAGACGACCGTCACGCCGGTCGATACAGAAACGCTAAACTTGCAGGAATTCACCGGGGTCTTCTTCAGCGAAGAATTGCAGACACAATATGAATTTCGTGTTGTCGAAGGCACGCTCACGGCCCTTCATTTGCGATTTGGGCCAATTGCCTTGTCTGCCTTTGCCCCGGACACGTTTACAGGGCCCGGCTCTGGCCTGCAGGAAGTCGTTTTCCAACGTGACGGCGATGGCCGAGTGACAGGCGCATTGGTATCCGCCGCTCTTGCGGAAAATGTGATTTTCGAAAAGCTACGGTAACCAGCTTACTTCCGGTCAATCGCCGCAATTGGGTTGTCATTCCACCACGGAGTGTCGGTCCATGGCCGCGCGTCAATCTCATGCGTCCAGCAATTTTTCGGCTGCTGCGCGAGGTGCCAATATGTCTCCGCCAGCGCTGCCGGATCGATCACGCCGTCTTCGCCCTTTGACGCCTTATAGGCCTCAAACTTGTCGCCCAGCAGCTTGCCCAACGTGTCGGGCGCATCAACCGAGCCATCGACCACGATGTGCGCCACATGCACGCCTTGCGGACCGAACTCTGCGTTGAGCGTTTGGCATAACATACGCCGTCCGCCCATTGCCGCGGCGTGGCTGTGCTGGCCTGTGTTGCCGCGCACGGCTGCGGTCGCCGAGGTGACCAGTAGCGTGCCTTTCCTTCGCTCTACCATCGCGGGGAACATCGCATGGGCGAGCCGGAACAGGCCATAGGTGCCGAGCCTCCAACCGAGCTCAAATGTGCGGTGCGGCGTGTCAGCAAGAGAGCGATTGCCGATTTGCGCGCCGAGATTGTAGAGCGCGGTGTCGATCGGGCCTATGTCGCGTTCGATCCGCTGGGTCAGTTCTTCGATTGAACCATCCTCGGTGCCGTTGAGCAGGACGCCACTGGCTGAGCCGCCCGCTTTCTCGATCTGGTTGACCAACTTTGCAAGGCCTTCCTCGTTGCTGCGCCGCGCAAGGACTGTGTGATAGCCGCCAGCGGCAAAGCGCATCGCCGTGTGCCCGCCGATCCCAGCGCCCGCTCCGATTACGAGGCATACGGGTTTACGTGTCTCACTCATGTCCCTCTCCCTAGTTATCCAGTCTTACCACTGCGGGCCGAACAAGGGAACGGCGTCATTGCCTTAGGAATATTCCGCGAGACAGATTTCGGAGTTCTTTGCTTTCGATTTTGGCTGCGGAATTTGCACTGTTTGCCGCGTCGATTTTGGACTGCACCGCCGCGCGTGATTGCTCGAATTGCTGCGTCGGCGCGGCTACCGGTTGCTCATCGAGCGCAGCGAAGCGATCATTAACTTCCTCGCGATAGCTGGCGAATGCCTCCTGGGAATCGGTCAGCGCGGTATTGATCGCCGAAATTGCTTCGCTGTTCTTCTCTGATGCTTTCAGCATTGCATCGGCAGCTTCGGCTGATTGGTCCGCCACTTCCCGGACCAGCTTCACGCTCCCGCCGCCTGGCAGGCTCGCACTGACTTCATCGGCGGCAAACATGAACGCACCGATCAACGCCAGCACAATTGGGAAAACCACCCGGCCGGTGTCCTTCAAGTAACAGCCTACAGCAGCGAGTAACAACAGTCCTCCTGCAATATACAGGACTATCTCCAGCGTAAACATGGTCCGTCTCCTCAATGATGGCTTGAAGAAGTACCACGGAATTCAAGCTATGAATTGCTGAAACCCGCCAATTTTCGAACCAATGCGCGCTCTATACGTGCTCCAATGCCTGTTCGAAGTCTGCGATCAGATCGTCGGCATCCTCGATCCCGATGCTGATCCGCACGAGGTTGTCTGTAATGCCCAGCGCGTCTTTGCGTTCCTGAGGGACAGACAGATGCGTCATTGCCGCCGGATGGCTTGCTAGCGTCTCTGTGCCGCCCAGGCTGACTGCGAGTTTCGCGATTGTCAGGTTGTCCAGAAAGCGGAAGCTCTCTGCCTCGCCGCCTTTGATGAACACGCTGAACGTGCTGCCTGCGCCCTTGCAATGGCGATCATATATGTCTTGCTGGCGCGGGTCGTCGATAAAGCCAAGATAGCCGAGCCCCTCTACCTTCGGGTGTGCTTTCAGGAAGGCGCAGACCTTGGCCGCATTCTCGCCCGCCCGCTGCATCCGTAGCTCGACCGTCTCCAGGCTGCGCAGCAGCATCCAGGCGGTGTTCGGATCGACAATGCCGCCCATGGTGTTGCGCAAGGCGCGCACGGGGTCCATCCACTTCTTCGCACCAGCAATCGAGCCAGCAACCAGGTCCGAATGGCCGCCGACATACTTGGTCAGCGAGTAGACCACGATGTCCGCACCGTGATCGAGCGGGCGCTGCCACAACGGACCCAGGAAGGTGTTGTCGATCGCGATCGGGCAATCGCTTTCTTGCGCGCTACCGCCTGCTGCTTGAGCGCCGCCGAGGTTCGCATCGCGTGCGTCCTTCACCGCCTCGATATCGACCAGAGCATTGGTCGGGTTGGCCGGGCTTTCGAGGTAGATCATCGCGACCTTGCCGCCGCCTACATTGGCTTGGGCTTTGGCGCGTTTCAGCACCTCGTCGAGTTCCTCTCGGCTCGCACCCGCTGGGAAGTCGACATAGGTCACGCCGAACTTTGCTAGCACTTTCGCGACGAAGCCCTCGGATGCGGCATAGAGCGGGCCGGAGTGCACGATCACATCGCCTTGGCCAACGCTCGCCAGCATCAGGATGCAGATTGCGGTCATTCCGCTGGAGAAGGTGAGCGCATCCTCCGCCCCGTCCCAGATCGCCAGCCGGTCCTCCAGAATCTCCTGATTGGGTCCGTTGAAGCGGGAGTAGACCAGGCCCTCTGCGCCGCCGGGGCGCTGGCCCGTGATGCCTTCGAAATGCCGCTTGCCCGCCGCCGCGTTCTCAAACGCGAAGGTGGAGGTGAGGAAGATCGGCGCCTTCAGCGACCCTTCCGACAAGGCCGGGTCAAAGCCATAGCCCATCATCTGGGTCGCCGGCTTCATCTCGCGCCCACCGATCATGGTCTTGGGCTGCTTGGGCTTGCGCCGCGGGGTGGGGGTCTCAGTTGCGTCGATTGCGTCGGTCATGATGGCTAAGCATCCTTCCTTAGTCACACTCCCAGGAAGGCAGGAGCTAGTCTGAGCAGTCCGAGCAGCTCCCGTCCCTAACCTCCGCAGGAACGCCTCTCCACTCGGCCCATACAATGCGCCTTGATTATCGCGCGATGGTTGCCCTTGCAACCGGTTCGGAGTTTCAGTTTGTGGACCGTAGCCGCCCGCACCCTCCGCCCTTCCACCCGGATGGTATCCCGGTATGTTCCGGGTGGAAGGGCGGAGGGTGCGGGCGGCTACGGCACAGCGAGAGGGCGCGCTCAACTCATCGCTGGTGGGGCACGCTTGGAACGGCTGGAACACAGTCTTAGGCGGAAAATCCATTCGATCAAAACGCGGCCTGTAATCGATTTTTCCGATCAAAGGCGAGGGTCGGTTCATAGCCCCCTGATAATCTATTTGCTGCATGTAGGAAATTTACAATCACGCTTCCCGTCCGCATGCTAGTGTTGCACGATCATAGAGTATTGCGCCGATTGATATTTGCTCAGTTCAGGCGTTTCATTGTGGGGGTGCCTATATGATCAACGATCCATTCCAAATGCAGCGAGAGCTGCGCTACGGTGCGCCGCCATGCGACCAGATCATGACGGGGCGGCATTTCACCATCGGTTATTCCTGGTATTTCCGCCAAGCCAAATGGACGCTGGAGATCATTAATCGCGACCGTGAATTGGTGAACAGTCTGGAGGATGTCGAGCGGCTCGATAATTTCCGCGCCGACACCCGCATTCCAAAGCGGTTTCGTGCGGGTCTAAAGGCCTATCAGGGCAACGGGTTTGACCGCGGCCATCTGGTTGCCAGCGCCAATCAGGATTTGCAGGATATCCAAAATTCCGAGACGTTTCTGCTGTCCAACATGTCGCCGCAAAGGCCGATGTTCAATCGCGGTATCTGGCGCCAGCTGGAGGAGGAAATCCGCGAGCTTGATGCCCGTGATAGCACGCTGGAGACCTATGTTCTGACCTGCCCCGTTTTCTACTTTGGTGAGAAGGTGGAGAGGATCGGGAAGGATCAGGCGGACTTTGGCATCAGCGTGCCGGTGCCCCACGCCTTTATAAAAAGCGTGCTGGTGGAGAACAAACGCGGGCGCTTTCGCCTGTGGACCTTTGAGATACCGAACAAGAAACAGACCGATCCGCTGGAGAGCTTTCTGGTCAAAACCTATGATGCGGAACAGGTCGTCGGCGGGTGCTTCTGGGACCGGATTTCCGGCGGCGACCTGCACAGCGACAAAAGCCGGACCCGCAAGATGTGGTGAGGGCTTTGTTTGGCGGTGTCATTCAACCTGGCTCGTTATGGCATATAGTAAGCCGTGAGCTCTGAAATTGGGGGGTGGAGTTGAACGGCAGCCAATGGGAAACGGAACCGCAAAAGCGGACGCTACTTCTCCGAGATTAAGGCTTCTGCTAACGACCCATAAGCAGCCTCTCAGTGACTTATTGAATTGTTCTGCTAGCAGAACTGGCAGCCAGATCGATTTTAGCACTGAGCGCGGACTGACATGCAACGACCCAATTGTGGGCATTGGTGCTGCCGTCATCTAACGCCTGCAAAGAACGCAAAATGCGAACATCGTAACCTTGCATCTCGCATCACTCTATCTATGTGGGAACGCTTATGGCTCCAGAAAAAATTAGGATAATAGAGATGGTTGGCAGGCTGCGAATTCTCGTCATGGTTTCAATGGTGATAACGTCGGTTTGCCCCACTTCTGCTGAAGACGTTCCTGCAAAAAAACCTCTTTATGATCTTGTTCTTCAAGGCGGCCGGGTCATGGATCCAGAAACGGGTATGGATGCTATCCGCAATGTTGGAATTACCGACCGGACAATCACGGCAATATCCGCTGACGAGATTACTGGCGTGGAGACCATTGATGTAACCGGAATGATTGTTTCCCCTGGGTTCATCGATGTTCATAATCATAGTCCGTCGCCTCTCGGTCAGATGTATCAAGCGCGTGATGGCGTGACAACAAGCCTCGAATTAGAGGCGGGTTCCTATCCGGTAGCTGCTCATGGTGCATATATTCGGCGCAATGCCCGTATAAATTACGGTGCATCAGCGAGTCATACGCAAGCACGGATGGTCGCTATGTCGGGCGGACACCATGCTGGGGTGCAGGATATATTGGGCGCTACACGGGATAATATCGACAAAGATAGCGGTGAGGCGCGAACACGATATGTCGTGGCGGACGCAGACGAACGCAAAGAGATAAGACGCACCGTAGAAGATGGTCTTCGGCAAGGTGGTATCGGTATCGGGTTACTGCTGGATTACATCAGTGACGCTGTCGATGAAGATGAACTGCGCGTAATTTTTGATCTGGCAGCGCAATATCAATCGCCAGTTTTTGTCCATATCCGCCGAGGAGCAGCTGGAGACCCCACTGGTCTTGATGAAGTGCTTACTTTGGCCAAGGCGACGGGCGCCAAGGTTCATATTTGCCACCTGTCCCATAGTGCCATGAAGAATGTCGCGCTATTTCTGGACAAAATTCGAGCAGCGCGAAAAGACGGTGTTGATGTCACTACCGAAGTTTTACCGTATAATGCTGGTTCAACGAGCATCGGCGCAGCCGTATTTGGCCGTGACTGGCAGAAGATATTCGATATCAGTCCCGAGGATGTTCAACTTGCGTCTACCGGCGCGTATTTTACGCAGGAGAGCTTTGATCAAACGCGCAGAGACAATCCGGATGCAGCGATTATTCATCATTACGTGAAAGAAGAATGGACCCGACATCTAATCGCGGCACCCGATGTCATATTGTCATCCGACGGTCTGCCGGTCATCAGTTTGGACAAGAAAACCCCTCCTCAAGGCATAGGTTCATTCGCCAAATTACTGGGCACATATTCTCGTGACGAGAAACTGTTGCCGATGATGACGGCTCTTTCAAAGATTACACTGCAACCGGCTCAGCTTCTCGAAAAATCAGCGCCTGCCTTTCGATTAAAAGGTCGACTACAAATTGGTATGGATGCTGATATCACAGTCTTTGATCCTGCGGTGATAAAGGACAAGGCAACCTACAAAAACCCTCATCAGCACTCAATCGGTGTTACCTATCTGTTGGTAAATGGCGAATTTGTGATCAAGAACAGTGATCTAGAAGGTCGTGCATTCCCTGGGCGTCAGATATTTGCGAGTCCGCTGGCCGCGCAAAAGTAACACGGCCAATTTTCGTGACCCGCAGTAACAGCGAATGTACGTTTCCACCTCCAATTTGTGAAGTATCGGAGCAATGCGAATTCCATCCGCTTTTGGGAAAGCAGGCAAGGAGTTCTAGCGTCCGTGTTTGGAGCGCTAAGCGCCCATAACGAGCACCGTCACTTCGATTGTTTTGCTCGCCATCAGGTGTGTGATTTCCTTGCTTATCCGACCCGAAGGTCGCGTAGTTGCGGGTGGCTACGGACACCTAAACTAAAGCCGCAATTCCCCACACCATCCCTACAATCAGGAATATCCCGGCAATATCGAGCACCAGGCCTGCGCCGACCATTCGCTCGATCTTGATCCGTCCGGTGGACCACGCAATCGCGTTTGGCCCGGTCCCGGCGGGCAGCATAAAGCCCCAGCTGGCGGCCAGCGCGGCTCGGCATTGCGAGCAGCAGCGGGTCTGCGCTAAGAGCCACCACCAGCGCCGCGATCACCGGGATAATCCCGGTGGCGGTCGCAACATTGCTGGCAAATTCGGTGATCACCACGATCATCGCGACTACGCATAGTGCCACCACGATCAGCGGCAGGTTTTCCAGCGGCAACAACGCCTCGCCCAGCCATGTTGCTAGGCCCGAGGCCTGCATCCCGCCCGCCAGTGCCAAGCCGCCGCCAAACATCATGATCACGCCCCATGGCGCGCGGTCGGCCTCTTTCCAATTCAGCAGCGCCCGCCCGGTGCCATCGGGTAGCAGGAACAGCGCAAAGCTGGCCAGGATCGCAATCGTGCCATTGGTCCATGATCCTTCCGGCAAATACGGTTTGACCAACGGCAATGTCATCCACGCGAAGAAGGTGAGGACGGCGACCGGGATCAGCCGTTTCTCCGGTGTGGTCCAGGCAGTGCCGGTCTCGATCGCATCGCGCGCGGCGGCGACATCAAACGGGTGCTGCGACACCTTTTGAAACTTGGCAATGATCAGCGCGGCGAGCGGTACGCCGACGATCACAATCGGCAGGCCAAACAGGGTCCACTGGGCAAAGGTGATCTCCACCCCGATCATCGTGTCGAGCAGGCCGACGGCAATCGCGTTGGTGGGCGATCCGACAATGGTGCCGAGCCCGCCAATGCTGGCGGCAAAGGCAATGCCCATCGGCAAAGCGCCGGAGAGGCCTTCTTTGTCGAGTGCGGTTTCGGCATCCGCCGAAACCTGGGGCTGGCCTCCCGCTCCCTCCGCCCTTCCACCCGGATCGTATCCGAAACTGTTCCGGGTGGAAGGGCGGAGGGAGCGGGAGGCTCGGCTGCGCGCGAAAGCGCGCCTCCAGAAAGCACCGCCAGCGCCATGGGCATCATAATCAAGCTGGTCGAGGTGTTGGAAATCAGCATTGAGAGCAGCGCGGCGGAGATCATAAATGCGAGCAGCAATTGCGTCTGCCCGCCGCCTTTGCCGACGACGCGTAGGATCGCCAGGCTTAGGCGCTTGTGCAGGCCGGTGCGTTCAATCGCCAGCGCCAGAAACGCGCCGCCCAAGATCAGAAACAGGATCGGCGAATAGTACGTGCTGGCCGTCTCGCGCGCGGTCGACACCCCGCCAAAGGGTAGGATCACAAACGGCAGCAGCGCCGTCACCGTCAGCGGCACAGCCTCCGTCATCCACCAGGCGGCCATCCACACCACCAGGCCCGCGACCAGCCACGCTTCGCCCGGCATGCCGGCGGGCGGGGCGGTGATCGCGGTGATGGCAAAGACCAGCGGGCCAAGGATCAGGCCAATCATGCGCGCGCTCATACTGGCTATCGGTCCCCGTGCTGTGGCCGCGCGCTGGAATGCTCGCGGCGATCTCGCATTACTCGCGCGCAAAGCCCGCAAGTGCAAGCGGGATCAGAGAAATGCGGCGCGCCGGGGTGAAGGTAAGCTGGAAAAGCAAAAGGCGAGCGCTCTTTCGAGGGCCCGCCTTTGCGTGTCTGTATCGAGTGTTCGTGCCTATTTCGGGGCGAGCACCATCAGCATTTGCCGGCCTTCTAGGCGCGGAAATGCTTCGACCTTGGCAATCTCTTCGACGTCAGCCTGCACCTTTTTGAGCAAGTCCATGCCCAGATGTTGGTGCGCCATTTCACGCCCGCGAAAACGCAAAGTGACCTTCACCTTGTCGCCGTTTTCGATGAACTTGTTCACATTGCGCATCTTCACGTCATAATCATGCGTGTCGATGTTGGGACGCATTTTGACTTCTTTAATATCCTGCGTTTTCTGGGTCTTACGCGCAGCATTGGCCTTTTTCTGGGCCTCATACCGATACTTACCGACATCCAGAAATTTGCACACGGGCGGGTCTGCATTGGGCGAAACCTCAACCAAGTTGAGACCAACTTCATTGGCCTGCTCGGTGGCTTCAGCCGTGATCATAACGCCGAGATTCTCGCCGTTTTCGTCGATCACGCGGACCTTGGGAACTTGAATGAAATTATCGTAGCGAGGGCCGCTTTTGATTGGCGGGGCCATCGAACGCCGAGGTGGACGGGCTATGTGTGTTCTCCTGTAATAGCCAAAGTGTGCAGCGCGCTATGTAAGAGCAAACGCGCAGGATTGCCAGATGAGTCTGAGGGTTGATCAGAGTTTCACGGCCCAGTCGTATTTTGGTAACTCGACGACGCCCCATCCGACCATACGTGGCAGCAGCCACAGAAAGCAATTCAACACAAGGCCCAAGAATACGGAGAAAAATAGAAAGGCGAAAACTGCAAACCCAATCTGTTCGCCTGAGGCCAATTGGTCGCTTTGGGAAAAACCAAAAGAGACAAAAGCTGCCGACATAGTCAGTCCAAGGACGATTGAGCTGAGCCAAACTTGAGAGAAGGTAAATTTGTCGCCGAAGACCTGGCCAAATGTCGGTGCGAATAGGAAATAAGCCCAGCACAGCATGAAAGTAAGGAACATGACGCCGGATGCCGACGATCCGATTGCGCGGTCGCCTGCTGTGCCGGTCCAATAGCTCCAAACCGTCGGTAGCATGAAGGCTACCAAGGCCAGGAAATGCCAAATGGTTATGGCATTCCAAGCATATTTGAGCGGCGCAAAGCTCATCACGCCGCTTCCCGAAACAGCGCGAAACTAATCAATTTCCCCTTTGCAGGCAGCACAGCGTCGATCTGGCTTGCGGGTTTCAGCGCATCCAAAATCACCGGATCGCCAGCATCCATACCGCCCGTGTAAGCGCCAAAGGCGGGCAGGATCATCCGGTCCGCGCTCGCTTCTCCGCGGCTCACGACGCCGCAGGGGCGGGCGATGTGGCGGCCGCGCACCCTTAGGCGCATCTTGGGGTGATAATGTCCGGACAGCTCCGGCTGCGTCTCGCCTGCCTTTGCCTCATGCCTCAGCACAATACCGCCGACCTCCAGCTCCTCGGTCAATTGCGCGCCAAACGCGTTGATGAATTCCTTGGGCAAATTCTCGTCGTGATTGCCGGTGATCCACACCCAATCGAGCGCGCGGATCAGCGATTCCAGCATGCCAGTGGCGTAATCATCCAGCCGGTGTGTGCCATCATCATCGTGGAAATTATCACCCAGAGTGATCACTCGCTGCGCGCCGGTCGCCTTCACGCTATCTGCCAGCCGTTCCAGCGTCTCTCGGCTGTCATAAGGCGGCAGCATCTGCCCGTGCTGCGCATAGAAGCTGCCCTTTTCCAGGTGCAGGTCCGCGACCAGCAAGGCGCGCTCCCGCGGCCAATACAGCGCATTGTTCTTCAGCAGCACCATTTCCTCACCGGCAAATTCCATTGCGGCAAAATCAGATGGTGCGAACGAAAGGTGAACCATGCGTCTCATCTGGCGGGCCTAGCGCGATAATGCAACCGCGATGATTGCATTCGCTGTGCCTATTTGATTTACGTCAAAGCGGGTGGACAGCGGCGTTGTCATCGCGCAGTTGACGCGGTGTAGGTGACAGAGCGGCAAGAGAGCGAGATTTATGAGCGAGAGGCAATCCAACACAGAGCAAGCACGCATGTGGTTTGAAAGCCTGCGCGACCAGATTTGCGCTGAGTTTCAAGCGATCGAGCGTGAAGCCGGATCCGATGCAAGCTTTGCCTACACGCCGTGGGAACGGGAAGAGGAAGGCAATTCTGACCCCGGCGGCGGCACGCAAGGCCTGATGAAGGGCACAGTGTTTGAGAAGGTTGGCGTCAATGTCTCCACCGTGCGCGGCAGCTTCAGCAAGGAGTTTGCGGGCCAGGTGAACGGCGCGAGCGCGGAGAACCCCGGATTTTCTGCGACCGGCATTTCGCTGGTGGCGCATATGACCAATCCGCGCGTGCCCGCCGTGCATATGAACACACGCTTCCTCACCACGGGTAAGGCCTGGTTCGGCGGCGGGGCGGATCTCAACCCGCCGATCCCTAATGAGGAAGACACCGAGGCATTCCACGCCAGCCTGCGCGCTGCATGCATGGCCCACAATCCGACCTATTATGAGAAGTACAAGAAATGGGCGGATGACTATTTTTACATTCCGCACCGCGATAAACACCGCGGCGTTGGCGGGATTTTCTACGATCATCTGGAATGCGAGGACGAGGCGGCGTTTGATCGCAATTTCGCCTTCACTCAGGACGTCGGCAAAGCCTTCCTCGACATCTATCCCAAGCTGGTGCGCGCCCGCATGAACAGCGAATTTAGCGACGAGGACGTCGCCCGCCAGCTTGAGTATCGCGGGCTCTATGCCGAGTTTAACCTCGTCTATGATCGCGGGACATTGTTTGGCCTGAAGACCGGCGGGAATATTGATGCGATCCTGATGAGCCTGCCGCCCAGAGCCACTTGGAGCTGATCAAGCTGGGATCTTGCGATCCTGCTTTAGCCGCTTTCTGATCCGGCTAAGGGCCACCGGCGTCACGCGCAGGAACGATGCAATTTCACGCTGTTCCAGGCGGTGGGCCAGTTCCGGCTCGCTGTTCAAGAAATTCAAATACCGATCCTCTGCGGATAGGCAGAGGAGGTCCTCTTCGCGTTTGCGTTTGCGCTCAAACAGCCAGTTTTGAAACTCACCTAGGGCACCTGCCAGTTGCTCATCCCGCTGCAATTGCTGGCTCAACCAGATGAGCGAAATGTGCCCAATCGTGCAATTCTCCAGCGCGCTCGCACCAAATTGTGTGAACTGTGCACTTGCGGAGGTGGGGCCAAACACGCCCGCGTCGATGATGTAGCTTTTGGTCCACTGGTCGCCTTCGGCCACCAAATAATACAGCTTTACCAGTCCGCCTTTGAGAACGCAGATCGGGGGTGTTTCCGATTGCGGTGCGAAAACGTCAGACCCGAGGGAATATTCGCGCAATCGCCACTCATCCGCCTCGATCGCGCGGGCTTCAAGCAATGCGGCAAGGCGCGTTCCAGGATTTTTCTGTTCCAATAAACCTCGATCAATCGGTTTGCACACAAAGCCTGCCAAAGGTTACGCAACTTGGAAAGAGGAAGAACTGATGAATTTTCAAAATCGAACCATTTGCATCACGGGTGCGAGCCGGGGAATTGGCCGGGCAATGAGCGACCAACTGGCCGAGCGGGGGGCGGCGGCAATCATATGTGCCGGGCGCTCTCGTGGTGACTTGCCAGACAAGATTGGCGAGACGTTGATAAGCTTCATCGAATGCGATTTGTCGCAATCTGGCGGCGCGGTCAATCTGGCGCAGATTTTGATCGCTGAGCACCCGGAATGCTCGGTGCTCATCAACAATGCGGGCATGCAGGTGATGAACGATTGCGTCGCGCCCGATGCTGGCGAGCATGCAGGCGTTATCGCGCAAGAGATCGAGCTCAATTTTGCCAGTCCCATTCTGCTTGGCCTACATGTCATGCCAATGTTGCTTCGCCACAAGGAGGCAGCGATCTGCAATGTTACATCCGGCCTTGCATTAGCGCCGAAGCAATCTGCACCAGTCTATTGCGCGACGAAGGCAGGGCTGGGCTCGTTTTCGCGTGCGCTGCGTTATCAGGCGGCAGCTCGCGCAAAAAACCTGAAGATATTTGAGGCGCTGCCGCCGCTGGTTGACACCGCCATGACGGAGGGGCGGGGGCGCGGAAAATTGACTGCCCGCGAATGTGCCGCCCAAATCATTACTGGGATGGAGCGCGATAAGCCGGTGATCGATGTCGGCAAGACCCGTCTTTTGCGTGCGATCATGCGGCTGTCACCGTCGCTTGGCTATCGGATTTTGAGCCGTGGGTGAGGGGATGCGCAAACCGCTCGCTTTGAGATTGGGTACCTGGGCAGCGGCGCGAGCACATAAGCCGTGGCTGCCGCCAGCCGTTTCGGTTTTTCCTGCGGCGGATTTCCTTGTCCCGATCATGCCCAACCAATTGCTGCTCGCTGGATTGTCGATGCTGGCCCCGGCGCGTTGGTGGATATTCACCCTTGTCTTTGCTGCTGGTACAGCGCTGGGTGCGGGGGCCGTCGCCTTGGCGCTGCAAAGTTTGGGAATGGACCACAGTCTGTTTCTTGCTGCTGATGAAACAAATGGTCCACTAGCGCAGGCGACCGATCAATTCAGGCGATATGGCCTGTGGTTTCTGGCCGGTATGGCCATGCTGCCATGGACACCGCGCCTAACCGTTGTCGCTTGCGCGCTGCTCGGCTTTGGCCCTCTTGCGCTGCTTGCGGTGGTGTTCACCGCCAGATTGGTTCCGTGCACTGCGCTGGCTTTGATCGGGGCATATGGTTTGCCATTGGCTGCGCGAGTCCCACTGATTGGCAGGATCCGTGATAGGATCGGAGCCGCAATTGGTGCGCGCGGCTAGCCCTAGCTTTTGCCCCAACCAGCCACACTCACCTTTTCCTCCCCATAGGAAATGAGGCAGCGCATATAGCGCTTGTGAAATTCGATCGGATCGTCGATTTCGATGTCGACCTCTTGCCATTCTGGGCAGGTCAGGAACTCTTCAAACCCATCGCCCGCTGGCATGCCATAGATGAAATCGTTCACGTCCTTCTCGATCCGCAGGAAGTTGAAGCAGCTCGGCTTCTTCGCACGCGTTAGCCTCCACCGCTAGGGCGGAGAAGCGGTAGACCTCGTTGACCAGAATATGCTCCGAAGTGAGCGCGAGATCGAGGATGTTCCAATCCTTATGCGCGCCGTCCTTGCCGCCCATTGGTTTGTCTTTGGTGCACAGGCTCTTGTCCTTTTTCGGGCAGTGGCGCTTGGAGAGATCGAGTGTTCCGTCGATCACCGCATAGACAACCGGGGCGAGCGATTGGACTGGCGTCGGGACGTCATCCTCTTGCTCGGCTGCTATCTCTTCCTCCAGCTCATAGGCATCGGTCAGCCCATTCTGGCGGCGGAAGAATGCTTCCAACACGCTGTCTGAAAAGAGCCCGAAACGGGTGCCGCCATCGATATACATGGTGTTGTCGATAAAGGCGGGCGGGGCGGCGATTGGCGAGGATGAGCTGGCGATGATTGCGCTGACATAGCAATCCTGGATCGCCGATTGGTCCGCTTCCTCTGCATTGACATAGCGGGTCGCCATATCGCCCAGATCAAACGCCACCGCATCGCCGGTGTCGGCATCGGTCGCGCCGACATAGAGACGCGCACCAGCGGCGTAGCGGCTGGCTACCTTGGCCAGTACGTCGCCGTCTATGAAGCTCTTAAGCCGGGCGCGCAGCGGCTCCAGATTGGCGAACGACCCATGCTCAACCAGGCTGGCGAAATTTGCCGGGCCTGGATTGCCATGGTCCGGCTTGGCATAGACAGTGATAAGTTCGCTTTCGGAATTGATCGTGTAGCCTTCAACCGCGCCCTCTGCATCGTTCACAAAGGCAAAGGTGGCCAGGATGGAGCCAGTGCTGATCCCGGTGACGACTTGAAAGTCTGGCAGATCGCCTGTGCCGCCCCATCCGGCCAGAATGCCTGCGCCAAATGCGCCATGCTCGCTGCCGCCTGACAGTGCGAGCAGGCTGGCCGTTTCGCCTTCTCGCAGGCGGTCATGAGCGCGCAGGCTGGCCTCAATCTCTCCGGCTAGCGGGGATGGCGTGCGTTCGGCAAGGTCCGCCGGGCGTGATACTGGCACGCCTACACTCATGCGGATCGTCTTGAAATCGCACATCTGATTGGCTGGTGTGATCGGCGCCTTTTGACAGCCAGCGGCGGCGGCCGCGCCCAATACCAGCGCCGTGGCGCTCAGTTTTACTGCGATGCTCATGCGTCAATTCCCTCAATCTCGTCACTGTGCCAGGGCCTTATGACGCTAAGAGTTTGATATTTACTTGCTCGATTGCGGAATTGTTTTGCAATATTGAGCGTTTTCGCCGCATCATAGAAACCGGTATGCTGAGGCAATATGAACTGGTGGAACGGGTCAAGGAATATGACCCAGAGGCGGATGAGGCAGCGCTCAACCGTGCCTATGTCTACACCGTTCAGAAACACGGCACGCAAAAGCGCGCGAGCGGCGATCCCTATTTCTCTCATCCGGTCGAGGTTGCCGGTTTGATGACCGATCTTCAGCTGGATCAGGAAACGATCATCACCGCGTTGTTGCATGACACGGTTGAAGACACGCTCGCCACGATTGAGGATATTGAGAAAAACTTTGGCACCGACGTTGCGCGGCTGGTCGATGGCGTGACCAAGCTGTCCAAGATCGAGGCCATGCCAGAGAATGAACGGGCGGCGGAGAACCTGCGCAAATTCCTGCTCGCGATGAGCGAGGATATCCGAGTTCTGCTGGTCAAGTTGGCGGACCGGCTGCACAATATGCGCACGCTGCACTTCATCAAAAAACCTGAGAAGCGCCAGCGGATCGCACGCGAGACGATGGATATCTATGCGCCGCTGGCCGAGCGGATTGGCATGTATGAATATATGCGCGAGATGCAGGCGCTGGCGTTTGAGCAATTGGAGCCAGAGGCCTTTACGACCATCACCAACCGGCTGGAGCAATTGCGCAGCCAGGATGGCGGACAGGTTGATGCAATCGCGTTGAAGGTGAAGCAGGTGCTGGCCGAGGCGGGCCTTCAGGTCGAGGTGATGGGGCGCGAAAAGCATCCCTATTCGATCTGGAAAAAGATGGCGGAGCGTCATGTCAGCTTCGAGCAGGTCACTGATATTATGGCATTTCGTGTGATCTGCGAGAGCGAGACGGATTGCTACGCCGCGATGGGCGTGCTGCACACCACGTGGCAATTTCTGCCCGGCCGTTTCAAGGATTACATCTCAACGCCAAAGTCGAACGGCTATCGTTCGCTCCACACCTCGTTGATGTATGAAAACTCAATGCGGGTGGAGGTGCAAATCCGCACCCGCGAAATGCACAGCCGCAATGAATTTGGTTTGGCGTCGCATTGGGCCTACAAACAGAGCGACAGCGCCGATGGCCAGGTGGCTTGGTTGCGCGATCTGATCGAGATTGTCGATGCCAGCCATGATGCGGAGGAATTGCTCGAGCATACGCGCATGGCGATCTATCAGGATCGGATTTTCGCCTTCACGCCCAAGGGCGCTTTGTTCCAATTGCCCAAGGGTGCAAGCTCCGTCGACTTTGCCTTTGCAGTGCACACCGATCTGGGCGCGCAAACGGTCGGCGCGAAGATCAATGGTCGGCACATGCCGCTGCGCACCACGTTGAATAATGGTGATGTGGTGGAGATTATCAAAGGCAAGAACGCGGAACCACAGCTATCCTGGCTTGGCTTTGTGGTGACCGGTAAGGCGCGTGCGTCGATCCGCCGCTCCGTGCGCCTCAAAGAACGCGCGGAGGTGGCGGCCATTGGCAGCAAATTGTTCGATGAAATTGCCGCAAAAGTGCCCGCCAGGATTGGCAAGAAAGCCATACGCGAAGCGGTGAAACGCCTCCAAATGGAGGAGCCGGAAGATCTGATGTTCGCGATTGGTGCGGCCAAAATCACCGACCGCGAAGTGATGGAGGCGTTGGTCCCCGGATCGACCGCCGATTTCGAAGATGACGCAGAATGGTCCAAGCGCGAGCGGGTGATCTCGATCCGCGGGTTGACGCCAGAGGTTGGTTACACGCTGGCAACCTGCTGTCATCCGGTGCCTGGCGACCGGATCGTCGGCTTACGCCGCAAGGATGAGCGGGTGGAAGTGCACGCGATTGACTGCCTGGAACTTGCCAGCGGGATCGATGCCGATTGGCTCGATCTGTCCTGGGGCAAGCGTTCGGTTGGCGCCGTTGGCCGCCTGAGAGTGACGCTGTATGATCGGCCCGGCACTCTGGCGGAAATGGCTGGGATCTTCGCGCAGAACAAGACGAACGTGACCAGCCTCAATCAGGTCCAGCTTGACCATCCTTTCACCACCTATGAGATCGATTCAGAGGTGCAGGATCTAGCCCACCTTACGCGAATATTGAGCGCACTGCGCGCCAGCGATGCAGTGGCACAGGCAGAGCGGATTTAGTGGGAATAGTTGGTATTGATCACGTTCAACTGGCCATTCCGACTGGTGGAGAGGATCAAGCGCGTGCGTTTTTCGTCGGCTTGCTGGGCATGCGCGAGGTGCCAAAGCCAGCTAACCTATCAAGCAGTGGATGTTGGTTTGAGGCGGGCGGAGTGAGCCTGCATATCGGAGTCGATCCGGATTTCTCTCCAGCGCGAAAAGCTCATCCCGCTATGCTGGTTGACGATCTTGCGGGCCTTCGGGAAAAACTGATGGAAGCGGGCATGGATACGCTCGATGACAAGCCGGTTGAAGGCTACTCACGCTTTTTCACCAGCGACCCCTTCGGCAATCGGATTGAGCTGATGCAGCGCGGTTGATCAGCGCCTCAATCGTTGGCTTCTCGCGGGCTTTGATGGTTAAATTGGCGTTTACCACTCCTTAAACCCGCCCTCGTATTACCCCTCATGTAAGAAACCACAAACGCCCGCAAGCGGCGGTATGAGGAAAATACATTGAGCTTTTCAGCGCATGATTTCGTGCCCGCCACCGGCGAGGAACTGGCCGCAGATGACGCGGATCTGAGCGCAGGTGAAGATCGCCGCAGGCGCTGGCTCGATCGTTTTTCTCTGGTCGGAAATCTGCGGATCGCGATTTTCAGCAACGCGGCCATGGTGCTGATCGTTGCCTTCATTATCCTGAGCGGATTTGCCTACATTGGCAATCAAGGCGAACGGCAAACCGTGCTTGCCTCTGCAGAGGTACGCAGTGGTCATGCTGCGCTGGCGCTGGGCGATGCCTATGTGTCATTGCGCGATGTGACCGAGCGCGGCGAACAGGCCGGGTATGAGCGCGCCTCTGATAAGCTCGAAGACGCTGCTGAGGATATTGCAACAGCGCTCAACTACGGCGGCGAAATGATGCCAACTGACATTCGCTTATCGCTTGAGGATTACCGTGAGCGGATTGAGAATGCGGATGCACGCCTTGATGCGATTGCGGCCGGTGCTGGCGCTGATACGTCCGCAACCCGTGAAGTCGAAAAAGAGGTGGGCACTCTCTACAGCGAGATGCGTGTCTATGTTGATGACCTTCACGTGTTTGTCAGCGGAAAGGCTGGCGATCTGCTGAACATTGTCGGCAAGACAATCCTTGCCTTTATGGCCCTATTGGCCGTCACCGTAATTGGTTCCTTCTTTGGCGGCCGCGTTATCATTCGCAATGTGGTGCGCATGGTGCGCAGCATTACCGATGCGATGGAGCGTATCGCGAGCGGTGATGACCAGACCGAGATTCCCCACGCCCAGCGTGAAGATGAAATTGGCGCTATGGCCCGCGCGCTTGCGGTGTTCCGCCAGGATGCTCTGGAGCTAAGTCAGCTAACCGCTGAACGCGCCAGCGCCGCAGAACGCGAGCTTGCTCAGCAGCAAACGCTCGCACGGGAATCGAACCGTCTGCGCACCGATAAAGGTGAGCTGTTAGAAAGGCTTGCTGGAGGTTTTGAAGTTTCAATCGGGGAAGTGATTGATGCCGTTGGTGCAGCCTCTGCGCAGCTCAAAGAAACCTCGGAAAGCATGGTGAGGCTTGCGGAGAGTTCCGCCGAGCAATCGCAAGAGGCCTCCACCTCTATGCAGGAAACCACCCGCAATGTGACGGCGGCGGCGGCGGCAACGGATGAGTTTGCACTGTCGATTGCAGAGATCAGCAAGCAAGCTAGCGCTTCTGCCACTCTGGCGCGCGAGGCCAGCGAACTGGTAACCGCAGCCAACCTTAAGATGACGAATCTGTCGAGTGCAGCCGATGAGATTGGCAGCATCGTCGAGATGATCCAGACCATTGCTCAACGCACCAATCTGCTCGCGCTCAACGCTTCTATTGAGGCTGCACGCGGCGGCGAGGCGGGACGCGGGTTTGCCGTTGTCGCCTCCGAAGTGAAAGAGCTGGCGACCCAGACCAGCAATGCGACCAACAGCGTGACTGAGAAGATCGGCGCGATGCAAAGCTCCACCCAGTCGAGCGTGGCAGATCTCAATTCTATGGTTACGCAGATCAACGAGCTTGAACGCGCCTCGGTCGTGATTGCGACCGCCGTCGATCAGCAGTCAATTTCTGGCGAAGATCTGGCGCGCAATATCGACACCGTTGCCAATGGCACTTCGCAAGTGGATGCGCAGCTGGGTAATTTGCGTGAGGCGTCGCTGGCGACCGGATCCGCCTCTGCCCAGGTTTTGGCATCCGCCAGCGAGCTTGACATTCACGCCGATGCACTGCGCGAAAAAGCCACGAGTTTCCTCGGGGACGTGCGCCGCAGCGCGAGCGATCTGAATTCTCAGGATACAGAGCTTAAGGTGGTGGGCTAAGCGCGCTGGACCCCTCGGCGCTCAGATTAGCGCCAGAGTGACCTGAACTTGGCTGCCTTCCGCCAGCCCCTCAACCTTCCGCACAGGCGCCTTCACAGGCAGCAACCAGGTGCCATCATCGCTGGGAAAGCACGAGGTCGTCCAGATCGTTTCGCCGATCTTGGCCTCCACCTTTTGCGAACGGAACCCGCGTTTTCGCCCTAGCTCGAGACGCCGCATTGCCTCATTGGCGGCGATGGTCTCCCCCGCCTCGCCATTAATCGTGATAAAGTGCCAGCTGACCCCGTTGGAGGCAGTCCACAGCCACAACGGGCCTGTTTGCGTGATCTGCGCCTCGCTCATTCGCCAGCAGACATTGGCCGCACTGGTACCGGGATGTTGCAGATGTCCGCGCCGCCAGCGGGGACGATAAAGAACGGATCGCGTCGATCTCGCGCGCGCCTCGGCATATTGGGCGAAGGTCTCACCTTCCGTGGAGAGATATTCGAATTGAGGACGCTCCTCTTGCGGCAGATCGGATGCGACGCGAACCGATAGGATCGGTGTGCGCTTATCGGCTTCCTCTGCGGTGTAGAAGCCCAGAGCGCCGCTGCCGCGTGGCAACGAGGAGAGGTGCTCCATGCCGGAAATGATCCGGCCCACCAGCGCGATATTGCGATCAAGGTGGCGCGGCGCATGGCCGATCACAGTGTAAAGCTCCGCGCCTGAGCCAGTGTCCGGCGAGTACCCGCGGCCCACGCCGACCATGCCGTAGCAATGGGCGGGCCACATAAGTGAAGCCCAATCTGATCCCGCAAAGCCAAAAGGGAAACCCCCAAGAAATGAAGTGCGGGCAGCATAGGAATCTCTCATGAGCATATGGACAAGATCCCGATTGGGCGCGACCTCAGCATCCGTATATGCTTCTTTGACTTGCTGATCCAAATCATCGGTTGTTTCTGCTTCGAGCAACTCAAGCAAAACACTTGAGGTGGGTTGCCCATATTCGCTTTCCCCCATCACGCTCAGCCCCTCTGGCAGCGGCTTTGCTTCGCCTTCGCCTTCGCCTTCTGGGTTGTCATAATTGGGATCGCCCCATTGCACGACATAATTGTCCTGCACGCGGTTGACGGTGATATCGTCATACCACTTTGCGCGGGCGAGCTTGCGGATATTGCCGACCCAGCCCTGGGAGAATGGCGCAGGCATCAGCTGGATCACCACTTCGCGCGCGGTCCCTTGCGCATCCGGGGCGAGCGTCATCACCAGCAAATCCTCCGGCGTGATCGCCACCCAGTCAGCCTTCGGCGCGGCATCAACAATCTGGTTCGGGGAGGGCGCGCCTTCCGGTGCTTCTTGAGCGAGCGCAGCGCTCGTGGGTATCGATATGGCGGCGGTAAGAAGGCTCGCGCAGAATAGGATGTGTGACTTCATAAATGCCACCGTGCCACTTCGCCGCTTGCGCGGCAAGCAGAGGGCAGCTAGAGGCGCGAGCCTGCCTAATTGAGGTGGGCGTAGACGGGCGCGCATGCGCCCTATGCGCACGCTTCTTTGTTTGTGCTAACACTTTGTTGTTTGAGCACGGTTGCGAAGCAAATTTCGCATCGCTAGGGGCATCCTGCTCGGATAGAGCATGCGGAGACGTGGCCGAGTGGTCGAAGGCGCACGCCTGGAAAGTGTGTAAAGGGGCAACTCTTTCGTGGGTTCGAATCCCACCGTCTCCGCCACCAACGTGTTTCGCTCTGTTTCCGGGTGCATCAAAATTACTTAAAATCATAGGGATGCTTGACAGGAGCGTTGCTATCTGTTTCGATCACTTCCGTTCTGTTTCATCGATGTGTGGGTAAGGATGTGGGTAAGAAGTGATGGGAAATCTTTCCGCCACTATGCTGCGCAGCTCTCTGGAAAAAGGGCGCTATCATGATGGCGACGGACTTTTTCTCAGTGTGACCGCCAAGGGGAGCCGGTCATGGATTTGCCGGGTCCAGAAAAATGGTCGCCGTAGAGATATAGGATTGGGCAGCGCAAAGAAAGTTTCTTTGGCTCAAGCTCGACAAAGAGCGGTGGAGGTTCGCTCGCAAGTTGAAGTAGGTCTAGATCCTGTGACCGAGCGCAAGAAGGCTGAGGGAATTCCGACTTTTCGAGAGGCGGCAGCGAAGGTCTTCGCCGAAAACCAGAAGAGCTGGCGAAACAAGAAGCATCGTGCTCAGTGGCTGACATCACTCGAGACCTACGCATTTCCAACGATTGGCGATATCTCGGTGAGCGAGATCGAAGGGCCAGAAGTGCGTGATGTGCTGGTTGCGATTTGGCTTGATAAGAACGAAACCGCTTGCCGGGTTCGCCAACGCATCGTTTCAGTGATCGATTGGGCCATCGCCCAAGGATATCGTGAACATCCTTTGCCAATGCCTGCGATCAACAAGTCGCTCCCACGTATCAAAAAGAAAACAAAGCATCATAGAGCGCTCCCTTTTACGGAAGTCCCTGGCTTTCTCGCGAAATTGAGAAAACGTGAGAGTGTTGGCCGCTTTGCGTTTGAAGCTTTGATCCTGACAGCCACTCGATCTGGAGAGATCCGCGGTGCGCGGTGGTCTGAGGTGGATTTGAAGCAGAGGGTATGGACCATCCCTGCGGAACGCATGAAAGCAGAGCGCGAGCATGTGATCCCCTTGTCTGACGCTGCCGTTGCGACCTTTCAGAAAGCTGCCCAACACCGCGAGACTGGCAATGATCTAGTCTTCCCTGGCACCCGCCGCAACAAGCCGATGTCGGACATGACTCTCACAAAGATTTGCCGGGACGCTGAAATTGCCGCTGTACCGCACGGGTTCAGAAGCAGCTTTCGCGACTGGGTGGCTGAAGAAACTGATTTCGATGGTGACATAGCCGAGATGGCCTTGGCCCACGCCATTTCGAACAAAGTGGAGGCTGCATACCGTCGCGGAAACCTCTTGGATAAGCGCCGCAGGCTTATGGATGCTTGGGCGGAGTATTGCGGCGGATAAATGACCTGGCAAGGTCGAGTTTGGGGGCGTGATGGCAGTTGATACAGAGCGGAGCGATAACATAGAGGTCATACCGATATTCGGCAGCTATCTCTCGTTGATAGACAGCAAACCGAACCAAAGCCCCGTATTTTTTTGGTCAGAGTTCTTTTGATTTGATGACCACACCGAAGCTAACACTAGATCCACCACGCGTTAGTACGCGAGGTATTAGCCTAGGGCTGGCGGGCGCCAGTGCAATTCTAGCTGGTCTAAAGTCGAGAAACTCGCAAGTTGCGGCACGAACACTACCTATTCTTGGAAGCGCGATAGCTGGATTTGCTCTTTGGCCACACCTTCGTAGTGCATTTCGTCGCAACCAAACAAGGCTGGAGGCAAGCCGTGAAGATCTGTTGGATGCACAGTCTAATCCAGCCAAGCAGCGGCAATTGATGGCCCTCGAAGAATTTAGGGAAAGGCTAGCAGCGCATGAATTCGAAGTGTTTGAACGCAAACCTGATGGGACGATGCGCAAACTCTCCGCAAACGAGCTTCGTGCCTTTCAAGCAGACTTCGGGCGCAATTTGATTATCTGCTCTGAACCAGACCAGCGTGAACTTGTACGCTCAACTGCCCGGCCCATAGGGGAACTATTTGTCAAAGCCAGTGATGCAAAAGCAGTCTCCATGTTTAGCTCCATCACATTGATCAACGAGCCCGATGAAGAGGTGTTCTCGGACCGTTTGAAGTGGTTGCGAGAGCAGGCGAGAGTCGCGGGAATTGACAGTGAGGGTTTCATCAGGAGTCTCGAACTGATCGAAGGTCTCCGTCATCCCGAGGTTCGGGCGGTGAAGACGGCAGCGGTCTGTGCCAAACTCAGCGAGTTAAACTTGAAGATTGCTAGCATGAGCGTGATTACAAAACTGCAATCAGGCAGCTACCCACCGTTTGAAACAGTTGTGCACAAGCTGCCCCTAAAAAGCTTACCTGGACCGCGAATGAAACGGCGTGAAAAATGATTGAAATGCGCAAAGCCTAGTTATCCACAATCGTTGAGTCCTCACTTTATAGGAGGATGATTCGATGACTGATCAAATGAATGATGGGTTACTAAAGACCGTTGATGTGGTCGCAATAACGCGGTTAAGCCGCACAACCCTGTATCGAAAGCGCCGCACTGACGCATTCCCTAAGCCATGCCAAATTGGCCATGGCCAACTACGCTGGCGCCGGTCTGACATCGATCAGTGGATCGAGCAATTACCTACTTTTGATCGGGCAGATGAAACTCTGGACTCGTCAAAAGCTATAGCAAAAAGCTCTTCACGCGCACGACGGTCAGTAAAGACCAAGGATCAACCGTCTCCCGAGCAAGGGAGGCTGTTGTGAGCAACTTTAGCTTCGGACAAATGGCGGTCGCGTTAAGTCCATCATTGCCGTGCTATTGCTTCAGTGTCAGAGGCAATTTCTCCGAGTTGTATGTCTATTTCGACGTTCTCGCTGATGGAAGCCGCCACTGCTGCGGCGGCAGTCTGCGGATGGCTGGCTCTACAATCGCACTACGTCCAGACCATGCATCGAATATTGCAGAGAGGATGCGCTACGGCATTGATGATCTGCTGTTGGGCTCAATGCCTCTTCCAACGCCAGGAGGCATACAATGACGCCTCCGAAGGACTACAGCCAGGGAACTCTGACACGGCCTTTGGTTCGGCCTATCGGCCTAGCTCCGCCTAACTGGAAATCCAGATAGGTTTTCGAGGCAGACATCGCGGTTGTCCGATGGTTTCGGGATGGGGGAAGTAGGAGGGCACGCACCACGCTACGGTGTAGCCTGTTCCCAGGCTGCTGAAATCCGCAGAAATCTGCGGTTCTATGCTCGACGTAGAATTGTAGGTTGTCGCCAAAAGCTTGCTGAGTTGCAAGCGTATCGTAGAGCACCTGCCTATTCCCGCCGTAGAACGGCAGAAAACTGCGGTTTCGTTCCTAGGCCCTCACTTTTGGGAGGAACGGCATGGCCCAGGTAAATGTTGCTTATGACGATGCGCTTCTCGCCCATATCGACGCGGTCGCCGAGGACCGAGGAATGCCTCGGCCAGAGTTCTTGCGCGCGATTGCGGAAGAGACAGTTCGAGCGAATGAGCAGGGGCGTGCGATGTTCGAACCGCCCGAACTGCCGATCAATCCTGATATGGCTCTAACGCTGGCGACAAAGGTAGAGCAGATCAGCATTGATCTCGATCGGATCCTGCGTGCGGCCGAGCGGCGCGAGCACAAGATGCTTAAGGCTTTCAATGCGACTGAGGAAGCCAATCGCAATGCTGCGAAACGTCTTGGCGATGAGCTCAGCACGCGCTTTACCAATGGCGCCACGCCTTTTGCCGAGATGCTTTCCGAGCATCTCGAAGAGGTCGAACAGCTGCGCAAGGACATTCTGGCTGCTGTGCGTTCACCTGAATGGCTCACAGGAATTGAAGCAAAACTCGACGTCATTGAGGCCGCCGCGAAAGAACCACGCAGCGTGAACCGGTATGAGATTGCGCCCAATTGGAGGCTGCCCGCTTGGCAATGGTGCGCTGTCGCTGTCATTGGTCTGTTCGCTGCCGCCATGGTCATCACGACGCTGGCGCGGCTAACTCCTGACAGCTTGATCGCCACACCCATGTCGCGCGCGATGTATGGCTCAGCTGATAGAGGCATGTGCGAACTCTGGAAGGCGAAGAACAACTTTGATGCGTGCCCGGTATTGGTTGCACTGCCTGAGGAACCTGCGCCATGATGTCTCTGGGTAAAGTCGCTTCCTCGGGCGCGGCAGAGTATTATTCGCGTGATAACTACTTCTCGGTTGAGGCTGGCACCGATCTGAGCCGTTGGGAAGGCACTAGCGCGCATATGCTCGGGCTAGATGGAAAGGTCGATACCGCTGAGTTTGAGCGCATTCTGGAGGGCAGACTGCCCGACGGCAGCGAACTGGGTGCAGCGCGCGGCGACAGACGTCGAGGCCTCGACTCGACCTTTAGCGCTCCCAAATCGGTCAGCTTGATCGCGCTATTGGGCAAAGATGAGCGGGTAGTTCAGGCGTTCCGCGCTTCAGTGTCGCAAACGATCGCTTGGGCAGAGAAGAACCTTGCGCAAGCAAAAGTCTGGCAGGATGGTCGGCAGGTCACCGAGAATACCGGCAATCTGCTCGTTGCGAGTTTCTTGCATGATGTCAGTCGTGAACTCGACCCGCAACTTCATGTGCACGCGGTTCTCAACAACGCGACTCTTGCCAGCGATGGGAAATGGCATGCGCTGAAGAACGATCAGATTTATCAGCACCAGCGCACGCTTGGGGCGGTCCACAATGCTTATCTGCGCGGAGGACTCGAAAAGCTCGGTTACGAAACTGTGGCAGCCAAGAATCCGGTTTTGGGCGAGTTTGAAATTAAGGGCATCTCGCGTCAACAGATTGAGGCGTTCTCTGACCGCCGCGCGCAGATCCTTAGTGCGCTTGAGAATGATGATCGCTCAAGTCCTCGTGAACGGGAGATTGCAGCTCTGGCAACCCGGCGTGAAAAAGAGTCCGACATGGACCGCAAAGAACGCGAAAAAGTGTGGGAGGCGAAAGCGACAAAGGTTGGGCTGAATCTGCAGCCGATCATTGCGGCGGCGGTAGAAAGATCAGCACGTGGGGAGACAATCTGGTCGCGGCTGATTGGTGGCGTCCGCGGTATTCACAACAAGGGCCTGGCAATTGCGGCAGCGATGGGACTGACACCGCGCTCGGGCGATGAATTGATTCCAGAACGTAAGGGCGCGCTTGCTCCGACCGCATTTGCCGCCGCGCAGGCAGTTGCTTCCGCCGCACGCGATCTGGGCGAGAACGAAGCTGGCTTTAACCGGATTGATCTTGTGCGCAGCGCGCTGGGACGGCGCGGGCCGATTAATGCAGATGCTGTTGAAGCGCGCATTGCGCATTTGCAGGACAAAAGTCTGCTTCTCGGCAATGAGCGAATGGTAACGCCCGCCAGCATGCTGGCGCTAGAGCTGCGTGCCGCGCGCGAGGTTGAGGAGGGGCGCGGCACGGTTGGGGTGTTTGCCGACCGGCTCGACAGCGGCCTTGCAGACCCAGCAGGCGGCCATGGATCGTGGTATGCGGCCACTCAACAGCGGCCAGTTGCGCGCCGCAGTAGATATGCTTTCGACAAACGACCGCGTTCACCTCGTGCAAGGCGGTGCTGGAACGGGCAAATCGGCGGCGCTAATTCCGGTCGCCTCGCTGCTCCACGAAAAAGGCAGGCAGGTGCATGTGCTGGCCATTGCCACGCGGACCGCCCGGGAGTTCGGGGAGAAACTGGGTGTCGAGGGAAAGTCTGTTGCCGCCTTCTTGGCGCGGCATCGTCCGCTGCTCGACGGCACTGCTACTCCAGAGCAGGCTGAAACTTCCAAACAGGAACTACGCAGCGCATGGATCATGGTCGACGAGACTTCGCTGGTGGGTACCGAACAGTTCGAGAAACTCGTACGCCTCGCTAATCTGGCAGAGGCCGAGCGTCTCGTCATGATCGGCGATACTAAACAGCTTCAGGCGATCGCAGCGGGCAAGCCATTCGAGCAAGCACAGCAGCGCGGAACGCCGACTTCTCCTGTTACTGAGAACCTACGCGCGGCGTCCCCGCAGATGAAGGAGGTCGCTGAGGCGCTTAATCGTGAGGACCTGCCCAGAGCCTTTGCTGCGCTCAAAGACCGCACGCTTGAACTGCCGCGTCTCCAAGGGGTTGAGACCGCGGCCGCGTTGTGGGTCAACCGGTCGCCTGAGGCACGTGAGCAAACACTGCTTCTCACCATGAGCCGCGCGATGCGCAGCGCGCTCAATCAGTCAGTACAGGAGCAGCGCGCCGAAAAAGGCGAGCTTGGCAAGCGGGCCTATCACAAGACCGTCCTGGACCGTGTGACTGTCACCAAAGAAGGTGCGCGCCAGATGCGCGCCTATCGCGAGGGCCACATTGTCACCTTCAACAGTAATCTGCGTGTCCAAGGGATTGAACGTGGCGAGCGCGGCTGCGTCATCGAACATGACGGCAAAACGGTGAAGCTGCAGATGCAAGATGGCCGAACGCAGAGCTTCACGCCGGATAGGTTACCGCACAATCTCAAATATGATGCAGTGTCGGTCTTCGCCGAGAAGCGCCTCGCCTTGCACGCGGGCGATCCAATCCGCTGGACTGCCAACGATCACGATCGTGGACTGGCCAATAGCGATGTGGCGAAGGTGGAAGGCGTCAACAAGAACGGCATCAGCGTTTTGAACAAAGACGGCGAAGTGATCGGCCTCAAACATGGCGATCCGATGCTTGAGCGGCTCGATCTTGCCTATGCTGTCAACGCTCACATCGCCCAGGGCATGACCGCCAAGGACGGCATCATGGTGCTGAGTGAGAATGAAAAGATGCTCAACAGCGCGCGGGGCTTACTGGTTGCCGCAACCCGGTTCACCGGCGAAGTCACCCTGATCGTCGACAATGCCAGCAATATCGAACGCGATGTCAGTCGCAACGCTGGGGACAAAACCAGCGCGATGGCGATTGCCGTGCGGCGGAGCCAGGTTCCCCGAGCACTATCCTGGCTTCAAGGAAGACCTTAAGAAGCTCTCTGAAAAGCTCGGACCTGATCATACGATGTCTGTTTTGCAGAACCGTGAACGCGACATCACGCTTGAAAAACCACTTGAGCGCAGCGGTGAGCCGACGCGGGACAAGGCTGAGCCAAAACGCGAGCTGGAGCGCGAGCGCGATTTCGACCACGGGCGATAAGTTTGAGCGCCGCGTTGCAAAGAGGTGGTCACGTTAAATCGCTTCCTATTCCTCTTGGACCTGATTGGCGAAGAAGGTGCTGGTCTGCTCGATCAGCTCGCGCGTTACGGCAAAGCCTTGCGCGATCTCCTCGCGCCGTGCGGCGTCAAACGCCTGCACCAATGCGCCGTCATTTGCGGCGTCGGTATCGCGGTTGATCGTCTGGGTGAGCGCTGCGCTGTCTTCATCGCCGCTGGTGATGGTAATCCCGCCCGCTGCAATCGCGCTGAGCGTGGTGCCGGACTGATCGCCCGAGGCCCCCAGCACGGACGGTGCGCCCGCAGACAGAGTGCCGCCATTACCCAGAGCAATCCCGCCCGTACTGCCGCCGGAACGGCTCGCATCGGCTTCTTGATTGTCATTCCGGCCAGCAGAACCCCGGCTGTTATCGCCGCCGCCAAGGCCAGCGAGAGAGCCAGACAGGTTGAGCGAGGAGGCATCATAGCTCTCGCTGTTCTCAATATCGCTAGCGGTCAGAGTACCCGTTGTCAGCTGATTATCAGCCGGATCAGCAGCGGAGGCGATGACGCCGCCCACCAGATTGGTGTTACCCGTTACATTGATATCAAAGCCACCATCGCCAGCGTTAATACCGGCCTGCTCGGCGACAGAGGCAAAGGAACCATCTTCCCGCGTCCGGCCAACCGAAACAGAACCGCCAATGCCTTGGGATTGCTTACCACTACCGCCCTCTGCCGAGCCAGTGTTGCCAAAGTCGGCGGAGACGGTAACGCCAATATTGCTCTGCCGCGCCTACATCAACTGGGGCAGCGCCAAAATCACCAAACCGTTATCTGAAACTCTCTTGCCTCTTTTGTAACGCGCACATCGCTATAGTTGCGGTAGAAAAGCGCGAAGTCTTCAAGTGTCATAGAGAACGAAATCAGATTATAAGGCTCAGGCCCCATGTAGGAATAATCGGCCTGAAACCAGAATATACCGTCATCTATTCGGTAACTCCAATACTCCACACACTGTTCTTCAAGATTGCGCGGCAAATTGTCGATGTGGTTTTCAGGGAAATCACGAAATTCCCGCCGGTTGGGCTGATCCACCGGGTCCATTCTGATCGGGAAAATATAGGGCTCAAAGACCCATTCATCGCCGACCTTCCGGCTAGCGTGCCCGATATCGAAAAAGTTCAGAAGCTCGATAGCTTCTTTTGGGCGGTCCTTTATCTCGCCACTAAGGTTTACCCCACCACTCACAGTACTATCACTCGGATATACTAGCGAAACCAGGATTTGCTTTTTTGCTTCATCCACTTTCAGCTCCTATTGCGGCCAAGCCGGAAACGCCGAGACAATTTCTCCAGAATCTTCAGCTCTCCGAATTCTGATTTTAACACCCGATGGTGAAGTTCGGACATGTGTCTTGCCATCAGCTGGGACCGGATTTCTTGTGTCAGCTGCACTCACTTCACCCAATATCCTCTCTGGCGTCCACGAAGGTGGGAAGAAGGTTGCCGGGTTCGACAAGCCAGTGGCATTCTTCAAAGAAGGTGGCGCATTGGATTTGGGTACAAAGCCCCCATTTCCATCTGCGACCCTCACATTGGCAACAAACACACCGTTGGCATTGCGTTGCGCGGTAGACAAGTCGATATCTAGATTAGGCGAACCTGGCCAATGTGCGCCGCTGGCCTTTGATCCGTTTACATTCCCGTTAATGATATGTTGCTGGGTTGAGGTTGTGAGGGGAATGTTCGGATCGGGAGTAAATTCCGATGCATTGGGCGTAGCGCCTCCATTAGCGTTATTGGCTTCCGGTCCTATTCTCGGGAACTCATCAGTCGTTGTATCAACATTCGGATCGGATGTTTCAGCGTCACGCCCGCCACGTTTGTTGGGCGCGTCAACATCCGGGCTGCGCGTTGCGGCGCGAATTGCCGCGCGGGCTGTTAAGGCTGTGCCGCCGGTAGTTACGGCTGCTGCCACCTCAAATGTGGCGCGGCCCTTGATTTCGCCGAGCACGCGCGCCTGCTCGTCGTTTGGTAACGCAGCGAAAGCTGCAAGCTCGGCTGAGCCTGCGCCATAGACGTCGGTGGCAATTTCGATTGGAGTGCGCGTCTCAAGGAAGACGGCCCCTAGTTGCGGTGTGAGTTCTTATAGCGAGGGTTTTCTGAATAGGGCAGCATGGGATCATGTATATTAACTCCCTCAGAAATTTCCTTGAGACGCACACCAACATATGGGAGCATTTCATCCTGTTCTTCTTTAGGTTTTTGATACCTTAGTCTGCCTCTGAAAAATTCGCGTACAAGATCTAACCGATCAGGCCGCGGTAAGGTAATTTGTTCATTTCGAGTTGGCTCACCGATCAGATAGGACTCATCTAATATCCTAAGTTCATGACCAGCATGCTTGGCCATAAAATGTTCCAGAAAAGCCAGTTCTGATCTATGCGACTCGCCACCTTCTACAAAAATTGTAAATTTACCTTGCTCTGGCCATTCAGTTTTATGTTTGCCTTCAAATTTTTTACCAAGTGAAAACCACTCACCGCAGTCCATACATACCAGCATATGATAACTGCTCATCGTTCTGGCCTCCAAATAACTGTACCTTGAGACGTAACCACACGTACTTCCTTCACTTTCGCCAGAGTACCATTACCCGGACTAGAGAGTCGACGATATTCTGCCTCCAGCAGAGCTGAATTGTTGTCCCAGTAAGAATTACCTCGTAAATCGATTATTACTCGTGAATCATTTGGGTTGGATCACCGGAGTTTCGTTGCGCAGAACGCCTTCATCAAACCCACGGATCAGCGCCTCTGCTGTCGCTGCATTTGTATCAGTTTGAATTTAAAGTGCCGCTACTCAATAGTGCTTTCTTTAAGGCGCTTGATTACATCATCTGGCAACTGATCTGCATCGATTTGAGCCTGATCGGCGATGGTATCCATATCTCCCGATGCGAAAAAAGCAGATCGGTTGGTTAATGGATCATTGCTATCGTCATCAACGGGCCATGCGAACTCGATAGCCGGTTCACGCTTCTGCACGGTATCGGGTATGACGCGTAGTTCGTGCCCTCTATGAATGAATAGAAAATGCTGCATTTCTTCGCTTCCTGTTTGGGCTAGCCTCCATCCATCCTCATGATTATCGCCCAAAGCTGTAAACCCCAACTTTGTACCGGGAATACCTTTATAGTCGGCGTATACAGTTTTTCCTAGAATCACGCTCAAACCGCAATCCAAGCAGGTCAAGAAATAAGCATCACTCACCAGTTTTTCTCCAGGTTATTGGGCCTTCAGTGGTAATTACACGCACTTCGCGTACGTTGTCCAAATCACCATTTTTTGACAGTCTATCAAGTTCCACCCGTATTGCTGCTGGATTGTTCCAAACGCTGTTCCCTCTGACATCTATTATAGCGCGAGTGTCCGACCGCGACAGACCAAGACCTGCGGCACCATCATTACTAAAGTTCTTTTGAGCCGCAATCGCCGGTGCCATTGCCTAGAATGGCTTGAAGAAAGTCAGCTCTTAGCAAATTGTGGTTTGGTAATATCTGGCGGGAGGAAGCCCAGGATTTCCAGATCATAGCGTAGCTCGCGCTGCTCATCTTCAGGAATGTCTGCGATCAATTCATCAAGATCGTGCTCACGCAGCAGTTCCTCGATTCTCGAGGTCGCGTTAGTGCGTCCTGGTTCCGGAGCGAGCCCTGCACAAAGTACCAGAAAAATGGTTTCTGTCATCAATCGTGTGAGTGGTTCTAGGGTAACGCCAACTTCTTCCCAATCCATAAACGCGACGCCAACATCTTCAATCGGGTGCAGCCATTCGCGTTGTTGTTTGACTATTCGCTGACGTGCCATATACATCAACTTGAAACGGCCGCTTTTAAGATCATCATAGTTTCTGCGTGCAGTCAAAATCATTCTCCTACAGGCGGGAGCGGTGAGCTTGGCTCTTGTCTACCCACCCTTTTTACATTCACCGTAATATTGGGATAGCGCTTTCTAAACTGCTCTATAACCTTCAAACAACTGGCACATGGGGGAAGTTCTGTGAACAGATTGATGCTACCACTGGCATTTCTGTTATCGCCCAACCGATCCGCAATGTTATCAAGAATTTTGAATTCCGCATCGGCGCTCCGGTTGATTGGGAAGCTATTGGCCCCTGGAATTGTGTCAGCGTCAAAATTGCCACCGCCATCGCCAACCAAACCGTTGCCCGGCTTATCAACTTGGCTATGCGCTGCAAAACGCGTTTCCACAATCCCTTCAATATTTACATCGGCTAATGCAACATTGCCCGGTTCGATCGAATCCCTCAGCGGCACACTTGCGCGGATATCACTGATGCTATCCTGTGCCCTCGTCAAATCCGCTGCTTCTTGACCCGTCAACTGATCATTGAGGCGTTGTTGATTTGCTGCTGACGATGCTTGGCCATCATTCGGCGCTTCAGTCCGCGCATTAGGCGCATCAGGGGCTAAGCGCCCCAGTCCTTTCGAGCCGATTGTTTCGATACCGAGTATAGCGCCCGCTGCCAGCGCCTGTGCTTCGATCCGACCCTGTTCTTCGGGGCTGGCGTTGAGATAATCCTCATAGCTTTGCCCGGCGCGTTCCAGATATTCGCGCACCGGAGTTTCGTTGCGCAGAACGCCTTCATCAAACCCACGGATCAGAGCCTCTGCCGTCGCCGCGCCGACTTCAGCCGGGTCAGCGCCCAAATCGCCGAAGAATTGCACCGAGCCGAGAATGGCCTCGTCAAGCAGGCGGTTGACCTCAGCCTCGCGTGTTTTTTCCCTGACAAAGGCATCGATATCTGCCTGCGATGCACCCTCGGCGCGAAGCTCAGCAACGCCTTCTTCGATATTCGCACTGGCTGCAGCAAAGCGTTCATCTACGCCCTCTTGAAGAGCGGCAACCGTTTCGTCGAAGATGCCAGTACGCGGCAATTCTCCTGCACGCTCCGCATCCTCATAGAGATTGCTGACATACAGGCTTACGATCTGCTCTTCGCTTAGAACGCTTTCCAGCGCCGAGATGCCAAGATCCGTTAGCGCACTGTTCTCGCCATCAGAGGTGTTGAGATCAGCCAAAGCGCGTGCGCGCACTGCATCTGGCGCATCGGCAAGTCTTTCACCCAATTCGCGAGCCAGAGGATCATCGCTATTGCGCAGTGCATCAATTTGAACTTTGGCTTGTTCCCTGCCGACGAGGTTCTGCTCGATGGCAATCAGCTCACCGATCTGCGTCGTTTCCTGAATCCGAGCGATGTCCTCTTCGCTTGCACCCAGCTCTTTCTCTCGCTCGATCAGCGTCTCTTTAAGTTCCGAAATCTTAGCATCGCAGTTTGCGTTGCCGCGGAAGCATTCTTCAAGGTCTGCTGTGGTGAAGCCAAACCGTTCCTTGAATTCCTGAACGTCTGGACGCGCTAGGAGCGCATCAAGAGCCTCTCTTTGTGTCACGCAATTTGGCCCGTCGGGTGACGAACAAGGCTGTAGAACGATACCAAGAACTTGATTATTCTCGGTTTCGATCTGCGCAGCGGTCACAGCGGCGGCGGCGTCGATGCCGGCGGCGGCGGCGATACCGCCAATGATGGTTGCGACCAGGTCTACGCGGGCCTGCTGGTCCGACAGCGTCGCATCATCGATAATCCGGCCATTCTCATCCAGCTTGACCGTATCTGGATCATACGTCGTGCTGTCTGCGTCCAGCGCGCTGTTGATCAGCGCATTGACGACCACGCTGGCCGATGCGCCCAAAGCGGCACTACCGCAATCGCCCTGACCGCTGGCCTGCGCGCCGCCGCATGCGACAATCCCTTGCAACACAGTCCGAACAGTCTCGCTCGTCTCATTGGCCGAGACCGTGACTGTACCGTCTTCATTGCGCGTTCTGGTCAGCAAGCTGTCGGCGATATCCTTCACCTCACTCACCGCCAGCGACTGAATCACATTGACCGCAGCGGAGCGGGCCAGATCGGTCAGACCGCCAGCGACATTGCCGCCAGCTGCGCCGTTAATGGCGGTGGCCGCGATCCGCGCAGGGGAGCCTGCACCGAACGTGTCTTTGATCGCATCTGCATCGCTGCGCAGCTTGTTGGCCCGATCGGTGTCGCCCGCCGCTTCTGCAGCGTCCGCTTCGGCGCGCAGGTCCGCCTCATCACTCGCACGATTGGCGAAGAAGGTGCTGGTCTGCTCGATCAGCTCGCGCGTTACGGCAAAGCCCTGCGCGATCTCCTCGCGCCGTGCAGCGTCAAACGCCTGCACCAATGCGCCGTCATTTGCGGCGTCGGTATCGCGGTTGATCGTCTGGGTGAGCGCTGCGCTGTCTTCATCGCCGCTGGTGATGGTAATCCCGCCCGCTGCAATCGCGCTGAGCGTGGTGCCGGACTGATCGCCCGAGGCCCCCAGCACGGACGGTGCGCCCGCAGACAGAGTGCCGCCATTACCCAGAGCAATCCCGCCCGTACTGCCGCCGGAACGGCTCGCATCGGCTTCTTGATTGTCATTCCGGCCAGCAGAACCCCGGCTGTTATCGCCGCCGCCAAGGCCAGCGAGAGAGCCAGACAGGTTGAGCGAGGAGGCATCATAGCTCTCGCTGTTCTCAATATCGCTAGCGGTCAGAGTACCCGTTGTCAGCTGATTATCAGCCGGATCAGCAGCGGAGGCGATGACGCCGCCCACCAGATTGGTGTTACCCGTTACATTGATATCAAAGCCACCATCGCCAGCGTTAATACCGGCCTGCTCGGCGACAGAGGCAAAGGAACCATCTTCCCGCGTCCGGCCAACCGAAACAGAACCGCCAATGCCTTGGGATTGCTTAGCCACTACCGCCCTCTGCCGAGCCAGTGTTGCCAAAGTCGGCGGAGACGGTAACGCCAATATTGCTCTGCCCCGCACGGAAATCAGAGCTGTCTTGCAGGCTTTCAATGGCGAGCGAGCCCGCATCAATCTCAACCCGATTTCCGCTTACTTGAGAACCGATGATCTCCAGCGCATCTGGCGTCGCGATAGTGACCGTCTCACCAGCGCCGACAATGCTCTCAATATTGGTGACATCACTGCCAGAGCTGTTGCCCTTGCCAAGATTGAGCGACGCATTGGGGGTGATCCCTTGCGGACCGAAGGTTACGCCGACGCTGACGCCGCTGCTGGAGTTGCTTGATTGCAGCGTGTCTATTTCTTGCGCGGCTTCGATCGTAATTGGACCTTGCGCAACGAGGCTGAGATCGCGGCTTAGCCTCGACTGAAGAACCGGTGATATCGATCGTGCCATTTGCGCCTTCGCCAGTCGCGATGATCGCAACATCCCCGCCGCTAACCTGCGAGCCGATAACGGTTTCATCAACAGTGTTCGTTTCGCTCTTCGACTTCGAGAAGCCAACTGAGACGGACACGCTCGGAGCAATTTTTCCACCAGCGAGCACATCTTTGGCGGCATCAACGGTGTTCGCCGCTGCCAATCCGCCAGCAAGACCGGCGACGGCCTTGGTTCGGTCGCTTTCGCTTGTTGTGATAGCTTGTGCAGTGTCAACAATCGCTTGGACGCCGGAGAGAACCGGAATGTTGGCAGAAGCTGTCACCCCAAAAGAGGAAGACTTGCTCTCTGTCCGGCCGATGGAGACGTCGGTAACGTTGGTGATGCCGACGCTTTCACCAATCAGCGCGACTGATCCCGGTACCGCAACCTGACTGCCGCACGATCGATAGCGCTTCACCCGCGTTGATCGTAACATCGCCAGCGGCTGAACCGATCAGCGAGCCGAGGTTGGTTGTGGCAGTGTTTTCGGACGTATTGCGATTTTTCGATACACCGAGGAACAGCCCGCTGCCGCTGATTGACAGGCCGGATTTCTTCACCTTGACGCTCTGATTGGTAATATCCACCGTCGCCAGCGTTCCGATATCGATGGCGCCAAGAGCGGACAGATCGACATCATTGGTCGCAACGATGTTGCTACCGCGCACGTTGATATCACCGCCCGCGTTGACGACAACTTGATTGCCTTCAAGGGTAGACGCGATGGCCGTTTCGTCGATGATGTTGGTGGTCGTCGTAGTCTTCTTCGACGAGAGGAAACCGGACTTTTTCTTGCGAACGGTGCTGTCCTGCGTGGCCACATCAATGACGCCGGTAATGTTCACATTATTGGCACCAATGGCCGCAACGCCCCCAGCCGCCAGATTTGCACCGACGATATCGACGTCGCCAGGTGTAGTGACGACCAGATTGCCGCCAGCGCTCAATTCGGCGAGCTGATTGGTGACGGTGGTTTCGCTGGAGCGTGTTTTTGTCTTGCGGATATGTGTGCGCAAGTTGCTACTGCTGGTTGATTGAGCGGCCTCCAGCGTCACGCCGCCGCCTGCATCAATCGACAGATCGCCAATGGCCGCAATTTGCGAGCCGGTTACGCTCAGCTGATCACCAGCCGAGATCGAGAGATCTCCGCCAACGGCCACAGTTGAGCCGACGAATTGCGTCGTTTCCGTGGTGATCTCACCATTGTTGCGCCGCTTGCCGAAGAGCTTCTTGCGGTCCTTGTTCCATTCCTCGCTTAAGCTGCTGCTTTCGTTCGTGCCGGTAATATCGACATTGCGGCCCGCCTGAAGCACAGCGTCACCGCCAGCACCGATGGTTGCGGAAACCACATTGATGTCGCGCTGCGCATTCAGCAGCAGATTGTTTTCTGCGACGATTGAGCCGCCGGTGACAGTGGTTTGGCTGCTAGAGCTGCTTTCAAAACGGCGCTTACTCAGGCGTGTGTAAGAACTGTCGCTGGTCGTCTCGGTAACCGGCACGACCGAAATGTCGCGGCCAGCGGACAGCAGAATGTCCCCGCCTGCGATAGATGACGCACCGTTATTGATAATATCGCGAGCAGCGCTGGCGATGACGGTGCCCCCGCGAATGAGGCCGCCTTCTGAATTTACGATGTCATTGCCTGCTGTGAGGCTGACGACATTACGCGCCGAAATTTGTCCGGTATTGCGAATGTCGCCAGCAATATTGGCAACCACATTGGTGCCGGCAATGAGATGGCCGTTTTCAAGCGATTTCTGATCGCTGGCAGCGAGATACAGCACTGGTACAAGAACATCGCGGCCGTTGAGGTCAACATTGACCCACCAGACCAGGCTGGATGTCAGGTTCTCAAGTTGATCGTTGGTAAGTGCAATGCCCAGCTCAAGGCCAAGCGCGGCCTGCTGATCTACAGCGGACTGCATTAGCGCTTCGGCCTGTTCCAGAGCGCTGCCATATTGTGGAAGCTGCGCCTGGTTGGTTGCTTCCTGTACTTGTTGACTGATCAACTGCGTTTCAAAGAAACCATCACCAAGCCTTACGAAATTGGTTTCGCGGTCGATGTTCAGTTGGTCGAAGAAGAAATCGCTGTCGAATAGGCCTGCAAGATCGCCGAAACCTCGGTTGGTGGTGAACAGCACATCCGCGTCCGGCGCATCATTGAAAGTGAACAGGCCGTTCCCATTGGCGAAGCCGGAGTCGCCATTGTCGTCCACAAGATCGAACTGGCCCAGGAAGCCGAGAAGAAAATCGCCTGCCAATCCATCGGCGCCAAGAATGGAATTGATTGCAATGCCGCCAAACCCGTCGAGCACCATCGCTTCAGACGCCGACTGGCCGGTAGCAAGCATGCCTGCGTCGATCTGACCGAGAGTCATTATCCCCGTTTGAGACAGGTCCGCCATATCCGCTGACAGAATATCCGCCGCACCTGCCTGAGGGGCGGCAGCTGTAATCAACACCGCAACCGGATTGTTGCTTTCTGTTGCGCCCTGAATTGTACCGCTAACTCCTGCGGTAGCGCCCAGAGCATCATTGGCAATAAGCGCCATTGATGTGCCCGAAACGTCAGCCTGTCCGGCAAGACCGCCAGTTGCAGATCGGTCACCAATGCTCTCGGGAGCGGTAGTCGTCACACCTAGCGGGATCTGATTTGCGCCGCTGGTCGCGAGCGATACCGCATCTGGACCCACATTCCCGATGCCGCTGACATTGGCGATATTCACCAAGTCAGCGTCCGCCACGGTGTTGCCAGTCGCGCTCCCGCCAGCAGCAACAGCGTTGGTGCCCCCTGTGAACGCCTGAGCACCCTGGCCATTGGTTTCGGTTGATCCAACTGCCCCGCCACCCAGCGCGCCGCCAATTGTCGGTGCCATGTTGCCAAGCGCTGTCACCGCGCCCGCACCATTGCCAGCGATTGCCGCTGCCTCACCGCTCACAAGCGGGTTAGTTTGGCCAGTAAAGTCAGGGCGGTTCCCCTGCGCGCTCGCAGCAGGTACGGACGTATCAGGCGAGGTATCGCCTCCGCCAGCAACCGTTGTGCCTTGAACAACTGTGCCATTGCCCAGTTCATTGGCCGTGATGGTGACTGTACCACCCGCCTGAATGATGGTGGGTAGCGGAACCTCTTCGGTCACAGTTTCCTGACCGGTTACTTGTCGCTCAATGAGACGGTAGCGAGTTTGTATTGCTGGCAGAGGTGCGTTGAAGCAAGAACCCGGCACGTATCCAGCATATTGAGCGACTTCGGCGCATGATATGAATGCGTCTTCGACGTACGCCACCTCGACGTCCTCAATGATGTCGCGCAACATCGTTTGTGTAAGCGTGCTAGCTACATTGTTCAGCGTGCCGGTGGTAATCGCAATGTTCCGGCCAGCGAGAATTGAGCTATTGCTATTCGTGACCGCGCCAGTTGCGCCGCCATTGATTGTTACATCACGCGCCGCGATGATTTGCGAGGCTCCAGAGCTTTGAGTAACTGAGTCATTGCCAGAGCCATCAGGTGTGATCACCAGATTTCTAATCCGATTCGTAACATTGCCACTGTTAATCGTAACGTCGCCTGCCAGCGCCTCTATGCGGGCGCTGTCATTCAGCAGCTCTGTCGCGCTTAGCGTGATATTGCCGAACGCTGACAGGATTAGGCCTTCGTCATTGTGGATCAGCCCGCCAGCGTTCACTGAGAGATTGTCACCGGCAAACAAAGTGCCTGTATTGATTACATCGCCAGTGGTGTTAAGCGTGAGATCAAAACCTGCTCCGATAAGGCCGCTGTTGGTGATGTTGGGCGCATCGATCAGCAAGCTGCCATTGGCCAAAAATGCGCCAGTATTATTGAGGTCTACGGCCTGGAAAATGCCCAGCGATCCCGCAGATACATCGCCATCATTCACAAAGCCGAACTGGTCAGCCTGAGTGATTACAGTACCGGCTGCAGTGATACTTCCGCTGGCCCGGTTTGTTATGGTGGAGTTTGCGCTTCTTAGGACAACCGACCCGGTTGAGAAGATGGTTCCGTCATTGCTCAGTGAGCCAATGGTTTGCAGGTCGATATTCGCCGTCGCACCCTGATTGCGGTCCAGCGAAATAGCCTGAGCATTGCCCAGTGTCTCAATCTGTCCGCTGCTCAAGATAGTGATGGAGTTTCCAGCATTGGCCGCAACGCGCCGACCCGATTGGATCAGCCCGCCGACAATGAGATCACGGCCTGCATCGAGAGCAATAAGGTCGCCCGCTGCGACAGTGCCTTGCGCGGTGATATCTGTCGCGGCGATAGCGATGCTGGTGTCGGAAACAAGCAGACCAGTTTCGCTGATCAGAGCAGTGCTATTGCTGTTAGCTCCTGTGGTAGAGGTTATGGCAATCGCGCCGCCTGCTTGGACGCTGCCGGACAATGCAAAGGCGGGGAGGCCCGCATCTGGCGTGGTGAACTGGGCGCCATTGTTGATGGTCAGTGTGCCCGCGGCGAACACATCGCCCGCAACATACTGATTGAAAGCTGTAATGCTAGCATCCCCGCCAGCGTATAGATATCCGCGATTGCCCGCCGAGCTCTCGACAATAAATCCGCCTAGCACATTGAGGGATACGTCGCCGCCAGCTGCCACGAAGCCGGTATCTTCAATCGTCAGACTGATGGGTGTTCCAGTCACGTCAGCAACAGGCAAACCGAAGGAGCCCGCATTGCTAAAATCGATCGTGCCCAGCTGGTATGACTGGGTTGCAATCATCAGATCACCCTCAGCAAAAATCAGCCCGCCGACCGTAGTCGCGCCGCCCAAAAGGTCGATATTGTTGCTGGCCACGACTTCACCATTGATGGTGGTCGTGAGGCCGGTATTGCTCGCAGCGCCTGTGAAATTGAGCGTGACATTGCCCTCGCCAGGTGCGGCGCTGATCGCTTCGATCCTTCCGGTAGCGCCGACAATCAGGGAGCTCGCATAATCCGCGGTCACCGCATCACTTGCGGAAATCAAGCCATCGACCGACAGGTTGGAAACGCGATTGAGCGTCACGTCACCGCCGAGGGCTTGCAGCGACCCAGCACTGCCCAGGGTCAGGTCTGCGTTCGCTGCGAGACCGTTATTAAAGGCGATGCCACCATCGGCAATGACGGCGCCATTGATAGCTGCATTTGTGGCTGCGCTAAGCGTGATATCGCCGAGCGCGCGTAATACACCGCCATCGACATTCAGGTTGTTGGATGACGCGCTGATATCTCCGCCATCGACACGGCCAGCAACCACGATGGTTTGACCCGCAGCGGTGCCCGTGGACAGATCAACTGCGGTCAAACCAACGACATTACCGCTAATATCGATCGAGCCGTTGTTGGCGTTGATATCTACTGCAGCCCGGCTCACCAGATCGCCCGCGATGTTGACATTTTGGGCCGCGAGAACCGCATTGTCAGCAGCATAAAGACTGCCGCTGTTCGCAACCGTGATCGCGCTATCGGCTGCCGAAACAGAAAGCGCACCTGTGCCATCGGATCCTGCGTCTACTGCGCCGCCAATCGTGATATTGCCATTGTTGGCCGAGAGAGTAACATCGCCGTTGGCAAGAATATCACCCATCGCTGTGATCTCGCGCCCGGCAATAAGAGCATTGGTACCAGCCAAGGCGCTACCCGAGATAGCCACCACGCCATTGGCGCTTTGCACGTCGATGCTAGCATTGCTTTGCAGCGCGCCGCCGACGGTCACGCCGTCGCGCGCGGTGATAGTCGCATCGCCGACCGATTGAATCGTGCCATTTGCAGTGATGGACTGCACCGCGCCTGTATTGGCGGTAAGGGTCAGCGCGCCTAGCGTTCTCAGAACGCTACTATTGTCAAAGGTGAAAGAGCCGCCCGAAATCGCCAGGGCCCCAGCGCTTTCAATTGTCCCCGCGACCGCGCCCCCTGACGCAGAGGCAATCGCCACACCGCCATTGATCGAGGCCAGTGCACCTGCCTGGTTGAAGCTATTGGTTGTGATATCGACCGCCTTGGCTGCGACAACATCGCCCGCAAGATCGAGCGAGCCAGTCGTGACTAGGTTTAAGCCGCCGCCGACTTCGAGTGCACCAGTTGCAGCAACCACACCCGTGGCTACATTGATATCGGCATTGCCGATAGAGCGCAGAGTTCCCGCTATTTGAAAACTCTGGATATCGAGATCGAGCGCCCCATCTGACTGCAACAACCCACCGTTGCTGATGGCAAGATTGGCTCCCGCACGGTTGAGCGCAATAGAGCCATCGCTAACGACTTGGCCGCCGATATTGATCACGTTACTCTCAAGGTTCAGACCGGTCGCGCCTTGCGCGTACACTGCGCCATTCAGATCCAGTTGCGTGCCTGAGAGGCCGAGCTGTCCCCCCGCTGCAAAGACGGTCCCGATATTGCTCAGCGACTGGCCGCTGGTGAGCGAAATAGTGTTCGTCGCGGCAATCGTGCCTGCATTTGTCAGATCGCCAGCCGCGCTGACGGTGACAGCCGAGAACTCGCTGCGCAGGGCGCCACTAGCATCAATCCGAACGAGCCCGCTGTTCGCATTTGCCGCGACTGCACCGCTAGCATTCACTTCGCCGGTGATTGAGACTGAGCCAGCTGCGCTCAGGTCAACGCGTCCATCGGTAAGGATCTGACCGCTGGTGATCCCGCCGCTCGCGGTTGTGATGGCGACATCGCCAAGTGCCTCGATGCCCAAGGCGTTGCCTAAGCCATTCACCCCATTGCCGAGATTGATGAAATCGGTTGCTACATCCGCCGAGAGGGTGCCCGTGGTCGCGACTCGGGCTGGTGTGCCGAGCGTGATTGAGCCATTGCTGGCGGTCAGACCGATCCCGACACCAGCATCGTTGCCAGCCAGGATCGAGCCATCCAGCGTAATGTCATCACGCGCCGATAGCCTTGTATCAAGAGTGCTGCTGATCGACCCGGTAGCACCAAGTGTAACGGTGCCCGTCGCTGCATCCATCTCGACCGTACGGCCCGAAACTGCGCCATCAAGTGCGAGGCCGCCGACATTGATCGTAACATCATTCGCGCTTCGGACGGTGCCGGTGATAAGACCGTTTGCACCAGCCAGATCAAGCACGCCATTCGCCTCCAGAACGCCGCCAATGGTGAGATTGCCGCCAGGGTTGAGGCCTAGAGTTTTACCTGCGCTGACAAGCCCACCTGCCGTTTGGACAAAGTCACCGACACGGCGCAAAGTGATCGAGCGATTGGTCGCAACTGTTCCGCCGATGGTGAGCGCTGCGCCGCTGTCGATCACAATCGCATTGTCGCTGAGCACGCTGCCGCTAAGCGATACTCCCAGCCCAAGTATGTCCACCGCTTCAGCGGATGAAATAATGCCAGCGAGATCAACGCTACCATTGCCATCTATCCGGGTTGTGCCGCCCGCAAACAGGCTACCCAGAGCGGATTGCGTGATATCAGTCCCGGCAAGCGACAGCGCGGCGTTGGTCTCAATGGTTCCGTCGAGATCAAGATTGCCGAGCGCCGCGACCGAAATCGCACCGGTTGATGCGATCAACCCGCCAAGGGAAACGGCTCCTGCGCTGTCCAGCGTGATCGAGGTCGCTGACAGCATTTCGCTGGTGTCCGCAGCGTCAAGCGCATTGACGTTGAGGAGCAGCGCGTCTTGCGATGACAGCAGGCCAGTGAGGTTGAGATTATCGGCGGTCAGCGACAATGCAGCGGCGGTGCGGATATCGCCGGAAACAGTCGTCGCTCCGCCAGTAAGGGTAATTGCCTGCAAGGCTGTGAGGTCGCCGCCAATATCGAGAGCGTCACCAGCAACTGTGCTCAATCCGCCAGCCGCTGACACACTGCCACCAAGGGCGAGGTCAGTGTCCGCATCAAGCATGACATCGGCATTGCTTTCAATCCGGCCAAGCACATTCTGATTGGCCGCGGATACAGTGATCGCGCCATTCGCGCTCAGCGTTGACGCAGAGCCGAGGGTGAAGTCGCCCGCCAAATCAAACATTTGCGTCAGGTCTGAAAAAATCAGCCCGTCAGCCTGCACATTGCGACCCGTAAGGCTCGCCGAGCCACCAGAAATCAACTGGCCTGACTGGGTAAAATCGCGGAACTGTGCATCGATATTACCAGCGGCAGAAACCACACCTGCCAGCGAGAGATCATCAGTCAGTGTAAAATTAATCGTTCCGCCCGACAGTGTCTCGCCAGCCAAATTGCCAGATGCCGCAGCAATCGTGATGGCGCTGAGCGCCTCCAATCCAGTATCCGCCGTCGCAACAATCGCGCCATCGCTCGACAAATCGAGAGCATCGCGGCTCACGATCGAGCCGGTGCCCACTAGGTTAATCCCGCCAATGCCGGACAGCGTTGTGTCGCCCAATGCGAGCACACCGCCATCGATCTGCAAGATGTCGCTCGCCGTCAGGGTGAGCGCAACACCGCTTTGTACGCTGCCGCTATCGGTGATCGTGATCGCCCGTCCGGTTGCATCGAAGCCGGTCTGGCCGACCAGAATTCCAGCAACAGAAATGTCGCGCGCATTGAGATTGATCGCGCCGCCCGAAAAGAGGTTGCCTGTGAGAGCCAGGTCACCTGCTGTGCTGATGGCAAAATCGTCACCTGATGCGAGAGTGCCAGTGTTATTGAGCGCGCCAACAAAGCTCAAATTGAGGGCGTTGTCGCTGCTGATAACGCCCGTATTGGTTATGTCAGATGCAGAAGTGACTGTGAGGTCGCCAGTCGTGGCCAATGTGGCCGGATCTGCGCCCGCCAGCGTCTCAATGGTGACGGACCCCGCCGAGATGACACCTTCTGAAAGACCGGTCAGACGCCCGGTTACATCGAGCGCGCCGGGTGTAGTCACGTTTAGCAAGCCATTGGCCGCAACCGAACCAGCAATGCCGATCTGCGCGGCGTTCAATTCCGTGCTGCCAGCGCCCTCGACACTTCCGCCAATAGACAGCAGGTTGTCACTGCTGATTAGCAAGGCACCGTTGCTGCCAGCCAGACCATCAATGGCGATGTCGCCCATGGCGTGCAGTGTTTGCGCGCCGCCCGAGAGCAGCTCGCCTGAGCCCGCGATCGTGAGGTCTTGCTGCGCTTCAACGGTCAGAGTTAAGTCCGACTGAATACCGCCCGAGAGCGACAGATTCCGGCCGGTGATGGTCAGGTTTTCGCCCGCGAGAACCCTCCCGCTGAGGCTACTGTCGTCCGAGCTTGTGAGAGCGATCGCAGCGTTGGTTTGAATAAGGCCAGCCAGATCAATGGCACCCGCATCAATGGTGATGTTTGCATTGCTCAGGACTTCTCCCGCTACGCCGCCTGCAAGGCCACCAGCAACCGATACTGCAATCGTGTCAAGCGCAGCCACACGCCCATCAAGTGATGAGCTTTCGGCTGTGATGCCAATCGCGTTGTCAGACTGGAGCGTACCAGAAAGCAGCAGACTGTTCGCCGCCGCCGCATCTACGTTGCCAACCGCAAAGAGATTGGCTGAAAGGTCAATGTCGCCCGCAATTGCGCTGAGCCGCGCCGCGCCATTGGAGACAACATCTGCCGCAATCGCGATCTCACCAGCCGTGAGCGCAAGGTCGCCCGTGGCTTCGATATTGCCGGTGACGTCAATCAGCCCGCCAGCGTCTACTGACAAAGTATCACCTGCCCTCAGGGCACCGCTGACCGCTGCATCGCCGATAGCGTTGAGGGTCAGTTCACCCACCGATATCACACGCGAGCCGAGCGCAACTGAACCTGCTGCATCAATCGTGGTGGCACCGCCGCTCAGCAATTCGCCTGATGCGCCAGTGCTGAGATCCGTGACGGCCAGCGACACACCGCCCAGTCCCAAAACGCTGCCCGCAACGGACAGATTTCTGGCTGAGGCATCGAGCGCTCCTGCCGTCTCGATAGTGCCAGGAACCGAGATGTCTTCGGTCGTCGTAATGCTAATTGCGTCGGCGGAAACGAGTTCGCCAGCATTGCTCAAATTGACAGCCGAAAGCGCGATTGCTCCATCCGCGTAAATGGTGCCGAGATTGTCGAAAGACGCGGCGCTGTCTGCTGTCAGTGCCGCATTCGTGACCAATTGCGCAGTGGCGCCAAGCGCAATCGATCCTGCTGAGACATCAACTGCATCGACCACCGAAACGCTGCCATCAATCACAATCTCATTGAGCGCGGTGACAGTGAGGCCCGAGAGGCTGACGCTTGTCCCATCGATCAGGACTGAGCCGCCGTGCCAGTGCTGTGGGCCGCCGCTCTGGACCGTACCTGTGCTAGCCAAAGCACCGCCACTTTCCAGACTGATGCCCCGTTGGCTTGATACGACACCTGCATTGCTGAGTGTGCCCGAGCTCAGCAAGGACACATCGCCGTCGCTGCTCAGCTGAGCAGTGCCTGTGACCGTAATCGTATCGAGCGCTACTACGTCCAGCGCGCCAGCACTTTGAACGAGCCCTGCCAGGCTGATTGCGGCTGCATCAAGCGCAAGATCGCCGCCAACCGAATGCTGCCCTGCAAGCGAGAGCGTTTGCCCCGCAGCGACGCTCAGATTTCCGTCGCTTTGCAGGATGCCAGGGCTGGTAAAGTCTGCGCCTGATGTCAGGGCCAGACTGCTCGAACTGGCAATCGCGCCATTGGTGACAAAATCACTGGCGGTGCTGATCACCGCGTCACCCACGGCAAAGATAGTCCCGTCATTGACGAGAGAGCTGAGGTCCAGTGACAGGCTCGATCCGCTGGTGAGGCCCGCGTTGCTGCCGATAGCCAGGGCAGATCCAACTGAGGCACTAACGCCCGCTACGCCCAGCACATTGCCGCTTATGCCGATAGTGTCCGCCAACAGGGCAAGTTGAGCGTTGCTTTCAACTGATCCAGCAAGGGTTATGTTACTTGCCGATGCAAGCGTAATGTCGCCTTGCGCAGCTATAGAGCCGGAGTAGTCGATGCCGCCAGCAGCCACATCAACCAGAAGGTCAGCATTGCTGGTGATCGTGCCTGCGCCAGTTAGGGCATTGGCGGTAAGCAGAACGGCACCATCGGCCAGGATCTGACCATCTTGAACCAGAAGATCCTGCGCGGAAATAGAGCCCGCTGCGCCCAGCTTAATCGTGGCATCGGTCAGCAAATCAGTGCCAACGTCCAAAGTGGCAACATCAACGGACACAAGCGAACCGGAAAGGCTTGCGGAACCAGTTGTGCTCAGCGCGAGCACGCCCCCGCTTTGCACATCACTTGATGCCGCAAATTCCAGCGTATCCGCGCTAATGGCAATGCCAGTGCCGCCGATGACACTGCCAGAGTTCTGCACACCGCTAGTGGCCGTGATAGTGAGATCTTCAATGCTTTGAAGGATCGCTGCGTTATTGAGTTCACCAACAGTAAGGCGCAGCGTATTGGCATTGAAAAGGCCGTCCAGATTTGCCGTGCCATTGGCTGATACCGCGATGTCGCCACTGGCAACAAGACGGCTGTCTCCACCGGTGCCTAGCAACGCCGTATCGACCAAAATCGAGCCAGCACTTTCAACAGTGCCATCAATAGTGATCGCTGAAACGGTATTGAGCGAGATCGATTGGCTAGCATTAAGATCGCCGCTAACAGTGAGGGTGTCGGCGCTGATATCGAGCGTGCTGTTGGTGGCGAGCAAACCGGGAAGCTCGGCATTCTCTGCATCCACCGACACAGCGCCAAGGGCGGTGACAACGCCGTCCAAACCGGCGCTATTGTCGGCAACCAGCGAAAGACTTTCATTCGAGGCAATCACCCCGCTGCTTGTCAAATCAGTGGCAGCGATTGCGACTTGTCCACCCGCCAAAATGCTGCCGGTATTATCCAGCGCATTATCTACAGTGATCGTCAGTGCGTCGTCCGCAATCAAATCGCCTGCGAGAGATGCCATTTCAGCTTGCAGGGACAAAGCACCGCCAGCCTGCACCGCGCCGTTACCACCAAACGCGCCCAGGACCGTTAGATCGAGAGCCCCGTCCGAGGCAATCTGACCAAGGTTCTGAAAATCACCATTGATCGCCAGTGACAGCGCCTCTCCGGCAAAAAGAAGACCAGCATTGTCGAACTGATCGAGATCAAGCGTGATCGCCTGGGCAGACAAAAGCGCGGCATTTTCACTGATTGACAATCGATCAAGGTCATTGCCGGTGAGTGGGCCGAGCGCACTCACGGTGCCATTTACAAGCAGCGCGCTGGCGGCGAAATCAATCCCGTCATTGCTCTGTACAGTGCCGCCTACGGTCACTTGATCGGCGGCAAGCGTAACTGCGCCGTTGGCCGAAATTGTTCCATAGTTGGATAGCGTGCCGGCTGCAGTCAGCGATCCTGAAGCACCAAACGCGATCGTCGCGTTCTGAACAAGATTGCCAGCTGTCTGGAGGGTTGCATCCCCGACCGAGAGGATATTGCCCGAAAGTGTCAGGTCGTTATTGGTAGCAATGGACAGCGCCCCGCCGCTTTGCAGCTCGCTGCTTTCAGCAAGTGCGAGTGCCGATGCGATCAGCGCGAGGTTTTCAACTGCGAAAACACCCCCGCTGTTGGCGATGCTGTCCGCGCCGATTTCAACATTGCGGCCGCTCAGCGTGCCCGAAATATCCACGAAGTCCTGCGCTGTAATCATGAGCGCATCATTCGTGGCGATAAAGCCTGCAATGTCGGTTTGCGTGCCACCTAGGCCAATTGTGCCGTTGGCCTGCAATTCGCCTGCCACCGAGAGGTTCTCGCTCGCGGTTAGCGTCGCCTCGCCGCCAACCGAGGTGACACCTGCAAGTGCAATATTTGTGGCCGCGAGATCGACATTGCCATCGGCCACTTGCACCGAGCCAGCATGACTAACAATGCCGGTGGCGCTCTGCATCGACAAATCGCCACTGGTCGAAATCTGACCTGAAAGAGCCACATCAGCGGCCATAAGATCGACATTGCCAACGGCTGCAACAGCACCGCCAAGGTTGGCTGTGCCATCGGTTTCGAGCGCAATCGCGCCATTTGCGCTGATAACACCGTCAGAAGACAGCGCCGCTGCCGCATCAAGCACAATATCGCTACCCGAAAGCACAGCACCGGCATTGCTCAGCTGACCTGTGGTCGTAAGGGCTACCCCTCCAACACCGAGCAGAGTGCCCTCATTGGCAATACTATCCGCGCTGCCATTCAGAACGCCGTTTGTCTGAGCCGACGCGCCATCAGCAATATCAAGAGATGTGCCTGCGCTAAGCGAGATAGATTCGAGTCCGATCGCATCGCCGGTAAGGGCGATGGCATCGCCGGAAATCGCGAGATTGCCATTGCCGGTGACTGCGCCCGCAAGGGTGATTTGATTGCCTGTCAGCGTCAGATCACTCTGCGATTGCAACTGGCCACTGATCGCCAAGTCGCCATCCGCGCTCAGCGCCAACGTGTTGGCAGACAATATGGCATTCTGACTAAAATCAATTGCGCCTGCGTCGACTACGGCGGCACCCGTTGCGAGAATCCGAGTCGCATTGACCGTAAGCGCCCCGCCAGCGGAGATGTTCAGCGCGCTTGTTCCATCGAGCTGACCCGATGGGTTGAGGCCTGCGTAAAGCCCTTGAGCTGCCAGATCAGTATTGCCGCCAGAAACAAGCGCAATGTTGCCACCAGCACCGACAAAACCGCCGCGCTGGGCAATATTGTCCCCGGCATTCAGCGTTAGATTACCAGCGCCGTAGAGGCGCTCGTCAATAGTGATGTTGCCGTCTGTCGACCTTAGTTCCACGTCACCAGCACTAACCGCATTGCGTACAGCGATCGTGCCGTCAGCGGTGATCTCAAGCGGGCCGTCAAGCGCAGTCAGCGTTCCGCGAAGATTGATACCCATGCCATCGCCGGTACCGATCAAACGGATACGGTTGGCAAACATACCGCCAAGCAGGCTGGAATCGATCACTACTCGGGGCTGGCCAGTGCCGTTGCCAGATGCGGTGCGAGCATCGTAGTCAAATTGGCCATTCCCTGCCGCGATCACGAGATCTTGAGCAAACAAATCGGCGTTGAGGCTACTTGACGCGGTAACAATATCGAAAAAGTCAATATTTCCAGCCAGCAAACCGTCCCCTTCGATAAGCACGTCGCCGCGAGACGTCACAAATCCCGTAAACGATCCGTTCTCATCAAAGGTAATTCGACCCGTAGATAGAGAGACACGATTGATGTTGATAAAGCCACAGCCATTGCACGTGATGCCTGCTTCATTTGCCAAAACAAATGCGGCGGTCGGTCCAAAAATTTCGATCGGCCCGAACAGGTCAGAGCGATTGGAGCTGACAACCTCGCTCAGGATTAGTGAGGCATTATCGCTGCCGCGCAGATTTGGGTTTGCCAGCAACTGGCCACCCAGAACAGTATCGCCAATCTGCTTGCTATTATTGAGGATCAGCCCTTCGCGGTTGACGTTGAAACGATCAAACCGGTTGTAAGAGGTGCCGTCGCCATCTGGGGTCGCGATGTTGACAATTGGTGTGCCGGTCGGCGTGACATCCAGCGTAGTAGAATCATCGGCCGGTGCCACTGGCGGAGTAGCAACCGGAGGCGTCGACTGCGCACTGAGGCTGGCGCCCAGTCCAAGTACGAGGCCCATGGCAGTTGATGTTTTGAGAAACTTCATTGGTATGTAGCCCCGTTCAAATTCCAAGCCGCGCCGAAAACGCGAGTTCGACGTCTTTGCGCTCGACAAAGACAGGTGCGCTCAACGGTCGCGATGCAGAAAACTCCAAAATGACCCAGCGGCTCGCGTAGCGCAGGCCCAGGGTCGCAGAGTGGAGGAAGCCGCGCTCAAAACTGTCTTCGCCGCGACTGAATATGCCGCCCGCGTCGTAGCCGACATAAGTCGACAAACGTCCCTCCCAATCAGCGTTGTCAACAAAGGCAGTAATCACAGGCACTTCGGCTTGCTGGCGCACGGTGATGCCGCTGCGCCCGCTCAATCCGTCATCGCGAAAGCCGCGCACGGTTGAGCTGCCGCCCAGGTTGAAACGGTTTGCAGAGAACACGGCGTCCAACGCCGTTTGCCCGCGTGCGAAAGCCGAATAGCCAACTCGCAGATTGCCGATTTGAAACGGCTGGCGATAGCCGAGTGAGGCGTCGAGCACGGTAAAAGTCAGTCCCGGTCCGCTAGATCCAGTATCCGCGGCATTGGCGCCCAGAACGTCGAGCCCGCGCGTGATCCCCACACTCGCAGTTAACAGGCCGCGCTTGAGGAGCTGTTGTAGGCGCGCATCGACTGATCCAGTTGCCAAGCGAAATGAGCTGGTTGACAGGCGAATGCCCTGAATACGGTTTTCAGTGTCGGTGACCGCCAGCGTTGCAGAAACCGACGCTTTTGTGTCGGCGTCGCGGTAGACTAAGCGGTCAAGAGTGGCGGATGCGTTCCAGCTATCACCATCGCTCACAAAGCTTTGGCCGTTGGCATCGAGCACGCTTTCATATTCGAACCGTCCGGCATTGGCACTGAGCGTCCAATAACCATAGGGCACCGATACAAAGCCGCCGAACCCCTTGCTCCCACGGTTGCGGTCATCTTCGACAGATCGGGTCACATACAAAGACCAGAAGTCGGCAACTCCAAGAATGTTGTCGGCATCAAGGGCGATATTGCCCTGTATTCTGCCAGTCGCGATTGAACCGTCGTTGTTGGCAGATACGGATGGACGAATGATCGGCGCGAGCGCTTGTCGTGCTACTTTGACAGCGCTCGTACCTGGTAAGTTTCCGGGTTCGATATCGATTTTCGCTTCGTACGAGGGCAGCCGCGCGAGCTGGTCTACGCCTTGCTCAAGATCGCGCAGGTTGAGCAGATCGTTTTTGCGGCTTGGGAAGGCCGCACGCAGAGCAGCATCGCCATATCCATTGGCCTCTGCATCGCCAATGCCATCAAGCGTGCCCTCAACCACGGTGATGTCGAGCACGCCATCATTCAGATCTTGCGGGCCGACCACTGCTCGCGAGGTGATGTAACCATCCTCGATATAGGTGTTAGTTATGACGCGAAGAGCTTCGTTGATCGTGCCAAGGCTGGTGCAATCGCTGATCATCTTGGCCAGTTCTCTGGCAAACTTTGCCTCATCGTAAATCGTCATGCCGACGATGTTGACTTTGGTAACGGTGATGCACTGTTCGTTGTCATCAGTCGCAACGTCCGGCTGAGTAATTAGTTGTCCAGAAGGCGCCGTTTGTTGTCGCTCAAGTAGATCCTGCTCGCGCGCTCTCTGGCGCTCCAATTCGCGTTCTTGCAGCCGCTCAGCCTCGCGCACAACCGCGTCCGGCTGCGCCTGCGCAAGGGCTGGCCCTGAAAATAAAAAAAGCGCGCCAACCGGCAGAAAAATCCCAATAAAACGCACAGCGACCTCGAATTACTTTTATAACTCGAGCTATGCCGTTTTCAGTCTAAGAATTCGTAAATAGTTTTACGTGGATCTGTGTTTACCTGAATTAAACTATGATAAACGGGATCGGCCCATGGAGCGGCCCCTGTCATATCTCGGATTTCTTGGCGTTTGTGTGCAGCCTACCAGATATGAAGATGGTACTATGTGTACAAGGCGGACTCTTCTCTTGAGGGTTTCGAGGCCCCTACCTTTACCACGTCTCCAGTCGAGGGGTTCTGCCATTCAGCAAATTTGGCGGCTGACTAGGCTCAGAATTCGTAAAACTGTCTGCATAGCAGTGTTATTATTGATTCAACGGCTTTTCATATGAGTGCTGATTCCAGCCAACTTGACTCGTGTGCCCAACCGAGATTGCCTGGCCCTCTTTCCTACCTGACCGGTTTTTCACCGATCAGCCCCAAAAGCTGACAGTCCGGTTACGACCCAAGTCCAGACATTGGTCACCGCACCGATTGTTGAGGCCTATTGTTTGTGCAGAATGCAGGTTTTGCCCTTAAGTTTTTCTGTAGGTTTACTAGCGGCGAGCGTGGTTGTGTACAGAACGCTCTTGCTTAGTGTGCCTTCAATGTGTTGTTTTTCGGCTGGGTATGCGCTCGATTCGAGTGCTCGAACAGGGTGGGGGAATATGCACAAATCGTTGTTGAGACGCTTAATGGTCGGCGCCTCCGCTGGCGCGATCAGTCTGGCGATAGCAAGCGCAGCCAATGCTCAGTCAAGCACCGAAACATACAGTTACGATGAACTCGGAAGATTGGTGAAGGTCGAAACGAGTGGCGGCCAGAACAATAATGAAACTCGGGCTATCTGCTATGATGATGCGGGCAATCGCACGACTTACGAAGCAGTAACCGGCAGTCAGACGCAAAACTGTCCTGTGCCGCCCCCGTCTTCTCCGCCTTCACCGCCGCCTCCACCTCCACCGCCTCCACCTCCAAGCAATTCGCCGCCCAATGTGGTGAGTGAGAACTTCGGCGTTTCATGCGCAGGTGGCACTTATAACGTCCTTAGCAACGACAGCGATCCGGATGGAGATCCGATTAGCTTTGTCGTCAATGGCGGCGCTCCGGTGGGAGCTTATAAATCGAGCGCAACGAATATTACGGTAAGCGGCGTAACTCAGCCTGGCACCTACACGGTCGGATACACGGTGAGTGATAACCAAGGTAATTCGGCGGTCGGGGGGCTGAATCTCACTTGGGTGAATAGCTCGTCGTGCGGCGGTGGAGGTCCTGAACTATGACCAATAGACTTTCCCTTTTTGGCGTTACGTTGGCTACGCTTTCCTTCGCAGCTGCTTCGCCGCCCGCTTTGGCGCAACAAGACGATCCGCTTCGGACATTCCCTCAAGTTGACGCGATGTCACCGCTCGGTGTTGATATGCAATCGGGGCAGTTTACCCAGCAGGGCACCGACATGCAGATGGGACCAATTACGGTTGACCATTACGTCCGTTCCAAAGGGCCTGGCGCTCCGCTAGGAGATAAGCCCCCGTCCTCGTTTGCGACGAGTTTGCACGGGTTTACCGATGTTTACACAGTCAATGGCCCGGGCGGAACCACAGCGACCGTCTACATCGGCACGCTAAGGATCTCGTTCAAGACTCTATCTGGCGGCGGCTTCTTCCCATTGGATTCCAGCAATACGGGTTGGAAGATGGTATCGAGCGGTGGGCAATGGGTGCTGACCAACAAATCAGGCGATGAATATCGGTTCGATCTCCATCCTGGGCTTTCACAGTTCGAACGGAGGCTAACCTCGCGCCTCAGTGCTGATGGTCATAAAATGACCTACAGTTATGACAGCTCAGCCCGGCTCACCCGGGTGAGTAGCAATCGCGGCTACAGAGTGAACCTTCAATATTCTGGCAACACCGTCACTGCATGCGGTTTTAACTTGTCGATTAACTCTAATCCAACAAGTTGCTCTGGCGCGCTGCAACGCGTTGTATACGGGCGTGACAGCTCGTTGAGGCTTACATCGATCACTGGTGTCGACAATACCGTCGTCGGCATCCAATATCTCACTGATATAGGGGGCGTATACCCTACCTGCGTAACACTTCCAGATAGCAGCACTTGCCGGGTTCAAAACACCTACTATCGGCTGCCTCCAGGTCAGACCCTCGTGCCAGGCCATACTCGGTTTTATCACGTTGTGGAGCAAACCACGGCAGAGGGCGAGGTTTGGAAATACAACCACGCGGCGGTCGAGAATTTTCCAGAAGATTATACGCCGTATGTAGGTGAGATCCAGCAATCCTACTCAGGGATAACTCCACCTGGAGCCACAAGCATCCAGACCGGCAGAACTGCATTCACATTTGGTAATGGCTTCATGGAGCGCGTGACTAGCCCTGCTGGACAAACAGACTATTCCTATTCCTCGAATGCCTCCTATTTGGTCCAGATCAACACACCGCTGAACGGATCGGTGTATTCTACCATCCACTATTACAGCCTCTACCCTTCGAAGGTGACCTATCCGGAAGGCAATTCAATTTCTTTCACGCGCGACTGGGCCGACAATGTCACCTTGCGCACAGAAACACCTAAGCCAGGGTCAGGTCTAGCCAGTAAATCGACAGGATGGGTTTATCCGACCAGCTATAAGTGGTCTTCGCCCAGCATTTGCGCTGCTGCTGATGTGCTGTGTGATAAGCCAACAAAGATCATCGATCAGCGCGGCAACGAAACAGATATTACCTATGATCCGGCACATGGCGGCGTGCTTACGCGGACCAGCCCGCCCGATGCCAGCGGCATAAGGCCCCAGACACGCTATTATTACGTGCAACGCAACGCCCGCAATGCCAGCGGCACGGCGCTGCAACCGCCAATTTGGGTGCTTGATCGCGAGGAATATTGCGTCAGCACATCTGCCTCGGGCAATGGATGTACCGGCGGAGGCGCGGATGAGGTTGTGACGACCTATGATTACGGGCCAACGACTGGCCCGAACAACCTGTTCTTGCGGGGCACCGCAGTAACCGCAGATGGTGAGACTCTGCGGACTTGCTACCAATATGACAACCTCGGTCGAAAGATTGCTGAGACACAGCCCAAAGGGACCGGGGGAGCTGCCCATGAAGCGTTCGGCAATCAGCCCCATCGATCTGGCGATACTCTCGCTTAGCGTCGCTGCATCGCTTGGAGCGGCGAGTGCTGCATCTGCTCAGTCATCGGCATCTGATTACACCTCAGCCGCGCGTTATGACGCTAAGGGCCGCGTAACTGGCACGATTGCGCCTGATCCCGATGGCACAGGGCCATTAAAGCACCAGGCCACCCGCACGACTTATGATGCCCGCGGCAATGCTATCAAAGTGGAAACAGGTGAGCTCTCCGTTTGGAAGAGTGAGAATATCGCGCCTTCAAACTGGGGCGGTGACTTTACGGTCCTTACCACCGCTGAGACCACCTATGATTTGATGAGCCGTAAGCTCACTGACAAAGTGATTGGTGCCAACAATGTAGCCGTCGGTCTTACTCAATACAGCTATGATAGCTGGGGCAGGCTTGAATGCACGGCGGCCAGAATGAACCCCGCTGCCTATGGCTCATTGCCTGCGAGTGCCTGCGTGCAAGGCACACCGGGTTCTGACGGCGGGGACCGGATTACCAAGACAGTTTATGATGCTGCAAGCAGAGTGGTGCAAACGCGCAAAGCGGTGGGCGCGCCGATTGAAATTGCGGACTCGACCTATTCCTACACGCCCAATGGCCAGCTGGAATATGTAATTGATGCCAACGGTAACCGCGCGAAGTTGGAATATGATGGCTTTGACCGTCAGACGAAATGGATATTCCCGGCCAAGACGCGGCCTGCCGCGTTCAACAATGCCACGCCTGCAACCGCGCTCAGCACAGCTGGTTCGCTCAATACAAGCGATTACGAAGCCTACACTTACGACAACAGTGGCAACCGCCTATCCTTGCGCAAGCGCGATGGCTCGGTCATCAATTACGAATACGATGACTTGGGTCGCATGACCAAGAAGGTCATTCCCGATAGGGCTGGTCTATCCAGCGCGCATGAGAAGGACGTCTATTACTCTTACGATCTGCGCGGGCTGCCGATCAAAACCCGGTTCAACTCACTCAATAGTGTTGGCCAGACCAACACCTATGACGGGTTCGGCCGCCTTGACTACACCACTGACAGCACAGCAGGCCAAGGTGCGCGGCGGATATTCTTCGAGTATGACGCCAACGGCAATCGGACGGAGATCAAGCACCCGGATGGACTGTACTTTGGCTACGAATACGATGGCCTCAATCGCCCAACGCGTATCCTGCAAACTACCTCTCAAATTGCCCTTTTTGAGTTTAATGAACGGGGTCTGCCAGAGGGCGCCGATTTTGGATTTGGCTCGTATGACAACACGCGCGCTTACGGCTATGACGCGGTAGGGCGCCTGAACCAGCTCGACCTGAACCTCCATGGGCTCACCGGGGATGTCACATGGGATTACACCCGCAATCCGGCCTCGCAGATCCTGACCGAGACGCAGAGCAACGATACTTACAGCTGGGACGGTCACGTCAATCTCAACCGCAGCTATCAGACCAACGGCCTTAATCAATATGAGGGCGCAGGTTCTACGGCGTTTTGTTATGATGCCAATGGCAATCTGACCTTTGATGGTACAAACGTCTATCTTTACGATGTTGAAAATCGCCTGGTTGCACGGCGCGCTAAGGTCAATGCTGACTGCAATAACCTCAGCTATACTGGCCGTTTGATCGCGGAACTCTTTTATGACCCGCTAGGGCGCTTGTATAGATCACAGGGCGACTACGAGGCGCGGCGTTTCTATCTCTACGATGGCAATGCGCTGATCGCGGAATACGATATCAATGGCGTGATGATCAATCGCTATGTTCACGGCGCCAACCCAGGCGCGGACGATCCGCTGGTCTGGTATCCCAGCGATGGACAAGCCTCACACTTGCGGCGCTATCTTCACTCCGATCCTCGCGGCTCGATCGTTGGAGTTACGACGTATTATGGCCTTCCCATGGCTAAGAACACTTATGACGAATATGGCATACCTGGTTCATCAAACGAGGGCCGGTTCCAGTACACCGGCCAGACCTGGCAAAAGAACGTCGGCATGTACTATTACAAGGCCCGGTTCTACTCACCGACCCTGGGCCGCTTCCTCCAAACCGATCCTATCGGGTATGACGATGGCTACAATATCTACGCCTATGTCGGAAACGATCCGATAAATGGCGTCGATCCGACGGGGCTTGCAGTATGGATTACTGGCACCGAAGGCTGCAGCAGGGCATACGGAGGGGATTGTCCCGGATCATACAATGGAAGCTCGGGAACCAGTGGTCAAACTGGATCGCAGAATACAAATAGCGGAAGGGTCTCACCGAACGACGCAAGAACATCGCCGGGATTCTTGAACGGCACAGATGGAAATGATGAAACGTTAGACATCGATCAAGACCTCGCGGATTCACAACAAATAGTGCAAGATCGCGCTTTCAGGATGTTCGCTAAACACAAAGGAGAACGTGAGATAACCTATAGTATTTTTGAAAATCCTAAAAATGGTGATAGGTTAGGAGTTATACATCCTGGAGAAGACGGTGAGGTTGATCCTGTTGGCTCAATTACAGCTGGACCAAACAAGGGATGGAAGCTGATTCTCCAAGGTCATATCCATAACAATCCCGTTGGAGCTAACAGGCTTATCTTCGGTAGACGTCTCGCGACGCCATTTCGACACACGGCGGGCCCATCATACGCAGATCTCACTCATCCGATCCGAACAAGTGGGACTCCTGTAATTCTTCATGAGTATGTACGGGGCAGCTGGGACCGTTACAGATATTAACCCAAATTCTGGAGCACAATGATGCGTCGGGCACTTAGAAAGATACATCCTCTAGTGAACTTTTTCTGCGTGATCATCGCATCGATTTTCATCGTTTTTTCGGTTGTCTCTTTTGATAGTGCACTGCCCTTCGGAAAGGAAGATCTTACGTTTCTCTTGGCAAACGCTAGCGCTTTATTGGTAATTTTCTCCTTATTAGGTCGAAAAAGATTTCGTTTTTTTGTTTCATTTATTGGATCTTCCTTTGTTTTGACCAGCTTAGTTATGGAAAGTTATGAGCTTTGGTATGAATTTTCAATTGGAGCTGTCGTTTTGGATAACACTGTATTCGGATTAATTTCATTGATCTTCTGGGTTTTGCTTATCTTTGCCTTTTCTTTGTTGTTCACAATCAACTGTATCGCGATACATGACGGCTTTCCCCAACATGATAGTGCTGTCTTTGAATGAGAATTCCGGGCATTGAAGATTGTGGGTGTTGTCAGACTAAGTGTACCTGATTGAAGTTTGGCGCTGATTGGGTAGGGCGGGGACCATGCCCAGACGTAAGAAACTTCCTAGGCTGTGTTGACAAAAGGCTTCAGCCATAGGTGGGTGGCGGCGAGGTTGAGGAAGCTCTCGAAGGAGAGGATGGTCTTGTCGTAGCGGGTGGCGATCCGGCGCTGTTGCTTGAGCTTACCGAACATGCGCTCGACGCGGTTGCGGTCACGGTAGCGGCGGTAATCGGGATGCTCTGGCACCTTGCGGTTCGAACGGGGTGGGATGATCGGCAGGATGCCCCGGATCAGCAGGCTCTCCCGGAAGCGGTCGCCATCATACCCTTTGTCCGCCAGCAGCGCCTTGGGCGCGACTACAGGGATCGCCATCAGTGGCTCAGCAGCGGTGTAATCGGAGGCCTCCCCGCCGGTCAGGATGAAGCCGAGAGGCAGTCCCTGATTGTCGCAGCGGGTGTGGATCTTGCTCGTAAAGCCGCCGCGTGATCGACCAAGAGCGTTCTTAACTGCCCCCCTTTTCCGCCCGCTGCCGAGACGTGGCCGCGAACGCTGGTGCTGTCGATCATATGCTGCCAATCGTCGGTGAGGCCCAAATCGACCAGCGTTTGCAGCAGGGCATCCCAGACGCCCTGTTCGGCCCAGCGCCGGAAGCGGACATAGACCGAGTTCCACTTGCCGTAGCGCTCGTGCATGTCGCGCCAGGGACAGCCCACTCTCAGCACGTGGAGCATGCCATTGAGAAAGCGCCGGTTATCGCCCGCCGGTCGCGCCCAGCGACCACGCTCAGGCGGCAACAGCGGCCCGATCAGCTCCCACTCCGCATCCGACAAGTCCCCACGACCCATGACTGCTCCTCAAAAAGCAGTCTTGAATCAGAACTCGGGGGCTTTGGGAATCCCTTTTGTCAACACGGCCTAGTCCATTTCACCGTTTAACTCATCGCTTGAGATCATCCGATTGGTTGTGATGCTGTATGTCCGCATTCACCCTCAAAAGCGGACGCTGGGTCATGCGAGTCCAGCGCCCAACTCCAGTCAGATCTCGGTCTTCTCAGCAAGTGTGAGAGCGTCTTCAATATCGACGCCCAGGTATCGGACCGTATTTTCAATTTTTGAATGACCAAGCAAAATTTGGATCGCTCGGATGTTACCTGTGGCCTTGTAGATGATCGAGGCCTTCGTTCGACGAAGCGAATGTGTGCCATATTCCTCTGGACGCAGGCCAATCGCTTCAACCCACTCGTCGACAAGTCGAGCGTATTGCCGGGTGCTCAAATGACGGGTGTGATCAACACGGCTGGGGAAGACAAAGTCCTCGACGTCACCACCCCTAAGTTCCAACCAGGCAAACAGGCTTGCACGCGCGTCTGATGCGATCTCAAACTGAACAGGCCGACCGGTCTTTCGCTGGGTAATTGTCGCTCGCGTTCTGATTTCCGGACCACTCACCAAGTCAGCGATCTTAAGCTCGACGAGATCGCAGCCTCGCAGCTTGCTATCAATCGCCAAGTCGAACAGCGCCCTGTCTCTGATACGCTCTTCTCGATCCAGGAAGAAGCGGATCGCCCATATTTGTTTCTGATTGAATGGCCGCTTGGGGCCGATCTTCGCGCCAAAGTTCCACGGCACTCGGTTCTGAGTAGCAGGGTCAAAGTGTGAGTAAGTCATTGTCATTCTCCTTGGCCGGAATGGCCTCGGGGAATGTCTGCTTTCGGACGCTAAGATCTCGAATGGCTATGTCTTGGACTGGGGCGCAAAGCGGACGTATCTGAGAACAGCGAGTTAGTTGGCGAAGAGCAAGCGTTGCATTTGATGGCCATCGCTTGGTTTCGGTCATCTGCCTACTATCAAAGTATGCGTATAAATTCGGACAAGTCGCGTGCGGTTGCCCGTAAAGCTTTTGAGCTGTTCGGTCGCAGTTGGACTGAGATACGTAAGCACGCTGTCCGTAAAGATGGTGTGCTGATTATCAACAGCTCAAAAGCACCAAAAAGGCGCAAAAGGAACCCATAGTCTGCACCAGTAGGATGGCGTGAACAGGTCAATAGAGGCCTGCGCTTTTGAGGCGGCTAGGCGCATCTTGATCTCTAGCCAGTGAGTAACGCCATACTAGTGTGCGTTCTCTGATTGCCACTTGCCCATACAATTGTAATCGGACATGGAAGCACTGCCTGCTGGTCTGTCCCGGCAGGTGAGGCGTGGAAACCTCAGATCGTCATCGCCGTTCAGCAAGTATGCTGGCCGGGTGGCCGTCGCGTATGTCCAAGGTTCCGCCTAAAGGTGGCGGCGCCTTGTGGTGACGCAGGGTTTCCAACACCCGGCTTCGGGCCGCCTCCGATCCTTTATGGAGGTTGTTAATGAACGAGACGCCGGTTTTTACACGCATCACTTATGCGCCTGAAAGGCCATCCACCGAACCTCTTCGCCAGGTTCACGCAACGAAAGAAGAAAACGCGCGTCTAGATCGGTCTTTGAGGAAAAAACCGGGTCGAAAGCCGAGCCCGCGCACGTATCAGATTCACCCGAAGCTGGTTCCTGAAGTAGGCGAAGCTATCGTAGAGGAAGCAGCGAGGAGGGGGATTACTCAAGGCCATCTCATAGAGATGCTCTGGCGCGGCGAACTGGAGCGCTAAATACGAGAACTAAAACCTAGGGAGCCAAGGTCACATCTTATTTCATTCCAAAGGCTTGATGCGGCAGTAGTTCGCGGACCGCGCCCTTTAGAAAAGGGGACGCAACCGTTACAGCGGTGCGTCCCCCGATGATTACCTAAGCAACCTCTAATGCATTTTTCTGTTGGCGTGAAATCGATTGCATTGCAATCAAATTATAAGACTCGACAAGCTCTTGCGTGAGTCAGTCATCTGATTAGAACTGTAACTGGAGTTTTCCAAGCAACCCACAGGGATGGCCTTCCCAGCGCTTCAAGCAAACTAGGTTGAATTGGCCTCTAAAGGCCTTGTGAAGGCACAAGTGTGCTTCAGCAGCATATCCCGACTTCTTCAATCGGCCCCTTTCTCATCTTGTCAGTGAGGACTATTTGACTAACTTGGATTCTGATATGCCCCCACAGATCGATCCAGAAGAAATGACGCCAGAAGAGCAGATGGCAAGCATTCGGCGATGGATGGCTGAAATCAACCATCGATGGACCGAGGAAAATGAGGAACCGTGGAAGTTCTATGCTTGGGGCTTGATATCCGGTGCTGCTCTTGTTGCGGCGTCGGTGATCTTAACAAAGCTGTTCTTATAATGGACTATCCGACGAAACTATGGAGAACGGCGCGGGAGTTCTCAGCTTCCTTCTAGCGCAGTTTCTTTCGGCGCAAGTTTGTCATCCGATTATTTGGCTGAGGTGCGGCCTAGTGGCCAACCAAGCCGCGACGGTAGGACCGGATCTTGAATTTGGGCACAACGTCTGGAGATTGTCCGCTGCTTATCAATCGATGGAAGCAGCTAAAGCTCGACGCTCAATGCAGTGAAGCGACTCGTGTTCATTAGAGCCTGTTTCGGTAAGAGTCGTCAGACAGGCTAGAATCAAACGGTGATGGACGCTTATGCACAGGTAGAGAAGTGGAGCCTATAGGGAGCCTAATTCGAGATATTAGGCTCCACAAATCAATTGGGCAGCTAAGAAGGTGTATAACATTTTGAAATTATAAGAGTATTTGGTGGACGCACTAGGGTTCGAACCTAGGACCCGCTGATTAAGAGCCAGAGCAGCAGTGGGCCCAGATATGTAACGAGACATCATCGCAATTCTATGAAACTGCTTGAAACATGTTGGGGCAATTACGAGCTCCTTGGATCTCGATTGCGTGAAGTTTGAAAGCCTATGTCGCATAGTTTTGACGAAACAATGCAAACCCGCTGATTGCGATTGGCACGTTAACTGACGCACTTGCTACCGCCTTGGGAAAGTAACTCAAGGCTCTTGTGCGAACGAGCCATGGCGCAATGTGGGGAAATTCGTGGGTTAAAAAATAAAAGATATCGAAATTCAGCTATAATTCAATTTATTAAAAGACATATTAGGAAGACACCGTCTCCGCCACCCACCCCCAGCACTAGTCTCAGCTTGCAGGGCGCGCGCGCAAAGCCGCGGTGTGCAGGCGCTTGAGCAGGCTAAAGCGCCGTTCGCGGGATATTCAGCATCAGTCTCTGCAGGTATCAGGCGAAGTTTACGCAGCCAGTCTCTGCGCCGATCGTAATCAGTGCGGTTTGCCTGTTTAACAGGGATAAAACAGGGAAAATCGTGCATTTGAGGGCAAAAACAGGCCAAGTCGATAAAAATTGACTCGATTACGTCCGATAGAAGCGCGTGATTATAGAGGTTTATGGGTTCCAATGGGTGTTTCCCTGTTATTCGACATAACAGGGTATTTATCCGCCCATAACAGGGTGCAACTTAGGCAGAACAGGCCTGTTACTCGCCGGAACAGGCTAGTTCGTGTTTGGCCAATTCAGTGCCTTGCGCTGCTCTTTCCAGCTCACCGGAAAGCTCATCTTGATAAGCTGCTGAAGATTGAGCGAAGGCGGTTGGCGTCCTGCCAGGATATCGCACTGGAAATCCGGCGCGAGAAAAGCAAGCCGAACCAGATTGCGATTGTAGGCGGAGGGAGGCGACACTTCGAGCATCGGCATCCCCTTGCGGTCGCGGCCGAGCAGGGAATGCGCGCGGCGAAGCGCAGCAATTAGGGTCGGGTCTGGGCGGATATCGGGCTTGCCGGATGGGATGATGAGACGCTTGCCGCCGCGTAGTGGTAGTGCGACCGGTACGTGGATCCGGCAGAGCTTGGCAGAGGTATGGATCATCCGCTCACCGCCCTCCAGATGCTGCGCTATGTCGTCGGCTAGCTTTGCGGGGCACTCGAAGACCAATCCTTCATCGGCGATCCGAACGGCCGTTGTATGATCGAGGGGATGCTCCTCACGCGGCAGCCAACGCGATGTTATGTCGGCGACGAGCTTTTCAATTGCAGGCGCTGGCAGTCTTTGAACGATCTGGTTCTGGCTCTGGCTGCCTCCCTGTTGAAGCGAAGCGGAGACGTAATAGCGGTAGACCCGATTTGATCGCCCACGCGAGAATGATGGGCTCATGATCTCGCCGTTTGCATCAATCAGCTTGCCAGTAAGCGGTGCTTTGGTGACGCGGGTGTCAGCAGCGGCGCGGTAGCGGCGAGCATTGGCATCTAGCTTGCGTTGCACTCGCTCAAACAGGTCCGGATCGACGATCCCGTCATGCTCGCCTTCAAACACCTGGTCCTTATGGACAATCTGCCCAAGGTAGATGCGGTTGCGCAGAAGATGGAAAAGCGCCCCGCGGCTGAACGGGGTGCCGCCCGATGTTCGCCCGTTGGAGTAGGTACGATGCTTGGAGACAATGCCCTGCGCTGTGAGTTCGCGCTGGAGAGCATGGACCGAGCCGATCTCCAGGTAACGGCTGAATATACTTCTCACTCTGGCAGCTTCAGTCTCGTTCACCAGCAATTTGTGCGTGCCCTCTTTGGGCCGGTCATAACCCAACGGCGGATTGCCGCCCATCCACATGCCCTTGGCTTTGGAAGCAGCGATCTTGTCGCGGATACGTTCTCCGGTCACCTCGCGCTCGAACTGCGCAAATGAGAGCAGCACGTTGAGCATGAGCCGTCCCATCGAGTCCTTGGTGTTGAACGATTGGGTGACAGATACAAAGCTGGTCCCGGCCCCATCAAAGGTCTCGATGATGCGCGAGAAGTCTGTGAGCGAGCGGGTGAGCCGGTCGATCTTATAGACCACCACCACGTCAATCCGCCCCGCTTCAACGTCACTCAGCAGAGCCTGCAGGCCGGGCCGCTCCAACGTGCCACCAGAGTAGCCGCCGTCATCATAGAGAGTGGGGATTATGTTCCAGCCTTCGCTGGCTTGGCTAGTGATATAAGCCTCGCCAGCAGCGCGCTGAGCATCCAGGCTGTTGAACGACTGCTCAAGGCCTTCTTCCGAGCTTTTGCGGGTATAGATCGCGCAGCGGACCGCTTGTTTGATTTTGGTCATGTCGCATCCCTGAGGCCAAAGAAGCGCGGACCGTTCCAGCGGCTTCCAGCAATCGCAGTCGCTGCCGCTGAAAGGCTGGGATAAAGTTCGCCCTCCCAGCGGAACCCATCCTCCTCAACCACCACCTTGACCTCTCGGCCCTTCCAATTGCGGGTAAGGACTGCACCGAGGCCGAGCTTGCGCCCTTCAGGCTGGGGTGCGCCTGTTCGGGCCAGCGCTTTGCGGGTCTCGGTATCGATCCCTCCATAGGCCTCGGCCTGCACCCGCCATGCCAGCAGCATCCGCATGAGCGGCTCGGACCGCAGGGTTGGAGGGATGCCGTGGCGCCGCCTCCATGTGCTGCGCAGTGCCTCAAGGTCCATCATCTCAATGGCGCGGACCAGTTGCTCGGGATCGTTCTGTGCAACGCTCACGCCGATTGCTCAGCGCTGTAGCGGCGGACATCATCCACCTTCTGTGAAGTGATGATAAGCCCGCGTTTCTTAAGCGCGCCTGCCATAGCCCCGCGCACTGAGTGCTGCTGCCACCCTGTTGCGGTCATCATATCGGCAATAGTGGCGCCGTTCTTGCGCTTGAGACGCTTATCAAGCGTATCAAGCTTGGTTGGTTTTTGGGCCTTTGATGACTTTGTCATGCGTGTTCTCCGGTTGCTTAGGCCGCCCAAAGTGGCGGCCGCTACCGGCACGAGCCCGAACAGGCCGGGCACCTGCACCAATGCTCAAAAGTAGAAAGAAGTCCAGCGACTCAGTTTTTGCACGATTTGTCCCCGCTTGAATCAATTTACCCCCTTTGGGATACCTGCTTTGTTCCTATATATTTTCAGCATGACACCAACACCAACAGAGGCAGCCCCTACTGCCGATCGCCCGCTCGAAGTGGTCTACAAGGCCCTCTCAGCGCTGACCCCTGACCCCCGCAATGCGCGCACGCATTCCAAGAAGCAGATCGAGCAGATTGTCGCTTCGATAAAGGCGTTTGGGTTCACCAATCCGATCCTCGCTGATCCAAGCGGTAATCTCATCGCTGGACATGGCCGATTGCGAGCCGCCAAAGACATGGGGCTTGCCGAAGTTCCAGTCATAGAACTTGGCGGGCTATCCGAAGCGCAGAAAAAGGCACTGCGGATCGCTGACAATAAGATCGCGCTGAATGCTGGTTGGGACATGGAGATCCTCAAACTTGAACTAGCCGAGCTCTCGCTGCCTGAGATCGATATTGATCTGGGTCTTACAGGGTTCAGCTCAGGCGAGATCGACGTCGTGTTGGCGGACAGCCCGGACCCGGATGATGAGGTTATTCCGGAAGTGCCCAGTGCGCCGCGGGTTCAGATAGGCGATATCTGGCAGCTGGGCGAACACCGCATTGGCTGCGGCGATGGCCGCGACACAGAGTTCCTGTCCCAGCTGGTTGGCGAAGGCGCGCAGATCGACTGCGCGTTCCTGGACCCGCCTTACAATGTGAAGGTCAATGGCCATGTCAATGCAGCAGGCCGCCACCGCGAGTTTGCGATGGCGTCTGGCGAGATGAGCGAAGATGAGTTCCAAACCTTTCTCACCGACACGCTTGGCGCCTGCGCCAAAGTATCGCGCGATGGTGCGGTGCATTTTGTCTGTATGGACTGGCGCCATATGGATGATGTGACCGCGTCGGTTGCCGAGCTTTACAACAAGCTGCTCAACATCTGCGTGTGGAACAAGAGCAATGCCGGGATGGGATCGCTGTACCGCTCCAAGCATGAAATGGTGTTTGTTTACCGAGTGGGTGATGCGCCGCACACAAACGCGGTCGAGCTTGGTAAGCATGGCCGCAATCGCACCAATGTCTGGGACTACGCCTCGGTCAACTCGATGCGCGGGTCGCGGCGTGAGGACCTGGAGCTGCATCCCACGGTAAAGCCGGTAGCCATGGTTGCCGACGCGATCTGCGACGTCACCCGCCAAGGCGAACTGGTACTGGATATCTTCCTTGGTTCCGGCACTAGCTTGATCGCATCTGAGCGGGTTGGACGCGCGTTCCGCGGGCTCGATATCGATCCATCCTATGTTGATGTGGCGATGACGCGCTGGTCACAGATCACGGGCAAAGAGCCGCAGCTGGTCCACCGTTCGGGAGATGAGTCCAGCGTGCAAGAGGCTGCTGAATGAGCCGGGGCGGTGATACTCGCTTTAAGAAAGGCCAGGCAACCCTGCCGGGCGCCCCAAGAAGCGCCGTCCCAACGTCTCTGCGTTCGATATCGTGTTCGACAAGGTTCTGACCGTTAATCAAAGCGGCAAGGAACGTGAGCTGACCGTCGATGAAGCACTTCAGCTACAAACCTATCAGGCAGCGCTGGACGGCAGCAAGATGGCTATCCGGCAGGTGCTCAAGATGATCGAGAAACGCGAGGCGGCGCTTGCTAAACGCAACAAGCCGGCCGCTGGGCAAGTCAGCACGGTGCATGAACAAAGCTCTGACAACGCGCGCGAGGCTCTCACTACTCTGGGCATCCTCGAACCAGAACCAAGTCTGAGCGACGACGCCGAACCTCGTATGAAGGTGGCAACCTGGGCTGCTCAGGCTGGATTGAGCCGCCCGGGCAAACGCAAACTCGCTGCGAAAGATGTGAGCGACATAAAGTTCTTTACTAAAGATTCTGACAAGCTGCGCTGGCCGCGAGGAAGCGGGATATGAGCCGGTTCAAGAATGAAGCCCAAGGTAACACATTTGCGCCAATCGGTTACGGCAAGCCGCCGAGCGCTACTCGGTTCAAGAAGGGCCAATCCGGCAATCCCAAAGGACGGCCCAAGGGTAAGCGCAACTCGCAGATCCCCTATGATCATGTTCTGGGGCAAATGGTCACGGTACGTGAGGATGGACGTGAGCGCCGCATTACAGCAGCCGAGGCTTTTATCCTTCAGCTCACGCAGAAAGGACTGGTTGGAGACAGCGCAGCGGCTCGCTCATCATTGGCCGCCCTCGAAACTGCGCGTGCTAAGAACGCGGATGCGGAAGGCCTTGGGATTACGAAGATCGTGCTGGTACCCATGCAGATCGAGTGCGTTCTGCGGACGCTTGGCGTTGCGATCAAGAAGTACCCGACTGACAAAGAGCGTGTGCGTTGGGAAATCAATCCTTGGGCGATTGAGGCCGCACTTGCGGGGCTTGGCGACCGGCAACTTACTGAGGCCGAGCAGCGCGAAGTGTGGAGCTGCACCCGCATGCGGCACAAAGTGAACTGGCCAGAGTGGTGGACGGTCACCGAGTGAACGGCAGCTTTGCGCCCCAGTTCGAGCCGTTGTCTTACGGCCAACATTGGGGGTGGAAGCAGCCATTGCAATTCTGTGATCTTAACTGCAGAGCGATGACGTGATGACACGCACACAAACCAGCCTATTCGAGCCCGCACCGGAGCCGGTGGTGGGAAGCTCTGTGGGCTGGGTTGGCGATGTGATGTTTGGCGAGCTTGCACTGGGGTTATGCGTGCTGGCGGTGGCGTTTTTGGGGCTGATGTTGCTCACGGGACGGTTGCCAGTGCGGCATGGTATGCGCGTTGTGTTGGTGTGCTTTGTACTGCTGGGCGCGCCGGTGATTGCGAGCGGGTTTATGCAAATCGGTGACAGCTCTCCAGCCTATGCACCGGTCAGTCAAGTGATCGAGGCGCAGCCGGGGCTTGGCGCTCGGGGCGATCTGCCGCCCTCGGACCATGATCCCTATGCCGGGGCGTCACTAAGGCGCGATTGATTGGAGGCGGCGCCGGAGCGCTGGAACGCCTATGCGTTTTTCCAAAGTGTGACTTTTGGGCGTGCCGGACGAGTGGTCTGTGCGCATGGCTGGGTTTGCGAACAGCGCACGGAGGCGCACTCGCTGTGAGCGAACGGCTTTATGTACGGTGTGAAAGAGCCGCCGCAGATTTAGCGCAAGGCCGCTTAGTAGGAAAACCAAGGCATCTGCGGCACTCGGTCAATTGAGGTTGTCCCTTCGCTCATCACCTGAACAGAACATCGGCAGTAGGCGATTGCTGCGCTGACCTAATGTGGGAGGCAGACCTGAAAATGATGAAGCGTGCACGTCCGATAATTACAAAGACGCTAGGGTCTGAAGCTAGCAACATCAATTAGGCTTACTGTCCCCGGACCTTCCGGAACTACAATATTGCAAGAAGGTGGCGTTTAGCAAATCTTCTCAGAATATGGATCAGTTCGAAAAGTCCGGAAAATTTCAATGGCAGTTTCTATTTTGCTTTTGTAATACCCGAAAATCCTTAGAAAAGATGGATCTTCTTGATACTGTCGTGTTATCAGCTCTTGCGTTGCGTAAAGGTGGCCCCGATGCGAAGCTTGTTCGAGAAACAGCCGACCTTGTAATCGGTGCTCTTCATCTTCGTGACGGAGCAAAACGATGGACAAATGATAAAGAGCTGACAAGTTGCCATCGTTAGTCGCTTTTCGAAGGACTGGAATGGCTTCCGAGTCCCTAGCCGCTCCCGACAAGACTATTCCAAGATCTACGATGGCCCGCTTTGAGCCAGCGTCGATTGCTGACTGATAGTAAGTAATGGCTTTTTCGGTATTTGAATTTGACGCTACCCCAGTCTCATTCATCCAACCTAACGTGCGCAAGACGTATGGGCTACCGTTGGTTTCTAACTCCAAAAGTATCTTTTCAGCATCGTCATAGCGCTGCTGAAGGATTGCAGACTCAGCCTCCTTCTCGCTTTCGCTTTTCATATTGTCACCTACGGTTTTGCGATTCGTCAATAGTTTCTTCTTGCGGTAGGTTATCGTCTATAAGTTCCGTCAGTCCTTCAGCTACGGTTACAAACAATACCAGACCTGGAAAGAGGATCTCTACAGACTCACGGCTTGCAGAAGAGCCTTCTCCACCATTAGCTTTATCGTCGCCCTTCTCGCCCTTCTCGCCCTTCTCGCCCTTCTCGCCCTTCTCGCCTTTTCCACCTCTCCCTGATCCGGCTCCGCGTGCGGGCGCCTCTGGGGCTGGCACCTCGATCTCGTCACTCCGACGCGGAGGAGGTCGCTTGGGTCCCTGGCCGGTCAAAGAACAATAGGCCAATAGTACGCCAGAAAATACCACCCCAAAGAGGCCGGGCTTTTTTCCGCCGCCTTTGCAGGTGCTCATCCCAGTCGGATCGACGTTATTAATCGGATCGTTTCCGACATATGCGTAGAGGTTGTACTGGTCTTCGTATCCGATGGGATCGGTTTGGAGGAACCGGCCGAGGGTCGGTGAGTAGAACCGGGCTTTGTAGTAGTAGAGGCCGATCTCTGGAATCCACGCCTGGCCGGTGTATTGGAACCGCCCGGTGTTGGCCGAGCCCGGGATGCCATATTCGTCGTAGGTATTGGTACCGACCGAGACCCCGCGGTAATCGGTGATCGCGACGATGCTTCCTCGCGGGTCGGCATGGATGTACCTACGCTCAAGCGCGACGCTTGGCCCGGCATACCAGATTAGCGGATCGTCAGCGCCCGGATCAGCTCCGTGCACATAGCGATTGGCAACATAGCCATTGCTGAGATATTCCGCGATTATCGCATTGCCATCGTTAAGAAAGAAGACCGCGCCATGGCCTGGCTTGCTCGAGATAGTGGCATAGAGCCGAGCCGAGAGGGTCGTAGTAAAGGTTGGTCGCATAGCTGCTGTTGGCAGCACGTACCAAACGGTTCTCAATATCATAGGTGTAAGTGTTGGTGCCGTCAGAGGTCAGGTTCCCATTGGCATCATAGGTAAAGCTGGCTGATCCTGCGCTCTCATATTGGTTGAGGCCGTTGGTCTGATAGCTGCGGTTGAGATTGACGTGGCCATCCCAGCTGTACGCATCATTGCTTTGCGTCTCTGTGCGGATTTGAGAGGCCGCATTGCGGGTGTAGTTCCAGGTTACGTCAGATGAGGAGCCATGGAGATTCAGGCCAATCTCATCTAGCCGCCCAACCGGGTCATAATCGTAAGACTGAGAATTGTCGGACAAAGTTGCAAAGTGCCAGCTTCGGCCAGACATTAGGCCTCTTTCATTATAGCTGAGCGTGCTGATATTGGTGACATTGCTCCCGATATCGGTCATCCGGTTGAGCTTGTCATAGTCAAAGAACCATGCATGCCCATCCGGGTGCGTAATACGCGTGCGATTGCCATTGGCATCGTATTCGTAGGAGAGAACACGGCCTGTACCATCCGTGTTGTCAAACGTGGTTTTGAGGCGGCCAAACCCGTCATAAGTGTTGGCCTGCCCCCGGCCGTTCAACGAGAGGAACCGTGTGAGGATCGGCAGCCCGCGCAGATCGTAGGTGTAGAGGACATTCCTGGTATGTCCCGCAGACAAGCCTGCGCGTGCCTAAGCACGATCTTTTTGGTCATACGGTTCAGCGCATCGTACTCATAGGTGAGCACGGAGCCGTCGCGCTTGGTCAGCGACGTGCGATTGCCATTGGCATCATAGGTGTACTCTTCAACATCATCAGTCGCAGCGATGCCGTCATCGGTTGAGAGCGCGCCCGCCGTGCTGAGCGCCGTGGCTGGGTTCGTATCGTTGAACGCAGTAGGCCGGGTCTTCGATGGAAAGATCCATTTCGTCTGACGGTCGTGCCCATCATAGACCATCTTTGCGCGGTTGCCATTGGCATCCACGACCTGCTCAAGCTGGCCATTGGGCGTATAGGAATAGGTCGAGTCCGCGATCTCAACATCCGTACCCACACCTTTACGCACCTGCAGCACCTGACCCGCGGCATCATAGACCGACTTGGTGATGCGGTCAGGGCCTTGCGTGCCCTCAGCCCCAAGCGTGCACGCACTGGCCGGTAGATTGCCATAGATCGCTGGGTTCATGCGAACCGCGGTGCACTCCAGGCGGCCAACATTGTCGTAGCTGTACTGCGTTAAGCTGACGACCGCATTGTCCAAGCCCGTAACCTTGTCGGTTAGCTTGCGGCTGAGCGCATCATAGGTCGTCTCAGCCGTGGTCTGGACGGTAAAATCGTTCCACTGCGTATGCGGGTCCTTGGTCTCATCCTTCCAGCTTGCAAGCTCGCCTGTCTCCACGCGAACAACATTGCCGCGCGCATCGTAGGTGGTGCGGGTTGCCAGATGCTTCAGCGGCCCTGTGCCATCGGGATCAGGCGCAATCGTGCCAACCACCCGGCCCAACGCATCATAGCGCGTGGCCGAGGTGTAATCCGACGGCGACGACTGCGCGCTTGCTGCGTGCGGGGCCAGCAAGGCTGCACCAGTTAGGCTCAAGGCGGCGATGGTGAGGAGCTGCTTCATCATCCCGCCCCTCACTGACACGTCGCCAGGCCAGCCTTGGGCTGGGTCTCTGAGATCTGTCGGCCATACTCATCAATACCGTAGCACGTTCGCAGCGTTTCACCGTCCGCCGTCACCGCCATGCCCACGCGGAACACATTGCTGCCCTTGCTCGCATTGCCTTTCTGATACTCGTAAGTGGTCACCACCTTATCAGCAGCCCCGCCAGCGCAATTGCCGTTCGCCAACATCGCGCTCGTGTTGCAGCTGAACTGTGATGTCTGAACCCACACCGGCGTCGCAGCGCGCGTAAACCCGCCACCTGCATTCTTCAGCCACGCATACTTCTGAGAGTAGGCATAACGCGTCTCTGGACGAATGCCGCTCGCATCCGCTGGCAATGTCCGCTTCAGCAATCCGCCATGAACCGCGTCGTAGACAAAATCTGTCGTGTTGCCTTCAGCATCCGTTGTCGACAAAGGCTTGTTGCAGGTCTTGCGTGTCGCGCTTGTGCAGGATGATGGATAAGATGCGGTGGTGACAATATCAGCCAAGCCAGCGGTAGGCTTTGCTTTGCGGACAGTTTGCGCCAGATTGCCTCCGACGTAGGTGAACTCAATGCGTTGACCGTCGGGCAACGTCTGGGCTTCAGGGAGCGGGTCAACAAAAAAACCTGGCTCACCCGCCATGAATTCTCGCGTTGTTATCCGCCCGAGCGGATCAGTAATCTGTGTGACTCGACCTAATTGATCGCGCTCCAGGGTGGTCACACCACCGTCTGGTCCGGTGACGCTCAAAACTTGCTGTGAGCTCGGGGAATTATTTGGTTCGATTGGGCAAAAGGGGGTGGCGTCGAAACTCAGAGAGTATGTTTCACTGGTGGCCAAAGTCTGGGAAACCACTTGATCAAACCTTTTGACATTGGCGTTTGGTGTAGCCGGACGCGGTTGGCATACGTTGTAGGTATTGCTCACGAAGCAACTCGATTGCCCCGCCTGTTTGATGCAGCTTATATGATCGCGCGAGGAGTACTGATATTGCACCGTATCGCCAATGGCGTTGGTTGCAGAGACAAGCTGGGGCGGCTTGCCGCTGGGGAATGTGTAGCCATAGTTCACCGACTGCGTCCCTGAAGGGCAATTCGACGCTGGCAGAACATAATGCTCCGCCAAATTTACCACGCAGGCTTTTGACCAGGTATTAGCTGTACCTTGCTCAAACAGGATGGCTTGGCCGCGACTGGAGAAGACTGCCTTTGGCTGGCCGTTCGATGAGTAGTGGTAAGTAAGCTTCGTTCCATCGGCAGCAAGCCAACTCTCGATCCTATAAGCGTTGCTTGCAGTCGCAAACATGAGTTCTGCGCCATCGCTAGCTACATAACGGTGCTTACCATTCGATAGGTATGTCAGCGTATCGCGCCTTCGCGAATCCGGCTCATAAGGCCCTGGCGATTGGACGGTAGAATCAAGAAAGCCGATTGAACCCGTCCCCAAGACTACATTGGTATTGACCCAACCCGGCTGACCCGGAGGATCTGGAAAACCATCATCATCAAGGTCAATTGCACCTTCGATTTCAGCAGCCCTGGCAGTGATCCGTCCATAAATGCTCGTTGACCAGCCCTGCGTACGAACGCCCGATGCATTGGCCAAACCGATATCTGCATCACTCCTGTAACTTCGGGTCAAAGTGAGAGCTTGAGGCCAATCGCCCTGGCCAATGGTGAGATCAGTTTCGCTGTAGTTATAAGCACCGCTGTCAATGCTAACACCTGTTGCCGTTTGCGTATCGAAAGACGGTGGCGGCTCGGGACCATCAGCTGCGCCAGAATTCTGGGCTAAGGCGTAAGTCGGGCACAAAATAAGTGCCAGAAACGATGTGGAGACATATGCACTTTTCTTAACTCTGTTTCGCATAGCAACCCAAGCAAATTAGATGGAACAATTTTCGGCGATCAGCCGCTCAAGCAAGTGAATGGTCTCCAGTGCGCGGTTCATGCGCCCAAGATCACTCAATCAATTGCTGGGAGGAGGCGGTGGAGGCGGACAAGTTGGCGTGGTGGAGCCAGAGGCCGCTTTGTGCTCTGTTCGATTGCCCGCCTTGTCGTAGCAAATAACCCGTTTCTCGGTGTCATTCTGCCCGCCGCTTGTCTCGACCTTAATCAACCGGCCAAGCGCGTCGTAAGTGCAGGTCTCTGTGCTTGACTGGGCATTAGCAGCGCTCATTTGTCGCTAGACTGATAGCGCCAGCGGACGCGCCCACCAGCAAATGCCTCAACAACGACTTGTGCATATTTTCCCACCCTAGTTTAAGCGTTCGAATCGAATGCTTCCCCAAGCAAAAAACAGCACATTGAGGGCGCACCAAGCAAGGGCGTTCTATGCACAACCACACTCTCGCACCCGGCAGGCCTACAGAAAAACTTAAGGGGAAAATTCGTTGATCTTCGCGAAAGTAGCAAATCCGCAAGCGGCATATTGGCCAAATGTCCACTTTTGGGTCGTTAGTGGACTGTCCGGTTCTTACAGACCAAACGCGAAAGGCCGCCATTCGGCTCACGACCCAATATTTGCCATCTGACTAAGCAAGTTCGACAATGAGTGGTGGCTACGCTGGAGACCCATCGCTCCGCGATGGGTCTGGATGCCAAACCTCCGTGTTGCACTCAGGAATGGTCATCACAGCAAGTGTGTGACTGGCTTCGGGTAGGATTTTCCTTGCTTTTCTCGAACTTATCCTAGTATCAATGCAAACACATTGATTTTTATTAGTGTTGGTGGTTTGAAGTCAGTGGTCTGGTTTAGACGCGAGGTGGATGCGGTCTCCTCGTATATCGTGGGTGTCGGCTAGATCATCAAAACAGGAGTATCTTACGCGCTGATCTCTTTGCGCAGTGCATTCATGCCAACCGAAATTTTCAAGGGAGAATACACATGAATAAGACCCGTTTGTTTTCGAGCGCATTTCTCACGGTTAGTGCAACCATGTTCTTTGCATCATCTCAGGAAGCGCGCGCCGATGATTGCCTGCTCGACCGTGACGACGATGGCGTCGTCGACGCCGCTACCGACAACGATGGCGGGGCCGACTCATCTGACAATGATACATCAACAGCCTGCGGTGTCGGGGCATCGACGATTGGCGGTAACGCAACGGCGTTTGGCAATTCAGCAAGTGCAGGAGACGATGGCACGGCAATTGGTCGAGGCGCGACTGCGTCGGATATCGAAGGAGTAGCTATCGGATCGAATGCAAATACCGGTTCAGTCGCAACCGGCGCGGTCGCAATTGGCTTTAACTCTTTTGCAGGTGAGATGAGCAGCCTCGCTGTGGGCAACGGCGCCAGCGCAACAGGGTTTGAGTCATCAGCTATCGGGGCCAGCGCCAGCGCGACAGCTGACGCGGCTGTGGCCCTCGGCGCCGGCTCTATCGCTGACCAGGCAGGCACGGTTTCCATCGGTAGCGGGTCCAACCAGCGGCGGATCGTCAATCTGGCTGCTGGTGTTGCGGATACGGATGCCGTCAATGTGGGACAGCTTAATGCTGCCTTGACTGGTGCCAGCAATGACTTGATTGCAGGGAGTTCAATTGGTGGTCCAGCTTCGGCGAGCGGTGACGAATCCTTAGCCGTAGGGGGAGGTAGTGTAGCCAATGGCATTGGCACAACCGCATTGGGTCCATTGACGACTGCAACAAATGGTAGTGTCGCAGTTGGAGGTGGTGCGACAGCGACTGGTCAGTTCAGTTTTGCCGGTGGGATCACCGCGAGCACAAGTGGAGCCAGATCAGTGGCACTGGGCTTCCGAAGTCAAGTTGATAGAGAGGATGGCATTGCAATAGGCCGCGATGCATCTAGCCAGGACACAGCCGCGATCGCGATTGGTGCTGGATCGGCAGCGACCGGCATAAGCGCGTTAGCGATTGGTGATTTCAGCAATGCGACAGACGGTGCAATTGCCCTGGGTCAGTCAGCGCAAGCTACAGGTGGAAACGCTTTCGCGGCCGGTGCTGGCAGCGCTGCCGCTGGTGGTAGTTCGATTGCGCTTGGGATTGGGGCCAGCGCAACAACGCAAAGCAATGTTGCGATAGGTGAGTTGAGCAGCGCAACGGGTCAGTTCTCGGTTGCCCTCGGAGCGTCCGCTGCCGTGTCCGGAAATAATTCTGTCGCTCTGGGCGGAGGTTCAAATACGGGTAGGGATAATGCTGTGTCAGTCGGTAACACAGACTTTGGTGGTCAAAGGCAGATCGTCAATGTCGCAGCTGGTACGCAGGATACGGACGCGGTTAATTTGGCGCAGTTAAACTCCGCTATAGCCGATGTCAGCGGAAGTGATTTCTTGGAAGTCAACTCTACAGGTACAGGCGCTACCGCCTTTGGTTTGGACGCCACGGCCATCGGCGTTGGTGCTAGCGCGGGTGGTTCACTTTCAATTGCGCTTGGTGCATCAGTACTTGCTGGAGAAACAGGTTCGATTGTGGTCGGATCGCAGGGTACGTCGACCAACCAATTTGGCACCGCTATTGGCTTCAGTGCAGATGCAACAGCTGATTTCGCGCAAGCTCTTGGTTCCTTCTCTACCGCTAGCGGAGAAGCGGCCACAGCGGTTGGCGTAGGATCGGATGCCACAGGCGAAGGAGCTGCTGCGCTGGGTGAAGCCGCCCAAGCGACTGCGACAGGCGCGATCGCGATTGGCGGTGACGGTGATGATGACGATACCGGTGGTCTCTTTGGAGCGCAGGCAACGGGCATTGCCTCCATCGCTCTCGGCTCTGATGCGTTGGCGAGCAGTGATAGCGCGACCGCTGTGGGGGATCGGACGATCGCGATTGGCCAGGAGGCGTCTGTTTTTGGCGCAAGGGCTCGGACCAATGGCGCTTTGACGACGGCTGTGGGCGCGCGCTCTGTCGCAACCTCAAACGGAACATCGGCTTTCGGGACAGGCTCTCAGGCACGGGCGCTGAACGCAACGGCGATTGGTAACTCAGCCCGGGTTGAGGGGGCTTTCTCTACCGGGATCGGGACAAGTGTGAACATCGCTGCGACAGCCAACTCAGCGGCAGCAGTTGGCTTTCAAGCAAATGTCAGCGGCAGCGCTGGTACAGCAGTGGGCAGCGCAAGCGAGGTGACCGCGCAGTTCGGAACAGCCGTAGGCCGCGAGGCGAGCGTGACACATAACAATTCGACAGCGCTTGGCTTTCAGGCGGCGTCCACAGCGAACAATCAAGTTGCTCTTGGCGGAGACGGTAGTTCGGTTCGCATCGGCGATATCGATGCATCTACAGCCGCTCAGGTAGGGCCAGTGGATGCGGTGACGGTAGACGCCAATGGCACACTGGGCCGGAGGAGTGTGGCCACCGCCGCATCAGTCGACAACGTTCGTGTCGCACTCAATGCGGTTGCCCAAGTCTCCACAGCGCAGTTCGATGCGCTTAGCGGACGGGTGCAGGACCTTGATTTCCGTCTCGAAGAGCTGAGCGATAGCACCAGCGGCGGGATTGCGGCAGCCGCCGCGCTTGGCAGCGCCATTGCCATGCCGGACAAGGCCTTCACCATCGCTGGCAATATCGCCACCTATCGCGGTCAGCAGGGTTTTGCAGCGAGCTTTACCGGCCGAGTGAACGACAGTTTTGCAATAGGCGCCGGGGTTGCTGGCAATACAGGGGATGGCTCCGTCGTGGCCCAAGCTGGCGTGGCGTTCGGGTTCTAATCGCCAAATTATCTTAAGGGCGGGTCGGGCAATAGCTGGCCCGTCCCAAAATCTGCACGCCTACCCATCCCACTGCCGACCAAAACCATTAGTACGAGGTACGAGCTAACATCTAGCAGTCGAATCGCAACTCAGGTTGTGCACCAACGACCAGGTCTGAGATTGGCGCCTAAACTGCGCGGGTAGCGTGTCTAATAGATCGAGAAGGGCTCTAGCGAACCACGGCAACCTACCAAAACAGCCTACAGAAAATTCTATCAGGCAGTGCGCTCAGCTAGAGACGAGTTAGCCTTTGCGAGCCAAGTTTCGAGATCGATCGTGTCGCTTTGAAATGGCGAGATCGGCGCCGAAATTCCCACAATTTCCTCAGGCGCAGCGAGGCTAACAACCGGATAAGCTTTGTGTGCCTCAAGCAATTGAGCTCGCTCGATTATCTTTCTACGCATAGTTTCTAGAACTAACGATAACGCGGCATTCAAATCGCGCGAATTCCCCGTTTCAAATGCCTCTCCCATTTGACCGATTATATTGCATAAGTGTTTGAGCTCACCATCGTTCATGAGCGCGAGAGCAATCCTCTGAGTGGCGATTGGGAAGAGTCCTGAAAAGGCCGCCTCTAGTTTTGCAACAGGCGCCAGCGCCGCGATTGCGGCGAAAGCATGCACGCAATCCATTACGTGCGCATCCAAGTCTTGCGAACCTTTAACGCCATCTTGCGCTACGACTATCAAGCGTCGCGCCAAACACAGGCGCTCGGATTTTGATCCGCGTGCTATTAATGTTTCAGCTGCAATTCCAAGAAGCGACGATCCTAGTCGAAATTGATCGTCAATTCGTACCTCGTTCCATGAATAAGCAAGGAAGCGACCGCGCTCATCTTGATCCAAATAGCCCAGACCCCCAAGGGTCTTGATGGCGGCAACCACAGTGTTTCGAGATGCTCCATAAAACTCGACGCAGTCGGAAATTTGAATGATTGAATTATGACGGAGCGACCCATTCACCACTTTTGACCGAAGGTGAGTGACTATTCGTTCTTGCTCAGACACGCGAGACTCCTTTTCGCGAGCATGTGAATGCATTGACAGCCGCATCTCGCGGTCTCATGACACGGCTATCCAACAGCGTCAATGACAGCAAGGAATGCTAAAGTTGCAAGAAAGGCGGAGCTATCGACTGGAGTTCTCGAAGCCGGAGTTTCTCTTAGCCCTAGAGGCCAAGACTCTGTTCGAGAGGCGAAGTCTAAAAATGGTGACATTGAATGCGCTAACAAAGGGGCTTTTACAGGCGCATGACCTTTACCGCCAAGGGAAGCTTGACTTTAGAGCTCTTGAGACCGTTAGAATGTTCACAGATCGGGATTCTGGCCCTTCGATTGCTCCGTCCTTAGTCGCCGCCAGCATGACTCTCTTTGAATCAGATGTAGCCGATTTTGCGAAACTCAAATCGGCGATAGCCGCCGAGGATGCCGAGATATCTTCTATCAAAGCAACTGTCGTATATTTGTGCTCTGCCTACATCAACAATTTCGGCGACGAAGTGTGATATCAAGAGTATTCAATAGAATTAAGTTTCAACGGAAAAATCGCGTAAAAATTTCCGATCTGGCAATCTTAATAGCAGTTCTATTTTTTGCCGTAACTGGTTTTTTCAATCCTTTTGATAGACTTCTTCAGAATACATTTTCCGAAGTACATGAAATAAATGTTGCCGATGATGACACTATTATTATAAATAGATCTGACATATCTAGGTCTTCATCAAAAATTCAACAAAGGAAATCACTGACCAGTATTCTAGAAAAAATCTCACCTGAAGGCGTTGAGGCAGTTATTGTACTCGATCCACTTTATGAAGAAACCACACCTCAAATCGACAAGGAACTTGCTGACGTTATTGCGAAATTTGATGATAAGATAATCTTGAATTTTGACCCCAAAGGACGTTACCTAAAGCCAAGTACGGCCGACTTGTTACCTCTAGAAAGATTTCGAAATCTAGGTCGATTTGGACACCATTACCAGGTAGCAGCATTGGGGCTCACAAAGTGGCAGATTTTCGGAGTTGCAGAGGTTGAAGGTTTCGGGAAGGTCAGGAATATTTCAGTAGAAGCAATTGATCCGAAACTATCACCAGAGAAAGCGTATTCGCTCGCTGAAGAATCCGAATTTCCATATGTACCTTATTTTTTTCTCTTTGCGATTTATTCGGTTGATGAGAGAGTAACACATTTAGAAGTTTCAAATATCGAAGAAAACAATCTATTGGCTTTGGGGCCTACGTCAGAGCTTTTCCGTGACAAGATCGTGATTGTTGAGCCGACTTCAGCTCCTCCGGCATCAGAACTAGTCAAGTCCCTGAATGCGACTGAGCTCGCGGAGCATATTGCGCTTGAGCTCTACACCCTCAAAGGCTCGCCCTTCCCTTACATCTCAAACTATTTTATGAGCTTCTTTGCTCTCTTATTTGGGTTGAGCATTTGGCGCTTCAGAAAACTCGCGCTCAGTTACGGATTTTTTCTGGCTTTTTCAGCTTTATGGTTGATCCTCGCATTTGTTGCGTTGCGATATCAAATCCATTTCTCGATTTTTGGCCCTCTTGCCATTCTTCTTGCATTGACTGGCGTTTCGACAAGGATATCGGCAGAGCGACGCGGGATGGAAATCGCAGGAGAAATTCATCCTGTTTCCAAACTACCAAATTCACTTGCATTCAGGCGTGTTCGAATTGGGGCAAATGACCTTGTTTTTGCGATCAATTCCGATCTGTTTGCAACCAAAGAGTTGAAGCCGAGAACTTGCGTCGAGCGCCTTTTGAAATCGAAGTTGACCATTCCGATTTTTCAAACTTCAGACACAACCCTCATTGCTTTAGTCGATCAAATACAAGCATTGGAAATGGCAAAAAACCTGATTCAGGCCGACCTTGCCAATGAGAGTATGCGTGGATTGGCGCTCAGTCCGGCTGCGAACTCGACTCCCGACAGGATGGCAGCGGAATTGGAAGCTCACTTCGCGGAGCTGAGAGCCAAGGACCTACCTTTCAAATTCATAGATTCTCATGTCGATGATAGCCGTGATCTCGGTATTGATCGGATTGCTCATTCACAGCAATTATTGCGAGAAACGTCCGTCTACGACCTAGAGTCCAGGCTGCCAGTAGGCGCAGTGCTAGAGATCCCAGAGTCGCTTACCGACCTCTCACAAATTGAAAAATCGATCGCTCATTATTCGAAGAGAGAGGCACACCGGAATGAACGCGGTGATGGAGGGCGAAGCTTGGGCCTGAACGTTGATCAGCGATTATTGGGCGACCAATCGACTATCGAGTTCTTTTGTCGGATCTTGCCACAGCTTAGCAAGGATGGCTTCAATCCCATTGTTCAGATTCGCAGTTTTTCATATGCCGACGCCACCGGCCTTAAACTCGATTCCGTCCGACGTATGACTATGAGCGGAATAGAAATCGCATATGCTGGATTGGATGAAGAGGGGCGGACCCTATCTGAGTTGATACGAGCACCCGTACAGATTTTGACCCTGGACCTCTCAGATTTAGAAGCCTGTGTAGAAACGCAAAGTATGCTGACGGCTGCAAAGCAACTCTGCGATGCGTTGGGGCGTGAATTGTATGTCGAGCATGTTGATTCCGCAGCTTTGACACAAATGTTGGTGGACGCAGATGTGAAGCTTGCAAGTGGTCCAGGCGTCGCTGAGTTCATTCTTGGCAGTCATCACGTAACCTCGACCCAGCAGGCGCAAACTAGCCTATTCTGACTGCGCTGGTTTCGCGCCGAGTGAGGCCAAGCGCGCACGCTGCAATTCAATGTAGAATTCCAAATAGGTGACCTGCAGTTGGGCAAGGCCATCATCCTGACAACCTTCTTTTTTTTCTTACTCATGAGCTTCTCTCTAAAGTGTGCTCTAGATTATCGTTTTTGCCGTAACGCCGCAATGCCGATTGCGACGATCGCATCCTCCAAGCTGCCAGCATTTTTGTAGTGCGAACTACGAATTTTTTTGCTTTGCGGCTCAGGCTGGTTCGATAGCCCAGACCAGATTGTTCGAATACCATTCTCTAGGCACCTCCGGAAAATTGGATTGTTGACACTGTCAGTTCTTTGGGCATAAATGGCAATGCAAATGCATTGACACTATAATACCGACACTGGTTTTCTCAAGTCAGTGGTATGATTCGGGGATTTGGAAAGTTTGAACGTGCATCCGTCATTGTTTCGCAAAGAAGTGATCGAGAGCAGCACTGACCGGCTGCATGGAGAGGTTGTGTTTTCGCAACCTCTGACCACGAAGGTTATGGCTGGTTCGCTCTTTGCGATCATCGCCATCGCGGCGATTTGGGTGAGTGTCGGAACCTATGCCCGCATTGAAACCGTTCCCGGTATTCTCAAAACAGATGCACCCAGCGCGAAGGTGATGGCGCGCCAAGCAGGGATAGTTTCTTCGCTTGCAGTTAGTGAAGGCCAGATTGTCCGAAAGGGCGACAAGCTTCTCGTTATCAATTCAGACCGGGAAACGGCAGAGGGTGGCAATGTCGCAGGGCGCAGCCTTGGTGCGCTTGATGCAAGGCGAGAGCTGACGGAAGCTCAAGTGGCTATGGCAAGCAGCCGAGCTGATGCGGAGCGCAGCCGGCTGGTAGCAGTGATTGCCTCCGCAGAGAGCCAGGCCCTAAGCATCACTGACCAGATCGCCCTCCAAGAACAGGTTGTCACATCCAACCAGCAGATCTTTGATCAAATATCGGAAGTGGTGGAACGCGGCTTCGTCAGCAAGATCGAGTATGAGCGGCGCAGACAGACTTTGCTCAGTTCCCAGCAGCAGCTCGCCAGTCTTCAGCAGCGACGCACTGCCAGTCTGTCAGAGGCGAGCCAAGCGCAAAGTCAGCTCGCCAGCGTAAGGATCGATGCAGCACAAGGCATATCGCGCCTGCAAGGCAATCTGCAGACCCTTTCCGGTGAACAGGCCCGGCTGCAGGGGGAGCAGAGCTATGTGATTACTGCGCCTATCGCTGGCCGGGTCACAGCACTAGCAACCGGTGAAGGCCGCCCAGCCAATCCCAATCGTCCGATGATGGTCATTGTGCCGGAAGGATCGAAGCTAACTGCAGAGCTTTACGCACCGACTAGGGCGATTGGCTTTGTCGAACCCGGAAAAGAAACGCGGCTGCTGTACGATGCATTTCCTTACCAGCGCTTTGGTAGCTTTGAGGGGCGGGTCGCTTCAATCTCCCGCATCGCGGTTGATCCGCGCGAGACAGAGATACCCTTCCCGTTCGAAGAACCGGTCTACCGTGTGAAGGTCGAACTCAGTGAGCAGACCGTCGAGGCTTTCGGAGAGCCGACACCGCTCCAAGCAGGAATGACCTTGCAAGCCAACGTCGTGCTGGAGCGGCAGAGCTTCCTTGCATGGATACTTCAGCCCCTTAACGCGGTGCTCAATCGCAACTCATGAACTCACCGCTTGATCTTGTTGAGTTTAGTGGGCGGCAGAAAACGCCTTACATCCCGCAAGGGGAAGCAAGTGAATGTGCGCTTGCTTGCCTTGCAATGGTTGCCGGTTACCACGGCTATCAAACTGATCTGATCACGCTGCGACAGCGTTATGGCATGTCCTTGAAGGGCGCGAACCTGAAGCAGGTGATGCAGGTCGCTGAAGACATTGGCTTCAATGCTCGCCCTTTGCGCGGAGAGATTGAGGACATGCCGCATCTCTCGATGCCGGCAATCCTGCATTGGAACCTCAATCACTTTGTCGTTCTCACCGCAGTGACCGGCGGTGTGCGTGGCAAACGCTACCACATCAATGATCCGGCTCGCGGCGCAATTGTGCTCACTGAAGAGGAAGTGTCGCGCCAGTGGACTGGGGTCGCGCTTGATCTACTGAGATCAGAGAGCTTCAAGCCTAAGATAGAGCGCAAACAGCTCAACATCACTCAGCTTTGGTCGAAGATGAGTGGGTTCTGGGGCACCATCCGTCAGGTCGTGCTGCTGTCGCTTGTGCTACAACTGGTGGTGCTGGCGACCCCGTTCTTCTTGCAGATATCAATCGATACGGTGTTCCCGGCATTCGATACCGATTTGCTGCTCATGCTCGCGCTTGGCTTCGGCGGACTGACTGTCATCAACTTCATGGCGAGCTGGCTGCGCTCGCTGATCCTGGTCACGCTTAGCAACTCTCTGTCCTATCAGGTGATCGTCAACCTGTTCCGTCACTTGGTGCGCCTGCCGCTCGACTATTTTGAGAAGCGTCATGTCGGTGACATCATCTCGCGCTTCGGTTCCACTCAACCGATCAGCCAGCTCATCAGTGAAGGCATGATTGCGGCGTTCATAGACGGATTGATGACGCTCCTGACGCTTGCACTGATGTTCGTTTACGCACCGACTCTCGCGTGGGTCGCTATCGGAGCGCTGGCCATCTATGTCGCTCTGCGCTTTGCATTTCTGCAGGCGCTCCGCCTTCGTAATCTCGACGTTATTACGACAGCTGCCAAGGAAGAGACCAACTTCATTGAGTCGGTGCGCGGGATCGCGGCGATCAAAGCCTTCGGCCAAGAGGGCAATCGTCAGCGGTTTTGGCAGAAGAGCAAGGCGGATGCGGTCAACGCTCAAATCAAGCTGGGCCGACTGTCCGCCGGATTTGATGCCCTTGGACAGTTTGTTATCGCCGTCGAGCGCGTGATCTTTGTCTATGTCGCGATCCAACTGGCGTTCGACTCGCTCCTTACAGTGGGGATGATTTTCGCGTTCCAAGCCTACAAGCAGCAGTTCCTTGATGCGGGCATGCGGCTGACTGAGCAGACGATCAATTTCCAGATCGTCAAGGTTCATCTCACGCGCATCGCCGATATTGCGTTGGCCAAAACCGAGGACTCTCAGGACGACAAGAGCAGCGATGAGCCTGACTTCGTTAAGCCGCTGATCCTTGATCGGGTGTACCATCGCTACGGCACCAATGAACCAATGGTGCTACAGGGTGCTAGCCTTCAGATAGAGCCGGGTTCATTCCTTGCCATCACCGGGCCATCGGGCGGCGGGAAGACGACCTTCGCCAAAATCCTCATGGGCCTGCTTGAGCCAACGCAGGGATCAGTCAGGCTAGGCGACCGTCCTATCAGCTCGCTTAAGAAAAGCCATTATCGCCGTGCCATCGGATCAGTTGCTCAAGGCGATATGCTCTATGCAGGATCGCTAGCTGAAAACATCGCGTTCTTCGATCCGCAAATCGACATGGAGCGAGTACGCGAAGTAGCCAAGCAGGCCCATATTCACGCTGAAATCGAGGCGATGCCGATGGGTTATGAAACACTCGTTGGTGATATGGGGTCAGTGCTCTCGGGTGGTCAGCTCCAGCGTGTATTACTTGCCCGTGCCCTCTACCCTGATCCCAAGGTCCTTATTCTTGACGAAGGCACTGCCAATCTTGATGCTGGAAACGAGGAAAAAATCCTCGCAACGCTCGAGAGCTTAAACATCACTCGTGTTGCGATTGCTCATAGGCCCGCGACGCTCAAAGCAGCACATCAGACAATCGCGATTGAGGCTGGGAAACTCCGACAAATCGATGTGCCGGGTGCACGCGAGATATCAAGGCCAAGTGAGGTGAGAACCGTGAGCTCCACGCTCACCGTCCCATCGGGGCAACCTCTCTTTGGTACCAACATCAATTCTAGTTCTGAAAAACAAACCAATACGGTATAACCGGAGGTTTTCTGCGCCGCCGCCGGTTGAAGACAATTGGTGCAGGACAATGCAACATGGAGAAAAAAGTTGCTTCATCCAAGCGTAGTAGAAAAGAACGGCTTTCGGGCGCTGGACAGCGAAGAGCTGGACCTGGTGAGTGGTGGTACAGATGATTTTATCGTTGTAGAGCGTAATCGTCTAACTGTCCCAACGGCACCAACATACGTGAACTTTGGCCCTGGCGGCGGCGGTGGCCAAGGCGGCTACGCCGGTGAAGGAGACTTTATTGAACCTGCGGGTGAGGAAGTTGCTCCTGGTGTGTTCGACACAGATGGTGACGGAGAGGGAGATGTGATCGTTGTTACGCCAAACTCGACCCAAGATGCTATTAATAACTTTAACATACCACTGATCGATTTTAACCTCGCCAACTTTATCTCCTTTGGAGGTTTCTCTCTAGAACCAGAACTAACGGATCCAATCACCGATGAACTCACCCTCAGAGCAGTTGAGGGGCAGGGCAATCTGGGCATGGGTCAAATGCAAGCAGCTGGTGGAGGCGCAGACGTGATTGACGTTTTTGCCGATACATTGAATGGTTTATTGTTTGGAGATCCAGGTAATCCAGTAATGCGAGTGGAGCTTCCACAACCTAAGTAAGTTATCGCAACTTGAGCGCACGGTTATCTAGCCGTGCGCTCAAACTGCGCATTGGGATCATTACAATGGAAAAAATGCTCGTAGTATTTATTGTACTTTTTTGTAACTCATGCACGGAAACACCTGTAGTGAGAGCCTCAGGGGATACAGTGGGTCTTGTCAGACTAACTGTACCTATTGCGGAATGAGGCGGCGAGGGTAGGGCGGTTTGATGCCCAGACGCCGCAAACCAGACAGCCCATTCAAACGCTTTAACTCATCACCCGGGTACTGTCAGAGCAAATGCACCGGTTAGCGGAACGCGCCTGATCGGGTAGGGCGGTGCGATGCCGAGGCCTCGCAAACCAATCAGCCCCTTCCGCTATTTCAACTCATCGCCCGAGATCATCCGATTGGTCGTGATGATGTACGTCCGGTTCCCACTTTCGCTGCGGAACGTTGAGGACCTGCTTGCAGAGCGAGGGATCGACATTTGCCACGAGACGGTTCGGCTGTGGTGGAACCGATTTGGGCCGTTGTTCGCTGCCGATGTGCAGCGCCAGCGGGTGAGTAGAATGCGCGTTCAGGCAGTGGAAGTGGCACCTCGACGAGGTCTATGTGAAGATCAACGGAGAGCTGCACTACCTGTGGCGCGCGGTCGATCAGGAGGGTGAGATCCTCGAGAGCTACGTGACGAAGACGCGTGACAAGAAGGCAGCGCTGCGGTTCATGAAGAAGGCGCTCAAGCGCCACGGTTCGCCGGCTGAGATCACCACCGACGGTCTCACCTCGTACAAAGCTGAGATGCGAGAGCTTAGTAACACCGGCAAACAGGAGGTGGGGCGCTGGGCGAACAACCGGGCCGAAAACAGCCATCTTCCGTTCCGACGAAGAGAGCGGGCGATGCTGCGTTTCCGAAGAATGAAATCGCTACAGAAGTTCGCTTCCGTCCATGCCAACGTCCACAACCACTTCAACTCCCAACGTCACCTAGTCGATCGCGAAACTTACAAGACCTCCCGCTCAGCTGCCTTGGCTGAGTGGCAAAACCTTTTGGCCTGAATTGCGGCTGGGTAAGGGATAGCTGCGCTGGTCGGAGACGAGTTGCGATTAGACTGACAGCACCGCCATTTCTCTATGAGTGTCCAAGAGATACAAAGCACCCATTCCGCATTCGACGCAATTTTCGGATCCTCAACCGTACCCTTGGCAACGAGCAAAGAAGGGCATTTCAAAAGTCATCTACAGGGTTCCCGATAGTAATGACGCCATCGCCCGCGCGGACGGGTGGTCCTCGGAGGCCATAAAGAGCATATCCGTCTATGGGTGAATGTAGGCGTTCGACTTCGCGCCCTGAATAGTCGCGGATCGTGCCGATCAGATCGCCTTCAAAGAAATAGCGACGTTCCGGGTCGGCCGGATAGAAGAGACCAGAATGTGACGCGCTAACACCGGTCGTGCTCTCAAACAATCGCAACACCGGCGGCACGTTTTGGCGCGGCTTGTTCCAGATGCCCAAGGTCCCGAGTGCATTCTCAACCCCGGTCACAATCGCCTCAATATGCTCTTCTTTACGGCTGCCATTCTGTCCGATCTCCACCAGGATTGTTGGAATGCCGGTGGCGACGCCCTGACGGTTAAGCGTGCGGCGTGTGTCGACTTGCTCCTGCGTGTTCATTTTGTAGCGCACGACATTTGGAAAGCCAAAGCCACGCGCCACTTCCAGCGCTTGCTCGAAATCGGTCGATAGAGGACCTCCATAGACACCGATGAACGCCTCCAGGAATTCTGCGCCGTCACCGCTGTGTATGTCCATTAGGAAGTCGGCGCGCGCGACGACCTCGCGCGACAACATATCCGCGATCCGTTCGGTTGAACTGCCTTGTGCGCTGCCGGGAAAGGAGCGGTTGAGGTTTTTTCGGTCGATCGGGTTCACATAGGGTGATCGCGCTTCAAAAGCGGGGATATTGGCGATGCGAACGATGACCAGCGTGCCGGAGAGGTCTTTGGGATCAATTCGATCGGCCAAGCGGTCCGCCGCAAGGATCGGCGCAAACTCGTATCCATGCACACCGGAAACTGCCGCGAGTACAGGCCCGTCTTCGTTGCCATGAATGACCGTGATGGGGATGAAAGTTGCTGGCTCATCCTCCGCAGCACCGATTGCCAATCGCAGGTCCACCCGCGATCCTGGCTGGACTTCTTCTTGCCCAATCATAAATGGAGCCGCCGGAGCAGCCAATGCGACCGATGCATAAAGCGCTAAACCAGCGGCAGCGACCAATCGAAAGACAAAACCAATCATGGTGACCCGTTACGACGCAGGAGTATAACTGGGCAAGTCATCCAGTAGCTCGCTATCATACGGCTCCTCAGGAAACATCAACGGATAGTAGAATGCCCGCAGATCAGCGTGGTAATCGCGAACGCGGTCTTCATATGCGATCATGGAGCGGGCATCGGTCTCGGCCAGCTGCTCAAAAGCGCGCTCGACCATCGACGTTGGGGACAATAGCGAAGCGGTCCCGGCCTGCCGGTCCCGCGCAAGGCGCGCATCGCGGTATTCCTTTACGAGCGGTTCTGTCACTTGGTCGCCGACTTGTTGAAAGGCGTAGTACCACTTCCATTCAAAGCCTTCTTCGATCTCGGTGTGATCAGCGAGTTCTGGGTGCCGCTCAACGAAGGGCTCCATCGTTGCTTTCTTGGGCAAATCCCACGCATCATTCACCGTCTCGCGCTGTAGCAGCAGGATTTCGCCGCCGTCGGGCACAGGGTTGCCCGCTTCGATGGCCGCCTTTGAAACAGCAGGAATAACGATCGCGAGTGCAAGCCACAGGCCGATCAGTGACGTCAGAAGGATGGATGGCGACGCGTCTACGCGGCTAACCAGATCAACAATCAGCCACCAGATCAGCAGCGAGCCGACCACTATGGCCGTCGCCTGCAGAGCAAGCCCCATTGCAGCCCCTTCGATCAAGGTTCCTATCCAGAGGGGTATGAGCAGCAGCAATGCCAGCGCAGCGACACGCACCAGCGCGCGCGGCAGCCAAAGCGATCGCGGTGATCCGGCTGTCGCCACCAGCAGGTCGTGGCGACGCATGGTTCGCTCCGATGCGCGCAGGTCATAGAGCAGTAGGATCAGCAGCAGCGGCGCAACCGATGCCGCAAGGAAAGCGAAATCGAACCGTCCGACGAGTCCAAAATCCGCATTGCGTGTATCGGCCTCATGGATTTGCCCTTCCAATGCGAGCATGCGCACGCGGTGCTTCCACGGGCTGCTATCGCGCTGCCCCATCGCTGCAAATGCAAAGTCAGATGGTGGCGCATAGGTCAGGTGGAACGCGTAATAGGCGGCGCTGCCCCAATCTTCTTGCCCTTCGAGTGCATTTGCGCGGTCGGCCGCGTCCTCTTCGAGCAGGGCCGCGATGGTTTCACGTTGTTCACGAACCTCTGCGACGCCGAAAGACACCGCCACGACCGAGAGGAGGAAAGCGAGAAACAGCCAGAAAATTGCGCCGCGATCCTTTGCGAGGAAGCGGGTTTCGCGGATGAGATTTCTAACCATCAGAGCCTCACTCGGCGTGCTGCACCATACACGATCCCGCCAGCAGCGGTGAGCCAGGCGAGCAGTATGACAAACGATAGCAATGCCCGTTCCAGGCGCGCGTCTGCGCCGTCCGGCTCAAAACGGAACTCGTCGAGTACCTGCCATGCACCGGCATTAACGCGCGCCCGGCGGGAAGCCTCAGCGTCAGCGTTGCGGTTTATGTCTGCCGCATAATCGAGCTCTGTCGCGTGCTTTTCATTGAGCGCCTGAACAAAGCCAAATCGCAGCGCCTCGCTTTCGCGCAGAAACCGGTGGTGGGTGGCGAGATCAGTTCCAGCCAGTGTGCGCGAAGCCGAGCTGATCGCAATGGTCGGCGACGCTAGCCCGAACAGTCCGAAGATGCGCGACTGGCTCGCCTCTAGCCCCATGCGCTCCTCAGCGTAGGAATTGAGCAGATCGGTCAGTTCAGCTTCCGAATAGGAGGCGACGACACCGCGCCAATTAATCGGCAGTTCCTCAATGGTCTCCACTTCATATTGCTCCAGCACTTCGGCCTGAAGCTGCATGAAGGCAGGGTCTGCGGCATTGTGCCCGTCACCCAGCTTTCGCTGCTCGGCGAGCATCACGAGGTCACTCTCGATCTTGCCGGGAGCATCGATAGCAGCGCTGCTGGCGTTGATTGCGAAGCGCGGCACGATGAGCGCAGCAAACAGCCACACAAAAATCAGAGCGCCAAGCGAAACCGAGCGCTGTTTGAGCAGGATTGAGGCGGCAAGGACAATCGCGCCCCAAATGCAGAGGTAGACGAAGTATCCAGCGACCATTGAGCCTGCCGCGAGCGCGCTTTCGCCGAAGCTGATCGAATAGACAGCCACAAAAACCAACGGGACCATGAATATGGCGATCACGGCAAGCAAAGCTGCGGCCTTACCCAACGCAAGCTTCGTACCTGATTGCCCCTGAGCGAGCATGACCGCCAGCGTCCCGCTCTCCCGCTCGCGCAGGAACATGGCGTGCCCCAAGACAATCAGCAGCAAAGGTAGGAGCAGTTGATACAGGCTTGCCGGGGTCAGTGCAGCAAACCCGCCCATATCGGCCGCCGCCTTGGTGTCGGCGAACATGGCGGTGTTCTGGCGGTGTCCTTCGAGGAAGATTGATTGACCTGTTACCGCATCCACGCCCGGCTCGAACACCGCGAGTGGGGGCGGCGGACGGAATGCATAGTGGCCGTAGTGGACCATGCGGTGCGGATGGCGGTCCGGTTGCGCGAAGAATGTTTGCTCCGCTGCGATCTGTTGCTGGATGCGCTGAGACTGCTCATCGGCGATGCGACCTGCCGTTAACATGCTGGTGGCAGCAATCAACACCGCGACAATCAGCGCGGCAGCGACCACAACCCGTGAACGCAGCCATAGCCGCCATTCCTCGCGCGCTATGCGCGTGACCGTGCTCATACCGCTTGCCTCTCTGCGAATGCAGCATGCACCGTTTCTGTATCGATCCGCTTGCCGTTCTCTGCCGCGAAGCTGCCGACCAGCTTGCCGTGGCGGAGCAAACCAACCCTATCGGCAACCTGGCAGGCCCCATAAACATCGTGGGTCACCATCAGGACGGTCTGCCCGCCCTCGGCCAGTGTCTTCACCAGATCGTGAAATTCATCGATCGCGACAGGGTCGAGGCCAGACGTCGGCTCATCAAGGAGCAGGATCGGGGTCTCACGAAGCAAGGCGAGGGCGATGGCGGTCTTTTGGCGCATCCCCTTGGAATAGGATTGCAACCGGCGGGTGCGAGCCTCTTGCGGTAGAGCCACGCGATCAAGCGCTGCGTCGATCTCATCCTTACTCGCCGACTTCCCCGCAAGATCAAGGAAGTAGTCGAGATTTTCGTAGGCTGTCATATGTCCATAGAGCGACGCGGCCTCGGGGAGGTATGCGATCGCATTCCGGGCGGCGGCAATGTCACTTGTCACGCTTGTGCCATTCACCAACACTTCGCCGCCGGACGGGTCAAGAAAGCCGAGGAAAGTGAGCAATGTGCTGGATTTGCTCGAGCACCATTGCCGCCGAGCAGAGCGAAAATTTCGCCTTGCTCGGCTGTGAAAGAGACACCGTCGAGCACGGTGTTCCCCTCACGCACCAAGACCAGTGAACGGGCTTCAAGCGGAGATGTCATGGTCAACCTTACCTGTGCTTAGAACGAGAACCGTGCCGAAACGCGCGCCGTAGTAGGGGCGCCAGGCTGTACCCACACATCGGCGAATGAATTGGTGAAATAGGTTTCATTAAACAGGTTTTCGATGTCCCCGCGAATAATGAAGCCATCGGCAACCTCGACTTCTCCGAACAGGCCGAAGATCGTGTAGTCAGGCAGGAAGAAATCGAAGCCGGTGAAGCCAAGGCGTTCGCCCACATGCAGCATCCGGCCGCCGATCGTGACTGGCACGTCCGAAACGTCAAAGTCTTGGCTCATCAGAATGCTGAGCTGGTGATCAGGGAGTTGATCAGCGGGTCCCCAGCCTCAATCAATGCGCCAAAATCGGCGTCGGGCTGCGACGTCTGGAAATCGGCGTCGGTGTAGGCATAGGACAGGAAGAGATTGAAACCGCTGTCAAAGGCGAGATTGGCATCGAATTCGATGCCTCTGCTGCGTGCTTCACCGGCGTCGATGGAAAAGAAGCCCGCTGCGGTCGCCGCCGGACTGTCATCATTCACCAAGATATTGCTCTGATCGACTTGGAATGCAGTCAACGTGACAATTCCTTGGATGTTATCGAGATAGGTGCCGAGCTCGGCCTTCACGCCGAATTCGAACGATTCGGTGATGTTCGGCGCGAACTGATTGCCTTCAAAGTTCGAGCCGGTCTGTTGGCGGAAACCCTCACCGTAAGACGCGTAGATGCTGAACCCGTCGTCGACTTGATAGACCGCGCCAACTTGCGGAGAAAAGCGATCATCATTGGTCGTGATTGTGGTTGCTGGTGTCGCCCGCAGATTGGTCAGGTCCTGCTCAAAATCATCGAAGCGCCCACCGATACGGATCTGGAAGCGATCGGTAATCTCAATCTGATCCTGGATGTAGAAACCAAAGCCTTTGAGCACTTCCTCTCGGTCCGTGTTCGGTCCCGGCATGGGCGTCGGAAACTGGCCAAAGACCGGGTTAAAGGCATCAAGTAGCAGGAATTCTGCCGGATCAAGATCGCTGATTGGTCTTCCACCGATGCTGCCAGACCGGAAACGCAGGATAAACAGGCTGTTCTCGAAGCGGTCATAATCCGCACCAACGATAAGGTTGTGGCGGAGCGAGCCGGTGTCGAATTGACCGGCCAGCTCCGCCCGCGCGACGAAGTATTCGGAGTCGAAATCACGGAATCGGAAGAAACGCGAAATCGTCTGCCCATCGATGAAAAAGGTTTGACGGCCACCGAAATTGTTTTCAGAGGCATTCCCGGTGAGCGAGGTGTCGCGATAGCCAATACCTGCCAGCAAGCTCCAATTGTCCGAGAAATCGTGTTGCAATTCAAGCTGATGGCCGAGGACTTCGGTCTCAATCGGACCGTCACCGGGTTCGCCTGTGAAGGTGCGGCGCGGGCTAAAACCGAACTCATCTGAGAAAACGACGCCTCGATCAAATGGAATGTCCTGCGCGGTGTATTCCAGTTCGTATGTCAGCGCGGTGCTCTCGCCCAGACGTGCTGTGACCGACGGATAGATGCCAAAGCGTTCGGTCTCCACTGTCTCGCGGAAACTGCCCGCATCCTCGTAAAAGCCCGCAACACGGACGCCGACATTGTCACCCAATGTCGTTTGCAGATCGATATCGCCGCGATAGAAATCGAACGAGGCGCCTTGGAACTGCACGTATCCAGACGTCTCAAACTGTGGGCGCTTGGTGATCAGATTGACCGTGCCCCCCGGTTCGCCGCGGCCATACAGTGCAGAGCGTGGCCCCTTGAGGACTTCAACCGCTTCGATACCGGCAAGATCACGCGGACCACCAAATCCGCGTCCGGCATTAAAGCCATTGACCAGGAAGCCGCTCGGCAGATTGATGTCACCCTGGAAGCCGCGAACAGAGAACGAATTCCACAGCCCGCCGAAATTGTTTTGACGCGCGACTGAGGCCGATAGATCGAGTGCCTGGCTTAGGTCGAGCGCGTTGGCATCCCTCAGCAGATCTTCATCAATGATCTGGTCCGCATTTGGCGTTTCCAGCGGCTCAAAATCGCCGCGATACGCCCGGCGATCGGTGACGATGATCTCGCTGCCTTCCGCCTCGGCACCTTCTGACGTCTCAAAGTCCTGAGCAATCGCCGGAGCACTGGCCACGCCAAGGATGATGAACGAGCAGGAGGTAAGAAGTCGATTGATACGCATGAGAAAATCCATTCAGAATTGAACTAGTGATTTCGGGAAAGTCGATAGAGGTGCGCGCCAGCCAAAAGCGTGGCGCCGGAAACTGTTGGAGCGGTTTCACCTAGGCCCAAAGATTCTGAGACAAGCGCAAGCAGCAGCAAGCCAATCCCGATAGATGCTGGGATCATGAAGGACGGCGCGCGCGCATCGTGCGCGATTAAGGCAATTGTGATCGCTGCAAGGATTGAGAGCGACACAAACAACCAATGGACCCACTCTGCGTCCGCCAGCAAGCCAAGCATTGGCAGGCTGATTGCGGCCACGGGTAGGAGGGCGCAATGCACTAGACAGACCAAGCTAAAGCCTATCGCCGCCCGGTCGATCCTTGCTGTGCTGTCCATGTCAATTGCCCTCTGTGGGATTGAGGACTAAAAGGAGGCGCTTCTCGCCCGTTCCGGCGATCGGTGGCGAGCGGTGAATGGCTGCGTTGGTCGTTGCGAGCTTGCCCTTGAAGATGCCAACATCGCCCGCCGACATGGAGTTGATACGGACGGGCTCCGCTGCGTTCTTGACCCGGTCAGAATCTGCAGAGTTCAACCATTGAGTGCCAGAGCCAACATAGGTCGTGATCAGGCGTGCTTTGACATAGTCAGCATGCCATTTGCGGCAGGAATTGGTGGTTACAACCTCAAGCCTCACCTCGAGGTCACTGAGGTTAAGGACGCTGCAATAGTGGCCTGCCAATATCACAATGTCGGCAATCAATTCATCTCGCTCAATCTGATTTACATATCCGGCGTCGCTCAAGGCTTGTTCGAGGCGGTCGCGTAAATGCGACAAGGATGCTTCGAAACGCACATCGTCCAATTCATCCGACAACAGGTTTGCTAAGCTGCTTGAGGTTTCGCGTTCCCAGATCGCCAGATTGCACTCGGGGTCACGCACCGCGCTAAAAACGTCGCAGGAGGCAGAAACCGCCGCGCAGGATTCCAATATTTCGGACAATTTGGAGACTAGCTCTTATGCAGAATGTTACAACGTATCATTTCAGTTAACCCAGAGAATTGTTCCTTGCAAATGGTTTCTTGGCAGGATTGTCCTTTTGTCATCGCGAAGGGCGATCTCTCCGGGTGAGAGCGCACTTGAAGTCAGCCAATCTGACCGGCCCAATCGCATTGTATTTCTCTGGGCATGCCTCTGGTCTCGCCCCTCACAGTTAAACAAATGAACTGGTGGTGTTGGCCGCGCCTACACTCCATCACTTGCTAATGCAAGTGATTCGCATTTGCGGTCCTGAAAGAGGGGGTGGTGCAAACGAATGGCGGTCAGGGTATCGATAATTGATGGAGCTATTTATGCTTGATGGTGGGGCAGCGGGCAACGTGGCGACGGACAATCCGTTGCGTGCAGACTGGCATTTAAGTTAGGTTTGAACTTAAGCCTGTCGGTGCTGGTCATCGATCGGGCTTGGTCGTTAGATTGAAACTGGACTAGCCTATTCGTCTCACTGCAGATGTCCAACGCCACACACTCTCGCGATATCTTTGTTGTCACCCCTGCCCATCATCAGAAAGCAAATTGCTCTTGATGCATATTTGTTTCGTTGACGCCGAGCTCGCGAAGTGCGTCCTTGCTCCAGTCCATCAAGGGATCCGGCCCGCACAGAAATACCTCTGTATCGGTTAAGCCCTTGATTGCTTCTAAGTCAGAGAGTTGAACACGCCTTTGTTCAATGTTCAATGCAGCGCCCGGGAAGTCCTGGATTAGGGTATCCAGCGCAGTTTCATCCTCGGACGAGGCATGGTCCGCGCTTTGGAAAGCGAGGATGCGAAGGTTGAGGCTTTCTGGCACTGCGCTGCTGGTCACCAGAAAATGCCTCAAGACGTTGATGTCATCGCCGCGGCCGGAGAACACCAAAACGATTTCGGAAGACAGCTGATCAGGGAGCACTTTTGCGATCTTCGTTATGCCTTCCCACATAGCCATGAACGGGGTTATACCAACACCGCCTGCGACCCAGAGCATCTTCGCCGGAATAGTCGGAGGGCCTCCTGCTGCATCTGGAGTAAGGCAACTAAACCCCACGCCAGCGCCTTTAAAGTCCACCTGCATTGGTTGCTCGATCTGTTGGGCCACGTACTCGTGTAAGAAGTTGGACATGAGGCCGCCGCGTTTGCGTTTGACCGTGACGCTGACCTGATTGGCCCGCCGGAACAGGTTTTTCTCTGCATCAAACTCTGGCGCGCTTGAGAGGGTCCAGGTGCGAACAAAGTCTTCATTCACCAATTGGGGATTGGCCTCATTCATATGGCTATACCCAGAATCCAGCATACCCGAGAAATCGAAGATGCCGAATCCGCCCGGCATGGGCGCCTCAATCGTTTCCGACAATTCAAAGGTGAATGTGCGAATAGTAGCGGAGATCTGCTCGGTTGAGACGAGCGTTGCTCCTATCGGGTTAGACGTTTCGAGCGCGTCAACCGCATGCCCCATCGCGTCCAATTCAGACCGAAGATATCGTACTGGCGGGTTGTAAGGAGAATACTGTTCTTCTGACACTAGTCGCAAGTTGAGCGCGCCTTTTACAAAGACCGCCCCGGTCACTTGGATGCGGGTCAGGAGGCCAACCCTCGGCATGATTGCTTCTGCTTCTGTATCGTACAGATTCTCAGCATCTCCGGTGATATAGAGAACATCGCCCGTGGTGAAATCCGGGAACGCCAACCCGACCTGTTTGTCAGTTTCGATATTGCCCAATGACTGATAAAAACGGTTTCCAGAGTGGTCTGGTAGGATCAGATAGGTGGTGACGCCGTCACCGCTCGTTTCTTCATACATCCGCACAAAACCTGGCGCCCCGCCGCGGTGATTGAGGCCCATATCGCCTTGGTCCAGGGACGGATCCTCATCGTTCTCACTGTGTTTTGTCGCCAGAAACACGGTGCTTGCCCGAGCAATCAGGTCTTTTGAAGCCTGTAGCAAAACCGCTGTGAGCGCATCAAAGCTATCGAGGGCCAGCTCAGCCTCCCAGCTTTCATGCACCAGCGAGCGAACCGTGATATATTTGGGGCAATTGCCCAGATGCTGATCGGAGGTCAGTCGCAGGCTAACTTTGCCGATAGTGCTGAGTGAAATGGGCTCGATGAGTCCTGCCAGTTTGTTGCGGCGACGATTGGAGAAATCGACCCCGACTCCAGCAAAAAGACGGCGATCATCGTCGGTAGGTTTATGGTTTGGTCCGAGCGCTCGAACGAACGGATCATAAGGGTTTACCTCGGCGATAATATCGGTCCGGTCGGGGCCAGATGTTGTGATGCCAATTGAAGGATCACTATCGGACATGGTGACCAGAACACTCACCCACGGCCGCCCCCGCTTATCCAGCGTCGCCAATGGCAGGTAAGGCAGTCCAGCAAAGAACTCCGCGTGCTGTTGCGGCATATCCCTTTCGATATAATCTGGCACCGAGAGTACAATGTTGCTCGGTGTGCCACGGCGCTTTTGAACCAGCGCCTCGCCATTATGCCATGGATGCCCTGCGGTCATTTTCGATCCTTTCATCGGCGATGTTGGGCGCGGCTGACCGTGCGATCAGCTGCGCTCGCGAGGAAATTAGCCCTGATTGGCTTAAGCCGCCACAGGAATGGGCGACGTTGCCATTCCGACGAAGCGATCCTGGGCTTCAATCCTGCCAAGCCAGGTGCGGATGTTGGGGTAGGCATCCAAGCTGACACCACCTTCGGGTGCATGCGCGATATAGCTGTAACCAGCGACATCAGCGAGCGTCAGGCGTTCGGCGACGAGGAAGCTTTTGCCTTCAAGATGCTTTTCCATGACCTCAAACAGGGCATGGGACTTTGCAATGCAGGCCTCATGATCGAATGGCGCTCCAAAAACGGTGACGAGACGGGCACAACATGGGCCAGCGAAAATCTCACCTGCTGCGACGGAGAGCCAGCGCTGGATCTGGGCCGTCTCGACCGGATCGCGCCCGGCCCATTCAGCGGTGTCGCCATAGCGGTCTGCCAGATAGGCAATGATCCCGTTGGAATCCGACAACATTGTGCCGTTATCGTCGATTGCTGGAACTTGCCCGAATGGGCTGATGGCAAGAAATTCAGGTGCTTTGTGAGCGCCATTCGCCATGTCCACTTCAACCGTTTCGTATGGCAGGTCGAGAAGGGCAAGCATCAGTTCGGCCCGGTGGCTGTGGCCAGATTTGGCCACGCGGTGAAGCTTGATTGGGGCTGCGTTGGCAGGGAAGTTGGTGTTCATAGGTAATTCCTTTTTCAAAATGTTGATTAGTTGACTGGTTAAAGGCCAAGATCGGACAGGCCCGGATGGTCGTCGGGTCGACGGCCAAGTGGCCAGCGAAACTTGCGATCTTCTTCGGCAATCGGATGTTCGTTGATGCTGGCGTGGCGCACGGCCATGTATCCGTCTGCATCAAACTCCCAGTTCTCGTTGCCGTAAGCGCGGAACCAGTTGCCGCTATCGTCGCGATATTCGTAGGCATAGCGGACAGCGATGCGGTCCGTATCGAACGCCCAGAGTTCCTTGATCAGACGATAGTCGAGCTCCTTGGCCCATTTTCTGGTCAGGAACTCCTGGATTTCCTTGCGACCTTGCGGAAACTCGGCGCGATTGCGCCATTTGCTGTCGGATGTGTAGGCAAGGGCAACCTTGGCCGGATCGCGTGAGTTCCAGCCATCTTCAGCAAGCCGGATCTTCTCGATTGCGGTCTCACGCGTAAACGGTGGCAGCGGCGGGCGAGGTGCTTCATTCTGTTCCATGGTTTCACTCCTGCATTGGGCGAAAGGGGGAGGGAGGTCCGCGGTGGAGGGTGAGGGATGGGAATACCGCGAACCTCCCAACGGGGTCAGGCCGCGCGGGCCGCCTCGACAACAGGGAAATCGATCTCCGTATCGAACACTTCGTTGAGGTAATTGGTCAGAATATTGTATCCAACGTGACCAACGATCTCGACGATCTCGGCATCGGAAAAGCCGGCGAGCCGGACTGTGGCAATATCGCCTTCGGTCACACGGCCGCGCTCTTCCGCAATCTTGAGCGCGAACTGCACAGCAGCATCGGCTTTGGCGTCCGTAGATCGGCCTGAGCGATTGGACGCGATCTCAGCTTCATCGAGCTTGGCGACGTTCTTGGCGAGATAGGTGTGCGCACTGTTGCAATAGCTGCAGCCATTATAGTTGGCGATGGCCAGCGCGATGCGTTCACGGGTCGCCGCGTTAAGCGAGCCCTTGGAAAGCGCGCCATTCATACCGAGCATGCCCTCAAGCGTGATGGGGCTGTTGGCAACCAGGCGGAAAAGGTTCGGCACGGAACCGAGAGAGACCTCAACCGCTTCAAGAAGTGGGCGAGCAGCCTCTGGGGAGTCTGCGATCGTAGCGGGGGTGGGGATGCGTGACATGTATATTCTCCATTCAATTGAGCAGATGATCTGCCGATGCCGATGGAAATAAGTTCATCCGGCTGAGAGAAGAATGGCCTATTTTGGAAATGGATTATTTCATATTCCTGCTATAATAGGATTGCCATATGGACAGGATTCAGGCTCTCGAAGTGTTTGTAGCGGTGGCCGAGGCGCAGAGCTTTGCTGGTGGCGCGCGCAAGACAGGCCTCAGCCCACCCTCGGTGACGCGCGGGATAAACTCGCTCGAAGAACGCCTGGGCGCACGGTTATTCACGCGCACCACGCGGCGCGTGCGGCTTACCGATGTTGGTCAGGCCTATCTGGAGGATGCACGGCAGATATTGGAGCACTTGCAGGCGGCAAATGATGCTGCTGCGGGCGCGGCAACCAATCCGGTTGGGCAGTTGCGGCTAACCTGTTCGCATGAATTCGGCCGCATCTATGTGATGCCTGTGCTCACCGAATTTCTCGATCTTTATCCTGATGTCTCCGTCGATGTGGTGATGGTCGATCGTATCGTAAATCTGGTGGAGGAAGGATTCGATATCGCCGTTCGGATTGGGCATCTGCCCTCGTCCGATCTGTCTGCAGTACGCGTGGGCCGTGTGCGCCGGGTTGTGTGCGGGGCACCCGGCTATTTCGCGGAAAACGGCATTCCTCGATCTCCTGAGGATCTAAAGATGCACCGCACCGTGGCAATCAGTCCAGTCAGCCCGTCTCTTGAATGGAAGTTCGGATTTGCGATGGAGCAATCCGTTCGGATCAATTCTCGCCTTGTAGTGAGCAGCGTGGCATCGGGCATTGAGGTGGCGCGGAAAGGTTGGGGCCTCACGCGATGCCTATCGTATCAAATCGGACCCGACCTTGAGAATGGAGCGATGCAAACCGTTCTTGAAGACTTCGAACCGGAACCCTTGCCCATCAATCTGGTGCATGTCGAAGGCCGCAGGGCGGCTGCAAAGGTTCGAACTTTCATCGACCTAGCATCCCGGCGGCTGCGTTCGGTTGCGGTGCTGAACTGAGCGAGAGCCGGATCGCACACCAAAATTGCGCCAGTTGCGCGAAAGCTAGACGGGTGTTCCTTTCGCGAAATCTATAAAGGCTCGTAATCTGGAAGGCATGTGTCGCTTCGTGCGGTAGTTGAGCGAATAATGCGGCAACTCAGGCACCATATCTTCGAACAGGCTCACCAACGTGCCATGCTCCAGCGCATCTCTGGCGGCCTCATGATAGACATAGGCAAGGCCGAGGCCGCTGGCCGCGAATTCGACCATGGATCGCAGATTGTTGATAGTCATCCGGCGCTTGGGATTGATCACGCGCGATCCCCCTCCTCTTGAAAGGTCCAGGGTGCAACATTCCCCGAATTGCCAAAGGCAAAGAATATCCCATCGTGATCGAGCAGATCGTCAGGGCGATCAGGCGTGCCTTTCTCTGCGAGATAGCCGGGCGATGCGATCACGGCCATCTTGAGTTTTGGTCCGAGAGGTACGGCGTGTGTATCCTGTTCAAGAAGCGTGTTGGACCGGATTGCTGCGTCGATACCGCTTGTCACCAAATCGACCTTGGCGTCCTCATAAATAAGCTCGACTTGAACGTCCGGGAATTCCTTGGCGAACTGAGCGAGAAGTCGATCAAGGAAGAATGGTCCGGCGCTGTATGGCGCGCTGAGTTTCAATGTGCCAGCAATCGCATCCTTGTCATCATCCAGTTCCTGAATGGCGACCTCAAGGTCGGACAAAGCCGAGCAGGCTGCGCGAATAGAGCCTTTCGCCAGCAGTCGTGAGCGCGACCGAGCGAGTGGATCTTTCAAACAACCTCACACCCAGGCGGTCTTCGAAACGCTGCACGGCTTCGCTGATCGAACCCGCCTGAAGGTTCAGGCGGGACGCAGCGGCCCGGAATCCGTTTGAACGTGCAACCTCGGCGAAGATTGTCAGGTCGCTCAATTGTTGGCGTTCCATTGTTTGATATTCCTTACAGTGTGTTTGTTAAAATACGGATTATCAGATCAATCTAGCGAGCCTATCTGTCTTTGCAAGCCGAAACTGAAACTGAAACACAGGAGAATGATTATGACTGAACGTGAAGAAATCGAAGCTGTCGTTAACGCTTGGAACAATGGCCTGGATGCTGGTGACATCGAAGCGATGGTCGCAACCTGTCATCCGGACACGATGACTGTGAATGAGCGTCAGCCCGTCACAATCGGCACGCAAGGTATCCGCGATAAGTATAACCCCCGCATCGCAGCCGCCGAAATCACCTCGGGATATGACATTGAAGACTTGCAGTTCTTTGGTGATGTTGCCGTCGTTTCGGGTCGTTTTTACGGTACGATGAAAATGCGCGACACCGGAGAAGTCCGTAACCCTGAAGGCCGCCTGGTTCTGGTCTACCAACGTGACGACACGGGCGCCTGGAAGATGATCCTCGACATCGACAATAACGGCCCAGCCTGATCCCTTGCAGGCCGCGTCATACCGGCGCGGCCTGTCTCCCACTTTGAGCTGAGTACCGGGGCGTGAATCATGACAACCTTGGAAACCGTCACCAACGAAATTGTGGGTCTGCACGATTTCTTCGCCGCATGGTTTAACGGCACTGCCGATCGCGATCAGCTTGATCCACGTTTTCTGTCGCGCTTGCATCAGGATATCCAGTTCATCCCGCCAGAAGGCCAGGTAATGAACCGGGCCATCCTGCAAGCGGGCTTTGACAACAGTTACGGATCAAACCCTGATTTTCGCATCGCAATTCGCGATGTCGATATTCGCTATGAGCATGGCGACCATGTTCTTGCCACCTACACAGAATGGCAAACAGGAGCGACGCGGTCCGCCTTGGCCAACAACGCGCGGTTCACCACAGTTCTGATGGAGATGACCAAGCCGGTGACTTGGCTGCACCTACAGGAAACATGGTTGCCTGAGGCTGTGCGTAGCGCAGGTTCGTTCGACTTTTAATGCCATTCATATTGCCCAACTCAAACTGATCGAGGTTCCCAAATGACAAAGCACATAGCCCATCAACCGCGCGAAATTGCCGACTGCGTCAGCGCTTATCTGCAAGAAGGCGACCTGGATGGGATCGTTTCGATGTTCCACCCCGATTGTCTGGTGTTCTTTCCACCTGACGCCCCGCCAAGTGTAGGCCTGGAGGGCGCCAGAAAGGCCTTTGAAGGCTTCTTGGAAGTGCGCCCCAGGATCGAAAGCAAGGTCTTCAGCGAAATCATCACTGGCGACACGGCCATGCTCCGCGCGAACTGGCGGGTTATCGCGCCCGACGGGTCGGTCATGGCGGAAGGCCAATCGACTGAAGTTGCCAAGAAACTGGACAATGGTGGCTGGGGCTATCTAATTGATTGCCCCAACGGCCCGCCCAATCTTGAGGATGCGTAGCCATGGCTGATCAGAATTTCCATGAGCATGAGATGCGCCTCCAAAACAAGATGGGGATGCGCGACCAGATCGACATGCTCACGGAAAGGCTGATGCACGATGAGATGCCTAATCAGCATCGCGAATTTTATGCTGGTCTTGAATACATCTTGGTCGGCACGGTCGGCGCAGATGGGAAACCATATGCTTCAATGCTGACCGGCTCCGTTGGCTTTGCGTCGTCACCTGATCCCAAAATCTTGAGTATTCGCAATACGATTGACGGCGAAGATCCCGCATTTGCTGAGCTGAAAGTGGGTGCCCCGGTTAGCGTTCTGGGCATTGAGCTTAGCAATAGGCGCCGTAACCGGATGCATGGCCGGATTGCTCGCATCGACCCGAATGGTTTCGATATTGCGGTCAGCCAGAGCTACGGCAATTGCCCCAAATATATCAGCACACGCGCGATTATCGATCGTGTCGGCACGCCAGTAAGTCCGATTGTGGCAGAGCGAGATGAGCTGTCGGTGCAAGACGTCGATCTGATAAAGAGGTCCGATACGTTCTTCATTGCCAGCCATCACCTTGATGGCAGCGGCCAGCCATATGAGGGCAGTGATATGTCGCACCGCGGCGGCAACCCGGGCTTTATCCACGTCGAGGGGAACGGCCGATTTGTTGTCCCTGATTATAGGGGCAACAATCTGTTCAACACGATTGGCAATCTGGTCTCGAACTCCGCTGCCGCTGTGCTCTTCGTCGATTTTGAAACGGGCTATCTGCTCCACATCAATGCGGCAGCGAAGATTATCGAAGATGAGGCCGCGATTGCAGTATATCCCGGCGCAAAGCGATTGATCGCTTTCGATGTGTTAGACGTCCGCGCCACAGACGCTGGCATCGGCTTGAGGTGGCAGCTGCTTAAACCATCACCGGTCAATCCGGCGCTTTGAGGGTCTCGGCGTCGACTGTATTTTAGGCGATCTTCGCTGCGGATATAGCGGCTGCCTTCCAGTCATAGCCACGCGCCAGCTGTTCCAGACCTACAATCGACTTTGCAGCGCCAGATCCGAATATGAATGACATAGAGACCATGCGTTTAAGGTCGATGCCTTCAATGGGGCGCATATTGATGCCCGCCACAACCGTTGAAAATTCACCCAGGGTGCAAACGCCCTTGCCTGCGGCCACCAGTTGCTGGATCCAGTCTTCACGATCAGATTGCACCTTTGGGCGTATGTCCAATCTTTTTTCAGTCACCATCGCCAGAAAATCTGATCGGAATTCGCAGTTCAAACGATCAAAATAGCTTTCCTTGGAGAATTCTTCCAAACTGATCTGAGACTTGTCTGCAAGTTCAGGTTTGTCTCCAAAGGCCATTAGAATTCGCTCTTCGAAAAGAGGGGTGGTTTTTATCTTATGATTTTCAGACGGCCGCTGTGTACAAATGCAGGCATCGAGGAAACCCGACAGTATCGCCTCTTCAGAAGTGGATTGGTCGATTTGGTGCAGAACGATGCGTGTGTTGGAATTCTCGTTCATGAATTGCGAGAAAAAATCTGCAAACTTCGCTGGCCCCAGAGAGTTAGCGATGCCGATGTTCAACATGCAATGGCCAGATTGCAAATGCTCTTCCGCAAGCATTTTTGCACGCGCTTCGCTCTCCGCAATGCTTGAGAACTCCTGGCGAATTTTCTGACCCAGTTCTGTCAGTCGCGTGTTCTTGCCATCGCGAATAATCAGCAGACCGCGAAATTCATCCTCCAGTTTCTGGATGGATTTGGTCAAGGCGGGTTGCGAAATATTGTGCTGCTGTGATGCCTGCGTAAAGTTCAGCGTCTCAGCTACCGACAGAAAGTATTTTATCTGACTTAGCTCCACGTGATCCCTCCTAAGCTATGATTTTATCGCCGTCGTAAAAGAGCATCGATCACGCATCGCAACCGATGCCATCATTCTTCAAAAAACTGCCCTAGGGCAGAGTTCTGATGGAGGACGCGAGATATGGTCTTCAGGTTGAACACAGTCGATTTTCATCTCAGGTGTCTAGGTGTGGCTTGCAATATTTGCAACCTTGCACCGCAACATGCCAGCCCGACTTAGGCCGATATTGATCTTCACATTTTCAACCGGATAGCAATTCGTGCGAACAAGCAATGGTAGCTGGCCTCTCATCGCCAGCCGCCATTGCATTGCCGCTTTTAGGAATCGTCTAGTGAAGCCTCAACTTCGCCGAGCCATTTGGGGACGGGTGGGTTTCCATCTTCCCATAAGACCGGATATGCTTCCACGTAGATCCAATCGGTGTCTTCTGCCGGAACATGGCAAGCCAGACAGTCTCGTTTGTAATCCGTGGCCACTTGTTTCGTGGGTTCTTTGGCCTCGAATAACGCCCAACCCCAGCCATCTCCCCAGAGCGGGTTGTCGCCAAAACGCTGCTGAGCGTCCTTGACCATAACAAACCAGACGCCCTTGTCTGTGGCATAACTGGCCGCACCTGTAGACAATTGTGCGGTCGCCGCGCTCCTCACTTCCTTGACGAGGACAGCGCCATCAGGGAACTTGCCCGTGCTTCGATAGGCGTCAATCGTGCCTGGCGAAACATACACTTGGTGCATGCCATTGGTGGTCCCGGCCCCGTCAGCTGTCGACCAAGCTCCCAGAGTTTGCCATTCCAAGAAGTCTTCCGGAAAAGAAATGTCTCCACTGTCAGATACAATATCTGACGGCCAAGCCACCTCTCCATTTGCTAGCTCGGAACCCTCAGGAGAGGATTCCGAGCCGCACGAACCGAGGGCCAATGCTAAGGCAGCCACGGCGCCTAATTTTGCTTTTCTCATGGAGTGCCTCCCTCCGCTTTTTGTTCACTTAGTTGGGTTTGGCAGCTCGCAAAACTGGATAAAACTGCGTGAAAACGAAATCGTCAGCAGCAGACGCCGCATGGCAAGCATTACAAGATGCTGTTGGCATGGCGGAAGCCGTTTGCTCATACGGGGGGCTGAGTGACCAAAGCTGAAATAGGCCCATCCGCCAGGCTCGTCCTTAAAACGCTCAGTATCCTTCACAGTCAGTTCCAGACCCTGAAACTCACCTTCGAAGTAACCAACTCCGCTGACTTCCTGAGTGGATCCGTTTTCCGCATTGTTGTTGCTGCGAACGCTTGTAAGTTCTTTGGCGATCTGAGTTCCTTCGGGGAACTCTCCCGTGGCCGAATATGCGGCGAATGCGGTGGGCTCAATATAAACATTGTGGAATTCCGGGAATGGAGCTTCCCCGCCATTGAGAGCATTTGGCGTGAGAGGTGCCCCGATGAAGACCCATTCGCGCCAATTTTCCGGCTGGTTCACCGAACCATCATCATTAAAGGATGCGCGGATTATCTCACCCGACGCCTCAGAGGACGCTGTGGCTCGATCACCCTCACCAGCTCTATCTGCTCCCTGCGTACAAGCGGCAAGAGCAAGTGATCCTGCGGCAATGAATGTCCACTTTGTTCGATTGATAAATAGGTCTTTGGCCATGGGGCACCCTCCGTTGCTTTAGTCCTTCACAGGACAGCCTATGGCAAAGTTCCGCCGCCGATTACATTTATTGATTCGATAAGTTCTGGTAATGCGAATGAAACCATCGATTGATGGTATGATGCCTATGTTTGGCACACGGAGCGCTCAGACCGCAGCAAGGGCAAAGATAGAGGATGTAGCCGATCGGCGCGCTGGCGCCGCTTCGCCAGGCTCGCCTCTCTCCTTAGAGATTGGGCATCGGCAGCTCTTTAGGCCTGAACCAATTCTTCATTGCAAAGCGTGCGGCGGATCAATTCCCCATCTTTAAACCACTGCCACGTTCGCGCTCGCTTTTTTCCGGTAGATCCAATGGTAATCATCTCGAAGAAGTTGGCGCCTGGTTCATCTTTGCGATCCAGATTGAGCAGGATGATTCCATCATAAGTTTCCCATCCCCAGCCCGAAAAGCGGTCATTTTCCCACCACAGGCGGTCTTCGCGAAGTTCGCCGTTTAGGGTCGCACGATATTGCTTAGCCATCGGACCAAGTGAATTCGTTGTGCTGGATGTAGGCATAAGGACCGGAGGTTGGAAAGACGCATTCAACTTTCGTCTCGTGTTCATCGATCAAATTGCCAACCGCGTCGACATGCCGATAAATCCCTTTCCAGACCCCTGCATGGCGCAACATGCCTGGCATGATACCGTCAAGAATAGGCTTTTGTGATGAACTCATAAGACGACTACCTCTCTCATTTGGCCTTTCCGATAGGAACCTTGGGTGCCATCGAATAACAACTCGTTGGGTTCTTGACACAACGATTGATTGTTTTCAGACTGGTGTCGCTAATATGAAAAAGCCCGATATCCGCGCACGGTTCATCCGTCCTTCGCTCGACCCTCAGAAGTTAACGCACTTTATGGCGGTATATGAAACCGGCGTATTTTCTGTCGCCGCAGCGGATGTTGGCGTCACTCAGCAGGCAATTTCGAAGAGCATTGCAAGGTTGGAAGACAGCCTGGGTGTCGTTCTGTTTGAACGTCGGCCCACAGGCGTCGCTCCGACGATCTTCGCCCACACTCTGGCGAAACGCGCGCGCGCCATCATTTCCGAAAGCAAACTCGCTGCGGCCGAATTGATCGCGTTGCGCGGCGCGGGACAGGGCTTCGTCCGAATTGGTCTGGGCTGGACGTTTTTACCGCGTCTGGGGCCTGAATTGATCGAGCGATTCAAGCGGTCGAACCCCGATGTGACCGTTTCTATCGTGACCGGCGAGTCGCGCCAGCTTTATGCTTCGCTGCTGATCGGAGATGTTGAATTCGTCGCCAGCGCGCCACCCGCCGATATGGTTGCCGATCCGATGATCCAGCGACACCCCCTGTTTGTTGATCGTGATCAGCTGGTCATGCGTGCGGGCCATCCTTTGGCGAAACGCGACAGCCATACGCTCGAAGATTTGCGTACACAGACTTGGATGATCTCGCTCCAGCTCAGTCAGCAATGGAAGAGCATTTGCGATACCTTTTTGAAGCAACAACTGGAGCCGCCAGCCAATTTCGTCGATCTCAATTCGGTCATATTATTGAAATCTATGCTGTTATCTACCGACGGGGTTGCGCTGTTATCGCCCGAGCTCGTCTCTCTGCCGCATGAGCAGGCGTTGTACCATACGATCGGCGACAACCCCTTTGCCCTGCCGCGCAAAGCGTATCTTGCCACGCGCAAAAATGCCGATCAGCAGGCGCTGACACGGCAGATGATAACGATCTTTGACCAGGTATGGCGCGAGATGATCGATGAGCGGTTACATTGTGCTCCACCCGCGTCCAAATTCTAAGAGTGTTGCCTCTTCATCATAACAACCAGAAGTTGTGGTGACAGGCGAACGTTTTGTTGGCGCCTCACTCTCCAAGCGTTATTTCTCAATCAAATTTGTCCGGACAAATTGACAAATTGCCCATCGAGCGCACACCGGGGAACAATGTGCCGAAGGGATAGTCACAATTGCTGCTTGGGAGGCCCATTTATGTCTAATCGTCTTACCGCCAGAACTGCTTTTCTGTTTGCAGCGTCGGCACTCGCACTGAGTTCTGGCGCAACGGTGTCCGCGCAAGAGGCGGATGACAGCGCCGCATCGAGCGGTGCTGATGGCAGTCAGTCAACTATCATCGTGACCGCGCAGCGGCGCGCACAAGACATTCAAGATGTCCCATTGGCCGTTACCGCTTTGGACCAAAGGACGCTGGACGTTCTGGCAGTGAAGAACACGATCGACCTTGTCGATTCCATTCCAAACCTGGTGGGTAGCAACAACACCACATTGGGCAGCGCGAACGTCTATTTCATCAGGGGCCAGGGGCAGGACGAATCCTTCCCAACATTCGATCCGGCGGTTGGCACATATATTGATGAAATCTTCGTCGCCCGCCAAAACGCCAACAACATCGCCCTGTTTGATGTTGAGCGGACCGAAGTCTTGCGTGGGCCGCAGGGAACGCTGTTTGGTAAAAACACGACTGGCGGTGCGATTAATATCGTTCTTGCCCGCCCCGCTGATGAATTTGGCGGCTTTGTCGAGGCCAGCTATGGCCGGTTCGACGAGGTCATCGTCCGCGGTACGGTTGATCTGCCCGCGTCCGAAAACGTCCGGATAAAGGCCAGCGGCTTTTATGTTGATGACAATGGTTGGCTACCCAACCCTGTATTGGGCCGCAATCTGAACGATCGTCAGGCTTGGGGTGTTCGCGGGGCTGTTGATATTGATCTCACTCCCGACCTGAATTGGTATCTGACCGCTGACTATATTGATGACGATGTCACGAACCTTACGGGCCGCGACACCATCGCCGGGGACAACAATCTGACAACCGGCAACTTTGGTGAGGTTGAACTCGAATCCATCTCGATCCTTCCCAATGGTCTCGACGCGATCTATCCGGGTGTGCAATCCAAGGCAGACCCGGGCAGTGTGAGCCGCTCGCTGAATTTCTCGTCCAATTTGAGCTACGAGCTTGATAATGGTCAGATCAGTCTGATTGTCGGCTATCGCCAGCTTGAGAATGATTTCCTGACCAACTTCCCGCTGCCGAACTTCGATTTTCTCGCTGTTCCTGGTGCTGAAGATGATATTTTCGTCATCGATAACCTTGGCGAGTTTGATCAGTTTTCTGCTGAGCTGAAATACAATGCTCAACTGTTTAACGATGCAGTCAACCTTACCGTCGGCCTCTTCTACCTGAGGGAGGAGAACACTAGTGATGTGGCCGCCTATTTCGGTATTTTTGGCGCGACACGTGACCGGATCATTGCCAACGATACAGAAAATATCGCAGTCTATGCTCAGGCCGATATCTCAATTACGGATCAGCTAATCGCTACGCTCGGTGGACGCTTTACTGATGAGAGCAAAGACTTCTCAGTGTCTGACAACGCTCCGGTTGGTGACATCACCGACCTGACTACGGCGAACCTGATTGCATTGGGTATTCCGACAACGATTTCGGAAAGCATTTTCACCCCGCGTTTTGCACTTCAGTACTTCATCAATGATGATTTGAACGTCTTTGCGTCGGCCACACGCGGCTTCCGGTCGGGCGGTTGGAATGCGCGGGTTGATAATGCTTCAGGCCTTACGCCATTCCTTGCAGAGCGTGTTTGGTCCTATGAGACTGGAGTGAGGGCGAGCATTGGTCCGGCGTTGAGATTGGCTGTCACCGGCTTCTTCCAACGCACTACTAATTTCCAAGCGAACACAGCCCTAGAAGGCGGAGCCTTTGCGGTTGGTAATGCTGGCGCGCTAGAGAATTTGGGTCTGGAGGCTGAGGCATTCATCAGTCCTACCGATAACTTGAATTTCTATGTTGCACTTGGCCTGCAAGATGCCGAGCTGTTGCCAAGCGATGAAGAGTTTGCGGCCTGTGCGGCTCCAAACACGCAGCTATCGTCTTTCGACATCGATTGTAACATTGCGCGGACACGGCGAACACCATCATCGCAGGTCACATTTGGTGGGTCTTGGGATATCGATATGGGTCCGGTGACCATCACGCCGCGCGGAAGCATACGCGTGTCATCTGACCTTGATATTGCGACCAGAAGCTTGGGTCCGGTTGATGGCTACACGCTTGTTAACGCGGGCATTGACATCACACCGTCGAACTCAAATGCGATCACACTCTCGGTCGAATGCAGCAATTGCACAGACGAGCGTTATCTGGTCTCTACATTTGGCCAAGGCGATCAATACTTCAACCGTCCGGGTCGCTGGGCCATTCGCGTCCGCTACAATTTTGGTGGTCGTGCGTTCTAAGCGACGATCCTTACAAACAAGCAACGGCGGGCCGCCTATGGCCCGCCGTTCATTTGTGGCAGGCACAGCCGGGCTTGGAGCTGGTCTTATGATGAGCGGGTGTACGAATACCCTTGAAGCAAGCGCTGGCACCGCCGGTCAGGACATGGTTTTGGTGCACGGTGCCTGGCATGGGGGCTGGTGCTGGGAATTGGCGGAGCCGCTGCTTGAGCAGGCGGGATACCGCGTTCATTCCGTGACACTGCCTGGGCTTGGTGATCGCGCTGCCGAACTTAAAGATGGTCTAGGGCTTGATGATCACATTGCCGCTGTCACGAAATATATCGCTGACAATGGACTGACAGACCTGGTTTTGGTCGGCCACTCATATGGCGGTATGGTCATAACCGGCGTCGCCGATCAATTGCGCGATAGCCTTGCGCATGTGGTGTATCTTGATGCCGCCGTGCCAAAAAATGGCGAGAGTATGATCAGCTATGGCGAACCGCGCCCAGCGGAGGTGATCGCTGCGAGCGAGGCCGGTTTGGCGCAACTTGCCACCGACGGAATTGCAATACCCCCATTCCCGCCTGAGCTGTTCGGCGTTCCAGTATCGCATCCTTCCTACGAGTGGGTTAGTGAGCGGCTGACACCGCACCCGCTAAAGACATGGCTTGATCCGATTTCACTTAAGCAAGGCGGGGCTGACGGATTGCCACGTACATATATTCATTGCGTCGATCCTATTCTGCCACAGACCCAGTTTCCGTATATTGCTCAGCAAGTGTCGGGCGATCCCACATGGCGCTATTTCGAGCTCCAAACCGGTCATGATGCCATGATAACCGATCCCGTCGGTTTGACGCGACTTTTGGCAGACCTCCATATTTCGAAGCGAGCATAGAGCCGATGACACAAGCGTCCAAAACTGGTGAGTTTCGCCTCGGTACCAAGCCATTGATTGCCGCTCTTGTCGGGGTGGCGTTAGGCGCATCTCCGATACCCTACAATTCTATCGGACTTGTCATTGATCCGATTACGAAAGAATATGGTTGGAGCGTTGAGCAGGTTGCCAACGGCATCACCATTTTCGGCGTTGTTGCCGCGCTTCTTGCGCCGTTGTTTGGCGCTTTTGCCGATCGCATAGGGTCGCGCAAGGTGGCGATCTGGTCATTGGCTGCCTTCATCGTCACCTTCTCCCTTCTTTATTTTACGCCGCCAAATGTCTGGTGGTGGTATGCAATCTGGGTCTTGATCAGCCTGTTCGGTATCGGCTCTACACCGGTCACCTGGAGCCGCGGGATCAGCCAATGGTTTGTTGAAAATCGGGGGCTGGCGCTTGGGATCATGCTGCTGGGCACCAGCGTTACTGCGATCATCCTGCCCCGGCTTGGCACTGCGATTATCGAAGAATTCGGATGGCGCATGTTGTTCCCGATGCTGGCCGGACTGTCTGCCATTATCGCCCTGCCTCTGGCGATTGCCTGGTTCCGTGAACCTAAACAGGAGGAGCGACCACCGGCGCTGGCGGATGAAGGGGGAGAACTTCTGGGCATCACAATCGGCGAGGCGCTGCGTAATTATCGCTTCTGGATTCTTGTCGCATCGACGGTGCTCATATCGATCGCCTATGGCGGCGCTCACGTCCACATGGTGCCGATGGTGCGTACACACGGGTTTACCACGGTCGATGCTGCCGGCGTGGCGACGCTGATCGGAGTGGGTATTATCCTCGGGCGCGTAGTTGTCGGCCTACTATTTGATCGGTTCTGGGCGCCCGGTGTCGCGTTTCCCGTCCTGCTCTTACCGGCGATTTCCGCCTATATTCTGATCGGCCAGGATGCGCCGCTCAGCCAGCTTCATATCGCTGCCTTCCTGCTTGGCCTTGCCGCCGGAGCAGAGAGCGATGTGATCGCATTTATGGTCGCGCGCTATTTTGGTATGAAGAATTACGGCAAGATATTCGGTGCCGTATACCTTTTCTTCGGCCTTTGCGCTGGCGTCTCGCCAAAGCTTTATGCGCGCGCGGTTGACCAGACTGGAAGCTATGATTCCATGCTGCAAATTGCGATGGTCCTGTTTCTTATCGGCGGTTCATTGCTGTTGCTGCTGGGCCGTTATCCCGATCTCAAAGCAGCGGACACGGGAGGGTCCGCCCAACCCAGTGGAGCTACTGCATGACAACCACCCTCCTTGAAAAGTCTCTCGCCGATCAGCTAACCCAAACAGGGGCTGAGGTTCTGTCCGGTGCAGATGACCTCGAATTCTATGCGCATGACATCTATTCGCGCGGGGCCGATCTTTCTGCGGTTGTTAGACCGGTAGACAAGCATCAACTTGCCGCGGCGATTAAGGCTGCAACCGATGCCGGGCACGCCGTTGTGCCGCGTGGTGGCGGCATGAGCTATACGGGCGGATATACGGCGGGAACACCTGGTGCGGTGCTGTTCGATCTGGCCGGGATGGACCAGATCATTGAAGTCAATGAAACCGACATGACCGTGACGGTTGAGGCTGGTTGCACCTGGGCCAAGCTGCGTGAAAAACTGGAACCGCTGGGTCTGCGGACTCCGATGTGGGGCACCCTGTCAGGGCTAAAAGCCAGCATTGGCGGCGGGATGAGCCAGAATGGCATCTTCTGGGGAACGGGCCGTTATGGCACCGCCGTCCAGGGCTGTCTGGCGCTGGAAGTGGCGCTGGCCGATGGCTCCTTACTTTCCGTGGGTAAAGGTTTCACCCGTCCCTATGGCCCTGATCTGGTTGGGGTGTTCCTGAGTGACACGGGCGCTTTGGGTATCAAGGCGACTGTCACACTGCGTCTGATCCGCGAAGCAGACGCCCATGGCTATGCCAGTTTTGCCTTTGACGATCACGCCAGCTGGCTGACCGCAGCAAGCGAGATTGAACGGCGCGGGATAGCGACCGAATGTTTCGGTTTCGATCCGTTTCTCAATGCGATCAGGATGAAACGCGATAGCCTTGCAGGGGATGCCAAACAGTTGGTTGGCATGATGAAGAAGCAGGTCAGTGTGCTGAAGGCACTGAAAGAAGGCGTGAAGGTTGTCGCTGCTGGCCGGGACTTTCTGAAAGACGCTAATTTCTCACTTCATGTGCTGGCCGAGGGACGCATTCAGGCGGCCGCCGATGCCGATGTCGCGATTGCTCGCGAGATTGTTACGGCCAATGGTGGACGTGAGATTGAGAACACCATTCCTAAGATTATCCGCGCCAATCCCTTTGGCCCGCTGAACTCAATCCTGGGACCCGATGGAGAACGCTGGGCACCGGTTCACGGGCTGGTTTCGCACAGCAAGGCGAACGCTTGTTTCCAGGCGTTTCTAGACTTGTTTGCACGTCATCAGGATGAGATGGACGCGCATGGCATGCATTATGGGACTTTGGTGGCCAATGTTGGCAATTCGGGCATGATTGTCGAACCATGTCTGTATTGGCCCGATGCGCGCAATCCGTTGATCGAGGATACGGTTGAGGATGCGCATCTCGGCAAGCTGCCAGTGCTAGCAGCAAACTCAGATGCCTGGGCGCTCTGCCAGAAAATGCGCAAAGCGATTGCCGACGTCTTTTTTGAGCATGACGCGGCTCACTTTCAGATCGGGCGGACTTATCGCTATCGTGACAGTCTCGCTCCGGCGGCCGACGATTTGCTTGTCACCATCAAGCGGCACCTTGATCCGCGAGGCCTTATGAATCCAGGATCACTCGGTTTGTAAACTTCGCTGGCCTTGCAAATACCCGCGTTACGTTATCGAGGATGTTTGCTCTGGCTGGGCCTTGAAACGGGAAATGCCGCTCCGCCATTTGGGCGGAGCGACATCTCCTTTGTTGCACCATGGGGGTATTGGTGCATGGTGCGATGAATTCGTGGGACTTACCGAATTCGATCGCCTGAAAGGTCATAGACCTCGACATCGCCAAGACCGGATGCCCGCAATTCGTCCTCAAAATTGTCAAGATCACCAACAAGCACCCATGTGAGGTCGTCGGTCGCCATGATGGTTGGCGCAACGGCTTGAATCTCGTCGACAGTGACTGACGCAAGCCGATTGACCTCTTCGTTCAAATACGCATGCGGTTTGTTGAACAATTCGTTGGTTGTATACTTGCCCAGCAGGAACGCATTGTTGCCCATGCTGTTTGAGATTCCCCGTATAATCGGTTCGTTGGTCTCGGCCAGTTCCGCCGCATCGATGGGGCGCTCACCAAGATACTCATCCACTTCACGCACAATTTCGCGCAATGCCCCCATCGTATGTTCGCCAGTGATGGTTCCGCTTACTCGCCATTGCGAAATATGAGGACGCGGGATGATGCCGGAGCTAATTCCGTAGGTCCAACCCTTATCCTCTCGGATATTGAGGTTCAGCCGCGAGGTGAAACCACCGCCGAACACCTGATTGGCAAGCTCTTCGGTATAATTGTCATCATATTCCAACGGGAATAGTCGTGTTGCGTAGACCAGAGTTTGCGAGCTGCCTTCTTTGTTGACCAGCACGAAACGTGGTCGCTCAGGGTTCCCAGGAACGTCTTCTCTTATCGGCGCGAGTTCTGGCACCGCGCCGCGCCAAGAACCTAGCTCTTGTTCAAGAGTTGCTTCTAATGCCGCTTTAGTCACATTGCCGACCGCGAAAATGCGCGCATTACCCGGCCTGAAAAACCTAGCGTGATAGTCGCGCAGTTCGTCAGGATTTGCGCTTTCAAAATACGCGATCTTGTCTTGCAGAGTTTCGTAGTGATCTGCCCCGAACAGACCAACTCCAGCTTGATCGAATGCGACACCTTCGGGTGTTCTGCTCTGAACCAGATTTTCCTCGGTGTTGCGCTCTGCAAAGAAATCATAATCCGCCTGCGAAAAATTGGGTTGGCGCAGCGCAAGCGCCCACAGGCTGATCGCTTTTTCGAAATCTTCGACATTTGTGCTGAGGCCAACGCGCGTCTGCATGCGTTCGACTAGCGCATAAATACGGGCGCCATTCAGCGCGGAGCGTTCTTCCGTTTCTTGACGCGATAGCCCTCCAGCGCCTCCGGAACTTATCATTTCGGCTACATGCCGGGCAGTTCGTGCATCCCTCATATTGTGATGAGACCGTCCAACTGGGGTAACAAAAGCCATTTCAACAGTTGGAGAATTGGTTCTTTGGACAAATACAACTTCGGTGCCATTGCTCAGTGTAAAGCGTTCTGGCTCTGGGAAAGGTTTTGCCTCTGTCGGTAGGACAGGGGGCATTTCTGTCAGCGTGTCAGCTTCTACAGAGGTAGGCGCTTCGCGAAGCGCTTCCTTGCGCTGTTCGTGATATCCATTGTTGAGCCATTCTTGAGCTGCATTGTGTAACTCGCCTTTGGTCATCTCTGCCGCCCACACTCGGGAACGCAGCCCGAAATTCGGATCCCCCCTCAGCAGCAGATTTTCTCCCAGGGCTCCGCCGATCAGGCCAATCGATTCTGCGGCCCGAAACACATTGTTTCTCCTCCGCGCGGCCAAACGTTCACGATCTGCCTCGGTTGGACCGGCCTCCCGGTATTCCGCCATGACTTCGTCCAGAGCTGCGGATAAACGCTCCAGAGATACGCCTTCCCTTGGAACAAGGGTGATGATGAAAACGGTATCCAGCGCCCGTGCATCTACGGAACCGTATGCGCGAGTGGCAAGCTCCATGTCTTCCACCAAGCGCCTATGCAAAAGTGAATTTTCGTCAAAGCCAAGCAGGTTTGCCGCTGTTGTTGGCGTGTATGTATCTTGATCGGTGATCTTCGGTAGCATGTAATAACGCTTCAGCTCGGATTGTGGGGCAATGTCGGTTACATGCTGAAGAGTGTTCGTTTCCCGTTTTACCGGATAGGCTACGACACGATCGATTCCAGGACCGGGCTGTAGTCGCGAGAAGTATTTTCTCACCAATGGTTCGGCCGTTTGCTTATCAACGTCACCTGACAGCACGAGTACCATGTTGCGCGCGCCATAATAGTCGCGGAACCACTGCCGAACATCGTCAAGCGTAGCGCTTTCCAGATCTTCGATGGAGCCGATCGTCGAATGCGCATAAGGATGCCCTTCGGGATAGAGCATTTCCAGCAGGGTGTATTGAGAGCTGCCAAATGGCCGGTTGTCCGAAAGGCCTTTTTCGTTTTTCACCACTTCGATTTGATTTTTAAGAACCTCTTCGCTTAGTCCGCTGAGGAGGTTGGCCATCCGATCACTTTCCAACCACAATATTCCTTCGAGCGAACCTGTCGGAACGGTCTGAAAATAATTTGTTCGGTCGTTGTTGGTCGTCCCATTGGCGCCCGTCGCACCAAGCCTCTTCAGGTGCTCGAAATATTCACCCGGCGCATTGACTGTGCCGTTGAAAAGCAAATGTTCAAACAAGTGCGCAAAGCCACTTTTCCCTTCCGGTTCATCCTTTGAACCGACGTTGATAATGTTGGTGACCGAAATTGCCGGGGCAGAGCGATCTTCATGGACGATCACACGCAACCCGTTTTCAAGGGTGAAGGTCTCGTATTGAAAGTACTCGGAGAACGGCAGGCTCTCCTCCGCTGCGCGCTCTTCTGAGATGATTTGCACGCTCGCTTCTTCGCTGGCCAAGGTTACGCTATGCAAACCGAGCAGGGCGGACGACCCCAGCAACAAGAACTTATTCATGATCAGGCTTCCCATTGTTTCGGGAATGGCACTACGGGTGCGACTATGCGCTAAGATTGCGGCCCAGATTTTTTTGCCAGCGGCAGTGTGATGGTGAACATTGTGCCAAAACCTGGCTCACTCTTGCATGTGATGCTGCCGCCGATGAGTTCGATTACCTGAATGGTAATCGATAGCCCTAATCCGCGTCTCCCTTTGCGTTCTGCAGCTGCCGTGTCCTGGCCATCTTCGCTCAATCCGAACTTCGACGCATCGAACCCCATGCCATGATCACGGATTGTAACCGTCCCATTGCTATCCACCCTTACGTCAATCGGTTTCCCGGTCTGACTGTGATGGATGGCGTTGTTGATGATATTGTTGATCGCAAGAAACAGTGCAGTTGCATTTGCCCGTATCAAGACCGTGTCCACATCGTGCGGCAGGGCCAATTCAATAGTAAGGCCATGTGCACGGGCCGCAGATCGCAATGAATCGCAGGTTGTGCTGATCTCCGCCACCAGGTCGATTTCCTTGATATTGATCGCCTCTGCCGAGATGCTCGCAAATTCGAGTAAGCGTCTCACAAGTTCGCTCATCCGGCGGACATCACCAACCAGCTTGGTACGCAGTTTTTCGTCTTCGACATTCTCAAGACGCGCTCGCAAAACAGTGAGCGGCGTGTTCATTTCGTGCGCGATTGCGTTGCGGAATTTCTGTTCGCGGACATAGCCGACATCAAGCCGGGCAAGCGCTTTATTGATCGCCTCAACAAACCCGTGCACCTCGGAAAACATCCCTTTGACGGGCAGTTTTGCACCGCGAGTTGAAGGTGAGATGTCTCGTGCAATGTTGGCGGCGCGCTTGATTGGCCGCATTATGGCGAAGATCAACATCGGCGTGAGGATGATGAGCAGGGCATAACTGACAAGGATAGGTTCGAAAGCAAACTTAAGCGGCGTGCGCAGCAGATGCGCATCGTTGATCGGTGTATATCCCGGCTCAATACCCGCGACTTCACCGGCACTTTCGACGCCATTGCACTGTCTCACAAATGCGTAGATCTGGTCTGAATCGTAAAACAAAGTGGGGCAGGTTCGCGACAGCACGTCTTTCGCCGACAACCCGTCTTGCCGCAATTGCTCACGCAAGCTCGGTAAAATTTTCGGGGGTTCGCCATAAGATGAAGAATGCCCGTCACGCTCGACAAAATATCGAAACTGAGGGTTCTTAAGTTTTATATCTTCGACTGAGGCTCGCAGTTTGGGAATGTCTTCAGGCTCTAACGGTCTTTCCAAAGAACTGGGATCTTGCTCATAGGCGTTGAGTGCGGAGATCATGTGAAAGGCAAACACGTCATTAAGCGGAATATCCCGCTGCTGCTGATCAGCCTGCCATTGCAATACAGTGAAGATAGCCAGCATCGCCAATTGGGATACGATGAAGACCAGCATGATCCTCGACGAAAGGCTGTTGAATGCGCTTCTGGCGAACTTACCAATCATTTTTCGACAAGGATGTAGCCAACGTGCCGCATCACGCGAATATGCAGCCCGGACCCGCTGTTGGCCAGGGTCTTGCGCAATCTAGATATTTGCGAGGACACGGTGTTTGACGCTATCTCATCGTCGAAGCTGTAAATCGAATTTTCGATTGCTTGATGGGAGACAACCTCTCCCTTGCGGCGCACCAGTAGATCGAAGATTGCCAGCTCGCGCCGAGGCAAGGCCACCGCTTGGCCATCCACGGATAATTGCCGCGAGTTGAGATCATATTGGGCGTTCGCGACGTTTATGACCTTGTGCTGTGCGGACTGTTTCGAATTGCTGCATATCCTGAGCCGCAAGAGCAATTCATCAGGCTCATAAGGCTTGGCCAAATAGTCCAGCGCGCCGGCGGACAGGCCATGAATTCGGTCGCTTGCCTGCCCGTGCGCCGAAAGTATCAAGAACGAGGGCAATTCCTCGCTTGGCAATTCTCGCTTCAGTTGCTCAATCAGATCAACCCCATCACCATCTGGCAGGCCGCGATCCAAAATCACGCATGCGTAATCCGCGCCCTTGATCGCTTCAATTGCTAGTTCAATGCTGATTTGATGATCGACGATGTAGCCGTTTGCCTCAAGCAGTCCGACCAGCATTTCCGCGATTTCATTGTCATCTTCGATCACCAATATTCGCATGCTGGTAAGCCCTCAGAACGTGTTGCCTCTTAGAAGCTCTTCCTTAGCCCAACAAAGACCGTGCGTCGTCTCAGGTCATACCCGAGAGAGGAAAAACCGTTGGCAAGGTTCAAGAACGGTGGATCCTGATCAAACACATTATCGACTGCCAGTGTCACTCTAGTGCCTCCAATGGGGCCCAGCGACTTTGGCAAAGTGTAGGCGAGGTTGAGATCGACCAGAGTCAGGCTGTCGACCGGGATTTGACCCATGGTCAGAACCCCATCGATAAAGCCGACCGATTCAACACTGTACCCACCATTGTGAATGACGACGCCAGTGAGAGACCAATTGTTGTAGGTTAGCTGCGAGCGGAAGTTCCATCTGGTCGATGGTTGATCCTCGCCGCGAGTGCTCTCGAATGGCGAGCCTTCTGTTAGCCGCTCTTCATTGTCCAGTATGCGGCTGTATGTGAACAGGCTGTCGATCTGCAGCTCGCCCAAGGATACAACATGATTGAATTTCACATCTAGGCCAGCCGTGAATTGGCTTGCCAGGTTTACAGGGCCGCTAAACAGGAATTCAGGATTTCCGGCTGCATCGCGGACGATCGCTGGTTCTGACAGGTCTCTTTGCGGGAAACTCGCCCCCAGGAATGGGGCAGAGGATGAAATCCGGTTGCTGTAATCGATTGCGAAATAGTCGACATCGACGCGAAAATTGCTGCCCAATGCATCGAAACGATACGTACCGCCGACGTTCAGTGTTTCGGCTGTTTCGTTACCCAGGTCGGGGTTGCCGCCTGAAACCAGCGGCACCAATGTTGGATCAAGCACTACGCCCGATACTGGGTCCACCTGCGGATCAAAGGGGCTTGCGACTATGCTTGCCTGACCAATCTCGGTGGCATTTGGTGCGCGGAATGAACGCCCGATTGTCGCACGGATAGTCAGATCGTCCGTCGGGTACAGAGCAATTCCCAGCCGCGGGCTAAATCCATCGCTCGATCCGCTATATTCGGCCAGCTCACCTACGGGCGTAAACTGATTGATCCCGTTCTCTCGGAACAGGTCCAATGCGCTCTGCCGGGTTACTGAGGTTCCGTTGTTTTGAATATCTTCATAGCGCAGCGCGGCGTTGACCACGACCGAGGAATGAATTGGGAAACTCAATTCTGCAAAGAACGCCGTTGTTTCGCGGTTTGAATCGAGATCAGGTTGAGTCACTTCTACCCCGAGAGTGTCCGTGCTGGTCCGGATGAAATTCAGACTTTCTTCGCGATACTCGCCGCCAACCACCACTTCCAAAGCGCCTGACGCGCGCCCCGTAAAGAGCTTGCCGCGAACAAAACCCTGAAAGGTCAGCAGGTCTGTTTGGCCATCGTTCAATTGAACCCGGCGAGCATTCTGCAGCGTCTGCGCAATCTGATCGTTCACCAGGAAATCGGCACGTTGCAAATTCACAGGCGGCGTGAATGTGAATGTGTCAAAATCGAACCTGCCCGTAAGCAAATCCCCGAGGACCAGTTCATCAAAGATCCCGCGATCTTCATTGCGCGAGAAACTGGCCGATGCCTCCCATCCCCAATTCTTACTAAGGTCTCCAGTAATCCTGCCCCCGATATCGAAATTCTCGCTTTGCGTATCGATAAATTCGTTCGCAAGAATGCCGGCGTTCACGACCTCTGTAAGGTCAAGCGAGAAATCTACGTCGGTGCGGAATGGAAAGGGAAACGGCGACCCGCTTGGGAATGGCGAGCCAAAGCCGTTGAAGCTCGCAATGAAACCGGCGACGTCGATCCGCGGTGCCTCCACTTCCGTCACGGTGTCACGCTGAGAATAAGAAGCATCAAGCTGGATATTGTTGATAATCCCTAGCGGAATATCCTGACTCGCGCGAAAGCTGACGCCCCAGGTCTCAAACCCGGGGGCCAAGTTCACAGGCAGAAATTCACTGAGATCGTCCCGCGCCACCACATCGAATGTTGACGGGTCAGTGTCGGCACCAACTGGCCCTGAATCGACAGGTAGAAGCAGCCCGCTCGAAGAAAAAACATCGCTCGCCGGAAGAAACGGTAGTGCGCCTGATGTCGCCAGAAACACGCCGCGAGTGGATGTCAGCGTGCGGCGGTCTGTCCCGCCAAGATCGCGAAAATCGCGGGTCGTAACGCCAAATCCGTTGGCAGTGATGGTGTCTTGTTCGAGATAGCTACCGGACAGGTTAATGTTACCGCTTCCCCAGCTCACGCCGAGCGTTCCGCCCAGACGCAGTTCGTCACCGCCTGACTCGCTAAAGCCGTACTGACCACTAAGACTAAGGCCGGTGTAGTCGCTTTTCTGAATGATATTGATCACGCCAGCGACAGCATCGGCACCATAGATGGCCGACGCGCCAGCACTCACAATCTCAATACGCTCAATCGTTTCGATAGGGATTGCCGAAATGTCGGCAAAGTCAGCGTTGGCAACACCTTCACCGGCAAGACGTCGTCCATTGAGCAGAACCAGTGTTGATCCCGCGCCAAGCCCGCGCAGATCGACGACTGAGCCGCCTTCAAGATTGCTCACGACACTAGAACGGTTGAGCGGTGCTCGGCCGTTTATTGCGCCTGTGTTCGAGGCCGAGATAGCAGGGGTATTGTTAGAGACCTGACGCAGCAATTCGTCGATACTGGTGATGCCGCGTGCGGTTATCTCTTCGGCGGTTATGACAGTTACTGGCTCGGACGCGGCGCCTGCGGACAGGCGGCTGCCGGTGACGACAATGGCATCCGTGCTTTCTTCGCCGATCGCCGTGGTGCTTGTGCCAACTTCCACAATTTCGCCTTGTGGTTCGGCACCCGTCTCTTGTGCTGAAACGGCCCCATGCATCGCGATGCAAATCAACGACGATGAAACATAGACCATAGACCTAGTTGTCATATATTCCCCCTCAAATCCTCAATTGTTCACTCGGCTTGAAGCCTACCAACTTTTTTGATGATTTTATAATGGGGGCGAATGATGCGCGAACATTGCGCGGCGTAATCGCCCGTCCAAATGCTCTTGCCAGTGTATCGTATTATGGTGAGTGTGTCCCGCTGCCTGTGCGGTCGGGGATCCTGATATTGCGCGCTGATGGCACTATGCCAAGCATATGAGTACTCAGTCTATCTTGCCGCATTTTGCCTCTGGGCTCCTAGACTGAGCAGCAGCGCTTTCACCGTTCATTGCATCGCTGGGAACATGGCCTTTAGAATTGGTCCAAAGGCAGTCATGTGTCTTGCAATATGCGGGCTGTTGCTTTGCGGAGCTGGGGCAGGACGTCGGCTTCGAACCAAGGATTGTTCTTGAGCCATCGAGTGTTACGGGGGCTGGGGTGAGGCAAGGGCATAACCCGTGGCCAAAAAGTCCGCCAATCCCTGACCGTGTCCGTTAGCGTTTTTCCCTTCGCGCCTCCTAAGTGCCAGTCCATCGCATATTTGCCGATGACCAACGTCAATTCGATGTTCGTCAGTTGGTCTAGCACTTTCTTGCGCCAGGCTTGCTCGCATTCGCTTCGTGGAGGCAAATCGCCGCCCTTTCCCGTGCCTGGAAAGCAGAAACCCATTGGTACGATGGCGAACAAATCTGCATCGTAGAAGGCCGTGCGATCTACACCCAGCCAGTCGCGCAGCCGATTGCCCGAAGGGTCATCGAAAGGTTTGCTTTTGAAGTGTGTGATCCGTCCAGGCGCTTGCCCTGCGATTAGGATTTTGGCCTTTGATCCTATCTGGAATATGGGGTTTGGCCCCAGTGGCAGTCCGGTGCAGATCTGGCACGCGCTGATTTCCTTGATCAGTGGATCAAGGTTTTGTGCAATGTCGGGGCTAGAGCTCTTTACCATGCGTGTGTCCGTCACCTTTGGGACTGAGTCCTGGAATGCGTCATGGGATTGACTGTTGCATGTCTTGGCGAGAGTCATGGGCTCGCCTGAGCAGCCGATCGATCAGGAACCGGGTTCCAAACCGCCAGACCCTCACCAAGTGCAATGCGGATGCCTAGCCGATGGCCGTGAAACCGATCACCAAGATGGCGGCCCAAGACACCAAATAGACCGGGGTCCGGAGGCCTGGCACACCCAGTATATAAACCACCGCATGTGCGATCCGGGCAAAGAAGAACACGGACGCCCATGTTCCAATTGTGCTCGCCGTGGATGCGTCGCCAATCAGTCCTGCTGCAACGACCACAGCGATAAACGCTGGCATGGTCTCCACCATATTGAGGTGCGCGCGCTTTGCCCGATCAACCCACAATGGTGTTTCGGGCTCCCTGGCTGGGAAACCTTCAGGATAGTTATGCAAGAAGGTTGGCAGGCCCCAGATAAACAGACGTGCAGTGATATACGGCACCCACAACAGGACGGTGAGAATGCCGCTTAATGCGAGATATGTGTATGCAGTTTCCATTGGATCGACCCTCCTCAGGTCGTTTATCAATCAGTTCAGTGTTCGCAGTCGAACATGAATGAGGAGGAGCATCGCCCCTCCTCAAATCCGATCGGGTTTACAAGTCGGTGGCCGCTGTGCTGCGAATTTGCTGCCAATTGGTTTCTGCCTTGGCGATCGTTCCCTCTGGGTCTTTTTGATATGCGTTGAAGATGGCCTCGTTCAGGAAAACGTAGAGTTTGCCATCGCGGACATCAGCCCAGCGGGGATCGCCATCGAACTTCTTGCCTACCGCTACGCCAAAGGTGCAGAATCCGCCATTCTGTGGGATATAGCTGGCTGGGTTTGCGTTGAAGGCGTCCAGGTTTTCCTGGGTGGCGAAATAATATGCAACGCCATCATGAACAGCGGCAAATCTGGCCGCGCCCTGGATGCGGTTACCCGTGCTAATGAAGGCCACGGTGTCAACGCCGTGTAGGCCAAGTGGCGCATTGGCTGCGGTTAGCCCTGCCGACACATTGTATTCATCAGCAGCGATAGCGACGCCCGAGGTTAAAGCTGTAGCAGCAACAAGTGATGCAATAAGGGTTTGTTTAAGCATGATATTTCCTTCTCTTCTGTTGGGTTTTGATGGGGGTTAGGCAGCTTGTGCAGCCGGGGTTGTCACGACTGGGAAGTCGATTTCAGTTTCAGCCAAGTGGTTGAAATAATTTGTGAAAATATTAGCCATGACTTGACCAAAAATTTCCAGCATCTCACGGTCAGAAAAGCCGTTTTCGCGCAGCTCTGCGATGCGATCATCGCTCACGTGGCCTTTGGTACTGACGATCTCTGAGGCAAAATTGAGCACCAATTGTGTGCGAGGATCATCCGATTGACCGGAAAGGTTGCGGGCCATTTCGTCGGCATCAACACCGGCCATTCCGCCGAGTGCCGTGTGTGCCGATGCACAATAATCGCACTGATTGGCGCCAGCGACGACGAGAGCGATCTGTTCATTGAGCTTGCCTGAGAGGCTGGAGGCGCCGAGCGCACCTGAGAGGCCCAGATATCCCTCCAGCAACGATGGGGCGTTTGCCATCGTGCCAAAGATATTGGGCACCATCCCCAGGCTAGACTTTACGTTGCCGAGAAGTTCGGCGGCCTTTGGATCGGCTTGTTCCGAAGTGATTGGTGGTATGCGTGACATGTTTGCTCCTTCGTTAGTTTGACGATGGAGCGGATTTGCTCGGATCGGACGATATGACAATACTACGCGATTAAATCGCGACAGAATGCAAATTCATCCGGACGATATGCAAATTTAGGTCATGGATTTCCGATAGTGTGTCGGTGTTTCACCAAATTTTGTGGCAAAGGCGCGTGTGAATGCCGCGGGCGAACGGTATCCCGTCTGAGTCGCAACTTGCTGAACATTTTCCGTACCTGTTTCGAGCAAGGCTAGTGCCTTTTGCAGTCGCCAATCCGACAGGTAGGACATCGGTCCTTGCCCCATCAATTCAGCAAACTTCTCTGCGAAACTGCTGCGCGACATCCCCACCTCATGCGCTAGGCTGTTCACGGTCCAGGGGTCCGACAATTCTTTATGAATAATCGCCAGGGCACGCCCGATCTGGGGGTCCTGAAAGCCTCTTAGTGCCTAGCTGGATCCCACCTTGCTCCCCAGATTCAATCCCGATCCGCATCAATTCGATGAACATCACTTCCGATAAACGCCTGACCGACGCCTCCAGCCCGGATTTGTCGGACAGCATATGGCGGCTGATCAACCGCAGTATGTCGTCTAACCATGGGTTCTTCGCCCGCATTGAAGAGGTGGTCAGCAGTGTTTCCGGCATCGCACGCAGCATCGCATGATCGGCTTTCTGACGGAATGTGAAGTGGCCGCAGATCAATTGCGTGCTCGCATTGGCATCGCCATCACCAACCTTCAGAAAACCGTTCCCGTCATATCCGACCTGGTCCAGCACTGTTTCGAGCGGCGGAGCCGTTTCCACTGGCGTGTCAGACAGAATATGCGTTTGGCCGCGCGGGATCAGGATCAAATCACCGGGGCTGAGCACCCACGGCTCTTTGTTGGGAAGCGTGACCGTACATTGGCCTTGGACCACCAGATGAAATCGAGCGGCGCCCGGGAGTACCGGTACGGTGACCGACCAAGCTCCCGAAAAATCTGTGCGGAAGTAGAGCGCGCCCTTAAGGTCAAGCGTATCGAGAACGTCGTCGAGAATATCCATGTCGGCAGCATACGAAAATGCACAGCGTCCGACTACCCAGTGAAATTTGACTGTCACATCAAATAAGTTTGCCAATCGTCCGAAGGTGCCAATATTCTACTGCAACCCAGCTTTCCTGGTGCCTCCAATTGAGCCAGCAACAGCCTTGATCCCGGTCGTGTCACGGCGCGTTATGCCAATTGGGCTACAGCAGGTTTGCCTGTGTCTCATCACGGTGCTTCTTGAGATAACGCATAAACGGGGTGCCTCCAGTGCCAACCTCCGTATCATTGCCAGCGTTCCGCTTACCCTGCTTGTTGATGTAACTGGCGGCATATTCGAGATGGCGCGTTCGAAAATCGGCCACGGCCTGAATATTGGCGTTGTAGGCGTCGGTTAGCGCAGCTGAACCTGCATCTTCGACAAATCCACGTAGCCCGCTGTTTGAACGCACGTCATCGACAAACCGGCGATGAGGCTGGGGACGATATGCGTGCAATTGATCTAGAAACGCTCGCAGTGGATCAGCAGCATGTCCCACACCCAGCAACGCATCCATGCTTGGGACAATTGAGGATTGCGATCCTGTTTGCCCGCGATAGGCCTGTGCCGCTGTGCCAAAGCGCTCAACACCCTCGTAAATCACCCCATTGGGAAGGGCGGGATTGTCCTTCCAACCATGAATGTAGGGCCGGACCCGCTCAAAATAGATATAGGGATCACACCGTTCCGGCATTCTATCAAACAGCGCGTTGATTTGCGACCAAGTCTCGGCTGTTTTCTCAAGCAGTTCGCGTGCAACCGCTGTGTCTTTGCGGGTGGCGGCTTCATGAATGTCTGCAAAGCGTGCGAAGACTTCGCCTGCGCGCGCTTCGATCGCCACATGCACCAATACAAACCACGCCTCATCCTGACCTCCAAGAAAATTCTGGATCATCTGGATATTGTCGAGTCCCAATGGCTTAGACGGATCGATCAAAGCCCAATTGTCCAGAACATAAGAGGCATAGGTCAGCAGCGGCTGCTGCCCCAATCGGTCAGCCAGCGTGACCATCGGCACTGCCAGAGCAGCGGGGAGCCGGTCCGTGTGGGCCGTCTCGCCCCAGATATAGGATTGCACCATGAAGGTGTAATGCACCGTCGCCATGCGCGCCTGTGCATCGGTTAGAGCGGACACGTCTGAGAGGTCCTCTGGGTGCGGGAGGCATGACTGAAGAAAGGCGCGCACACGGTTCGAAGGTAAGACTTGCGGGAGCTTGCGAGCCACAGATGCGGCATCGCCCCAAGCACCTGTTAGTTCGACCTTTGCGGCGTCATATCGGCACAAGAAACCACCGTTTGTAGACATGTCATATTCGCTAAGCGGTTTGATCGCGAGGTTGGAATTGGATGTGTTCGCCATTCTTGATTTCCCATTGTTTTAATTGGACACAACAATAACGTGCAATTCGATGCGAATGGTTGCAAATCACATTGACAAATCGCGTTATAACAGTGAATAATTGTGTAATGGATCAGATTGACGAGAAAATATTGCGCATTTTGGAATGTGAAGGCCGAATCAGCAATACCAATCTGGCGGACAAAGTTGGCCTTTCTGCCTCTGCCTGTTTGCGCAGAACTCAAGAGTTGGAACAGAGTGGCTACATCAAGGGCTATCGCGCGATCCTAGACCGGCACAGGCTAGGCGGAGAGATCACAGTATTCGTTATGGTTGGGCTTTCCGCCCATCTTGCCAAGGATGCAAAAGAGTTCGAAGTCGCGATGGAGCTGGCCGATGAGGTCCGCGAATGTCACAATATTACTGGATCAGTGGAGTATCTGCTGCGGGTCGAAGTCGGCAGTTTGGCGCGCTATAAATCCTTTCACGCTGATACGCTGGGCATTCTGCCACAAGTCGCCCGTATAACCTCACATATCAGCCTTGGATCATCGAAAGATATGAGAGCCTAGCGTTCGCAGCGATCAATAGCGGCCAAGTGGTTTCAAGCGGCTGCTTTAAAGAGCGACGTCATTAAGCGTCGAGCTCGATGAACCTAATCCATCAACGGGCGGTCTGGTCACTAGATGAAGGATCCACCAAACTCGAACGCCGGGATCACCTTGTTGAGGTGCTCGCGGTTGAGCATGGTTGGTAAAGATCGCGGCAGGCCGGGTCTACACCGCGAAAGACATGCTGGAGGACCCACATTTCAAAGAGCGCGAGGCGATCATCGAGCGAGAAACCGAGGGTCGCGGCAAGCTGAAGATGCAGAATGCCTTTCCGCGCTTTCGCACCGCTCAAAACATGTAAAATTTGATTGCGGCGAGCCGATACTGGTTTCGCGGCCCTTCAAGGTGTTATACCTGAAGGATCGGAGGATTTTGCATGAAGCACGCTGCGCTGAAAATATTGATTGCGGGGGCGTTTTTCGCCTCGGCGACGACCCAAGCCGTTGCCGCGCCCGAGGGCGAGATCCGCTATGTGGTGAAGCCGTCGGACACTTTGTACGAGCTGACCAAGCGTTATCTGGTCAACCCGGCCGCGCTGGAGCGTGTTCGCCGCGCCAATGGGGTTAGGAACCCTCGGTTGATGCAGGTGGGACAGACCTTAAAGATCCCGCGTAGCCTGTTGAAATATCGCCCGGTTCCGCTGACCCTGCAGAGCTTTTCAGGCAGCGTCAGCCTAACCACGCGTGGCCGCAATGTCGCACCTCGCGTTGGCTTGTCTGTACGCGAGGGCGCAGAGATCACCACCAGCGCAAACAGCTTTGCGGCGTTTTCCGGCGATGGTAATTCGCGCCTTTCCATCCCCTCCAATTCTCGGGTGCGTATTGTCGATGCGCGCCGCTATCTCATCAATGGTCAGATTGATGTCCAGATAAAGGTTCTAAAGGGGCGTAGTGAGGTGATCGCGCCCAAAGTGAACGGTCAGGGACGTTATCGGATCGGCACGCCTTTGGCGGTGACAGCAGTACGCGGCACAGAATTTCGCGTCGGGTTTGAGCCGAATGGAGAGGTCAGCCTGACCGAAGTGCTAGAAGGCGAAGTCGCGGTTAGTGCGGGCGAGAACGAGGCTGCGACTGCTGCTGGTTTCGGTGTTGCCTCAGCCAAAGATCAATTGGGCGCGCAGGAGCGCCTGCTTGCTGCGCCAGAACTGGTCGATCCAGGCCGGATCCAAACTACCGAAATGGTCGAGTTCGCGATTAATGAGCTGAGCGGGGCGGCGGGCTATCGCACGCAAATCGCCAAGGATGCCGGCTTTGTCGAAGTGGTGACTGAGCGGCTCGGCAATGAGCCGCTTGCCAGTTTTGATGGCCTTGAAGATGGCCGTTATTTCGTGCGTTCCCGGGCGATTTCTGCCTCGGGCCTTGAAGGGCTGTCGCGAACATTCTCTTTCCGCCGCAAGCGTGCAGGCGTGGAGGGCGGGGTCGAACCATCGCCATTCGACGATGCGTTCAAATTCGCCTGGCGCACGCAGGGCAGCGGCGATACTCTCAGCGCTTTCCAGCTTTGGAATGCAAAGACGCCGGGCCAATTGCTGGTCGACGAAGTCGCGCTCGAAAATTCTGCCATTATCATCTCCAACCTTGAGAATGGAGATTATCGTTGGCGTGTGGCGACATTCGAAATTGATGAAGGCGACGTCATAAAGGTGTGGAGCCCGACGCAAGAGCTGTCTGTAACCGAGTGAGCCGGTTCTTGCAGTACAGGCGAGCGCGCGCATGAAGAACTTTCGTCTGTTCGGCGAATGGCTGCTGCTGTTTGGCGCGACCATCGCCTTGGTGCTGACCGCCTGGCAGCAGGAATGGACACACCGGATCGATTACAGCCTGCTCGATTTTGCCTCGCAATACCGCCTGGCAGAGCCATCGGACGAGATCGTCATTGTCGAAATTGACGACCGCGCTTTGTCGGAAATCGGCAATTGGCCGTGGGACCGGGCGCGCCATGCAGAACTGGTCGATCAATTGGCGACCTATGGTCCAAAGCTGACCGTGGTCGATATTCTGTTTGTCGACCCGACCCAGGCAGAGAGCGACGCGCAATTGAGCCGCGCTGTCGCGGAGGCTGGCAATGTGATCTTGGCCCATGCATTCGCCCGGTCATTGGGCGCATCGACCGATCCGGCCCCGGTATTTCCAATCCCTGAGTTAGCCAACGCCGCGCAGGATATTGGGCATGTTTCCGTTGGTGCGGACAGTGACGGCGTGGTGCGCCGCTTCGCGCTAGAATTTGAAGCTGGCGGCCAGCAATATGACCATCTGGCCAAGGTCGCAGCCCTGAGCGCCGATGCGGAAGCCTTAGAATTGCCGCGAGACACTGCCGAGCCGATTGTACCCATGCATCCTTATGGCTCGTTCGTGAGCTATTCTGCTGGCGACGTAGTGTCTGGCCAGGCCTCCCGCGAGTTTCTGGCTGATAAGATCGTGCTGATAGGCTCCACCGCGCAAGGATTGGGAGACCGCTATACCGTGGCAGATCATGCTGGGCGGATCATGAGCGGTGTTGAAATGCAGGCCAATCTTTTGAGCGCCATTCTGCAAAACGAACTGATTACCGAGCTGGACGATTGGATCGTTGGCGGCGCACTGATCGTGGCGATTGCGTTGCTGTTTCTTACCTTCTGGCAATTGCCCCCCGTTTGGGGATTGCGGCTGTCGCTGGCGCTGATCGCTGCGCTGGTGGCGTTGTCCACCGCGTTGGTCGTGTCTGGGCAATGGATGCCCGTATTCCCCGCGATCCTGGGCGTGGTCGTTGCCTATCCGCTGTGGGGTTGGCGGCGGCTCAGCGCGGTCAGCCGGTTTCTGGAGGTTGAGGCGCAGGCGCTTATGCCGCGTGCAGGCAAAGAGGTGGCCGATGGCAGCTCCGGCTTTGACACGGTTGCGCGCCAGGTATCCCTGATGCGCAATTTGATCGGGGCGACCCGAGAACGGCTGGCCTTCCTGCGCAAGACGCTGTCGGCCTCGCCCGACCCCATGATGGTGTTCGATGCAGAGGACCGCGCGGTTCTGATGAATGAGCAGGCGGTGGCTATCTTTGGTGAGGAGACAGACTGGTCTGGCCTGACCTTGTTCCAACTGCTGGCAGAAAACCGCGCACAGTTCGACACCAAGATGGAAGAGATCACTACCGCGGATGGACGGGAGTTTCTGGTCGCATCATCAGAGGTTGAGATCGACGAGCAGACCAAAATTATCACCATGCGCGACATCACCAAGATCCGCGAGAGCGAGCAGCAGCGCCGCGAGATGCTGGAGTTTCTTTCGCACGATATGCGATCTCCACAGGCCGCGATTGTGGGTCTGGTCGGGGCAGCGGGCAAACACCTGCCTGAGGACGAACGCATGGAGCGAATTGAGAGCCAAGCGCGCCGCACGCTGAAGCTGACCGATGATTTTGTGCAGATCGCCCGGTTGGAATATGAAGGCATTGAGCCGGTCGAGACCGATATTGGTGCTCTGTTGCACGAGGCGTCAGACCGCGCCTATCCACTGGCCAAACGTAAGAATATCAAGCTGGAAACCAGCCTGCCGATGGACCCGGTGTTCTGCATGGTGGAGGCTTATTCGCTGTCGCGCGCGATTGACAATCTGATCGGCAATGCGCTCAAATTTTCGTCCAAGGGCGAAACTGTCAAAGTGGCTTTGAAGAGCGATGAGAACAGCAGCCCGGTGATCGAGGTCGCCGACGAAGGCCCTGGTCTGCCGCCCGAACGCGTAAGCAATCCCTTTGCTCGTTTTGGCGCGCGCACAAAGGGGGCAGGGCCCAGCGCTGGTTTAGGTCTCGCTTATGTAAAGAAGGTGGTCGACGAGCACGGGGCAGAGATCAGAGTGCGCACCAAATCGGATGGCGGAACTTCGTTCGAAATCACTTTGAATTGCGAGCAGATGATCAGCGACTAATCGCTGGTAAGCTTGCTCACCAGAACTTCGGCAAACTCATCCATTGGCGGCTCTTTGCCTTCGCAAATGGTGCCCTGTGCCTTGCTCTGCTGGACCAATTCACCACTCGCCCGGTCAAACAGGGCCAGGTTCGCCTCCACTGCTACAGCCTCGCAAAGGTCGAGCAATCTTGCTTTGCGAGGCTCGGCAACAGGGCGGGGCGGCTCTGTATTTGCTCCGGCTTCACCGGCAAATACACCCAGGGTGGCTGGGCGCTGAGATATGCCCAATTCAGCCACGACATCGGCGTCCTCTGCCAAGAGGATGCCTTTACCAGCCAAGCTTTCTTTTAAGGCTGAATGCAGGGCGAGCAGCTGCGCCTGATCCTTGTCCGGTTCGAGCAGGTGCACAGATTGCGCCCGCGGAGCAGCGCCGGTGCTAGAGCTGATCTGCGGCGCTTCTGTTACCGCGCAAGCGGCGGCGAGGCCGCAAGATGCGGCCAAAACTGTGCTGCTGAGGAACCGTTGATTGCGGATCATATCTCACTCTTCATCGGAGGACTCATCATCATTATACGCATCCATCCGGTACCCAAATCCAAAAACGGTGCTGATCACAAAGCCATTGGCTGGCTCCAGTTTCAGCTTGGCGCGAAGCCGTGAGATGTGAACATCCACCGTGCGTGTTTCGAGGTCGGCATTGCCGCCCCAAACCTTTGACAGCAGATAGCCGCGTGAGAGAGGGCGGTCAAAGTTCCGGAAGAACAGATCAATCAAATCAAACTCGCGAGAGGTAACCTGCACGTCCTCGCCATCAACGGTTATCGCTTTCGCTTTGCGGTCGAGCGAATATTTGCCGTAGCTGGCTTGTGTGTCTGGCTTGGCGGTCTCGTTGCGCCGAGCAGCGGCTTCCATCCGCGCTTTGATCACTTCGTCGGATTCCGGCTTGATGATATAGTCCACCGCGCCAGCTTCCAGACCGTGAACCACGTCTTCTTTCGCCGCGCGGCTGGTCATCACGATGAATGGCGGCGGCGTGTCCATGTTCTCCGCTGCCCAGCTGACGACCTCTGGTCCGGTCAAGCCTGGCATGTTCCAATCCAGCAGCACTATGTCGTAGGTTTCGCGCTGCAGCGCCCGTTGCAGGGCAGAGCCATCGAGAAATGTTTCCACTTCGTGCCCCGCACCCACTACAATGGCCGAAACCTGTTCGAGCAGTTCCTTTTCATCATCTGCTAGAGCCACGCGCATATGCTAGTTCCCTCTCAAACTATTGGCCTCAATAACTTGCTATCACACGATTTGTGTAATCCATAGACATTCTCGATTATTGGGTTTGACCGATTGTATTTGGCGGGACGAGGCTTGTTTGGCGCTGTGTAGACTGCCATCATTCCCAGTCTTAGAGACGGACGATCAGCGGATCGCGGCTTCATGGCAAAATGTTTGTCTGTCACGGAAAATTGTCGCAATTGATCAGCTTAACACCGATTAGTGGGGTTGCTTAGATGTGCATGTCTCGCTTGTCATGACCCATTCAACAATAAGGCTTCATTTTCATGCTCGAAAAACTCCAGGCACCTGAGCTTGACGTTTTGTACCGGACGGCCAACGCATTTCGGGCCGATCAACGCGCTGATAAGCTCGACCTGGGGGTGGGCGTTTACCGAGATGAAAGCGGAAAATCGCCGGTTATGGCTTGCGTACGTGAGGCGGAAGAGAGGCTGGCCAAGACTAATGATAGCAAAGCCTATTTGCCGCTTGCGGGTGAGCCCGGCTTTCTTGCCGGGATGAGTAAGCTGTTGTTTCAGGAGGTATTGCCATCAGATATTGCGCAGGTGCAATCGGTGGGCGGTACCGGCGGCGTGCGGCTCGCATTGGAATTGGCGCAGGCGGCAAACCCTTCGTTGACGGTCCATTTGGGCGTTCCAAGCTGGCCCAATCATCAAGGCATCTGCAACCGTCTCGGCATTCCTGTCCGCACTTATGACTATTTAGACAATGGTGCTGCGAGTGCGGCAAATACGCTTGCCGCGATTGATGCCGCGCAGCCGGGCGATGTCTTGATCCTTCACGGCCCATGCCACAATCCAACCGGGCTCGACTTGAGCGATAATGCTCTGGATGAGATCATTCAGACCGCAGGCAGAAAGGGTGTCGTCCCGCTGATTGATGCGGCGTATTATGGGCTCGGCAACGAACTGGATGCTGACCTTGCCAGGCTGAGGGGATTGCTGATGGATACGCCTGAGTGTTTCCTGACGATGTCTGGATCAAAGGCGTTCGGATTATATCGTGACCGTATCGGCGTGTTGTTTGCCAAATGCCCTTCGGCAGATATTGCCGCCGGTGTTCAGGCCAATGCAGAGAGTCTCGCGCGGGTAAATTACTCTGCGCCCGCTGCGCATGGAGCGCAGGTCATCGGAACAATTCTGGCAGATAGTGCGCTTGCTCAGGCTTGGCGCGATGAACTAGGTGAAATGCGTGCTCGTATGACTCAGCTGCGCACCCAGATTCGCGAATTGAGCGGCTCCAATCCGGCACTTGCCACCATTTGGCAGACCAAAGGTATTTTTTCACTGCTTCCGATCGACGCCGCGGTAACTGACCGCCTGGCTGAGGATCATGCCATCTATATGCCGCCTACCGGGCGGATCAATCTCGCTGGATTGTCTTCGGTCACTGCGCCGCGATTTGTGTCTGCTCTAGAAGGGCTGATCTGAACGCATGGAACAGCTTCTTATCAATGACACACCGCCAGCGGGCGCTGCCGAGGATTGGACGATTGCGCAGGATTGGGCGCAGTTTTCTGATCAAGATCACGCGCGCTGGCGCGATCTCGTCACCCGGCAATCGGCCGGATTGCGAGGGTTGGCGTCCGAGGCATTCCTAGACGGCCTTGCCGCCTTGCAGCTCGCGGAAAATGGCATCCCGGACTACGCCGAGTTTAACCCGCGTTTCCTTGCGGCCACCGGTTGGCAGGCGATTGCTGTTCCTGGGGTCATCCCCACCGATGTGTTTTTCAAACATTTGTCGCAGCGCCGCTTTCCCGTTTCAAACTTCCTGCGCCAGCATTCATCGCTCGATTACAATGACGAGCCGGATATGTTTCACGATGTCTTTGGCCATCTGCCAATGTTCGTCGATCGCACCTTTGGCGATTTCATGGCCGCCTATGGCCGCGCTGGGCTGCGCGCGAAAAACAAGGGCGTGTCTGATCTGCTTGGTCGGCTGTATCTGCATACGGTCGAGTTTGGCCTGATCCATGAGGGCGCCGGAGTGAAGGCTTACGGCGCGGGTCTGCTGTCCAGTTATGCTGAGACGGTTCATGCGGTGAGCGGTGACATCGCGCGCAGACTGCAGTTCAATCTGCCGCGTATGATGCGCACGGATTATCCGTTTGATACGTTTCAGCCGACCTATTTCGTGATTGAGAGCTTTGCAGCTTTGCTGGAAGAAATGGAAACGACCAGCCTTGGCGCCGTCTATGACGAGTTGAAGGACTTGAAAATCCTAACGCCGGGCGAGTGCGATCCGAGTGATGTTGAGTTTGAGGTGAGCGGGGCATGAGCGACAAGAAGCCAGGCAGCGACTTGCCCGATGGTTCGCCGATCACGCGCCGAATCGAGGACGGCGTGGAGACCTTTGAAGCGGCGATCCAAGGCGAGACGATCCAGTGGGATAAGGGCCTCACATACAGTCGGCATTTGCAGACCGATCAATTACTCAGCAGCCAGATCCCGGTGTCAGACGAGCCGGATGAGATGCTATTTATTATCATGCATCAGACCATGGAGCTGTGGATCAAGTTGATGCTGCATGAGGTGCGCGAGGCGATCTCTGCCCTGCGCGCAGACGAGCTGGGCAGGGCGGGCAAGACGCTCGACCGGACCGCGACCATCATGCGCCATATGATCCATAGCTGGGAGGTGTTGGCGACCCTAACCCCACATGATTTCCTGACCTTTCGCGGGTTCCTGCGCAAGGCATCAGGCTTCCAATCGCACCAGTATCGCGAGCTGGAATTTCTGCTGGGCCTCAAACGCCCGGACCTGATTTTGGTCCACCACGACAATGGCGAGGCGACTGAGAGGCTCACGCAGGTTCTGGAGGAACCCTCGCTCTATGATGAGGTGCTGGCAGCGCTGGCACGCAGCGGGCTCGATATTCCTGAGGGCAGGCTAGAGCGTGATTGGAGCGAGCCTTATGAGCCGAGCGATGCCGTTGAAGACGCATGGCTGAAAATCTACGGCAACCCGGATCAGCATTGGGAGCTGTATACCCTCGGCGAGAAGGTCACAGCGCTTGAATATTACTTCCAGGAATGGCGGTTCAAGCACATGAAAACCGTCTCTCGCGTGATTGGGCACAAGCATGGGACGGGCGGTTCGTCTGGCGTCAATTACCTCGTCAAAGCGCTCGATCTCAATTTCTTCCCAGAGCTGTGGTCGATGCGCACGCGCATGAATGCCCCGAAAGAGGGTGGTGATTATTCGCAGTGTCCTGTTTCATGAGTGGGCGCCGGATCTGGGACATCTCTCAACGTATTCATGCTGGCATCCCGCTGTGGCCGGGCGAGCCACCGGTTGCGATCAAGCGCAATGTCGAGATCGGGCCGGATTGCCCGGTGAACATCGGGGAACTGTCGCTGCCTTTGCACACTGGCACACATGGCGATGCGCCGCTTCACTATGATCCGGTGGGTATTGCGAGCGATGAATGCGATCTTGAGCCATATCTTGGCCCATGCCTTGTGGTGGACGCGCGCCATGCCAGTGGCAGTGTGCAGGAAGATGACCTGGATTGGCAGGCGATTGCGGGTGAGAGCCGCGTGATCATGCGCACTTATGAACGCTTTCCGCATGAGGTCTGGGATTCCAACTTCACCGCGATTGATGCCCGGGTGATTGCGCGTCTGCGTGAGGTTGGAGTGCGTCTGATCGGCACCGATGCGCCCTCGCTCGACCCGGAAACCTCGAAGACGATGGACGCCCATCACGAAGTGCGCGCAGGCGATATGCGGATTTTGGAAGGGCTGGTGCTCGACGATGTGCCGCCCGGTCAATATGAGCTGATCGCCCTTCCGCTGGCGATTGCCGGGGCCGATGCCAGCCCGGTGCGCGCGATACTAAGGGAGCTGGCGGCATGACATCTGTGACCGATCAGGTTGCCGCGCTCGACGCGAATGATCCATTGCGTGGGTTTCGCGATCAATTCCAGTTGCGCGATGGCCTGATTTACCTCGATGGCAATTCGCTTGGTGCCCTGCCCAAGGCGACGATCAAGGCCATGCAGGATGCGGTCAGCGAGCAATGGGGCGAGGGCCTGATCACCTCGTGGCTGGGCGCGGATTGGGTGAACGCGCCCCGACGGATCGGCGACAAGATTGCCGCACTGATCGGCGCAAATCCGGGGGAAATTATCGCCGCGGACAGCACATCGGTGAACATCTTCAAGGCTCTGGGTGCGGCATTGTCCTTGCAAACGGGACGCTCTGTGATCCTGACAGAGGAAGGTAATTTCCCGACCGATCACTATATGATGCAGGGGCTGGAGCGGCTCAGTGGTGGCGGAGTGCGCTCGCTTGCGGTGCCTGCTGACGACGTGCTTGACCGCTTGGATGACGACGTTGCCGTACTGCTTCTGACGCAGGTGCATTATAAGACCGGCGCGATGCGCGATATGGCGGCGATCAATGCGGCTGCGCACAAGCATGGTGTTCTCGTGATCTGGGATCTCAGCCATTCGACCGGCGCGATTGAAGTGGATCTCAACGGCTCAGGAGCGGACTTCGCGATCGGTTGCGGCTATAAGTTCTTGAATGGCGGGCCGGGCGCGCCCGCTTACATCTATGTCGCGCAGCGCCATCATCACGCCGATGCTGTGCTGGCCGGATGGTTTGGCCACGCGCGCCCCTTTGCCTTTGAAGAGAAATATGATGCGGCCAGCGGAATTGAGCGCTTCTTGTGCGGCACGCCGCCGGTGCTGGGAATGGCCGCGCTGGAAGCTGGTGTTGATCTGATCGCACAGGCGGACATGCGCGATGTCCGGGCGAAATCGGTTGCGCTCGCCGAGCTGCTGATTGAGCAGATGGAGCCGCTGTGCGCGCAATATGGCTTTGAGCTGGTCAGCCCGCAAAACCGGGAGGAAAGCGGCAGCCATGTCTCTTTCTCGCACCCAAATGCCTATGCGATTGCGCAGGCACTAAAGACCCGCGATGTGATCGGCGATTTCCGTGCACCGGATGTGCTGCGGCTGGGCCTGACCCCGCTGTACTTGCGTTATGCAGACATCGTCGAGGCGGTCCGCCGCCTCAGCGAGATTTGCGAGACGCGTAGCTGGGACAGACCAGAGTTCCACGCGATGTCAGCGGTCACCTAAAACGCGCATCGGCCCAGGCGCGCAGCCAATTAAGCGAGGCAATCGATCTGTGTGGCCGCAAATTTGCCGATGATTGCCGCGCATCATCGCTTGCCATCAGGTGTTTAAAGCTGTTTCATCGTCCCCACATTTCCACACGCATTCCAGCCTTTGTATGCGCGCATTCCCGCCGCCAATGCTGATAGGACATAACGACCGATGATCACTTTGCTTTCGCCTGCTAAGAAGCTGAACTTTGATCCGCTGGACACCAGCCTGGAGATTACGCAGCCGCGCCTAGTCGAGGATACGCGTGAGATTGCCCGCGTTGCAAAGCAGCAATCCGCCGCCGATCTCAAACGCCTGATGCATATTTCGGACAAGCTGGCTGAGCTGAATGAAGAGCGCTTTCGCGTGTTCGACCTGGAAGGGCGCAGCAATTCGGCAAAGCCTGCGGGTCTGACCTTTGACGGCGATGTTTATTGGGGGCTGGAGGCGAGCAGCATGGATGAGGCGGCGCTCAGCTATGCTCAGGAGCATATGCGCATTCTATCGGGCCTTTATGGCTTGCTGAGACCTATGGATGCGATCCAGCCGTATCGCCTGGAAATGGGCACGAAGATGGTCAATGATCGCGGCAAATCGCTGTATGATTTCTGGGGCAGCCGGATCGCTGAGACACTGAATAGCGATCTTGCGGATCACGCCGATCAGACCGTCGTCAATCTGGCGTCGAATGAATACTTCAAGGCGGTTGATCAAAGCGCGCTGGGGGCGCCCGTGGTCACCGCGAGCTTCCTCAATGTGAAGGATGGTGAGGCACGGCGGCTGATGTATCACGTCAAATTCGCGCGCGGGCTAATGGCGCGCTGGATCATGGATAATCGGATCGACCGGGCGGAAGGTCTCAAGGACTTCAACGCCGAGGGTTATGCCTATGATGCGGCGGCTTCCAGCGAGGGCGAGCTGGTGTTCACGCGCGAGCAGCCACCAGTGAAGAAATAACGGCTAGCTTAGTTGGAGGCGTCCTTAAGCCTGTTGGCCACAAGGCCGCGCCCGATCACATGAGCCTGGATCTCGCCAGCGCCTTCAAAAATGTTGAGAATGCGCGCGTCACACAACACCCGGCTGATCGGATATTCCAGCGCATAGCCATTGCCGCCATGCACTTGCAGCGCGTTATCCGCATTGGCCCAGGCCACGCGCGCGGCGAGCAGTTTCGCCATGCCCGCTTCGATATCGCAGCGCTCGCCCAGATCTTTGTGACGGGCGGCCGAATAGGTCAGCTCGCGCGCCATAACCGTCTCTGCTGCCATCATCGCTAGCTTATCCGCGACCCGCGGAAAGGCGGTGAGGCATTTGCCAAATTGCTTGCGTCCCAATGCATAGCTGAGCGCGAGGTCAAAGGCGTTCCAGGCAACGCCGATGGCGCGGGCGGCGGTTTGAATGCGGGCGCCCTCAAAGGTGCGCATCAATTGCTTGAAGCCCTGGCCCTCTGCCCCGCCGAGCAGGGCGGCCTTTTCGACGGCGAAATTGTCAAAGCCCAGCGCATATTCCTTCATCCCGCGATAGCCGAGAACTTCGATCTCGCTGCCATCGAGACCCGCGTCGGGGAAGGGCGCTGCGTCGGTGCCGCGTGCCTTGCGCGCGAGCAGCATGGATAGCCCGCCATAACCGGGTTCATCCGGATTGGTGCGGCACAGAACCGTCATCAGATCGGCGCGCGCGGCGTGGGTGATCCAGGTTTTCGCCCCGTGAATGCGCCAGCTACCATCCGTTTGCCGGGCCGCGCGGGTGCGCACGGAGGCGAGGTCTGAGCCTGTATCCGGCTCTGTGAAAACGGCAGTTGGTAGGATCCGCCCATCGGCGATTTGCGGCAGCAGCTCGGCCTTTTGCGCATCCGTGCCGTTCTCTCCGATCAGCTCGCCCGCAATCTCAAACCGGGTGCCGAGCGATCCGGCACAGATCCAGCCGCGCGACAGCTCCTCAGACACGAGCGACATTGCCAGCTTGCCCAGGCCAAGTCCGCCATATTCCTCGGCAATGCACACGCCGAAAACGCCCAGTTTGGCCATCTCATTTACAATCTCAAGCGGGATGAGATCATCTGCCAAGTGCCAGGCGTGGGCATGCGGCGTGATCCGGTCGGCGGTAAAGGCGCGAAATTGCGTCCGGATCATGTCTAGCGTTTCATCGCCCAGCCCTTCGTAGGGCCGCTCACCCTGGCTCAGCCGCTCGGTTAGCTCAGCGCGGGTCTCTGCCGTATTGCCCTCTGCGATCATCCGAGCGGTGCCGGGATTGGCTGCGAAGGCGTGTGCGGCATCCTCCAGGCCAAATTCGGCCGGGCGGATCACTTCATTGGCGCTCATCACAATACCGCTGGCCAATTGAGCGCAATATTCGCCAAAGCCGATGCGTAAGACCAGCTCGTCGACCGCTTGGAATGCGCCTGCAGACTGCGCCGATTTCGCCCAATCGGCGGTCGCCTCCAGCGCTTGAGCCGTGGTGGAGGTCCAGGCAAAGCCGTGAACCAGGCGCTGCTCGCGCTCAGCCAAGGCGGCATCCACCCAGCCACCCGGCGCAATGACTTTGGCGGTCTTGTCCGCGACGGCGGCTGTGTATGAGCGGGCGGCCTGCGTTGCCTCTTCAGCCAAAGAAATCCAGTCCATCGTCATTTGGCCAATCCTATCATGCCCCGGTGCCGCCCTGCGAGCGTCCTCTCTCTTTGCTAGTCGAAGCAGCCAGGTAAGTCAGCCGGTCGATCGTGGATGCCCACCAGATGTTTACTCGCACGTATCAGGTGATCTTGCGCGCGCTCTTTGACAACGTTATCAGTATTTCCAAAGTGAGGAGGGATTGATGAAGTTTCATACAGCATTACTCGGGTTGGCGGCTTGCAGCCTGGCCGCTTGCGGCGCACCGCAGGCGAGCGAACCGAACGAAGAGGCCCCGGCAGAGGCGGGCGGATCGCTATTGGCGACCGCTGTTCTAACGACCCAAACCGCCAAATCCACCGAAGAGGAATGGGGCACCTTTGCCGAATATTTCGCCGGGACAACGGCTGGCACGCGCGATCTTTTGTCGGGCACAGCGACGATCAAACCCGGTCTCGAAATCCATCCGCCGCATCGCCATGCCGAGGAAGAATTCCTGATGGTGCTGGAGGGGCAGGGTGAATGGACCGTCGGTGAACAGGTCTTCACCGCAAACAAGGGTGATATGCTCTACGCCGCGCCGTGGGATGTGCACGGCGTCAAAAATACAGGGGACACGCCGCTGACCTTTGTGTTCTGGAAATGGAATTCTACTGGGCTGCCAACACCGCCTGATCCGCTGGAGGCGGCAGGCGAAGAATAAGTGACAATGCGCAGCGCCCAGGCCACTCGCGCTGCTGCTATGGCGGCGGGTCTGCTGGTGCTTTCTGGTTGCGCTGCGCCGCCGCCGCTTCAAAACGCGGCTGCTGTCTCTGCTACACCGGAAGTGCTCGCTGTGCATCAGCAGTGGCAGCCGGTGACGCTGGATTTCGCCGGGCCGCAACTGAGTGAGACCGGCGCGCTTAACCCCTTTACCGATACACGGCTGATCGTCACCTACACCAAGGGGACGCGCGTGGTTTCGATCCGCGGGTTCTTCGCCGCCGATGGCGATGCAGGCGAGACAGGGGCGGATAGTGGCAATATCTGGCGAGCGCGCTTTATGCCGGATGAGCCGGGTGAATGGAGTTATTCCGCGCGACTGGAGCAGGGGCCTGATATTGCATTGGCCACCGGCACAACCAGTTCTACAGGGGGCACACCCAAAAGCCTCGGCCAATGGCAGGGGCGTTTTGCCGTTGCACCGCCAGAGAGTGATGCGACAGGTTTCTACGCGACTGGAAAGCTTACCCAAGATGGGCAATATTTCCGCACCGCACAGACCGGCAGAAGGTGGCTGAAGGGCGGAGCCAATAGTCCGGAAAACCTGCTCGCATTTGCTGATTTCGATGGCACCTACCGCATGTCTGATAATGCCCGCGATGGTGAGGCGGATGCGGGCGGGGACATTCACAGTTTCGCCCCGCACATCCGCGATTGGCGGGCGGGCGATCCCACCTGGCAGGACGGCAAAGGCAAAGGCCTGATCGGGGCGGTCAACTACCTCGCCGATCAAGGTATGAACGCCGTCTATTTCCTCACCTATAATGTTGCGGGTGATGGCAAGGACGTGTGGCCCTGGGCCTCGCCCGATGATCCCGCCCGGTTTGATGTTAGCAAGTTGGCACAATGGGAGACAGTTTTTGCGCATATGCAGGCGCGCGGCGTCGCTTTGCATATTGTGTTGCAGGAAACCGAGAACGAGCTGCTGCTGGATGGTGGTGACACGGGGCCGCAGCGGCAACTCTATTTGAACGAGTTGATCGCCCGCTTTGCGCATCATCCGGCACTGTTCTGGAATCTGGGTGAGGAAAATGGCCCGGTTCATTGGCGCCCAGAGGGGCAGAATGACGCACAGCGCAAGGCGATGGCGCAGCATATCGCCGCGAATGATCCCTATGGCCATCCGGTCCTGCTCCACACCCATTCGGAAGGGGCGGATAAGGATACAATCCTCACTCCCCTGCTTGGCGAGCTATCGCTGGCTGGTCTGTCGTTTCAGGTTTCCAAACGAGAGACGGTGAATGCTGAGGTGCGCAAATGGATCGCGGCCTCGCGCAAGGCGGGGCGGTCATGGGCGATCACCATGGATGAAATTGGTGAGTGGCAGATCGGCGCGCGGGCTGACAAGCACGATCCCGTGCACGACAGCCTGCGGCAGCACGCGCTGTGGGGTACATTGTTGGGCGGGGGCGCTGGAGTGGAGTGGTATTTCGGCGCGCATCAGGATGGCAATGATTTGACGACGGAGGATTGGCGCAGCCGCGCCGAGCTGTGGCGGCAAACGCGTATCGCGCTGCGCTTCTTTGAAGAGAACCTTGAATATTGGGACATGCAGCCATGCGCGGGCGGTGCCTATTGCCTGACTGACGCGGGACGCAGCTATGCGATCTATTGGAGTGACGCGGCCCCTAAACCGGATAAGGACGTGGTTGTGCCGGGCCTTTACCGGGTGCGTTTGTTCGATCCCGTTGCTGGCATATTTGTTGGCGACAGGCATGCGGCGAAGCTGACGAGTTCAAATGACCTAAAAAGGCTTATCGGGTCATCCATCAAAGAGGACCGAGTTTTTCTCCTGGACCGGGTTGATGTGCAATGATTGCTGCGTGCCACAGGTTAATGATTTTCCTACTCTTTGTGCCTGAAGTAGAATGCGCGTGATCGCTGGAGCGTACATTTGAAAAGTCACACATCCAACATAGTTATGCGGTGTAACATCATGAAAGGTATTACTTGTTCGCAAAAGTCACAGTTTTGCAAATGCTGTCTGTGTTCCAACGCCGCTCTGCACGGGAAGGCCAGTATAGCATGAGTGATTTTGCGCAGTTCGTGGCTGAGTGGCGGCCACTGATCGCAACCGCGATTGGTGTCGCTGGATTGCTGATCCTGATCCTGGTGCGGCGGGTGAATGCGTTTGCGGCCTTGCTGGTCGCGGCCTTGGCAACCGGCCTGATGGCGGGCCTGGCGCCGGACGCAGTGATCGATGCGGTGACAAACGGCTTTGCCGGCGTGCTCGGCTTTATCGCCGTGATTGTCGGACTTGGCGCGCTGCTGGGCGTCTATCTGGAGGCAAGCGGCGGAGCAGCGGCGCTGGCGCGTTCGCTGATCGGCAATCGCCCCGCGGGGCCAGCGGGCATTGCGATGGGTTTTGTTGGGCTGGTGATCGCGATACCGGTGTTTTTCGACGTTGGACTGATCTTGCTGTTTCCACTGGTGCAAGCGCTTGCGATGCGCGCTGGCAAACCGGCGCTGTTCTTCGGATTGCCGCTGCTCGCCGGGCTGGCGACGGCGCATGCTTTCATCCCGCCAACCCCGGGACCGGTCGCCGTGGCGGAGATTCTCTCGGCTGACCTGGGCCTGGTGATCATCTGTGGGTTGGCGGCTGGTATTCCGGCAATGTTGATCGCGGGGCCGTACTACGCGCGCTTTGCTGATGCGCGCGGCTGGTTGCCAATGAGCGATACGGGCGCTGGGGCAAATGAAGAGGCCGCTGCGAATGCTGGTCTGGCAATGCGTGCCGCTCTGGTCGTGGCGCTGCCGATTGTGCTGATCGTTGCCGCTGCGCTCGCGGGGCAGTTCGGCGTTGAAAGCCCGTTCTTGGCCTTTGTAGGGCATCCGTTCACTGCGCTGCTGATCGGCTGCGCGGTCGCCGCAATGGCGCTGAGCGCGGATGATGAGGCTGGGGCTGAGCGGCTTAAAGACGGGCTGTCGCGCGCGTTTGAACCGACCGCTGTGATCTTGTTGGTGACCGGGGCAGGCGGTGCGTTCAAACAGGTCTTGGTTGATACCGGCGCGGGCAAGATGCTCGCAGAAAGCTTTGCGGGCCTGGGCATTGGCCCGATTGTCGCAGGCTTTGTGCTCGCCGCGATTGTGCGAGTGGCGCAGGGATCGGCAACGGTGGCGATGCTGACGGCGGCGGGACTATGCGCGCCATTGGCGCTCGCTGCCGGGCTGGAGGGCTGGGATCTTGCGCGCATGGTGATCGCCATTGCAGCCGGGGCAAGCGTGGTCAGCCATGTGAACGACAGCGGCTTCTGGCTGGTGTCGCGCTATTTTGGCCTGACTGAACGCGAAACGCTTAGGACATGGACTGTCGCCTCGACGCTCGTCGGCCTTGTCGGTTTTGCGATGGTATTGGCGCTGGGTTTAGTGCTCTAGAGCGGCAGAGAGCTGCTGCACGATCGCACTGACTGGCTGCTGGGCATCCACGCGGATCGCGCTGTCAGGGGCATTGAGCGCGTCAAGCTGGCTATCGAGTAAGCTGACCGGCATGAAATGATCTTCGCGATCGCGCATCCTCGCGGCCAATGTCTCACGCGGGGCATCGAGCAAGACGAAGAGCGTTTCGCGATTGGGGACGGCTTGCAGGCGGTCTTGGACGTATCGGGTGAGGGCGGAGCACGCGAGCGCAACCAGCGGCTCTTTGTGCTGCGCAATTGCGGCAAGCATGGCGTCGATCCATGTCGCGCGGTCGCCATCGGTTAAGGCCTCGCCAGCCATCATCTTGGCGCGGTTCTCAGGCGGGTGAAAATCATCACCCTCCAGCATGGGAGCCGCGATTGCCTCTGCCAATGCGCCCGCAATCCGTGATTTGCCGCAGCCGCTTGGCCCCATGATAATAACGAGCCGAGCGGTCATGTCAGAGCGCAGCTTGGCTCAAAACGCGCAGGACCGCGTGGCGTCGATATCAGGCTCCAGCCGGATGTCCGACAGACCGATGGACGCGGGGCCTTCGGATCGAATGATCATGCCGGTGCTGAGTGCACCGAGATCAGCACCAAGGTCCGCAAAACATGCCAGCGACAAGCGCACTTCACGCCACTCGTCCGAGGTCACGCTGACCGGCAGGCCTCGGCCACATGTGCTGTCATCGTCACAGCCCATGGCGACCCGCAGGTTAGCAGGCGCATTGCCAGTGTTCCGCACAAAGAAGGCCAGCTCCATTGCGCCGTTTGACTGCCGTTTGAAATCTACAGGCACATGACTGCTGAACCGAACATAGGGTTCGTCCGAACCCCAAGTGATCCGCAAGGAGTCCTCTTGGGCCAAACGGTCAAGCCCGGCGAACGACAATGCGCCGCCGTCCCAGTCGCTGGAATTAAGGCGTGTTTGCGCAGTATCCACCACCCCATAGAGCGACCATGGGTTTGGCGCGCGGCCGCCCGCATAGAGAACATCGCCGACCGAAGAGCCGCTAGCATTAATGCCAGAGCGTTCAGAAAGCTTCGCTAAGTTCCCCTTGCTCGCATAAGACAGGCCATAGCCATAGGCGAACTGCGGGTCATAATCCTCATCACCGACGTTGAGCTCCGATTGACTCGCGAGTTTGGGCCAGGAAAAAGAAAGCCTGCCGGTAAAGTCATACGCAGGATTGGTGCGGAACAACAGGTCGCTGATACCCGCGCCTTCGCTGCCCGGCAGCCATGCGGCGACGAACGCATCAGAGGCGTTGATCTCTGGATTGACCCACATCGGCTTAGCCGGAAAGGAACACCGAGACCACTGGCGTGCCCGCCGCTTGATAGCTTGCAAGCAGGCTCGTATCGAAGCCATCTTCGGAAAAATCGAGATGCGCACGGTCGCCCTGGAACTCGGCATAGGCATCCTCGCCATAAACCGCGATCACGACATCAGCAGAATGATTGCCGGTGCCGTCTTTGTCAAAGATCACCGTGCCGCCCGCTGCGCCAACAGCTTCTTGAATACCGCTGAGGATCGACTGGCCATTGGGGAATTCATCATTGGTGTGAGCACCGCCTTGCCATGACAGGGTCCAGCCGCCGGAAGCCTTGGCTATGCTGTCCGCGCCGTCACCCACTACGAGCACAGTTTTGCCCGGATCAAGTGGCAGCAGAGACTTGTTGTTTTTGAGCAGGACCAGCGATTTACGGACCGCTTCTCGGGCCAGTGCGCGGTGCTCCGCATTGGCTAGCAAGCTCACATCGCCAGCATCTTGCCGAGTGCTCGGCGCGCCTCGATCAAACAGACCATATTGCAGCTTCACCCGCAAAATCCGGCGAACCGCATCATCCAACCGTTCCATCGGTATCCGCCCCGATTTCGCATGGGCCAGCGTGCTTTCATACAGCCCACGCCAACTGTCAGGCGCCATGAACATATCGATGCTTGGCGTTGAATGCCTCTGGGCAATCGGTGTTTGAACAGCCCGGAATTTGTCCGTGCGCGTTCCAATCGCTCACTACGAAACCGTTGAAGTTCAGGCGATCTTTCAAAACATCGGTGATCAGCGCCTTATTGGCGGTCATCTTGACGGTCTGCCAGCTGGAAAAAGACACCATCACAGTTTGGACCTGGGCCTCAAGAGCGGGGAGATAGCCTATTGCATGGATATCGCGCAGCTCCTCTTCGCTGATGCTGGCATCGCCTTGATCGCGGCCGTAATCGGTCGCACCGTCGCCGATATAGTGTTTGGCCGCCGACAGGATCTTGCCGGACGCCATAAAATTAGCCTCGCCGTATGTGCCTTGAAGACCCTCGACGATCCGGTCTGAATAAGAGACGACGACTTCCGGGTCCTCTGAAAAGCCCTCATAACCTCGACCCCAATTGTCATTGCGGGGTACAGCCAATGTTGGCGCAAAGGTCCAATCGTGGCCTGAGACGACCAATTCGCGAGCGGTCGCTGCCATGATGCGTTCAATCAGATCGGGATCACGCGCCGCGCCAAGGCCGATATTGTGCGGGAAAATCGTTGCGCCGATCAAGTTGGCGTGGCCGTGGACTGCATCGATCCCCCAGATCACCGGTATAGCGACCTCTACCCCTTCCGGATCGGTCGATGCCTCCCAATATTTGTCAGCCATCTCTAGCCAGCTAGAGGTGTCGGCGTAGGGCAGGGGCCCCGGCGCGGAATTGCCGCCGCTGAGCACAGATCCGAGCCGGTATTTCTTCACGTCCTCGGGCGTCACAGAAGCGGAATCAGCTTGCATTGTTTGGCCGACTTTTTGTTCCAAAGTCATCTTGGCCATGATCGTATCAATGCGTGCTTCGATCGCCGGATCGAGCGGGGTGGCGGGCAATTGCGGCCAGATTTCCGGGTTGATCACGCCCTGCGTGCTGACCGCATTGGTCGATACGACTTCCGCCTGATCGCCAGTATAGCTTTGCGCGCAACTGGCCGCGACAAGACTCAGCCCCAGCGTGAAGGCCGGTTTCACTAAATTCAACTGCATTCTGGCTCTCCCCCGCCGACACACCTTTGCGCCGACGAATCCTTATTCGTCAATCTTGTCCTATTAGCAGCGTTTTTTGACAAGGTTGTCAATATTGGAATATCAAGACTCTAGAAGGGATTGATTCACTATGCAGGTTACGCGTCGGACAACATTGCTGGGCCTTTCGGCCAGTGCGCTCGCCGCATGCGCTGGCGATCACGATAGCGCGCAGATCGCAGCCAGAGGCTCCGCAGCAGACGCAAATATTATCTTTGATGAATTTGAAGCCGGCTTCGCCGATCTTGTGGACATCGCGGCTCCATCGCGGCTCCTTTCAGAAGGGCACCAATGGTCCGAGGGGCCAGCATGGGACACAGAGCGCCAAAGGCTTTATTTCACAGACGTTCCGAAAAATCGCGCTTACGCGTGGAGCGCGCAGGAGGGCATCTCGATCTTTCTTGATCCCTCGGGCGTTGCGCCAGATCAAGCGGGGGACTGCGTGAGCCGGGTGCCAATGGCTTGCTCATGGGGAAAAGCGGCGAACTGCTGATATGCAACCACGGCAAGCGCGGTGTCGAAGCGCGCGATATGGGTGCTGGCAGCCGCCGGACTTTGGTGAGCGAGTATATGGGCAAGCGCTTTAACAGCCCCAACGATCTGATCGAAGCGAGCGATGGAACGATCTATTTCACCGACCCGCCCTATGGGCTGGAAGGGCTGAATGCTTCACCGATGAAAGAGCAGGATGCCAATGGCGTTTATCGCCTAGGTAGCGATGGCGCGCTTTCCCGGCTTGCGGATGACATGACCTTCCCCAATGGCATTGTGCTGTCTCCGGACGAGAGCTCTTTGTACGTGAGCCAATCTGATCCAGACGCTCCGCTTATCCGCCGGTTTGACACTCCCGCGTCTGCCGATAGTGAGATTGGCGGGGGAGAAATATGGTTCGATGCGAAGCCGTTTATGCACGAGGTTGGCGGGCTACCCGATGGGATGGCGGTCGCGGTCAGCGGGCACATCTTTCTGGGCGGGCCAGGCGGAGTTCTGGTTATCGATCCTCAGGCGCGTTGTATGGGCCGGATTGGAACGAGGCGCGCGACGGCCAATTGTGCCTTTGGCGAAGATGGACGCACCCTGTTCATCACTGCTGGCGACCGCCTGGTCGCAGTGCGCACCAAAGTGGCTGGAGTAGGTCGTTTTTGAATCGCCCTGAGTCATGCCGAACACTGCTACATCTGAGCCGCGTAAGCTGATGCTCGGCAGAAAACTTGTGCGCCTAGCTGGCTATGGCATTGGCGATTTTGGACTCAATATCTACTGGCACAGCCTCTCGCTGATCCTCGTATTTTGGTACGCAGAGGTGGTTGGACTAGATCCAAAGCTGGCTGGTTGGATCTATGCGCTTGGTCTGTTGTGGGATGCAATTTCTGATCCCTTGGTCGCCAGTTTTGCCGCTGCCAATCGCAGCAAATACGGGGTGTACCGTCCGTTTATCTTGTTCGGCAGTTTTGGATTGGGTGCCTCTTTCTGCCTGCTGTTTTGGTCACCTCCATTAGAAGGCTGGCTGCTGTTCGTAGCGCTTTTGGCGTCAGCGATCATCTTCCGCACATTCTACACTATTGTGGCTGTGCCTTACTCGGCGCTGTCAGCGCGCTTGACCTTCAGCTCCGTTGAAAGAGCCGAGCTTTCTGGCGTGCGTATGTTCTTCGCCTTTTGCGGCATGTTGTGTGTTACGTCGTTCTTCTTTCCGCTCAGCCGCGCATTGGAAACGCAAGGCGAGTTTGCAGGGCAGGGCTCTTTCTTCGCCGCTCTTCTGGGTGCGTTTGTGGCCACAATTGCGCTCATTGCATGTTTTTTGTTCACTCGTGAAAAGCCTCCCCTTGGCGGTGACGATCTGCCGGTCGGTTGGAGCATGCGTTCGTTCCTTGATGCTTTCTCGCAGAACGATGCGCTGCGTATGCTCTTACTAGTGCTGCTGTTGAATTCAGCGGCTGGGGCGAGCATCAGCATACCGATAGCCTTTTATATCGAAGCGAATGCGGGCGACTTCGCAAACAAGGAAGTCATCCTGTCAGCCTATGCATTTTCCACGCTTGTCGGGACACCGATCTGGACATTGATAGCGCGCTCGCTTGGCAAAAAGAAATGCTGGTATTTGGGAACCCTGTTGACGGCCATTGGCGGTATATGGCTGTTCGCATTTGGACCATTTCTGGTCAGCGGTGTGCCGGTTCAGTTGATTCTTTACGGATTTGCGGGCTCTTCCTTTGCCATCATCATTTGGGCACTGATCCCCGACACGGTTGAATATGGCCAATACAATTACGGACGCCGCGACGAAGGCGCGGTGTTTGGCTCAAGTCTGTTTGCTCAAAAGGCGTCTAGCGCGCTGACCGGTTTGGGAGTTGGATATCTGCTTTCAGGTATTGGCTATCAGCCTGAGCGCGATGTGCAAACTGCAGAGACGGCGGTTTCACTCGGCCAATACATTGCAATTGCTCCGGTTCTCTTTTTGATCGCCGCTTCAATTACACTGTTTCTTATGCCACTGAGCAGTGGTCTGCACGCTCGCATTGTTGACGAGTTGTCGCAGTGACAGGGGGGCGAATGGCAAAGGCGAAATCTGAAAATTCAGCGAAGATGAAGGACGTTGCCGATTTGGCGGGCGTCTCGATCAAGACAGTATCGCGCGTCCTCAATAATGAGCCGCACGTGCAGGAAAAACTGCGCCGTAAAGTGCGCGAGGCAGCCGGGGCGCTCGATTATGTCCCTAGCCAGTCCGCGCGTTCGCTGCGCGGTAGCCGCTCCTACGATATCAACCTTGTTTGCCACCATGCGGGCAGCGTCTATGTCAATGCGATCCAATTTGGCGCGGTGATTGCGTGTCAGGAGCTGGGTTATCAATTGTCGATTAGTCTCGTTGAGGACCTCGGCGAAATGGCGATGGCCGATATCCGTACCGCGCTAGAGACTGTGACACGTCGTCGCCGTCCCGATGGGGTGATGCTGCTCGCGCCCTATGCTAATGACGAGAAGGTCGCCTTCGTACTTGACGAAATGGGGATACCGGTGGTGCGTGTCGGCCCTGTCGATTTGCAAAACCAGGGACTGTTGGTTGAGATAGACGATTACAAGGCGTCAATCGAAGTCGTCCAGCATTTGACGGGCCTGGGGCACAAACGAATTGGATTTATTCGCGGGAGCGAGAATCAACGTTCATCGCATGTCCGTTTTGCTGGATTTTGTGTTGCAATGGAGGCTGCGGGACTGAAGATTGATCCTGATTTCGTGCGGCCCGGCGCGTTTAGTTTTCAAACGGGCTATGATGCTGGACAGTTCTTTCTCGGCCAATCCAATCCGCCAACGGCCGTCTTCTCTTCCAACGATGACATGGCGGCAGGTCTAGTTGCCGCCCTCATCGAAGGCGGAATGAAAGTGCCGGAAGATATATCGGTCGTCGGATTTGATGACGCCGATATTGCAACGCGGATGCGCCCATTCCTAACCACTGTACGCCAACCGCTAAGTGATCTGGGCAGCACCGCAGTCCGCGAACTGGTAAAGGGCTTAAGCGACAGTAAAGGGCCGGGGCCGCATCGCATTGTCCTGGATCATGAATTCATCCTCAGAGGAACAACGGCGCCGCCAAGGCGCCCATAAAAGCTACGTGAATAGAAGGGATCTTAACGTGACACATTTGAAAAACTCCAAACTTGCAATTGTGGTCGCAATGGGCCTTTCCCTGTCGCTGTCGGCAAACGCGCAGGTGCCCCCTGCAGCGCAGGCAGGGGCCGTTCCGAGCACACCGATCGCACCCGATTTTCAAATGAAACGCTGCGTCAATATGGGCAATGCGCTGGAAGCGCCGAATGGAAGCTCTTGGGGTAAGCTCTATGCTAAAGCCGACTATCAGAAGATCGCTGAGGCAGGTTTTGATACGGTGCGCATTCCAATACGTTGGAGCGATTACACGGGCCCCGCACCAGAATATCGGCTCCATCCAGATTTCGTTGCAATAGCTGACAATAATATCAAATGGGCTTTGTCGAGCGGGCTCAATGTAGTGATTAACATCCATCATTTTGAAGAGATGATGGAGCAGCCAGGCGAACAAATGGAACGATTCCGAGCGATCTGGGATCAGCTTTCGTTGCGTTATTCCAAGCTGCCCGGCAATGTCTGGTTTGAAGTGCTGAACGAGCCCACCAAGAATTTGAAGGGCAAGGAGATGCGCCAAGCTCAGGCGCTTGCGCTTGCAACCATTCGCCGTGATAACCCTGACCGGATCGTTATTCTTGGCGGGGAAGAATGGTCTGGCATTCGTACGTTAGCGACCAACCTAGCGACCGATGATCCCAATGTTGTTTACACTTTCCATTATTACGACCCGTTCAACTTCACCCACCAAGGAGCGGCCTGGTTGGGTGAGAATATGCCCAAAGGTAAGCGTGGATGGGGTTCGGCTGCAGATAAAGTGGAATTGGCGAACGCAGTCGAAATTGCCACCACATTCCGCAAAGCCGTGGGACGGCCCGTATTCCTTGGCGAGTTCGGAGCGAATGACCCGGTCGATAACAAGGAGCGAGTGAAATGGGCCGGTGCCGTCAAAGAGGCGATGGAGGAAGCCGACATTCCTTGGTGTCTATGGGCCTACGCGAACACCTTCGCGCTCCATACTGAAGAGAATGGTTGGGACGAAGACATGCTTGCCGTTTTGACTGGAGAATAGCCGTAGGCGGAAGGGATGCGGGGGCGGGGCCGCGATCGCGGTCACCCGCATTCGCTTCTACTGATCAAGGTAAGCGAAGCTCGCTTTGGCAAAACCTTCGGCATCTTTCGTATCGTCATTTTCGACGTAGAAACACTCCAGTCCAGCGGTCTCTGACTCTGCCAAGATGGCAGAAAAATCAATTACGCCGTCGCCGATGTTGACCATTTCACCATCTTTAGATGCATCCTTGATATGGCAGGCAGAGAAACGGCCTGGTGCTTTCGCGAATAGCTCTAGAGGGTCAACATTGGCCTTGTGCGCCCAGAAGAAATCCAGCTCCATCGTTACTGCGTCGGCCTCTGTGCGCTCCAGCAAGATGTCGTAAGGCACTTCACCGTCAATCGTTTCAAATTCAAACTCATGGTTGTGATAGCCAACCATCATGCCCGCCTCTTTTGCGGGGCCAGCGCGTTCATTGAGCAGGTCTGCAATGGCTTTGTATCTGTCAAGATTGCGATCTTCTGGGGCAAGCCAGGGAATGATCAGCTTGGTTTGTCCCATCAGCGCCGCACGCTCTATGACCGCATCGAAATTGTCTTGCATATCAGCCAGCTGCACATGAGTGGAATTGCTGACCAAACCAAGATCATCCATCCGCGCTTTAATTGCGGTGGCATCGTGATCATAATAACCAGCAAACTCTAGGTCCTTATAACCGATCTGAGCCAAAGTGGTGAGGACACCGTCGTAGTCTTGCTCAAACTGCTCGCGAAAAGTGTACAGCTGAATACCGAGCTTGCCTGTGTAGGGACTGGTCTTTGCCGCTGTTTCCGGCGTGGGCGCTACGCCATTGCAGGCGGCGAGCAATCCGATGCTACCGAGCAAGCCGCCTTTTAAAACATCGCGGCGATCAAGTGATTGAAGTGCTTTCATCAGATCAAATCCTGTTTCATTTGGGTGGCGGCATAGTCGACCGCACGCGCTGTTAGAGCCATGAAAGTGAGCGATGGGTTCTGGCATGCAACCGAAGAGAACGAAGATCCGTCGGTGATAAAGACATTGGGCACATCGTGGCATTGGTTGCGGCCGTTAACGACAGAGGTTGCCGCGTCATATCCCATGCGTGCGCCGCCCATTTCGTGAATGCAATCTCCCGGAACGGGTTCTTGTTCGAATGTCTGAATATCCGTGCAGCTTAGCCGCCTCCAGCATTGCAACGGCATCGCGCTTCATCGCAACGCGCATCTTGCGTTCGTTTTCAGACCAGCTGACATCCAGGTGGATTTGCGGAATACCGTTTGGATCGCTCTTGGTTGGGTGCAGCACCGCCATGTTCTCTTCGCGCGGCAGCATTTCGCCAAAGGCTTGCAAGCGAATGCGCCAGCTGTCGGCTGGTTGTCTGAGTTCGTTCTTCAGATCCTCACCAAAGCCCTGGCCGCCTAAGGCGCGGGTCCAAGAGGCACGCGAGCTTTGCCCTTGATAGCCGTATCCGCGCAGAAACTCTCCATCGGTTTCATTGCCGAGATTGGTGAAGCGCGGAACGTAAATGCCATTGGGCCTGCGCCCTGCAAAATAGCTATCCTGAAAACCTGGATAAGCCGCCTCTGCGCCGATCCGTGTGTGATGATCCATCAGATATTTGCCAACCGTGCCGCTGTTATTGGCGAACCCGTTTTGGAAAGCTTCTGATGTGGAGTTGAGCAGCACCTGCACCGTACCCAATGTGGATGCGCACATGAAGATCACTTTGGCCTGATAATCCTGACGCTCTTTGGTGGTGCGATTGACAGTTCGCACACCGGTCGCCTTGCCGCTTTTCTCGTCATATAGAATGCGTTCGACTACCGTGTCTGGCAGCAGGGTCATATTCCCGGTCTTCTTCGCCGCTGGCAAAGTGGCCGAAACGCTCGAGAAATAGGCACCGAACGAGCATCCACGCTCGCATTGGTTGCGGAATTGGCAAGAACCGCGGCCCAACGCCAATTGCTCTTCGGTTGGCTGCGTCAGATGTGCCGCGCGGCCGGGGATCATCTTGCGTCCCGGAAAGGCTGCCTCAACCTTGGTTTTTGCGTCTTTCTCTACGCAAGTGAGGTCCATCGGTGGCTGGAACAGGCTGTCGGGTAGCTGATCTAGGCCTTCTTCTGAACCGCTGATGCCAACGAATTTCTCAACATAATTATACCACGGTTCAACATCGGCATAGCGGATCGGCCAATCCGTACCATACCCATCGGCCTTGTTGGCGGCGAAATCCATCTCGCTCCAACGATAGCTTTGCCGTGCCCACATCAATGATTTGCCGCCGACCTGATCGCCGCGCAGCCACGAAAAGGTCTTGCCGTCCTCAACCGAGTAGGGATTTTCCTTGTCGTTGATGAAGAAATTGCGCGTGCTCTCGCGGAAGGCATAGCAGGTCTGCTGCACCGGATATTCCGCATCGGCCAGTTTTGGGTCGACCCGGTCGCGGTGCTTCATATCCCACGGATTTTGGTTCTCACCGACATAATCCACGCTGTGTTCTGTTTGTTTGCCGCGTTCCAGCACCAGGGTCTTGAACCCTTTTTCGCTGAATTCCTTTGCGGCCCAGCCGCCCGACATTCCAGAACCAACAACAATCACATCGAAAGGGGTGTTCTCAGACATTCTCTTGTTACTCTCTTTCGATTCTATTTAAACGCCGCGGTTCAGCCAGGCTCGACCGACCTCTTCCAAGGGTGCGCAGGCTTCATAACGGCCAGGGATCTCTTCAAAACCGAGTTCCTTGGTGGCTTCCTCTGACGTGTAAAAGCCGAAGATCGTCATATCGCGCAGCTGCTGCCACGTGCCCTTGCCGGTCATGTCACCCGGCCCAGTGTCCAGCTCGTTCAAGATCGTGCGCTGCTGATCCGCCGATGCGCTGGCAAAGCTGTCGGCGCCCGCGTCCTTTGCCATGTCGTCAAACACGGAAAGACCAGCGCCAAAATCATCTTGCTGTTCTGTGGTGAAATGGTCGGTGAAGACTGCCTCGATATAGGCTGGCACCTTGGCGAGCCGCGCACCAGGAGTATCGGTTTGCGGGATCACCAGATCGCTGACAGCATCGATTAGCTCGAGCTTTCCAGCTAGGCTGCCGCCTGCACCATTGGAACAACCTGCGATACTGCCCATGGCAGGCAGCACAATCGCTGCGCCTGCCACCGTTATGGAGCCGCGCAGCATCGTGCGGCGGCTGAGCTTGGCCCGTGTATTTGTCATATTCATGCCTGCTCCACTTGCACTTGAGGCGCGTTTGCCTCTGATTGTTTGCGTCTGCGATCAAGGAACCAAATTACGCCGAAGATCAGCAGGAGGGGGATGGGCATCATCGCCACAAACTCAAACGCTTGCGGTGCGGCCTCAGCTTCGATCGCTTGCAATTGTGCGGCTGCCTCTGGCGTACCCGCGTCACGCAAGGCCGCTAGCGCTTCCGCAGTGCCGGCCTCTACAACCATCGCTGCGTCATACATCCGACCAAGCTGGGGCAAGAGGAAGTAGATCGCGAGCGCGCCGAATGATCCGATCAGACCGATGAACCAGCTGCCACCGCGCGGATAGCGTTCTGATACGGTCGCCATCATGGTCGGCCACAGCAGAGCAACGCCCATGCCCCAGATCGTGGTTGCGGCAATGATAAGGACCGGGCTTGATGCCTGCGACATGGCATACAGGCCAATCATTGCAGTAAGGCTGGAAACCCACAGGACGCCGGCATTGGATAGCTTGTTCGCTAGCGCGCCAGCGAAGTGACGCATTACGAACATCAATCCAGAGACGTAAACCAGCAACAGCACAGCATTGAAACCGACCTTTGCTGACAAGGCGGTGTTAATCCAGCTTGCCGGGCCCAGTTCGAGCGATGTCGTAAGCAACATTGCACCGAGCCAGACGAGAAATGTCGGTGCACGGACAATTTCAAGCATCATATCCTTAAACGATACGCCGTCCGCTGCACGCTCGGTTGGTGGGAAACGGACACCGATTGAAAGGATCAACACCAAAAGCGCTGGCAGGAACGCGACCGACATCGCCATGCGCCAAGGAATCTCCAGCCCGCTGACCGCAAAGCCGATGAGCCCGCCCGCGATTAAGCCAGCAGGCCACCATGCGTGCAGCACATTGAGCCGGTGAGTCTTTTCCTCGGGATAGAGCGCGGTTGTCATGGGATTGACCGCTGCCTCCATGGCGCCCCAGCCAATGCCCTGGATTAGGAAGCCGACTGTAAACAAGGTACGCGCTGTGTCTGGTCCAACAAAGCTAGCCGCACCAATCGCCAAGACGGTGCCTGCGACGAAGCATGTCGCTGCAATACGAATGACATTGCCAATACCCAACGCATCAAGCAGCGGGCTTGCGACAAAAAGAGTTATGCCAAAACCAAAGAAAGCCGCTCCCAAGGCGCTACCAATAGCTTCGCCTGGGTTACTGAGCCCGGCAAAGATATCGGCCTGAATGTCGCTTAGCCAACCCTACTCTTAAGGAAAATAGGAGGGCAGCAGTAAACAGGGTCAAAACCCCGATCCAAAACAGTTTTTGGCGTGGATATTCGCTCGCCTGCATCAATTTTCTCCTGAACCCTTGGGCATTATGCCCAGGGTTGTTGCAATCATCGCGGGATCAATGTCCCCGCTTCAGCAAAATCGTCAAATGCGTATTCGGTTGGGCGGATGATATGATCCGCAATGAACGGCGCGCCTTCGGCGGCGCCTTGCTCGGGATGTTTATAGCAACACTCCCATTCCAGAACTGCCCAACCATCAAACCCGTAATGAGTCAGCTTGCTGAAGATCTGGCGGAAATCGACCTGCCCATCACCAAGCGAACGGAAACGGCCCGCGCGATCTTGCCAACCCTGATAGCCGCCATAGACGCCGGTGCGTCCATTTGGCTGAAACTCCGCATCCTTCACGTGGAAGGCTTTGATTCGGTCATGATAGCGGTCGATAAAGTCGAGATAGTCGAGCTGTTGCAGCACGAAATGACTCGGGTCGAACAGGATGTTGGCGCGCGGATGATTGTCCACCGCCTCAAGGAACGCCTCAAAAGTTGCGCCATCGTGCAGGTCTTCACCAGGGTGAATTTCAAATGCGACATCAACGCCATTGTCTTCGTAAACGTCCAGGATCGGCCGCCAACGCTTGGCAAGTTCGGCAAAGCCAGCGTCAACCAATCCAGCTTAGCCGTTGAGGCCAAGGATAGACGAGGTGCCACATCAGCGCACCAGAGAAACTCGCGCATGCCTTCAGGCCGAGCCTGCGCGAGGCAACGGCGCATTTCTTCATTTGGTCGACTGCCCATTCCTGACGCTCGGCTGGTTTGCCATGCAGCGCCTCGGGGGCGAAGGCAGCGAACATTTGATCATAGGCCGGATGCACTGCCACCAATTGGCCTTGCAAGTGGGTCGACAGCTCCGTTATGGTGAGGCCATGCTCGGCGCAGCGTCCGGCTAGCTCGTCGCAGTAATCCTGACTTTCTGCAGCAAGATCGAGATCCATGCAGCGCGGATCGTTAGAGGGAATTTGAACGCCCTTATAGCCCAGGTCCGCAACCCATTTCGCGATTGTATCTAGCGAATTGAACGGCGCGGTGTCGCCCATAAACTGGGCGAGGAAAATGGCCGGTCCACGAAGTTCCTTCACGTGAGAAGACCTTTCAAATCGGAGCCCGCCGAGGGCGCTTTGATATCGTGCCAGGCGCCATTGGCGGCGTTGCTGGCCACTGCTGCCTCGAGGAAGGCCATGCCGCGCAAAGCCTCTGCAATGCCGGGCACTCCGAGCGATAAAGGCGCCACCCCGTCGCGCAATGCCTGCGCGAAATGGCGGTAAAGGTTAGCAAATGCCTCAAGATACCCCTCTGGATGACCAGAGGGCAGGCGGCACCGGCTAAGTGCCTCAGCGCACAGCGGTTTGTCGACACCAGCGCGGTGAATGACGCTCTGACCGCTGGCGAGCCGCTGTGTAAGTGTGTTTGGCTCCATTTGCCGCCATTCTAGGCTCGAATGTTCGCCATAAATACGAATCGTCAGATCATTCTCATCGCCCGCGCAAATCTGGCTAGAGATGAGTTGTCCGGTTGCGCCGTTTTCCAGCGAGAAACTGATCTCACCATCATCATCGAGTGGGCGGGTCGGATAATGACTGCGCAGCCGCGCAGACAGCCGAGCCATCCGTGAATTGGCCATAAATTCCGCCAGGCTATGGGCGTGGCTGCCAATATCACCAAGCGCGCCAGCGGGGCCGGACCGCTCTGGATCGACCCGCCATTCCGCCTGCTTGCTGCCTGCGCTTTCCGTCTCGCTGGCAAGCCAGCCTTGGGTATAATTCACCAGCACTTTACGGATCGGGCCAAATTCCGGCTGGGTTGCCAAATGCCGTGCCTGCCACACCATGGGATAGCCTAGATAGGTATGCGTTAGGCCGTAATACACGCCAGTGGTTTGCAGAGTTTCGGCCAAAGCCTCAATCTCAGCCAGGCTTATGCCCGCCGGCTTGTCCGACATAATGTGAAAGCCCGCCTCCGCGGCCGCTTTCGCCATCGGTGCATGGGTGTGATTAGGGGTGACAATCGATAGGAAGCCCATCGGATCGCGTTCGCCAGTGCTTCCGCCTGCAATCTGCGCTTCGCGGGCGAGCAAGGTTGAGACATCTTGATAGCAGCGTTTTTCAGAGAGTCCCAATGCCTTGCCGGTCGCCAGGTTGTTGGTAAAGTCGCGGCTGAATGCACCGCAGACCAGATCAATCTGGCCATCAAGTGCTGCTGCCATACGGTGGACGCCGCCAATAAAGGCGCCCTGGCCGCCGCCAGCCATTCCCATCCGCACACGTGCAGAACTCACAAAAACCTCTCCCCGAAGACCTCTATTGTCTTACGTTGTCAATTTGTATTACTGTTTTGACAGAGGCGTCAAGTGATTGTGCGTATTGGCGTCCTCAGCCGATCGGTGCGAATGTTGCAATGCTTGCGATTGACAGCGGGCAGGCAAATGCGATCTTGGCGGTGGGATGGAGGAACGGCCTGTGGGCGCGAATGAGGGCAAGCGAGCGATAAACCGCGTGGTTGTGGTTGGCGGGGGAACCGCTGGCTGGATGACTGCGGCTGGTCTTGCCAGCATGCTTGGCCAGACAGGCCTGGAAATCACATTAGTCGAATCAGAGGCGATTGGAGTTGTCGGCGTGGGCGAGGCCACACTGCCGCATATAAAAAATTTCAACGATACGATCGGCGTCAACGAAGCGGAGTTTATGGCCGCGACCTCGGCGACCTTTAAGCTGGGCATTGAGTTTGTGAACTGGGGCCGCAAGGGCGATAATTATATCCACCCTTTCGGTGAATTTGGCCTGCCCAATGCCGGTGTCGCCTTCCACCAGTATTGGCGCAAATTTGCGGGCCAGCCGGGCGTTGGCGCGCTCGATGAATATTCACTTCCTGTCATCGCCTCGCGCATGGGCAAGTTTCAACCGCCTAGCGAAGATCCCCGTTCGGTCATGTCGACCTATCGTTACGCCTATCAATTCGACACGCTGCAATATGCGCCCTTCATGCGCACCCACGCAGAGGCGCGCGGGGTCACACGGATGGAAGGCAAGGTGGTCGATGTCACGCTGGAGTCGGAAAGCGGACTGGTGAGCGCGCTGACCATGGATGATGGGCGCGTGGTAGAGGGTGATTTGTTCGTCGATTGCACCGGCTTTTTCGGCCTGCTGATCGAGAAGACGCTGAACGCTGGTTATGACGATTGGAGCGAGTGGTTACCCGCCGACCGTGCGGTTGCTGTGCCATGCGAGAGCGACGGGCCGCTGCTGCCATACACTCGGGCCACTGCGCATGAGGCCGGGTGGAGCTGGCGCATTCCGCTGCAGCATCGCACCGGTAATGGCCATGTATACTCCAGCCAATTCCTAAGCGATGATGCGGCGTGCGACACCTTGCTGGACGGGTTGGAGGGGGAGCGGTTGGCCGATCCGCGCTTCTTGCGTTTCGTAACAGGCAAGAGGCGCAAATTGTGGAGCCGCAACGTCGTGGCGATTGGCCTGTCCGGTGGTTTCCTGGAGCCGCTTGAATCGACCAGCATTTATTTAATCCAAGAGGGTATCACCAAGTTACTGGAGCTGTTTCCCGCGAATCAGGACTGCGATGTGGAAGTGGCGGAATACAACCGCTGGATGGACCTGCAGTTTGAGCGGGTGCGTGATTTTCTGATCCTGCACTACCACGCGACAGAACGCGACGATTCCGATTTCTGGAATCACATGCGCACGATGAATGTGCCCGACAGCCTGGCCGAACGGCTAGAGCTGTTCACTGCACATGGCCATGTCGGCGCCTATGATCACGGGCTGTTTCTGGTGCCAAGCTGGGTTGCGGTGCTGATCGGTCAGCGTGTATTACCCAGCAGTTTTGATGTCCGTGTTTCTAGGCAGGCTGATGCGGAGGTTTTGCGTCATCTTGCGGGGCTAAAAGGCCATATGGAAAAGGCCGCCGGTTCGATGGAAGACCACGCGGCCTATCTCGCGCGTAACAATATGATGGGGGCAGCGGCATGAGCACCGAGCGCATCCTTGTTCGCGGCTCGCCGTTGCAGGCGGGAGTTGTTGGCGCCTATCTAGCCAGCCGTTGGCTAGGGCCAGGGCGCTCTTTGGAGTTGGCAGTCGGCACCGAGGATAAGGCTACCGGCTCCTTCGAGACCCGGCCCAGTGTTCACCGCTTCCACGCTGAGATGGGCCTGCCAATTGATCAGTTGTTTGCCCGTTGTGGAGGCTCTCCGATTTTAGCAGCTGAGACGCGGACGGCAGATGGCGCGGCAGTGCAGCTGCCGTTTTCTGCCTTTGGCGTGCCGCGCGGCGGGGTTGAGTTTCACCAATATTGGCTCCGCGCCAGCCGCCTGTCTCAGCAAGCTGATCTCACGGAATTTTCCCTGTCGCTGGCGCTGCAAAACGCCGCGCATAAGCCGCCACTGGCACAATTGGAGCAGTTGCCAGTCGACTTTGGCATCGCATTTGACCGCAGCGCTTATGGCAATGCACTGTTGTCTTTCGCCAAGGCGGGTGGTGCGAGGGTGATCGAGGCGGGCAGTGAACAGGCGCAGAGTGCGAGTTTGGTGATCCAATGTTCGTCAGATGCACAGGCGCCCAAGTGGCAGGGGCAGGAGCTTAATATTGCGCAGCAAAGCGGCATCTCCGGGCTTGAATGGCACGCGTTGAGTAGTGCGGCGCGGCGATTTGCCAACTTAGCAGCGCCCTTGTCTGATTGCGTGCCGGAGCAGGCCGAATGGACCCGATTGGCCCTAGCGCAGCGAGAGCGGATGGCTGATATGCACGAACTGCTGAACATAGAGGATCCGTTGGCGAGCACACGCCCTGCGTTGCAGCGTAAGGCAGAGGTTTTTGCAGCATGCGGGCGGATCCCAACTGAGGATTATGAAGTGTTCACGCCGCCAGAATGGCTTGCGGCGCTATGGGCGCGCGGTGTTCGCCCGCGCCGGTCTGATCGGATGGCAGAGCGCCTCACAGATGCGCAGCTTTTGGATTGGCTGGATCAATTGCGCGGGCAGATCGCCAGTCTAACTCGGCAGGTGCAGGCGGCATGACAGAAAGATCGATCAAGCGCGTCGTAATCGCTGGCGGTGGCACCGCTGGTTGGATGACGGCAGCAGCTCTGGCAAAAATGGTGATGCCCGCTGGTGTCTCCGTAACTCTTGTCGAGTCTGAGGCAATCGGGACGGTCGGCGTTGGCGAGGCGACCATTCCGCCGATCACAAAGTTCAACACCCAGCTGGGCATTGATGAGCACACCTTTGTGCGCGAGACCCAGGCAACTTTTAAGCTAGGGATCGAATTTGCCGATTGGGGCGGTTTGGGAGAGCGTTATTTCCATCCCTTCGGCCGATATGGCTTTGACCTGGAGGGGGTTGAATTTCATCAATATTGGTCGCGGCTAAAAAGCCTGGGCGATGCGCATGGTCTGGCTGATTATTCGCTCAACACTTGCGCGGCCTATGCGGGCAAATTCCTGCGGCCAGAACCTGATCACGGGGCAGTGATTGGCCAGCTAGGTTATGCCTATCATTTTGATGCCGGGCTTTACGCAGCATTCCTGCGCCGCTTTGCCGAAGGGTTGGGGGTAACCCGGATCGAAGGACGGATTGAAGAGGTTGAGCAAGACAGTGATAGCGGCCTGATCACGGCGCTGTCGCTTGACCATGATCGCCAGATTGAGGGCGACTTGTTTATCGATTGCACCGGCTTTCGCGGATTGCTGATCGACGGAGCAATGGGCTCTGTCCATAAGGATTGGAGCCATTGGCTGCCCTGCAACCGCGCCGTAGCCGTGGCCTGCGAGAAGCAAGGCAATCCGGTACCTTACACTCGCTCAACCGCGCGCAAGGCGGGGTGGCAATGGCGCATCCCCCTGCAACATCGTACCGGCAATGGCTATGTCTATTGCGATGAGTATCTGAGCGCGGAAGAGGCCGAAAAAACCCTGCTGGCGAGCCTTGATGGCGCGCCGGTTTCCTCGCCCAATCATCTGCGCTTCCGCACTGGCCACCGCGAAGAATTCTGGGCCGGAAATTGCGTAGCGATTGGGCTGTCTTCCGGCTTTCTGGAGCCGCTCGAATCGACCAGTATTCACCTAATCCATATGGGCATTGCGAAACTTGTGACGCTGTTCCCAAGCAGGGTCGATGCTCCAGTGGAGAGGGCGGAATACAACCGGTTGATGACTGATGATTTCACCCATGTGCGTGACTTTCTGATCCTGCATTACAAGGCGACCAAGCGCGATGACGCGCCGTTTTGGAATTATGTGCGGGAAATGGATATTCCAGGCAGCCTGGCGGGCAAGTTAGAGTTGCTCAAGTCGCAGGGCCGCTTCTTCAAATATGATGCGGAATTGTTTGATGTGACCAGCTGGATCGCGGTTGCTGAGGGGCAGGGGTGGGGGCCGCAGGGCTTCAACGCAATAGCTAGCGGATTGTCAGAGGCGAACCTGAAGGGCAGTCTTACGAACATGCGCGCCAGCTATGCCAAGGCGGCCCAGGCCATGCCGACTCACCAAGCCTATATTGACCGCTTCTGTAAGGCGGTGCCCATTTCATTTGTGACGGAACCTGCATGAACCCTCATTTGCTCGACCGTGTTGTGATTGTTGGCGGCGGGACCGCTGGCTGGATGACGGCTGCCGCGCTCGGTCACCTGCTCGAAGGATCGCCAACCAAGGTGACGTTGATCGAATCCGAAGCCATCGGAACCGTGGGCGTGGGCGAGGCCACCATTCCGCCGATCATTGCGTTCAACACCATGCTGGGCATTGATGAGAACGAGTTCGTTCGTGAGACCAATGCCACCTTTAAGCTTGGGATTGAGTTCGTTGATTGGTTCAAAAAGGGTGAGAGCTACATCCACCCTTTTGGCGATTTTGGTCGCGATTTCGATGCTATTCCGTTTTACCAATATTGGCTGCACCGCAACCTGGCCGGGTACAAAGACGATCTGTTTTCCTATTCGCTGATGGTGGAGGCATGCTTAGCGCGAGAAGTTCATGCGGGCAACCCCTGAGCGGCCGCAATCGGCCTTTGCAGGGATTAATTACGCATTTCAGTTTGACGCCTCACTTTATGCCGCGTTTCTGCGACGCTTTGCAGAGGGTAAGGGCGTTGAACGGATCGAGGGACGGATCAGCAATGTCGCGCAAGACAGCGAGAGCGGCCATGTGCGTTCGCTTGAATTGGAATCTGGCCAATCTATCAGCGGCGATTTCTTCGTCGATTGTTCTGGGTTTCGCGGGTTGTTGATCGAGCAAACACTGGAAACCGGATATGAGGATTGGCGCAAATGGCTGCCGTGTGACCGGGCCGTGGCGATCCCCTGTACCCGTGATGCCTTCCCCATCCCCTACACTAGGGCCACGGCCCGTGAGGCCGGATGGCAATGGCGCATCCCGCTGCAACATCGCACCGGCAATGGCTATGTCTATTGCAGTGAATTTCTTGACGATGATGCCGCAGAGAAGACTCTGCTGAGCAATCTGGATGGTGAGCCTTTGGCCGAACCTAATCGGCTGCGTTTTGTCACGGGGCATCGCAAGCAATTCTGGAGCGGCAACGTGCTCGCGCTTGGGCTGGCGGCCGGGTTCATGGAGCCGCTCGAATCCACCAGCATTCACCTAGTTCAAACCAGTATCGCCCGGTTGCTGACGCATTTCCCGGACAAGCGCTTTAGCCAGCCCGATATCGATGCGTTTAACGCGCGCACTCTCAAAGAGTACATCCGTGTGCGCGATTTTCTGGTTTTGCATTACACCGCGACTCAGCGCGACGACACGCCGTTTTGGCGGCATTGCCAAACGATTGAGCAGCCCGAGGAGCTGCGCCGACGGATCGCGCAATTCGAGCAGGGGGGCGGATTTTTGAAGAGCCGAACGATATTTTCGGCACTGCCAGCTGGCTCGCGGTGATGTATGGTCAAGGTGTCGAGCCGCAGGCCAGCAATCCGTTAATCGCAAAGCTGCCGATGGAGCGGATTGATTCGATCTTGCACAAGGTCCGAGCAACAATTGATAACGCGGCCAACGATATGCCGACGCACCGATCGTTTATTGAGGAAAATTGTTCTTCAAATACAATGAGTTAAAATTTGGAGTGTCATGGAGGTCACGCCTTCCACAAGATTTGACAATCTCAGTTGACAAGGTTGTCAATTTGGGATTGAATTAAGGAATAAGTTATTGTGACCTCCATAAAGTGGGGGCTCTAAGGGGAGGAAATTTAGTGAAACAGATCCACACTCGTGCCGTGAGTGGTGCCGTGTCCAAAACGCTTTTGACGAGCGTCTCGTCCTTAGGGCTGTTGGCGGCTGCGCCTGCGATTGCTCAAGACGAGGCCCCGCAAGATGGTGCCGAGGCGACCGAGCCCGCTGAAGATGATGGCAATGCCATTATCGTCACCGGTATCCGCGCTTCGCTCGAAAGTGCGCAAGGGATTAAGCGCAACGCGGACACTGTTGTTGACGTTGTAACTGCATCAGATATCGGCGCTTTGCCTGATCGGTCTGTTTCTGAAGTTTTGCAGCGGGTGCCAGGTGTTTCTATTATTCGTTTCGCTCAGCCCAAGCGATCCTGATCACTTCGCCATCGAGGGTGCCGGAGCGGTTATTCGCGGATTGCCGTTGGTTCGTTCAGAATTGAATGGTCGTGATGTGTTTGGCGCCAGTTCTGGTGCGGTTCTTGGTTTTGATGACGTCTCTCCAGAATTGCTGAAGAGTGTTGCTGTGTTCAAAAACTCGTCAGCAGATCTAGTTGAAGGTGGCGCGGCAGGTACGATTGATCTGCGCACCAGATTGCCGCTAGATTCCGCAGGTCAGACTTTTTCTGTTTCTGCCGAATTGAATTATGGTGACATTCGAGAGGAGGTTTCACCGACTGTATCGGCGCTTTATTCGAACAATTGGGATACTGGTGCCGGTACTTTCGGTTTTCTTGCCAACGTTGCCTATTCTGAACTGAAGTCGCGTGCTGATGGTACTGCGTTTGGCGACCCGCTTGATCGCGACGCGGGTCCTGATGGAACTTTGTTCAATGCGGATGATAATTTAATCACCGACGCGAATGGAAATGCGCTATTTATCCCGTCGGGTGGCAGTATACGTCAGCAGGAATTTGACCGTGAACGCCTTACGATTGCGGCGGCGGCACAGTATGAAAGCAGCGATGGTCGCTGGCTTGCAACCGCCCAATTCTTCCGTTCAGATTCGGATTTGGTATGGGGCGAGAACGTTCTTGAGACTGTCGCTGACGGGGCTGGCCCGCGAACTGGGCTAGACCAGAGTGATTTCGTTTTCGATGGCGATGGCGTCTTTGAAAGCGGCACGATTACGGACAACTCGCAATGGCGTGGACCAAATGGGACGGCGGCTTTGGTTGGTGGTGCTGGGCCTAATGGCGGTCAGCAACTTAACACTTTCCGGACTCGCCGAGAGGAGGATAGGACAGAGGATTACGGTTTCAATCTGAAATTCGCGGCGAGCGATAGCCTTCGGTTCAATTTCGATGCGCAATACATTACAACTGAAGCTGAAGTCGTCGACTTGTCGCTTTTTGGATCGTTCTTCTCCCCAGTTTCGATTGATCGTTCAATTGGGACCGTTCCAGAAGTGAACTTTGTTGCGCCCGATGGTTTTTTTCAGGATCCGAGCAACTTTTTCCTCCGTGCATTTCTTGATCAAACCAGCCAGAATGAAGGGGACTCGCTCGCATTCCGTGGCGATGTTGAGTATGATTTCTCTGGTGACGGCTGGTTGAAATCTGTACGTGGCGGCGTCCGCTACAATCAACAAGACTTGGAATTGCGCCAATCAGACTTCAACTGGGGCGCGATCTCAGAAGTTTGGACCGGAAACGATATCCAAGGCTTGTCAGGCGGGAACTTCAACGACTTCCAATCAGTCTTACTATTCGGCGGCAATCCGAACTCAGCCTTGGATGCACTTACTGCGCCGTTCTTGGGTTCCTTTGAATTCGATAACTTCCAGCGCGGAAATGCTGCCGTTCCTAGCGGCGTTATTCCCTCGCTGAATGGGCTTTCGGCAACCGACTTTGATGGCTTTCAGGCGGCAGTTTCGAACATTCTTTCTACCATTGGTGGTAGCCCGTCCGGTGCCAACGTACTGACAGAACGGGGCGGTGTGATAGCTGGAACGCCATTCCTGCCAAGCGAAATTGGTAGCATCACTCGCGACAATATTGCCGCTTATCTTCGCTTTGACTTTGAAGGGCCGGAAAGTGATTCTGGGGTCAAATTGAGCGGCAATGTCGGTCTACGTTATGTTCGAACTGACCGGACAGTTGATACGTCAATTACTGTAGATCCATTTGACACATTCTTCTCTCCAGCGCTGCTTGCCTTGTGCGATCCAACAAATCCGGCAACGATGACACCTGGTTTCCAAACTCCGGCTGCTTGCTCGCTTGACCTGGCTGCATTTCAGACTGCTTTTGGTGACGGCCGGTTCATAGAAACCACGGTTGACACCTCGTATGATGAGTGGCTGCCAAGTTTGAACTTGAAGCTCGATCTGCCAAACTCGCATCTGCTTCGCGTTGCGGTGTCACGGACGTTGTCGCGTCCTGGCGTTGATGAGCTCAATGAGCGGATTGATATCCAGCAACTGCCGGGACCGGTTATTCCCGATGGAGCAGGTGGCACGATCAGCACTTTTGGTGGCTTCCAAGGTAGCGCAACCGGCAACGCTGCGCTCTTGCCGCAACTTTCATGGAACTTTGATGTCGCCTGGGAATGGTACTTCTCTCGCGCTGGATCAATAACTGTGACGGGTTTTCATAAGGAAATTGATAATTTCATCGCGACCCAGCCAGTGCCCGTGCCCATCACATTCGATGGATTGGATCTGCAGGTACAGCGTAATACTGTAGTGAATACTCAGGAGAACGGGTCGGTCAGTGGCCTCGAGCTTGCTTATCAGCAGTTCTTCGATTTCTTACCCGGTGCGCTTGGTGGTTTGGGTATGCAATTCAACTACACTTACATTGATGCAAAAGGGGTTTCGAACGAAATTGATCCCACACTTGCAAGTGATGATCCGCCTACCGCACGTTTTGATATTGACGATGGCATCTTCCCTCGTATTTCCGAACACAATATCAATCTCGTAGGTCTTTATGAGAAGGGACCAGTGCAGGCTCGCCTCGCATACAATTGGCGCAGTGCGTTCCAACTCACAGAGCGTGATGTGATCTTCCCATTCGCTTCGATCTATCAACCTGCTACAGGTCAGTTGGACGCTTCGATTTTCTTTGACGTTACCGATAACATCAAGATCGGTGTGCAAGGTGTAAATTTGCTTGATGACGTTACTGTCACAGAGCAATCGATCTCGGCATCGGGTCAGCGCGCCTTGCGCAATGCTTTCCGTAATGATCGACGTTTCACATTCATTGCCCGTGCAAACTTCTAGTACGAGGTGCAAGCTTCTTACTAGGATCTCCCGAGACCCCCGGATGGCCATGCTATCCGGGGGTCTTTGGGTTTAGGCCATGGATATGATCTCTGAAACACGGCATGGATGGCTTGGGATCAATAGGGAGAGAATTTTGTGACGCTTGAGACGATCGATATCGTGATCATTGTTGGGTATGCGGTGGCGTTGCTGGGGATCGCTTTGGCTGTGAGCCGGGAGCCTAAGGGCCGCGATAAGAACACCGAGGATTACTTTCTTGCCGGTCGCGCTCTGCCGTGGTGGGCAATCGGTGCCTCGCTGATTGCATCGAATATCTCAGCGGAACAGATTATCGGTCAGTCGGGCCAGGGCTTTGCCGTGGGCATGGCGATTGCGGCCTACGAATGGCAGGCGGCGCTGGTCCTGATCATTGTTGCAAAGTACTTCCTACCGATCTTTTTGAAGCGGCGCATTTATACGATGCCGCAGTTCCTTGAGCAGCGGTATGGCTCCGGCGTGAAGACGCTGATGAGCGTGTTCTGGGTCGCGCTGTATACTGCGGTTAACCTCACCACGGTGCTGTGGCTTGGCGGCCTTGCGGTGGAAAGCCTGACGGGGTGGGGCGTGCTCACTTCTATGGCGGCGCTGGCTGCCTTTGCCGCACTCTATTCGCTCTATGGCGGGCTGAAGGCGGTTGCGCTGACGGATATCATTCAGGTTGTGATCCTGATCCTGGGCGGCTTTGCGATCACTTGGTTTGCGCTTGATGCTCTGCCAGCGGATGGCGCGCTGGGCGGACTGGGTTACCTTATGGGCGAGATGCCGGGCCACTTTGAGATGATCCTCGATAATGATCATCCCGCCTATAACGATCTTCCGGGCATCTGGACGCTGCTGGGCGGGCTGTGGGTGCTGCACTTTAGCTATTGGGGTTTTAACCAGTACATCATCCAGCGCGCGCTTGGCGCAGAGAGCCTGGGTGAGGCGCAAAAGGGCCTAGCGTTCGCTGCGTTCCTAAAACTGGTGGTGCCGTTCATCGTTGTGATCCCGGGTATCGCCGCGGTCATTCTGGCTCAGCAAGGCGCGCTTGACGGCGCGGCTTTGGCGGAGCGTTCAGACCGCACTTACGGCGAACTGATGGGCTTTGCGCCCGCTGGGCTGCGCGGCCTCGTGTTTGCAGCCCTAATCGCAGCGGTGGTGAGCTCGCTCGCCTCGATGATGAACTCGATCTCGACCATCTTCACAATGGATCTCTATCGCAGCGTGAAGCCCGATGAGACCGAGCAGCATTATGTGACCGTTGGCCGCGTGGCAGCCTTCACTGCAATGGCGCTAGCACTGGTTCTGGCCCGGCCGTTCCTCGGCGGGTTTGAAAGCGCGTTTCAGACGGTTCAGGAATACACCGGCTATATCGCGCCGGGCGTGGTGATCGTGTTCTTGCTCGGCTTCTTTGATAAAAGGGCCAATGCGGCTAAGCGCCTTTACCGCGCTGATTGGGTCGGTTGCGCTGAACTTCATCGTCAACGCGGTTCTGCCTGATCTGCCATTTGTGGTGCGGATCTGGATCGTGTTCCTGGTTGGCCTTGTTGCCGCAGCCATCGTCTCACGCATGACGGCAGCACCGGATGAAGAGCAGACCGTCAAGCTGGGTGATATCAGCTTTATGACCACCGCATTGTTCAACACGCTCGCAACCATCACCATCGCTATCCTCATCGGCCTCTACGCATACCTATGGTAAGCGTGGAGGTCAGATAGCTCGCATTCAGAGATTGCGACGGTCCGGGTAAAATAAATCGCCCACTTGCCGCAACGTCACCCCTTTTCAGTCCTTCGCAGTGATGCCACTGTCACCTGTGTGGGACCGATCAGGAGTGAGAGAGAATGAATCTGGAGTTTAGCCCCGAAGAGCTGGCATTTCGCGACGAAGTGCGTGCCTTCATCGAAGAGAATTATCCCAAGCAGTTAGAAGGCCTGTCACAGCGGGACGATCTCGATCCAGAGGACATGGTCGCTTGGCACAAAATCCTCGGTGAAAAGGGCTGGTCCGTGCTAAGCTTGGCCAACCGAATATGGCGGGACCGGATGGTCCCCGACGCAGCGCTATATCTGGTCGGAAGAAAACGCGCGGGTAAACGCGGTCATGCCTTTGCCGTTTGGCGTATCCATGGTTGGTCCCGTGATCTATTCCTTCGGCAATGAAGAGCAGAAGGCTCAGCATCTACCCGGTATTCGCAGCGGCGATGTGTGGTGGTGCCAGGGCTATTCAGAGCCAGGTGCTGGTTCGGACCTTGCCTCGCTGAAGACCACCGCAGTGCGCGATGGCGATCACTATGTTATTAATGGGCAGAAAACCTGGACAACCCTGGCTCAACACGCCGATTGGGGATTCTTCCTGTGCCGCACCGATCCGGATGCGGCAAAGCCGCAGCAAGGCATCAGCTTCATTCTGGTTGATATGAAATCGCCGGGTATTGAAGTGCGTCCGATCAAGCTGATCGACGGCGGATATGAGGTCAATGAGACCTGGCTAACCGATGTTCGGGTGCCGGTCGAAAACCTCGTTGGGCAAGAAAACATGGGCTGGACCTATGCCAAATTCCTGCTCGCGCATGAGCGCAGCGGAATCGCCGGTGTTGCCCGCTCCAAACGCGGTGTTGAGCAATTGCGCGATATCGCCAAGTCAGAGCAGCTTGATGGCGCGCCGTTGATGAGTGATTTCGATTTTGCACGCAAAGTCAGCCAGCTTGAGATTGACCTATCGGCGCTGGAAATCACTGAGCTGCGCACGCTGGCCGGTGAACAGGCGGGCAAGGGCCCCGGTCCAGAAAGCTCGATTCTCAAGATTAAGGGTACGGAAATCCAGCAGCGCCTGACCGAACTCACTTTGGAGGCAGTCGGCCATTATGGCACCCCGTTCTATCCGAGCGTTTCCGATGCAGGATCGAACGAATATCCGGTGGGCCCGGCCTATGCGGAACATTCCGCTGCGAACTATTTCAATATGCGCAAAACCTCGATCTACGGGGGATCGAACGAGATCCAGCGCAACATTATCACCAAGATGATCCTGGGCCTTTAAGGCCTCAGGACACGCGGGAGACATTACGTGGATTTCAACTTCACTGAAGAACAAGACATGGTGCGCGACAGCCTGACCCGGTTGGTGCGCGAGAATTATGATTGGGAAACGCGGCAGAAAGCGATCACCAGCGACAGCGGATGGCAGCCAGAGATCTGGGCGCAGCTGGCTGAGCTGGGTCTGCTCGGAATGCCATTTGCTGAGGCCGATGGCGGCTTTGGCGGCGGCGCGGTTGATGCCATGATCGTGATGGAAGAATTCGGCAAAGGCTTGGTGGTGGAACCGTTTGTTCCAACCGTGGTTTGCGCTGGCGGATTATTGAAGCACGCTGGCACGGACGCACAAAAGGAAGAACACATTGGCGGGATCGTCGATGGCAGCCGCATCTTTGCCTTTGCCTATGCAGAGCCGCGCGGGCGCTATGATTATGCGAACCTGGAAACGACGGCGAAGAAGGACGGCTCTGGCTATGTCCTTAATGGGCATAAGGCGGTCGTGATCGGCGCGCCTTGGGCGACGCATTTGGTTGTCACTGCGCGCACATCGGGCGAGCGGACAGACCGTGAGGGCGTGTCCGTCTTCGTGATCGATAAAGGCGCCGCTGGCGTGGTTACGCGCGATTATGCAACGGTTGATGGCCGCCGCGCATCAGAGGTGTTCTTTGAAAACGCCAGCATCCCGGCCGAGGCTTTAATCGGTGAAGAGGGTGCAGGCCTGCCGCTGATCGAACTTGTCACCGACGAGGCGATCGCTGCGCAATGCGCTGAGGCTTGCGGCGCAATGAAAGTCGCGCATGCCATGACGGTGGAATATTCGCGTCAGCGCAAGCAGTTTGGTGTGCCAATCGGCTCGTTCCAAGTTCTGCAACACCGCATGGTCGATATGTTCACCGAATATGAGCAGGCGGTTTCGATGACTTATCTGGCGACGCTGAAGCTTGATGCCGATGAGAGGGAGCGCAAGCTCGCCGTTTCAGCCGCCAAGGTGCGGATTGGCCAAGCGGCGCATCATATCGGCCAGGAAGCGATTCAGATCCACGGCGGCAACGGCATGACCGACGAATATGCGATCGGGCACTATTTCAAACGCCTGACGATCTTCGACAATGAGTTTGGCAATGTCGATCATCATATGAAACGGCATGTCGCGCTCGCCAACGCTTAAACAAAGGGCAGATTGCCGAGAAAGAAAAGGGGGCTCTACGCAGCAGCGCAGAGCCCTCTTTCTCGTCTGATTTAGAGGTCTGACCCTAGGCCATGAAGCCAAGGTCGGACTGAGCAAACCGGCCAATGTTCGGCGCGATTGATGGCAGTTCTGAATTCTCCACGCCAAACCAGCGCGCCAGGGTTGATGAATATTCGTCAACCGAGACAGTCGGCAACAGGCGGCCGCGGCCCACCTGGTCGTCGCTCTCGACGGACACCTGAGGTGCGGTGCCATAGAAGCGTCCGCCATTGACGCCGCCGCCAACGATGAAGTGGTGGCTGCCCCAGCCATGGTCTGAACCGTCGCCATTGGAGGCTAGCGTCCGGCCAAAGTCGGATGCGGTGAACGTCGTCACCTGATCTTGGATGCCGAGATCGAGCGTTGCCTGATAAAACGCATCGAGCGCGAAATCGACCTGGCTGAGCAGACCTTCATGACGTCCGATGAGGCCATCGTGATTGTCAAACCCGCCCATGCCGACCAAGAAAACCTGTCGCGTGACGCCCAATCGGTTCCGCGCAGCAATCAGCCGGGCCACGACCGACAATTGCGCAGCGAGCCGGTTGTTCTGGCCAAAATCGGTCGTGACTGTCGTGTTTTCCAACGCCTCAGCGATGAAACCGCCATATTCAATCGAGCGGGCATTCACCATCGAATAATCGGCCTCAAGAACATTACCATTGCTGCTCTTAAGGATGCTGTCCAATGCCGCTGAGGCCGACTGCGAGCGATAAACCCGGCCGCGTTCAAGCCCGCGGAACTGGGTCGCGCCATTGTTGGAAATCTTATACGGCACGGCATCTTCGCCGGTCATAAAGACCGCGTTGTCTGCGGCATTTATCAGCGTGAACATAGAGTTGGTGTTGCTTGACTGGGCTAGGTCACCCATTCTCCCGCCCCAGCCAGAGGTGGAACCCTCCGGCTGTGAGCTTTGCCAGGTTGATTGCTGGTCATTGTGGGAAAAGAGCTTGGCTTAGCCGTGGAAATTGCGAATTGTTGTCGCTTTCGAATTGCGCTTTCGTCAAAGGAACGATCAGCGGGCCAACGTTAAGGAGTGGTGCCATCGCACCTTGATCAAAGCGCGCCTTCAGGCGCGGCATTGAGGGTGCGAGCGCATAACGAATGTCGTCTGTTAGCGTCTGATTGCCGGTGGGATTGAGCACGGTGGCCGACAGGTTTGAACGTGGCAGAGCGATCCCGCCGCCTGCATCGCCTTGACCGCCGCGAATGGCGGCATAGCGATTGTAGTTCGTCTGATCGAACGGGATCAGCGTGTTGCCATGGTCGTTGCCACCATAAAGGAACACGCACACAAGCGCTTTATACCCGCTGCAGCGGATGAAAACGCTGCGGCCTCACCAATCCCGGCAAGGCCCAGCGCATAAGATGATGCCACACCTGCCCCTGCAAGCTGGCTAGAGCGGCGCATGAAGGCGCGGCGTGAAAGTTCATTTCCTTTGCCAATATACATGATGCTGCCCTTATTTCTGGATGAGGTAGTCGTTCGACGCCATGATCAGCAGGATCGCGAGATGGATCCGGCTGAGCTTGGTTTCGTCATCGCTGGTGGCAGTGACCGTGATTTCGTCGAGTACGGGAAGGATCAATGAGCGCGTGTTGTCGCTCAACTGACCCGCTGTCAGCAGCAGGTCGAGCCGATCCAGCAGAGCTGTGCTGTCATCAGCAACCGCGAGCTCATCAGTGTATTGCGGCTGGATATCGCGTGACCAGAACACCGAACCATCGATCACCCGCTCCATCTGATTGACGTAACCAGCGACTGAGGTCTCATTGACCAGTTGAAATTCTGGTGCGAGCAAATTTCGCTCGGCAGCCTGCGATCCTGCCGGAACATAGCCGGGGCGGAAGAAGTTAAACACCGACGGTGATCTCAAAGGTGACTGGCCGATCCGATTGACTGTGTCGGACGTGTTGCTCACCTCGTAATTGCCTGAAACCGACTGTGCCCCAAAGGTGCGGGCCCACTGTGCATAGCGCAGCATAGGCTCGCGCAACTTGCCGAAGTTGGCATTGGTGATGTTGGTGTTGGAAAGTGCTTCATCGTCGAGCAAGATCGCTTTGAACACAGCGCGAAGATCACCGCGTGTGCCGTTGCCATTGTCATTGAAGACGGAAGCCACCCGATCGACATAGGCTGGCGAGGGATTGCTGGTCACCAAACGCTGAATCATTTGCTTGCCGAAAAATGGTCCGACATTGGGATGATTGAACAGGGTGTCGAGCGCAATGCGCAGCGATTCCTCTGCCCCCGTATTGGGCGCGATCGTAATACCGAGGAAGGCTTTCTCAGCGTCGGAATGAAACGACTCGTTCCTTGGAAAGCGCCATTTTGATGGGTCGGCTGTCATTGGCTGACGGGTGTAATCCGGATCGGGAATATCGAACCCACCGCCCTGCGCATCAGGCGTAAGGCCAATCCCGGTGTAATCGTAGTCGTAGCCTGTAAAAACTTTCGAGATGCCGGTGACGTCTTCGTTTGTGTACGTCTCAATCGGTTCGCCGCCGCTGGTGCGAACGGTGCCGTCGTTATTGAGCTCAAACAGGCCAATCGTGAACAATTGCATGATTTCACGACCGAAGTTTTCATCCGGGACGCGGCCAGAATTGGGGTCAGCTTTGCGGTTGCCGAGCGTGTTGAGGAAAATTCCCATCGACGGGTTGAGCGTGACTTCTTCGAGCAGATTGCGAAAATTGCCAAACGCGTTGCGGTTGAGAATGTCCCAATATTCGCCGATTGCGAGCGCACGCCAAGTGTTGTTGATGCTGTTTAGAGAGACAACAAAAAACTCAGACATCGCTAAGGCAGCGCGTTTGCGAACGCTGCTGCCCCCTTGCAACAATTGAGCCCAGAGCATGTTATCGCCAATGGTCGAGTTGAAATAGTACCGCTCAGTGGTGACTTGATCATATCCGCGGTCGGCGAAGAACTGTCGGGCGGTTTGATCATTGCTACGGTTCATCTGGCTGTCCAGCCAAGGCTCAAAGCCATCGGAACGCAGCGCTGAAATCTCTGCAGTGGAGGCCGAGAGGGAGGCTTGAAGCAGAAAGCGTGATGCCTCATCGTCTGTCTGCGGAGTGACAACAGCAACAGGCGGAGGGGTGTCCCCGCCCGTTGGGGGAGCGCCGCCAGCGGTTGAGCCGCCTCCACCGCTGCCACCGCCGCCGCCACACGCAGCCGTCGCAACAGCAAGTGCAGATACCGCCGTGCCTTTAGATATTGCGGGGATTGGGCTGGCTTCGTCTGCCTCAGGCATTGGCGGGCTGGCTATCTCCGCTTCTGGGCGCACCGGCACCTCAAGCAGCTCATCACTCATACTGGAATCCCTCCCAAGGTACCGCCGAAATGGCGGGTAATGTTGCAACTGGACAGATCGCTATCACCAGCGATGAAACCAGTTCCTAATTATAAAGGCTAACGCGGTTTTCATGACTTCAGATGCTAGGCTTTACGCAAGATGTCCGAACAGGCCGTAACTTGTCACTAGGCCAAAGGTTCGCCTCATCGCGCTTGCTGCACCACACGGCTTATCAAGAGAGGTGTGCGGTAAGCATCTGGCAAGAAATGAGTTTTTTGTCGGCGCGACACGTTTGTGAGGTGTTTTGACCAACCTGAGACTAACGCAATCTGGCGTGCGATGAGCCGAGTTTTGGTGCGGCCTGCTGGTTTTTGCGTGAGTTATACGCTGGCAGTCCTGCCATGCGAACGGCCCGCCTCGCTCGCCGTAACGTTAGTGTGGCTGACCGAAGTTTGAAAAATAGCCAGAATGCCGGGCTAACTATAAACTAACTGTCTGCGTTGTACTTGGTTGCGTTAAGATTTTCGTAATCAGATTGGCCCGGCTTAACGCAATTTTACAACTTCTCACCCCTGTTTGCTGGTGCCAAAGTTGTTTCAGTATGATACTGTTTTTTTTATAAAGTAACAACTGCTTTGCGATGTTTCTCTTGAATTTAAGGGTGAAATTGCGAATATGGGGTCAGGTCGCGCATGACAAAAAAACAGGCTGCAAGTCGTCACATTCTGGCGCTTGAACCACGGATGATGTTCGATGGTGCGGGGGTGGTGACGGCTATCACTGCCGACATTGGTCTGATGGCTGTCGCTCCCGGCGGATATGCTTTTAACGAGGCGAGCGTTGCGCCTGTCAATCTCGACATACGCAGCGACGTCTCCTCAAGGGCTGGCGATTCCTCAAGGGCTGGCGATTCCTCAAGGGCTGGCGATGTCTCTGGCTCAAACCTCACGGCTCAGCCAGTAGGGTTCTTGTCCGGTGGTCGGTCCGAAATTGGGGCTGAGTTGCATCCGCAAATTGAAGTCGATGATGGGGCGCGCGAAGGCGGCGCACAGCGCGCCCTTATTGATGCGATGCGCGATGACCAGGCGACTGCCATGTTTGGCATGGAGCGTGCGCTGGCAGATGGTTTTTTTGCAGAACCATTTGAAGAAGCGAATACGGACACCGCTAGCGAAACTCCCAATGATTTCATTTTTATCAACACTGATGTCGAAAACTATGAGCAGCTAGCGGAGATCTGGGAGGGGCGCGGCACAATCGTGTTCATCGACAGTAACAGCGACGGTGTCGATCAGGTGCTCGCTGCGCTGGCTGGCGTAAGCGATATTGGTGCAATCCACATAGTCAGTCACGGCGAGGACGGTCTGTTCTGGTTGGGTGACACTCTGATTGATAATGAGTCGCTCAATGGCGAACTGGCCTCGGCCTTTGCATCGATTGGTTCGAAGCTGTCAGCCGATGGCGACATCCTTATTTATGGCTGTGACGTCGGTGACGATGCAGAAGGTCAGGCCCTGCTTAGTAGTCTCGCGGCCATCACAGGCGCGGATATTGCGGCGTCGATTGACGATACAGGCAGCATTTCTCGCGGTGGTGACTGGACACTCGAAAACCGCCTTGGCGTGGTTGAAACCGCGTCGCTTGTGGCTCGCGAATGGGATGGTTTGCTGGCGCCGACCAATATTTCTGCTCCGGCAGATTCGCTTACGGTGCGCGACAACAACGGGAATATAATAGCGCAAGGGGCGACGGGTTTTGCTTTTGTCGGTCGGTTCTCGAATCCTGTCCCGGAAGGTGGAACAGCCACTTGGGCAAATGTGGGAACGCTAAACGGTCAGTCAATTAGCATCCGGGCTACAGTGGTCGACTTGGGTAACGGCGATGCGGTCAGGTTTGAGCGCCCTGGGGTGCTTAGCGATGACCCGACGTTGTTGCTCGACGCAGGTGGTCCAACGACCGAAAATGCCACCGTGGTGATCCAATGGGATGTATTTTTTACGGCGACAGGTGCGCCAGCTGAGATCGATGTTTCATATACGGTTGCTGATATTGATGGGGTTGGTAACCAGCCGCGCAGCCGCGAATTTGTGACGGTTGATACAGATACCCTCTCCTCGTTCGAGGCTGCCAACGGATCGCGTGTTCTGTTTGATACAACGGTGTCGGGAGAGGTGACTGCTTCAGGTTCGGCGAATGAGGGGGGCGGGGTACCATCGGCTGCGCGCTTCAACTGGCTGGATACCAGCAGTTTCACCATCACTTACAATCTTGTTCCAACCGCAGCTGGCCTTGCTGGCTTTAGCCACGACGGTGATCTTGATTTTGATCTTGGCAATGGCGGAACCACGGTTTCAATTCCGCGGCTTGATCTGGATGGCAATGATAGTGCGGCCAGCGGATCAGCTTACACAAACACTTACGTTGAAAATGGCGCGGGCGTGTCAATTGTCGACAATGACGTTGATGTGCAGAACCCGAATGGATCAGTGCGCGGCGCAACCGTCACTTTGACCAATGCGGAAGCTGGTGATGAGTTGCTCGTCAATGGTTCCAATGCGGCTTCTGGATCTTTGGGCGGCGGGCTCAGCTACACTCGCACTGCTACTGAGATCATCATTACCGGAAATGGCAGCGCTAACTCCTATGAAAACGCGTTGCAGGCGATAACATTCCTGACGGCGGGGGAGCGTCCGGTCGAAACGCCTCGCACAATTGATATCAGTTTTGAAAACGCTTCATTGAGCTCGAATGTGGCCACGGCAACGATCAACGTTGTAGAGGTCAATGATCCGCCGACTGCGGTCAATGACACGCAGATAACGACCGATGAGGACACCCCGGTCAACAATATCAACGTGCTAGGCAATGATAGCGATGGCGATGGCGATCCACTGACCGTGATCAGCGCCAATGCCGGCAATGGCAGCGTGACGATTAACCCTGATGGTACGCTGAACTATACGCCGAATGCGGAGTTTAGCGGAACGGATACCATCACTTACACGATCAGTGATGGTCGCGGCGGAACGTCCACCGCGACCGTTCCGATTGTGATCGATCCGGTCAATGACAATCCGACCACCAATGGCAATCTGCCGCCGCAAACCAACATTGATGCGCAGCAGGGTATCTTCGTCAATGCGGCCAGTGGTTTCAGTGATGTTGAAGATCCCAATGGATTGACTTTCAGTGCAACCGGCCTGCTGTACTGGGCTCTCGATTGATCCCAATACCGGATTTATTACGGGCAATATTGATAACTCTGCGAGCCAGGGCGGCTCTGGCGGGGTGTATAATGTCGCCGTGACTGCTACCGATTCCGGCGGTCTGACAGCGACTCAGAACTTTAGCTGGACCGTCACCAACCCAGCACCTCAGGCCAATAATGACGGTGGTTCCACCCTAGAAGATACGCCAGTTACTTTTGACGTATTGGCCAATGATCAAGACCCCGATGGCGACGATATCAGCGTCGCCTCGGCTAGCGCGCCGAACGGCAGCGTGGTCATCAATGCAGACGGTACGATTACATATACGCCGAATGCCAATTTCAGCGGCCCCGAGACGATCACCTATACCATCAGTGATGGAGAGGGTGGCACAAGCACGGCCACCGTCAGCCTGTTTGTGAATGCGCAGAATGATGATCCGGTCGCTGTTGGTTCGTTGCCGCCGCAAGTGAACGATGATGCTGATGCCGGCATTAGTGTGGATACTTCGGGCGGTTTTGATGACGTCGACAGCGCCAATCTGACCTATTCGGCAACTGGCCTTCCGCCGGGGCTTAGCATCAACGCCGCGACCGGTGAGATTGCCGGCACGATTGACAACTCGGCGAGCCAAGGCGGCACGGCTGGCGTTTACAATGTTACCGTCTCCGCGACGGACAATATGGGCGGAACACCAGCCACCCAAAGCTTCAGCTGGACGGTTAGCAATCCTGCGCCGATGGCAGCCAATGATACGGCCACCACCGACGAAGACACGCCGGTCGACATCCTGGTTCTGGCCAATGACAATGATCCCGATGGCGATGATCTTAGCGTTGTTTCGGGCAGCGCGCCGAATGGCACGGTTGTGGTCAACGCAGACGGCACGATCACTTACACGCCGAATGCGGATTTCAACGGCACGGACACCATCACCTATACGATTAGCGATGGCGAAGGCGGCACCTCGCAGGCGACCGTCACGGTCACTGTGGGTGCGGTCAATGATCCGCCTGTTCCTGTTGGAACATTGCCAGCGCAGACCAATCTCGACGCGGATGGCGGGATCTCTGTGGCGACCGCTGGCGGCTTTGTTGACAGCGATGATGCCACTCTCGTCTACAGCGCGGCTGGCCTGCCACCAGGTCTGTCGATTGATAGCGCCACGGGCGAGATCACCGGCACGATAGATAATTCTGCGAGCGTTGGCGGCACCGGCGGTGTTTACAATGTCACCGTTACCGCGACCGATCCATTGGGTGAAAGCGCGGATCAGGACTTCACGTGGACGGTCACCAACCCTGCGCCCGTTGCAGTGGATGATACCGCCAGCACCACTGAAGATACGCCAGTTCTGATCGATGTCTTGCCGAACGACAGCGATCCTGATGGTGATGTGCTCACTGTAATCTCGGCGTTTTCGTCTGTCGGGCAGGCCACGCTGGTCGGCAATCAGATCAACTTTATTCCACCTGCCAATTTCAACGGTACGGCGACCATCACCTATACCATCAGCGATGGCGAAGGCGGTACGTCAGAGGCGACCGTTACGGTCACGGTTGATCCGGTCAATGACGATCCAGATTCGATGCCGATCCCGCCAGTTGACGTTGTTGATGGTGAGGTGGTTTCTGTCCCTGTTGCGGGCGCATTCAGCGACGTTGACGGCGACACGCTGACCTTTAGTGCGGCTGATCTGCCGCCGGGCCTGACGATTGACCCTGATACAGGTGTTATCTCTGGTACGATCACGCCGGATGCCAGCCAGACCAATGGCGGCGTTTACACCGCGACCATCACTGTTGACGATGGTATGGGCGGCACCACCACCGAGACGATCACGTTCAATGTAGCGAACCCTCCCCCAGAGGCGATGAACGACAACGCCACGACCGATGAGGATGTGCCGGTCACCATCGATGTGCTGGGCAATGATAATGATCCGGACGGCGATCCGTTAACGGTGACATCGGCCGATGCGCAAAACGGCACCACGGTGATCAACCCCGATGGCACGGTCACCTACACACCAAATCCGGGCTTCAATGGCACGGACACGATCACCTACGAGATTTCGGACGGCAATGGCGGCACGTCGATTGCGACCGTCACAATTGTGGTCAACGACATTAACGATACGCCAATGGTCAGTGGCTCGATCGGTGATCAGAGCAATCTTGATGCACAAGACATCAATCTGCCAGTCGCGGGCGCGTTCAGCGATCCAGACGGCGATGCGCTGAGCTTTACGGCCACCGGCCTGCCTGCGGGTCTGACGATTGATCCCGATACGGGCGTGATTTCTGGCACGATTGATAACAGTGCGAGCCAGGTCAATGGCGGCAGCTACAGCGTCACGGTGACTGCCGATGATGGACGTGGTGGTACCATCTCACAGAGCTTCACCTGGGACGTTGCAAACCCTGCGCCGATAGCGGCGAATGATGCAGTAACGACCGACGAAGATACGCCGGTCAATGTCGATGTGCTTGCCAATGATGTCGATCCCGACGGTGATGATCTAACGGTGACAGAGGCCGAGGCGGGCAATGGCACGGTCACGATCAATCCCGATGGCACTTTGGTCTACACGCCCAACCCAGATTTCAATGGTACAGACACAATTGTCTACACCATTGACGATGGCGAAGGCGGCGTCTCAACGGCCAGCGTTGATGTAACCGTCACTCCTGTCAATGATGGGCCGACGACTGTCGGACTGCCCAATCAAAGCGGCGAAGACAGCCAGACTGTATCCATCCCAACGGCAAGCGCGTTTAACGACGTTGATGGCGATGTCCTGACATTTAGTGCGGATGGCTTGCCACCGGCACTGTCGATCGATCCGGATACTGGCGTGATCTCTGGCACCTTGGCCTCGGACAGCTCGCAAAATGGCCCGTTCGTGGTGACTGTGACCGCGACCGATCCGTCGGGTGAAGAGGTCAGCACGACCTTCATCTACTCGATCCAAAACGTTCCACCTATCGCGCAAAATGACACTGCGACCACCCCGGAAGATACGCCGGTAACTGTGGCGGTTCTAGCCAATGACAGCGATCCGGATGGTGATGCGCTGACCATTACCAGCGCGAGCTCTGATAATGGCACGGTTGTCGTCAACTCAGATGGCACGGTTACATTCACGCCAGACCCCGATTTCAACGGTGAGGCGAATGTTACCTACACCGTCAGCGATGGCCAAGGCGGGGTTGCGACTGCAACACTGACCGTCACGGTTACGGCTGAGAACGACGCCCCTGTTGCAGTTGATATCCCTGACGTCACCAATGAAGACAATCAATCGGTTTCCATTGCAACCGAGAGTTTCTTTAGCGACGTCGATGGCGACGATCTGACGATCACAGCCGCAGGCTTGCCTCCGGGCCTTTCGATCGATCCAGCGACTGGCATCATCTCCGGTACGCTCGACATTGATGCGAGCCAGGGCAGCCCATACACGGTCACTTTGACCGCAGATGACGGCAATGGCGGCACAGTGTCGCAAGACTTCGTCTGGACGGTCACCAACCCGGCGCCAACTGCCGTCAATGACAATGCGAGCGTTGATGAGGACAGCAGCGTCAATGTCGATGTGCTCGGTAATGACAATGATCCAGACGGCGATCCGCTAACCGTTACCAGCGCGACTGCGCCCAATGGCACCGTCGTGATCGAGGCCGATGGCACGCTGACTTACACGCCAAACCCTGATTTCAACGGCGAAGACACGATCACTTACACGATTGATGATGGCAATGGCGGCACCTCAACCGCCGCGGTTGTTGTCACCGTCAATCCGGTGAATGATGATCCGGTGGCCGTGGACGATGCGGTCACAACCGATGAAGACACGCCGGTCACCATCGGCGTGCTGGGCAATGATAGTGATGTTGATGGCGATGATCTGACCGTCACCAGTGCGACATCGCCCGATGGGACGGTTACGATCAATCCAGACGGAACGCTGGAATTCACCCCTGACCCGAATTTCAATGGTACGACCACAATTTCTTACGAGATTTCGGACGGCAATGGCGGCACGGCCACCGCGACTGTCACCGTTACTGTCAATCCGATCAACGATCCGCCGGTTGCCAATCCCGATGCGGCCACCACAGACGAGGACACTCCGGTCAATGTGCCGCTGATCGGCAATGACACCGATGCCGATGGTGACGCGCTGACTGTGACAGCTGCAACAGCGGCGAACGGTACGGTTGTGATCAACCCGGATGGCAGCGTCGACTACACGCCCAACCCCGATTTTAACGGCACTGATACAATCACTTACACGATCAGTGATGGCAATGGCGGGTTCTCAACCTCAACCGCCACGATAACGGTGAACCCGGTCAATGATGATCCAGTGGCGGCTCCTATCGCGCCACAAACCAATGATGACAGCACTCCTGTCATGCTCGATGTCAGCGGTAATTTCTCCGATGTTGATGGCGATGATCTAACGTTCAGCGCCACCGGTCTGCCGCCTGGCCTCAGCATTGATGCCGACGGCAATATCACTGGCACGCTTGATCCAGACGCCTCGCAAGGCGGCCCAGCAGGCGACGGTGTCTACGAAGTGACCGTGACGGCCGATGATGGCAATGGTGGTACGGTCGACACTACCTTCACCTGGACGGTAAACAACCCGCCGCCAGAGGCCGTGGATGACACCGCGACAACCGATGAAGACACGCCGGTCAACATCCCAATTCTCGCCAATGATAGCGATCCGGACGGCGATCCGCTGACGGTAACGGCGGCGGATGCTGCCAATGGCACGGTTGTGATCGAGGCTGATGGCACAGTTACTTACACGCCGAACCCCGATTTTAACGGCACCGATACAATCACCTACACAATCAGTGATGGTAATGGCGGAACCTCCACTGCGACCGTGACTGTCACGGTTGATCCAGTGAACGACGATCCGGTTGTTACGCCGATTGCACCGCAAGACAACATTGACAGCGCGGATGTATCGCTGCCGACGGCGGGCAATTTCAGCGATGTCGATGGGGACACGCTCACCTTCAGCGCTAGCGGTCTGCCAGCGGGCCTCTCGATCGATCCCGATACGGGCGAGATCACCGGAACGATTGATGCGGATGCCAGCCAAGGCGGCCCGGCGGGTGACGGTATCTATTCCGTCACTGTGACGGCTGACGATGGCAATGGCGGCACGGTCGAGACGACCTTTGCCTGGACCGTCACCAACCCGCCACCAGAGGCGGTGGATGACGCGGCGACGACTGATGAAGACACTCCGGTCAACATTCCGGTACTGGCGAATGACAATGACCCAGACGGTGATCCGCTGACGGTCACTTCGGCCACTGCGCCAAACGGTACGGTTGTGATCGAGGCTGATGGAACGGTCACTTATACGCCGAATGCGGACTTCAACGGCACCGATACGATCACCTACACCATCAGTGATGGCAATGGCGGCACTTCGACCGCGACGGTCACGGTAACAGTCGATCCGGTGAATGATGATCCGGTCGTTGACACGCCGCTCGCCAACCTCGCCAATATCGACAGCGCGACTGTGAATGTTCCGGTTGCGGGCAACTTCAGCGATGTCGATGGCGATATGCTGACCTTTACGGCGGTAGGCCTGCCTCCAGGTCTCAGCATTGATGCGGCCGGTAATATCACCGGCACGATTGATCCATCTGCCTCGCAAGGTGGGCCAGCGGGTGATGGCATTTATACCGTCACCGTTACGGCGGACGATGGCAATGGCGGCACTATCACCAGCAGCTTTGCCTGGACCGTAACCAATCCTCCGCCAGTGGCCGTGGATGACGCAGTAAACACGCCAGAGGACACGCCGGTCAATATCGACGTGCTCGCCAACGATAACGATCCCGATGGCGATGCGCTGACGGTGACATCGGCAATCGCGCCAAACGGTACGGTCGTGATCGAAGCCGATGGCACGGTCACTTATACGCCAAACGAGGACTTCAACGGCACCGATACGATCACCTACACCATCAGTGATGGGGAGGGCGGCACGACGACTGCAACAGTCACCGTCACGGTTGATCCAGTGAATGATGATCCGGTGGCTGATCCGCAGCTGACCAATCAGACTGATGATGATGCCGATGTCATCTCGCTCGATGTGTCTGGCAATTTCTCCGACGTTGATGGTGATACGCTCACCTTCACCGCCACCGGCCTGCCAGGCGGGTTATCGATTGACGCCAATGGTTTGATCACCGGTACGTTGGATGCGGACGCATCGCAGGGCGGACCGGCAAGTAATGGCCTCTACACCGTCACCGTCACCGCCGATGATGGCGCTGGCGGCACGACGACCTCGACCTTCGTGTGGACCGTTAACAATCCGCCGCCAGTCGCGGCGCCTGATACGGCAAGCACGACTGAGGATACCCCAGTCAATGTTGCGGTTCTGGCGAATGACAATGATCCGGACGGCGATACGCTGACCGTGACCGAGGCGAATGCCGCCAATGGCAGCGTTCTGATCAATGCCGATGGCACGATCACCTACACGCCGGATGCGAATTTCAATGGTACTGACACGGTGATCTACACGATCAGCGATGGTGAGGGTGGAACCTCAACCTCCACCGTGACGATCACAGTTGGCGCGGTGAACGACGACCCAGTAACTGTTGGTTTGCCAGACCTGACCGATGGCAATAACGAGGCGATAAACGTGCCTCTTGCCCCGGCGTTTAACGATGCGGAAGGCGACACGCTCACCTTCTCGGCTATGGGCCTGCCAGATGGTCTGTCAATTGATCCGGCCACGGGTGCAGTTACCGGCACCACCACTGGCACAGCCTCGAGTGGCGGACCATTGGGTGATGGTGTCTACACCGTCACGATCACCGCCGATGATGGCAATGGTGGAAGCGTCAGCACGACCTTCACCTGGACGATCAACAATGAGCCACCAACGGCCGTCAACGACAGCTTCGTCGGTACGGAAGACACCCCGCAGGTGCTTGACGTGCTGGCCAATGACAATGATCCTGATGCCGATCCGATGACTCCGATCGTCGTGATCGATGCACAGGCGACCAATGGCACCGCTGTAGTCAATGCAGATGGCACGATAACCTTTACGCCGGACCCCGATTTCAATGGCACGGCGACCGTTACCTATACGATTGAAGATGCGAACGGCGATCCAGCGACCGCGATTGCGACCATCGTTATCGCACCAGAAAATGACGCACCTGCTGCGACACCGCTGCCCGATCGCGGCGATGAAGACGGCGATGCTGTTTCAGTCGACGCAGGCGCCCTGTTCTCTGATATTGAAGGCGATACGCTGACATTCAGCGCGACGGATCTGCCAGCAGGCCTGACGATCGATTCTGCCACTGGCGTTATCAGCGGGACGATTGATCCCGATGCCAGCCAGGTGAACAATGGTATCTATCAGACGACCATTACCGCCGATGATGGTAATGGTGGCACGACCGATGTGACCTTTGTCTGGACCGTTACCAACCCAGGTCCGACAGCCGTGGATGATACCGCATCAACCACGGAAGACACGCCGATCCCTGCGATTGACGTGCTCGGCAATGATAATGACCCGGATGGCGACACGCTGACCGTGGTTTCTGCCAGTGCGCCAAACGGCACGGTTGTGATCAACGCTGATGGTACGTTGGCCTATACGCCGGATCCCGACTTTAATGGCACCGATACGATCACCTATCAGATCACTGATGGTCAGGGCGGCACGTCCACAGCCATCGTCACAGTGACGGTTGGCGCGGATAATGATGATCCAACCGCGCCGCCTCTGCCCGCGATCATCAATGATGACGCCGATGTCATTGCTTTGGATCTCTCGCCAGGTTTTGCAGATGTCGATGGTGATCCGCTGACCTTTACGGCGACTGGCCTGCCTCCAGGCCTCAGCATCGATGCAGCGGGCAATGTCACAGGCACCATTGATCCGGACGCTTCGCAAGGCGGGCCGAACGGCGATGGTATTTACGAAGTCACTGTGACCGCTGATGATGGCAATGGTGGCACCGTGGATGTCACCTTCACCTGGACTGTTGGCAACCCAGCGCCGCTCGCGGCGGATGACACAGCGACAACCGACGAAGATACGCCGGTCAACATTCCAGTGCTGGGCAATGACAATGACCCAGACGGTGATCCGCTGACTGTCACTCAGGCTAGTGCGCCCAATGGCACGGTTGTGATCGAAGCTGATGGCACGGTCACCTACACGCCAAACGAAGATTTCAACGGCACGGACACGATCACTTACGAGATTTCGGATGGCAATGGCGGTACGTCGACCGCGATGGTCACCGTTACGGTCAATCCGATCAACGATGATCCGGATGTGACACCGCTCGCCCCGCGCGAGAATGTCGATAGCGCAGTTGTAAGCGTGCCGACCGCTGGCAATTTCAACGATGTCGATGGCGATACTCTGACATTTGCAGCGACAGGCCTGCCCACCGGGCTCACGATTGATCCGGCCACAGGCGTTATTTCTGGCACGATTGATCCATCTGCCTCGATTGGTGGGCCGAATGGTGATGGCGTCTACGAAGTCACCGTGACAGCCGATGATGGCAATGACGGCACCACGCCCACCACCTTTAACTGGACGGTGACCAATCCAGTGCCAGTTGCGGTGAACGACACCGCGACCACCACGGAAGATACGCTGACCAATATCGATGTGCTGGGCAATGACAGCGATCCTGATGGCGATCCACTGACTGTGGTTACTGCCTCTGCGGCGAATGGTACGGTCACGATCCTGCCTGATGGCACGATTGATTACACGCCGAACCCGGATTTCAACGGTACGGATACGATCTCTTACACGATCAGCGACGGCAATGGCGGCACGGCTTCGGCTCTCGTCACCGTAACGGTTGATCCAGAGAATGATCCGCCAGTGGCCGTTAACGACACCGCCACCACCGATGAAGACACGCCGGTCACAATCCCGTTGCTGGGCAATGACACCGACGTGGACGGCGATGATCTGACTGTGACGGATGCTACCGCGCCAAACGGCACGGTTACGATCAACCCAGATGGCACGGTGACTTACACGCCGGATCCTGATTTCAACGGGACCGACACGATCACCTACACCATTGATGATGGCAATGGCGGCACCGACACGGCAACAATCACCGTTGTTGTTGCGCCGGTCAATGACGCGCCGATCGCGGCGCCTGACACCGCGGATACGGATGAGGACACGCCTGTCACCATCCCGGTCCTCGCCAATGACAGTGATGTTGATGGCGATCCGCTGACGGTTACTGATGCGACCTCGCCCGATGGCACGGTCACTATCAATCCGGATGGCACCATCACTTTCGTGCCGAATCCTGACTTCAACGGGCTTACCACCATCACCTATACCATTGATGATGGTATGGGCGGCACCGCAACCTCGACTGTCACGGTCAATGTTGCGCCGGTCAACGATCCGCCTGTTGCAGAGGATGACACAGCCACAACCGAGGAAGATACGCCGGTCACCGTGCCTGTGCTCACCAATGATAGTGACGTTGATGGCGATCCGCTGACCATTACGGAGGCAACCGCGCCAAACGGTACGGTTGTGATCAACCCGGATGGCACGGTCACCTACACGCCGAACCCGAACTTCAACGGCACCGATGTGATCACTTACACCGTGTCTGATGGCAACGGCGGCTTTGACACGGCGACGCTGACGATCACGGTTGATCCGGTGAACGATGTGCCGGTGGCCGAAGACGACACGGCAAGCGGAACTGAGGACGAGCCGCTCACGATCCCTGTACTCGCCAATGACAGCGATGCAGATGGCGATCCGCTGACGGTGACGGCGGCGACCTCGCCAGATGGCACGGTCACGATCAATCCGGATGGCACCATCACCTTCGTGCCGAACCCTGACTTCAACGGGCCGACTACCATCACCTATACCATTGATGATGGCATGGGCGGCACGGCAACGGCGACGGTCACAGTTGATATTGTCGCAGTGAACGATCCACCTGTGGGTGAGCCGGATACGGCAGTCACGGATGAAGACACGCCTGTTACCATTCCGGTGCTAGCCAACGATAATGACCCGGATGGCGATCCGTTGACGGTAGTCTCGGCCAATGCGCCCAATGGCACGGTCACGATCAATCCAGATGGCACGGTTACTTACACGCCAAACCCGAACTTCAACGGGACCGATACGATCACCTATCAGGTGAGCGATGGCATGGGCGGGTTTGACACGGTGACGGCAACCGTCACGGTCAATCCAGTCAATGATCCGCCGGTTGCGGCCAATGACGTGACCAGCGTGGACGAGGACAGTGAAGTCACCATTCCAGTGTTGGTCAATGACACCGATGCTGATGGTGATCCGCTGACCGTAACGAGTGCAACCGCAACCAATGGTACGGTCACGATCAATCCGGACGGCACGATCACCTATGTGCCGAACCCGGATTTCTTCGGCCAGGATACGATCACGTACACCATCACCGATGGCAATGGTGGCACATCTACGGCGACCGTCGCGGTTGAGGTGATAAACACCAACGAGCCGCCGGTTGATGAACCTGAGGACGTGACCGTGATCAGCGGCACCGACACGATTATCAACGTGCTAGATAATGCCACCGATCCAGAGGGCGATCCGCTGGAAGTGGTAATTGCACTCGTCGACGTTGGCGAGGTGGTGATCAACCCAGACGGCACGCTCACATATTCTGCGCCGCCTGATTTCTTCGGCGAAGTGACGATCCGCTACTTCATCTCTGATGGTCAGGGCGGCTTTGTAGAGAGTTTCGCAACGATCACTGTGGTTGAGGCTGCGGCTGATATCGGCTTCCTGATCGGCAATGAGCCTGCACCAGGTATTCCTAATGCTTATCCGGTTGACCGTGTGCTGGATCAAAGTGACGCCTTTATCACGACACCGCTAATCATCCTCGATACGGTCAATGATTTCCGCTCGCTTGGCGGCATGGGCACGCTCAACGTCGATCAGCCATTGCTGAGCGCCGTGAACGGTCTGCGCTCCTTGAACGGTATTGGCGGATTTGATGCCAATGGCAGTCCGATTGACGATGTGGTTGGTTATATCGATCATATCCGCGATCTGCGCTTTGGTGTGGACCGTCTGTTTGATCCACGCTTTGGCGACTTCCTGCCAGAGATGCTGACCGGCTTCTCCGTGCGGCAGCTCGATACGGGCAGCGATCAAGTCATGATTGAGAGCATTTCGCGCGACCGTGTGGTCTATGTCGAAATGCGCGACATTGGCGCGGACGATGCCCCTCGGATTACCGAATATCAGCTGGTGACGCGCGATGGTGCGCCGTTGCCTGATTGGATCCGGATGGATGCTCGCGGTTTGGCGATCATTGAACGTCCGGTTGATGCAGAGACGATCAGGCTGATTGTTCGCGCAATCCGGGCGGATGGAGAAGTGATTGAGATCCCTGTTGTTATTCAGGGCGCAACCGGTGAAATACAACTCGACGAGGCGATTGCAGAAGCGGTGGCCAAGGCTGAAACACTTGATACGATGATGGCACGCGCCAGTGGCGAAGCCGATGACGAAGCAAGCAAACTGCTTGCAGCTTTTAGTTGAAAATAGAACGGATGAAGGTGAGCCAATGAATAAGGGACTTGCACTGGTAAGCGCATCGACACTCTTCCTGGGTGCCTGCGCAACTGTACCTGAGCCGTTCACGGCGGCGGAGTTGGACGAGACAGCGGCCAGCAATTTTGAGCGGGTTGATGTGGATCAGGAGCCGGTGACGGCGCCGATTGATCTCTACGAAGCGATGGCTCGTTCGCTGAAGTACAATCTCGATTACAAGGTCGAGCTGATGGAGATCGCGCTGCGCGACCGCGAACTTGATCTTCAGCGTTACGATATGCTGCCGCAATTGGTTGCCAGCGCTGGCTATGCCGGACGCAACAACTTCTCTGGCGCTAGCTCGCTCTCGCTGATCACGCGGCGGCAATCGCTGGAGCCATCGACTTCGCAGGAACGCGATCTGTTTACCGCCGACCTCGCACTCAGTTGGGATGTGCTCGACTTTGGCCTGTCCTACGTTCGGGCGAAGCAAGGCGCCGATGAAGTCCTGATCGCGCAGGAACGTCGCCGCAAGGTTGCCAACCGCGTGATCGAGGATGTGCGTTCTTCCTATTGGCGGGCGGTCAGCGCCGAGCGCCTGCTGACCAAGCTGCAAGAGCTGGAAGATTCGGTCACCACCACGCTGCAAAATTCAGAGCGTTTGGCCGAGCGGCGCCTGTCTGCCCCGCTAACCGCGCTGACCTATCAGCGTGAACTGCTGGAAATTCAGGCGCAAATCCGCAAGCTTCAGCGCGAGCTGGTCGTTGCAAAGGCGCAATTGGCGGCGCTCATGAACCTGCGCCCCGGCACAGAGTTCTCGCTTGCTTTGCCAGATCGCACGAACACTCTGCCCGCGGTCAAATACGCCTAGCGAAGACATGATGATGACAGCACTGCTCAATCGTCCGGAGCTACGCGAAGTTAGCTATCGCCAGCGGATCAATTCGCGCGAGCTGGACGCGGCATTGCTGTCGGCATTGCCGAGTTTCCGCGGCGTGTTGGGCGTAAACGTCGATTCAAACGACTTCCTGTTTAACAATGACTGGATCAATTACGGTGCCCGCGCTAGTTGGAACGTCCTGAACCTGTTCCGCCTGCCTGCGCATAAGAAGGCCGTGCGCGCTCAGGACGATCTGCTGCAGCAGCGCGAATTGGCGCTGACCATGGCGGTGATGACGCAGGTTCACGTCTCGCGTGCGCGCTTCAGTCATTTGAGCGAAGAGCTTGACACGGCCTCGCGCCAAATGGCGGTGCAGGACAAGATACTGGGGCAAATCCGTTCCGGTCATAGAGCTGGCGCGATGAGCCGCCAGACGCTGCTGCGTGAAGAGATGAACACGCTGGCCGCAGAGGTGAAATACGACATCGCCTATGCAGAGGCGCAAAACGCATATGCTGGCTTGTTTGCCTCCATGGGTATCGACGAATTCAGTCCAAACGTGACCGGACGCGAAGATGTCGCTACGTTGCGCGCATCACTGGAGCAAATGTGGCAGGACCGCGAAGCTGCGGTAAAGCTGTCTGGAAGTTAAAACATGAGTGACATTGAGCAGGTGGACGAGGGATCACCGCCCGCAGAAGATGGCAACCGCAAGCTGTGGATTGGCGGCGGCGTTCTCGCTGCGGCTGCGGCCATTGCCGGGGTCGTCTACGCGGGCAGCGGCGATACGCAGTGGTCGGACAATGCGGCTGTCGCCTCGGCAGAGCAGACGGAGCTGGCAGCGGGTGAGGGCGGAGATGCCCTTCCAGAGCCTGAACCGGAACCGGTGCTGGATGCACGCGGCGTGATCGCGGCAAAGAACGAGAGCACGGTGGCCTCGCGTATGACGGCGCGGATCACCTCTATGCCTTTTCGGGAGGGGCGCAGTTTTGGCAAAGGCGCTTTGCTTGCCCGGTTTGACTGTTCAACCATTCAGGCGGAACTGAACGCGGCACGCGCTGCAACGGCGGCCTATCAAAAAACCTACGAGACCAATGTTGAGCTCGACAGCTATGAGGCGGTTGGCAAAAACGAAGTGGCGGTTTCCCGCGCCAATCTTGGCCGGGCGCAGGCAGAGGCCAATGCGGTCTCGGCTCAGCTGCGCGATTGTGCAGTCTATGCACCATTCGCCGGCACGGTGGTGGAAGAAATCGCCAGCCGCGGCGAAGTGGCCGCTAGCGGTCAGCCGCTGCTGCGTATTCAAAGCGGCGGCGATCTGGAGGCCGATCTGATCGTTCCCAGCAATTGGCTGACCTGGCTTGAACCGGGCGCGAAGTTTGACTTCGTGATTGACGAGACAGGCGCGACCATCACGGGTGTCGTAACCCGGCTGGGCGCTTCGGTTGATCCGGTTAGCAAGACGATCCGCATCGGTGCCAATATCGATCGCGGTGATGCACTGGTCCTGCCCGGTATGAGCGGCACGGCAACGTTCGAAAAGCCAAGCGACGAGCCTGCCGCGACAGAGGAAGTGGGCGAGGGCGCTGCTGGGGGCGCCGCTGAAGGCGAAGCGAGCGGAGCGGCCGCGGAAGGGGCTGAAGCCGATGGCAGCCAGCCAAGCTGATCCGATTGAGACCGCTGCGCCCAAGGTTAGCGCTCTGACCCCCAAAGGCGCGCAGCCAGATGCGGCAAAGCTCGCCGCATTGCTGCAATTCGAGGCGGACATTCGCCGTCAAGAGACCATCGAAGAACTGCAATATCTTGTCGCCAATGAAGCGCGCCAGGTCTTGCCCTACGGCCAGATGTTTGTGCTGCGTCAGGCGAGGATTGGGCAAGGGTTCGAGGTGCAATGCGCTTCGTCTCTGGCGACCGTTGATCGCAATGCACCGCTGATCCACGCTTTGGAAAAGGCGATTGAGCGCCTGGCCTTGGATCACGGGCTGGAACAGCCGAACGCTTTTGATGCGGCGAGCCTGCGCGCGGATGAGGCCTTTGACGAATATCCCTATTCCCAGGTGCATTGGCAGCCGCTGCTTGGCAAAGATGGTGAAGTGTTTGGCGGATTGCTGTTCGCTCGCGATGAGCCATTGCGTGAGGGCGAGAAATACCGTGCGGCGCGCATTGCGGAAACGGCGGCGCATTCCTGGCTGGCGCTGAGCGGTGGTAAGCCTGTTCGCCGTCTGCCAGTGATCGACAGCAAGAAGAAGAAATGGATCGCGGCTGCAATTGCTGTTGTCCTGCTGTTCCCTGTGCGTCTTACGGCTCTGGCCCCGGCTGAGATCGTTGCCGAGCGGCCGTATATTGTCGCCGCGCCGTTTTCAGGTCGGATTGCGTCAATCGAGGTCACGCCCAACGCGCCGGTGAAGGCGGGCCAGGTGTTGCTGCGCTTTGACGATGTGCGGCTGGATAATGAGTTGGAGCTTGCCGAGGAAAGGCTCGCTGTTGCCCGTTCGCGGCTCGAACGCTCTACCAGCTCCGCCTTTAGCGACGAGGACGAGACCTCTGATATCGCGATCATGCGGGCCGAGGTTGAGGTCGCGCAGGCAGAATATGATTATGCGAAAGAGCTCGCTGGGCAATCAGCGATAACCGCTCAGCGTGACGGCATGGCCCTTTTCAGCGACCGCCGCGATTGGGAAGGGCGCGCGGTCAATGTCGGCGATCCGATCATGCAGGTCGTCAATCCAGACGAGGTGATGATCCGCATCGATCTGCCAGCGGCGGAGCAGATGTCGCTGGAAAAGGGCGCGAAGATCAAGATGTGGCTCGATTCCCAGCCATTGTGGGCAATTGACGGCCTGTTAGAAACGGCGAGCTATCAGGCCCGCCAGACGCCTGATGGAACGCTAGCCTTTGCACTGACCGCGCAGCTTGACGATGATAACCCTAGGATTGGATCGCGCGGTACGGCTCAGGTCTATGGCCGCTGGGTGCCGTTTGTTTATTCGCTGCTGCGCAGGCCCATCGCGGCCCTACGCCAATTTGTCGGACTATGAATTCAGCGGCAATCCCGATTGATCTGCCAGAGGTGCCAAAGCCGCCTCCGCTGCCCGCTTTGCGGCAGGAACTGCGGATTGAGCCCGGCGCGCCGCTGGTGAATGGAGCGCCAAGCTGGAACCTGTTTGATCCGGTCCGCCATGCGTTCTTTCAATTGGGCCAGATCGAATTCGTGATCTTTTCGCATTGGGCGAGCGGCAATCTTGCCCGGATCGGCGATGATTTGCAGCAACGCGGCCTATCCAGCGATGAAGCCAATGATGCGTTCAATTCCGTTGTGGAATTTGCCGCAACCAATGGCCTGACCATTGGCCCGGTGGGACGCGATAGCGTTTCTGCCTATATGGAGCAGCGCGCCAACAACAAGAAGGCGGCGTGGAAATGGCTGCTCGACAATTATCTGTTCATCCGCATTCCATTGGTGAAGCCTGCCCGGTTTCTGGAACGTACGATTGACCGTGTCCGCCCGCTGTGGTCGCTCTACAGCCTCGTATTCTTTGGCGTGCTGGCTCTCACCAGCCTGTTTCTGGTTTCGCGCCAATGGGATGCCTTCATGGCGTCGTTTCTCTATTTCTTCAGTTGGCAGGGTCTGATCGCTTACGGCGCAGGATTGTTCTTTGTGAAGATCCTGCACGAGCTCGGTCATGCCTATACCGCCACTCGCTATGGCTGCCGGGTGCCGACCATGGGGGTCAGCTTTCTAGTGATGATGCCGGTGCTCTACACCGATACGACCGCGGCCTGGCGGTTGACCTCGCGCAAGAAACGCCTGGCGATTGATTGCGCAGGTGTGGCGGCAGAGTTGATGGTGGCCAGCATTGCCACGATGCTGTGGGTGATCCTGCCCGATGGCACCGCGCGCAGCGTGGCCTTTATCCTGGCGACAACCAGCTGGATCATGAGCCTTGCGATAAATCTCAATCCGTTCATGCGCTTCGATGGCTATTACGTGCTGTCAGACTTTCTCAACGTGCCTAATTTGCAGCCACGCGCCTTTGCCCTGGCAAAGTGGAAGATGCGCGAAATCCTGTTCGGGCTGGGCGCGGCTGCGCCAGAAGAGGTTCCAGGCAAGCTGCGGCGCGGGATGATCCTATATGCCTATGCGACATGGGTTTACCGCCTGTTCCTGTTCACCGGGATCGCGATCCTGGTTTACAATCTGTTTTTCCAGCCGCTGGGCCTGATCCTGGCGATTGTGGAGCTGGTGGTGTTTATCGGCTTAGCCAGTGTTTGCTGAAATGCGCGAATGGGCTGGTCTTCGTAAATCGATCACCAGCACCCGCCGAGGCAAAGCGTGGTTATGGATTATTGGTGGCCTGTTGCTCGCGGCCTTTCTGCCGCTGGACCGTCATGTGACCGGCTATGCTGTTCTGACGCCGGTTGGCGCTGCGCCGATTGTGTCGGGAGAGCCTGCGCGTGTGGTCAAAGTGATCGCGCAAAACGGTCAGTCGGTAACGACAGGGGATCCGATCATTGAGCTCGACGCGCCAGAACTTGCCGCCGATGCAGCGTCCACCAAAGTGCGGATCGCCCAGCTTGAGCTGCAAATGGGCCGTTCTATGGCTGACAGCCGGGATCGCTCCAATCGCGCCGTGCTGGAACGCGAGCTGGCGAGGGAGCGCGGCAAGCTGGCCGGGCTCGAGCGGCGAGCGGACAAACTGATCCTGCGCGCGCCGGGGCCGGGCGCTGTCTCTGGATTGATGCCCGACATGCATCCGGGACGCTGGATCGGCGGGGAAGAGGTGATCGCTCATGTGGTGACGCCGAGCGATTACGACGTTCAGGCCTATGTACCCGAAGACGAGATTTGGCGCCTGGGCGAGGGCGCGCTGGGCACATTTGTGGCCGCGGATGCAGGCGGACCGTCCCGCTCTGCCAAGCTGGTCGAAATGTCTTCTAGCGCGATCGCTCGGCTCGAACAGCCTATCCTCGCCTCGACCAATGGAGGCCCGATTGCGGTCGACAAAGATGGCGAGGAACTGGCCCCTCGCGAGGCGCTGTACCGTATTCGAATGATCGCGGAAAAGGGCGCGCTTAGCGGAGAGGACTATCAAATCCAGCTGGTGCCGGGATCGGTCCAGATACGCACCGAAGGGCGATCTTTTGCGCAGTGGGCGGCGACTGAGCTGGCGCGCATGTTCCGCCGTATCTTCTAACGTTGCGCTATGCGGCGGGCTGATCTGCGTGTCTGCAGCGTCGTAAACAGCAGGTCAACCAATGATCTTACGAGACATACCAAACTAGGAACGGGTGCCAGAGAGCCAGCGGGCCACCTGACCGTATTTACCTCTATGCCAATAGCAATTCTACATTGAGCGAAACGGGATAATTCTCGTTTCAAGATGACAAAACACGTGATCCCCTCAGAGCTGCTCGGCAATATATCCGGTGAGCTTATTCAGTTGGCCGAGATTATTGAAGGTCTCGGCGAGGCGCTGTGCTGCGATGAGCAGGTGCTCTCGAATCATCTTGCGCAATTGCAATCGGTTGATCTGGTGTCGCAGTCGCTGCGCTGTCAGGCAGGATTGCTGGCGTCTGACAATGCCATTGCCGATATCGAAAAGGTCAACCTGCTGGACTTGCAGGAGCGCTTATCCAAGGGGCTTGATTGCCTGAGATAGCGCACATTCTTTGACATCGGCGAGCAGGCGCGCAAATGGGCAGGGATGACTGCCCGCGCGCCCTTTGAGATTCTGTTGATCGGCGGCGGGCATGCGCATCTCGCGGTGCTGGCGGACTGGATTCGCAATGGCTTGCCGGTGACACGCGCGGCAGTGCTCACCCCCTCGCGGTTCTTGCGATATTCCGGCACAGTGCCCGGCTGGATCGCTGGCGAATATTCACCGGAGGATGGTCTGGTCGATGTGCAGGCACTGGCGAAACGCGCGGGCGCTGAGTTCATCGCTGACCGCTGTATTGCAATCGATCCGGCAGTACGCTCTGTTATGACGCTGAGCAGCGGGCTGATCGCGTTCAAGACATGCTCGATCGACACCGGCGGGGTCGGCAGGGCCGCGCGCGTTCTCGGCGATGATCCGCGCATTGCCGATGTCCGCCCGATTGATGCCTTTGCGGAGCGGGTGCGCGAATGGAGCCACACCGCGCGGGCTCGACGCGTTGCAGTGATTGGCGGCGGGGCTGGCGGGACGGAGCTTGCCTTTGGTCTGCGCAATATGCGCACCGAAGGCACCAAACCTGAGGTCACACTGATAGCCGGAACAGACGGACTGCTGCCGGGTTTTGGAGCAAGAGCGCGCAGCCTCGTTCAATCCGAACTGAGCGCACAAGGGATCGAAGTCACTGCAGAAAATGCCCGTATCGAAAACGCACAATTGCTTGCCGGGCCGCGAAAGCTAGAGCCAACCGATTTGATCGTCGCTGCCATAGGTAGCGGCGCACCGGATTGGCCCGCAGCTGGCGGTCTTGCCACTGATGCGCAAGGCTTCATCGCGGTCGATGCGCAGCAGCGCGTTCTATCCCACCCGTATATCTTTGCCGCGGGGGACGTCGCGAGCCGTCAAGACAGCCATGTTCCGCGATCCGGCGTGCATGCGGTCCACACTGGTCCCCTGCTCGCCGCAAATATCCGCGCCGCCGCGTTGGGGCTAGAGCCAAGCCGTACTTATCACCCGCGCCCGGCCAGTCTTTACCTGATTTCCATCGGCAATGGCTTGGCCATCGCAGTCTATGGTTCGTTGGCGGCTAAGGGCCGCTGGGCCGCAAAATTCAAACGCTGGATCGACAAACGCTGGCTCGCCTCCTACGCGCATTTGGCAGAAACAGAGTAACCGCATAGCCAAAGCGCGCGAATAGGGGGTCATAATGCACATAGGGCCACGACAAGGAAACCCATGAAAAAGATTGCCATCATAATCGCGCTGGCCGCTCTGATCGCCGCCTATTTCATTTTTGATCTGGGGCAGTATCTGACCTTTGAAGCGATCAAAGAGCAGGTGGCAGGCGCGCAGCAGACGTTCGCTGACAATCCGATTCAAGTGATCGCGGTGTTCTTTGCCATATATGTGATCGCAACAGCTGCGTCGTTTCCCGGTGCCGCCTTCCTGACTCTGGCCGCTGGTGCATTGTTTGGTTTTACCACGGGCCTTATTGTTGTTTCCTTTGCTTCGACCCTGGGTGCAACTTTTGCTTTCCTCGCTTCGCGGTTCGTTCTGCGAGACACGATTGAGGACAAGTTTGGAGACAGGCTTAAAGGCATCAATGAAGGGCTGGAGCGTGATGGCGCGTTTTACCTCTTCACCTTGCGGATGGTCCCGGCTGTGCCGTTTTTCGTAATCAATCTTGTGATGGGTCTTACCCGCATCAAGACGTTGACCTATGCGCTCGTCAGTCAAGTGGGCATGCTGCTTGGTACGGCGGTTTATGTGAATGCTGGTACGCAATTGGCCACGCTCGATAGCCCGAGCGGGATCTTTACCCCTGCCATTATCGGTTCCTTTGTCCTTCTTGGCATTGTGCCGTGGATCGCCAAGGGCATCATTGGTGCGATCAAGCGTCGCAAGGTCTACAAAGGCTTCACCAAGCCGAAAAAGTTTGATCGCAATATGGTGGTGATCGGCGCTGGCTCTGCTGGCCTCGTTTCCGCGCTCATCGCCTCCACGGTGAAGGCCAAGGTGACCTTGGTCGAAGCCAATAAAATGGGCGGCGATTGCCTCAATACCGGCTGTGTGCCGTCAAAGGCGTTGATTAAGAGTGGCAAGGTCGCCGCGATGATCCGCCATGCTGACAAATATGGCCTAGCTGCTCAGGAACCGGAGGTGCCGTTTAAACAGACCATCGCCCGCGTGATGGGTGCGGTGAAAGCGATTGAGCCGCATGACAGTGTGGAACGTTACACCGGTCTCGGCGTCGATGTGATCGAAGGCTATGCGAAGGTTGTTGACCCATGGACGGTGGAGATCGCGCGTAATGATGGCGGTACAGACCGGTTGACCACGCAGAGCATCGTGATCGCAGCGGGCGCAGAACCGTTCATCCCGCCGCTCGAAGGGCTGGAAGAGAGCGGCTACCTCACCTCGGATACGATGTGGGATGCCTTTGCCGAAATGGACAAAGCGCCTGCGCGCGTCGCGGTGCTGGGCGGTGGGCCGATTGGTTGTGAGATTTCTCAAGCCCTCGCGCGCCTCGGCTCTAACGTGACGCAGATTGAAATGGCGGACCGTGTGCTTGGCCGCGAAGATGAAGAAGTCTCACAGCTTGCGCAGCAATCGCTGGAGGAAGCGGGCGTTACCGTGCTGACCGATCATAAGGCGGTGCGCACGGAAGGCGGTGCAATTGTTGTCGAGCACGCGGGCAGCGAACGAGCGGTTGCCTATGATGCGCTGATCATTGCGGTTGGGCGCAAGGCGCGCCTTACCGGATATGGCCTCGAAGACATTGGTGTCGATACCAGCCGCACGGTTGTGACTGACGAGTTTCTCGCCACGAAATTCCCCAATATCTACGCCGCAGGCGATGTCGCGGGCCCCTATCAATTTACCCACACAGCCAGCCATCAGGCCTGGTTCGCCAGCGTCAATGCGCTGTTCGGCCAATTCAAGCGGTTCAAGGCGGATTACCGCGTGATCCCGGCAGTGACCTTCCTCGACCCAGAGGTGGCCCGCGTTGGCCTCAACGAGATTGAGGCGAAGGAGCAGGACATCGCTTACGAAGTCACACGCTACGATCTTGACGATCTCGACCGCGCCATCGCCGAAAGCGAGACCAAGGGCTTTGTCAAAGTTCTAACCCCGCCGGGCGGCAAGGACACAATTCTAGGCGCGACCATTGTCGGTGCGCATGCGGGCGAGTTACTGGCCGAGTATACCCTAGCCATGAAGCACAAGCTGGGCCTCAATAAGATCCTTGGTACAGTGCATCCTTATCCCACCATGGCCGAGGCAAACAAATTTGCAGCGGGCAATTGGAAGAAGGCGAACAAGCCAGAAAAACTGCTCACATTCGTCGAGAAATATCACGATTGGCGGCGCGGATGAGCGTGCACTGGCGTTAGGCAAGGTTTTCAGCAACAAGGGCCAGCTAACGTACAAAGAAGGGCGCGCGCTTGGAAGTTTTTGACCAGTTTCGGGGAATTCTCGGCCTTGCTCTACTGGTGCTGATTGCATGGGGTCTGTCTGAAAGTCGCGGCGGTCGGCCCAGTTGGGCCTGGATCGCCGGGGCGCTGGCAATGCAGGGCGCGCTCGCGCTGATCATCGTCCGTGTGCCATTCGTCTGGTCCGTGATGGAATATGCCAATGCCGGTGTGGCTGCGATTGAACGGGCTACGCTTGATGGTTCGTCCTACATGTTCGGCTATCTCGGCGGGGCACCGCTCCCCTTTGAGCTGAAAGAGGGCGCGGATGCGCCGCTGATCGTGGCGTTTCAGATATTGCCGTTGGTGATTGTACTGTCGGCCATTGCGGCCCTGCTGTGGCATTGGGGCGTGCTTCGCTGGTTGGTCAGCGGCCTGTCCTACATGCTGCGCCGCACGCTCAAGGTCAGTGGTGTCGTAGGGCTCGCGGGTGGCTCCAACATGTTTCTTGGGGTTGTGGAAAGCCCGCTGGTTATCCGGGCCTACTTTGCCAAAATGAGCCGGGCTGAGCTGTTTCAGGTGATGGTGCTGGCCATGTCGACGATCAGCGGCGCGGTGCTGGTGCTATACGCCTCTACCCTATCAGACACGGTGCCCAATGCGGTGGGGCACATGATTTCGGCCTCGCTCGTTTCGCTGCTCGGCTGCCTTGCTGGTCGCGAAATTGATGGTCCCGGGCGACGTGGATGCGGACGGCGGCGAAGAGATTGCAACCGAGGTCGACCGCGAAGATCCGGGCCTCAAATACGAAGGCAGCATTGATGCCATCGTCAAAGGCACGATGGATGGGATGCAGCTGTTCCTGGCTGTGGTGGCAGTGATCATTGTGGTGTTTGCTCTGGTCTCGCTGACCGATCAGGCACTGGCGCTGCTGCCCTTGGTCGGCGGGGAGGCGCTCACATTGGGGCGCATATTCGGCTGGCTGTTCTCTCCACTTATGTGGGTGATTGGCGTGCCGTGGGAACAGGCGCAGGATGCGGGCGGATTGATGGGGACCAAGGCGATCCTCAACGAATATGTCGCCTTCTTGGAACTCTCCAGCCTGCCAGAGGGTACATTTGATCCGCGTAGCCTGCTGATCGTGACCTATGCTCTGTGCGGCTTTGCGAACCTTGCCAGCATTGGCTTACTTGTGTCGACCATAGGCACCTTGTGCCCTGAACGCCGCGCAGAGGTGGCGGGTCTGGGTATCAAGAGCTGGATCGCGGGCAATATCGCCACCGCTATGACGGGCGCATGGATTGGCCTTGTGACGTTTTCATTGTGATGCAGACCTCCCGCCCCGCCTCCCCACCCGTCCACCAATGGTACCATCACGATATGGTGGCCGGTTGGGTAAGCGGGGCTGGTAGAGGGGGCAGCGATGTTTGATCCGAAACTCCGCCCTCTCATTGATCCGCCGCTTAATCGGATAGGCGCTGCGTTGGCTCGTCTCGGGGTGAGCGCGAACATGCTGACCTTTGGCGGATTGGCTTTGGGTTTGGCCGGAGCGTCAGCGATTGCCTTTGGCGAATTGTGGTTGGGCCTTGCCCTCATCATCGCCAACCGCTTGGCAGATGGATTGGATGGGGCGGTGGCGCGCGCGACGCAGCCGAGCGATCTCGGTGGTTATTTCGACATTGTGGCGGATTTTGCCTTTTACGTCTCAATCCCGCTCGGTTTCGGCTTGCTTGATCCGACGAACACTTTGCCCGCCTTGGTCCTGGTTGCCGCATTCGTTTTAACCGGCACCAGCTTCCTTGCCTTTGCGGTGATCGCGGGCAAGCGCGGCGAACAGACAGACGCTCACGGGAAAAAGAGCTTCTTTTACTCCACTGGCCTCGCGGAAGGTGCTGAAACCATTGTGGTTTTCATTGCAATGTGCGTGTTTCCGGTATGGTTCGCATTTATCGCATACGCATATGCTAGTCTATGCGTCCTAACCGTTTTTCAGCGCAGCGCTCTGGCCGTTATTCAGTTCAAGGATTGATCCGCTTTTCGACATTGCCGCGCAGATCTTCGATCCGCGCGGCATTGGCGCCCAGATCACTCACGCCGACCCGGCTGATAGAGCGAAAATCAATCTGATTTTCTGCGATGCGAGCGGTCACGTCATCTTTAAAACCAAACCAGAATGTCTCGGCCAGGCCGTCAACCCGGCCAGCTACTGTATCGGCCACCACATTGTCAAAACCCATGTCTTCCATTGCCGCAGCAACTGCGGCCACAGCGTCAGCCTGACTGGTGCTGCCCAGCGGCAAAGGCGCGAGGTCAGCGTAGGCCGATGTGATCAGTTGAGCGTGGGATTTGCCGGCGATTTCAGGATCGCTTTCTTTCCACATATCGATTTCGCCCAGCGGGGTTTGATAATCATTGATCGGGTTTGCACCGCTTTCATCACGTACAGCAAGTGCCGTTGCAGAGAGGCCGGGAGGGTTCGCGGTGTCGGTCGCAATATCGTGGATCGGCGGGATCGCGCCCGCCTGAGCGCGGACCATTGCCAGCGCACCAAATGCGGTCGCCGGGATTGCAATCGCGAGCAAAGCCAAGAGCCAGCCCTTGCGCGGTTTTCTAAACACGCAGACGACAAAAGAAACCAAGGCCGCCAGCGCCACGCCGCCGAGAAGCAGCGGCCCGGCCTTGGCGATCAAAGTGCCAAGACCAGTTTGCCAGCTCCACAATCCAAACTTGGTGCCAAGCGCTGAACCAGCGAAATAGACCGGCAAAAGCAAGGCGAGGAGAAATACGAAGCGGCTGTGCCAAGGTGTTGTTTGCATGCCCGCATCTCTAGCGAGGCAGCCCAAACCTGCAAAGCCCTCTCATTGTGCCAGTGAATTCGGATGTTGATAGAATTCACTGCGCCCGCGATAGGGGCGCTCCAGACGCCGCATGGCGGCGCAGGCAGATAGGCATGCAGTTCTATGAAAGCGTTTCCATGAAAGCGGTTATCGTTGGCGGTGGAATTGGCGGCTTGTGCGCGGCATTGTGCCTCGACCACTTTGGTTGGCAGGTGGAGGTTTTGGAGCAAGCCGAAAAGCTGAGTGAAGTGGGCGCTGAGCATTCAGGTCAGCCCCAATGGCGTGAAGGTACTGCGCGCGCTTGGCGTGGAATCGTTGTTGAAACAACACGCCTTCGCTCCGACAGAAGCGCAGTTTCGCATTGGCGCCTCAGGCACGCTCATCGGTCGCACGCGCTGGGGTACCGCTATGGAGCGGCGTCACGGCGCGCCTTATTGGCATGTGCACCGCGCAGATCTGGTCGAAGTGCTTGCAGGCGCATTGGAAACGCGCAGTCCGGGCGCGTTACGCACTGGTGCCGAGGTCACCGGCTATGGCCAGGATGAAGGTTCTGCCTGGGTCAGCCTTGCCGATGGATCGCGAGCGCAAGGTGATATTGTGATCGGCGCAGATGGCATCAAATCTGTCATTCGTCAGCAGATGCTTGGGCCGTCCAATCCTCGCTTCACAGGCAATGTCGCATGGCGTGCGGTGGTACCTATGGATCGGTTGGGCGAGCACGTCCCGCCGCCTGCTGCCTGCATCTGGATGGGCGAGGGCAAACATGCTGTCACCTACCGTCTGAGCGGCGGAACGCTGGCTAATTTTGTGGGCGTGGTGGAACGCGATGATTGGCAGGTTGAAAGCTGGAGCGAGCACGGCACCAAGGAGCAGGCCCTCGCAGATTTCGCTGGGTGGCACCCGGTCATTACTCGCATGATCGAGCAAGCCGACGCGCATTATCGCTGGGCCTTGTTTGACCGCGCGCCCATTGGCCAGTGGAGCGACGGGCGTGTCACCCTGCTCGGCGATGCCTGCCATCCAATGCTGCCATTTATGGCGCAAGGGGCAGTGATGGCGATTGAGGATGGCTGGGTGCTTGCGCGCATTTTGTCCGAAACCGCCCGCGCGCCAGACGCTTTTGCCCGTTACGAGGCGCAGCGTCAGCCGCGCACCGCGCGGGTTCAGCGCCGCGCCACCGGCAATATGGGCATATTCCACCGTCGCAGCGCGCCTGCGAAACTCGCGACATATGGGCCAATCTGGCTGGCAAGCCGTCTCATGCCCACAGCACTGGATGCTCAGTTCGACTGGATCTATGGCCATGATGTGACCGCACAAACTGGCTAAATCGGGATTTGGCGCGCATACGTTTGCTCCACTTCGGCCCGGCGTTTTCACTGGTGCATAGGGCGCAGTTGGCGTTACAGACGCCCCTCTTACAAAAGCGTCCGGCAAGCGGCGCATTGGGGCACGGAGGCATACCCATATGACCAGTGATCTTTCATCCCGGCTCAGCGCAGCGCCCGTGGTTCCCTTGATTGGTGAGAATGACGCGGCGCTCGCCGTGAAGACCGCCAATGCCCTAAACGCTGGCGGTCTGTCGGTCATCGAGGTCGTGATGCGCAGCGATGCGGCTCAGGCTGGGATGGAGGCGATCATCGCCGAAACCGAGGGTCTGATCGTTGGTGCGGGCACTGTCCTGACCCTTGATCAAGCCAAATCTGTTCGCGCGAGCGGCGCGGAATTTATCGTTTCGCCCGGCCTGGTCGATGAGATAGCTATCTATTGCCTCGACGAAGGCATTCCCTTCTTCCCCGGCACAATGACCGCTGGCGAGGTTCAGCGCGCCTATGCACTGGGCCTGCGCGATGTGAAGTTCTTTCCCGCCAGCCTCGCGGGCGGCGTGCCCATGCTGAAGGCATTGGGTTCGGTGTTTCGCGAGATGCGCTTCATGCCCACGGGCGGTGTTTCCGCCAGCAATTTGGCAGAGTTTCTGGCGCTCGATCACGTGCTGGCTTGCGGCGGCAGCTGGCTGACCCCGCGCGATGCGGTGGAAAGCGGCGACTTTGCGCGCGTCACTCAGCTGGCGAGCGAAGCTGTGGCGATTGCCAAGGGCTAGCTTGCCATCACTGCCCCGCTCGACCACAGCTTAGGTTGTGATGAGTTCTTTGGGTGCGTGTTGAGGCAAGATGGACGGGGACACCGGCTGGCAGTTTTGGATTGATCGCGGCGGCACCTTTACCGATATCGTCGCGCGCGATCCCGTTGGCGCGCTGACGACTCACAAATTCCTATCGGAAAATCCTGAGCATTATGAGGATGCTGCGCTGCATGGCATTCGCCTAATTCTGGGCCTGGACGGTGGCGCTCCGATCCCGATGGATCAGGTTTCCGCTATCAAGATGGGCACGACGATCGCCACCAATGCTCTGCTGGAGCGGGAGGGTGAAGACACACTGTTCCTAACCACGCGAGGCCTCGGTGATGTGATCGAAATTGGCTATCAATCGCGGCCAGACACGTTTGCGCTCAATATCGAGAAAGCGCACTTGCTGTACCGCGAAGTGGTCGAAATTGATGAGCGTGTGTTGGCGGATGGTACGGTCGAGCTGCCGCTTAATCGGGCGCAGGTGCGCGGCGTTCTGCAAGCGGCCTATGATACGGGTATTCGCTGCGTCGCGGCCGCATTGATGCACGCCTACAAATTTCCTGAGCACGAACGGCAAGTGGCGAAAATCGCACACGAGATTGGCTTTACGCAAATCTCCATCAGCCATGATGTCAGCCCGCTCAGCAAAATTGTGCCGCGCGGGGAGACGACGATTGTCGATGCCTATTTGACGCCTATTTTGCGCGGCTATGTTGACCGGGTGGCGAGCGCCTTTGGTAAGGTGCATGAACCGGGGCAGCTGCTGTTTATGCAAAGCTCTGGGGGACTGGTGGATGCGGCACAGTTTCGCGGGCGTGATGCCATTCTCTCTGGTCCAGCAGGCGGGATTGTCGGCTGTGTCCACACCGCAAAGCTGGCCGGGTTCGACCGCGTGATTGGCTTCGACATGGGCGGGACATCCACCGATGTGTCGCATTATGCGGGCGAGTTTGAGAAGGTCTATGAGACCAAGGTCGCTGGCGTGCAGATGCGCGTGCCGATGCTGAACATTCACACTGTGGCCGCTGGCGGTGGATCGGTGCTGCGCTATGAGGATGGCCGACTGCGGGTCGGGCCCGGCTCTGCGGGAGCGGACCCTGGCCCGGCGAGTTACCGGCGCAGCGGTCCGTTGACGGTTACGGATATCAATGTGGTGCTGGGTAAATTGCAGCCGGAGCATTTCCCGAAGATTTTCGGCGCTGATCAGAATGAGCCGCTGGGTGTGGAGGTGGCGCGCGCTGGCTTTGAAGCGGTTGCGGGCGAGATCTCCGATGGCCGCAGCGCAGAACAGGTGGCAGAGGGCTTCCTAGAAATCGCGGTCGAGCACATGGCCCAAGCGATCAAGAAAATCTCGATTGCGCGCGGTTATGATGTGCAGAAATATGCTCTCAATTGCTTTGGTGGCGCTGGGGGACAGCATGCTTGCCTGGTCGCGGAACGATTGGGTATTCGCTCAATCTTGCTGCATCCTTTTGCCGGTGTTCTCTCCGCCTATGGCATGGGGTTGGCAGCGATAGAGACTGAGCGGCAGCGGGTCGTTGACGATGAGCTGAACGGTCCGGTGCTGGCGCAGGTTGAGGTAATGATCGCCGAGCTTGAAGCAGAGAATGCCCGCGAGTTGGCGCAGCAAGGCGTAGGAGAAAAAGCGCTCGAACATCGCGCTTCCACGCTGCTGCGTTATCGCGGGACGGACACGGTGATCCGCGTCGCCATTGGCAGCGCAGCGGCAATGCGCGCGGCATTCGAAGCGGATCATGCACGGCAATTCGGTTTCCTTGCGCCAGGTAAAGCCGTGTTGCTGGACACTTTGGTCGTCGAAACGCGTGCAGCGGGAAAGCGGCCAGATGAGGCGGTGGTTAAAGCGCATGGCGACGCCACGCCAGACCCAATTGATGAAGTGCGAATGTTCACCAAGGACGCGCATCACAACGCGCCGGTCTATGACATTGCTTCGCTGGTGCCCGGAGCCACAATTCAAGGCCCCGCAATCATTACCGAGCCGACCGGTACGATCATTGTTGAACCGGGCTGGAGTGCAGACCTCAACGCCTATGGGCACCTTATCCTGACAGCGGGGGAGGTTGAAACTGCCTCCGCAGTGGACGCGCAAGTGGCCGAACAAAGCGATTCCGTCACGCTGGAGATATTCAACAATCTCTTCATGTCGATCGCGGAGCAAATGGGTATTGTCTTGCGCAACACGTCTCAATCGGTGAATGTGAAGGAGAGGCTCGACTTTTCCTGCGCCATTTTCGATGCGGACGGCAATCTGGTAGCCAATGCTCCTCATGTGCCGGTGCACCTTGGCTCGATGGACGCGAGCGTAAAGACGATCATTGAGAGTGGCCAGTCGATCCAGCCCGGCGATGCCTTCGTGCATAACAACCCGCATAGGGGCGGCTCACACCTCCCTGATATAACTGTGGTCACCCCGGTGTTTGACGAGACAGACGGATCGCTGATGTTCTTCACCGCGTCACGCGCGCATCACGAGGATATTGGCGGCATTGCGCCAGGGTCCATGTCGCCGCTGGGTCGCACAATCCACGAAGAAGGTGTGCTGCTCGACAATATCAAGCTGGTGGAGAACGGCGAATTTCAAACGGCGCGAATGGAAAGTGTTCTCAGCAGCGGGCCTTACCCGGCGCGCAATCCGGCCCAGAATATCGCTGACCTGATGGCGCAGGTCGCCGCGAACAAAGCAGGCGCGAATGAGCTCGGTAAGCTGGTGTGCAGCTATGGGCTGGGCCAAGTGCGCGCCTATATGGGCTTCATCCAGGACAGCGCGGAGGCGGCGGTCAAACGCGCAATCCAGAAACTCGAAGATGGCGAGTTCGCGCTCGAACTGGACAGCGGAGCGGCGATTAGGGTTGCCATCCGCGCCGACAAGCAAGCGAGCCGTGCGACAGTCGATTTCAGCGGAACGTCCACCCAGATGGACAATGCCTTCAACGCCCCGCGCGCGATCACGCATGCCGCGATCCTATATGTCTTCCGCTGTCTCGTCGGCGATGATATTCCGCTCAACGCAGGCTGTATGAAGCCGCTCGACGTGATTATCCCAGAAGGCTGCCTACTCAATCCCGCGTTCCCGGCGGCTGTGGTGGCGGGCAATGTCGAGACCAGCCAGGCTGTCACCGACGCTCTGTTCGCGGCGCTAGGGCGGCTCGGCACGGGGCAGGGGACCATGAACAACCTCACCTTTGGCAATGCCCGCGTCCAATATTACGAGACGATTTGCTCCGGCGCGCCCGCCGGTCCGGGCTTCGACGGGGCGTCCGGCGTCCACACCCATATGACAAACACTCGTATGACCGATCCTGAAGTGCTGGAGCAGCGCTATCCCGTGGTGCTCGACGAGTTTCGGATTGAGCGCGGATCGGGCGGCAAGGGACAATGGAACGCAGGCGACGGGGTCCGCCGGGTGATCCGGTTTCGAGAGGAGATGGAATGCGCCATTCTGTCAGAGCGTCGACGCGTACCTGCACCGGGGATAATGGGCGGCGAGAATGGCCGGGTGGGTCGCAATCTGGCTCTGCGCGTCGATGGACACTGCGATAACCTTGGCGGATGCGCGCAAACCCATATGGCGGCTGAGCGACCGGATTGTGATTGAAACACCCACCGGCGGCGGCTTTGGCCCGCTTGCTGAGCGAAAAATGGAAGAAGGCAAAGCATGATCAGCAAGGTACGCAATATCGGACCAGGAGCGCTGGTAACTGCCGCCTTTATTGGGCCGGGCACAGTAACGGCCTGTACAATCGCCGGGGCGAGTTTTGGCTATGCTTTGATTTGGGCGTTGGTGTTCGCCACCTTGGCCACTATCGTGTTGCAAGAAATGGCTGCTCGTCTTGGTGTGGTCACGCAAAAGGGTTTAGGCGAAACTCTGGCCGATCTGCTTGATAGCTCAATCTGGAAATGGCCTTTGATCGTTTTGGTTGGCCTTGCGCTCTATCTTGGTAACGCGGCGTATGAAGCGGGCAATCTGTCAGGAGCAGCTTTGGGGATCTCTGCGATTGCGGGCGAATCCGATGCAGTCTTCAAAGGTGCAGTACTGCTGATTGCGGTACTGGCCGCAGGACTATTGGTATCTGGCAGCTACAAGCATATTGAAAGGGTCTTGCTTGGGCTGGTTGCGATCATGGCAGCGTCGTTTGTAGCGGTGTTTCTAGTGGTTCGGCCGGACATGGGCGCTTTGCTGACTGGCGCGTTCGTACCGCAAATTCCATCAGGTGCATTGCTGACCGTTATTGCCCTGATCGGGACCACAATCGTGCCTTACAATCTGTTTCTCCACGCGTCCGCTGCCAAGGCAAAGTGGGCTGGCCCTGATGATCTGAAGACCGCGCGTGCCGACACCAGCATTGCCATTGGTATTGGCGGGATTATCGCGATCCTGATTGCATCGACCGCCGCGGCCAGCCTGTTTGCCGCAGGCATCTCTGTTGGCAGTGCAGCGGAGATGGCGGGGCAGTTCGAACCGTTGTTTGGTTCCAGCTCTAAATATCTGCTTGGCATAGGTTTGTTCGCAGCGGGCCTGACCAGTGCGATCACCGCGCCGCTCGCTACGGCCTTTGCCATGACCGAGATATTGCGTGTCGAAGGTGGGCAAAAATCATTCAAGTTTCGGGCAATTGCGCTCAGCGTTATTCTCATCGGAGCTGGTGTTGCACTCACCGGAATTCGCCCGATTGAGATCATCCTCACTGCGCAATTCGCCAATGGATTGCTGCTGCCAATTGTTGCGATCTTCCTGCTCTATGTGATGAATCAGAAAGCCGTACTTGGCCGCTTTGCCAATGGTACACTTGCCAATGTACTGGGCTTTGGCGTGGTGCTGATTGCGGCGGGGCTGGGCGTGCGTTTGATGCTGCTAACTGACCTGCTTTATGGTCCTATCAGCGTCATCTTCGCGTTTTTCTAGGCGTTCCAAATCACTCGGATGATCAATATCAGCCAGGAATTTAGGCGCAACTTCAATAAGCTGTGCCTGGCGAATTAGATCGCGCGCGCCCTGTTCTCCATCGCAAGAGACCAGTGCTGTGAAGTGTGAGAGTCCGAACAATGCTGGCGGCATGCGTGGACTCGAACTTTTGACGGAGCTGCGGGAGGCATAAAGAGCATTGGGCGCTGAGCATGCCGCAAGGCGTTTCAAGTGAGTGAGCGGCACGAATGGCATGTCAGCAAGCGCAATAAGCAGCGCCTCGGCCTTCGCCTCAGCGGCTAGTCTTGCCGCAAGAGCAACCGACGAGCCCATGCCGAGATCGGCATCTGGATTGACCGCGATTTGAAAGCCGTCTGCGTGCCAGCCATCGGCGCACGCGTGTTCATCGCTTGATGCAATGACTATGCGATGATCGGCGGGCAGGGCAGCTAGAGTATCGCTCGCATGGAGGCCCAGCATGGTGCCGTTCAATTCCGCAGACAGTTTGTCCGCTGCGCCAAAGCGCTGAGATTGCCCCGCCGCCAGCAGCGCGATCATTAGCCCGCCGTGACTATGCATCATGGCCCGCAAAATCAGCTGATTGATAGGCCTGCACGATTTCGCTTAACGCAGATAGCGCCAATGTCTCTGGATCGCGCGAGGAATGAAACATGCCAAGCGGGGCATTGATCGAAGCGATCGCGTCGGCGCTCACACCGCTGGCGAGCAACGCGTCGCTGCGCGCGCCGTGGGCTTTGCGGCTGCCCATTGCTCCGCAATAGAAATGCGGCAGTTCCAGCGCGCGAGCGAGCAGTTTTACTTCCCAATCATGGTCGTGAAATAGGAAAACAAAGGCGGTCCAGGGATCGCTAGTGAGCAGATGGATATCGCCGGTCCGGGTGAGCAATTGAGCCGGAGTGCCAAGGCTGGTGAGGCGCTCGCAGATCTCGGGATCGGGCGACAAAACGTCGCTGGCAATGTCCATCGCGCCTGCGAGCTTGACCAGCGCCTCAACACTGGCGCCATGCCCGATGACGCAAAGGCGTGGTCGAGGCCAATGGCCGAATATGCCTGTGTCGGATGCGACATCGGCTCGGGCTGCTTGCCAGCCGTCAATGCAAGCGATCTCACTGATGCTGATTTCCACGGTGAAGGGCGCTCGCGCGGTGATTGCTGCGGTGCACCGCTCGGTGAATTCCCTGTCCGCCAATGGTTGGAAATGCACATCGATCCCGCCGCCGCAGGGAAGGGTGATATCGATGTAACGCGAGCCTGCGCCAAAGCGGACAATGCGTGGTTTGCCCTGGCGCAGGGCCTCTAGCGCTTCAGCAACGACGGCGTTTTCGATGCACCCGCCAGAGAGCGATCCGGCAAAGCGTCCGTCTTCGCAAACTGCCATATGCGTGCCGGGGTTACGGATGGAGGGACCGTCGACCGCCATCACTGTCACAAGCGCGCAGACGCGGCCTTCGCGCTGCCGATCGCTCAGAAAGGCAAAGACCCGGTCGCGGTCCATTAGGCGTTTCTATTCAGCAGGCTGTTCGGGTTCGGCGACTTGTTCTGGCCCGGTCTCGCTGCTGGCCGCTTTGCCTGGCTCGGCTACGACAATTTGCTCGACCGGTTCCTGAACCTCTGACCCGCCACATCCGGCGAGTGAGAGTGCACTAACAGCTGTAATTGCTGCGATGAATTTGCGCATGTCTTGCCTCCTTAGCCAACGCTTATGCGAATTGCTTCGCGAACGGCATCTCGCGCAGGCGTGTGCCGCTAGCAGCAAAGATCGCATTGGCTAAAGCAGGCGCTGCGGGCGATGTACTCGGCTCACCCGCGCCGCCAATCGGCACGGTGCCGCTGTTGATGATCGCAACTTCTATGGCTGGTGTCTCGTCCATACGCAGCATTTGATAATCGTGGAAATTGCTCTGCTTGACGGCTCCGTCTTCCAGCTCAATTTCACCGTACATAGCCGCGGTTAGGCCGAACACGATCCCGCCCTCGATCTGATTACGGAAACCGTCAGGGTTCATGACATAGCCCGCATCCATTGCGGCCCAGACATTGAGCATTTTGGGGCGGCCTGAAGTCATGTCGACCTCGATTACCTCTGCGCCCACCGTACCGAAACTCTCGATGATGGCGACGCCCAGGCCAATGCCTTCTCCGCGCGGAGTGCTCCAATTGCTTATCTCGGCGACCTTTTCCAGCACGCCTTTGTGCCGTGCGGTGTTCGCACCGAGCATGTTGAGGCGGTATTCCAGCGGGTCCGCACCAGCGGCATTGGCGGCCTCGTCAATGAAGCTCTCAATGAAGAAACCCTGCTGTGAATGATCGACCGAACGCCATGCGGAAAATGGCAGGTGCAATGGCGCCTCCGCGACACGCACCGAAGTGTTGGCAATGTCGTAAATGCCAGGAACGCTTGCCTCCGCCGGGTCATGCCGCTGAGTGAAGATGTTGTTGTAAGCGACCAACCTGCCGCCTGCGTCAAGACCGCCTTTAAAGCGGCTCACATCTGCCGGTCGGTACAGCGCCTTTTGCGTGTCTTCCTCACGCGACCAGATCATCTTGATTGGATAGCCAGTGGCCTTCGCCACTCGCACTGCCATAGTCACATAATCATTCTCTAGCCGCCGCCCGAATGCGCCGCCCAGAAACGGGTGGTGCACGGTGACATCCTCGTCATCCATGCCTAGGGCTCCCGCGGCCGCGCTGCGCGCCCTGAGCGGCACCTGAGTGCTTGTCCAGATGTCGCACTTCTCCCCATCATCGGTGTCGCGCACCCATGCGGTGCAATTAACCGGTTCCATCGGAGCATGGGCAAGAAACGGAGCGGTGTATTCCGCCTCCAGCTTAGTTGTGGCATCGGCAAAAGCGCTTGCTGCATCGCCTTTGGACGCGGCTTGCTCCCCGCCGTCATCACCTGCTGCATCAATCGCGTCTCTGAAGGCTGCGAATTGATCGGCGGTTGTTTTGATCGAGCTTTCTGAGGCGCTGTATTCCGCCGTGATTGTGTTGAGCGCCTGCTGCGCGTTCCAATATCCATCGGCCACCACTGCGATGAAACTGCCCATGTTGAGGATCTGCTGCACACCCGGCATGCCTTTGGCGGCTTCCGCGTCCATGCTCGTTACCTTAGTGCCAGGTACCGGAGCACGGCGCACCGCCGCATAGGAAAGATCAGACAATTCCGCGCCGGGAATATTGGCGTCGATCCCGAAGTCGGCCTTGCCCATCACCTTCGCGGGAATGTCGGTCCGGCGCTTGCTCTTGCCCATCAGACGGTAATCTTTGGGGTCCTTCAGCCGTGGCGAGCTGTCCATTGGCTGATCAGCAGCAGCGGCTGCGAAATCAGAATAGGGCGCAGATTTGCCGCTGCCGCTATGGATCAGCGTGCTGTCGCGCGTGGTAATCTCGCTTAGCCGGTACGCCCCATTCATCGGCTGCTGCACCGATCAGCATCTTGCGCGCTGCCGCGCCTGCGATCCGCATTTGATATTGGCCGGTGGTGCGGATTGAGGAACTGCCTCCGGTGATCATAACGTCGGCCAATCGCCCGATCTGCGTGAACAGGCCGTCCCATGTCGGCTCAATCCAATCAGCGGCATTCATCGTGAACGGGGCGACGAACATGCGCGCGGCGTCGCTGACGATATAGCTGCCATCGGCGGGGGCTTGCATCACTTCGACTTTTGACCAATCGGCATCCAGCTCATCGGCCAGCATTTGCGCGAGCACGGAATGCGCGCCCTGACCCATTTCGCAGTGGGGGATGATCGCTGTCACCACATTGTCCGCCCCGACTTTTACCCAGCTGTTGACCAGCTCTTCGCCAGCACCGCCTGCGACCTTGGCTTTCAACTTGCCGACCGGATTGCCTGGGCGCACGCCAACCCCGATCAGCAATGCGCCGCCAGCCAGCACGCCAGCACCAATGAAGCCGCGACGGCTCCACTTGGCGGCTGCGCTGCGCTCAGTCTTTGCCGTAGGTTTCGCTGTTTCTTGCTCGCTCATGCCGCGCTCTCCTGCGCTTCGTCCTCGGATTGCGCGGTCTCCAGACCGGCGGCAACCTTAATAGCTTGGCGAATGCGTTTGTACGTTCCGCAGCGGCAGATGTTGCCGCTCATCGCAGCATCAATGTCTTCATCGCTCGGCTCAGGATTGTCACGCAGCAGAGCCGTCGCCGACATGATCTGGCCCGATTGGCAATATCCGCATTGTGGCACTTGCTCGCTGATCCAGGCTTGCTGAACCGCGTTCAGCTCGCCGTCTTTGCCTGCAACACCTTCAATCGTGGTGATCGCTCGGCCTTCAGCCGCGGAGAGCGGAGTGGAGCAGCTGCGCACAGGCTCTCCGTCGAGATGCACGGTGCAGGCCCCGCAAGCGGCGATCCCGCAGCCAAACTTGGTCCCGGTCATGCCCAGCTTCTCGCGCACGATCCACAGGATCGGCATATTGGGATCGGCATCCAGGCTGGTGGCTTGGCCGTTGATGGTGAACTCGATCATTCGTTTGGCTCCATTGGGGCGGGGGTTTGCTCGTGCCGCGCAGTACGTTTCAAAACACTACCAAATCTTGAGCGTCAGCGAAAGCCGCTCAGCCTTGCTCCCCTTGGCGGAGCCGCAATCCGTTTCATTCTGGCTAGCGAAAAGGAGATGGCTGTGAAAGCTAGGCATTGTAGTAATTCTCGTCTAGGCGGCGATCATTGGGGTCGACGCAATCTGGATTGTAGAGGATGTTCGAATATGAAGCGTAACGCATTGCTAGGCACTTTGGCCTTGGTGGGCCTTGTATCTGTTTCGGCTTGTGGTGGCGGCGCAGAAGAGGGCGGCTCAGCTCCTGTCGATTCAGAAACAGGTACGGTAGAGGCCGCCGTTGAAGCGCCAGTAGAGCCAACCGAAGCTGTCGCAAGCGTAGCCTTTGCTGATCTAACCGGTGACGCGGCTGCTGGTGAAAAGGTCTATGGCCTTTGCCGTTCATGCCACGTGCTTGAAGAGGGTGTGAACCGTGTTGGCCCATCATTGCACAGCATTGTTGGTAGCGTGTCCGGCTCGGTTGAAGGGTTCAACTACAGTGAAGCAAACGCCAACAGCAACATCACATGGACACCCGAAGAGCTCTTCACCTATCTGGAAAATCCACAAGGCGCTATGCCTGGCACACGTATGGCGTTCCCAGGGGTGAAAGATCCGCAAGATCGCGCTGACTTGATCGCTTATCTGCAAACCAACGGCGAGTAATCGCTAGCGCGGCGGGTCCGCTGAATTAGGATTTCGCCGCGCGGTTCAGCATTAGCACAGGGATCAGACCTGCGGCCAGGATCAAAAGGCTGGCGGTTGATGCCTCGGCCAGCTTTTCATCGCTGGCAAGCCGGTAGACCCGCGTGGCCAGGGTCTCGAGATTGAAGGGCCGCAAGATCAAGGTCGCGGGCAGCTCTCGCAGAGTGTCGATGAACACCAAAGCCGCTGCTGCCGCGAGGCTGGGCGTCAGCAGTGGGATATGGATCCGCCGCATGACCTCTCCCGGTCCCGCGCCGAGCGAACGGGCGGCGGCATCAAGCGATGGCGGGACTTTTTCAAACCCACCGCTGACCGAGTTGAAGGCGACGGTCAGAAACCGCACCGACAGAGCATAGATCAAAATCGCGCTGGTGCCCGCGAGCAGCAGGCCGTGTGTAAAGCCAAAGGTGTCGCGCGAGAAGCGGGTGATGGCTTGATCGAACACGCCCAAGGGGGCGAGCAATCCCACCGCTAGCAGCGCGCCGGGCAGGGCATAGCCCAATGTTGCCACCCGGATGGCAAAGCGGGTGATGCGGCTGTTCGAACGGCGCTGAGCAAAGGAGAGGATAACCGCCGCGACGGTGCAAACCAGCGCTGCGCTGATCCCCAGGGTAAGGCTGTCACTCGCGTAACTCCAAAGGGTCGCAGCGCTCATTTGATCGCCGGTATCGAGCGCCAAAACCACGAGATGTGCAGCCGGAATGCCGAAGCCTAGCAGCACGGGCAGGGCGCAGAAAATGAGCGCTAGCGCCTGTTGCCAGCTATTTAGCGCAACCAAGGCTTCATCCGATCGGGCGGCATCGCGGCTGTCCGTGCGTCCTCGTGCAGCTGCTTGCCTCAAGCACCACCAGCGCAATCACGAAGACCAGCATAAATGCCGCGAGTTTGAGCGCTAATTGCTTGTCACCCATCGCCAGCCAACTGCGGAAAATGCCGGTGCTGAAGGTCGGAATCGCGAAATATTCAGCAACACCGAAATCGGCCAAAGTCTCCATCAGGACAAGCGCGAGACCGCCAGCGATGGCGGGCCGTGCGGCTGGCAAGGCGACGCGAGTGAAGGCACGCAGGGGAGCTGCGCCGAGGCTGCGAGCAGCGCGAAACTGCCCGAGACTTTGCGCGGAAAAGGCCGCGCGAGCGAGCAGATAGACGTAGGGGTAAAGCACAAGGCTCAGGATCAGCGCCGCGCCGGGCAGTGAGCGGATTTGAGGGAAACTGTATTCTCCCAAACTCCAGCCAGTTATTGTGCGCAGGGCGCTTTGCACCGGGCCTGTGAACGAGAGTAGGTCGGCATAGATATAGGCGGCAATATAAGCGGGCACGGCAAGCGGCAGCACCAAGGCCCAAGCCAATATTCGCCTGCCGGGAAAGCGGGTCGCACTGATTAGCCATGCGGTGCCGACCCCGATAACGCCCGCGATCAAAGCGGCTAGCAGCATCAGCGCGCTGGTGTTGATCAGATAATCGGAGAGGATGGTGGAGGCGAGCTCAACCAGACTAGCGATCCCGCCACTTGGTGCAGAAACCACAATGGTGAGGATCGGAATCGCCGCCAGAACTGCGATGATCCAGGCGCCTAGCGACCAACGATCTAGCACCCCAAGGCTCGTTGATGCGGCGGGCGAGAGGCCCGCGCCATCTCCCTTCGCGGTTGCGCGCGGCAAAGCATTGAGCCTAAGGCGGCTCAACGCAACTGGCCCGGAATGAAGATTTGAGCCTCGAATTTCGCCATATCGCCCATGCTTACGGTAACACGAGGGCGTTAAAAGACATCAGCTTCACAGCGCCCCAAGGAGAGATCACGTGTCTGCTTGGATCGTCGGGCTGTGGCAAGTCTACATTGTTGAATCTCACCGCCGGATTGCTGCCTGTGCAACAAGGCAGCGTGCATATTGGCGGCCAATTACTGGCCGATGAGAGCCACTCTCCGCCTCCAGAAAAGCGCCCCGTCGGGCTGGTGTTTCAGGATGGCGCCCTGTTTCCGCATATGACGATCGCGCAAAATGTCGCCTTTGGCCTGCCGAAATCGGGCGGCGGCAGCGATGTGATCGAAGAATGGCTGGAGCTGGTCGGTCTGGCCGGGCTGGGCGAACGCTATCCGCATGAGCTTTCTGGCGGGCAGCAGCAGCGGGCAGCCTTGGCCCGGGCGATGGCGCCAGAGCCGCAGGTGCTGCTGATGGATGAGCCATTCGCCAGCGTTGATATTGTGTTGCGGAAAAGCCTGCGACGGGAATGTCGAGCTTTGCTGCGCCAGCGCGGGGCGACGGTCATCATGGTGACGCATGATCCGGAAGAGGCGCTGGATATTGGCGACCAAATCGTTGTCATGGATCGCGGGCGGATTGCACAATTTGGCACCCCGCAAAAGCTTTATGATACGCCGAGCAGCGCGCAAGTTGGCGCGATCTTCGGCGGCGCTCAGGTGATTTCTGGTGGGCGCGCGGGAGGCGGGATTGTGACCGCGTTCGGCACGTGGCCTCCCTCCGCTGTGGTGGGGGATATGCCGGATAGCTTGAAACTTGAGCTGCTGCTCCGCGCGGATGGCTTCGAAGTGACAAGCGCGGATGAGGGGGGCGGATTGGTGGTTCGCGACATTCGCCGCACGGGCGCAAACACGCAAATCGTGCTCGCCAATGATGGCGGGAAAGAGCTGACCATTGAGCATGCCGAAGGCGAAATGCCTGTCATTGGCGAGCAGGTGGCAGTTAAGCCGCGCGCGGCAAGCGTTATAGCATTTGCGGCCGCGCCAACGGCGGATTGATCGCCGCCATGTCATCAAGGCTTGCGGAATTAAATTATAATGCTAATCAATCGCAATAAGGCATTCAAGGAAACATAATGGCTAAGCGATTTTGGGGCGGCGCGCTCACAGCAATTCTGGCGGGCGCGCTCGCGGCGTGCTCTGGGACGAGCGGTGATAGCGAAGCGTCCGACGGCGTCGAGATCACTGGTGAAGTGAATCTCTATTCCTCGCGTCACTACGACACTGATTTGGCCCTGTATGACGATTTCACCCGCGAAACCGGTATTCGCGTGAACCGGATTGAAGCAGGCGCAGATGCTCTGATCGAGCGGATTGTCAGCGAAGGCGAATTTTCCCCGGCGGACCTTTTGGTTACCGTCGATGCGGGCCGCCTATGGCGGGCCGAAGAAGCAGGCATATTGTCTGCTGCACAGTCCGATGTGCTGACCGAACGCCTGCCGGAATATTTGCGGCACCCGGACGGTCTTTGGTTTGGCCTTTCCACCCGTGCCCGCGTGATCATCTACAATAAGGCGGCAGGCGAACCGCAGGGCCTGGCTAGCTATGAAGATCTGACCGACGCTGCCTATAAAGGCGCGATCTGTGTTCGCTCGTCTTCGAACATTTACAATATCTCGCTGCTGTCCAGCATGATCGCCAACAATGGCGCAGAGGCCGCAAAGGACTGGGCCACCGGCGTGGTTGCCAACTTTGCCCGCCCGCCGCAAGGCAATGACAGCGCCAATATCGAAGCGGTTGCCTCGGGCGAATGCCGCATCTCGATCGTCAATTCCTATTATCTCGCGCGCTATGCAGCAGAGGACGCGGAAAACCCAGAAGTGCTGGAAGCCATTGGAGTGATCTTCCCCAATCAGGAAACCACCGGCACGCATATCAACATTAGCGGCGCAGGCGTGCTCCAACACGCTCCCAACCGTGAGAATGCGATCCGCTTCCTCGAATATCTGACCGAGGAAAGCGCGCAGCAATATTTCGCCAACGGCAACAATGAATATCCGGCGGTCTTGAGTGTTGCTGCGTCATCTGCAGTGGAGGGCCTGGGCGAGTTTAAGCCAGACACGCTGAACGCGGCGGAGATCGGCAAAGGTCAAGCGCAAGCGGTGCGGATTTACGACCAAGCCGGTTGGAACTGATTTGCGGTGTGACAACGCGCTTCAGGCTTAGGGTACCCCGCTAAGGCTGCGCCCACATCCTTAGCAGATTGGCGATGCTCTTATCGAGCGTTAGTGCTAGGGCAGGATCGGTGCCGTCCGCTGCACGCAGGCTGGCGCGCAGATTATCGAGATCAAACAATAGCTCGCGCTGCGGCCCGTCCGCGATCAAGCTCTCGATCCAACCGACACAGACATGCCGAGTGCCCGAGGTGACCGGACGCACTTCATGAATGCTGGTCGACGGGTACAACACCAGCTGGCCCGCTTCGCCTGCAATCTCTTGCGTCGCGCCGGCATTGTGAATCGCCAGTTCGCCGCCCTCATATTGGTCGCGCGGGGTCAGAAACAGAGTGAAGGACAGGTCGCTGCGCATCCGGCCTTCTCCTTTCCCCATCAGCGCATTGTCGATATGCGCGCCGTAATGGCCGCCGTTTTCCGTCTTGCTGACAATCAGATGCGAGAATCGCCGGGGCCGTGCGCCCGCTAGCAGGATCGGATTTTCGACGATATGCGGCAACAGCGTTTGGCGCAGCGCCTGGCCAGCCTCATTGCTCATCACCGCTTGTTGATTGACCTTGACCGCACTGGCTCGCTTACCAGCCGTGCTGCGCCCATCTTGCCAGGTTAGCTCGCCCAGTTGCGTGGTGATGGTGTCCAGAATTTGCTGGTCTGTAATCGCGGATATCGACAAGATCATTGAGAGTTGGGCCCGATAGTGAGTTGCACAAGCGCGGCGTGCGGCTAGTGTCTCAAGCATAGAATTGCGCGAAAGGCGAGACAATGAATTCCAAGCTGAAATTGTGGACCGGATTGGGCGTGGCAACCGCGCTGATGGGCAGCGGGCTGGCAGGATGCGCTGGGGAAGGCGGCGAGGGCGGTGAAGGCGATGAAGCAGCACAAACCGGAGAAGCTGGCACTGGCGGCGAGGCTGGTGAAGGCGGTGAAGCAGCTGGAGGCGAAGGTGAAGGCGGCGAAGCGGGAGCGGATGTTGGCGCGCTTGAACTGCCCAATCGCCTTGCTTTCATGTCCGGCCATGTCGCAGCGGGCCTCGCTCTATACCGGGCAGGCGATGCTGAGGCTGCGGCTCCGCATTTGCTCCACCCGGTTTCCGAAACTCATGCCTCTGAGCGCGCGGGCTTAGAGGAACTTGGGTTCGATCCGGCACCGTTTGAGGCGGTGTCAATCGCGCTTGAAGAGGGCAGACCAGCGGCGGAAATTGAACCGCAATTGGCGGCGGCTGAGGCAAACCTTCGCGAAGTGCGCGGCAAGGCTGGCGGCGATGAGGTAGAGGTCATTCGTTTTCTGATGGATACAGCCGTGGCTGAATACAGCGTCGCGGTCTCTGGTGGGAAAGTCACCGATTCAGCTGAATACCAGGACGCATGGGGTTTTACCCGTGTGGCTTGGCAAATGGCCGCAGATCTCGACACGCCGCGCGCCGAGGATGTGCGCACGCAGCTCACCGCTATGCTCGCGCTCTGGCCAGAGGAAGGGCCGATCCCGCCTGCTGATCCTGCGCCCGCTGGGCAAGTCTCTGCGCTCGCATCAAAGGTTGCTTTGGCCCTACCGCAACCTGCGTCCTGAGCTGTTCGGTTACACTGCCGTCCCAAGACTGACTTTCAGGAGTGAACGCTAAACTCACTTGAAGAGCGCCGATCAAACCGCCAAATGCGCCGCCAAGACACATTCGGCGTATCGTGCGCCAAGGCTGCGCCATACCTGGCGGCTGGCCATTCTATTTGATTTATCGAGGCCCTAATTGACCGAGCTCATTTTAGATCGCGATCAGTTCACCGAAAGCGGCGCGCTTTCCGTTGAGACCGTCACCTATGTCCATCACTGGACGGATAGCCTGTTCACATTGCGGATCACGCGGCCTGCGGCTTTCCGTTTTCGTTCGGGCGAATTCATCATGATTGGCCTGCCGGGCGACAATGGCAAACCACTGCTGCGCGCCTATTCCATGGCCAGTCCGAGCTATGAGGAAGAGATCGAGTTTCTCTCAATCAAAGTGCAAGATGGCCCGCTGACCTCACGGCTCCAGCATATCAAGGTCGGCGATCCGATTTATCTTGGCAAGAAGCCAACCGGTACGCTTGTGACGGATGCTCTGTTGCCGGGCAAGCGGCTGTTCATGCTCTCGACGGGCACAGGCCTTGCGCCGTTTATGAGCCTCGCCCGTGATCCAGAGATCTACAATCTGTATGACGAGATTTTCATCATTCACTCTGTGCGCCAGGTGAATGAGTTGGCTTATCGCGAGCTGCTGGAAAGCCAGCTTGAAGGCGATCCCCTGCTGGAAGACGAAGACCGCAAACGGTTCCATTACATCCCTACTGTCACGCGTGAGGATTTTCACACCACCGGGCGGATCGGGACGCTGATCGACAGCGGCAAACTGTTTGAAAAGAGCAATGGTCCCAAGCACTTTGTGCCTGAGGAAGACCGGGTGATGCTGTGCGGCAGCATGGCGATGATCAAGGATCACGCTGCTGATCTGGAAGAGCGCGGCTTTACCGAAGGCAGCAATTCTCAGCCAAACCAGTTCGTGATTGAGCGCGCGTTTGTCGGCTAAACGATGGCTTCGCGCCGTTTAGGCACGTAGTCAGACGGGCCGATCAGTCGGTCTGCAAATTGCGATATTGACCGCCATAATACAGCAGCGGATCATGATCCGTGGTGAATCGCACTCGTGTGATTTCACCGATCAGGATCAGGTGATCGCCGCCATCATGGACGGCGTGCTTGCGGCATTCGAAGTTCGCCAGCGCATCGTGAATGATCGGCACCCCATGCTCGCAGGTGTCAAACGCGATCTCGGAAAAGCGGTCCGTCCCTTTGGTGGCAAACAGGGTGGATATGTGCTGTTGATCCGCGCGTAGGACATTGATCGCAAAGTGATCGCTCGCCTCCAACGCGCTGGTGGTCGAGGCGCTGCGCGCTGGGCACACCAGCAACAGAGGGGGGTCAAGGCTGACCGAAGTGAAGCTGTTGGCGGTGAGGCCCACCGGCTCCCCATTGTCGCCCAGCGAAGTGACCACAGTGACGCCGGTTGCAAACGTGCCAAGCGCATCGCGCAGGATGCGCGGATCAGAGCCAGAGCGATATTCGGTGTGGGAAGGCGACTTCATGTGTCAGCGTATGTGCGTGCACCCCATTCATTTTGCAAGCGCGCACTGGCACTCATGCGAATTTCGCAAGGCAATTATGGCTTTGTGGTCTTTACAAAATCCGTGCGTACGGCATGAATTGCAATCAGCAACTTGAATGATAATCGGGAAGAGGAACACCAATGCTCAATGTCGCCCACCGCACCGCTTACAATGATGATCACGAGGCGTTTCGCGGCACTGTTCGTAAAGTCCTGAGCGAGCATATGGAGCCATTCCTTGACCAGCATGAGGAAGAGGGTGTGGTCCCGCGCGAGGCGTGGAAGGCCTTGGGAGACGCGGGGATGCTGTGTCCCACGGTCTCAGAAGATAATGGCGGCTTGGGGCTCGATTTCGGCTTTAACTGCGTGATTGCAGAAGAGCTTGCCTATCTGGGAACATCCGCCGGTTTCACTTTGCAAAACGATATCACAGTCAATTATTTTGAACGACTGGGCAGCGATGAACAGCGCGCGAAATATATGCCTGGCATGATCTCTGGCGATATCATTACCGCGATTGCGATGACGGAGCCGGGCGCGGGCAGCGATCTGCAAGGTATCCGCACAACGGCGGTGGAAGACGGCAATCACCTCGTCATCAACGGCTCAAAAACCTATATTACCAACGGCCAGAACGCCGATGTTGTGATCGTTGTTGCTAAGACCAATCCGAGCATGGGTGCCAAGGGTACTTCGCTGATCCTGGTCGATGCGGACACGCCGGGGTTTGAGCGCGGGCGCAATCTCGACAAGATTGGCCAGCATTCCGCCGACACATCAGAGCTGTTCTTTACCGATGCACGCGTGCCCAAGACCAATATTTTGGGCGGGGAAGGGCGCGGCTTCATCCATCTGATGGAGGAGCTGCCACAGGAACGCCTCAGTATTGCGGTCTCGGCCATGGGCGGCGCGCAGCGCGCCTTTGATGAAGCGGTGACTTTCACAAAAGACCGCAAGGCCTTTGGCAAGACCGTGTTCGAGTTCCAGAACACTAAGTTCACGCTCGCGGACCTTCAGGCGAAGCTGCAGGTAGGCTGGGCACATTTGGACTGGGCGATTAAGCGTCATCTGGCCGGAGAGCTGACTACGGACGAGGCCAGCGCGGCCAAACTGTGGCACACCGAAATGCAATGGGAATGCGTCGACACTGCGCTGCAATTGCACGGCGGGGCGGGCTATATGAATGAATATGCGATAGCGCGGTTGTGGCGCGATGCGCGTGTTCAGCGGATTTACGGCGGCACCAGCGAGATCATGAAAGAAGTGATCAGCCGCTCCATTTAAAGGACAAAGCCTGATGTCAGGCCCACTCGATTTTAGCGGTAAACTTGTCCTCGTGATCGGTGGATCAGGCGGGATCGGCAATGGCATTGCACAATCGTTTCGTAAGCGCGGGGCCGAAGTGCATGTTACCGGCACGCGGCCCGACGCGGGCGATTATCTGGAGGCGGAAGACAGTGATTTCACTGAGCTTACCTACCATCAGCTTGATGTGACGGACCGCGATGCAGTGAACGCTTTGCCAGATGAGGTTCTCGAACCCGATGTGCTGATCCAGTGCCAAGGGCTTGTGCGATATGAGCGCCAGGAATTCGCCCAGAAAGGCTGGGACGATGTGGTTGATGTGAACCTCAATTCGGTGATGGATGTTGCGCGCGTCTTCCATGCCGCTTTGGCTGGTAAGGGCGGAACGATGATCGTTATCTCCTCTATCGCTGCGTTCAATGCAGTGATCGGAAACCCGGCCTATGCGGCGTCTAAGGCCGGAGCTGCGAGCCTTGTGAAAACCTTAGGCGTGGCTTGGGCGCGAGACGGCATTCGCGTGAATGGGATCGCGCCGGGACTGGTCCCCACCAAGATGACTTCGGTGATGACCGACCATCCCGAGCGATTGGAAGCGATGGTGAGCGGCATTCCCATGCGGCGAACTGGCACACCAGAGGATATGGCTTAGCGCCGCCCTGTTCCTTGCCTCGCCATTGTCGAGCTACATGACGGGCCAGACCTTAGTCGTAGATGGCGGGCTGACTTTGTCGTGAAACCTTGCAGATTTACGAGCCGAAATGCCCCCTAATTCTCCGAATATGACAAGATCGCTGTAGCGGTCAAAAACACGTCATGAATGCGTCACAAGTCGCCGCCATCCCATGCTTCAATGTGAAGCGGGGTGGTCGTGGACGTCATCAACATCTTTCTGACGAACGATCTGGCTGAAAACCAGGACGACTTTGTCCATGGCGACCGCCAATTCACCTTTGACCGGCTCTATGCCGATGGCCCGCGGCGCCTAGTAGAAGGGCCTATGTGGGCCTTTATCGATTGGGTGATGGACGATCTGGCGGGTCTGGAAATGTGCCGCCGGTTGCGCGCCGATCCGCGTACGCGTGAGGCGCATGTGACTATGGTGCTCGAACAAGATGACCATGATGACCGCCGCCGCGCCCTAAAGGCCGGGGCGCATGATTACATGATCGGGCCGATTGACCGCACAAAGGTGCTCGACCGGGTGCTGGCGCTGCAATCGCGTCAGAACGATCGGCACGCGGCGCGTTTGTTTGAAACTGGCGATTTGTCGATTGATATGGCGGCCTTGCAAGCGCGGTGGGATGGAGAGGTCATTTCCCTGCGCCCCAATGAATTTCGCCTGCTGCGCTTTCTCGCAGAGAACCCCAACCGGGTACTCAGCCGAGATGACTTGATCAACGGGCTGGGCAAGCGCGAGCCGCCCATTGATGAGCGCACGGTCGATGTCTGGATTGGCCGGTTGCGGCGTGCGATCAAGCAGGCGGGCGGGGGCAACCCGCTGCGCACGGTGCGCTCGCGCGGTTATGTTTTTGATCTGCCCTGATCATCTAACGCCACAAAAAACCCACAAAAAGGGCCGCTCTGGCTTCCCAAAGCGGCCTCTCTAGTGACTGAGCAATCCGGGGAGAGGTGGACCGCTCAGCGCGCTTAGAATTCGGTTTTGATCCCGATTGAGAAAGAGGTGCCGACATCATAGCTGTTGATGTCGATCCGGTTGTTCGAGTTTTCCTGAAACTCCAGATTGTCGCGACCAAAGATGTTGCGCACCTCCAGCTCCAGCTCGAACGGTTGGCCGAACATCCCGACCTCAGAGCGCGCGACTATATCGACGGTCAAGCCGGGGTCCTCGACGATGTCAGGGCGCTGGAATCCGCGCGTGGTCACCCGCTGGCTCGCGTAGTTGAACAGCACGGTGAACTGCTGGACCTTCTCCGTGTCCTCGATCCCGATAGAGAAGTTGGCGATGTGATCGGATTGCCCGACCAGAGGGTCACCATCATCGAACAAGAGCGACGCGTTGGTCTCGCCGCCCGGTGGCACGAAGGTCACATCAGCCGGATCAACCGAGATCTGCGACTGGGTGTAGGTGTAGTTCGCAAGAAACAGCAATTGCTTGGTTTCAAAGAAGCTACCGCCCCAATTGTAGAGGTCGATCCCGTAAACCAGGTCGATCTCGGCGCCGTAAAGCTCTGCCTTGGGCGCATTGGCAAAACTGGTCACAAGATCGCCAGCGGTTGAGAAGATGAAGGCTTCGATTGGGTTGTCGATTTCCTTGTAGAAGCCCGCGATGCTGATCCGGTCAGAGCCGCTGATGTAATATTCGGCGCGCGCCTCCAGATTGAACAGCTCGCTGTCGGTCAGGAAGGGGTTGCCGCGAAATTCGCGGTTCGATTCCGGATCGAAATAGGTCTGCTCCACCAGCTCGCGAAATTGCGGCCGGGCAATGGTTTTGGAGGCGGCAAGGCGCAACTGCAAATCCTCGACCGGCTCCCACGTGATCGTGGTGCCCGGCAGGAAGTAATCTTCGGCCAGATTGGTTGGCGTCGCGCCGACGATCGGCGTGGTGAAGATAGTCTGATCGAGCGCAACCGTCTGCGTCGCATCCTCATAGCGGACGCCAAATTCCATCGTCAGCCTGTCAGTCGGCAGGAAGCGGATAATGCCGTATCCGGCCTGTGTTTCGAGCGCTGCGTCAAAGACGGGAAACGGGCTTGTCTCGTCCAGGCGAACGTTGAAGCCAGCCAATGTCGCTCCATTGATGAGGTCGCCCGGACGGCGCAGACCGAGGATTGGCACCAGGCTGTCGTCTAGCACATCGCCTTCGATCAGCGGGCTGAACTCTCGGCTGGAGGAACGGCGGTCAGTGTCGCTATAGGCGTATCCTGCGGTCAGCTCGAGCGTGTCGGTGACTTCGTAAGAGACGTCGACACTACCGAACAGCAGTTCCTCCTGAAGATCATCGAAGGCGATGGTCGTCAGGCCCGTGTCCGACAAGCGGTTGAGATAGGCTACGAAGAATTCGCCAAGCGGGTCCTCGGCAAAGTTCGTCCGGGTGTAGCGAACATTGGCGTTGAACGGTGCCTCGCGATCAGTGCGGGCATAGCCAGCGCGCACATCAAAGTCGAAACGGTCAAAATCGAACTCGCCGACAAATTGTGTGTCGATCAGCTGCCGCTCAAACCAGGCCGTTTGCTGGTTGGCAAAATCAAATCCGGTCTCGCCGAAAAGGAAATTTGTGCCTTGCTCAAGCCGCGCGGTTTTCAGCGTGTCGCGGATGTACAGGTTGGTCCATCGCAAGGTGTGGGGGCCGAGGTCGAGGCCAAAACTGAGTAGGCCGTTCACCAGAACATTGTTGTCAGTGATGAAGGTCGTGAAGTCTTCCGTGACCGTGGCCAGGTCAGGCGTGGCAAACTGGCTGCGCACGTTGCGGTTGCGCCAATTGTTCTTGATCGATGCGGTGGCGATTATGCCGAGGTAATTGTCGCCGCCCAGCTCAATCGAGGTGCCGCCCGTTATCGATGCGGAAAAGTTCGCTGGCAGTGTGTCATTGCGCTGCAATGTGACGAGATTGGTCGGCAGGATCTGCCCCGCAACCCCTTCTTGAACCTCAATCGAGGTGTCTTCGATCCGGTCTCCGCTGGCAAAGAAAGCGGCCAGATTGGATGGTATATCGCGGTTGCCATTGTCGAAACCGAACGGGTCGAGATCAGAGCCAAAATAGGTGAGTCCATCTTGGAAGGTGGTCTCTGTGTCTCCGCCGGTGCTGAAGCTGAAGCTGAGGAAATCCTCTGCCGGCACGGCGCGCGTGGTCAGGTTGATCACACCGCCGCCAAACTCGCCAGGGAAGTTCGCAGAGTAGGTTTTCTGCACCAGAGAGGACGCAACCACGCTGGTCGGAAAAATATCGAGCGGGACAACACGGCTGAGCGGTTCCGGGCTCGGCAGGGGCAGGCCATTGAGCAGCGCGAGAGAATAGCGATCTCCCAGACCGCGCACGAATACGCGGCCATCACCGACCAACGACAGGCCAGTTACCCGGCCCAGCGCGCCGGCAATATCGCTCTCACCGGTGCGCGCGATGTCTTCTTCGGACAATACGCTGAGCACTTGGGTTGAGGCGCGCTGCGGGTCGCGGTTGCGGCGCCCGGTGACGATAATGCCGCCGCCCGGCACAGACACGTCCGGCTGCTGTTCTTGCGCCTCTTGTTCTTCTTCGCTCTCGACTGTCTCGTCATCCGCTTCAGTTACCGGAGACTGCTCAACCTCTTGCGCAGCGGCGAATGCTGGGAACGTCAGCGCGGTTGTGAAGAGCAGCGTGCCTACGAGGCGCTTGCCAATTGGCATGATATTAGACCCCCTCATGAAATCAGGTCTGAAACTGTGATGAGCCAGATGCATGGCTCTTAGATTGTGAGAAGGGAGGCGCCGGAGATCTTGACCAGATCACAGCACCTCCCTTTCGCATTTAAGGCGTCCGATCAGTAGACAGGCAGCGAGGTGCAAGCCCCGGTGGTGCTACCGAAATCAAGCGTGCCGGAATTGCAGGTCCAGTTGCCGAAGCGGGTATCCGCAGCATCTGGAACCGCGCCGACGAATGTTTCCGCTGTGAAGAAGCTGGAGAGGGCGGTTGGATCGAACGCGGCAACGCCGGTTTCATTGGTGCCGTTGACGATCCCGGTCAGTGAGATGGTGAAGGCGACGTTGTTGTTCGTGCCGCCATCGACCAATGCCTGAACCTCTGCATCGCTCACGCCAGAATCGCCGCGAACAGGCCGCGCCGCATCACAATCGCCGACTACCGAGTTGAAACTAGGCGGGACATCGCGAGTGAAGGTCTCGTCGATGCGCAGGCAAGTCTCGTCATTGGTGTCGATCACGCCATTGGCGAGATTGAGCGCTGCGCCGCCGCGCGCACGGATCGCTTGCGAGTTTGAGCCGGAGCGTTCGAGGAAGGTGAAGTTTGCCACCTGAAGCACGGTGCGTGGGCGGGCGTTGACGGAGAAGTCTGCATCGGGCGAGTCGAGTTCAATCAGGCTGTCACCGCCAGAAGTGCGCTGAGCCACTACGACAAACTGCAGGTTGGCCTGAGCGCCTGTGTCGACGTCGATCGAGTCGTCGTCTGCGCCAACGGCCACAACATTGGTCATGTTCACTGCGCCGCCGAAGAATTCCATGCCATCGTCCGAGCTGTTGAACGACATGAAGTTTGCGAGCGTGGTTCCGCTGCCGATGCCGCCAGTGGTCAGCGATTGCAGCTCATCACCTGGCGCAAGGCTGAAGCCGGAGAAGCGGATTTGGTTGTAGTTCATCTCGCCAGAACTGTCCGCACTGTCGCCGCCGCCAAAATTGGTAGCAACTGTGGTGCCCTCGAGCGATTGCTCGCAGGTCGGGTTGGCATTCGGATTGGCATCGGTGTTGAACACACCGGTTGCGCAGTCTGAGACTGGCGCGCGGCCTAGGAGAACAATGCCGCCCCATTGGCCGGTTGAGTTGTCATCGCTGAGGCCGAGGACATTGTCGCGGCTGGTCCAGACGATTGGACGCTCAGCCGTGCCGACGGAGTTCAACGCATTGCCGCGGTTGACGACCAGGAACGAACGGCCGGTCGAACCGAACACGATAACGCCGTCAGCAACCGTCAGCGTTACGTTCGTGCCGGTGCTAGCAAAGCCTTGGTCTGTGCCGACATCGACGCGGCCGGGCAGAGCGTACAGCAGGCCGTCCACGAATGGCAGGGTGTCATCGGCATCGATCAGCGCGGGTAGTTCGCACACGCGGTATTCGCCGGTTGGACCAGTGATCGTGCCAGCATCGGTAAGGCCGCCAGTTGAGTTGATCGTTGGGCAGCCAGCCGCCGGTGTGACGGTTCCGCCGCCGGTCGGCGGTGTGGTGGTGGGCGCTGGGGTTGGCGCGGGGTTATTGATGATGATGTCCCCAGAGGTGCCGGGTGAGACGATTTCATCGCCGCCGCAGGCAGCCAAAGCAGCGAGGCTGCAACCAAGAACGAGAGTACGAGACATATTTTTCACAGCGAGCGGTCCCCTTAAAAACCGAAGAATCGATTGAGCGCAGAGGTTGCGTTCGGGGACTCCGCTAGGCAGCGATCATGACGGAATTGCTTCGAATATGACGCTTCGGTTTCTTTGACCGAACTATGACAAAAAAAAGATGTTTGTGTCTTTTTCGACAGATTTTGCGTTACCTCAAGGTGATAAAAGTTGTAAAATTTGTCGTTTTAAAACAGATGGAAAGCGGATCGCGTTACAGAAAAATGACAATATGACATTTTTATTGCGATTTGGGGTGTGGCGGCGCATCTTCTCATCATTCGAGAAGGAGAGAGCCGTGTTCATCACTTCAGCATTGGTTGCTGCGTCTTTGACAGCAAGTCCTGTCACATCTGAGGCCATTGCAAGGCAGGTAGAGCCTGATTTGCAAGCCGCACATTTGGTCGCTGGCCGTAATGCTGATGCGATTGCCGAACTGGAAGCGATCCGCTCTCATGATGCCGCACAACTGATCAATCTGGGCATCGCCTATGCCAGACAGGGCGATGAAGAGCGCGCACGCTCTTTGTTTAGAGCTGCGGCCGCCAGCAGTGATCGTATTGAAATCGACACGGCCAATGGCACGGCAACCGATTCGCGCCGACTCGCTCGCAAGGCACTGCGAATGCTCAAAAATGACGAATTTGCGCCAGCTTCGACTGAACGTTTCGCCAATCGTGTGACATTGAACGAGTGAACCGTTCGGTTGGCCTTGTCGCCTAGCCAGTATTTCCAACACTTCATCGCACAAAACGACGCAATTGGGCGGGTTCGATAGGCCCCCTGATTGCTTTCGTGTTTGCAACCGGTCCAATCTATCGCTTAATCATAGGCGTTAACTTTAATTGCTACGCAATATTTTGCCTTGATAAGGGTATGGTCTGCGTAAATGTCACTTGCTTGTCATGTACTATGAGCAAGGGGGTGTGATTGGAGGGTTTTGGATGATTCTCGCTCGTTTGGGCATGGCCGGTGCCGCTGCTGCGCTTGCCCTAACAACTGCACCCGCGCAGGCGGACGTGCTGCAAATCGATGCTGACGGTGCCCGCTGGGTCACCGGCGCACGGGCGGTGGCGATCACCCAAAATCCTGAATTCTCTACCTCTGGCGAGGTTGCTGATCTCGATGCTATGATCGTACCGGACGGCATTATTGCCGATCCTTCGCGCCATGCCTTGGGTGTGCCAGCAATGTATGCCGACACCATTCAAAGCCTGTCTGTGCGGTTCGATCTCAGCCCATCGCTGCTGGAGGCACTGGTTTGGCAAGAGAGCCGTTGGCGTCCCAATGCAGTGTCGCATGCGGGCGCGCGGGGCCTCGCGCAATTGATGCCGGGCACCGCTAGATATCTGGGCGTGGACCCGGATGATCCGTTTCAAAACCTTGAGGGCGGGGCGCGCTATCTGCGCGAGCAACTCGATCGTTTTGACGGAGATCTCGAAAAAGCATTGGCCGCATACAACGCTGGACCCGGACGGGTAGAACGTGCGGGCGGCGTTCCAAACATTCGTGAGACGAAACTCTATGTCGCGGCCATCATGGGCCGATTGGCTTCGCACTCGCGCATCGATACGCAACCTTTTTAACCATGACGTCGTACACGCGGCACCTAAGGACAAAGCAGAACACGAATGAGAACATCAATGTCGTTACTTCTTCGCATGCCAGCCATGATGATGGCTCGGATTGCGACCTTTATCGCTCTGATGCTGGCACCCGTTGCTGCGCATGCTCAGCAGGTTGCTGACCCGCAAGGTTCCGGCCCGATCGTCGCGGCGCTGGGCTGGTTGCAAGGTACGCTGCTGGGCAATGTCGCGACCGCGATTGCAGTGATGGCTGTCGCAGCGGTTGGCTTTATGATGCTGACTGGCCGCATGAATTGGCGCTTTGGCGCGACCGTAATCATCGGCGTGTTCATTCTGTTCGGCGCATCGACCATCGTTGCTGGCATTCAAAGCGCGGCGGCCTGAGGCAGGTATATGACCAATCTCGTCCGCCATCCGGTTCACCGCGCTCTTACCCGTCCGCAAATGTTTGCTGGCGTCACGATGAACTTTTTCATCATCAATCTGATGGTGACGACGATTGCATTTTTGATCCTCAAAAACTGGTGGATCATGATCGTGCCGGTGGTCGTGCACGTAATCGGCTATTTTTCTTCGCTTCGCGAACCGCGCATTTTCGACCTTTGGATTACTAAGGTTTCCAAGTGTCCGCGGGTCAAGAATTACAAGCGGTGGGGCTGTAACAGCTACGCTGCGTAAGGCCTGACAAGGAGGGCCTACTATGGTGAAATGGATTGGACCGGCAAGCTGGAGCGCTAAAGAGGCGCTGGCTGGCGCTCGTCTGCCATATGCGCGGCTGATCGATGAAAGCACGGTTTTGCTGCGCGATGGATCGGTGATGACCGCGATCCAGGTGCCCGGCTTGCTGTTTGAAACCGAGGATTCCGACGCGCTCAATGCCCATGCAGCGACGCGCGAGGTGATGCTGCGCTCGACCTTGGATGCGCGCTTTGCGCTCTACCACCATGTCATCCGCCGTCAGGTTGAGGTTGATCTGGAGGCACACTTTGCCGATCCGCTGTCGCGCCATATTGACCAGCGCTGGAAAGAGCGGCTGGCGGGCGGTTCGCTGTTCATCAATGACCAGTTTATCACGCTGATCCGTCGCCCCGCGCGCGGCAAGGCCGAGCCTTGCAGAGCGTTTTTCACGGATGTGGAGCCGCACCGGGCAAAGCGAACTCGAAGCTGATATCAAGGACGTGCGCAGCCTGAAATCAGCCGCCACGGGCCTGGTCGCATCGCTTTCTGCCTACGGTGCGAGCGTGCTTGCCGATTACTCCGTGCCCGGCAGTGATGGCACCAATTCAGAAATGCTGGAGCTGCTCTCCGCGCTCTACAATGGCGAGATGCGTCCCGTGCGCCGCCCGGCTGAAGACACTGATATCGGCCATATGCTGCCCTATCGCCGCGCCAGCTTTGGCCTTGATGCTATGGAGCAACGTGGCTCTGGCCAACCGGATTTCTCCGCGATCTTGGGCCTTAAAGACTATCCCGAGGCGACCTCTCCCGGTCTGCTCGATGGCTTGCTGCGCCTCCCATATGAGATGATCGTGACCGAGAGTTATGCGCCCAACGAACGCACGACCGCGCGGGAGCGGATTGATCTGGCGCTGCGGCGCCTGCGTTCCGTCGATGAAGAAGCGGCGGCAGAGCGCAATGATATGCTGGCGGCGCGCGATGCGTTGGGCAATGGCGCGGTCGGATTTGGCGATCACCACCTTACCGTGCTGGTCCGAGAGCGCAGTCTTGATCGGCTGGACGATGCAACGGCGGCCTGCGCCGCAGCGCTGGCGGATACCGGTGCGATTGCAGTGCGCGAAGACACCAATCTGGAACCTGCATTCTGGGCGCAATTCCCCGGTAATGAGGAATATATCGTGCGCCGTGCACTCATTTCCTCGGCCAATATGGCGAGCTTTGGCAGCTTCCACGGCTTTGCCTTGGGCCAGGCCAGCGGCAATCATTGGGGCGATGCGGTCACTTTGCTGGAGACGACCAGTGCGACCCCGTTCTTCTTCAATTTCCACCACGGCGATCTTGGCAATTTCTCGGTCATCGGGCCATCTGGTTCGGGCAAGACGGTGGTGATGAACTTCTTGGCGGCGCAAGCGCAAAAGTTTAGCCCCCGGACCATCTTGTTCGATAAGGATCGCGGCGCGGAACTGTTCGTGCGCGGTATTGGCGGGCGCTATGACCGCATCTGCGCCGACGAGCCAACCGGGTTTAATCCGCTGTCTTTGCCGGACACGCCGACTAACAAGGCATTCTTGCGCGATTGGCTGGCGGTGCTGCTCGATGCAGACGGGCCAGAGGAATTCGCAACGATCAGCGCGGCTGTCGATGCGGCCTATGCCAATGATGCGGGCTTGCGCCGTCTGCGCCACTTTAAGGAGCTGCTGGCCGGGGCAAAACGCCCTGAGCCCGGTGATCTGGCCGACCGCCTGTCGGCATGGATTGGTTCGAACGACGCGTCAGAAGACGCAGAAGGCGGCGAGCATGCCTGGCTGTTCGACAATGAGCAGGATAGGCTCTATCTCGATCATCGCGTGCTTGGTTTTGACATGACTGCGCTGCTCGAAAACCCGCGCCTGCGCACGCCAACCATGATGTATTTGTTCCACCGCGTCGACGAACGGCTCGATGGGCAGCCAACCATGATCCTGATCGACGAGGGCTGGAAGGCGCTCGATGATGAGGTGTTCGCCGCGCGTATCCGCGATTGGCTCAAGACTTTGCGTAAGCGCAATGCTCTGGTCGGATTTGCCACACAATCCGCCGCCGACGCGCTGGAAAGCCGCATTTCGACCGCTTTGGTCGAGCAGACCGCGACCATGGTGTTTATGCCAAACAGCAGAGCGCAGGCTAAGGATTATTGCGAGGGCTTTGGCCTGACCGAGCATGAGTTGGCGCTGATCCGCACATTGCCAGCCCATTCGCGCTGTTTCCTTGTGCGCCAGCCCGATGCGAGTGTGGTTGTCCGGCTCGATCTGTCTGGCGCGCCTGAGGTGCTTACTGTCCTTTCTGGCCGTGAAAGCTCCGTGCGCAGGCTTGACCTGCTGCGGGAGGCAGTTGGTGACAAGCCAGAGGATTGGTATCCGGCGCTGACCAATCATGCCTGGCCTGACGGACCGAGCTTCGATTCCGATGACGCACAAGCCGTGCGATTGGCGGCCGAATGACGGCCAATTGCGACACTGTTGCCGAGAATATGGGCACTGGCGTTGCCGCCGCTTTAACGGCGGTGGATTGCATCGCCAGTGAAGTGACGGGCGACGCCTTTGGGCGCTTGTTTGCCTCGGGCGGGTCGCTGGCGACGGTGCTGACAATCTTGCTTACGCTCTATGTTGCGTTCTTCGGGATCAGTCTGCTGCTCGGGCGTTCCAATCTTAGCATTCGCGCGCTTACTCCGCGCATCCTCACCATTGGCTTGGTGCTGACCTTTGTGACCAGCTGGGTCGCCTATCAAAGCGTGGTGTGGAACATCGCCGTTGGTGGGCCAGACTGGCTGGCGGGTATTCTCACAGACAGCGATGGTTCCGCAACGCAGACCTTCGCGACCAAGCTCGATATCGTGTTCCTGGCCGTGCAAGACGCCAGTACGGGCGAAGTTGATATCAGCGCGTTCTCGCCGCCCGGCATGATGTGGCTCGGCGCTATGCTGCTGCTGCTCGGTACCGTCGGCCTGCTTGTGACGGCACGCATTGGCCTCGCACTGCTCGTGGCGCTGGGGCCGATCTTCGTAGTTATGGCGCTTTTCAATGGCACACGCGGCCTGTTTGTTGGCTGGCTCAAAGGCGTAGTGATGCTCGCGCTGACTCCACTGTTCGCGGTGCTCGGCGGATCAATCATGCTGGAGCTTGCCGTGCCAATCCTCGCCGCTTTGGTGGCTGTACCGGGCGAGATTGATCAGCAGGCCGCCATGGCGTTCTTCCTGGTCGGTGCGGTCCATGTGGCGCTGATGATCATGACGATCAAAGTCACCTCCACCATGGTCGCCGGATGGCAGGTGTTCGGCTTTGCCCAGAATGTTGAGGTTGAGAAGGGCCGCGACATGACAAGCATGCCGCCTCAGCCGCAAGTGACGGTCGCCGACAATCGGAACGCGCAAACTGCGCCAGTTGGCGCGACTGGCCAACGCCGGATTGATATGCCGACGATCACAACCATCACCGCCGCCAATGACACGGGAACGGCCAGTGGTGCTACAGTGCGCGAGACCCGCGTGTTCGCGACCAGTTCAGGCGGAGGCGTGCAGAACGCTCCGCTCAATCCATCCACGTCACGCACCCATGGGATAGGCAATCGCTTCCGTCCCGCACATTCGCGTAAACCGGAGACGACAAAATGATCCGCGCGCCGAAATTCCGGCTTCCGCTTGCAGCCCTCGCATTGGGCCTCATGCCTATCGCCGCTGCGCCTGCCGTCGCGCAGGACTCGCGCCTTGTCACCATGGTCTATGATGAGACCCAGGTGGTGCGCATTTCTGGCAAGCCCAAAGTCCAAGCCACGATCAAGTTTCGCGATGACGAGACGATCGAGAACGTTGCGATTGGCGACAGCCAAGCCTGGCAGGTCACGCCCAATAAACGCGCGAGCCTGCTGTTCGTGAAGCCGCTTTCGGCCAATGCCAGCACCAATATGACTGTGGTGACGACCAAGCGCACATATCTGTTCGATTTGGTCGCAAGTCCGCGCAACAAGCCGCTCTATGTCCTGCAGTTTAGCTATCCGGAGGCTGAGGCCGCTGAAGAAGCGGAGCGGCTTGCGCGGCTGGAGCGGGAAGAGCGCGAACGCGCCAGCGCAGCGGAATTGGCGGCGGCCAATGATCCATTCGCGGTGAGCGATCCATCGCGGCTCAATTTTGAATGGGCGAGCGAAGGCGACAAGGAACTGGTCCCGACCCGCGCCTATGATGATGGCGACACCACGTTCCTGACCTGGCCTGATGGCACGACCATTCCGGCAATCCTCGTGACCAACCACAAAGGCGATGAAGGCCCAGTCAATTTTACCGTTCGCGGGGACACTGTGATCGTGGAAGGCGTGCCGACACAGATCATTTTGCGCTCTGGCGAAGACAGCGCAGTTTTGACCAACACCGGGCCGATCCGATCGGTCGATCTCGGGGCGCTCAACGATAATGCTGCGCTTGCCCGACTTAGCACCAACACGGAGGTGAAGTGATGCGCCTTGCCATGCGAATGCCGCCCAAGAAGAGGCCAAACGGCGCGGATGCAAATTCTGACGCCAATGTTGATCCGCGCGATGGCGAGTCGGCAGAGATCATCGATCTTGCCAGCCGCAATGGCTTTCCCGCTGTCACAGAGCGCGCGTCCAAATCTGACGGATTGGGCCTCGCTTTGGGTGCGGTCATCGTCCTTGGCCTTGGCGCAGTTACGCTGTGGAGCATGGACGCTGCGCGCACCGGCACGGCGGAAACTGCTCCAGCGACCGTGGCTAGCGCGCCGCCGCCTGCGAGAGCGCCGGGAGCAGCCGCTCCTGTGAACGTTGCGCAGGTTGCGCTCGGCCAGAGCGCCGCGCAGCGACCCTGCGCCATCGCCAGTGTTTTCGAACAATCCCAATCGCGTGCTTGGCCCAGCGACCAATCCCTATGCGACGCCGACTATGGTGTTTGATGCCAGCGCTGCGGCAGGCGCTGCGCGTCTTGGTGAAGCCGTCGCACCGGCACCTATAGCGGCGACAGCTAGCGCTACCTCTGCACCGGGCGGCGCAGTAGGCTCTGCCAGCGAATTTGCCAGCCGCATCGGCGGTGTAGGCGGCGCTCCTGCTCAGGCGCAGCCAATGGCTAATCCAACCTCCACGGTGACCCAAGGTACCTTGATCCCGGCGATCCTCGAGACCGCTATCGACACCGATGTGCCGGGCTTTGTTCGGGCCGTCGTCAGTCAGGACGTGCGCAGCTTTGACGGCACCAAGGTGCTGGTGCCGCGCAGCTCGCGCCTCGTCGGGCAATATCAGTCCGGCGTCCAGCAGGGGCAAAAGCGTGCCTATGTCATCTGGACCCGCTTGATCCGCCCCGATGGCGTGTCGGTCAACATCGCCTCACCAGCGGTCGCCTTTGACGGCACCACCGGCCTGCAAGGCGATGTGAACAACCACTTCTTCCGCCGGTTCGGCTCTGCCATGTTGCTCTCTGTGGTTGGCGGTCTGTCCGCCATCGGCAGCGGCGGTGCATCGGTCGTCCTCGGCGGCGCAGGGCAGGGTGCGGCCAGCATTGCGGCTCAGCAAGACGGTGCGATCAGTCCGACGATACGCGTGAAGATGGGTGAGCCGATCCGGGTTTTCACCGCGCGCGATCTCGATTTTAGCACGGTTAACTGAGCTGATAGTGACTGCATGAGCGCAGAGATCCATCCTTTGGCCAATGACACTGGGCCAACCGCAGCGGCGACCGGCGAGCAGGCTGTACCTGCGCCGGGCGCGGCCATTATTGGCGAGCGCAGTGTCTATCTCGACGCCTATCTTGCGCCGTTTCGCCGCTGGCTGGACCGCGACACCGTAACTGAGATCATGGTCAATCAGCCCGGCGAAGTCTGGGTTGAAGACGCCTCTGACCCCGGTTTCAAGCGGATCGACGCGCCCGATATTGATGACCGGCTGGTTCAGCGTTTGGCAGAGCAGGTCGCGCGGGTTAGCCACCAGGGGATCAACCGCGAGCATCCGCTGCTTGGGGCGACCTTGCCAGACGGCGCGCGGATTCAGTTCTGCGGTCCGCCTGCCTCACGCAAGCATTGGGTGATGGCCATTCGCCGTCACCGTCGGCTCGACCTGCCGCTGGATGCCTATGACGCCGGGCCGCTCACGAGCGCGCCGGAAACGCCAATGCCGGACGCTCAGAACGAGCCGATTGCCTACCTGCGCGAAGCGATCCGCAATCGCCGCACGATTTTGATTTCGGGCGGTACCAGCACAGGTAAAACCACTTTCCTCAACGCCATGCTCGGCGAGATCCCGCGCGCAGAGCGAGTGGTGATGGTGGAAGACACTCCTGAGCTCAAATTCCCCGGCGAAAACTCGGTTGGCCTGGTCGCGGTGAAGGGCGAGCTGGGCGAGGCCAAGGTCACGGCCAATGAGCTGTTGCAAGCGGCGCTGCGCCTGCGGCCAGACCGCATTGTGCTGGGCGAATTGCGCGGCGCGGAAAGCGTCTCGTTCCTACGGGCGATAAACACGGGCCACCCGGGCAGTTTCTCGACGATCCACGCCAACAGTCTGACCGGCGCGCTTGAGCAATTGTCGCTGATGGTGATGCAGACTGGCATTGGCCTCTCCCGCACGGACACAATCGCCTATGCGGCGAGCGTCATTGACGTGATCGTGCAGCTGGGCCGTGATGCCAATGGCAAGCGCGGGATCACGCAAATCGCGGATTGCAGATCGTTGGTATGACAAGTTTGCGCGCTTGATTTACATCGCGGATATGTCCGGTAAATCAGCAGCATTCAAACTCTCAAGAATGGGGCGATGATGGGCAGCCAGCCAATCTCCAGCACTGACGACGTGCCCGCCGATCTTGGCCCGGATGACGCGGTGCCGCCGCACTCTGGCGAGGCGTACTTCAACCGCGAGCTGTCCTGGTTGAGCTTCAACGAGCGTGTGCTGGCCGAGGCTGACAATGCGAAATATCCGCTGCTGGAGCGGCTGCGTTTTCTCTCGATCTCCGGTACCAATCTCGATGAGTTTATGATGATCCGCGTGGCGGGTCTGGTCGGTCAAGTGCAGCGCGGCATCGCCCGGCCAGCGATCGATGGCCGCACCCCGTCACAGCAGCTTTCCGCCATTCGCGAGCGATTGGAAGTGATCTCCGATAACCAACAAAGAAGCTGGCGAGAGCTGCATCATTTGCTGAGCGATGCGGGGATTTCGGTGGATGAGGATCAACGGCTAAGCGATGACGCAAAGGACTGGCTTCAGACCTATTTTCGCGATGAAATCCTGCCGGTGATCACACCGCAAGCACTTGATCCGGCTCATCCCTTTCCCTTCATCGCCAATGAGGGAACCGGCGTGCTGTTCACGCTGAACCGCGATGCTGATGCTGAGCAGATCATCGAGATGATCCTGATTCCAAGTGGTTTACCACGCTTTATCCGGGTGCCGGGGGAAGGGGCGATCTATGTCTCGATCTCCAACTTGATCCAGCGCTATGCCAGCATGCTATTCCCCGGCTTTACGATCAAAGGCGATGGCCAGTTTCGGGTCCTGCGCGACAGTGATATTGAAGTTGAGGAAGAAGCCGAAGACCTCGTGCGCTATTTCCGCAGCGCGATCCAGCGCCGCCGCCGTGGCCGCGTGATCCAGCTGGAAATTGAAGAAGACTTTGATCCGCGGGCTGAGCAAATATTGCTCGAGCAGCTTGGAATTCACGAAGCTGCAGTGATCAAGACCGATGGTATTATCGGCATTGATGGGCTGGCTGAAATTGTCGAGGAAGACCGGCCAGACCTCAAGTTCGACAGCTACAGCCCGCGCTATCCAGAGCGTATTCGCGAGCATGATGGCGATGCATTTTCGGCCATTCGCGAAAAAGACATCGTAATTCACCACCCCTACGAGAGCTTTGAAGTGGTGGTCGACTTTATCAGGCAGGCGGCGGCTGATCCCGATGTCGTGGCGATCAAGCAAACGCTCTACCGCGCAGGCTCGCAATCGGCCGTCATCAACGGTCTGATCGCAGCGGCGGAAGCTGGTAAATCGGTAACCGCAGTGGTTGAGCTGAAGGCGAGGTTTGATGAAGAGCAAAACCTGATGTGGGCGAGCAAGCTGGAGCGCGCCGGAGTTCAGGTGATCTACGGCTTTGTCGACTGGAAAACCCACGCGAAAGTGGCGATGGTCGTGCGCCGCGAGGAAGAGGGGCTGCGCACCTATTGCCACTTTGGCACGGGTAATTATCACCCGATCACCGCCAAGATTTACACCGACCTGTCGTTTTTCACCGCTGACCCTCAGCTGGTTCGTGATGCGACGAAAATGTTCAATTTCATCACTGGCTATGTAGAGCCGGACGAGCTGCAGGCGCTGAAGATCGCGCCGATCAACCTGCGCGATGAGATTGACAGCCGGATCGACATCGAAATCGCCAATGCAAAGGCGGGTAGGCCCGCCGCAATCTGGATCAAGTGCAATCAGATCACCGATCAGGGGATCATTGACCGCCTGTACGAAGCGAGCGGGGCTGGGGTTATGGTTGAGTTGATAGTGCGCGGTATCTGCTGCCTGAGGCCCGGCATCGCGGGGCTGAGCGAGAATATTCGCGTGAAATCAATCATCGGGCGCTTTCTGGAGCACAGCCGGATTTACGCCTTTGCCAATGGCGCGCCGATGCCCGGCGAAGAGGCGCGGGTTTATATTGCATCAGCGGATCTGATGGAGCGCAATCTTGATCGCCGGGTCGAAACGCTGATCCCAATCACCAATCGCACCGTGCATGATCAGGTGCTGCAACAGGTGCTGCTCGCCAATATGCTCGACACAGAGCAAAGCTGGTGGTTGCAATCCGATGGCTCCTATGAACGTGTCGTAACAGATGCTAAGCCTTTTAATTGTCACCGTTATTTTATGACAAACCCGTCGCTGTCGGGGCGTGGGGGCGCATTGGAGGCGGGCGCTGTGCCGAAATTGTCGCTGCGAAGGGGCGGAACTGGATGACATTGAGAGCCAAGCGAGCGGATCGCGAGGGGGCGTTCTCTGGGAACAAAGCCGAACGCGCGATCATCGATGTGGGTTCGAATACGGTTCGTTTGGTGGTCTATGGCGGGACGATGCGGGCGCCGACTGTCCTGTTCAATGAAAAGGTAACGGCGCGGCTAGGACGCGAAATCTCCCAAACAGGCAGGCTGGCGGATGAAGCGGTGGAGCTCGCCATGCGGGGCCTAAGGCGCTTTGTGCTGCTGCTCGATGGCTTGGGGATTGAAGATATTGAGACGGTTGCCACCGCCGCTGTGCGTGATGCCGAAAATGGTCCAGAGTTCGTGGCGGATGTCCGCGCGTTGGGGCTGGATTTGCAAGTTATCTCTGGCGAGGAAGAGGCGCGGCTCAGCGCGAACGGTGTAATTGGTGCGTTCCCTCGCGCCCGCGGGGTGGTGGCCGACCTTGGCGGCGGCAGCCTGGAGCTGGTGAGCATAGCAGGCGGTGAGACAGGAGAGGCGACCTCACTGCCGCTCGGCACATTAAGGCTGCCCGAATATCACGCGGATAAGCAATCCGACATGCGCAAGGCGCTGCAAAAGAGGCTCAAGAAAGCTGGGTGGGGCGAGGCGATTGAAGCGCCGCTCTACTTGGTGGGTGGCACCTGGCGGGCGATGGCCGTTTACGCGATGCAGGAACGGGGCCATCCGCTGAGCGATCCGCACGCGTTTGAGCTCACAAAGAAAGAGGCGGTTGCGCTGGCCAAAGGGCTTGCCGATCAGTCGCCCGAAACCCTGAAATCGATTGACCGGATTTCCACCATGCGCTCGGAGAAACTGCCCGATGCGGCGGTTCTGCTGCAGGCGATGCTGGAGCAGTTGGAGCCGGAGCGGGTCGTCTTCTCGTCATGGGGCCTACGCGAAGGCTTACTGTTCGACGCCCTGCCGACGCATGGGAAAGAGCAAGATCCGCTGCTGGCCGGTGTTGCGGTGTTTGCGGTGCAGCGCGGCGCACCGCCGACCTTGGCAACGCAGATTGCGGGCTGGACGGCCGATGCCGCGCCGCTGGGCAAGCACGGATCAGAGCGGCTGCGCCTGTCCTCGACCATGCTGGCGCTGGCGAGCATGCAGATTGAGCCGAACCTGCGCCATCCGCTGGCGGTGGATTGGGCGATGCACAAGCGCTGGCTGGCGATTGATGGGCAAGGGCGTGCGATGCTGGCGGCGGCGAGTATGGCCAATGGCAATCACTGCAATCTGCCAGACGAATTGCATGCGCTGGCTTCCAAAAACGCTCTGGAAGAGGCGGTGTGCTGGGGCCTCGCCATTCGCCTGGCGCGGCGGATTGGCGGGCGCTCGCGGCGCTCGCTTCAGGTCAGCCGGTTGATGCTGGGCGAGAATGGCCTCGTCTTGCGGCTGGAGGACAGCCATCGCGACCTATTCGGCATCCCGACCGAGAAGGATTTGAAGTTGCTTTCAGACCGCCTCGGCGTCGATTTCACCGTAGAGATCGTCGATGATGGCGCGTTGCACCAGCCCGTTGGAAGTCAGGAGTAGCCTAGGGCAGGGAGGCGTTAAGCCTCTTGTTTCTCACTCGCAAAGGGGGAGAAGTTGGTCTCAGTATCGAACAGATCGACGCCTTCCGCGCTTTTCAGCTTGCCAACCACCAAATAGGTCACCGGGGTCAGTAAAGCCTCCCACAGAACCTTCAGCAGCCAATTGGTGATCATCACGGTGATCACCGCCTCAGTGCTCCAAATGCCGTAAAAGGCGATGGGGTAGAAGATCAGGCTGTCGACCCCTTGACCAACCACAGTCGAGCCAATCGTGCGGGCCCACAGCGCCTTGCCCTTCGTCCACACCTTCATCTTGGCCATAACGTAGGAATTAACGAATTCACCGGCCCAGAATGCGATGATCGAGGCGATCACGATCCGCCATGTGCTGCCAAAGACGGATTCGTAGGTTTGCTGGCATATCTCGCCGGGGATTGAGTCGCTGTCGCCTGTAAATTGCAGCGAGGCGCTGGCCGCGCATTCCCACCCAGCAAAGGCGGGCAGGCCGACTACAACATAGCTCATAAAGGCGAGGAAGATCATCGCCGCAAAGCCGGTCCAGATCACCCGGCGCGCTTTTGCAAAGCCATATATCTCGGTCAGAATATCGCCGATGACATAGCCGAGCGGGAAGAACAGGATCCCGGCGCCGTAGATAAACATCCCATCGGGCGCTGGCCACATGCCATCGGGCCAGAATGGCACTTCGACGAAGGTCAGTTTTGCCGCGCCGATGATGTTGGAGAGCAGCAGGATCGCCACAAAGGCGGCCATCACCAGGTCGTAATAGCGGAAAGTTCGCGGTGCTGTGCTGGTCGCAATCGGCCCGCTGGCCGCATTGTTATCCGGGTTATTCATAGCCGAAGTGCCTAACGCGATTTTACACCGTCGCAAAGCGCGCTATTGGGCGAATGCGCTTTCGAATTGCGATTGCTAAAGTGTTTGCAAAGAGCGTGCGCGCCCGTAGCTCATCTGGATAGAGCGCGAGACTTCTAATCTTGAGGCAGCAGGTTCGAGTCCTGCCGGGCGCGCCAGTTTGTAGATCATGCCGTAGGCTACTGCGCGAAAATTGCTGCATATGGCGGTCATTGCAACTCGTCGCTCATACCGCACAGCTGATACGGCTCATCGCTCTTGCCGCCATGACAGCGCGCCTTTCGACACCTGCTGTTCATGTGCTGAGCGACAATTTGCGCGCATTAATCACCGATAGGAGACATCCGATGACCCGTATGATTCTTGCCTCAATTGCCCTTGCCGGGACTATGATCGCGGCTCCGGTCGCCGCTCACCAGAAAGGGATTGTGGTCGACGGCTACCGCGTGCCGCTTTCGCCCAACAATGACAGCAACAAATGGTGGCTCGATTATCGGACTGACATCAGTGAAGCCAAGCGCGAGTTGGCGAGTGACCTTCGCCGGGCGACCGACGAAGAGGATCGCCGCGATGCCTATGAGGAATATCGCCAGGAAATTCGCGATGCGCGCCATGATTACCGCAAGGAAATGACTGAGCGTGGATATCGTGTTGCCAATTTTAAGCAGAATAATCGTCGGCTTGCGCGTAGATAAGTGGAAGGTGCGGGCTGGCACTGGCCTGCCAGCCAAATTTTTCTACCCGCGCTGAACGGTCTCCAGCAATTCCGCCGTGATCGGATAACCGGCGTCTTCCATGATCCGCAGCATTGGCTGATCATTGCTGTCGTCAACCATGGGAACGATGGTTTTGACTGGAATAGCCTCGGCCTGAGCGCGCGCTTCATCATAGCTTGCGAACAGAGCCAGGCGCTCCAGGTTCCGGCGGGTCGGGAAGATCAGCTTGATCTCGCCGCGTTCAGCCATGTCGAGCGCGCCCTGCGCACTGACCCAGAACAAACGCGTGTTTTCTGATTGATCCGCGGCGATCTCCACCTCGCCCGTGCCCAAATTGGCAAGGTAAAAGCGCGTGTCATAGACGCGGCTGATGTTCTCATTCTTGGGATACCAGCGGGCGAACGGCGTGATCTGATCAAGGTCGAGCGACCAGTCGAAGGCCTCAAGCACGGGTGCAAGCTCTCCCATCTCCAGCAGCATTGCCCGCGCATCGGCGGCCTTTGCCGCGTCAACATCGCCCGCAATTCCAAGCGCTAGGCCAGTTTCTTCGATGGTCTCGCGAACTGCCGCGATCTGATGTGCAAGCTCACTTACATCGAGTGGAGAGGTGAGCGTGCGGGCTAGTGCAAAGTCCGCATCATCGACGCGCCCGCCAGGGAACACCGCCATGCCGCCGGCAAACGCCATATTGCGCGATCGGACCGTCATCAGGGTTTCAGGAGCGCCGCCATTGCTGCTCTTGCGAAAGATAACGATGGTCGCGGCGGGGATGCCTTCAGGTGACTGCTGTGTGTGATCTGCCATTGCCTGCAGTGATGCCGGGGGCGGGGCGACTTGCCAAGCGTATTTGCAGCTTTGCTTGTCGGTATCTTTTACATTTGACCTTATGGTTAATCCGTAGAAACCATTTAACTGGCTGAAAAGGCCGCTCTTCGTGTTTTTGGCACGGTGGGTGCATAGTATTGTGTGCCCCTAGTGGTCTTCGATAAAGAGGTGAGGTCTTTTTTGGTCTCTTGGTTTCACCTCCCCGAAATTAGAAAACCCGCCTCGTTTGGTTCACGAGGCGGGTTTTTCGTATCTGGAACGTTTATATTCTGGCTTTCGCGCTCGCGGATGCGAGTGCGCAAACTTAAGAGGCTTCGGCCTTCGCGACCGCTTTTTCTTCCATCAGCTGTTGCAGTTCGCCCGCTTCGAACATTTCCATCATAATGTCGCTGCCGCCCAGAAATTCGCCCTTCACATAAAGCTGAGGGATGGTTGGCCAATCGGAATAGGTCTTGATGCCTTGGCGCACTTCCATGTCTTGCAGCACGTCGACGCTTTCATAGGCGACGCCGCAATGATCAAGGATCGCGATGGCCCGGCTGGAAAATCCGCATTGCGGGAACAGCGGCGTGCCCTTCATGAACAAAACGACATCGTTTTCGCTAACGATGTTGGCGATGCGGGCGTTTGTGTCAGACATAATGGCCTAAACCTTTGAAAAATGAACCATGGAAAATCGTATGGGGATTAGGTGGGAACCACGGTGGTGACTTGCAAGGCGTGCAGTTCGCCGCCCATGCGCTCACCCAGCGCCGCATAAACCATCTTGTGCTGCTGAACCCGGTTCTTGCCTGCAAATTGCGGCGCAGTGATGGTCGCAGCCCAGTGATCATTATCTCCGGCCAGATCGCGCATCTCCACCACTGCGCCGGGTAGCGCCGCAGTGATGAGCGCCTCGATGTCGGCCGCTGCCATAGGCATGCCGCTTAGCTCTCGCTCATCAATTGACGTTTTGCCTCGACGGCTTTTTCTTCCAGCTTTGTGCGAATGTCATCTTCGCTGACATTGCATTCCGCCGCGGTGAGATCACCCAGCAGCTTGCGAATCACATCTTCATCGCCGGCTTCTTCAAAGTCTGCCTGCACGACGGCTTTCTTATAGGCGTCGGTCTCTTCCTCGGTGAGGCTCATGAGGCCAGCGGCCCATTCACCCAGCAAGCGATTGCGACGCGCCGCCACTTTAAAGGCGGTTTCTTCGTCCATTGCGAACTTGGCTTCTTCGGCGCGTTCGCGATCTTTGAAATCAGTCATGTTAGTCCCCTCGGCCAGCGGCCCAAGAATTGAAATGTACCCAGGCAAAATAGGAGGCTGGGCGGCCTGCGGCAAGCGCGGATCGCGCGGCGTCTTCAATAAGCGTGCGCGAATTATGAATTTACGGCCTAGTCCATCGTCACCACGAGCTTGCCCACTGCCTCGCGGCTTTCCAGCTTGGCGATTGCCTCGCCTGCGCGCTCCAATGGGAAGGTTTCAGAGACCAGCGGATCAATCTTGCCCGCTTTCATCAACTCGAACAGCTCCTTGACCTGCTCGACGAATTTGGCCGGTTCGCGCGCTGTAAACGCGCCCCAGAACACACCGCAGATATCGCAGGATTTCAGCAGCGTCAGGTTCAATGGCATTTTCGCGATGCCCGCCGGGAAGCCGACCACTAGAAAGCGGCCCTCCCACGCGATTGAGCGCAGGGCTGGCTCGGAATATTGGCCGCCAACAATGTCATAGACGATGTTCGCACCTTCTGGGCCGCACGCGGCCTTAAATGCGCCGAGCGAGCTCTTTGGAGGCGGCTTTGTCCATTTCGTCGCGCGGATAAATCACAACCTCGTCCGCGCCAGCCTGCTTGGCGACTTCGCCCTTCGCTTCGCTGGAGACCGCCGCGACGACTTTCGCGCCAAACGCTTTTGCAAGTTCAACCGCAGACAAGCCAACACCGCCCGCCGCGCCCAGGATCAGGACCGTGTCACCTGCCTTGATGTGGCCGCGATCCTTCAACCCGTGGATCGTGGTGCCATATGTCATGAGCAGCGATGCGGCCTTCTCATAGGGTACGCCGTCTGGGATGGGGAACATGCGAGCGGCAGGCACAATGACCTTCTCCGACAATCCGCCATTGCCAATTCCGGCCATCACTTTGTCGCCGATGTTGTAGCCTTCCACGCCTTCGCCAACCGCCTCAACCACGCCAGCAAGTTCGCCGCCGGGTGAATAGGGGCGCTGCGGCTTGAACTGATAGAGGTCGCGGATCATCAACGTATCAGGATAGTTGATCGCGCACGCCTTTACGTCGACCAGAACTTCGTCTTTGCCCGGCGCTGGCACCTCAATTTCGTCGAGTTTCAGCGTTTCCGGTCCGCCAATCTCGTGTGTGCGTAGCGCTTTCATGCGTGTGTCTCCGTTCCTTGTGTCAGCCAGCTTTGCGAGGATGCGCGCTGGTTCTCATATGATTGAATGGCGTCTTTGCGCTCTAGCGTTAGCGCGACCTCGTCCAGCCCGTTCAGTAGACAATGCTTACGGAACGGATCGATATCGAACGCAAAGCGATCTTGAAACGGCGTTGTGACGGATTGCGTTTCCAGATCGATGTCGATCGGCTCGCCCGCTCGTGCGACCTCCAGCAAACGGTCAATCGCCGCTTGAGGCAGGACGATCGGCAGAATGCCGTTCTTCACCGCGTTGCCAGAGAAGATGTCCGAATAGCTTGGGGCGAGGACCGCGCGGATGCCCAGATCCAGCAGTGCCCAGGCGGCATGTTCGCGGCTGGAGCCGCAGCCAAAATTATCGCCAGCGATCAGAATTTGCGATCCGGCATAGGCGGGATCGTCAAATACATTGCCCTCGATCTCGCGAACGGTTTCAAACGCCCCTTTGCCTAAACCCTCGCGAGTGATGGTTTTGAGCCATTTCGCCGGAATGATAATATCAGTATCGATATTTTTCGCGCCATATGGGATCGCTTGCCCCGCGACATGCTGGATGGCATCCATTATTTTGCTGATCCTGGAAATGTTGGCAAGCGGCCGAGATGGCGAGGGTCATGCTGTATCAGCACGGTCGCATCGAGCGACTTTGCGATGGCATTGAAGCGTTCAAAAGAGGCCAGAGTGTCAGCGCGGTTGGTGTTGAATGATGGCACTCCGCGGTTCTCGATCTGCTCTTCGAAATGATAAAGATCCCCGGTCAGCAGAAGATTGCCGGTTTCGGGCAAGCGCACCAAAAGGCTGGTGTGGCCGGGGGTGTGGCCCGGCATCGCCTTCATGACGACTGACCCATCGCCAAAAACGTCATGATCGCCAGGAAACGCAACGACCTCTGCGCCTTCTTCACCAAGCCAGGCGGCGAAGGGCCGTGGATCAACCAGCGGATTGGGCTCTTTGGTTTCTTTCACCACGTCCCAATCACCGGCACCGATAAGCAAGGTCGAACCGGAAAAATCGCTGAGCTGGCCTGTGTGGTCGAAATGAAAATGGCTAACCCCAGCATAGGTCACTTGTTCTGTTGTCACGCCAATATCACTGAGCTGATCGGCAATCGAGCGCTCTAGCGAAAGGGTGGTGCCGCCTTGCGAAAGGCCAGTGCCAATAAGGCCTGACGGGAGGCCCGCGTCCCACAGCAAATAGCGGGTGCCATTGCGCAGCAGATAGCAGCTTGCGACCAGAGTGCGCGCTTTCCCATCATACAGGTGGGCGTCGGAAAATGCGGCTGAATCGCTAAATGCAATCGTTCCGCAATCAAGCCGCCATATCTCCAGATCGGGCTCTTCCTGAGCCTGTAGCGGAGATGCCAGCACGAATGTAGCAAGCACTGCTGCAAAGAGTTTCATAGGCCGTTTTCCCCTTGGTATAGCGGCGCTTAGTCTGTTTCCGGATTTTCGCCGGAGGGCACTTTGGGGGCCTCTGGCTTCTTGTCTTTGCTCTTGCGCTTGTTGGCATAGAGCAGCGCCGCTGCAACAGCGGCAGAGCCGATTGCACCGGCTGCGATGGCAGCTTTGCTTTTGGTGTTTTTCGTCATGATATCCTCATGGGAGCGGGAGGGCAGGCTTGCAAGGGATTGCGCGCAATATGTTCTCAGCTTCGGCTAGGTTGCAGGTGCTGGTTTGTCGACCTCAGTCTCGGCGGTGGTCCCGCAGGACATGCAAAAGCGGAAGAACGCCATTTTTCGGGTCTCGCAGCTGATGCAGCGATCGAACAAGGTCATGCCGCAATGGACGCAGAAATTGCTCTCGGTTCCCTCCATTTTTGCGATGGGCCGGTCACAGCCAGGGCACACGCTAGAAGACATTTTCTTAAACGCTTCATCGTGCGAGACGAGCTTGCGCCGCTCTTCCTCGGCCTTTTGCTCAACCTCTTGTCGCTGAGCGAGATATTGCCGCATATTCTTGATTAAGAAATGGCCCGCTGCAAATGTCAGGATAATGCCGACTCCGTAGCGAATATAACCGCCATAGCTCGGCAAATAAGGCACCAGTTCGACGAAGAAGACAAACACCGAGGCGAGCACAAACCCGCGTGAGATCGGCCAATATTCGCCCTTGCGGCGCTTCACGATCAGCCATGCGGCGATCCCCAGCATGGGCAGGGTGATGAGCAGTCTCAACCCGAACACCTGCAGCTCTTGCCAGAAATACGCCTGCTCATAGGCAGGCACGCCTGCGTCCTCGGCATCGTACAGCTGCTCTGAAATCGCGCTGCGGCGCTGGCTCAGCTCAGCCTCTTCGGTGTCGAGCGCGTTGATCGAGCTGCTTATGGAGCGCTCGTTTTGCTGCAATTGCTCAAGCGCGCGGGTGCGCGCTATAACTTCGGGATCTTGCGTCGGATCGGTTGTCGCAGAGCGGGTCTTGATCCACGCCTCAAACGTCTCTGTCGCGGATTGCTTTTCTTCCGCAGCTTGACGCTGCTGAATGCCAAGCAGTTCGCGCCGATCATCCAAAGCGGAGCGTTCTTCATCAAGCGCATTTATCTGACCGCGCAGCTGCTTTACCTCCGCGGTTTCAACATATTGATCGCGGTTCAGCTCAGCCTGGACCTGCGGCAGGTCGCCAATGATGAGATTGCCCAGGCCAACCAGAAAGGCGGCAAAGACAATCGAAACCAGCCACAGCACGCCCTTGTAGAGCCGCTCTGGAACCCGAATTCCCTTCATCACATCCATCGCTTGCTAACCCTCCCAATGCGAAGCCAATGCCTCGCGAAAACAGATCAATCAATCGCTTTGACGATCAAAGAAAGACATCGCTGCCCACTTTGCCTGGCTCCCGCCGGTGTGCAGCGTCGGCTTTGCCAAACCAATTCCGCCCATCGAGCGTGCGCGCCTCAATCCCCGTGATCTCGTCAGGTGCGAATAGCCGCATGTTCACGCCCACTCTGTCGCCGTCACAATGCTCTGTCAGCACCCAGTGGGTTGTAGCGCCGCATTCGCCGCAGAATTGCATTTCAACCGCAGGCTCTTTGTAGTCCTTGCGGCGATAGGCGCGGGTTGAACCAGCAACTTTGATCTCGCTCTCGGAGAAATATCCCCAAGCTCCGCCAGACTTCAGGCACAGCGAGCAATCGCATAGGTTTATGTATTCAGGCTGCCTCGTGATGATTAGACTCACGTTCCCGCAATGGCAGCTGCCCTGCATCACTTTAATGTGCGCACATCGGTCAGTCGCCCGGTCACAGCCGCCGCTGCAGCCATCGCGGGTGATAGCAAATGCGTGCGCGCACCGGGGCCCTGGCGGCCAACGAAATTGCGGTTGGAGGTTGAGGCGCAGCGCTCGCCCGGCGGGACCTTGTCAGGATTCATGCCTAGACAGGCGGAGCAGCCCGGCTCGCGCCACTCAAACCCGGCTTCCGTAAAGATGTGGTCTAGGCCCTCCTCTTCCGCTTGGCGTTTCACCAAGCCGGATCCCGGCACCACGATTGCCCATTTCACATTGCCCGCCTTGCGCTCAGCCATTCAGCACTTCGGCGGCGGCGCGCAGATCCTCGATCCGGCTGTTGGTACAGCTACCGATGAAGATGTTCTCAACGGGAATGTCGCTCATCGCCGTGCCCGGCGTCAGGCCCATATAGTCGAGGCTCTTTTGCGCTGCCTCTTGCTTGTCCTTATCGGCAAAGCTTTCGGGCGAGGGAACTATCCCTCCGATGGCGATAACGTCTTCGGGGCTGGTGCCCCAGCTAACCGTGGGTTCAACATCGCTGGCATCGATCACCACGCTCTTGTCGAATTCGGCGCCGGGATCGCTAACGAGCGAGCGCCAATATTGCACCGCCTCGTCCCAGTCCGCTCCCTTGGGCGCCATCGATCGTCCCTTGAGATAGTCGAACACCACATCATCCGCCGCGATCAGGCCAGCCCGCGCGCCCGCCTCTATGCTCATATTGCACACGGTCAGGCGTTGCTCGACACTCATTTGTTCGAACACTTGGCCGCGATATTCGATCACATAGCCAGACCCGCCCGCGGCGCCAATTTGCCCAATAATGTGCAAAATCAGATCTTTGGCGGTGATACCTGCGGAAAGTTCTCCTTCAACGCGAAGCTCCATCGTCTTCGATTTCTGGAGCAGCAAGGTCTGCGTTGCCAGCACGTGCTCAACTTCGCTGGTGCCGATGCCGAATGCGAGCGCGCCCAATCCGCCATGAGAGGCGGTGTGCGAATCCCCGCAAACGATCGTGGTGCCGGGTAGGGAGAAGCCTTGCTCTGGGCCAACGACATGGACGATGCCTTGTGCGTCATCCGCATCGCCAATGTAGCGAATGCCAAATTCCGGGGCGTTTTTTTCCAGCGCTTCCAACTGAGCGCGGCTTTGCGGATCGGCGATCGGGATTTTTGCGCCGCTCGCATCACGCCGCGCCGTGGTTGGCAGGTTGTGATCCGGCACGGCCAGGGTCAATTCAGGGCGTCGCACAGGGCGGCCTGCCAGCCGCAAAGCTTCAAACGCTTGCGGGCTTGTTACCTCGTGAACCAAATGCCGATCAATATAGATCAGCGACGTCCCATCCTCGCGCGTCTCAACAACATGCGCGTCCCAGATCTTCTCATACAATGTGCGTGGTTTGCTAGCCATACGGATCCGATTAGCGGCCTTGATGCAACACTTGCAAGCCGGACTGTGCCAGGCAGGCGGATAGTCATGGAAATAGTCATGGAAAAGACACCATTGTGTGTTTAACTTACAATCATGTCAGCAGTGCCCTTTGCCTTTCCGATTAAAGTCCTTCCCGAAGACATCGATTTCATGGGGCACGTGAACAACGCGCGCTATTTGAACTGGGTGCAGGATGCCGTTCTGGCGCATTGGAATAACCTTGCCCCGGCAGAGGAAATTGCTTCCAAAGCCTGGGTCGCTCTCAAGCATGAGATTACCTATCGCCGCCCAGCGTTCCTGGAAGATGATGTGATCGCGAACACGGTGCTGGAGCGCTATAACGGAGCGCGCGCATTCTACCGCACGGTTATTTCGCGGGGTGAGGAAGTGCTGGCCGAGGTGCAATCGAGCTGGTGCTGCATCGACTCGACCACCCTGCGCCCAGCGCGGATTGGCGAGCATATGCGCGAGTTCTTTTTCCCAGAGGGCGATTGAGCGGGGCGCTCGCCGCGAAGGCGAGTGATTAACCCCACTTCGCAGGGTCAAGTGCCAACAGTTCCGCCAGTTGCGCGTAAAGCGCTGGAATATCTCGCCGCAGCGCCTGCGGCTTTTCGAAGAAAGTGACGATCGCTTCCGCGAAGAACTCTTCGTGGTTGGTCGCGCCATATGGGTCGATCAAAGTTCGGTACCCGTTTTGAACCCGCTCCACGTGGTCGTTATATGCGTCCAGCATGGCCTTCTCCCAGCCTTCATATGCCTGCCCTTTGCGCAGGATGGGGATACCATTGGTGTGACCGGTTAAACTGTCCAATTGATGCGCGAATTCGTGGATCACGACATTGTGTCCGTCATGGGCATCAAGGCCGCCCTTGAGAGCATGATCCCATGACAAGACGACCGGTCCGCGGGTCCAGCTTTCGCCGAGCATGGTGAGGTCTCGCTCTTGGACGACGTAGCCGTCGTGCGTGTTGCGGCGGGTGCGGAAGGCCGAGGGGTAGATGAGCACGGTCCTGAGCGTGTCGTACCAGGCCGGGGTGTTAACGACGAGCAAGCAGGCCTGAGCGGCGATGGAAAGTTTCATGGCCTCATTCACTTCAAGGTCGTTCTGGCCATGAAATGTGATCTGATCGAGGAACAGATTGATCTTCCCTTCCAGCTTCAGTCGCAAGGGCTGGGGCAGTTGGCGTGTGATTGGCACCAATTGCCTGACCACTTCGCGCTGATCAGGGGTTAGCGGGGTCGCGAGAAGCCTTTTGCGCCGCTGCACCTTCGCAATGCGGCGATAGACTAGAAAGCTAAGCAAATGGCGCAATGACGCCTAGAAGTAGATAAAGCCCCATCTAAGCGAAATAGGGCGCGAGACACGCGTTTGTTAGATGTCATGCGTAGAGCGTTTGACCGGCCGCCAAATTTCAGCGACGTTGTAACGGGTTAGATGGGGAAGGTCGGCCGTATGATTTCACGTATCGGTTTTGCGATTTTATGTTCGGCGATGTCACTGCCTGCAAACGCGAACTCTCAAAAAGAGGACGCAGGCGAGGGCGCCCCAGTCCAGATAACCGATGAAGAAGCGACGGAATTGCAAGGCGCGTTGGAGCGCGGTCAAAAGCTTTATGCCTATGATCAGGCTGCATGGCACACTACCGATGCGATGTTTGAAGATATTGCAGACCCGGCTGGCGAAGGTATTCGCGGCTGGATCGTGAATGACATCGAAGCTGGGCTCGAAGTTGTCTTCATGAGGGGCACCGATGACGGCTTCGAAGCCGTTTGGTCGGCATTTTTCAGTGAACAGAAAGTCACCGATGCCAAGACTTACGAACCGGGCGAGAGGCCATTGTCCGAGTTTGAGGCCGCCCTCGCGAATGCGAGCAAAACTCCATTGAACGCAGAGATGCAGCGTTGTTCGCGCAAGCCTTTCAATACTGTTGTATTCCCGACTGGAAAGGCAGGCGGTGGTTTGTATGTCTACTACCTCGTGCCGCAAGAAACGCTCGATGCGGTCCCGCTTGGCGGCCATTATCGATTTGAAGTACTGGACGGAAAGGTAGTGAATAGTCGTAAGTTCACCAACAGTTGCATATCCCTTGAGAATGGCGAAAACGAAGACGGCAACCGTCCAGAAGCGCTGATGATTTCTCATCTACTGGATGATGTTCCTACTGAAATCCATGTGTTTTCCATGTTTGCTGCCGGTTTACCCCTATATGTTTCGACCATTGAGAATAAACGTGTTTGGGCTGTCGAGGCATCGAGCGGACAGGCAAGGGCTCGTATAATCAGATAAGCGGTCTGTTGATTTCCGTTTCAGTCCGAATTGTTTATACGCAACCTCAATGTCTCCAACTGCGTACCTAATAGCGTAATGGCTGCAAGATTTTCCCTGCCCGCCCGACCGCGCCAGGCGGCAATTGGCCTTGCCTTGGCGACCATGATCGCCGGTGGCTGGCTGGGGCTGCATGCTTACGGCATGTTCGTGTTTGAACTGACGTGGTCGAACTGGCCGCTGGCGCTTGCATTGGCGGCGGTGCAATGTTGGCTATCAGTCGGTGTTTTCATCATCAGTCATGATGCGATGCACGGCACATTGGCGCCGGGGCATCAGCGGATAAATTCGGCTGTCGGGGCGGTGCTTCTGGCCCTCTATGCAGGCTTTGCGTGGCGGCGGATGCGTGATGCGCATTTTGAGCATCATAAACTGGCAGGCCGCGAAGGCGACCCGGATTTTGACGAGCATCATCCGACCAGTTTTCTGCGTTGGTATTGGACTTTTTTCACCCGCTATTTCAGCTGGCAATCCTTAGTATTCGTACACGCTATCGTCGCGACCTATCTGTTTATAATGGATATTCCATTTATGCAGATATTTCTGCTCTATGGTCTGCCGGCGCTCGCATCCTCGCTACAACTTTTCTACTTTGGGACGTATCGGCCGCATCGCCACGGGATGGGCGCATTCCCCGACGATCACAATGCGCGTAGCGACCATTTCGGCACGCTGGCGAGCCTCGCCAGCTGTTTTCATTTTGGCTATCATCTGGAGCATCACCGCCGCCCAGATGTGCCATGGTGGGCGCTGCCGATTGCGAAACGGGCAGGAATTGGAGCAGGAGCGACCATATGAGCTGGCTCGAGGTTTCCCTGGTTGTGATGGCCGCGCTGATCGGCATGGAAATCTTTGCCTGGTACGCGCACAAATACATCATGCATGGCTGGGGCTGGGCATGGCACCGCGACCATCATGAGCCGCATGATAATACCTTCGAAAAGAACGACCTGTTCGCGGCCGTGTTCGGTACGATCGTCTTTTTGATGTTCTGGGTTGGATATTACGTCTCAGACGCTTTGTGGTGGGCCGCTTTTGGTATCACCCTGTACGGCGTGATCTACACGCTGGTGCATGATGGCCTGGTCCACCAGCGCTATTTTAAATGGGTCCCGAAAAAAGGTTATGCCAAGCGGCTGGTACAGGCGCACAAGCTGCACCATGCGACAATCGGTAAAGAGGGCGGGGTCAGCTTTGGCTTTGTCTTCGCGCGCGATCCGGCGAAGCTGAAGGCGGAACTGAAAGAGCAAAAGGCCTCTGGGGTTGCAGTCGTAAGGGATAGCGCTGGGGCTTAGGCACCACCAATTTCATTCGTTTCGGGTGACGATCCAGCTCCCGCAGATCAGCAATACGGCGATTGATACCCAAACCCATGGCTCGCCAAGTGTGAACCACGTCACCACTGCCCCCGTCGCCATCGCGCCAACAGCTAGCACTTTTGCTCGCCGTGAGATGGCACGCCGTTCTCTCCAATCGCGGATTTGTGGGCCCCAAGTGGGATGATCAAGGATCCGCTGTTCCCAAGCAGGATTGCTGCGGGCGAAGCAGAACACCGCAAGGAGCAGGAACGGGACGGTTGGAAAGATCGGTAGGAATGCTCCGATAGCTCCTAGCCCGACAAACAGCAGGCCTGCGGCAAGATAGAGCCGCCGCATTGCGCTACGCCGTCGCTAGCCTGGTTGCGTGTTCCTGAACCAGGGCGATCATATTGGGCACGCCCTGCGTCCGGTTGGATGAGAGCTGGCTCTTCAAATCAAACGGAGCAAGCGCCTTGGCGATATCCATGCCAGCAACTTCGCTTGCGGGTTTGTCCTGCACAGCGGCAATCACCAGAGCGACAATGCCTTTTGTAATCGCCGCGTTGCTATCGGCGAGGAAGTGCAATGTATCTGTCTGTTCCGTTGGATAGACCCACACCGCCGCTGAGCATCCGCGTACCAATGTCGCGTCCGTTTTCAGGGCGTCGGGCATCTCGTCTAGCTCACGGCCAAGCTCGATCAGCAAGCGGTAACGCTCGTCGCCTTCGAGGAATTCATATTCTTCGAGAATGTCAGAAAGAGTTCGCATGGGCGCTATGTAGGCCCGATTGCGCGCATGTCTATTCCGGTTTCTAGAGAAGACGATTTTCCGAAGTGAGCGAGCCTAGAGTTCCACTCCGTTGGCAATCGCCTCCAGCTTCTTGATGCGTTCTTTTAGATCGGCCATCTCAATTCGGGCGGCACCGATTGAAGCATTGCCTTCCACTTCGCGCGGGCCTGTGCCCAACTGTTCAAGTTGATCCAGCTCAGTGCGCTTCAGCTCCAGCCAGCCCTGCCAGCCCTTCAGCAAGGCAAAGGCGACCACGCAAAGACCCACAAGGCAGGCTCCGGCAATGACGAGGTAGGGGTCGAAAACTGCATCGATCATTCGCTCATATCCTCCGTAGTCTTAGTGCGCGGCTTACTCTCGCTCAGGCGCAGGTTTTCAATTTCGTGTGCCAGCTGCTGGGTTTTCTTGGCATCTGGCGTGTTTTCATCGGTGACAATGCGTTCAAGCACTTGCACCCGCTCGCGCAGCTCGTCGCGCTCACGCTGAGCCTCCAGTAAGGCATCGCGGTCTTCGCTGTCGATTTCGACATGGCGGTTGTGCTGCTTGTTAAATTGCAACACGCCCCAAACCACGATTGCGACGATGGCGATCAAGACCCAGCCGCCCATTACGCATTCTCCTGCTTGTTTGGCGTGCTGCGCAGCTTTTCAATCTCAAGCTCTAGGTCCTTTGAGTGGTCGGTTGCGATCCGCTCCAGAACGCGGACGCGCTCTTCCAGATCGGCCTTAGAAGGCGAGGGCGCATCCGATCCAGAATTGGACTGACCAGGCTTCGCGCGCAGCTTCGTAAACAGGGCAAACCCGCCCGCACCCACTGCCAGAGCCAATGCTCCGATTTGGAGCGCGTCAAATACCAAAGCTGTGTCAGCGCCAAACATTACGCGGTCCCTTTGTCCGTGCGATCTTCAAGCGATCGTTCACGCAGTGCATCGATCTCGCTGCCCAGCGCGTATCCGCCGTCTGTCACGATCCGTTCGACATTGCCGAGCCGATCCTTCATCGAACCCAACTCTGCGCGCAGCTCAGCGTTTTCCTGCGTCAGCAAGCGCACGCGTTCCGCTGTCTCTCCGCCATTGGTGGGCTTCAGGGATTGGCCCCACATTCCTTCGAGAGGATATCCGTGTTTGATTTTGAGCTTTGTGGTGTGAATCCAACCCCACGTACTCATAGCACCAATCCCAAGTGCCCCGGCAACAATCCAAGGAACATAAGGAATCAGGTAGGTGAGGTTTTCCATCATGCTTTCTCCTGGGATTTGATGTCGAGCGGCACGCCGCTGTCACTGGCAGTTTTGCTGGGCGCATCGCGCAGCGCTTCGATCTCGTCAGACAGGGTGTAGCCTCGGTCAGTCACGATCTTTTCCAGCACGATCATGCGGTCCTGCATCATATCAAGCTTCTCATTGAGCTCGCTGTTTTCAGCGCGCAGGCGTTTGGTTTCGGCGCTATCTTTTGCCGGTGTTTTGCCGCCCCATTCGTCCTCCAATGGATAGCCATGCTTGGCACGGATCCAATTGTTGATGATCCAACCGACGGTTGAGATGGCGATAATTGCGATAATAAATCCAGGCCCCCCCAGCTCATCACACTTTCTCCTGCTTACTCACATTCAGCGGCACGCCGCTATCGGATTGTTCGACGTCACGCACATCGCGCAGCGCCTCGATTTGGGTTGCCACATCATATCCACGGTCGGTCACAATGCGCTCCAGCACTTGGACGCGGTCTTCCAGTTTCTGCACCTGGCTTGAATATTGCGCGGCCTTTTCGGCGGTGTTTTCAGCGGTGGCTTCAACTTGCAATTTGGCTACTTTTTCTTTGTGCTTCGTCCAAATGGCGAAGAAAGGAATGCTGAGAGCCATAAGCGGTATCAACAGCGCCATTTCACCTTCCATAATTCAGTCCCTCCTGTTGAGCCGTGCTTAGCGCAGCCGTTCAATTTCTTCCGCAGTGCGGCGTGCTGGATCCGTTGCAATCCGTTCAAGAACAGCAATGCGATCCTGTAAGTGTGTGACAGTCTCGGTCAGCTCTGCTTTTTCGTTAGTCAGCAGAGCTTCTTTGTCACTCTGGCCATATTTGAGTTCTGCCATCTTGCGTCGATGTTTGAGCACGCTGTCGGTAATGCCCCAGATCGAAGAGCCACCGAAGATGAGAACGAATAGAGCGACGATCAAAAAAGTATCCATTATTCAGCCTCCCTCTGCTTCGCTGCGCTCAGCGTAGACGCTCGATTTCAGCCGTTAGGCTCTTGTTGCTGCTGACATAATGCGTTTCGACAGCCGCTAGCCTGCGATCAACATCGCGGAATTTGGCGCGAATTTCGCGAGCGGTTCGCTTCGGGCTTTGCCGTACGCCTTGCCAATACTTTTGCTCTTGTTGGTCGACATAGAGATGTGGAGGCTTCTTGTTCAGTAGGAAACCTGCGAGCAGGTATATCGGGATGGTCAGCCCTTGAGTGAGAAAGATTGACACGAAAGTAGCAAGCCGAATCTTTCCAAGGCCGACGCCAGTGTAATCGGCAATCCCTGAGCAGACGCCCATCAGCTTCGCATTATGGCTATCGCGATAAAGAGTTGTGCGAGGTGAGTTCATTGCGGGCTTCCTTGTTCATCGCGCTTGGCGGGCTTTGGACTGGTTGGGCGGTTTTCCACCTCATCGCCGCCAAAGGTTTGTATCAGTGAAGATGTGTAATTCTCTGGCGGCTTTTTGGGTATGATTAGCGCTAGCAAAAAATAGATTGGGATAATGAAAATAAAGAAGCCTGAGAATATTGTGACTAGAACCAAAACGATCCGTATGATCGTAGGGTCAACATCGAAATAATCTCCTGCTCCTGCGCATATTCCAACGAGCTTGCCTTCAAATTTGTCCCTGAAAAATTTCTTGTGTGTGCTTGGCATTACTTTCGTTCAGCTTTCTTCTCTGCGAGCATACGGTCGAGTTCACGTAGTTGTTGATTATCGACCTCTTGATCGTGAAGCAGGCGCTTAGAGTCGAAAGTTGGGTCATCGGTGGCGACTAGGCGTTCGACCGTGTCCATTCTCTCATCAAGGCGTTTGGCGAGCGAGTAGAGTTCTTCGAGCAGCACCTCATCATCGGTGGTGATGGTCGCGGAGGTTTTCCATTTGGTCACATAGTGCAGGATCAACCAAGGCAATCCGACAAGTAGTACGATTGCTAAAAAGACGATTTCATCTGGCACTTCTTAATTCCCTTTCTTGGCGCTATCTTTGCCAAGCGCTTTCTTCATTTGTTCAAGTTCATCATCGATCGCGTCGGCTCCTTCGAGAGCGGCGATCTCATCGGATAGTGATGGTGTACCGTTCTGATCAGCAATGCTCAGCGCCTCTGCGCGGCCCTCAGCGTAATCAACACGGCGTTCCATCTGGTCGAATTTCGACAACGCTTCGTCAGTGCGTTCGCTGCTCATCAGCGTGCGCAGTTTCACGCGGTTCTCCGCGCTTTCGAGGCGGGCGGCGATTTGCGTCTGGCGGCTGCGCGCCTCTCGCAGGCGATGCTGCAGCTTTTGAATGTCTTCTTCATAAGCGCGCAAGGCATCATCCAGCACGCCAATCTCTGCGCGCAATTGGCCGCCCATATCGGCTGCCTTTTTCTTCTCTACCAGAGCCGCGCGGGCCAGGTCTTCGCGATCTTTCGACAAAGCCAGTTGGGCCTTCTCGCTCCAATCCGCCTCAAGCCTCTCCAGCTTGACAACATGACGGTTCATTTCCTTTTGATCCGCAATTGTGCGCGCTGCGCTTGCCCGCACTTCGACCAATGTCTCCTCCATTTCGAGGATGATCATGCGGATCATTTTTGACGGGTCATCCGCCTGATCCAGCATATCATTAAAATTGGCAGCGATAATATCGCGAGTGCGGCTGAAAATGCCCATGAAGGCTACTCCATCTAAAAACGAATTGTCGCGTTTGTTTGACGCGCTCGTATTGTTGTCTGTCCCGTATGTTTGCCCAGTCTCAGGCCCTGTGCGCAAGCGCTGAATTTCAGCATCAAGCCTTGATACCCGATTGCCGGGCGGAATTTCGCCTATTTTTGGCGAAGCGGGGTGGGCCGGAGTGTCGCTCGCAGGTGCCAGGGCATCTGCCGGGGTATCCGCATTGGGGGGACTGTCAATGTCGGTTGAGCGCTCCGGCCCTAAAGAAGACTTGTTTGGGCGGTTCATGCGATTTCGATCAAATGCGTGCTAGGCATATGGCGCAGCGGCCATCAAAGGATCAGCCTGCATCTGAGTGGACAGCGCGATCAGCGCGGTCATCGCGGCGATGCTTGCAAGCGCTGCTTGACCCAATTTGCTCTGGAAGAAGCTGCGGTTGTACATGGCGTGGTTTCCTTTGGTCTGTGTTGTTAGTGACTTTGTCACGGTGTTGTTCATGTAACAGCAAGCGATGTGCCAAAGTTCATAAGCAACTGATATATATAGAAATAGACTGCACCTCAAAATTTGTTGATGGCAACTATTGCCAACCATTGGGAATTTTCACTATAGGTTGGTGTGTGGAACGGGAAAATCAGTTCATAGGGCAATCTGGGGCGTTTCTCGATGCGGTCGAGCGGGCTAGTCGTGCTGCCCCGATGAGCAGGCCTGTTTTGGTCATTGGTGAACGCGGAACCGGCAAAGAGCTGATCGCGGAACGTCTGCACCGCTTGTCCTCTCGCTGGGGTGAGCCGCTGGTCACCATGAACTGCGCCGCTTTGCCCGAAACTCTGATCGAAGCAGAATTGTTCGGGCACGAGGCTGGCGCATTCACAGGTGCTACCAAAGCGCGCGCGGGAAGGTTTGAAGAAGCCGACAAGGGCACGTTATTTCTCGACGAACTGGGCACCTTGTCGATGGGCGCACAAGAACGCCTGCTGCGCGCGGTCGAATATGGCGAGGTTACGCGCATTGGGGCCTCGCGCCCGGTGCGGGTTGATGTGCGCATTGTGGCGGCGACCAATGACGATTTGCCGCATTTGGCCAAGACTGGAGAGTTTCGCGCCGATTTGCTCGACCGCCTGAGCTTTGAAGTTATCACTTTACCACCCTTGCGCGTGCGCGATGGCGATATCGCTGTGCTGGCGGAATATTTCGGGCGGCGCATGGCGGCGGAGCTTGATTGGCATGGCTGGCCCGGTTTTTCTGAGCATGTCATGCGCGAGATGGAAAACTACGCCTGGCCGGGCAATGTGCGCGAATTGCGCAATGTGGTGGAGCGGGGTGTGTACCGCTGGGACGATGTTGAAACGCCGATCTCTCACGTGCAATTCGACCCATTCGACAGCCCGTGGAAACCCGCTGCGCCGCCGCATCGCCGCGATGATGGTTTTGCGGGCGGAGCAGGGCGTAACGCGACGAATGTCGCTGGAGAGGCTACTCCATCAATGCCAAGTGAAATCGACAATATTGATGATTTGCGCCTCGCCGTGGATCAGCATGAACGCACGATTGTTGAGCATGCGCTGGGCAAGCATCGCTGGAACCAGCGGCAAACCGCCAAGGCGCTCGGCCTATCCTATGATCAATTGCGCCATTGCATCAAGAAGCATAGCCTGATGGAAGAGCAAGCGGAGTAAATCTCTTTAGGTCCTTGGCTCTAAATGCATGTGTTAAGCTTTCTCTTGTTTAACTAATACCCCCTAGGTCTCGCTTTATCGCGCGGCGATCAATTCGCTTTATTTGCATGCTCATTGTGCGGCATGCGTTACCCAAATCAGGCTCAGCCTACCACTTCGATCCGTTTGTTAAAACCGGTCGGCGCGGGGCTGCGCGTTTGCGGTTGGCGATCCCCGTGCGGCTTGTTTCACTCTATGCAACCCAGCGTTGTGTCCTGATTGATCTGTCCCGAACAGGGGCACAGATTGCTCTGAAGACTCCTCTTGCCGTTGGTGATGGAGCATTGCTTCAAGTGCACACGCTGGATCATTTCGCCTCTGCTGTGCGATGCGATAACGGCTGCAATGGCTTGGAGTTTGAGGCTCCTTTGAGCGATGAACTGGTGCTTGAGATGCGTCGGTACGGCGAACAGATTGAAGAGCTGGAAAAGCGTGAATTGCGTCAGGCCGTGCGGGCTTGGGTCTCCGGCGGTCATTAGCGGACTGCAGTATCATTCCCCAGCAGAGTAAATCTCCCGCCACAATGCACTTGCCAAGCGGATTGAACGGGCTTAGTTAGCCCTCATCACGACATCGTCGAGACAGTCTGAGTTTGGCGCCTCCTGGGGCCGGACACAAACGGGTTTGTCTTTTGCATGGTGTCTACACGGAGTTACGATGGCCGATCTGGCGCGCCTTTATGAAGTGATTGAACCTGAAGCCAAAGCGCTCGGGTTTGAGCTGGTACGCGTAAAGATGATGCCGTCGGAGGCCGGTGATGGCGGCGAAGCGCTGCAAATCATGGCTGAAGATCCGGCGACCGGTCAGCTGATCATTGAGCAATGCGCTGAACTGAGCCGCCGGGTGTCCGACGCGATGGATGCGCGCGAAGAGGCGGGCGAACTGCTGATCGAAGGCGCCTACCACCTCGAAGTGTCATCGCCGGGCATTGACCGCCCGCTGACCCGGGCAAAGGATTTTGCCAATTGGGCTGGGCACGAGGCAAAGATTTCCATGGTCAAAGGGTTTGATGGGCAACGCACACTTCGCGGCTCGCTAAGCGGGATTGATGGTGATACAGTCATTATTGAAGACGCGAAGGCCGGGGAAAGCCGCGTTCCGCGCGACCAAATTCATTCGGCAAAACTCATCCTGACAGATGAATTGATTGCCGCTACACAGCCGCTCGATACGAGTGGCGCAGACGAAATTCTAGAACAAGAGAAGGCAGACGACTGATGGCCAGTGCCATTTCCGCCAACAAGGCTGAATTGCTCGCAATCGCAAACGCGGTCGCATCTGAAAAGATGATCGACAAAAGCATCGTCATTGAGGCGATGGAAGAGGCGATCCAGAAGAGCGCTCGCAACCGTTACGGTGCAGAGAACGACATTCGTGCAAAGCTGGACCCGCAAACCGGCGATCTGACGCTGTGGCGCGTGGTTGAAGTGGTTGAAGAGGTCGAGGATTACTTCAAGCAGGTCGATCTGGCCCAGGGCCAAAAGCTGCAAGAGGGCGCAAGCATTGGCGACTTTATCGTCGATCCGCTGCCTCCGGTTGATCTTGGCCGTATCGATGCGCAATCGGCCAAGCAGGTGATCTTTCAAAAGGTTCGCGATGCAGAGCGTGAGCGCCAGTTCGAAGAGTTCAAAGACCGCGCTGATGAAGTCATCACCGGCGTCATCAAATCGGTCGAATTTGGTCATGTAATTGTGAACCTCGGCCGCGCCGAGGGCGTGATCCGCCGCGATCAGCAAATCCCGCGTGAGGCCGCCCGTACCGGTGAGCGTGTGCGCGCGCTGATCACCAAGGTGGAGCGCAACAATCGCGGTCCGCAAATCTTCCTCAGCCGCAGCGCGCCTGATTTCATGCGCAAGCTGTTCGCCCAGGAAGTGCCAGAGATTTACGACGGCATCATTGAGATCAAAGCCGCTGCACGCGATCCGGGCAGCCGCGCGAAGATCGGTGTCATCAGCCACGACAGCTCGATCGATCCGGTCGGTGCTTGTGTGGGTATGAAGGGCAGCCGCGTTCAAGCCGTCGTACAGGAATTGCAGGGCGAGAAAATCGATATCATCCCATGGAGCGATGACATTGCGACCTTCGTCGTGAATGCGCTTCAACCTGCTACCGTGGCCCGCGTTGTTCTCGACGAGGAAGAGGGCCGTATCGAAGTCGTTGTGCCTGATGATCAATTGAGCCTGGCAATTGGTCGCCGCGGCCAAAACGTGCGCCTCGCCAGCCAGCTGACCGGTCACCAGATCGACATCATGACTGAGGAAGAGGCAAGCGAGAAGCGTTCGCAAGAATTCGCTGAACGCTCCAAGATGTTCGAGGAAGAGCTCGACGTTGATGAGACCCTCTCCCAGTTGCTGGTTGCAGAAGGTTTTGCGGAGCTGGAAGAGGTCGCATACGTGCCGTTGGAAGAGCTGGCCGCGATCGAAGGTTTTGACGAAGAGCTCGGTGAAGAACTGCAAAACCGCGCGAAAGAAGCGCTGGAGCGTCAAGAAGAAGCACACCGTACGGTTCGCCGCGAACTGGGTGTTGAAGATGCACTGGCTGATATGCCGCACCTCTCCGAGGCGATGCTGGTCGTGCTGGGCAAGGGCGGTATCAAGACGCTTGATGATCTGGCCGACCTCGCAACCGACGAGCTGATCGCCAAGAAGCGCGAAGCGCCGCGCCGCCGCAACAACGCCGATGGCCCGCCAACGCGGCGTCCGCCTCAGCGTCAGGAAGACAAAGGCGGCGTGCTGGGTGAGTTTGGCCTGAGCGAAGAGCAGGGCAACGAGATCATCATGGCTGCGCGTGCGCACTGGTTTGAAGACGAAGACGGGGCAGCAGACGCTGCAACCGAAGCGACAACACAGGAGGCCGCGAATGCGGACTCCGACAAATGAGCGCGTAGCGTCCGACATCGTTGAAGCTGGCGGGAAAGCCAGCGAGGGTCAGAACAATGCTTCTGGCTCCCAAGAGGGCTACGCCAATTCCGCGGCGAAGCCGGGTGCAAAATCCGGGCATCGGGGCGGAGGGTCTGGCAAGTCCAAGAACCGCCGTCGTAACTCGACTAAGGGCAAGGACGCGCCAGAGCGGCGCTGTATCCTGACCGGCGATCATGCTGGACAGGACGAGCTGCTGAGGCTGGCGATATCGCCCGACGGTGACGTCCTGCCCGATCCATCGGCCAAGGCTCCCGGGCGGGGGGCATGGATCACCCTCGACAAGGCGGCACTTGAAGCTGCAATGGCCAATGGCCAGTTTAAAGGGGCGCTGGCGCGGGGATTTAAGGGCGCAAAACTTTCCTACAGTCAGAATTTGCCGCAGCAGATCGAATCTGCACTGCGCAAATCATTGATGGACCGATTGGGATTGGAGCTGCGCGCAGGGCAATTGGTGCTCGGCTCTGGACGGATTGAGGACCAAGCGCGCGCGGGCACGCTGCACATGTTGCTGCACGCCAGCGACAGCAGCGAAGACGGGCGTAAAAAATTGGATCAGGCCTGGCGCGTTGGGCGCGAGGCAGAGGGAACTGGAGAGCGCGGCGAGGTCTTGCCACTGGACCGCGCGGCTCTGTCTGTGGCATTGGGCCGCGAGAATGTCGTTCATCTTGCTCTTCGCGGAGCAAGCGGGGCGGATCGCATGCACCGGGCACTGTCCCGGCTCATGGCGTTTTCGGGGGCTGTCATGGCTGGCTGCGGCGGCAGCACAAAACGATCAACGGACGGGGCGGATCAGCCGCGCCCGAACGACATAGAAGAATACACGAAGGACTAACGAGCTAGCATGAGCGACGACGACAACAACAAACGGACCCGTAAACCACTTGGCCTCAAACGGCCGGCTGGTGACGGTGAGGTCAAGCAGACCTTCAGCCACGGCCGCACCAATAAGGTGGCGGTTGAGGTTAAGCGCCGCCGCAAGCTCTTAAAGCCGGGCGAAACCCCGCCACCAGAGGCTGCGCCAGCGCCCGCTCCTGCGCCAGAACCGGTCGCGGAAGCGCCTGCGCCTGAGCCGAAGAAAGCGCCTGCTAAAAAGGCTGCGCCGTCAGAAACCCCGCAAGAGCGCGTAAAGCGGCTTGAGCGTGAGGCCGAAGAACAGCGCCTCCAGCTCGCCGAAGATGCGCGCAAGCGTGATGATCAAAAGGCGAAGAAGGCCGCCGAAGACGAGAAAAAGCGCGCAGAAGACAATCGCAAGGCTGATGAGGAGGCGGAAAAGCAAGCCGCCGCCGACGCGAAGGCCGCTGAGCAAGCAGCTGTCGCTGAAACTGAGGCACCTGCTGCAGCCGCTGCCGAAGCGCCAGCAGCCAAAAAGGAAGCTGCGCCTGCACCAAGCGGTCGCAAGTTTACACCAATAGCGCGTCCAGAGCCGAAGCGTCCGGAAAAGAAAAAGGGCCGCGAGGATAAACGTAGCTCACCTGCCGCCGACAAGCGTCGTTCCGGTAAGCTGACCGTCACCAAAGCTCTGAACGAGGACGAGGGCCGCCGCGCGCGTTCACTCGCCGCGCTGAAGCGTGCGCGTGAGAAAGAACGGCGCGCTCAAGGTGGCCCGTCCAAGCCGCGTGAGAAGCAAGTTCGCGACGTTATCGTGCCAGAGGCGATCACCGTTGGTGAACTCGCCAAACGGATGGGCGAGAAGGGCGCAGACCTGGTCAAAGAGCTGTTCAATCTCGACATGATGGTCACCGTCAATCAGACGATTGACCAGGACACTGCCGAGCTGTTGGTTGAGCAGTTTGGCCATAATATCGAGAAGGTTTCAGAAGCCGATATCGATATCGTCGCTGAGGAAGACAAAGATCCGGAAGAGACGCTGAAAGAGCGTCCTCCGGTCGTGACCATTATGGGCCACGTTGATCACGGTAAGACCTCGCTGCTCGATGCTTTGCGCGGGACCGATGTGACCAAAGGCGAAGCTGGCGGGATTACCCAGCACATTGGCGCCTATCAGATCGAAACCAAGAACAAGCAGAAGATCACCTTCCTTGATACGCCGGGCCACGCCGCATTCACTGAAATGCGTCAACGCGGCGCGAATGTGACCGATATTGTGGTTCTGGTAGTGGCAGCCGATGATGGCATCATGCCGCAAACCATTGAGGCGATTAAGCATACGAAGGCGGCCGGCGTGCCGATGATCGTGGCGATCAACAAGATCGATAAGCCAGAAGGCAATGCCGACAATGTCCGCACCCGTCTGCTCGAACACGAAGTGATCGTTGAGAAGATGTCCGGCGATGTGCAGGATGTGGAAGTTTCCGCGACCAAGGGCACTGGGCTTGATGATCTGATCGAGGCAATCACTCTGCAGGCGGAACTGCTGGAGCTGAAGGCACGGCCAGATCGCCATGCCGATGCGACGGTGGTTGAAGCCAAGCTGGATAAGGGCCGCGGCCCTGTTGCCACCGTGCTGGTAACGCGTGGCACTCTGAAACGCGGCGACACCTTTGTGGTTGGCACGGAGAGCGGACGCGTCCGAGCGCTTGTCAATGACAAGGGCAAACAGATCAAGGAAGCGGGACCAAGCTTCCCGATCGAAGTCCTGGGCCTGGGCGGTGTGCCATCGGCTGGTGACGTTCTGACCGTGGTCGAAAACGAGCAGCGCGCCCGTGAAGTGGCCGAATATCGGCGTGAGAAGAAGACGGAGCAGCGCACGGCGCTCGCCCCGACCAATTTTGACACGATGTTCAACAACCTTGCCTCTGACGTGGTCGAATTCCCCGTATTGGTGAAGGCTGACGTTCAGGGTTCGGTTGAGGCGATCAACACCGCGCTGCACAACCTCTCCAATGATCTCATCAAGGTCCGCGTGCTGCACGCTGGCGTTGGCGCGATCACGGAAAGCGATGTGACCTTGGCAGCGGCTTCGAAGGCCCCGATCCTCGGCTTTAACGTGCGTCCGAATGCGAAAGCGCGCGACCTGGTGAAGCGCGAAGGCGTGCGGATGATGTATTACGACGTGATCTATCATCTGACCGACGAGATCGCGAAGGAAATGGCCGACGAGCTTGGTCCGGAAAAGATCGAGCACGTGGTTGGCCGCGCGGATGTTCAAGAAGTCTTCAAGTCCGGAAAGAAGGACAAGGCGGCGGGTCTGCTCGTCACCGAAGGCTCCATTCGCAAAGGTCTGCACGCGCGCCTTACCCGCGAAGATGTCATCGTTTCGGCGACCACCATCGCGTCGCTGCGCCGCTTCAAAGACGATGTCGACGAAGTGCGCTCTGGCCTCGAATGCGGTGTGGTTCTGGAAGACACGAACGACATCCAACCGGGCGACAGCCTCGAAGTCTTCGAGGTTGAGGAGCGTGAACGGACGCTGTGAGCTTTCGGATCGCTAACTTTGAAAAGACTGTCGATGAGGCATTGAAGTTATCGTCAGAAGGCCTGAGCATCGAAGATCAATCGTACCAAACAGAATATCGGATTCTAAGTTCTTGGTTCAGTGCACAAGACGGTAAGTGGGACATCGATAAGATTAGGCTTGGTGGGCTCGCAGTCTATGGCTGGATGCCAACTATTTTACGAGCAGAGGGGAGGAACGCTAAGTCGAGAAATTTGGATTTCGGTGGCTTGGCGACGAGATTGAACTTGGGGAAGATTGATCCGAATGACGAGGATTTTCTGAACGGCTCATTTGTTGGCACCAGCAAGTTTCTTCATTTCTGGCGACCGAAGGAATACGCTATCTGGGATAGCAGAATCCATAAAGCGCTAGGTATAGGCGGCTTGGTAAACAGTCGTGCAAGTTTTGAGAATTATCAGTCTGATATTCGGATGGTTTGTAAGTTACGTAAACTTCGATTGAGGGATGTAGAACTGGCGCTTTTTCAGGCTGGAAAGTTGGAGCAGCAGTGAACAGGATCTACGAATCCAAGCGCTCTCCATCGGCTGAGCTGATGGGGAGCGAGTTCGTCTCGTTCGATGCCGATAAAGGCGAGCTGACCACGCGCTTCACCCCGCCGCCAAGCTTCGCCTCGCCAAGAGGCGCGGTGCAGGGCGGCTTGATCGCAGGTTTCCTTGATGAGGTGATGGGCGGCGCGTTGCTGGCGGTCACTGACGGCAGCGAGCATGGCACAAAACTCCCGCTCAATCTCGATATGAACCTGACATTCGTGTCGATGGTTCCGCTCGCGCCAATCATTGCGAAGGGCCGCGTGGTCAAGCATGGCCGCCGGGTCGCTTTCCTTGAGGGTGAGCTATTCGATGAGGCAGGCAAACTGCTCGCGCGCGCCACCTCCACCGCATTGCCAACCGATATTCCGGAAGACATCTGATGACGCGTTTTCTGGCTCTGCTGGGCAGCATCAATATCGGCGGCAACCGGGTCAAAATGGTCGATTTGAAGGCTGCCTTCGCGAAGGAAGGCCTCAAAGACCTCGTCACTGTCGCGGCGAGCGGCAATCTGATCCTATCAGATGACCGCGCGCCGGTGGAGATCGAGGCGCATCTGGAGCGCATTCTCGCCGATCAGTTTGGTTTTAAAAGCTGCGTTATGGTGCGTACCAAGGCGGAGGTGCAATCCGCCGTTGAGGACAATCCATTCCACGGTACCGGGCCAGAGCATGGCTCTGACAAGATGGTGCATTCGATATTCCTCAGTCAGCAGCCTGAGCAAGCGCGCTTCGCTGCGCTGAAAGACGAGCACAGTTCAAAGGGCAGTGAGCGGCTCGCGCTGGGGGACCGTGTGCTCTATCTCGACTATGTCCACGGGGTCGGCGTGTCCGACCTTTCCAGCAAATTTCTTGAGCGACGGCTTGATTGTCGCGGCACAGCGCGCAACATGAACTCGCTCAAGAACATTCTTTCAAAGATGGATTAGGCCGATGGCTCGCCAACAATTCACCGCTGAACAGCAATCGGTCCGCGTCCTGAAAGTGGGCGAGCGGGTGCGCCATATCCTGTCGGAATTGCTGGCGCGCGGCGAAGTGCATGATGATGTGGTTAGCGCCTCTAACATCGCGGTGACAGAGGTTCGCATGACGCCAGACCTGCGCAATGCGACCGCCTATGTAAAGCCACTGCTCGGCTCTGAAGAGGACGAGGTGGTGAAGGCGCTGCGTCAGAACACCGCCTTTCTTCAGCGCGAGGTTGCCAAAAGGCTGGGGCTGAAATTTGCGCCGAAGCTGAAGTTTCGGGCCGATGAGAGCTTTGATGAGGCAGACCGGATTGAGAGCCTGCTGCGCGATCCCAAGGTGGCGCGTGATCTGGCTGAAGATGACGAAGAAGCTGGTAGAGGCGAAGCTTCATGATCGCGTTTCTGGCGGCGGCCGCGCTGGCTGGCGGAGCGACTGACGCGCCTGCAGAAATTCAGCCTGTGCCCGGGCCGTCCACTCCCAGTTGGGAGAGCCTGACTTCTTATCGTGATATCGACTTCGTTCCGCGCGGCTGGCGATTGTTCGACAAGGCTGAGGGCGATCTCGACGGCGATGGCCGCACCGACAGCGTGCTGATCATTCAGGAAAATGACCCGGCCAAAATGCGGAGCAATCCCGATCGCCTTGGCATGGATTATCACGATGCCAATCCGCGCATCGTGCTTGTCGTTCTGCAAGATAACCCAGGGCAATATCGGCTGGTCGCCAAAGGCAATGCGATCATCCCTGATCACGATCAGCCGACGATCAGCGATCCCTATGAAGACATGCGGATCGACAACGGTTCGCTGCATCTCCACATCGCATTCTTCGCGAATGCTGGCAGTTGGAGCATGTCTAATCGCCGATTTCAGTTTAAATGGAATGGCGAGGCGATGGCGCTAATCGGGTTTGAGTATTCACACGTGCGGCGCAACACTGGCGAAATGCGCCAGACCAGCGTCAACTACCTCACCGGCAAGCGCAAGGATGCGAAAGGCAGCATCGAAGACGATGAGAGCAACTGGATATGGAGCGACGCGCCAAAGGGCACCCAGCCGACGCTGAGTACCATCGGGAACGGCTTTGAATTTGAGGGGTGAGCGCGCCGCCTCAGCCGGGCCTAGCGCGGGATCATCTTCGCCTTCAGGCTGATCGTCACGGTCTTGCCAACAATCAACCCAAACGATGTCATGCCATAATTACGGCGATTGATTTTCATTGTACCGGTGAGGTTGATCGCCTTGCCGGCATTGCTGGCTGGTGGCTGATCAAAGGTAACGAACAAGGTTTCATCGCGGGTTACGCCGCGCGCCGTCAGTGTACCGGTGATTTTACCGGTGCGCCCGCTGGTCATGACCAGATTAGAGCCGCGAAAGCGCGCGGTTGGGTACTTATCGACCCAGAAGAATTTTTCGGAGCGCAGGCGTTTCAAGGTTACCGAATCCGGTGCTTTGATGTCCTGCGTGTTGATCGTCACATCGACCTTCGCATCGCGCGGGCTGTCAGGAACGAAGGTGACCGCGCCGCTGATCGTGTTGAAGGTCGCCGTGCGGCTGCCAATGCCCAGGAACGGCACCTTTGCAGCGATCGAACTGGCCTTGGTGTCGAGCGTGTAGGTTTGTGACGCATTGCCCAAAAGGAGCGCTGCGAGCATCGGGACGGCGACGATTTTGAACTTGCCTGTAAGGGACTGAGGTAGGCGGGGCATAAACTCTCCTATGGCAATATGTTCGTGCCAACCCCTCGAAAAGTTTCACTCAGGTACAAATCTATGGCCTCAAATCCTTGCTGGAAGAGAATACTCCACCGGAGCATCCGGCCCAAGTGGAATGCCAAGATAGAACCAGATCACGATCAAAACCGTTCCAGAAATCAATAACCATATCGAATAGGGCATCATCATCGCAGTCAGACTGCCCAGCCCGAAATCCTTTTTCCAGCGCTGTGCGAAGACAAGGATCAGCGGGAAGTACACCATTAGTGGGGTGATGATATTGGTTGCACTATCGCCCACGCGATAGGCGGCAGTTGCGCCTTCCGGACTGATGCCGAGCAGCATCAGCATTGGAACCAGGATCGGTGCGAGCAATGCCCATTTGGCGCTGGCGGAACCGACAAACAGGTTGAGCAGGGCTGCGAATATTACCATCAGGCCCAGCACCAATGGCAAAGGCAGGCCGGTCGATTGGATCGCATCCGCTCCGTGGACAGCAGAAATTAAGCCAAGGTTGGACCAACCAAACATCGCAACAAAGTGCGCAGCGGCGAAGGCGAGGACAAGGTAGTACCCCATATCCTTCATCGATTCTGCCATCATGTTTACCAGATCGCGGTGGTTCTTAATCGCTCCGGTCGCGCGGCCATAAGCCCAGCCCGCGAGTAGGAAGAGAAGGAAGAATGCAGCAACCAGCGACTGATAAAGCGGCCTTAGCTCGCTGTGGATTGAGCAATCGGCGATGGCCGTGCCGGTTTCTGTGAGGCAGGCAGCCTCATTGATTAGCGGGGTTCCAGGCGCAAACACCATGAGCAGCCACAGGGCGATAACAAACAGCACGGCAAGTCCGGCATGGCGTAGGCCCTTTGCAGCAAGCTCTCCGTCCTGAGCGGACGGGTCGGGGCTCTGACCATCCTCTAAACCGGCCTGCGCGCCGCCTGTCCACGCACCAAGGCGAGGCTCAATGATTTTGTCCGTCACATACCAAATGATTGGCAGAAACAAGAAGGTCATAACGCTGATGAAATACCAATTGCCCGCGATATTGGCCGTCCATGTTGGATCAAGCGCGCTGGCACCAACCGCTTCTTCTGTGATCCCAAATAGCAATGCGTCCAATTGGCCAGGTGAGACATTCGCGGAAAATCCCCCTGATACACCGGCGAATGCTGCTGCGATGCCTGCCAACGGGTGTCTTCCAGCGGCGGCGAAGAGTATGCCTGCCAGCGGAATAAGTACGACATAACCGGCGTCAGCGGCATGGTTGCCGATCATTGCGACCAGAGCAACGACTGGGGTCAAAAGTGCCTTTGGTGCGCCCTTAACGGCTTTCGCCATGCCCGCTGCAAAAAAGCCAGATCGCTCTGCAACACCAGCGCCCAGCATGACGACGAGCACATATCCGAGAGGATGGAAATGTGTGAAGGTCTTGGGCATTTCGACCCACAAACGCTGGATATTTTCTGGCGATAGTAGGCTTATCGCTTCGATTCTCATCGCGCCGCCGCTTGCCTCATCGATTTCGGTCGGGTGCAAGGCGGAAACGCCAACAAGCGAAGAGATGATAGAAATGATCACCAATGCGAGGATCAGATAGAAGAATATGAACACCGGATCGGGCAGTTTATTGCCGCTGCGTTCAATCCAGCCCAGAAATCCGCCCATGCCTTGGCTTTGATCGGGTGTCGGCGCTGCGCTTGCCATAGGAGAATGCCCCTCAACTGATGCTGTGTGTCTAGACCAGATGCTAACATTGCGTGCGGCCCCTGTCTGCCCTGTGAATGGCGCTGCGCACAAGTAAAGCCTGTGCACGGCTGCCTTTTCCTGACTGGCTCAAATGCAAGCGCTGGCTTAGGCTGCGCCGCCATGGCTAAGCTCTATTTCTATTTCGCGAGCATGAATGCAGGCAAGAGCACTACGCTGCTGCAAACCGCGTTCAATTACCGCGAGCAGGGGATGCGGGTGTGCTTGTGGACGGCGGCGATTGATGACCGGCCCGGACTTGGCGCGATCAGCAGCCGGATTGGCCTATCCAGTGATGCCCGGCGGTTTGATCCAGCGACGGACATAGAACGATTTGTGCTTGATGATCATGCAGAGGCACCGATTGATTGCGTGCTGCTGGATGAGGCGCAATTCCTGACCAAGGATCAGGTGTGGCAGCTGGCGCGGTTGGCCGATGTGCACGGCATTCCGGTGCTGTGTTACGGGCTGCGAACGGATTTTCAGGGAGAGCTGTTTCCCGGGTCAGCGGCGCTGCTGGGCATTGCCGATGCGCTGATCGAGCAGAAGGCGGTATGCCATTGCGGACGCAAGGCGACGATGAACCTGCGGGTCGATGAAAGCGGCGCTGCGGTGAAGGAAGGCGCGCAAACCGAGATCGGCGGGAATGATCGCTATCTCGCGCTGTGCCGCAAGCATTTCAGCGAAGCTCTGGCGGGTTAGGGCGTACGCGCCTACCTATCCGACATGTCTGAGACACTTTCCCTTGCCCTCATCCTGATCCCCTGCCTGATCGTCGCGATTGTTTTTCATGAGGTCGCGCATGGCTATGCTGCAAAAATGCTCGGTGATCCCACCGCGCAAGAGCAAAAGCGGCTGAGTCTCAACCCGATCCGCCATGTCGATCCGGTGGGCACTTTGCTGGTGCCCGGAGCGCTGGCTCTGGCGGGCGCGCCAGTGTTTGGGTGGGCAAAGCCGGTTCCGGTTCAGCCGTGGCGGCTCAACAATCCGCGCTATGGAATGATGGCTGTGGCGGCGGCGGGACCGGGCACGAATTTTGTGCTCGCTCTGCTCGGCGCCATTGCCTTGGGCATTCTCGCGGGCAATTTGGACCTGTCCGCAAACCCGGGTGATCCCAGCATGCTGGTGCAGGGGGTGGGGTATTTCATCCTGATCAATGTATTCCTGGGCGTGTTCAACCTGCTCCCGATCCCGCCATTTGACGGCTCGCATATCGTCGAGGGATTGCTGCCGCGCAGTATGGTCAAATATTATGCAAAGCTGCGGCCGTTTGGGATGCTGCTGTTCTTTGGCCTGGTCGCGCTCACATGGTTCGCTCCGCAATGGGGCGTACTGGAAAACACCATCGGCCCAGCTGTCGGCTGGGTGATGGATCAGTACCGCTCGATTGCGGTGGCTGTCGCGGGCTGAGCTAAGCCCCGACCGCGTCGATAAAGCGGGCCTGCGGATGGCGATCAAGCAATTGCTCTAGCCACGCCTCGCGGGTGTCCTTTGCAACGCAGGCGACGATGCAGCCGCCGAACCCGCCGCCAGTCAATCGCGCACCGGCCGCGCCGAGTTCTTGCGCGGTCGCAACCAGAGCATCGATTTCCGGTAGGGACATTTCAAACAGGTCGCGCATGGAAACATGGCTGTCGTTCATTGCCTGGCCCAGCGCGGCGATGTCGCCTGCCTTCAGCGCGTCAATAGCGGCCCAGACGCGCGCCTGCTCTGTTGCGCAGTGCAGAGTGCGGCGTTTGGCGACCGGGTCTAGTTCTGCCTGCTCGATTTGCTCCACCGGTAAAAGGCACAGATCATTGGTGCCAAAATGGGCCTTGGCGGTGTCGCATTCGACTTTGCGCGCGGCGTAGCGTCCATCGGTCAGCTTACGCGTTAGCCCAGAGTGGATGACCACCATCTCGTGGCTGTCGGGCAGCGTGACCAGGTCATACTCCAAATGCTTAGTGTCCAGCGCCATGGCTGTGCCGGGGGTGGCGAGCGCGACTGCCATCTGGTCCATAATACCGCAGGGCACGCCCATATATTCGTTCTCGACCCGGCGCGCAGCGACGGCCAGTTCGACGTCGCTTTGCGTCCCGGTGCCGCAGCGGCGCGTGCTGCCTTCAGGATCGCCACGATCAATGCTGCACTGGAGGACAGGCCGGAGCCCTCTGGAATAGTCGATTGCACCGACAAAGTCGCGCCGCCGCTCAGTAGCCGCAGATCATTGGCGATCCGGACCGCGCCTACGCATGGGTCAGACCATTCGCCCACCGCATCGTCGGACAGGTTGCGGATTTCCGGCGCGCTATAGTCGCCAGAGCTGGCCGCGACGGTTTGATCCTCGCGCGGCGCCAGAGTCACCTCCAAGCCTATCGAGAGCGCGGCGGGCAGCACCATGCCGCCATTGTAATCGGTATGCTCTCCGATCAAATTTACGCGGCCTGGAGCACGCGCGGTAAAATCAGTCATGGTCTGACACCTTGCGCAGCGCCTCTACCGCGCTTTCGGGCATCACATCGACGGTGAATGTCCCGGTGTGTTGTTCAACCGAGGCGAGGTATTTGACCCGCCCCTTGGCGCGCAGCAGCGGGTAGAATTGCACTGTAAAGTGATAGCCTTCGCCGCCAGATTTGGGGGCAGCGTGGAACGCCATCATGGTCGCCGCAGGCCCATCAAACAACACGTCATAGCGGCGGGTTAACTCGCCCAACCAGTATGCCAAGGCGTCTAGCTCCACGTCGCTGCATTCCCATGGGCCAGCGCGGCGCGCGGTGGGCGCGATCCATGCCTCATAGGGGAAGCGGGCAAAGCGCGGCACGAATGCGGCGATCCCGTCCTTCTCGCCAAGCCCGTAGCCTGGCATGGCGGCCTGTATCTCGGCGGCGAGGTCATAGCCGCCCGCAAAGGCGTCTATTGCGCGCTGCTGAATCTCTGGCACGCGCTCAAATCCGTAAATCTGCCCGTGCGGGTGGTGCAAAGTTACGCCGACTTCATCACCCCGGTTTTCAAACGGCAGCACATATTCACAGCCCGCATCAAACATCGCCTGATAGCGGTCGAGCAGAGCGGCGATCAGGACGCGCTGGCTGTTCTTGACCGATGGTGTGCAGGCTGCCGCTGGCCTCTGGTGAATAGACCACCACTTCGCATGCGCCCTTGGCCGGTTCGGCGGCAATGCCATCCAGCGCACTTACATCAGAGGCGCTGGGGTGGAAGGCTGCGAATTTGTTTTCAAACACCGCGAGTTCAAAATCCTCAAACGGGATTTCTGTTTCCGGCCCGCCTGCGCGGGTTGGCGCCAAGGGATCATCGGAGGCGGCAGGCTTGAACGTGCGGTTCTGCCGGTGTGCGGCATAGACGTTCCATTCGTCCCGCAGAGGATGATGGCGGATCTCGCCACCTTGCGCAATTGGGTCCGCGTTTTCAGATTGCAGCGCCAGATCGTGCGGCGCGTGGCCGTACAATTGTAGCATCCGCCCATCAGCCTTGCGATGCTCGCGGCGATAGACAGTCTTGCCGCCAATAGCGCGGTCTAGCGGCGTGTTCTCGCTCATAGAGCGGCGGCTTTCGCGGCCGCTTGCTCGCCTGCGAACCAATCATGCACGCGTGCGCGCTCTTCTTCGGTCAGGTGCAGGGCTAGCTTGCTACGCCGCCACAGAGCGTCATCGGCGCTGCGAACGAATTCGTGCTCGATCAGATATTCGAGCTCTCGGGCGAACAGATCGCCGCCCAAATGCGTTCCCATATCGTTCAGGCCCTGCGCCCCGCCGACCAGTGCCTCGACCCGTGTGCCGTAAGCGCGGGCAAGCCGCAGCGCGGCGCCGTTGGGCAGCCATGGATAGCGCAGCTCGAGGTCATTGACGAACGCGTCAAAGCGCATCGGATCAATCTCGCCGCCGGGCAGGTGGGCATCAATCGTCCAGCTGGTGTCGCCTTGACCGAGGCGTTTCAGCGCATGTTCGGCCAGCTTGCGATAGGTTGTGATCTTGCCGCCAAAGATCGACAGGATTGGCGCGGCCTTCGCGCCGTTTTCATCGGTGTCTTCCAACTCAAACACATAGTCGCGCGTTACCGTGGAATTGCTGGCGGCTTTGTCATCGTAGAGAGGCCGCACGCCAGCATAGCTGGAGACCGCCTGATCCGGTGAAATATCCGTGCGCAGATATTCATTGGCCGCATCGCAGATATAGGTCGCCTCTTCTGGCGAGATATCGATGCCCGATGGGTCGCCTTCAAACCCTTGGTCGGTGGTGCCAACCAGTGTGAAGTCGCGCTCATAGGGAATCGCAAAGATGATCCGGTCATCCTTGTTTTGAAAGATGTAGCAGTGTGTCCCGTCAAACAGCTTGGGGAAGATCAGGTGGCTGCCTTTGACTAGCCGAAGGTTCTCATGGCTTTCGCGCGGGATCGCCCGCCCCAGCACTTTGTCGACCCATGGGCCAGCGGCGTTAACGACTTGGCGGGCCTGCACATGGGCTTCGCCATCGGGACCGTTCAGCACTGCGTTCCAGTGCTGGCCATTACGGGATAGGCTGGTGCATTCGGTCCGCGTGCGAATGTCCGCGCCGCGTTCCTTCGCATCCATGCAATTGAGCGCAACCAGGCGCGAATCCTCGACCCAGCAGTCTGAATATTCGAACCCCTTGACCAGCCGGTCTTCGAGGAAGCCCCCATGCGGCGCCTCGCGCAGGTTTACCGTGCGGGTCGGGGGCAGCAGTTTGCGGCCGCCCAAATGATCATACATGAACAGGCCAAGCCGCAGCAGCCAGCTAGGCCGCAAGCCCTTGTCATGCGGCAGCACAAATCTCAACGGCCACACGATGTGCGGGGCGATTTTGAGCAGGCGCTCTCGCTCGATCAGGCTTTCGCGCACCAGACGGAATTCCAAATGCTCCAGATAGCGCAGGCCGCCGTGGACAAGCTTGGTCGAAGCGCTGGAGGTGTGACTGGCGAGATCATCCTTCTCTACCAAGCACACTTTAAGGCCGCGCCCGGCCGCATCGCGGGCAATCCCGGCGCCATTGATGCCGCCGCCAATCACCAAGAGATCAAACATCTCTTCGCTGTGCTGTGCATTCTGGCTCATGGGTTAGTCGGTCGCTTCCAAATGATAGATCAGGCAGGTGTCGGGGAATGTCAGTGGCGGCTGGATCCCGTGGCCCATTAACGCGGCGCCTGAGAATGTCGTTCCGCCTTCAAGCAGCTTCGCCGCCTCAATGATAGAGGGCGTGCTGAGCGAAGGGTTCGCCAATGGCCAGACCATTTGCACCCGGTAGTGGCGTGCTGGATCGAGTCCGCCGAACATGATCCGGTCGGGCAGGGTGTTAAGTTCACTTTCGAGCTTGGCGTAGGAAAACAGCCCCTCGCTTTGATCGCGCGCGGTGCAGCCAATCATATTGGTGGTCGCGGTTGATTTAAGGCGCAGGAAACGTCCGCCATGGATCAGACTACGGTGCTTCTTATGCAAAGCGATCCCAGCTTTGAGCGTTTCGAGATCCGCCTCGCTCTCATCGCGCAGGTCCAGCTCCATGCCCATATGGCCGAATATCGCGCTGGCGACGCGGAAATGCATGCTGAATTGGCGGCCAGTGATGTGGCATTTCTTCGGCCCGACATGATTGCCCAGCACCCGCAACGGCAGGAAGTGGCTGCCGCCGCGCATGATGTGTTGACGCGTGCGCGCGTCGTTGTTGTCCGAGGTCCAAATCCGGTCGGAATAGCGCAAGATGCCAAAGTCGGCGCGCCCGCCGCCGGATGAGCAACTCTCTATTTCCAGATCAGGATGGGCAGCGCGCAGGCTCTCCATCAGCTTATAGACCGCCTGCGTTTGTGCATGCATCGCCCCGCGACCGCCGCTGCCCGGATAATTTGTGTCGCGGTTCATGTCCCACTTGATGTAGGCGATGCCATATTCGGTCACCAGATTGGTGATCTTGTCGAACAGATAATCGAATACCTCGCGGCGCGTCAGATCGAGCGTGAATTGCCCGCGGAATGGAACTGCATCAACGCCGTCTGCGCCCAGCACCCAGTCGGGATGCGCGCGGAACAGGTCACTGTCCGGATTGACCATTTCTGGCTCAAACCAAAGGCCGAACTCCATGCCGAGTTCTTTGACCCGGTTGACGATGGCGTGAAGCCCGCCGGGATAGACCGCGTCTGAGACCCACCAATCACCGAGGCCAGCATCCTCGTGGCGGCGTCCACCGAACCAGCCATCGTCGAGCACATAGCGTTCTGCGCCCACAGCGGCGGCGTGTTCAGCGAGCGCGATCAGCGTCGCCTCATCATGGTCAAAATAGACCGCCTCCCAGGTGTTGTAATGCACCGGGCGCGGCTTTGCGAAGCTGCGCTTATGGAGCACTTCATTGCAGAGGTGGTCGTGCAGACGCTGTGATACGTCGTTGAAGCCTTGCTGCGACCACGCCGCTATCAGATCAGGCGTGCGATAGGTTTCATCGCGGCCCAGGCTGATCTCGCCAGGGAAGGACATTTCACCGATTTGAATGAGGGACCGGCCATCGTTGTGACGGTCGACGCGCAAACGGCTGTTCCCGCTCCAGGCGAGGTGAAAGCCCGCAGCCAGGCCGCTGTCCTCAGATGTTGCATGCGTGCTTGGCGAATGCTCCGGGATAGACATCGTGGCTGGTTCGCCCAGCCTTGTTTTCGCGCACGATGCTGCCTTGGAAAGGGGCGATCTCTTCTATCGCAAATTCGCCCGACCAGCGGCCAGTGAAGCTGAAAATACGCTCCAACCTCTGGTCAAGCGGTAGGCATAGCGCCGCCGCCCAATCCAGTCCGAGCTCGCTATCCGCGCGGTTCTCGATCTCGGTGTTGCTCGTGAGTACACCAGTGCCGGGATCGAGTGTGAGCGTGTGGCATACGGCGACCGCGGTGTTGGTATCTTCGCAGCACAGGGTGACTTCATGCTCACCGCGTTGCTCAATCATGACGAGGCGCAAATCAATCGCCCAATCTTGTCCGCCGCGATGTGCGATCAGGCCAGATGGTCCGGAAATCCCGGTGCCCACCTCGTTGATCATAGAGCCGCGTAGCGGAACCGCCGCGGTGCCCGGTGCGTGCTGACGCACCGCGAGCGTGGCCAGTTCAGATGGCTCAACACCCGGCATATCGGGACCGGCATAAAGGATGATTGGGCGCGCGCCTTTGGTCGCCTCAATCGCGACAAACGTGCCGCCACCGCGAAGCGCAATAAATTGGTGCTCGCCCTCTGCCTCATCAACTGGATCGCTCGGCAGGCGCAGGGCCATGATGATGCACGGCAAGTTCGCTGCTCACGGCGTTATCTCCGCCATGTTCAAAATCGAACCCTTGGTTCGGCAATGCGTCTTCTGATGTGGCATTATTTGCCATCCAACCTATCCATCCTCTCTCGCAATACGTTTACGCAACGTAATGCCCCGCCGAACCTTCACGCTAGATACGCACATTTGTGAAGTGGGTTTTTGGACAAGCATGAATTTTTTGGTATCCGGACAGGGAAACGAAGTCTGAGGAAAAGTGATGTGGGAAGAAAAGGTATATAAACAGAACCTGCATCTGTCGCCTATTGGTGGGATAAAGCTGGCCTGTTTCCTCAATAAAGGTGTGGGTGTTTTGACCGCCCGGCGCACCTTGCCTCATTTTACCTTGGTCTATGTGACCCGAGGTGAAGGCTCTTACCGCGATGAGAATGGGCTGAACCTGCCCGTGCGCGCAGGCGATGCCATCCTGATCTTTCCAGGGGTAGAGCATTGGTACGGGCCAAAGCGCGGTGAGACCTGGGACGAATTCTATCTCGTGTTTGAAGGGCCAGTGTTCGACATGTGGCGCGAGGGTGGGTGTTTTGACCGCGATCGCCCGGTCATCCCTCTGCGTCCGATGGATTTTTGGCGTGATCGGATACTATCGATAATCAACCAATCTGATGCGCACACAGAGAACGAGTTGCTGCGCGAGTCCATCCGTTTGCAGGAACTGCTTGCAGACATCACCCAGGCCGGTGAAGAGGATTTGGGCGGCGATATTGCCTGGCTCGAACGGGCCAAGGCAGCGATTGCAGCAACCATGGATGTGCGCCAGGCGGCGCAGCAAGTGGATCAGTCCTATGAGGCGTTTCGCAAGCGGTTTCGCAAGCTTTCCGGGCGCTCTCCTGGGCGCTATCGCACTGGTCTCTTAATGGAGCGCGCTTGCCAAATGCTCAGCGAGCCAGGCGTATTGCTGCGCGATATTTCTGATGAGCTAGGCTTTTGTGACGAATATCACTTTAGCCGCCAATTCAGCAAAACGGTTGGGTGGTCGCCATCTGAATATCGTTCCCGAATTGGCCGTGATCCTATGTGATTTGATGATTTGGGATCGCGATTTGACTAACATGTTAGTTTGCTAAGGGCGTGCCGTAGCCTTGCGTTGCAAATTTATGACACTTGGGAAAGCACGCGCAAATTGACTGTGTGAAACTCCCAAAAAGTTCATGCCAGTCCAATCTGCCTATGGCTTTCGTTGGTCTGCGCGCCATTTTCACGTCTACGTCAGATTAACGCAACAACGCGTTAGCTGCCGCAACCGAAACGCCTCAGGTCGCAGATGCGATCATGTCAATTGGGTGTTCGGTGGGAAGAGGAGGATGCCACTCGCGTGACGAGAAAGGTTTGCACATGTGCCCTTGGGGGCCTGAATGCTCAGCGCATGATCTGCGAACCTCTTGCATTTTCAAACAGTTTTTTGACGAATTGTGTCGTTCGATTGTTCGCATTCCCTATGCGTCCGTCGGCGGGGCAGGGCTAAGGGAGATAAGCCATGAGAATTTCGAAGCGGGCCGTGTTGGCTCAATCAGCTGCATTCGCAGCAATTGCCATTTCGGCACCAGCCTATGCGCAGGATGAAGCTGCGCCAGCGACGGCGGAAGCGGAAGGTGAAGGCAATGCCATCATCGTTACCGGTTTTCGTAAGAGTTTGCAGGACTCGATTGATCTGAAGCGCGACAGCTCTGTTGTGGTTGATGCAATCTCTGCCGAAGACGTTGGCAAGTTCCCCGATCAAAACGTTGCTGAGGCGCTCCAACGCATCACCGGTGTGGCGATTGACCGGTCTGGCGGCGAAGGCCAGTCCATCACTGTTCGCGGCCTTGGCCCAGAATTTAACGCCGTTCTTTTGAATGGTCGGACGTTAGCGACGGATAATCCGGGGCGTCAGTTTTCTTTTGATGTATTGTCTGCGGACATCATTCAAACAGCTGAAGTTTATAAGTCGTCGCAACCGGGAATTCAGTCGGGCGGTATTGGCGCTGTTGTTAACATTGCGACTGCAAAACCATTGGATAGGCCTGGTTTCAACGTTTCGCTGTCTGCTGCCGCGATTTATGAAAATTTGAGTGAGGATCTCGGCGCTGACGTTTCTGGCGTCATATCGTGGTCAAACGATACATTTGGCGTGCTCCTGGGTGGCTCATACCAACGTCGTAACTCGCAGTTTGACCGAAGTCTCACCAATGGGTTTACGCTACGTGATAACCCAGATGGCAATCCGGACGATCCCGACGTGGTCGTTCTTGCTCCTGAAAACTCAACTGGACTGACGGATGCATCTTTCGGCTTCCTTCCAGACGGATCGCGCGTCCAGCAGCAGGTGATTTTTAGCCGTGACGAACAAGATCGTGAACGCATAACTTTAAACGGAGCTGTGCAATTCGCGCCGTCGGATCGTTTTACAGCTACGTTCGATGGTCTCTATTCGCGGCTGGATATCGAGTCATTCGATCAGCAATTCTCAGGCTTTTTCAGTCCTCCATTCATCGATCCGCAGGTTGACGCCAATGGCACAGTGACATCGTTCAGCCGTCCAAGCATCGATTTTGGCGTGCGGAACCCTGACATTGCGGATGCTGTTGGCCTCTCGCAAAACGATAACGTGCTCACCTCCAACAATCGTTTGGCTGAGACATTTGCATTTGGCGGTAACTTCGAATTTGAAGCCACCGATAGTCTGACGTTTGTAGCTGACGTGGCATGGTCACGGGCGACACGTGATGGCACGAACCCATTCGTGGTTCTGGGGGCGCTAGCGCCGACATCACCGTTGATCGAATCCACAAGTACAAGCGGGATTTCGACCATTACTAACATCGAAACCGCTGATTTCGTTAACCGCGACATTCAACGGCTCCACTTTGTGAACGTAAACCGCACACGGATTGAAGACGAAGTCTTCGAGGTGCGTTTTGACGGCGAGTGGGACGTCGATGCCGGGCCGCTTAGTAAGGTTATATTTGGCGGTATCTACACCGACCGTGAGAAAAATCAGGACCTGTTTGACAACTTTACCGCTCCGGGTTTCGGTTCATTGGGTGCTGGAGATATCTTCTGCGCTTTCTGTGGCTACAACGTCGCATTCGATACCGGCATTTTGAGTGATTTCTCGTTTGATGGCTTTCTAAGCGGTGTTGAAGGCGCAGACACGGTGCCTACCAATATTCTCACTTCAACATTCGCACAGGCATTCGCCGTACTCAACGATCCAACGAACCTAAGTGATCCTAATCGCAACGATGATGTTGGCACACCAGACGACACCACGGCAGATTTGCTTGCTTATCTCAATTCACCTGGAATTGATCCGTTGTTTGGAATTTACACACCAACGTTCAATCCAGGCGGCAGCTTTGCGGTTGAAGAGCAAATCTATTCTGCATATTTTGGCACTGAATGGGGCGGTGATTTGGGAGGTGAGCTGCCATGGTCTGCAAGTATTGGCTTCCGTATCGCGTTCACGGATGTTGTTTCGAGTGGTATTGATCGGCCGGTGATCGAATTCCGCGAGACACCGGGAGACACCCAGCTTGATGTGACATTTGCCGACGCCGCGAGCACTTCCGTTCCAAACGATTATGTCAACTTTCTGCCTTCGGTGAGTTTCAAGTTTGAACCGACCGCTGATACTGTTTTGCGCCTTGGTTACGCTCGGACGGTGACGCGTCCAACTTTGACTGCACTTGGCGTTGCGAATACCTTCGGTGGTCGCTCTGATGCTCCGCTCAGCGGCGGTGGTAACCCGTTGCTCGAGGCCTTCGAGGCAGATAATTTCGATGTTTCATTTGAATGGTACTTCGAATCGCTAAGTTACTTTAGCGTTGCTGGATTCCATAAGGAGCTGGGCGGTTTCCTCGAGGAATCAACTCTTCCCGTCCCAGGTGTTGTGATTGTGCTTAGCTGGCAATGCACTCGCTGGTGGAATTGCAGCCGTCGACACACCAATTGATGTGACCTTCCAAGACACCCGTGAGCGCAATGGCCTCTCCGGCAGCATCAGCGGGGCGGAAATTGCTTTCCAAAAGACGTTCGACAACGGCTTTGGCGGTATCATCAACTACACTTATGTGAACTCAAGCCAGGATAATGCTCCAATTGGCGATCTCGGCTTTAACGGGTTCACACCGCACACCGTCAACCTCACTGGTTTTTATGAGAGCGGCCCATTCTCGGCGCGCGTTTCGTACAACTATCGTGATGGCTTCCTGGTGCAAGAAAACGCTGATCAGAGTGAACCACGTCAACGTGAGAGCTTTGGCCAAGTCGACTTCTCAGCCAGCTATGAGATCACTGATCAGTTCCAGGTCTTTATCGAGGGCCTCAACGTCCTCAATGAGGATACACGCGACTTCTCACGTTTCCGTAACCGGATCCTGACCTATGAGCGCACTGGCGCACGTTACACCGCAGGTGTTCGGGCGAAGTTCTAAGCGTGTGAGGGTCGCACTTCATCGTGTCACGCGATGAGCGGGGAGGGCGGGTGTTCCGGATGACGGAATACCCGCCTTCGCTGTATTTGAAGACAGTTTATTCGGGCAAGAGAGCAAACGCAGGCTTGCCGGTGGCGCAGGAACTTGTGACAGTAGGGCATAAGGCGAAGCACCGGTGAAGTGCTCGCAGGGAGAGAGTTTTCGATGAGTACTATCCAAATTGCGGTTTTTGTGACCATCACCGCATTGATCGCCTTTGCTACCTACATGCATTGCCGCGGCAAGCTGGGTGAAGGTCACCAAAGCGAGAAGGACTACTTCCTCGCCAGCGGGGGCCTCAAGTGGTATTTCATCGCTGGCTCGATCACGCTCACTAACCTCTCCACTGATCAACTAATCGGGATGAATGGCAACCAGATGGCACTGCTGGCGTGGTGGGAATTTGCCGCGGTAGCGGGTCTGCTGATCCTGACGTTTGTGTTCCTGCCGGTTTATTACAAAAACAATTGCACCACGACGACCGAGCTGCTGCAGAAGAAGTACAACGACAAGAACATTCGCGCGCTGATCAGCGTACTGTTCCTATTCGGCAATCTGTTCATTTTCCTGCCTGCGATCCTCTATGGCGGTTCGCTGTTCCTGCTCTCCATGGTGGGGTTGGATACGGGGCTGGAGAACCTGTTGATCGTCGCTGTGGTCCTGGCGATTGTGGGTGCGTGCTATGCGATTTTCGGAGGTCTGAGGGCGGTTGCGGTGTCGGACACCTATTCCGGGGTGCTGATCCTGGGCCTCGCCTTGCTGGTCGTGTTCCTCGCGCTGCAAGCCATCGACTTCGACCTGACAGGTATTCCGGCGGACCGCCTGACCCTGATTGGCAGCAATGATAGCCCAATCCCGTGGCACACGCTGCTGACGGGGATGATTTTCATTCAAACCTTCTACTGGTCAACCAATCAGACGATCACTCAGCGCGCCATGGCCGCACCCAATATCAAGGAAGCGCAAAAGGGCGTGCTGACAGCGGCGGGGATTCGATTGCTGATTGTGCCTGCGATTGTCGTGATCCCGGGCATCGTATCCTACAAGCTCTATGGCGATGTGGGCGATGCGGCTTACGGGCGGATTGTTGGCGACGTTCTGCCGTTGTGGCTATCCGGCGCATTCGCCGCGGCTCTGGCGGCGGCGGTGCTCACCACCTTTAACTCCATCCTCAACGCCTCTGCGGCGCTCTATGTCTGCGACATTCACGAGGCCTATGTTGACAGGCCAACCTCGGTGGCGAAGCTGAGCGCGATTGTGTCGATCGCCATGTCGGTGCTGGCGCTGCTCTTGGTGCCGTTTTTCGCCAGCCAGGAAAGCCTGATCAACACGGTGCAGGAGCTTTACGGATTGCTATCCATGCCAATCCTCAGCGCCTTCGTGGTGTGCCTATTGTTCAAGAATGTGAAGGCAGGCGCGGCGATGATCGGTGTGGTCACCGGCGTTGCGTTCTATGGCTTCTGGAGCATGGTGTGGGAGCCTGCGCATTACATCCACGGCATGGCGGTGACATTGCTGCTGTCGATCCTCACAGCGCTGGTGATGAACAAGCTCGCCTACGGCGAAACGCCAGTGTTCTCCTTGGGTGGCGCTGATACCCAGGGAGAGGCATCACCCGAAGCGGCTTGAGGGATTGGGTACAAGTCCCTAGCGGGGCGGGATGAGCAATCGTCCCGTCCCGATCCATCCCGCTCCCCATGGCTGGATAATCCTCGATAAGCCGCGTGGGCTTAGCTCGACGCAGGCTGTCGGCGCGGTGAAGCGCGTGTTGCGCGAAGGCGGCTATGCCAAGACCAAGGTTGGGCATGGCGGTACGCTCGACCCGCTGGCCGAGGGAGTGTTGCCGATTGCGCTAGGCGAGGCGACCAAGCTGGCGGGGCGGATGTTGGATGCCAGCAAGATCTACGATTTTACGATCCTCTTTGGCGAGGAGACGGACACGCTCGATACTGAGGGCGAGGTAATCGAGCGCAGCGATGTCATGCCGACCTTGGACAAGGTCATGGTCGTGTTGCCTGATTTCACCGGGCCGATTGAGCAAGTCCCGCCGGCCTATTCTGCGCTGAAAGTGGACGGCAAGCGCGCCTATGATCTGGCACGGGCTGGCGAGCAGGTGGAGCTGAAGAAGCGGGCGGTTACGATCAACTCTCTCACGCCGTGTCATACTGAACTTGTTTCAGCATCCATCGCCAGCTCAAACTTTGAAGAGAGTTCTGAGGGATGGACCCTGAACCAAGTTCAGGGTGACGAGAGCCTAAAGAAAATCACCCTCTCAGCCCATGTTTCCAAAGGCACCTACATCCGCTCGCTTGCCCGCGATATCGCCCATGCACTTGGGACTTGCGGGCATGTCACATATCTTAGGCGCACAAAGGCGGGGCCATTTACTGAAACACGGGCGATTTCGCTGGACAAGTTGAAGAAACAAGCTAATGGCGCGCAACTATCTGACCTACTCCTGCCGCTCGAGGCGGGGCTGGACGACATCCCGGCCTTAATCCTCGATCAGACTAGCGCGCAGGCGGTCCGCCAGGGCCGGGTCCTGTCTGAACTGCCCCAAAGCGATGGGCTCTATTGCGCGATGCTGGACAATGTTCCGGTAGCGCTCGTTGAGTTGATCGACGGTACGACCAAAATCGTGCGGGGCTTTAACCTTCCCGATGTCGCTGAGTAAGAGAGAATATTATGTCGGTAACTGCCGAAGAAAAAGCCAAGATCATCAAGGACAACGCCCAAGGTAAGGGTGACACCGGAAGTCCAGAGGTACAGGTCGCGATCCTGACCCAGCGTATCCGCAACCTGACCGATCACTTTAAAGGCAACCACAAAGACAACCATTCGCGCCGCGGCCTTCTGATGATGGTCAACAAGCGCCGTAACCTGCTCGCCTATCTCAAGAAGAAAGATGTTGAGCGGTACAACGCCCTGATCCAGAAGCTGGGTCTGCGGAAATAAGAGTTTTGCGGGAAGGCGGCTCCAAAGGGTCGCCTTTCTTGCATCTGGGAAGGAGCCGTACGATGAAGAAGCGTTATATTTTTGCGCTCTTAATCGGAACTAACCTTCTCACATTCGTGGCTACCGTCGCGATTTATGCATCTGATCTTTGTCGCATGGACGGAAATCCGTTCGATTGCGATGATTATATCGAATTCAAAGATGGTAGCTATATACATGTAAATTGAGGGCGTTCGATCGACGCTTTCAGGCAATGGGCAAAGATCGCAATTCGGTGATCCAGCCTTGGGGCCTAGAGTTTCAAGCCCCACACCGGCGCGAGTCCGGTCTAACCTCGCGAAGTAGGCCCCGTGCACGCAATATGGCGGCGCGGGTCATAAAGGAAAATCAATGTTCGACACGAAAACCGTATCGCTGGAGTGGGGCGGGAAAACCCTCACTCTGGAAACCGGCCGTATTGCCCGTCAAGCCGACGGTGCTGTTCTGGCCACCTATGGCGAAACCGTGGTGCTGTGCGCAGTCACCGCCGCCAAATCTGTGAAGGAAGGCCAGGATTTCTTCCCGCTGACCGTTCACTATCAAGAAAAATTCTCAAGCGCTAAGCCGGATTCCAGGCGGCTTCTTTAAGCGCGAAGGCCGCGCGACTGAAAAGGAAACGCTGACCAGCCGTCTGATCGACCGCCCATGTCGTCCGCTGTTCCCAGAAGGTTTCTACAACGAAATCAACGTAATCTGTCAGGTCCTCTCCTATGATGGCGAGACCGAGCCAGATATCCTCGCGATGATCGCAGCTTCTGCCGCTCTGACGATTTCTGGCCTGCCATTCATGGGCCCAATCGGCGCAGCGCGTGTTGGCTTCAACAATGAAGGCGAATACGTTCTCAACCCAACCATCAATGATGCGCTGGGCGAGGAAGGCAATCTCGACCTCGTTGTCGCTGCAACGCAAGACGCGGTGATGATGGTCGAATCCGAAGCGAAAGAACTGACCGAAGAGCAAATGCTCGGCGCGGTGATGTTTGCTCACGAGGAAAGCCGGAAGGTTATCGGCGCGATCATCGACCTGGCTGAACAAGCTGCGAAGGATCCTTGGGAACTCGCTCCGGTTGAAGACAAATCGGCCGCACTTGAGCAGCTGCGCGGCGCCATCGGCGACGACATGGCAGCGGCTTACAAGCTGACCGAGAAGAGCGCCCGTCAGGACGCCGTCAACGCAGCCCGTGCAAAAGCGCGCGAGCATTTTGCCGATCTCGAAGAGAGCGATCCAGCACAATACATGGGCATCCTGAAGCTCGTGAAGAAGCTGGAAAGCGACATCGTTCGCAAGGCGATCCTCAAGGATGGCCAGCGCATCGATGGCCGTAAGACCGACGAAGTTCGCCCGATTGAGGCGATGGTCGGCCTTCTACCACGCACCCATGGTTCGGCCCTGTTCACCCGCGGTGAAACGCAGGCGATCTGCACCACGACGCTCGGCACCAAAGATGCTGAGCAAATGATCGATGGGCTGGAAGGCCTCTCTTACAGCAACTTCATGCTGCACTATAACTTCCCGCCATACTCGGTCGGCGAAGTGGGCCGCTTCGGCTTTACCAGCCGCCGTGAAACCGGCCACGGCAAGCTCGCATTCCGCGCGCTGCACCCGGTTCTGCCAAGTGTTGAGGATTTCCCTTACACGATCCGCGTTCTGTCAGACATCACCGAGTCCAACGGCTCGTCTTCGATGGCGACCGTTTGTGGCGGCTCGCTTTCGATGATGGACGCAGGCGTTCCATTGAAGCGTCCGGTTTCCGGGATTGCGATGGGCCTGATCCTTGAGGGCGAAGACTTCACCGTTCTGTCCGACATTCTGGGTGATGAAGATCACCTGGGCGATATGGACTTTAAGGTCGCCGGTTCTGAGGAAGGCATCACCAGCCTTCAGATGGACATCAAGGTCGCCGGCATCACGCAGGAAATCATGACCCAAGCGCTAGAGCAAGCGAAAGCAGGCCGTGCGCACATCCTGGGCAAGATGACCGAAGCACTCGGCGCGTCACGCGGCGAAGTTTCCAAGCACGCACCGCGCATCGAAACCATGCAGATCGACAAGTCGAAGATCCGCGACATCATCGGTACAGGCGGCAAGGTTATCCGTGAAATCGTTGCGGAAACCGGCGCGAAGGTCGACATTGACGATGAAGGCACGATCAAGATCAGCTCTTCAAACGCTGATGAAATCGAAGCCGCGAAAAAGTGGATCGAAGGCATCGTAGAAGAAGCCGAAGTCGGCAAAATCTACAACGGCAAAGTCGTGAACATCGTCGATTTCGGCGCATTCGTGAACTTCATGGGCGGCAAGGACGGTCTCGTCCACGTTTCCGAAATGAAGAACGAGCGCGTTGAGAAAGTCACCGACGTCGTTTCCGAAGGTCAAGAAGTGAAGGTCAAGGTTCTCGAAATCGACAACCGCGGCAAGGTCCGCCTGTCGATGCGCGTTGTTGACCAGGAGACCGGTGAAGAGCTGGAAGACACCCGCCCACCACGCGAAAACAAGCCGCGCGGTGACCGCGGTGGCCGCGGTGGCGGTGACCGTCGTCCACGCGGCGGCGGCGGTGGTCGAGGCCCACGTGGCGGCGGCGGCGGCGACAAAGGCGGGGACGGCGATGGCCCAGCAGCAATGCCAGACTTCCTGAAAGACTAAGTCTTTCAACTAGCCAGTAAAAGGGCCGCTTGGAGTTGATCCAGGCGGCCTTTTTTGTGCCCATGAGGGAATGCCGCAGATTTCGTGGTACCATTGCGCCATCTGGCGAGTCGTTTCGCCAAGCAAAAAACTGACCGGGTCGCACGTTTTAACCGCATAGGAGAACGTGGGATGAGTGACGTAGATTTGGAAAAGCTGGAAGCGCTGGCTGGTAAGACTATCGGTGATGTGGCCGGGGCGCTTAGCCTCTACATGGCGTATCTCGGCGATCAATCGGGGCTATTCGATGCCTTGGACGGTCAAGGTCGCCTAACTCTTGATCAATTCGCAGAGCGGACGGGGCACAACCCCAAATATCTGCGTGAATGGCTCGGGTCGGTATGCGCCGCTGGCTATGTCACACATCATGCCGAGGATAACAGTTTCTCGCTGACTGAAGAACAAGCGTTGGTGTTCGGCCGGGAAGGACAACCGGCATGCTTGCAAGGCTTTATTCAAGCCGTCGTTTCGCAATATGAAGGGCATGAAAAAGCCACCAAGATTTTTCGTAGCGGAGAAGGCCGCCCATGGGGCGACCACACGCAATGCCTGTTCTGCGGTACGGATCGCTTTTTCCGGCCAGGCTATGCCGCACACCTGATTGAAAACTGGATACCGGCGCTGTCGGGCGTTCAGGATAAACTGAAAAGCGGGGCAAAGGTCGCCGATGTTGGCTGTGGGCACGGATCCTCAACCATTCTGATGGCGCAGGCTTACCCCAACTCGCATTTCGTTGGCATTGATTATCATGCGCCATCGATTGAGGAGGCGCAGCGAAAAGCCGATGAAGCGGGCTTGAGCAATATCGAGTTCGCTGTGGCAACCGCGCAGGACTATCCCGGGAACGGCTTTGACTTCGCCTGCATCTTTGATGCTCTGCACGATATGGGTGATCCCGTTGGCGCGTCAAAGCATGTGCGCGAAAGCCTTAAGGACGATGGCACTTTTATGTTGGTCGAACCGATGGCCGGTGACAGCATGGCGGAAAATATGAACCCGCTGGGGCAAATTTTCTACGCCTTTTCCACCACGGTTTGCACGCCCAATTCGCTATCTCAGGATGTGGCTCTGGGCCTTGGCGCGCAGGCCGGTCAGAAACGGCTGGCTGAGGTTTTGGGCCAAGCTGGCTTCGGAAATGTGAAACGCGCTGCTGAAACACCCACGAACATGGTTTTGGAAGCAACTGTATGAGCGGAGGGCCTGGCTAAGGCGCGCGGGCTGGTGTTGTGCACGCCACAAGACTAAAGCGCCACCATGCTGAAACGTGAACTGATCGACACCGTTGAAATTCCCGATGGGGAAGTGCTTGAGCTGTACAGCCACGGGCGCGATTTCATGATCGTGCTGGGCTATAATGAGCTGATGAGCACGCGCATGCGCTTCTCAGAGGAGCAGTTGGCCGAGCTTACGTTTGACCGGATGGAGAAGGAAAACCCGCGCATTCTGATCGGCGGATATGGGATGGGCTTCACCTACCGTGCGGCGCTTGCGCGGATGGGGGACAAGGGAGAGGCGGTGGTCGCCGAAATCTCCGACAAGATCATCGAATGGGCAAAGGGCCCAATGGCAGAGCTGACCGGCGATGCGCTCAGTGATCCGCGCCTGGACCTCAAGATTTGCGATGTCGCCGCGCTGATCGATGACGCGAATGATGGCACCTGCGAAAAGTTCGATGCGATCTTGCTCGACGTCGACAATGGCCCAGACGGCATGGTGCGCGCCGACAACAACCGCATCTATTCGCGCACCGGCCTGGCCAAAGCGCGCGATGCTCTCACCCCTGACGGCGTGCTGGCGGTATGGTCCGCCGCGCCCGACCATGGCTTTAGACGCCGCCTGCAAGATGCCCGCCTGAACGTAGAAGAACGCCGCGTGCGCTCTCGCCCGAACAACAAAGGCGCGCATCACGTGATCTGGTTTGCCAGGAAGTGAGCTAGCCGCAGACGAACGTGAGCGCATCTTCGCTCTTAATGACAGCAATAGGAACACTCATAAAATGAATTGGAGGTTGGCGACCGGCATTGTGCTTTTGTCACTCATATTGGGCGCCTCCTTTATTTCTGTCTTGAACGCGAATGTGTCCGAAGCATTCGCAAAGCAAGCATCAGAATACAAAGCAGTTTCCGCGCCGAATCCGCTTCCAGGGGACTCGAAAGCGGATAATGAGTTACCCACCGCAATAACTCTCAATAATGATCAAGCTGCAGTTGGAGCGAGCCTCAGTCCAGACGGCTTAAAGGTCGCGACAGCTGGCAGTGATGCAAAGATCCGAATTTGGGATGCATTGTCTGGTGAGCATTTAGCGACCTTGGCAGGCCACGCGACTGGCACGAACGAAGCCTTCGAAACAATCAATACTGTGGAGTTCAGCTCCGACAATTCTAAGATCGTAACCGCAAGTCAGGATGGGACAGCGCGCATTTGGGATGTGAGTACGGGCAGAAGGTTAGCAACACTGTCTGGTCATTCCGATTGGGTTTACTCGGCATCCTTTAGCACAGATGGTTCGCGAGTTGTCACAGCTAGTCTGGATAGTACCGCGCGAGTATGGGCTGTTTCTACAGGCGAACATCTCACCACATTGGTTGGACATGCCTATGGTGTAAGCGCTGCCCATTTTAGCATGGATGGAACCAGCATCTTGACGGTTGGCGGCGATAACACTGCGCGTGTCTGGAGCGCGTCGACTGGTGAACCTCTAAGAACTATGAAGGTTCATGATAAAGGTGTCGGCTATGTAAGTTTCGCACGCTTTAGCCCCACTGCCACTCGATTAGTAACCTCTGGTGGCGATGAATCAGCACGTGTTTGGGACGTGCGGTCTGGCAATCTCTTGACGACACTGTCGGGCCATTCTGGGACTGTCCTAGATCAACACTTTAGTCCGGATGGGAAACTGATCGCGACAGCAGCCACTGATGGAACTGCGCGTATCTGGGATGCGATAACGGGTGAACATCTGTCTACGCTATCGGGACATGATCATTGGATAGTCGATTTAAGCTTCAGCCGAGATGGTCAGAGCATTCTGACGGCAAGCTATGACGAGACAGCGCGTCTATGGGATGTCGACAATGGCGAACATCTGGCAACCCTTTCTGCCAACAAAGGCATCCTTCAAAGTGCGCAGTTTAGCCAGTCCGGCGGCCGGGTGATGACCGCAAGCTTTGATGGGGTGGTCCAGATCTGGGATGTCTCAAAGATTGTCAGTCAATCGCGCTGCGATTCATCAACGGGAGCGAGGTGACAATACGATCGGATTTGCTGCTCATGGCACGCAAACCGACCCTCCGCCCTAGCTCCTAAGCCCCGCCTCAAAAATCGTAAATCAGCGTAATCCGGCTCAGCGTGTCGGTTTGCACCGCGCCCAGCGGCGGGTTCGTGTCATGCTCCACCGCATAAGAAATGCGCGCGGACAGATTGTCGCTGAGCGACGCCTGCAAGCCGGTTGTGCTGGTATAGGTGCTGTTGCCCGATTGGATAAAGGCGCTCGCATCCTGAGTGAGTTTCAGGGACTCCGCGATTTCCCAATCGAAATCGAGCGCGGCGAGCCCGGCGATATCGCGTGACACATCGCCAGTGGTGCTGCGCGTAACGCGGTATGCGGGGCTAGGCCTGTACGGTCAGTTTCGGGTTCTCAGTCAGCACGCGGTAGCCAAGGCCGCCCGAGGCAGAGACGCGCGCTGAAAAGCCCTGAAACCGGTCACGTTCCCATTGACCAAGGCCATAAGCGAACAGGCGGTCGCTGATGTCGACATCGGCCTGATAGGCGGCGAGGAATTGCTCGCGCGTGGTCACGCCATTGCTGCGTTGGAAATCGGCGAGGAATTTAAAATTCTGTTGCCAGCCCAATTCTTGGCGGCCCAGCTCAATCCCGGCGGTTACCCCGGTGTTGGATGAATTACCGGTGGACCGGAACGCGCCAAATTCGCCCTTGCCAGACCAGTTTTGAAAGATGCCAGCATTGCGGATCGCTTCTTCTTCGGCCTCTGCCTCAGCCGCCTGTGCGGCCGCGGTTTTTACGGCGACACGCTTTTTAAAGCTCGCCATTATCGTGTTCAGTTCGTCGGCATTGCCCGGAAATGTCTCATCCGCGAGGTCGATCAAAACCTGCATCGCCTCCACATCATCGCTTTCCTCAGCCTTTTCGATCATCGCGCGCACGGACGCGGGAATTTCTGCTTGCGCGGCGCTGGGCAAAGCCAGTGCGGTACCAGCGAGGAGGAGGGAGGCGGTGAGTTTTGAAAGGGTCATCATTGGGGCTCTAAGTGGCGGTGCGTGCATTGTCGCCGCCTGCTTACCAAGCAAGCGGCGCGTGGAGGCGTAAACACTCGTAAAATCATAAAGCTGCGGAGAACCCTCGCTGGTCGCCGCCGGCTGATATCATGATGGCATTTTGATCCGGACAGCGCCGGTAAAGTCGCGCTTGCCAACCTCAACCCCGAGCATCCGCAAAATGTCATAGGCGGTTGCCGCGTGAAAATAGAAATTGGGTTGAGCAAAGCTGAGGAGGAAGTTCTCCGCAGTGAAATCCATTGCCATGTCTTTGAATTCAAACCGCATGTCCTGACCGATCCAGCTTTCCATCTGCTCCTCGGTGAGGGCCCCCAGAGCGGCCTCTGCTCCGTCGAGCTTTGCGTGCAGATCGGCAAAGGTTCCTGGAGGCGGGTTCAGGTCCGGGCTGTATACTCCGACTTGAACGGCGGCGAGCGCGCCTGCGGTGTGCTCTGCAATGCATTTCACCTGATAGGTAAAGGGCAGCATATCCTCGATAATCCGCGCGCCTAGAACGTCACTATGGTCTTTGCCCTGCGCATCGCACCATGCCTCACCCTTTTTGAGCAGATGGCGTCCGGTGCCGATCATTTGGAGCCCGCTGGGGACGAAGGCGGCGTGAAGTGAAATGGGCATGGGGTTCTCCGTTCTGTCGGCATGACTAGGCGTGTTTTGCAGGCTGTGTTGCCGGGCGGATCTCAAGAACACAAGGCATGGGCAGCGTCCTATGGACAGGTGCGTTGGGGCGTGGGGCTGGTGTTTGGGCGAGCGGAGGGGAGGGCGCGCAAAGGGCGGAGCGTAAAACACTTTCCTACTGCCGGTTTGCACGGGCAGGGTTGAGGAATGATCCTTTGGCGACTCCTTTTGCGTATTTTGCGGTCGTGTTGGTGCTTGTCCGGGCGGTTAAGTTGGCGGGCTGTTTGGCGTTTAAGCGGGATCGGTCCGGAAGGCTTTGACAGATGGGCTGATGTTCGGATGCGTGTGATCGCTTTTTCCGATCAATTGCGACGGCTTCAATCGATTGGTTTTTTGACCCTGTACTGTGTTCCAGCCGTTCCAAGCGTGCCTGATGCACGACAAGGCGAGCCGCGCAGTATGGCAGCTCGCTTGTCGCATCAGAGGTGTGGGCGCAACGCGAAGGATGCGCGGCCAATGCTGGTAGTGCGCGCCTTAGCGGACCCGTGGGCCGCCAAACGGCAAGGGTGGTGGGGGTCGGCGGGCACCGCGCGGCAATTGCGCCTGATAGGCCCGGCCGCAATGCTCGACGCAATACGGAAAGCCTGGGTTCACGGCCTCTCCGCAAAAGTGGAAGTCCGCTTCGCCAGGATGACCCATGGGCCAGCGGCACACCTTCTCAGACAGGTCGAGCAGGCTTGTCTTGTCCGCAATCTCGGGGCTTGGCTTGGCCGGCACCAGACGGCGCGGCGGCGCAGGCGGGATCGGCGGTTGCTGATCACCGGGGCCTTGCCTCAGGAAGCCGCCAGGGCCAACCGAGACGATCTTGGGCAGGTCAGGGCGCGGATCGGGCAGAGGCTGCGACGGGATACCGCTCGCCGCGGGGCCGCTTGGCGCAACAGTAGGCGCGCCAGCGCTTGACCTCGCCGCAGGCTTTGCCGCAGCAGCAGGAGCCTTCGCGGTGGTCTTTGGCGGCGCTCTCTTGGCGGCTGGTTTGGCCGCAGCCTTCTTGGCCGCCTTCTTCTTCTCATTGGCCTTCACAGGGGAAGGGCGGGACTTCAGGCCCAGCCGGTGCGCCTTGCCGATTACTGCATTGCGGCTGACACCGCCCAGTTCCTCAGCAATCTGGCTGGCGGTCGAGCCGCCTTCCCACATCTTCTTGAGCGTACCAATTCGCTCATCGGTCCAAGCCATTGAAACTCCATTCCATCTCTATCGCGCCAAATGCGCGCGCGGCCCGCGCAGTGGTGCGAAGGTCGCCATCAATCTCATCCCCAGTCATACCGGCCCGGCGAACCCGCCGCACTTGCATGCCATTCCCCTTCGCCCTAACCGCACCTTCTATGGCCGATCAAGCACAATCCAGCGCAAACCAAGACGCTGTCCTAAATGAAGTGTCGCCTAGCAGTGCAGGCGCGCCAAGCACCGTTCAGTTTCCACCGCGTGGAACCCCGCTCATCACCGGGATCAACCGCGTTGGGTTATGGAGCCTCTATATTAAGGAGGTTCGACGGTTTCTCAAGGTGCAGACGCAGACTGTCTGGGCCCCGGCGGTCACAACTCTGCTGTTTCTGGTGATATTCACGGTCGCATTGGGTCGTGGGGGGCGCGAAGTTCTGGGTGTGCCATTCGCCAGCTTCGTCGCGCCTGGCTTGATTGTGATGGGCATGATGCAAAATGCCTTTGCCAATTCGTCCTTCTCGCTGCTGTCGGGCAAGATCCAGGGGACGATCATCGACCTCTTGATGCCGCCATTGTCTCCGGGAGAGCTGATGAGCGGGATCGTGATGGCTGCGGTAACGCGCGGGATTGCGGTGGGCGGCGCGGTGTCGCTCGCGATGCTGCTGTGGCCAGGTGTGTCCTTGGCGCCTCAGCATTGGTGGGCGGTGATCTGGTTCGCTCTAATGGGGACGGTGATGTTGGCGCTGCTCGGCCTTGCGACCTCAATCTGGGCGGAGAAGTTCGACCACAACGCCGCGATCAGCAACTTCGTGATTGCGCCGCTGTCGCTGCTATCCGGCACGTTCTACGTGATCGACAATTTGGCGGAGATGTTCCAGGCGATCAGCCGTTTCAATCCGTTCTTCTATGTGATCTCAGGCTTCCGCTATGGCTTCCTGGGCCGCAGCGATATCGGAGCTGACAGCGCAGTTATGGGCGCAGCGGTTGGCTTGCTGGTGCTCAATCTGGTGATGGCAGGTGCAGTCTATGCAGTGCTGAAATCAGGATGGAAGCTGAAGAGTTAGGAGACTGTTGTAGCGCTTAGTGCGTTAAGGAACGGCGCATCTGATACCGGCCGTCCTTAAAGCCATCAAACAATTGCGGAACGGTTGGATGGTCGACCGGCCCGCCTGTCGCATCATCCAGCAGGTTTTGCTGGCTGACATAGGCAACATAGCTCGCATCGTCATTTTCGGCGAGCAGATGGTAGAAAGGTTGATCACGGCGAGGGCGGATGTCCTCCGGGATCGACTCGTACCATTCCTCGCTATTGGCAAAGACCGGGTCGATATCGAACACGACGCCGCGAAAATCGAACAGACGGTGGCAGACCACGTCGCCAATACCGAAACGAGCCTTAAGCTGGCGTGGCGCAATCAACTTACGGCCCGCTTGGCTGGAGAAGAACTCTGCACTTTCCATATTCACAAATATGGACCTCCGCAGGTGCAAAACAAGCGTAAGCACGGATCACTCCCCAGTTTTGGTCAGCTTTCGACGCGAATTGCGGCCTTGTGTGGCCCAAATGCGAAGGTGCGGGGCATTCTACCCTTGGCAAGCCATGGGGCCTGCGCTAACGGCGCTCCCGACCGGAATGCGGCGCGTACGCCTGCCCATTCAAAGCAGCGCTTTTCAACAAATGCGCGCACCCAATACGGAGAGGTGCCGGAGTGGTCGAACGGGGCAGTCTCGAAAACTGTTGTGCCTTCTGGGTACCGTGGGTTCGAATCCCACCCTCTCCGCCACCTAGTCCTGCCCGAGTAGGGAATTCCAAAACCACTGCCTGAGAGCCCCGCATTCCGAGGGCTTTGCGCGTGCACTCAGCACCGCGGAGACTCCAAATTTCCGTCTCAATGCTGGGTTTTCCGCGATAGTCTCAGAACGTATTTTGGCCGGTGCTGAGACGCCATTAACAGGGAATTTTGCAAATTTTGATCACCTGTATCGGCCTAAATACAGTTAAGCTCCTGCGAACACGCCAGAATTTACCGATTTCCGGACTTCATATCAGGGAATTCAATTTCGCATATCAGGGAATTTACCCCTGCAGAACAGGGTATTTTGCGTACGGAACAGGGAATTCAATTTCCCTGTTCTAGAAGGCGCTTTTCCTGGGCTTTCCAGCATAGGGGAAGCTGAGAGGAGATGATGCGTTGCAGGGTTAGCGAGGCTGGCTGGGTGCCCTTGGCGATTGCCATCTGGATGGCCGGAGAGAGCAGCGCGAGCCGCATACGGCGGCTGGTCACCTGGACGCTCAAGCCATCTGCTTTGGCGATATCGGTCATTGTTTCGCCCGCGATGAGACGAGCTTTCCAGGTGATTGCTTTGAGAAGAGCTTGCTGGAGCACTCGATCAGGATGGGTAACCGTTGCATCGTAGACGAGCTTGAGTTCATGTTTGCGTTTGATCAGCTCGACATCGAACTCCCGTTTAAGTCGGGCGTGGGAGTGGAGTTTTGTTCCGAGCGCATCTTCAAACTGACTGCGCGAGAGCTGAATTCTGATATCACTGAGACCCAAGGCAATAGTCTCGACCAGATCAAGGATCATGGCGCGTGGACGCTCAAGCAACTCCGCCTGGGCGGTTTCAAAAGCCTTGATCTGCGAAGGACTGTTTAGTCCATCGACATCGCTAGGCCGTAACCCCTTGATGATCTGCCTAGTTGACCAGGTCACGCAGCCTTCGAGATCAGATGCGCGGATCCGCCAATCATGCGGGCTTGCTTCGCCCGACAGATAGTAGGTGTAGACCTTGCCGCGCGGATTGGCGGTATGGCGCGTCATGGCTATGCCGTCTTTGTCGAACAACCGCCCCGAAAGCGTGCCAGATACATTGCGACCTCCCTTCGTCCGATTGTTGCTCGCTAGCTTCTCTTGTACTCGGTCCCAGGTTGTCTGATCGATAATCGCCTGATGCTGGCCTGGATAGCTCGTATCTTTATGCGGGATGCGGCCGATGTAGATGGCGTTGCCAAGCACGCGGTAGATCAATCCGCGCGTGAATGGCCGCCCTCCCAGCATCCGTCCCGTCTTGGCTTCATATCGCTTCGTGAGAAGCCCTTCGCATTGGGCTTGCTCGACCACTTTGGGAACCTGCCCAAGCTCAAGGTAAAGGTCGAACAGCCTTCGGATGGTCTTCGCTTCGGCTTCGTTGACCTTGAGCGTTCGACCATCAGCATCATAGCCAGTGGGGATCCTACCACCCATCCAAAGACCTTTGGCTTTGGAGGCTGCAATCTTGTCTCGGATGCGCTCTGCTGTGACCTCCCGCTCGAACTGCGCGAACGAAAGCAGCATATTGAGCGTGAGCCGTCCCATGCTTGTGGCCGTGTTGAAGCTCTGCGTCACTGAGACGAACGTCGCATCAACCGCATCCAAGTCCTCCACCAGCTTGGCAAAATCAGCAAGCGAGCGGGTGAGCCGGTCGATCTTGTAGACGACGATACGATCGACTTGGCGTGCCCGGATCGCTTCCATCAGCCGCTCGAGGGCAGGGCGCTCCATATTGCCGCCTGAGAACCCACCATCGTCATATCGCTTTGGATCGAGCTGCCAGCCCTCATGCGCCTGGCTTTTGATGTAGGCTTCACATGCTTCGCGCTGGGCATCCAGGCTGTTGAAGTCCTGATCGAGGCCTTCTTCGGTGGATTTGCGGGTGTAGATGGCGCAGCGAATGCGCGCCATCAGTTCTGCACGCCGAAGAAACGTGGGCCCGACCAACGCGTGCCGGTGATGAGCAAGGCTATCTTGGAGAGGCTGCGATAGGTCTCGCCCTCCCATTCATAGCCATCTTCGCTTACTCGAACCGTATGGCGCCTACTCTTCCAATCGCGGGTAAGCACGCTTCCTGAATTGACCAGCGGAACCTGTTTTTCTGATCCGGTATCGAGGCTGCGTCTCAGGGTCCGTAAGATGCTGGCGTCGGTTGGCAATTTGGGATGCCGCTTACGCTGGATCGCACCGGCAAGTAGGTGACGCATCAGTTCGGGACTTAGCCTTGGTGGTAGCGCTTCGAGGCTGGCTTTGGCGCATCCAATGCGAAGCTGATGGTAGTTCAGGTTTTCCAGATCATCGAGCTCGCTCAGCGCGGTATTGCTCATGCGTCATCGCCAGCCTTGAGGACGTAACGATTGCCTTTGGCAGTATTCGTAACCTCGATTGCGTGGCCGTCTTTGCGCAGCCGCGATATGGCAGCGCGGACAGTGTGCGGCTGCCATTCAAGCGCTTTCGATGCATCGACAAGGCTCACGCCCTCTTTCCGCTTCATCAATTGGATCAGTTTGGCCTTCTTGCTCATGGCTTGTCTCCGTTTCTGTGGGACATTGGCGTCCCACTGAGACAAGCCCAGAACCGCTAGCGGTTGAGGGCGGAACTGCTATCGGATTAAGGCTCAATCCGGTGCGTTTAAGGCCGGGCCATTGGTGCTCGAACTGGAGGCGAAGTCAAGTCTAGGTTTGCTTGATGCGCTCTACTCTGAGGGGAGAATCCTCTGGCCCATACGTGCCTTCACTGATCCATAGGCCTACGGTCAGTTTTGCCTCAGCCTCCTCGCAAAACTTCGCATTCCAGTCGTTGAACGCCTCAAGAGCCTTTTCATCGCCAGCCAAAGCCAGATTGCGCAGTTGCAAGAACAGCAAATCTAACGTTCGTACTGGTTGTTTAACACCGTCGATGGTTACTATGCGTTCCTCGTTGGCGATCTCGCGCAGAATGGTCTTTCTGTTTCGTGAGCCTTTTTGTCGACCGCCAGCGTTGCCGCTCTCGCCTGACCGAAATCGACCGCTTTTAGGAGGGTTGCAATAGCCGACTTCGGCGTTGTCATTGCCATTGTTATTATCAGCCATGTTGCTTCCTATACTCTGATAAAGGGTGGGTCTTGGACTCGTTCATGGGCAGACCATCATCTGGTCCGTGCCATGGAGGAGGGCCGTATTTCTCAAGCATCGCCCAATATTCATCTGCGTCCCATCGCCTCGGAAAGCGTACAATGGGGATGTGTTTTGAGTTGGACGGTTGCACGACAAGTCCGACATCTTCGAACAGCTTTAGGGCTTTCAGCAATTTACGGGTGGATGTGGTCTTTGCAGCTTCCTCAGTCTTCTTGCGCAGCCCAACTTCTAGGGCTGACATTTTCTTCACCTTGCCGTTGGATCGCACCGTTACCGGTTTGGTGAGGATGGAGCTTGGATCATACCCGACTTTGCCTTTAGGCTTCGGTGGTCGGCCAGCCGGATTACCGCTCTTGCCCTTGGAAAACTGATGCTCTTTGGGCGGTTTGCAATACCCGGTTTCATAGTCATCAGACATGAGTCATCTCCTTTTCAAGACGAGCCTCTGTGATTTGGTCAAAGGTGGCATCCGAGCTAAGCAAGCGTGGCCTTAAGCCCAGTCTCAGCCTGCAGCCGCTTGATGATGATATCACAATAGGCAGGATCGAGTTCGAGCCCGGAGAGCGCTCAAACCTTCTTGACGCTTTGTTGGATCGCGCGAAAGATCAACTAGACCAAGCGAGCGTTAGGCAGCAGGCTATCACCTCTAATGGCCGTCCAGAACGGATCTTGCTCTTGGGCGGTCCAGGCCAAGGCAAATCGACGTTATCGCAATTCATGGCGCAGATTGCGCGCGCTTCAATATTGACCGCGGATAGCTCGAAAACAGTCCCAGCCGAAATTGCAAAGATCGCCGAGACAACTCTAAAAAGAGCGGAAGAATCTGGATTGGCAATAAGTCTGCCTAAACGCTTCCCGTTGCGGATAGACTTGCCGAATTTCGCTGACTCGATCACGGATGACGATCCTCTCTCCCGGTCGCTTATGGGCTATCTATGCGGGCATATTGGGAGAGTGGCAGGAAGCGAAGTTCACCCCGATGATCTTCGTAGATGGATCAGCACCTATCCGACGCTACTCATTCTCGATGGCCTAGATGAGGTGCCCCCCAGCGCAAATCGGGACTCCGTGATCCGAGCTGTTAGTGAGCTTTGGGACGAAGCTCCCGATGCTGACCTGATGATGGTCATAACTACGCGACCGCAAGGGTATAATGATGATCTTGATCCGCGCCTCTACACAAAACTCGAGATGGTGCCGCTAGCGCCTGAAGAGGCGGTAAACTACGCGACAAAGCTAGCCTCTCAGATACTGAGCGATCCAGTTCAACGAGAGCGCGTACTTACCCGCATTGACGACGCTTCCAAAAGTCCAACCACATCGAGACTGATGGTAAGCCCGCTACAGGTGGCTATCTTATTGGCGCTAATCGACCAGAGAGGAGATGCGCCGTCGGATCGCTGGAGCCTCTTTGAGAAGTACTTCAACGTTGTTCTTGAGAGAGAGCAAGGCAAGGTGGGGCAAGTCGGAGAAGCCATGAGACTGTGGGGAAGAGCAATCACAGTCTTACACCACAAAGTGGGCTTTATTCTCCACGTTGACGCCGAGAGCCAAGGTAGCAGTGAATCTTTTGTCACTGGCGACCAGCTTTCACAGTTGATCAGAGGTCAACTGTTGGATGAAGAGTTCGAAGGAGAAGAACTCGAAGCGGCCGCAGAACAACTGCAAACTGCTTCGACCGAACGGCTAGTCCTCATTGTTCAAAACCAAGAGGATCAATACAACTTCGAAGTTCGATCATTGCAAGAGTTTATGGCTGCTGCCTACTTAATGACAGGCCGTGAAGTCGTTGTTCAAAGGCGCCTGGAGAGAATAGCTAATCGCTCGCATTGGAGGCACGTCCTGCTGATTGCGGCCAGCAAGTGCTTCTCTGTAACCGATAGCCAACATTACCGAGACACAGTAATTACTCTATGTCAGACAATGAACATAGAGGCCGAAGCAGTCGACCGGCTCGTAAGAACGGGGTCTCAATTGGCATTCGCCTTGTTGGAGGACGGTTTAGCATACGATCAGCCGAAATACAGACGCCTTCTCCTCGCAATGGCCGTTCAGCTGGCTGAAGCTGGACCACTAGCGATACCCGATAAGCTCGCGCTGCAATGTGAGCAAGAATTGGATCGGTCAGCAATACTAGTCACATCAATGCTCGGTTCTACGATCCCAACTATTCAGAGAGGCGCAAAACTCCTGCTGCTCAACTGTGCATCGTATGATCAAGACTGGGCAAATGAAAAGCTCGAGGAGACGTGGCCGGTAGGTGCAGACGGCGCGGTCGAAATTTTTCAGTACTCAGGAAAGCTGCAACCTGAAAATTCCAGATCTCGGCATATGAGAAAGGTCTTCGAGCGCTCAAAACCTCTCAATTTCTTCAAGTCTGTTCGATCTAGTAATATACCATCACTTCGAAGTTGGCAGCGAGAACTGGTCCGTGTTTTTCCGATCATGGATGTATTGGAATCCAGAGAGAGACATCCGATAAAACTTACGCTTGATGAAAAACGACTACCGCTCACCTTTCAGGTTGCGCCGATAGATCCGCCAACTTCGCTTCAGCAAGCATACGCCGACATCCCAGAGACCGACGAATGGGAGCCGCTGCAGCTGTTGCGCAGTTTCGGCTCCAAGCCATCAGTTGACAGTCTTGCGGAGCTCCTAAAATGCGCGACTAGCCAGCTGGAGCTGTTTCGAAAACTACCCCACCTTCCCTGGGTCTTCTCAAGTCTGTTGGCTGGAAAAGACGGCCCGCGTGAACTGACCGACTCTGCAAAAAGAGTTCTAGCTGGCGACTACGGCCAATACGAAGATTGGCAAGCAGCTGAAGAGCGTTGGAAGCGCCAAGGTATAACGATCGAAGATCTTGCCGTTTGGTCGAGCGGAGAGTTTTTCGAGAAGAGAGTGGCAACAGTTGGTCTCGGTATGCATTCTGTTAGTATCAGTCATGAAGTAGCTGAAGAGCAATGGGTAAGCCGCCTCTTAGAATTCGCTAACGAAGCTCAAAGATCGCCTAAAAAGCAACTCCTGGGCACCGTACAGTTCGCATTGAGCATAGCGGCGCCTTCAGCGTCTCAACGGTTTGAGGAGTTTATAGGGCCAGACGAAGCATTGCTGCTCCTGCAAGAATGCCAAGGTGCGTGGCAGAGGCAACATTGGATCGATTGGCTCCCTTTTGCTCGAGCCGACGTCTTTAGCAATAAGAGTGTTTTGGCGCGCCTGGACCAGGTGGGGCGCGAAGGCAGCTTCTCTCTACTTGATCCCTACAATGGCCCGTCGACACCTTTCGCAAAACTAGCAAAGTCAACTTACGAATTCCCGGGCGTTATTCCAATACTAACCTCTTTCTTGGCAATAAGTCCGCAACTTACGGCTGAAGACATTTTCCCAAGAACGAGATTAGCTAAGCATGCGAAGTCCGAAGACAGTTACATTTCAGCATGCGCGCAGCTACTTCAAGCGATTGTGCAACAGAAGGGTTTGCCGGTTGGATTCGACCTTGAAGCAAGGCCCGACAACGGAAGCCGATGGGACATGCGAGAGCTCTTGGGTTGTTTCTTGGAGCCAGATAGACTGTCACGCGATCATGGCATGGAACTGGCCAATGAGGTTGCTGCGAAGCTGCTAAAATCGCAGTCAATCCCACAAGACTCTTTCTTTAAGCAGATGCAAGCCCATGCAGACCGTCGGTCGAGTGAAGTAAAGCTCGAAAGCTGTTGGAATGATCTGGATTTGGGCAGCCGTTTGTTTGAGCACTTTTCTAGGCCCTGATCAAAAGTGGATTCACAATCGGTTCGAGATGTGATTCAAGATAGTTTTTGCGGGGGTTATCTCGGTGCGGTTGGCGGATGCGCAGTGGGCATTCTTTGAACCCTTTTTTTGGCGATACTACAATTATGGCCGCGTTTGCGTCGTTAGCTAGAGGTCTGCTTTCGATCTCTGAACCGCCGAGACCGGACTGTCTGCCTTCGGCCCAGTTTTGGTCGTGGTCTAACGACCGCAAATGGGGGTGTTAGTTGACGGTCCGCTTTCGAATGACAGGCCGCAATCAACTTTGAACGCCAGCTCATCGACAGACAGACTTGCAAAAATTGACCGCTCTGGAGTCCTAACCAAGAGGCACATCCTCATGGCTTGATAAAAGGAAGGGATAGGGTGCTCTATATCTAGCGGAGACGATTTCCTCTGTGAGTGACAGCGCCATCGTAACAGCTCGGAGAAACTCCACTGTTCATTTTTTGGGCGCTAAACATGAACCTCCCCTTTGCATTGGGTAAGCGTTCGGTACATGTTGACCCAATTAAATGCAGATTCGGTCGCACGAACAAAGAAGCCAATGTGCTTCATTTTATGATAGGGGTAGGATCATGGCTAAGATTGCGACGATGATAACTGCAGCAACGATTTCAGGCGCATTAGCGATAAGTTTCGTACCAGAAGCTGTCGAAGCACGGGGCAAGGGCGCGAAGACAACGGCGTCGAGCGCAAGCAAGACTCGTCCAGGCGCGAGCAAGTATTCCAAAAAGACCACCAAGCGCGCTCCGGCCCGCACCGCCGCATCTGTGCTCAATCAACGAGCTCGCAATGAAGGCGCGCGCAACATCGTAGCTTATAAGAGCGCTAAGAGCACCCGCAGCAAGTCTTCAGCGTCGCGGCAGATGGGTAAAGGAAAGCCTGCCAAGGCTATCAATAATGTCTCGAAGCCAGGCATTCTGACTCGGATCGGCAATTGGTTCAGCAGCCTGTTTTCGGGAAAGCCCAAAGCAGCGCCGCGCAAGGTCACTTTCCGTGATCAGCAGCGCCCAAGTGCAGAGCTTCAGCGGCTAGTCCGTCTCCCCAATGGGAAAGTTGGGCAACGCCCATAATAAAATCTCTTAAGCTTAGAAAAAGGGCCCCGTAGTTCAAACTGCGGAGCCCTTTTCTCTTTGGTGTGACGTAAACAGGATTTTACTGATCGATCACCACGATATCCTGATCGACAAAATTACTGATCATTGTGAGGTATTCGAGATCGGGATGAGGGTCGCTGACATCGAGCACATCCTTGAGTCGATACTTGATTAGATTGTCCGCCGTGACGGCAACATCCCAAATCCGTATGCCACCGATTGCGCCAACAAACCCGTCCTCCTCGCCGTAGGCTGAACCAATGTAAAACCCTTCGCTAGGAACGGCCTGGAGCGTTAGATCAAGCTCACCTGCCAGCTCACCATCAACCAGCACCGCCGCGGGGCCGCCCAGATCGATCAGTGCCACATGGTGGGCCTCTCCATCACTGAAATCGAATGGTACGACGTCAGTTTGCTCGCCTGATGTGACCGCTAGCCCATCGCGCTCACGTTGTATTGCGACGAGATAAGATGCGCCTTCTTCGCCAGCATTGGACAGCACGACTGGATCAAAGTCAGGTGCGTCTTCCCAGCCAGCCTTAACCCAGAATTCAATGGTCGATTGCTCAGCAGGAGCAAGGCGGTCATCCGGTTCGAACGCCAGCGTTTCCGTGCCATCGAGCGTTAGCATGTCGAGTGCATAACCTTCTGCGGCAACGGTCTCACTTTCGACTCCGCCGCTGCATGCGGGCAGAGTAACAAGCGCCAGGCCCATCACCGCACCAGTCATCATCCGTCTTCGAATTAGCATATGTCTTCCCCCAATAGCTTTAGTCAGCGGACCCTTTTTACTTCGGCGATCAGATGGAGTTCCGGTAGGCTTGCGGAGCGCTTCCTGATCACTTTGGTGACATCTTGGGTTCCGCCAACCTTGAAGATTGGCGGAACCGAGAAGCCCCAGCTTGTCTTATTTGCATAGGTACGGTTGTTCCGGACCAGCGTGACCCGTTCAGTTTTGAGGTTTACATGCCAATTTAGTGTTGCCTGGCTAATCTCCTCATAAGTGCCGGTCAGTCTGATAGGCTGAAGGTCGAGAGACTTGCTGCGAGGTTCGCCGTACCAGCAATTGATCTTCATATCACTCCATGTGCGAGTGCCGCTGTTCTTGGAGCCAAAGATCTGCGTGCCATTGCCAAGCTCTAGCCTTACCGATCCATCGATCAAGTGCTGAGGATTTGTTTCCAAACCCTTGGGCAGTCCGTTGGCGCCATTGCGGCAATAGATGCGCAGCGGCTTGATCTCATATGTCATTTCTACGCGCGGGCGTTTGTCGCTCAAACCCTGTCCAAATTGCTCAAGATAGGCGGCGGTTGCTTCGCGCAATTCGGTGCGAACCTTTTTATAAATTTCGGGCTCGCCCGGAAAGTTAAGCGGGTTCAAAAGCTCGTAGAGCGGCCGGATATCAGCCAGGATCGGGTAAGGCGTGCCGCTACCAAATCCATCTTGATTCCAGCTTCCGGTGCCACCAACCGCTAGGAAATCTTTGTACTCTGTTGATTCCAGCAAAGAGTTCGCTTCCCGATTTTCCTCAAACCGGCCCGCCGATATTGACGCTCCAAAGCCGCCTATTGCAAGACCAGCATTACCATTGATATCCTCCGACTTTGACTGCCATTCATTGAGCTGACTTTCTTCAAACTCAGCATACATCTTGGCAGCGGAGCCATAAGTTACGGCATAGGGATAGTGAGTGCCAAAGCGCTCGATCAGCTCGTCATAGCGGCCATACCGCCTTGCATCTTCAATCGCGTCCACAAACTCATCAGACAGCCGGGCAAAAGGTTGGTCGAGCACGAGTGCATAGATCTTGTGCTAAGCCATAGCCATTGGTGATGGACCGGGCGTTTGCTTCACGCATGCCCTCGGTCTTGCTGTCAGTGTAATTGGCACCAATGCCGCCTGCAGCAGCTTCTCCTTCGAATCCGACATTCATGCCCAGGCTGACAGTGACTGTGCGTTGATATTCGCGCTCAGTCCGAATTAATTCTGAGCTCATTACTGAGCCCTGCGCGCCCTCGGAAACAAGTTTGAAGCCCAAGGGCACCGTGCGTTTTTCGGTAACGGTGTATTTGTCGGGGTCGGCGGCTTCGAACACGCGGCCCTTGCTGTTCGTATTCAGCTGAAACAGATCCTGTGAATACGCGTCATACCCCTTCAGACTGGCATCGAGATTGTCGAGATTGCGCTCAATCATCCAAGCGTTGGTCGATGCCGTTTCCTTGTCGCCAAACGCGTCGGTTGTCGGACGATAGTAGTTCGTGCCTTCGATCCGGAGGCGGACGCGGCCTGTGCGTGTGACATCGACGTCGATCCGTCGCATTGAACTGGTATTCACCACATCTGAACTTAGGTTTTTGTTGAGAAGATAAGTTTTGCGCGTGCCGTTAGCAGTGAAAACATCCGCGAGAGGTGTTTCGTCTTCCTGGCGGGCCGTGACCACATTTTGCGGGTCGGTTGCGTCTCTGATCGTAAGCAAAGAGGCGTCCTCTTCTGCCTCAATCATCAACACCCGCGGTGTAACGAATGTGCTGTGAAGCAGCGACGGATCAAGCGAACCGCCAGACATGCTTGAGAACCCGTCAACTTCAATCGAGGTGTCGAGCGCAAGAGGTAGATCTTCGGTCCAAATGCCATCGAGCCGGAAACGGCAATCGCCCGCTTCGATCGCGGCCGCAACATCCATGCCTTCGTCAACATCTTGAGAGGCCGTGACACGTGCACGGGTCACGCTAGCGCTGACCACGCCAGACTTGGCGGTCGTATCGTCGTTGGCATTAGTGAGACCGCAATCCGTGCTGATCGCTTCGGTCACGAGTTTGGAAGGTTCCGCGAGTTGGATCGGCTCGTTTCCGTTCCCGCTGTTGTTTGATGGATTAAGTAATCCGCTGCCAGCATAGACCCCCACACCTGCGATTGCCGTTGCTCCAAGAGCCAGTGCTACGCGTTTCCAATTCATCGCTTACCCCCATCTGCAAGTACGTAGAATTTCAGTAATCAATTTCCCGAATCTGACCTGTGCATCACATGCCCTACGAGAGTGCGTTCACATAAAGCGCTTTTAGTATGAATGCCCTCTGTATTGCGAACCTGATTCGCTTTCCACGCGTCATCAAGGCTCAATTCGATGCAGAAGTCCACTTATGGGTCGTGAGCAAAATGTCGGCATTTAGCGGATCAGCGAGAGATGCCGACAATCGCCTTACAGGTCGCAGCGGTTGAGCAAGCCTGGGCAGCTTATGGGGGTGAAAGGACGGCTTGCTTTAGGCTCCGTGGTCACCGAAACGGAAGGATCACTATCGAACTAAGTCATCGTTCGAAGGAATATGGCACGCAATTAGTGATCTCTTTGAACTTCGGTTCCTTTGACAGAATGAGGTTATAAGTCTCCGCATCGGTCCAAGGTATGGCAGGTTCTGTTTCGGTTTCACCCTCGATATCTGAAAAGACCCCGAGACTGTGAGAATCATAGTAGAAATTGTATTCGCAAGAGAATCCATGCGGAATCGCTTCATTAAAGCCGTGCGAAATGAACGGCCGCAGATCCTCTGCGGCAATATTGATCCGAGCTTGGCTTTCGATACTTCGAAAACTATCAAAATTGCCGTCTCCAAAGCCGTTGGGATTAAGAGGAGTTGCCTCCTCCTGATTGCGCTCAGCGCCAAATGCATGCTCGATGAACCAGCCACGCCACCACATCACCGCTATCATAAGAGCTGCAATGCCAAACCCGAGCCAAACCAGTCTATTCCGAACTATGAGGTCAAACCTTTCCATGCACTATCTCCATGCTTTCAAAAATTTGCATCAAGCTATTCACTCTTCCAAATACTCGACTAGGTCGATGCTCGTGACCTTGCGATGAGATAGTTACCGCTCTTAATACGTATCATGTAGGGCGCCTAAACGTCTATGGCAGCGCCCACGTTATGGCCCCCTTTCTGGATAAGAGCATGTTTGTTCTTACGGACGAAGATGACTTTCTCTTTGGATGGGTTTCATACGGTCTTGTCAGACTAACTGGTCTTGTCAGACTAACTGTACCTATTGCGGAATGAGGCGGCGAGGGTAGGGCGATTGGATGCCCAGACGCCGCAAACCAGACAGCCCATTCAAGCGCTTTAACTCATCACCCGAGGTCATCCGGCTTGTGGTTATGATGTATGTCCGCTTTCCACTGAGTCTGCGGAACGTCGAGGATTTGCTTTCCGAGCGGGGGATCGACATTTGCCATGAGACGGTGCGGCATTGGTGGAACAGGTTTGGCCCGATGTTCGCCGCTGACATAAAACGCCAGCGGATCAGCCGGATGCGAGGTTTCCGCCATTGGCGCTGGCACCTCGATGAAATGTTCGTGAAGATTAACGGCGAGACACACTACCTCTGGCGGGCGGTGGATCAAGAAGGCGAAGTTCTCGAGAGCTACGTCACCAAAAAGCGCGACAAGAAAGCTGCACTTCGCTTCATGAAGAAGGCACTTAAGAACCACGGAAGTCCGGCTGAAGTCGTCACCGATGGGCTTCGATCTTACCCGGCCGCCTTCGACAATCTCGGCATTGAAGGTCGTAGGGAAATGGGTAGGTGGTTAAACAATCGAGTTGAGAATTCGCACTTACCATTACGACGAAGAGAACGTGTCATGCAGCGATTTCGGAGGATGAAGAGCTTGCAGAAATTCGCCTCAGTTCACGCCAACGTCCACAACCACTTTAATACCGACCGCCACCTCACCGATAGACAGACTTACAAGACCAACCGCACAGCCGCACTGGCTGAGTGGCAAAATCTCATGGCCTGATCGATGGCGAGGGTAGGGCGCTCTGCGTCTAGCGGAGACGAGTTCGCATTAGACTGACAGCACCGATGCGAGAATTGGGCAATGAATGCCGACGTGAAATGGGAAGATGGAAAAACAACCGGGCTGAGAACAGCCACTTGCCGTTCCGACGAAGAGAGCGAGTTATGCAGCGTTTCAGAAGGATGAAGTCGCTCCAGAAGTTCGCTTCAGTTCACGCCAACATCCACAATCACTTCAACTCCGAACGCCACCTCATCGATAGACAAACTTACAAAACCCGCCGCTCAGCAGCATTTGCTGAGTGGCAAAACCTCATGGCTTGAGAAACGGCGAGGGTAGGGCGCCCTATGTCTAGCGGAGACGAGTTCGCGTTAGACTGACAGCACCCGCTCTCGCCCCAAAAGGAAGTGTTTTGAGAGACTCCACGTCTGACACCAAAGACTATGGATTTGCCACTTTTCGTCTTTGGATTTCAGCTTGAACTACGGCAAAGCGATGCAGCCATTTTCCGAACAAGCGGCTAAGTCATGCGGCGCGGCATCGGTTAAAGGGCAGCTGAATAACGGCCTTCAAGCCCTTTGGCTCATTGCACTCAAGCTTCAAAACTCCATCGTGGCCGTCAACGATGGCCTTGGTAATCGACAGGCCAAGGCCAAGACCTCCCTTTTCACTTTCTCGAGCTTCTGAAAGACGGGTAAAAGGGTCAAGGACCTTAGCTCTTTGATCGTCTGGAATACCAGGTCCGCTATCTAGGACCCAGATTTCGATGCACTCATCGCCTTTGACCAGTTCTACATCTGCGCTTCCGGCATATTTCACCGCATTGTCAATCAGGTTTCTAATCGCACGAGCAAGAGCGATGGGGCGACAGTCGTAGTGCATGTCACCTTCGCCTTTGAAGCTAACCTGATGCCCGAGTTCCTCAAACTCGCTGCACTCACTTTCAATGAGCGCCCGTAGATCGACATGCTGCTTGGACTCATATCTCGACTCGCCACGCACGTAGTCGAGCGCGGACGCAGTGATGCGCTCTATTTTTTCAATGCTGGCGATTATCTCCTCACGCGCTTCCTCATTTTCAATCAGCTCGGCCTTTACCCTCAAAGCCGTAAGCGGTGTACGAATATCATGGCCAACTGAGGCCAGCATTTGTGTACGCCGCTTCATCTCGTCACGCACTTCGCGCTGCATCATGTTGAATCTTCTGATCGCATTCCTGATATCGCCCGGCCCGTTTTCCTCAACATCCTCCACTTCCAGATTTGAGCCAAACCGCGACACGGCTTTGGTCAAGCGAGAAAGCGGCTGCGTAAGACGGCGAACGAAGAAGATTGCGATGATGCCGACTAAAAGGAAGAAAAGATCGATCCGTATGGCAGAAAGAATTGTATCTCCACCGAAGTCGAATTTTTGCTCAGTGACGCCCAGATTGAACCATTCTCCTGTTTTGAGCCGAATACTGATCACCACGCCTTCAATCGGAAAGTTGATCTGGTCAGGTTCGCATTTGAAAAAAGCAAAATCGCGCTGGGTGAATGCGGCGTTCGCGACAGAAACGTCGTTCATCGACTTATCCAAGGATATGGACTTCGGCATCTTTCCGAAATTTGCCAGAACAGAGCGCCGAATGTCCTTTGCAGCCGCTGTCTCCGACGGGTTCGCGTAGGGCTTATCCGTTACCGTGAAGCCTTCATCGCAGGACGAAGCTGTCTCAACAAATCCCGGTATTTCTTCCGGCCTCATTCGGTCTAAATTGACGACTCTAAATATTATCGTCTTGGCGATGTAATCGCTTTTCGCCCACTCCTCCGTAGAGCGAATTTGGCTAACCTGATAGATGGCCGAACCTGCCAATAGGACCACGAAAGCCAAAACAAGAATTACAAGAATTTGGTTCTCGGCTGTATCAAATGCAAAGCTGGATGTTTTCTTTCTCAAGACCAGGCAAGCTCCGCTGAAAACACATATCCGCCGCCCCATTTTGTCTGAATAATGGCTGGGTTTTTGGTGTCTCTCTCGATCTTGCGCCGCAAGCGGCTGATCTGATTATCAATTCGACGATCAAATACCGGTGCGCTTGCGCCACGTGTCAGGTCCATGAGTTGATCTCTGGAAAGAGTAGTGCCCGCATGTTCAATTAGAGCCATAAGAAGCGCATGCTCTCCCGAGCTTAGCGGTACGACCAGATCATCTTGCCCGACGATCTGTTTTTGGGAGAGATCGAATTGCCAACGATCAAATTTGACCTTGCCGTTGAGACGCTCCGAACGCGGCGGAAGCATGAGGGTGCGCCGAAGCACGGTCTTGATACGGGCCTTGAGTTCCCTGGGGTTAAAAGGTTTCGAGACATAATCATCTGCACCGAGCTCCAGTCCGACAATTCGGTCAGCGTCATCCTTCAGGGCTGTAAGCAAAATGATCGGTATGCGAGTGGTTGCTTGCAATCGCTTGCAGATGGAAAATCCATCTTCACCCGGCATCATTACATCAAGCACGATTAGGTCAATTTTCGCCTTGGACATGATTTTATCCATCTCACGACCATTTTCAGCGTGACTGACCCGATACCCGCTCTCACTCAGATATTTTGCAAGCGGGCGGCGGATATCGCGCTCGTCATCAATAATAAGGATATGTGGGCTCTGGGTTTCAGTCATAGACTTTTTCGTGCAATTTACGGCGGTGGTAATACTGCAGTGGACCGCAGCACGGATAGATCTTTTGTATCAAAATGTCTCAAATCTCCGCCTCGCGAAACCTTGGTACAATAATGGCCTTTCGGTCAGCGTCCTTCATCGCATAGCTCTCTCACACCCACGCTGGAAAGGTCGCAAGTACAATCGCGTTCTTTGTCCACATCGCGGAAGTGCAGGAGAAGATGATGAAGAAAACCGCCGTCGTACTTTGTCTTTTGGTCTTGCCCTTCACCAGCTTACAGGCCGTCGGACTCAAGCCTTACGAGATGCCTCGAACGGAGGTCGTGCCGATCCAGGAAAGCGGCACAGACCGGCAATATGAACTCTATATCAAGCTGCCCGAAGACTATACGGAATATACCCACGCCAGATACCCGGTGATCTACACTACCGATGCAGTGGTGCACATGGATATGCTGTCTGGTGCCACCGAGTTCTTGATGCCCAATGTTATCTTGGTCGGCATATCATATCAGACAAATCACCCGGAGGCGCGGGCCAATATCAGCCGGTTTCGGGACTACACGACGACCGAGCATGACAACCCGGAAATTCAAGCTAGACTTCAGCCTGGGCAGGCTAGGCAATCATCTCTCGTTTATTCGCGATGAGATTATTCCGCATATCGACGAAAACTACCGCACCAACCCTAGTGAGCGCACCTATTTCGGGTATTCTCTAGGCGGAGAATTCGGCGCGTATATCCTGCTTTCACAACCGGACAGTTTCAAGAATTACATCCTCGGCAGCCCTGCCCTTAATGACCGCAGCGCGCAATACATCGATGAACTCGAAGTCGAGACGTCATCCGCAATGCGAGCTCTGAACGCCCACGTTTTTGTGTCTCTTGGTGAATTGGAGGTCGACGCGAGAGAACGCGTCGACAATCTGATGTCAGTTCTAGAGCGAAGAAACGGATCTGGCGTGGCGCTTACTGGCCTCCAGATAATCGAAGACTCGAACCATGCCACGGCCTTTCCTGAAACCGTAATCCGCGGCGTCAAATGGTTGGCGCGGTTCAATAGCGAGTAATTCTCTACGCTTACCCAGCGACAAGAAGATGAGCCTTTCAAAGGATAGATCATGAAGCGTGCCTTACATCTCATTCCTCTCACGATGGCCTCCCTCATAATGATCGGCCTGCCAACTCAGCTCATAAAGGCAGAAGAGGCTGCGCAAGAAACTAAGCACTGGGGCGATCCCAATGTGGACTATGTTTCATCAGCGTGGCCAATTGAGGCAGACAGCGATCTATTAGACATCCGAGAGGTGCCAGTACTCGGCAGCGGCTTTTTCGAGGTTGCTCCTGAGGACAGAGACGACGGCATTGCCGTCGGCGAATTGGGCGTAGACGGCGGCGACCGACAGATGGTTTTGGGTCTGGCGGAGGAATTGTCCCTCGGTCAGCACGGTGCAGTCGACAGTTTGCTTATCTCTCACAAAGGCAAGCTTGTTTTTGAGTCCTATTATCAACGGGGCCGGATCAACCTTAGCCACCCACAGGCATCAGCAACGAAAACCTACACCAGCCTCGCGTTGGGGCGCGCGATCCAGCTGGGCTATCTGACCATGGACGATCTGCACAAACCCGTGATCAGCTTCCTCACCGATATTGATCGATCCGACCTTGTCGAAGGCGCGGACAAAGTCACGTTACACCAAGCACTGACCATGCGCTCGGGTATTCGCATCGAAGATGCAAAGGCAGAGGAATTTGAGCAATATCGTGACCTAATCGATGGGCAAAAACTGGTTCAGTCCATATTCGAGCAAAGCGATCCGATAACCGATGAGGTGCTGACCGAGTTTGCTTACGGGAACTACAGCAGCATGATCGTCATGCAGGTTATTGATGCCGTTGTGCCCGGCAGTGCCGAGAGTTTCATCAAAACCGAACTCCTCCAGAAGATGGGCATCGCCGGTTACGAGTGGCGTATCGGTCTGGGCGGCCTGCCAGCAGGAGGTTGGAAATCCAGTTTCACCTCGCGTGATATGCTCAAGTTTGGCACCGTCGCAATGAGCAAAGGGCAATGGAACGGTGAGCAGCTGATCCCAGAAGCGTATATCTCCAAAGCGACCAGCAGAATTCTCTATAACGGTGATGATCGCATCTATGGTGGCGGCAAAGATGTCTCTGGTCAGGGATATGGCTATTTCTTGTGGAGTGCCGACTTAAAAGTCGGCGATAAGACGTATTTCGCAACTTCAGCGCAAGGTGGCGGTGGACAGTTCATAATCCTGATTGAGGAACTGGACCTGGTCATTGTGACAACAGCGGGGATGCGAGACCCTAAGGCTCTGCAGATAGCAGCGGAACGGATCGTCCCGGCTTTCGTGGACTGAGATGCCAACCGTTGTGTCGCAGTTGGCGATGGTCGCAATGATTTGCTCGCGAAGACCGTGACATTGATTCAATACAAAGAAAGGCCAGAGGGATGCAGCACAATCTCGGGTTTCATACTGCCAGCAGTTCCCAAGCTTCGCTAGCTATCGTCACTCTCCGAAGTTTGAACGCTTCGCTTGCCATGATGTTCGCGGTGTTGATTTCAGCATGTTCGGGTGACTTTGCTGTGGAGCCAACCGACGTGCGTCAGATGCGCTTTGCCACTGAGTCAAGACATCGGGGCACACCATGGCACGTTACAGTCACACTTCCCGAAGGCTACGATACTGCAAGCGAGGAAAAATACGCCCTTCTCATGCACTTTGCATTCGATCAGGAAAGCTATGAATGGACGCGGGAAGTAGTGGACGGGTTCAACGCCCGCGGAGGTCAGCATGACATCATTCTTGCGTCGCTTGACTATGTTGATGGCTCTGTTGAAGTCGGCGACGAACAGGCGAGCGAAAACGCCAACAAGACTCTGGCGCATGTCGAAGATGCAGTGCTTCCGTTTCTGCGTGAAGAATATCGCGTTGATGGGAACGTAACCTTCGCTGGATGGTCACGCTTTGGTCGCTTCGCGACCTACGCTCTAGCGCGAAGGCCGGAATTATTCGACGCAGCTATCGTCAGGAGCAGCGCACCTGATGATAGCGACCTTCATGATCGAGTGCGCGAGATGCTGGAGAGCAAACCCCAACTGGAGCTTTTTGTCTATCATTCGATCGGCACCGAAGGGAATGAAGCGGACAGGCGACCAATCTTTGAGCGGTTCAAACAGGTCCTACAGGGTGTGGCCCCGAACGGGGTTCGGTGGAAGTCTGAGGTTATTGATGCGGCCGATCACGTGGATACCTTTAAACAAGGTCTGCGTTCCGGTCTCTCAGCCTATTTTGAGGCCTCCGAACAATTGATCGACCAAAACGGCGAACCATAGGCATGAGGGCTTTCTGAAGTGGGAAGCGTCGTTAGACCCAAGAAAGTAATGCTCGGCCTCGTGATAGCAGTCGTGCTGTTGCTAGGGGGCGGCATACTGACTCAGTGCTATCTTGAACGCAAAGATGCAGCCCAATATCCAGCGCCAGGTGTTATGATAGATGTGAATGGCACAAGGCTGCACCTTCGCTGCATCGGCGAAGGCAGTCCGATGATCGTGATGATTGCCGGTGCTGGCGCGCCATCAGTTGTGTCGTATGAGTTGCAGGATCGCATCGCGCCGCAGACAAGAGTGTGTTCGTATGACCGGGCCGGGCTTGGTTGGAGCGAGCCTGCAAATCGCGAACAAGGCGTCGCCGAGGTGACCCGCGACCTCCATGATCTCCTCGCCCTAGCCGGAGAAAAGGGACCCTTCGTTCTCGTTGCTGAATCATATGGAGGAATGATAGCTTTGCTAGCTGCAATGGACTGGCAAGATAACGTGGCGGGCCTTGTTTTGATTGACGCCTCGGAACCTGATCTCTGGTTTGAGAAGACAGCAGTTACAATTGGTGCGCTTGGGCGGCACACAGCCTTGATGAAATTTGGATGGCGTACTGGAATAGTTCGAGTTGGCCTAGATTATGGCCAGCCTGATTGGATTGACGAAATGTCGATCCAGAACAGGGAATGGTTCCAAGCGATCTATTCCCGCGACATGCCCGGTTACGGAGAATACGATTCAGCCTTCAGGCTTACTGATCCGAAGATTTATGATCGGCTTGAATCGGAAGGATTGGGGAGCCTTCCAATCACCGTTCTGGCGCGCGGGAAAGTACCGAGTGGTCTGCCCCCTGAATTTGAGGACGAATGGAGGACAGCCCAAGAAAAGCTGTCAGGATACTCAAACGCGTCCGAGCTAATCATTAGGCAAAATTCAGGTCATGCGATTGCAGGTGAAGATCCGGATTTTGTGGCGGCACACATCATACGCATGATTGAGAATATCCGAGGTCAGGCGCCGGATGCATTCGATTCCTTGGCAGAACAAGACAGGAGCATAGGAGAATGAAGAGGCGCATCTTACCATCAATTCTAACCGCACTCGGCGCAGTGATCTTTGGCGGTTGCAGCCCTGATCAAAATGACAGCAGAGAGCTTATGGAGCCATACTTCGGGCAAAAACCGCCCGGCCTTGTCCCCGAGGTGTTCGCGCCCGGCATTGTATCCCTGCCCGGACGGCACGAGGGTTCCGTCTCATTTTCTCCCGATCTTGATGAAGTCTATTTCAACGCGAACAACGAAGCCAGGGAAGCTCATATCTATTTTTCGAAATTTGAAAGCGGCGAGTGGTCTTCGGTCAAGAAGGCCGACTTAACCGGCGGGCAGATCGATGAGCAAATGCACCCCTCTGTGACACCCGATGGGAAGAGGCTCTATTTCGCAGCGATCAGCTCAGATCTGACATACAACAAGATATGGTACGCTGATCGCGTCGAGAGCGGTTGGGGTGAGGCAAGGCAATTGCATTCACCCATCAACGAGGATCAGGTTTTCTTTCCCAACCAATCTGCGAACGGTGATCTCTATTATTTCAGCATAACGAATTTCCAGAACCGTCGCGCTTATGGGGAAGATGGTTCATTCTCGGAAATTGAGCCCGTTGGGGTTGATTTCGGAGTTCACGCCTTCATTGCACCGTCGCAAGACTACATCGTGCTCAACGCTCGAAACCAGAAAGACGAAGGTCGAAGCGACAATGACCTCTATGTCTCCTTCAAAACAACCAACGACGAATGGACCAGGCCGGTCAATCTAGGGGATGATATAAATTCCACCGGAAGTGAGAGAGCTCCCACGATCTCTCCCGACGGCAAGTACCTCTTCTACGGAAGTGATGAAGAAGGAGGTGATGGGGATGCCGATATCTATTGGGTGAGCACACAAGTCATCGAAAACCTGAGATCCGCAGTAAACTAAGGCAAACGATCAACTCTCAGTCTGTGCCAAATGTCCTGACGACGGACATTAGAGTGACTGCGAGGCAATCAAGCTCGTGCATTTACGTAATGCTAAATCGCTATCACCGCCAAAATCTATTGCCTTTTCCCGACAGTCACACCTTCAATGAATGTCCGACCCTCCGGCACATCATCTATGATATCGAACACCGCCCCAAATTCTTCGGCACCAGGGCCAAAGAACGCGCCATTGAGCGACCCAACGTAACTTTCGCTTTGAAGTGCGCTACCGAAGAAACCGTTCGTCGCGATCATCCCGCCGAACAGATAGGTTCCGATCGAAGTGTTCATCGCATCGGCTTGAGACAGTACGAACGTCATATCGAGCGTTCCAGCACCAAAGTCAGCGATCACGCTCGAAGTGCCCGTAATCTCTCCTTGATAGCCAGTTGGAGCGACTTCTCCGATGGCGAACACCACGCCGTCATACGTCCCTGTTCCCGCCTGCGGCAGGCTAGGCAGTCGGCGTTTGCACCCCGAAAACGCCCTGTGTTTGCCCGGCCAAATTACCAGCGGGGGATTGCAAACCGATCTGCGCAAAAGACGTATACGTCAATGCGATGGTCGTGTTCTCATCCCCGGGGTTAAGAATTCGGTCGGTCACACCGGGCTCGCCCGCGCGGTTGTAGACCGAAAAGGTATCGTCAGATTGGGCAGCATCTAAATCGGCCGACGAGAGCGTGATCCTGAATTCGGAAGGCGAGTCCGGATTAACCGCGATCTCATACGTGCCAGCGGTCGGATCAAAGCGCACATCATCGCCGCGCGGCAATCCGCCGCCGGTCGTGAACAGTGCGTAGGCTTCGACCGGTTCGGTCGCCCCGGCAAGCGTTTGGCCGCCGGTCAGCGCATCGTCTTCTGCGCCGATGAAAGTGCCAACAACGCTACCGTTGTCGTCTGAGGCGGTGAACGTCCCACCGGCCTCCTCTGCCGCTGGGCCGAAGAATGAACCATCGAATGTGCCGGTGTAATTGCCCAATCCATCGAACGACAAGCTGCCGCCAAACGAATTAATCCCCGATGCAATGGTCCCGGTTCCGGCCAAAGCCGCCGTCACGCTTTGTGACGGGACTCCAGATAAGAAGATGTTTTCTGATATGTCGAGGCCACCGCTAAGGTCAATCGTGCCTGTTTCGAAGTCTGCGCGCAAAACGCCTGTGCCAGTGATTAGCAGGTCGGCGTTGAAATCAGGGTCTACCCCGCTTCCCGCAAACCTCAGAGCATAGTCAGCGCTCCCTGTGGTTGGGAGATCGCCAGCTGGAGTTTCGAAACCGTAGATGAAAAACGAATGGCGCGACAGCCGGCTGTCTGGTCGTCAGGCGCAAAAAGCTTCCAGCCCGAGGCATTCACATATGTCAGGCGATCGGATTCAATGCTGGCAGAATCGCTTGGCCCCAGATTGAGAAAGCCGAACTGCGGGTCGAGCAGAGCATCGACCCCGTCGCCGACGAAAAAGAACCTGCCCGATGCAGCGTCAAATCTAACTGTGAGACGGCTATCAGCGGTTCCGATCGAATCGAAATCAAAGAAACCGTTCTGGCTAAGCACGATCCGTTGCATTGAACGATAGCACAGCTTCCGATGCCGCGAACGTTTGACTATTGTCGAGCGGCGGATCGGTATCATTGAACTGGGTGTTGGGCGGAGTTACCTCCTGGCGACCCATGATCGTACCGGTCGCAACACGCTCTGTCCCGGTATCGACGACAGAGAACGCGCCTCCAATCTCCTCAGCGGCAGGACCGAACAGACGCCCTGCGATCGCGCCATCGAACTGGCCAAAATCGCTCAAGGTGAAAGTTCCAGTAAACTCTCCGGTCGTCGCTGACAGGCTCGCCAGACCGCTGAATGCGCTGCCGGGGCCAAGATTGGGTGCGAGCGTCAGGCTGCCGAGAATAACGAGGCTACCCGAGGCGAAATCGATCGACGCCACTCCGTTGCCACCGAGAGGGGATACATTCTCCCCGATCGTAATCGCCCCTATCAGATCTACGGCATAGTCAGCCGATCCGGTCCTGGGCACGTCTGCATCGGGCGTTTCCACGCCATAGACGATCGAATCGATCCTGCCCGATCCTGATGTTGCGTCCGTGGTTGTCGACTGCCAGAACGCGCTGCCGACATATTGATACGTGATCGGGCCAGATGTGCCGGGCCGCGTTAACGTAAGCGTATCGGTCGTGTCTCCATTGGTGATGGAATACACGACGACAGTATCGCTGCTTTGCGAGTCATCGATATCGCTGGCGACAAATGTGATCGTGCCACCGGGCGTTTCGAGCGTGTAGGCTTGCGTGTCCGCGTCATAAATGATGCTCGCGGTGATCGCGCCTTGTGATGTGGTAACAGTGGTGGCGTCAGCGGCCAGTGATGCAGAGGCCGCAACATTGGTGAAGTCTTCGCTCAGCAATGTGCCGGTGAGATCACCATTGGCATCGCTAGGTGGCGGCGCTGGAGCCGGTGCAGGCGCTGGGCTGCCTCCTCCACCCGTCGGCGGCGGCGTTGGCGTGCTCGAAACGCCTCCACCACCACCACATGCAGACACAGCAAAAGCGAGCCCGCTCGCAAACGAGCAGAGCAAAATTTTTTTCGATTTCATAATGCGGCCCAACTCCCCCAAATCAGAATCAGAACGCTAATACAAAACCAAGCTCGGTGGCAACCCTTTGAAAATCGTTAACTCCAACACTGGAGCGATTGTCCTCGAACCGCACTCGGGCAACGGGCGCGAAAGGACCAATGCGCAGATTTCGGAACGTGCCCGAAAGGCCCAGTGTAACGCGATCATCGACTCGCCTTTCTGGGAACAGCAGCAGTCTCTCGTCGAACTCCAGCAGATTGTAGCCAGCGCTGGCTACAACTGTGATCTCGCCAAATTCGCGGAAAGCATAAATATCAATGCCGAGCATCCACGCTCGAAAATCCGGGGTCGTTGGCAATTGCGCGCGCGCCCGACACGCGAATCCCACCCCCTGATTTTGTAGAGAAAGCGCGGTCGACCCCTGCTGCAAGGTTAAACCTTTCGGCTGACCGAAGATCGTTAAAGCGGTCATCCGAGCGTACGTAGGCCGCATCGACCCGCAGTTGTGCTCGTTTTGCCAGTACGTGGCGATAATCTGCAGTCGCGCCATAGGCGAACGTAAAAGGGCGCGTGCCAAACCAGCGCCATGATGTGGTTGCATTCACGCGAATACGGTCGGTCCCGGAACGAAATTCTGGTCCTGCCTGGAGCGCTACAATGTAGTCGTCGAATTCGGATTCACGGTACAGCCGCCCGCGCGCATTGGCGGTGATATTGAGGCTGGTCGTTCGTGAAACGGCTTGTCGATATTGAGCCTGGCCTTGGAGGGCGAGGCCTACTCCTGATGTCTCCTGAGCGTCATCGGAGAGTGTGAAGTCACCGATCACTGTCTCGAGCGAATCCGATCGTGTGGCACGGTTGATATTGCTGTCAGGGGCCAGCGCGACTTCGAAATTCAGGCTAAACGGCTTCGCTGCATTCATCGATGACGCGAAGAAACGCACAGCGCGTTCAACATCTGGCGGCAGGCCGAGCGGCTTGCGCAGCCCGCAGTTCGCGCTCGGCCTCACGCAGATTTCCCATCATTATTTGCACCCGCGCCAATTCGAGGCGGACGCGCGCAACATCGGGTTGTTCGTCCAAAATCTCGCGAAGCAGGATTGCTGCGCCTTGTGGGTTGTCGAGGTCATCAGCGAGCATCATTGCCAGCCGAAAGCGGGCTTCGTTACGCAGCTCTAGCGGACTGTTTGCGATCAGGGCTCGATACGCATTCTCTGCGGTTTCGTAGTTTCCAGCGGCGCGCGCCTTGTCGGCAAAATCGAACAACTCTGCTGGTGTGAGGGAGACGGACGGTGGTGGTTCTGCGTCCGTGCTCGGCTCGGCAACTTGAGCCTGTGCAACATTCGTAGCGCTCAACATTGCCGCTGAGCACACAAGTCGTGCCGTCAGAGAAATGCGATTATTCATGCGTCCCGTCATCCCTCTAGCATTGAGCGCAGACAAAGCAGTGCTGACATGCATGACGCATGGTCAACTGTGGTGGGCGCGGCAGGGATTGAACTTGCAACCCCACCCGTGTGAAGCGTGTGATCAACCACTTAGCTAGGCGCCCGCCTGATCGTGCTTTCTGTCTGCGACCAACACAAAGACGGCCGAATAGTGATCGTACTGTTTCTTTGCAAGCGCGGCTTTGCAGACGCCAGACGCGATTGCAGCAGCAACGATTGCAAGGCAGGGTCTTGTCAGACGGTCTTGTCAGATTAAACGTACCTGATTGAAGTTTAGGGTCGATTGGGTAGGGCGGTTTGATGCCCAGACGCAAGAAGCTTAGCCGGTCCATTTCGCTATTTCAAGACATCTCCGGAAGTGATCCGCATTGCGGTGTTGATGTATGTGCGTTTTCCTCTGTCGCTTAGGAATATCGAAGATCTTCTGGCTCAGCACGGGATCGATATCACTCACGAAACTGTCCGTTTCTGGTGGAACCGGTTTGGGCCGCTGTTTGCAGCGGACATCAAAAGGCAGCGGATCAATCGTATGCGAGGCTTTCGTCATTGGCGCTGGCATCCTCGAAGTTGCCCGATGTGTTTGATAACACAACCGAATGATAATACTCCTCGCTGCGAGGGCTATCAACAACGATTGGCGCCGTGGTAGGATCTGGGAAGAGCGGGTTTTGCAATCCATCTTCCACCGGGCTTCGCATCTGGCCTGTCGTCATATGCATCATCCAGTTATGCGACCATCTTTGTGATGCATAACCGGCCCGATCACTGTAATATCGCGCGCTGGAACTGTTGTAGCTGCGGACAAGCGAGAGCCCATTCGGAAACGCACCTTGACCAATCTGAAGATCGACGGTTTCCATTTTGTAGGCCCCCGGTCCCATATCCACATCTCCAGGGCTTCTGCTCTCAATACTGGGGGGTGGATCGGGTTGAGCTACAATCTGCTGGCCTTGAGCAAAAGCAGGCGAAACAGAAGCCAGACAAACAGGAACCGCCAGACTGGCTACACCCAGCTTTAATGGCGGGGGAAACACATTAAGAGATTTCGATGCGATCAGACTAAACGAACTCGTCTAAATCCGTGTCAAGCGAAGCCTGTGATTTCGCGCATTTTCTTGCGGTCAATCTTCAACGGATCGCCGCCCCTCCGCGTGAATCGACGCCATGCGATGGCGATCTTGTTCTGCTTTGTCGTCGCCAGCGGATGCTGACGCGGGTGATATTTCGATGAGAATGTAGGCAGCGAATAGCGCACCATTTTTGCAAAGGTCGAAAACAGGAACCACATCGACTTGGTCGCGCGCCACGGATTGCGCATCAGACCCTCAGCGCGGCACATTACCGTATAGGCCAGCAGGACCTCTTTGGCGATATGCAACAGCGCCTTGAGGATCATCCACTTGCGATACCACTCATGTTCGCCAAACATATGCTTGTAGACTTCGAAAGCCACTGCGCCATGCTCGACTTCCTCGACCTGATGCCACACCCACATCGCTTTCACTACCGGATCGGAGTCGCTCATCCATTTTTCATAATTAGCCAGAACAATCATTCCAGCTAGGAACGTGAAGGTCTCGTATCCAGCGGTGAAGCCAACCAGTTCCTTTAGGGAATGGCTCTTTGCCATCGCCATGAACTCACGCTTGTTACGCTGCTCGATCTCGCCGATCTTTGGGTAACGCTCCGCCATCAGCCGATTGAACTCGATGAAATTGCGCGCGTGATGGGCCTCTTGTCCGGTTATCGCCTTCATGTCTTCGACCAGATCAAGGTCGGCAACATACTTGCGCGAGGTGTTCATCGTTTTGACAAGATAGCGCTCAAAATAGGGCACATGGACGCTGAACGCATTCAGAAAGACGCCGAACTCCGGGCAAGAACGGCTCCACATTATTGACTCGGCTGACAATTCATCTGCACCGAAATCAAGGTTGCGGATTGGAATATTATCCATTGGGTGTTCGAATTCGTGTTCAGTCACTGCCGCTGTTGCCATCGTGGCTCTCCTCTCAGGCATCGCCGACTCATTTGAATAGGCACGCCTTTCTCACAGCTACCTACATACACCAAATTGCGATGTTCGTCGCTAGACTAAAGTATGGGATGTGGGGAGTCAGGGTTGGATGATCTTGTTTTGCCGGGCTCTGGCGATCGCGGCCGATCGGTTTTTGACGCCCAGTTTGCCGTATATGTTGCTGAGATGCCATTTGACTGTGGGCAGTGACAACAGCAGCATGTCGGCGAGCTCGCTATTGCTCTTTCCTTCCGCAAGCAGGTTTACAAGCTCCAGCTCGCGCGGTGTTAGCTCTTGGATAGCAGTCGGATCGGTGCCCGCTGAACTTGACGCTATTTCGATTGCTGTGTCTCCGCGCAGCATGGCCAAAACATGCCTCTCGAAACCAATCTGTTGAGACAGGAATTGGCTGTCGCTTTCACCTCTTCGGTCAGTCACGGCCTTGATCAATTCGTCGATCTGCGGCGACATTTCGAAGAACGGGGCCGCCATGCCGCTGGGCGCGGCCATTGCTGTAGCGTCCGAGAACGTGCGCATGGCCTCGGTCTGGCGCCCGGCGTGCCACATGGCGATCGCACGCAATAGGCCCGGTTCGATTGCTGCCCGCCCCGAATTTGGTTGGCGGCTACCCGCCGTCAATTCCATCAGCATCCCAAGTGCATTGGAGCATTCGCCCCGTGCAATGGCAAGACGGCATCCAGCCATCTGACGATGGCGGGCAAGGATCGGATCAGTCAGATCGATGCCAAAAAGGTTTTCGGGCTCGCTGAACCCCCAGCGCCGTGCGAGCGCTTCATACTCCTCGTCTCGGCCCTCCGTGATCAGAAGTCGAAGCTCTTCCACCGCCAATGCAACGGCAACGCGCGGGACAGTTCGCGCGAGTGCTTCTTCCTGACCGTTCCTGAGGCACACAATTGCATCCCTCATTTTTCCTAAAGCGGCAAGTGCACGAGCTTCGGTCGTGTGCAGTACCCGAACAGGTTCCATCGTGGCGATTCCAGGTAATTGTTCGGAACTTCGGTTGAGGAAATCCATTGCTTGGCCGAATTCACAGCGTTCATAGGCAATGACCGCGTCAAGCACAGCAATCAGCGAACCCGAAAATGACTCCTCACCAATGTCACTTGCAATGTCATCTTGTGCCCGGTCGCGATGTCCCTCCGCTTCTTCCAGGCGGCCCTGCTCCACGCATAACATTGCGCTGATCCAGCATGCCCACACTTTAATATATCTAGAGCTTGCGCGCACGCCGTGGATACTCGCCTTCGCTGCGGCCTCCAATCCGCCTTCCGGGTCTCGTCCTGGGATGCAGGAATAGGCAATGACATTGTAAAGCGCACCCAGGTGAATATCGGTCGCATCAGGCCAGCGATCGAGTGCAACCATTGCATAGTCACGTGCTTCTTCTGTGCGATCTCCACTGGCCAGTGAAATGGCAATTATGACATCGGCCAAGCACAGTGCCTCGTCCTTTTCACCCTCCGACAGGTGCCAGCCCGCCATATCATCGCTTGCAAGCCGCGCCTTCACTTGCTCGGCGATAGCCATACCTGCATCCGATGAACGCGCAAAGGTGAGCGACCAGGCGTGGTTGAGCATTATAAGAGGATGGTGTGAGTGATAACGTTCGGGCAAGCGCCTCATCCAGTCAAGGACAGTGCGATGATCCCCAAGCCGCTGAGCGACATGAGTGGAATATTGAGCGATCAGGCCAGCGGCGTCTTCATACCGCTTGGCCATGAGTTGATACTGGATCGCTTCGGTGAGCAAGCCCTCGCGCTGGAACCATTCGCTTGCATGGGTGCAAACATGGCCAAAGGCGTCTGCTCCACGTTTGTGAAGTTGTGCTGTGAGGAAATCGGAAAACAGGTGGTGAAAGCGGAACCAATGGCCGTTTTCGTCCAACGTTACAAAAAACAGATTTTCGCGTTCAATCCGATTGATAAGAGCATCAACATCGCTCAATCCAGAGACATGCGCGCAAAGATCTGCATTCATGCGTTTGAGCGGGCCAGTGCTTATCAGGAACTTTTGCAGTTCGGGATCAAGCGAATGGAAGACACCTTCCATAAGATAGGTCGCAAGTTCCGCATTTGCGCCAGAGAAACGATCAACCAGATTAGCAGCATGATCGGGCTGTTTGGCGATGGCAAGGGCCGCGAGCTGCAAACCCGCAACCCAGCCTTCCGTGGTATCCAACAGTTTTCTATTCGTTTCCGGACGCAAAGTCAGCTCGAATGATTTGGCGAGCATTGTCGCTGTTTCATCGTGGTCAAAATTTAACGCCTGCTGATCCAAACGCAGCAACCTGCCTTCCAACGCTAAACGGCTGAGGTGCAGATCGGGATGGGTTCGGCTCGCAATCACCAGACGCACATTAGATGGCAGGGCGGCCATTAGTCGCTGCATTCCGCCCAGAATCGCGGGGTCGGAAATATGCTGGAAGTCGTCGAGAAAGATGAGCGCATCATGTGTGATCGTGCTGACACCTTCGCACAAGATCTGGAACATCGCATCAGGCCGTGCACTTTGCGGGCCGCTAAGGCTGCCTTGCATTTTCATGGTCAGTGCTGGCTCGATAACTTCAAGCGCTGCGGCCAGATAGGTCAGAAATGCAGCGGGATCATCGTCTTCTGTCTCGATTGTAAGCCAGCAGCATTTGCTACCTTTTTCAACCGCGCGGAGGAACAACTGTCCCATCAGAAGCGACTTGCCCGAGCCAGCAGCACCGACGATTTCGATCACTTGCGCAGGATCGGTCTTCGCAAAGACCCGCTCAATCAAGCGCTCTCGATCAATACTTCGCGTGGGGGGAACAAGCGGACTGAGCTTGGTCTCTATAAGACCTTTCATAATCTGCCAGACGCGCTCTTTCGGCATTGATCGTGATTGCCTCTCAGAGTTTTGGAGCAGTTACATAAATCTTCATGTCCTAGTCATCCCGGCCGACGACGCCCCTAAGCATAACAATTACGATAATCATGAGCACGAAAGCAAAGATGAAAGCCGGACCGAAAGCCACAACGCCCGCCCAATTGCCTTCACCAACCGGGTTGTCGCTCAGCGAAAGTCCGCGGTTGGGCGCGAGAATACCAAAGATGTAGAACGCTGCGTTACCCCAAACCGTCGCAATCGTGCCGTAGCAGATGAACTTGTGCGCCTTGTTGGTCAGTTCAAGCTTTACCATCAGTAGCGCAAACAAGATCGCCATCAATCCATTCATAATGTTCCCGACATGCACGGCGCGCCATTGCGCCGGTGTACCCGGTATCTGATAATCAATCATAATCGGGACGGGCGATAGCGAGATAACGCCGAGCACGCTGAACAGCAGACCGAAGCCGCCAATCAGCCCTAGCAGGCAGACGACGAGGCCGTTCTTGATCATGAGGGCCTGATACCGCGTTAACATATCCATTTCTCCCGACTTGCCTGATTGGTTCAGCCTTCGATGACGACCGCCTTTAGTCCATGCAATGCAGATGCAAGTTTGATCTGGCACGACAATCGAACGCACTCAATATCGGGGGCTGCCACAAAACCGAGCATATCCTGCTCCGCCTCATCGACAGGCGGAAGTCTGTCACACCATTCCCGATCAATGGATATCTGGCACGTACCACACGATGCCTCTCCGCCGCAAAGTCCCTGAACACCCTCGACGCCTGCATCTTTGGCAAGGTCTTTAAGGGTTTGCCCCTCCTCACCGACTAGTTCGTGTACCTGCCCGTCTGTGCCGATCAGCGTGATTTCTACGGTTGCTCGCTCGGAAATTTTCTCTCTCCGCCGGTTTGTCTGTTTAGAACTTCTTGCCGACCGTCACCGCAAATATGAACGGATTGATTTTGACATTGTTGATCGGGATATCGCCAATATTGGTGGTACTGACTGTTACATCTGTATCTGCGTCGACATACCATGCAGAGGCATTGAGCAGCCAACCATCAGCAACCTCGATATCAGCGCCGACCTGCAACGCTATGCCAATGGAATCGTCAACATTTACAGTCGATGGGCTTAGCCGCACTTGCATTGAGGGCATCACTGGCCTCCCCGTCGAAAAACAAGGTGTAGTTCAAGCCCACCCCTACATAGGGTTGAAACTTCGATTCTGGCTTTAGTGGGAAATACTGGACCGAAACGATCTCCGGCAGATATTTGCTCGAGCCGATTTCGGGACTTCCTGTCGCCAATGGGACGCCGCCCTCCAGCTCGGCGTTCACGGTGAAGGGCAGTGCAAGGATCGCTTCGATGCCAATATGATCCGCCACCATATAGGTGAAGGTGACGCCCGGCTGAGTGTCGCTTGACAGGGAGCTAACGCGTGAATCCGGCAGTGGAGGCGCTGCGACCACAATCGGATCACTGGTTTCGCTACTCGGTTCGACATGCGCCACGCCGACGCGCACGATCAGATCGCCAGCTTCATGGGCAGACACCGAGACAGGCATAGCCAAACAGGTGCCGACAACCGCAAATATTGCAAAGTTCCGCATAGTCTTCCCCTCCGGTTTTGGCGCAACCGTTCTCGGCGCGCTCTTTAGTTGGCTCTTTCATTGCGCTGTTTTCGAACTGTGCGCCCCATCCCAAAGTATGGGTCGAGATCTCGTCCTGCCAAACACGGTCTGGCAGTTTTTCGATCGCGACTGCGCGCTATTACAGAACAGCACTGGTCAATACGATGTCTCTTGACTAGCACACTTGTCCGGACAAATTTCAGGAGCGCACAATGACGCAAAAGCTTCGACATATTGCGGAACTCGTATCTGATCGGGCGGCCGATCATCCGGGCTTTCCGGTTCTAACCTTTGTCGACATTGGCGAGAACGGTGATTTAATCGATGAAACTCTCGACTTTAAGACGCTTTATGACAACGCCTCGCGTCTGGCCACGTGGATACAAAAAAGCGGCATCCAGCCCGGGCAACGGATCACATTCATTCTCCAGAATCATCCGGAATTCGTCGAAGCTATGGTGGCGGCGGCTCTCACCGGAACGATCTTTGTCCCTCTCGATCCACGCAGCAGGGGCGAGAAACTCGCCTACATGATCAATTCGGTCGAGAGCCCGCTCATCATTGCGGGCGAATACGCTCTTGATGCGCTGGCACAAGTGTCTGGAGCGCTTGATCTTCGGCCTGATATTCTGGTGATTGACGCAAGTATCCAAGAATGCGCCAAGCTGCGCGACCGTCACGGACTTGCAATCCAATCATATGCCGAATGCTTGGCAGAGAGCGATCCTGCCGCCATGCGTTCCGCGGTCATAGACCCTGACGCGGCTATGTTCATGATGTTCACATCGGGCACGACTGGCCTGCCAAAGGCGGTTCAAAGAAGCCATTCGTCTTATATGCGCGGATATCGCGGGCTCGAGGCACTGGGAGTACAGCCACAAGATACGATCTACACGGGTCTGCCCCTTTGCCATATCAACGCGCAAGCCACGTTGATGATGGCCTTGTCTATGCCGCAGCGAGGGGTCTTCAGTCGTCGGTTCACCAAAAGCCGCCTATGGGACATATGCCGCAAATATGATTGCAACGTCTTCACTTTATTGGGTGGGATGATCCCGGAAACCTTTTCCGTTCAAGCAAGCAACAATGATGCGGACAACCCTGTCAGGTTGGTGATCACATCAGGTATGCCGGCCGAATTATGGAACAAGTTTCGTGACCGCTTTAACGTGGAGATCAGCGAAGTCTATGGCAGCACCGAAGGGGGCGGCACGCTCATTAACGCCATGGGGGCTGGGCCGATTGGCTCGATTGGCCGAACCTTTCCCGGTCAGGTTGCCGCAGTGCTTGACGAAAATGACGTTGAATGTCCGCCTGGTAAACCGGGAGAAATCTGCTTTCGGCCAGAGCATGGCGCCCCGGAAGCCGTCACGTATTTTCGAAACAGCGACGCCAGCCACAAGAAGGTTCATAGCGGCTGGTACCGCAGCGGCGATATCGGACACATGGACAAAGATGGATGGTTTTACTTCCACTACCGCAGCGGTGGAGGCATTCGCAGGAATGGTGATTTTGTAAACCCGGCATCAGTCGAGGGGGTTCTCGTCCAGCATCCCCACGTTCTCGATGCTTACGTGTATGGATTTGCGAGCGAAGATACGGTGGCAGGAGAAAAGAAAGTTGTCGCCGCGCTCGTTATGGATGATGCGGGAACACTTGAGAATGTGCAGCGCTGGTGTCTTGAGCAGCTCCAGAAAAATGAAATACCTGAAATTTGGCAACCCCTTCCCACTATCCCAAAAACAGTTTCGGAAAAGCCGATTGAGAGAGAGTGTATTCGCCTGTTGCAGGAAGCCAGTAATATTGAGGAGATTGCTTGATGATTGACCTCTATTTCGCACCAACTCCAAATGGTTGGAAAATCTCTGTCATGTTGGAGGAATGCGGGCTGCCTTATTCGGTTCGCGGTGTGCATATCGGGAAAGGGGAACAATTCTCCGAAGAATTCCTGGCAATCAGTCCGAACAACAAGATTCCCGCCATTGTCGATACTGATCCATCTGATAGCGATGAGCCGATTTCAGTGTTCGAGACGGGGGCTATCTTGGTCTATCTGGCGGAGAAGACGGGGCAGTTTTTGCCAACATCCACGTTAGAGCGAAAATCGGCGCTTGAATGGCTTTTCTGGCAAGTGAGCGGATTAGGGCCTTCGATGGGTCAGCATGGACATTTCAAGCTCTACGCGCCTGATCCGATCGACTATGCGATCTCTCGTTATCGGCGAGAGGTCGAGCGCCTGTTTGGCGTGCTGGAAAGGCGTTTGGCGGATCACGAGTTTCTTGCTTAGCCAGCACTATTCTATTGCCGATATGGCCTGCTTCCCATGGGTTCAGACCTATAAGGCACAAAGCATCGATTTACCGGGTTATGAAAACGCCTTTCGCTGGTATGAAACACTAAAGCAGCGTCCTGCACTGAGGCGCGGAATGGCCGTGGGCCGCGAACAGATCAATCGCCGACCACAGGACGACCCGGCCGCGAATAAGATCCTTTTTGGCAATGAGAGGGCGTAAAATGGCTGCTAGAATCGAATTCTTCTACGACCTTTCTTCGCCATGGACGCGCTTGGCGTTTCACAACATGCGGGCAATCTTGGATGAGACCGGCGCGTCGATAAAGTGGCGTCCATTTCTTGTTGGCGGCGTCTTCAACGCGGTCAATGATGCAGTCTACAAGGGCCGAAACAATCCTGACGATCCCAAGGTGCGCCATGTCTATCAATGGCTCAAACAATGGGCGGATCTAGCAGGTGTGCCGATGAATTTTCCGTCGGAACACCATCCGATCAAGTCAGTGCTGGCAATGCGGGTTTGCTGTGCGCTGGAAGACGATCAGGAAAAGCTTTCCAGCTTCAGCGAGAGCGCATTCGATGCTTATTTCCGCGAACAGAAGAATATCGATGACCCTGCCATTCTAGAGCAAATCGCCGATGAGTGCGGGCTTGATGGAGGCGAGCTGTTGACGCAGGCTACAGAGCAGCGAACAAAGGATCGTCTGCGCAGCAACACCGAGGAAGCGATAAAGCGCGGTGCGTTCGGTTCGCCAACTATCTTCGTGGATACTAAATACCTCTATTTTGGCAACGATCAGCTGCCGTTGGTTCGACAGAGGCTTCGTGGCAGTTAGCCCTTTGGGGGTCTTGTAAGTCTGTCTGTCGATAAGGTGGCGTTCGGTGCTAGAATGGCTGTGGACGTTGGCGTGAATGGAAGAAACTTCTGCAGTGTCCTGGTTTGCCTAGAACGCTGCCTCACCCGTTCTCTCCGTCGAAACGGTAAGTGTGAGTTTCCCGTCCCGTTGTTCTTCCAGCTCCCAATCTCGCCGCGTTCGAGATGGTTCAGTCCGTGCATCGCTGATGGATAGGATTTGAGACCGCCGGTCACGATCGTTTCAGCTTTTCCTTATCGTCTCAATACCTTCTTCAAGAAACGCAAAGCTGCTATTTGTTGCGTTTCTTAGTAACATGGCTCTCGAGCACTTCGCCTTCATACTCGGCCGCTCGCCACGGATAATGCGTCTCACCGCTTATCCTCACGAACATCTCATCGAGTTTGCAGCCCCAATGACAGAAGCCTCGCATGCTATTGATCTGCTGACGCTTAGCGTCGCCAGAAAACAGTGGGCCGAAGCGGCTCTACCCTAGCCTCACGGTCTCAACCGTCGATCAGGTGGTTTTACTTTAACGAGCCCTGTCCACTCTCATCACTTCGATCCGTATAGAGTATGGTCAGCTCAACAAGATAACCTCTATCTCGGTTACAACACTGATTTCGATTTTACATGATTTAACAATTTCAAAATTTTATCTTAACACACAATGCGATAGAGGCTTCAATTCATTTCGGGGGATTTATTGTGATCATAAAAAATACAGGTCGTGGGCAGGCCCACTATTACAATCTTAGGCTGAACCTGAACTCTTATTTTTCAGAAACATCTGTACATCCACTTAATGTATACAAGGCTTTGGAATCGTAAAATTCATATATCTTCATATAAAGCTATCTGAACAGATTACTTTGATTTCTACGCTAATAAATTATCATCATAGTTGTCAATTTAGAGAGTTTAAACAAGTGAAGTTTTCAGAATATATTTATAATTTATATTTATTCGAAATAATGAATTTACGTAATCTTACTACAGTATGAAAATTTAAAAAAATTATGCTCCAAAATTCTAAAATTTTAGATGCAGCGTCAAAGTCAATTAATTTGGGATTGGTTGCAAAAAATGAAAAAGCTCAAGCAAAAAATCATTCGTCGGAAAATTTTGGTCAAAAATTTAGTTTTTGCCGTTGCTGCCTTTGGTTGCGCCAATTCTGTGCATGCACAATCCACACTTCCAACATTCACATGTGATAATTCACTTTATGAAGTGATATCGGGGCAATTGGCTGTCTACAACTTTCCCGCACGCGATTATACTTTTATCGGGGCGGCATCCCCGGCCTATAACGGGCTGGGATACAACGCCAATGACAATTACCTTTATGGCTTTGTTCAAGAGGCTGGCCCATTGGAAGGGCATCTCATACGCGTCGGCAGCAATGGCGCTATCGAGTCTGTAGCTGATGTAGGCATAACTACACCTCGTGGTAGCTTTGACAGCACAAACCGGCTTTTCATTTCTGGTAATTCAACCAGGTTGAATTTTATTGATGTGACGACCCAAACTACCGGCAATATCACATTTACGACCCCTTCGGGCGCAACGCCAGCGGCGGGAAATACATTAGACTATGCCTATCTGCGGTCCGCTGGTCAGGATCTGATCATTGGCGCCCGTGATGGCAGTCTATCTATATACAATCTCACAACTTCGGAGGCAGAGGCGGTCGCAGTTCCGGGTTTGCCGTTGGACGGTTTTGGGGCAGCCTGGGGACTTGCTGACGGGCGTTTATACATCAATCAAAACTCCACCGGCGATCTCTATATCATTGATGATCCGACCGGAACGCCAAGCATTGCCGGAATTCTATCGGCGACACGTTCTAGTCAACATGATGGTGCGGCCTGTTTCCCTTCGACAGACCCTAATTTTCTCACACCAGAGGCAGATCTCTCGATCACCAAAACCAACACACCGGGTGCCAATGGCAATATCGATCAAGCAGATGACTCTGTCTTCACCGGTGCCGCTACAACTTACACATTAACTGTGACTCATAATGGGATCGATCCTGTCTTTGGCTCAATTGTCACAGATGTTCCAGGTGCAGAACTGACCTGTCCAGCTACCAATGCTGTGACGATCACCGGAAGCGGGGTTCCCGCAGGCAGCTTTACAATAGCGGATTTGACTGGCGTCGGCATTACATTGGGTGAGCTAAGAAGTGGTGATTCCATCACCTTGACTTATACTTGTCAGGTGAATTGATCATGACAAACCAATCAGAAAAAAACTTGTCGAATTCATCTAGATTTGTTGCATCAACAGGCATGCTAACCAGCGCTATTCCGCTGATGATCATGGCGACAGCTTCAACTGCTTATGCTCAAACAGCGGAGAATGCGGCGACTGTTACGGTGCCTTCCGGGACTACAGATACCAACACCAGTAACAACAGTGCTACAGATAGCGATACTATATTTGCAGCTTTGGTGGCCACTAATGATAGTGCCTCAAACGTAGACGGCCTTGCAGGTGCTCTCGGGATATTGAACGTCTTTACCGGCGATACCGTGAATTTAGCAACGGCCAATAGTAGTAATGTGACGCTAAGTCTGGCGCCAGGTGAGACTGTTCCCGCAGGAATTACATTTGATTCATCGACGGGTGATGTTGGCGTTGATGCGAACACCCCTGCTGGTACTTATACTTTCGACTATCAAATTTGCGAGCCAGCAAATCCAACCAACTGCCAGATAGCAACAGTTGAGATAGAAGTTGTCAGAAACGACGCTGATCTTGTGACGGCGAAGACGCTGGCCTCTAGTGATGCAGAGCCAGCAGAAGGCGATATAGTTACCTTCCAGATTGAAGTGACCAATAATGGCGCTGTGCAAGCGACGAATGTCTCGCTGACGGACCTGATCCCACCAGGCCTGACCGCTACAACCAACAATGGCGGCGTTACTGCCGGTTCCTACAATGACACGACGGGTTTGTGGACGATTAGCGCGCTTGCCAATGGCGCATCTGCAGCGCTGACCATCGAAGGTACGGTCGATGCCTAGCCAGGGCGGCAATACGATTCAAAACGTTACAACAGCGGCATCTGGCGATCAGCCCGATCCATCAACTGCGGGCGATGATTTAAATGAAGCAGTGGTGGTTGATGATGAGATCGAAGCAACCAATGATGCGCCGCCGTCAGTAAATGGTGCGACTGGGAGCAGTAATGTAATCAATGCTTTTGACAACGACACATTGAATGGCGCGCCTGTAAATATTGCAGCTATCGAAGCCTCGATTACCACTCCGGCGATCCCGAACAATCCTGGTGATCTGGTGCCGGTACTTGATCCGGCGACCGGTATAGTATCCGTACCGGCCGGTACGCCTGCTGGCAATTATACTATTACCTATCAAATCTGCGAAGCTGGCAGTACCACCAACTGTAAAAGTGCAGTTGTATCTGTAGAGGTAACTGCCGCACCGATTGTTGTTGCTGATGACGGTGCGAGCGGGATTAATGGTGCGAGCGGAGCAACGGCTGTTGTGAATGGGTTCACCGGTGACACCATCAACGGTGTTGCTGCTGGTCCTGGCAATGCGATCTTGAGCGTTGCACCAGGTTCAAGTGTTCCGCCGCAGCTGACCTTTGATCCGGCAACTGGCAATGTTGATGTTGCCCCGGGCACACCGGCTGGTTCGTACAGCTTTGACTATCAGATCTGCGAAACACTCAACCCAACCAACTGCATGACAGCAACCATCACGGTGATGGTGGATGCGGCACCGATTGTTGCTGATGTGGATGATGTGAGCGGCATCAACGGAGCGACTGGTCAGTCTGGTGTGCTTGATGTGCTTGATGGCGATATGCTCAATAACAATCCGGCGACACTGGCTGATGTTGACATCAGCGTGTTGACACCGGCTGTCCCGAACAATCCTGGTGATCTGGTGCCGGTACTTGATCCGGCGACGGGTCTGGTGGATGTGCCTGCTGGCACGCCTGCTGGCACTTACATGATCTCTTATCAGATATGTGAAGAGCTGAACCCGGGCAACTGTGCGGACAATATTGCTACCATCACGGTGGATGGGAGCCCGATTGTTGTTGCTGATGACGGTGCGAGCGGGATTAATGGTGCGAGCGGAGCAACGGCTGTTGTGAATGGGTTCACCGGTGACACCATCAACGGTGTTGCTGCTGGTCCTGGCAATGCGATCTTGAGCGTTGCACCAGGTTCAAGTGTTCCGCCGCAGCTGACCTTTGATCCGGCAACTGGCAATGTTGATGTTGCCCCGGGCACACCGGCTGGTTCGTACAGCTTTGACTATCAGATCTGCGAAACACTCAACCCAACCAACTGCATGACAGCAACCATCACGGTGATGGTGGATGCGGCACCGATTGTTGCTGATGTGGATGATGTGAGCGGCATCAACGGAGCGACTGGTCAGTCTGGTGTGCTTGATGTGCTTGATGGCGATATGCTCAATAACAATCCGGCGACACTGGCTGATGTTGACATCAGCGTGTTGACACCGGCTGTCCCGAACAATCCTGGTGATCTGGTGCCGGTACTTGATCCGGCGACGGGTCTGGTGGATGTGCCTGCTGGCACGCCTGCTGGCACTTACATGATCTCTTATCAGATATGTGAAGAGCTGAACCCGGGCAACTGTGCGGACAATATTGCTACCATCACGGTGGATGGGAGCCCGATTGTTGTTGCTGATGACGGTGCGAGCGGGATTAATGGTGCGAGCGGAGCAACGGCTGTTGTGAATGGGTTCACCGGTGACACCATCAACGGTGTTGCTGCTGGTCCTGGCAATGCGATCTTGAGCGTTGCACCAGGTTCAAGTGTTCCGCCGCAGCTGACCTTTGATCCGGCAACTGGCAATGTTGATGTTGCCCCGGGCACACCGGCTGGTTCGTACAGCTTTGACTATCAGATCTGCGAAACACTCAACCCAACCAACTGCATGACAGCAACCATCACGGTAGACGTTGAACCGCCAGAGATCACAGCGAGTGCGGATAATCCCGAACCCGTGCGTAGCGGAGTTAGCAACCCAGATGCCGGGAACGTCCTTGCAAATGATACTCTAAACGGAGCGTCAATCAATCCAGATGACGTGACGATCTCGATCATTTCTGGCCCAGGTGATCCTGGTATCATACTCGACCCAGCGACCGGAAATGTGTCGATTGGGCCCGATGTGCCAGCTGGCACATACACCATCGACTACGAGGTCTGTGAAGTTCTAAACCCGGCCAACTGTGCGACGAGCACTGTTACCATCGTGGTTGACCCGGCCATCAGCTCGGTCGAAGGAACAGTGTTCCTTGACACTGATGCAAATGGGCAACTCACGGACAGTGATGAGCCGCGCGCAGGCTGGATCGTTGAGATTTTGCGCGACGGTCAATTGATTGCGACCACGGTAACCGACGCTGATGGCGACTACCGCTTCGATGATCTGCTGAGCGGGCCTGGTTATATGATCCAGTTCCGCAGTCCTGAAAACGATGTGGTTTACGGCCGGATCGAAGATCTGGAGCTGGTCTCGAACACGATTGTGATTGATCAGAACCTGCCAATCGATCCATCGGGTATTGTCTATAACAGCGTGACCCGAGAACCCTTGAGTGGGGCGGTCGTAAGCTTGCTCGGTCCCAATGGTCTGGAACTACCAGATGTTTGTTTCATCGATCCAAGCCAGCAAACCCAGACCACTGGTGCAACAGGGGAATATCGTTTCGATATTGTTCCTGGTGCTGCTCCGCAATGTCCAATAGCTGAAACCGTCTACACAATTGCGATTGCGCCTCCCGGTGAATTCAGCTTTGTTTCGACCGTCCTACTGCCGGAACAGGGTGCGCTCGACCCGACCGGTCAATCTGGGCCTGTACAAGTTTCAGGTTCAGCAACTGTGCCGACCGAGGCTGATCCGACTTATTACCTCAGCTTCGCGCTTGAAGCGGGCGATCCCGATGTGATCAACAATCACATTCCTATCGATCCGTTTCTTTCGCGCAATCCATTGATTGTAACAAAGACAAGCACAAAGCGGGATGTCAGCACCGGCGATCTGGTTCCCTACCAGATCATTGTACGCAATGCCGAAAGTGTGCAACGTGCTGGTGTCACGGTCATCGACCTGCTGCCGCCCGGTTTCAAATACATCATAGGTTCGGCTAGCGTAGATGGTGCGCCGGAAGAACCGGTGGCAACCAACTCCAACCGTCAACTTGAGTGGCGTGAACAGGTAATTCCTGCAAACGGTTCTGTCAGTTACAACCTGACGCTGACGGTGGGTGCGGGTGTAACCACCGGAACGAAAGTCAATACCGGTTTTGCGCTGGACACACTTAGTGGAACGCCGATTTCGAACCGCGGCACTGCGGCGGTCAGAATCGTTCCAAGCAGTGTGTTTGATTGTTCTGAACTGCTCGGCAAGGTCTTCGAAGACCGCAACCGGAATGGTTATCAAGACAAAGGCGAGCCGGGTGTTCCAAGCGTGCGATTGGCGACGGTGAATGGCCTGTTGATTACCACTGATGAATTCGGCCGTTATCACATTGCCTGCGCTGCGGTCCCGGATTCAAGGATCGGATCAAACTTTGTCCTAAAACTTGATCCGCGAACTCTTCCGCTTGGATGGGCGCCTACCACCGACAATCCACGTTCCATCCGCCTGACCCGCGGCAAATTTGGTGAACTTAACTTCGGCGTTGCACCGATCGAGGCAAGGGAAACCAGACAACGCGATGATAATCAGGGTGGAGAAGAATGATGAACAAGTCACTGCAATCACTCAACATGTCTCTGTTTGCTGGTTCAGCTTTTATTGCTCTTGTTGCGGCGAGCGCTCCTGCTCAGGCAAAAGCGAATGAGGAGCAACAAACCCCTTCGGCTGCTCAGATCGAGTCAGGTGTAAACTCTGCTGCCACCAACGAGTTTGGTGAGGATAGTTATCAGATTCGCTTCCGTGCGGATACGCTGGTCCTCAATCCGGTGATGAGTGTAGGTCTTTTGGATCGGACTCGTACAGCAGTGCGCAACGAACAGGTTTCGTTCCAGACCTACAACAACTATCCATCATTCTTGGAACAAGGTGAGATCCGGATTTTCGAAGCGGGTGTTTCACCTGACAGTGAACCGCTTGCGACGATAGCTGTCGATGAAAACGGGTACGCCAGTTGGACCGCAACCGAAGAAATGCCGGAAGCATTGTATTTCGTATTCCGCGTCCAGGGCAAAGACGGTAACTTCGATGAAAGTGCTGCGCACGAACTAACCCTGCTTAACGAGGATTTTGCAGAGAATACTGATCCCGCCACGGCTTCGAGCTGGGCGGAATTTGGCCTGGTAGACGAAGCCGCGAAGCGCAACATCAAACTTGAGGGTTTGATGGCAACTGTTACCGGCAAAGCCGATCCTCAAACAGAAAAAGTGTTTGTTTCGGGACGGGCAGTTCCAGTTGATATTGATGGCGTGTTTGTCGAGCAGCAGATTGTTTCCCGCAAAGATGGCGAGATGGTCGTTAGCATCCTTCGCAATGGTGAGGAGATCAAACAGGCTACGCAGAGTTTCGCAATCCCGAACGATGACTGGTTTGTAGTCGGACAGGGAGAGATTACTCTGGGCAGGAGCTTTGGCAGCGGTCCGTCGCGCGAGGTTTCTGGCGACAGCTTGGCCGATGGGAGCTATGCTATAGGGCGCGGAGCATTCTACGCAAAAGGCGTCGTGGGGGACGATTGGCGTATCACTTCGTCGCTCGATACTGGTGAGGAATTGCTGGAAGACATTATCAGTAATCTAGATCGCAAAGACCCGCGGCAATTGCTGCGCTAGCTTAACAGCGAGCAATTTTACCCCACTTATGGTGATGATTCGAACCTTGTCGAAGACGCGCCGACCCAAGGCAGCTTTTACCTCCGTGTGCAGAAGGAAGAAAATCAGCTAGTTTTGGGGAACTTCACCACCAACATAAATGGGGCTGAGCTAGCGCAACTTGATCGTGGCTTGTTCGGGGCATTGATTGATTTAAACAGTAGCGAAACCACCGAGTTTGGCGAGCGTACTTTACAAATCACAGGCTTCGCATCTGATCCCGGTACTGTTCCTGCGAGAGAAGAATTCAGGGGCACTGGTGGCTCCTTGTATTTCCTGAAACGCCAGGACGTTTCAGTTGGCTCAGAACGCGTACGGATCGAAGTGCGAGACCGTGAAACTGGTATCGTGCTCGAAACGCGCGAACTTTACGCGCAACAGGATTACGATTTTGACCCGCTTCAAGGGCGTATTACCTTGCTCCGGCCACTTTCCTCCACAGCTGCCAGTTCAGGTGTAGTTCGTGAAGGCAGTTCATCGGGCAATGTGCCTGTGCTGGTAGTCCGGTATGAGTTTACCCCGCCAGCTGGCAGCCTTGAAGGTTATACATTCGGTGGCCGAGCAACAGGCTGGTTGGCCGAAAAAGTCCGCTTTGGCGTTACCGTTCAACGCGACACCTTAGAGGAAGCTTCACAAACTTTGTTTGGCGCGGACGTTTTGGTCAGGGCAACAGCGGGCACTTACTTCAAGGCGGAAATCGCCCAGAGCGAAGGCCCAGGCTTTGGTCAGTCAAATTCAGTCGATGGCGGTTTGTCTTTCACTGATATTGCCACTCCGGGTATCGCTGGCTTTGAAGCAAAAGCATGGCGCACTGAGGCAGCAGTTAACGTCAACGAGTTGCTTGGCAACACAGGCAATGGTGCCGTGTTTGGTGGCTTCTTCGAACATTATGATGAGGGCTTTTCCTCATCCGGCCGTTTGACACCGTCAGAAACGGAACGTTGGGGTGTGAATGCGTCTCTACCTTTCGCAAATGGTAAGGTATCGGCTGGTTATGAAAGCCTTAGCTCAGCAAATACTGGAACTAGCGGGACAGGTACCCTCGATCTTGAAAATACCTTTGCTGTTGGCAATGGCGGTCTAACCGCAAAAGCTGGTCTTCGTTACGAAGATCGCGTAAGTGGGCAGCTATTCAACAGCGTCCAGGATGGTACCCGGACCGATTTGGCCCTGGAACTCGGTTATGCTCCAGGCACCGCAAATTGGTCCGCTTATTCCTATGGCCAAATTACCTTGGATCACGACGCAACGCGCCAACGCAACAATCGCGCTGGTGCTGGACTCAACGCAGAGTTGACCGAGCGGTTGTCGCTCACCGGTGAGGTATCCGGTGGCGACGGTGGTTTGGGGGGTGATGTAAAGCTCAACCATCGCTTGGCTGAGGGGTCAGAGGCTTACGTCGGTTATAGCATTTTTGCTGATCGCACGGACACAGGTTTCGATAGTCAAAACATCTTCACTCGTTCCAATCGCGGTTCCTTGGTCGTCGGTGCTCGTCGGCGATTGTCTGACGCGCTGTCGGTCTATGGTGAAAATCGGATTGGGATCGGAGGATCGGTCCCTGCGCTAACACGCAATTTTGGCCTCACATTCGAACCAGTTGAAAACCTTAGTCTGACAGGTACGTTTGAGGCAGGTCGGATCGATGATGCAAATACAGGTGTGTTTCGCAGAACTGCTGGATCGTTCGGCATCGGCTACACCAATAGAGATATGAGGATTGGCAGCTCAGTGGAACTGCGCCGAGAGACAAACCCACTGGGCCTTGATCAGACGGTTTGGTTGCTGCGCAACGACATTAGCTATGCGGTCAATCCTGATTGGCGTTTCGTGGGTCGTTTCAACTTGGCTGATGCCGACAATTCCAGCGCATCCATTTCGGCAGCTGAGTTTACCGAAGTGGTTGCAGGCTTTGCGTATCGACCAGTGAACAACGAAAAGCTGAACGCCTTGGTTCGTTTCACATATTTCGAAGATCTAGGTCCTGTGGGACAGATCACTGACTCTGGACAGGTCGAAAGTCCGAAACAGATCAGCCATATAGGCGTCGTTGACGTCAACTATGACCTTTCTCAAAAGCTGACGCTTGGTGCGAAATACGGTTATCGGACAGGTAGAGTGTCACTTGCCCGTGAAAGTGAGGAGTTTGTGAGCTCAACGGCCCATCTTGCGGTGCTGCGTGCAGACTACAATGTGGCCCAAAAGTGGGATGTTCTGCTCGAGGGTCGAGCGTTGTGGGTCACCGCAGCCGACGATCTTCGTCTAGGCGCTCTTGGCGCAATCTATCGACATGTTGGTGAAAATGTAAAGGTTGGTGTGGGTTACTCGCTATCGGATTTCTCCGACGATTTAACCGATCAAAGCTTTACGAGCCATGGGCCATTCATCAACTTTCTTGGAAAGTTCTGATCGGGTGCGGTGGTGCTGTTAGACTAAGGCGACCGGTCTTGTGAGATTAAACGTATCTGATGGTCTTGTCAGACCAACGAGGCATTTCTGACCTGCTACCGGAGGTTCATGAGCTGCAAGTCGAGAGCTAAACCACCAAGCCCATTTCGCTGTTTCAACGGTACTGTCAGGTTAACTTCTCCGACACGCATCGAGGCGCTATACTGAGATTTCACCCATGTGCTGCGGACGCAATTTTCCACTCGGCCATTGCCTGGTCTCGGAATGTTCGCATTGTCTTTCTTGAGATGAGATGACGCTGGATATTGAAGGTGTTGTAGATAGCTGAGTGGGTTGAGGTGAAACGCTGAGCGTGTCCTTGAGACTTGAACAGCTGCATCTTTCGCTCTCGTCTTCGGACGGGTAGGTGCGAGTTCTCTGCTCGATTGTTGTGTTTCAATTGGCCGGGTTGATGGCGCTTGGAGCAGCCTAGTTCTCGTAGCGCAGCACCATAAGATGCAAGTCCATCAGTGACGATAGCCTCGGGAACGAAGCCTTGGTTCTTGAGCAGTTTCCTCAGCAATTTCAGTGCTGCCTTCTTGTGTCGACGCTTTTGGACAAGAACATCCAGCACTTCTCCTTCTTTGTCGACGGCTCGCCACATCCACATGCGCTTGCCGTTGATACGAACGACCATTTCGTCCAAATGCCAGACGCAATCTGCTCGCCCACGCCTCTTTCGAATATTGGCTGCGATAGCTGGTCCAAACTTATCGACTCAGCACCGAACAGTTTCATAGGTCACATCGATCCCGCGTTCAGCCATCAAATCCTCGACGTCGCGCAAACTCAGCGTAAATCTGAAATACAACCACACGGCTTGGCGGATAACATCGGGCTGAAAGCGATGACGCTTGAAACAAAGTGGCTGCATATCCGCTATCTCTAGCTCCAAGATCTTAGATTCGGAGACTAGTTAGCGCTAGACTGACAGCACCGATAGGACCATTGGGTTCAGCAAGGCTTGCAGTTTGGCTTGCTTCTCACTCCATCCCAATCATTCGGAAATCTTAAGATCGCCAAATTGGTATGACAGAAAATGACTAACAGGATTGTTCAATAGGTTGACATCAGGTCATGCCAATATACAACGACGGCCAATAACCAGAAGAGTTCACGGGAGAGAGTTATGGGTTATCGGCTTACCGCTGAGGTGCGGTCTTCAAAAAAATCGCGACTTTTTGCAGGTTTGATGGCTGGTTCAGCGATCATGGCCTTCGCACCAAGCGCGGCGTTGGCACAAGATTCGGCCACGCCCGAATCTGCTGAAGAAGAAAATACAATTATCGTCACCGGCATTCGCAGCTCGCTGCAAAGCGCGCTCAATGAAAAGCGAAATGCGGATAGTCTGGTCGAGGTTATCCAGGCGGAAGACATTGGTAAGCTGCCTGACCAAAACTTGGCTGAGGTTCTTGAAAACGTTACCGGCGTGCAGATCACTCGGACCGCTGCGGCGTCGGTACTGGGGTTCAAATTCGCGGTACAAACGACAACCAAGTTCTGATCAACGGTGTTAAAACTGTTGCGGCAGGTACCGGCCGTGGCGGCATCAGCTTTGAAGACATCAACCCGGCGATCATCGCCTCAGTTGAAGTGATCAAGGCACCAACCGCAGACACGATCGAGGGTTCTGTTGGCGGCACCGTCAATCTGCGGACCATTCGTCCGCTTGATATTTCTGACCGTATTTTGAGTTTCCGAGCGCAAGGCGAATATAGCGAGCTATCAGACAGCGTGACACCGCGTCTTTCCGGTAGTTTTGGCAATGTCTGGGATACTAGTGCTGGCACAATTGGTATCGTACTGAGCGCGAGTTATTCCGAGCAAGAGGCAACCTCTTTCCGACCGCGCGTCGACCGTGATAACCTGATCAATGCTGGCCAAGCGGTTACCGCAGCTGGTGCGCCTGGGCCGGATTTCCCATTCCTCAATATCCAGTTCCTCAATCAGGAACGTGAAAATTTTGAGTTCGAGACAATCAACTTCGCTGGCTCCCTCGAATGGGCGCCAAGCGATAATCTGATGTTCTTCTTCGACACGATCTACAACGATCAAGAGCGGCGTCAGGACAGCTCGCGGATTCAGGCCTCTGGCGTGAGCGCGGTCGATACTGTCAACGTCCCGGACGGTTTCGAGACGGTCAATTTTGGGTCGCTCGATGGGGTGGCCCTGGGCAGCATCGAGGCCGCCTTGTTCGGCACAATTCAGCCAAACTTGGCCCAGGACGACGATGATCCGAACCTGCGCTTTTCGAGTGACACTGGCGCGCGCGTAACCAAAAGTGAACTCTATCGCTTTGGTACCGAGTTTGAAACCGGTCGCCTTACTACGCGCGTTGAATTCGCTCGCTCGACCTCGGATTCGTCGAACCCGAATTTGAGCACGACGCTCAACTTCATCAACCCCAATCCGCTAACCCCGCTCGATGGCAGCAGCAACGATAACAGCGTTCCGTTCATCTATGATCTGCGCAATGGTGCGCTGACATTCGGGATTGATTTTGCCTCCCCATTCGCGCCGACCGTTGAGCAATTGCTCGATCCGGCGAACACGGTGCTGGACGCCGTAACGAACAGCAACAACCGTACGCAAAATAAAGAAGACGCTTTCCGCATCGATACCACGCTTGATCTGGAAGATGTCCTTGGCATTATAACATCGGTGGATGCGGGTTATCGCTATAATGACAGCTCCACTCAGTTCGATCAGCTGCGCTCAACCTTCGGTACCGGCGCAATTGCCAACAGCCCACGCGGCTCGACCTTTGCGGACCTGATCGTTGCAGGGCCAAGCAATTTTGGTGCGTTCGACGGCCGAGAGCTGGCGTTCCGCAACTTTGTGTTGATCGATCCAAACCGCTCGTTCTCTGATCGTGAGGCGGTTTTCGCTCAACTGCAGGCCGCGCTTGATGCAACGCCGGGCGGACAAGCGGCGATCGCCAATGGCGGACGTCTACTGGGCGATCTGAATCCGAACTCTGGGGGCAACCTCGGTGCGTCGTTCCGGATCGAAGAGCAAACGCATGCCTTCTATGCTCAGGCCAATTTCGAATTTGGTGTTGTTCGCGGCAATGTCGGCCTTCGCTGGGTCGATACTCAGATCGACTCCTTCGGTAATGCGGTTGCAGGCGGAATTGCTTCGCCGGTGACCTCCTCAGGCAATTACAATGAGATTTTGCCGCGTGTGAACGTGATTGCTGATCTCACCGATGATCTGGTGTTCCGGGCCAGCTACACCGAGGACATTAACCGTCCCGACTTTAACGACCTATCGCTATCGGTGTCATTCCCAACCGGGCCAAACAACGCTGTGGCATTGGGCAATCCGAACCTTGCACCAGAGACGGTGCAGTCCTTCGATGCTTCGCTGTCATGGTACTTTGCTCCATCATCGCTAATCAGCATCGGCTTCTTCCATAAAGACCGCACGAATCTGTTCGTGACGCAGGTCGAGGATGCGGTTGAGGATGCAAACGGCTTCCGCGATATCACCGATCCATGTGAGGGTGGCGGTATCTTCAATCCAGTTCCAGATCGCAATGTTCTGTCGAACGTGCCCGGCAATGGCCTGTGCGTGCCGTTGCAGACGATCATCAACGATACGGCAAACACGACGCAAACCGGTATCGAGGTTGCGTTCCAATATGACCTTTCGCAATTTGAGGACACATTGGGCTTTGCTTCAGGTTTCGGCATCCTCGCCAACTACACCTACCAAGACTTTGGTGGTGGTGAAGCGACCAACGAAAACTCAGGCCGCGGCGAAGATATCTTCCAGGCGATCAATCCAAACATCGCCGTGCCAGTCACAGCGGTGCAGGGCCTGCTCGACTTCTCAGAGCATGCTTACAACGCGACGCTCTATTACGAGAAATACGGCATTTCGGCCCGGGCGCGTTACACATGGCGCGACGCATTCCGCACACTCGATACGGCAGGCGGGGCGTCGCTTAACTCGACGCTCGGCTTCCCAACTGTGACGGAGGCAAGGGGGCAGCTCAACGCCAGCATCACCTATGATGTGACCGATTATCTCAACATCGGTGTAGAAGGCGTGAACCTGACGAAGTCCAGAATCACTCAGCGCTGCGTGAATGAAGGTGCGCTGCTGTGCTTCCAAGGTCTTCCAGATCGCCGGATCACATTTGGCGCGACGCTGAAACTGTAACAGCTGAGCTTACTTTAACTCTCTCGGCCAAATCACAGATGATATTCCCGATTGGCATCTGGATCTAGCCAAGGAGGCGTCTTGCAGATCGCCCGCGACTGGGCGGCTAGGCAAAACAGGCGTCACCGTCTCCCCGGTGGCGCCTAATTTGCATTGTATGGCCTGCATGCATGCAACAATTGGCATGATAGAAATTAGAGTAGAGGTCTGACATAAGGGTTGACATCAATGTCCTGCCCTCTACCCTTCTTCGCGGACACATTGCCTTGGGAGGGGTATCATGGCATTTCGTGAGAATAGCTCACGCGGCTCACTGCGTATTTCATTTTCAGTTGCGGCATTGCTTGCAGGCACGGCTTTGGCTTCGGTTCCGGCAATCGCGCAGGACGCAGAAGAACCTGAAAGTGTTGAAGAGGATGACGGTGAGATCATCGTCTCCGGTATCCGGGCGACCATTCAGGGTTCTATTGAGGAAAAGCGCAATTCAATCGAAGTGTTTGATGCACTTTCAGCGGACGAAATTGGCGATATCCCTGCACTTTCTATTGGTGAAGCGCTTGAGACGCTCACCGGCGCTGGCTCTCACCGGGAACAGGGTGGGGCGACCGAAATCTCGATCCGCGGCCTAGGCCCTTTCCTGAGTTCAACTGTGATCAATGGCCGCGTTGCCACCAACGGCAGCGGCGATCGGTCGGTGAACTTTAGCCAGTTCCCATCTGAGCTGTTCAGCAAGGTCGGCATCTACAAGACGCAGGCGGCAAGCTATATTGAGGGCGGCGTTGCCGGACAGATTGTGCTCGAGACGATCAAGCCGCTCGACTATGGCAAGCAGCGTATTCAGGGCGATTTTAAACTCAACATCAATCCGGACAATCTGGATATTGATGCGGATCAGCGTTTTCAAAAGTTCGGCTATCGCGGGACGCTGAGCTATGTTGATCAGTACCAGCTTGGAGACGGTGAGCTTGGCATTTCGCTCGGGTTTTCGCGCAATGAGACGACCAACCCAGAACAAGAGGCCAATGTCTCAAACACCATTCGTGCTTGCGTGATTGATCCAGGCACGACTAGCGACGGTGTGTTTGATGATGGCAATTGTGACACCAGCGGAAGTACGATTGCCGAGCTTGCGTGATGGCAGCGTGAACCTGCCTTTCCTCATCGCCCGCAACAGCTATGCGCTGCGCTCAAACATCACGGATGATACGCGCGATTCCTTCTTTGGCGCGATCCAGTACAAACCAAGTCCGAACGTCGATATCAATGCCGACTTCCAATACTCCACTCGCCTATTCCGCGAGCAGCGCAGCGATTTGAACTTTGCGGAAGGTCGCCGGATTGATGGCCCGGGTGATCCGAATCGTCTCGACTTCGATCTAATCGTTACCGAAAGCGGGGCTCTGCGCCAATTTACAAACGAGCAGCGTATAGAAGCGGTCAGCGAATATCTTGAGCGCGACGAGGAATATTACGGCGGCGGTCTGTCGATCGATGTGCAGGCAACCGACCGTCTGCGCTTCTCGCTTGATGGCTCCTATTCTCAGACCCGCCGCGTTGAAGAGGCGGTGCAAATTCGCTTCCGTACCGAGGATGGCGAGAGCATCTTTGGCAACACCGATGCCGATGGCAACCCATTCTTCCCAGAGGCATTTGAAAGCGATCAAACGCCAAATGCTGGACGCACAAATGGGACGGATGACCGCGTCGAGACCGCTGTTTTGATCCGTCAGAACGGATCGCAGGGTTTGAATTTCTTCACTCAGAACTTCGACGTCACCGATTACACCTTGTTTGCCAACGATCCCCGTCTTCGGGCTGATCTGGAGCAGGACCGCTTTAACAGCGTCTGGGCGATGCGCGGCGATGTCGAATATGAAATGGATGGGTTCTTCAGCTCGATTGAAGCCGGTGCGCGTTATCAAGAGTTGATTTATCGTGACGTACCGGGCGCTCAAAACGGTAACAGCCGGTTTGAAAACACTTACAACGACACTGACGGTTCCGGCGCTTTGTTTGTTGCCAACCAGGAATGCCGCACGGCTTTCCCGGAAACCGGTTTCCTCTCGTCAATTTCCGGTGGCAATCCGCTGATCACCAATGTTGATCTGGCGGGCAATGTGATCGGTACATCGAATACATTTGCAACTTTTGACGCGCGCTGCATTGCACGAGTGCTGGAACGAGAAGATCCTTCGGGCCTGGAGTTCGATAGCGATGGAAATGCCATTTTCCCAACCGGTGATTTCGACTCCATCGATAACACCGATGTGACCGAGCGTACTTGGGCAGCCTATGCTCAAGCCAATTTCGACAGCGAATGGGGCGATACCCCAGTTCGCGGTAACCTCGGCCTGCGCGTCGTCGGCACTGATATCGTCACGCGCGGTTTCCGTTCTGATCTGTCGGTTGTTTTCACAGCGGCTGATCCGACTGATCCAAACTCAGCCGATGAGTTTGAGTTGGTGCAGGACACATCCACTCTGGTTAGCAATCTGTCAGAAGCTTCCTACACCGAGTTTCTGCCAAGTCTGAATCTGGTTGCAGAATTTCAGCCCGATCTGCTGGGCCGCTTTGCAATCTATCGCGCGTTGTCCCGCCCCGATCCATCGGATCTTGGCAATGGCCGAACATTTAACACCAATAATGACGAGTTCACTTCTGCTCAGCAGGCGATCACCGGCGGCGTGGACAGTGTGAATGCAACGGGCAACCCGGCGACGGACCCGCTGCTGTCATGGAATATCGATGCTGGCCTCGAATGGTATCCGAATGACGATACAATCCTTGCCTTCAATGCTTACTACAAGAGCTTCAATGGCGGGTTTGAAACAGTCAGCGTTTTGGAGACCTTCAATATTGAAGGCCAGAACATTGCTCTGCCGGTAACATCGGTCAACACGACCGACGAGACCAGCACGATCTACGGTATCGAGGTTACTGCGGCGCATCGCTTCAGCTATCTGCCAGCACCGCTCGATGGTCTCGGTTTCAAGGTCAGCTATAATTATGCCGATTCAAACTTTGAGTTTGAGGACGATACGCTGGGCGCGATCACCACGATTAATGCCGACGGAACTACCAGCACCAGCAATGGCTTGATCCCGCCAACAAATCTGTTTGGCTTCTCCAAACACGTGCTTGCGGCTCAGGCTTATTATGAAATTGGCCCATTCGATCTTCAGGGTGTCTATAAATATCGCAGCAGCTACTTCCAGCAGTTCATCTCGAGTCCCGGTCGGATCCGGACGGTTGATGATGTCAGCGTGTTTGAAGCGCGGATTTCATATGAGCTCAACAACAACGTGAAATTCACTTTGGAAGGGATCAACCTGTTCAACGAGCCGCGCACCAATTTCCGCGGTGCACCGGATGATTTCGGAGCAATCCAGGTTTACGGACCGCGCTATTTTGCGGGCGTCCGTTTCAAATTCTAAGCTTTGCTGGCCGCCGATAATCGGAGCAATAATTGGCGGTCAGCGACCTAACTGGAATTAGGAAGGCAAATCGACTAAGGGAATTGGTATAGAACTGTCCCGTCCATAGCGGAGTAACCAGCACCAATGAGCAGCAAGAGACTTTTTCAAGCCGTTGCGGAGCAAATCGCAGAGCTAATCGACCAAGGCGCTTACCCGCCTGGGACCCGGTTGCCTGGTGAACGCGAACTGGCTGAAAAGCTTGGTGTTAGTAGAGTAACCATCCGCGAGGCGGAGATTGCACTGCAGGCGATTGGCAGGCTGGAGATCAAAACCGGCTCTGGTGTCTATGTCAGTGAAAATCCACCCGCTTTGGGTGAGGCTTTACCGAACGCCAGCGCCTTTGAAGTGACCGAAGCGCGATTGCTGGTTGAATCCGAATCTGCTGCGCTCGCTGCGCATAATATCTCTGATGAAGGTATCGCCAAGCTGGAGCTGCTGATTGAGCAAATGCGCCATGGAAGCGAGGAAGAAGCGAACGAGGCGGATGAGCAATTCCACCTCACCATCGCAGAGGCATCAAACAACGCCGCAATGGTGCATACGATCACGTCACTGTGGCGGATGCGTGAGGAAATTCCGGCAGTTAAGTCGACCTATGAAGCTGTTTGTGTGCACGATGCGGAATCGCGGACCGAAGAGCACCGCGCGGTGTTCGATGCGCTGAGGGATCGTGATCCAGGGGGTGCGCGGGCGGCAATGCGAGAGCACTTCCACCGCCTGCTCGAGGCAATGCTTGAGGCCACCGAAAGGCAGGCCTTAGAAGAGGTCCAGCAGCAGGCCAATCAGAGCCGCGAGCGGTTTTTGGCCTCAGCTAAGATCGGCTAAACCAATTGGTATTACAAAAAATCTAAATCTAACATGCCAGATTGATTGACAGGCGTTCGACTCTCCTTATAGTCACACCCAATAAGAGGACGGGAGAGTTTTGGGGATGTTGTCGAGGCTGTGCCTTGTGGTGTTTGCCGTGTGCCTGGGGTCAGTCCCTTCGCTCGCAGAAAACCACTTTGTCCGAAATCAGAACGAATATGCCCATGCGCTCAAAGATATTGAGGCCGGGGATGTCATCATCCTGGCCAATGGCGAGTGGCGTGATTTTGAGCTGGTGATCACTGGCAAGGGTAAGCCGGGCGAGCCAATCACCGTTATCTCTGAAGAGGCGGGCAAGGTTTTCCTCACCGGGCAGTCGAGCCTGCGTATTGGCGGCGAGCATATCCTGGTGACCGGCCTGGTTTTCAAGGATGGCTACAGCCCGCGCGGCGAGGTGATTTCCTTCCGCCGAACGAAACAGGATGTCTCGCGCAACAGCCGTGTCACCGAGGTGGTGATCGATAATTTCAGCAAGCCGGATCGCTACGAATCCGACTATTGGGTTGGCATTTACGGCTCGAACAACCGCTTTGATCACAATCATATGGTTGGAAAGACGAATAAGGGCGTGACCCTGGCGGTGCGGCTCGACAGCAAGGAGAGTCGCGAGAACAATCACCGGATCGAATACAACTACTTTGGCCCACGCCCGGTGCTTGGCTCGAATGGCGGCGAAACGCTGAGGATTGGCACGAGCAAGTACTCGATGTTCAATTCCAACACGTTGGTCGCCTACAATGTGTTCGATCGCACCGATGGCGAGGTGGAGATCATCTCATCCAAGTCGGGCGGAAACGTCTTTCGTGGCAATCTGTTTTTGCGTTCACGTGGCACGCTGACCCTGAGGCATGGCGACAACAATGTCGTCGAAGGCAATGTCTTTATGGGGCATGGCAAGGATTACACCGGAGGGATCCGCGTGATCAATCGCGGGCAGACTGTGCGCGGCAATTATATGGAGGGGCTGCGCGGGACGGCATTTTCCAGCGCTCTCGCGATTATGAACGGTGTGCCCAATTCTCCGGTCAATCGCTATGTTGAGGTTGAGCGCGCGCGGATTGAGAACAACACGATTGTCGATAGCGCACGGGTCGGGTTCAATGTTGGTGCCGATGAGGAGCGCTCTGCCCCGCCTAGCAATTCGACCTTTGCAAACAACCTGCTGAGCGGTCTTGAGGGGCAGTCATTCCTGGAGGTCTACGACGATATCTCCGGCATTGCGTTCAGCGGTAACCGGGTTGCCCAGGGTGAAGTCGAAGAGCAATTGGCTGCGAAATTGGACCGCGCCCCTGTCGCAATGGAGCGCGGTACAAACGGTTTGCTCTATCCAGCCGATCCAGAGTTGAAGGCGCTGGGCGCGCCGCGCGACCTTAAGGTCGTCTCGCTCGAACAGGTTGGCGCAAAGTGGTATCCAAAGCCGGGGGACGAGCTCGCCTTTGGCTCCTCTGGCCGTGTCATCAAAGTCCATCCGGGCGAGGGCACCCTCGCAGAGGCTGCAATGTCTGCGGACGATGGCGATGTCTTGCAGCTAGGCACTGGCGACTACACAGTCGATCGCTCCATCCCGCTTGACAAAACAATCGCTATTCGCGGCGCGTTTGAGCAAGGTGCAGAGCCGCCGCGTATCCTGTTCACTCGGCCGTCTTTGATCGAGTTGCGCGAAGGTGGAAACCTGCAATTGAGCAATCTGGTGATTGATGGCGAGCTTGCACCGGACTCGGTTGGCAACTCGGTCATCCGCACAACCACCTTCCCAATCCAATCGAATATGCGGATTGAGCTGGACGGCGTGACTGTGCGCGGCCTGGTGGTGAACAAGTCGTTCAACGTCCTGACCCTTGGCAAGAGCGCGCTCGCGGACCGCGTGACGATCCGCAACAGCAATTTTGCCGATATCACGGGCACGGTAGTATCCGCCGCGGCAGAGACTGAAGATTTCGGCCAGTACAATGTCGAATATCTCGACATCACGAATAGCAATTTTGCCAATGTCGGCGGCGCGATTGCCAATGTCTATCGCGGAGGCCGTGACGAGAGCACCTTTGGCCCATTCGTCAATATCTCTGGCAACAATCTGGTGAACGTTGGCAAGGCCGTGACCAATGGTTCAGCCGCTGCGGTCAATTTGCACGGGGTGCAGATCGCCGATGTAGCCCGCAACGCGGTCGATGGCTCGGCTCCATTCCGAGTGGTTCACACGGTTGGCACGCCTAAGACCGCGATCACCCAAAACGCATTTTCGAACACACCGCAATTGGTTCTGGAAGAACTCAATTTTGAAGGCGATCACCGGGCGAACCAGTCCGGGAACGTGTTTGACGCAGGAGGAAGTGAGTGAAGCGTGTCCTTTTTCTCGCAGCAGCCTTTGCTTGCTCAGCCTTAACGCAGCCGGCTTTGACCGCTGCCCACGACGAGACCGCCGCGCTTGGGGGAGCTGCGGCGGTCTCGGACTTGCCGCCGCTTTACAAGGCCGAACTGGACCGGGCGCACAGCTTCGTCGATCAGATGATGGCCGAAGGCCTGGTGATGCCGCTGCCCAAGGATCCGGGCGGCGGCTACACGCACGAACAGCATAAGCGCAATTACAAGGCGATCTATCTCGCCGGGCAATTGTTTCAGATCACAGGTGAGCAAGTCTATGCCGATTACGCCCGTGATATGCTGCTTGCCTATGCTGATATGTACCCGACGCTCGGCGAGCATCCAGCGCGCAAAAATCAGGGGCCAGGCCGGATTTTCTGGCAAGTGCTTAATGACGCTGTGTGGTTAGTGCACTGTGTGCAGGGCTACGGCGATATCCGCGACACGCTGAGCGATGCCGACCGTGAGCGGATCGACAATGACGTGTTTCGCCGCGCGGCCCATTTCCTCTCGGTTGAATCGCAAGCGACCTTTGACCGCATTCATAACCATGCGACCTGGGCGACCGTCGGCGTTGGCATGACCGGATATCTGCTCGGCGATCAGGATATGGTCGACCGCGCGCTTAAGGGCTCGGACAAGAGCGGCAAGGTCGGCTTTCTACGCCAGACAGAGCTGCTGTTCTCGCCCGAGGGTTATTACAATGAAGGACCGTATTATCAGCGTTATGCGCTGATGCCGTTTATGGTCTTTGCCGATGCGATTGAGCGCAATGACCCCGAGCAAGGCATCTGGGAGCACCGCGACGGCATCCTGCTGAAGGCTCTGCGCACCACTGTTCAGCTAAGCTATGGCGGATTTTTCTTTCCGTTCAACGATGCGGTCCGCGACAAGAGCCTTAAGACCGATGAACTCTATCACGGGGTCGCAATCGCTTATGCGCAAACGGGCGATCCTTCACTGCTGTCGATTGCAGAGTTTCAAGATCGCACGATCCTGAGCAGGAATGGGCGTCTGGTTGCGCGGGATTTGGCTGCGGGTAAGGCTGAGCCATTTCCGTTCCGCTCCATGGTCTTCGGTGATGGTCCGGATGGCGATGAGGGCGCTCTGGCGATCCTGCGGCAAGGCCCGATGAATACCAATGGTGAGCCATCCACCGTGCTGATCGCGAAGAACACCTCGCAAGGTCTCGGGCACGGCCATTTCGATAAGCTCGGATGGCAACTCTATGACAATGGCAATGAGGTAATCCGCGATTATGGCGCTGCGCGCTTCCTCAATATTGAGGCTAAAGAGGGCGGACGCTACCTGCCGGAAAACACCAGCTGGGCGAAGTCCACGGTCGCGCACAATACCTTGGTGGTTGATGAGCGCAGCCATTTTGATGGCAAGGTAAAGGTCGGCAATCAGAACGCCCCGACCCAGCTCTATTTCTCCGACGCGCCTGGCCTTCAAGTTAGCAGCGCCAGCATTGATACCGCCTATGAAGGCGTTACGCTGACCCGCACCATCGTGATGCCGGAGATACCTGGGCTCGAGGCTCCGATTGTGCTCGATTTGACGCATGGAGATAGCGACGAGCCGCATCTCTATGACCTGCCGCTGCATTACAGCGGGCACATCATGGAGCATGACCTGGCGGTGCAGAACTTCACTGCTGGGCGCCCGGTGCTGGGTCAGGCCAATGGCTATCAGCACATTTGGGTCGATGCGACTGCCAAGGAGAGCGATGGCAAGGGCGCGCTCACCTGGCTGCTCGATGAACGGTTCTACACTTACCGGTTTGCCTCGGGCGGTGCGCTCGACGTGGTGCTGGGCGAAAGCGGAGCGAACGACCCCAATTTCAACCTGCGCCGCGAGCCTTTGATCATGCTGCGGGCCAACCGTCCCACTGGCTCCGTAAGCATCGCTGCGCTGCTCGAAAGCCACGGGAGCTATGACGGAGCGGCGGAACAGACGGTCTCCAGCCGCAGCCGCATCGCCGCCATGCGGCATGCCCATGTCGATGGGAAAGATCTGGTCGAGATCACTCTTAAAAACGGACAGCGTTTCGCGATCGCTGTCTCACACAACAAAGACGCGCAGGCGGCCCATTCGGTCGTGCTGGACGGAGAGACGATCGCATGGAGCGGCTTTGCCGCCGTGATCCCTCTCAAGGGAGAGGAAAGCTAGAGATGGCAAGTGTGATGAACGCGGCAAGTCCGCCCTTTGTGGTCGCAAAGGATACACCCGAAGAGGATCTGGGAGACGGAATTGCCCGCCAAATCTTGGGCTATGGCCCAGAGATCATGATCGTTCGGGTGTGGTTTAAGGAAGGCGCCGTGGGCGAGGTCCACGCGCACCGCCACAGCCAATCGAGCTATGTCGAAAGCGGCAAGTTCGAGGTGTTCATCGACGGCGAGAAGCGCGTGCTAGAGGCGGGTGACTGCTTCTATATCGCGCCGCATCTTGATCACGGCGCAGTGTGCCTGGAGGCTGGCGTTTTGATCGACACCTTCAGCCCGCTGCGCGAAGATTTTCTGAGTGGGGGGCCTGATCATGCTCAAAGGCAATTTGAGATATGTCATCGTTGTGCTCGTCGCGGTTGCGACGGTCATAAACTACATCGACCGCGGCGCCTTAGGTTTCCTGTGGCCGGAAATATCCAAAGAGCTCGAACTCACCGAGCTTGACTATGCAATCATCCTCAATGTCTTCACCTTCGCTTATGCCTTCGGGCAATCGATCTTTGGCAAGATATTTGACTGGATCGGAACACGTCTGGGCTTCGTCCTGTCGATTGTTGTCTGGTCGGCGGCGACCATGCTGCATGCGGTCGCTACTGGGCTGACCAGCTTTGCGGTTTTCCGTGCGCTGCTTGGCGTGTCGGAGGCGGGCAATTGGCCCGGTGCGACAAAAGCCAATGCCGAATGGTTCCCGATCAACGAGCGGGCGCTCGCGCAGGGCATCTTTAACTCTGGCGCTGCGATTGGCGGGATTGTCTCCGCACCGATTATAGGGCTGCTGTTCGTCTGGTTGGGCAGTTGGCAGGCGACATTCGTTGCCATTGGCGCGCTTGGCTTCCTTTGGCTGGCTCCGTGGTTGATAATCTACAAGAGTGGTCCCGATGCGCACCCATGGATCAGCGCGGAAGAACGAGAATATATCCTGACAGGGCAACGCAATGTTGAGACCAATGAGGTCGCAGACTACGCACCTGACACAAAGGAAATCCTCAGCCGCAAGGAGAGCTGGGGTGTGATCATGGCCTCGTTCTTTCTCGACCCGATCTGGTGGCTGTTTGTTGGTTGGCTGCCGATCTACCTCTTCAAAACCTACGGTTTCGGAGTGGAAGAAATCGCGGTCTATGCATGGATTCCTTATGTCGGTGCGATGTTCGGAGCATGGTTTGGTGGCTTGCTTGCAGGCAACCGGATCAAGGCTGGATGGACCGTTAATCGTACGCGCAAGACAGTGATTGCGCTGGGCGGAGTGATCATGCTCCTTTCCTTGCTCGCGACCACTCAGGCTAGCACGCCGCTATTCGCTGTGATGTTGATGGCGGTGATCCTGTTCGGTTTCCAAACAGCGGTGGGCAATATTCAAACCCTGCCGAGTGATTTCTACAGCGGTAAATCTGTGGGCTCGCTTGCCGGTTTCGCCGGAACAGCAGCGAAATTGGCTGTGGTTGGGCTCAACTTCCTGATCCCGGTCATCACAGTGAACAGCTACACGCTCGGCCTTTGTTGTTGGCGCCGGGCTGGCGATCATGACCGTGCTTTCGGTGCTCATTTTGTGCCCAGACATCAAACCTCTCAAACCGAAAACGGCTTAGGTGCCGCTCTCTCCTCCCCAGAAATAGGACGAAAACACAATGAAATTTGCAGGCAAAGTTGCAGTGGTAACCGGGGGCAGCCGGGATATCGGACGCGCCATTTGTGTGAAGCTCGCCAGTGAAGGTGCGCATGTTGTTGTGAACTACAACAGCAATGAGAAAGACGCGGATGCAACGCTTGCAGAGATTGAAACCGCTGGTGGCAAAGGCATCAAGGTGAAGGCCGACGTGACCAAGGCGGCCGATGTAGATGCTTTAATTGCGACCACGCGAGAGGCGTTTGGCGATGCGATCCATATCCTCGTAAACAATGCGGGCGGCTTGGTTGCGCGCAAGACGCTTGGCGAGATGGATGAAGAGTTCTTCAACCTCGTCATGCAGCTCAACACCACCTCAACTTTCCTCGCCTGTAAGGCGGCTGTGCCGTTCATGGGTGAAGGTAGCGCAATCGTGAACCTCGCCTCGCTTGCTGGCCGTGATGGCGGCGGCGGCGGCGCTATCGCCTATGCCACATCCAAGGGTGCTGTGATGACGATGACGCGCGGCCTCGCCAAAGAGCTTGGTCCGCAGGGTGTCCGTGTCAATGCACTGTGCCCTGGCATGATCGCGACTACGTTCCACGACAAATTCACGCCTGATGCCGCGCGCGAAAACGTTGCGAACTCCACGCCTCTGCGACGTCAGGGCCGGGCTGAAGAGACCGCTGATGCAGTCGCATACCTCGCCTCGGATGATGCTTCGTTTATCACCGGTGCGAACATCGACATCAATGGCGGCCTCGCTTTCTCATAAGCGAGGCTTCTCTTCACTTACTAGGATTTGGACCTTCTCCCCATGACGCAATTTCTATCATTTGGTGAGATCATGCTGCGGTTGAAAACGCCGGGGCATGAGCGCTTTTTCCAATCGCCTGGTTTTGAGGCGACCTTTGGCGGCGGTGAAGCAAACGTCGCAGTGGCGCTGTCGAACTATGGCTTGGACGCTGGGTTCGTGAGCGCCCTGCCGGACAATGATATTGGCGAAAATGCGATTATGGAGCTGCGCAAATTCGGCGTAGATACAGCGTATATCAGCCGCTCTGGTGATCGTGTGGGGATTTACTTCCTGGAGACAGGTTCGAACCAGCGGCCCTCCAAAGTGGTCTATGACCGCGCAGGTTCATCCATCTGCGATGCGGGCATGGACGAGTTTGATTGGCCGATGATCTTCAAGGGTGCCAAGTGGCTTCACATCACCGGGATCACGCCCGCGCTCAGCCAGTCTGCAGCGGATCTGTCCATGGCCTGCGTCAAGGCCGCGAAAGAGGCGGGCGTTACCGTCTCGTGCGACTTCAACTTCCGCGGCAAGCTGTGGAAGTATGGCAAGAGCGCGCCAGAGGTGATGCACGAGCTCGTCAAATATGTTGATGTTGGCATTGCGAACGAGGAAGATTGCCAAAAATCGCTCGAAATCACTGTTGATGTGGATGTCGAAAGCGGCGAGCTTGATACCAAGAAGTATGAAGCGCTGGGGCAGAAGGTGCTCGATATCTATCCCAATATGCACACCATCGCGATCACTCTGCGCGAGAGCCTGAGCGCGGACCGCAACAATTGGTCGGCCTGCCTGCGTACGCGGGATGATGGCTTCATGCTCTCAAAGAAATATGCGCTAACCGATATCGTTGACCGCGTTGGCGGGGGTGACAGTTTTGCCTCAGCGCTGATTTACGGCCTCAATGCCTACGAAGACCGCCAGCAAAGCCTTGAGTTCGCGGTTGCCGCGAGCGCGCTCAAGCACACGATCACCGGCGACTTCAACCGGGTCACCGTGCCTGAGGTTGAAAAGCTCATGTCTGGCGATGGCTCAGGGCGCGTGCAGCGGTGATGGCCCTTTCAGGTTAACTTCTTGAGGTTGCACTGAAGCGCGGTTTGCAACGTTCACGCATTTGCAGCGGACACAGCTTTCCATTCGGGGTCTTGTCAGACTAACTGTACCTGATTGACGGACGAGGCGGCGAGGGTAGGGCGGATTGATGCCAAGACGCTGCAAACCGGCCAGTCCGTTCAAACGTTTCAACTCATCGTCTGAGATCATCCGGCTCGTTGTCATGATGTATGTCCGGTTTCGGCTGAGTTTGCGGAACGTCGAAGATCTCTTGGCTCATCACGGTGTCGATATTTGCCATGAGACAGTGCGGTTCTGGTGGAATAGGTTTGGCCCACTGTTCGCCGCTGATATCAGGCGGCAACGGATCAGAAGGATGCGAGGCTTTCGCCACTGGCGCTGGCACCTTGATGAGATGTTCGTGAGGATCAATGGCGAGACGCACTATCTATGGCGTGCGGTTGATCACGAAGGCGAGGTTTTGGAGAGCTATGTCACTAAGAAACGAGACAAATCAGCGGCTTTGCGCTTCTTGAAGAAGACGCTCAAGCGATACGGACAGGCCGAAAAGATCGTCACCGACGGTCTCAAATCCTATCCCGCCGCGATGCGTGAACTGGGCAATTTGGATCGCAGGATCATGGGTCAATGGCTCAATAATCGGGCTGAAAACTCGCACTTACCGTTCCGACGAAGAGAGCGAATTATGCAGCGCTTTCGGAGGATGAAGTCCTTACAGAAGTTCTCTTCCATCCACGCCGACGTCCACAACCATTTCAATTCTCAGCGCCACCTAATCGACAGACAAACTTACAAGACCCGCCGCTCAGTCGCCCTAGCTGAGTGGCAAAATCTCGCTGCCTGAATAGAGGCGAGGGTAGGGCGCTCCTTGCCAATCGGAGACGAGTTCGCGTTAGACTGACAGCACCGACCCACGTTAGTCTGACAACACCGGTCCGTTCAATGGGGGAACTTCTTTAGTCGGTAATCTCAAAAGTGATGGTCTCACCATCTTTCAGTCCGACCAATTGTGACGCGAGTTGCGCACGGATTGTGATGGCTTCCAACTCCAACTTGGCGACGAGGTTGGAGACATCAAACTCACCCTGTAATACAAACGGAACCTTAGGGATCAAACGCGAGCCTTCGGGCAATCGACCATGAGCTTCTTGCCATTGGTGGGCTAGCCCATGGCCGGTCAGATAATCGCAGTCTGTGAGGACTTCACCCGCCCAAGCTTCAAGATCGTCAGCAATCTTGTGGCTCTCACCGGTCTCTGGATCAAACTGACCAACCCAATCGTCAGCTAGAAAGAATTGCTCGCCGAAGATATTCTCGGCGAAGAAAGTGTAGCTCTGAATATCGATACCGATATCGGAATAATGGCTCTTCCATAAATCAAACGAGTTCCATGTCACCAAACCCAAAACGTTTGCCGCATCGTGAACTGGTCGAACAAGTAACGCACCTTCAAAGGCATAAAATCCGTCTCTTACAGATAGCAACTGAGCCGCTTGTGGAACGAGGTTTTGAGGGAGGGAAACCTCATGGCAGTCTGCGCCAATTGGACCGTTTGCACATTCGATCAATCTTCGGATGTTCTCCATGATCAGAAACTAGGGACAGATTTCAATTCTAACACATCCTCCGTCTGGCACATCTCGGATTTGATTTCCAATCTGAGCTCCAGAGCTTCGGTTGTCCGAGCTAGGGATGTTACGAACACTAGCATTTTCGCTCTCCCTGAACACCGCAGGCGGTGACTCATCGCGGTCTGTCCCAGACCGCGTTTGTGTGCCGCGCATATTGTCCCGACGCCTCTGATCGCGGCCAGCACGATCAACGGTTAAACGTCGTCCTGTCGCACCGGATTCTTCCAAATGGCGTGCGGAATCTGGGCTAGTTGAACGGGATACAGTAACTTTCTTCGCGTCGTCCGATCCACCAAACAGCCTCTTAAAGAATCGACCTACCCGGGTGAAAAATCCCGCTTTTTGTGGAGCGGTTACCACAATAGCGGCTCCCCCTCCTATCGGGGTCATCGAAGCAGCAGTAGCGTTTCCATCATGAACTGCTTGAATGAAGGTATCGTGTTGGTCCTGAGAAATCGCGCCCGCATCGCGAGCGTGATTAAGTCCTAAGACAGTTGGATCGTGTGTCTGAAGCCCTGTAGGATCCACCATATTTATCGGGTCATTTCCGACGTATGCGTAGAGGTTGTACTGGTCTTCGTATCCGATGGGATCGGTTTGGAGGAACCGGCCCAGGGTGGGTGAGTAGAACCGGGCCTTGTAATAGTACATGCCGACGTTCTTTTGCCAGGTCTGGCCGGTGTACTGGAACCGGCCCTCGTTTGATGAACCAGGTATGCCATATTCGTCATAAGTGTTCTTAGCCATGGGAAGGCCATAATACGTCGTAACTCCAACGATCGAGCCGCGAGGATCGGAGTGAAGATAGCGCCGCAAGTGTGAGGCTTGTCCATCGCTGGGATACCAGACCAGCGGATCGTCCGCGCCTGGGTTGGCGCCGTGAACATAGCGATTGATCATCACGCCATTGATATCGTATTCCGCGATCAGCGCATTGCCATCGTAGAGATAGAAACGCCGCGCCTCGTAGTCGCCCTGTGATCTATACAAGCGCCCTAGCGGGTCATAAAAGAGTTCCGCGATCAAACGGCCAGTATAGCTGAGGTTATTGCAGTCAGCATTGACCTTAGCGCGCCGTGCAACCAGGCGATTTTCAACATCGTAAAGATAGACGTTTGTACCATCAAAGGTCAGATTGCCATTGGCATCATAACAAAACGCCGTAGAACCTGCGCCCTCATATTGATTAAGGCCGTTGGTCTGATAGCTGCGGTTGAGATTGACGTGACCGTCCCAGCTGTAAGTATCGTTGCTCTGCGTCTCGGTCAGGATCTGCGAGGCCGGATTGCGGGTGTAATCCCATGTGACATCCCCGGTGAGCCCATGGAGGTTCAGGTCGAGCTGGTTCAGGCGCCCTACCGCGTCATAGCCGTAAGCGCGCGTGTTGTCATACGAGCCAAATCCAAAATCGGCGCCCTCTGGCAGACCCCGTTCATTAAACTCAAAAAGGGCAATTTGAGAGGTAGTTTGCAGGATACGCGTTGGGCGATTGAGGCCATCGTATTCGTAGCCAAAGTACAGTCCATCCGGGTGCTTGATCTCCGTCCGATTGCCGTTGGCGTCATACTCGAAGAATATCCGCCGCGCACCTTGGCCTGCTGTGCTGTCAGTGGTGTAGTCAAGGCGGCCGAACCCGTCATAGGTGTTGGTCTGGCCAACACTATTGAGTGAGTTGAACCGGGTTTTGATCGGCAGCCCGCGCAGATCGTAAGAGTAATAGACGTCCTTCTCATGCGCGCTGGATAGACCAGCCCTATCGGGAATGACCTTCTTGGTCATGCGACCCAAGTCATCGTATTCGTAATTGATGACCGAGCCATCGCGCTTGCGCAAGGATAGGCGGTTGCCACTGTTGTCGTAAGTGTAGGCTTCGTAATCGCTTGTATTGAGCGAACCAGCTGTGCTGAGCGCGGTTGCAGGCGTGGCATTGTTGAACGCGGCAGGCCGCGTCTTGGCCGGGAATATCCATTTCGTCTGACGGTCAAAGCCATCATATTCCAACTTCGCGCGGTTACCGTTGGCATCAATTACATATTCCAGCTGGCCATTGGGCGTGTAGGAATAGGTCGAGTCCGCAATTTCAATCGGCGCGCCCACCGCTTTGCGCGTTTGCACCACTCTGCTTGCAGCATCATAAACTGTCTTGGTAATCCGGTCCCCGCCGTCAGAACCCGGTGTGCCTTGCACGCAGGCACTCGCAGGCAATGAGCCATAGGCAGCGGGGTTCATTCTGGCCGCCGTGCATTCAAGCCTGCCCCAGCTATCATAGCTGTATTGAGTAAGACCGACGGCTACATTGTTGGCACCAATCACTTTGTCAGTGAGCTTACGGCTCATCAAATCATAGGTGGTCTCAGCGGTGGTAAGGACCGTAAAGTCACCGCCCCAGTTTGAAGGCGCGATATTCTCACTCTTCCAAACGGAGAGCTCACCTGTTTCCACTTTGATAGCATTGCCGCGGGCATCATAAGTCGTGCGGGTGGCCTGGTGCTTTAATGGCCCTGTGCCATCGGGATCAGGCGCAATCGTGCCAGTTACGCGGCCCTTAGCGTCATAACGCGCGGCTGAGGTGTAATTAGATGCCGATGACTGAGCAGATGCAGCACTCGCCGCTCCAAGCGATGCAGCGACGCTAAGCGAGAGTATCGCCAGATCGATGGGGCTGATTGCCGAACGCTTCATGGGCAGCTCCCCCGGTCCCTTTGGGCTGTGTCTCAGCAATCTTTCGACCGAGGTTGTCATATTGGTAGCAAGTCCGCAGAGTCTCACCATCTGCGGTTACTGCGGTGCCCCGCAAGAACAGGTTGTTCGGGCCAGTCGTTGGCCCGTAATCATAGGTCGTCACAACCTCATCCGCGCCTCCGCCGGTACATCCATTGCCCGAGGCAGATGTGCTGACGCAATATTCCTCGCGATCAAGCACCCAAATTGGCGGTTGCAGCGCCGTGCCGCTGGCATTGCGGGCGTTGCGTTGCACGTAATAATAGCGTGTCTGGGGCCTTATGCCGCTGGCATCGGGCGGGCTGGTCCGCGTAAGCACGCCGCCATGTGCCGGATCATAGGTAATATCTGTTTCGTTGCCGCGCTGATCGATGATCTTTGTTGGCTTATCACACAGCACATCAGCAGCAGCGCAAATGCTGGGCGAAGACCACTTATAGCTGGTCGGATAAACCCATCCTGTCGATTTACTGGCTAGACCTGACCCTGGCTTAGGTGTTTCTGTGCGCAAGGTGACATTGTCGGCCCAGTCGCGCGTGAAAGAAATTGAATTGCCTTCCGGATAGGTCACCTTCGAAGGGTAGAGGCTGTAATAGTGGATGGTAGAATACACCGATCCGTTCAGCGGTGTGTTGATCTGGACCAAATAGGAGGCATTCGAGGAATAGGAATAGTCTGTTTGTCCAGCAGGGCTAGTCACGCGCTCCATGAAGCCATTACCAAATGTGAATGCAGTTCTGCCGGTCTGGATGCTTGTGGCTCCAGGTGGAGTTATCCCTGAGTAGGATTGCTGGATCTCACCTACATACGGCGTATAATCTTCTGGAAAATTCTCGACCGCCGCGTGGTTGTATTTCCAAACCTCGCCCTCTGCCGTGGTTTGCTCCACAACGTGATAAAACCGAGTATGGCCTGGCACGAGGGTCTGACCTGGAGGCAGCCGATAGTAGGTGTTTTGAACCCGGCAAGTGCTGCTATCTGGAAGTGTTACGCAGGTAGGGTATACGCCCCCTATATCAGTGAGATATTGGATGCCGACGACGGTATTGTCGACACCAGTGATCGATGTAAGCCTCAACGAGCTGTCACGCCCGTATACAACGCGTTGCAGCGCGCCAGAGCAACTTGTTGGATTAGAGTTAATCGACAAGTTAAAACCGCATGCAGTGACGGTGTTGCCAGAATATTGAAGGTTCACTCTGTAGCCGCGATTGCTACTCACCCGGGTGAGCCGGGCTGAGCTGTCATAACTGTAGGTCATTTTATGACCATCAGCACTGAGGCGCGAGGTTAGCCTCCGTTCGAACTGTGAAAGCCCAGGATGGAGATCGAACCGATATTCATCGCCTGATTTGTTGGTCAGCACCCATTGCCCACCGCTCGATACCATCTTCCAACCCGTATTGCTGGAATCCAATGGGAAGAAGCCGCCGCCAGATAGAGTCTTGAACGAGATCCTTAGCGTGCCGATGTAGACGGTCGCTGTGGTTCCGCCCGGGCCATTGACTGTGTAAACATCGGTAAACCCGTGCAAACTCGTCGCAAACGAGGACGGGGGCTTATCTCCTAGCGGAGCGCCAGGCCCTTTGGAACGGACGTAATGGTCAACCGTAATTGGTCCCATCTGCATGTCGGTGCCCTGCTGGGTAAACTGCCCCGATTGCATATCAACACCGAGCGGTGACATCGCGTCAACTTGAGGGAATGTCCGAAGCGGATCGTCTTGTTGCGCCAAAGCGGGCGGCGAAGCAGCTGCGAAGGAAAGCGTAGCCAACGTAACGCCAAAAAGGGAAAGTCTATTGGTCATAGTTCAGGACCTCCACCGCCGCACGACGAGCTATTCACCCAAGTGAGATTCAGCCCCCCGACCGCCGAATTACCTTGGTTATCACTCACCGTGTATCCGACCGTGTAGGTGCCAGGCTGAGTTACGCCGCTTACCGTAATATTCGTTGCGCTCGATTTATAAGCTCCCACCGGAGCGCCGCCATTGACGACAAAGCTAATCGGATCTCCATCCGGATCGCTGTCGTTGCTAAGGACGTTATAAGTGCCACCTGCGCATGAAACGCCGAAGTTCTCACTCACCACATTGGGCGGCGAATTGCTTGGAGGTGGAGGCGGTGGAGGTGGAGGCGGCGGTGAAGGCGGAGAAGACGGGGGCGGCACAGGACAGTTTTGCGTCTGACTGCCGGTTACTGCTTCGTAAGTCGTGCGATTGCCCGCATCATCATAGCAGATAGCCCGAGTTTCATTATTGTTCTGGCCGCCACTCGTTTCGACCTTCACCAATCTTCCGAGTTCATCGTAACTGTATGTTTCGGTGCTTGACTGAGCATTGGCTGCGCTTGCTATCGCCAGACTGATCGCGCCAGCGGAGGCGCCGACCATTAAGCGTCTCAACAACGATTTGTGCATATTCCCCCACCCTGTTCGAGCACTCGAATCGAGCGCATACCCAGCCGAAAAACAACACATTGAAGGCACACTAAGCAAGAGCGTTCTGTACACAACCACGCTCGCCGCTAGTAAACCTACAGAAAAACTTAAGGGCAAAACCTGCATTCTGCACAAACAATAGGCCTCAACAATCGGTGCGGTGACCAATGTCTGGACTTGGGTCGAAAGCAGACCAGTAGCTTTTTCACCGCTTGAGGAGAAGCTGTCAGACGGCTTCTCCGATTGCAACCTGATCAGAGTTTGGACTGCTACTGGGGGTGTAAGCGGACATTCGCGAACGATTCTTCCCGATGGCGCAAGTGTATGATTGAAAGCGTGGAGGGCACGTCCCGACGCTGAGAAAAGTTAGTTCTATCTTGCGTAGGGCAACCAGAGCGTAATCGTGCAACCTCCACCGGGTTGAGAATGATAGGATAGGCTGCCATGCAAAGACTGCGCTCGGGACTTCATATTGCTTAACCCCTTGCCGTGAAGAGGAATGCTTCCGTCAAACCCCCAGCCATTGTCAATCACATAAGAGGCGATCCCCTCGACGCCGTCCTCCGCCTTTTCCTTGCATCCGATTGTGATTTCGGTGGCTTTTGAATGAAGTAACACGTTTCCAACCGCTTCTTGCATGATCCGCAGCACATGGAGCGCATTGCTCGGATCGAGCCATGATAGCGGTTTGCAGTCCTCCACCTCCCATTTGCAGGCGATACCAGCATCATGCAAATCGCCCGCCATGCGGTGGCGAAGATTGCCAATGAGCGCGATCAAATCGCCTTCGATCGGTTCCAATGAATCGACCGTTATCTTCAGATCATTGAGCGCACGATTGAGAGTATTTATCGTAGTCTCTGGATGGTTCTGTCGACGCGCCACAGCTAAGGCAGTGATAAGATTGGACCCGATCCCATCGTGCATTTCCTGCATCAAGCGACCTCGCTCTCCAGCTAAGGTTTGCTCTACCAACAATTTATGCCGGGCTGCTTCGCTTACCGCTAGTTCTGCACGTGTGTCCGCAATACCTTGTTCTAGCAGCACATTGGAATTGCTCAAATCGACTAAGGCATCGAGCGCTCTTTTACCAAAAGAGATAACAAATGCTGTAGTGTAAAGCAGACCGCCGAAGAGCGAAATATAGGTGGCACTGCCATCGCCTTGATATGTGATCTCAGCGTAAAGATCATACAATGCTACCAGCGGCGCCGCCAATATTACGATTCCGAGAACACCATGTTCAATGTTACGATTACGCATTAAGTTCACGAAACCGAGGGCCGACATTCCCAATATGACCATCGTCGTTGGCACATACAGAATGAGATCCGTACCGGTGAACAAGATGTGCACCGAAGACAGGAAAATGCCGAAGGTGAATATCGTTAAAATTAACAATTCTCGGTATGCAGTTTTGGTGAAACAAAGATAGAAAGCAGCCGTGGCCGCCGTGGCAAAATAAGCCATATGAACGTACATCGTCGTGAACACAGTAACGCCCAGCGCGCCCAATTCAAACGGCGTTTGTGCAGCGTAGTATTGGTAATTCCGCAAGAACCATAGAACGGTCGAGAAGGACAGCCAGAGCAGATGAATCTCTTGCCTGCGGCCAAGCCAAAACAGAAAGACAAGCATGCCAATAAACAGCGTTACAAAGTTTGCGGTGCTAGGGGCGGTAATATGCCAAAAGAACTTCGATTGATGAAAGGCCTCTAACGCGATTTGTGAGCCCAACAAAACCCGGCCTGTTCCGAGGGATTCTTCTGAGTAGACCTGGAAGATTATCTCATTTGGGCCCGGTTTTAGAACTTTAGCAGGAACCGGAATAAGGATAGGCCGGTACCGTGTGTTCATTTGATCTGAAATCTGCGCAAAATTACGATAAATTTCGGTCCCATTGATCAGCACAGTGATATTGTTGCGCGTACTGATCGTATGCAAAGCGATAGGGCCGGTGCCAAGCACGCTGCGATCAAACCGGAACCGTGCGTTCAGGCTGTGTGTGTCACCAATCCGCCATTTGTTTTCGTTTATCCGGTAAAGGGCTGGGTTCGGCAGTTTTTCCCAACCCTCATCAGGAAACTTGATCCCGTCCGATAAGATAAAGTCGCCCTTGGTAAACTCGATGATCGGGCCTGATCGCGACTCAATCACTTCAAAGGGGGCGGCGGTCTGGGCCAGCAGAGCGCTTGGTGAAGCGAGAAACACAAGGCATAATAGGGCGATCCGTATCGCTAATGCGCGCATCCCCATCCTACTCGCGCGCGAGTAGCCCCTGTGATGAAGCTTCAAACAACGCCTCCGCTCGGCTGTTGACCTCCAACTTGCGATAGATGTTTTTGACGTGTGTGCCAACGGTATGGCCCGATACGCTCAAGATATCCGCGCATTCGGCATTCGAAAATCCGCGCGCGAGCAGGTGCAGCACCTCAAATTCGCGATCTGACAGGGGCGAAGCCATCGGCACTGTCGCACTTGCCAGGTCAGGCTTGATCTCCCCAAGCAATTGCCGCGCTATCACCGGGCTGATGGGGGAGCCACCCTTGCGGATATTTCGGATCGCTTCAATGCAGTCCTCAATCCGCTCGTCTTTGAGCAAATACCCGCGGGCACCCGCCCGAACCGCGTCCAGTACCTTGGCTTGGTTCGCGAAGATCGTAATCACCAAGATATCGGTATCCCGGCCGGTTAAGACCTCTTCCCGGATCAGATCCACCCCGCTGCCATCGGGCAGGCCCAAATCACACAGCAAGACGTCATAACCGCCTGCCTCAATCATGCCTGAGCCAGCTGCGCAATTTTCCGCCGTACCATTCAGGATCATATCCTCAGATAAGTCTACCGCATGCGACAGCAGATCGCGCATAGCCGGATCATCTTCAATAATGGCAACCCGGATCATGTGGCAGCACCTATAAAACACTCGAACTGGGCCAGCATACCCCACAATCGGCCGATCACCATACCGCGATCGCGGTATGGTGTTGGCCGCCGCAAGGCATCTATCTCCCCCTCAGAAATTTAGGACAGGCTGGGATGTGGAAGCTTCAGACGAATCCGCCTCTTAATCTCCAGTCTGCGGGATAAACCAAGGGGAAGACGATATGCGTAAGATTTTGATGACCGCCGCCGCAGTCGGCGTGATCGCAACTGTCCTAGGCACGCCAGATTCTGCAGCCGCAGATACGTGCCTGCTCGACACTAATGATGACGGTGACGCCGATAGCAATGTCGACACCGACGGTTTTGCAGACGACAATGGCGACGGCGAATCTTTTGCATGCGGCTTTAGTGCGAATGCCAATCCTGACAATCTGACCGGTGACGGAGCGACCGCGTTAGGCAGTTTTGCCAGGGCCACTGGAGCTGGCTCGCTCGCCATCGGCAATGATGTTGTCGCCACAGGCGTTGGCGCGGTGGCGGTTGGTGGCGATGCTGACAGCAGTGGCGCCAATGGAATCACGCGCGCAACTGGCAATGGGGCATCCGCATTTGGCGCGGGCGCCGATGCTGATGCCGCCAATGCAATTGCGCTCGGATTTAACTCCTTAGCAAATGGTGTAAATGCGACTGCTGTTGGCCCCAATTCAGATGCTGGCGGCCTCGGCGCAATTGCCATTGGCCCTGCAGATGCATCGGCGCAGCAAGCCATCGCCGTCGGTTTCAATGCCAACGCTGGTCAATTTAATGCACTTGCCGTGGGCGCGGGAGCAACAACGGCTGGGAACAGCGCAATCGCAATCGGAGCCTCGGCGAATGCAGAGTTGGAAGCAACCGCAGTGGGCTTTGACGCCACCGCTATCGCTGGGGGAACAGCAATTGGAGCGCGTGCTAATGCTGGCGCAGGACAGGCAGTAGCGATCGGCGTATCTTCTTCGGCCAGCGCGACCAACACGATTGCGATTGGTAACACCGCTCAAGCCAGTTCCTCCGGCAATATCGGGATCGGCAATCAAGCCAACGCATCCGGATCGACTTCGATCGCAATCGGCCAAAACGCTACGGCAACCGGGCTCGACGGCGTCACCATCGGTGCTGGCGCGTCTAGTTCAGGGGTGAGTGCAGTAGCCGTCGGGGGCCTCGCTCGTGCAACAGAGTTCGGCACTGCTGTGGGAAGAAGCGCAGAGGCGACCGGCTTCACTGCTGTTGCTCTCGGGATTGCCAGTGTGGCCAGCGGCAGCAATTCTATCGTTATTGGTCGCCTCGCTGACTCCACTGGTGTTGGTTCCATCGCCATCGGGTCAGACGGACAAGGAGGCTCCGCCGGTGCGCAAGCAACCGCCGACCGAGCGATCGCTCTGGGTGCAGATGCCAACGCTAGCCAAACAAATTCATTGGCGTTGGGAGCAAGTTCGCAAGCCGTTGAGGCCAACTCCACAGGCATTGGTTTTGATGCCAATGCGTCTGGTTTTGCTTCGACTGCCTTAGGCGCCGAAGCACAGGCATTGGGATCCGGCTCGATTGCTCTTGGCGCTGGAGGCTCAGGCGAGCTTGGCGCAGGTGCGCAGGCACAGGAAGATAGGGCGATCGCAATTGGTCTCAGCAGTGTTGCTGGCGGCGAAGACTCTGTTGCGCTGGGTGTGGATTCTGTTGCGAGCAGTCAGGATGCGAGTGCTGTGGGGTCGGGTACGATTGCGATTGGTCAGGAGGCGTCTGTGTTTGGCGCAAGGGCGCGGACCAATGGCGCTTTGGCTACGGCTGTGGGTGCGCGCTCGGTCGCGACTTCGAACGGGACGTCGGCTTTTGGGACGGGTTCTCAAGCGCGGTCGCTCAATGCGACCGCAATCGGCAACTCAGCCCGCGTTGAGGGCGCTTTCTCGACCGGCATTGGGACTAGTGTGAACATCGCTGCGACAGCCAACTCAGCGGCTGCGGTTGGTTTTCAAGCCAATGTCAGCGGCAGCGCGGGTACAGCGGTGGGCAGCTCAAGCGAGGTAACCGCACAATTTGGTACCGCTGTTGGCCGCGAGGCGAGCGTGACGCACAACAATTCGACCGCAGTTGGCTTTCAGGCAGCGTCCACTGCGAACAATCAGGTTGCGCTGGGCGGAGATGGATCCTCGGTGCGGATTGGCGACATTGACGCCTCCACGGCTGCGCAGGTTGGCCCCGTGGATGCGGTGACCGTCGACGCGAATGGCACGCTTGGCCGCCAGAGCGTTGCAACCGCCGCCTCAGTCGACAATGTCCGCCGCGCCCTCAACACCGTTTCACAAGTGGGAACCGCTCAGTTCGATGCGCTGTCAGGAAGGGTGAACACTTTGTTCGACCTCACCAGCACAATTGACCGCGATGCACAGCGGGGCATTGCCTCGATCGCAGCGCAAGCCTCTCCGCACTTCCCAAGTGCAGCGGGCAAGACCAGCTATGCCAGCAATGTCGCGACGTACCGCGGCGAAGTTGGTTTCTCCGCTGGCCTGATGCACCGGTTCGAAGGCGACTTCGCCATCACCGCAGGGGTAACCTACGCAGGCGGTAACTCCACCAGCGTGCGGGCAGGCATCGCAGGAGAGTTCTAAAACTCAAGACTACTGGGTCAGGAGTAAACCTCTCCTGACCCATTCTTGCTCTTTCGAATGCCCGGAAATGGGGCGTGAGCAGCCAGCCCGTTTCTCCGTTTCAACTTTTGTCTGAGGTCATCCGACTGGTTGTGATGATGTAAGTGGGATTTCCACTGAGCTTGCGGAACGTGAAAGACCTGCTGATCGAGCGTGGGATCGACATTTGTCATGAGATAGTGCGGTTCTGGTGGAACCGGTTTGGGCCGATGTTTGCGGCCGATATCAAACGCCATCGGATTAGCCGGATGCGCGGTTTCAAGCAGTGGTGCTGGCACCTTGATGAGATGTTCGTGAAGGTGGGCGGCGAGACGCACTACCTCTGGCGGGCGGTCGACCACGAAGGCGAAATACTCGAGAGCTACGTCACGAAGAAGCGATATAAATCGGCGGCTTTGGCGTTCTTCAAGAAAGTGTTGAAGCGGCACAGTAGTCCTGTCGAAGTTGTGACTGGCGGTCTGCGATCATACCCGGCGGCCATGAATGATCTCGGCATTGAAGGCCTCCGTGAGATGGGTAGGTGGAAGAACAATCGAGCTGAAAAATCGCACTTACCGTTACGAAGAAGAGAGCGCGTGATGCAGCGATTTCTGAGGATGAAGAGCCTGCAGAAATTCGCGTCTGTGCACGCTAACGTCCACAACCACTTCAACTCCGATCGCCACCTCACCGACAGACAAACCTACAAATCAACCCGCTCAGCCGCACTGACTGAGTGGCAAAATCTCATGGGCTGACGGACGACGAGGGTAGGGCGCTCTACGCCTAGCAGAGACGAGTTCGCGTTAGTCTGACAGCACTCGACTAGTAGATATGTAGAGTGATTGAGTTCAGTTGCCCTGACCCAGCGGGGCTGACTTCACTGCTCGCAAAGCTTGCACTAGTTTCGGTGGTTTCGGCGTTAAAGTGCACTGTGAGGTCCTCGCCAAGCCGATCCTGATTCTCTTCCAGCCACGCTTTTAGTGATATCGTGACCGGGGTTTCCTGGATCACATGCGGGGTCCCGAAGAATACGAAGGTCCCGACATAGTCCTTTCCATTGATGTCGAAGTCAGGGCTCTCACCGGCAGAGGTTAGGTACAGATTGTAGCGATAATTACCCTGCTCAATCGGCGTGAAGTTGATCCGTGCAAAACCATCCAGTTCCGCCGCATTGCGCCCATCCAATGCCACTGTTCCGCCGTCTTGCTGTGCTGCATCGGCCGTCGCGGGGTCACCGACGCTGAATTCCGACTTCTGAATTTCGGCTTCGATTGAATAGGGTTCAGTTCCAGTCACTGAGATATCTTCCGTTGGAGCGGAAATTTGCGAGCCCCCAGCATAGGCATAGTCGAAACTGGCAGTGGTCATGTAGTCTGACGCTGTGATCTTGCGCGTTACCGGCCTGCCAGATCCATCAACGAAGAAGAGATATTCCTCGCTATAGTATTGTGCGGAAACACCGGCTGACGGCTTTTCAGAGCGTCCGGCTGCTTCTTGATTAGCAGCCCAAACCGTCCAAATCCTGTCGATGTTCGCGTGGTGTAGCCAGAAGATTGGATCGACCGGCGAAAGAAAGCGCGCCATCAAGCCGCCAATACTGTCGTGTACATTGTTGTGCGGCTGACCCTCGATGACTTCAAAACCTGCGATCTCACTATGATTGGTGGTAATCGGCGAATTGAAGATTTTGTCACTTGGTAGGGGCGGTGGCTTGGGTTTGTCGAAATCGGTCGCCGCAAGGCCGGTTTGCAGCACCGACAAGGCGACTGCATCAGTCGCGTATTTGTTCAATTGCCCATTTTGCGCGAGCGCGCCGCGAGCATTCGCACCGCCCGCATATGATCCTTTTACGCCTGCTTTGAGAGCTGGGAGTGTTGTAAGTCCATGCCGCTTTGCCAGCATTGCCTTCTGATCCGTCGTCAAACCAGTCCAGAATGCATCGATCGCACCATCAAAATTGTTCATTAAGTCTGTTGAGCTCTGGTAGAAATACGAGCTCGTTGGATCGAGATAATTGGGATGCTTGTCCGCGCCCCAGAATTCGGTTGGCAAGAACGGATCAGCCGTCCAATCCCAATATGGCAATGCGAATGAGGCATCACCCGTCAGGTCACGGCAAATTTCCTCGAAGTATCCCACGAATGGCCGATGCCAGTTGAAGAACCACCAATTGCCGTGCGGACAATCGATCAGATGAAGGATCGCCTGACGATACCAGTTGCGTGGATCGGTCGGAGGCAGCGCGAGCATCTTTTTGATCGCTAACTTATAGGTTTTGAGCTGGGCCTTGCCCTCCGTCGTAGTCACGCTGCTGCGGATCCAAGTGGCAGCGGTTGGTGCGGTTGCAGACATCTCATTACAACCCGGCAGCGCAAATGCAGCACCTGCGGCTAGAGTTGATCCCATGGCCAACCGGCGGCTGATCCGAAATTCTGCATCACTCATTATGTTTCCCCTTCGTTAAGTCTCGTCTCTATTGTTGAGACATGCGCACCCTGACATCGATGATCTCGAGCAATTGCGGCGGCGTGTCCTTGTCATTGAGATGGCTGAAAAGCTTAAGTGTGAAAGACCAGTTTTCGTTCGGTGAAAGGTCATAGCCTGACAGGAATTCGGCCAGATGCGCAGCGATGGTATCAGCTGCTATCTTCGGTGTAGGCAGCTCACCGTCCCCCGTCTTGTCCAGTTCGATTAATGGCGTGGTGGACACTGGCACAAACATTGATTTCCAGTCAGCCGGATCGATCTCTTTTTCGCTGTTCGCTGTCGCTGAAGGCCGCGTAAACGCCATTGTCGCCGAAACGCGCTGACGTGAAGGGACAGTGCCGCCATCACTTGGGAAGAAAATCCGCTCCAGAATCAATTTCAATCGGTCTGCGAGTGGTCCGATTTCGGTGCCAAGGTTGATCCGCTGGGCATAGGTAAAGGTCGGTGTGAGGTAATTGCTTGTCCGAACATCCGGTATGTGGAGCAGGAACGGGTCAGATGTACGAACGCCTTCGACCAATCGGCGATTGCGCTGGATCGAGATGCCGCCCCAACATTGTTGATAGGTCAGCAAGTTGAGGTGCCTGTCATCGACTCGATAGAATTCGCCCAAGCGCGTCCGCGGGACCGGCACTTCCCCACTCTCTACCGCAATATCTGCATCGATATCAGCAAGTGAGGCGTGTTTCGCGGATACCATCGTCGCGGTGAAGGCATCGGTCTTCACTGCTTCCGTTTCCCGCCCGAGCATGCTTGCTTCGGGGATGCTGCCACACGCGGTGCTGGCGAGCCCCGTGGTACCCTCCGGTGTAACCGTGAGGAGTGAATGGCCGCGAGGATGTTTGTGCTGCCGGATACGGAACCTTTCGCCAGACGCGACCTGCGAAGCTTCGGTGCCAAGGTTTTGCCATTGTACCCCAGCGCTGGTGGCGAGCTCGGCGAATATCTGAACGGCATTCAAGACGATCTTCGCTTCCGCTTCGCCGCCTGGCTGACCTTCCCATTTGCGCATAATTAGGATGTCATCGAACAGCGCATCCTCTATCGCTTGGAATTGCGCGAGCGTTGCAGCAAGAGCCTCCACACCGACAGGTTCATCAATTTCTGGCGCCTGCCTGTCGAACGCACCAGGCTCATACCGGGTATAGGAGATCTCATCCTGGGCCGATGCGTCGAAAGCAAAGCGCAGTCGGTAATCATAGAACATGATGTCGCCGATCTTGTCTGGATCGACTTTGCCGTCAGCGACTCTGGGCGTCACGCCGTGATCAAGAACTTGTGGTGGGATTGGAAACTGACGGTTCGGTACGGGCAGATCGAACGCATCCGGGATCTGTTCAAACTCGTGGTCGATAAAGGTCAACCATTCCGATGCCTGATAGTCGCCGCCATCATCAACATCGTGAATATTATACTCCATCGCCTGCACCTTGAAGGCGAGTTGCAACGGCAAGCTGCTGGCTTGATCTGGCATTGAGTTAACCAATACAGTGTTGAGTTTATTTACATATTCAGGATCGGAGAATAGCGTAATCTTCGAGGCAGAAGCAGTAACCGGGGGCAGACGTGTCAGGAATGTAAATTCGGTTCCTGGCTTCAGCAGCGGTGCTTTGACGAGGTATTTTTTGAAAACCTCGACTTCCGTCTCATTGAACCAGGCAACGAGGTCATCGAAACACTCCTTGCCTGTAGTGACATAAGTGTCCTTGCCCTTCCATTCGAGCGAGATGTTAGGTTCGAAGACTCCCTTCGTTTTTCCATTCATTTGGACAAAGATACTGATGGAGAAGTCTAGCAGGTTGTCGGAGGTCAAATTAGGCGCAAGCCGCTCCAGAGCTGATCCATATGTCTCATCGATTTCTGTTTTAGTTACATTGCGAGCGAGCGGGATTTCTGCGCCCGACTTGAGGAAGCCCGGCGTATCATGAACCGCCTCGATAAGCGTTTCGACCGTAACTTCAGCTTCTCTGGCGACGTGCGCAATCGTTTCACCAAGAGTGACGACGTGTTTCTTCCCGACTGGAACCTTGAAGCCGGGATCGAGCAAGTTTTCGACGTTCTGTAAGAGCACACCAAGGAGGACAGGCGTGGTACCAAAATGCTTCGCTATCTCATCAAAGGTCGGCTTATTATCGGGAATTTTGTAGAGAACCGGGCTTGCCGAACACAGCAGGCGTGGTGCCGTGTCCGATGTCCAGACCCCGTCCGCAGGTGTTGTGGCCGAAACTGCGAATTGGGCCACAACCCCGCCGCGATAGGTCTTCGCAAGTTCAACAAGCAATTGCTGCTCTAGCTGCTCGGCAGCACTGGCATGATCAGGCGGGTTATCCGTAATATCGGGAGCTAGAATTTCATCGATACTGCCCGAAACCGCTTTGGCAATCGCCGCTTTTGCATCGGTAATCGCACGGTATTGTTCGGGCGAAAGCGCCCGCAACGGGGCCGCTAGATCAGGATAGAGGATACGGTCGATCTTTGTGAGTAGCGCCATCGCCCACCGCTCAAGATCGGCATTGTTGAAATTGGTCGCTACGGAAGCTGCAGGATCGAGCGGTACGCCGCTTGTATAGGGCAGGATAGAAACGCCTTTTTTGTTCCAGGGCTCCCGCAATAGAGGGCGCGGGGCGAAGAAGCGTGGCGGGCCAGACACTTCTGCGCCGAACCCCTTGGCGCTCCAGTTCACCGCGACAAGCTTGGATTCTGGTTCTCCGCTCTTCGATAGCAAGGCGCGCGGTGAAACGGACGCAAAAATGTCGGGTCCGATGCACAGCTTTAGATTGTCAAAGGTTTCCTGGAATTGCCGAGCGAAAGCCAGCAATGTGCTCCGTTCCGTCCGCGAGAACTCAGAAGAGAGACGTGCAGGCACGGTGCTTATCACGCTCTCTACTTCTGCCAGATTACGAAAAGCGGGATCGATCAGGTCTTCATCATTGCGGTTGATCCGAATTTCGACACCTAGCCGGTCGGTGACCACGCCCGTGCTAGCCGAGTGTGGCACATCGAGATCTTTGCCAAAGCGGACCGGCGGGAGCAGCAGCAACGCATCGTCAACATAGAGCGCGGTGCTGTCAGCATTGGCTGGATAGGCTCCGATGTCGGCAGGCTTGAGAGAGGGATCACCGATTTGCGCACCCAGCTTAAGCGCAATCGTTGCCCAGGTATCATTCTTGCCAACTGCCTCGATAACTTTAGCGTCAGATGGGCTGGCGCTGTAGACAATTTTTGCGCCTTCTTTGAGCAAGCCGGTTGTGGCCGAGTTTGCGGTTAGGATATCGCGGATCGATCCCTCATGCTCTTTCACAAACTCTGCAAGCGGTTGGCTGCTGACGATGGACGCAGCCATCTTTGTGCCAGCGGGGATGGCAAGCTGCAGTGGAAGCTCGACCTGCGCTCCCTCTGCGAAAAACTTCTGCTCAGCATTTACGGTCGCAATGTCTTCAACCCGGACCGCGTGACTGGCTGCGATCTTTGCCAGCGTATCGCCTTTCTCGATTATGATTTCGAGCAAGCCCAGGAACAGCTCGGTGCCTTGGGCGAATAGCCCCTTCACCACTTCGTTTTCCTTGGCGATATCCGCGACGGTTTTACCGCGCGGCGTAATCCCCTTGAGCGTATCACCAGTCTTGGTGACATACTCCTGTTTATTGAGCTCGAGCAGCACTCCTGGAGCGAGCTCAATGGTATCGTTGAGCGCACCGATCGTCGCGGGATCGGGTTCCCCATTCATCCTATTGGAAATGTCGGCAAGCGAAGTGTTTGGCATAACCGTGAACCGCTCGGGCAGCATCACAGTTGCACCTGCGCGTAGCAGGCAGGGCTGGGTCGCAATTTGTGCCGCCATCTGGCCTAGAGTCACCTCAGCTTCGGAAGCGAGCTTCTTTAGCGTGCTGTTCTCGTTCGTTGCCGTCAGCTGCGGCTCAAGCTGCTGAACTACCTGAAGGTAATTAAAGGCGTCCCTCGCAAAGACCGCTATCCGATTGGTATCAAGCGGCGTGTATACGCCCTTCGTCAGTGTAGTGATGACCTCCGCGTTCGTTCGCTGACCCGCGACTTGATAATAAGCGAGCGCAAACCGTTTTTGATCAGCCATTGCTTTGTTGCGGAGACGATCGGAGCTCTGCCCGATTTGTGCGACGTATCCAGCCGTACGCGAACTTTACCCTGATCCGGATCTGCGGAGAGCTCTGTTGACGAGAATCGGCCACATCATAGGCGATGCTGACCGATGGCCATGCATGAAGAGGCACCAGTGGATCGCGGTAAAGCTGTTTCCATGAAATCGCTGCTCCCCCGCTTGCTGAAGGAAGGCGATTGCCGAATATGTCCTGAAAACCGAAGGATACGCTGGCGGCCTTGCCAAGCCCACCATAAGGATCAAGGCTATCGATATGCTCAAATAGGCCCTTCTCAGCAAACGGAGCGATCGGCAGCAACCTGCGATAGACCCAAGGTTGAAGCGCATCGCCATCCATACCGAAACGAGCCAGTGGATCGTTGTTGTCCGGCTCGTCTGGCATGATGGCAAGGCCATGATTGCTCCGCGAGAACACATCATCCCCCTCCAGCGCATAGCCCATCATCTGGAACATTGCCTGAAGGCGATAGATCGCTTCTTCCGGCGTGATCTCGGCCTCTGCGGGGGTAGGTTGCGGCTGCGGCCGAATAATCTCGAACCCTCCCTGCTCGGGCTCTACACGGCTTTTGCCCGTGACCCAGCCAGGTCGCACGGCCAGAACTGCACCATATTCCAGCAGCCCATCTTGGTCCTCGATAATTGTTGCGAGGTCCGTGAGGTTGAGACCCATGGCCTGCGATACGCCGAGCAGGTCATCGCCTGGTTTGATCGCGTAGGAGTCGCCCTCACCAGGTGTTATTGTCGCTCCTTGATGCAGGATGGTGTGGTTGGATTGGTTGTGCTGAACGATCTCATGGACCGACAGCATTGTACCGGCGACCTTGGCGAGCGATTGTGTTACCTGCGGGTCCGAGCCCTCGACATAACCGACCGTCTTCGTCGTTGCTTGGATCTCGACCGTCGCTTTGGCACTGGTCAGGTTTTCGGCCGTGATCAGCGTGTTGTGAAACTTAGATGGCTGGATCGTCGGTAGGTACGGATTTTCAGTTGGGTCACCTACCCTTAGTGCAACCAGCAGAGTGATCGTCGTTGTCTCGCCCGCTTCGAACAGATGGTCGGGTAGCCCAAGGCCGTCCGAGCCATTCGGGTAGTTCAGGAAGAAGCCACCGCCATTGGTGACGCTGATCTGCCATAGCAGATCGAGGAACCGCTCGCCTTCGGTGAGGGTTGCAGATGCGACGTCTGCACCGTCTTCGAACAGTGGAACCTCGCTGAACAAGCCGACGGGATTTGAGAATGTCGACAAGTTCGTCTTAAGCAAAGCGATCTTGGCACGCGCGTTTAGAGACATCGCGTCAGCATCCAGGCCATCGGCCGATGCTGAAAGCGGATCGGTTGGGTAGAGAAGGTAGATGTCGATCGGATTTTCGCCATGGTAGTCATGGACGTAGCTACGCAGTCCTTCGAGATCTGCCTGCCCCTGTGCAGCGATCGATATCGCCTCATATGTCGCTTTCAGTGGCTCACCATTATCTTCACTGCCAAAGGACTGCCTAATTTGTAGTTCGATAGCGGTCGCCCAACCGGCATTCGTTATCACTCTCCGCACCGGGCGTCCGCTGATGGGATCGGGACTGACTTCGCTCACTTCGAGCGGCGCGAGCCCTTGGGGTTCGGTTGGAAGTGCGCTGCGGATATTGATCGGAACGTCAAGCAGCAGCGGCTGGATCACGAGTTCATCTGGTGGAGGGGCTCCGAAGCCGATTGCTTCCGGGATCGTCCACTGGATCGCGGCGCCAAAAGTCTTTGCGACCGTGACTTGCTGATATGCAGGATATGGGTGCGGAACCAGCGGACCGGGCGCAAGTTTCACTGGGTCCGAGCCGAGTGTGCGGAATTCATTGATGAGCTTAATATCATCGGAAGTCAGGTAAGCAGGCTCCGGGTCGACCGCTTCTTCATGCAATGCTCTCGCCATTGTTTGCGCTGGTTCGCTCGCATTCCAAGTCAGCTTCACCCAATAGGTGTCGGTAGGCGTGGCAGGTGCAGGCCATTGTTGTCCCGACAACGTATAGAGCGGCCAAAGCGGCTTGTCCGTCTCTGGGTCAGAGGCTCTCAAAGGATCACTTGGGTCAGGTAAACGCAATCCGGCCAACAAAAAACGTGATTGCGCTTGAGCCGCGCCGTTGAGCTGCGAACCTTTGGCGCCATTGGCTAGGCGGTCAATCAACTCGCTCTCAGCCATTTCCTCGCAATGAGGAACAATAACACTGGCCAGCGGCGCGGGCTCACCCCAGCCGCTCAAAGTGCCCTGGTTCGCGCGGAGAATACCGGCTCGGCGTTACCGCGAAACTCTTCGCAACATTCGCGGGGCTGGTCGCCGCCGCAGTTGTCGTCGTGAACGATGGGAGATAGATTGACGCCCCAGGCGTAAGCACCAGGGTTTCGGCGTTGGCGAGCGCAAGTGCCTTCGGCGTTAGACCGAATAGCTGCGCAACAGCGACGAACGTATCGCCAGGACGCGGCACAAAATGTTCTACAGCTGGCAGGGCGATCTGCACGCCCATTGGCAGATTTTCAGTGGTGCCGGGGCGAGGCGTGAGCCGCCATTGCTCGACCTCATTGGCCTGCTTGATTGCTTCCGGTGTGGTCTGATGAGCAGCGGCTATCGATGTCAGAGTGTCGCCGCGTGCAATCAAATAGGTACCTGCTGGGACATTTAATGCACGCCCAGGGGACAACAAAGTCGGATCGTAAAGTAGGCTTGCATCGATCAATGCATCGGATGCTTGACCGAACTTGGAAGCAATAGCGGCGATAGTCTCGCTTTCGCCAACTTGCGTCGTAAGCCCGATTTGTGCCAGTCGTTCGGTGTCGAATGCGATGCTTGCCAGCTGCCAGATGACATCGGCCGGCTGTGAGAGCATAGGTGTCTGAAAGATCAGAAATCGAGCGGTCTGCTGCCTGTGGTAATGTGAATTCTGGGATCTCGATCCATGATCCGGCTGGCAAAGACAAAGTCGGATAGTTCGGATCGGAAGTCGCCTCAGGTACACTCCAATCCATCAGCGGATTGGCGCTCTCAATCTCTTGCCAATCAGTAAGATAGAACTGCTTGATGATCGATTGTTTCGTGTCTGCTGCTGTGATGAGATGACGCACGCCACGCATTGTGAGCTTAGCTTGATCGCTGATCAGAGGCTGGCGGAATATCGATCTCGCAGCGGCGAGAGGCGCAACACTCGCGGCCTTGCCTAGGCGCACCAGATCAGGCGCAACGCTTAGTGGCACTCCATCTCTTGCGACTGCGATAGCCGCACCTTCGGGAAATAGTTGGTCGTTCTCAAGGTTGGCATCGATAATTCGCGCGATTCCTGCTGGGTGATTGATGCCGCAATCCTGGGCGATCTTGGGGATTGATCGCCCACCCGCAACAAGATTTGCGAGCGTGAGTTGTTCCACTGCATCGGCCACAATTTTTCTCAAGGTCAGCTTGAAGCAATCGATGAAGATCAATTGTGCCATCGAAAGTGCATCGCCTTCGTCACTGACGACCGCATTCACGGGCGTCCCTTCGGAATTGCGCATGGGGTCAAGGTTCTGGAAATACTCGCGAATGTGCTGCTGGTAAGCTTCCGAACATAACGGGCCGTTCTCGAAATCGAAGCGATAGCTTTCCGCTTCGTTCACCCCTGCTGAAACACTCATCAACGGGATCATAGGAAACGGGGTCAACGTCGGGCCGGTATCGGTCCAGGGCGCCAATTCGATGACCGGAGCAGCCCACTTGGTGAAGAATTTCTCGACATCAGTCGGCGCGATTACAATTGGTGGATTTGCGCCTTCGAGGTGATCCTGAAGCCATGTCAGTTCGGACAAGGTGACCACATCGTCAGCGAGTTCAGCCCCGGCGAGCCATGCCTTTTTGCGCGATTTGGTCAGCCCAAACCGCAACACCAATTCCGAGAATTTTTCTGCTGGTGAAAGACTTTCTTCGCCTTCACGCGATGTGCGCAACATCAAGGCGGCGACGAGATTGACCTCGCCGAGGGCGGGGTCTGGAGTTTTCCCGGGGCGATCGTCTTTGAGGCCCAATGACGTAATAGGTCGGAAATAGAGTTTAAACTCCTCTGGCTCTCGCGGCTCAGCCAGCATGCTCGGTAATAGGTCCTGAACGCGAGCAGCTGCAGCTTTATCCCAATCAAAATCACAGTCCAACATACGGGCGAAAACCGGGTCGGCCACGGTTTCACCCGTTGGGAGTCGCCGATAGCCAACAGGACCAAGGCGCTCCTTCAACGTGGTTCCGACATCCCCCTCAAGCAGCCATGGCGTTTGCTCATCCGTGCCGATCACAGCCTCTTCGCGAATTGTCGCGGAGAACGAAAGCTCGATTGGGATCTTGAAGAGGCCGAGATTGATCTTGACCGTTAGTTGGACTTTGACGCCAGCCTCAAACGCAAGAACTGTCGCGCGGTAGGCTTCAAAAGTCCCTGACACCGAGATGTAAGCATAGATGTTGACTGCGGCACTGATGATCGCAAAGTCGACCTTGCCGTAGATGTGACCCGTTAGCTGCAAAGTACCTGAAACGCGGTAGTATGTCGCCTTTGGCTCAGACTTCTCCCATGGCTCAAAAAAGCCGACAACGCCTTCGATCAGACCTTCAATGCCCAGGAAAAAGCTAGCCTCGAGAATGTCGGCCTTAATCGATTTTCCGACGCCAATGCGGAAACCCGCGCCGACGATGATAACAGGTCCGAAATTGCCTCCGGTGATTGCTGGTAAGTTTGGCACAGCCTTCGGACTCAGACGTCCAAAGTATATGCCGAGTGCCCCCGTAACCGGGATCGGACCGACCATAAGCTCAATTGCGAAAGAGCGCTCGAAATTGAGGTTTTCTGGGAATCCGAGATCAATTTTGAAACCGCCATCAGTGTAGATTTCGATGGCTATGATCGGCAGTGTGACAGAGGCTGCACCGGCTTGAAATCGGCGCAGCACATCGGGCAAGACTAACTCGATGTGATATTGGCCCAGATCTTCGGCAATCTTGCGATAGAGTATCTCGAATTCAAAGCCAGCGAGCGACTTTGCGCGTTCCCCACGCAAGGCGATCCGCGCGCCCGCGAGCGTGGGAAGATTCCATAGGCCTTGGAAATCGAATGTCTCGAGGACGGAGAATTCTGCGCCCACTAACCAGGCAGCGCTTTCGTCATAGACGAGCTTAGTCTGGTCGTTCGTATGGAGCGGATTCAGTTCATTGGGATCTGCCTCGAACAGGGATGTCTTTAATGCATCCATAACCGCGCCGATGGTTTCGTATTGCGTGACATCGCGCAAAGTGACCCGCTGACCAAGCCCGAGGTAGTCAAGCTTGAACACCGCTTTGGATTCAGATGGGGATTGCGGCGGCTTCTCTTTTAAAGCGTCCCAGCTGATCGGATTGTCGCTGAAATCAACACCTAAGAACGAGCCAAAGATGTTTACATCGAGCGACCGGCTCGCGGCAGCCGAATAGAGCACTTCGAGCTTGTCGAACTTCGCAAAGCCAAGATCAACATCAAGCTGATTATAAACCAGGCCATAAGAGGTGGCACCATTGCGCAGTTCAATGATGAATTCAAAACTGTCGAGCCGAATCTTCTCGATTGCATTCCAAGGGGGATCGAGTGCAAGGCGCGGTCCACCAACGGCATTGAGAACATATTGTAGTACCTCACCGAGCGTCTTTTCTCCTACTCTGACGCTGAACCGCACGAGCTTATCTTCGCCGGAATCCTTGAATAACCCGGTCAGCATGAACGGGATTTCAAACAGCCAGATTTCACTCTGGACAGTAATTGCCTTGGTACCAGTGGTCATCGCTATCGCCAGACGGAGTGCGGGTAAATCAGCGGAATTGGGCGCATTAGTGCCTCACGATTTGGGTAATGCTCGCATCACGCCCACACCCACGCCAGCGGCGTCTTCGGTGTATTCGAACAACACTCCAAACCCGACGAGTTTGACAGGACCGAGTTCCAATTGCGCGAATTCTACGCGAAAACCAAAGGCTCCGCTCTGGAATTTGTAAGTACTTGCGCCCTCGTCGTAGTTCGCCTGAAGTGCGAGATCGGTGACGAAAAGCTGAGCGTCCCGCAGCTCAATCACCACAGGTTTCAATGGAGTGATTGCTTCAAGGTCGGTCAGCCGGGCTTCGAACTCGGTCTGAAAATCGGCGCCTGCGCCAAGTGCTGTGGCAACAGTCCCGACAACATCGGTGAAGGTACCAACCTTGATCTCCTTATCACCATCTTTGGCCCGAAAACCGACCTGAATTTGGTTGCCGACCTGACCATCGAGGACGATCTTGCGACGATCCCCGGCGGGGCCAATTTCCAGCGTCACGGATCCTGAAGTCTGAACCGTCATAATTAATCTCCTTTGGTTTTCGCTGCGTCTCTGAAGCGCAGACGTGGTGAGTGTGTAAGGATGGGGGCGGCCTCGATAAGGTCGCTGGTGAGGATCTGATTGATCACCTCTTTGGTCTTGTCGTCTTTGTCTTTGTCGGCGATCCAAGCGCCGTACCAACCAAGCGAATTTGCGCTTCCTGAAGGATCCGGAACGCCGAAGATGTAGAATTCAAATGCTCCGCCCGGGGGCAATGTGTTGCTAAAAATGCTTAGGTTCACGCCATGCATCATCAGCGTCCACTGATCGCCCGCATTGCGCAGATCCAGCGCATAAGCGCGCAGTTTCAGAACGCTCAGGAGGTCCATATCGACGCCGATCCCGTTGAGGTTGGGGCCGGAGAATCTCAGCCCCACATAATGTTGTCCCGGTTCCTTGCCCCAAGCAGTGAGAAGGCGCGCTTCGAGGCCTGCTGCGCTTAGCCACATCGCTGAGCGTGCCCATATCGATGATCTGTGTGAAACCGTACCAATCCCTTGGCAGAGCTCTGGGCTGGTACGGCATTTGTACCGTCATATTGCCTTGCGCATCGGGCTTACCTTTTCCGTGAATCAGCTTGTCGAGCTTGATCGGGAAGCCCTCAAACAGCGATTTTGGGCGCGCTGTGCTGAGCGCTTCATCCAGTTCAAGCTGGTTGGTGTTGAAGGCGTAAGACGTTTTCGCAGGCGGGCCATCAAATGATGCCATGGCAATCGTCAGATTAGAAAACGCCAATTCGTCGAAGGACAGCACATCGTATTTGGATTCGACAGCCTCTGTTTCAAGCGTGCTGAGCTCGAGCCATCCGGCAAAATTGAAGTCGGAGTGGACCTCGCCCTTGGTCTCATCGACCGACTTGGTGACGAACTCTCCTTGCAGAAGCTGGATGGTTCTGAGCGGCCCAGGCCCTGGCTTGACGGTTATCGGTTCAGTCGCGTTAAAACTGTACGCATCGCTGCCCGTGCGAACTTGCCGAGTGCCAATCATCTCCGAAACCGGGAATGTTCCGTCAGCAAGCCGAGCGCGCTGACCGAACATCTCGCCCAGGGCAAGATCGATGGTCGAACGGAAGTCACAGATATCCGATTCCGCAAACCGTACGCCCAGCTCGCGCACGCGGAAGGTGTAGGTCAAACCGTTGCCAGATAGCTTGCTCTCGTCTTCGTAGCGGATCAGACCGAACATCGAAGATGATCGGTTCTGCAAATCGTCCAGAGACGTGAAAGGCGTCTGAGTTACGCCGACATGATGCGCATACAGGCCGCCTGCTTTGATACCAGCTCGAATTCCAGCAAGCTCACTCGGAAATGCACCCAGCTTGGCGTTGAGGAACAAGAAGCCATTCCAATTGGGCGAATCCAAAACGGTTTGGACGAAGAAATCGAAATCGTGGCTAGCGTCACCAGGGTCCGCGCCCATCATCTGCGCCATACGCCCTCGGCTGAGCTTGCATAGATTGGCGAGCCTTTTGGGCAATCTCTTGTAACCGCCGGGACGTGGCTGCGGGGTCCTTGTTAAACTGATCGGCAGAGGTCCAAGCGGAAAGGTCGCCTATCAAATCCTGCATCGCCACGGGCGTGTTCTTAAGGATCAGGACGGTGCCGTGCTCTTTCCAAAATTCAGGCCCTAGCAGAAATTCCCAGTCACGCAGTGTCACACGAGTGTTGGTTTCCGCGTCGTTCACTGGATCGGTATCTCCAGCTGCAGATGGCGGCGGAGGAGGCGGTGGAAGTGGTGGGTCGGCAAAGAACTGCTTGATCGCGTCCGGATCGCTGATGACTAAGAATTGCTCGCTGGTCATCAACGCTGCCTTCAGTGGATCGATAATCCCATTCTCTCCGGCGAAACGCAGCTGCCCTGAGTTACCAGGCAAAATGCCCAGTAAACGCGCAATCTGCACGCTGACCCAACCGGTGTCGTCAAAGGTCGCCTCGAGACCGCGCGGCGTTATCGCAGTGTGTATCTCCCCTTCGGCTACCGTAATGTTGGCGGGGAAATTCTCACCTAGTCCGCCCCTGGCAATACGCGCAGCCTCTGTCTCGACGATTTGCGCCTTGCGGACGGGGCCGATCGCAGTGACAGCTAGGTCGATTGGACCTTTCTCGCTGCCTTTCTTTATCCCTGCCAGCGGCACCATAGGCATGACCGGCGCACTCGCATCGTTGGAAAGAACCACTGGAACCGGCCGAAAATAGGGGAGTATCGAAACAGGCGGAGCGCTGGCCTGGGTTGCATCGAAAAGCGTGCCTTGCCCCGGAGGCTGGGCCTCATAGTACATGCAAAGTTCATCAATTGGGTCGTCGCCCGGCGGTGGATCTGGCTGAGGCAGGGTCAACTTGATCCAGGATGTCGTGGTGTCGTACGCCATTGACACCTCATCGCCTGCCATCTGCACGCAGGACGGCTGGCCCGGAACGAGATCGCAAGTGATGATCTCATCCTGACCTTCTGGCATTACGATGCACTCAGTCCCGGTCGCGCCGCAAGCAAAGCCGCGGTCACGCTTTGAAATGTCGGGCGCTGCTTCTTGCCGGGTCTGATCGCTAAAGCGCAGCTCTAGCTGCCCGATCGGCGACAGCCCGAATCCCCCGGTGCCAGCGGGATTGAAGACCATTCCGAACGATCCGTGCAACGTCGCTGTGATCGAACGCCCGAGTATTGATCGAAACCATGTGACGAAGTTTGCTGTCGGAAGCCCTGATGGTGCAGCTGATATCTTGGTTAAATCGGTGTCTAAGAAGGCACTCAGTGTAAGCTCTGCTCTGCAGGATAGTCCCTCGTGCTGTTCGTGCCCCTCAAATAAGGGATAGCGATAGGCAACGCGGGCGCTGCTTTTGGGGGTCTTCGAATACCAGAAGCCTAGGCCCAGAGCATCAAGGCTGCTCACCAACCCGTCGCCGCCGGGGATGGCAAAGTCGACTGTCAGCTTCGGGCCGGGCGGCGAGCCCAGATCAATGGTGAGTTGGTCTGATGTAGCAGGAAACCAGATTGCATCCCGACCGAACGAAATTTCACCCTCGGCAAACAGGAGGCTGTTGGTCTCAGCATCCGAGGTAACGGTCAGGCCCTTTGCGAACTGCAGGCCATACCCAGCCTCTTCTCCTGTCAAGGCCAGTTCTACCTTGCTGGTTAGAACGTGCTTGCCGTCCGTTTCGTCGAACGGGAATGCGGCACTGTTCCATTCTTCCAGGCGCACATTGGGATCAGCGATCCAGATTAGCCCGACGCTTGGCTCCATGACCTTGGAGACAACCGTTCTGGCGAGCGCAACAGGATCGGCAGGTTGACGTCCCATGAGCAGGATCACGCCGTCTGGCGACTGCCAAGCCTCATTAAGAGTAAATTCGGTTTTTTCGCTCTGCCCCTTCGTGACGAAGGCCACATTGCTCAGCAATCTCAGATCGAGCGCAGTCCCTCCTTCTATCAAGCCACCGTAGTAGTTCGCGGTGTCGAAACGGTTGGAGAAGACAAACTGGCTCACCGATCACTCCTCCCGAAGAGCTTGTCCCTCAGAGTAAGCATGGGCGCGAGATGTGCTGGATTACTGATCACAGGTTACGTCCAATGCTCTTTTGTAGCTGCGCGTCTTCGGGCTCGATTTCGCGTTGTAGCGTAGAGGTGGCTCATCATCTCGCTGAAGAGCTTACTTTCGGGGACTTGATCTATGATTTCAAACAGCGTTGAGCCGGTAGGTGCGGTGCTGCTTGGATAGTTGTCTTCAAAGCTGAACATCTTGCCAGGGTCCCATGGGAAGTCGGGTGAATCGTAGGCGTGATAAGTGTCTGCCCCGATCGGCTCCAAACCGGCTCCAAGTTTAATATGCTTCAGCGAGGGGAAATTGCCGTGATCCGTCGAAACAGCAGGGATCGAAACCAACAGTTCCTTGAAATTGCCGCTGCACGAGCGTAACCGCCGGATTCCGTTGAGATGCGTATGGCCCGAAAATACTCCGACTATCACATCGCTTTTGGCGGTGATCCGCTCAAGGAAGACTTCCTGTAGCCAGCGCCCGCGATCGCTCCTTGTGTCGCCATAGTAATCAAGGTGGCGGCCCCACATGTAGACGCCGCCGAAGCCGTCGATCCCCGGCGGTACATGCATCGCAAGAATGACGGGTTCGCCAAGGCGTTGGGCATCGGCAAGCTGATCCCTAATCCAGTCAAGTTGCGTAGACGCGCCCCGACTTATTTCTAACTCTCGCTCCTCCAGAGATAGGTTACTCTGGTTGCACCGTGACGAGTCTGACTTTCTGGTGTAGACAACCGTATTCAGGGCAAGCACCCTTAGTGGCTGCTCAGAAGCACCACGACCAATGGCGACGCGCGCAGAGTAGAACCCCTTGTCGATATAGTCGTCATTGATAATGGAGGCTCGGCTTCCAGGGCTCGTGGAGCCGTTGATGAGGGGCCACCCTTCGCCTTTAGACTTTTTGGCAAAGTCGAATACGGTGATGCCCTTCCAATCAAAGCCGCAGTAATTTGGACCGATCGTGTCATTGTTGCCTGGAAGGTAAAGCAGTGGGACATCACTACCTGAAACAATTCCGGCGAGCCCGTCCAGCACTTCACCAAAATCAGCTCCGCGAGGGCCGGTGCTCTGACCATGCGCAGGCATGTCACCCAGATAGATTATGAAGTCGACCGAGTTCGCCGTTATAATATCCTCAGCCTTCTTGCGCGCGGCTCTCCACAATGGTTCAGTCGTTTCGCAGTTGAAGCATTCCTTTTCGGAACCGCCTAGAAGATGCACATCAGATAGTGCGAGGAAAGAACCAACTTGGTGGTTACTGCTATCGCTATAGGGATTATCATTTTGTGGATTTGCTCTCACTGCACTGCCAATTCCTGACGAAAGGAATGCCAATATCAGAAATTTAAAGGCAATTTTTCTCAAAAGATTCATATAAATTCCTTGCGCACAGAGTCGCTATACTCGTAAACGATCTTACCGAGTATACAGGTCAATTTATATTGTTGAGTTTTACCCTTATTATTCGGCTAGCCATTAGATTCGATTCTGTCAATCGAACTAACTTAAACACCTGGCTGGTAGAGGGAATCACTGTGGAATAAATTTGTGCGTGCTATTATGTTAGTGTGGTGACTGGATTTAATTTGCTTTGATCGCGCTTCAATCGAAAGGCACAAGCGAATAAATTGAATGTACGTATTATTTAAATACATCATTCAAAGTCGTTTTTCTGATTGTGATGATGCATGTGTGGTTTCCGCTGAGCTTGCAGAACGTGGAAGATCTTCTGGCTCAGCATGAATACGACATTTGCTATGAAACGGTGCGTTTATGGTGGAATAGATTTGGGCCGATGTTTGCTGCCGATATTAAACGCCAAAGGATCAACCGCATGCGCGGCTTTCGTTACTGGCGCTGGCCCCCCGATGAGATGTTTGTGAAGATCGGCGGGAATTGGGGCGTTGGCTCAACAATCGAGCCGAGAACTCGCACTTACCGTTCCGACGAAGAGAGCGGGCTATGCAGCGTTTTAGACAGACGAGAACACTGCAGAAGTTCGCTTCCATCCAACTCATCGATAGATAAAATTACAAGACCCGCCGCTCAGTCGCTTTGGCTGAGTGGCAAAACCTCATGGCTTGAGGAGCGGCGAGGGTAGGGCGCTCTGCGTCAATCGGAGACAAGTTAGCCTTAGACCGACGGCACCAACACACTCACTCCTTGATTTTGAAACCTTGGCGGCGTTTGCTGTTCAATTGATTAAGCAATGGCTTGTTTCGCTACGTCACAGGAGTTCCAGTAAACCCGCCATTGCTTCAATCGCGTTCATGCGCGAAAACAACCGCCTGGCTCTAATGCTGGCTGGGCGAAATCAAGGGGTACGTCAGGATGGTTCTAAAATCTCGATGACCAAAGCAATTCCTAGAATGAAAGATGTCGCCGCGAGGGTTGGCGTGTCGATCAAGACCGTATCGCGCGTGCTGAATAACGAACCGCGAGTACAGGAATCGGTGCGCCGGAAGGTTTGGTCGGTGGTTGAGGAATTAGGCTATGTACCAAGTCATTCCGCACGCAGTCTCCGAAGCAAGAAATCGTACAAAATCAGCCTAGTCTACAACGTTTTGGAAAGTGCCTATGCGAACAAGGTGCAGTTGGGGGCCGTGGTTGCCTGTCAGGAACTAGGGTACGGTTTGCAGGTTTTGCTGCCACCGCCGTTGATGGGGCTTTCTTGTGACGAAATTGTGGGGATTTTTCAGAAGTTGTTTTTCCCCGATCCTCCAGATGGCATGGTCCTTTTGGCACCTTATGCCAGCGACCCAACGATCAACAAGGCATTGCAGGAGCTTGGCATTCCTGTTGCAAGGATCGGTCCTGTCGGTGAAGACTTTGGTGGTTCCGTCGTTCAGATCAATGATTATGAGGCTTCGCGTGACGCAATGAAGCATCTCATAGATCTTGGCCATCGACGGATTGGCTTTATCCGTGGCAGCGAAGATCAGTACGCCACGCATGAGCGTTTCCGTGGGTTCTGTGCTGCGCTTGCCGATGAGGGCATTCCGCGAAGTGAAGAAATTTCGCGGTCAGGAGATTTCGATTTTGAAAGTGGTGTTGAGGCGGCTGCAAGCTCCATTATGTTATGAGCGCACGCGGAGAGCCTTTCTGGCATGATAATCGCGCAGCTGCCTCTCTGACAGAAGAATTGCTGCCGTTCCTCTCTGGTGCTGAGCCGGATTGGGAGGCGCTTAAGGGCAGCACTCTGTTCCCGCTGCAAAGCTATAAATATGTCTATCATGGTATGCGCAGCGCGTCGTTTCGTGGGCGCAAGGAGCGGATCAATCAGGCAGCTGGTCCATTGGCAGAATCCCAACGATTGAGTGCGAGATTACAAGAGAACCTGCCGACAAACCGTGAGCTTTTGAAGGCCTTCTCGTAGGCCAAAGCAAGTTAATCAAAGGCGGCGGGCTACATGTTTGGAATGTGCGGTTTTTTGTGGGCCAGGGCTAAGCAAAGGCGATCAGCGGGCATTGTCAAGCTAACTGCCCCTTGGCGAATTGAGCAGCGAGGGTAAGGCGCTCTACATCTTGCAGCGACGATTTCGCGTTAGACCAACAGTACCCCCCTCTTTTGGCTAAAGCCATTTAGAGACAGAGCTTAACGAAGCGATTCAAGTGCCGATTCCAAGTCATGTAACAGGTCATCTTCGTCTTCTAGACCGATGGAGATCCGAACAAGTCCGTCATCAATGCCGTGATCATGGCGCTCCTGAGGCGAGTAGGTGGAATGTGTCATGCTTGCTGGATGCTGAATCAGAGTTTCAGTATCTCCCAGCGATACGGCGCGCTGGATGAGATTTAGTCCATTCATCAAAGCTAGTCCGGCATCATAGCCGCCATCCAGTTTGATAGCGATCATTCCGCCGAACTGGTCCATTTGCATCTTTGCCAGATGGTGCTGAGAGAAAGTGGGAAGACCTGGATAGAACACTTGTGAAACAGCGTCATGAGTGTGCAGGTAGGTGGCAATTGCCTTAGCCGATTCAGTGTGTTGTCGCATTCGTATTTGTAGGGTTTTCAATCCTCGCAATACCAACATGGCGTTGAACGGTGACATAACCGCGCCGGTCATATCTTTCATGCCTACCAAGCGGATTTCTGAAACATCGTCAGTGCTGCCAATAACAAGTCCGGCGACCACATCACCGTGCCCTCCCAGATATTTGGTTGCTGAATGGACGACAATATCCGCGCCCAGTTCAAGAGGGCGGGTAATGACTGGTGTAGCATAGGTATTATCGACGACGCAGCGGGCACCTGCCTGCTTTGCTATTGCCGAAATTGCGGCAATATCGACAAGCCGCATATTGGGATTGGCAGGTGTCTCAAAATACACGATTTTGGTTTTGGATGAGATAGCTTGAGCAAGCTCTTCGGGGTCCGTCATATCGACGTGTGTGATCGTGATTCCAAACCTTCCAAGGCCATGGCGCATGAATGCGAACGTACAGCCGTATAAGGTTTTGTCGGTGATCAGTTCATCGCCCGGTTCCAGAAACGTCCATAATGTCGACGTAATCGCGCCCATGCCGGAGGCCGTGGCTAGAGCCGCTTCTCCGTTCTCCAGTGTTGCAATTCGTTGCTCCAATAGAGCCGTGGTTGGATTTGAGATGCGAGAGTAGAAGTGTCCTTCTCTTTCTCCAGCGAACATCTCACCGCCTTCTTGGGCGCTTTCAAATACAAAGGTCGATGTCAGATGCAAAGGAGGCGTAAGTGCGCCTTCTGCTCCTGCTGGATCATATCCGTGATGAATTGCACGGGTCGCGAAACCCATTTTTTGAGATTGGGATTGATGCTTATTGAACATGTGCACTCCTCTGCATGCACAATCATAGCGTGGTTTGGGTGGCGATAGATTGCTATATTAGCTCAAAAAGCATGGTATTTTAGCATATATGACCCTAAAAGGTCGCTCATGGATATTAAAGACCGGCAGATCATCCGCGAACTCCAGAAGAATGGACGCCTTACGAACCTTGAGCTTGCGGAGCGCGTCAATCTGTCGCCATCGCCCTGCTTGCGCCGCCTCAGAAACCTTGAAGACACTGGAGTTATTCAGGGATATGCTGCTCTCGTTGATCAGAAAGCATATGGCGTCCCATTGACCGTCTTTGTCAGTATATCACTGGAAAAACACTCCAAGGAAGTCGTGCGTTCGTTTGAACGGAAGGTTGATGCGATAGATTCAATCTTGGATTGTTTTATGACAACGGGAGATGCTGATTACTTTATGCGCGTCGTAGTTTCTGATTTGGAGGTGTACGAGAGTTTTGTTCGAAAAGAACTGCATGCATTGCCGGGCATCCGTTCCATTGACACAAAATTCGCATACAGCGTCGTCAAGAATACACAGGTCTATCCCGATATGAGTTAGAGCGATCATCGCTAAGCCGGTCGGCAAAGGTGTGCCGGACTGACACTTTGTTTCTGTCCGGACTGTTGGCGTTTAAACTCTTTGTAGTTGGAATAGGTTGGCGAGGCTTCCAGTGATTGCACTCCAACTAGCGAGGCGAGGAGTGGTTGCTCGAACTTGCTATCTCCCTCGATTCGAAATAGCTGAGATGAATGTTGTCGAAAAAACCATTCGAACGTGGCTAGGACTCCTTTAGCTCCGCTAGGCGCCAAAGATCGTGCGTTGTTAGAGGGTTGGTCTCAAGAATTCGGGCCAGCCCTTAAAAGCTATTTCAGGAAGCGTGTTCCATCGCCTGGGGAAGTGGACGATCTGGTGCAGGATGTCTTTGTTCGCTTGGCGCATCGCGCCGATCTGAATTCGATCGAGACGGTTGAAGGTTACATCTTCCAGACCGCACGGGCATCGATCGCCGAATATTATCGTAAGCGCACAACCAGCCGTGTCGACCTGCAAGATATGTTTGATGAAGATAAGCATATTTTGGCGGAAATCTCGATCGAAACCGTCTTGGCAGACAGGGAGGCTGTAAAACAGCTTATTTCAGGACTCTATGAATTGCCGGAAAAAACGCGCGATATATTCGTCCTTTATCACTTTGAAGGGTTCAAACAGATGCAGATTGCGCAGGATCTGAACGTTGGGATCAGGACGGTTGAACGCCATCTCGCACAGGCAAATACCTTCCTGTTGAAGCGAGTCGAGCGTTATCGATGAACTCGCCTGCCGAAACAGATATGGATACCTGCGAGGCGGCAGGATTTTGGGATGCCCGTTTGCGCGCACCCGACTGCAGTGATGCCGATCGTGCTGAGCATGAAGAATGGAAAAGCGCAGATCCAGATAACGCACAGGCGTTCAACGGCTTGCAGAAAATGATCAAGGACTTGCCGATGATCGCATTGATGCCGGAAGTGCAGTCTATGCGCTCAGCGGCACTAAGCCGCAGCCAGGAAAGTGCTGCGCCTACCCCGAATTCAACCCGTTGGTCGTTTGCAAGCAAGGCCTTTGCTGCAAGCGTTGCGGCTGTTGCCATGACTGCACTGCTTGTCATGCAAACAGGAAGTAACGTCGAAGGCGTGACGCACGCGGTTAACGATCATACACCGGTCTTTGAAACAGCGGTGGGTGACCGGACCGACATCCCGCTCACCGATGGAACGATCGCAACGCTCAATACTGACAGCGAGATTGACGTGCGATACGGCCTGGACGAGAGGGCTATTCACCTTACTAGAGGGGAGGCGCACTTCGATGTCGCCCATAATCCTGATCGCCCCTTCGTCGTCTATGCAGGCGATTACAAGGTGATAGCAGTCGGAACTGCGTTTGATGTTAGAACGTTAGAGGATACGGTCGACGTAACGGTCCTAGAGGGCAAGGTTGAAGTTAAGCGGATCGATCAAGATGATCGGGAAAGCCTGCAGCGAGGTGCGATGCTTGTTGCCGGACAGAAACTTAGCGTGCGTCAGGCTGGTCCAGCGCTGCGTCGTCAGGCGAATTTGTCCGTTGCTGCGTCCTGGCGAAATGGCAACGCTGTATTCGAAGATACTCCCCTGATGATCGCAGTTCAGGAAATGAATCGTTACAGCGATGTCAAACTTACCATCTCCGACTATGAGCTAGCGAATACCGAAATCAACGGAGTGTTCATTGCCGGGCGGCAAGACAGCTTTGTCGCTGCATTGGAAGCATATTTCGGAGTAACAGCCACGCACGTTAGCGGCACTGAAATCCACTTGGAGCCATCAGCGCGTTAGCGGTTTGGTTGCTTGGGTGCCTCTCGCTCAAAAAAGGTTGGCGGGTTTTGGTTTCCGTATCGCTCTACCCCACTGACAATCGAGAAACGATTGCAGACTGAATGATGGGGGAATCCTGAGATGAATCGTACTACCGCCAAAACTACCGCCGCATGTCGAGCCATGCTTCGCATGGGTGTCGCCTCGGTTGCTTTGGCTTTCGCGAGTCCGGCGTTGGCGAACCCCGTCAATTTCGACATTGATCCGCAGCCACTCGGTGATGCTCTTAGGGAATTTGCTCAAGAGAGCGGTAAAGAGATCCTCTTTGCTAGCCATCTCACAAATGGCAAACGATCGAACGACGTTGATGGTCGCTATGAGCCTGAGGTTGCACTCGGGCATTTGCTGCGTGGTACTGGTCTTCGCTTCACCAAGACGCGACATAATGTCTTTTTGGTGCAAGCGTCGCAGGCGCGAGAGGGCACTAACGGTCAGGCTACTGCTGAGGGGCAGGAGGCAACCATTCTCCCTGCTTCAACAGCTGGTCAGGCGGCGGCAGCTGACAACACGATCATCGTAACGGGTTCGCGCATTCGCCAGGCGGCAGTGTCAAACGCTACATCAAACATTCCGCTGCAGGTCTTGGATGCCGAGGATATTGCGCAAAGCGGCTCTCGGGATATTGCCGAGCTTCTACGTGATCTGCCTGGCGTAGATCGAGGCTTTACGCCGGAAACCACATCATCAAGCGTCCAGAATAGCGGGTTGAGTACAATCAGCCTTCGACGCTTGGGGCCAAATAGGACATTGACTCTGATTGACGGGCTGCGAGCTGTTTCCAACTCAGGCAATGGCGAAAGCGTAAGCCTTAACACGCTGCCGAGCGGGTTCGCAAAAAGGTTGGAGGTCACCACTGGTGGTGCGTCAGCAATTTACGGTTCGGATGCAATCGCAGGTGTTGTAAACATCATCCTGGAAGACGACTTTGAGGGTGTTGAGCTGAGTACACGCTATAATACGCCGGAAGCTTCTGGTGGCGAAGAATTCTCGATTGATGCCACGTTTGGTAAAAAGTTTGCGGATGATCGCGGCTATTTCCTCGCCGCATTTAGCTATGATGATCACAGTGCAATCTTAGCGGATGCCTCGCGTCCGCAATCAATCGCAAATGTTGAATTCAATCGACCTCTGACCAACCCACTGGACCCGGATAACCCTAATGCTTTCAGGGATGAGACCGCGTTCGGCGATTGTGATAATTCGGGGCGCTTTTGTATTAATCCTTCGGGTAGTGCTGGATTGCCGGGCGGCATCTTTGAGGGCGATGATGCCTTCAACATTGGAGGTGTGTTTTTCAATGATCGTGCAGGGAACCTTCCTGATGACCGCGATCCGCGGTTTGGCTTTGAAACGGATGTGGACGGCTTTAACTTTCGGCCTGGCCGATCGCTCTTCCCATCGTTCGAAAACTATAATGGTGCCGTTCGGGCGTCGTTCGAAATCACACCGGACACAGAAGTTTTCTTCAATCTATTGTACACAAATTCGACGGTTGTATCGACCAACAGCGCAATAGTCATAACCAGCGGGACAGATATTGGGCCGTTCAACGCATTGGGTGATATTGGCCAAATTGCTGCTGATAATCCCTTCATTCCGCCATTGGTTGAAGAGACTCGGTTAGGTACTGTGTCTTTCGCGCGGCGACTTTCCGAGTTAGGTCCTGCAATCACAACCAATGAGCGCGAGACGATCCGCGGCCAATTCGGGCTAAAAGGCGCGGTATCGGACGATCTGAATTGGACTTTGGGCGCCACCTTTGGTCGTTTCAATCAGCGGCAGGTGTCTCAAAACCAAGCGAACTATCTTAATATCCGGAGTGCTCTAAATGTTACTCCAGATGGCCTGCAGTGTGCCGACGACGCGGCGCGAGCCCTGGGGTGCGTTCCACTGAACCTCTTCGGTGAAGGCTCGATCTCGGATGCTGCTGCAGATTTTATCCGTTACACTGGGCTCCTGCGGCAGTTCCGTGAACAGGCGACTGTTTCTGGTGCGATCGATGGTTCGATCTTCGAGTTGCCTGCCGGTGATGTGAAGGTTGCGTTCGGATTCGACTACCGGCACGAACTTCAGGATACAACGGGTGACCCTGATCAGGACCTGGAGCTTACATCGCTCACGACCACACCAGATTTTCGTGGTTCCTTCGATGTGATTGAAGGTTTCGCGGAATTGGATATTCCGATTATCGAAGACCAGCTCTCGTTGCAGCTTGCTGGGCGAGTAGCCAATTATTCAACCGTCGGCACGGTTTACAGCTACAACGTTGGTGGTACTTGGCAGCCAATCGATGATATTCGTTTCCGTGCGCAGTATTCGCGGTCCCAACGGGCCCCTAGCCTGACCGAATTTTTCTCGCCATCGCGGCCGGATTTCGGAAATTTGCGGGACCCTTGTGATGGCCTGATGCCAGATGGTAGTGGGGTAACGCCAGCTCCAGGCAGCACAACATCAGCTGACACCATTGCTGCCAATTGTTTGGCGGAACCCGGGATCGCAGCATTTTTTGCGAACCCAGACAATGCAGGACTGGCATTTGAAGGTGTCCCGACCGTCGCCGAACCGAATGTTGGCAATCAAAACCTGCAGGAGGAAACAGGTACTACTTATACGGTGGGTGGCGTATTCACACCATCATTCATTCCAAATCTGGTGGTTGCGGTTGATTACTACGATATTTCCATCACCGATGCGATCAGCAGCATTTCAACTCAACTAACTGCTGACCTCTGTTTCTCGGATGCGGATTTCCCCGACAACCGTTTCTGCGATGTGATTACCCGTAACGCGACAAATGGCGAGGTAACGCAGATCATCAATCGGCAGGAGAATCTTGACAGTTTGGACGTCTCGGGGCTGGATGTCTCAGTTCTGTATAGAATTGAACCTCTCATAATTCCCGGTGAATTTAGCTTTGATGTGCGTTATTCGCACTACTTCACAGATGAATTCACGTTTCCCGCGATCGAAGGTCCTACGACAGAAAGCGTTTTGCGTAGAATTACACAGTCAGATGATGAATTTCGTGCGCGTGCAAGCTGGGCGTATGACGGTTTCAGATTGACGTGGACGACGACCTTCAAAAGCGGGGGGCTTGATGAATTCGTCGAGCCTGAAGATCCAAGCTTCTTCCGAGCAGGGTCGGAAACTCTTCATAATCTGTTTGTGCGATATAGCTTCGGTGATGATGACAGATTTTCGATAAATGGCGGCGTCACCAATGTCTTCGATAGGATTGGTCCTATTCTGCCGACCGGTTTGACGTTGGGAAATAGTCGCAACATTCTATCCACATTGAACGACATTGAAGGGCGAGAGTTCTATGTTGGAGTGAGCGCTAGATTCTAGATGCTAGGTCGCTCCCGCGTCAACGAAGCGCTGATCTTTTGTGAGAGGTCGGGTTAGCCCGGCCTCAAACAGAAAAAGGATGTCTGGATAGGGTCAGGGTATTGCCCTGACCCTACAGGCTAGTTTGTCCTTTCAAATGCTTAAATTTGTTATCCGAAGGCATCCACCTGATCGTGGCGGTGTATGTCGGGTTCCCACTGGGCTTACGGAACGCAGAAGATCTGCCGCTTTAACGCGTGATCGACATTTTATGTGGATGCGGCACCAGCGCTAGCGTTAAAGTTAGTATGGACGTATTCATAAAGGTCTAATCCGCCAGATTTGCAATGTGCGGCGGCTAACCTATGATCGTATCTCGCGCAGGGGCCCATTGTTTCGAGTTTGGCCGGGCCTGCGTCGGGGAGATAATTATCCATAACGATACCGTCAGCGGCACGAGCGCGCCAACCAGCGCGCCGATTGCGCCTCCACTTGTTGATCTGCCAATAGGGACACACGACAGCGGCTTCTACGATGGCTTTAGTAGGGCGGTGACGATCCCGTCCAAGATTATCGTCTCCTTTATCATCATGTGGGCGATTTTTTTTCCGGTAAACGCGCTGGAGACCTTAGGTGCAGCCAACACATCGATTATCTCGTTGTTTGGCGGCTGGTACATCTATCTCGTTGCCGCCTTAGTAGTGGTGTGCACGTTGCTGGCGCTGATCCCGCAATCGGGCGGTCTGCGGTTGGGGGCGCCGGATGAAAAGCCTGAATTTTCGCGCTTCTCCTGGTTTGCCATGCTGTTTGGTGCGGGCATCGGCATTGGGATGCTCACTTTCTCCACCGGAGAACCGTTGGCACACTTTGCCAACAATCCTGATATTATACGCGGCCAGATGGAGCCGCTGACGGAGGAAGCGGTGCGTCCCGCCTATCTGTACACCTTCCTGCATTGGGGTTTCGGGGCGTGGTGCACCTATGCCTTGGTGGGGTTGGGCATTGCCTATGTCGCGCATCGGCGGGATCTGCCGCTTACGATCCGGTCCAGCCTCGCGCCCTTGTTTGGTAAGGTCATGTCAGGTCCAGCGGGCCATATCGTCGATGTTGTGGCGGTGGTCGCCACCATATTGGGGGTGGCCTACACGCTCGGTTTCGGTGTCGAGCAATTCGTCGCTGGCCTTTACCGAATTGGCATGGGCGGCTGGCTCATGACGGCCGGGGATGATGGGGCGCTCGCCGCATCAAATGCTGGCATCATAACCGCGCTATTGGTGCTGGTTGGAGCTTCTACGGTCAGTGCATTGTCCGGGGTTGGGCGTGGGATCAAATGGCTTTCTAACCTTAACATGGGGCTGTCTTTTGCCCTCTTGGCGTTGTTCGCGACTGTAGGGTCGGGACTGTATGGGCTTAAGCTGCTTGGCGTTGCGACCTGGGATTATGTCATCACCCTGCCGCAGCAATCGCTAGCACGCTTCATCTCCGATGGCAGCGAGGTGGGCGATGCTCTGGTCTCTTGGCAGTTGGGCTGGTCTGTTTCTTATTGGGCATGGTGGATCGCCTTTGCGCCGTTTGTGGGCATGTTCATCGCACGGATCTCGCGTGGCCGAACCCTTCGCGAATATGTGTTCGGGGTGGCGATGGTGCCTTCGCTCATGTGCTTTGTGTGGATGGCGCTGGTGGGCGGCACTGCCATTGATCTGGAACTGAGCGGCGCTGCGGGTGGAGCTATCTTGGCGGCTCCTATGGCGGATCAGCTCTATGCGACTTTGGCCGTTATGCTTGGCGATGGAGTTGCGCTGCTTGTCTCGGGCTTGGTCGTCGTGCTGCTGATGACATACCTTATCACATCGGCTGACAGTGCGATTCTGATCGTCAACACGATCAATGGCGCGGGCGAAGACGAGGGTTCGCGCCGCTATCATATCTTTTTCTGGGGCATTGCGTTGGCGTTTGTCGTTGGATCCATGCTGATCCTGGGCGGGATAGAGGCTATCCGCATCACTATGATCATCGGCGCATTGCCGTTCTCATTTGTGGTCTTGTTGATGATGGTCTCTATCGTGAAGGCAATCGTGTTTGACGTTGTGCGCAAACACCACGGCGTACCCACTACTGCGGAAGCATGCGAAGAATGGAATGAGAAAGTAATGGCAAAAGAATAACTTGCCTTATAGATCGATTGCCGTGGAGAGTAAAATTTTCGATATTTGCCATAACTTGAAAAATTTGAATACAAAGGCAGAGTATAGTTCTGAAAATCTAAGAATAAAAAACTTATATCTATAAGTATGTGTTTCTTATTTCGCAAAATTCATTCTATATTTGCTAATGTTGTTATTTTGCAACATGACTTTTCTAAGTCCCCAAAATTTGGTCGCTAGCTGTGGCCGGGCCATGGATCGCTTGTTACCTGCCCCTTCAAGGGCACGAAGTCTTTCTGATTGCGCTATTTTACTGACTCAGCGGCCCATTCGGGCATCGCGGGTCACCTAATGTCTATAGGGGACAAGCATAATGGTTAAGTTCGCAAGGCGCGCCTCAGTGAGTGCGCTGGCAATTGCTGTCGCATCACCAGCGGTCGCACAAGATGCGCCGACAGGTGAAGCAGAAGAAGCGCGCGGCGGGGTTCCAACGATCGTTGTGACCGCGCAAAAGCGCAGTGAAGATTTGCAGGATGTGCCGGTATCGGTTTCTGCTATTGGTGAAGAGCAGCTCGATGAGTTGAACATCGATACATTCGAAGATTACCTCGATCAGCTGCCAACCGTTACCGCCGGTGGCAGCGGCCCAGGCCAAAGCACGATCTATATTCGCGGCCTTGCATCAACCACGCCGAACCTCTCTGTCGCTGGTGTCGCAGGCCTTGCTCCCAACGTTGCGCTGTATCTCGATGAGCAGCCGCTTGCGCAGCCAGGCCGTAACCTAGACGTTTACGCCGCTGACCTTGAGCGCATCGAAGTGCTCTCCGGCCCGCAAGGCACACTGTTCGGTGCAAGCTCGCAAGCTGGCGTTGTCCGTTTGATCACCAACAAACCAGACCTGAGCGGATTTGACGCTGGGTTCTCTGGCGGTGTGTCTTTCACCAAGGGCGGTGAAGCGAGCTACAAAGCTGAGGCGATGGTCAATGTGCCTGTGACTGACACGTTTGCCCTGCGCGGCGTGGTGTTCCTCGATGATCAAGGTGGCTATATCGACAATGTCGCAGGCACTCGTAACGTTAGCGAAAGCGCGCGTTTCCGTCCATCGGGAACGGTCCGATCAAACGGTGTACCGGTAAACGCCAATCGCGGCGGTTTCCAGGCGGGCGCTGATCTGTCTGCGGTCACCTTCATCGACGCCGACAATGCTGGCCTGGTTGAGGACAATTTCAACGACACGCAATATTCCGGCTTCCGCGCGAGCGCTTTGTGGGAAGTGACACCTGACTGGAAAGTCACCTTGTCGCACACTCGCCAGAGCGTTGAATCCGATGGTGTGTTTTTCGCGGACCCAGATCTGGGCCTTGATAATCTCGAGATCCAGCGTTTTGAAGAAGACCGTCTGGAAGACAATTTCTCGAACACCAGCTGGACGGTCGAAGGTCGTTTGGCGATGCTCGATATCGTCTACACCGGTGCCTACACCGACCGGGAAACCGAACAGCGGGTCGATTATTCCGACTATCTGTTCGTCGGCCAATACCTGCCGTATTACATTTGTGACGGTTCGGTCAGCTATCCCGGCACTGCTGCGCCAAGTGGTACGTGCCAGGCGCCCAACCTGTTTGTCACCTCGGACAGCAACACCACTGTGTTCACACAAGAACTACGCTTCAGCACTCCGGCGGAAAATCGCTGGCGCGTGACGGCAGGTGGGTTCTACTCCGATCTCGAACTGCAAGAGCGCAACGATTTTGCCTATCCGGGCAATGTGCTGGCTCAGCCGTTTGGTCCATTCGCGCCTAACTTCCCGCAAGATGGCTTCATTACTGAAGAAGGTCCGTTTCCAGCGAGCACGATCTTCCGCAATGACATTCGCCGGACCGACGAGCAGTTTGGCATCTTTGGTGAAGCTAGCTTTGATCTCGTTCCAGATCTACTGACTGCGACATTTGGCGCACGCTACTATGACGTCGAAGTTGATTTTGAAGGCAGTGCCAACGGCTCGTTCTGTAATTCGGGCGGAACCGACCAGAATGCATTCGGCACCAATATCAACGATCTGTATGATGGCGATGGGCAGTTCACCTTCATCGGTTCGTGTGATCCAGCCTTGCGCCAAACCTTCACTTTGGGCGATAGCATTGCCGATATTGAAGCGGCTGGCCTGAGCACCGCTCAGGCAACGCAAGTGTTCAACGCACTTCAAGCGCCTGACGTCGCTAAGACCAGCGGCACCATCTTCAAAGGCACACTGACCGTGACGCCGAACGAAGACATGCTGTTCTATGCGACCTATTCGGAAGGCTTCCGTCCGGGTCTGCTTAACCGTCCTGGCGGCGCGCAGGGTGCCAATGGCTTTACGGTTCCGTTTGAACTCGAGACCGATGAGGTTCAAAACTATGAGCTGGGTTGGAAGCTTGATCTGATTGACGGCCAGTTGCGTTTCAACGGCAGCGCGTTTTATGTCGACATCAGCAATCTGCAGACGACAATCTTCGATCCGAGCATCACCAATCTGTTCTTCTCAGACAATGCTGCCAATGCAGAAATCTATGGTCTGGAAGCGGACTTCACGATCGCTCCGTACGCGGCACCAGGCCTGACAATTGCCGGTGCTTTCTCAGTGCTCGATACCGAGATTACCGAGGTTCTCACGCCGACCGATGATGTGGTTGCGGGAACAAACCTTGCCTTCGCGCCGTCTTTCCAGGGTAATCTGCGGGTCCGCTACGAATGGGATCTGAGTGAAACTCTGGGTGCTTATATTCAGCCTCAAGTTAGCCATTCAGCCTCGAAGTTGACCGACATTATCGAGATCAACAAGCTTGAGCTCGACAGCTACACGTTGGTTGATCTGGCTGCAGGCGTAACCTCGGACAATTGGAAGTTTGAGATCTATGGTGAGAACCTGTTCGATGAGCGCGCCGAGATTTCGGGCAACTTCATCAACGATCGGGCTCGCATCACCACCAATCGTCCATTGACGGTCGGAATGCGGATTTCCTACGACTATTGATCTTACAAGATCGGCAAGACAATGCGGCGGGAATGGATCTTAGTGGGTTCATTTCCGCCGCTGTTGTTTTGGGCGCTAGGCTTATGCGGACAGGATTTGTAAGGCGGTGAAATGGCGACACGCGAAGAGCTGCTGAAAACTGCGCAGGAGACGCTGCAACAGGGCCGCTTTGAAGAGGGGCTGGCGCAGGCGAACTCTGTGCTTGCTGACAAGCCTGATGATGGCGAGGCGCTGTACCTGGCTGCGGTTGCATGCCGATACCTTGGGCGGTTGGATGATGCAGCAGACCATCTAGGAAAACTGCATGCCGCGATGCCAGAATATGGCCGGGCTTGGCAGGAAGAGGGGCATCTGGCGCTCGCTCAAGGTGAGAGTGAAAATGCACTTGTCGCCTTTGCTCGCGCCACCCGGCTTAATCCAGCGCTTGAGGCCAGTTGGCGCGAACAAGCGCGCATCGCCAGCGGGGCAGGGCGCGCCGCAGAAGCTGCTGCTGCGAGCGCTCAGCAGCAAAGGCTCGCCACTCTGCCGCGCGAACTGATCGCAGTGACCAACCATTTGGCGGAAGGGCGCGTGCTGCGCGCGGAGGAGATCTGTCGATACTTCCTGCGTTCAAACCCCCGCAACGTTGAGGGGATGCGGCTGCTCGCCAAGATCGGTCTCGAACTTGGTATTCTGGATGATGCGGAATTTTTGCTAGAAAGCGCGGTGACGTTTGAGCCAGACAATATCCAGCTTAGGTTGGACTATGTCGATGTGCTTCGCCGCCGACAAAAATTTGAGCGCGCGCGAGAAGAAGCGGACGCGCTCCATGCCAGTGACCCTGACAACCCGCTGTTCCAATCACGCCTTGCCATTGAATGCATGCAGACAGGCGATTTTGACCGAGCATTCGAGCTGTTCGAAGCGGTGCTCGCGAAGCTCCCCCATGATCCCGCAACGCTGACCAGCATGGGCCATGCGCTCAAAACCAAGGGGCGCAGTGAGGATGCGATTTCGAGATATCGCGCGGCCATTGCGGCCAAGGCGGATCATGGCGATGCCTATTATGCGCTCGCCAATTTGAAGACTTACCAGTTCAGTGATGATGAACTGAATGCCATGAGCGAGCAGGTCTCTCGTCCGGATTTAGCCTTTATGGACCGGGTTCACCTGTCCTTTGCTCTGGGCAAAGCGCATGAGGATCGCGGCGATTATACGGCCAGTTTTGCCGCCTATGCGCGGGGCAATGACCTGAAACGCGCTCAGACCCGCTATAGCGCCGATGCAATGACCGCTGAGCTGGCGAAGCAGCGCGAACTGTGCACCGCTGAACTGTTCGAGAAACATGGTAGCGCAGGCCACGATGCGCCGGACCCGATCTTTATTCTTGGCCTGCCGCGGGCTGGATCAACACTGCTTGAGCAAATTTTGGCTAGCCACAGCCAGGTTGATGGAACGCTTGAACTGCCCGATATTCTCGCGCTCGCGCACAGGCTGCGCGGGCGAAGGGCTGGGCAATCGCTTTATCCAGCGGTGCTGCATGATTTGAGCGACGAGCAATTGGTGAAGTTTGGCGAGGATTTCATCAACAATACCCGTGTTCACCGGCAAGGTGCGCCGTTCTTCATCGACAAGATGCCCAACAATTTTCGGCATATTGGTCTGATTCATCTGATACTGCCCCACGCTAAGATTATTGATGCCCGCCGCGATCCGATGGATTGTTGCTTCTCCGGCTTTAAGCAACTGTTCGCCGAGGGGCAGGAGTTCACCTATGGCTTGACTGAGGTTGGCCGCTACTACTCTGACTACGCCGCGCTAATGGAGCACTGGGACACAGTTTTGCCCGGTAAGGTGCTGCGCGTGCAGCATGAAGATGTGCTCGATGATCTCGAAGGGCAGACGCGGCGGATGCTCGATTATCTGGGTCTGCCGTTTGAGGAGGCCTGTCTCAATTTCCATAAGACAGATCGTGCGGTGCGTACCGCCAGTAGCGAGCAGGTGCGCCAGCCGATCAACCGCAAGGGGCAGGGCGCCTGGAAGCCGTTTGAGCCGTATCTGGATGACCTGAAAAGCGCGTTAGGAAAGGCGTAGAGGACTACGCAGCTACGGTGCTGTCTGACTGCGTTTGAGGTTCGGCAGAGACCTTAAGAAACTCGACAAACTCGTTCCAATCCATTGGCTTGCCGATTTCCCAGCCCTGCACATAGTCACACCCGAACTGGGCGAGCGCTTCTATCGTTGCTGCGTCTTCAACGCCCTCTGCAACTATGTCGAACGAGAGCGCATGGGCCAGATCGATCGTGGATTGCACCATAATCCGATCTGCGCGGTTCGCCACGAGGTCGCGTACGAAGCTTTGGTCGAGTTTGACCTCTTGTGCTGGGAAGCCTTGCAAATAGTTGAGCGTTGCCTGACCCGTTCCGTAATCATCGATGGAAATACGTGCACCGGCATTGGTAAGGCGCTTCAACGTGGTTTTGGCCAGCTCCGGATCAGCCAACGGCGCACTCTCTGTCACTTCCAGAGTGATTCCGGATGCGCCCTTGGCATGCGCCTCTTCCATCATCGCAATTGCGCTGTCGACGAAGGCGGCATCGGACAGCAATTGCGCGGAAATATTGACGGCCAATTGCACCGGTTGCCCGGCTTCATTGGCTTCGCGGCTGCGCTCCAACGCTTTGGCGAGGACGAACTTGGTCAGCTCGCTGACCTGCCCCTTGTTCTCTAAGATAGGGATGAAGTCAGCTGGTGAGATGCTTCCCAAGGTTGGGCTGTCCCAGCGTACAAGACATTCCGCGCCGTAGATTGCTCTGTCAGATAGCTGCATTTTTGGCTGGAATACGATGTGAATGGCGCCGCTTTCCATCGCGTCATCAAGCTCACCCAGAATTTTTTGCTGGAACTGCGCTTCATCCTGAAGGCCGAGGGCGTTGGAAGACCAGTTCATGCCGCGGCGGCGCGCATATTCTGCGGCCGTCACAGCTTCGGCGATTGATCCTTGGGAACTGCCGAAGAAAGCTTTGATCTTCAGACGTTTTTCATCGAGTTCGAAGGGCGTGACGAAGCAAGATTGTGCCAGTGAAAAATGCTCATCCAGAGCATCTGTGTGATCTTGCGACACAAACCATGCGAACATCGCGCGATCGATCCGGAACACTTGATCTGATTGTACGACCGCTGCCAGCCGCCTCGCAATCTTGCGTTCGATGCGAGGAAGATCGGAGCCTGAGACAATTGCTTCAATCTGATCGAAGTCATCAATCCTGGCGACTGCAATCAATTGCCGCGCCCGGTCGGAAAGTTCGATTTCCAAAGCGCGGCGATTGGCAAGGCCAGAGGCCCCGTCCGTGCGCCGCGCATGGCGCAGTTTCAACGCTGATGTGATCAGTCGGTGCAATCCGATAAAGCCACCGAGCAAGATCATAATCGGAACGAGCTGTATGTAGGGCAGTGCGAATTGATCGAAGGTAAGTGCAATCGCGGTCGCCACCGCTCCGATGATTATCGTGCCCAATGCCACTCGGGAGCGACCGCGAGAAAGCGTATGAAGCATCAATGCCAACACCATAGATGTAAGGGCCAGTGGCAACCACGGCCCGCCGTCGCTGCGCATGCGATTTTGTAATAAAGTTTCAGCGGCTTGCGCCTGAATAACGACACCAGGCCGAACGCCGAAAAGGGCAGTTGGATAGCGATCACCTAGCTCAATCGCTGTTGCGCCGACCATGATGCGTTTTCCAAGGACTTGCTCATGCGCGACTTTCCCCTCGAGTAAGTCGATGAATGAAATCCTCGCTATGGTGTCGGGATCAATCGCCTGATCGACGCGGAAATACTGATCGATCCGCCCGTGTTCTTCCGCAACCATGCTCGCGATTGAGGGGCGGGGGACATCATTGGTAGAAACGCCATAGGGGTAGAATTCAATGCGTCCGTCTGCGTTTGGAACCACATTAACGGCCGAAAGAAACGCGTGTTTGCGAAATTCAGGCAGAGGTAGGGCTTCGGTAACAGCTTTGCCTTCTTTGGCCCGGTTTTCCTGTCGGAAGGTTGGCAGGACAACTGACCCTCCCAATTGCTTTAGCGCGCTAGCAAAACGAGCGTCTTGCTCAGGTGTTGAACGTGATGAGAAATCAACGTCGAAGGCGATTTGTTCAGCGCCCAAGCGATCCAATTCAATAATGGCATCGGCGTAGAGGCGGCGCGGCCAAGGCCATTGATCAAGCGCTTGGATTGAGCGTCCATCGATTTCCAGAATGACGATTTCGCTTGTGGCTTTGCTGATCCGCAACTGGTCACGATTGTCGCGCAGGGTCTCCTCGGCATTACCCGATAGCCCGCTTAGCGTTGCCAGAGAGGCGATGATCAGTGCCACTACGAAGGCGATTCCACGCGCAGCATTGCCCAGCATTTTGACCGAGGCGTTGGCTAGTCGCACGCAATTACTCCAATTGGGCGACTGAATGCCGCTACGAAGTGAATGCGTATAGCCAGAAAGGGTTTAAGCGAAGTTTCGCTCGTATTTAATCTAACGAATCAAGGTCTTGCAGGCTTCTAAGGCAATGCGAACGGCCTAGTTGTTTTTGCCACGACCTAGGCCTCTGCCGCGCCTTTTGCCATGTTCACCGCCTTCGCCGCGCTCACCGCGTTCTCCGAAATCGTCGTCTTCATCTTCATCAGCGGCAGCCAGATCGAGGTTCAAATCTACCCCTAAATCGACATCCGTGCCGCCTTCTCCGCCTAAATCTACGCCGAAATCTATACCGACGCCGTTATCGGCGCCATCGCCAGTGGGGCCGCCATTGCCGTTCCCGTTGCCGTTGTTCCCCTTACCGTTTCCGCCGCCTTTACCATTGCCGATACCATTGGCGTTGCCATTGTTACCGCGGAAATTCCCGTTACCGCTATTGTTGGTGCCGAGACCTAGGCCAGCGGCAATATCTACTTCGTCGTCACTGCTGTCATTGGTTGGTCCACCAATACCTGCATTGAGACCGACATCGTCATCAGGCTCATTCGCATCATCGGAAGGGGGGAAACGCCGCCGTTGCTGCTCTTATTCGGATTTGCACCGCCAGAGCAATTGGGGACAGCTGAGCGCAAGACCCGTTGGGTTGATCTTCCGCAAAGACGAGCCCAGAACCACCGGCGTCTTGATCATCTTGGCCATCAGCAGCGCCGATATCGACGGCGCCTGAGTCAGTGCTTTTTGCAATAGGAGCTGCGTCGCTGCTGTCGACTTGAGTGACGGTCTCAGTGATCTCGCTCTGATCAACTTCAGGTTCCGAGATGACAAAATCTTGAACGGTGCTGCTAGCACCTTCGTTGCGGCTGTCGGTCAGGTCGTTATTTGCGGTGACATTAGCGTCGCTCGGACCTCCAGATGGGGCACCAATGGCAATTTTTAGTCCCGATGCAGCTCCGTTTGCACGACCTTGGCCTGTTTGGGGCGAGCGTGGGGCGGCCAAAGGCTGTCTGCGATTGACGCCGGTTGTGCGGTCAGAATTGCTGCTCGCGCTGGCGATAGATGTAGCTGTTCTGGATGCAGGCTGGCTTAGAGCAGGCACAAAGCTTGGGCTGCCGCGTACGGTCGCGTCCTTAGAATCGGGACCATCGGGATCATTTGAAATGACGATCAAGTCGCCAATCGCATCAGCTTCGACCAATCCGACCAAGCCAGGCGTCAGCAATGCTGCTTCCAGATCATCACCGGTTGTAACTTCAACCGCACCTTCGGTAACCTGAACGCTGGTGCCATCTTCGCCGACCGAAACGTTGAACGTCGTGCCTTTGACAACAGCTGCCATGTACGGCGTCTCAACACCAAAATGCGGTGTGCTCTTTTTCTCAATTTTGAAAAGCACATTGCCGAGATATTGGAAGATTTGCGTAACCGGCCCGGCCTTTTCGGGCTCAGCAATGCGAATATGCGCCTTTGGCGACACAACAACATATTCTTTGCCGCGAACTAAAACGGCACGGGCGCCTTTGCCTGTGCGGATTACATCGCCTTCGTTAAGGCGGCTGTTCTTACGAGCCTGAATTACATTATCGCCGCGTGTGATCGTGACAGATCCGCTGGCCTCGGAAACGCTCCACCCACTGCTGGCAATGGCGCTGGTGCTGGCCATCAGCGCGGCAACAACGAGAGATTTCTTGGCAAGGCGGATCATTGGTTAGTCTCAAATAAGATTACAATTGGTGCAAGTATGCCTTTGAACCCGGGCCTCTAAAGGAGTGCTGAAGCGGAGTGGCTAACATTTCCCTAACTGGCTTAAGGGTAAGGGTTTATTAGCTGGCTGCGGCTAGGCGCACGCCTCCAATCAGGAGGTTTCAATGCGTTTAACCAAGGCAGTTTTGTTGGGTGCATGTCTATGCATCGCAGCGCCTGCGTTGAACGCGCAGGAGACCGGCAATGCGCCGCGGATTGCAATGCTATCGGTGATGCAGAGCGGGGACGAGGTTATGTCCCAGCAGACTGAGGAACCCGTCGAAGAGCAAAAAAGCGATCATATTGGCGCGATTGTCATTCTAGGTAATGAGGCGATCGACGATGCGCGTTATCAGGCGGCCATTGAGGGGTTTTTCGGGGAAGAACGTAGCGAAGAGGTATTGGCTCAACTAACCAAACAGATCGCCGATCTCGCGAAGGAAGAAGGCTATGCCTACGCCAAGGCGGATATCCTCGAGAATGACAATGGCTTTGGCGTCGTTCAAATTTCGATCGACGAGGGTCGCATCGATTCAATTGAGATCAATGGTTATGACAACGCTCAGGCCCGCCGAATTTTGAGCCGGTTGCAAGGCAAGCCTGCACAGCAAAGCGATTTGGAAGCAGCGTTGCTATTGGTCACTGATATTCCATCGGTGCGTCTAAAGGACGCCAAGATCGCGCGCCGCGATGGCCGTGCCGTCCTGGTGGTCAATCTGGAGCAGCAAAAAGATCGCTACCAGATCCAGGCGGACAATTACGGTACACGGTCGTTCGGTCCATACCGCGCAGTGGCCTCCACTCAGCAGACCGATGTGCTGAGTTCTTCGGATCAGCTTTATGCCGCTCTGCGGATCAATCCCGTTGATCCAGAAGAACTGCTGTTTGTTTCTGGCTCTTATCAGACGCAGCTCAATAGCTCCGGCCTTACCGCAGGGATTAACGGCTCTATCGGCTCTACCTCGCCAGAGGGGCCATTCGGCGACAGTGACGTAAATGGAGATTCGCTGAGAGCAGGAATATCGCTCGATCAACCGATAATCAGATCGAAAGACAAAAGCCTTTGGGTCAATGGTAATGTCTTATACCTCGCCATTGAACAGGATGAGCTAGGGCAAATGCTCCGTGACGACACAATCGTCACAGCCTCGATTGGCATTACGACGCAATGGGCGGTCGCTGGCGGACGTGTTCGCGCCGGGGCAAGCCATGTTCGTGGACTTGGCATCTTGGGCGCAAGCAGACGCGGAGATCCGCTTGTTTCGCGCAGAGACGGCGACGGCGTGTTCTCCAAAGTGTCGTTCTGGGGTGATGCGCGTTTGCCGGTTGCTGGCCGATTTGATGTGTATTTCGCAGCTGGAGGCCAGATCGCGGACCGTCCGCTGTTGGCTTCGCAAGAAATGGCACTGGGCGGGCCGTTCCGCACGCGCGGCTACGACTTTAGCGAAGTCCTAGGTGATGAAGGTGTCTATGGCTTGGCTGAATTGAGATATCGCTTCTCACCTGCCAAATTGCCGTTCGACTTTCTCCAGTTCTACGCCTTTCTCGATGGCGGTTATGTCACGGATATCGGCACGGGCGTGGGCGAGGGTTCGTTGTTTTCTGCTGGGCCAGGCGTGCGCGGCCGTATAGGGCCGGTCGGTTTCGAAGTTGAAGGTGGCTTTCCTTTGGGAGGCAGTGCCGAAAGCGGCGACGACAATTCGCCTGAGCTGAACGTGCGTGCCGGGATCAACTTTTAGACGGCAACAAAACCATTTGCCTAAAACTCGGCTTCGTCCCAAGCTCTCATATAAAATTGCAATGAGAGAGGATGCGCGATGAGCTATTTCGGAGCGATGCAGAACGAGATCTATAATGCTGGACTGCAAGGTGTTTTACCTGAGTTTCCGGTCGATTTTGCAACGCTAGAAAAGCGCGCGCACGAGGCACTTGGTCCATCGATGACCAATTATGTTGCGGGCGGATGCGGTGATGAGCACACTCAGAATAGCAACTCGTCTGCCTTCCATCATTGGGGCATGATCCCGCGTATGATGGTCGACGCTCAGGAACGAGACCTCTCGATTGATTTGTTTGGCATGAAGCTGCCAACACCATTGTTCATGGCGCCGATTGGTCTGACGGGCGAGGCGACGCAGGACAAGCATGGCGACATCGCGGCTGCGCAGGCGGCGGCAGCGACAGGTGTGCCGCTGTGCGCCTCGACGCTGGCAAACGACAGCATGGAGGATGTCCACGCCGCATGCGGCGACACTCCCGGTTTCTTTCAGCTTTATACCCCGCGTCACAAAGGGCTCGCCGAAAGCTTGATTGGCCGAGCAGAAGCCGCCGGATACAAGGCCCTTGTGGTTACGCTCGACACGTGGGTAACGGGCTGGCGTCCGCGTGATCTTAACGCCTCGAATTTCCCGCAATTGCGCGGCAAAGTGCTACACAATTATTTCTGTGATCCGGTGTTTCGCTCACTGCTTGAAAAGCCGCCAGAAGATGATCCCAAGACAGCAATCATGACCTGGGCTGCGACCTTCGGCCAGGTGCTGACTTGGGACGATATGAAATGGTTGAAATCGGTTACGAAGCTACCGATTGTGCTGAAGGGTATTTGCCACCCAGATGACGCGAAGAAGGCCGTCGATACGGGCGCTGATGGGATTTATTGTTCCAATCACGGCGGGCGTCAGGCGAATGGCGGGATTGCAACAATCGATCTGCTCGAAGACGTGGTGAAGGCCTCTGGTGATGTGCCTGTGCTGTTCGACAGCGGCGTTCGCTCCGGCACTGATGTGGTGAAGGCATTGGCCTTGGGCGCCGCGGCTGTAGGCGTGGGTAGGCCCTACACATACGGGCTCGCCCTAGGCGGCGCGAAGGGCGCAGAGTTCGTACTTAGGTCGATCTTGGCTGAGGCGGATTTGCTGATGGCGGTGAACGGTTACCCAACTTTGGAGGCTGTGCGAGCAACGGGTGCACAGAGGGTCTAAGCCACCTTTTACCCTCTATTAAGCAGCGTGACCGGCTGAGAAAGCCAGCCCGCACAGTTTCTTAAATGAAAGATACGACTCCATTTCCAGATTATTAGGTGTTAGCCCTTAGGCAGCTAAATATAGCGATTCGGGGCAATCGCCCCTCGGGGAAGCAGAAATGGAAATACCGACGATCAGGTCGAGTGGCCCAGACGCGATGGGCCGGACGGTTCAACTTCAGGACGAATTTTCGCGCCGAGCGCGCTGGGGGCGGATTAGGCCGATGGAAAGCCGCGGATCAATGCGCCGCATTCTCGCGCGCGTTGTCCCGCTGCTCGATTAAGCTCTACAAGCTTCCCTCATCCGGATTTGGCCACGGTGACTAGCTTCGTCTCGGTGTATCCGAGATAGCCTTCTTCGCCGCTTTCTGATCCAAATCCGCTGTCACCGATGCCACCGAAAGGTGTTTCGGGAGATCCAACGGCGAAGTGGTTGATTGCTACCATTCCAGCCCGCAACGCGTTGCCTAGATAATGGCTCTCATCCAGATCAGCGGTGAATGCGTAAGCTGCGAGGCCATAGCGTAGCGAATTCGCAATCTTCACTGCCTCTTCTATGTCATCATATGGCATAATCCCGGCGACAGGACCGAAGGGTTCCTCCGTCATCAACCGGCTATCGATTGATGGGCTAGCAACCACTGTAGGACTGAAAAAATGCCCGGGGCCATCAATGGCTTTGCCGCCGGTTATGATCTCGCCCTTTGTTCCGCCAAGCGCTCCCATCAAATCTTGCATAGCCGCAACGCGTCCTGCGTGGGCGAGCGGACCCATTTCAACGCTGTCATCCGCGCTGGCATTGCCGACCTTAAGACTGCCTGCGCGGGTCGCAAACTCGCTTACAAAATTTTCGTAGATGTCATGTGCCACAAGAAAGCGTGTTGGCGAGACGCACACTTGCCCCGCATTGCGGAATTTTGTTGCTGCGCAGGCTGCCACAGTGCGATCAAAGTCTGCGCTTTTGCCGATGACTACGGGGGCATGCCCGCCGAGTTCAGCCGTAAAGCGTTTCAGACCTTTAGCGGCCAATGCTCCTAATTGTTTTCCGATAGCTGTCGAACCGGTAAAGCTGACTTTGCGTATCGGTTCGGCGGTGAGGAGATGTTCTGAAATCTTGGCCGGATCACCATATACTAGGTTAATCGCACCCGCAGGCACTCCTGCATCGACAAAACACTCAACCAACATTTGAGCGCAGGCTGGCGTAGTCTCTGCTGGTTTCAGGATGCACGAACAACCAGCAGCCAGCGCACCAGCCAATTTCTTGGCTGGTAAGTTGATCGGGAAATTCCAAGGCGTGAAGAGTGCAGCTGGGCCGATCGGCTCATGTGTAACACGCTGCTGTAGAAGATTGCTTCCTCTTACTGGAACTAGGCGACCACCTTGTCGCTTTGCCTCTTCTCCCATGAAGTCGATAATTTCGGCTGCACCAGTGATTTCCGCAGACGATTGAGCGAGTGGTTTGCCAACCTCCAGCGTCATTACCCGTGCGATCTCAGGCGCGCGCTCGCGGAGAAATTCGCCAGCGCGGCGAAGGATCTTGTGCCTTTCCGCTCCAGGGGTCGCAGCCCACTTGGGAAACGCCTCTTGCGCAGCGGCAACTGCAGCATTGAGTTGTTCGATCGAAACTTTGGGACAGTCAGCAATCTTTTCTTCGGTCGCTGGGTTGGTGATCGGCATCGTACCATCGCCGCCATCTGTCACCCATTCTCCGCCGATCAGCATTTGGATTTGAGGACAGGCTGTCATGGCAATTCTCCAGGCTAATATGCGCGTGCCGATCATTACGCGGCGATGTGCGAGCAGTCTCACCAAACCCAGTCAAGGAAAGCAAGCATGTTTGTTTCAATTGTAACTTTGTTACGCGTCGCCTAAGGCCGATTCGAACCCAATGTACCCATATTCCCCCAGGAGTTCGGCATGCTTGTTGGCGTCCCTAAAGAAATCAAAACCCATGAATATCGTGTTGGTCTGACCCCAGAGGCCGCGCGCGAATATATCGCCGCGGGCCATCAGGTGCTTGTCGAGACCGGAGCGGGCCTAGGCATTAGTAAGGATGACGATGTTTACCGCGCGGCGGGCGCGCAGATCGCTGCTGATGCCTCAGAGGTGTTCGCGAAAGCTGACATGATTGTGAAGGTCAAAGAGCCTCAGCCAGGCGAGTGGGTGCAACTGCGTGAGGGCCAGATCCTCTTCACATATCTCCATTTAGCGCCTGATCCCGATCAAGCACGCGGCCTGATGGATGCAGGCGTATCAGCGGTCGCCTATGAGACGGTGACGGATCGCCATGGCGGTCTCCCCTTGCTTGCTCCGATGAGCGAGGTCGCAGGTCGCCTTTCGATTGAAGCTGCGGGCATGGCTCTGCGCGCGAACAATGGTGGACGCGGCACTTTGATGGGCGGCGTACCCGGTGTGCTACCTGCCAAAGTGGTTGTGCTGGGCGGCGGTGTCGTCGGAACGCAGGCAGCGCGGATGGCCGTGGGCATGGGCGCGAATGTCGAGATTTTTGATCGCTCGCTGCCGCGGATCCGCCAGCTTGATGATATGTTCCAAGGGCGTGCGACAACGCGCTACTCCACCTCTTCAACGATCGAGCAAGCGATCACCGATGCGGACGTCGTGGTTGGCGCCGTGTTGATCCCCGGCGCCAGCGCCCCGCATCTGGTCACGCGCGAAATGCTGGGCTTGATGAAGAACCGCGCGGTTCTGGTGGATGTTGCGATTGACCAAGGCGGCGCGTTCGAAATGTCAAAGCCGACCACGCATGAGGCCCCGACCTATGAGGTTGATGGGATCATTCACTACTGCGTTGCCAATATGCCCGGCGCGGTGCCGCTCACGTCGAGCTATGCGCTTAACAATGCGACCCTGCCATTTGGATTGGCGCTGGCGAACAAAGGCGTTGCTGCTTGTGAAGAAGACCCGCACCTCGCGACCGGTCTGAATGTGCATCAGGGTAAGATTGTGAACCAAGCGGTGGCGGACAGTCTCGGCTTCTAATTCAGGCTTGCCGACGGGCTGGGGCCGTCAAGATTTGACCTTCGCCAGAGGCTGTGAGGACTTGCAAAAAGCTGAACATATGCTGCCGTGAATCCTATGTTTATTCTGGATCAGAACGACCATTTAAGCGTTGGATACACGAAGCATGTCTGACTATGGTCGCGGCGCACGGAGGGGATTCAACTCCCCAGACGCTAAGCGGTTCTAAGGAGGTGGTAAATGAAACATTTCAACACCGCACCACAGGTTCGCGAAGTGAACTTGGACGCAGAGTTGGATACTCATATCGCGCCGGTAACGACCAGCGACAAGATTGCCTTTGCATTTGTCAAAATGCTGCGGTTCTTCGCCGACAAGTTCTTTGCAAAACGATATGGCCACCGAGCGGTGGTGCTGGAGACTGTCGCCGCTGTGCCTGGAATGGTGGGTGGCCTGTGGCAGCACCTAAAGGCGCTACGCTATATCCGCGATGATGAGGGTTGGATCCGCACTTTGCTCGAGGAAGCAGAGAACGAGCGGATGCATCTGATGACCTTTATCAAGATCGCTGCTCCCAATCGGTTTGAGCGCGTGCTGATCATGGTGACGCAGCTGATCTTCTACAATTTTTACTTCTGGCTTTACCTGTTCGCGCCGCGCACTGCGCACCGCGTGGTCGGCTATTTCGAAGAAGAAGCGGTCATTAGCTACACCCAATATCTGGCTGAAGTTGATGCAGGGCGGCATGACAATGTGCTTAGCTCCGCAAATCGCTATCGACTACTGGCAATTGCCAGAAGATGCGCGGCTGCGTGATGTGATTATCGCCGTTCGCGCTGATGAGGCGGAGCATCGCGACGTCAACCACGATTTTGTGACTGTGATCGACCGCAAGCGCGCTGATTGATCTGAGCGCTTGACGCGGCGACCGTGCTGGTGTTGCGTCCTTCTCGATTTGACCGAGAGAGACGCACCATGAAAACCAGAGCCGCCGTTGCATTCCAGCCCAAGCAACCGCTTGAGATTGTAGAGCTAGATCTGGAGGGCCCAAAGGCGGGTGAAGTCCTGGTCGAGATTATGGCGACTGGGATTTGCCACACCGATGCCTACACTTTGGACGGGTTGGATAGCGAAGGCCTGTTCCCGAGCATTTTAGGCCATGAAGGCGCTGGCATTGTGCGAGAGGTTGGCGCGGGCGTGACATCGGTTGTACCCGGCGATCATGTCATTCCGCTCTACACGCCGGAATGTCGGCAGTGCAAAATGTGCCTGTCTGGCAAGACCAATCTGTGCAGTGCGATCCGCGAGACGCAGGGCAAAGGCTTGATGCCCGATGGCACCTCGCGCTTCAGCTATAAAGGCGAGGCGATTTACCACTATATGGGATGCTCGACCTTCTCTAACTTCACCGTTCTGCCGGAAATCGCGGTCGCCAAAATTCGTACCGATGCACCGTTTGAAAACGCGTGTTATATCGGTTGTGGCGTGACGACAGGCGTGGGCGCAGTCACCAATACGGCGCAGGTGAAGCCGGGCGATAATGTCGTCGTGTTCGGTCTTGGCGGCATCGGCCTAAACGTGATCCAAGGTGCAAAGATGGCTTAGCGCAGACCGGATTGTCGGCGTGGACTTGAACCCCGCTAAACGTGAATGGGGCGAGAAGTTCGGCATGACCGATTTCGTAAACCCCAAAGAGACATCTGATGTGGTGAGCCATTTGGTGGAAATGCTGGACGGCGGCGCAGACTATTCGTTTGATTGTACCGGCAATACGGATGTCATGCGGCAGGCATTGGAATGCTGTCATAAGGGCTGGGGCACCAGCATCGTCATCGGTGTGGCGGAAGCGGGGAAGGAGATTACCACGCGCCCGTTTCAACTGGTGACAGGGCGCAATTGGCGCGGTTCCGCCTTTGGCGGAGCGAAGGGCCGGACCGATGTTCCGAAGATCGTCGACTGGTACATGCAGGGCAAAATTGCGATCGATCCGATGATCACTCACACGTTGACGCTGGAGGAGATCAACAAAGGCTTTGACCTGATGCACTCTGGCGAGAGCATCCGAAGCGTGGTGCTGTATTGATGGGGAGTGAAACCCCGAGCAAGGTGAATCTGGCGGACAAGTTTGCGCTTTTCGAAGAGACATGGGCGCCGCGAATTGTTGCGCACTATGGCGGTCATGAAATCCGCATCGCTCGTGCTGAAGGTGAGTTTCCTTGGCACTCGCACCCGGACAACGACGAATTGTTCCTCGTGATAGAAGGAGAGCTGTGTATCGATTTTCGTGATCGCACTGAGCGGCTTTCTGCTGGAGATTTGCTTGTCGTACCGCGAGGCGTTGAACATCGTACTCGCACCGAAAATGAGCAGGCCAAGGTGCTGATCATCGACCCGAAGGGCACAGCCAACACCGGCGATGAGGCAACGGCTTTCACTCCGATCGAGGTTTGACGATTTGAAAGAACAGCGGCGGTGTTATCGCCGCGCTCTTAAGTAGGAAAGTGGCTTTAGACCGCCACGACCTTCTGCTCGATCGCGCCAAAGATCGAATGGTTGTCCTTATCGCGCATTTCGATCTTCACGCTGTCACCGCCCCGCATGAAGCGCGTTGTCGCCTCGCCATTTGCAATCGTTTCGATCATGCGGATTTCCGCGATGCAGCTGTAGCCAAGCCCACCTTCAGCAACCGGCTTACCTGGGCCGCCATCTGCGCCCTTGTTGCTGACGGTGCCGGAGCCAACGATAGAGCCGAGCACACAGACTGCGGGTCTTGGCCGCATGGGCGACCAATTGCGCGAGGTTGAACGTCGCATCTCTGCCTGCTTCCGCTCGGCCAAATGCCTCGCCATTGTAGTCGACCATCAGCGGCAGATGCACGAGGCTATCGGCCCATGCGTCGCCGAGTTCATCCGGTGTCACCGCAACCGGTGAGAATGCACTGGAAGGTTTGGACTGGAAGAAGCCAAAGCCCTTGGCGAGCTCACCTGGGATCAGCCCGCGTAGGGACACATCGTTTACGAGCATGATTAGCTTGATATGGCTGCACGGCCTCCTCCGCCGACACGCCCATTGGCACATCATCGGTTACCACGGCGATCTCGCCCTCCATATCACAACCCCATGCCGGATCGCCCAGCGGGATGTTGGCGCGCGGCGGCAGGAAGCTGTCAGAGCCGCCCTGGTACATTAGAGGATCGGAGTAGAAGCTTTCTGGAACTTCTGCACCGCGCGCTTTGCGCACCAACTCAACGTGATTGATGTAGGCGCTGCCATCGGCCCATTGGTAAGCGCGCGGTAGCGGCGAATGCGCCTCACGCTCGTGAAAGCGTTCGCATGGAACGGCTTGATGCTCGACATCGGTGGCGAGCACTTCCAATTGCGGGGCAATCCGTTCCCAATCATCAAGTGCCGCCTGCATGGTCGGTGCGATGTACCCCGCCGCACAGCAGCGCGTGAGATCCTTCGACACAACGACCAATTTACCATCGCGGGTGCCATCATTGAGCGTTGCTAGTTTCATGCGGAATTCTCCGGGTTGTCGGGTTGATTGTCTGGGTGGGCGCGTTGGAATGCAGGCAAGGCAAGGCACGCCGCCTCAATCCGTGCGATGTGCCCATGTGCATCAACGTCGTATTTGAAGCGTCGCGCGTTGTAGACTTGCGGCAGCAGCACTGTCTCAAACAGGCCCGGCGCATCGAGCAGGAATTCGCCTGTATCAAGCTGAGCCAATCGCGCCTCGACTGGTTCCAGCGTGCGCGCCAGCCAGTGGCGATACCACGTGTCGATGGCTTCTTGCGATTGTCCGTATTCGTTCTTGAGGTACTTCAAGACCGGCAGGTTGAGCGGCGCGTGCAGTTCTGTCGCGATGGCATAGGTCAGTTCACGCACGGTATAGCGTGCCTCAATATCGCCCGGCATCAGCGGTTTGTCTGGATAGGCCTCGTCTAGCCATTCTAGCAGAGCCATACTCTGCGCGCGGTCGCGGCCATCAGCCTCTAGCATGGGCACAGAGCCGAACGGATTGCGGCTAGTGAATGCCTCACCCTTTTGCTCAGAAGCGAGCAAGTTCACGGGCACACTCTCGTAGCCGAGACCTTTCAACTCCAGCGCAATGCGCAGGCGGTAGCTGGTGGAGCTGCGGAAGTAGCCATGCAACTTCACGGTGTTTTGTCCTCGGCGAGATCGAGCCACCCACACCCTCCACCCTTCCACCCGGATGGTATCCCGGCAGGCTCCGGGGGAAGGGTGGAGGGTGTGGGTGGTGCAGCCATCATGACTAGAACGCCGCTATGCCGGTGATCGCGCGGCCCAGGATCAGCGCATGGACATCATGCGTGCCCTCGTAGGTGTTGACCGTCTCTAGGTTCACAGCGTGTCGGATCACCTGGTATTCTTCCGAGATGCCATTGCCGCCGTGCATGTCGCGCGATTGGCGCGCAATGTCCAAAGCCTTGCCGACATTGTTGCGTTTGACGATGCTGATCATGTCTGGCGCGAACCGCCCCTCATCTATCAGGCGGCCGACGCGCAGGCTCGATTGCAGGCCCATGGCGATATCGGTCATCATATCAGCCAGCTTCTTCTGGAACAGCTGCGTTGCCCCCAAAGGCTTCCCAAACTGCTTGCGATCAAGGCCGTACTGTCGCGCGGCATGCATGCAGAATTCCGCTGCACCCATCGCTCCCCAGCTGATGCCGTAACGCGCGCGGTTGAGGCAGCCGAACGGTCCCTTAAGACCCTGCACATCGGGCAGCAAAGCGTCGGCGGGCAGCTTCACATCGTCCATCACGATCATACCGGTGGTCGATGCGCGCAGGCTGATCTTGCCTTCGATCTTGGGTGCGGACAGCCCCTTCATTCCCTTTTCAAGCACAAAGCCACGAATGCCGCCGCCATGCTCTTCGCTCTTGGCCCAAACGACGAACACGTCGGCAAAGGGCGAGTTCGAGATCCAAGTTTTGGAGCCATTGATGACGTAGCCATCTCCGTCCTTCTTCGCGACGGTCTTCATTCCCGCCGGGTCGGATCCGGCGTCTGGCTCTGTCAAGCCAAAGCAGCCGATCAGCTCACCAGAGGACAGGCCGGGCAGGTACTTGCGCCGCTGCTCCCCTGATCCGTATGCGTAGATCGGGTGCATCACTAGGCTCGACTGGACGCTCGCCATAGAGCGATAGCCGCTGTCCACTCGCTCAATCTCACGCGCGATCAGGCCGTATGCGACATAGCTTGCGCCAACGCCGCCATATTCCTCCGGGATGGTCGCGCCGAGCAACCCAGCCTGACCCATCAGCGGGAACAGCTCTGGCGCGGCGGTCTCATTGCGATAGGCCTCAATCACGCGCGGCTGCAGCTCACTCTGCGCGAAGGCATGGGCGCTGTCGCGGATCATCCGCTCGTCTTCGGTCAGCTGCGTTTCGAGATCGAAGGGATCTTCCCAATTGAAGGGCGCCATTCCGGCCATTAGTTACTCCTGAAACCAGTTGAGAGGGTCTTTTGCAGGCTTCGCCGCGTCCTGCAAGTTTTGCTTTGGCCGTTTTCGGCTTTGGAACACATACGCCTTTTTCAAATGTGTGACTTTTGAAATTATCACCTGTTTATCAGAGGCTTGGAGGCGATCCACTGTTGCAATGTGTGACTTTTGGAAAATGAGCATGTTCCATGCTGTTTTGGCGTCCCTTGGTACACTAGGCACGATCCCCGCTGTAGGACAGCTTTGCGCCCCTCGCACCACTATGCAGGCGGCCTGTTCGCGACCAGATCATCGACGACGCTAGGGTCCGCCAATGTCGAGGTGTCACCCAGGCTGCCCATATCATTCTCAGCAATCTTGCGCAGAATCCGCCGCATGATTTTGCCGCTGCGTGTCTTAGGCAGGCCAGGGGCAAATTGCAGCACATCTGGCGTCGCAATCGGGCCGATTTCCTTGCGCACCCATTGCACCAGTTCGCGGCGTAAATCTTCGCTATCGTCAGTGCCTGCATTGGTCGTGACATAGGCGTAGATACCTTGCCCCTTTACGTCGTGCGGCATGCCAACCACAGCGGCTTCTGCGACCAGTGGATGCTCGACCAGCGCGCTCTCCACCTCGGCGGTGCCCATGCGGTGGCCAGAGACATTGATCACATCGTCGATCCGGCCCGTGATCCAGTAATAGCCATCTTCATCACGGCGGCAGCCATCGCCGGTGAAATAATAGCCGGGATATTGGCTGAAATAGGTGTCAAAGAAACGTTGATGATCGCCGTAAACGGTGCGCATTTGCCCGGGCCAACTGTCGGTGATCACGAGCGCGCCAGAGGTCGCCCCTTCCAGAATATTGCCCTTTTCTGCATCGACCAGAGCGGGTTGTACTCCAAACATTGGCGTGCTCGCGCTGCCGGGTTTTAGTGCAGTTGCGCCGGGCAGGGGAGTGATCATCGCGCCCGCCGTTTCGGTCTGCCACCAGGTGTCGACGATTGGACAGCGGCGTTCGCCGACGACGCGGTGATACCAGTCCCAGGCCTCTGGATTGATTGGCTCTCCAACGCTGCCCAGCAGGCGGAGCGAGGAGCGATCCGTCTTCGTCACAAACTCATCGCCTTCGCGCATCAGCGCGCGCAGAGCAGTGGGCGCGGCGTAGAAAATCTCAACCTTGTGTTTGTCGATGACGTTCCAGAACCGCGAGTGGTCGGGGTAGTTCGGCACGCCTTCGAACATGACTTGCGTCGCGCCATTCATCAGCGGTCCGTAAACGACATAGGAATGCCCGGTGACCCAGCCAACATCGGCGGCGCACCAATAGATGCTACCCGGTGTATAATCGAACACATATTCATGCGTCATGCTGGTCCAAACGGCATAGCCGCCAGTGGTGTGTAGCACGCCTTTCGGCTTTCCCGTGGAGCCTGAAGTGTAGAGAATGAATAGCGGATCCTCCGCATCCATGACCTCCGTCTCGCACTGGTCGCTCGCCGCACTAATGGCGTCATGCCACCAGATGTCGCGACCCCCGCTAAAGCCGACATCGCCGCCAGTGTGCTTAAGCATGATGACCCGGCTGACATCGACCTTTTCAAGAGCTGCATCGACATTCGCTTTGAGTGGGACTTTCTTGCCGCCGCGCAGGCCTTCATCAGCGGTCAGAACGATATCGGATTGGCAATCCGAAATGCGGCCCGCGAGCGCATCTGGAGAGAAGCCCGCAAACACCACCGAATGCACCGCGCCGATGCGCGCGCAGGCGAGCATCGCAATTGCGGCCTCTGGCACCATGGGCAGATAGATGGTGACCCGATCGCCTTTTTTGACCCCGTTGGATTTCAGGACATTGGCAAAGCGGCAGACTTCTCGGTACAGCTCTCGGTAAGTGAGGGTGCGCCCCGGCGTACTGGGATCATCAGCCTCCCAAATGATTGCCGCAGTGTCGCCGCGCTCTGCCAAATGCCGGTCGAGTGCGTTGACACAAATATTGAGCTTTCCGCCGAGGAACCAGCCAATGCGGAAATCGTCTTTGTGATAGCTTACGTCTTTGACTGTTTCGAATGGCGCGATCCAATCGATCCGCTGCGCTTCTTCACGCCAGAAACCGTCAGGATCGCTGATCGAACGGGCGTAGTGAGATTGATATCTGGCTGCGTTGAATTTTGCGTTTGTCGCCCAATCATCTGGTACCGGAAACAGGTCTTGGCTCACGTATCACTCTCCGTCTTTTGTGACGAACAGGGATAAGCGATGCGAAGGCGCGTGGGAAGCGCCGCTTTAGCGCATGCGCAATTATTGGTCTTCGAGGACCTTGACCACCGCCCGCAATATTTCATTGGGCGGGCAAGGTTTCAGCAGGGTCGTTGCCTCAGGAAACCGTTCTTTCACTTCGTCGCGAGTGAACTGGCCAGAGTGGAAGATGATCGGCACGTCTTCGTCGCGCAATTTCTGCGCGAGTGGATAGACCATGCCATCGTCCAATTGCACATCCAAGATCGCAAGGTCAGGCTTGTCTTTCTGAAATGAAAGCATGGCCGAAGAAATATCGGTGTGCGGACCGGCAACTTCGAACCCGGCTTCTTGCACCGTTTCGCAAAGGTCAAAGCCGACGATCTCGCTCGTCTTCAGCGACCAAAATCCGTGCCTGCGTCATTGCCTTCTCCAGCGTTGCATATTCCTATGTAACACAGATTGGGCAAATGTTTCCTATTTATTTCAACCGTTTTGGCCGAACTTTCCGGAAAAGCCCGCTTCATCGCCCGCAGCTAGCAGCTTGGCCTGTTCGACCCAGCTATCACGGCGAATGCGTCCTCTGAAGCGATCGAGCTTCTCATCGACGCGGTCGATATCAGCCTCGTCCCAGCTGGCGATCTCGGCAAATGTTGTCACTTCAAGAGTGTTTAGCAGGCCAGCGAGCTTTGGTCCGAGGCCTTTGATCTGGGTCAAATCATCCGCCGCTGCCGCTGCAGGAGTGGGCGCAGGTGTTGTTGTTGTTGTTGTTGTTGTTGGAGTGGGGGCAGGTGAAGGGGCCGCAGGGGCCGGTGCAGCCGCAGGCTCGGGCGTTTGTTCCGCCTCGGGCAGTTCCACGCCTGTCTCTTTGGCGGCGGCATTGGGGGCATCGATCAATGCTTGATTGCGCGCAGCGGGCGCAGCGCCTTCATCCAGAACATCTTTTGTGTCTTTGTCGACAACCGATGCCTTACGGTTCGCCGACAGCCAGAAGAAGGCCAATAGCAAGACCACAATGGCGACAATCAGAATGTAGGGCCAATTGGCCTCAAAGAACTCAGGTGTCATCTCTCAATCCCATGATTTGTCAGTTTGCCCGCACGCCATAGCAGCGACACGCGCCGCATTCCAAGCAGACATCATAAGTTTTGAGGACGCTGTGGCCGTCAGCCGCCTTTCATGCTGCCTGCAAGCGCGTTTAGGCGGATGAATTCCTGCCGCCAATAATCGTCCTGGGAGCCAGCAAGCGTCTCGATATCGCTGTGGCCGAAGCCTTTCATGAGAGTGTCGCCGCGCAGCAATTGACCGTAGGCGGCAACGGCGCTGGCAAAGGCGAAGTCGCCAGACGGCTGTTTCGCTTGCAGCAGCTCGCTGCGCTGTACCAAGCGTTCAATCAGACGAGATTTTTTCCCATCGGGCAGTTTATAGCGCAGCTTTACTTGAGCCACTTCAGCTTCGCGGCTTAAAGCGGTTTGCGAAGGCTTGTCGTCATAGCGGCGCGGCGCGATCCAGCCTTCGCTTCCTGCGGGCACGATCTCGTAAATTGCGGTCACCTGGTGGCCTGCGCCAATGTCGCCAGCATCGACTGCGTCATTGTTGAAATCTTCCTCGCGAAGGGCGCGGTTTTCATATCCGACCAGGCGATATTGGCTGACGACCGCCGGGTTAAATTCGACCTGAATTTTCACGTCCTTTGCAATCGTGAAAAGGGTGGAACTCATCTCTTCACCCAATACCTTTTTCGCCTCCAGCGCGCTGTCGATATAGGCGTAATTGCCATTCCCGTGATTGGCGACCTGCTCCATCATCGCTTCGTTATAATTGCCCTGACCAAAGCCTAACGTGGTGAGCGTGATACCGCTGTCGCGTTTTTCCTCGATCAGCTCAATCAAGGCATCCTGGCTCGATACGCCAACGTTGAAATCGCCGTCAGTGGCTAGGATTACGCGGTTGACGCCGCCTTTGATGAAGCTGTCCTCGGCAATGTTATAGGCGAGCTCCAACCCTGCGCCCCCGGCGGTTGAGCCGCCTGCGGAAAGCTCGTCCAAGGCACGGCGGATTTTCCGTGTGTCATTGGTGGGCTCGAGCACCATGCCTGCAGCGCCTGCGTAGACGACGATGGATACGCGGTCTTGCGGGGACAGCTCACCGGCGAGGCCTGCCAGTGCGGTTTTAACTAGCGGCAATTTGTCCGGCCTGCCCATCGATCCCGACACATCCATCAGAAATACGAGATTGGCGGGTGGGCGATCTTCGCGCGGCAAATCGTAACCGCGCAGGCCAATTCGCATCAGATAGGTGTCTTCGTTCCATGGCGTGCGGGCAATGTCTGTGTTCACACTAAATGGCTGAGAGCGGTCTGCCGGCTTCGCGTAATCATAGCGGAAGTAGTTGATCATTTCCTCCGTGCGCACGGCGGCGCGCGGGGGCATCTGCCCTTGCGTGAGGAAGCGGCGCGCATTGGCATAGGCGCCGGTGTCTACGTCGACGCTAAAGGTAGAGACTGGCTCTGCGCTGGTCAGTTTGACTGGTGAGACTTCTTCACCGTCGTATTTCTCACGGCCAGGATCGGTTGGCACCCGCACAGGCGGAACACCGATAATCCCGGGCGCCGGGCGACGAGAGACCGATGCGAAATCCGCTTCTGAAACTCGTGATCCCGTGACGACTACCGTCTGTTCGGCGACGGGTGCTGGTGGCGGCGGAGGAGGAGGTGGTGGCGCTGCAACAGCGACATTGTCGTCTGGCTGGCCTGTTTTGGCGACATTGCCCTGACTGGCTGCACAGCCCGCTATCATCAGGCTGAGCATACCTGCACCCGCCAGTTTGAACGTTAGGTTTGAATTCCGCATTTTCACGACTCCCCACAATAACCCACGAAGCACAAAGCTCTGCTTTTGGGCGTTAATCGTGACTGAACGTGCAGAAGGTGCGGTCAAACAGGCAGGGTTTGAAGGCTTTCTATCCGCCAACATTCTTGCGGAACAACAGGCGATCTTCCTCGCCAAATCCGCGCCGCCAGATGACCCAACCGAACGTAAGCAAGATCGCCGGAATACCGAACAACAGCTCGGCCCATTCCGGCAGCCATGTTGCCGCTGTGCCAACCACCACGGCGGGCGCAGCGGCCCAGACCAAGGCCCAGCGCCAATTGCTGACTGGGGCCTTCAGCAATTTCTTGAGCAGCAGCGCTTTGACCAGGCTCGCGCAGCCCAACGCGATCAGCAAAGCGAGCGCTGCGCCAGCGGCTTTGAATGGCTCGGAAAACCCGAGGTGCTCAACGCCTTTGATAATCCCGATGGTGAGCGCGGCCTGCAGCGCAATCGTGCAAACTGAGATCAGCAGGTTCCGCTTGCGCGCAATATAGACCAGCACGCTTTCGGAAACGACCGCCATAGCCGCGGCGACCTCTGCGGCAAGCAGGAAGGCCAATGCGCCGGTGCCGCCAACATATTGCGGCCCGATCAGGCCCATAACGCCTTCGCCCGGTACGCCTAGCGCGAGGGCAATGGCAGCCTGAGCGGCGATGATCCAGAAGCCAACCTGGCGCACTTGCGCAGCGATAGCGGCATAGTTCTTGCTCTTCAGATTTTTGGTAATGACGGGGCCAAGCACCGGTTCAAAGCTGGTTTTGAGCTTCTGCGGCAGGCTCGCGATCTGCTGAGCCATGTAATAGACCGCGACGGCGGCGGGCGAGGCGAAGAAGCCGAGGATGAAGATATCGACCCGGCGCGTGCCCCATTCGACCGCATCTGCTCCCATCAGCGGCAGAGCGCGGGCGGTCACTTTCCACATATAGCGTGGGCGAGGGCGCCAGCCGCTGGGCAATCCATAGCTGCGCAGGAATGACCATGCGGCGGTCAACAATGCGGCGTAAATCGAGCAGATAAATGCAAGCGCTAGGCCAGCTTCCCGAAACTCAGGTATGCCGCTGTAGAGCGGTAGGTAGAAGAACACACCTGCCATGATCGATATCGTCCACGGCTCCACAACGGCGCGGGCGCGCACAGTGGTGGCGATGTCGTACTTGTATGCCTGCGCGGCCAGCAGAATTTCTGTGAGTGCGAAGGCCGGGATCGCCGCGATCAACCAGATATCATATTCGCTGTTCATTCCGTTCGGGAACATCACGACCGGGAACAGCCACAGGAACAGGCCAGCGAATGCGGACAAGATCAGCGCGATGAGCATCCCGTCGAACACGAGGTTGACCTTGGCTCGCTCGGCCTCTGGGCCTTCGCCATCTGTGCCTTCGGTCAGGCGCTGAGCCAGCCCGCGTTTCTCGCCAAGAGAGCAGACAAGCCCGAGGATTTCGATCAGGACAAGCGCGGAGGCGAACCGTCCAACCGCGTCAATTCCGTAAAGCCGCCCAGCGATAAATAGAAAAGGAAGCCGGGCAACCAGCCTTAGAATGAAGCCAAAGAAATTGGTTCGGCCACCTTTGGCCAACGCCTGCATATCAGCGTTATCATCGCCGGGTGTGCTGGCTGCTCCGCTGGCTGGCGGCGGAGATGAGACTGGGGGTAGGCTCAAGCCTGATGGTTCCTGTGCTCGCGTTCTTGCTCCGCCTTTAGCGGACGAGCGAGCAAGTTGGCGACTGCGGCGCGCGGGCTTTCCCCGGCGAGGATTGCGTTGACTGCGATAACGATGGGCATTGTGATACCGCGTTCCTCGGCCAGACGCTTGAGAACGGGCGCGGTGTGCGCGCCTTCTGCGACTGTGCGGCGATCCGCCATCAGTTCAGCGGCGGACCCGCCTTCGCCCAATGCCTTACCGAGCGAGAAATTGCGGCTGGAGGTGGAGGAACATGTGAGCACCAGATCGCCGAGTCCGCACAGTCCTGCTAGCGTTTCAGCCTCTGCGCCCAGCGCCTCGCCAAACCGCAGCATTTCGGCATAGCCCCGCGCGATCAGGGCGGCGCGCGCATTCTGGCCCAGCGCCAGGCCGTCCACCACGCCGCAGGCAATCGCCAGGACATTCTTGATTGCGCCGCCGATCTCTGCGCCGGTCACATCATGGGTGTAATAGGGGCGGAAGGAAGGCCGAGCGATTTCTGGTGAGAGGCGCTCCCACTGCGCATTGCCTCCGCCGCACGCGAGCGTGACCGCCGTGGGCAGGCCGTCTGCGACTTCGTGCGCGAAGGTGGGGCCGGATAGGACGGCGATGTCGCTCGCCGGACAGGCGGCTTTGGCAACCTCATTCATTAGCTGACCCGTGCCCGCATCAATGCCTTTAGAACACAGCACCAGATCACGCGGCGCCTTTGGTAATTGCGACAGGACCGCGCCAAGGTTTTGCGCCGGGGTCACCGCCAGTACCGTGTCCAGCTCTGCCAGATCGTCAAGGTCATTGGTCGCGTGAATGCTGGGCGAAAGCGAAGCCGATGGCAGGTACAGCGCGTTGCTGTGCTCTGAATTGATCGCATCGACCAAGTCCGCCTCATAGGCCCACAGCAGCACATCGCGCCCATCAGTGCTGAGCATTTGCGCCAGAGCTGTTCCCCAAGCGCCTGCGCCAATCACGCCAACCGTGGAAAGAGCCGTCATTATGCTTTCACTCCTGCGCCGCGGGCCTTTTCCGCTTCCGGATCGAGCGGCCAGCGCGGACGCGCCTTGAAATCGAGCGGATCAGATTGCTCCAGCGGCATGCGTTCACACCCGGCCCAAGCGATCATCGCGGCGTTATCTGTACACAGCGCCAAGGGCGGCGCGGCAAAGCGCATGTGATGTTTGCTAGCGAAGGCTTCAAGCGCGGATCGGATCGCGGTGTTGGCGGCAACGCCGCCGGCAACCACCAGGGCAGGGGGTGTTTCCAGGCCTTTGAGAGCGTGGCTTAACCGGTCAATCAGGCAGTCGATCGCTGCCTGCTGAAAACTCGCGGCGATGTCTTCGGACCGGTGCTTACCGCTGTCATAGGCCCGCAAGACCGCGCTCTTGAGGCCAGCGAAGGAGAAATGTGGTTCCTTTGATCCCTTGAGCGGGCGGGGCAGGGAAACAGCCGAGGCATCGCCGGTGAGCGCGAGCTTCTCCACTTTCGGCCCGCCGGGATAGCCGAGACCTAGGATCTTCGCGGTCTTGTCGAACGCCTCACCCAAGGCATCATCAATCGTGGTTGCGAGGCGGCGATACTCGCCGACGCCTTCCACCAACAGGATTTGGCAATGCCCGCCCGATACGAGCAGCAGCAGATAAGGAAAGCTGAGCTCAGGATCGGCGAGGCGCGGTGACAACGCGTGCCCCTCCAGATGATTGACCGCGATCAACGGCTTGCCTGATGCCATGGCCAGCGCCTTTGCACTGACCAGGCCGACCATCACCCCGCCGATCAGACCGGGGCCAGCGGTGGCGGCAATCGCATCGACATCCTCCAGCGTCATATCCGCATCCGCCATCACCGCCTCCAGCATAGGGGCGAGGCGCTCTGCATGGGCGCGGGCTGCAATTTCAGGCACGACCCCGCCATAGGGCGCATGCTCTGCCTCTTGGCTGGCGATCCGCTCAGCAATGATTGTTCGGTCGCCGCGCACGATTGCAACCGCCGTCTCATCACAGCTGGACTCGATCCCAAGCACCGTGGGGTTGTCTGTTATGATTGACGGCAATTCACTCATGCCGCTTTTCCTTAGTCGCTTAGGTGGTTAGAGCAAGCATGCCTATGAGCCAGCCTGACGATCACAGCACAGCGGCGAGTGCCGCAAACCCCATTCACATGCGGCTTGGAACGCGCGAATCTCCGCTTGCAATGGCGCAGGCTTATGAGACGCGGCGGCGGCTGTGCGAGGCGCATGGTTGGAGCGAGGACCAGGTGGAGCTGGTGCCGGTGCGCGCCAGCGGTGACAAGATACAGGATCGCCCGCTCGCTGATATTGGCGGCAAGGCACTCTGGACCAAGGAACTGGATCAATGGCTGGGCGAAGGGCGGATCGACGCCGCAGTGCACTCGCTTAAAGACGTTGAGACGATCCGGCCTTATGACTTTGTAATAGCAGCATTTTTACCGCGCGAGGACCGTCGCGATGTATTGATCGGGGCAAGCAGTATTGCCGCGATCCCGCCCGGATCAAAAGCCGGCACCAGTGCGCCGCGCCGCGCATCGCAATTGCTCAATCAACGCCCCGATCTCGAGGTGGTGATGTTTCGTGGGAATGTCGCGACACGGCTGGCCAAGCTGCAAGCAGGCGAGGCCGACGTGACCTTCCTCGCAGCGGCCGGATTGGAGCGTTTGGGCGAGACGGGTGTAGGCACTCCGCTGGAGACAGACGAATGGATCCCGGCGGCCTCTCAGGGCGCGATTGGGATTGAATGCGCGCTGGGCAATGAAGCTGCTTTGAAAGCGATTGCCGCGATTGATCACCCTCATACCCGCGCTGAAGTTCTGGCGGAGCGCGCGCTGCTGGAGGCGCTAGGCGGAACCTGTCACAGTCCGGTTGCAGTCCTGTGCGAGGCTGATGGAGACAGCATCGCAATGCGCGCGGCCCTGTTCAGCCCGGATGGGGCAGAGCGAGTAGAGGGCGAAGCGCGCTTTGCTATTGGTGATAGTGCTGCGGCAAAGGCGCTGGCGGCGGACCTGCTGTCGCGCGCTGGGCCGGGGACACGTCCGCATTTTGATGGCGCTGGCTAGGCTGGATGAGCCGCCCATGAGAGCACAGACGATCATTGCGGTTCGGTCAGAGCCGGGACTGTCATCAACGATGGACCTGTGCGAGGAATTGGGCCTGCCTATCCAGGGTTTCGCGCTTTCTGCAGCTGAGCCAGTCGCATGGGATATGCCTCATGGCAGTCAGGTGCAGGCGCTTCTCGTAGGCAGCGCCAATGCGTTTCGTCATGGCGGAAGCAAGCTGAGAGAGCTCACACATTTGCCGGTTCATGCGGTAGGACAGGCAACCGCGGAAGCTGCGCGCGATGCGGGTTTCAAGGTGGCGCGCTCTGGCGAGGGCGGTTTGCAACATGTGCTGTACACTCTTTCAGTCGCTCCGATCCATTATCTGCGGCTCGGCGGTGAAGAGCGGATCACTCTGAACCTGCCCGAAGGCGTCACAATCACCGAAAAAGTGGTCTATCGGATGCATGAAATTGCAATGACCAATGAGCAGGCAAAGCAGTTGTCTGATCCTGCCCTTGTGCTGCTCTATTCGGCATCCTCAGCGCGGCATTTTGCCAAGGAATGCGACCGCTTAGGTCTCGATAAGTCGCACATTTCCCTCGCTGCGCTTGGCCCACGAATTCTCGCTGCCGCAGGCTCCGGATGGGCCGAGACGCGCGCTGCACCGCACCCTAGCGACGCCGAATTGCTGGCCATGGCGCAGGACATGTGGCAATAGCGGCGCAAATATAGCGGTGGCCCGCCCCCAAATGGGCCGCGCGCAATGGATCGCAGAACGGACTACAATGGAATCGAAATTCGGCAGTCGCCGCAAAAGCGGCTCATCCAAAGGAATAATGCTGGCCGCCCTGTTCTCCTTCATCGCTGGAGGAGCGCTGATCGGCTACATCGTTTGGTACAATGCCAATAATGAAAGCGCTGCGGTTGAAGCGACAGACGAGCCAGTCGCGATCGCCAGCCCGGAAGAAACGCCGGGGCTAGAACTGCCCACGTTGCCCACGCCAACCTCTGAGGCAAGCGAAGCAATCGAAGAGCAGGTTGAGGCTGTCGAAGGTCTGGCTGAGCAGCAAGGTGGTCTCGACCAACGCTTGGCAGCAGCGGAGCAGCGCCTCTCCCGGCTGGACCTGCAAGCACAGGCGGCGGCTGGCAATGCTGCGCGGGCCGAGGGCCTGCTGATCGCCTTTGCGACCCGCCGCGCGATTGAACGCGGGGCAGAGCTTGGCTTTCTTGCCGATCAATTGCGCCTGCGTTTTGGCGACAATTGGCCCAATGCGGTGCGCACCATCATCTCGTTCTCGCGCCGCCCGATCACGCTCGATCAATTGCTTGCGCGCCTAGAGGGCCTTGGCCCTGATCTGGCCGAGCCTGATGAGGTGTCTTCTTGGGCGGACATTCGCCGCGAGTTTGGCGAACTGTTCGTGATCCGCCGCGAAGACACACCTTCGCCCCAGCCAGAGCGCCGTTTGGACCGGGCCCGTCTGTTCCTGGAAAGCGGCCGGGTGGAAGCGGCGATTGCTGAGGTGCAAAACCTGCCCGGTGCAGCCAGCGCGGAAAACTGGATCGCGGATGCCACCCGTTTCAGCAATGCAATGGACGCGCTAGACACGATTGAAACCGCCGCCGTGCTTGAACCGCGCCGTTTGCGTGATGGCGCCGGCAATGCGGTGGAACAATTGAGCCCGGTTGAGGCGACCAGCGAAGATTAAGCGCGCAGCAGCTCGGGCAATTCGCCGGAGACGCCGCGTGCCTCGTCCATAAACCAGTGCTTCAAAGCGCCGCTGCGCTGCACCCCAGCCATGCCCAATCGCCGCACGGCAGAGGCCGCCTTGCCCGGCACGCCGAACAATCGCGTCAGCCCATCGGTGGCGGTGGCGACCATAAAGGCATCAAGCCCGCGCCAGTTCTCATAGCGCATCAGGCTTTGATGATCTCCGGGGTCAAGGCCAATTCGGCGGCCTTCTTCGAGAACTTCGACCAAAGTCGCGGCATCGCGCAGGCCAAGGTTAAGCCCCTGCCCAGCGATTGGGTGAATACCGTGCGCTGCATCACCGACCAAAGCCAAGCGCTCGCCGGTAATTTTGGCGGTGTGGTGAAAACCGAGCGGCCATGATGAGCGTGCGCCCGCGCTGGTGACCGCGCCAAACATGCCGCCCATACGCTTTTCCAGCTCGGCCAGAAACGCGCGGTCGGACAATTTCAAAAAGCCTGCGGCGTCACCTTCGCTGACGGTCCACACCAGCGAGGACCGGCGGCGTCCCTGCTCGTCGTCCAGCATTGGCAGCAGCGCGAATGGGCCAGCAGGATAGAATATCTCCCACGCGACATTGTCATGCGGTTTTTCGTGCGTCAGCCCGGCAATAATCGCGCGGTGACTGTATTCCCAATTGGCGACCACCAGCCCGGCCTGTGTTCGCGTGGGTGAGCTGCGGCCCTCGGCGGCCACCATCAGGCTGGCTTTGAGTTTCGTCCCATCGCTCAGCTCCACGGCGACGCCAAACTCGCTGCGCTGGCGTTCGCTGATCTCTGCCTCGGACACCCAATTGATCAGCGGTTCTTTCGCCGCCGCTTCAAACATCGCCCGGCGCAGGCTGAGATTGGGCAGCATCCGTCCGAGCGACCCCTCGTGCGGCTCAGGTTGAAAATCGATCTCGCCCCGGCTTCATTTGGTCAGTGACGGCAATGCTCGCAATCGGGCAGGCTAACGGCTCTAGCGTTTCCGCCAGGCCGATATTGCAGAACAATTGCCAGCTCGCGGTAGAGATCGCGGTGGCGCGGTCGTCAAAGCCTTCCTTCAGCAGATCATCGGGATTGGCGCGGTCAACGACATGGCTAGAAAAGCCCTTGCGCGCAGCGGTGAGCGCCAGGGTCATACCGACCAGCCCGCCGCCAAGGATCAAAAGATCGCGCGTGTCATTCGTCATTCTGCCTGCCTCTATGAAACCTATCCCGCCGTGATTGCGAATAGTGTTCGACAGTCCTAGAGGTTCGATCGTGATAGACGCAAGAATGTTCCCGCTTACAAAGCTATGGTTTGCTGCATTGGTGCTTGCATTTGTGGCTGCTTTGTCGCCGTCACACGCGCAAGATGGCGCGATCCCGGCAGAGGCGCGGTTTGGCGATGAGAACATCAGCGTGGAATTGCGCGCGGATGGCCTGCCGAAAGCGGGCGAGGAGTGGCTGCTCGCTCTGAGGTTTACGCCAGACCCGAACAGCAATGAGGAATGGCACGGATATTGGTCCAACCCCGGCGATGCGGGGCAGGGCATGCAATTGCGGCTGAACCTGCCGGATGGTTGGGAGATGGGCGAGCCGCTCTATCCCGTGCCAGAGCGGTTTGTTCAGCAGCTGGTCGATACCGAGCTGATGAATCACATCTACAAGGGCGCATACACGGTTCTGGTGCCGATCCGCGTGACCGGTGAGGTTGATAACACCACTCGCGAACCGATCACCGGTTTTGTGGAATATCTCGCCTGCACTGACAAAGTGTGCGTGCCGCAGGATGCTGTCCTGCGAGAAAGCCAGGGCGGGGATTTTGCCCGCTGGCGCGCAGAAATTGCGCCGCTGCTGGATGCTGAGGCGAGCTTTGCCGTTGAGGGCAAGAACCTGCGCTTGGCGATCCCATTGCCTGCTGAGGTGAGCCTCAGCGATCCGCATGTTTTCATCGAGAACACGCAGCTGGTTCAATATTCGGTCGCCCAAACCTTTCGCCGCGATGGCGACATGGTGAGCGCTGAGATTCCCCTGTCCGACTGGGTGGAAGAGGGACAGCCTGCGGACGGCGTGAAAGGCATCTTGTCTTTCGGCAATGGCGCTGGCGTCAGGTTTGAGGCGAGTGAAGGCGAGGTGGCGCTCACGGGCGAGCGGATCGTCACTTCTTCTGCGCCGCAGACCCCGCCGCTTTGGACGCTTATTCTAGGCGCATTGGTGGGCGGATTGATCCTCAATATCATGCCATGCGTTTTCCCAATCCTGAGCCTCAAAGCGATCTCGCTTGCACGCGCTGGTGAGAGCGAGGCCAAGGCGCGCTCAGAGGGGCTCGCCTACACTGCTGGCGTTGTGCTCGCCTGTGTTGGACTGGGTGCGCTCATGCTCGTGCTGCGCGCGGGCGGAGAGCAAGTGGGCTGGGCGTTCCAGCTGCAAAGCCCCGGCGTGGTCATTGTGCTGCTCGTGCTCGCCAGCGTGATCACCGCGAATTTTGCCGGCGTGTTTGAGCTACCTTCCATTTCCATCACACGCGGCGGGCAGCCTGCCAGCGCTTTCGCCACGGGCCTGCTCGCGGCCTTCGCGGCAACCCCATGCACCGGGCCGTTTATGGCGGCGGCGCTCGGCGCGGCTCTGTTGTTGCCGGTGCCACAGGCGCTGCTGCTGTTTGCAATGCTGGGGCTGGGCTTGGCCTTGCCGTTCCTGCTTATCGGCTTTGTGCCAGCTCTGCGGCGAATGCTGCCAAAGCCAGGTGCGTGGATGGAGCGTTTTCGCAGGATCATGGCGATCCCGATGGGGCTGACCGCGCTTGCGCTGATCTGGCTGACAGCGCGGCTGGGCGGGCAAGGGTTTGCACTATTCGCGCTGGTTGTCGTGTTTGGTCTAGTCGTCGCTTTGCTGGTGGTTGGCCGGTTGCAGCGCGCGGGCAAAATGGCTTGGCCCGCATTTGGCCTGATCGCCGCGCCGTTTTTGATCTTCGGTGCCTTCGCCTTACCCGCCAGCTTTGCTGCGCCAGTGACGAACCTAACCGAGGAATCGATTCATTCGCCTCAGACTTACAACGCAGAGGCACTGGCAAAGGCCCGCTCCAGCGGCCAGCCAGTGTTCCTGTGGTTCACCGCCGATTGGTGCGTCACCTGCAAAGTGAATGAGAGCGTCGCGATTGAGCGCGAGGCAACGCGTGAGGCGTTTGAAGCCGCTGGCGTGGTCACCATGGTGGGCGATTGGACGCAGCGCGACGAGGCGATCACCATGTTCTTGTCTGAGCAGGGCGCAGCGGGCGTGCCGCTGTACCTATGGTATGAGCCTAGTGAACAAGGGGCCACGGAGGCGGAGCAATTGCCGCAGGTGCTGACGCCAGATTTGCTTAAGGAGCGGGCTGAGCGGGCTCGCTAGCGTCTGGCGAAGGTGCCGCATCGTCTGATGCGGCTTCATCCGATGTCTCACTTGCGACTTCAGTGACTGCTTCATCCACAATGGTACCCTCAAGCGGTTCCAACCGGCCCCCACGACATCCCGTCACCAGATCAACCGGCAGCGGACTGGGGTTCAGCGTTACCATGCCAGCGCCCGGTACAGTCAGCGTCACTTCCTCTGGCCCGATCAGCGGCTCCCAATCCTGATCAATCGCGGGATCTTCACCGCGCCAGAGAAAGCCGGTGTTGGTCTCAATCGCATCGACCTTCATCCGCCCGATCTCATCATTGCCAACAAAGGCTAGGATGGCGCCTGCGCCTTCGTCTGCCACGGCAAAGCGGGTGACGCGGAGGTTCGGATCGGCAGGTGTCTCAACGCATTCGAGCGAGACCAAGGGCGCTTCACCGGGCTTGCCATAGATGATCCGCCAAGGGGTCGCGCTCGCGGCCCAAACCGCGCCTTCAATATCGGGCGAGTCAATGGGTTCTGAGGGGCCTTGCGGCATCTCGGCTGGCATATCGCGGGCGATATCGGCATCGGTCGGCGGCGGCTTGCACGCGGCAAGTGCAATGGCCGTCAAGCCAAGCGCTGCGATGGCGGCGTTCCGGCTCACGGCTTGCCGCCCATAAACTTCGCTCGTTTCTTGCCATAGCGGGTCTTGCGCGTTCCGGGGCGGCCAGCGTCAGAGCGGCCAACCTTAGGGGCTTTCTTCTCGCCATCGGGCAGGCCCAGCTCGTCATTTTCGAGCCTGCGGATTTCATCGCGCAGTCTGCCTGCTTCCTCAAATTCGAGGTTTGCAGCGGCATCGCGCATCCGTTTCTCAAGGTCTTCGATATAGGCGCGCAGGTTGTGGCCGACGAGGTTGTTGACCTCTTCATCGCCGGTGTCGACCGTCACCCCATCTTGCGCGGCGCTGTGCGCGACAATGTCCGCAATGTCGCGCTTGATCGTCTGCGGCGTAATGCCGTGCTCTTCGTTGAAGGCGCGCTGCTTCTCGCGCCGGCTGCTCCGTCTCGGCCATGGCGCGTTCCATGCTGCCGGTGATCCGGTCGGCATAGAGAATGACCTTGCCATCGACATTACGCGCGGCTCGTCCAATCGTCTGGATCAGCGAGGTTTCGCTGCGCAGGAACCCTTCCTTGTCAGCATCCAAAATCGCCACCAATCCGCATTCGGGAATGTCGAGCCCTTCGCGCAGCAGGTTGATCCCGATCAGCACATCATAGACCCCCAGGCGCAGGTCGCGGATCAGTTCAATCCGCTCCAGTGTCTCAACGTCAGAGTGCATGTAGCGCACGCGCACACCTGCCTCGTGCATGAATTCGGTAAGGTCTTCGGCCATACGCTTGGTCAGTGTGGTGACTAGCGTTCGGTAGCCCTTCTTGGCCACCGCGAGGCATTCCTGGATGCAATCCTGCACTTGATCCTCGACCGGGCGGATTTCGACCGGCGGATCGATCAATCCGGTGGGGCGGATCACCTGCTCGGCAAAAACGCCGCCGGTCTGCTCCATCTCCCAGCCGCCGGGTGTCGCCGACACGGCAAAGGTTTGCGGGCGCATCGCGTCCCATTCGTTGAAGCGCAAAGGGCGGTTGTCGATGCAGCTCGGCAAGCGAAAGCCATGTTCGGCCAGCGTGATCTTGCGGCGGTGATCGCCTTTCGACATCGCGCCGATCTGCGGCACGGTCTGGTGGCTTTCATCGACAAACAGCAGTGCATTTTCCGGTAGATACTCGAACAAAGTGGGCGGCGGCTCACCCGGCAGGCGGCCGGTGAGGAAGCGAGAATAGTTCTCGATCCCGGCACAGCTGCCGGTCGCGGCAATCATCTCTAGGTCGAAATTGGTGCGCTGCTCCAGCCGCTGTGCCTCCAGCAATTGCCCCTCTTCCTGTAGCTCCTTGAGGCGGTGCTGCAGCTCAAATTTGATTGCGGCGGCGGCCTGTTTCATGGTCGGGCCAGGCGTCACATAGTGCGAGTTTGCATAGACGCGAACTTTGTCGAGGTTTGCGCCTTTCTTACCCGTCAGCGGATCAAACTCCGCAATCTCTTCGATCTCATCACCAAAGAAGCTGATCCGCCATGCCATGTCTTCATAGTGCGAAGGGTAAAGCTCCAGATTGTCGCCGCGCACCCGGAAGGTGCCGCGCTGAAAGGCGGCATCATTGCGCTTGTATTGCAAGGCGACCAGCTTGCGGATCAGTTCGCGTTGATCAACGGTTTCATCCTTTTTGATGTCGAAAATCATCGCCGAATAGGTTTCGACCGATCCAATACCATAGAGGCACGAGACGGAGGCGACGATGATCACATCATCGCGTTCCAGCAAGGCGCGGGTGGCCGCATGGCGCATCCGGTCGATCGCCTCGTTCACCGAGCTTTCTTTCTCGATATAGGTGTCGGAGCGCGGGACATAGGCCTCTGGCTGGTAATAGTCGTAATAGGATACGAAATACTCGACCGCATTGTCAGGAAAGAAGCTTTTAAACTCGCCGTAAAGCTGCGCGGCAAGGATCTTGTTGGGCGCCAGGATTAATGCGGGGCGCTGGGTTGCCTCGATCACTTTCGCCATGGTGAAGGTCTTGCCCGACCCGGTCACACCCAGCAGGGTCTGCGTCTTTTCGCCTGTGGTCGCGCCTTCCACCAGCTCTGCAATGGCTGTTGGCTGATCGCCAGCGGGTTCATAATCAGAGACGATTTTGAACGGCCTGCCAGGATCGCTCTTTTCCGGACGGTCCGGGCGGTGCGGGGTGAAATCCCCAGAGGTGTCGGGTTCTTCTAACCCTCGGCGGATGACGAGTTCTGACATGTTAAGACATATGCGGCGCGGATGCGCGCTTGTGAAGTGGCGCTCTGACAGATAGCACCATGAATGATTTTTCTGGAGGGAATTTGGATATGAAGCGGATTGTTAGTGTGTTGGCGCTCGCCGGGGCGATTGCAGCGTGTTCGGGGCCGACCGATGCCGATGCAGACGGTGATGGAGTTGTTTCCAGCGAAGAGATGGCTGAAGTTGCAGGCGAAGTGATCAAGCCAAAGGCGGGGCAATATCGTTCCACGACCAAACTCATCAGCGTTGAAATGCCCGGCGCGCCGCCAGAAGTTGCCGAGATGATGAAAGGCGGCATGGCCGATCAGGTAACCGAGACCTGCATGTCGCAAGAAGACGCCGACAAGGGGTTTGAAGAGCTCGCAAAAGGCCCGCAAAACGGCGAATGCGAAACCAGCAAGTTTAACGTTAATGGCGGCGACATCAGCGCGGAAATGACCTGTAACGTACCCGGCCAGGGTGAGATGGTGATGACCTTGAATGGCACGGGCACCGAAACCAGCATGGATATGACCATGTCGATGGAAGGCGAAATGGCGGGCATGGGCGAAATGAAGATGACGATGAATATCGCCAGTGAACGCATCGGCGATTGCCCAGCGGGCTAAGCCGCTTTGAGGCTATGATCTATGAACCGTTGCAGAGAGATGGTGGAGCGAAAATAGGCTTCACCAAGCGTTCACGCGCGCAGCCTAATTTCCGTGAGTGACGACCGTTTCACTCCGTAAGTCTCGCTGCTTTGCCAAGGGATTTGATCATGGCCTCACTCGCTACTCTTGCCGAATTGAAATCCTCGCTTTGGACGCGTGATGAGTTTGCGCGCCGGATAGCTCTTGCGCGCCAGCCAGAGGAAGAACGTGCGCCGCGTCCCGGTATACTGCAACTTCTGGGCGAGGCTGAGGTTCTGGCGGAGGTTGTCAACCGCCCGCGCCGCAAGATTGCAATTGAGCGCGCCAAGCATCCGCGCACCATCATGGTGCTACCCGGCTTTATGACGCACCCACTGCGCATGCGCTTTATGGCCCGGCAATTGGAGCGCGCAGGCCACACCGCGAAACGTTGGGGGCTGGGTTTTAACCTGGGGCCGAGCGAAGAAAATCTGGCCAGTCTTGAGGAACGGCTGCTCAATCTGAGCGAGCGGGCGGGAGAGCCGGTGGTGCTGCTTGGCTGGAGCCTTGGCGGGATTTTTGCTCGCGAGCTGGCCAAGCGTCAACCGGACGCTGTCGCTAAAGTGATCACCATGGGATCGCCGTTTTCGGGCGATCCACGGGCGAACAACGTCTGGCGCGCCTATCAGTTTGTTACCGGACATTCAGTCGATGATCCGCCAATCGACACAGATCTGGGCGAGAAGCCGCCGGTTGAAACAATTGCCCTATGGAGTCCGCGCGACGGGATGATTGCTCCGCGCGCTGCCTGCGGCACCGCGGAAGAGCGCGACCGTGCGGTCGCCTTGCGCTGCACCCATATCGGCTTTTCCTATTCGGAAGAGGCAATTTCCGCGGTTCTTGAGGAACTTGATCGGGACTGAACCTTTGCTTGTGAGACAGCGCAATAATGCTTAGCATCCTTGCATGGCGTGCAATTCTTAGGGGTAATTGGTTCTGTCGGGTTCCCAATTTGATGAGATGTTTGGCCCTGATGGGGCGCCGCGTCCGGCCTATGCCGATTATTCATCATGGTATGGAGAGCAGACGACAGATCTGCTTCGCCGCAAAGCCAAGGATGCGGATGAGAGTTTTCGCCGAACGGGGATTACTTTCAATGTTTACGGCGAGGATGAGGCTGAGGAGCGCCTGATCCCGTTTGACATGGTCCCACGCATTATCACAGCGGGTGAATGGCGGCGGTTGACGAAGGGTATTGAGCAGCGCGTGCGTGCCCTCAACGCCTTCCTCTACGATTTGTACCACCGGCAAGAGATCGTTCGCGCTGGCTAAGCTGCCAGAGCGCCTGCTGCGCAACAATGACGCATGGCTGGCCAATATGGTCGGTTTCACCCCGCCGGGCGGGATTTACACGCACATTGTTGGCATTGATCTGGTACGTACAGGGCCGGATGAGTTCTTCGTTTTGGAAGACAACGCACGCACGCCATCAGGTGTGTCTTACATGCTCGAAAACCGCGAGACGATGATGTCGATGTTCCCCGATCTCTTCTCTCGCATCGGGGTTGAGAGCGTATCGAACTATCCGCGCCGTCTTGCGCGCAGTCTGGCCGCATGCGCGCCTGAAGGAACCAGAGGCAAGCCGAACGTCACGGTCTTGACGCCGGGTATCTACAATTCGGCCTATTTTGAGCACGCCTTTCTGGCTGATCAAATGGGCGCAACATTGGTCGAGGCGAGCGACCTGCGCGTGGTCGATGGCAAGGTGCAAATGCGCTGCACTGATGGCTATGCCCAGGTGGATGTGATCTATCGCCGAGTTGATGACGATTATCTCGATCCGCTGACCTTCAATCCAGACAGCGTGCTGGGTATTCCCGGCATCATGGATGTGTACCGGGCGGGCAATGTCACCATCGCCAATGCGCCGGGTACGGGCGTGTCCGATGACAAGGCGATTTACAGCTTTATGCCGGAAATCGTCGAGTTTTATACTGGTGAGAAACCGCTGCTGCCCAATGTGCAAACCTGGCGCTGCGCCGATGATGACGGCTTGGCCTATGTGCTCGACAATCTGGACGAGCTGGTGGTGAAAGAGGTCCACGGTTCGGGCGGCTATGGCATGCTGATCGGGCCAACCGCATCCAAGCGTGAGATTAAGAAATTCCGCGCCAAGTTGGAGGCCAATCCGGAGAATTACATCGCCCAGCCGACGCTGGCTTTGTCGACCTGCCCGATCTTCACCCGCAAGGGTCTCGCGCCGCGTCACGTTGACCTGCGTCCGTTCGTGCTGGTGTCACCCGACGGCATCGACATAACGCCGGGCGGCTTGACCCGCGTGGCTCTGAAAGACGGATCTTTGGTGGTCAATTCCAGCCAGGGCGGCGGCACCAAAGACACTTGGGTTTTAAAAGACTGATGGCGGAGGCACGATGTTAGGACGTACCGCCAATGGCATGTTTTGGATGTTCCGCTATCTGGAGCGGGCCGAAAACACCGCGCGGCTTTTAGAGGCGGGACTGCGGATGGCGCTGACCCGGGATACGGCGACGGCTGAGGAAGAATGGCGTTCTGTCATTGCAACCTCCGGTCAGCGGGCGGCCTATGAAGCGGCGCATGAGGATTACACCGGGCAGCAGGTATGGAACTTCATTCTGCGCGGTCGCGACAACCCGGCCAGCGTACGCGAAATGTTTGGCGCCGTGCGGACCAACGCACGGATGGCGCGGACCAATATCTCCAGCGAAGTGTGGGGCGCGGTGAATGAAAACTGGATGGCGCTGGAAGACGTGCTGAAACGCCCGATTGGTCAAAACTCTGTTGGCGATGTGGTCGGCATGATCCGGCGCGCGGGCACGCTAGTGCATGGAGCAGTCGAAGGATCGATGTTGCGCAATGAGGGTTATCACTTTGCCCGCGCGGGCACCTTTATAGAACGCGCGGAAAGCACGGCCCGCATCCTCGACATGAAATACTACCTGCTGCTCCCGACGCTTGGCCATGTCGGTTCGCGGATCGACAGCGGGCAATGGGAGCAAGTGTTGCGCTCCGTCGCTGGGGCAAGCGCATACAGCTGGCTACATGCTGGGCGTATCGAAGCGCGCAGCATCGTTGAATTTTTGGTGCTGGACGACCGCTTCCCGCGCAGCCTAGCCTTTTGCCGCAGCGCGCTGCGCGACCAATTGGCCGCATTGGCCCGTATTCATGGACGAGAGGGAGAGTGCAACTCGCTGATGCATGAGGCCGATATGGAGATTGCGGAGATTACCGTGGACCAGATCTTTGATCAGGGTCTGCACGAATTCCTGCTGAACCTCATGCACCGTAATGTCGCGATCAGCACGGCGATTGCTAGCGACTACAGGTTCCACCACTGATGCGCCTGTCGATCCGTCACACCACCCGCTACAGCTTTACCGATCCCGTGGTTCACGCGCTCCAGAGGCTGCGCCTGACGCCGAAGGAGACGCAGGGCCAGAAGATTGTGGATTGGCAGATGGAGTATGAAAACGCGCATAGCGAGCTGGAATATGAAGATGAGCATTTTAACACTGTCACGCTGATTGCGCTGGATCCCGGCGCGCAGGAGGTAAGCGTGACCTGCCGGGGCGTGGTGGAGACCGAGGACAATGCCGGCGTTATCGGGCGGCACTCGGGCCATCTACCGTTGTGGAGTTTTCTGGGTCAGACACGGTTGACCAAGCCGGGCTCGAAGCTGCGCGCGCTGGTACGGGAAGTGGATGCCGACGAGGGTGATGATCAAAGCGGCAAGCTCGACTTCTTGCATGCATTGTCCGCGAAAATCCGGGATCAGGTTGCTTATCGCACAGGGGCAACCGCAGTCAGCACCACGTCAGAGGAGGCGATTGAGGCGGGCGTGGGCGTGTGCCAGGATCACACGCACATCTTCCTTTCCGCAGCTCGCATGGCGAATATTCCTGCTCGCTATGTTAGCGGCTATCTGATGATGAACGACCGGATCGATCAAGAGGCAAGCCACGCCTGGGCCGAGGCACATATCGATGGATTGGGCTGGGTCGGATTTGATATCTCTAACGGGATCAGTCCCGATCCGCGCTATGTTCGGGTCGCCACAGGCAGAGATTACCGTGATGCTGCGCCGGTCACCGGAATCAGTTTTGGATCGGCCCGGCAATCGCTCAAGGTCGAAGTGGCTGTGGAGCAGCAAAGCCAGCAATAGGCGCTGCACAATATCGCTTTGCTGCGCGCCGCATCTCTTCTATCGCGGCGCTTCGATAGATATAAGAGAGCTGTATGACATATTGCGTTGGCATGGTGCTGGACCGCGGCCTTGTTTTGATGAGCGATACGCGCACCAATTCAGGCGTCGACAACATTTCGGTGTTCCGCAAGATGTTTCATTGGAGCGTCCCTGGCGAGCGTATGATCACGGTCATGACGGCTGGCAATCTGGCAACCACCCAAGCGGTGATTGGTAAGCTGGAGGAGCGCACCAAAGAACCCGACGAACGCGAGAACACTTTGTTCAAATCGCCGACCATGTTTCAAGTTGCCTCTGACATCGGCAAGATGTTGCGCTCTACAATCGAAGAACGCCAGAGTGCCAATGGAGAACGTGGGCGCGGCAAGTTTACAGCGACAATCATCGTTGCTGGCCAAATTGCTGGCATGGAGCCGCGATTGTTCATGATCTATCCAGAGGGCAACTTTATCGAGGCCAGCCTCGACACGCCGTTTTTCCAGATTGGTGAGACCAAATACGGACGACCGATTTTGCTGCGCGGATATGACCGCGACATGAGCTTTGAAGATGCGGTAAAATTGCTGATGGTGTCATTCGACAGCACGCTTAAGGCCAACCTCTCCGTTGGCCTTCCGCTTGATCTAATGGTGATCGGCCGGGATGAATTTGCACCCACGCATCAACATCGAATTACTCACGAAGACCCCTATTTTGACTCGATCTCATCGAGTTGGGGCGACGCGCTTAAATCGGCATTTCATTCTTTGCCGGACTACAGTTTCGGCCCCAAAACCTAGTGATTTGACCTGATCAGATAGAATACTGAGAGCTTGATGAGCTGTTGCATCCATTTTGGACCAAGCCGTCACCCGTAGCTAGAGTCCATCTACTCGAAATTGGTTCAGACTTGGGATGATTCCGTATGGGGAAATGCGCATTCATAATGAATGACACGCAAAGCAATCCTCCATTTCATCGACTCTTCCAGCCGTCATAGGGCGGAATTGTCTCGCGCAGGGTTCGCCTTAGGGCACCACTGCGAAGTCTATGGCGATCTCAGCGATCTTTCGGCGCATCCGCCGCGAGATGGGATCATTATCGCTCGCGATGCGATCGAGGAAGGCGGGGTGGCCATGATCTTCGAACGGCTCAGCAAGCTAGGCGTTTGGCTGCCGCTGATCGCGGTCGACGAACAACCAAAGCCGGGCCGTATTGTTGAAGCGATTAAGGCTGGTGCGCTCGACTATTTGTCGATCCCGATCGATCCAGAACGCTTCTCACGTTGTCTCACTCGAATTGAGAAGGAGGCTGAGGTTTTTGGTGCCGCCCGCCGCCGCATGATTGATGCGCGCAGCCGGATTTCAAGTCTCTCCAATCGTGAACGCGAAGTGCTTGATTGGCTGGCCGAGGGCAGCAGCAACAAAGTGATCGCAAGGGAGCTCGATATCAGTCCGCGCACGGTGGAAATTCACCGCGCCAATATGATGAACAAGCTTGGCGCGAGGCATGCAGCCGAGGCTGTTCGCCTGAAGATTGAAGCGAAGTTAGAGCCGGAGATGCCGGTCGAGTAGGGAACTGCTCCTGCAATATCCTACATAGCCCCCGTCGGATCGAAGCCGAGACGTCTCTAGCGGCAGAAGCTTCCGTCTGTGCCTTCAACGTGGAAATGATCCTCGTGTGCGCGGTTATAGTCCGGCCCGAGCACCGTACCGAATCGTTTGCAGGCGCTCTTGTGCACGACCCTCAGAAACTCGCGTTCCGCCGCGCTACCCCGAGACCAATCGCCTTGAACGCTTATACTGCGCCCGTCTTTGAGCAAGAACCCTGAGATGTCGATGGCCTCCGCACGGGCATGGGCGGAGCGGCGCGATGTGCCAGCCACATTGCGGCAAGAGTAAGATCCCATTGTCTCAATCCGCACCAGGCCGCTGCCCAAAATTTGCTTAGCCGCTCGGTCAACGCCGAACCTCGCCCATCCATTAAACGCGCTAGCCGTGCGGCATTGCACAGGGCCGATATTACTGATCCCAAAGCGGGAGCGATCACCGGCCAGAGCGGAGAGTTGAACAGTGCCCAGCTTGCTGCATCCAGGCGCGCCATAGGCATCTGGCAACGGATCAAACCGAACGCCCGATGCGCTAAGCTGCGCAAAGCAGGTGCGGTCCGCGGTGCGATTTGAGATATTGCCTTGGGTTGAGCTGACAGGCGGTTTGCTGCTTCCGCGCGATGGGGAACCGTTCGACGAAGGCAAGATACCGCAACCGGCGAGAGCGACCGCGCTGGCGGCTAGGATTATGGCGCGTGCGGCAAATGCGGTTTCCGCCTTGCGGTTAAGCGGAAGGTCTTGAGTGATTGAGGTGCGTTTCATGGTCCTGCATGCATGGCGCAGATATGGTTAACAACCCGCTAACCATACTGGCTTGGCAAAAGGACGGGACCTTGCGCCTAAGCAGTCTGGCTTGATGCTGAGTTGGTTTGTCGCAGAGCTGGGGAAGCTAAGTGCAGGTTTACGGCAATTCTTCTGCCACCTGCTCCCATAATTCGATCTTGATGCCATTGGGGTCGAGCAACCAGGCAAACTTGCCGTATCCCTCATCTGCCGTATCGAGGATTTTTACCTCCTTCTTTTTCAGCTTGGCGATGAAGCCATCGAGATCATTGACCCGCAGATTGATCATGAAGCCGTTCTTGCCGGGCTTGATATATGTCGCATCGGAAAAGTGACTGATCAAGGAATAAGGGTTGGCCTTTGGCTCCTCCGCCCAGGCGAGCTGCGGCCCGTACTCGCCATCTAAGCCTAAGGTGTCGCGGTACCATTCGCGCGTCGCCGCCGGGTCATCGACAATGTAAAAAACACCGCCCAACCCAGTAATGCGCGGCTCATCTGCTTCTGCCATTCTGCCCTCCGTCATTGTTTTGAGGGGATAGCATAGGAAGGTGGGCGCAAGCGGTCTAGGGACGGCTGCCGGTGCAGGTTTACGTTCAGCGCGCTGTGCACCCCCGCTTTAGAAACGGGTGGTGAATTCAATCAATCCCTGGGGCAGGGCATCCAGCAAAGCGATCTCAATCACTTTATCGAAGCCCGTGAGAACCATCAGGCCGACCAGCAACAGGGTAATGCCGAACAGGGGTTTGCCGTATTTCGCCAGTGCCATCATCGTCTTGCGGCGTTCCCCAATGGCCTTGCGCGAACCATAGGCGAAGGCGAGGATCGAGGTTGCGACGCCCAGTCCGAAGACAAAGAAGATGAAAAAGCTCGTAAGTAAATCCTTGCCCTGGCTGGCCGCCGCGATCGCGACGCCCAATGTCGGCCCAACGCAAGGTGCCCACACGATGCCGAGCAGCAGACCGATAGCGAACTGCCCGCCAGCGCCGTCGCCGCTCAATCTAGACAGCCGTTGATTGCCGAAATTGGAAATTGGTGCGGCCGCAGCGCTGATCGCAGTCTGCGCCTGCGGAATGAGCAAGACTATGCCTGCCACCGCCAGCAATGCGCCTGCGAATAGGCGGATCGCCTGCTCGTTGATCCCGATGGAATATCCAAACGCGATCACCGTAAAGCCAAACAGAGTGAAGCTGGTGACCAAGCCCGCAGCCAAGGCAAGTGGCCCAAACTTGCTCTTGCCCAGGGCTGATGCGACCAAGATTGGCACCAGCGGCAGCACGCAGGGATTCAGGATCGTCACCAGACCGGCGACAAAGGATAAAAGCGTGCTGCCTAGCATGGCGTTGCCTTCAGCTTTCTATGATGCGACTGCGCGCAATCGCAGAGATTAGAGCGCTTTCAGAATGGCGCTGCGTAGCCGAGTGCGGTTCGTTTCTGCGATCGTGCGGGCAACTTCCTTTTCGCCTTTGAACACGAGGACGGTCGATTGGCGCGGGATCCGGTGCTTGCGCAGGAACGCCTTTTCATCATCGAAATTCACTTTGACGAATTTCACGTTAGCGCCCGATTTTTCCGCACGAAGCTCGTCAAGGATCGGAGCTTGAGCGCGGCAGGTTGGGCACCAGTCGGCATAGACATCAACCACAATGGTTTTGCCTTTGCCTTGCGCCATTGTAAATTCTGCCGCGTCATACGTCTGCCATCCGGTTGTGTCGGACTTGGCAGAAAGTTGCATCGCTCCAATAACGATGGCGCCAATGGCGGCGATAAGGGCGAAAAAGCGCAGCATTTTTGTAGTCTCCAAGACGGATTATCGGCAGAATTGCCGACGTGCTGGTATTAAGTTCGCGTCGGCGCGATGCTTGGTTACACAAAACGAAGAAGTTTCTCCGTCAGCATGGAAAGAGCCCCAAGCGCGAGATGCGCTCAGGGCTCTTTTTTGTTCTAACTCAGGCTGAGCCTAGGTTTAGCCAGCAAGTGTTGGCTTAGAATTCAGCAACCAGACCGACGGTGCCCACGGCGCCGCGCGGATCGGCAACCCGGCTGTCAAAGCCACCGTTGGTCGCCACGCGAGGGGCGGTCACACCAAAGACGTTCCGAACACCAGCGGTCAGCGTAACGGTTTTGTCGCGGTCAAACAGCTCGTTGATGGCGAGGCTGTATTGAACGTCGACCCGGAAATCGCTGTCGATGTCCGCTCCGCCATTTTGATCGTCGATATAGCTATCGATGTAGCGGCCAAAGACGTTGAAGGAATGCGCACCGGCTTCAAACTGGAGGCCAGCGTTGAAACGCAATTCCGGCGTTGGGGAGCCAAAATTGGTGAAGTTGCGGTTTCCTGCCCCATCGATTTCTGGGCCGCCTACGGTTTCCTGCAAGTCATAGCTGAGGACGTAGTTGCCTTCGAAGCTTGGTGTGATCGTCGCGAAGTCGGTGTCGATCGCATAGCGGATCGAGAAATCGATCCCCGATGTCTCAACACTGGCAGCATTCGCAAAGCTGTTGTTGACCTGAATGATCGTACCAGCTGGGCTGCGAATGATGTTCGGGCCGTTTGGATCGGCGTTTACCAGAGCCTGTGCAGATGTTTGAACAATCGCGTTTTGGAAATCGAAATTGTAATAGTCCGCGCTGATTTCGAGGCCGCTGATTGGCTGGAGTGTGAAGCCCAGGTTGTAAGCGGTTGAGTCCTCTGGAACCAAGTTCGGGTTACCGACAGCTCGAACGGCGACAAACGCATTGCCTGCGAGGGGGTCTGCGACCTGTTGCAGCGTGGTCGACTGACCTTGCTGTTGGAAGGTCGATGGTGCGCGGAATGAAGTCGAGAACGATCCACGCAGCGAGACCCAATCGGTTGGACGAAGCAGCAATGCGATCTTTGGATCGAGCGTGTCGCCGCCATCCGTGCCGTAATCTTCGAAACGAAGTGCCAGCTGTAGATCGGCCCATTCGGTTACTGGAACGGCCAGTTCTCCGAAGATTGCATAGACGTCTTGCGCACCGGAGAACGCTTGTTCACCGATCAGGAAGGCAAAGCCATCGCTCTGCGTAATGTCGTCAAACGTCGCTGAAATTCGCTGTTCGCGATATTGCACGCCGACTGCGATGCCGATTGGCCCTGCGGGAAGTTCAGCGATCTCACCAGAGACATAGCCTTCTGCGACGAACAATTCGGCATCACGATTAGAAACCGAGAATTCGGTAATGTAGTCGAGCAGCGCTGCATTGGTGTTGCCACCGCCAGCAAGCGCTGAGGCGAAGGGGTTAAAGAAGGTGCCATCGGCAGGGATTGCTGCGCCATTGGCCGTCAGGAACGGGTTGGCGGCGGTGCAATCGAGGCCAGTCGCTGCGTTGAACGCCGGAACCGCATTGAAACCGCGCAATGCGCATGCAAACCGGTCACGCACAGTGTCTTCGGTGTTTCCGGTGAAGTCATTGTCAGCGAAGGTCAGATTTACGTTCCAACGACCGTTTGCGAGCAGGCCGGATTCAAAATCGCCTTCCAGAGTGGAAGAGATGCGAAATGTCTGGGATTCAAACAGAGCGGGAGAGACCTCGCCGCCATTTCCGCTCGCGCGCCCGAAAAAGACCACGTTCTCTCCGAAAATATTGCTCGGATTGAAGCTGGGAACTACCGCTTGGCCAAGTTGCAGGAACGGGAAGGTTGGCGAGTTGCCGCGCCGCGCCGTGTTGTCAGCGTAGCTTACCTCGGCACTGAAGCGCACCGAGTCAGACAAGTCAGCTTTGGCCGATACGAAGGCCGTGATGCGCTCTTCGTCCGGCACGAGGTTGAAAAACTCACCGAAGTCGAAACCACAAAAGCCAATACCAGTCGGCAAAAGCGGCGCCGCAGCGGCACTTGCAGGCAATGGTGTGCCGCCCGCATCTGCGCAGCCTGGGTCAAACGTTGGTGCGCCAGCAGGGGCGCCCGTGACACCGAAGAATGCCCCGGGGTTGCCTAGTGCGGATGTGTCATCGGCTGGCACAGAAAGGCGGCGCTCAGCGGTGGTGAGCGGCGAGCGGTTCACATAGCTGATTGCGCCAACAAGGTTGAGATCGCCAAAAGCGGCGCCAGCCAGTGCCTGGATGTTGTATTCGCTGTAATCGCCAGTGCTAAGGTGCTCTGTGTATTCGCCAGAGACGAGCAGGCCTTCGTAGTCATCGCGGGTGATGAAGTTCACCACGCCAGCAACTGCGTCGGAACCGTAAAGCGAAGAGGCACCATCTTTCAGGATTTCTACGCGTTCAACCGCAATCAGCGGGACCAGCGAGCTGGTGTCGACGAAGTTAATGCCATCATTGGTTGGCGACGCAGACAGTGTCTGGCGCTTACCGTTTAGTAGGATCAGTGTCGAGGCGACGCCCAGGCCGCGCAAGTTGATGTTTGAGGTGCCGGTCGTGCCACCTTGGGTGAAGGCGTCCGGGTTGTTTTGTGCGCCGCTGTTGATTGTCAGCGATTGTGTAATCTCACCGATGTTTTGCGCGCCGATATCTGCGATTGCGCCGCTATCAACTGTTGCCAATGGCGATGCCAGGTCAGCTTGAGACTGGCGGCGGATGAACGAACCGGTAACAATGATCTCGTTATCGCCGCTGGTTTCTGCGGCGGCATTATCACTGGTTACTGTCTCTTGCTGCTGCGCAAGAACCGGCGATGCAGCACCAATGGCGGCGATCGCACAAGACAATTTGAACAAAGTTTTAGAGCTTTTCATAGTGGGGGGTCCTCTTTCTTGTCCACGTTAATAGGCGCAGATTGAACGAAGGGAAGGGGCAGTAGGATCCGCGATGCAAATTTTCATGCACACGAATGCATAGATTCAGTTTCGAATCGTGAACCTATTTTCAAAACTTTTGAAAATCAGTTATTTAAGGGTAATTTGGCATGAATCTTCTGGCTGTAGCAAAACTGCAACAGCCTAGGCGGCATCTTTCTTACGCTTCAGTTTCTTGCGCTCGTGCGGGCACAAGGAAGACTTGCGAAGGCGAATGGATTCCGGCGTTACTTCAACCATTTCATCGTCATCGATATAGGCAATCGACTGCTCCAGGCTCATGCGCCGAGGCGGCGTGAGGCGGATCGCATCGTCCTTGCCCGAGGAGCGCACATTGGAAAGCTGCTTGGCCTTCATCGGGTTGACTTCAAGGTCATCCGGCTTGGCATTTTCGCCAATCACCATGCCCTCATAAACTTTCACCGTTGCTCCAACGAACAACTCGCCGCGTTCTTCAAGCATGTTGAGCGCATAGGCGTTGGTCTCGCCATTGCCGTTAGAGATAAGGACACCATTATTTCGGCCCCCAACGGTGCCTTTGTAAGGGCCGTATTTCTCAAACAGACGGTTCATAATGCCTGTGCCACGTGTGTCGGACAGGAATTCGCCGTGATAGCCAATCAGACCGCGCGACGGAGCAGAGAAAGTTATGCGGGTCTTGCCCGCGCCAGACGGACGCATTTCGGTGAGGTCCGCTTTGCGTTTCTGCATTTTCTCAACAACGGTGCCGGAATGCTCGTCATCCACGTCGATGACGACAGTTTCATATGGCTCCATGCGCTGACCTTCTTCTTCGCGGAACAGCACTTTCGGGCGCGAAATGCCGAGTTCAAAGCCTTCACGGCGCATGGTCTCGATCAGAACGCCGAGCTGCAGCTCGCCGCGGCCAGCCACTTCAAAGCTGTCCTTATCGTCGCTTTCAGTGATGCGGATTGCAACATTGGTTTCTGCCTCGCGCAGCAAACGGTCTCGGATCATCCGGCTCGTCACCTTGCTGCCTTCCAGCCCGGCCAGCGGACTGTCGTTCACGGCAAAGCGCATCGCCAAGGTTGGCGGATCGATTGGCTGTGCAGCGATTGGCTCTTTCACCTCTGGATCAGCAATAGTGTTGGAAACCGTTGCCTTCTCAAGCCCAGCAAGTGCGATGATGTCACCAGCCTCCGCGCTTTCAACCGGAACGCGTTCCAGACCATCAAAGCTCATAAGCTTGGTTGCGCGGCCAACTTCGACAACATTGCCGTCGACATCGATCGCGTGGATTGGATCATTGACCTTGAGGCTGCCCGATTGGACGCGGCCAGTTAGAACGCGGCCCATGAAATTGTCACGGTCAAGCAAGGTCGCAAGGAAGCTAAACGGGCCTTCGGTGTCTAGGCCAGGTGCGGGCACATGCGCGATGATGCGCTCAAACAGCGGGGCGAGAGTGCCATCGCGGGCCTCTGGATCTTCACTGGCATAGCCATCGCGGCCTGAAGCGAAGAGCACTGGGAAATCGAGTTGTTCATCATTGGCATCGAGCGAGACGAACAGGTCAAATACTTCGTCCAGAACTTCCTGGCCGCGCCCGTCCGGACGGTCGACCTTGTTGACGACAACAATCGGCTTCAGGCCAAGTGCAAGCGCCTTGCCGGTGACGAATTTAGTTTGCGGCATGGCGCCTTCTGCGCTGTCGACCAGCAGGATAACGCCGTCGACCATGCTGAGAATACGCTCAACCTCGGCGCCAAAATCGGCGTGTCCGGGGGTATCGACGATGTTGATGCGAGTGGTTTCGCCATTGGCGCCGTCCCACTCAACGCTGGTGCATTTTGCAAGAATGGTAATGCCGCGTTCTTTTTCCAGGTCACCTGAGTCCATCGCGCGCTCTTCGATCCGCTGGTTGTCGCGGAATGTGCCTGACTGGCGGAAAAGTTGGTCGACCAATGTGGTTTTGCCGTGGTCGACGTGCGCGATGATGGCGATGTTGCGCAAAGCGCGAGGTTGAGAGGCGGACATTGAAAAACGCTTTCGAATAAAGGTCAGCGGCAAGGCCGGGTGACCAGAAACACAGAAATTGGCGGACACTGGCGTCCGATTGACGCCCCAAATTCCCGCCTATTTTATAGTAGAGCATGTGCTGCGATGCAGCATTGCTGGCGCGCCTAGCGCAGGCTCGCCGTTACGGCAAGCGATTGCGACGCGAAAAATCATCGCAATGCAGCAATTTTTCACTGTGTCACCAATGCAACACCAGCTGTTGCAAGCCACGGTTTGTTGGGGTTTCTCGCTTGTGGCACGGCAGGTGCTGGCCTAACACAATAGCCACTTAGTCCGGTGTATAACGCATTTGGAGATGCGACCGCGGCTGATCGAATTTTTGGAGAGGAGTTCCTATGCGTTCGATTTCGACCGGTTCTGCTTGGCCTACAACGTCTTGCCCTGATGACAGGTGCTGCAGCGATCGCGCTTGGTGCGCCAACAATGGCCGCAGCGCAAGATCAAGAAGTTCCAGAAGCCGATGATGGCTTCAGCAGCAATCAGATCATTGTTACCGCGACCAAGCGAGAGCAGACACTGCAAGAGACGCCGGTTTCGGTCTCTGTAACCTCAAGCGAAACACTCGAAAACGCGCAGATTCGCGACATACTCGACCTGCAAACCGTCACTCCGTCGCTGCGGGTGAGCCAGCTTCAAAACTCGTCGAGCACAACATTCATCATCCGCGGTTTCGGTAACGGTGACAACAATTTCGGTATCGAACCATCGGTCGGCGTATTCGTTGATGGCGTATTCCGGTCACGTTCGGTTGGTTCGCTTGGTGATTTGGCAAATGTACAGCGCATCGAAGTTCTTCGCGGTCCGCAGTCCACTCTGTTCGGCAAGAATGCATCGGCAGGTGTGATCTCGGTTGTTACTCGCGAGCCCCAATTTGAGTTTGGTGGTTCAGGCGAAGTCACTTACGGTAATTTCAACGCGCTTACTGTTAAAGGAGATGTCACGGGACCAATCACCGAAAACATCGCTTTCTCGATCGATGGAAGTTATAATTCTCGCGATGGGATTGGCGAGATTGTTAATCTTGATGAAGATATCAATGATCGTGACCGGTATAGCCTCCGAGGCCAATTGCTATTTGAAGTCTCGCCTGATCTTAGAATCCGTGCGCAGGCCGATTATTCCCGGATTGATGAAGTTTGCTGTACAGTTAATACAATTGTCGCAGGCCCGACAGCGCCAGCGGTTTTTGCCGTGGGTGGCGCGCTGAATACTGATTTCTTTAGCGATGAAGTGTTCCTCAACCGAGCTCCTGTCAACGAAGTTGATAACTATGGTGGTTCAGTTCAAGTTGACTGGGATATCGGCGCGATTTCGGTAACGTCTATTACCGCATACCGCGAATTGAAGAACTTTGTTGATCAGGATGTCGATTTTACAAGCGCCGATATCGTCAATGAAATTCGCGATCAGGAAGTTGAAACCTTTACTCAAGAATTCCGAATTGCTTCGGATTTCGATGGTCCGATCAATTTCTTGCTCGGTGGTTTCTACTTTGATGAAAGTATCCAGCAAAATAGCGAGTTGAACATAGGGGGTGCCAGTCGCACATTTTTCGAGCTGCTGACGCCTACTGGCCCAGGTACGTTCTTGGGGGTAGAGACAGCATTGGGTCTGCCGCTCAATAGCATCTTTTCCGAAGGCGCGTTTACGGTCGAAGATTATTCGCTCGACAATACGTCATTTTCGATTTTCGGGACGGTTGATTTCGAACCAGTGGATGGTCTCGTATTCACAGGTGGTTTCAACTACACTGATGATGAGAAAGATTTTGCCCTCAGCCAGACGTCGTTTGATGAATTGGCGAATGTGAATTTGGCAGACGCCTTCATTACTGGTGCGACCATGGGCGGAGTTACCACACGTGAGCAGTTCCTTGCGCTGCCTCAGGCTACGCAAGATGGTTTGGGTGCGGCGGCTCTCGACCCTGCACAAAACCCGCTACTTGGGCTTGCTCCGTTCCAGTTCCAACCGCCATTCTTGAACATTCCTAATGGTGTGGAGCAATCAAGCACGAGCGACACCGATTTCTCGTACACGTTGCGAGTTGCTTATGATGTATCGCCGGAAATCAACATTTACGGTTCATTCGCAACTGGCTTCAAGGCAAGCTCAGTCAACTTGTCGCGCGACAGTCGACCGGCGCTCGGGGACTTCGTCCCAGCGACTCTACCGGCAGGGGTTTCTGCGGTTGTTGGTGGCAGCAACTTCTTGGCTCCGTCGTCACCTATTACGGACGCTGGTTTGCCAATTACCAATCTTGGTATTGGCGCTCGTTTTGCCGGGCCAGAGGAAGCTGAAGTGTATGAAATTGGTGTGAAGGCTCAGTTTGATGGCTTTGGTTTCAACCTTGCGCTGTTCGATCAGACCATCGACAACTTCCAAAGCTTCCTGTTCACAGGCACAGGCTTTGCCTTGGTAAATGCTGGACAGCAGTCGGTTCAAGGTTTTGAGTTTGATACGACGATCGTTCCAACGGATCCGCTCGTTCTGACCTTCTCGCTAACCTATCTGGACCCGTTCTTCGATAGCTTTGAAGAAAGCCCAGTGGGCAATCTTACTGGTGAGCGACCTGCAGGCATTCCTGCGATTAGCATCTCGACTTCGGCGACATACACGCATGAATTCGGTGACAGTGGCAATCGCCTGGTCAGCCGACTGGATTATTCGCATGAGAGCAATACGCGGATTAACAATGGCCTGCCGACATTCGGTGACAATGACTTCCAGCGCGAAGTTAACCTCGTCAACGGCTCCGTGACCTTGCAGCTCGACAACGGCCTGGAAGTGGGGGCATTTGCGCGCAACTTGCTAAATGATCGTTATATTTTGACTGTGTTCGATGGTGTTGCACAGGCTGGTACGGTCTCAGGTTACCCGAGCGTACCGCGCACCTATGGCGGCGTCGTACGCTTCAAGTTCTGATCCCTGCGAATCAAATTTAAGACAATGAAAGGGGGCTCGCAGCACGGCGGGCCCCTTTTTTATTGCGCTAAACACCTAGGTATGGTGCAAAAGGCGCGTGTCCCGTGGATCTGGGGCTAGAACTTCTACTAGAGGGGATCACTTACATGGAATGGATGATTTTACCGCTGAAACGCTATGCCGATTTTCAGGGACGCTCCCGGCGCAAAGAATATTGGATGTTCGCGCTGCTTAACCTGATCATCAGTGCGGTGCTGATTGGTCCTTTCTTCTTCTCGATGATGTCAGCCTCTTTTGCTGCAGGCGCTAGCGGTGATCCGATGGCCGAAGCAGCAGCAATTGAAAATGCGTTGTCTGGCGGCGGGGTGATGAGCACTTTGCTGCTTGGTATCTTTGGTATTTATGCCCTGGCGATTTTCATCCCGTCGATTGCGGTTGTCGTCCGCCGTTTGCATGATCGCGATATGTCGGGTTGGTGGTATCTCGGCGTCATGGTTGCGAGCCTGATCCCATTTGTTGGTTTTCTGGCTAGCATCGGGTTTTTGGTGCTTATGTGTCTGCCAGGTACGGCAGGACCAAACCGGTTTGGTCCAGACCCAAAGAACCCGACCAGTTCCTCGGTTTTCGAATAGGCTCGATAAATACTAAGAGGGGGGCTTGCTGGTGCAAGCTCCCCCTTTTTCTTTGCCTAAAGTTCCCTCAGCGCCTGCGCCGGTTTTGCGCGCAGCAGCGGCAGAGACCCGCCCAGAGCGAATGCCAGCACCATAAACAGACCTAGGCCGAGCACGCTCAGCACTTCGCCCCAGGCTGGCAACCAATCGAATTCAAATAGCTGGGTGATAATCACCCAAGCGAGCGCCGAACCAAGGCCGAGCGCAACCAACGCCAGCAAACCGGCGATCAGGCCATATTCCGCCAGCTGCATCAGCAGCACCTGCTTACGGCTTGCTCCAAGCACGCGCAGAACGACGGTGTCGTGCATCCGTGCGGCCCGTGCTGCTGCAATCGCGCCCATCAACACTGCCAGTCCGGCGAGGACTGTGACGGCAGCCGCAGCCAAGGTCGCGAGGCCCACCTGCTGCAGGATTGTGCGCGCTTCGGTCAGCACGTCCTTTACCTCGACCACGGAGCTTGAAGGGAACTCGCGCACCATTGCGCGGAGCAATTCGCCGCGCCCTTCATCGCCTGCGGAGGCGGGCAGCTCAATGGTCGCCGCTAGATTGTGCGGCGCGTCGGAAATCGCGTTTTCGGAGAAAACGAGAGCATAGTTGAAACCCATGCTTTCCCAGTCGATTTCTCGGATATTAGCAACGGTGACGGTGCGCTCAATCCCGAGCACGCCAATCGTCAGCTTGTCGCCAATGCCCAGATCAGCTCCCTCGGCCAATTGCGCATCGATCGACACCAGCGGGTCACCTGAATGGCCTTCGTTCCACCATTCGCCTTCGGTTAGGCTGTTTCCGACTGGCAACTCGTCGGCATAGGTGAGGCCGCGCTCGCCGCGCAGCGCCCATGCGCCTTCTGGTATCTCTTCAAGGTCGGCCACGCGCTGCATCGCGCCTTCAGGGCCAAAGGCAAGCACGGAACCGCGCAAGGTTGGCACGGCGCGGATATTGGAACCGGGGAATTGCTCATCGATTAGACCGCGAAAGGTCTCCTCCCCTTCGCGCGGCACGTCGAGCACGAAGTAATCGGGCGCCTCTGCTGGGACGCGGCTTTGGATATTGCCATCAATCGCGCTTTGTACAGCGGCCAATAGGACAAACGCAGCCAAGCCAAAACCAAGCGCGGTGACCAAAGAGCCGGTAGGCGCGCCGGGGCGATGCAGATTGGTGACTGCGCTGCGGAGCAACGGATTGCTGGGCCGGGGTGCACCGCGCGCGAGCTTTTGGATCGCGATGCCCAAGGCTCCGAGGGCGAGCAACGCGCCGCCCGCGCCAAATAGGAATCCAGCGGTCAGAACCAGCTGGTTGGTGCTGATTAGAGCCAGGATACAGACGGCACCAATGCCTGCGCCGGTCCAGAGCAATGGCCGCCAATCGGTGTTCGACAGCGGAGTGCTGGAGCGCATCAGAGCCATTGCGGGGAAAGTGCGTGCTCGCAAAAGCGGCGCTGCGGCAAAGGCAAAGGCAACGAGCAAGCCGTAAGCCGCCGCGAGCAGTAGCGGTGCAGGCTCAATCACAAAGCCAGCTTCGACCGGCAGCAAGCCTTCAAGGGCGGCGCCAAGCACCGGGGTCACCAGCACGCCTACGGTCAGCCCGGCTGCGCTGCCGATAGGCGCGACAACCGCGATTTGCATGGCGTATATGCGGACGATGTCGGTGGATGATGCACCCAGCACCTTTAGCGTAGCAATGCTGCCTCTGCGGGCCTCCAGATAGGACGAGACGCCGCCAGCAATGCCAATGCCGGCAATAACCAGAGCAGCCAGACCAACCAGCGTCAGAAAGTCACTCATGCGCTGGACAAAACGGTCTGCGCCAGGCGATGCGCGGTCTCGGGTACGGAAGTCGAAACCGGAATTGGGGAAGACTTCGGTCAGCTCTTCTTCGACCTCGCCGGGGTCACGGGCTTGGTTGGCAAAAGCGACGCGATATTTGCTTTCATAAAGCGAACCCGGCTCTAGCAAGCCTGCACGGCCTGGCACGTCCTCTGCGACGATAATTGTCGGCCCCAATTGGAAGCCTTCAGACAGGCGGTCAGGCTCGTTCTCGATGACGCCAGCGGCAATCAGGTCGACTGTGCCGACGCGGAAGGTCTCGCCAACAGCGATGTCGAGTCGATCCATCGCGCCTTGGCCGAGATAGGCATTATTGCCGGACGGCGCGCCGGTCGTGCTGCCATCGTTTAAAGTGAGTGTGCCGTAGAGCGGCCATTTCTGATCCACGGCCTTCAGCTCAATCGGCGCAGCGTTTTCGCCGCTGGAGGCCATGGCTTGCAGGCGGGTGCCGCCCGATATCTCGCCATATTCGCCGATCGCGCTGAGCTCTTGCTCGTTGAGGCTGCGCTGCCAAATCTCAATTTCCAGATCGCCGCCGAGCAGTTCTTGCCCGTTCGATTCCAGCTCACGCTCAATCGCCGCCGTCAGCGTGCCGATGGCGGCGAGAGCTGCCGTGCCGAGGAAGATGCACACCAGCAGCAGGCGAAGCCCGCGAAAGCGCGCGTTGAGATCGCGCCGGGCAATCCGCCATGCGCCGCCCCAAGAAAGCGTGGCCGAAGATATCTCGGTGCTCACGCGGCAGAAGCCCCAACCGCAGTGTCCGACGTATCAGACGCAATGATGCCATCAGCCATGGTGATCACCCGCTCGCATCGTTCGGCAAGCTTGGGATCGTGGGTGATGATGAGCAGAGTGGCGCCGGTTTCTGCGCGGCGCTCAAACAGCAGGTCGATAATCTCTTGGCCGGTCGCTGCATCAAGGTTGCCGGTGGGCTCGTCCGCGAAGATCAGGCTTGGGCGGGGCGCGATTGCGCGGGCAATAGCCACGCGCTGTTGTTCACCGCCAGACAATTGCGTTGGATAATGGCCTATCCGGTGGCCAAGTCCAACCGCTTGCAATTCTGCTTCTGCACGCTTTCGTGGATGCTCGCCGCCAGACAGCTCCATCGGAGTGGCCACGTTTTCTGCCGCTGTCATGGTTGGGAGCAGGTGGAAAGCTTGCAGCACGATCCCGATCCGTCCCCTCCGGGCGCGGGCAAGGCCATCCTCATCAAGGTTGGCAAAATCCTCGCCTGCGACATCGAGACTGCCGCTGGTTGCGCGCTCCAGCCCGGAAAGCACCGCCATAAGCGAACTTTTCCCAGAGCCGGATGGGCCGAGCAGCGCAACGACTTCGCCAGTGGCAATGTCGAGGTCGATACCGCGCAGGATATCGACCGGCGCTTGGGCCGAACCGAGGGTGAGTTTAAGGTTACGTGCGGAGATCGCGAGAGAAGGGTTTTTCACAAGGTCCAGATGGCATAGGGGTGGGTTGCAAACAAGATACTGAAGTCGGAGGCTCATAGATGCGCATCAGCGTTTGGTCGAAGAAACCGCTAAAACTGGCAGCACCCGTGTTGGTGCTGGCTTTGGCGGCATGTGGCAGTGAGGCTCCTGATACGGTCGCTGCTGGCGCAGGGAATGGTGATATTGCCATTGCTAACCCACAAGCGGGCACTCCAGTTCCCGTCGAAGGTCCAGAGCGACGCATTGTCGCGTTTGGGGATAGCCTGTTCGCTGGGTACAACGTAGCCAAAGAAGACAGCTATCCGGCAAAATTGCAGGGCGCTTTGCGCGCAGCCGGTATCAATGCGCTGGTCGCCAATGCGGGCATTTCTGGCGATACCAGTTCTGCCGGGCGGCAACGGCTCTCCTTTACGCTGGATGCGCAGGAAGAACAGCCGGACCTGTTTATTCTGGAGCTTGGCGGGAATGATCTGCTGCGCGGGATCGAACCGGATGAAACGCGGGCAAATTTTGTTGCAATGCTGGATGAGCTGAAAACACGGGAGATCCCGGTTCTGCTGATGGGGATGCGCGCGCCGCCCAATTATGGCCCAGAATATCAGGCCGAGTTTGATGGCATGTATGGTGAGCTGGCGCGCGAATACGGCGCGGCACTGATCCCGTTCTGGTTGGAGGATATCTATCAAGAGCCCGACCTGTTCCAATCCGACCGGATCCATCCGACCGAGGAAGGGATTGACCGCTTGGTCGCGGCGACTTTGGATCAGGTGTCTGCCGTTTTGCCTCAGGACGAGGAAGTGAGCAGCGGCGCGAACTAGAGCCGCTTTAGCGTTCCCTTGCTCACCTGCCAGACTGCCGCCTCTGCTGTGACCTCTTCAAATGGCGATAGCTCCGTGCCGGTCATCCAGACCTGCGCGCGGCCTTGACCCAAACGTTCAAACAGCGTCGCGCGGCGCACAGGATCCAGGTGAGCGGCTACTTCATCCAGCAACAGCACCGAAGGCCGTCCTTCAGCAGCCAAAACGCCGTGCGCCAATGTGATGGCGATCAGCATCGCCTTTTGCTCGCCAGTAGAGCACGAGGCGGCGGACTGCCCAGAGCCTAGCCATAACCACATCTAGCTCATCGCGGTGCGGCCCGGTCAGTGCGCGTCCAGCGGCCCTATCGCGCCTGCGTTGACGGCCAAGCTCATCGCACAGCGCCTGCGCTTCCATTGGTCCGCCGGGGCGGTAAGTCAGGACCGGGCGAGCGAATGGCTGAGCGGGAAGGGCGGACAGCTCCACGCCCAATGCTTCGATAAGAGCCATACGATTGCCCGCAACATCGGCGCCATGCTGAGCGGCCTGAGCCTCAATCGCATCAAGCCAGCGTGCATCGCCGCGTTCCTCAAGAAGCTTGTTGCGTTCGCGCAGGGCAGTTTCGAGCTGTGATACCGATTTGGCGTGGCCTGGCTCTATCGCCAGCGTCATGCGGTCAACAAAGCGGCGGCGCGCGCCAGCTGAATCCATGAATAGGCCGTCCATTGCTGGGGTCAGCCAGGAAATGGCGAGCCATTCGCTGAGCGCGCTGGCGCTCGCATCGGCGCCATTGATCCGCACCAGGCGGCGGCGCGGTTGGTCAGGCTCCACATATGTGCCGATCCGCGCGCTGATCAGGCCTTGCTCGGTCAGGCTCGCGCCGATCGCAAATCCGCCAGCGCTCGGCCCTTCCGAGTTCTGCCGCGCCAATTCGGTCAGAGCCGCACGCCGGATACCGCGCCCCGGACTGAGCAGCGATAGCGCCTCCAATATATTGGTTTTGCCAGCACCATTGTCGCCGACCAAGAGATTGAACTTGGCGGTCTTTGAGAGCTCACTGCCCGCATGATTGCGGAAATTTTCGAGGGAAATCTTCTCGAGCGCCATAGAGCGCGCAGGGTTAGCATGGGCGTGAAGAATGGCCATGAAAATCCACCGGAAAATATAAATCCCAATAGATGGTGAAAATTCCCAACCTTTCGGTTTGATGAACATGAAGTTAAAACTTGTAAACTCAAGAAACGGCAGAATTCCCCCGTTTTTTGAGTTTGGCACGGCTCCTGCAATGTATTTGGCATCCAGTGATACAAACTCACCAGGAACGCAACAAAGACCAAGGAGACCAACAATGTTCGCTACCGATACTTCAGACCGCCTCTTCGCCGCAGCTTTCTCACTTGCCATCTCGGCAGTGTTCATGGCCACAGCGATCCTCCCAGCCAGCCCACAATTGTTCGCTTAGTTCCAAGCCGAACGTTTCATTAAAAAGGACCACATCATGTTTAGCAACGACATCGCTTCTCGCCTGCTCGTAGCCGCTTTCTCAGTCGTAATTTCATCCATTGTAATGGCCAGCGCGATTGTCCCCGGCTCACCTGGAATGTTTGCCTGATTTTCTGATCGAACCAGAACCAACCAATCAATCTAATCAAAGGAAACCCAATCAAAATGTTCGCTTCAATTGACCTTAGCAGCCGTGTGTTTGCAGCCGTCTCGGCCATCGCAATCTCCGCTGTGTTCATGGCCACGGCGATTATCCCAGCCTCTCCTGCACTCGCATTTGGAGTGATGGCATGAACAACGTAACCAACTCCCCCAATGGCAAACCGCCGCGCGCTGGATTTCGCCTGGATAAGCACAATGGCAAACTGATGGGCGTTAGCGCTAGGCATCGCAAACTACACCGGCATCGATCCAATCATCGTTCGGATTGGCTTTGTAGCGGCAACACTGCTTGGCTTTGGCCTGACCATTCCGATCTACATCGCAGTTGGACTGATTGCCGACTGATACGCAGCAACGACAAGCGGATAACCCGGTTTTTCGGACCGCTGCGTATCGAATATAAAAAAACCGGGAGGGGCCAAACGGCCCCTCTTTTGTATCTGGGCCAGAGGCCAGGGGCTTGCCGCAGTGAGCAGAAAGCCCCGCCAAACATCACATCGCTGAGATACCGCCGTCGAGCTTGATTTCCGCTCCGGTAACAAAGCGGCTTTCGTCGCTGGCAAGGTAGAGCACCGCATTGGCGATATCATTCGGCTCACCAACGAATTTCAGTGGAATTTGCCGCGCGAGCTTATCAAGCAGTACATCCTTTTCGATCCCGGCATGCTGCGCCGTTCCATCAAGGATCGGCGTATCAACAAAGGTCGGGTGCACTGAGTTACAGCGGATTTGCATATTCTTCTTTGCACAATGCAGCGCGATTGATTTTGACAGCATCCAAACGCTTGCTTTCGACGCGTTGTAGGCTGGCATCGTGTCGCTCGCGATCAGACCTGCGATTGAGCTGATGTTAATGATCGAGCCTGGCGCGTGTTCGCGCATCAACGGCAAAGCCTTTTGACAGCCGTGAAAGATGGAATCGACATTGATCGAGAAGCAGCGCTTCCAATCATCAAAATCGCACGTCTCAATATTCCCTGCGACACCAATCCCGGCATTGTTGACCAGCACGTTGAGGCCGCCGAGTTCCTCGCGAGCTGCATCGACGGCGGCCTCCCAGGCCTGTGGGTCGGTGACGTCATGGGTGATGCCAAACGCGTGGCCTGAGCCGACTTCGGAATTGATCAAAGCGGCGGTGTCCTGCGCGCCTTGCCCGTTGATGTCGGTGCAAAGCACACGCGCGCCTTCTTGAGCGAGCCGCATGCTGTGCGCCCGGCCAAGGCCCTGCGCCGCGCCAGTTACCAATGCGAGCTTACCCTCTACGCGTCCGGGGCGGGTGGTTGGCATGTGATCAATCCTCTCAAGTGTTTTGTGCTGTTAGAAGCCCGCTCATCATGAACAGGGATATGCGCACATCGACCCCATGCCCGGCTGCTCGCCAATCGGCAACGAAGCATGGCAATTCGCTCAGCGCAACGCGGTGGGTGATGATATTTTCGCTGTCTGTGCCGCCGCCAGCGCTGACCTTCTTGAGGCCATGCGCGCGCAGCAGAGTGAAGCATTCGCTGACCATTCCTGGTGAGGAGTAAAACTCACCGAGGTTTTCCATACGCTCGGCGGTGTAGCCGGTCTCTTCTTCGAGTTCTCTCAGCGCCGCCTCTTCCGCAGCTTCCCCCTGCTTGCCTTCGTCATCGCCGACGAGGCCTGCCGGGATCTCAAGACAGAACTGACCGAGCGGGACGCGATATTGGCTGACCAGAATGACGTAAGGTTCGCCGTCTGGGTCTGTGTCGATGGCGATGATCGCGGCGGCGCGGATACCGCGCGAACGCCCAACGTATTCCCAGCGGCCGCGGCGTTTGGCGGTGATGAATTTGCCTTCCCACATGACTTCTTCAGGCTTGTCCGCGTCCATATCGCGAACAAGGCCTGCAGTGTCAGGGATATCGAATCCGGGGGTGTCGGCGCTCATGGCGGCTATGCTTAGACTTCGATCAAGCGGTCGGGAAGCTCGTTCTCGTCATCTTCGGCGCGTTCAAAATGCTCGGACAGCACTTGTCCAACGTCGCGCACACCGGCTGCCATGCCTTCGGCGATATGGCCCCGCCTGATTTCAACCAGCATATCGGCCATCGCCTCGCCCCAGATCTCGGCCGGGACTTTCTCCGCTATCGGCTGGTCTGCGACGATTTCTGCGCGGTGCTCGCGCATCGACAGATAGATGAGGATACCGGTGTGGCCATGGGTCCGGGCTTCCGCGCCCACTTTAAAGTGTTTGACCGCCTGGCCGTGGACACGCGCGGTTTTGACCGGGCCGGGGATCAGTGCAAAGCGCAGCGGGTCCCACAATTGCGCAGCCCAAGCGATCACAAATGTGATGAGGCCGAGCGCGATTGTCATGCTGGCCAATTCACCAGTGCTCCATTCATGACCCCATCCGCCGAACAGACTGTCCCAGAAATCAAGGAAAGGCTGGGGCAGGGCGGCAAACAGGCTCATCATCGTGAATGATAGCGCGGCTGCCCAAAACAAAGAGATGTCGGAATAACCGTCGGACCGGTCCGCGAGGACGGTCAGGATTTCGCCTGAGGTCGTGAGTTCAGCTTCGCCAACCGCGTCTGAGACAATTTTGTGCTGCGCGTCGGACAGATATGACATCTACCAACCTCCTCCTGCACCGCCACCATTAAAGCCTCCGCCGCCTCCACCGAAGCCGCCGAAGCCTCCACCTCCACCGCCGAAGCTGCCTCCGCCGCTCCAATCATCGCCGCCGTTCATTGCCCCGCGAACGATCGCGCTGCCAACTTCCCACAGGATGATGTCACCGACCGTATTGCCCCAGTCACGGTCATCACTGCGCCGACCCCACGGACCTCTGCCCTTTTTCGCGCGATATTTGCGGCGCCGTCCGCGTCCGCGTAAAATGGGCAGGACGAAGAAGAAAAACATGAAGCCAAGCCAGATCAATGCGCCGACTGGAAAACCGCCATCAGATTGACGCTTGCGTTCGGCTGCGGCCTCAGCTTCGGCAATGGCTTGAGCCTGGGCTGGTGCCATATCCAGCCGCTCGACTATTTGGTCCACTGCCGTATTAATTCCACCGACAAAATCGCCTGCACGGAAAGCAGGACGTAAAGTGTCTCGATAGATCCGACCGCTGCTAATATCGGTCAATCTATCTTGTACACCGCGCGCAGTACTGATCCACATTTCACGTTCATTAGGAGCTATTAAAAGTACTACGCCTTCTTCCGTTTCTGCTCCGCCGACACCCCATTTTTCTCCAAGGTTTCTGGCGTACACATCCACCGGTTCGTCATTTAACGAGGCGACAATAGCCACCACAATGGAACGTCCAGTTTGTTCTGTGTAGCTGCGCAGCCTTTGATCAAGAACAGCTTCTTCAGAAGCAGGGATTAGGTCGACCTGATCCAGAATTGGTCCGTCTGGACTGTCTGGCAATCCCTGTGACATGGCAGGGCTTGCTACAAACGCCAGCATTAGCGCGAAAAATCTCAGAAATCGGAGCATGAACAAGTTGTTGTTCGCGTTCAATCGTCACTACCGAAATTGACCTCTGGTGCAGCTTCGGAACCAGGCTGTGCTGTGAAGGACTCCATTGGCTCAGCACCATGAATGATATTCGCTCCTATCGTGTCGGGGAAGGTGCGGATCGTGGTGTTATACTGGCGCACTGACTCGTTATATTTTGTGCGTGCATTATCGATGCGGTTTTCAGATCCCTCGAGAGCAACCATCAAGTCTGCGAAACGAGCGTTGCTTTGAAGTTGTGGGTACTGCTCAACTACTGAGCGGAACTGTCCAAGCGCTTGCGTTAGCTGGTTCTGACCTTCTTGAAACTTTGCAAACTCTTCTGGGTTTGACAGGTCATCAGTATTGATGGTGATACCCATCGCCTTTGCACGAGCCTCGGTCACTTGAGTGAGGATTGCCTCTTCGGACTCGGCCGCGGCTTCGACTGTCGACACCAAATTTGGTATGAGATCAGCACGGCGCTGGTAGGCGCTTTGTACATCAGCCCATTTTGCCTTCGCATTTTCTTCAGCGGCGGGCACGGAGTTGATACCGCACGCGGCCAGACCCAAAGAAGCAGCCGCGACCAGCGCAAAGCGGCGAATATTCCTAAAATTCATGAATGTCCCTTTCCCTCGCGCAGCCAGATCGGCGCGCGCACCATCAATAAGAAGTGTGTCCTGTACTATATATATAGCACACCTAAATCCGCTTTCAAGCAGTGGACGGGCGGCGCTGTGTGCTTGGCAAAGGCTGAAATTGCTGCAAAATAGGGGCTGAATTCGGGTCTAGGGAGAAAATAACATGTTTTCGGATTTCAAAGATTTTATCGCCAAAGGTAACGTGATGGAGCTGGCCGTTGCGGTCATTATCGCGGGCGCATTTGCTGTCATTGTCGCATCGATGACCTCTGATCTGATCATGCCGATCGTCGGCTTGATCTTCGGTGATGTTGATTTCAGCAACAAATACATCGTTTTGTCTGGTGAAGTTGAGGCGGGTATGAGTCTTGAGGCAGCGCGTGAGGCAGGTGCCAATGTGCTCGCATGGGGCTCTTTCGTTACGGCAATCATTAATTTTGTGATCCTCGCCTTCATCATCTTTCTGCTGGTGCGCTACGCCGAGAAAGCAAAAGCGAAGTTTGAGAAGCAGGAAGAGGAAGCAGCGGAAGACGCAGGCCCTAGCGAGATCGATCTGCTGACGGAAATTCGCGACGCGCTGAAAAAATAGGGTTTTAGCAGGTGCGCTCGGGGTTTCGGTCCCGAGCTCGCCTAGCCACCCGCGCCCTCCACCCTTCCACCCGGATGGTATCCCGGTAGGCTCCGGGTGGAAGGGTGGAGGGCGCGGGTGGCTAGGACTGCCGCAAATAAGCATATACTTCACATTAAGCGGGCAGGGTCTATATAGGTCCTGCCCGTTTTTGCGGGATATGGCGATAAATTGCTGCGTATAATAGATGCAACGGACCCGGGGGCAGTACCCGGCGGCTCCACCATAACTCTCGGTTTTTACGAGGTTTTTGACGGGGCCGAACTAGGATCGACGTGTGTTGAAAGGCGTAGTTTTTGCCCGGGTTGAGAAACCCCGTAAAAGGCTCATTTTTATAAGTGCAAACGATAACGAAGCACTCGCAATCGCAGCGTAATGTGACGGCTTAACGGCCTGAATTTACAAAGCTAAAGCGCGGTTGGACCCACCGGGCAACAGAAGCGGATTCCGGGGGCCTGGGGGGGCCTAGCAACAGAACCCCCCACCGATTTCCTTATATCGGCCTAAACGGCACCTTTTGCCTCTCCAGTGATGGCCTCAATGGCCGCAGGGCGCCGGTCTTCGAACAGCGCAGTGTTCGCTCAATCTGAAAAATCTGATCTTGAATTACCGGTGTCAGCCCTCCGAAATAGGTAGGCGGACCTAACGATAGAAACCTCACTTTTCCTGCATAGGCATGGACGTGCGGGGTTTATCGGAACCGCATTCTTTCAATTGATCTTCCGCTCCTTTTGGCTCACAAAACGGCTGCTCAGATAGCGACTTTGACAATGAGGATGTAATGCCATGACGCGATTGCTGGCCTGCTTTCTGGTTCTGTGCCTGCCCACCCTTCCACTTGCCGCAGAAGAGACAAGGATCGCGGTGCGCGCGCTGACTCAAGATGCGAAGTTCATCGGCACCAGCATGTCAGGCATGGCAGTGACAATTGAAGATGCGGACACTGGTGAAGTTCTGGATCAGGGGATCACGAGCGGCACCACTGGCAATACTGAGCGCATTTTGCTGCGTCCAAAGCTGCGATATGATACTCGCTCGGATGCCGACAGCGCTGTTTATCGTGCGACATTGGATATTGCCGAGCCGCGCCGTATCCGCGTGACAGTTCGCGGGCCACGTGGCCAACCGCAAGTCCAGGCAGAGGCATCGTCCACGCGCTGGGTGCTGCCAGGGAAACACATTGAGGCAGGGGATGGCTGGTTGCTGATTGTGCCAGGCTTTGCAGTCGATATTCTGTCGCCAGGCGCACACAGTTATGTCGATGATAACCCGTCTATGATGCGGGTGGAGGCAAATGTGATCATGATTTGCGGGTGCCCGACCACTCCCGGTGGAACGTGGGACGCTGACCAGATAGAGGTGTCTGCTCTGATCAAGCATAATGGTCGAGAGGTCGATACATATACGTTAGAATATGCCGGTCAGACGAGCCGGTATGCCGTTGACATCCCGTCCGCCGAAAAAGGGGTGTATGAGATTTTGGTCACGGCCTTTGATGCGCGTACCGGAAATAGCGGTGTCGACAGGTCCAGCTTTATCATTCGGTAGACGTAAGCAGGCTAGAGACAATCGCTCTAAGGCATGGGATCAGAAGATGCCTGGCGTTCTCGCTCAGCCTTTTCGTATTTCAAGCAATCGAGAATTTTTGCCCCGGCCAGAAACACGGCGCCAGTGGTTGCCAAGAACAGCAGCTGTCCGCCCCATCCGGGATATTGCTCAAGATAGGCTGCGCCGCGCGATGTCGCGCCCAGAGCTAGCGCGTAAATGATCACGAAGGCTTCGAACCTTGTCTTGATGACAAACAGCCTTCCGATCTTACGCAGCATGGTTTCTCCGCCGTTAAACACTTCGCATTTTTGACTGCAAGTGCCGTGCCAGCAACGCTTTTTCGTGTGGCTGATTGGTTAACGATGCGGGAAGTGTAAGCATGCCCGACGCAGCCGCCAAGCGCGTTAACTTTGTTTAACCAAGTTCTTTGAGTTCCAGCGCGTTGAGCAGTGCCGTTCTTGCGGTGATCACCGAATTGGCGAGTGTATCGCTGCCAATATCGGCTGGATCGATTTGCTCGGGCCAATTGGCTTCGATCACACCCGCCATCATGTCCGCTTTGTTCTCGTTTAAGAGGAAGCGCGGATCGACAGTTGCCGGATCGCACACGACGCGCAATCTCAGACAGGCCGGGCCGCCGCCATTGGCCATGCTTTGGCGCACATCAACGGGAACGACTTGGCGGATCGGGCCATTGCTGGCCAGCATATCCTCACACCATGCCCAGACACTGGCGCTCTCGCGGCATTCCTCTGGCACGATCAAAGCCATGCCGCCGCTGGGCTGAGTAACAAGCTGAGCGTTGAACAAATAGGTGCGAATTGCCTCGGCCAGACTGACGGCGCTGCTCGGTACTTCGACCACTTCGAGCGCAGGGAAGGCGGTGCGCATCGCTTGATAGGCGCCTTGCTGATCGGCGAAGGCTTCTGCGTGGGTGAACAGCACATGCTCATTCGCCACAGCGACGACATCATTGTGAAACGCGCCGGCTTCGATCGCGGCCGGGTTCTGTTCAATGAAGACGCAGGCGTCTGGGTCTAGACCATGTAGGCGGGCGACTGCGCGGCTGGCTTGTTCATGTTGGCGCGCGGGGAATTTGCCGCCCGACCGACCATAGACGAACACTTCCACGCCTTTGCTGCCGTGCCCTTCGCACAGACGCATATGGTTGGCTGCGCCTTCATCGCCAAAGCTTGGCGGAACAGCGTCATGCACAGCGAAATGCGCGCTGTTGCCAAAGGCGATGTCGAGCATGCGTTTGGTGTCGGGCCATTCCTGTGCCCGGTGCAGCATAGTTACGAGATTGGCGGGCGTCAGATGGCATTTGCCATCTCTCGTGTCCGGCGCTGGGCTGACCGTGGTAGCGTTGGCGGTCCACATGCTGGAGGCCGACCATGCCGCAGCTAGAAGCTGGCGCGGAGTGTTTTTATCCACCGCCAGCTGCTGGGTTAGAGCGTTGTTCGGCCGGGGTAGAGGGAGTAGAAAACCTTGATGCCCAAACCGCGCGAGGTTGCCGCGCATCTTCTCCAAACCTTGCAGCGCCGCTGCGCGGGGATAGGAGACATCACCGCCGTGGCTGGCACTGGCAATGTTACCTAGGGAAAGACCGGCGTAATTATGGCTTGGCCCAACGATGCCGTCGAAATTGATCTCTACCAGATTGCTGTTTGGAACGCTCATCGCGCGACGCTCCACACAGTGTCGCCAGTGCTCACGTCAAGCGTGTCGGCGGCCACGGAATCGATCGCAATTGTGCTGTCTTCCGTGGCTGAACGAGCGCCATAGCAAGCCCGGAAATCACCAAGCGTGCCGGTGGCAATCAACGCTTTTTCTCCTTCCGGTTGGTCAATCCCGCTGAGGGTTGCCGGGGAGGAGCCTGAAACGCTTTTTACCTGGTCCGTTTTTGCGAGCATGCCGGGGCCGCCGTCAAATATGTCGACATAGCCCTCATAGGCAAAACCTTCCTTCTCCAGCATGCGCATGGCCGCACGGCCAGTTGGGTGGGGCAGACCAATCACCTTCTTCGCCTCTTCGTCTAGCATCGCGACATAGACGGGATGTTTGGGCATCAAATCCGCGATAAACTGATTGCCATTGATGGCGTTGAAATAGTCGGCCTCTTGAAATCCCATCCCAAAAAAACGTCCGGCCACGCCGTCCCAAAACGGCGATCCGCCGCGTTCATCAATGATACCACGCAGTTCAGCCAGCACTCGGTCTGCGAAACGTTTGCGGTGCATCGCGATGAACAGATAGCGGCTGCGTGCAAGCAGTAAGCCAAGCCCGCCCGCGCGCTCATTCGGGTGTAGGAACAACCCGCCAACTTCGCTCGATCCTTCTAGATCGGTTACGAGGCTTAGCATTTCAGCGCGAACCGTGCGGTCCAATTCCTGACTGTATTGGGTCAGCGTGTTGAGGCGGTAGGAATAAAACGGCCATTGCTGTCCAACCTGCGTCATCAATTGGCATGTACCGCGCACCGCGCCGGTGGTGACGTTTTCGAGCACGAGGACGAAGGTTTCAGCGGTCAACTCGTCGCCGGTGTTGGCAAATGCTGCGGCCGAGGTTTCCAGCTTTGCTGACAGTGCGTCACGGTCAGCTGGAAGATTGGTGAACCCACCGCCTGTTAGCTTTGCCATTTCGTACAAATGCTCAAGATCGGACGTGCGCGACGCGCGCATGCGAAAGGTCAATGCATGTCTCCAGCAGCAATACGAGAAAGAACAAGAGTGGACAGAGCAGCGCGCTCTGTCAGGCTCGAAACGATGAGAAATTCATCCGGTGAATGGATACTGCCCCCGCGCACGCCCATGGTATCAACCACGGGCACGCCGCATGCTGCAATGTTGTTGCCATCGCACACGCCGCCGGTCGATTTCCAGGCGATTTTCTGACCCAATTGTGCGCCGCATTTCTGCACCAAATCGAACAGTTTTTGTGCGCTTTCATCAACCGGTTTGGGCGGGCGCGTTACGCCGCCATGCCTGTGAGTGGATACGTCGTGATCGCTCTCAATGCTGCGCAGCAAAGCTTTGATATCGTTGTCGAAGTTATCCATCGCCTCTGTGCTCTTCGGGCGAATATTGAATCGTAAAACGGCGTGATCCGGCACGACATTATTCGCTGCCCCGCCTTCCAGCTTTGCAGGGTTTACGGTGATGTCCTCACGCTCCATCGCCTTTAGACGTAGGATCAAGTCTGCTGCCGCAACAATCGCATTGCGGCCCTCGTGCGGATTGCGCCCAGCATGGGCTGATTTGCCGGTGATGATTATGGAGTAGTTGCCCGTACCGCCGCGTGCGTGAGCCAGTGTTCCATCAGGCAGAGCTGCCGGTTCGAAGGTAAGAGCCGCAAGTTTGCCCCGCGCCATCTCGGCAATCAAAGCGGAGCTTGCGAGAGATCCGGTTTCCTCATCAGAATTGATCATCACATCATAGCCGAGCGCGGAGGCACCCGGCATAGTTTCAAACGCCATGAGCGCATGGAGAATGACAGAAATTCCGCCCTTCATATCGGCGACGCCAGGGCCATTGAGCACATCGTCTTCCAGCCATGTCAGGCTTTGAAACGAATGCTCTTTGGGAAAAACCGTATCCATGTGCCCGGTCAGCAAGATGCGGGCATTGGCCTGGGGGCGAACACGCAGCACCATATGCTGGCCGTTGGGCTTTTCAAACTCGTTGCCATCGGCAGCAATGGCGGTGACGGGCGCTGGATCTATCAGTTCAACTTCGCCTGGCAGAGTTGAGAAGGCGCCGACAAGCTTACTAGCCTGCTGCGCAAGCCCTTCAATATTGCCGGTGCCGGTGTTGATCGCGCACCAGTCTTGCACTTGGGCGAGCATTGCAGCGGCATCAAATTTTTCAAGAATGTTGGTTGTCATTGATGTCTGCTCTAGCGGCGCGAACGCGATCATCCAAGCGGTGGTTTTGAAGTCTGCCGTTCACCCGTTGCAATCCGCATTGGCTTTGGCCATAGGCTGCGGTGTCCTCCTCCCCCAGGAACCTATATTGTCTGTTCGCGGCCGCTGCGCCGCGCGTTGGAGTGTTAGAGGACTTATGAGCAATTTGATTACCCGTGCCGGACTGTCTGTGGATGAACGGCTGGCGACATTCCTAGAAAGCGAAGTGCTGGCCCCGCTGCGCCGGGATGTGGATGGCTTTTGGCGGGGTTTTGCAAATTTGCTGGCGGAGTTTGCACCGCGCAACGAGCAATTGCTGGCCAAGCGAGAAGAGCTGCAATCCCAGATCGATGCGTGGCACGATGCCCGCAAGGGGCAGCCGCATGATCCGGTCGCTTACAAAACGTTCTTCGAAGAGATTGGCTACCTCGTCCCGGAACCCAGTCCGTTCAAAATCGGCACGCAAAACGTCGATCCTGAAATCGCAACCATGGCGGGACCGCAGCTGGTTGTGCCGATCCTCAATGCACGTTTCCTGCTGAACGCGGCCAATGCGCGTTGGGGCAGCCTGTATGACGCGTTTTACGGTACGGATACGCTTGACGCGCCGCCAGCCAAGCCAGGCGGTTATGACCGAGCCCGCGGAGATGCGGTCATCGCGCGAGGCCGTGCATTTCTGGATCAGGCGCTGCCGCTGGTTGATCAAAGCTGGGCGGATCTGGCCGATGAGAACGACGGCAAGCTGCAAGATGAAAGCCAATATGTGGGCAGGACCGAAAAAGGTCTGCTGTTCCAAAACAACGGCCTGCATATCGAGGTTGTGTTCGATCCTAGCTCGCCGGTTGGCCAGACTGACAAAGCCGGTATTGCGGACATCAATGTCGAAGCCGCTCTGACGACAATTGCCGATTGCGAAGATTCCGTCGCGGCGGTTGATGCGGAGGATAAGCTGCTTGCCTATCGCAATTGGTTGGGCGTGATCCGAGGCGATTTGCAGGAGAGCTTTGAGAAGGGCGGCAAGACGCTTACCCGCAAGCTGTCAACCGATAAGGATTACAGCGATCGCGATGGCAATGCGCAGAGCCTGTCCGGGCGCAGTCTGATGTTTGTGCGCAATGTCGGGCACTTGATGACCAACCCGGCGATCCGCCTGGCGGATGGAGGCGAGATTCCAGAAGGCATCATGGATGCCGTTTTCACCAGCGCAATCAGCATAATCGATGTCGAAGGCCAAGCAAAATACGGCAATTCCAAATATGGCTCGATCTATATCGTGAAGCCCAAGATGCATGGGCCAGAAGAATGCGCTTTCACCAATGATCTGTTCAATGCGGTTGAGGACTTGCTCGGCCTGCCGCGTTATACCATCAAGGTTGGTGTGATGGACGAGGAACGCCGCACGAGCGCGAACCTTGCTGCCTGCATCCACGCGGTGCGTGACCGGATCGTGTTCATCAACACCGGGTTCCTAGATCGCACAGGCGATGAAATTCACACCAGTATGCGAGCTGGGCCAATGATGCGCAAAGGCGCGATGAAAGGGGCGGATTGGCTCACGGCATATGAGGCGCGCAATGTTGCGATTGGCCTTGCCTGCGGACTGTCTGGCAAGGCTCAGATTGGCAAAGGCATGTGGGCCGCACCCGATTTGATGGGTCAGATGATGGCCGAAAAAATCGGGCATTTGCGCGCAGGCGCAAACACTGCCTGGGTTCCTTCTCCCACCGCTGCGACGCTCCACGCGCTGCATTATCATCAGGAAGATGTGTTTGAGATACAGCAAGGGTTGGGTGAGATACCCTCGGTAGACACCTTGCTCCGCATCCCCCTCGCGGAAGGCACCAATTGGTCTGATGAAGAGCTGCGCGATGAGCTAGATAACAATGCGCAGGGTCTGCTCGGCTATGTTGTACGCTGGATCGATGCGGGTGTGGGGTGCTCCAAAGTGCCCGACATCAATGATGTCGGCCTGATGGAAGACCGCGCGACCTTGCGCATCTCTTCGCAGCATATCGCCAATTGGCTGTTCCACGGTGTGGTGACGCAGGATCAGGTTATGGACAGTCTAACCCGCATGGCGGCGAAGGTTGATGCTCAGAATGCTGGCGATCCAACCTATGTTCCGCTGACCGGCAATGAAGACGGCGCAGCATTTTCTGCTGCGAAAGAGTTGATCTTCAAAGGTGTGGAGCAGCCCAGTGGATACACTGAGCCGCTGTTGCATCAATGGCGGCTGGCAAAGAAGGCGGGCTAACAACAGTGGGCGAAAGCGCGGTCAGCTATGGCTCGTCACCAACCGGCCTCGCTTTCGGCCCATCTGGATGTTGCAGGCCTGAGCGACAGGTCCGGTGTTTCTGACCTGCTCGCCAGCGATCTGGACAAGAGCTTGCTCGCCAATGCTACGCTCGAATTCGATCCCGCAGGCATTGTCATTTGACCAGATAACCGTGCAATAGATTTCGTCAGAGCCGAGTAGGAGCATGCCGGACACGCCGGTGGCTGGCGGATTATCGGTTTCCAGCTTGGCTCCATTGTCGGAGATGTTGGCCATACGGCAGTCGCGCTCTCCGCTGATAGTGCGGAACGTCGCGGGAATTTCCACGGCAAAGCGGCCCGAGCGGCGCTGGTCACTATGCGCCGCCTGCTGGCGTTTTTCGAGAAAGCTCATGGCGTTTCTTACCTGTCTGTCCGGATGGTTCGTCCGGTAACGGTCTCTTGCCCAGCGTGATAGATCGCAAAATCCCTCTAACGCGTTGGCAAGCTTGGTTACGTCAAATTAACCAGCGTGATCGCCCGGTTCCTTCCCAATGCTGACAAATTTATGCCGCCCAACGTCTCGGCGCGGTGCGCAAGATCAATGCCAATGTGTTGCGGCACAGCCGGAGTGTTTGGCACTCCTTTGAGGTTTCAACAGAGCTGTAAGGCGAGGGAGCGAAAGAACGCGCAAATGCGCCTATTCAAATTCGTTCAGGTCGATTTCGTCAAATTCGATCCCGTCGATTTCGATGCCATCAAAGGGGTCATTATCCATCGCTTCGACCGCTTCGACGCCATCTTCGGCGAGCACCTTGAGCTTTAGCAAGTCCATGTTGACCGCCGCGCTCATCGTTGCGATTTCTTCAGCGACCTCTTCATCAGAAAGACTTTCATCGAACGTCGCGGTGGTGGTCAGTTCAACGCGGCATGCCCTCTCACCGATTGTTTCAATGCGATACAGTTCGATCGAATGGGTCAGGTCATTGATCCGCGGTTCGATGATGCATTCCAGTTTGTGGAGAGCGCCGGGGACGTTTTCCAAAACCCGGAATTGAAACGTAACGCCTTCCATCTCTGCGATGGTCAGATCGTAGCGACCTTCTTCACCTTGAACCGGTGCTATATTCGCACCGCGCTGCGCATGGCAGAAGCGAGGATCGGCAATATCGATTAGAGGGAATACGTCAGCGACACTGCGATCAATCTCGACCTCGGATGTGAAATCTATTGGACCTTCGATCAGACGCTTTTTCTTGCTGAACCCAAACATTACCCGCTCCCACAATGCGTTTGAACTGGGGTGCTAAAGGCGCTTCCTTAAAGAAGCGTATCAAGCTGACGAGCGGTCCGCACAAACTCATCAACACTTAGCGTTTCGGCGCGGCGTGTTGGTTCAATGCCGACTTGCGCCAGCGCGTCCAGCGCGCCTGGCACGCCTTTGAGGCTCTGACGCAGCATCTTTCGGCGCTGTCCAAAGGCAGCCTCAGTGATACGTTCAAGCGTGCGAGGCGTAACACCTTCAGGCGCATCGCTGGGTGTGACATGAACAATCGCGCTCATCACTTTTGGCGGCGGGGTAAAGGCGCTCCGGTGTACCTTGAGTGCGAGCTTCGCGTAGGATCGCCACTGCGCGAGCACCGCCAAGCGACCAAACGCTGAGCCGCCAGAGGGCGCGACAATCCGCTGAGCGACCTCTTGTTGAAACATCAGAGTGAGCGATCGCCATTGTGGAGGCCATTGCGTGCCACTCAGCCAGTTCACGAACAAAGCGGTGCCAACATTGTAGGGCAGATTGGAAGCAATATGATACGGTTCACCGCCCATGATCTCATTGTGATCAAGCTTCATCGCATCGCCGTGGATGACGCTGAGCTTGTCCGGAAACGCTTCGGCTAGTTCGGCGAGGGCAGGCAGACAGCGATCATCCATCTCAATCGCCGTCACCTTCGCGCCCGCGCGCAGCAGAGCCCGTGTCAGCCCGCCAGGTCCGGGCCCGATCTCCAGCACGTTTTGACCGCCCAGATCACCGGGGATCGCCGCGATCCGGTCCAGCAATTGTTCGTCGAACAGGAAGTTCTGGCCGAGTTTCTTTGACGCGCTAAGTCCGTGAGCCGCGATCACCTCTCTAAGCGGTGGGAGATCAGGCATTGGAGTTGCGCGCCGCCGCGCACTGCGCTGCCATTTGCATGGCAGCGATCATTGCGCCGGGGTCTGCGATACCTTTGCCGGTAATATCAAATGCGGTCCCATGATCGGGCGAAGTGCGAATGATTGGCAGGCCGAGGGTGACGTTCACACCCTCATCAAATTCCAGCGCCTTCAGCGGGATCAGAGCCTGATCGTGATACATGCACAGCGCCGCATCATAGCCGGCGCGGGCGCGCGGCGTGAACAAAGCGTCGCCCGGATGCGGGCCGCTCACATCGACACCGCTTTCGCGCAGGGCCTCGATAGCAGGCGTGATAATGCGGGCTTCCTCATCGCCAAACTTGCCATCCTCACCGGCGTGAGGGTTTAGCCCAGCCACGGCCAAATGCGGACTAGTAATGCCAAAATCGCGCGCCAATGCAGCGGCGACGATTCGCGCCTTATGTTGGATCAACTCTGATGACAGCGCGGTTGAGACTTCGCTCAGAGGAATGTGCACCGTCAGCGGCACAGTGCGAAGCGACGGTCCGGCCAGCATCATGACCGCATCATAGGGCGACAGGCCGCATACAGCGGCGAGAAATTCGGTCTGGCCGGGAAAATCAAATCCGACCTTGGCCAATTGCGATTTCGCTACTGGCGCCGTCACAAGCGCGGAAGCTTTGCCGAGCAGGGCCATACGTGTCGCTTCGGCTAGCGAGTGCATCGCAAGCGCTGCGCCTTCCTCGTCGGGCTGGGCGGGGCGATAGTCGCAATCCTCGCCGACCAGAATGGGTAGGCCATCTGAAAACGCCTCCGTGGTTTCGGAGGTGTCCCCGATGGCAACGACCGGGCAGTCTGCGCCGACCGCTTCGGCGGCGGCTCGCAAAACGTCAAAGCCGCCTACGACGAAGAATGGCGCTATGCCGCGTTCCGCACGGTGCGCCCAACAATGCGCGATGAGTTCTGGCCCGATCCCCGCCGGATCGCCTAAGGAAACGGCGAGGGGAAGCGCAGCGGAACCCACCTAAGCTATGCTCAGTTGTATTCGATATAGGCGTCGTTGCGCAGATCCCGCAGGTAACGCTGAGCACGCTTGTTAATGCGCTCTTCCTCAATCTGGTTCATCACCGATTGAACGGTCGGGCTGCCTGCAATCTGCGGATCATCGCGGCCGCACAGCATCAGAACGCGCACACCCTCTGCGATTGAGCCGAATGGCGGTGTGGACTGACCAACTTGCAGATTGAGAACGATATTCTGCAATTGCTGAGGTAGCTGTCGAGCAGGAATTTGTTCGTTGGACACAACCGACGCGCCCAAGATGTCGCGCGCTGATTCCGCATCCGCGCATCCGCGAAGCTCTTGGATAAACGTACCGAATTGTTCGACCCGGCCCGCCGCCTGTTCCTCGGTCGTGCCTGGCTCAAAAGTGATGGAGATTTGCTTGAGGCTAAGCAGCGCTTCCAATGGATCGGCGGTTAGCACCTGACGCTTCTCAATCAGATACATAATCGTGAAGCCGCCTGGAATTTCCAGCGGTCCAACCAATTGGCCGGGTTGCATCTGCTGCGCGGCTTCAGCCATTGGACCAGGCAGTGTGCCGAGCCGGAGGAACCCGGTGTCGCCGCCAACCACGGCTGTGGTCGCTTCGGAATATTGACGCGCATAGGCCACAAAACTGCCGCCTTGCTGCAATTGCTCGACAATCTGCTGAGCATTCTGGCGCACTGCTTCGCGGTTTTCGGAGGTGGCGGACATATAAATCTCGCCGAGGCGATATTCGTCCGTTCCGCGATCCGCCTCCAGCCGTTTCAGCACTTCGCGTGCTTCTTCTTCAGAGACGTTGATGAATGCAGTGACATTGCGGCTAAGCACCCGCTGCCATGCCAATTCGCCCGTGATTTGACGCTTCAAAGAAGCGGGCGAAGAGCCGATGCTGCGCAGATAAGTGTCCATCGCGCTTGGGTCTTGACCAAAGTTCTGCGCGGCCAATTGCGCGTATGTTTGGTTCACTTCAGCAGGATCGACCGGCAGCTCAAGCTTCGTCGCCTCTTGGATTTGCAGAGTTTCATCAATTAAATTGCGCAGCACTTGGCGGCGCAACCGGGCCAATTCTTCTTCTGAAACCTGGTTTTCAGCGGCTGCCGTAACCAGGGCTACGCGCTGATCAATGTCTGTGCCGGTAATGACAAATTCATTCACGATCGCGGTCGCAGTGCGCACATTTGGGTTGGAGCTACCAAAAATGGTCACGCTGTCGGGGATGCCGAACGGATTGGCTGGCGCAGCTGCCTGTGCGAGCAGTGTCGCCGGAGCCGCTGCAAGACCTGCCAAAGCCGCCGGAGCGATAAGTTTTGACCAAAATTTGCGTGTCACGTGTAAATCCCGATTTTAATCTAAATGTATTTTGGTTTCCGCAGCTTACGCCATGGTAAGTCTTGCCGCGCAACCCTCTATCTCGCCCAATGCCAGCTCATGGCTTAACCATCGCTGAGCGTAATTTTGCGCCAAGAGCCGCGTTTCCCCCTGCGTTTTGCGCGAATAGCCGCTTTTTTTCGCTGTGCCAACGGCTTCGGCGTACTCCTCAACGGCTTATCGAAACCCGAGGTTGCGCAAGCTGAAGAACAGTTGGAACGTATTGCCTCGTGCTGCGTCACCGGCAGTGATGAAATCGCGCCGCCAGGTTAGCCCGAACTCAAGCTGTTCATCCTGATAAGCGACGCCAAGTCGGGTGCGGATCGGCTCAAACCCGTCAGGTGAGAAAGTCGGGTCTTCGTCTTCATTGGTGAGGTTGAACACACCAGAGCCAAAGATCGACCACCTGCGGTCAATTGCAACGCGTACCGCCGCGCGTGCTTCCTCGCGGTCTTGTAAATCTTCCAGGTCTTGAATGTCGCGATCAAGCCTGAGGTAACCGAGCTCAACATAGGTTCGCTGGCTGCCTATAGTCATATCGACTTCGTTACGGCGGATGGCCAAATTGTCTTTGTCGAGCCTGTATCGGTGGGTGAAGTTCACAAAGTCACGGAACCGCACTTCGGTGCGGCCGACGAAGTCAGATACACGCTCTGACAGGCCGGTGCCGTCTGGGAATATCTCGCGCGCAGCATCAAAGCGATAAGATTGACCGATGGTCGATTTGATCCGCCAGCCAGGTCGTTGTAGCTCCCAGTCGACGCCCCAGGTTACACGAACGCCGTCTTCGACCCGGTCATAGCCGGGGAAACGGTTGAGCGCGAAGAGGTTGGAATCCTCCAAATCGATTGCCCGCAGATCTTCATTTGGAACGGCTAGATTGCGGATCGGCGGGCTCGCGACCACTTGGACACGTGGCTTGAGAACCTGTGTGCCGCCAAAGGCTTCGCCAACAAAGGGCCATTCCACATCCACCGCTGCAATCGCGATTGCCCGCGCGGTCCAACCCGGATTGCCGCGATAAATCTCCGTTGCGGTAAGCAGTGTCCCATCAGTGTGATAGACATCGCCGCGAGCGAGTGCGCTTAGCGTCACCACTTGTCCAAAGTTCGTCAGACGCCGCAAATCCCACCGTGCACCTGCAAAGGCGCGCTGCGTGTCCTGACCATCTTTGCGCAAGAGGTTGAGCGAGTTGAACTGCAATTCCAGCTCGCCCCCGGCAACGGGATCAGCAATCCGGCGGCGGTAATCGATTGCTGGAAGAGCCACCGGAACTTGCCCTTGATCCGCACCAATTCGCAATGTCTGCGTCGCCCAGCCGAGCGATGGAGAGATAAGAATCGTTGTCGATGCGCTCCAGATTGATTGTGGAGCGTAGCCTGTCATCGCGGCTGAGGTCGTAGCGGCGCAGGAAAGTGCGGTCGCTCGCTAGCCGGATTGACCCGGTCAGGCTCCATTCGGGTGAGAATTGGAATTTGCCATTCGCATCCAGATGGCCGCGCGGATCGCTGGAGCTTGCCAGCGTCCCGTTATTGTCGACGATCCGGCGAGAATGTGTGGCATAGCCGGTGATCTGATAGGCGCCTTTGCTGGTCAGATGACGCCATTCGGCCGATACCATTGGCGCAACGTCGGTGTAGACAAACCCGCCAAGGGTCAGGTCCTTGTTTTCATCGATCCGCCAGTAATATTCGGTCGACAGCTCCAGGCCGTTGCTTTGCGAGATCCTCACATCGGGCACTAGGAAGCCGGAGACCGGCTGGCCATCAGTGCGGATCGCAAGACCGGGCAAGGGGAGAATGCGCGCGCCAAACAATTCAAGCACGGCTCCGCGGAAGCGGACCCTCGTATCCTCAGGGTCGTAGGTCACCCGGTCAGCAGTGATGCGCCAGCTGGGATTGTTGGCGCAGTCTTCCTGATCGGCTAGCGCGCAGGCTGTGTACGCCGCGTCGCTGAGCACGATTGTGCCGTCATCCCCGCGCTCGCCTGACCGCGCGGCCAAACGTCCGCCCGCTCGCAAAGCCAGCAGCAGGTCTTCCATCGCACCTGCTTCAAAAGTGTCGGTCAACTCGACGCTTTCAGTGAACAGTTGGTTGCCGCTTTCGTCGACCAAACGAACGTTTCCGCTGGCGAGGATTGTTCCGGTACTGCGGTCCCAGCGCACTTCGTCAGCGCGGACCGAGCGATCATCGCTGCGCAGGACGACGTTTCCACGAGCAGTGACAACGTCGGCGGTGTTGTCATAGGCAAGCTCATCGGCTTCGAAGTCTATGCGTTCACCGCTGTCTGTAGCCTGCGAATCTGAGAGGTCAGCTTCGGTGAGTGACTGGATTGGTTGAGGCAGAGGAGTGGTCTGCGGCGGATTGTACACCACCAGCTCTTGCTCCATCTGACGTTCTATCAGATCGAGTTCTTCCTGCGTCGGATTTGGCGTCTGGCCAAGCACAGGCGCAGACAATGACAAAGGCCCCGCCAGCAGCATTGCAATCGCTGCTGGACGCATCCGGCATAACACCTGTGTTGAAGCCGCGGCGCGTACGCCGTACCTGAAACCTCCCGACATGGCTTGCCTATCGCACCGCTCACGCCTAATCGCAATCGCCATTCCGCCACCTGTCGACCATAGCTTTCGCTTGGCGGCCAAATTGGCTCAAATTCCGGCTTTGACCGGAGGCACAACCCGGAGTTGTTATGCAAATCGAATTCAACGCCCAATCCCCATCCGATGTTCGCTTGGTAGCTCGCATTGTTAATCAAGGCGATTCCCTGAGCGATCTTGATGCAGCGCTGGCCGATGGTGCAAAGGCGGCTCGTTTTGCTGGGCGGGCTGGCCAGGTTTTTGAGGGCTTTGCAATGGACGACGGAGTGCTGCGCCGCGTTGCCTTGTCTGGGGCAGGCGAAGCATCGGCCGATGCGCGCCGCATGCATGTTGAACGCGCTGGCGCTGCACTGATCGCGAAGTACCTCACCTCGGGTGAAACCGAAATGGTGCTCGATCTGGGGCATGCGGATTTGTCTGGCGAAGAGGCCGCTGCCGTTCTGCTAGCGACGCGTCTGCGCGCATGGCGTCACGACAAATATCGCACCACGCTGGCGGAGGAGAAGAAAGCGACCTTGAAAAAGGTCTCCGTGATCAATGCCCCGGATGGCACCGAAGTCGCCTGGGTTGCGGCAGAGGCACTGGCCAAGGGCACCGAATTCACCCGCATGCTCGTCGCAGAGCCCGCCAATGTGGTCTATCCAGAGAGCTTTGTCGCTTTGTGTGAAGAGGCCTTTGCAGGCACAGGCGCTGAGCTGACCGTGCTGGACGAGGCCGAGATGACGAAATTGGGCATGGGCGCGTTGCTCGGCGTCGGACAGGGTTCAGAACGCGAATCGCGCATCCTCGCCATCCGCTGGAACGGCGGCACTGAAGGGGAAAAACCGACCGTGTTTGTCGGCAAAGGCGTGACCTTTGACACTGGCGGCATCTCGCTGAAGCCACCGGGCGGCATGGAAGATATGAAATGGGATATGGGCGGCGCAGGCGCGGTTGCTGGCGGCATGCTGTCCTTGGTTAGCCGCAAGGCGAAAGCCAATGTGATCGGCGTGCTCGGTCTGGTTGAAAATATGCCCGACGGAAAGGCACAGCGCCCTGGCGATGTTGTAACCACGATGAATGGTCAGACGGTCGAGGTTATCAACACTGACGCGGAAGGGCGTTTGGTTCTGTGTGATGCGCTGCATTGGGCGCAGGAAGAGTATAATCCGGTGCAAATCGTCGATTTTGCGACGTTGACCGGAGCGATGATCATCTCGCTTGGCCACGAGCATGGCGGCGTGTTCGCCAATGACGATGCGCTGGCCGACAAGCTGCTGGCAGCGGGCAAGAGCAGCGGTGATAAGCTGTGGCGCATGCCGATTGGCCCGGCCTACGACAAGCTGATCGACAGTCCGATTGCTGACATCAAAAACGTTGGCCCGCGTCCTGCCGGCTCAATCACAGCGGCGCAATTCCTTCACCGCTTTATCAAAAAGGGCACGCCGTGGGCGCACTGCGACATTGCGGGCATGGTCTGGGCGGACAAGCCGGGGCATAGCTGGGACAAGGGCGCAACTGGCTTTGGAGCGCGCCTGATCGATCAGTTCGTGGCGGATAACCTCGAGGGATAGGAGCGCGGCCTATCCCAAAAATGGGCAAAAAATCTGATCTGCCGAGCAAGATTTGCGCGAGCTGCGGCCTCCCATTCACTTGGCGCAAGAAGTGGGAGCGCGACTGGGATAATGTTCGCTTTTGCTCTGAGCGGTGCAGGAAGGCCAAACAGGTGCGCGCATGAAAGTGGATTTTTGGCAGCTATCGCGTGACCCGGTTGAAAAGGTCGTGGCGCTGATCGCAGGGCGGGTGCTCGGCTCTGATCAGCGACTGCTGGTGGTGGCTGGCGATACCCAGCGCCGTCAGGATATTTCGCGTGGGCTGTGGAAGGCTGGGCCGGAGAGTTTCCTCGCCAATGGCGATGCCTCCGGCGAGGGCGCGGAGCAGCATCCAATCCTGTTGTCGGACAAATGCGAGGCCCTGAACAGCGCCAGCCATGTCGTATTTGCGGATGGTCAATGGCGTGATCCAGCCGGGTTTGAGCGCGCTTTCCTGCTGTTCGATGAAACAAGCCTCGATGCCGCCAGTGCCACTTGGCGTTCGCTTGATGGGACAGAGGGTCTGGAGCGTTCATTCTTCCGCCAGGATGATGGCAAATGGGTCAAAGTCGCCTGAGCGCTTGCTTTGAGCGCAAGCTCAGCAGATGGTGCGCGCTGGTTTAAGGAGATCGTTATGCGCCGTTCCGCCATCCTAGTCGCAATCACGGTACTGCTTTCAGCATGTGGGTCCGACGCGTCGGGCGATCAGGCTGAGGCCCCCGGCGAGTACGCGATTGATGCGGAGACTGACGAGGCCAGCATGACGATCGAGACGGAAAACGGCTCCTCCACGGTTCGTTCCGGCGAAAATGTACCGGTCGAGTTGCCAGCGGGATTTTCGGTTTATCCGGGCGCGGCGGTGATCAACACCACCAGCTTCAAAGATGCGGAGACCCATGGCTCCATGCTGGTGATGGAGACGAAAGACAGCCCAGAGGAAGTGGCGGCTTTCTATCGCAAGCAGGCTGAGGAGGCAGGCATTCCAATCGAGTTTGAGATGGACGCGGACGGTGCACAAATACTGGGCGGCAAAGATGGCACAGGCCGCACGATTACGCTGAATGCTACACCCGAATCCGAAATCACCATGGCTCAGCTATTGGTTGGGTTTGACCCGGCCATGGCGGGCGACTGACCGCATTTCCCCAAAGTGCGTAGTCTCGACGAGTAAGTGCGGGGTTGCAGCGCAGCGGCGGCGCGGCTAGGGCGCGCGCCAGAAATCACACTGTGAAATTTCGTTTCGCACTCCCTTTTCGGCGGACCAAATTTGGCCGCCTTTATATCAAGGATATTCATCATGGCGGTTACCCGCACTTTTTCGATCATAAAGCCTGACGCAACTCGCCGCAATCTGACCGGTGCAGTCACTGCTATGCTCGAAGGCGCTAAGCCTTCGCGTTGTCGCATCCAAGCGCATCCACATGAGCCGCGAGCAGGCTGAAGGCTTTTACGCTGTTCACTCAGAGCGTCCGTTCTTTGGCGAACTCGTTGAGTTCATGATGAGCGAGCCTGTTGTTGTACAAGTGCTCGAAGGCGAAGACGCCGTGAAGCGCAACCGCGAGATCATGGGCGCAACCAACCCGGCGGAGGCCGATGCGGGCACCATCCGTAAGGAGCACGCGCTCTCAATCGGTGAAAACACCGTCCACGGTTCGGACAGCGAAGAGAATGCGAAGATCGAGATCGACTTCTTCTTCGGCGCAGACGAAATCGTCGGCTAATTCTCGGCTAGCAACAGCTGAACAAAGAGGGCTGCTCCATCAGGGGCGGCCTTTTTTGTGCGCCTAATCCTTTGGTGCCTGATCAAAGGCAGCCATTTGGCCCGCGTGAGCGGTGTGATCCGCGCTTTCATGGCCTGCCATTTCGCGCTGCATCGCGATCAGAGCCTCTCCGGATAGTTCAATGCCAAGGGCCTGATAGGTTCGTGCAATCTCCCGCTCCCAATCTTCACCAAGGGCGGTAAATTGTAAGTACGCTACCGGGCCATCCCAATTTTCGAGCGCTTCTTTCATCCGGGCGTCGCGCAGATCGAGCTTTCGCTGCCATTCCTGTTCGATCCAGCCGAGGTCACAATTGTCGCACTGAATGGTCATTTGATTGGCGACGATGGACACTGCACTGCGCAGTACATCCTCGCTGTCCCGCTGCGCTACGACCAGCCTGGCGTCCGGAAACTGCGCCAGCAATGCGGGCAAATCCTCGGAAAACTGAGGGACTTTCATAACCCGCGGGCGGTCCGCGACATTGCGATGCGCCGCATCAGTGCGCAGGATACGGGCAAACTCGCGGTAAACCGATCCCGCATCACGCGCTTCGCTCCACGCGCTATAGCTCGGGATGTGCCACTGGGTTTGATAAGTCGAATGATTGAGCGCGCACGCCAGCCAGCCGAGCTCTTCTTCAACCCGGCCAGAGCTCATTGGATGCAGCGCATCAATCCACGGGTTGAGCCGCCGCGCAATCGTGAGGTTGAGACCGCCCCAAAGGCGGCGCGCGTGCAGCTTACTCGGCACCGGGTGCCAGCTGTCGCAAAAGCGAGTGGAGGAATGTGCCGGATCGGCGGCGAGCAAGCGGTGCACACGGGTGGTGCCGGACCGCATGTGACCAATGATGATGATAGGCGGCGCGAGCGCGGTTTCAGTGAGCGCAGGCTTGGCCGACCACAATGCGCCGAATTGCAGGCGCTGTTTGATGACACGCACCAATTGGCCATGCGCCATGGCCCGACCGAGCGGGTTGAGATCCGCCTCGGCAACCACGCTTGCTGTCAGTTTTTCAAGTCTCAGTCGGAAGTCAGCGACATCTTCCTCGTTGCGGCCTGCGCGCTCATAAGCGCTTGCATTGTCGCCGAAGCTTTTGGTAGCGATGGCCCACAGTTCCTCCGCTTTGGTGGCGGGTTCTGGCAGCCACCCCTTTGACCACGCATGGCCCAGAAAGGCGCTGGACCGGTCGACCAATCGAGTGCGATCAAGCGGGGATGTGCGCGGCTGCATAAGTGCGGCTGGATTAAAACATGTCCGCTGCATCTTGCAGCTTGGTGAGGCGGGCCGGAGCAACCGAGCGCCAGCTGCGCGTGAGCCATTCTGACACACTGTCCCAGTCGATATCGACCCGGTTCAGAATCACGCCGACCCAACAGCTCGCGCCGTAAAACGCTGGCTTGTAATAGGCCTCTGGCTGAGCTTCGACGAGGTCCATCAGCTCGTCCATTCCGCTGGTTTTGACGAGCAATGCAATATGCTCGCTACCGTGGTGGCGGTCGCTGAAATAGGCGAAATATTTGCCGGTTTTCTCGCTGCCGACCCGAAAGCCTGGGGACCCATGGCTCTCCCGCTCATGCGTTTCGGGCAGAGCCAAAGCCAGCGTGCGGACGCGTTCAAACAGATGGGCCGGATCATTGCCGCGCGAAACGTAATCACTCACTGCGCGGGGATAGAGCTGATGCTCTGCTATTTTCACCCTCTCTGCCAAAGCGTCAGGTGTGTCATCCGGCGCGATCTGAACCTCTACCTGCGCAAGCACTTCACCGGCATCGAGCTCTGGCACGACCAAATGCACACTTGCCCCGCCATGGCTGTCTCCCGCATCGATTGCGCGGGCGTGGGTTTCCAACCCCTTGTATTTGGGGAGTAGGGAAGGATGGATATTGATCAGCCGACCCAGCCAGCGCGTGACAAATTCATCCGACAGTATCCGCATGTAGCCAGCCAGCACGATGTAGTCTGTGCCAGCTTTGCGCGCCGCTTTTTCCATCGCAAGGTCATGGCTCTCGCGGGTGTGGCCCTTATGCGAATGGACGAATGTAGAGATGCCCTCCAATTCGGCGAGCTTCAGCCCCCCGGCATCCGCTTTGTTGCTCGCCACCAGTACTATTTCGAACGCGGAACCGGGGAGCCTGCTAGCATAGAGCAATGCGGCCATATTGGTGCCGGTGCCCGAAATGAAGACCGCAATTTTGGCCTTTTCAGCCACTATGCGTCACGTCCCAATCTGCGGTCGCTGACCATACTCCCGCGGCGCCTATGACGGTGCAACCGCGCGGACCGCCAGCGATCTCGCCGATGTTCAGCACTGTTTCGCCCGCCGCCTCGAGACGCTTGGTCACGTCCTCAACATCGTCTGGGTCGACCGACAGAACCATGCCCACGCCGCAATTGAACGTCCGGGCCATTTCGGCTGGCTCGATGTGGCCTTGCGCTTGCAAGAAAGCCATCAGCCGGGGCTGAGGCCAATTTGCGGCATCAACCATGGCATGGGCACCCTCGGGCAGGATGCGCGGGATATTCTCCAACAATCCGCCGCCGGTAATATGCGCCAGACCATTGATCAGTCCTTCGCGAACCAGCGGCAGCAGGCTCGCCACATAAATGCGGGTCGGCTCGATCAAAGCGTCAATCAGCAGCCGTTCCTGATCGAAAATGGCTAAGCCGATCGAGCTTCCATTCAAAGTCCTCGGCCAGTTTGCGCACCAGCGAATAGCCATTCGAGTGAACGCCAGAGCTGGCAAGACCCAGCAGCACATCGCCCGGCGCCACTTTCTCGCCGGTCAGTTGCTCGCCGCGTTCGACCGCACCAACGCAAAATCCAGCAAGGTCATAGTCGCCCGGTGCGTACATGCCCGGCATCTCGGCGGTTTCGCCGCCGATCAGCGCGCAGCCAGCTTGCTTACAGCCATCGGCAATGCCGGCGACAACGCGCTCTGCAATGCCGTTTTCCAGCTTTCCAGTCGCGAAATAGTCAAGAAAAAACAAAGGCTCCGCGCCCTGAACGATCAAATCATTGACGCACATGGCGACCAAATCGATCCCCACGGTGTCATGGCGGTCATGCTCAATCGCCAGCTTCAGCTTGGTGCCAACCCCATCATTGGCCGCGACCAATAAAGGGTCTTCGTAGCCAGCGGCCTTTGGGTCGAAGAACCCTCCAAAGCCGCCCAGCTCGCTGGTGGCGCCAGGGCGCGCGGTCGACTTAGCCAAGGGGCCGATTGCTTTGACCAGAGCATTGCCGCCAGCGATTGAAACACCGGCCTGCTCGTAAGTATATGGGGAGTTCTTGCCACTCATGGTCATCGTTTAGCCATTCGCGCTTGGAATTCCACTCGTCTTTCGGCAAAAGGCGCAAGCTTTTCCCCGATGAGAATGCTTTCTGCCTCGAACGGCCCTATGCCGACCGCTCAGCCAACCTGCTGGAACCGTGCCTTTTCAAGGGCTTTGGCAGTGATTGGCGTGTTTGCGCTGCTGAGTGTCGGATTGGCAATCGCTTTGGCTCAGGTGTCGGGGAATCGCGGCATCGCGCCGACGGCCTCATCAAGCGACATTGATGTGCGCGGCATTGAGGTCGATGTGAAAGGCGATACGGGCGAAGAAGCGCGCCAAGAGGCATGGAAACGGGCGCAGCGGCTGGCCTGGGAAAAGGTCAACGGGCCATCTGTTTCGGACAGCCAGCTTAATGCAATGGTATCTGCAATTGTGATTGAGCGAGAACGGATTGGGCCGAAACGCTACATTGCGACCCTTGGCGTGATCTTTGATCGCCAGCGGGCTGGACGTTATCTGGGCGGCGAAGCACAGAAGCGCAGCTCGGCCCCGATGCTGGTTATGCCGGTCTCGGTATCGGGCGGGGCTTACACCGTATTTGAAGTTCGCAACCCATGGCAAAGAGCGTGGGCGGAATACAATCCGGGGACCAGCCGGATCGACTATGTCCGGCCCAGCGGCGCCGGGGGCGATTCGCTGCTGCTCAACTATGGTCAGGTCAGCCGCCGTAGCCGTGCCTGGTGGCGGGCTGTACTCGATCAATACACTGCCGCTGATGTCCTGGTGCCGGTGGCGAAGCTGGAGCATCAATATCCCGGCGGACCAATCGAGGGCACATTCACTGCGCGTTACGGCCCGGATAGCACCTATCTCGACGGATTTTCGCTGACGGCGGAAAACTCGAGAGAATTGCCCGCTATGCTGAGCCAAGCGGTGGAACGCTTCGACAATATTTTTGAGCAGGCTCTGGTGGATGGGAAATTGCGTCCAGATCCCACCCTGCGTCTTGGCGGTTCAGGTCAGGTGGATCCTGCGCTGCAGCGCCTGATTGAGATCGGGCGCGCTATTCGCGCCCGCGAAGCGGCAGCAGCAGCTCAGGCTGCCGATCCTGGGTTAGAAGGAGCAACGCCGACTGACACCCCGACGCCAGAGGCCGTCGTTGTGAACAGTTTCGTCGTCCAATTTGCTACGCCGGATGCGGCCAGCTTTGATGCGGCAATCGGGGCCGTTCGCGGGACCGGCGGCGTGCGCGGCACGGCCGTTACCAGCACAGCGATTGGCGGAACTTCGGTTATGAGCGTCAGCTTTGGCGGTGATTTGAGCCAGCTTGCAGCCGCACTGCGGGCACGCGGCTTTAATGTGCGTCAGGGCGCAAACGCACTCGCCATCAGCCGCTAAAGGCGGCAAAGCTCGTTTCCAAGATGTCACAAATCGCACTTCCGCTTGAGACACGCAGTCAGGGCGACCCCTCACGGATTATCGTTGGCAATGCCAATGTGGGCGTGGTTGAGGCCTTGTCTGACCCGTCCGGTTGGCCGTTCCGAACAGCGGTGCTCACAGGCCCTGCACGCTCCGGCAAGAGCCTGATCGGGCGCTGGGCATCGACGCAGGGCATAAATGTAGTCGATGAGGCAGATGGTGAAGACGAGACGGAGCTGTTTCATCGCTGGAACGCAGCGCAGGAAAACGGAGTTCCACTGTTGCTGATCGCCAATGCGCAGCCTTGGCAAATAACGCTGCCCGATTTGCGTTCGCGGGTAGGAGGCTCGCTTCAGCTTGAAATTGGTGAACCGGACGATGAAATGGCGGCGGAACTGATCCATGCGATTGCCGAGCAGCGCAGCCTGTCACTGGCCGATGGAGCGGCGGATTATCTGATCCCGCGCGCGGTCCGTAGCTATGTAGCGATTGAGCGACTTGTCGTCGCAATTGATCGGATCAGCCTTGAACGTCAGGTCCCGGCCACCATGTCAGTTTGGCGTGACGCGCTGGAGGCAACGCACGGTCCAGACCAGCAACGGCTGCTGTGATGGAATTTGCAAAATCCGCGCGTTTGGCCGAAGGAGTAAATCATGTTTGATCGGCTAAAATCCTATTTGGACTCGATCCATGCGCGCGATCCTGCCCCGCGATCGCGTTGGGAAATCCTATTGTATCCAGGGGTTTCTGCGTTGTTCTTTCACCGAATTGCGAGCTGGCTATTCGACGCAAAACTGTATTTTATCGCACGACTTGTGAACCATATTTCCCGGTTTCTCACGGCTGTTGATATCCATCCTGGCGCGAAAATCGGGAAGAACTTCTTCATTGATCACGGCTTCACGGTGATCGGCGAAACGGCTGAAATCGGTGACAATGTGACAATTTATCAATGTGTCACCTTAGGTGGCACAAACCCGACAAATGGCGAGGGCGGTAAACGCCATCCAACCTTGTGTGACAATGTGATCATCGGTTCCGGGGCACAGATTATTGGCCCTATCACCGTGGGTAAGCGCGCCCGTGTAGGCGCAAACGCAGTCGTGACCGATGATGTTCCAGAAGGGGCGACTATGGTGGGGCTAAAGGCGCGATCCACGCTTGTACCAGCGGAAGAATGGATCAAAGAATTCACCCCCTACGGCACTCCCAATTGCGAGGATGCAGAGGGCAACCGCGTGGATTGTGTTGAGAAGCTCGAAGGTGAAATCGCGGCTTTGCGGGCAGAGATGAATGCATTGAAGTCCGGTGTACCGTTGCAAGATCAAGACGCGCATGAGCAAGTGCTTAGCCGCCAAGCGTAGCGGAAATGATCGCGCATGAGCGCAAGCACTGTACCGGATGGTTCTGTTGTTGCCTTTCCAGGCCGCACGCAGGGCCAAGTCGGCTTTGAGCGCGAAGAATTACAGCGCATCCTGGATCTCTACGGCCGCATGGTGGCTGCCGGTGAATGGCGCGATTACGCGATGGATTTTGACAAAAGTGCGGCGATGTTCTCAGCTTTCCGTCGTGCCGCTGAGCGACCGCAGGCGCGGATCGAAAAGCGCCCAAGTCTGCGCCAGAAGCAGGGTATGTGGACGCTCTTTGGCGAGCATGGCCAAGCGCTCAAACGTGGGCATGATCTGGCAAATGTCCTTGCTCCGGTTGAGCGGCGACTTGTGAAAGCGGTCGACGATTAATACCAGCCTTTATGCAAAGACGTCTTGCACTCCGATTTCTTGTTCTTGAACGTTGGTGATCTCGCGGATCATTCCGATGAGGCAATAAGCGGCTGCGATTGATAGAATGCTGCTAACTACCCCCATTATTAAGCTGATCTGATAGGCTCCCGCATCGTCGTTCAATGACAATCTCGTACTTTGCCAACCGATGATATTTCCTAGAATCCAACAACCCCACCAGGCCTTAATGTCAAAGGGCGCCTCACCGCCGAAATCGTTGCTTAGGCCAAAGCTAGTATTCCATAGCTCTTTCATTGCCTGAAACGGCTTAAACAAGTTGGCAATTGGGATGAAATACCATCCGACGGCCCAGCCGGGTGAAAACTCCAAATCACTATGGCCGGCATCGATTAAGTTGGTGTGTGCACGATGAATCCACATCGCCACTACGACAATACAACCAATAAGAACGGGTAGCTGCGCGACGTAAAAAACTGCGAAAACAGCGGTTAGAGTGGACAGCTCAATCGCGGTCATGTCGATTACGCCCGCAAGTTCAAGTACCTCTCCAAGTAGATAAATCACCATCGCAACAAGAAAGATATAGAGCGCAATGATCGCTCGTTGTTTGCGTGCGATGAGGACTCTTATTCCGTCAGAAATTTCCATAATTCCCCCGTTTGTAGGCCCACAACTTGTGTGAACTCTGCCGGGTTAACAAGTGGGGGGTGGCAGTTATAGACCTCTTTAAGGGAAGTTCTCAGAGGCGATGAGTCATTGAAATCCTAGCTGGAATGCCAGCTTTTTCGGTAGTTAAAACGCAGATAGCCCTCACGCATTTCTACGCGAGGGCTATCCAGTTGTGAGATTTAAACGCTGTAGTACTTCAGAAATTTAGCTGCGAGCGCTGCTTGGGCCAGTGCCAGTTACTTTTTGCATGGCTTTCAGGATCGCGCCCGACTGCTCATTGCCAGACTGCGGAGCAACCAGGTTTGAGAAATCGCTGATGTCGTCCCAGCGCGCGGCAAAGCCTTCAACGGTGCGCTCTTCGTCAGTGAGCCACACAGCGTCGTTCATTACGGTCCATGCAGAGTGGAAGCCGCCAGCGCCAGCGCCGACAATAGCGTTGGTTGGTGCGTCTTCGCTGACCAGGAACAGAGCCGCTGGAACAACGCTTTCAGGCGCGAACAGCTTAAAGGCTTCTTCCGGGAAGAGGTCTTCGGTCATGCGAGTGCCAGCCACTGGTGACAGCGAGTTGCAGCGAATGTTGTACTTCGCGCCTTCGAGTTGCAGCGTCTTGGTGAGGCCAGCGAGGCCCAGCTTTGCCGCGCCGTAGTTTGCTTGGCCGAAATTACCGAACAGGCCGGTGGAGCTGGCGGTCATGAGGACCCGGCCATAGGCCTGCTCGCGGAAGGTTTCCCAGCATGCTTTGGTGACAAAAGCAGAGCCGGTGAGGTGAACTTTCAGAACGAACTCAAAGTCATCCGGGGTCATCTTGGCAAAGGTCTTGTCGCGCAGGACGCCAGCATTGTTGATGAGAACGTGAACGCCGCCCCATTTTTGCTTGGCGTCGGCAACCATCTTTTCCATTTGGTCATATTCAGTCACCGAGCCGCCATTGGCTATCGCTTCGCCGCCAGCCGCTTCGATTTCAGCAACCACTTCAGCAGCCGCGTCTGACGTGCCGGTGCCATCGCGTGAACCGCCGAGGTCATTGACGACAACCTTCGCGCCGCGCTTTGCCAGCTCAAGCGCGTATGCCTTGCCCAGGCCTCCGCCTGCACCGGTTACGATTGCTACCTTGTCTTTGAAATCGATGGTCATGGCTTGTATCTCCTGCGAGTGGTGTGGCGCGGTTTACGCGCGCGTAAAGTTTGTGTGGGCGCTGCGTGGCAGTTTCTTTGCTGCGATGCAACACCGCTGGGCTGGGATATCGTGTGCCGTAAGGGCAGGCTAAGGCCTTAGAGCGATTCCAAGGCAGAAATCAGGCCATCGAACGAGATCAATGACAGCATTTCCGCCCAATTCGTGCGGCGGTTTGTCGCAATAGCCATAGGCCGCGACTATCACTGGCACGCCAGCGGCTTTGGCTGCTGCTACATCGTAAGAGCTGTCTCCGACAAAGGCGAAGGCAGACGAATTGCATGCTGTTTTCGCGGCCAGAATGGGCTCTGGATGAGGCTTGGACAGGAATGTGCCGTCGGGCCCTTTGCCCATGCTGTCGCCGCCGATAATTGTGACGAAGCGTTCCGTCAGGTCCAACGTATCCAGAATATTGGTCGCAAACTCTTCAAACTTGTTGGTGACGACCGCCATTTTGACACCGCGCGCGGCCAGTTCGTCCAGCGCTTCGAGTACGCCGGGGTAGGGCCTGGAGTACACAGCGCTATTTTGCGAGTAATAGCGCAACATGGCCTTGTAGAGCTTGCGAAACTCTTCTTTCGGCAATCCGCCCTGGGCGTCTATCGCGCGCGCCAGCATGATCTTTGCGCCGCCTCCGATCAGGTCTTTTGAACTGTCCACCGGGACCGGATCAAAACCGCCCAGTTCCAGCGCATGGTTCACCGCTGTGCCCAAATCGCGAAACGTGTCTAGCAGGGTACCATCAAGGTCGAAGCCTACGGCATCAAAGGGGAAATCTGTCATGCCGATGCGGTTGGCCCAACAGACGTGAAAACGCAAGGTTTTGCGCGTGCACGGCTTCACTTCATGCAAGCAGACTTATAAGGCAGGCTGCATGACTGATTTTGCTGCCATCATCCTTGCCGCGGGCAAGGGAACCCGGATGAAATCCGACCTTCACAAAGTGCTTCACCCGATTGCAGGGCGGCCCATGCTGGACCATCTGATGGCCGCGGTTGATGAGCTTAGCCCGGCGCGGCGCGTTGTCGTGGTTGGCGCCGGTAAGGAGCAAATCGAGGCGGCTGTCGCTGGCCGTGCCGATACCGCTTTGCAAGAACCGCAGCATGGCACGGGCCATGCGGTGCAGCAGGCGCAGGTCCCGCTAGAGGGCTTCGATGGCGATGCGCTAGTGCTTTACGGCGATGTCCCGTTTGTAAGAGCGCAGACTATGCAGACTATGCTGGAGCGATTGCATCAGGATGATGCGCCAGCGGTTGTGGTGCTGGGCTTTGAGCCGGAGGATGCGTTGCAATATGGCCGCGTGATTGCCGGTAACGACGGCGCAATTAGCAAGATGGTCGAATTCAAAGATGCGAGCGCATCAGAGCGCGCGTGCCGGATGTGCAATTCCGGCCTGATGGCGGCGAGCGCCAAGGATATGTTTGCTCTGCTGAACCGGGTCGATAACGACAATGCTCAGGGCGAATACTACCTGCCCGACATCGTCAATATTGCAATTGCAGATGGCCGCGTGTGTGCGGTGGTCAGCACCGATGATCCTGATGAAGTTGCAGGCATCAATTCGCGCAGTGAGCTCGCCCAGGCAGAAGCGCGCTGGCAAGCCGCGCGACGCGAACAGGCGATGGTGGACGGTGCCAGCCTCCGCGCGCCTGAGACTGTGTTCTTCAGCTACGATACGAAGATCGGTCGTGATGTCACGATTGAACCCAATGTCGTGTTTGGCCCCGGCGTCACTATCGCTGATGGCGCGCATATCAAAGCGTTTAGTCACCTTGAAGGCGCGTCTGTGAGGGGCAGCGCACAGGTCGGTCCGTTTGCTCGGCTACGGCCTGGTGCGGTGCTGGAAGAGGGTGCCTTCGTTGGCAACTTTGTCGAGATGAAAAAGGCGAGACTTGGGCCTGGCGCAAAGGCAAGTCATCTAACCTATCTTGGCGATGCGACCGTCGGCGCTGGCGCGAATATCGGTGCGGGCACCATCACCTGCAATTACGACGGCTATTTCAAATATCAAACCGTGATTGGCGAGCGCGCCTTTATCGGCTCAAACAGCGCCTTGATCGCGCCGGTTACTATCGGCGCCGACGCGATTGTTGCGGCAGGTAGCGCGGTTAGCCGAGATGTTGCCGACGGAGAGCTGCGCATGGTGCGGGCCGAGCAATTCGTGAAGCCAGGTTGGGCCGATCGTTTCCACGATACGATGAAAAAGAAGAAGGCGGCGAAGAAGAAGGCGTGATTGAGGGTAAATAATTCCTCTGAGTTTCATGCTCGCCTGGCTTGCCGATACTAGATTGGTCAAAGTCGCGGCGGAGTAAGGGGACTCCGCCGCAACATTCGGTACCAGGTCGAAGACTAGACCAGTATTGTGAGGCTTACGCCTCTTCGAGAGAGCGGATGCGATAGACGTTTCCGCCTGTCTCGCGCTCCCATTGCTCAAATTCTGCACGGCTGAGCAAATAGCGCTCGCGGGCCTCATCAAAACTGATCACTTCCTCGCGTACGGCGCGTACGACGTCTGCCTTGCGAGCCTTTGACCAGTGTACTCGGTGTGAGTGGGGCAAGCCTGCACGCTTGATTGCCTCAGCGATGGATATGTCGCGCGGATAAGCCATTAGATAATCTCCTATTACCGCCCCCGGTGATAGAAAATTGAGCCTCAGAGACTTAATTCCGTCTTTTCAAACATGGTTAATTTTGACCTAACCACCTTATAGGTGCTGCCCGCGCGACGAACCGTTGGGAAAGTGTCGGATGTGCTTACACAGCTTGATGCACAAAGGGCGACCGATGCGTTTTATGCACCGATCGCCCTTCGATTGAGACTCGCTGAGATGCTGAAATTCAGCCCTGAGAGGCGGCTTCAACCTATCTCTCGCGGTTATCCATAAGGCGCTTCATCAGATAGACATATTGCAACGCCTGAAGCTTGGCGCGTTGTTCGTTATCAACCCCGCCAGAGTGCCCGCCGGTCATATCTTCGAAGTAATAATAGGGCTGACCCAGCGCTTTCAGTTTGGCCGCGCCTTTACGGGCGTGGGCCGGATGCGTGCGATCATCCGCGGTTGAAGCCCACAGGAATGGGGCAGGGTAATCCACACCCTCGATGATCTTTTGATAGGGCGAGTAGCCTTCTATCCATGCGCGCTGCTCCGGAATGCGCGGGTCGCCATATTCACCAATCCACGAAGCGCCGCGCCCGATCACGTGGTAACGCAGCATATCGAACAACGGGATCGCAACGATTGCCGCGCCGAACAGGTCGGGCCGCTGAGTGAAGGCCGTGCCGACTAGCAAGCCGCCTTGGGATCCGCCTTGGATGCCGAGATGCTGAGGCGAGGTGAAGCCGCGCCCGACCAGATCCTCACCCACGGCGATGAAATCGTCCCAGGTGCGTTGCTTGTTCTCGCGGATGGCCGTTTGGTGCCAACCTGGGCCAAATTCGCCGCCGCCGCGTAGGTTGGCCAGCACGTAAGCGCCGCCTTTCTCCAGCCACAGCTTGCCAGTGGTGCCCATATATCCAGGCAGACGCGGGATCTGGAAACCGCCATAACCGCTCATTAAGACCGGGGTGTTGCCGTCCATCGCCATACCTTTGGGTTTGACGATGAAGTAAGGGATTTTCGTTCCATCGGCGCTGGTGGCCTGATGTTGCTCAACCTCCATACCGGTCTTGTCGAACCGGCTGGGCGAGGTCTTGAGCACTTCTGGAGCGCCGCCATCGGAATAGTACAAAGTCGTTGGATTAAGGAAATCCGTGACGGTGAACATGATCTGGTCGGTTTCTGATGAAGATGCCGCAATGCCGAGTGTCGCATTGTCCGGCAGATTGACCTGCTCGCTGACCCATTCGCCATCTTTGAAGTTGAACTGCAAAACCTTGCCAACGACATTGTCGAGCATCGTCACGAACAACGCATTGCCCGTGATGGCTCCGCCGCGCTTCGTCTGGCGCTCCGCTGGTGCCCAAACCAGAGTTTTGGCCGCGCCGTTCGGATCGGCTTTCCATTCTTCCAGATCGACCGCGATCAGGCTGTCCGCAGGGAAGGTCTGGCCGTCCACCTCCCAATCAACATCAGTTGAATAGAGCAGGTGCCCATCGACAATCCCGTAAGGAGACGCCTTCTTAGGGATATCAAGCTGTACCCATTGGTCGTCCTTGGAAACGAAATACTCACTTTCGTGAAAACTGACGCCCCGAAATGCCGTCATCGCATGGACAGTGCCCGTATTGTCGCGCAGCAAGTTGGCGCTAGCCCACACGTCGGACTTTTCGCCGCGGAACACTTCGCGTGCGTCGGCCAAAGCCGTGCCACGCTTCCACAGCCGTGAGGTAAAGGGGTATTCGCTCTCTGTAAGAGTGTCGCCGCCAAAGTCCCGGCCGACAAGCAGGGTGTCTTCATCGAGCCACTGAATGCCGCCCTGGCTTTTCTCACTGAGCTCAAAACCGCCTTCGACAAAGCTCTTGGTAGAGGTGTCGAACTCCCGCATGATGGTGGCATCTTCACCGCCATCTGACAGCGCAATCATACATTTATTGAGGGCAGGGGGCAGACAGGTTGAACCCTGATAGACCCATTCTTTACCTTCGGCAGCGGCGAGCGCATCCACGTCCAGAATGGTTTCCCATTCCGGTTCATCGCTCTGGTAGCTTTCCAGGCTTGTACGACGCAGGAGACCCTTCGGGTTCTCCTTATCCTGCCAGAAATTGTAGAGGCCATCCGGGCGGAAGCTCACATAGGGAATGCGATCTTCGCTGTCGAAAATGGCGAGTGCTTCGGCTTTTAATGCTTCAAAGCGGGGATCAGCTTCCATCGCGGCAAGCGTCAGTGCATTTTCGTTTTCAACCCAGGCGAGGGCTTCCTCGCTGCGTGCTTCCTCCAGCCAGATGTAGGGATCCTGTTCTGGGCCGGGCACGCCATCGGCGGCAGGTTCAGCATCAGCGGCTTGTTCGTCGGCTGCGGCCGGTGTTGCGGCGGTCATCGCAAGCACTCCGGCAAGCGCTGCCGAAATTGCGTATTTGGAAACAAGTTTCAAATGTCCTCTCCAATGAGAATTCGCGTCAGAGTATCAGCGCAGAGAGTGGCAATTTGCAGCGCATATGGGAAGCGAAAAGATCGCCAAATCGCCGCGCTTCATGCTCGCCCGATGGCCGAAGAGATTTACATCATTTTACAGACCAGAGTTAATCCGCGTTAACTTTTTTGCCGTCTAACCGTGTGCAGACGCGAACTTCTAAACACCAAGGATCACACGATGCACACGGCAGGCAATCACGAACTCGCAAAGGCAAGAAGCCTTACTCTAATGATCAACGGCAAATCAGAATCCGCAATGATTGTCTGGCTTACGCAAACCGATGCTGAGATTGTGATGGATGACAGCCTCAAACTGAAAGCAAACCAAAAGATGTATTTGCTGGTTGCTGGATTCCTCAGCCTGCCGCTGCGCGTCCGCAGCGTTTACGGCAAGCATGTCAGCCTGAAATTTGAGCAGCGCGTTCAGCGCTCGCTGATCGACTTTATCGCGCAAGAAATGCCGGGTGCAGGCATTGCAGAAACCCTCGATGAGCTGGAAGAGCGCGCCATGCCTATGCCGCAATGCGCCAGCGTGCTGATGGGCCAAGCGGCTTAATCGGAAAGAAAAAGGGCGACCCGTTAAAGCCGCCCCTTTCAAAATTCAATTGATGTCGGTTCGCACTTAGGCTTCGACATGCTCCGCCAGCACAGTCAAACCAGTATCGCCAACTTCGGCAAAACCGCCCTTAACTTCAATGGTTTCCGGCTCTGCGCCTTCGGTCTTGTAAATCTGCACCGCCCCATCGCGAATAGTCGACATGAAGGGCGCGTGGCCCTCCAAGACGCCGAATTCGCCCTCGGCACCGGGCACGACGACCATGTGGACGTCTTCGCTACGGACCTGACGGGCAGGGGTTACGAGTTCAAAGTGGAGAGCCATCAGACTTACCTTTAAGCGCCCTTAGGCGTCCTCAGCCATTTCAGCGGCTTTCTTGACTACGTCTTCGATGCCGCCAACCATGTAGAAGGCTTGCTCTGGAAGGTGATCGTACTCGCCTTCGACAACGGCCTTGAACGACGCAACGGTGTCTTCCAGCTGTACGAAGCAGCCTGGGATGCCGGTGAAGACCTCAGCAACGTGGAACGGCTGCGAGAGGAACTTCTGGATCTTACGTGCACGGGCAACGGTCAGCTTATCTTCTTCAGAAAGCTCGTCCATGCCGAGAATGGCGATGATGTCTTGCAGCGACTTGTACTTCTGCAGGGTCTCTTGGACCTTACGAGCGGTCTCATAGTGCTCTTGGCCAACAACGCGCGGTTCGAGAACGCGGCTGGTGGAATCGAGCGGGTCAACCGCCGGGTAGATGCCCAGCTCAGAGATCGCGCGGTTCAGCGTGGTCGTCGCGTCAAGGTGAGCAAACGAGGTTGCTGGCGCAGGGTCGGTAAGGTCATCGGCAGGCACGTAAATTGCCTGAACCGAAGTAATCGAACCCTTGGTGGTCGAAGTGATGCGCTCTTGCAGGTTACCCATGTCGGTCGACAGGGTTGGCTGATAGCCCACCGCTGAAGGAATACGGCCGAGCAGAGCGGACACTTCCGAGCCAGCCTGCGTAAAGCGGAAAATGTTATCGACGAAGAACAGAACGTCCTGGCCTTCTTGGTCACGGAAATATTCCGCCATGGTCAGACCGGACAGGGCAACGCGGGCACGGGCACCAGGAGGCTCGTTCATTTGGCCGAATACGAGGGCCACTTTTGAGCCTTCTGGGGTCGCGACGCCGTTTTCGTCTTTCTTGATTACCTCTGCGTCAAGGAACTCGTGATAGAGATCGTTACCTTCGCGGGTACGCTCACCCACGCCGGCGAACACGGACACGCCGCCGTGGCCCTTTGCAATGTTGTTGATCAGTTCTTGAATAAGAACCGTCTTGCCAACACCAGCACCGCCGAATAGGCCGATCTTACCGCCCTTTGCGTAAGGTGCGAGAAGGTCGATGACTTTAATGCCGGTCACGAGAATGGCCGCTTCGGTCGACTGGTCGATGAAGGCAGGTGCCTCTGCGTGGATCGGCATAGATTTTTCTGCGCCAACCGGGCCGAGTTCGTCGATCGGTTCACCAATCACGTTCATGATGCGGCCGAGCGTTTTCGGGCCAACCGGCACAGAGATTTGCTTGCCAGTTGAGATTACTTCGCTGCCGCGGGTGAGGCCTTCGGTCGCATCCATCGCAATGGTGCGAACGGTGTTCTCACCGAGGTGCTGAGCAACTTCAAGAACGAGCGTGTTGTCGCCGTTCTTGGTCTCGAGTGCGGACAAAATCGCTGGCAGTTCACCTTCGAACTGTACGTCAACGACAGCGCCGATGACCTGGGCAATGGTGCCATTGGTAGTCTGGTTGAGGGCGGGTGCGGTAGCCATGGTGTTTCCTTAGCCTGTGATTCTTACAGCGCTTCTGCGCCAGCAATAATTTCGATAAGTTCGGTGGTAATCGCGGCCTGGCGGCTGCGGTTGTATTGAATTGTCAGTGAGTTGATGAGGTCGCCGGCATTGCGGGTCGCATTGTCCATAGCGGTCATCGAGGCGCCTTGTTCTGACGCCTCACGCTCTAGCAGAGCGCTGAAGATTTGCGTCTTCACGTGGCGCGGCAGCAGCTCTTCAAGGATTTCCTCTTCGCCTGGCTCATACTCAACCACAGCGTCACTGTCCTCAGTGACTTCGGGCGAGGGGACCGGGATAAGCTGAGTGGTGGTTGGGTTTTGCACCAGTGCCGATTGGAAATCCGGGCGGATCAGGTGAGCCACGTCAAATGCGTTGGCATCGAACATCTCGACCAGCTCAGCTGCAATCGCGTCTGCTTCTTCAAAGCCCGGAGTGCGGACGTTTGAGGTATCGAAATGCTTGGCAATGCCATCGGGATATTCGCGCTTGATCGGCGCGCGGCCCTTTTTGCCGACGAGGTAGAAGGAGACGTCCTTGCCCTCAGCAATCAGCTTCTTCGCCTGAATCTTTGCCTCTTTGACCAGGTTTGAGTTCAAGCCGCCGCACAGGCCCTTATCCGTGTTGACCAGCACCAGCATATGACGCTGGTTCTTGCCATTGCCAGCGAGCAGGCGCGGCGCACCGTCGCCGCTCACCTTACTGGCAAGCGAGGCCATAACGGCTGAGAGCCGCTCTGCATAAGGGCGCGCAGCTTCAGCAGCGGCCTGCGCACGGCGCAATTTCGCCGCTGCGACCATCTGCTTAGCCTTGGTGATCTTCTGAGTCGATTTAACCGACCCGATCCGATCCTTAAGTTCCTTAAGTGAAGCCATTGGCTATCCCCTGGGCTTATCCCTTACGCGAACTGCTTGGCGAAGGCTTCGAGCGCTGCGACGGTTTTGTCCTTCACATCGCCTTCGAACTTCTTGCTCTCACGGATCTCGCTGAGGATGTCGGCATGCTCAGAGCGGATGAAGGCAAGCATTTGCTCTTCGTAATCGTTCACGCGATCAACTGGCACATCATCGATATAGCCGTTGGTGCCAGCAAAGATCGATACGGTTTGCTCTTCAAACGGCATTGGCGAGAACTGAGCTTGCTTGAGCAGTTCGGTCAGGCGTGCACCGCGGTTAAGCAGCTTTTGCGTCGAGGCATCGAGGTCTGAACCGAACTGAGCAAAGGCCGCCATTTCGCGGTATTGCGCCAGGTCCAGCTTCATCGAGCCAGAAACCTTCTTCATCGCCTTGGTCTGAGCGGCGCCGCCAACACGGCTAACCGAGAGACCCACGTTAATCGCAGGACGAATGCCTTGATAGAACAGGTCGGTCTCAAGGAAGATCTGACCATCGGTGATCGAAATCACGTTGGTTGGAATATAGGCCGACACGTCGCCTGCCTGTGTTTCAATGATTGGCAGAGCGGTAAGCGAACCGCCGCCATTGTCGCCGTTCATCTTCGCGGCGCGCTCTAGCAGTCGGCTGTGAAGGTAGAAAACGTCACCAGGATAGGCTTCGCGGCCTGGAGGACGGCGCAGCAGCAGCGACATCTGACGATAAGCCACAGCTTGCTTGGAAAGGTCATCATACACGATCACGGCGTGCATGCCGTTGTCGCGGAAGTACTCGCCCATCGCGCAGCCGGTGTAAGGCGCGAGATATTGTAGCGGAGCAGGCTCAGATGCGGTCGCGGCGATGACGATGGAATATTCCATCGCGCCGTTCTCTTCGAGCTGCTTCACGATTTGAGCAACGGTCGAGCGCTTCTGACCAACGGCAACATAGACGCAGAAGAGTTTCTTCTTGTCGTCGTCGCCGGCGTTGATGCCTTTTTGGTTGATGAAGGTGTCAATCGCGACAGCCGTCTTACCGGTTTGGCGATCGCCAATGATCAGTTCGCGCTGGCCGCGGCCAACCGGGACAAGAGCGTCAATCGCTTTGAGGCCGGATTGCACTGGCTCGCTAACCGATTCGCGCGGGATGATGCCCGGCGCCTTCACTTCAACGCGCTGGCGTGAAGCGGCTTCGATCGGGCCCTTGCCATCGATTGGATTGCCGAGAGCGTCGACCACGCGGCCAAGCAGGCCTGGGCCAACCGGAACGTCCACAATGGTGCCGGTCCGCTTAACGCTGTCACCTTCTTTAATCTCTGCGTCAGAGCCGAAGATCACGACACCGACATTGTCCGCTTCGAGGTTGAGGGCCATGCCCTGAACACCGTTGGCGAATTCCACCATCTCACCAGCCTGAACCTTGTCGAGGCCGTGGATACGGGCGATCCCGTCACCAACGGAGAGAACGGAGCCGACTTCGCTGACTTCAGCTTCGGTGCCGAAATTGGCGATCTGGTCTTTGATGACCTTGGAGATTTCTGCTGCGCGGATTTCCATGTTCGTAGTCCTTTAGGCCTTCATTGCCTGGGCGAGAGAATTGAGACGGGTACGGATCGAGCCATCAATGCGCTGCGATCCAATAGTGACGACAAGTCCGCCAAGAAGCTCTGGGTCGACGCTGGGGTTCACTTTAACAGTGCGACCTTCGCGTGCGGTCAGTCTGTCCTTGAGGGCTGAAAGTTGTTCGGCGCTGAGCGGGTGAGCGCTGGCGACATCGGCGGTAACTTCGCCGCGCTGAGCCGCAGCGATCATTTGAAACGCGCGGATCATGTCCGGCAAAGCCGACAGGCGGCGATTACCGGCGAGTACGCCGAGAAAGTTCTGAGTGAGCTCGCTGAGGCCGAGGTGGCTAGGCGACGCCTTTAATCGCTGCGGCCTGCTGGCTGCGCGAAAGCTCTGGGTTGGTTGTGGCAGCGCGCAGCTCAGGCGAGATCGGTGAGTGCAGCGGCGAGACCTTCAAGGTCTGTCTCGACAGCGGTTACAGTCCCGTTTTCTGCTGCCAGCTCAAAAAGAGCTGAAGCGTAACGTCCTGCAAGGCTAGCCTGAATACCGGCGGAAATATCCACGCGTTTAAAGTCCTCTTGGGTCTATCGAAAAAACGATGCATCGCTTTGTCTGTTCCAGAGCCCAAATTGGTCTTCCGGCAAAGCTGGCGCGCGCCTAGCATCGGGTGTGAGGTGATGCAAGCCGAGTCCGCTCTTATTGGTTGCATCTTGTGCAAACCAGCTTGCGTCCTTTGGCTTTACGACAGCTGAGGCCTTGCATTGAGGCGCCCGATAAACAGGCAGATCATGGCTGCAAAAGCTGGCACAGCCTGGATTATCGCGATTCTGGGAGAAACTGTGAATGCGCCGAAGAGGCCAGCGGTTGCCACGAATGCCAGAAAACAAAAGGCGACATTGGCCTGCCATTTCGCATCCTTGATCAGCAGGGACCAGATCAGGCTGGCGGCCAAGAACCCATTATATAGTCCCTGGTTCGCTGCCATTGCTGTCGTCTGCGAGAACAGTTCCGCTGGGAATGTTGGAAAGACGCGTGGTCCGCGTACCTCCCAGGCAAAAATCTCAAACCATGCGATGTAGATATGCAGAGCGGCGATGAGACCGATCAGCACCTTGGCGAGCTTTAGCATTATGTCGCTCCCTAAATTAGGTCGGGCTATGTCTACACGTCGTGTGCGCGACGTGAAGCGTTAGGTGATTTGCCGGGCCAAACTTGCGCTCAGATCAATTTCTTTTAGAAACGGATCGGAGGAGAGGCAAAAATGCACCATACAAAAATGGCGCCGCAATGCGGTGTAGAAGTTTCCAGCGTCTCGTTGGCAGATTGCAGCGATTCTGAACTGCTTGAGATCAAGCAGACGATCTATGAGCACGGCGTTGCTGTGTTTCGCGATCAGGATTTTTCGCCAGAAGATCACATCAAATTCGGTCGCCGTTGGGGCGGTATCGATGTGAACAACTATTTCCCACTGCAGGAAGATTTCAATGAGATCGCTGTAGTGAAGAAAGAGGCCGATCAATCAACCAATATTGGCGGCGCATGGCATACGGACCATTCCTATGACCAAATCCCTGCAATGGGTTCTGTCCTGGTGGCTCGCGATCTGCCGCCAAAGGGCGGGGACACGATGTGGGCGCATATGGGCGCGGCGTACGACGCATTGTCTGATGATCTCAAAGCAGAGATCGAAGGGTTAGAGGCGTATCATACTGCCGATCATGTCTACGAGGAAGGCGGCCTTTACGCTCAGACGGACATGGGAGAGCATCTGCGCGGTCAGAACCTAAAGACCGGCGCTGTGCATCCGGTGGTGATCCGTCATCCTCAAACAGGCCGTAAGCTGCTCTATGTAAATAGTGGCTTCACGATCAATTTCGTGGGGCAAACGCGCGAAGAAAGCCTGCCTTTGCTCACCAAACTGCTCGATGCTGCGCTGACCGACGACAATCAATGCCGCCTGCAATGGGCACCAGGCACGGTGGCCATCTGGGACAATCGCACCAGTTGGCACAATGCGATGAACGATTACGCTGGCCACCGCCGCGAGATGCACCGCATCACTTTGAGTGGGGAAGCGCTGGCTGCTTAGTAACACAAACGCTGTGGAGGAGGGGAGCCTACTCCTCTCCATCCACGGCATCGCCGCCGGTCGTGCCCGCCGAACTGGCGCGAGATTCGCAGGTATAAACCAGCCGCTCATTTGGGCGATCCGGGAGCAACGCAAGAACGCCGGATTGCTGCTCACCCAATTGGCTCGCCGCGTCGGTGACGCCGCAGGATGCAGGTTTATATTTGGAACGCGCTTCACGGGCATCCCGCATTGGGCCTTGGCGTAAGAGATAACGGTCGGTTTGGAATATTCGGGTTTGCGGATCGTATGAGTTTACCGAGACCGCCGCTTCGTCATTGGGAACGAACACGCGTGACCATTGGCCGCCCGCAATGCCATACTGCGTACGCCCATTGACGCAGCCATCAGCGGCCCAGTCAAACTCAACATCATCGGTTCGGGCTCCAGTCACGCGGCTGCGCTCTGGAATGAAGGTGCACAGCAGCGTGCCATCATCAGCCAGCGAGGAGGGATCATCGCTCGCGGGTGCTTCTGCTTCCTCCATCGCGGCGGCGACCCGTTCCTCAATCTCGGAGAATGCCGGGCGAGTGATCCAAACGATCATCGTTCCGACCAAGGCTGCACCGCCAATTCCGGCAACAATCATAACCTTATTACCGGTCGCCCCATCACGGCGCGCCTGATAGGCGATATAGCCGCAGCCAAGCGTAATCACCGCGAGCAGCATGGCGAGAGCCATGGCATTGTCGCGTTCCTCCATCACTTCAAACTGCGCCAGACGCATGGCGGCGGCTCGTTTGTCAGCCAGCTCAGCCTCGCGCGCAGCGACCAATGCGCGGGCCTCGGCACGTTCTTGCTCAAAACGGTCGCGTTCAGCAGCGTTCAGTTCGTCGATCGAGCGGCATGGCAGGGCATTGGTGCGCGGCTCTATGTCATTCGCGCGCAGGAAGGGGAGTAGTTCGCGCAAGGATACTGCGAAGTAAAACTCTGCATCTGATCCGTCCGAATCCGCGCCGAATGAATTGACGCCGAGCACGCGTCCGCAACCATCGAGCAGTGGGCCGCCAGAGTTGCCGCGCGCAATCGGGGCGGTGTGCAGGATGGTATCAAACTGCCTGCTAGGGCGTTCGCCAGATAAGAAGCCTCTACTTTTGACCGGAGGCTGCGCACGGAAGATGTCGCCGAACTCCAGCCCTTGGGCAACGTCGACGTTCATCGGATAACCCACGGCTGAGACTTCACCCATGTCGCCGCTGCGCGCGCCGACCAGCGTGAGCGGTGGAAGGCGGAGTGAACCCTCGGTGATTTCGATCAGCGCCAGATCATTGCGCGGGCTAACCGCTATGGCCCGGCCAAAGCCGCCTTCTTCGCCCTCTGTGGGGACAATACCAATCCGCAATGTGTCATCCTGCAATGCTTCACGCACGACATGGGCATTGGTCACGATCTTCGTTGGGCTGACGGCAAAGCCGCTGCCATGGCTGATCGGAAAGACCTCTTCGCCATCGCTGCCGATGATGACCACGCGAACAACGCCTCTAGCAGCGGCATCAACATCGCCAGCATCGGCCTGAGCGCTGATGGGAGTTAACAGGACAAAAAAGCCCAGCAGGGCAAAGAGAATGCGGTTCATGCCCGCGTATTTGCCGGGCATTCACTTTAACCGCAAGCTTCGGGATGTGACTATCTGCGCATTCAGCTAAGACAGATGGCATGAGCGAGAACCAAATCCCCTTTGAACAAGCCTGGGCAGCCGTGAAGCAGCGCGATCGCAGTTTTGACGGACGGTTTGTGACCGGCGTGCTCACGACGGGCATCTATTGCCGCCCATCATGCGCCGCGCGGCATCCGTCGCCTGCAAATGTCCGGTTTTTCGCAACCGGTGCCGAGGCGCGAGAAGCTGGACTGAGAGCGTGCAAGCGGTGCTTGCCCGATGATGTTGGACGGGACGAAGCGGCAGTGCTGGCCGCGATTGACGAGATCAAGGCTTCGGAAGGCAGGCCGACTTTGGACGATTTGGCTGAGCTCACGGGCTATTCACCGACACATTTTCAGCGCGTTTTTAAGCGCGCCACAGGTCTGTCGCCAGCGGCTTATTCGCGGGCACTGCGCGAGGAGCGCGTACGCGAGGCCTTGGGCGAAGAGGCTTCGGTGACTGAGGCAGTTTACGAGGCGGGATATTCCGCCCCCTCACGGTTCTATGATGAGACGAAAGGCAAGCTGGGCATGTCGGCAAAGGATTGGGCGGGCGGCGGCGCAGGGCGCACCATACATTGGAGTGTGATTGGGACCTCGCTGGGCGAGATGCTGATCGCGGCAACGGACAAAGGCGTTTGCTGCCTGGCTTTTAACGAGGGCAAGGAAGAGCTGCGCGCACGCTTCCCTAAGGCTGAGCTGATTGAAGGCAGCGGCGAGTTCCGTGCCCTGTTCGATGAGGTCACCAAAGCGGTGGAAGACCCCGGCATAAATGCCGCGCACATTCCGCTCGATGTGAAGGGCACCGCATTTCAGCAGAAAGTCTGGCAGGCCCTTCGCGAAATTCCTGCTGGTGAAACGCGCAGCTATGGAGAGCTAGCCGCAGCGCTTGGCAACCCCAAGGCCAGCCGCGCAGTGGGCGGGGCCAATGGCGCGAACAATATTGCCGTGCTGATCCCGTGTCATAGGGTCGTGCAGGCGGATGGCTCAATCGGTGGATATGCCTATGGGCCGGAGATTAAAGGCGAACTGTTGCGGCGAGAAGGGGGCACGCACTTGCTCTAATTTTGTGCCCATGCGGGCCTTCTCGCCTAGTCCAATTTCGGCGGAAAGCCCGGCTCTGCCTTGGCCATCGCTGTTTGGTAGGCATCGCGCGCGCCGATCCGTTGCAGATATGCTTTAAGGTTGGGCATGTGGTCGATGCTCATGTCATTGAACGCGCGCGCTGTGGTCAGCGAGAAACCCATCATGATGTCGGCCGTCGTCAGCTGCGATCCGCCGAAGTAATCCGCTTCGCCTAGTCGGCGCTCAATCGCTGCCCAGGCATTGGTGATGCGCTTCATTAAAGGCGGCGGCATGTCCGCGCCAACCGCGTTTACGGCGATGCTCATCATGCCATTGGTCATCAGCGTCGCATTGGCAAAGTGGAACCAATAGAGGTGATCAGCAAAGTCGGGGCTGTCCGCGCCTGGAACCAGATCTGTGCCAGGTGCATATTTGCCGACTATATACTCCACGATTGCGCCGCTCTCCCCTAGCAGCGTGCCATTGTCCTCGATCAGAGGGGCGATTTCCATCGGGTGCAGCGCTTTCAATTCCGCCGGGGCCAGCCGCGTTTCTGGATCGCGATTGTAAAGCTTGAGATCGTACTCAATTCCCAGCTCTTCACACAGCCAAACGATGCGTTCGGATTGCGAAATGCGAAGGTGGTGGACAGTCAGCATGGTCAAAAGCTCCCAATGTGTTTGCGCGGCGAGCTTTTGCGCTAGGGATGAGGATTGTCGAGCCTTTTGTGGCGATATGCGCGATTGGCTGGGGCATGCTGACGCTTCTCAAGCGTCGCAAAGACAGGTAACATTGCGGCCATGAATGCATCTGACCTTGCCGAGCAATTGTTCCACGCCTTTGAGAACAACGATCTGGAGCGTGCGCGCGAATGCTGCGCTGAGAACTTTCGCGGATCACAAAATGGCGGACCCGAAATGGACCGCGATCGTTTGCTGCAATTCACCGGGGTAGTGAATGCGGTTGTTCCTGATTTTCGCTACGAAGAGGCGATCCGCTCGGCGACCGAAACCGGCTTTGTCGAAGAGCACCGGGTTCGAGGAACTCTGCCCGATGGTGGTCAGATCGACCTGATGGTGTGCGTTGTTGGTGAAGTCTCAGATGGCAAAATCACGGTGCTGCGTGAATATGTCGACACAGCGGCTGCAGCTGGCCTGATGAAGGCGCTGTCCTCAGCCTAACTCTGCCGCTTAATCGCGCGCCCATCCATCGCGAGCGGGTTCTAGTGTCTTGAGGAACTTCTCTGCGCTGGAGAGATAATCGTCTTTCTTCTCATCACCCATCCGGTCCCAGGTGGCATATATCCTGCCGATACGGTGATTGCTCGACAGACGGTCGCGGTGGCGGTCCATAAAATGCCAATAGAGCGGATTGAACGGGCATGCGCCGTCGCCCGTCTTCTTGCTAACGGAATAGCTGCATTCTTTGCAGTAATCAGACACTTTATTGATGTAATTGCCGCTCGCCGCATAGGGCTTGGTCGCCAGCGCACCGCCATCGGCATAGAGGATCATGCTGGAGACATTGGGCAGCTCAACCCATTGATAGGCATCAGCATAAACGGCCAGATACCAATCCTGCACGGCGCGTGGGTCGATTCCGGCCAGCAGGCAAAAATTGCCGAGCACCATTAGGCGTTGAATGTGATGCGCGTGGGCGTTTTCTTTGGTCGAACGGATGCAGTCCGATAGGCAGCGCATGTCTGTCTCGCCGGTCCAGAAAAACTCGGGCAGGCCGCGCGTCGCTTCCAGATCATTGGCTTCTTCCAACCCAGGCATAAAGTGCCAATAGAAACCCCGGATATACTCGCGCCAACCGATGATTTGGCGGATGAAACCCTCGACCGAATTGAGCGGTGCGCGGCCTTCTTCATAGGCTTTCTCAGCGCGCTGACACAAAGTGATCGGATCGAGCAGTCCGCAATTGATGCTGGTTGAGAGCATGGAGTGATACAGGTCGTCTGAGCCGAAAACCATCGCGTCTTGATAGGGGCCAAAATTCTCGATCCGCTCGGCGAAAAACGCATCGGCGGCTTGCTCCGCCTCGGCGCTGGTGACGGGCCATTCGAACGGTTCCAGATCGCCGAAGTGATCAGAGAATTTTTCCTCAACCAGGGCCAATACTTCGCGGGTGATTCCATCGGGTTCAAACCTCGGCCTGGCGGGTGCTTTCATGTCGCCTTTGGGCGGTTCGCGGTTCTGCTTATCGAGGTTCCATTCGCCGCCTTTCGGTTTGCCATTGTCCAGCATCAGCAGGCCGATCTTGCGGCGCATCTCGCGATAAAAATGCTCCATGGTGAGGTGCCTGCGCCCCTCGACCCATTCTTCAAATTCTGCGTGCGAGCAGAGGAACCGGTCGTCCGGCAATATTTCGACTTCGCAAGCGAATTTGTCGGGCCATTCCTCGATGGCTTGTTGCACGCGCCACTCGCTTGCCTCGACCACATGGACCGCGCGCGGATCGTGCCGCTCAATTGCGCGGGCAACTTCGCCCGTGAAGCTGCCGGAATTGTTGCCGTCCGTCAGCTTCACATAGTCGACCTGCCAGCCTGCTTCTTCCAGCTCTGCGGCGAAATGGCGCATAGCGGAGAAAATGAGCGCGATCTTTTGCTTGTGATGTTTGACGTAAGTCGCCTCGTCCCAGACCTCCATCATCAAGATGACGCTGTCGTCCTTGGCGCGACCACGTAGACTGGCGAGCGTGCGGGTTAGCTGGTCGCCGAGGATGGGGATGAGGATTGGGTTGGATGCCATGGGCCTTCTAATGCTCAAGCATAGAAAAAGTGCCGAACTGTTTGCTTAAACGAAGCTATATGGATCGATATCGACGCCGACGCGCAGGCCGGGCGGGAAATCATGCGTGTCCAGCCAGCCGCGAATGACCTTTTGTAAGTTTGCGGATCGCCGTGCGTTTACGAGGAAGCGATAGCGGTAGCGGCCGCGCAGCAGAGCCAGCGGAGCGGGCGCGGGCCCTAAGATGTAGAGATCGTTCTGCTCTGGCCGCGTATCGCCCAGCCGCATGGCCGCGGCGCGCGCTTCCCTCTCATCCTCGCTCGACAAGATGATCGCGGCCCACCGACCAAAGGGCGGCGCGCCTGCGTCTTTGCGGGCCTCGGTTTCAGCCTCGTAGAACGCATCGCGGTCGCCCGCTTCGAGCGCGGCGATGACCGGCGAATCCGTATGCCGGGTCTGGATCAGCACCTCGCCCGGTTTTGCTCCGCGCCCAGCGCGTCCAGCAACCTGCGCGACCTGCTGATAGGTGCGCTCAGCCGCGCGCAAATCGCCGCCTTCCAGACCGAGGTCAGCGTCAACCACACCAACCAAAGTCAGCTCTGGGAAGTGGAAGCCCTTGGTCACCAGCTGTGTGCCGACGATTACGTCTATCGCTCCGCCTTCTGCCTGAGCGATGAAGTCAGCGGCACGTTCAGGCGATCCCAAAGTGTCTGATGTGGCGACCGCCACGCGCGCCTCGGGAAACAGCTCAGCGACTTCATCCGCGATGCGCTCAACGCCCGGGCCGCAGGCGACGAGGCAATCTGGCTCTCCGCATTCTGCGCATTCGGCGGGCACCCCTGTTTCGTGCCCGCAATGATGGCAGGCGAGGCGGGCGGACAGGCGATGCTCCACCATCCACGCGCTGCAATTGGGGCATTGATACCGGTGCCCGCAATTGCGGCACAGGGTCAGTGGAGCAAATCCGCGGCGGTTTAGGAACAGCAGCGATTGCTCGCCCTTTGTCAGACGATCTTCGAGTGCAGCGACCAGCGGCGGAGCCAGCCAGCGCCCGCTGCCAGGCTGTTCCTGCGTCAAATCAACCAGGCGAATTTTGGGCAAAGTTGCACCGCCAAACCGGCTCGGCAATTCCAATCGCTCGTAAATGCCAGTTGATGCCATATGCAGGCTTTCGAGCGCGGGTGTCGCGCTAGCCAACACCACTGGGATTTTCTCAAACCGGGCGCGCATCACCGAGACATCGCGGGCGTTGTAGCGCACGCCTTCGTCCTGTTTGAAGCTGACCTCATGCGCTTCGTCGACAATGATCAGACCGAGGTTCGCATAGGGAAGAAACAGTGCCGAGCGAGCGCCCACGACCACGCTTGCCGTGCCGTTTGCAATGGCCCTCCACGCTCGCCTGCGTTCAGTGGATTTGAGTGACGAATGCCACAGCACAGGCGGGGTGCCAAAGCGCTGCTCAAAGCGCACGAGGAAGTTCTCGGTGAGGGCAATTTCGGGCAGCAGCACAAGCACTTGCCGTCCCTGCCGGATAGCTTCGGCAACGGGCTCAAAATAGGCCTCTGTCTTGCCCGATCCGGTCACTCCATCGAGCAGAAACGGGGCGTATTCCCGCGCTGCCACCGCGTTCACGAGGCGATCGGAAACGTCCGCCTGATCAGGGGAAAGGTCGGGCACCCAATGTTCAGGATCGGCGGGCGGGAAGGGGCGATCAATCGCAACCGTCACCGGCTTGATCAGTCCTGCATTCACCATCCCGCGCAGCACGCCTTCTGATACGCTGGCGATCCCGGCAAGCTCGCGGATAGTGCCTTGTTCGTCCACCAATGTCTCAAGTGCCAGCTTGCGCTGCGGTGTCATACGGCCTGAACCTTCCGATCCGCTCAAGCGGTACTCGGTCATGGTCGCAGGGCCCCCCAGCGCACCGCCGCTTGAGAGGACCATTCGCGCGACACTGGCTAGGCGCAGCGCAGTAATAATCAGCAGTCCACTCGATCAGCCTCCGCAGTGGCTCTGACAGTGGCGGCACCGGCAGTACTTCTCGGATCGCGCGCAATTTGCTGGGGTCAAACTCGCGGCCTGGCAAGCGCCCCTCATCCCATACAATGCCGGTGACCGTGCGCGGGCCGAGCGGGGCCAGCACTACGGTTCCAGCAGGCGCGCTGACCCCTTCAGGCAGCTTGTAATCAAGCGGGCCAAGCGCTGCATTGAGGACAAGGAGGCGGACGCGGTTCATGATCGGCCTTTAATATGGGCGCGGCTGTCGACCATCGGCAAGGTGCGGCTGCGCAATAATCATCATATTGGTGACATTACCGTGGAGAGCAGGCGCTTGCACGGCTGGCCAGCGTGTCCGCGCTATGCCAATCAGGTTTGGCGATTCGTGATCTGCCACCAGGAGCCTGAGACGAGATGAAATTCTTTGCCGACACTGCCGAAATCGACGACATCAAAGAACTGGCTGCGACCGGCCTGCTCGATGGGGTCACCACCAATCCGTCACTGATCCACAAGTCGGGCCGCGACTTTATGGAAGTGACGAAGGAAATTTGCGGGATCACCGACGGCCCCGTATCGGCAGAAGTCGTCGCGCTCGACCACGAAACCATGATGCGCGAGGCGGAGGTGCTCCGCAAAATCGCGGACAATGTTTGTATCAAGGTTCCTCTGACGATTGATGGATTGAAGACATGCAAGGCGCTGACCAGCGATGGCACCATGGTCAATGTGACTTTGTGCTTCTCTGCCAATCAGGCGTTGCTTGCGGCGAAGGCTGGTGCGAGCTTCATCTCGCCATTTGTAGGCCGCCACGACGACAATGGTTTTGACGGAATGGACCTGATCGAGGACATCCGCCTCATCTACGACAATTACATGTTTGAGACCGAAATTCTGGTCGCCAGCGTGCGCCACGTCACCCATGTGCTCGAAAGTGCGAAGATCGGGGCCGACGTTATGACGGCGCCGCCCAAAGTGATCAAAGCCCTGTTCAATCACACACTGACCGACAAAGGCATTGATGCGTTTATGGCGGACTGGGCGAAGACGGGCCAGAAGATCGTCTGAGCCGGTAGGCACGCACGCTAATCGATGGCCGAAGAATCCCCTCTCGACACGTTTAAGCAGGCGCTGACCGGCGCCAGCCGCGCAATTGCGCGCGATGCGGAGGTGGAGGTGGCGTGGAGCGCGGATGTGCCGGGCTCTGCGGGCAATCGTTTTCGCGTGCCCTTGCCGGGCCGTGAACTACCAGCCGATCAGGTGAGCGAAGCGCGCGGTTTCGCCGACAGTTTCTCGCTCAAACTGCGTCACCACAATGCAGGGTTGCATGCCAGTGGTAGCCCGCCAGAGCCGGTTGCGCGCGCGTGCTATGATGCGATTGAGCAGGTGCGCTATGAGGCTTTGGGTGCAAACGCATTCGGCGGCATCCGCTCCAACCTTGATGCGGCGGTGGAGCAGCGCACCGCGACCGACCCGATTGCCCGCGCTCAAAACAACAGCGAAGTTCCGCTCGAAAGCGCTCTCTCGCTGATCGTGCGTGAACAATTGACTGGGCAGCCAGTGCCAGAGCAGGCGCGCGCCGGGGTCGAAATGGTTCGCGAGTTCATCGAAGAGCGTATCGGCGATGATCTCCGCAACCTCACGGATACGCTCAGCGACCAACAGGCGTTTCAAAAGCTCGCGCTGGATATGCTGCGGGATCTCGATCTCACCCGCCCGCAAGATGCGCCGGACGAGGCGGACAATGATGACGGCGATGAGGAAGAGGGCGCCGACGATGAGCAAGAAGGCGACGAGCAGCAAGAGGGCGATGCTGATCCGCAGGCCACCGATATGGCCGGCGAACAGGCGGAAGGTGATGGCGACGGGGACGCAGATACTGAGCTGTCTGGTGAGGAGGAAATGCAGGACGGCGAACCGGGTGAGGACGGCGATGCCAGCAACGCTCCTGTCCGCCCAAACCGCCCGCAGGCCGATATTCCTGATGGGCTGGATTACAAGCCTTTCACCGAGAAATTCGATGAAGAAGTCGAGGCGCCGGAGCTGTGCGATGCGGAAGAGCTCGACCGCTTGCGCGCCTATCTCGACAGCCAGCTGACCGGCCTGCAAGGCGTGGTCACGCGGCTCGCCAACCGTTTGCAGCGCCGCCTGATGGCGCAGCAGAACCGCAGCTGGGACTTCGATCAGGAAGAGGGCGTGTTGGACGCCGCACGGCTGGCCCGCGTGGTGATCTCACCCGGCACTGCGCTGTCTTATAAGGTTGAGCGCGATGTTGAGTTTCGCGACACGGTCGTCACACTGCTTATCGATAATTCCGGCTCTATGCGAGGGCGGCCGATTTCCATCGCCGCGATCAGTGCGGATATATTGGCGCGTACGCTGGAGCGCTGCGGGGTCAAAACAGAGATATTGGGCTTCACCACGCGCGCCTGGAAGGGCGGGCAGAGCCGCGAGGCCTGGCTGGCCGATGGCAAGCCGCAGGGTCCGGGCAGGCTCAATGATTTGCGCCATATCGTCTACAAGCAAGCGGATGAGCCATGGCGCCGCGCGCGCCGCAATCTTGGCCTGATGATGCGCGAAGGGCTGCTGAAAGAGAACATCGATGGCGAGGCGTTGATGTGGGCGCATTCCCGCCTGATCCACCGGCCAGAAGATCGCCGGATCATGATGGTGATTTCTGATGGTGCGCCGGTTGATGACAGCACGCTGAGCGTGAACTCGGCGGGCTATCTGGAGGCGCATCTGCGCGGTGTGATCGAATGGATTGAGAACGTCTCACCGGTCCAACTCGTCGCGATTGGCATCGGCCACGATGTGACGCGGTATTACCGCCGCGCGGTGACGATTATGGATGTCGAGCAACTCGGCGGCACGATCATGGAGCAGCTTGCGGAGTTGTTTGAAGATGAGAAGGGTGTGAAGCGGAGGTGAGCACGGTGTTCCACCTCTGGTTTCAGCGCGAATACGAGAACCGCGAAGACACTGAGCTTTCTATTGGTTTCTACGAGTCAGAGGCCGATGCTCTCGCAGCAATCGACAAGCTAAGCTCAAAACCCGGATTCCGAGACTATCCCGAAGGTTTCCAATTTGAGGAATGCAAATTGGGTTTAACTAGCTGGGTGGATGGTTTTGTTAGCGTAACAGGGGATCCACCCAAAGATGCGAAGGGCGAAGTATTCGACTTGCCTGCTGATGCTGAGGAATAAGAGTAATGAACGTAACCGAAGCCGTTACCAGCCGCCGCTCTGTGCGTCAGTTCACCGACCAGCCGGTTGAACTGGAGACGATCCGCCGCGTTATGAACACCGCGCGTTGGGCCGCGTCTGGCTGCAATTTTCAGCCGTGGGAGGCGACCGTTCTGACTGGCCAGCCGCTGGCGGACCTTCAGGCGAAAATCACCACCACGCCCCCGCAAGAGGCCGAATATGACTGGACTGCGCCTGGGCAAGAGGATGCCTATAAGCAGCGTCTGAACGTCGTTTCGAAAGGCATGTTCGGCGCAATGGGGATTGCTCGCGAAGACGGCGAAGGGCGGATGAAGGCGATGATGCGCAACGCCACTAGCTTTGATGCACCCGCCGTCATGTTCATCTATTTCCCGCGCCTGATGAAAGAGCCGCAATGGTCTGACACTGGCATGTGGCTTCAGTCGGTGGCGCTGCTGCTGCGCGAAGAAGGGCTCGATAGCTGTTTTCAGGAATACATGGCGCTCTATGCCAATGTGATCCGCGAGCATCTGGGCCTGGATCACGAGCGCTATATGCTATTTTGCGGGATGGCGATTGGCTATCGCGACCCCGATGCGCCGCTTAACAATTATGAACGAGAGCGTGTGCCGCTGGACGAGCACGTTAAGTTTGTGGGGTTTTAGTCGTCGCTTATTGTCACGTGCTTCGACAAACTCAGCACGAACGGGGTGAAAAAGAAATCCGTTCATCCTGAGCTTGTCGAAGGATGTGCACCTGCTAATGGCCTTTCATGACCGACGCGCCTTTGCACCTCTTCAATTCCCTCACGCGCCAGCTTGAGGAATTCCGCCCCGTCCATGAAGGTGAGGCGCGCGTCTATACCTGCGGGCCGACGGTTTATAACTATCCGCATATTGGCAATATGCGCGCCTATGTATTCGCGGATATTCTCGGGCGGACCCTGTCTCACAAGGGCTATGATCTCACGCACATCATAAACATCACCGATGTTGGCCATCTGACCGATGACGCGGATGCGGGCGAGGATAAGATGGAGAAGATGGCGTCTGAAAAGGCGCAAAGCATTTGGGACATCGCGCAGCATTACACTCAGGCCTATTGGGCGGATGTGAAGGCGCTCAATATCCGCCAGCCTGCCAAATGGTCGGTAGCGACGGATTACATCGCAGAGATGCTGGAATTCGCGAAAGGCATTGCAGACAAGCACTGCTATGAGCTCGATAGTGGGCTCTATTTCGATGTCTCGACGATTGAGGATTATGGGCGGTTAGCGCGTGCCGTAACCGAAGACGGAGAAGGTCGGATCGACACAGTCGAAGGCAAACGCAATGCGGCCGACTTTGCAATTTGGCGCAAGACACCCGCTGGCGAAAAACGCCAGATGGAGTGGGACAGCCCATGGGGGAAAGGCGCGCCGGGGTGGCACCTTGAATGCTCGGTCATGGGCGAAAAGCTACTTGGCTTCCCATTCGATATTCACACCGGCGGGATTGATCACCGCGAAATCCATCATCCCAATGAGATTGCGCAGAACCAAGCGTTTTGCGGTTGCGGCGGACAAGAGGACACCGGCCTTTCCAATGCGCGCAATTCTGGCGCGAACATATGGATGCACAACAACTTCCTGGTTGAGCGCTCTGGCAAGATGTCGAAGTCTTCCGGCGAGTTTCTGCGCCTGCAATTGCTGGTCGACAAAGGCTATCATCCGCTCGCCTATCGGATGATGTGCCTGCAGGCGCATTACCGCAGCGAGCTGGAGTTTTCGTGGGAAGGGCTGACCGCCGCGCTCACTCGGCTCAAGCGGATCGTTATGTTGGTGGAACGCATCGCCGATGCGCCAAGCGGCGGCGTGACTGACCACCCCAAATTTGCGCCGGTGCTGGAGAAATTTGAGGCTGCAATTGCCGATGATCTCAACACCTCGATCGCGCTGACAGCCTTGGAAGATGCGCTCGCGACTAAAAAGATCGATGCGGGGATCAAGCGCGCAATCGTCGAACGGATCGATAGCGTTCTGGGCCTCGGCCTGTTTGAGCTTGCGCGCACGGACCTGCGCATCCGGCCCAAGGACGCGGTTATCACCGAAGAAGAGATCGACGCAGCGTTTGAGCGCCGCAAGGCTGCGCGCGCGGAGAAAGACTTCGCCGCTTCTGATGCGATCCGTGATGAGCTTGCGGCGCAGGGCGTCGAAGTGATGGACGGCGATCCGATGGGGTGGGAGTGGAAACTGACATGACGATCCTCGCTGTATCCGGCCTGATCCGCCCCTTGCTTGAATCGCAATTGCCCAGCGATATCGATGTCCGCTGGTTCATGACGCACGAGGAAGCGCTGGAGGTAGTGCCTGAGGCAGAAATCGGCTGGTTCGACATGTATGATCAGGCGGCAATGGCCGACACTTTGCGCGCAGCGAAGAAGCTGAAATGGCTCAATTCGATTTATGCTGGGCTGGATTTCCTGCCGCTGGATGTCCTGATTGAGCGCGATGTCACCGTCACCAATGGAGCCGGAATCAACGCCATTACCATCGCCGAATATGTCGTGATGGGCATGCTCAATATCGCAAAGGATTATCGCTCTGTCATGCACGCGGCGGAGCGGCGTGAATGGCTGCTCGACAGTCCGGGTAAGCGGGAGTTGCACGGATCAAAGGCTTTGCTGCTCGGCTATGGCGCGATTGGCAAGCTGATCAAACCGCGCCTGGAAGCATTCGATGTCGATGTAACGGTGGTGCGCCGCTCCGGCGGTGAAGGTGTGCTGACACCGGATGAGTGGCGCGCAAAACTGGGCGAGTTTGACTGGATCATCCTGGCGGTGCCAGCCACGTCTGAAACAGACGGTATGATCGGCGTGGATGAACTAGCCGCGATGAAATCCGACGCGGTCATTGTGAATATCGCGCGCGGTGCGGTGATCGACCAGCCAGCTTTGATCGAAGCGTTAAAGGCGAAGACAATCGGCGGTGCGTTTTTGGATGTCACCACTCCGGAGCCGCTGCCCGAAGATCACGTACTGTGGACGCTCGACAATGCGCATGTCTCTATGCACTTATCTGGCCGCGCACAGGATAAAATGTTCATTCGCAGCGCGGCGCGCTTCCTCGATAATCTTGCAAAGTATCGCCGCGGAGAGCCGGTTGCGCCGATTTTTGATCCAGTGCGCGGGTATTGAATCGCCCCAGCAAGATTTTGGTTGGGCTACTTTGCAATACTGATAGAAGACCGTCACTATCGTGTTGTAACGCAGAGCCATCGTAGCGCGAATAGCACAGCGAGTGTACGCATGCTGGCCGTATTGGGCGAGCCGGGTGCGATAGGAGACAAGCGCCAATGCCTGAGACAAAAAAAGCCTCTGATCTTTTCATCGAATGTCTGGAGGCGGAGGGTGTTGAATATATCTTCGGCGTGCCAGGTGAGGAAAATCTCGATTTTCTAGAGAGTCTTTCGAATTCCAATCAGATCAAGCTGGTGCTGACCCGGCACGAGCAAGGCGCTGGTTTCATGGCGGCGACCTATGGTAAGCACACGGGTAAGACCGGGGTGTTTCTGGCGACCTTGGGGCCGGGCGCGACCAATATGGTAACCGCGATTGCCTATTCACAGCTTGGCGGGATGCCAACGCTGGCGATCACCGGTCAAAAGCCGATCAAGAAATCCAAGCAAGGGCGGTTTCAGATTCTCGACGTGGTCGACATGATGGGGCCGATCACGAAATACGCTTATCAGCTGCATGCTGGCGACAATATTCCTAGCCGTGTACGTGAGGCGTTTCGCCTGGCCGAAGAGGAAAAGCCTGGCGCGACGCATCTCGAGTTACCTGAAGATATCGCTGAAGAACCAACCGATGCCGTGCCTATCGCTCGCTCTGTCGCGCGTCGACCGTCGGCTGAAGCCAAAGCTGTGCGGATGGCGGTGGAGGCATTGGATGCCGCGCAGCGCCCAGTGTTGGTGATTGGTGCCGGTGCCAATCGCAAGATGACCAGCAATATGCTGGGCGAGTTCATTGAGAAGATGCAGATTCCTTTTGTTACGACACAAATGGGCAAGGGCGTGATTGATGAGCGGCATCCGCTGTTCCTCGGCTGCGCTGCCTTGTCCGCGGGTGATTTCTGCCACCGCGCGATCGAGGATGCCGATCTCATCATCAATGTTGGTCACGATGTGATCGAAAAGCCGCCGTTCTTCATGAACGATAGCAGCGCGACCGTCATCCATGTCTCAACGAAGACCGCCGAAGTGGACCCAGTCTATTTCCCACAGATTGAAGTGATCGGCGATATCGCGAATGCGATCTGGCAGATCAAAGAAGGGGTCGCCAAACGCGATGGCTGTGCGTGTGATCGCATGCTGGAATATCGTGCAGCAGAGGTTGCCCATTCCAAGCCGCTAGAGGCGGACAATCGCTTTCCAATTTTCCCGCCACATCTTGTGCGTCAGGTGCGCCAGAGCATGCCTGATGATGGCATCATCTGCCTGGACAATGGAGTCTACAAGATCTGGTTCGCGCGCAATTACACCGCTTATTTGCCCAACACGGTCTTGCTCGACAATGCGCTCGCCACAATGGGTGCTGGCCTGCCCTCAGCGATGATGAGCGCAATGCTCTACCCAGAGCGCAAAGTCATGGCGATCTGCGGCGACGGCGGCTTTATGATGAACAGTCAGGAGATGGAAACGGCGGTTCGTTTGGGGCTCAACATGACTGTGCTGATTCTGCGCGATGATGCCTACGGGATGATCCGCTGGAAGCAGGCGAATATGGGCTTTAAGGATTATGGCCTCACCTATGGCAATCCCGACTTTGTGAAATATGCGGAGAGCTACGGAGCGCATGGCCACCGCGTGACAAGCAGTGAGCATCTGACCGATGTGCTTGCCCATACGAGCGATACACCGGGGGTGCATCTGATCGATTGTCCGGTCGACTACACTGAGAACGATCAGATCCTTAATCACGACATCAAGGAACTGAGCGCTAAGCTCTGATAATCTGGTGGGCCGCACGCCCGCCACACATCGTATTTAGGGGAAAGCTATGCCCGAAGTTGTAAACCCGTTCGATCTGTCGGTAATCGGCAATGTTCCAGTGGATGATTGGTCCACCGTCGATGGGTATCTGCAGACCGCCAGTGACCTGTATCGTGATCGTTCTCGCTGGCTGCCTGCGCATGAGCGCGCCGATATCTTGAAGCGAGCGGCCAAGATCATGGAAGAGCGCAAGGATCACCTCGCTTTTCAGATCGCGAATGAGGGCGGCAAGCCGCTGATCGATGCACGCGTCGAAGTCGACCGTGCGATCAACGGTATGGAAATCGCCATTCACGAAATGGCGGCCTTGCGCGGCACAGAAATCCCGATGGGACTGACCGCGTCCAGCGTGGGCAAGCTGGCCTTTACCACGCGTGAGCCGATTGGCCCCGTGGTTGCGGTTTCGGCCTTCAACCACCCACTCAATCTGATCGTGCATCAGGTGGCACCGGCGGTCGCCACTGGCTGTCCGGTCATTGTAAAACCGGCTAAGCGATACGCCTTTGTCCTGCTTTGAGTTCGTATCGATCCTGCACGAAGCGGGGCTGCCGCCCGAATGGTGCAGAGCGACCATGGTTGGGCGGGATGAGGCCGAAAAACTGGTAACTGACCGCCGTGTTGCGTTCTTCACCTTTATCGGTTCAGGCAAGGTTGGCTGGATGCTGCGATCAAAACTTGCACCCGGTGTGCGCTGCGCGCTTGAGCATGGCGGGGTCGCACCGGTGATCGTTGATGCCACTGCCGATCTCGATCTGGCCGTTCCCAGCATGGTCAAAGGTGGATTTTACCATTCGGGCCAGGTTTGTGTCTCGGTTCAGCGCGCGTTTGTGCATTCATCAATCATCGGAGACTTCGCCGATGCCTTCACTGCCAAAGTTAAACAATTGAAGGTGGGCAATGCGATCCATGAAGACGTCGAGGCCGGACCGCTGATCCGGCCGGACGAGGTCGACCGGGTGGCCGCATGGGTGGATGAAGCCCGTGATGGCGGCGCGCAGATCCTGTGTGGTGGGGAGCGGCTGGGCGAGACGACCTATGCGCCAACCGTGCTGCTCAATCCGCCCGCTGATGCGACCATTTCACAACAGGAAGTCTTTGGCCCGGCGGTTTGCCTGTACAGTTATGATGATATAGACACCGCGATAGCGCAGGCCAATTCGCTTGACGTGTCATTCCAGGCAGCAATCTTCACGCAAGAGCTCGCCCCGGCAATGAAGGCCTATCGTGAAGTCAACGCATCGGCAGTGATGGTGAACGATCATTCGGCCTTCCGGGTCGATTGGATGCCGTTTGCCGGGCAAAAACATTCGGGTCACGGCGTTGGCGGCATTCCCTTCACGATGCACGAAATGACGCAGGAAAAGATGGTGGTGTTCAACGGGGTGTAAGTGCAGCGTGCGCTCACACTTCCTCCAGCAGTAACAGCACCGCCGTCACCTGCATGTGCGGCTCCGGCGTATAATTGCTCTCAACGCTGGAAATTGTTGCATCTGCGACGAGCTGGCTGGGAATGTGAAACTCGTGTTCGGGTAGGGCGGCAATGAACTCTTCCCCGACCTTGCAGTCGGCGATTCCGTTAAATTCCAGCACCAATTCGTGGCGGGAACCTGAGAAGGTGATCGACGCCCAGGGTTTCTCCTCATGCGTCAATAGATTGCCGCGCCCGCAGGCGAGCGTTAGCAATGCCTCGCGCACTCGGTCGCTGGTTGTGCGCCGGGGGCGGTAACGCCGCGCTCGCCGGGCTGCCCGCGCGTTCTGCGTGGCAGGCGGAGTGTCGATCATGTCCGCAGGAACATCAATGTCGCCACTATCGGCGGATTTGATTTCAATAAGCATGGACGATATCCTGGCTGAGGTTTTGAGCGAGTTTCATGCCGAATGTTCCGGCGCGATAGGTTGGGGCTAGACCGTCGCCGGGCCGGAAACTGCCGGGTATTGCCTTGAATTCTGCCACAGCTTCTTCTGCGCTGGTTGCCGTTCCGACATAGTCCGACATCCATTGGCGGGTGCGCGCCTCCGTGGCGGCGCGCGGCGTGCGCCCCATCCGCAAATCGAGCACAAAGCGCGGGTCATGCGCGGCGAGCCGCCCAAATTTCGTAGCTGGCATATCGTGGTCCCTCAGGAACTTTTCGATCACTCTGATCAGCATGTGATTTCCCCTTCATCTGATTTTGAAAGAGCGAATCATCCTGTCTCGAATCGCTCAATGTTCATTAAATGCTCCATCTGATTTCCTACTTGTCTAGGAAAAATCTTGCGTGTAGGAAGGAAAAATGAGGAACGCAGAAAAGAACATCCCGATCGACCCGCGTCAGCGCCTGCAGGACTTGTCAAAGGAGCGGGGTGTGAGCCTCGCGAATTTGTCAAAAATGCTCGGGCGTAATGCGAGCTATCTGCAGCAATTTATAACGAAAGGCTCGCCTAAGAAGCTTGAGGAAAATGACCGGCGCGTTCTGGCGCAGTTTTTTGGCATTGCAGAAACGGAATTGGGCGCTTTGTCCGAATCGGAGAAGGAAAAATCCTACAATTTGCGTGCGGCGGTGCAGCCAGGCTGGGGCTTGAGTGCAAAAGCATGGATCGATGTGCCTCGGCTGGATATCGGAGCCTCCGCTGGGCCAGGTACTTTGCCGGATTCAGAAGAACCCTACGATGCGTTTCAATTCTCGCGCCGCTGGCTCACCGAACAGGGGCTCGAAGGGGCCAAGCTCTCCGCGATTACGGTAACGGGCGATTCGATGGAGCCGCTGCTGCATGATGGTGACGAGATCCTGGTCGACCGCGCTGAGCGTCCTTTCAGGGACGGTGTGCATGTCGTGCGGCTCGGCGACAATCTGATGGTAAAACGGGTCGCCAGCGCCGGGCCAGGGCGGCTTGCGTTGATTTCACAGAATCTCGCTTACCCGCCGATCGATGTGGCTTCGGAGGATTGTGAGATTATTGGCCGCGTGGTTTGGAAAGGCGGCCGGATTTGAGGTCGGCGTTTGGAGCGGTGCCGAGCACTTACAGCAATTCGATAATTTCTTGGTGGCTAGAAACCACGAACGCCGCTCCGCTCGCTAGAAGCCGATCCGCTAGACCCTCGTCCGCGTGTCCGCCACCTGCAAAACCAATTGGCAACATGCGTGCGGCGCACGCTGCCTTAATGCCATTGATGCTGTCTTCAATTACTGCGCATCGTGTTGGTGGGACATCAATCTGTTTCGCCGCGTGGAGAAACAGATCAGGCGCAGGCTTGCCCTTATGAACAACGTCAACCGAATAGATGTGAGGCGAGAAAAGCGAAGTGAGGTTTGTGATTTCCAGCTTTTTGGCCAACTTATCCGTTGGAGCCGAGGATCCGACCGCAACTTTACCTGGAAAGGCCTCGATTAGCTGCGCTACCCCGCTGATGGGCTGAAGTTCGGCCTCAATCCGCGGCTCGACCCGCTCTTGTAAATGGGTGCCAAAATTAGCGGGGAATGTCCCCCCAATACGAGCCTCATAATCCGAGGCCAATTGTGCATAAAAGTCTGGATAGGACAGACCAACAAACCGCGACAGATATGCCTCTCGGTCGTAAAATAGCCCAAGTTCGGCGAGCAGTTCTTGCTCGACTTCGATATGGATTGTCTCAGAATCGACGAGCACTCCGTCACTGTCGAAAATTATGGCTTCGAAATTTGATAGAGTCATGATTCAAGAGCATCTTCCGCAACCGTCAATGTAACCACGATGACGTCTCTCCAACCGGGTTACAAGCTCGTCAGTGTCACTCTCTTGCAATCTTGAGTGCACGCCGCCACATCTTGAGCCATGACCGAACAACCCAAAACGCCGCCCATGAAAGCCGCGATTATTCCGGTTACGCCGCTCCAGCAAAACTGCTCGCTGATCTGGTGCACAAAGACGATGCGCGCGGCCTTGATTGATCCAGGCGGCGATCTGCACAAGCTGAAAGACGGCGTGGCTAAAGCTGGTGTGACGCTGGAGAAAATCCTGATTACCCACGGGCATCTCGATCATTGCGGGCAGGCTGGTATGCTGGCTGAGGAGCTCGGACTTCTGATCGAAGGGCCGCACAAGGATGATTTGTTCTGGATTGAGCAGCTCGACAATGACGGCGCGCGCTACGGCATGGAGGCTAAAAGCTTTGAGCCGACCCGCTGGCTGGAGCATGGCGATACCGTTACCGTTGGCGAACTGACATTGGATGTGATCCATTGTCCCGGCCACACGCCCGGCCATGTGGTGTTCTTCCACGAGCCGAGCCGGTTTGCGATTGTCGGCGATGTGCTGTTCCAGGGTTCAATCGGGCGGACCGATTTCCCGCGTGGCAATCATCAGGACCTGATCGATGCGATTACCCAGCGCCTGTGGCCATTGGGTGAGGATGTTATGTTCATCCCCGGGCACGGCCCGACCAGCACCTTTGGCCAGGAACGCAAGACGAACCAGTTTGTGAGCGATTACATCTTGTCTTAGGTGCGGCGAGCGCGCCCTGTCTGCTAAATCACCCGAAGCACAACAAGCGTTGCGGCGACCGCCAATCCCAGCTGCGTGAGCAGGGTGATGATCGTGCCGATAAACCGGCCTTTGGCCAAGCTGCCGCCATCCATGCCAAACCCGTGCGCCACCCGGCCAAGCATATAAATACCAGCAACATAGGCGAGCCATGTTCCGCCCCTGCCAGAAAGTTCAATCGCGGCGATCAGAATCAGCACAAAGGCCGTGTTTTCGACAAAGTTCAATTGCGCGCGCATCCGACGCTGGACTTGTTCATTTCCGCCATCGCCAACAAAAACCTGCGTTGCATTTCGCACTTGCCCGATCCGTATTGATAGCCAGATGTTCAAGATCGCAGCCGCAGCCGCGGCGGCCAGAGTTACCGGAAGCGTAATCATAAATAGTTCCCTCAAAACGTGTTATTCGGGTGCTAGGCGGGTCAAGAGCGGCTTGCAACGTGCGATTTTTACGCTATAGCGCGCGGCTTGCCCGGCGGTATTGGCTTGGATTTTCGTACAAGGGAAAACTTGTGCGGCACGATGGCTTACCCTAAGGGATCATCACATTGATGCGTAACACTGCGCAAAGACACAGTTTATTTGAGAAACAGGTGCCGGAATGGCTGTCCCTAAGAGAAAAGTATCCCCACATCGCCGCGGCAATCGCCGCGCACACGATTCGCTGAAAGTAGAAGCGCATCACGAATGCAACAATTGTGGGGAGCTGAAGCGTCCTCACAACCTGTGTCCGCATTGCGGGTTCTACAACGGGCGTGAGGTTGTCGCGGTCGTTTAAGGCGGCAGTGACTTTGACGGAGAACCAGCCATGAGCCTGCCGCGTATCGCTATTGATGCGATGGGCGGCGATGAAGGCGTGCGCGTAATGGTTGAGGGCGCTGCGCTGGCGCGTCGCCGTCATGAAGATTTTCAATTCTTGTTGGTTGGTGACCAGGCGCGGATCGAATCCGCGCTAGAGGCGCACCCGGCTTTGCGCGGCGCCTCCGAAATACTGCACTGCGAAGATGTGATTGGCGGGGATGAATTGCCCAGCCGGGCCATTCGCCGCGCAAAGACCACGAGCATGGGCCTGGCGGTCAATGCCGTGAAAGCTGGCGACGCTGGCGCCGCTGTCAGCGCAGGTAATACCGGCGCTTTGATGGCGATGAGTAAGCTTGCCCTGCGCACCATGCCGGGCATTGGACGACCCGCTTTGGCAGCTCTGCTTCCGACACTTGAAGAACACGACGTCGTGATGCTCGACCTCGGCGCAAACACAGAGGCGAACGCTCGCAATCTGGTGCAATATGCGGTGATGGGCGCGGCCTATTCGCGGATCGTCAACGGCTTTGAACGGCCTAGGGTCCGCCTACTCAACATCGGCACGGAGGAAATTAAAGGCACGGACGCTTTGCGCGATGCGGCCGCTCGCTTGCAAGAAGCGAGCGAGGCCAGCGATGGCGGGCTTGCGCTGCAGTTTGACGGGTTTGTCGAATCCGACAAGATCAATCGCGGCGAGACCCATGTTGTCGTGACCGATGGCTTCTCTGGCAACATCGCCTTGAAAGCGATCGAAGGCTCTGCTCGCTTCGTCACCGACCTGCTGCGCAACGCATTCACCAGCTCGCTGCGCTCCAAGATCGGCTTTCTGGTTTCGCGCCCCGCGACGGAGCTGCTGCGGCATCATCTCGACCCGAACAACCACAATGGCGCGGTATTTCTGGGCCTGAATGGCGTTGTCGTGAAAAGCCATGGCAGCGCGAATGCAGCTGGCGTTGCCAATGCCGTCGCGGTGACTGCCAGCCTGCTTAAGAACAACCTGACACAGCGTATTTCGCAAGGTTTGGCAGAGCTCGGCGAGGATGCGCTCAAAGAAAACGGCAATGGCACCGCGAAGGCGGTAAAACCCGATAGCGAGGCCCCTGCGTGACGCGTTCCCGCCTGCGCGGCACGGGCTCGGCATTGTCGGCGAACGTGGTCACCAATGCAGAGCTTGCCGCGCGCGTAGACACCAGCGATGAATGGATTGTTGAGCGCACCGGCATTCGCCAGCGCTACATCGCGTCGGACGACGAAACGACCTCAACTTTGGCGATTGCGGCGGCGCGTGCCGCGCTTGATGATGCTGGCATGCAGGCGAGTGAGATCGATCTGATCGTGCTGGCCACGGCCACGCCGGACAATACATTTCCCGCAACCGCGACCAAGGTTCAGCATGCGCTGGGCTGTAATGGCTGTATCGCCTTTGATGTCGCGGCGGTCTGCTCAGGCTTTCTCTATGCACTCGCGACTGCCGATTCGATGCTGCAATCGGGTATGGCGAAGCGGGCTCTGGTGATTGGAGCGGAGACATTCAGCCGAATTCTGGATTGGGAAGATCGCACCACCTGCGTGCTATTTGGCGATGGGGCGGGTGCAATCGTTATTGAGCGCGATGATGCATACTCCAGCGATAAAGATGATGCGGCTGGCATCATTTCCACGCGCTTACATGCGGACGGCGCGCAGCATGATTTGCTGTATGTTGATGGCGGGCCGTCAACGACGCAGACTGTTGGACATTTGCGTATGAAGGGCCGCGAGGTGTTCCGCCACGCGGTCGTCAATCTGGCCAATGTTTTGCATGAAGTGATTGAAGATGCGGGTATTTCGGCTGACGATATCGATTGGGTTGTCCCGCATCAGGCCAACGCTCGAATCCTTGATGCGACCGCGCGGAAGCTTGGCCTGCTGAGCTGAAAAGATCGTGGTGACGGTTGATCAGCACGCGAATACGTCTGCCGCTTCGGTCCCACTCGCACTGGATACTGCGCGCCGCGACGGCCGGATCAAGACAGGCGATTTGGTCATGTTAGAGGCGATGGGCGGCGGCTTCACCTGGGGCGCTAGCCTGATCCGGATTTAGTCATTCCGGCATTCGACATTTAGACAATGTGCACAATTTTGCAGCAATACTCACCACCAAGTTGCGAAAATTGCGCGATAACTCTACGATAGGCTACGCTTTGTGGTCGCACCTACAAGGAGGATTTGCATGATGCGTTCTGTGGGCACTCTTACCCGCGCCGATCTGGCCGAAACGATTAACCGCCGTATGGGCTTTAGCCGGTCCGAATCGCTCGACATGGTTGAGGCAATTCTCGACAAGATGTGCGGTGCTCTTGCCGATGGTGAGAATGTGAAGATTTCCGGCTTTGGCAGTTTTGTTCTGCGTGACAAGCGCGAACGGATTGGCCGCAATCCCAAGACCGGTGTTGAAGTGCCGATTACGCCGCGCCGCGTAATGACCTTCCGCGCCAGCCAATTGCTGAAAGAGCAAATCGCAAAGGGTGCATAATCGATGACTGACTTTGACGATGGCAAGGACGAAAGTGCGCTTCGAACTATCGGCGAGGTCAGTGATGGATTGGGCATCAAGCCTCACGTGCTGCGTTATTGGGAGCAGCAATTTACAGCTCTCAAACCCCTGAAACGCAGCGGCGGTCGGCGTTATTATCGACCTGAAGACGTTGAATTGGTTGAGAAGATCAATCAGCTCGTCAATGAAGAAGGTTACACGCTGAAAGGCGCACAGGCGGCCTTGCGAGCGAGCAACAGCGCTGGTGGAGATCGGCGGGGCCTTGATCGCCGGGTTGGGGATCGCCGCGCCGATGGTGACGATAGCAGCGAAGGCGGCGGCAGGGCTGCGGCCGCTCCTACCAAGGATTTCAGCGAAGCAATTGCCAAGCTGAAATCGATCCGCGCGCGCCTTGCGACAGCCATCGAAGCTTAGTCTTTGATTGAAGTGTTGCGGCGCTAGCCCGCGCGCTCGAATCTGCTCCGGTTACTCCGCGACCATCAGAGCCGCTTCACCCAGATCTACGCTGACTAGGCGCGAGACGCCTTTTTCCGCCATCGTCACACCGAACAGGCGATGCATCCGGCTCATCGTCACGGCATTGTGAGTAACGATCAGATAGCGCGTTTGGGTGTTCTGAACCATCGAATCGAGCAAGTCGCAGAAGCGCTCAATATTCGCATCATCCAGCGGCGCATCGACCTCGTCGAGCACGCAGATCGGCGCTGGATTCGTCAGGAACAGAGCGAAGATCAGTGCCGTTGCGGTCAGCGCCTGCTCCCCGCCAGACAGCAGCGATAAGGATTGCAAGCGCTTGCCTGGTGGCTGCGCGTAGATCTCCAGGCCGGCCTCCAGCGGATCGTCGCTATCGATCAGAGCCAGATGCGCCTGACCGCCTTCAAACAAGCGGGTGAACAGCTCGCGGAAATGCCCGTCGACCTCTTCAAATGCGGTCCGCAGTCGCTCTCGCCCCTCGCGGTTGAGATTGCCGATCGATCCGCGTAGGCGGTTTACCGCTTCGGTCAATTCCGCTTGTTCTCTGGCGCTGCTGCCATGCTCGGCTTCGAGCTTTTCCAGCTCTTCGGCGGCTACCAGATTGACCGGGCCAATACGCTCGCGGCTGGCGCTGAGGCGCTCCATCTCATTGCCCTCAGCGGTCGCATCGAGCACGGTTTGCGCTTCAAATTCAAACCGTTCGGCCAGCATCGGCGGCGGGCATTGGAACCGCTCTCCAGAGATCCGCGCCATTTCGCCGCGCCGTGCCTCTTGGCTTTCCGCCCGCGCTGCCAGAGTGGCGCGGCCTTCGCGCGCCACCGTCAACGCTTCACCCGCTTCGGCTAGCGCGTTGTCGCAAGTGGACATCGCCGCCTGACATTCCGCTAGCGCCGCCTCGGCCACCGCCAATTCCTCGCCCAGCCGGGTGCGCAGCGCATCACCTTGCTCAATCTCTTCGATCAGAGATGCGGGCTTGTCTGCGAAGACTTTGCGTTCTTGCTCGATCTCTTCAAGCCGACGTCCTGCCTCGGCCATCCGCCGTGCGGCCTCGCCAGAGCGTGCCTCCCAGTTCGCGCGGTCAGCCTGCTGGGCCGCATTGCGTTCGCGCGTGACGGCCAGGCCCTGATCATGCGCAGCGAGCTCGGCCATCGCCGCTTGGACTGCGGAGCGCGCGGCTTCGTGTTTCGCCTGGGCCGCCTCTAGACCCGCGCGGCCAGTGTCGGGTGAAGGCAGGGTGTCGCGTTTTTCCTTGGCGCCGGTCAGATCGCTTTCGGCTGCGCTTGTTTGCTCGCCCAGTTCCGCGCGAGAGCTGGCCAATTCTTCAAGCCGCGCGGCGATCCGTTCTTTGGCGGCCTCGGCCTGGTCAAGACGCCGCAGAGCATGGCGTTCTTCTTCGATGGCACCCGCGATCTCGCGTTCTTGAGCGACCAGGTTAGTTTGCAGCGCCGTCAGTTCCTCGCGTGCGCTGCGTTCGTTGCCCTCTGTCCTTTCCGCGGCATCTCGCAATCCGGGCAATATGCCTTCCAGCTCGGCGAGCCTGTTTGCGGCCTCCAGCTTGGCCGCCTCGGCTGCGCCTTCGCCGCGCGCAACAAATCCGTCCCAGCGGCGCAAATGGCCTGCCTTTGTAACGAGCCATTCGCCGGGATTGAGCGTTCGGCCATCATCTTCGTCCGCCACATGCACAAGAGCGAGGCGCGCGCGCAGTTCTTCCGGGCAATGCGTCAGGTGGTCGATCAGGCTGTCTCTGACTGGCTTTGGCGCGGTGCCGCCAGCCCAGAACCGGCCGTCTTTGCCTGCTTCAGGAGAGCCTAGCGGCGATTTGGAATCGCGGCCCAGAACGGCGGCCATAGCGCGTTCATAACCGCGCTCAACCGCGACCTTCTCCAGTGCCTGCGGCAGGCCAGCGCTGTCTTTGGTGCGCTTGGCCCTTGCATCGCGATCGCGCGCCAGAGCGGAATATTCGCGTTCGATCCCGGCCAATTCTGCTTTCGCCGCTGCAAACGCTGCTGCCGCATCATCGCGCGCTATCTGTAGATCAGACTTGCGGGCCTGGTCGGCTTCCAGCGTCTCGCGCAGCTTCGCAAGCGCCGCCTCTGCTGCAGCGACATCGGCCTTGGCCGTCTCGACTTCGGCCTCTGGATCATTCCCAGAGGTCAGCTCGGCCTGCTGCCGTTCCAACCGCTCGTGCTCGCTCCGCAGGCGTGCAAGCCGGGTCTCCGCCTGCTCGATCGCAGCTTCTGCGACGCGCCATTCCGCCTCGACTCCGGCGTGGTCTGCAGTCGCTTTGGCCAGAGCGAGTTCAGCGGTTCGGCTCGCGCGTTCCGTATCCTCTGATTTTGCTGCCATGGCGGGGCGCAATTCTTCATCCCGTTTGAGCGCAGCATCGCTTGCCGCCATTTCACGGGTCAGGCGCTCCAGAGCATCGGCAGCATCGCTGGTCATCCGATCCGCATCGCCCCGGTCTTCTTCTAGCCGAACACGCTGACGCTCAAGGTCGGCGAGCCGTTGCTCCGCCGCTTCCAGCTTCTCCGCCAGAGCAGCCATGCGGTGACCATGCGCGCTGCTGTCATCACGGCGATCGGCCAGCTCATCACGGGCCTCGGTCAGCTTTGCTGCGGCCTCTGCTTGTGCCTTTTGCGCGATATTGGATCGCTCTTTCGCGGCTGTGACCTTGTCATCCGCGCCCTGAGCCGCTGCACGAGCTTCCTTTGCTGCGTCGGCGGCATCGCGCCAACGTGCGAACAGCAGACGCGCCTCTGCGATCTGTATCTCATCAGTCAGTTTCTTATAGCGTTCGGCCTGCTTCGATTGCCGCCGCAGCGAAGCCATCTGCGTGTCGAGCCCCGCCATCAAGTCTTCGAGTCGGGCAAGGTTTGCTTCGGTCTGGCGCAGCTTGCTCTCGGCATCCTTACGCCGCACGTGCAGGCCGGCGATCCCGGCCGCTTCTTCCAGCATTTGCCTGCGCTCGGTTGGCTTTGCCGCGATCACTTGCGCGATCTTGCCCTGGCTCACCAATGCCGGGGAGTGCGCGCCGGTGGCCGCGTCAGCGAAGGTCAGCGAGACGTCTTTTGCGCGAACGTCGCGGCCATTAACGCGGTAGGCGCTGCCTGCGCCGCGTTCTATCCGGCGGGTGACGATCAGCTCTTCGTTATCATCGTCCGATGCATGTAGAACAACCTCAGCGAAATCTCGCGGCGGGCGCGAGCTCGTGCCCGCGAAGATCACATCTTCCATCCCGCCAGAGCGCATGCTCTTGGGCGAGTTTTCGCCCATTACCCAGCGGATCGCCTCCAGCAGGTTTGATTTGCCGCAGCCATTGGGGCCGACGACGCCGGTTAAGCCGGGTTCGACGCGCAATTCAGCAGGCTCAACAAAGCTCTTAAAACCACTGAGCTTTAGCCTGCTAATCTGCATATGCGGCGTGCCCCCCGGCTATCCCGCTCGATTAACGAGCGCTCGGCGCGTTGCAACGCGGGTTCAAGTTGATCCCAGCTAAGGGCTTCGACCCGGGCGCCGTTCAAGAAGAAAGTCGGCGTGGCATTGACGTTCAGTTCTTCCGATTGCGCGGCGGATGTGTCTGCGATGGCTTGGATCCGGGCGCCATCGGCAAGGCAGGTGCGTGCCTGATCCGCGCTGAGGCCGCGTGCGGAAAAGAAGTCGATCAGGCCAGCGGCCTCTGCGATGCCGATAAAGCGTTGATCCACAGGCATTTGACCAGCAGCCTGATAGGCGGCGTTGTTACCCTGGACATTGCCCATGATGGCGGACAGCGAGGCCCATGCCTGGTCGGCCAGTGGCATCATGTTTTTTTCTGGCCGCAGCGCACCAGAGTGGCGATTGTTAGGTCAACCGGGTCGCGTACCAAATTGCGCATTTCAAAGCTGACCACACCGCTAGTGACGTATTTTTCCTTGAGCGGGACAACGCCGGTTGCGGCGAAGCTCGCGCAGGCACCGCAGGTGTGTGAGGCGAATTCAACCAGTTTCAGCGGAGCCTCAGGATTGCCGACTTGATAGCCGCCTTCTTCGGTTACGACGACGGTGTCGGTCCATGATGTGCCCTCTGGCGCCGGGATCGCGGCAATCGGCTCGCCGGACAGAACATCGTCACTGGCTTCTGTGTCATTGCAGGCAGCGAGCGCCAGCGCCAATGGAGCAGCGCAGCCAAGGGCAAGAATGCGGCGGGAAAAGGTCATGTGTTGGTTGTCCTTAAGTCTTGTCGAGAAGCGTATACGAAGGGGAACAGGCGGAAAAGTCCCCTGAGGGCCACCTGTTCACAAATGTGTGGGTTTGCCGTCAATAGAGGCATTGTAGAGCCTAAATTGTCCCGAAATTACACAATTTGTCAGTCAAAATGGCTTTCGCCCAGTTCAGGCTCTTTGTCAGCGTTAGTTATGGCCTTGAAATGCGCAGTCAGAATAGGCTCCAGCGAACGCCATTCGTGCACATCCTTTTGCAATTCACCGTCGATCGCAAAGCTCGGCGTGCCTTCGATACCAAATTCTGCGGCATCGTCGGCGGTGTTCTGCATCAGTCGCACAGCCATCGCATCGTCGGCCAGACAAGTGTCGACTTCGATCGCGGAATAGCCGCGCTGTTTGATCATCTTGTCGGTCAGGCCAAGCGCGCTCGACATGTTGGCGCGTGCTGCGCGGTCTCCGCGGCCCCAGATCGCCTGCTGAGATTGAGGCGCGCCCGCGGCGCGGGGCAGCCAGTCCCCTTGCGAGCGCATAAACATCGTGTGGTTGCCTTTGAACTTCTCAGGAGCACCGCAGGCGGCCAGCATAGAAATGGTCAGGTCCAGCGCATTGCGAATGTAGGGCCTGATCTCGAACCGCAATTTGCCGGGCGAAATGAAAGCAATGTCGAGCACCGGGTCGCCTTGCTTTGTGAACGTGGCGCAGTGTCCGCAAGTGTAGCTGACGAATTCGCTGAGCAGCGTTTCGGCCTCTGGATTGCCGATGATATGACCATCATCCGTTTGTTCAGCGGCGGTGTGCCACGGCCCTGATCGTGTCTGTGTCTCAGAATTCAGTTCTTGCGCTGTGGCTGGAGTGCTTGTCGCACTCATCGCCAATGCAAAGCCTACGCTAAGGCCAGCAGTCTTAAGCAATTTCACTTTTCGTCTTTCCCATTTTTCTCGCCGTCACTGAGGCTGCGGGCGAGCGATTCCAATACTGTGCGCAGTTCAGGATCGCCAATATCGCGCAGGCTGTCTCCCAATTCCATCGGGATCGGCTTCAGCGATGGCGGCGCTTTCGCAGGCTCTTTGGCATGGGTTGGCTTAACCGCGCCTTGCCGCAGCTTGATGCGAGAGACGGCCTGATATCCGAAAAAGCGGTTCACTCGCTCCATAATTTCCGGGATCACTTGCTGGATCAGCGGAGCATGGGCGGGCATAACCACCAATTGCAAAATGCCGTCCGCTTTCTCGCCTGGCGGGAAACGCAACGCCTCCGGACTGCACACCTTGGCATGATGCGGGCCAACAATCTCTGGCCAGCGGGTGACGACGGAACTTTGTACAAAGCCAAACCGGCGAAAAGCGGTGCGGCCAATTTCCGGCATCAGCTCACCAATTGGCTTTGCGCCCATACCGCGCTTGCGCATGTATTTGCGCCCCGCGGTTTTGCGTGGGGTCTTCGCCGGAGATTTCCCCGGCTTTTCACCGCCTGATGATGCGTCTTTGCTCAATGCCCATTCCGATCTTGCGCAGCCTTTGCCATAGCCTTGGCGTGACTGCTAGCGACAAGCATCAATCTTTCCCGAATGTGGGCGAAATATCTGGCGATTTGCTGGATTGGTACGACACCCATGCGCGCAAGCTGCCGTGGCGCAATCCGCCCGGCGCGGCGCGGCCCAGCGATCCCGCCTGGCCATACCGCGTTTGGCTGTCTGAAGTGATGCTTCAGCAGACGACAGTGGCGGCGGTAAAGCCCTATTTTGCCAAGTTTACCGAGACCTGGCCGAATGTTGAGGCACTTGCCGATGCGAGCGAAGATGACGTCATGGCTGCATGGGCTGGGCTTGGGTATTATTCCCGTGCTCGCAATCTGGTGAAATGCGCAGCCGAGGTCGCTGAGCGTGGTGGATTTCCCAGCACTGAGGCGGAACTGCTCAAATTGCCCGGGCTGGGCGCTTACACAGCAGCGGCGGTTGCAGCGATTGCCTTTGGCGAACGGGCCGTGGTGGTGGATGCTAATGTGGAGCGCGTGACCGCTCGGCTGTTCAATATCACTGAGCCTCTGCCAGCAGCGCGCAAGGCCATTCGCGAGTGCGCGGATCAGATCACGCCGGATACGCGGGCAGGCGACTTCGCGCAGGCGATGATGGATTTGGGATCGAGCCTGTGCACCACGAAAGCGCCAAAGTGCTTGCTGTGTCCACTTGCTGATCATTGCGCCGCGCGAAGGGCCGGGGAACCGGAACGTCTGCCGGTAAAGCCAGCCAAGAAGGCCAAACCAGAGCGCATCGGCACAGCCTATTGGATCGAGCGAGGCGATGGTGATGCGCGCCAAGTTTGGCTCGTCAAACGCGAGGGCATCGGAATGCTCGGGGGAATGCGTTCGCTGCCCGACAACGGCTGGAGCGCTCGCAATGACGGCGATGGCGCGCCGCCGTTGAGCGGCGACTGGCGCGACCTCGGCGCTGTTCGGCATACATTCACGCATGCCCACTTAACCCTGACGCTGGAGCGTTACGAAGGCAGTCAAGCGCCAGTCGGCAAAGGCGAATGGTGGCCGCTTGAGCGCTTGGAAGACGCTGGCCTGCCGACCTTGTTCGCCAAGGCTGCGCGGCTGGCGCTGGCGCAGGACTAAGCCGCCGAAAGGATTAGATAATACCGCCGCCCAGCATCAATCGAAGAGAAGCGATCAGCAGCACAATCAGGCAGAAATTCCGGCCGCTGTCTTTCGATGAAAGCGCGCCGACGACAATCCCGATCACAATCAATGGCAATGCCAGCCAATTGGCCCAACCCAGGAACGGGATCGTGGCTGGTATGACGATGACCAGTGAGAGCAGGCCGATGAGAATAGAAGCAAAATTCAGCATGTGTATTATATGACTATGACACCTTAAAATTTCAAGACCCAAATCAAGTCTTAATTGACCACCTACCTTATCTCGCGCAAACAGCGCGCAATCAAAGTTTGGAGAGACCCCCTCATGGCATTTCGCGAATTTCACTCTGGCCCGACCTCACGCCGGGCCTTGCTGCGCGGCGGCGCTTATCTAGCCGCTGGCAGCGCTCTGGCGACATTGCCGTTTGGCCGGATCGCGTTGGCCCATGACGTAAGTGAGAGCTGGCCGAATGTGTCGGCGATGATCAAGAATTATGTCGATACCCGCAAGGTTGCCAATATGATGGTGACATTCGGCAATGCTCAGGAAGATCACGCGCATACCGTTGGTGGCGGCACTTTGTCTCTGCAAAGCGATAAGCATGTCGATGAAAATTCGCTCTATCGCATCTATTCCATGACCAAGCCGATCACCGGCATGGCGACCATGATGCTGATCGATGAAGGTAAGCTGGGCTTGGACCAGCCGCTGGGTGAAATCCTGCCAGCATTTGCCGATATGCGGGTGCTGAACAATCCCGAGGGCGCGCTTGACGACACGGTGCCCACTGAGCACCCGATCACGATCCGGCACCTGCTGACGCACACAGCGGGCATTGGTTACATCATCACCAGCAAGGGGCCTCTGCTAGAGGCATTTGCCGAGCAAGGCTTGGTTGGCGGACGCGTGAGCCGTTTCCCTATTCCGGGCCTTCCCGAGGTGACACCGGCCCCGAGTCTTGAGGTTTGGGCAGATCGTTTGGCAGAGCTACCGCTGATGGCGCAGCCAGGCAAAAAGTGGATTTACTCCGCCAGTATTGATTTGCTGGGCCGGGTGATTGAGGTTGCCGCTGGCCAGAGTTTTGAGAGCTTCCTGCAAACGCGCATCTTCGATCCGTGCGGTATGACTAGCACCTATTTCACTCTGCCAAAGAGCGAAACGGGCCGGATGACCGATAATTACGGGATCGCGGGCGGTTTCCCCATCCCAATCGATCCGGCGGCCAATTCGATCTATCTCGATGTGCCAACTGTGCCATCGGGCGGGGGCGGACTGATCAGTTCGCCCAAGGATTATGATCGGTTCCAGCGTATGCTACTGGGTATGGGTACACTCGACGGCACCAAGGTCATGAGCGAAGAGGCGGTGCGCATTGGCACTTCGAATCTGCTGCCGGACACGGTCGACACCTCGGATTCGTGGATTGCCGGGGAAGGACACGGCGCGGGCGGCCGCAGCGTGGGCACACAGTTCGGATGGGGCGGGGCGGCCGGTACGCTTGCCAGCGTCGATTTCGGCACGCAAATGCGCGTCGCCTTGTGGACGCAATATATGCCGACCGAAGCCTATCCGATCCGTAAGGAATTCTTGGCCGCACTCGAAGCCGATATGCCAAAAGCGGCAGGCGGTTAAACCGGATGCACAAACCCGTCACCGCGCAGAGCGTTCTCACCACTGGCCCGATTGCTTTTGCAGGTTCGCCGATAGACCGCGCGGATCATATACGGGTCAATAAAGAGGCGCTGGGCGCGCGGATGGATTGGCGCGCGAAGGTGCTGATGCTCGATGGCCTGCTGCCGCAAATTGACGAGATGGGCGGCTTGATGTGGGGCACGCTGGCGGATGTTCCGCAAGAGGCGGAATTGGTGTTCCTCGGCCTGATGGATGACAAGGCTTGCTTCGCCGCTGTGCCAGAACAAGGCGCGACGGGCCCGGCCTATGCCATGCCGCGTGCATGGCAGGCGATCCAGCGACTTTCCCCGCCTGATCTGGCGATTTATGGCGGCGCACGCAGCCTGGTTGACTGGCATGCACGCCACCGCTTCTGCGCCAATTGCGGGCAGCCAACCAGCCCAGCGAAGGGTGGCTGGCAGCGCAATTGCGCACCGACGGACGAAGGCGGCTGCGGCGCGCAACATTTCCCGCGCACGGATCCAGTCACCATCATGCTGGTAGAGAACGAGGGGCGCCTTCTCCTCGGACGTCAGCCTCGGTTCCCGCCGCGCAGTTTCTCTGCACTGGCGGGCTTTGTTGAACCGGGTGAGACCATAGAAGAGGCGGTCGCGCGCGAGGTGCATGAAGAGGCGGGCCTGCGCGTGCGCGATGTCGAATATATCGCGACCCAGCCTTGGCCGTTCCCCAGCCAGTTGATGATCGGATGCTATTCGCAAACCGACGAAACCGAGATCACGCTCGACGTCGAAGAGCTAGAGGAAGCGCGCTGGTTCACCCGCGACGAGGTGGCGCAGGCTTTGGCCAATCCCGGCAGCGAGGAAACCGCGTTTTCCGCGCCGCCGCCCGCCGCGATTGCGCATAGTCTGCTCAAATGGTGGCTGGAGAAGTCGCAATGAGTGCACCGGATCAACTGACCATCGACATCTATTCCGACGTGATGTGCCCCTGGTGCGCGATTGGCTATGGCCAATTGACCAAGGCCTTGGATGAGCTGGGCGGAGAGATCGAGGCGCAAATCCGCTGGCGTCCGTTTGAGCTGAACCCTGACATGCCCGAGACCGGCGAAGATCAAGAGGCACATTTGCAGCGCAAATATCGCCGCTCCGCCGAGGAAGGCGCGAAAATGCGCGGGCAGATGAAAGCAATTGCCGAAGGGGCAGGGGTCTCGCTCACCTATGAGGGCGAGGACGGCGATAATGCGCCGCTGCAGCCATGATGTGGAACACGCGCGCCTGCCACGTGCTGTTGACCTGGGCTTTGGAGCAGGCCGGGCCCAGAGTGCAAACTCAATTGAAGCTGGCTTTGTTTGCGGCCCATTTCAACCACCGTCGCAATTTGTCTGACCGCGGGGTCCTGCTCGATATCGCTGCGAGCGTTGGCCTGCACCGAGAGGCTGCTAAAGCGGCCTTGTGCGACGAGGCGCTGATCGCAGCAGTCGAGGCCGAAGAGCGCCAAGCGTGGGATCTTAACATCTCGGGGGTCCCGGCGATGATCGTGAATGGCAAGTTTATGATCCCCGGCGCGCAGGCTCCGGACGTCTATGTCAATGTTCTGCGCCGAGTGGCGGAGAAATCGCGGGTGGCGGTTTGAGTGATCTTTCGCCCAAGACCGCCGTCATCACCGGCGGGGCTAGCGGCATCGGATTGGCGCTCGCCAAGCGGTTGGCGGGGCAGGGCGCGCAAGTCATCGTCGCCGACCTTCCCGGATCAAAGCTCGACAGTGCCGGTGGCCTCGCAAACGTTACGGCTCGCGGCTGCGACGTATCAGATCTTGCTCAGGTCGACGCGTTAGCGGCAACTGCGTCCGAGCAGTTTGCGACCATTGATTTGGTGATTAACAATGCCGGACAAGGCGGCGTTCATGGGCGATTATGGGAGGTGGAACCAGAGGCGGCACGCGCGCATTTCGATGTCAATTTCTGGGGCATTTGGAATGGCTGCAAAGCATTTGCCCCGCTTCTGGTTGAACAGGGTACACCATCGGCGATTTATAACACGGGCAGCGAAAACAGCTGGTTTTGCGCGGTTAAGCAATCGGCCGCCTATGTCGCGGCAAAACATGCGGTGTTGGGCATGACAGAGAGTCTGCGAGGTGACCTGCCCGATCATGTGCATGCGGGCCTGATCATTCCCGGCTGGGTCTTCACGCCATTGGGGCCAGAACGCTTCATGAAGTACGGAATGGAGGTCGACGATTATGTCGATATCATATTGCCGCAAATCTTTTCTCGCCAACGCTTCGTAACTAGCCACGGATACAATGAGGTTCGCATTGGCGAGCGGATGGACGCATTGCATGAAAGCTATGCCAAATTTGCATTGCCAGCGGACAAAGACGAAAAGCACGACGTGCAATTGATGATGGCGGCGCTTCGAAAGGCTGCTCAAGATTAAAGGAAACCGGGACGTGGGGAAATCTGCAAAGAGCCTGATGGTGACGGGCATTGTGGCTGTCATTGCATTTGGTTTTGCTGCCTTTGCGGGCAGTAATAGTGTCGAGATATTCGGATATTCCGCGTTTTTCCTGTGCGCGATCCTTGCAATGGCGGTGAACTGGCTGGTTTTCATTCCGTCAGCGGCGGTGCAGTCAGACAAGTTTTACGACACCATCGGCGCGGTCACTTACCTTTCGGTAACGGCGTTTGCCTGCTGGGCGGCCTGGCCGCTTGATTGGCGCAGCATTGTGATCGCAGCAATGGTGGCGATCTGGTGCATCCGGTTGGGCAGCTTCCTCTACATCCGCATTCACGCCATGGGGGGGACCGACAGCCGGTTTGAGAAGATCAAGGTCAATCCTGCGCGCTTCCTCGTCGCATGGACGCTGCAGGGCTTGTGGGTTCTGCTAACCGCGTCGGCTGTTCTGGCCGCGATCACGGCAACGGACCGCGCGCCGATTGGCGTGTTCTTCTGGCTGGGCGCCGCGGTTTGGCTGCTCGGCATTACGTTTGAAGCGGTCGCCGATGCGCAAAAGAGTGCGTTTAAGAATGACCCTGCGAACAAGGGCAAGTTCATCAATGTTGGCCTGTGGAAGTGGTCGCGCCATCCCAATTATTTCGGCGAGATCACTTTGTGGACCGGCATCTTGATTATGGCGCTGCCGGTGCTGTCTGGCTGGTCTTGGCTGGTGGTAATATCGCCAATTTTCGTGACGCTATTGCTGACCAAGGTGAGCGGTATCAACCTGCAGAACGCGCAGGCCAAAGAGCGCTGGGGCGATGATCCAGCCTATCAGCAATATCGCAAGAACACGCCCGCGCTGATCCCAAGCCCGCCAAAGGGGTGATGCCCCGGGTTTAAGCCCGTTAAATCAGTCCCAGCCGCTCCAGCTTACCAGCGAGCTTGCCCGGCAACACGTCGCCAGCATCCTCGCCCTCAGCCAGATCGGCGGGTGCGTTCTCTTCTTTGAGATATCGCCAGCCCTGATGCGCGCGTTTGCGTTGTTGGTGGACCCTGATGAGCTTCGCCTCTAGCTCAATGTGCCAGCGCCCATCACCAGTCTCAGAGAAACAAATGATTGGCGAGCGCGCGACCAGCGAATGGTTCAAAATCCAGAACAGTGACCCGCCCACCATTTCCGCATGGCGAGTTGGGCGATATTTTGTAGTTAGCAATTTGGGATTGGGGCTATTCTCATACCAACCGGCGAGGTCGTCCCAGTTTTTCGCGCCGAACGCGATCTTGGTCATATGGAGCGGCATGAAGGCTAAGATAGGGTGCTGAGCGAATTGCTCAAGCGGCTGGCACCAGTCCACTAACAACTGCGAGGCCGAGGAACGCCAAAAAGCCCATTGAGTCGGTGATCATCGTCACAAACACACTGCTCGCGACCGCAGGATCCTGATCAAGCCGTTCGAAAATCACTGGTACCAGCACACCGGCTAGACCCGCGACCACGATATTGATGATCATGGCTGCGGCGATCACTGTGCCCATCATCGGGCTGAACAGGAAGGCAGCGGCAATTCCGATCAGCACGGCGATTGTCGCGCCGTTGAGGATCGCAACGCGAACCTCGCGCCAAACGGTTCGCCAGGTGTTGGCGCGGGTCAGCTGATTGGTCGCAATCGCGCGCACGGCCACGGCCATAGTTTGCGTGCCCGCATTGCCGCCAATGCTCGCCACGATCGGCATCAACACGGCCAGGGCGACCAGTTTCTCAATCGCCGCACCAAAGAATGCAATGATTGCACTCGCGACAATCGCTGTGCCGAGGTTTGCGACCAACCAGCGTACGCGGCTGGAATAGGCCTCTCTGATCGGTTCGTTAATGTCGCCATCGCCCGCGCCGGAGAGCAGCAGAGCGTCCTCGCCGGCTTCTTCAGAGATAATGTGGACGATGTCATCCACCGTCACCTGGCCAACCAGACGCCCGCTTTCATCGACAACAGCGGCGGAAATCAGAGCGTATTTCTGAAACATCAGAGCGACCTCTTCCTGATCTGTCGTTACCGGGATCAGCGTCTGGTCGCGTTTCATCAGATCGGTCAGTTTGATATTGCGCGGAGTCGTGAGGATCCAGTTGAGCGCGCAGGTGCCCACAGGATGGTGGCGCTGATCGACAACGAACACTTCCCAGAAATCGTGCTCCAGATCGCCATTTTTGCGCAGAAAATCAATCAGATCGCCGACCGTCATATGCTCTGGGACCGCCATGAAATGACGGTTCATCAGGCGGCCGGCGGTCTCCTCAGGATAGGACAGCGCGCTGGTAACGGCGGCCTGCGTCTCCGGCTCCAGCTCAGCGATAATGGCGCGCTGGTCGTCCTCGTCCAAATCTTCCAGCAGCTGAACCGCATCATCGGTTTCAAGCTGCTCCGCAATGCTCGCAACCGCTTCCGGCTCGAGCGCCTCCATCATGTCTTCGCGGACGTGATCGTTGAGCTCGGCGACGACCTCGCTCGACATCAGATCGCTCATCGCGCCCGCTAGGCCCTGCCGCTCGTCAGAATCGAATAGTTCGAGCAGGTCGGCGACGTCAGCTGGATGAAGCGGCTCGACCAGTTCGTGTAGAGCGGTGTTGTCTCCGCTTTCAAACGCTTGCCGCACAGAGCGGACGAAGCGCGGCTTCAGCCGGTTTTCTTCATCGTGCCGCTCATCATCGATCCGGTCGTCCGGGCGCGCGCCATCATCGCCGCCATCTTGCGGCAGATCAGCGACCAACAGGTCTTCATCAAGGCGGGGATCATCAGACATTCGCGCAAGGTCCAGGGTCAGGACCCACCATTCGCATGAGCCATGGTGGCTCGTTTCCGGGATGAAATGCGAGGAGGTGACGAGCAAGCCATACCGGGGGCATGGCGGCGCAGGAGCCGCTGAAATGAAGGACTATTCTTTTCTTGAAGCTGCTGACGCAGCAGTTCGCCTGCAAACGGCCACACAGAGTGCTTTACCACATAGCTGCATGGCTGCGTCACTCGCTCGTCCAATAGAATCACTATCGTCCTCCCTCGCTTCTTACCCTGCAGCTATCTGATTAAAGCCATGGCCATGCGCTCAATGGATCCTGACCCTAGGCTGCGTTGCTTCAAAAGCAAGCGTGTAGGGACGGCTGGCCCACCGCTATGCTGGGGGGTGACTCGGTTTCAGATATGCGTATAGCGAGGGCCAAATTCATCAGGAGACACTTTACATGGCCGAAACACTCACATTCACTCTGGACTGCGGCGATGGCAAAACCGGCGATGTCGTCATCAAACTGCGCGCAGACCTGGCACCTGGTCACGTTGAGCGCATTTCTGAACTGGCGGCGGAAGGCTTCTATGACGGCGTCATTTTCCACCGCGTGATTGATGGCTTTATGGCGCAAGGCGGCGACCCAACCGGCACCGGCATGGGCGGCAGCGACAAGCCTGACCTGAAGGCAGAGTTCAACTCAGAACCGCACGTTCGCGGCACCTGCTCTATGGCGCGCTCGCAAATGCCAGACAGCGCGAACAGCCAGTTCTTCATCTGCTTCGGCGACACCGAATTCCTCGACGGGCAATACACCGTCTGGGGCCAAGTGACTGAAGGTATGAACTTTGTCGACGCCCTGCCAAAGGGTGAGCCACCTGCGAGCCCGGGCAAGATCGTCAAAGCGACCGTCGCTTAACCAGCACGAGACAGGAGATCAGGTGACGCTACGCCGTGGAGCACTGGCACTGTTGCTGCTCAGTCTGAGCGGCTGCGTCACCTATCCTAACATCACGCAATCGCGCAGTCCGTGTCGGATGGATCCGGGCGGATGGTGCGGCTTCGTGCGCGAAGCAGCGGAGGTCAGCTACCCTTACGCTTTGGCCGCGACCAATGCCTATGAGGGAGACGATGACACGTTTTCCACATTGGGCGGTTCACTGGTTCGTCTTGAGCGATTGCCTGTCGAAGAAGACGACGGCGATACTGGGTTTGACTATCAGATTTTTGGTCAGTTTAAGCAGCCTCTGAGCAGTGCAGAAGGCGATGCTGGTGGACGCCAGCCCGATGCCTATATCATGGCGTTTCGCGGCACTGACTTTGATGGCCTAGCTGATATTTTCTACGGCACAGTGCGCGACGATCAGCTAGAGCTGGCGCACAAGTATTTTGATCTTGAGCGCGCGCGGTTTGCCGAAGATGCTGAATGGATCGCCACGGGCCATTCGCTCGGCGGAGCTTTGGCAGCAGAAATCTCGATTCGCCACGCGGATGTTAAGGCGTGGATGTTCAACGTCTCGCCATTTTACCGGGGCAAGTCGATGACCAATGATAGCAATCGCACGGTGATCAATGAGCGCGGTGAGGCGCTCAGAAGCCTGCGCAAATTCCGCGCTGCGCCTGCCTCTGACTTGTTTGTGATCAATTGCTGGCCGCAAGCCGGACGCTTTACCAAGCACAAAGTCCGCCCGCTGGCCGACTGCATCACTTGGATCGCTGCTTATGAAAGCAAGGATGCTCTGAGCGTCGTCAAAGCGAACGACGTGCGCAAACCAGCGGTTGAATGCGGGGAAGATGGCAAAGAGCACCCTGGCCCCGGCACCGCGCAAACTGAGCCGTGCGTGCATATTGCCCGCCGTAAAGAAGATGCCGACGACGAGTGATTGAACGCGGGGCGTATTCCCGCTAGACGCGCGGCCAATCATGAAACCGACCAACCCTCCTAAAACGTACCGCGTAAAAAATTTCGGCTGCCAGATGAACGTCTATGATGGCGATCGGATGGGCGAATTGCTGAGCGAGCAGGGCATCACCCGTGCGTCAGAAGGCGAGGACGCTGATCTGGTCGTGCTCAACACCTGCCATATTCGCGAGAAGGCGGCGGAGAAGATCTATTCCGACATTGGCCGCCTGACCAAGGGCAAGACGCAGAAGAAAGCTCCGATGATCGCGGTGGCTGGCTGCGTCGCTCAGGCAGAGGGCGAAGAGATCATGGCGCGCGCGCCGGCGGTGTCCATGGTGGTTGGCCCGCAGGCCTATCACCGCCTGCCAGATATGCTGGACAAGGCCGTCAAGGGCGAACGCGCCACCGACACCGATATGCCCGCGATTGCGAAATTTGGCGCTCTGCCAAAGCGGCGGCGAACCGCGCCCAACGCGTTTCTGACGGTGCAGGAAGGCTGTGATAAGTTCTGCACCTATTGTGTGGTCCCTTATACGCGGGGAGCGGAAATTTCGCGCCCGTTCAGCGATTTAACTGAGGAAGCGCGCAAGCTGGTAGATGCCGGTGCGCGTGAGATCACGCTGCTGGGGCAGAATGTGAACGCTTGGAGCGGTGAGGATGATGCAGGCAGGGCGGTCGGCCTTGCCGGGTTGATCCATGAAATTGCCCGGATCGATGGGTTGGAGCGCATTCGCTACACCACATCGCACCCCAACGATATGGATGATGCGCTGATTGAGGCGCATGGTGAAGTCGAAAAGCTGATGCCCTATCTGCATCTGCCCGTGCAATCGGGCAATGATAGGGTGCTGAAGGCGATGAACCGCTCGCACACGGCAGAGAGCTATCTCAAACTGCTGGAGCGGTTCCGTAAAGTGCGCCCCGACATCGCTCTGTCAGGCGATTTTATCGTTGGGTTTCCCGGCGAAACCGATGCCGAGTTTGAAGACACGCTAAAGCTGGTCGACGAAGTCCGCTACGCGCAGGCTTACAGCTTCAAATATTCGCCGCGGCCCGGAACACCGGCAGCGACCATGGATAATCAGATCGCGAAAGAAGTGATGGAAGAGCGGCTGGCCCGCCTCCAAGATGCGCTCAGCCGGGATCAAATGGCATTTAACGCCGCAAGTGCGGGTAAGACCTGCGATGTCCTCGTCGAGCGTAAGGGCAAGCTGCCCGGCCAATGGCTTGGCAAATCGCCGTGGCTGCAAAGCGTGTGGTTCGAGGGCGATGTGCAAATCGGCGATATGGTCCGCACGCATATCGTCGAAGGCCGACCTAGCTCACTGCGCGGCGAGTTGGTCACGGGATAGCGCATTACCGCGCATACGTGACGCCAGCTCTGTGTTGCACTTGTGCGACTTTCCCCATTGGTCGTGGTGAGCGCGCTTGCCATCGCGCGCATCTGGCTTACTTTCACGACTCAGGCAATTGGCACAGATAAAGGATCCTATGGGCCGCAGACCTTCTGATACAATCGATCCGGCTGCATTGCCCGGTTCCATCAATGCTGATGATGCAGTGGCGGCTGAGGCCCACGGCGCAAAGGCTGAACTGAGCTTCGAAAATCAGTCGCTGCTCGGCCCATTGTTTGGACAATTTGACGCCAATTTGGTGCAGGTCGAAAATCGGTTGAGCGTGATGATCCATGCGCGCGGCGATAAGGTGCTGATCGAAGGGCCAGAGGACAATGTGGCGCGGGCGCGAGAGACGCTGACCACGATGTATGATCGGTTGGCTCAGGGGCAGGAGCTGGATGCGGGCGCGATTGAATCGCTAATTGCGATGTCGCACGAACCTACGCTGGAGGGGATTATCTCAGGCGAAGAGAAGAATACGCCGATCATGATCCGCACCCGGCGTAAGACTATCGTGCCGCGCTCGGCCAATCAGATCCCCTATATGAAGCAGTTGTCGCGTGATGAGCTGATCTTTGCTCTCGGCCCGGCGGGCACGGGCAAGACCTATCTTGCGGTGGCGCAGGCCGTCAGTCAGCTGATCTCTGGCAGCGTCCAGCGCCTGATCCTGTCGCGGCCAGCGGTCGAGGCGGGCGAAAAGCTCGGCTTTCTGCCCGGCGATATGAAGGAAAAAGTCGATCCCTATCTGCGCCCGATTTACGATGCGCTGTATGATTGCATGCCGCCCGAACAGGTGGAGCGCCGGATCGCCAGCGGCGAAATAGAGATTGCGCCGATTGCCTTCATGCGCGGGCGGACTTTGGCCGATGCGTTTGTGATCCTGGATGAGGCACAAAACACGACGCGCGAGCAGATGAAGATGTTCCTCACCCGGTTTGGCCAGAACAGCCGGATGGTGATCTGCGGCGATCCGCGCCAGGTCGATATTCCCGGCGGTGACCGCATGTCCGGCCTGGCCGACGCGGTCGACCGGCTGGAGGGCGTGGACGGCATCGCCGTTACCCGCTTTACCGCAGCGGACGTGGTGCGGCACCCAATCGTGGGCCGCATTGTCGAGGCCTATGAAGGCCCGGGCGCGTAAGCCTGATCCAATATGCAGCTCGACATCGACATTGAAGATTGGCCCGCTGGTGAGTGGGAGGCGCTTGCTGAGCGTGTGGCGGAAGCGGTTCTTGGTCTGACCGAAGAGCTCGCCAATCCGCGCCTCAGCGCAAGCCTATTGTTCACCAATGACGCAGAAGTCCACGCGCTTAATCGCGAATGGCGAGATCGGGACAAGCCGACAAACGTGCTGAGTTTCCCCATGCTAGCGCGGCATGACCTGCTGGCGCTTCCCTCCGAAGGCCCGCCAGAAATGCTCGGCGATCTTGCCCTTGCGCACGAGACCTGCGCGCAGGAAGCGGCGGACAAGGGCATCAGCGTGGAGCATCACACAGCGCATCTGATCACCCATGGCCTGCTGCATCTGGCGGGATATGACCATGAAACATCCGACGAAGATGCCGACTCAATGGAGGCTCTGGAAATTGCAATCCTTGCAAAAATGGGTATCGCAGACCCATATGCTACGCCCAGCACTTAAGGAGCATTCCCGCGAAGGGCCCAAAAACTGACAATGCCCGATTCTCAATCCCCCGCCGGAGACGCGGACAGTAGCAGCGGGCTGTGGGCCCGTTTCCGAAAACTCATCGGCGCCGGCGACGGCGATCGGTCTTTGCGCGCGCAGCTTGAAGAGGCGATCGACGAGCACGAAGACGAGAACCACGATGATGACCGTGAGGACAGCGGCAATAGCAACGGCGATCTCTCGCCGGTTGAGCGCCAGATGCTGCGCAACTTACTCCATTTCAGCGAGCATGACGCCGATGATGTTGCGGTCCCGCGCGGTGAGATCATTGCAGTTGATGCCGCGGTAAGCTGGGAAGAGCTGGTCGCAAGCTTCAGCGAGAACGGGCATTCGCGCATGCCGGTCTACCGCGACACGCTCGATGAAGTGATCGGCATGATCCACATCAAAGACGTCTTTCCGTATTTGGCCAATGGCAAGCAGCCGCCCAAGGATTGGACGACGTTGATGCGTCAGCCGATCTATGTGCCACAAGTGCGCGGCGCGCTCGATGTGCTGGCCGATATGCGCGCGCGGCGCGTCCACCTGGCGATTGTGCTTGATGAATTCTCCGGAACCGACGGCCTCATCACGATTGAGGATTTGGTCGAGGAAATTGTTGGCGACATCGAGGATGAGCACGATGAAACACCAGAGGCGCTGATCGTTGCGATTGGTGAGGGGATGTGGGATTGTGATGCCCGCGCGGAGCTTGATGATGTGGCCGAATTGGTTGACCCTCAGCTCGCCGAGGTTGAGGAATCAGTCGACACTCTGGGCGGGCTGGCCTTTGTACTGGCAGAGCAAGTGCCATCCGTGGGCATGCGGCTGGAACATCCCAGCGGTTGGCGGATTGAAGTAACAGCGGCGGACGAAACGCACGTCAAACGCCTGCGTCTGCACGCCCCAATACGTGAAGAAATAACAAGCTAGCTAAGAATTATTCGCAGTTAGTTCGATTTTTTGCATCTTTTTTGCTGGTCATGCGTAGCTCCTTATAACAAGGAGTTAGACATGCCATCCCGCCGACTACCCCCACTTCGTGCACTCGAAGCCTTCATGCGAACTGTACGCCTTGGTTCTGCCCGTGCCGCCGCCGAAGAGATCGGGCTCAGCCCATCGGCTTTGTCGCGGCGGATTAGCAATCTTGAAGAATTTGTCGGCAAGAAACTGTTCACACGGGCGCGGCAATCGATGCAACTGACCGATGAGGGGCAGGCGTTCTATGAGGCGGTGAACCCGCATCTTGAATCGCTGGCACGCGCGGTTGAAAGCCAGTCCGACAATATCTCGCTGCTGCGCTTGCGGCTCGGCGTGCTGCCTCTGTTTGGCAGCCAGCGCCTGTTCCCAAGACTCGGTGAACTGCGAAAGCGGCACCCTTTGCTGCACATCGACATCGACACAGGGCCCCATTTGGAAGACCGGGTGGGCGACACTCTGGATGCGGCGATCATCCTCTCACGCGGACCGGACACCAGCCTGCATGCGGTGCGGCTTGACCACAATTTGGTGCATGCAATCTGTAGCAAAGAACTTGCTGCAACGATTGGCACAAAGGTCGATCAGGAAGCGCTCGAGAAGCAGACTTTCCTCATCCATAACGAACTGCCCGCGAGCTTCGAAGCGTGGAAGAAAGCGCTGGGCATGGAAGATATGGATCCATCCGCCATCGATCATTACGATTCCGGTCAGCTTATGCTGGAAGCCGCCGCCCAGGGCCTAGGCGTTGCGATCATGCACGATGATCACTTGCGCCGCGCGGCGGACAGCCGCTTGACCGATCTTTACGGCCTCGAGGTTGAAAGCCCGTACAGCTATTGGTTTGTGTGTAAGCCAACGGCGCTGGAGCTTCGCCCGGTGCGTTTGTTCCACGATTGGTTGGTGCGCGCTGGCCTGTAAGGGCGCGTATTTCAGCCGGCGTTGTTCGGTTTAGTCTGCCTTCTCAGTCGGCTTTTCGCCTTGCGCCTCGGCGATCCGTTGTGCCTCTTCTGGCGCTTCGTAACGGATTGGATCGACAGTATGGCGGAAATCGCGCAGCGGCTTGCCCAGTGTCTCCAGTAGCGCTTCTTCAATGCGGCGCCGCGCCTCGGCACCAATCTTCTTACGCCCGCGATAATCCTCTGGACTGAACGGCTCCAGGAAATTGAGCCGCAGCTTGAAGGTGCCGCGCCGTGCCAGCACGCGCTTGGCATTGTTGAGGCCGGTTTCATTGCCGATCCAGCCAATTTCCTCTGCAACCTCGCCGTAGTCCAGCAAAACAGGCTGCACCATGACTCCAGGTGGCGGCGGCTCCAGCACGCTCAGCATGCTTGTCTTGAAAGGCAATAATGATTGTCCATCCGTGGTCGTGCCTTCGGGAAAAACTGTGACCGCCCAATTGTCCGACAAGGCTTCTTTCAGAGCGTTGATCTGCTCTGCCACGCCCATGCGGTGTTCACGTTTTACAAATACGGTTCGATTGAGCGATGCGAGCCAGCCCACGAGAGGGGCTTCGGCCAATTCCGCCTTGGCTACGAATGCCGTTCCGCATGCCCCAGCCATGGAAAGAATGTCGAGCCATGACATGTGGTTTGCAACGTAAAACACATCGCGTTTTAGATGCGTGCCGACCACTTCCACCCGGGCGCCTGATGCCCAGGCGGCGTAGCGCAAAAAATACATCGGAATGGGCGAGCCGTATGCGAAGATGCGCCAAATGTAATGCAGTGGGACGCAAACAATCAGGCCGAGCGGCGAGTAGTATCGCTCGATAAGTGAGCCGCAGCCAGCCCATTGGTGACAGCGGTGTGGTTTCGCCGCGCATTGCGGCCAGGCGGCGCTCCCGATAGAGCGTCTCGCGTTTAGTCGTCACGAGAGAGACGTACCCCGTAAAGCTCCATCCGGTGGTCAACCAGGCGATAGCCCAACCGTTCGGCAATCTGGCGTTGCAACGATTCCACTTCTGGATCAACGAACTCAACCACTTTGCCGGTTTCTACATCGATCAGATGGTCATGATGCGCCTCTGGCACAGGCTCATAGCGCGATCGGCCATCGCCAAAATCGTGCCGGTCAAGAATGCCAGCTTCTTCAAACAGCCTTACCGTGCGGTAGACGGTGGCAATTGATATCTTTGGGTCAATCGCAGATGCGCGTTGGTGCAGCAATTCAACATCGGGATGATCATCGCTTTCCGAAAGGACGCGCGCGATGACGCGACGCTGTTCGGTGATGCGCAACCCTTTTTCCGCGCATAATTGTTCAAGGTCGATCTTTTGCTGCACTTGTTACTCCGCCAGCTGTGCCGCCGCTGTTATTGCTATGTTAGCCGCTATTTGCGCCGTTTCCTATCGGATATACGCGCGGCTAGGACCCGCTTTAAAGTGGGCGGGCGGATTGCTCAAGTCAGGCCGGGATAGGGCGGGTATAACCTTTGACGTGCCCCAATTGGAAACCAAGCGGGCCAGGGCGGAGTAGTCCAACCCAGGCCCGCTTTTGGATCATTACTTCTTGCGCCGACCACGTCCCTTTACAGGCTTGCGGCCGAGACCAATTTTCTTGGCCAGATCACGGCGTGTTTCCGCATAGTTAGGCGCCACCAGCGGATAATCGCCCGGCAGTTCCCAACGCGTCCGATATTCATCAGGTGACATATCGTGTTCTGTCGAAAGGTGCCGCTTAAGCATTTTCATCTTCTTGCCGCAATCGAGGCAAACGATGTGATCTTTCTTAACCGAAGATCGAATTGATACCGCTGGATCAGGGCGCACTTCTTCTGGTGTATCTGGTTCACCAAGACCCGAGAGGGCCGAAAATACGTTTGTGATGAGCGAAGGCACATCATCAACCGACACGTCATTATTGCTCACATGAGCGGCCACGATATCGCTGGTCAGCGTTATCAAAGTTTCCTTCATCTCAATTTCTAGATCTTCCATTAGAGTTCCTCATCTCTTTTTTGTTCGGATTTTTCCGATAAATTCGACATGAACCAGCTCCTGTTACATTGCAACCAATCGAATAGATTGTTCGCAACTAAATCAAGATGAGAAACCTCCAGATCAGCACTAGATTGTGCAGCCGAAAGTAATCGCGTCGACCCGTTCTCCGTTTGTCATACGGTAGTATTTGGGCCGCTCGCCGATCGGTATAAAGCCAAGCTTGCTGTATAGGTGTACCGCCGGATTGCCCCGCCGCATTTCGAGAAAAATCCGCTCTGCACCGCGGTTTTGCGCGGTTCTGAAGAGCTGTTCAATCAGGATTTTGCCAAGGCCGCTGCCGCGATTTTCAGGATGCACTGCGATCAGCAGCAGCTCCTCTTCGCCAGCGGCTGCGCGCGTTAGGACAAAGCCGCAAGGGCGCCGGTCGCCCGCGCTTCCGCCTTCATCCAATATCGTCCCATTCTGGTCCACCAGCAAAGCATGCGTGTTAGGCAAGGTTAGTGCATCGGTGATCTGGCGGCGATTCCATGCCTCGCCGTAAGCTGGGTCAAACGCCGCCTCCATAACGGTCATGATGTGATCGATGAGGCAGGTAGGCGCGTTCATTGCGGCGCTCGCACTGCTTGTGGTTTGGCATCAGGTGCACGGCCATAGATTGGCGAGAGGTCCGTGGTCAGCTGTGTCTCATGTAGCAGGCTCGTCTTGCTGGCATCAGGTAGCAGGTTGAGGGCGCGCTTACCGTCAGAGAACATCGCAGCGAGTTCTTCGGCGCGGTTGCCCACAATCGCGTCATGCTCGCAGGCGAGTTTGGCGGCTTCGGGTGCAAGCGAGCGAACCTCGTCGCAGCCTCCGCCTTGAGCAAAGTTCTGGATAAACCACTCGCCGTGTCCGCCGTTCATGCACACGGTCACACCGCGAAGAGAGGGCTGCCAAGCGCGAACTGCAATTAACGCCATTGTTGGATAGCCGAGCACGTTAGCGCCCCACGCAAAACCGAGCGCGCGGGCGGCGGCAATGCCAATACGCACACCGGTGAAACTGCCTGGGCCAAGCGAGACCAGAATACGCTCCGCTCGGCCTTTGCTTGGCAGGTCAGCAATCATTGGGACCAGACGCTCCGCATGTCCGCGTCCCAGTACAGCATGCTCGTGTGCGAGCAGTTTTGCCCCGTCAAACAGGGCAATTGAGCAGGCTTCACTGGCCGTTTCTATCGCTAGGGTGCGCATGGGATTGCGCGATGCCCTAGAGCTGCGCTGCCTGCAAGTCTTAGAAATTACGGCTCAAATGCAAGCGTCAGACAATTGTGTTGAACTTGCCAAAGTCGGGGCGCGGCGAGCGGTCAAAGATGCTTTCCGGATCGCCATATCCGATCGAGCAAATCCAGTCGGCTTTGACGCGCGGGCTGTTGGCGAAAAACTCCGACGTCACACCTTCTAGATCAACGCCAGACATCGGCCCGCAATCAAGGCCAATCGCGCGGGCCGCCAGCATCAGGTAGGCACCCTGCAGAGCGGAATTGCGCTTTGCCCCGTCGATCCGTCCGGCCTCATCGCCTTCAAACCAGCTTTTCGCATCAGTGTGCGGGAACAGCTCTGGCAAGTGCTCGTGAAAGTCGATGTCATAGCCAATGATGACGCAGGCAGGCGCGTTGATGACCTTTGGCTTGTTATCATCCATCGCATGTTTGGCGAGGCGCGACTTTGCATCATCTGAGGTACACCAGATGAAGCGCGCAGGATGCATATTGGCCGAGGTTGGCGCCATTTTTAGCAGGTCGTGGATCTGATGGATCTGCGCTTCGCTAACCGGCTTCTTTAGCCAATCGTTATAGCTTCGGGCTTCGCCGAACAGTTGGTCGAGTGCGTCATCGCTGAGCACGGTGCCGTGAAATTGCTTGGTCATTTGAGGCTTTCAGTCGGGAGCGGAGAGGGTTGGCTTAAGCTGCGCGCACTTCGGTCACTTCAGGCACATAGTGTTTCAGCAGACCTTCGATCCCTTGTTTTAGGGTTGCGGTGCTGGATGGGCAGCCTGCGCAGGCCCCTTGCAACGTGAGGTAGACAACGCCGTCACTAAATCCGCGATAGGCGATATCACCGCCATCGCCAGCAACCGCTGGACGAACGCGGGTTTCGAGCAGTTCGTTTATTGCGGCGATGATCTCTGCATCTTCTTCTGATTCTTCGACCACATGCTCCACGTCGACGGGAACCGAGATATCGCCAGCCGTCGCGGCATTGAACAGCGGCGCCTCCGACACAAAGTGATCGAGCAGGATGGCCACTACTTGCGATTTCAGCGATCCCCAATTCGCGCCGGGAGCTGCCGTGACGGTGATAAAATCGCTGCCGAAGAACACGTTGATCGTCTCGCCCGTGTCAAAGATCGCTTGGGCAAGCGGGCTGGCCTCTGCCGCCTCTGGGCTTGAAAACTCGCGTGTTCCCGCGGTCATCACTGTGCGACCGGGCAGGAATTTGAGACTGGCGGGGTTCGGGGTCGTTTCGGTTTCTATGAACATGTTGTGGTATTTAGGGTGGCTGCGACGCCGTCACAAGGCGTGGAATCGCGCAAACTCGATAATAAAACCGCGCAAAATGACGCACAATCGCGTCTTATTGTGCAGCATTCACTATCCCTTCACACCATGCTTGCCTATATTCTCCCGATGAACGCGATTTTTCGGGCGCCAAAGGCCCTTTTCCTGCTTGCTGCTTCGGCGGCTTTGACATTACCAGCGACGGCGCAAAACATAGAGCCCAACAGCTCTGGCGAAGCGCCGCCTGCTACGATCAGCGTGCCGAGCGCTGATCCGATCATCCCTCAGCCCAAAAAGCTGCAAGGCGCCGATGAAGTCCCGTGGCTCTATGAAGACAGCAACATTCCGGTCGACCGCGAATGGCTGTTTGGCAAAATGGACAATGGCCTACGCTATGCTGTGCGCAAGAACGGCGTGCCGCCCGGACAGGTGTCGATCCGCGTGCGGGTCGATGCGGGCTCTTTGCACGAGCGCGATTCCGAACAAGGTTATGCGCACTTGCTGGAACACCTGTTGTTTCGTGAGAGCAAATATCTGGGCCAGGCCAAGGCTATCGAAACGTGGCAACGGCTGGGCGCGACCTTTGGCAGTGATGCCAATGCGGAGACCAGCCCGACGCACACTGCCTATAAGCTCGATTTGCCGGGTGTAACCCGCGGGAAACTGGCGGAGAGTTTCAAGCTGCTCTCCGGTATGATCAAATCACCGGTTTTGAGCGATGAGAATGTCGCTGCGGAATTGCCGATTGTGCTGGCGGAAAAGCGCGAGCGCGGCGGCGCGGCGGAGCGTGTGGGCGAGTTCACTCGCTCAGTCCTGTTTGCCGGACAGCGTTTGGCCACTCGCACACCAATTGGCACTGAAGAGACGCTGCGCGGCGCGAACGGAGCCTTCGTCCAGGATTTCTACGACCGTTGGTATCGCCCGGAAAACACTGTGATAGTGGTGGTCGGTGATGCCCCACCAGAGATTTTGGCGGGCCTGATCGAGCAATGGTTTGCCGATTGGGAAGGGACCGGCGAGGCTGGTGTTGCGCCTGATTTCGGCGATCCCGTGCCGCCAGCTGATGCGGCCAGTACGCAAAGCGAAAGTGGCCCCATTGGTGAGATCGGCGTGATGGTGGAGCCTGATCTGCCGCGCAGCCTGACCTATGCTGTGATGCGGCCTTGGCGACAGGTGAAAGACACCATCGTCTATAATGAAGGGCTAATGATCGATGCGATTGCCCAAGCGATCATCAATCGTCGGCTGGAATCGCGTGCGCGCTCTGGCGGCAGCTATCTTTATGCGCAGGTTCAGCAGGACGATGTCTCGCGATCGACCGATGCTACGTTTGTGACATTTGCGCCGCTGTCTGAAGACTGGGATGCCGCGATGACCGATGTGCGCGGCGTGATCGCCGATGCTCTGGAAAGCGGGCCAACGCAGGAAGAGATCGACCGCGAAGTTTCTGAGTTCGATATCGCCTTCGCCAATCAGGTGGAACAACGCACGGTGATCGCCGGATCGAACCTGGCCGACACGTTGATCAACGCGGTCGACATCCGTGAGACCACGGCGTCTCCGGAAGTGGTGCTGGATGTGTTTCGCGGGACCAAGCCGCGCTTTACGTCTGACGAAGTGCTCGCCGCGACCCGCAAGCTGTTCCAAGGTGACGTTGTGCGCGGCATCTATGTAACGCCGTCCGCTGGCGAAGCCGATGAGAGTGCGGTTCGTGTGGCGCTGGAACGCGCCGCGACCAGCGATGGCAGCTCGCGCTTGGCCGCCAGCACTGTGTCGTTTGAGGAGCTTCCCGCAGTGGGTGAGCCGGGCACAATTGCTTCGCGCGCGCCGATTGGCTTACTCGACATTGAGCAAGTCGACTTTGATAATGGCGTTCGCGCGCTGCTGTGGTCCAACAATGCAGAGCCAGGGCGCGTCGTCGTCAAAGTTCGCTTTGGCGCAGGCTACCGTGCATTTGATGAGCAAAGCGCGCCCTATGCCGCATTGGGTACGACCGCATTGGTTGGATCGGGCCTGGGCGAATTGGGTCAGGAAGAGCTGGACCGTCTGGCGACAGGCCGCAAGCTTGGCTTTGAGTTTCAAATCGACGATGCGGTGTTCACGTTCACCGCGCGCACGCGCTCTGCCGATGTGGCCGATCAACTCTATCTGTTCGCTGCAAAGCTGGGCATGCCGCGCTGGGATAAAGACCCCGTGATCCGCGCCCGCGCTGCGGCTCAGCTGGCGTATAACGCCTTTGCCACCAGCCCTAACGGTGTGATCAACCGAGATCTCGAATATCTGCTCACCAATCGCGATCCGCGCTTTGCCACGCCTTCCCCTGATGCGTTGGCTGACCTTACGCCGGAGGGTTTCCGCGAGGTGTGGGAGCCTTTGCTTTCACAAGGGCCGGTTGAGGTTTTGGTTTTCGGTGAATTCGATCGCGATGCGACGGTAGAGGCCTTGCGCACCACCTTTGGCGCGCTCGATGCACGTGATCCGGTACCCGCAGATGTGGCCGCGCGTGTGCCAGAATTCCCAGCTGGCGCTGGCGAAACGACGGTTCTCAACCACCGCGGTGACAAGAACCAGGCAGCCGCCGTGATCGCTTGGCCAAGCGGTGCGGGCGTCCAAAGACTGCGCGAATCTCGCCAGCTTGAAATCCTGATTCAGGTCTTCAACAACCGCTTGCTAGAGGCGATGCGCGAACGCGCGGGCGCCAGCTATGCCCCGCAGATACTTTCCAATTGGCCGACCGATTTGGAGAGCGGCGGGACGATCACGGCCCTTGCGCAATTGCAGCCGCAAGACGTGCCGGTGTTCTTCAGCGAGGCGGATAAGATCGCGCGCGATCTCGTAAACACGCCGCCGACCACTGAAGAGCTGGACCGGGTGACCGAACCGCTACGACAATTGTTCAGCCGTGCATCCACCGGCAACACATTCTGGCTTTATCAGCTCGAAGGCGCGACCACCGATCGCCGCCGGATTGCTCTGCTGCCGAGCCTGCTCAATGACTATTCGCAGACCACCCCGCAGGTTATGCAAGTGCTAGCTGGGCGATATTTTGGACGTCAGCCAGGGTGGCGATTGGCTGTAATCCCCGAGGGCACCGACCTTGCGGTGGCTTTGCCAGTGCCAGCAGGAGAGGGCGCTCCTGCGGCGGTTGTCGCACCCGCTGCGCGCCCTGAGGTGATCGGGCGATAGGCAGTCGTTGACCGCCGTTATGAGCAGTTTTTGACCGAATTCGAGCACCGACCAATCGGTTGAAGCGATCACAGCGACGTGAAATAATGTTGCCGCCTGGGGTATTGCGGCTTTACACCTGTAATGAAGGGGCGGTAACGGCGCTCCGCACAGGCGAGGGTGCAAGGCAGTACGGCCAAGCCATTTGCCATAATTTTGGAAGAAGAATTCGACGTGTCAAACAATTGGTCCCCTGAAAGCTGGAAATCCCACGAAGCAAAGCACTTGCCGAAGTATGAGGATTTGTCAGAGCTTGCTGAGGCAGAGGCGACATTAGCGGCCTATCCGCCGCTTGTTTTCGCTGGGGAGGCGCGCGCGCTAAAATCTGATTTGGCAGACGTTGCCAATGGAAAGGCGTTCCTGCTGCAAGGCGGCGATTGCGCGGAAAGCTTTGCTGAGTTTCACCCGAACAACATCCGCGATACCTTTCGTGCACTGCTACAAATGGCGGTGGTGATGACCTTCGCCAGCAAGCATCCTGTGATCAAGGTCGGGCGGATGGCGGGCCAGTTTGCCAAGCCGCGCTCGTCCGACACAGAGACAGTCGGCGATGTGACTTTGCCGAGCTATTTTGGTGACAACATCAATGGGATCGAATTTGATCCGGTCCAGCGTCGCAATGATCCGGGCCGTATGGTGCGCGCCTATTCTCAGGCTGCGGCAACGCTCAACCTGCTGCGCGCCTTTGCGGGCGGTGGCTATGCCAACCTGCGCCAGGTCCACCAATGGACGCTCGACTTTATGGGGCGTACGCCGTGGACCGATAAGTTCGCACAGATGGCCGACCGAATTGGCGAGTCGCTCGATTTTATGGAGGCATGCGGGGTTGATCCCGCAACGGTCCCGCAATTGCAGGGCACCAGCTTTTACACCAGCCACGAAGGCCTGTTGTTGCCGTATGAGCAAGCGCTCACTCGGCAAGATTCGCTGACTGGTCAATGGTTTGCGACCAGCGCGCACATGCTGTGGATTGGCGACCGCACCCGTTTTCCGGGCAGCGCGCATATCGAATTTGCGCGCGGCATTGGCAATCCGCTGGGCATGAAATGCGGGCCGAGCCTAGAGCCTGATGCTCTTATTGAATTGCTCGACATCTTGAACCCGGCGCGTGAAGCGGGCCGGATCACGCTGATCTCTCGCTTTGGCCACGACAAGGTTACCGAAGGCCTGCCGAAGCTAGTCCGCGCGGTTGAGCGCGAAGGCCACCCAGTGGTGTGGAGCTGTGATCCGATGCACGGCAATGTCGTGAAGTCTGAAACCGGATTTAAAACGCGGCCATTTGATCGCATCCTTACCGAGGTGAAGGGCTTCTTTGACGTACACCGCGCAGAGGGCACGCATCCCGGCGGTATCCATATTGAGATGACGGGTCAGGATGTGACCGAATGCGTCGGTGGCGCCGTGGCAATCACGGATGAGCGCTTGGGCGATCGCTATCACACGCATTGCGATCCGCGCCTAAATGCGGAGCAGTCGTTGGAGCTGGCATTCTTGCTCGCCGAAATGCTCAATCAAGAGATCGTCGGGCGCCAAGCCAACGCAGCGTAGGCGCTTGCCATTCTGATCAGATTTTCGCCGGTTCAGCCGAGGTATCAAGAGTTGTGCTTGCCGCGCTAAGCGTGCTGAGCCGCCGGTTACGTGGAAATCCTGATGCTGCCACAGCGAAGCGGTTGACCCTTACCCGCTAACCCCCCGCGTTTATGGATCGAGGGCACATCACGGGGCTGGCATGCTAGCGGGGGAAGTGGGAAATAACGCGCTTCTTGCCGCCTGCATATTATTGGGTGTGGTCGCGATGGTGTTCGTCGTAGCCACCGTGAATGCACGCCGCGAAACCCGCTTTGCCGCTCGCATTGCCCGCGATCGCGGTGAGCGAATGAGCGAGCTCCTGCGGACAGTGCGCATGGCTGAAAGCATCGCTGATCTTGGTATTTGGCAATATAATCCGGCGAATGGCGTACAACAATGGTCCGATGGCATGCGGGCGCTGTTTGGCATGGCCAAGGATGAAGAATTCATCGATGGCGACGCGGAAACCCTATTGTTCGCCAATGACATCGATCTTGTTGGCCAAGTGGCTGCGCGCAGCAAAGAAATTGGCCCTTACGAGCTGTACTACGATATACACGGCTATGATGGCATGCCGCGCTCGATCTCGGTTCAGGCCTGCAATCTCCAGAATGGCTCTGGCGAGGTAGCGCGCGTTGTCGCCGTGGTCCGCGACGTGACCGATCAGGTTCAGCGCGAACGCAAGCTGGAACGGTCACGTGTGTCTGCCCTGCAGGAGGCCAGCGTTGCTCGAAAGTTGGCAGAGACCGATCCGCTTACCGGGCTGGCCAATCGTCGCCGGGTGATGGCGGTGCTCGACCAACAGGTGGTGCATTCTCAGAAGATCGGCCAGCCGCTTTCACTGATCCTGTTTGACATTGATCACTTTAAATTGGTCAACGACACTCATGGCCATCCGCATGGTGATCGGGTGCTGCAAGAAGTGGCCAAAATCGCCATGGAACAGGCGCGTGAAGGCGATGTTGTTGGCCGGGTCGGAGGTGAGGAATTCGTCTGGATCGTCCCCGGCGCTGACAATACCTATACGCGGATCATTTCCGAACGTTTGCGACTGGCGATTTCCATGGGTACCGCGATTGGTCAGAAGCCCCCGGTAACGGTCAGTGTGGGTTTCACCACCCTTATCTCTGGCGACGCACCGCTTAAACTGTTCGCCCGTGCGGATACGGCGCTGTATGATGCGAAGGGCGCGGGGCGCAACCGCGTGCGTATGGCGGCCTAAGCCAGAGAGCTTGCAACCTATTGTTGCGACCCACACCTTTTAATTTTCACAGGTTTCGGGCATTGCGCCATTGCTGAGCGGTTGGAAACGTTCGCAATTTGGGAGGCGCGCGTGTCGCTGACATCGCCGGATCAGAATTTACGCAAGGCTGAGGCTCGCCCGCCATTGGTCGAGCAATATTGCTCCACCCGGGCATTGATGGAGGCAGTGACCGAGCGTCTGTCGGATGCCGATGCGACTGTGCAGTCGATGGAGGACGCCTCGCTGCGGCGAAATGGCATTTGGCGCACACCAATTGGTTCTGGGAGACTTTCCTGCTGCGTGACTATGCGCCGGGTTACTCGCTCTACAACGAAAACTGGCCTTTCCTGTTCAACTCTTATTATGAGGCGGAGGGGGAGCGGATTGCCCGCTTTTCTCGCGGCGCTTTGTCGCGGCCCACACTAAAGGAAATCCGCGATTGGCGCCGCGCAGTGGACCAAGCGATGGAGCCGCTGATAGCTGATCCAAAGCACGCCGATTTGGTCGCGTTGGGCATCGCGCATGAGCAGCAACATATCGAATTGCTGCTGACCGATATAAAACATGCGCTGTTCCAAAATCCGCTTGGGCCCGCGATGTGGGATGGTTCGCCAGAGGCCGCGATGTCCGCTGGCGGTGCAGGCGGCGTGGCAGATGCAGGCTGGAATGAGCATCCCGGCGGCGTTGCTCTGATCGGACATGATCACCAAGAGAGCGCCGGATTTGTGTTCGACAATGAGGGGCCAAGACACCGCGTATTGCTGGAGCCGTTCGCTATGTCGCGGCGCCTGGTGACAAACCGTCAGTGGGACGAGTTTATCGCCGATGGCGGCTACACCGCCGCATCTTTGTGGCTCTCAGACGGCTGGGCCTGGGCGCACGAGAACGCCATCGCCGCTCCGCTCTATTGGCGGGATCGAGACGGCGCGGCTGAGCATTTCACCCATCAAGGCTGGCAGTCGCGCGATCCGGATGCGCCGGTCACCCATATTTCCTATTTTGAGGCGGATGCCTTTGCCAGTTGGGCGAATATGCGCCTGCCGACGGAATTCGAATGGGAAGCGATTGCGCGCGGCCAGGATGGGGAGGGGAGCGCGCCTGCTCATGATGCCTCGTCCGGTAACCAACTGGACGGTGCCCATGCTCCGGCTCAGTATGGCGGAGAGGCGCTGTTCGGTGATTGCTGGCAATTCACGCGTTCGGCCTATCTGCCGTATCCGCGCTTTGCGCCCGCCACCGGCGCGGTCGGCGAATACAACGGCAAATTCATGAGCGGTCAGTTCGTTCTGAAAGGCGCCAGCTGCGCGACCGTGCGGGGTCATTCGCGCGCGTCCTATCGCAATTTCTTCTACCCGCATCAGCGCTGGCAGTTTACCGGTCTGCGCCTTGCCAAAGATATTTAGTACTGAGGATAGTTGATGAGTTCTCAAGAAGGCATTGCGCTCGTGAACCGCGATGATGATGGGGTCGATACCGCGTTTCGCAGCGATGTTCTGGCCGGACTGTTGCAGCCGCAAAAGGCAATTTCTGCGCGCTGGCTGTATGATGATGCCGGGTCGCAATTGTTCGAAGACATTACTCAGATCCCGGAATATTATCCGACCCGCGCCGAGACTGAGATCTTGCAAAGGCGAGGCGCAGAGTTTGCTGAGCTGATCGGGCCGGGCCGCGCGGTGGTGGAATTTGGCTCAGGCAGCTCGGTGAAAACACCTCTGCTGCTCTCCGCAATTGAGCCCAGCGCCTATGTGCCGCTTGATATCTCGGGCGATTTTTTGCGCGCGGCGGCAGCTGATTTGGCGGCGAAATTTCCTGGTTTGCCGGTGCACCCGGTAGAGGCCGACTTTATGCGGCAGGTTGCACTGCCTGATGCGGTCTCTGGACTGCCGAAGCTTGGCTTTTTTCCTGGTTCGACAATTGGCAATATGGTGCCGCGTACGGCGGTCGATCTGCTGCGCAATATGCGTGAGACATTGGGCGAGGGCGCGCGCCTGCTGATCGGTATGGATCTGATCAAGGATCGCGGGGTCTTGATCGATGCCTATGATGATGCCGCCGGGGTGACGGCGGAGTTCAACCTAAATTTGCTGCTCCGGATTAACCGAGAGCTGGACAGCGATATCCCAACGCAAGCCTTCGCGCATGAGGCGCGCTGGAACGATGACTTTGCGCGTATTGAAATGCATCTGGTCGCGCAAAGCGACCTATCTTTCACGGTATCAGGCAACCGTTTTGCGATGACGCGGGGCGAGACCATCCACACCGAAAACAGCCATAAGTTCAATCGTCGCACGGCGAACATGCTACTGCTGGCCAGTGGATGGGACCCGCAGCAGCGCTGGCTCGATAGTGAGGAGCGTTTCTCGTTGATCCTGGCAGAGGCTAAGCCGCCAAAATCGGCCCCTTAAGCGCTTTCTAACAAGCCCCTCTTTTCCTTCGAAACCGAAAGGCGCGCCCGCGCGTTACCCCGCCATGGCACATTCAATTGAAACCGTCGCAATCATTGGCGCTGGCATGGCTGGGCTTAGCTGCGCTGCGCAATTGGCGGCGGCGGGCAAGCAGGTCATAATCTTTGACAAGGGACGCGGCCCCGGTGGGCGTATGGCCGCCAGACGCGCAGAGATTGCTGGCGAAACGGTCGGCTTTGATCACGGGGCGCAGTTCTTCACCGCACGCGATGCCGCCTTCAAAGAGGCCGTGCGCGAGTGGCAGGAGCTGGGCGTGGCCGCGTCTTGGCCCGCAGCAGGTGACGATGCCTTTGTCGGTACGCCGGGGATGAATGGCCCGATCCGCGCGATGGCCAACGCGTTTGGCGTCGAGTGGGGCATGCGGATTGAACGTCTGCACCGCGACGGTCACTGCTGGAAGCTGGAAGCAGACGGCAAGAGCTTTGTCGCAGACGCGATTGTGTGCGCCGTTCCGGCTGAGCAAGCGAGCGTCCTGCTGTCTGAGGTGGCACCAGAGCTGGCAACGACTGCATCGCAAGTGCAATCCGCGCCGTGCTGGGCCGTGATGGCGGCGTTTGAGCAAAAGCTAGCCATTGAGGCGGACTGCTTGCGCGATCCGGCGGCGGGAATCTCCTGGGCCGCGCGCAATTCGGCAAAGCCCGAAAGAACCGGGCGCGAATGCTGGGTGCTGCACGCCAACCCGGTGCGCAGCCGCGAATTGCTCGACCTGCCTAAGGAGGAGGTGGCCGAGATCTTGCTCGCTGATTTCTTCGCGCAGATCGGGGCTGCACCTGCAAAAGCAATCCATTTGATCGCGCACCGCTGGCTCTATGCGATGGCGCAGCCCGTCGCGGGTGAGCCAGCGCGCTATGACGCGGACAAACGAATTGGCATCTCTGGAGATTATCTGCACAGCCCGCGCGTTGAGGGCGCGTTTCTATCTGGGCGAGCCTTGGCGGCGAAGATGCTCAGCTAGAGGCGCAGGGCGCGCGCATGCGCTCGTTCATGGAAAAGCATGCCAATTGTTCCTATGTGTGGGGGCAATGAGCCTCGATAACCTCTTTTCCAACATTGCTGGCGCGTTCACCGCCATTCCGCGCTCGGAATTGCTGATGCTTGCGGTCGCGGCGGTGATGGCCGGCGTGCTCGGCTCGCTGATGATCCGCCGCGAGGTCGCGTTTGGCAAGTTTGTGCGCGCGGGCAGCACTTTGGTGCTCGTCGGAATTTTGTGCACCGTCATCATTCAACTGTCGCGCTTTGACCCTCGCATCGAAGTGGCCGTGCCGCAGCTTGGCCTGCCTCAGCAAGTGGTGGAGGGCGGGGAGACCCGCGTTCCGATCGGCGAAGATGGGCATTTCTGGTTGCGCGCAGAGCTGAACGGGGTGCCTGCCAACTTTCTGGTTGATACCGGCGCGACGTTGACCGCGATATCGCAGGGCCTGGCAGATCAGGTGGGGATAGAACCGCGCACGGGCGGCCTACCGGTGACGATTGGTACAGCGAACGGGCCGGTCGAGGCAGAGCTAGGCACGATAGACGAGCTGCGCTTTGGCAATGTGGCTGCGCGCGGGCTCGACGTGGTGATCGCGCCCAGTCTGGGCAATACCAATGTGATTGGCATGAACCTGTTGTCGCGGCTCGCATCCTACCGGGTCGATAATCAGACCAATGAGATGATCCTGGAGCCGAACAATCCGCAGGAGCCATTGGAGCTGCGTTGAGACGCTACGCAAATGAACGCGTATCTAGCGCCAAGTGCAGCGCTCAACTTCAACGATTTAGGTAAGGAAAATGGCTGGGGTGGTAGGGATCGAACCTACGAATGCCGCTACCAAAAAGCGGTGCCTTACCACTTGGCCACACCCCAGCAGAGCGCGCTATATAGCGCCGCCATTTTATATGTGAAGGGGCGCAAGGCACATTTTTACCTGTGCGCCCCTTTTGTCGCTTCAGCCAGTCAGATTGCCTTGCCTTCAAAGTCCGCTGCCGAGTGACGCTCTAGCAGCTGCTCATTTTCTTCGCCCCAGACTTTGTTGACGATCCGGCCCCGCTTCACGGCCGGACGAGCGGAAATTTCCTCCACCCAGCGGGCGACATTCTTATACTCATCAATCGATAGGAAGGTCTTGGCTTCATTGTAAATTTTGCCTTCGACGAACGGCGCAAGCCATGGGTAACTGGCCATATCTGCGATGGTGTATTCATTGCCGCCGAGGAAGCGGTTTTCGGCCAGGCGCTGGTCAGCGACATCGAAAATCCGCTTCGTTTCCATGGCATATCGATTGATCGGATATTCGTATTTCTCTGGGGCATAGGCGTAGAAATGGCCAAAACCGCCGCCGATGAACGGGCCGGTTCCAACCTGCCAGAACAGCCAGCTCATCACTTCTGCGCGCGCCGCTGGTTCGGTGGGCAAGAACGCGCCGAATTTCTCCGCGAGATGCACCAGAATGGCTGCCGATTCGAACACGCGGAAAGGTTTGTCGCCGCTCTTGTCCAGTAAGGCAGGGATTTTTGAGTTCGGGTTGATCTCCACAAAGCCGCTGGTGAATTGCACGCCTTCGCCGATGTTCACGGTGTAGGCATCATATTCTGCGCCAGTGTGGCCTGCCTCCAGCAGCTCCTCCAGCATGATTGTTGCCTTCACCCCATTGGGCGTCGCCAGCGAGTACAGCTGAAACGGATTGTCGCCCTGCGGCAATTCCTTCGTTTCGCGCGCACCGGCGGTCGGGCGGTTGATGCTGGCGAAACGCCCGCCATTTTCGCTGTCATTGGTCCAGACTTCTGGCGGGGTGTAGGTGGGATCGGCCATTCTATGTGCTCCTTAGCTGGGAGGGGTGTCGTTCTGACCCGTGCGCTATGAAGTGGGGCATGTTTGCGCCGCGTGCAACCATCGCGAATGCGACAGCGGGTTCATTTTCGCTGCTAGTGAGAATAGCGAAACTTTGCGCACCTTAACCCAGCCGTATCTCTCATGCCTTTGATGCGCGGTGATAAACCGCTAAAGGGTGCGCCAGACACTATCTTGGAGCGTGCCCACGTGACAGCCAGTAGCCATTCTTTTTACGACATGCACAGCCACGGATTTGTGCGGGTGGCGACTTGCACGCCGTGTTCGCGCCCGGCCGATGTGGCTTACAACACCGCTCGGCGTGATCGCCGAGGCGAAGAAGGCGCATGCGCAAAACGTCGATCTGGTAGTCTATCCAGAGCTTACCTTGTCGTCCTATGCGATTGATGATCTGCTGCTTCAGCAGGCTCTGCTGGTGCGAGTGGAAGAAGCGCTGGGCGAGGTGATCCAGGCCTCGCGCGAACTTTCGCCAGTGCTGGTGATTGGCGCGCCCCTGAAACGCGGGGACAAGGTTTACAATTGCGCCGCCGTGATTGCGAATGGCGAATTGCTGGGCGTGATCCCGAAAAGTTATCTGCCTAATTACCGCGAGTTTTATGAGAAGCGTTATTTCTCGCATGGGCGCGGCTGCGAAGATCTATGGATCGCGGTGAACGGAGAGGAAGTGCCATTCGGTACGGATGTGGTCTTTGCCGCCAGCAACCTTCCCGGCTTCACATTCGGCGTGGAAATTTGCGAAGATTTCTGGGCGCCCAATCCTCCGGGTACAATGGCTGCGCTCGCCGGGGCTCAGATCCTGTGTAATCTTTCTGCCTCGCCGATCACCATTGGCCGTGCGGATGATCGCCATTTGCATTGCCGATCCAGCTCTGCCCGGTCGATTTGCGCCTATGTCTATTCGGCCAGCGGTCACGGCGAAAGCACCACCGATCTTGCATGGGATGGGCAGGGCGTGATTTACGAACTGGGCGGGCTGATGGCTGAAAGCACGCGCTTCGATCTGGAACCAGAACTGTGCGTGGTCGATATTGATACTCAGCGGATTGCGGCAGAGCGGGTGCGCAACCAGACCTTTGCCGACGCGGCAGAGGCGCATGGCTGAGCCCGAGGACAGCTATCGCCGGATTGTGTTCGACCATGCTGGTGCCTCAGAAGAAGGCGCTCAGGATAAGGGGCTGATCCGTCCGATACGCCGCTTCCCATTTGTGCCGAACAACGCAAAGACGCTGGACGAGGATTGCTACGAAGCGTTCAACATTCAGGTCGATGCGCTGATGCGGCGGATCACCGCGACGCACGCCAAATCATTGATTATCGGCATTTCCGGCGGGCTTGATAGCACCCATGCTCTGATCGTGGCGGCGAAAGCCTGCGACAGGCTGGGCATGCCGCGCACGGCCATTCGCGGCTACACCATGCCCGGCTTTGCCACCTCTGACAGCACGAAGTCGAACGCCTGGAAGCTGATGGAGGTGATGGAAATCACCGCTGAGGAGATCGACATCAAGCCAGCAGCCACGCGGATGCTGGAGGATATGAAGCACCCGTTTGCGGGCGGTGAGCCGGTCTACGATGTGACGTTTGAGAATGTTCAGGCCGGGCTGCGCACCGATTACCTGTTCCGATTGGCTGGGCAGCATTCCGGCTTTGTCGTCGGAACTGGCGATTTGTCAGAGCTGGCGCTGGGCTGGTGCACATACGGCGTTGGCGATCATATGAGCCATTACGGCGTGAATGCGGGCGTGCCGAAAACGCTGATCCAATATTTGATCCGCTGGACGATCCAGACAGAGCAATTCAGCAATGCGTGCAGCGATGTCTTGGGTGCGGTGCTGGGCACCGAAATCTCGCCAGAGCTGGTTCCAGCGGGCGATGATGGCGCGATCCAAAGCACAGAGGAGCGGATTGGGCCGTATGAACTCAACGACTTTTTCCTGCACCACACCATCCGCTATGGCCAGCGTCCGTCGAAAATCGCGTTTCTGGCCTATCATGCGTGGCGCGATGCGCAGGCGGGCAAATGGCCCGACGGTTTCCCGGAAAGTCGCAAGAACGGATATGACCTTGCCACGATTGCCGGATGGCTTGAGAGTTTCGTCAAACGCTTCTTCGCCTTCAGCCAGTTTAAACGCAGCGCCTTGCCCAATGGGCCAAAGGTCAGCTCGCAAGGTGCATTGTCGCCGCGCGGCGATTGGCGCGCGCCATCGGATGCGGTGGCCGACGTGTGGTTGGAGGATCTCAAAGCCGGGCTTCCCAGCCTGAAATGATGGCTAATTCGCTGTTAACCTGTCTTTAGGCCATCTCGCGTAAAACCCTAAAAAAATAAAAGAAGTTGGGGTGAGACATGGCAATCGAGATATGGCTGGCACTGGCATGCGTGCTGGTCGTCGGAATGCAGATTGGTTTCCTGTTTTTAGAGGCTGGATTTGTCCGCTCTAAGAACAGCATCAACGTGTCGATGAAAAACCTCGCGGACTTCGTCGTGGCTGTCTTGGTGTTCCATATCTTTGGCGCGGCGGTTATGTTCGGTGGCGGTTTTGGCCTCATTGGGTTTGACGCTGGCTTGCTGGGCTATTCGGGCGAAGGCTCGATTACTCTCTTCCTTTTGTTTCAAGCTTTGTTCTGCGGCACTGCGGCGACTATTGTCTCCGGCGCGGTTGCAGAACGCATGCGTTTTTCCGCCTATATTCTGATGACCTTGCCGCTGACGGCGTTGATCTATCCCCTGATCGGTCATTGGGCCTGGGCCAGCTATTTACCTGGCGGCAGCGGGCAGGGGTGGCTGCAACAATTGGGCTTTATCGATTTTGCGGGAGGCAGCGTCGTACACCTTGCCGGCGGCGCAGCGGCACTAGGCATTTTGTTGGTTGTCGGCGCGCGTGATGGCCGCTTTGACCGCGGTGAAGACGATGCCGCCATGCGGGCAATCCATGGCCACAGCCCGATCCTGACCGGCGGCGGCGCGCTGATCCTCTTGGTTGGCTGGCTTGGCTTTAACACCGGTACTTTGGAGCCGGGTAGTGATGATTTTGCGCGTGCTTTGTCCAACACCTTGTTTGCAGGCGCGGCAGGGGCCTGTGCGGCGGCGATCGCGGGATATTACCGCGATGGCTATTACCGCGCCGATAGGATGGTCAACGGCCTGCTTGTTGGTCTGGTCTCAATCACCGCTAGCGCGCCGTATGCGCATTCTCTGGGCGCTATCGGTACGGCTGCCTTGATCGCAGTGGGCAGCGTATTTTTCGCCGATTGGCTGGAACGTAAACACCGCGTCGACGATGCGGTCTATGCAGTCAGCGTGCACGGGTTCGGTGGTTTCTTTGGGACATTGGCGGTTGCCTTTATCGTTCCTGCAGATCGCCTCAGCCACGGCATTGTCACACAGTTCGGCGTGCAATTGCTGGGCGCATTCAGCATCGGTGTTTTCGCCTTTATGGCGATGGGGCTGATCGCAAATGCCATGCACACACGCGGCAAATTGCGCGTACCGCTGGAAGATGAGCGGCGCGGGCTGAACCTGTCGGAACATCGCGCTTTGCTGGGCAATGCAGAGCTTTCACGGACCCTGAATAAGATCAACAGCGGTGAGGCGGATCTCAGCACGCGTCTTGATGTCGATCCGTTTGAAGAGGGCGGCGATATTGCAGGAGAACTGAACGCCTTTCTCGACCGGGTGCAAGCCACCGAGAAAATTGCGGCGGACAAACTGCGCGCTGAGCAAAATGAACTTGCGAGCATGGTGACACAGGAACGCAACCGTGCGGACACCACGACGGAGGTCTTGCGCGAATTTCAGAGAGACTTCGCCGCATTGGTGCAGCAGTTGAATGCCCAGGCGGGTGATCTTGCTGCCGGATCTGAGCGGCTGGCCGCCCATTCGCAGGAATCGGGTGAACAAGTCGATCATGCTAGCGCTCAGGCCGATGCGACGCTAAGCATGGCGGAGCAGATGGCCAAGGGAGCTCAGTTGCTTAGTGAGACCCTGGAATTGGTCGGGACACGTGTTGCCAATGCCAATGAGGCCGCGACACATGCCGATCAGGCGAGCGATCGCGGCGCGCAAATCGCTGGTCAGCTAGAGCTGTCCGCGAAGGAGATCGGCAAGCTGGTAGCAATGATCAAATCGATTTCGGACAAGACCGGATTGCTGGCTCTAAACGCTCGGATCGAGGCGGCGCGCGCGGGCGAAGCGGGCAAGGGCTTCTCCGTAGTGTCGAGCGAAGTGGCGCAATTGTCGAAACAGACTCAGGAAGCCTCCAGCGAAATCTCTACTATCGTTGGTTCGCTGTCAGATCTTATCGGCGAGTCCATTGCGCAATTCCGCGCAATTGATGCCTCGATTGAAACCGTGGGTGAGATGGCCGCGGTTGCGGCAAGCTCAGTTGAACAGCAACGCACGACCAGCGCGGAACTGACGAATTTGATCGAGGGGGTGCGCCGCAAAGCGCTGGATAGCGGCAGTGCCGTGGCGCAAGTGTCAGAGAACTTTGCGCAGGCAAGCCAGACAATTGATAAGATCGACAACAGCTCCGGCCAATTGGAGGCCTTGGCAACGCAGATCGATCGAGAGATTGAGAGCCTGCGCCAGCGTTTTTCAGATGATGGTTTGTCAGCCGAACCAGCTGAGTAACCTGCCAGAGACCTGAACGCAGACGCGCCGGACAACCGCTAAGTCATCCGGCGCGCTTGCTGGTTTCCGGCAGTTTAACTCAGGCACCAATCGTTTCGATATTGGCGTGGGCGGCGGCTATCTTCTCCTCGCCATCCCGGCCCATGACCCCATCGGCCGCTATGATCTGAACATCCGAGATGCCGATGAAACCGAGGAAAACCTTGAACCAAGGGGTCATCAGGTCGAAATCGCTGCCCACTGGCGTGCCACCGGATGCGACCGTGATATAGGCATTCTTACCTTCGAGAAGTCCGACCGGGCCGTTTTCTGTGTATTTGAAAGTGGTCCCGGCGCGGGCGACCAAATCTGCCCAGGCTTTGACCGATGCGGGGACTCCGAAATTGTAGATCGGCACTGCAAAGACGATGGTGTCGGCTGCCTGAAGCTCTTTAATCAGAGTGTCGGCAATGCTGGCAAGCTGCGCCTGTTCCGGCGTGCGGTCAGCCATTGGCGCGAGGTTGGCGGCGAAGCGATCCGCATCGATGAAGGGCAGGTCATTATGGCTAAGGTCGCGGGTGGTCACAATGCTGTCTGTCCCTGTGCTCAGACGCTCGAGCAACTTGTTGCCGAGGCCGCGTGAAATCGATTGGTCGCCTTGGATGCTGGCGGATATGTAAAGAATATTGGTCATTGGAACTCTCCTGAGAAGTGATCTTGCAAGGGAAAAGAAGAGCTGGCCGCTGGGGGAAATTCACGGCCAGCTCTCAAGGAATTTAAGCGGCGTCCACGAGGACAATTTCGCTGTCTTTAAGGGCGGTGATCGTCACCTGGCTGAGCTGGGTGATGGCAACACCGTCACGCGCTTCGGCCTCGACATCCTCGACGCGGACCTTGCCGGTGGCAGGGACCAGATAGAGGTGCCGTGATGGATCAGCGACATTGTAGGTGAGGCTTTCGCCAGCCTTGATCGTCGCGCCCAGCACGCTTGCATTGGTGCGGATCGGAAGCGCGCCATCGTCATTGGCGGCATCGTTTTCTGCCCCGCTTGCAAGGGTCACGAATTTGCCCGCCCGGTCGTCCTTGGGAAAGGGTGCTGCGCCCCAATTGGGGCTGCCGCCGCGCTCGGTCGGGATAATCCAGATTTGGAAGATTTCGGTTTCGACATCCTCGCGGTTGTATTCTGAATGCTGCACGCTGGTTCCAGCGCTCATCACTTGGACATCGTCGAGCCTCTGTGCGGCCCTCATTGCCCATGCTGTCGCGGTGGGTGATCGCGCCTTTGCGGACATAGGTGATGATTTCCATGTCTTCATGCGGGTGAATGGGAAAGCCTGTGCCAGGAGCGATTGTGTCGTCGTTCCAAACCCGAAGGCTGCCCCAATTGACGCGGGCGGGATCGTGATAGCCGCCAAAGGAAAAGTGATGGTGAGCATCCAGCCAACCGTGATTGGCTGCGCCCAGTGAATTGAAGGGACGAAGTTCGATGATAGGTGCGCTCATTGCCTGTCTCCTATTTGTGCCGATCGGTTGATGTTTGGATCAGCATGTTTGCGTTGAGACAGGAGGTAGGCGGTGTTTCGTAATCGTATAAGTGTGATAAAACTTGCCAAAATGTTCGGATTATTTGAACATACTTGTTATTATGCGTTTGGGCGATCCCACTCTTGATCAATTGCGCATCTTCCTGGCTGTGGTGGAAGAGGGCAGCTTTGGCGGCGCGGCGCGGCGGATGGGCCGGGCGGTGTCGGCGATCAGCTATGGCATTGCGCAGCTGGAGGCGCAGCTCGCTGTAAGCCTATTTGCGCGCGAGGGGTCGCGTAAGCCTGTACTGACTGAGGCAGGCAATGGCTTGCTGCCCGAAGCGCGAGCGGTCTCCGACGGCGTTGATGCACTGCTAGCCAAGACGCAAAGCTTGCATGCTGGACTGGAGAGCACGGTTTCGCTGGTGCTTGATGTGATGGTACCCGGTGATGTGACCGCGCGAGTCTTGCGCGATTTTCGCGCTATGTTTCCAACGGTTGCCTTGCGGTTGCAGATAGAGGGGCTGGGCGCGGTGGCGGCTTGCCTGATTGACGCGGAAGTTGATCTGGCTATTGGCGGACCGGTGATCGGCGACCATCCTGATCTCGAACGCCAAGTGATTGGCGGTGTTGATTTAATTCCTGTTGCAGCTCCGAATCATCCGCTCGCTGCGCCCAACATTCAGCCGGGCGAAAGCCGTAAGCACCTCCAATTGGTGCTGGCTGATCGCTCCCCCATGACAGATGGGCGCGAGTTCTCAGTGCTCAGCCCAAAGACCTGGCGGCTGGGTGATCTGGGCGCGAAACACGCTTTGCTGAAAGAGGGGCTGGGCTGGGGCAATATGCCGCGTCACCAAGTCGAGGGCGATATTGCGAGCGGCATTTTGGTGGAGCTCGACCTGCCGGAAAGACCCGGAGACATTTATCCATTCAGCGCTTTATGGCGCCGGGATGCGAGGCCGGGGCCCGCAGCGAGCTGGCTGATTGATGCGTTAAAGCGGCAATTGACTGCTTGATGGATCAGATCAGCGGTTGGCGCGAAGCCAGGTCAGCGCATCAGGCTTGGTAACGAAGAAATCGACATCGAGTCCGCTGCTCAGGCGCTTGTACTGCAAGCGGACCAACGGAGACGCACCCAGAATCGCGACACGCTTAAGCCCTACTTTGTGGGCAAGCAGCAGGTGATCGCGAATGGCTTCTCCCGTCGCTTGGTCTTGCGGCACAAAATCGGTGAAATCGACCAGTGCGTACATGGGAGAACGCGCCTCCATCAATGGGGCAGCTTTTCCGTTCACATCATCGAAGTAACTTTGGAACTGGTCAACTGTCCAAAAGCCACTGATTACCGAATGCAGCTCGCATTGGTCTTCCAACAAAGTGACGGAGTAGAAAGGTTCATTATTTGCCATATGAGCCTCATTTAACCAAGTAAGGTAAAGTTAGAGTAAAAACCCATGCCAACCTTAACTGTTTTGCTAATATGCTGAATCAGCAGACAGGGTTCTCATTTGGCCCGAAACGCGTTGGTTGATCGCCTGCTTTCCAGGGATCAAATTTTGGCATGATGCTCTTGAATATATCAGAGGCGAGATTCGCCTCCAACCATTTCTGCAAATGCGGGACCTGCTGCGTGTCGAACCATTCACGGTCCGTATTGGCGAATTGCCGGATGAATGGGAACAGCGCCATATCGCTGAGCGTGCGGGTGTTGCCGCATAGAAAGGGCTGAGTGGAGAGCCGCGTATCTAGGTCTTGCAGGATCGCGAAGCCCTCTGCGCGGTGATCAACATCGCCTTCCTCATCCTCATAACGCGATGGGTATTTGTAGCGGTCGAGGTGATGCTTAAACGCGCCGTCGTTACGCGCGATCAACGCCGCATCGTCGCCCGCCAGCCATCCCTCTGGATCATTCTTGCCCAGCGCCCAGCGCATGATTTCAATGCTCTCCTCCAGCACCGGACCATCGAACGAGATCAGCACTGGCACGGTCGCCTTGGACGAGATTTCAACCAGGGCTGGCGGCTTATCAGACAGCTTCACCTCGCGCAGGATCACGCCGATTTCCGCCACCCATAGGGCCATTCGCGCGCGCATCGCATAGGGGCAGCGGCGGAAAGAATAGAGGATCGGCGGATGCGTCACTTCGGATCACTTAGCGTATCTGGCGCTAGGCCGCCGGGAAAGTTTGCCTCCCAGCTTTCGCCTGCGTCAAAACCGTCTTCGCCAGCGTCTCTCGCAGCGGTCTCGATCGGTTTGCCAATATGCGCTTCGCCGCGCTGCTTCGCGAGTTCCTTTTGCCGCTGTCGCTCAACATAGCGGGCGCGCTGCTCATCATTGCGAGCATCGATGCAATGCGGGCAGCTGATCCCTTCAGCATAGTCGGGCGAGGCCATTTCCTCCGCGCTCAGCGGATGGCGGCAGGCAAAGCATTGCCCGTATGATCCCAGCTCCAGCCCGTGTTTCACCGCAACACGCTGATCAAATACGAAGCATTCGCCGTGCCACAGGCTTTCGTCCTCTGGCACGTTTTCAAGGTATTTGAGAATGCCGCCCTTGAGGTGATAGACCTCGTCCACGCCTTCGCTGCGCAGGAAACTGGTCGATTTTTCGCAGCGGATGCCGCCCGTGCAATACATCGCGACCTTGGGCGTTTTGCCTTCTCCCAGCAGTTCTTCGCGGCGTTCGCGAAACCATGCGGGAAAATCGCGAAAGCTTGGGGTCTTGGGATCGATCGCACCTTCGAACTGGCCGATGGCGACCTCATAATCATTGCGCGTGTCGATCACGATGGTGTCCGGATCGCTGATCAAATCGTTCCAATCGTTGGGATCGACATAGCGGCCCACGCTGGCGCGCGGATCAATCCCCGGCTCGCCCATGGTGACGATTTCGCGTTTCAACCGCACCTTCATCCGATGAAACGGCATGCTTTCGGCATGGGAGTATTTGACGTCGAACGTCTCGCAATCGGGCAGAGTGCGGATGCGCGCGAGCACAGATTCGATACCTTCCGGCGTGCCAGCGATGGTGCCGTTGACGCCCTCTGGCGCGAGCAGAATGGTACCACGCGTTCCCGCCGCATCGCAAGCCGCCTGCAGCGGTCCCTGCAAGGACGCGGGATCGTCAAAAGGCGCAAAATTATAGAGCGCCGCAACTTGGACATGATTAGGCATGTGGCGTCCTGTAAGCATTGCTAGCATGTACGACAATGGTCTAGCATTAGTGCCATGGCTGCTTTTGCGTTCATGGCGTCTGCATTGCTGACTGCTTCACCAGCAACCGGTAATGGCTGCGACATTTTTCCTCAAGCAGTCCATGAGAGCCGTTCTTACGGGGGGATGTCAGCGAGTTACTTGTGTGATCTTGGGTTTCGGCCACTTTGGCATTCGCTCGCGGAAGATCACATTGAGACGGTGCGATTCAGCTTTCTTCATGGTCATGCAATGTTCGTGCGTGTGGTGGAGATTGAGAAGTATGCGGATGGCTCCGCGCGGCTCTTAGTTGATGGGACAAGCCATCGGAGCAGGGTGCAGCAGCGCAGCTATCGCATTCGCAAGCGTACGCGCAAACTGTCCGCCGAGCAGGTGGCGACCCTCGATAGGCTAATCGAACAATCGAGCACGTTCGATCACGAAATTGGCACATGGGATATCGGCAAGGACACGGATGAAACTACAATTTTTATGCACTGCCAATCGCTCGATCTTGAGCGTGCCAATAGCGATGGATACAGGTTCTCATCAGTCCAGATCGGCTGCAATCAACCCAAGAGTTTGATGCCGTTGATTGAGGAGATCGTTAAACTAGCGAAACTCAAGCAAGTTGGTGAGGGTTCTCGATACTACTATTGAGTGTGGGAAGCAGCGGATGCCTTAAACGCGCTTCACCCAGCCATGCGTGTCGGCCACGCTGCCGCGCTGGATGCCGACCAATTTCTCGCGGATTTTGCTGGTCACCGCACCGGGACCGCCATTTCCGATCACAAATTCGCCATCCGCGCTGTCGACCTTGCCAACCGGGGTAACGACCGCCGCCGTGCCGCAGGCCATCACCTCAACCAGATCGCCGCTGGCCGCATCGCTGCGCCATTGCTGGATCGAATAAGGTTCCTCGCGCAGTTTCAGCCCTTCTTCGCCCAGCAGGGTGATCAGGCTGTTACGGGTGATCCCCGGCAAAATCGTCCCCGTTAGCGGCGGAGTAATCACGCTGCCATCGCGCATCACGAAGAACAGGTTCATGCCGCCCAGTTCCTCGACCCATTTCTTCTCGACCGCATCGAGGAACAAGACTTGATCGTGGCCGCGTTTGAACGCCTCGCCAGTGGGCACCAGGCTGGCGGCGTAATTGCCGCCGGTTTTCGCCGCGCCCGTGCCGCCGGGGGCCGCGCGGGTATAGTCCGACTGCCAGATGCTGACCGCTGGCGAGCCGGATTTGAAGTAATTGCCCGCTGCGCTCAGGATAACGATGAACTTATATTGCTTGGCCGGACGTACGCCTAGAAATGCCTCGGTCGCGAACATGAAGGGGCGGATGTAGAGCGAGCCGCCCTCGACGCTGGGGAACCACTTGGCATCTGCCGCGACTGCTTTGTTCACGGCCTCAAGAAACAGCTCCTCGGGCAATTCAGGCATCGCCATTCGCCGCGCGCTGTCGTTAAACCGCCGCGCGTTTTCCTCTGGGCGGAACAGCGCAAGCTCGCCATCCGCCAAGCGGTAGGCCTTCATCCCTTCGAAGATTTCCTGCGCATAGTGCAGCACGCTGGCTGCTGGATCGAGCGCAATTGGCTCACGCGGGCCAATCCGCGCCGAGTGCCAGCCGCCGCCAACACTGCCTTCTGCGCCCTCGTCATAATCAATCGTGACCATGTGATCGGTGAAGACAGTGCCGAAACCGGGATCAGCGACGGCGGCTTCGCGCGCATCGTCAGCCAGTGGCGAGGGGTGAGGGATTGTGTCAAATTTCATGGTGCGCGGATAGTGTGCCTAGGCGGTTTCGGCAAGAAGGAGTCTTTCGTTTTCGCCCTCAAATGCCGGGCGCGAGGCCTGCGGCCTCGAACCATTCCAAGCCATCGGCATGGCACCAAGCGTCCTTGTATGTAGTGAACGGCTTGGTGACAGAGCACGGTCGCTTTGGCGACCGCAAGGGCGCAGGCCCGTCCGCAGCGGAGTCGAAGACGGCCATAGGCCACCCGATCTTTGATCGTATGAGCGAGGATATCACGATCGCGGATGCTAATGCGTAGACCTAAAACGTGAGAAGGGCAGCGCCGCCTAAGCGGAACTGCCCTTCGCATGGTCAGCGGCCGGAAGTGCCGCTCACAAAGCCTTACTCGGCGTTTGTTTCCGCAAGGGAAATTACCGAATATGCTCCGTAGGGATCTTCACCGACCTCGCTACTGAACCATGAGACATCGGATCACCTCCTTTCGCGCTATTAAGCCAAGACCCGCCGTATCATCGGGGGGCCGAGTACTGCGTTTGCCGCTGAACTCGAGGATCAATCTGAGTCGTTTTGAGCTTGAACACAAGTCTTGTAAAAAACTTTTCCCACGTCAGAATATGCGACCTCGCGAAATCACCTACAATCCTCGATCACGCGGGTCACTTCGGCCCAAGCGGGTAAATAAAGCGCTGGCATACCAGCGGTCTCCAGCGCAAAACGACCCTTTGACAGTGCAATCGCATCGAGCAGTGGATCACGCGGATCAAGCTCGGCGGCGACCAGAGGCTGCCCACTGTTGCGGGTGGTGGCGCGCAAATCGCTGCTGCGTGTTTCGGTGCGAACTCGCATTTGAGCCGCGCTGGCGGCAGGGCCAAACCGGCCAATCCCCACTTTGCGCGTGTCCAGATCGCAGCGAATGATCGCTTGCGCGTTTTCAATGCTGCTGCCGAACAGAGCGAAGGTCTCATTGCGCTCTACAATGTAGCGCCAATTGCCCTGCGTCTGCGGAGCGTCGAGAAAGGCCAATCCAGCGGCCAACGGCGGCAAGGTTGCTGCGGGCTTTGGAGGTTCCGGCAATGGGCTAGGCGCGGGTGCGGGTGTGCTGGTCGTGGCCGGAGCGGATGTTGCGACGCTGGGCGGTTCTGAAGGTGGCACGCAGGCGGCAATGGTAAAACTGAGAGCGACGGCGCCGATGGCATTGAGGTAGATTGCTTTCATGCCGCATCAATGCGCGCTAACGCTGCACGCGTCTATGAAGAAAACGCCGAATTCCGCATCAAATTCATCGCAAACAGGCGAGCCGCCAAGTTTGGGCGATAAAGAGCCTGTGCGTGAAGGCAGAAAACCTAAGAAGCGCCGGGTCGATCACTTGTTGGCCGAGCGCGGTCTGGCGGAAAGCCGCACGCGGGCTCAGGCACTGGTGATGGCGGGTGCGGTGTTTGTCGGCGAGCAGAAGGTGACCAAACCGGGGCAGCAGATTGCCGAGGATGTGGTCCTGGAGGTGCGTGGGCGCGATCATCCCTGGGTCAGCCGCGGCGGGATTAAGCTTGCCCATGCGATTGAGCATTTCGGGATTGATCCGAAAGGTGTGACGGCGATGGATGTTGGGTCATCCACTGGCGGGTTCACCGACGTACTGCTGACGAATGGAGCGGCGCATGTCTTTGCGGTGGACAGCGGGACCAACCAGCTCGCTTGGAAGCTGCGTCAAGACGATCGCGTTACCGTCTATGAGCAGACCAGCGCGCGGGTGCTGACGCCGGATCATATCACTCAGCCGTTTAACTGGGTGGTGTGCGATGCAAGCTTTATTAGCCTTGCCAAAGTGCTGGAGCGGCCGCTGGAATTGGCGGCAAAGGAGTGCCAGTTGGTGGCGTTGATCAAGCCGCAATTTGAGGTCGCTCGCGCCGAAGTGGGTAAGGGCGGGGTGGTGCGCGATGCAGCGCTGCACGCCCGCGTTTGTGACGAGGTTCGCGAATGGCTGGAGCAAGCAGGTTGGAGCATTCAGGGGATCGTCGAAAGCCCGATCACCGGCCCGCAGGGCAATGTCGAATTTCTGGTGAGTGCGAGAAGAAACTAACTGGCTTGGTGGCGCGGCTTGGGCCGAAGGCCCGCAAGGGCGCATGCCCGCCCGCCCGCCGCGGCATCGCACACTGGATGGCGTGCGGAAAACAAAACTTCTACTCTAGATCGAGCGTTGAAATCTTCTCATCAAGGTCAATCGGGATCGAGCTCAAAACTTCGACCCCACAGTTCTTTTCATACCCCTTCATGCCATGTTCGGCGACCAATTCAGCCTGACGGACATCGCGCTGAAGCAGCAGTTCGGCAATCTCTTCGCGGTACAGCGCGACCATGGCTGTGACGAGCCGATTGACCAGCTCATCCTCCTGCGTTTTGTCGACATTATAGAGCTTCAGATGTTTGATCATCGTCTCTGCGGGATAGAGAAATTCGTTGGTGACAAAGCGATTGGTGGTGAACCAAGACATCGGGATGCCATTTGTATCAATCGACAGCGCGACCAAATGGGTCACATGCGCTTTGGCTTTCTCGCCTTCTGGCGGCATCACGGCAACCTGGCTGCCCTTGATCAGCTGATCACGGTGCAGAAACAGGTGGAAATGGCCATGTTCGCCTGCGTCTCGCTGTCCCGGAGCATGCACGTGGTAATACCAACGTGATTTTGTTTTGGCGTCGCGCGCATCCTTATCCGGATAATGTTTCCAGAAATGCACGTTCTCGGCGGGCAGAACACGCGCCATCAACGGCCGCTGTTCGCCTAGCCATCTGCGTGATCGTCTCAATAACGGTGAGGGCAGCTTGCTTAGGTGTCATGATCTCTGTCTAAAAAACAAAGAGACCGGCGACAACCATGTTGTCACCGGCCCACAATGTTTAGCTTTGCTGAGCTGAATTATTCAGCAGCGGCACAGCATGCAGCGGCACAGCAAGACGCTGCACAGCAAGCAGCGGCACAGCAACCTTCAGCCGCACATGCAGATGCTTCACAACCTGCAGCAGCACAGCAGCCAGCGGCACAGCAGCCAGCGGCACAGCAACCAGCAGCACAGCAACCAGCAGCACAGCAGCCAGCAGCTGCACAGCAAGCCACTGCAGTGGTGTCTGCGTCGGTGCTTGCGTCTTCAGCAGGCGCTGAACACGCAGCAGTAGCGATTGAAAGGCCGCCAGCGATCGCCATCATCGATGCGAGTTTGGTCTTTTGCATAAAAATTTTACCTCATTGGGTTGAGCGCCCCACTCCAACGTTCCTCACCGTCGTGCGCTCAAGAATCACGGCAGGAATGTGGCAGGCCTAGCAGATGCTTTTGATGTGTCCCAATGGTTTTGTTGATAATTGGGTAATAAATTGCGCTGAGGCGCGTTTCTTCCCCGACGATTTGCCGCTTCTGCAACCGGGTATGATTGGCGCGCGGCATGGCGATGTGTATCCCGGCTGGCTCTGATCGCACCCGCGAGATCGCGCCGTATTCTGTCCGAATTATGGCCTTTTGCGCGGCTCTCTCGAGGATGGATATGAGTTTTCTCGCTTCCAAAGCGCAATTGCGGGCCAGTTTGCTACGCTGGTCGTTGTTTCTGGTGCCCTTGGTCGTCCTGCTCGGTTTCGTTGCGGGTCAGTTAGGCAGCCCGAACACGGTCTGGTTTCAAGGTCTGACCAAGCCGAGCATTTTCCCTCCACCAGCCGCATTCGGGATCGTATGGACCATCCTCTATATCATGCTAGGCTTTGCCTTGGCTTTGATCGTTAGCTCTTGGGGAGCATATGGCAGGGGCCTCGCAGTCGGCCTGTTTGCGGTGCATTTTGTGCTGAACTTGGCGTGGACGCCGGTCTTTTTCGGCGGTCAGAATATCGTCGGTGGATTGATCGTTCTCAGCCTGGTTTGCGTGACATTGCTGGCGGTGATCTGGGCCTTTTATAGGGTCCGTAAGCTCGCGGCTCTGCTGTTGCTGCCCTATCTTGCCTGGGTCACATTCGCGACCGTGCTCAACTATCAATTCATGGTTGAGAACCCGGATGGCGGGATGTCCGGTGAAAGCGCTGCTGCCCAGCGGATTGAGTTGTAAGCGTTTGATTTCCGCACGCCATCCGGCGTGCGATATCCTCGCTCACGCGATCAAAGATCGCATCGCTGCGGGCAGGCATGCGCCCTTGCGGCTGCTACGCAGCCGAGCTCCGCGACCAAGCTAGACAACTTCACTCTACCCTAGACAAATCCCGCTCGCTTCACCATCTGAAACCCATGCAAAGTGAAAACCCGATCATCGCCGACTTCGTCAAACTCGCAAACAGCGCCGCAGGCACAATGGCGGGCATGACGCGCGAGGCCCGCGAGGGCGCGCGTGAGAAAATGCGTGAGGCCTTGGGCGGGGTTGATTTTGTCAGCCGCGAAGAGTTTGAGACGGTCAAGCTGATGGCGCAAAAGGCGCGCGAGCAGAACGAAGCGCTAGAGGCGCGGATCAAGCAGCTCGAAGCCAAGCTCTCCAAGAAATAATCTGCCCAAAATTTCCGGCCCCGGCGGGATTGCAAGCCAGCGGCGTTCCTTTAAGCCTGCAGGTATTCAACCCGCTATGAAAGGCCGTCCATGCTTCGCACATCTCTCCTTGCCGCCACCGGCGTCATTGCCCTCTTGCCTGCTGCCGTATTGGCGCAAGACGCAGAGGAAAGTTTCGGCGGCGCGAAGGGGGCAGACCTTTCTATCGAAGCAATCGAACCTGACGGTAGCGATGTGTCGATTGGCCGCGCGGGCGAGCATCCGGCGGATATTGCGCGTTATCTGCTCGCAAATGGTCCGGGGGCAGCCAACCTTTCGCCCGATGGTAAAACAATCGCCTTCAGCTGGGATGTAACCGGGCAATCGGAATTGTGGGTGATGCCCGCCAGCGGCGGCGTGCCCAAACAAGTGACCTTTAAGACCGGGGTGAGCGCGCCGGTATGGACGCCCGATGGATCGCGCCTGTTCTATGCCGCCGACCGTGATGGCAATGAGCAGCCGGGCTATTTCACCATCACCCCAGACGGGAAAGAAGAGACCGAAGTTTTGCCAGCGGCGCGCGGCGATTTTCGCGTGTTCGGTGATTTTGCGAGCGATGGCAGCTTTGTCTACGCCTCCACTGCGCGCGGGGCGGGCGTGTTCGACATTTATCGCGGCACTCTGTCTGGTGAGAGCGAGCTGATTGTCGAAAGCGAGCTTGGCCTTATCCCGCAATCCATTTCGCCAGATGGGAAGTATACCGTCGTAACTGAGACGGTGGGCGAGGATGCCGACAACCTCTATCTGCTCGATCTTGCGACCAAGGAAATGACCACGATTTCCAAGCCTCCCGTGGAGGACCGCGCGAGCCATACGATCGGCGGGTTCGACTGGTTGCCGGATTCCAGCAGTGTTGGATTGTCGACCAACAAAGACCGCGAACATGGCGCTTTGAGTGTTTATACGATCGCTGACTCGCAACTGCGCACTGTTGAGCCATCTGAGGCCGATATTGAAAACGTTCAGACGTGCGGTGTGGAGGGTGCAATTGTTGCCTACACCGAAAACCGCGATGGCTTCGATGTTCTGAAACTGCGAAATGCCAACGATGGCGGCGAGCGGTCCGTTCCCAAACTTCCCGAAGGCAAATATTCGCTCGATTGCGAAGGGGATGCCTATCCCAAATTGATGGTGCGGGTGAATGGTTGGCAAACGCCGGGTGAAATATGGATGGTCGACCCGTTGGAAGGGACAGCGGAGAAGGTCTTTGCGGCCAATCTTGCTGGCCTTGATCCAAGCCGGCTGGTGAGGCCGCAAGTGGTGCGTTATCCCGCCCGTGATGGCGTGGAGTTGCAGGGGCTGCTCTATCTACCGGAGGGCGCGAGCACGGGCGAAAACGCGCCGCCGGTCGTCTTCTCTGTGCATGGCGGCCCAACGGCTCAGTCGCAGGCCACCTTTGATGCCGTTGCGCAATATCACGTTGCGCGCGGTGTTGCGGTGTTTGAACCCAATGTGCGCGGCTCAACCGGGCTAGGGCGAACCTATACGACGCTGGACGACCGCGAGAACCGCTTGGATTCGGTGCGCGATCTGGTTGATCTCAAAAACGCTCTGGCCGCCGATGGCTTGATCGATGGCGACCGGGCAGCGGTGATGGGTGGTTCTTATGGCGGCTATGCCGTCAACGCAGTGCTGGCGGAATATCCGGGTGAGTTTGCCGCTCGGCGTCTCTCTGTTTGGCGTGGCGGATTGGGTCACCGCGTTGGAGATCGCCTCGCCTGCACTGAAAGCTTCTGATAAAGTCGAATATGGCGATATCGAAGAGCCACGTTGGCGTGAGTTTTATACCATAAACTCACCCATACGAAAAGCCGATCAGATCAATGTGCCGGTGCTGTACTCGCACGGGGTTATGGACCCCAGGATCGACATTATGGAGACTGAAACCATGGTGAAGACCCTGCGCGCAAACGGTGTGCCAGCGCCCTTCATCCGTATCCCAGACGAAGGTCATGGCTGGCGCAAACTCAGCAATCAACTGTTCTATTTCCGCAAGCAAGCGGAGTTCATCGAGAAACATCTAGGACTGAGCGAGGGGCAGTGACGCCCCGCGCGCTGCCCCGCAGACTTCCATGAATATCAGAGCGCCTGCCATCCTTGTTGCCTCGCGCGCTCATGGGGAAAGCGCCGCGATTGCGCGCATGTTGACCGAGGAGTACGGGCTCGTCGCTGGCTATGTCGCAGGCGGGCGCGGGCGGCGGCTGCGCCCGGTGATGATCCCGGGCAATTCGATTGAGGCGGAGCTGCGCTCAAAATCGGACAACCAATTGCCGTTTGCGCGCATCGAACTGTCAGAAAGCCGCGGGCCGTGGATGACGGAGCCTCTGCCAGCCGCCGCGATCACATGGGTCTGCGCACTGACGGCGACCGCTTTGCCAGAGCGCAATCCTTATCCCAGCCTCTATCAAGCGTTGAATGCGCTGCTGGGCGCGATATGCCACGCGCCATCAGCGCGCGGCTGGCTGTCTGTTCTGGTGACCTATGAGGCTATGTTGCTGCGAGAATTGGGATATGGCGGCGGCAAGCCCGACCCAAGCGGCGATTTGGCCGAGCAAATGGCGCAATTTAAGACGCTTGAAGCGCCGCTTGCGCGATACGTGCTTGCCGAGCGTGACCGCGATGTTATGGCCGCGCGAACGCTGCTTTCAGAGCGGCTGGCCCGGATGATGACGTGAAAGTTTGCTAATGAAGATCGCAGTTTTGCCCGGTGATGGGATTGGCCCAGAGGTGACCAAAGAGGCCTTGCGCGTGCTTGATGCGCTCTCGCTGCCGGGGCTTACCTTGTTTGAAGGTGATATTGGCGCGGTCGCTTACAAGCGCCACGGCCATCCTCTACCCGCAGAGACGCTGGAGATGGCCCGTGCGGCCGATGCGGTGCTGTTTGGCGCAGTGGGTGATCCCTCTTGCGACAGTCTAGAGCGGCATTTGCGCCCGGAGCAGGCGATTTTAGGCCTGCGTAAAGAGCTTGATCTGTTTGCCAATTTGCGCCCAGCCAAGGTGTTTGACGGGCTGGAGGAGCTTTCTCCGCTCGCGCCAGAGCAGGCCGCTGGCTTTGATCTGCTGATCGTTCGCGAGCTGACCGGCGATGTTTATTTCGGCGACAAGGGCGAGCGCGTAAACGACGCGGGCGAGCGTGAGGGGTGGGACATGATGTCTTACTCTGCCAGCGAGGTACGCCGGATCGCCGCCACCGCATGGAGTGCGGCCAAGACGCGCGGCGGGCGCGTGACCAGCGTCGATAAGGCCAATGTATTGGAAACTAGCCGTATTTGGCGCGAAACCGTGCTGGAATATGCCGCGGAGCAGGGAGCCAAAGATGGAAGCAGCATTGCGCTCGATCACATGTATGTCGACAACGCTGCGATGCAGCTCGTCACTGCGCCATCGCAATTTGACGTGATCGTCACCGGTAATCTGTTCGGCGATATTCTGTCCGATCTCGCCAGCGCGGCGGTCGGCTCAATCGGCCTGCTACCCAGCGCTTCGATGGGCTCACGCCAAACAGAACACGGCACGTTCGGCCTGTACGAGCCGATCCATGGCAGCGCGCCCGACATTGCCGGGCAGGGCAAGGCTAATCCGATGGCGACCATCCTGTCAGCGGCGATGATGCTGCGTCATTCCTTCAGGCTGGAGGCAGAGGCGGCGCGGATTGAGGCGGCGGTGGCAAAGGCGGTGGCCGACGGCATTCGCGGCGGCGATTTGGGCGGCTCACACGGCTGCGAAGCGATTGGCAGCGCGATCATCGAGCGGCTTTGAGCGCCCGGGGCTGCGTGCACAATGACCGCCACGTTTGAACTTGCAATTATCCTGCCGACGCTGAACGAGCGCGGCAATCTGGCACCTCTTGTGGAACGGATTGATGCCGCGCTAACTCCAATATTGGGGGCGGGCGGCTGGGAAGTGCTGATTATTGACGATAATAGCGCCGATGGCACGGCGGATGAGGCTCGCGCGATTGCACTGGGCGATGCGCGGGTGCGCGCGATCCAGCGGATTGGCTTAGCGCGGGCTTGCCAGCGCGGCGATCGAGGGGTTTTGCGCCACCGCCTCGCCGTTCGTCGCGGTGATGGATGCCGACCACCAGCATGATCCCGAATTGCTTGGACCTATGCTGGATGCTGTTCGCGGTGGAGAGGCTGATGTGGCGGTCGCTTCACGCTTTGCTCCCGGTGCAAGCACGCAGGACTGGGCAGCGCCGGAACGAGAGCGTCTGTCCGGCTTTGCCAATGCGATGGCCCGGCGTTTGACCGGGGTCGATCTAACCGATCCGATGAGCGGCTATTTCCTGCTACGCAGTGAAACCGCGCGTGCGCTAGTCCCGCGTCTGTCGGGCATTGGTTTCAAGATCCTGCTCGACCTGCTGGCGACCTCTGGCAAGACGCTGAACGTAAAAGAATTTCCGCTGAAATTCGCCAAGCGTCGGGAGGGTGAAAGCAAGCTTGACCGCGCGATCCTGTTCGACTTTTTGGCTGGGCTTTATGACAAGACTTTGGGGCGTGTAATCCCCACCCGTTTTGCGCTGTTCGGCACGGTCGGGGCGCTGGGCGTAATCGTGCATATGGCGGTGCTGGCGCTGTTGCTACTGTGGCTGGAAGAGGCCTTCACCATCGCACAAGCGGGCGCTGTTTTCGTGGCGATGAGCTTCAATTTCTGGCTCAACAATTGGCTGACCTATCGTGATCAGCGGCTGCGTGGGCAGGGCGCGGTGCTGCGCGGATGGCTTGGTTTCTGCGCGACCTGCGCAGTGGGCGCCTTTGCCAATGTCGCGGTGGCGACGCTGCTGGAAAGTCAGGGCATTTATTGGGCGCTCGCCGCGCTCGCCGGGATCCTGATTGGATCGGTGTGGAATTACGCCCTATCCAGCCGGTTCGTCTGGGGAAGGTATTAGCTCGTTGTCATTGCGAGCATAGCGAAGCAATCCATGGACCGCTCCTCAAATTTTCAGCCCGCCGTGTACATAATGGCGAACCACAAGAACGGCACGATCTATACGGGCGTTACCTCGGATCTGCCGAAGCGGGCTTGGGAACATAGCAGCGGAGCGGTCGAAGGCTTCACCAAACGGTATAATTGCAAGCGGCTCGTGTGGTTCGAGCTCCACTCCACCATGGAACATGCGATAATGCGAGAGAAGCAGCTGAAAGCTGGGTCGAGGAAGGCGAAGATTTGGCAGATTGAGGCTTCGAACCCAGACTGGCGAGACCTGTTCTTTGATATTGCCCGCTAGACCGTGGATTGCTTCGCTACGCTCGCAATGACGAGAGGAGGCTATTTTTCATCTCCACCCCTCGATCCAAGTCCAATGGACGAAGCTCATCGGGCCATCGAGCGGGCTAAGCAGTCAAGATCTTGAAAAACAGTGCAAACATCGCCGCGCTGCCGAGCAGAACCCCATAACTCGCCCAGCGAAATTTGCTGCGTGACAGATCGCCGAGCGTCAGGGCCAGCGCGCCGAGCAGGAACAGGCTGGGCATGAAATAATGGTAGTAGAACTGGATTGGCTTGTTCGCGATCAGCCACAGTCCAAGGCTGGCGGCATAGCCAACAACAACCGCGATCTTGGCCCAATTGCGAGTGGTAGCGCCACTGAGCGCGCACCACATAAGCGCGGGCAGGCCAAGCAGCATGGTGAGCGGATTGCCGATCAGCAGCACGCCGCGCTGCGCATTGTCAGTAAACTCGTACAGATACCAAATGCCGCGCGTGTTCAGCGCCCATTGGTCCCACGTGCTTTGATAGGGATGCGGCTGTTTCACCGAGGCTTGCAGCTCAATCATCTCGCGGTGGAGGCCTATCAGGCCCTGCTCGGCCAGCGGCGAATTGAGCAGGCCGTAAGCGGGCAGATAGGTCGCGCTGTAGACGGCGAGCGGGACAATGCCGAGCCACAGGAACGCCTCGGCCAGCGATATGCCCGGCACCGGAATGCCGCGTGTGCTGGTGAGCAGTCGCTGCCGTCCGGCGGATAGACGCGCAGCAAAAAAAGCAATGCCCGGCAGCACCGCAATCGGCACTGCATTCCATTTGGATGCCATCGCCAGGCCTAGAGCCACACCACACATTGCCAGATGCCAACGTCCACGCTCTGCCTCTCTGATCGCGGCGGTGAATTGCCATGCCGCGATGCACAGGAACGCGGCCATAAACACATCCAGCATCGCGATGCGGGCATGGATGAACAAGTGAAATCCGCTGGCGACCAGCACGCCAAAGGCAATCGTGGCAAACCGGTCAAAACTGGCCTGCCACATGGTGCGCATCGCCGCGAACAGCGCCAAAGTGCCCGCGATCATCGGCATGATGCGCCAGCCCAGCGCATTGTCACCAAACAGGGTAATCCCCAGCGCAATCAATTGCTTGCCTAGCAGCGGATGCTCACGATTGAGATAAACGCCGTCTTCCAAAATTGCGCGCGCAGCGGGCAGATAATGGATCTCATCAAACATTGGGCCTGAGGGGATCGTCAGCCGCACCCATGCCAAAGCGGCGAACACAGCCGTGATGCCCAGACAGGCCAGCCATGGGTCGCGCGGATGGGGAGGGGCTTCGCTCATTTCGGAGGAGCGATTAGCGGCGCCCCTCCTCAGCGGCAAGTGTTTGGATCAGCGTAAATTGTTATGAGACATCCGTTTCCGCCTGGCTCTCGAGCCAGAACAGGCGCGCGATCATCGCGAACAAACCGATGCTGGCTGTGCATCCCACAAACAGCGCCCATAGCGGCACGTTCATATCCATCTTGCGAGCGCGCGGTGCAATAAAGAACAATGCAATCATTACGCAGAACACCAAATCCCACCACACCTGAATACCCGTGAGATTGGCCGAGTGGTTCGTCCAGAACATCACAATCCCATCCTGCCAGATCTGTATTGCGGTGAATGCGGCAAATCCGCCCGAGAACATAGCGGCAATGATGGGGCTGCCCAAGATTGGTTTGGCGACAAGGATATAGAGTAACGCCGCAATACCTGGGATCAGTCCGATGATTGTGAGAATTTCGAGCGGGGACATTTCAAGCGGGTTCATAGGTCAATTCTCCGTAGGCGTGTAGCGAGTGCTACATGCGCTTGTAACGCAATGTAGCACTAGCTACAAGGGCTTATGTCAAAACTTATATCCAAGCCGCAAATGTCCAAGGAATCGCTGCTGCCATTGCTGGCGCAGCATATTTTGGAGCACGGCCTCGGCGGGGCCAGCCTGCGCCCCTTGGCGAAGGCGGCAGGCACCAGTGATCGGATGCTGATCTATCATTTTGGCAATAAAGAACAGCTGCTTACCGATGTTCTGGCGCATATTGCCGGGATCTATTCCGCTGCGCTGGATGCCGGAGTAGGCGATGAAAGGGCGGTGACGCGGCAACAATGCGTTGCGCGTATCCTTGCGCAGGGGCGCGAGCCGATGATGCAGCCGTTTATGGCGCTGTGGTGGGAGATCGTGGCGGGCGCGGCGCGTGGCACCCCCGGCTACCGTGAGGCGGCGGAGAGCATGATGGCCGAGCTGCTCAGCTGGCTCGAGACGCAAATGCTGGCCGATGATCCCGACCCTGTGGGCGGGGCGCGATACCTGCTGACCCTGATCGAGGGCAGTTTGATGCTCGGCGTGGTCGGCCATGCGCGCACGGCGCGTGAAGGACTGCTTGCGAGTGACCTCGCGCCAAACTAAGCGTGTCGCCATGAAAAAGACCACTGGAATGGACCGCGCGGCGACGCGCAATTGGCGGCCTGCAACGCGCGCAGTGCGCGGGGGAACCTGGCGCAGCGAGCATGGCGAGACGAGTGAGGCGCTGTTTCTCACCTCTGGCTACACCTATGATGATGCGCAAACGGTGGCGGATCGGTTTGCTTAGCGATGCTGAGGGTATGACCTATTCGCGCTTGCAAAACCCGACCGTGGCGATGCTGGAGGAGCGGATTGCGCTGCTTGAAGGGGCCGAGGCCTGCCGTGCTCAGGCGAGCGGAATGGCGGCGATGACAGCGGCTTTGCTGTGCCAAGTTTCCGCCGGGGATCATGTGGTGGCGGCGCGCGCGGCCTTTGGTTCGTGCCGCTGGCTGGTTGATGAGCTGCTGCCGAAATTCGGGGTTGAAACCAGCGTAATTGACAGCGCGGATGACGCCGCGTGGGAGGCCGCGATCCGGCCGAATACCAAGGTATTCTTCTTTGAGACGCTGACCAATCCGACATTGGATGTGGTTGACCTTAAACATGTTTGCGCTCTGGCAAAGGCGCATGGCATCACTAGCGTGGTCGACAATGCCTTTGCCTCGCCAGCGCTGCAGCGGCCGATGGAATTTGGCGCCGATGTGGTCGCCTACAGCGCGACGAAACTGATGGACGGGCAGGGCCGCGTGCTCGCCGGGGCGATTTGCGGCAGCGAGGAATGGATCAATGAGACGCTAATGCCGTTTCAGCGCAACACCGGCCCGACGATCAGCGCGTTTAACGCCTGGGTTGTGCACAAGGGGCTGGAAACGCTGCAATTGCGGGCGCACAAGCAAAGCGAGCAGGCCGTGGCGCTCGGCGAGTTTCTGGAGCCGCGCATATCGAAGGGCGGTGGGCGCATGTTGCACCCGGGCCTGCCGAGCCATCCGCGCCACAATCTGGCGAAGGCTCAAATGGACGCGACCGGGCCGATCTTCGCCTTTGACGTGGGCACGAGGGCGCGCGCCTTTGCCTTGCTTGATGCGTTGGAACTGATTGATATTTCGAATAATATTGGTGATGCGCGCTCACTGATGTGTCACCCCGCCTCGAGCACCCATGCCGGGATGAGTGAGGAAGGCCGCACGGAAATGGATGTGACCGAAGGGCTGCTGAGGATCAATGTCGGTCTGGAGGATCCAGCCGACCTGATGGAGGATTTGGATCAGGCGCTGGCGGCAGCGGAACTTTAGGCGGCGCGTGCTGCTGAACGATCCGGGCCGCGCCCCGGCCAATCTCGGCCTGCCGCAAACAGCTGTGACCAATGCGGCTCAGACGTACAAAACCACCCGTGAATACGCATTCGTGCGCTTGTGCGTTGCAGCATAAGCACCTAAAGGCGCGGCAATTCAAACGGTGAAGGGGGTCTTCGCCGCACTCAAGCTTTGGAATTCTTTATGGCTGCCGATGCTACTTTCATGGGCAACTTTCGGCGCGATTGGCTGGCTCAGCCGCGCGCAGACATCCTTGCTTAGGCATCGTTGTTGCCCTAGCTCTGATTCCAGAGGCGATCGGTTTCGCCCTGATCGCTGGGGTTGATCCCAGTGTAGGCCTGTATGCCTCAGTTGCGATTGCCATGGTGATTGCGCTGACGGGTGGACGCCCCGGCATGATCTCGGCAGCGACCGCTGCGGTGGCTGTGGTGGTGATCCCGCTGGTGAAGGATTATGGCCCGGAATATCTGTTCGCAGCCACTATCTTGATGGGCATTTTTCAGGGCATTGCGGCCCTGCTGCGGCTTGATCTGTTGATGCAATTCGTCAGCCGTTCGGTCATCACCGGCTTTGTAAACGCGCTTGCGATCCTCATTTTTCTTGCGCAAATTCCTCAGCTTACAGGCGTGGGGTGGGAAACCTATGTGATGGTCGCCGCAGGCCTGGCGATCATTTACGGCTTCCCGCGCATTTCGAAAGCCGTGCCAAGCCCGCTGGTTGCCATCGTCCTGCTGACGGCGGTGACGATCTATTGGAACTTGCCGGTCAATAATGTCGCGGGCGAGGGCAAACTGCCCGAAGGCCTGCCCGTGTTCGCGTTGCCTGATGTCCCGCTCACTTGGGAAACGCTCAAAATCATCGCGCCCTATTCGGCGACTATGGCAGCGGTTGGTCTGCTGGAAAGCCTGCTGACGGCGCAAATTGTCGATGACATGACTCACACCGACAGCAACAAACAGCGCGAGAGCGGCGGCCAAGGGATCGCCAACATCGTGGCCGCCTGTTTCGGCGGGATGGGCGGCTGCGCCATGATCGGCCAGTCGGTGATCAATGTCGCGTCCGGCGGGCGCGGGCGTTTGTCGACCTTTACGGCGGGTGCCTTCCTGCTGTTTCTGCTCACCGTGCTGGGCAGCTATGTCGGCCAGGTGCCAATGCCTGCGCTGGTCGCAGTGATGATTATGGTGTCGATTGGCACGTTCAGCTGGAACTCAATCCCGAATCTGCGCCGCCATCCGCCAAGCAGTTCGGTCGTGATGATCGCGACCGTTGTGGTTGTGGTGTGGACGCATGATCTGGCGCTGGGCGTGCTGATCGGTGTGCTGCTGTCAGGCATTTTCTTCGCTGATAAGGTCCGTAACTTGTTCTCGGTTGAGCGGGTTCGCCGAGAGCACAGCTCTGTCTATGTCGTTACTGGCGAGATATTCTTCGCCAGTGTCGACAAGTTCCAAAATGCGCTTGGCCCGGAAAGCCAGTATGAGGACGCGGCGCATTATGTCGTGGTAGACGTGTCAAAAGCGCATTTCTGGGACATTTCGGCAATTGGCGCACTTGAGAAGGTGGTCGATCGGATGCGCCGCAATGGTCGGCATACCCGGATTGTTGGCCTGAATGCGGCGAGCGCGGACCTGTTCGACAAGTTCGCTCTGGAAGACCGCACTGGCTTGGAGATTGGCCTAGCGCCGCATTGATTTTGTCGCCTCAAGCGCCGGCGCGCGCATCCGCGCGCTTGGCTTTCCTCGCTCACGCGACCTGAAGGTCGCGTCGCTGCGGGCGGGCACAAGGCCCTTGCGACGCCTGCGGCGTCGATCCAGTCCAAAACTAGTGGCTTGGTCGCGGAGCTCGGTCGGCGTCTAGCCGACCGCAAGGGCGACTGCCCGTCCGGAGCGGCGCGGACTTGTCCGCAAGCCGCGAGGATAGCCGAGCGAACGGATGTGAGCGCTGGCGCTTGAAGCCAAACGAAAGACCCCAAGCCTTGCCAAGCAAGTTGTCCCGTGCAACCCATTCTCCCTAACAAGGACGGGAGAAACATCACATGGCAAACCGCGTTGAGCTCACCTTCGATTTTGTCAGCCCCAATGCCTATCTGGTGTGGTGGCCGCTGCGTGAGGTGCTGCGCCGGACCGGGGCAGAGATTGATGTGATCCCGGTCTTTCTCGCAGGAATGCACAAGCTGACCGGCAATGCCCCGCCGTTTATGCGTGATGCCGATGTGAAGGGTAAGAATGAATATGCGATGCTGGAAATGCGGCGTTTCATCGCCAAACATGGCCTGAGCAAGTACCGTATGCACCCGCAATTTCCGTTCAATTCGATCACATTACAGCGCATGCTGTATGCCGCCGATCAGGATGGGCGCGGGGTCCAATTCGTTGATGCCATGCTGAAGGCGATTTGGGAGGAAAACGTCGACTTTACCGACCAAGCTGCCTTGGGTGCGGCATTGAGCGCGGCAGGTTTTGACGCGGCGGATCTGTTTGCGCGCAGCCAAAGCGACGAAGTGAAAGAAGGGCTGGTCCAGAACACCTCGGCAGTGGTTGAGCGCGGTGCGTTCGGCATTCCGACTATGTTCGTTGGCAAAACGGGCGCTGATCCATCCACGTTTGAAATGTTCTTTGGCAAAGAGCGCCTGGACCAAGTCGAAGAAGAATTGGCCAAGGGCTAAGTATGGCATTCTGGATAGTGAGAGAGCGAGCAGTTTGACCAATTTCCCTTCTCATCCCGACGCGGTGACCATCGATTGGCTGAGCGAGCAATTGCGCGGCGCTAGCTGCTTGGATGATGATATTATCGATCGACTCTCGTGGGAGCCTATTGGCACCGGCCAGGTCGGAGATAGCGTGCGGTTCACTCTGCAATGTTCCGGCGGATCGAAAGGGACGACAACGCTTGCAGCCAAGTTCCCCGCTGTTGATCCGAAGAGCCGCAGCACTGCGGTGATGATGGGGCTGTATTCAAAGGAAGTGCATTTCTACCGAGAGTTTGCCAACCAACTGGCTGTGCGCACCCCGAAGGTCGTGGCCGCAGAAATCACGGCGACCGGTGATGACTTCATCCTCTTGTTTGAAGATTTGGGGCTAGCGCGCATTGGCGACCAAATTGCAGGTTGCACAATCGGGGATGCACGTGAAGCGATCCGTCAGGCAGCAGCCATCCATGCGTCTAGCTGGCAGAATGCCGCCATGCTTAACGCTGAGTGGATCCAGCCACCCCCTGAGTTGAACCAGCAGCTTTTGACGATGTATCCGCAGGCTCAGACCGTTTTTCGAGAACGCTATGCAAACGTTCTTGAGCCGGAGTTCATGGAATTGTGCGAACAGCTTTCGCAGGAGAGTGACCGGCTGTTTCATGACGATGCGCCGCCGCAATGCATCGTGCATGGCGATTTCCGGCTCGATAATATGCTCTTTGACATTCAAGGCGGGGCAGAGCCGCTCGCAGTGCTGGATTGGCAAACTGTCACGACCGGTATGGCGATGACAGACATCGGCTATTTCCTTGGCAGCGGGATCGGCAATCACTTGCGCAGCGCCCATGAAGATGAGCTTCTAGATCTCTATCTCACTGAAATGCGAGCACGCGGTGTCGCGCTATCTCGATCTGATATCTGGCACCAATACAGAGTCGGAGCGTTGCACGGGGTAGCTACTTCAGTCTTCAGTGCGGCATTTGTTGAGCGGACGGAGCGCGGCGACGCCAACTTCCTCTCGATGGCACGCGGCGCCTGTGCACTCGCACTCGCTCACGATAGTCTTGCAGCGCTTAAGGAAGGAAACTGAGATGGTTTTGACGCGAGGGGACGAATTTCCGCTGCACCAGACACCGGAACCGATTGCCTATTCGGGCACAGACCGAAATTTCTACGACCGTTATTTCTTTAATGGATATGCGCCCGATGGCAGCGGCTTTTTCGCCCTGGCATTCGGAATATATCCGCATCTCGACATTGCCGATGCCCATCTCAGCTTCATCAGGGGGAACACGCAATATTGCCTCCATGCGAGCTGCGAACTCGGCATGGAGCGCCTGGAGCTTAGGGTTGGTCCGATTGCGATTGAAGTGATTGAGCCGCTTCATCAATTGCGGGTGACGATTGATGAAACCAGTGGGATCGCTGGCGAATTTACGTTTACCGGCCGGGCGTTTCCTATTGAGGAGCCGCGCTTCACCCATCGGATCGGGCCGCGTGCTCTCTTGGACTATACCCGGATGACTCAGAACGGGCGCTATCAAGGGTGGCTCGAAGTTGATGGGGTGCGCGAAGAAATGGCGTCTGGCACATGCGGCACGCGAGACCGCAGTTGGGGCGTTCGCCCGATTGGGGCGCGCGATCCCCAGCCAACGCCGGGCAATCCCATCCCATCCTTCTTCTGGCAATGGACGCCGATCAATTTTGAACATGGCTCGCTGTTCTTCCACGTGAATGCCGATGTTAAGGGGAAGGCTTGGAACAGACGCGCCGCATGGGCGGCAGATGGTGCCGCGATTGACGAACTGGTTGAGGGAGATGGTTTGCTGTCATTCTCAATGCAGGACGGTACGCGCTGGCCAGCAGGTGGCTCTTTGGCGGTTGATGCACTGGGGGCACCCGCGTCGCTTGAGTTCGAACCCATTGGCAGGTTTCAAATGAAGGGTCTCGGCTACACCCACCCAACATGGGGTCATGGCCACCATAGAGGGCCGCTCGACGTTGAACGCGAAGATATCGATTTGGCGGCGATTGATGCTACCGCAATGGAAAATCGGCATGTGCAGATGCTCTGCAAGGTAACTGGTGATGCGGAAGGCATGGGAGTGTTTGAACAGCTGGCAGTGGGTCCGTACGCTCCGCTTGGTCTGAAATTGCCATAAGAGAATTTCACTAGCCCTAAATTGCGGCAATTCGCGATGAATTTGGGATACAGGGGGGATTAAGCGCGTTGGTGCTCTTGTGAAGGGCCTGAGAATCGTTACCTTGAGAGACCTATGAAAGAGCTGTTTCAACACGCTGCAGTGACAGACGGAGTAACCGTCAGGGTCGCTGTGAATTTTCTACCTGAGCAATCGCAGCCGGAGGCGGGCAAGTGGTTCTGGGTCTATCATATCCGGATCGAAAACGGCTCTCACGAGACGCTGCAACTGCGCACCCGACATTGGCGGATCACCGATGCACGCGGCATGGTGAACCATGTCGATGGTGAGGGTGTGGTTGGCGAACAGCCGAAGCTCGCACCGGGCGAAAGCCATGATTATGTCTCGGGCTGCCCGCTGACGACGCCGCATGGCTCGATGGAGGGGTTCTATACCTTCCTGCGCGGTGACGGATCGCCGATCGAAGTGCGCATCCCGTTCTTCCCGCTGGCTGCGCCTGAAACGGCGGATCGTTCCTAGAGGCTTGACCTTAAGCTCTAATTGCGATGCAGCGTATGCTTGCGCAGCCGCAAGCGGCTGGTTAGATCGGCTGGGTGAAACGGACCCATCTCCCCCTCAATGCGCTGCGCGTTTATGATGCAGCGGCGCGGCATCTCTCCTTTACCAGAGCAGCCGACGAACTGGCGGTGACGCCGCAGCGGCGGTAGGTCAGCAAATCCGCGCGCTGGAGGATCATCTCGGCGTGGTGCTGTTCCGCCGGACCAGCAAGGGTCTGGAGCTGACGCCGGAAGGTGAGGCGGGTCTCGATCCGTTGAGAGAAGGGTTCTTGCAATTTGAACAAAGCGTTCAGGCGATGCAGGCGGGCCAGGCCTCTGACCGCTATACCATTGCGGTCCCGCGCGAGTTCTATGCGCAGTGGCTCGCCCCGCGACTGGCCGAATTTCAGGCCGGGGCGGATGGGGTTCAATATATCCTAGTCTCCGACGAAAATGCCGACTTTACAGAGGCAAACCTCGATCTGGCGATCCGCCTGGTCGATGGCCCCGGCGATCTGGAGGGCGCGCAACTGGCCCCGGCTCAGCGGGTGACGGTGGCCGCGCCGAATTGCCGTGATGCATGGATCGATTGGCCGGGAGCATCTCTGCTGGAGGATACAAAGGCATGCATTAAAGCGGGCAATCCGGGTCAGGCGCTCAGCTCAGCCTTGGCGGGCATGGGCCGGACAGTCCTGCCGCTGCCACTGGTGGCGGAGGCGTTGGGCGATGGTCGGCTGGAGGCGTTGGAGGAACCAAGCGAGAGCCAGCGGGCCTATTGGCTGCTCGCGCCGCTGCCGCAATGGCGCCAGAAAAAGGTGAAGGCGTTGGTAAAGCACCTTGCCGATGGCGCTTGATCGGGCCGCAGGTTTTTGGCTTTATGACCTAGCCCGCCTGCGCCCTTGCGGTTTGCGCTGCGAACCGAGATAGAGCTTCTGCCATGACCGAAGTAACTACGCTCACCACAAGCCGTTTCACCATGCGGCCTTTGCGTAAGGCGGATTGTGCCGCGCTATTCCCCACCTTCGCGGATGAGCAGCAGAACCTGTACATGTCGCGCGCGCATTTCACCTCTGAGGCGGAGCTGTGGGGCTGGCTGGCCGATCCTGATTGGAACGGTCGCACATGGATCGCCGAAGACAGCGAAGGCGCGGTTCTAGGCCGGTTTGTCGCCATGCCCGCGCATGAGGATGGCGTGCAGGAAATCGGCTATGTCACGGTGATGCACCGCCAGGGCGAGGGCATCGCCCGCGAATGTATGGAGGCGCTGGTGAAGCACTTGCTACATGAGGGCGTGCGTAAGCTGACTGCAGAAGTGGATGTCGACAACGAGCCGTCGATCCGGCTGCTGGAACGGCTTGGCTTCACCCGTGAGGCGCATTTGCGCGAGCACGAGACGACACATATCGGCCTGCGTGATGTGCTGCTTTATGGACTACTCGCGCAGGACCACGTTACCCAACATCAATCCTGAGTTTCAGCACGCCGTCATCGCGGCTGTCGAAAAGCTTATAAGCCTCAGCGCCTTCGCTCAGGTTGAATTGGTGGCTGAACAGACCGTCTGCCTTCATCCGTCCCGATTGCACCAGGGGCACCAGATGCGGCCACATATTCGTCACATCGCAAATCCCGCCGCGCACGGTGATATTCTTGAACATGATCAGCGGCAGAGGCAGCACATCATCAGGCTCTGGTATGCCCACAAAACTGGCATTCCCACCGCGCGCGGTCAGTGGCAGCACTGTATTGATCGCGCCCTTCGCACCGCTTGCTTCAAACACTGATTGAGCGCCTCGGCCACCAGTGGCCTCCATCACTTGTGCATGCAGCTCAGGTCCGGGGGCGAAGGCGGTGGCGCCCAGTTTCTCCGCCATCGCGCGGCGTGCAGGCACGGGATCAATGGCGATCACCTGGCTCGCCCCCAGCAATAACGCCAGCTCAACCCCGATCAGGCCAATGGGGCCCAGACCAACCACCGCGACACTGCCGCCGGGTTTTGGCTCTGCCCGCATCAGCCCAAAATAGGCAGTCGCCATGCCATCGGTCAGCAGCAGCGCCTGCTCCGTTGTCAGGCCATCGGTGGAGAACAAGGTCGCATCAGCATTGGGCACGTTCACATATTCTGCCTGGCCGCCTTGCAATTCTGTGCTGAGGCCAAAGGCGGTGGATTTACGGCACGATGCGGCATTGCCAGTGCGGCAGGCCGAACAGTGGCCGCAGCCTGTCCCGCCAGCGGCCAGAACTTTGTCGCCGACCTTAAAGCCGTGAACGTCGCCGCCCGCCTCAACAATTTCACCAATGAATTCATGGCCGACACAAAATTTAGGAATATCAGCACTATATTCGGTGTTTCCGATATGTGCGCCGTGATACATATGCAGGTCGCTGCCGCAGATTGAGCAGCTTTCCACCTTTAGAATTACGCTGTTGTCGCTGCGCAATTCCGGGTCGGCATAGCTCTCATAGCGAATGTCTCGCGGTCCGTTGAACACCAGCGCTTGCATTGATTTCTCTCTCCCAGAATTCTGATGGCTTCACCCATTGCTGGATCACCGGATGACCGCAAGGCGGATCATACGGATCGGCCCGCAGCGGTGCGAACTTGCCCGCAAATCGCGAGGATAGCCGAGGCTGCGGATGCAGCCGCTGACGCCTTAAGTCAAAGCAGATATTGCGATTTCGCTTGATATTCTGCGCCACCTTTGGGAATTCACTCGCAACGAACATGCTGTCGCTTCCAACATATCACGCCATGGCCGCCATGGTTCTCACGGTCCTGATGTTTGTTGGCTTTGTCCGCGGGCGGATGTCGATAGAGATCGTCTCGCTGCTGACCATAGCGGTGATCGCGGTTGGCCTGTATTTCTTTCCATTGCCCGGCACACGCGAGATTGACGGCCTGGCCATCGCATTTGGCGGGTTCGGTCATTATGCGCTGATCACGATTTGCGCCCTGATGGTGATGGGCAGGGGCCTTGTCGTCACTGGCGCGTTGGAGCCTGCGGCCCGCGTGTTGGAGCGGGTGTTTAAGTTCAACCTTCAACTGGGTCTATTGGTCTCGCTGTTGATCGTCCTGTTCTTGTCGATGTTCGTCAACAACACGCCGGTACTGGTGTTGATGATCCCGATTTTCGCCGCGCTGGCGGCGCGCGGGGCTTTGCCCACATCCAAAACTCTCATGCCGCTCAACGCAGCGTCGCTGATCGGCGGGCTGGCGACCACAATCGGCACGTCGACCAATATTCTGGTTGTTTCGATCGCGGTTGATCTGGGCATGCGCGAGATGGGCGTGTTTGATTTCACGCCAATTGTGCTTGGTGCTGCCCTGATCGCGCTGCCATATATGTGGCTGGTGATGCCGCGGCTGCTGAAGGACAATAAGGTCGCAGCGGATCAGAATGTGCGGCGGTTCCACACGCGCCTACGCATCGCGGGCGATAGCGATCTGATTGGCAAGGATGTGGCTGATATTCTGCCCAAGCTTCCGGATGGGATCATTTTCCACGGCGAGCAAAAGGGACCAATACAGCCGCAGCAGCGCATCCATATTTCAGGCACGCATGAGGCGCTGGAGGATGCGGTTCGTGAGCTTAAGGGTGAGCTTGCGCCAAATTGGGTGCTCGACCGGATTAAGCGCAGTTCCGCTGCGCTGGGCAGCGATATTCTCGTCTTTGAAATGACGGTGACTGCGGATTCTCGCCTGATCACGCGGACATTGCCATCCTCTGGTATCGCCGATCTTTACGGTGTCGCGGTGCTAGGCATTCATCGTCCAGCACGCGTTCTGGGCGGGCCGGATCAATATTCCGATGGCGGCGATCTGCGCATTACAGAGGGCGACGTGCTGCTCGTGATGGGCATTCAGGAAGATCTGGAGGCGTTTTCGCGCGCGGACAGCCTGCTGATGCTCGATGGCGCACGCGAGATGCCGCGCCGCTCCAAGGCTTTGCTGGCGGCTGCGATCATGGGCTTTTCCGTGTTCACCGCCGCGATTGGGATTTTCCCGATTGCGATCTCCGCGCTCGCAGGCGCGATTTTGATGTTCGTAACCGGCTGCGTGAAATTTGACCGCGTGGGCCGGGCGCTATCTGGGCAAGTGATCGTGCTGGTCGCGGCCAGTATCGCGATTGGCCGGATTATCGATGAAAGCGGCGCTGCCGCCTGGCTAGGCGAGGCCCTGTCATTGGGACTGGTGCTACTGCCGCCCGCTCTGGTGCTGGCCGCGATCATGGCGTTTGTCACGATACTGACCAACTTTGCCTCCAATGCGACCGCCGCAACCGTTGGCACGCCGATTGCCTTTAGCATTGCAGCCCAGCTTGGCCTGCCGCCAGAACCGCTGGTGCTGGCCGTGCTGTTCGGGTGCAACCTGTGTTATGCGACCCCGATTGCCTATCAGACCAATATGCTGATCATGGCGGAGGGGAATTATGACTTCGCCGATTATGTCCGCACTGGCGTCCCGCTGGTGGTGTTGATGGTGGCGACTTTGTCGGTGCTGCTGGCGATCACCTATGGTCTGTAGGATCGGCCGATTGGCGATTTCCTACTGCGGTGAAAATATGCGACACCGCTCGGCATGATTTTGATGAACCTTTTTGCTCAGCGACTGATCGCTTTTTTCGATCAATGGGGCTTGGTTCAATCGAACAGATTTTTGGCCTTAGACTGTGTTCCAGCTGTTCCAAGCGTGCTTCACGCACGGCGAACGGAGTACGGCGGCGATACAATGACACGCACAACGGGAGTGATACGATGGTTCGGGTAATTCGGAAAAGCACGGCGGCCTTGGGGCTGGTACTGGGGGCGATGGCGCTGGCCGTACCGGCGCAGGCGGATGAGCTGCGCGATGCGGTGAACGAGGACATGCCGGGCCTGATGGAGCTCTACAAGGACCTGCACGCCAATCCGGAGCTGTCGTTTCAGGAGTTCGAGACCGCCAAGAAGCTGGCCGCCCGCGCGCGCGACCTTGGCTTTGAGGTGACAGAGGGTGTCGGTCAGACCGGCGTTGTCGCGGTGATGCGCAATGGCGAGGGGCCAACCGTGATGCTGCGCGCGGATATGGACGGCCTGCCCGTGACAGAGCAAACCGGACTACCCTATGCCTCCAAGGCGAAAGGTGTACCGGCCTCTGGCATTGAGAGCGGCCTGATGCATGCCTGCGGACACGATACCCATATGGCGGCCTGGATTGGCGCGGCGCAGCTGCTGGCCGAGCGTAAGGGCGAATGGCAGGGCACTTTGGTGATGATCCTGCAACCGGCGGAAGAGCTGGGGCTGGGGGCGCTGGCGATGCTGGAGGATGGCCTGTTTACCCGCTTTCCAAAGCCTGACTATGTGCTCGGTTTCCACGATGCCGCTGGCGCACCAGCGGGCGCTATCGGCTATGCGAAGGGCTATGCGCTGGCGAACGTCGATAGCGTTGACATCACGGTGAAGGGTGTGGGCGGGCACGGCGCCTATCCGCATACCACCAAAGACCCGATCGTGGTCGCGAGCAGCATTGTGATGCGTTTGCAGACGCTCGTCAGCCGCGAGAAGAACCCGCTTGATCCCGCTGTGGTAACCGTCGGTAGCTTCCTGGCCGGGGCCAAGCACAACATCATCCCTGATGAGGCGAAGCTGCAACTGACGGTGCGCTCTTACGGCGCGGAATCGCGTGCGGCTCTGCTAGAGGGGATTGAGCGGATTGCCAAAGCCGAGGCGATGGCGGCGGGTATGCCGGAGGACCGGATGCCGGTGGTGAGTGTGCAGGATCCGTATCTGCCCTCGACCTACAACACGCCAGAGTTCACCGAGCAGGTGATGGCAGGCTTGTCAGAACGCTTTGGTGAGCGAGTGTTCGAGACCCCGCCAGTGATGGGCGGCGAGGATTTCGGCCAGTTCTATCTAGCTGATCCGGAGAACATCGAGTCGCTGATCTTCTGGGTTGGCGGCGTCCCACAGGATCAATGGGCCAAATCAGAGGCAGGTGAGCTTGAGCTGCCTTCGCTGCATTCGCCGTTCTGGGCGCCTGATGCAGAAGCGGTGATCTCTACCGGCACCGAGGCAATGACGGCGGCGACGCTCGATCTGCTGCCGCGTAAGGGCGGGTGATTGGTGAGGGGGAGAACGCATCGGCCTGCAAGGCCGCAAGGGCGACCGCCCGCAGCGACACGAACGCAGTGAGGGCGGAGCGAGGATAGCCAAGTGAGCGGATGTGAACGCCTGCACCTGAGGCCAACGGACATGCTACGACCGCCGAAGTCCTCTCCCAAACTCCGACGGCCGTAGTCTCCTCCCCAGGAGACTGGTAAACTGGGTGCGCTAAACTGCTTTCCTACTCGGGCGTTGGTGCGTAAGTCCCGAGGCGGTGATGCAACGCGTTGATCTTGGCGAGCTCGTCACGGTCTTCAGTGCTCCGAGCATGGCTTTCGAGCGCACGGCGCAGCAGTTTCATGTCGGCAGTTGAGAGCAGCGCGCGGGCGCGGGCCGGTTCTGGGCTGGTAGTGTCGGTCATTTTCACTCTCCTAGGCTGCTGTTCAAGCAGCCGCGAATTGGTTCATGGTGTTGTCCTTGCCGCCCGCTTTAAGGGCAGCTTCACCGGCGAAGTATTCCTTGTGATCATCGCCGATGTCGGAGCTCAGCCATGTTTTGGTGCTTCACGCAAGCGATGCCTTGACGGATCTCTTCGCGTTGAACGTTCTTGACGTAGCCGAGCATGGCTTGCTCACCGAAGTACTCACGCGCGAGGTTGTCGGTCGACAGCGCCGCCGTGTGATAGGTCGGCAGGGTGATGAGGTGGTGGAAGATGCCAGCACGCTTCGCAGCATCAGACTGGAAGGTGCGGATCTTCTCATCGGCTTCAGCGGCAAGCTCAGTCGTGTCGTAGTCGACACTCATCAGTCTGTCGCGGTCATAGGCAGAGACATCCTTGCCCGCTTCTGACCAGGTATCAAACACCTGCTGGCGGAAGTTCAATGTCCAGTTGAACGAAGGCGAGTTGTTGTAAACCAGCTTTGCGTTCGGGACGACTTCGCGGATCCGGTCCACCATGCCGGCGATTTGCTCAACGTGAGGCTTCTCGGTTTCGATCCATAGCAGGTCCGCACCGGCCTGAAGCGATGTGATACCGTCGAGCACGCAGCGGTCTTCGCCGGTTCCGGCGCGAAATTGGAACAGGTTCGATGGCAGACGCTTGGGACGCAGCAGCTTGCCGCCACGGCTCAAGAAAACGTCGCCATTCTGGATGTTTGCCGGATCGACCTCTTCGCAGTCTAGGAAGGAGTTGTACTGATCACCAAGGTCGCCTTCTTCCTTGGTGTAGGCGATCTGCTTGGTCAGGCCAGCGCCAAGGCTGTCTGTGCGGGCGACGATGATGCCGTCTTCGACGCCCATTTCGAGGAAGGCGTGGCGGCAGGCGCGGATCTTCTGGGCGAAGTCTTCGTGCGGGACAGTAACCTTGCCGTCCTGGTGGCCGCACTGCTTCTCGTCAGAGACCTGGTTTTCGATTTGCAAAGCGCAGGCACCCGCTTCGATCATCTTCTTGGCCAGCAGATAGGTTGCCTCAGCATTGCCGAAGCCAGCGTCAATGTCTGCGATGATCGGAACGACGTGCGTTTCATAATTGTCGATCGCATGCTCAAGACGCTTGGCTTCTACTTCATCGCCAGCTTCGCGCGCTGCATCAAGGGCGCGGAACATGCCGCCTAGCTCACGCGCATCAGCTTGCTTTAAGAAGGTGTAGAGCTCTTCGATCAGCGCCGGAACGCTGGTCTTCTCGTGCATGCTCTGATCGGGCAGAGGGCCAAACTCGCTGCGCAAAGCGGCAACCATCCAGCCTGACAGGTAGAGGTAGCGCTGTTTCGTGCTGCCGAAGTGCTTCTTGATCGAAATCATCTTCTGCTGCGCGATGAAACCGTGCCAGCAGCCGAGTGACTGCGTGTATTGGGTGGGATCCGCGTCATAAGCATCCATATCGGCGCGCATGATTTTCGCAGTGTATTTTGCGATATCAAGTCCAGTGGGGAAGCGGTTTTGGATCGCCATGCGGGCGGTCGCTTCTGCATCAATAGCGTCCCAGCTTGGGCCGTTGGCGTTGATGGTTTGCTGCATTTTTGCGGTGGTTGCTTGATAAGTCATGTCTGTTCTTTCGGCTTCACTATGGGGAGATTTATGCCATTCTATATACCGGACAGAGACACGATTCTCCAGCAAACCTTACAGACAATCGTGTCTGTATCGGCCCAAAGACCGTAAAGCTTGTGTGAGGATGTAAAGTAATTTACAAAGCCTCTTGTGGCTGACAACTCTCTTCTCGCCGGTCCTGCTTTGCGCCGATTGCGTAAGCGTGAGGGCCTGACGCAGGCCGCTATGGCCACCTCGCTTGGTATCTCGCCAAGCTATCTCAATCTTATTGAGCGTAATCAGCGTCCGCTGTCCGCACGTGTGCTGGTGCAGGTGATTGAGCGGTTTGATTTTGATCCGCGCAGCCTGCGCGAAGACGAGGCAATTGGCGGGCTGGATGGCCTTGCGCGCCGCCTCTCCGATGAACGCTTCAGCGATCTTGGGATCGACCGGGAAGAAGTGCAGGAGTTTCTTGCCGCTGCGCCTCAGGCTGCGGCTGCCTTTGCGCGGCTGTTTGATGCAGGCGGCGTTGTGGCGTCGCGCGGCGATGACCCTGACAGGCAGGCCCGCGAGGCGGTGGAGCGCTGGCAGAACCATTTTTCCGACCTTGATCACGCAGCCGAGGATTTGGCCGATCAACTCAGGCTGTCGCGTGCTGAAATCAGCGTGGCTTTGAATGAGCGTTTGCGCGAGCGGCACCGTCTGTCGGTGCGCATTCTGCCAGCTGAGGTGATCCCAGGCCAGGTGGCCTGGCTCGATCTGCATGCGCGCCAGCTGCAATTGTCTGAGATGCTGCCGGGTGCGGCACGGCGGTTTCAAATTGCACGGCAAGTTGGCGTGCTGGAGCAGCGCGAGGCGATTGATGCGGTTGTTGAAGGGGCGGGGCTGACCAGCCGCGAGGCGCGCGATGCCATGCGCAGTGCGGTCAGCGATTATGTCGCTGCCGCCCTGCTGATGCCTTACGGACGCTTTCTGAGAGCGTGTGAGCAGACCGGCTATGATCTTACGGTTTTACAGCGGCGTTTTGCCGTCAACTTTGCGCAGGTTGCCCAGAGGCTCACGACCTTGCAGCGGGTGGGCGAACGGGGCCTGCCTTTCTTCTCTGCGCGGCTTGACCGGTCCGGAGAGCTTGCCGGGTTCAGCGCTGGGGCGAGCGGGGCGATGTTCCCACTGGACGGAGCGCGCTGGCCCGCCTGGGCGCCGTATTCAGCGTTTGAACGCCCGGGTACACTGCTCACCCAGCCGGTGCTGTTCAGCGAAGGCGAGGCGGCGCCCAAGCACTGGTTCACCATTGCACGCACGGTTGATGGCGGCGGCGTCACCTGCTCGGCGCGCCAAGCGATAGTGCTTGGGCTTGAAGCGCGCTTTGCGGGCGAATTGGCACAGGCGCGCGGCGTGTCTTTGGCAGAGGAAGACGCGATACCATTGGGTGTGAATTGCTCGCGCTGCAGCAGGCCGGATTGCTTGACCCCACAGACTACGCGTTTGGCGGCTCAGGCAAGGGTTTGAACCTCCCACAGCTAAGCGTAAATACATAGTGCGTTCTTCACATCTCATTAACCGTGTAGATCGGCTCAAGAGGCGGCTTAGAGCAAGCGCTGTAAAATTTACCGACACTTAAGGTCTCGCGCGTAAAGCCACGCTTGCAATTGCAATTACTGCGAGCTTCGAATCTGATGATCCGCTTGTTTAAGCATTATATCCCCCACGCCGTGCTGCTGCTCGGTCTGCTGGACTTTGCGCTTCTGGTGCTGGCTAGTGAGCTCGCCTGGCAGCTACGAGCCTCGCAGATCGGGATGGATCCAGGGCCTATTGCGGGGCGCTGGTTGCCACTGACGGGCTCAGCCTCCGTGGTATGGATCGCAATGATCTCTGTCGGGGTGTACGGACCCTATGCGCTGCGCAGCCTGCGGTTTGCGGGCGCCAGACTGCTCGTGGCGATCAGCCTTGGTATCATTGCCCTAGCGGTGATCGATTTTGTGCTGGCCGCGGATACCTTCTGGCGTTCCACACTTTTTTACACCATGTGCTTCGCCATCGGCCTGCTGGTGGTGGACCGGATGTTCCTTAACAGCTTCCTTGGCTCGTCGGCCTTTCGCCGCAGGGTGATGGTGCTGGGTGCGGGTGACAGGGCGCAGCGACTGCGTGAGCTGGGTGATAAGCCGGAAACTGGCTTTGCGATCGTCTCCTATATCGCGATGAACGAGCCGGAGCGGGTGGTTGAAGAAGCGATTGCGCGTGAGGCGATCCATGACCTTGGCCGGTTTGTCGAAAACCTGGGCGTGAGCGAAGTTGTGCTCGCCTTGCAGGAACGGCGCAATGCGTTGCCACTCCCGGACCTTTTGCGGATTAAGACCAAGGGTGTGCACGTCAATGATTTCTCTAGCTTCCTGGAACGTGAGACGGGCCGGGTTGATCTGGATACGGTCAATCCCAGCTGGTTGATCTTTTCCGATGGATTTTCCTCTGGGCGAGTGATTTCCGGTGCTTTCAAGCGGTTGTTTGACATTGTTGCCAGTCTTTTGCTGCTTCTACTGACCTTCCCAATCATTGCGATTTTCGCTTTGCTGGTGAAGCTGGATAGCAAAGGACCTGCGTTCTTTAAGCAGGAACGCGTTGGCCTCTATGGCGAGCCGTTTTATCTCATCAAGCTGCGTTCGATGCGCACGGACGCGGAAAAGGACGGCGCGAAATGGGCTGAGGAAAACGATCCACGGGTCACCCGCCTCGGGCGCTTTATCCGCAAGGTTCGGATCGACGAGTTGCCGCAAACCTGGAGCGTTCTGAAAGGCAATATGAGTTTTGTCGGGCCGCGTCCCGAAGTGCCGAAATTTGTTGATGATCTGCAGGAAGAGATCCCGTTTTACGGAGAACGGCATATGGTCAAACCCGGCATTACCGGATGGGCTCAGATCAATTATCCCTACGGCGCATCGACCGAAGACAGCCGTAAGAAGCTCGAATATGATCTTTATTACGCAAAGAACTATACGCCGTTTCTTGATTTAGTGATCCTGTTGCAGACCGTCCGCGTGGTGCTCTGGCCAGAGGGTGCTCGCTAATGGCTGAAGGCGAACTTCTAACTTTGATCAGTTTTGCAGGCTATCTTGCCGGGGCCGTGTGCTGCGCGGTGGCGGCCCTGTGGGCGACCCGCAACGGAGATCGTTCGCGTTCTGACCGTGCGGCTGCGCTCAGCGCTATCGCCTTCACCGGCATTTGGTGCGCATTGGCGGCTGCACAGGGTCCGCTGGAGTCGGCTGTTCGACTGGCGGAGACTGCGCGCAATTGCGCATGGATATTTCTGATATTCCGTCTGTTCGCCAATGATGGGCGCGACGAGAGCCTAAAACCGACCCGGCCCGTGATTATCGCGCTGGCGCTGGTTCAATTGCTGCAGCCTGTGCTGCTGCTGATCGAGGCGCGGGTCGCATCTGAGCCAGAGCTGCTTGATGTGACGTTCGAAGTCAGCGCGGCGCTTAACATGCTTGTCGCGATTGGCGCTCTGGTGCTGCTGCACAACCTATATGTTGGTGCATCAATGGCGGCGCGCCGCGTTTTGCGCTGGAGCGGGGTCGCGCTTACTTGCCTTTGGGGCTACGATCTCAACCTCTACACGATCGCTTATCTCAGCGGTGAGGAACCCGGCCTGCTGCTTGCCCTGAGAGGGGCATTGTCGGGCGTAATGATCGGCGTGCTTGCGCTTGGGGCCAATGCGCGCAGTGCTGATCTGGAATTCCGCCCTTCGCGCGCGGTAACATTCCAGACTCTGTCACTTTTGGTCATCGGTTCCTATCTCGTCCTGATGATCTTTGTGACCAAATCGCTCTCTATGCTGGGCGGAGATTTGGGTCGTGCGACGCAGGTGATCTTTCTGGTCTTCGCAGGTATGGCGGCGGTCTTGTGGTTGCCCTCAGAGCGTGCCCGCGCGTGGCTCAGGGTCATGGCGACGAAGCATCTGTTTCAGCATCGCTATGATTACCGCGAGGAATGGCTGCGTTTCACTCGTACCGTTGGCAGCGCCTCGGTTGGGGCAGGCGCATCAGGCATGCCAAGCTTTCAAGAACGGGCGATCAGGGCGATTGCCGATATCACTGACAGTCCGGGGGGACTGCTGCTCGCGCCCGATGAAGAGGCGCAATTGGAATTGGTGGCGCGCTCCAACTGGCCAACTATCGCGGTGCCAGCCATCGCCGCAGATTATGAGCTTTCAAGCCTGCTTGAGCAGCATAACCACATCCTGGATCTGGATGATGTGCGAGCAGGCAATGACCATTTCGGTGAAGTTGCTTTGGTGCCTGAATGGCTGACTGAGACAGAGGATGTTTGGGCACTCGTCCCGCTTGTCCATTTTGACCGACTGGTTGGCACGATTGTGCTGGCGCGCCCTCGGATCGAGCGGCGTCTCGATTGGGAAGATTACGATCTCCTCAAAGTTGTAGGGCAGCAGCTAGCCAGCTATCTCGCCGAGCAATCAGGCCAACAGGCACTGATGGAGGCAAGCCGGTTTGATGAGTTCAATCGCCGGATCGCCTTCGTGATGCACGATATCAAAAATCTGGCGAGTCAATTATCGTTGCTCGCCCGGAATGCGGAAAAGCACGCGGATAATCCGGATTTTCGGGCAGATATGCTCGTCACTTTGCGCAATTCATCTGACAAGCTCGCAAACCTGCTAGCTCGCCTTGGCCGCTATGGCTCTGGGCAGTCGCAAGAGCGCAGGTCGGTTGATCTCGCTGCAATGGCAAAGGGCCTGGCAAAGCGTTTTGAAGTTACACACCCGCTGCAGCTAACACGGGCTGATCCCGCCGTCGTGATGGCCGATAATGAAGGTTTAGAGCAGGCGATTATGCATCTGATCCAAAACGCGATTGATGCGAGCGATCCGGAAACTCCGATCTACCTCGATGTGTCGAGCGATGGTCTGAATGGTCAATTCGACATCATCGATACCGGCTCTGGCATGTCACCCGGTTTCATCCGCAATGGCCTGTTCAAACCCTTCGTCTCCTCGAAAGAGGGCGGTTTTGGCATCGGTGCATTTGAAGCGCGCGAGATCGTGAAGGCAATGGGCGGGCGCGTGAACGTCGAATCCCGCGAAGGACTGGGCACACGGTTCAGCATCATCCTGCCGCTGCGCGAGGCGGCTGAAATTCTCGCGAAGGAAGAACAACCCAAATCAGGCGAGGTCGCATAATGGCCGATAAGAAACCCACTCTATTGATCGTCGAAGATGACGAGGGCCTGCAGGCTCAACTCAAATGGGCCTATGATGATTTTGAGGTCGTGATTGCTGGCAATCGTGAGGCCGCCATCACGGCGCTGCGCAGCGAAATGCCTGCTGTCGTAACGCTCGATCTTGGCTTGCCGCCTGATCCCGATGGCACGAGCGAAGGCTTTGCCGTGCTCGATGCGATCATGGAGCTGAAGCCCGATACCAAGGTGATTGTGGCAAGCGGCCACGGCGCGCGGGAAAGCGCGCTGCAGGCGATCGAACGCGGCGCATACGATTTTTACCAAAAGCCGGTTGATATTGAAGCGCTCGGCCTGATCGTTCGCCGCGCCTACAACCTGCATTTGATCGAACAAGAGAACCGCCGTCTGGTCGCCAGTGCTGGCGAGGAAAAGACGGTCCTTGGTCGCTTGATCACTGGCGCACCTGAAATGGTGAAAGTCGCACGCACGATTGAGCGGGTGGCGAGCACCAGCGTCTCGGTCATGCTGCTGGGCGCAAGCGGAACTGGCAAAGAGCTGCTCGCGCAAGGGCTGCATGATGCGAGTGATCGTGCGAACGGGCCGTTCGTTGCCATCAATTGCGCAGCGATCCCTGAAAACCTGCTCGAAAGCGAACTGTTCGGGCACGAAAAGGGCGCGTTTACCGGCGCGGTCAAAACCACCGAAGGCAAAATCGAAAGCGCCGATGGCGGTACGCTGTTCCTCGACGAGGTTGGCGATATCCCGCTGCCATTGCAGGTCAAATTGCTACGCTTCTTGCAGGAACGCACGATCGAACGGATTGGCGGACGCAAACAGATTGAGGTGAACACTCGGATCGTTTGCGCCACCCATCAAGACCTAGAGAATATGATTGGCGAGGGCACATTCCGCGAGGACCTGTTCTATCGGCTGGCCGAAATCGTCGTTCGTATCCCGAACCTGGCGGAGCGGCACGGCGATGCCATTCTGCTGGCGAAGGCCTTCCTCAAGCGGTTTTCTGCTGAGATGAACCCAGCGGTCACGGGTTTCGGCCCTGATGCACTGGCCTCGATTGATGCGCATGATTGGCCCGGCAATGTCCGCGAGCTGGAAAACCGGGTGAAGCGCGCGGTCATCATGGCTGATGGAAAACTGGTAAACGCTGAAGACCTCGATTTTGACAGCGGCGAAGAGGAAGATGCCGAAGTGCTGAACCTTAAGGCGGCGCGCGAGCAATCGGACCGCCGGATTATCCGCCATGCTTTGGCGCGCAGCGAGGGCAACATCTCAAGCACGGCCAAACTGCTCGGGATCAGCCGGCCAACTTTGTATGATCTGCTCAAACAATATGATTTGCAGGCCTAAATCTGGCCTCAGATCCCCTGCGCTGGGCTGGCTGTTGGCCGGGTGCGCGCTGGTACTGGGTGGCTGCTCGCTAACTAGCGAGGACGATAGCGCGCCCGCAGAAGCGGCGATCGAGGGCAGCGATGAATTCGTCACTTTGATCAAAGATGCGCGCGCGGCGATGCGCGAAGGTGATCTGCCCCAAGCGGGCGGATTGCTGGATCAAGCTTTCGCAATCGATGCGGAAAATCCCGCACTATGGGTCGCGATCGCTCGTCTGCGTTTTCGCGGCGGAGAGCATTTGCCCGCATTGGAAGCCGCAGAGCGTGCGCTAGAGCTGGGTCCGCAATCATCCTTGGCGCTGCATTTGCGCGCTCAGATGGTGCGCGATGCGCATGGTTTGATAGACGCATTGCCGTGGTTTGAGGCTGCTCATAAGGCGGCTCCTGAAGATGTAGAGATCCTAGCTGATCTGGCGGCAACCTTGGGCGATTTGGGGCGCAATCGCGATATGCTGGCAGCCGTTCGGAACCTTGCGAAAATCGATCCCAAGCATCCAAAGGTGCACTATCTTCAGGCACTGCTGGCTGCGCGTGCTGACAAACCGATCCTGGCGCGCTCTTTGCTTGAACGCAGCGGTATGGTGAGCCGTAATGTCCCAGCCGCATTGCTGCTGGACGGACTGATTGACCTCAATGAAAGTGCCTATGATAGTGCTGCATTGAAACTCAGCGCCTTGGCAGAGCGGCAACCCGGCAACATCCGTCTGTTGGAGCTGGTTGCGCTGGCTCTGCTACGCGGTGAGCGTGAGGCTGAATTGGTTGAGCGCTTTGCCCCGCGCACTGCCTCGCTGGATGCATCGCCCTACCTGCTCGGCATCGTTGGCCGCGCCTATGAGAGGCTGGGTGACCGCGAGGCGGCGGCGCCATTGCTGGAGCGGGCAGCCGAAGGGCGCGTTCGGGGGCTCGTGGTGCTCGGGAGCACAGCCGATGGCAGAGCGGTTTTACCTGCGCCAACTCGGCAGCTGCGCGATATGATCGCACAAAATGATTTGCCAGGAGCCGCGCGGCTCGCCAATTCGCTCCGCCGTCAATTTCCAGGGTCGGCGGATGTGCACTCACTGATTGGGGACGTTGGCCTCGCGGTTAATGATCCAGAGCAAGCGTTGGAGCTTTACCAAGTGGCTGCGCAAATCCGAAGGCCCTGGCCGCTGACCCAGCGGATTATTGCGGCTTACCGAATGACCGGTGATGACCTTGCGGCTGACACTCTGTTGGTGCGGCATCTCGCTGGCGAGCCAAACAATGCTGAGGCGGTGCTGATGCTGGCAGAGCGCAGCGCAGCAGCAGAAGACTGGTTAAGAGTGGCGGTGCTGCTTGACTATGCGATTGATCTGGGCGCGGGCAATGACCCGTATTTGCTCGTCCTAAGGGCGGCTGCTGCGCGCGGGTTGGAGCGTGAAGACGAAAAGCAAGGCTTCGCGGAATTCGCTGAAAGCCTGCGTCCGGGCACGTTTGCGCCGCCAGCAGAGTAAGAGCGCACGCCCCTCGACAAAGGCCAAAGGGGAGGGCAGAGCGCGCGCGATGAAGTCGCGACTATCCTTATTGGCGGATCCGATGATTGCCGTGCTGATCTTGGCTACGATCCTTGCCCTGGTGCTTCCTGCGGCAGGGGCGCTGCGCGAGACCGCTCAGACGGTGTCGAACACAGGCATTTTTGTACTGTTTCTGGTCAATGGCATGCGGATCGCACGCGGCGACATTGCGCGAGGCCTCGCGAATTGGCGCTTCTTCGCGCCGCTGTTCCTATGGGTGTTTGGAGCGATGGCGCTCTCAGGCCTCGGCTTCTCATTGCTCGCGCAATGGGCCTTGCCGCCACTGGTCGCGCTGGGTTTCCTCTATCTCGGCACATTGCCATCCACCATTCAGTCCGCGACCTCTTACACCAGCCTGGCGCGCGGCAATGTCGCCTTGTCTGTGGTCGGTGCGGCGCTCATCAATATTGCCGGTGTGTTTCTGACCGCGCCTTTGTTTGCGGCGCTGGGAGGCGGTAGCGCTGCGGATATTGGCAGCGAGACGATTGTTCGCATCGGCTTGATCCTGATCTTGCCATTTCTGATTGGCCAGGCACTGCAAGGCTGGATGATCGGTTGGCTGAAGGAGCGTAAGGCCCAAGTCGCATGGCTTGACCGGATGGTGATCGGCATTGCGGTCTATGTCGCCTTTTCCGGCGCTGTGGAGCAGGGCCTCGCGACCATGTTCGGCTTTGCTGAGTGGGCCGCATTGCTGGGGTTTGTCATTGCGTTTTTGATCGTCGGCACGGGCGGAGCTTGGCTAACCGGCGGGCTGTTCCGTTATCCCCGGGCAGACCGGATCGCGTTTCTGTTTGCCGGGGCGCAAAAGAGCGTCGCCATCGGCGCGCCTCTCGCCGCGATCTTGTTTCCGCCCGATGCCGCTGGCTTCGTAATCGCGCCGCTGCTGCTCTACCATCTGCTGCAACTGGTCTGCGCTGCGCCCTTGGCCAGCATGCTTGCGGGCCGTCAGGAAGGCGCGGACTAGCTCTTTGGCTGGTAGGTTTGCTCAGCGGTTGGGAAGCTGCGCGCGCGCACTTCCTCGGCATAGGTCGCAACCGTCTTGTCGATCACTTCCGCGATGTTTTCATAGCGTTTGACGAAGCGCGGCACGCGTTCAAACATGCCTAGCATGTCTTCGGTGACAAGCACTTGTCCATCGCATTGTGCGGATGCTCCGATGCCGATCACTGGTACTTCGAGTGACTGGGTCAGCGAAATGGCAATCGGTTCAATCACGCCTTCAACCACGACGGCGAAAGCGCCAGCCTCCTCCAGAGCTTTGCCATCAGTGATAATTTTCTCGTGTTCGTGTTGACTGCGTCCGCGCGCTGCATATCCGCCTAGCACATTCACCGCCTGCGGGGTCAGGCCGACATGGCCCATTACAGGGATCCCTCGGTTGGAGAGGAAAGCGACTGTCTCAGCCATCGCTTCCCCGCCTTCGAGTTTAACAGCGGCGCATCCCGTTTCGGCCATGATCCGGCTGGCTGTGTCAAAGGCTTGCTCTTTTGATGCCTCATAGGAACCAAACGGCATATCGACCACGACGACGCTGTGATAGCTGCCGCGTACAACCGCTGCGCCATGCGCAATCATCATCTCTGGCGTCACTGGCAGGGTGGAATCGAGTCCGTAGATCACCTGGCCCAGCGAATCTCCGACCAGCAGCAGGTCGCAGTGCGTATCCAGCAACTGCCCCTGACGCGCGGTGTATGCGGTCAGCATAACCAGCGGTTCTTTGGTTGTGCCGTCCTTCTTGTGGTCGCGAATGCGCGGCACAGTAAGGCGTTTCCTGGGCTTTGGCGTAGGAGTGGCGCGGCTGGTGCTCGTATCAAGCTGAAATGTAGTCGACATGGCGCTAGTCTCTAGCCGCGCGACGCGGGCTTGGCAAAGCCCGCCGTGGAGCGTTTGTAAGAGGCGTTTACGCCGCCGCAATTTTCTTGCATGACTTGCGCATAACAATTTGCGCCGGATCGGCGCGTGAGAGGGTAATACATACATGGTTGCTTCTTCCGGTTCGAGCGCGCGTGAAGGTTGGTCCTCGCGCACAGCCTTTATTCTGGCCGCAGTGGGGTCGGCTGTTGGCCTTGGAAACATGTGGCGCTTCCCTGCTGAGGCGGGCGAGAATGGCGGCGGGGCCTTCGTTCTGTTCTACATTTTTTGTGTGCTACTTATTGGTCTGCCAGTGTTGCTGTCTGAAGTGCTGGTTGGCCGCCATGGTCAGGCCTCTGCGCCGGAAAGCGTGCGCCGTGTCGCGGCGGATTCCGGAGCTTCGAAAGGCTGGGGCATTATTGGATCGATGGGCGTTTTTGCCGCCTTCCTGATCCTCAGCTTCTACTGCGTCGTGGGCGGTTGGGTGCTCTATTATGTTGGCGTCTTTGCGAGCGATTTGGTGCAAACCGGCCTTGCTGGGGGCGCTTTTGAAGGGCGCGCTGCGAGCGATATTGAAGGGTTGCTTCCCGGACTGTTCGGCAATGGCAGCCTGATGGTTGGGCTCAATCTTGGGTTTTTGGCCCTGACCCTGTTTTTCGTGGCGCGCGGTGTTTCCAGCGGGATTGAGTGGGTGGCGGTATATCTAATGCCGTTGTTCTTCGTGCTGTTTCTGGCGATCACGATCTACGGCGCATTCACCGGCGAGTTCAGCCAAGCTGTGAGCTACCTATTCACCTTCGATTTCTCCAAATTAACCGGCGAAGTCATGTTGGCGGCGGTTGGGCAGGCGTTCTTCTCATTGTCGCTTGGTGTGGCCGGGATGATGACCTATGGCGCCTATGCTAGCCGTGAGACGAACCTGGGCAAAACCTCAGGTATTATTGCGGGCGCAGATACGGCGGTTGCCTTGCTCGCTGGTCTGACAATTTTCCCGATTGTGTTCGCCGCTGGCCTTTCTGCTAGCGCTGGGCCGGGCCTGATGTTCGCATCATTACCAGTGGCGTTTCAGCAGATGCCATTTGGCTCGCTGATCGGCTTATTGTTCTTCATCATGATCTTCTTTGCGGCGCTCACCAGCTCGGTGTCGCTGCTTGAGGCACCGACCGCTTACACGCTTGAGAAATTCAAGCTGCCACGTCCGGTTGCAACCGCCATCGTCGGGGTCGGTGCAGCAGTATTGGGCATCCTCTCGGCCTTGTCCTTCAATGAAATGGCTGATTTCCGGCCACTGGCGTTCATCCCGATCTTTGCAGAGGCGAATTTCTTTGATGCCCTGGATGGTGTGACCGCAAAGCTGTTCATGCCGATAGGCGCGATCCTGACCTGTATCTTTGTTGGCTGGATTGCGGATGCGCGGCTGATTGATGATGAGAACGGGCTGGACGGCCTGCTTCACCAAATCTGGCGCATTCTCGTTCGCTTTGTTTGTCCGATTGTGCTGACCATCATTTTGGCATTCGGCCTGTTTGGCTAAGCACTGGTGATTTTAGGAGGGAGGGCCGCCTGGCTGGCTGTTCTCCCCCATTGCAATCTTTTTAACATTGTGGAACATAATGAGAACAAGTGAGTCGTTCTAAGCGACCCGCTTGGGCAAAGATGTTCCTATGACCAGTGCTGCAAACCCTTCCAGAGCGAACGCGCTCCACAGCTCTTCTGTGGGCACTGCTGTCTCCGGTATCTCTTCGGCGCGCTTGTCGGTTGGAATGGCGGCCTGCGCCGTGCTTAAGCCCGTGAGGGCGAGCGATATCCTCGCGCAATCGCGCCGCCGCGAGGCGCGCTGGCGGCCGGGTCTATTGGCTGCATCACATTCAGAGGTGTTCACCAGCGCTCAGGATGCGAGCGGAGCGGGGGCGGCATTGGCGCTGGCCCGCGATGCTTTGGCGGCTCAGGCAAGGGTGCGGCGCAGCGACCCACTGGCAGAGGTGGATGATCAACGTCAGATCCTGTGGGTGCAAGACCGCGAGGCGATCCGTTTGACTGGGCGGCCTTATGCGCAGGGCTTGCCGCCTGATCTGCGCCGCCGGGTGATCCATGTGGTGGCAAAGAGCGCTCAAGACGCGCTGTTTGCGCTTGAGGAGGGGCTGCGTTGCCGCGATCTTGCATTCGTGATTGGAGAGATCGCTGGCAATCCGCGCGCGCTCGATTTTACCGCATCTCGCCGTCTTAGCCTCACGGCTGAAAAGCATGGAATTCCGCTCTGGCTGGTGCGGCTTGATGCGAGCGCTGACCTGTCCTCTGCGCGCATGCGCTGGCGGGTAGAGGCTGCGCCATCGGCTGCACCGCGCTGGAATGCGGATGCGCCCGGCGATCCAGCCTGGCAGGCGGAATTGTTCCGCGCCCGCATGCATCCCCCCGGAGAATGGATTTTGAGCGATGAGAAAGGAAACCTGCGAGCAACAGAGCCTCGTAAACACCCCGCCGCGGCGGATATTGGCAATTTGGCTCGCCCAACTGTCGGTCGATCGCTGGCGGCGCTGTAACGCGATTACGCGCGGTGAGGATGCAGATGCGGTGCCCACCGCTCTGATTACAGAAACCGCGCATGGCCCACGCATTGATGCGGTCAATGATCTGGGGCGTGCAGCAGGGGCAACCCCTGGCATGATGCTGGCCGATGCCCGCACCTTGTGCCCGGATATTGCGGTTACCCCGTCTGATCCAACTGGAGACCTCGACTTTCTGGAAAAGCTGGCCTTGTGGGCTCAGCGTTGGGGGCCGTGGAGCGCGCTGGACCCGCCCGATGGGGTGCTGGTCGATGTGAGCGGGGCGGCCCATCTGTTTGGCGGAGAGGCCCGGCTGATCGAGGATGTGCACACGGCCTGCGCGGCGCGGGGACTGGCCGCACGAGCTGCTATCGCTCCCACAGCGGGTGCAGCATGGGCGCTGGCGCATTTTGGGGTTAAGATAGGCTATTCTGAGTGTATCCTTGTGCGCCAAGATGACGCGATGCGAATGCTGGCCGATCTGCCGGTTGCTGCCTTGCGTCTCGATCTCGAATGTGCTCACCGTGCTCAGGCGTTTGGGGCTGAAATCTCTGGGTGATCTCGCCGCAATCGCAAAGGGCGGCTCTGGCTTGGATGGCAATGTGAGCGAAGCCTCTGGCCGGGATGCCTTGAAGCGCCGTTTCCGCAGCAAATCGCCCACTGCAAACCCCTTGATCCGGCTCGATCAATTGCTGGGTAAAGTGCCAGAGCCACTGCTCCCTGTGATCGCGCAGACAATGCCGCTGGTCCAGCGGCGTTTGATGGAGCCGATCCGCCATCGCAGCCTGCTGGATCAGGTGCTGTCTGATCTTGCCGCCGATATGGCGCGTGAGTTGGAGGGTAAAGGCGAAGGTGCGCGCAGGCTTGAACTTGGGCTGTGGCGGGTTGATGGCGAAGTGCTGGTGCGAAAGCTTGAATTGGCGGCGGCCACCCGTGATGCAGCGCATATTACCCGGCTGTTCACCAACAAACTTGAGGATGTTGACGCCAGCTTCGGGATTGAGATTGTGCGCCTGCGAGCCAGTTGGTCAGAGCCTCTGGCATTGGGGCAGGGTGACATTGAAATCGCCGCTGAGCAGCATGGCACATCGCTGGCCGCTTGCATTGACCGACTGACGGTACGGCTTGGCCCAGAGGCGGTGCGCAGGCCAGCCGCACGAGCCAGCCACATTCCAGAACGCGCGCAGGTTTGGGTGCCCCCGCTTGATCACCAGTCAGCTTCGCAAGATGTATTAGATTTCTATCATAGGCCATTAAAGATGCTTGATAAAGCAGAGGTCATTTCTGTGCTTTACGCCTCACCTGATGGGTGTCCTCAGCGGTTTCGCTGGCGCGGAAAGGTGCGCGAAGTGGTGCGTGTGGAGGGGCCTGAACGGATTGCGCCAGAGTGGTGGAGAGAGCGCTCCAGCGTGCGTTTGCGTGACTATTACCGGATCGAAGATGCCAAAGGTCAGCGCTATTGGATTTATCGCCACGGCTTGGTCGATGATGGCCGTGGAGGCATGCCTGCATGGTATTTACAGGGGATGTGCGCTTAGCTTCCTGACTGCACAATACCGACCAGGCATGCGCCGCATTAACTGTGTCTGCTACACCCCCTCAGCGCTTCAGTTATTATTCGTTTACGGTTTTTGGCTACTTAGGCAGCATGAATATGCACAGCATCCCTCGTACGGCCGATAGAAAGCCGCTTAGCCTGATGGTCAAGAGCCGCGTTCGCTCGCGCGTGGTGTTCGTTGATCTGATCGACATCTCTGAAGGGGGCTGTAAGATCAAAGCCAAATCTGGTTTTGCAAACATCGGTGACCGAGTGGTGATGAAGGTCGATGGTATTAACGCGCCAATGGGAACCATCGCCTGGATTGAAGGCGAGTTCGCTGGTGTTGCCTTTGAGGGCCAGATGCATGCAGCGATCATTGATCACCTGTGCAAGCAGAACGGCGTAAGCCTGAGCGATTTTGATCCGAGCAAAAAGTAAGCTCACGCACGGCAATTTTACATCGCTAAACACAAAAAGGGGCCAGCATATGAGTGCGGCCCCCTTTCGTTTATGTGCTTGCTAAAACCTACTTAGACGGCGCAACCAGTAGGCGATTGCCGAGTGGTTGAATCGAGCGTGCGGTTGGGCCAAGAATGTTGGTCATCGCTGCGATTTGCTCTGCGCTGGCCGTCATGGTTTGTTCTGCAACGTGCCAGTTTACTCCTTCTGAACATGGCGGCGTGGTTAGCGAACCCATGTAACGGAAAACCGAGAGATCCTCTGGGATCATCTGTGAGGCGTCAACGGTAATGGCTGTGCCATCACCTGATCCAAGCGCGGCTGCGACGTTGTTGAACGCAGGGTTGGCCTGGCCTTCTTCAAACATCACGCCCAGAACGCCCAATTCACCCGTTTCGGTAGCGTGCACGAAGTGTGCAACCAAAGGATAGCGCTTGCCGCTGATCGCGTGTTCTGATGGGGTGTGGAAGTGGACCTGCAATAGGTTGAAGGTCTTGTTGCCCGATTGCATCATTAGGCCAGCCGAGAAATCGAGTTGCAGCTTTTCTTCTGAGATCGCCAGCGTACTAGCGACATCACCGTAATTGGTGGTGACGGTGATATCACCGGTTGCTTTGGCTTCGGCGAGGTCAATTGGCGATTGCATAAGGCCCGCATCGCACAGCGCATATTGACTGTTTTCAAGGCTCCAACGCTCAGGTGCCTCACCATCGCCAAAATTCCAGTCCTTCGCGACTGTAATGGCAGGCACGCTCAGTAGAGCTACTGCGGTGAGAGATGCAAAAAACTTCATCGGTTACTCCCTATTGCAGGACATGTGATACGTCCCGCTAACAATTGGAAACGGCATGAAAGCCGCATGTTACCGTCCGATATTACGGGCAGAATTGCTCGTTAGAAGGGATCGGACTTGTGCAAAATACTCACTACGGATGAGGAGGTTCCCGTATCAGAGTGTTTTTATCTGATTTCTTTCATGAGCTATGGGCCGTATCTTTCAGACATGCACCACTACCCGCTCAATTTAAGGTTGCAAATTCCTCACTATTGTTGAATCCAATTGGAACATATAAGGAACAAAAGGAATGTTCCGATGACCCAAAAATCGCTCTTAGAAAAGCTCGAAATTCTCGCTGATGCGGCGAAATATGATGCCTCTTGCGCGTCTTCGGGTACGGCGAAGAAGAACTCGCTGGACGGCAAAGGGATCGGCTCAACCGAGGGGATGGGCATTTGCCACGCTTATGCGCCAGATGGCCGGTGCATTTCATTGCTCAAAATATTGCTGACCAATCACTGCATTTTCGATTGCCACTACTGCATCAACCGCAAGAGCTCGAATGTGCGGCGCGCGCGCTTCACCCCGCAAGAGGTCGCCGACCTCACGCTCAATTTTTACCGGCGCAATTATATCGAGGGACTGTTCCTCTCATCAGGCATCATCAAAAGCTCCAACCATACGATGGAGCAGATGGTCGAGGCTGCCCGGATCCTGCGCGATGAGTATGATTTTCGCGGCTACATCCACTTAAAGACTATTCCAGAGGCGGATCCAGAGCTGGTGCGTCAGGCGGGGCTTTATGCTGACCGTGTCTCCATCAATGTTGAATTGCCCACGACCAGCGGCCTGACCCGCCTCGCGCCTGATAAAGACGAGCGGCAGATCGAAGGGGCGATCGCCAAGACGAAGAACGACATCATCGAGGCGAAGGATGCGCGCAAACGCTTTCGCCACGCACCGCGTTTTGCCCCGGCGGGCCAATCGACCCAGATGATTGTTGGTGCAGACCGGGCGTCTGATGCGGATATTGTTGGCAAGGCGAGCCGACTTTACGATTCCTTTGGCCTGCGCCGGGTTTATTACAGCGCCTTTTCGCCGATTCCAGATGCCAGCGCAGTTTTACCGCTGCAACGCCCGCCCTTGTTACGAGAGCACCGGCTGTATCAATCCGACTGGCTGATGCGGTTCTATGGCTATGCGCCGGGCGAGGTGTGCGAGGCGACGGACGCGGATGGTAATCTGCCGCTCGATATTGATCCCAAGCTGGCCTGGGCGCTCAAATTTCGTGAGACATTCCCAGTGGATGTGAACCGTGCGGGCAAAGAGATGTTGCTGCGCGTGCCAGGGCTGGGACCGACAGCGGTTCGGCGGATCATTACTGCGCGGCGTCATCGGACCTTGCGGCTTGATGATGTGGCGCGGCTGACCCAGTCAATCGCGAAGGTGCGCCCATTTATCACCGCGCTTGATTGGCGTCCGACGACGCTGACAGACCGGGCGGATTTGCGTAGCCTGCTCGCGCCCAAGCAGGAACAGTTGGAGCTGTTTGCGTCATGAGCGGGCAGGCTCTCTCAACACGGGCACCGTCCGTTGGCGCGCATTACGCGGTGCAATTGCCAGCGCCCGATGATTTTGCGTTTTGGCGGGATCAGGCGCGCACGCTGGTCCAATGCGAGGTGCCGCCAGATAGAGTGTCTTGGGTTGAGCCGGGCGGGACGGGCGATCTGTTTGCCCAAGGTAGCGCGTCTGGGCTGACTGAGCGTCCGCCTGAGCCAGACCGAGATTCCCGGCCAGCGCGGGCGAGCAAGCGGTTTCTGAGCCTGGCGCGCAATGCGGCGCTGCATTCCGATCCAGAACGCTTTGCGCTGCTGTACCGGCTGCTGTGGCGGCTTCAGAGCAATCCGCGCATGATGGAGGACAAGACCGACCTCGATGTGCGCCGGGTGGAGGAGCTTGATAAGTCGGTGCGCCGCGACAGCCATAAAATGCACGCCTTCGTCCGCTTTCGCCAGGTCGAGAATGCCGCGGGCCCAGAGGGAAAAGACGCGCATTATGTCGCCTGGTTTGAGCCTGATCATCATATCGTACGCGCCAATGCGGGCTTTTTCATGCGGCGCTTTGCCAATATGAACTGGTCAATTCTGACCCCGCGCGGATGCCTCCACTGGGATGGCGAGACCATGCGGGAAAGCGGCCCCGCACGGCGCAGCGATGCGCCGGATGATGATCCGGTCGAGGAACTGTGGAAGTCGTATTACGCATCGATCTTCAATCCGGCGCGATTGAAAGTCGGCGCGATGCTGTCTGAAATGCCCAAGAAATACTGGAAGAACATGCCGGAGGCTGCGCTCATTCCCGATTTGATCGCCGGAGCTCAAGCGCGCGAAGCGAGTATGGTTGCGGCTGGTACGCGCGAGGCGCGTGAACGCCCGCGTAACCTCGCTGAGCTTGCTCAGGCGGTTGGCAATTGCCGCGATTGCCCGATCGCCGATTGCGGAACGCGCGCGGTTGTGGGCGAGGGTGCACAGCGCGCGCCGCTCATGATCGTTGGCGAGCAGCCCGGCGATCAGGAAGATCTGGCGGGCAGACCGTTTGTGGGGCCAGCGGGCCAATTGCTGGATGCAGCTTTGGCGCAGGCCGGGATTGATCGCAGCGCAGCCTATGTCACCAATGCGGTGAAGCATTTCAAGTTCGTCCAGCGGGGCAAGCGGCGCATTCACCAGACCCCGACAGCCAAAGAGATCGACACCTGTCGTTGGTGGCTGGAGAGCGAGCGGGGGATCGTGAAACCGCGTATCATACTGGCCTTGGGCGCATCGGCGGCGCGCGGATTGCTAGGCAAGACGGTGAGCCTGAAAACGGCGCGCGGCATTCCCATTACCCTCGAGGATAAGGCGGAGCTGTGGGTCACCGCGCATCCGGCCTATTTGTTGCGCCTAGACGGCGGCGCGCGCGCAGAGCAGGCGGCGTTATTTGCCGCTGATCTGGCGAAAGTGCAGGCGCGCCTAAACGCGTTCACTTCTGGGACGCAGGTATGACATGCCCGACGCACCTCTCACCCCAGACAAACGGACAATTGAGTTCGATCCCGATCTGATCAGTGCGCCAGATCGCGCCGAATTCGTCGAACTCGGATTGGTCAGCTGCTTCAGCTTTCTGCGCGGTGCTTCCGATGCGGTGGACCTCACCATGGCGGCCCGCACGCTCGGCTATGATGCGATCGGGATTGCGGATGTGAACTCTTTCGCTGGAGTGGTGCGGGTGCATAGTGAGGCGAAGACGCTCAAATTACGGCCCGTGATCGGCACGCGCATCGAAACGGTCGAGGGTCTTGCGTTTCTGGCATATCCGAAAAATCGGGCGGCTTACGGGCGTTTGTGCCGCTTGATCAGCGCCGGGCGGATGCGGACGCTCAGCGGTGAGTGGCAAGACAAGGGCGTGTGCGCAATCGACCTTGCGATGCTGGCTGAGCATTCTGAGGATGTGCAACTGATCCTGCTGCCGCCGCGCAATTTGGCGAGCGAATTTACGATAAAGGTGATGAGCAATATTATCCCCTTTCGTCACCCCGAACTTGATCCGGGGACCAGCTGCTTTTCCGGACAGAAAGCAGAGAAAGTGGGGTCCCGGCTCGGAGGCCGGGATGATGAGGTACAAGGTACTTTGCCTGACCTTCTTCCTCATCTCATCACCCAACTCCCCACGCTTGGTCACATCGCTACCAGCTATCTCTATCGCGGTGATGATGTTGCGCGGATTGATCGGTTGGACGCTATGTCGCGGGCCAATGGACTGATGCTGCTTGCCACCAATGATGTGCATTACCACGCACCTCAGCGGCGGCCCTTGCAAGATGTGATGACGGCGATCCGACATAAGGTGAAGGTCGCCGAGGCGGGGCATTTGCTGCACGGCAATGGTGAGCGTTACCTTAAGCCTCCACAAGAGATGCAGCGGCTGTTTGCCCGCTGGCCGCATGCAATCCGTGCCGCACGTGAGGTGGCGGATGCTTGCGAGTTCAGCCTTGATGAACTGCGCTATGAATATCCGGAGGAAATCTATCCGCAGGGCATGACACCGCAAGCGTTCCTCGAAAGCGAGACGCAGTGCGGGGCAGAGCGGCGCTATCCATCCGGCGTGCCTGATGCTGTGCGTCAGACGTTGGAGCGCGAGCTTGCTCTGATCGGTAAGCTTGATCTGGCGCGCTATTTTCTCACCATCAAGGACATCGTCGATTACGCGCGCAGTGTTGACCCGCCGATCCTGTGCCAAGGGCGCGGCAGTGCGGCCAATTCGGCTGTGTGCTTCTGCCTTGGAATCACCAGCGTTGACCCAGCTAAGCATCAGCTCTTGTTTGACCGCTTCATCTCTGAAGAGCGCAAGGAACCACCTGATATTGACGTCGATTTCGAGCATGAACGACGCGAAGAGGTGATCCAATATATCTATAAGAAATATAGCCGCCATCGCGCTGGATTAACCGCTACGGTCATCCACTATCGCCCGCGCATGGCAATCCGCGAGGTTGGCAAGGCGATGGGGCTTTCAGAGGATGTCACCAGTGCGCTCGCTCGTACGGTGTGGGGCGGACATGGGCGCGAGATTGGCGAGGCTCACGTTGAGGAAATCGGCATGACGCTGGATGATCCGCATTTGCGCCGTGTGCTGGCGCTGACTGAGCAGATGATCGGCATGCCTCGCCATCTTTCTCAGCATGTCGGCGGCTTTATCCTCACCGAAGGCGCGCTCACGGAAACGGTTCCGATTGGAAACGGCGCGATGCCGGATCGCAGCTTCATCGAATGGGACAAGGACGATATCGAGGCGCTTGGTATTCTAAAGGTTGATGTGCTGGCGCTGGGGATGCTGACTTGCATCAAGAAATGTCTTGATCTGCTGGAGGATCACCATGGCCGCGCCCTAACGCTGGCCACGGTGCCGCGTGAGGATCCAGAGACCTATGCGATGCTGCGCAAGGGGGATTCGCTGGGTGTGTTTCAGGTTGAAAGCCGCGCGCAGATGAACATGCTGCCGCGCCTGCGCCCGCGCGAGTTTTATGACCTTGTGATCCAGGTCGCGATTGTTCGCCCCGGTCCGATCCAAGGCGATATGGTGCACCCTTACCTGAAGCGCCGCCGGGGCGCAGAACCGGTGCGTATCCCCGCGCCTTCGCCCCAACATGGTCCGCAGGATGAACTTTCCTCTATTTTAGAGCGGACTTTGGGCGTGCCGATCTTTCAGGAACAAGCGATGAAGATCGCATTGGATGCGGCAAAATTTTCATCAACCGAAGCCAACCGATTGCGCAAGGCGATGGCGACCTTCCGCAGCCGCGGCATGGTGCACGAGCTTGAAGATATGATGGTCGGACGGATGGTCGAACGCGGTTATGATGCCGATTTTGCACAGCGCTGCTTCAATCAGATCAAGGGCTTTGGCGAATATGGTTTTCCAGAGAGCCACGCCGCCAGCTTTGCGCATTTGGTCTATGTCTCGAGCTGGCTAAAATGCCATTTCCCCGCAGCCTTTGCTTGCGGTTTGCTCAACTCGCAGCCGATGGGTTTTTATGCTCCGGCTCAGATTGTGCGCGATGCGCGTGAGCATGGCGTTGCGGTGCTGCCCGCTGATGTGAATGACAGCCAATGGGATTGCACGCTTGAGGATAGGGCGGAGCCACCCGCTCTGACGCAAGAGAACGAAACTGGCCGCCTAGACAAGCATATCGCGCTGCGGCTTGGTTTGCGGCAAGTCGATGGCTTTCCAGAGCATGTTGCAGCGCAGCTGATTGCGGCGCGTGAAGAGGGCGGGGCTTTCAAAGATGTCGCAGAGTTGCAGGAGCGCGCTCGCCTTTCGCCTGCGCATGTTGAGCGGCTTGCCAGTGCAGATTGCTTTACCTCGCTTGGCCTTTCGCGCAGGCAGGCCTTGTGGGATGCGCGCAGCCTTATTGCTGCGCCTGATCTCCCCTTGTTCAAGGCTGCGGCCGAGCGGGATGAAGGTGCAGAACGCAGCGCCACTCAATTGCCGAAAATGCCTCTGTCAGAAGAAGTGGTGGCAGATTACCAGACCACGCGCCTCAGCCTAAAAGCGCATCCGATGTCGTTCCTGCGTCCCGGTTTGGCAGAGCGCGGCTTTGTACGGGCCAGCGAACTCAGAGACCGAAAATTCCGCAGCATGGTTCAGGTCGCAGGTGTGGTCTTGATCCGTCAACGACCGGGCAGCGCCAAGGGTGTGTGCTTTATCACGCTGGAGGATGAGACCGGCGTGGTGAACCTGGTCGTATGGCCCGACCTTAAGGAAAAACAGCGCCGTGTGGTGATGGGCGCGCGCTTGATGGAGGTGCGCGGGCGGGTCGAATATGATGATGAGGTGATCCATGTGATCGCGCATCATATGACCGACGCAACAGAGGCTCTGTACGGCCTATCAGACAATATGCTGAACGCTCCTGTCGCGCGGGCGGATCACGTGAACGCCCCTCTGATCAGCCGGAAACCGCCAGCGGAAAAGGCTACGCTGAAAACGCGCGATATGATTGATGATTTGCCGCCCAGCGGGCCCTTTGGTCAAACTCCAAACGTCACGGGCCATCCGCGCAACCACCGGATATTGCCGAAATCGCGCGATTTCCACTAAGGCCTTGATATGCCTCGCAAGCGCAAACTCACTAAAATCAACCGCCGGATCGGGCAATTCCGCAGGGAACGGCGGTTCATCCTGCTTGCGATCCTCGCTGCTGTGCTGTTCGCGGGATTGATATGGCTGAAAGCGCATCCAGAGCACGATCCCACCGCGCCGCTTGATCTGCGCCACCCGATTGGTTGGGCAACGGCGGGCAAGCTGGCGGCGCTGAAGGACGATGTGCCGCAGTGCCGCGCTGTGCTGGAGCGAAGCGCGATCGCCTTTGATACGCTTGCCATCACGGGCGAGGGGGCCTGCGCCCGGCCCGATCGCACACTGCTGAGCGCATTTCCGCTTGCCCCGGATACACCAGCGGTGACTTGCCCCATGGCGACTGGATTGGAGATGTGGCGCGTGCGAAGTGTAGAGCCTGCTGCGGTCGCAATATTGGGCAGTGAGCTTGCCGCAATCGAGCATTTGGGCGCGTTCAATTGCTGCACGGATGCGCGGTGGCAGTTCAAACGCCTGGAGCGAACATGCGACCGCCAATGCAATTGATATTGCGGGGTTTACTCTGGCGGATGGTCGATCAATCAGCGTTCTATACGATTGGCCAGAAGACAGCGATGAAGCGCGTTTTCTGCGAGAAGTTCGTGACGGCGCATGTGGGGTCTTCGCAACCGTCCTATCGCCGGACTACAACGCAGCCCATGCCGATCATCTCCACTTTGACCAAGCTTCGCGCTGGTCGGGCGTGTGCCGCTAGACTGCTTCCATCGCATAACCGGCGGAGCGGACCGTGCGGATCGGATCTTTCGCGCCCTCAACCTCTATGGCTTTGCGCAGTCGGCGGATGTGCACATCGACCGTGCGCAGCTCGATATCCGAGCCTGTGCCCCAAACACCGTCGAGCAATTGGCCGCGGCTAAATACCCGGCCTGGGCTTTCCATAAAGAATTTCAGCAAGCGGTATTCGGTCGGGCCAAGCTGTAGCGATTGGCCGCCACGCATCACCTTATGCGCCACGGGATCGAGCATGATATCGCCGACCTCCACGGTTTCACCGGCCAGAGCAGGGCGAATGCGCCGCATCACCGCAGCCACCCGGGCCAGCAATTCGCGCGGGCTGAACGGCTTGGTCAAATAATCGTCTGCGCCCGTATCCAGCCCGCGAACGCGATCATCCTCAGCCTCGCGGGCGGTCAACATAATGATCGGAACATGGGCGGTCTGCTTATCGCGGCGCAACCTGCGACAAACCTCAATCCCGCTGGTACCCTCAATCATCCAGTCAAGAATTACGAGGTCTGGCACATCTTCGCTCGCGAGCATCAATGCCTCGTCGCCGTCGCTGGTTGAGCGGACGTCATACCCTTCATTCTGGAAACGGTATTCGAGCAGCTCCGACAACGCCGGATCGTCTTCAACCAATAGCAGTTTAGTAGCAGACATGTCCGAGAACCCTCCCGTTCCCAAGGATGCGATACAGCGTTCTATCTGTCACTTTCACTACAACTTCGTGTCAATTACGAAAGTATTGTAAGCTAGCGCCTATTGATCATCGTCAGGCGGATATTCGCCAGTCGCAGCGTAATGCACCATCTCGGCGACATTGGTTGCGTGATCGCCGATCCGTTCCAGATTGCGAGCCACGAACAGCAACTGAGCCGCGCTGGAAATGGTCGCAGGGTTCTCGACCATGTGGCTTACAAGATTACGGAAAATGCTGTTGTAGAAGGCATCAACCTTGGCGTCGGTTGCGATCACTTCGCGGGCCAAGTCTGGGTCTCGCGCAGCGTAAGCGGTCAGCACATCGTGCACCATTTCGCTCGCCACTTCGCCCATGGCTGGCAGCAGGGTGAGCGGTTCAAACCGGTCTTTGCCGTCAATCTCGCCCACGCGCTTGGCGATGTTTTTCGAATAGTCGCCAATGCGCTCCACCACACCTGCAATTTTCAATGCTGCGATCACTTCGCGTAAATCGTCCGCCATTGGTGCGCGCAGCGCGATGATCCGTACAGAGAGCTTGTCCACTTCTGTTTCAAGCGCGTCGATCTTCTTGTCGTTGGCGACCACTTTTTTGGCGATCTCTTGGTCGCCGCGTACCAGAGCATCGAGCGCACCCTGAATGGCGACCTCCGCAAGACCGCCCATCTCGGCGATCAGGCCGCGAAGCCGGGTGATGTCCTCGTCAAAGGCTTTGACTGTATGTTCTGCCATTTAACCGTACCGTCCCGTGATATAGTCCTGAGTGCGCTTTTCTATCGGGTTGGTGAAGATATCGGAAGTCGGCCCGTATTCGACCATTTTGCCCAAGTGGAAAAAGGCGGTGCGTTGAGAAACGCGCGCGGCCTGCTGCATGGAGTGGGTGACGATCACGATCGCATAGCGACCGGATAACTCGTCGATCAGTTCTTCGATTTTGGCTGTCGCGATCGGGTCCAGCGCAGAGCATGGCTCGTCCATCAGGATCACTTCTGGATCGACTGCAATGGCGCGCGCGATGCACAGGCGCTGCTGCTGACCGCCGGAAAGGGCCGTACCAGATTCGTCGAGGCGGTCCTTTACCTCATCCCACAGACCGGCGCGGGTGAGAGACTTTTCGACCACCTCGTCGATGTCGGGCTTCTTTTCCGCTAGGCCGTGAATTTTCGGGCCGTAAGCGATGTTTTCGTAAATCGACTTCGGAAACGGATTTGGTTTTTGAAACACCATGCCGACGCGCGCGCGCAGCTGAACCACGTCCATTGCATTGCCGTGGATGTCTTCGTCTTCCAGTTCAATAGTGCCGGTAACGCGCGCAACCGGAATGGTGTCATTCATGCGGTTGAAACAGCGTAGGAAGGTCGATTTACCGCAACCAGACGGCCCGATGAAGGCCGTGACATAGTCGGGTGAGATATCAATCGACACCTCATCAATGGCTTTTTTCTCGCCGTAATAGACCGACACATCACGCGCGCGCATCTTTGCGTTCGTGTCTACCAATTTCTCGTGAATGACAGTCACCAGGTCTTCTCGAATTTGTTGCGGAGGTAAATGGCGAGGCCGTTCATCAACAGGAGGAACAGCAGAAGCACAATGATAGCCGCACTTGTCCGTTCGACAAAGCCGCGGTCGATTTCATCGGACCAGAGGAAGATTTGCACCGGTAAGACAGTTGCCGGAGAGGTGAATCCATCAGGCGGTGTCGCCACAAACGCGCGCATACCGATCATCAGCAACGGCGCGGTTTCGCCCAGAGCGCGGGCCATGCCGATGATTGTACCAGTCAGCATGCCAGGCAGGGCCAGTGGCAGGACGTGATGGAACACAACCTGGACAGGCGAAGCTCCAATGGCGAGCGCACCGTCGCGGATTGATGGGGGGACCGCCTTAATCGCATTGCGACCCGAAATGACGATCACTGGCATGGTCATCAGCGCCAAGGTCATGCCGCCGATGAGCGGCGCCGATCGCAGGTTCGGGAACAAGGTCAGAAACACGGCAAGGCCGAGCAGGCCAAAGATGATCGACGGTACCGCGGCGAGATTGTTGATCGAAACCTCGATAATGTCGGTCCAGCGGTTTTTTGGCGCATATTCCTCTAGGTAGAGCGCGGCCAATACACCGATGGGAAACGCCAGCAGCAGCGTGATCGTCATCGTCAGGATCGAGCCCTTCAGCGCGCCCCAAATGCCCACCTGTTGCGGGCTAGTCGCGTCGCTGCGGGTCATGAACCCTGCGTCCCAATTCTTTGAAAGCTTACCGTCGCTCACCAGCTGCTGGGCGAGAGCCTGCATTTCGACTGATCCTTCGCCCGATAGGCCAGCGGCAAGGTCAGAGGATGCGGGCAAGTCGAAGGTGTGAGAACCGCGGATCAATGCCGGGTTGCTGATCAGGTCGCTAGCAACGTCGCGCCAAGCTTCATCGCTAATCTCAGACGCACCGGCATCACCAAGTTCGCGTTCAGCATAGAATTCAACAACGGCGCGTAGACCCTGAGTTTCTAGCGATTGAAGCGCGCCTGGTGAACTGAGGGATTGTGCGTCGCCGGTCAGGCCAGCTTCGGCAAAATCAATCGGCACGGCCAGCTCTGCGCGCTGGAAACCGCCAATCCCGTTCAGCAGCATATTGCCGAGCAGGAAGATCAACACCGCGACGGAAAACACAATCGCGCTAAGCCCGAGCGCGCGGAAACGTCGCTCAGAGCGATAGCGTTGCTCGATCCGCTTGGCGAATTCCGGTGTTCGGGTCGGGTGCACCAGTTCTGGGTTGGCGGTATCAGTCATAGGCCTCTCGGAAGCGTTTGACGACGCGAAGAGCGATAAAGTTGAGCGCCAGCGTGACCATGAACAGCACAAAGCCGAGCGCGAAGGCGCTGAGTGTGGCCGGGTGGTCGAAGCTGCCTTCGCCGGTCAGCATTTTGACGATCTGAACGGTAACGGTGGTCATTCGCTCCAGCGGATTGACCGTCAGGTTGGCTGCGGTTGAGGCGGCCATTACAACGATCATTGTCTCGCCAATCGCGCGGCTGACGGCCAGCATCACGCCAGCGACGATGCCGGGTAGAGCAGCGGGAAACAGCACGCGGCGAATGGTCTCTGATTGGGTCGCACCCATTGCGAGGCTGCCATCGCGCATTGCGCTGGGCACGGCGGCGATGGAATCGTCGGCCATGGACGATACGAACGGGATGATCATCACGCCCATCACAACGCCAGCGGCCAGCGCGCTTTCTGTCGAAGCACCGGAAATACCGACTGCGACCGCCATGTCGCGAATAGCCGGAGCGACTGTGAGCGCAGCGAAGTAGCCGTAAACCACAGTCGGTACGCCCGCGAGAATCTCAAGCGCTGGCTTTACCCAGGCGCGCAGTTTCGGGTTGGCATATTGCGTGAGGTAAATCGCGCTCATCAAACCAAGCGGGATTGCGACAATCATGGCGATGATCGCACCGATAAAGATAGTGCCCCAGAACAGCGGAATCGCGCCATAGCGCGTGCCATCGGCTGCTTCGGGACTGCTCATCGGGTCTGGACCCCAGAAAGAACCGAACAGGAAGTCTATTGGTGAGACCATGCCAAAGAAGCGCACCGTCTCAAACACGAGGCTCGCAAAAATGCCGAACGTCGTCAGGATCGCGACTAGTGAGGCGAGCAACAACACGATCATCACCGTTCGCTCCACCCGGGTGCGGGCGCGGAAATCCGGCTTAATCCGCAGGAACGCATAGGCGCCCCCAGCGAAGGCGATCATCACTGTAACGACCAGTCCGATCAGATTGTAATGCGAGATCGCCTCTCGGAATGGCTCGATCAGAGCCTCCGCATCAGAGTTGAACACGCCTTGCGCGCTGCCGGTGGCGACAGCGCGGGCTTCTGACAGGATCGATTCGCGTTGGAATCCAAAGGAAGGGAGGGCCTCTGCGCCGGGCGATGCGAGTACCGTCTGCATCACGAGTTGCGGTGCGAGGAATGACCACAGCGCAACGAACGCCAGCACAGGCAGGGCAACCCAGACGGCGACATACCATGCGTGATAGGTTGGACGCGCGACCAGGCGAACAGTGGCGTCGGATTTCTGGAAGCTCCACGCCTTCGCACGGCCAGCCAGCCATCCGGCAAGGCCGAGGCCAATAGCGATCAGGATGAGCGTAATCGGCGACATTTCTTAGCCCTGTTTACCCCTGAGAATCGCTACAGGATCAGCATCAGTTTGAGTGCCTGCGCCCGCGATGTTGAAGAAATAAGACAAATTCATGACAGCGAATTGGAGGCACCGGACTGGTCTGCTCTGCGCCCTTTGATATCGCTATCTTTTGTGTCCTGTTGCGGTTGATCATTTTCTTGTGTCTCGAGCGGGATTCGCACGATTACCTGAGTGCCTTGACCCAATTCGCTCTCAATTTCGAGCCTTCCGCGATGACGCTCCACAATATGTTTCACAATCGCGAGGCCCAATCCCGTTCCGCCAGAGGCTCGACTGCGCCCTGGATCGGTTCGGTAAAAGCGGCGGGTAAGATGCGGTAAGTGTTCTGGCGGGATGCCTTCGCCAGTGTTTGCGACTCTCAGCCGGGCCTGCTGCATGTCCTTAGAGCGGACAAGATCGACGGATACCGGCCCATCTTCTTCGCCATATTTCATCGCGTTATCCACGAGATTGCGTACCAATTGCTCCAATTGTTGCATATCGCCGCGAATATCGACCGCCTCAAATTCGCCAAGTTGCAGCCGTTCGATCCGCTGCGCGCCTGCCGCGTCGCGCGCTGCTCGAGCTACGATTGGTGCGAGTTCGAGCAGTTCACTTGGTTTGTCATGCTTTTCTGCCTCGATCCGCGAGAGCGACATCAGATCAGCCACCAATGCCTGCATGCGATTGGCCTCGCGCTGGATGGTGCCGAGAAACTTCTGCGGGATCGGCGAGATCGAGAGTTTCGGAGCTCTCGCTGAGCGTCTCAGTATAACCAATGATACCGGCCAGCGGCGTGCGCAGTTCGTGGCTCGCATTGGCGACAAAATCCGTGTGTGCGCGGCTGATATCGGCCTCGGCGGTTTTGTTGATCAGCTCGATCACCGCCAGACTTTCGTCAATCGCTTGACGGTTGATCTGCCAGATGTCCCGCCGCCGCACGAGGCCGCGCACAACCGCTCTACCGCTGCGCCCTTTTGACAGCAGTGAAATAGCCTTTGGTTGGCGAAAAGCCATGCGTGCATCCTGCCCGACCACGTGTTCGCCCAGCATCTTGCGCGCGGTGCGATTGGCGATGGCAATGGTGTTGTTTTCCGTCACTAGGAGAGGCGTTGCCGAGTTTTCGATCAACTTGCGCATGGCGTTTTGGGTCAGCGGCGGTTCGGCCTTTGTGCTGGGCGGATCGGGCGCGGTAGAAGTGGCGAGCACCAAAGACCCCAACCAAACAAGCAAGACGGCGCAGACAACAATGAAGTCCACGCCGAGCAGCAGCAAAGCGACAAACGTCACCAGCGCCAAAAGCGCGCTCACCGGAGGGATTGAGTTCTGGCTGCCCATCGCGATTTCGCCTGTAACCCCAAGCGACTAGCGTGGGAAGGGCGCAGCATCATTTGCGCCGGAAATCGGCGTTTAAACTGTGGTTTTGTAAGGAGGTGGTGACCCCTACGGGAATCGAACCCGTGTTTCAGCCGTGAAAGGGCCGCGTCCTAACCGCTAGACGAAGGGGCCACACTTGTGTGCGAGGCCGCGCATCTAGTGGGGTAGTGGTTGGCGGTCAAGCCTGTAATCGAAGAACTTCGCGGTTTCTGGCAATCAATCGGCAAAGGCGGCGTCTTCGAGGTGCAATTCTGCTGCGGGCCTTGGGCCCCAATCGTCGATCTTCGCGCGCCCGGCGAGATGGAAACGACGGCCTTTTGATCGGTGGATCAGGGTTTGCGCCATTTCGGTTTCCGCCGCGCGAAAGGCGATGGCTTTAAACGATTTGCCATCTTCACCCGCCGCGATCAGGCGCAAATGATCTTTGCCAACAATATCGGCTTTGATGATGCGCACTGGCCCCACGGCCAAACGCGGGGCGGGCCAGCCAACCCCGTAAGGACCAGCCGCTTCCAGCGTCTCGACCAGTTCTGGCGTCAGCCCGCCGGGAGCAACCGACAGATCGAGCTGCATGCGCTGGCCAAGGCGCGCCCGCTCAATATCCTTGGCGAGGCGCGTGTCGAGGAATTCTGTGAAAGCGGGGAGTTTGTCATTCTCGATCGTCAGACCCGCCGCCATCGCATGTCCGCCGCCCGCCACCAGCAGACCTTCTTCACGAGCAGCGATGATCGCCGCGCCCAGATCAACGCCGCTGATTGAGCGGCCCGAGCCTTTGCCTTGCCCCTCTGCCTCATCACGGGCGATTACGATGGCGGGGCGGCCGGTTTTCTCCTTGATGCGCCCGGCGACAATACCGATTACGCCCGGATGCCAGCCATCCCCTGCAAGCACGTGGACCGCATGGTTGTGTTGGCTTTCAAGCTGCCGTTCGGCTTCTTCTTGGACCTCGGCCTCAATGGCGCGGCGTTCTTCATTGAGCTGGCTTAATTGTTCCGCAATGGCGCGCGCTTCCTCTGGATCACGCGTCGTCAGCAGCTTCACACCCAATGTCGACTCGCCAATCCGCCCGCCAGCATTAATCCGCGGGCCAAGCGCAAAGCCAAGATCGCTTGCTTGTGGCGCGCGTTTAAGGCGACTTGCATCCATTAGGGCCGCCATGCCGATCCGCTCGCGGCGGGCCAGAATTTTCAACCCTTGCGCAACGAAAGCGCGATTGAGTCCATGCAGCGCGGCAACATCGGCCACAGTGCCCAGGGCAACCAGATCGAGTAGCGCCATTAGGTCAGGCTCTTTGCGATCTTTGAAATAGCCCTCGCTGCGCAGGTTTCTGACCAGCGCGATAGCTAGTAGGAATGCGACCCCGACGGCGGCTAAATGACCGTGCGCGGCGGCAAGGTCGTTTTCATCCAACCTGTTGGGGTTCACCAAAGCGGTGGTTGGTGGCAATTCGGCGCCGCATTTGTGATGGTCAACGACAATCACATCGATGCCTTCGTCTCGGGCCATACCAAGCGCTTCATACGCCATCGCGCCGCAATCGACGGTAACGATCAGGCTTGATCCTGACCGCGCGAGCTTGACCAAGGCCTCGCCGCTAGGGCCGTATCCCTCCAGCAAGCGGTCAGGAATGTAATATCCTGCCTCAACCCCTAATTCGCGTAGTAGCTGAACCAGCAAGGCGGAGCTTGTTGCTCCGTCCACGTCATAATCGCCGTAAATCGTGATCTGCTCACCGCTTAAGACGGCTTTGGCGATCCGCGAGGCTGCGCTCTCCATGTCGTTAAATTCGGATGGGTCGGGTAAAAACTCGCGCATGGTGGGTTTGGCATGGCGCGATATATCCTCGCGCGCGACACCGCGTGTCAGCAGCAATTGGGTGAGGATGTCGCTCGTCAACGTATTGGCCTCCGCACCCAATTCCATATTGCCGCCGCGCCATTGCCAGGCGCGCTCTGACAGAGACGATGCGACGCCTAAAACGTGAGAGATTGCGAGAGATGCCATGCTGCGAAGCTTAGCCTATTGTTTCGCTGCGTGACAGCGTCGCTGATTGACAATCGACAGCCCGCTCGCTTGTGGTGGCTGGATGGAAAACAATGCTCCGCTTCTCATCATCTGGCACAGCCGCACAGGGGCCAGCGAGGCCATGGCTAAGGCTGTAGCTGATGGGGCAGGCGAGGGCAGTGTACTCATGAAGGCGCAGGATGTGACGAGCGCAGATTTGCTCTCAGCAGGCGGTTACATCTTCGCTTGTCCTGAAAACCTTGCGACGATGAGCGGCGCGATGAAAGAGATGTTTGATGCACATTATTATGATGTGTTCGGACAGATTGAGGGCAGACCTTATGCCAGCATCATTGCCGCTGGATCGGACGGGGAAGGGGCGCAGCGCCAGCTGGATCGGATCGCAACCGGGTGGCGGTTGAAAAGGGTCGCTGATCCGATAATCGTCAACTTCTCAGCTCAGACTCCGCAAGAGATTATTGCAGTAAAACAGGTGCCGCCAGCAGTTTTGGAGCAATCACGCGCGTTGGGCGAGGCATTGTCAGAAGGGTTGCGAATGGGGGTTTTCTGACCAGTTGTTTGGCTTTCCCCTAGCAAAACCAAGACGGGACTCGACGATGACTAAGAATCAGGTCACTATCTTGTTGCAAACGATCTGAAATTTCGCGCCGGGACGAGGAAGGGGGCGGAGATAGTCGATCACGACGGACAAACTGGCTCTCCGGGCCTGTACCTGCTGTTTGCGAAAGGCGAGCGGCCGGATCGTGCCGCCATGAAGGAATTCTTCGCGGCGCAAAACACTGTGCTGTTGTCCCATGATCCCTGTGATGCCTCGCCGCTGCAATTGGTGGGGACGGATCACGTGCACTCAGATAAACCGGCCAGCGCTGCCAATCCTGAGGCACAAGAATATGCCTGGATGGAGCTATTGCGCGAAGGGCTGACCTTCGACCTGGAAGGTATCGCACCTGGCCCGCCATCTGGATTCCCTGAAATTGAGCACCGCTTTGATCTGGAGCAAGCGCCGAACGGATTTCGTTTCGATGCGATGCGAATTTCGGTGGGGCAGCATCTCTCAGGTGGGGAGCGTTCGTTGCCGATTATGCGCGGCATGGTAGGGCTGGCTCGCGATTTGACGCACCATTTTGACGATGTGGAGGCCGTTGTCTGGTCTCCTTCAAAAAGTGCGATTGGCCGCCAGTATTTCGAATCTGTCTCAACTGCATGGATTGGGGGCGGGTCCTTTCCCGCGCTCGGCTTAACGGCCTTTCGCGAGACGATTGACGGGGCGCTGCAGACAGTGGGTCTCGACTATTGGATTGGTCAGGATCTGCGGATTGAGCCGCCTTTGGCCAATGGGAAGGTTTCCGCCACCAGGCTTGGAGTGCGGTTGGTCAATCAATTGATCTTGGTTGGCGGGCTGAGTGAGAGCGAGCGGATTGTCGCGCCAGACGGCAGCCGATTGATCATGCGTCCATCGAAGAATGGAAAATTTGTGAGGGTTTGGCGCGAATAGGAACGGCTGAGGGGGCAACATGCACGGCAATATCGGGCCAGCGCATGCGCCTGCGTTGGCGATACGGCGCGCGGTCATCCCGTTCCGATCGGTCAATCGCCGTAGAGAGCCGGGATACGATGCGGGCCTGCAGCGGCATCATTTGTTGCCCAGGCAATTGCTGCGGCGCGACTGCTTTGGCCATTTGTTCGGCGATGTAAGTCGCACAGCCATTGGCTTTGATGACTTCCGCGCGAACGGCCTTCTGCTCCCATCCAATGAAGACGCGGCGGTTCGCACGGGCATGCCGCTGCATCGGGGGCCGCATCGTCACTACAACGAGATGGTGATCGAGCGCGTTGGCCGGATTGAGCAGAGCTGGGCCGATACCCGCATCCACGATCCAGAGACCGCGTTCATTGAGGCTTTGATGCGTTTGCAATTGCTGCAAAGAGCGCTGCGTACTTATCTGCTTAGCCAAACGCAAGTTGCTGCTCAATCGCAAGGATCCGCTGGGCAGCGGTTATGATTTCACAGAGCTCGATATGATGGCCGAGCAGCTATGGAAGGCGACCTAAGTTTGCTGTCTTTCAGCAAGCCCGTCAGTCGGCCCAGCTTGTGTAGTCCGACTTGGTGAGCAGCGCCGCTTTCGCCGCGTGATACTCCGCCTCAAACTTGCTGACCATGTCCTCAACTGTATCGACCGATTTGATCGCGCCGACGCCTTGTCCAGAGCCCCAGATGTCTTTCCAAGCTTTGGCTTTGGTGTTGCCGCCGCTGCCGAAGTTCATCTTGGACGGGTCACTTTCCGGCAGGTTGTCAGGATCAAGCCCAGCGTTCTCGATCGAGCTGCGTAGGTAGTTGCCGTGCACGCCGGTGAACAGGTTTGAATAGACGATGCCGTCCGCTGATCCCTCAACGATGCCGTCCTTATAGGCTTGGTCAGCATTGGCTTCTTTGGTCGCGATGAAGGCGCTACCCGCATAGCCGAAGTCTGCGCCCATAGCTTGGGCAGCCAGGATCGATGCGCCGTTTGCGATCGAGCCCGACAGAGCGACCAGCCCGTCAAACCATTCACGGATTTCCTGCATCAAGGCGAAGGGTGAGAGCGTGCCAGCATGGCCGCCAGCGCCAGCGGCGACCGGGATCAGACCATCTGCGCCCTTTTCAATCGCCTTCTTGGCAAAGCGGTTGTTGATCACATCGTGCATGGTGATGCCGCCCCAATTGCGCACTGCATCGAAGATCTCTGTCCGCGCGCCGAGCGAGGTGATGACCAGCGGCACTTGCCATTTCTCGCAAGTCGCCATGTCGGCCATGACGCGGTCGTTTGACTTGTGCACGATCTGGTTGACGGCAAACGGCGCAGCTGGCCGGTCTGGGTTCTCGCGGTTGTGCTTGGCCAGCTCTTCGGTGATCTGGTGCAGCCATTCGTCGAGCAGCGTCTGCGGGCGGGCATTCAGCGCTGGGAAGCTGCCGATGATCCCGGCCTTGCACTGAGCGATCACCAGTTCAGGACCAGAAACGATGAACAGGGGGAGCCGATCAGCGGCAAGCGAAGGCGATCAAATGGAGCGGGAAGAGACATCAATTTCTCCGTCAATGCGGTCGTGGTTTCAGGCAGTTAGTCTGCGCTTCTACGCTCAGTCCATAGCGCCGGTTCCCGCCCTGTCGAGCGCCAAGCGCAGTCGGGTCGCGACCAGCCCCCATTGCCGTAACGGAATGTGATGCGATCAAGCGGTAAGAACCTCTTCAATGCCATAGAAGCGCGCTGCATTGCTCGGCATAGAGCGCGGCTTTCTCTTCCGCACTTGCGCCCGCTGTGATCCGCTTGAACGCGTTCCACAGAACCGGGTAGGTCGCGCCCCAGCGATCAACCGGATAGTTGCTTTCGAACATCGCACGCTGCGGTCCAAAGGCCTCAATGCAGGTCTCGATATAGGGCTTCCACATGGCGGCGAGCTCTTCCGATCCCATGCCCGCTGCGGGGCCTTGTTCAGGCATTGCGCAATTGTGCATCGCCAATCCGCCCAGCTTCACCATGACATTGGGGCATTTGCCAAGTTCGATGATATTGCTGCGCCAGATGTCGAAGCGTTCCTCCAGCTTGCCAGTGTAGCTCGCAGTGCCGAGCGGTGTGCCGCAATGGTCAAGGCAGATCGGTTGGTCGGGGAAGGTGCGTGCAAGGTCGATCACATCGGGCAATTGCGGCTCCAGGATCCAGGCGTCGAAGGTGAGCCCGCGTTTCCCAAGCTCAGCAAAGCCTGCGCGGAAGCTCGCATCACGGTAAAGCTCTGGCGGCGCGTGAAACGGAGGGCCGAGCACTTCAGGGTCCGCATCCCAAGCGCCCTGATGGCGGATGCCCTTGAACCGGCTGTTTGCCCGCGTCCCGCCTGCCTCAATCAGAGCATCCAGCACTGGGCCTGCGCCTTCGCCCAGCAGCATGTTGGCATGGCCGATGATGCCCGCACAGGCGCGCAGGGGACCGTAAAGCCCGCTGGCCGATTGCGCCGCAACGCCGTTCACAAACTCAACCTCACCGACCGGCTTCAGGTCTTCGCCCAGCGCCGCATTGTAGAACGCGCCGCATTCCATGAAGACGGTGCCGATGACGTTATGGCCCGTTTGCAGGTCCGCATGCAGTTGATCGAAGGTGTAATACGCCGCATCCACCAGCGTTTCGATGAAGCGATGCCGGGGCTCTGGGAACATCGGCAGCATCGGCCGAAGGTCCCACAGGTGATGATGCGGATCGATGATCGGCAATTCAGGCTCAAGTATCACTTCACTCATTGCATTGTCTCTCCCTTGAGCCTTGGCCCCTTAAGCTAGGCATAGCCACTCCGTTCGCCGCACGCAAAGCACGTTTGGAACAGCTGGAACACAGTCTTAGGTTCAAAAACCAATCGATCACAGCGGCGCCATCTGATCGATTTTTCCGATTAACCCGCTGTGTCCGCACGCATGCCATAATGAACGCTTAGCGCGCCGTGCCAAGGTAGGAAATGCTGCCTTACGTCAATCCGCGTATGACCTGCCAAGATCACCTTTAATCAAACCTTGCGAAGGCTCTGCCCGACAGCAATCGAGCCAGGACCATAGCGATGTATCATACCAAGATTGACCCGGTTAATGCGCGGTTGGCGCGGTTGCAGGTGTATGAAATCGATGATCCTGATAAACCTGTTTACCACCAACTTAGCGACATTTTGAGTGCGGCGGTGTCGCAAACTGCGGCAATCTATGTCGATCAATATGCGAAGGTTATGGGTCTGACCCTAAACGACGAGGGTCGCGAGGCGTATATCGAGGAGGTGACCAGGCATTTGCTGGTGAAATATCACCCGCCTTATGACGAAGCATGGATAAACCGCCGCGAGGATATTGCCGAGCTGGTCTATACCTCACGCACTGACCCTGCGGGGCATCTCGGCGCGCTCAGCGTTTCACAACAGTTTGAATTGCGCACAGTTTTCCAATCTACTGACAACGTCGAAGAAGGCATGTCGCTGGTCACCGAATTGAGCCGCCTGCACACCATGGATGCTGAAATCCTGCTGACCAAAAATCAGCAATGCCGTGAGAATGAACATTACAAATGGGTGGCCAAACAAACGGAAATGTTTCGGGCGGCTGTAAGTGACGCAGTGGAGCGCGCGGCAGAGCAGAGCGAAGAGAGCAATCATAAGGCCGATCAAGCCAGCAATTTGATCCGTGATTTGCGGGCTCTTGCGGATGAGGTTTCGGTTGCGTCGAGTGAATCTGCGGCGGCCATGGGCGATGCCGCCAACACAGCAGGTGGTTTGCGTATGACCCTGGACGATATGACCTGCGAACTTTCCCGCGCGTCACAATCCTTAGCAGCCGCCACGCAAGTTGCGGAGGAAACCCACGAGACCGTCGATGATCTAACCTCGCAAACCGCATCTATCCAATCGATTGCACAGATGATTCAGTCGATCACTTCGCAAACCAGCATTCTGGCGCTGAACGCCCGGATTGAAGCGGCGAGGGCAGGCGAGGCGGGGCGCGGGTTTTCTGTCGTCGCTAGTGAGATCAAAGGCTTATCTGAACAAACCGCCAAAGCGACCGAGGATATCGTTTCGCGATTGGGCGGGATCGAAAAGGCCAGCGACCGCGCACTGAATGCAAACCGGACAATGCACGAAACATTTAGGGCTGTACGAGATGTCACTCAATCGGTCTGTAATGAAGTGACGTTGCAAGGTACAACGGTAACAAAGATCGCGGCAAGCGTTGATGAAACATCACTAAGTGCACGTTCATCCAGCGAAGCAGTGCAGCGCATTCGTGAGCTGGTTGATGGGATCGCCAAAGAGATGACCGCCGCAACCGGTTTGACCAGTGATTTGAAAGCACAAATCTCAAACCTGCAAGCTGGCGCAGATGACTTCTTGCAAAGCCTATCACTCAATGCTGTGCGGGGTGCGTTGAACAAAAGGCGGCGTGAAGGCGGGGCCGCGCTCAAATCAGCGCTCTAACAAGGCGGTGCCGATTGCGCGGTTGAGATCAGCTGCATTGGCCGTATTGCCAAGCGAGACAACCACTCTGCGGGGCTTCTTCGGGGAAGCCGGGCGCGTCATGAAGAGGGCGCGATAACCTGCATTCGCCCCAGTGTGCCAGACATTCGCGATGCCGCCGTTACCATCCGGCGACAGCATAACGCCAAAGCCATAATGTGTGCCGGGCATGAAGTCTGTTTCGGCCTCCGGCGTGAGCATTGCTTTGGCTATCTCTGTGGGGATTGCGCTTTCTTCTCCGGCTGCTGCATCGAGTAAGGCGGCGACGAAACGGGCGTAGTCCTCTGAGGTGGACCATAGACCTGCCGCGGCCTGTTCCGGATAGATGTGCCAGCTGTTTTCGATGGCGCTGAAAATGCCTTGGGTAGGTGCAAATCCTGAATCCGCGCCAACGACAGTCAGAGGCGCGATTTCAGCCTCGATTGTGCGCTGAGCGAATGTGCTCTGCGTCATGCCGAGTGGGCCGAGCAACAGCTCGTCGGCTAGTGTCTCTAAGTTCTGGCCTGTGGTGTCTTCCGCCCATAATTGGGCGACGGTGTAGCCGCCGCCTGAGTAGCGAAATTCGCCTGGAATGCCGTCAAATGTGAGCTGAGATTCGAAAATTCGCGGGGGCGTATCTATGACATCGGCAGTGCTAAGCAGAGCGCTGTTACGGGGATAGCCGGGGTAGCCCGATTGTGATGCGCCGGTTGTGTGGGACAGCAACTGGCGCAAAGTAACCGGTCTGTTGCCGCCTTCGAGTGAGGCAATGTCTACAGAGGTGATCTGCCCGCGTATGTCCTGATCCAGGCTGACGCCTTGCTGCTCAGCCAGGATTAGAATGACGGTAGCGGCGACCGCCTTGGAAAGGCTGGCAACCTGCATCAATCCGCCTTGTTTGGCGCGCCCAAAATAGAGGCTTTGCGGTTCTTCATCTGCATCCAGCACAGTCACGCTCAGCGCAGTGACGCCGAGCTGATCTGCCTCGGCCGCAATGAGTTTTGGAATGTCCTCCAGTCCCGTTTCAACGAGGTTTCGCTCAAATTTGGGATTGAGCGATGGTTCGAAAAGGCTCGCAATGCCAATGCCTGCGACAGGCAGGAGGATGACCGTAAGCACTCCCGCAATCACGATCTTCCATTTCGACATTGCGTTCCCCCGCGCGCCAGTCTTGCCTTACTTGATGGCCGAATTCGCCGCGCTCAGCACAGCGCGAACACTGGCGGTTGAGACGTCTTCGTCAATGCCAACACCCCAGATGGTGCGTCCGCCGCTCTCGCATTGCAGGTAAGCAGCGGCGCGGGCATTGCGGCCAGAACCGAGTGCGTGTTCGGTGTAATCGAGCACTTTGAGGTCGAGGCCGAAATTCTCCTCCAGTGTAGTTAGCACGCTGGAAATCAGGCCGTTGCCGCGCCCGCTGACGCTTTGTTCTTGTCCGGCAACGGTGATTGTCCCGGCGAAGACCCGCGTGCCATCACCTGTGCGGCTTTCCTCATAACGCACCAGCTGAAAATGCTTATTCTCGGTCTGGACATGATAAGTCGCTTTGAACGCATCCCAAATGTCTGCCGCGTTCAGTTCACGGCCCAGCTCATCAGCCATGTTCTGAACATGACGGCTGAAATCAGCCTGCATTTTCTTAGGCAGTTTCAGGCCTTGGTCTTGTTCCAGAACCCATGCGAACCCGCCTTTGCCGCTTTGCGAATTGACCCGAATAACAGCCTCGTAATTGCGGCCCAGATCTGCTGGATCGATCGGCAGATAGGGGACGCGCCAGCTTTCATCATTTTGGGTGCCCCGCGCTTCGAAGCCTTTCTTGATCGCGTCCTGGTGGCTACCGGAAAAGGCGGTGAAGACCAGCTCTCCGCCATAGGGATGGCGTTCGTGCACGGGCAGATCGTTGCAATATTCCACTGTCTCGATCACGCGGTCTATATCAGAAAAATCGAGGCCGGGGTCGATCCCTTGCGTGTACATGTTGAGCGCTACGGTGACGAGGCAGCAATTGCCGGTGCGCTCACCATTGCCGAACAAGCAGCCTTCGACGCGGTCTGCACCAGCCATCAAACCCAGTTCCGCTGCGGCCACGCCGGTGCCGCGGTCATTATGGGTGTGCAGGCTGATCACCGCGCTATCGCGGTTCGGCAGATTCCGACAGAAATACTCAATCTGGTCGGCGTAGATATTGGGCGTTGCCGCCTCGACCGTGGCAGGTAGGTTGAGAATGATTGGATGGTCCGGCGTCGGCGCCAGTACGCCCATCACAGCCTCACACACTTCAATGCTAAAATCCAATTCAGCGGTAGAGAACGTCTCGGGCGAATATTGGAAATGCCAGTCTGTGTCAGGCCGCGCGCCCGCCTCGTCACGCATTACCTTGGCCCCGGCAACGGCAATTTCGCGCACTTCGTCTTTCGACATGCGGAACACGATATCGCGCCATGCGGGCGAAACGGCGTTGTAGAGGTGGACGATCGCTCCGCGTGCGCCAGCCAGACTCTCAAAAGAGGTGCGGATCAAATCCTCTCGGCTTTGCGTCAGCACCTGGACCAGCACGTCTTCGGGGATGCGGTCTGACTTTACGAGGCCTGAGATGAAGTCGAACTCGGTCGCGCCCGCGCTGGGAAAGCCAACCTCGATTTCTTTCACCCCGACCTCAATCAGAAGATCAAAGAAGCGGTTCTTCTTCACCGCATCCATCGGATCGATGATTGACTGATTGCCATCGCGCAGGTCGGTCGACAGCCAGCGCGGAGGGGAGATGATCTGCTGAGCTTAGCCATTGCCGGTCTGGCAGATTGATCTGGGGGAAGGGGTGATATTTTCGCGAAGGCTGGTTGAGCATAGGCATGATGGCGCGGCTTTCGTGTGCTTGTAAGTGCCATTTGGCAGCTGAATTTTACGACTGTTTGGCGGGTTTGTTTGCTTCCCTTGGGCGCTGCGCATGCCCGGCCGGGAGCATACGTCAGGTCACGCCCAAGGGCGCGTAAGTCGTAGGAATAGCTGCGTGCGTGTTCGCGTCATGAATAACTGCATCGCGCAGAATGGCGCGCATGGCAAGTGCCAAGGATTTTTCGTGGGGAATGTAACCGAAGGTTGCATGCTGGCGAACTCAGGGGCATCATGTCGTCAAGGCACACAATAGGAGACTCCCCAATGCGTAAATCACTATTTGCAATTGCTTTATTGGCCACTGTCGCAGCATGCACTGCACCAGCGGAAGAAGTTGAAACCCCCGATGTTGCTGAAGCAACCGAGAATGCTGGCCTGTTCGCCGATCTTGGCGGCGAAGCAGCAAATCCAATCCACACCGCTGCCAAAGGTGATACTCTGGCTGTGAGTGGTTATGACACGGTTAGCTATTTTGAAGGCGACGGTGTTCCTGTCGAAGGCTCAGAGGAATTCACTGTGCGCTACGATGGTTATGACTATCGTTTCGCCAGCGCCGAAAACGCTGAGAAGTTTAAGGCAGAGCCAGCCAAATATGCACCAGCATACGGCGGTTATTGCGCCTGGGCGATCGGCGCGAACGATGCGCTCGCACCGGGTAACCCCAACGTCTATGAAATCGTTGATGGCAAGCTCTACTTGAACTTCAATGAGAGCGTTCAAGAGAATTGGCAAAAGGACATCCCAGGTTTCATCGAAGCTGGCGATGTGAACTATCCAACTCACTCAGCGGATGAGCACTTCACCGACTAAGCGAGACATTCTCGAACATTATGAAGCCCCGTCGGAGTGATCCGGCGGGGTTTTGTGTTTGTGGTTTGATGCATCAGGCTGCCTTTGCCAGCCCACACGCTCCACCCTTCCACCCGGAGCCTACCGGGACACAATCCGGGTGGAAGGGTAGAGGGAGCGGGTGGCGCGGATATATCAATCAGACTGAGAAACTTCGGTCACCCTTGCCGTCGCTGCGTGACCGATCTCTGCTAGATACCCGCTCCCACTCAGCCGCACCGCGCGTCGCGGATCACACCAGTGTTGTCGATCATCACATTGAGGCGTGATGAGGTTGGGTCTGGATTGATAAAGGTCGAACCTGGAATCACGAAGCGCACCTCGTTTTGAGAGCCGACCGCTGCGACAATCTCTGCGCGCGTCGCTTCATCAGCGTTTCGTCCAAGAAACGGTGCGACCGCAGGCGCTCCGCAAATGGAGGCATTGGGATCGCTGGCGGTACCCGGAACAAACGGTCCGGTCGTTCCGCTGACGGGTTCGGAATAGGTGATGCTCGGCTGGATTGATGCCTTTGCGGGCGCTGTGCCATTCTCGCCGTCAATCGCCGTATCAGCTTCCGGATCGCCCGCTGCTTCATCACTCGCCGGTGCAGGGGTGGGCGGTCCCTTAATCCGCGCGGCAAACTCGTCAGCTTGGCTGGTGCCTTGATCCGGCGCTGCACCACCGCACGCCGCAATCACCAGCGTGGATGCAGTCAGGATTGCAAACCTTAGCTTTCTCATGATCGGCCCTATTGATCTTAAATATTCTCGCCCGTGTTCAGGCGCTTTGGACGTTTCGGTTTCGTGACAGGCTGTTATCACGGGGTCAATGCGCGGCTACCTCCAGCGTAGCCGATCCACTGTCAACTGATCCACGCTGGTCACACCCATCAAGCGCATGCCGCGTTCAATTTCATCCTTAAGGATGCCGATGGCGCGCTCGACCCCGTCTTGCCCAGCGGCAGCCAATGCATAAAGATACAGCCGCCCTCCAGATGCCGCGCTCGCACCTGTGCAAACGGCTTTTAGTGCGTGGGTTCCGCGCCGCACGCCGCCATCGCAGATGATCTCAATCTCACCGCCAACCGCATCGACGATCTCACGCAATTGATCAAACGGAGCGCGGCTGCCGTCCAATTGCCGCCCGCCGTGGTTGGAGATCATGATCGCATCCGCCCCGATATCGACTGCGCGCCTTGCATCACCGGCGCTCATCACGCCTTTCAGCACGAATTTGCCGCCCCAATCGCTGCGGATGCGTGCCGCCGTGTCCCAGTCCATCGAGGTGTCGAGCATGGTGTTGAAGTATTCGGCGATGCTCACCGCCTGGCTTGATCCCTCGCTCACATGAGTGTCGAGATTGGGCAGCGAGAACTTCTCGCGCAGTAAATAGTCAAGCGTCCAGCGCGGCCGCGTTGCATAGCTCCAGATGCTGGCTGGGGTGAAGCGAGGAGGGGTGGTGAAGCCGCTGCGCAGGCACCGCTCACGCTTGCCCGACACGATTGTGTCCACCGTCAGCGCCAGTGCATCAAAGCCGGAGGCCTGGCAGCGCTGGATCATGCTGGCGTTCAGGCCCCTATCCTTATGGACATAGAGCTGAAACAGTTTGGGGCCGCTGGTCAGCGCGGCGATTTCCTCAATGCTGCGCGTCGCCAAGCTGGAGATGCCAAACCACAGGCCGAATTTCTCCGCCGCTTTCGCGACTGCTGTTTCCCCCTGCCAATGAAACGCGCGCTGCACGGCGGTGGGGGAGAGCATCAGCGGCAGCGCCGATTTGCGGCCCAGCAAGGTGCAGCTGGTGTCGATCGTCTCCACCCCGGCAAGCACATCAGGCACCAGATCGCAGGCGTCATAGGCGCTGGTGTTGCGTGCCTTGGTCAACTCATCATCGGCGGCGCCGTCAATGTAATCGAACACGGGGAAGGGCAGACGTGCCTTCGCGAGCGTTCGAAAATCCTCGATATTATGACAATCAGACAGCCGCATTAGCAATCAAAGCTCTCATAACTCTGCCGCCGATTGAGCTCCCACACGGTGTAGCTTTCCGCCGGTTGGGCCGCGTCACAGCGGACATAGTTCGGATCGGCGGGCAGGCAGCTTTCGCCGCAGATCATTTCGGTCGCCTCTTCCTGCCAGTCAATATGCCACATCCGGCCGCCGGGCGTCGAAACGTAGCCGTCGATGCGGTCTGCAATGTCGCCTTCCAGATCAATGGTGGAAGGCACCTCGCTGTCATACTCATCATTGTAGCTGCCATGGGTGTGGAACGATGCGACCGCGAATTTCTCTGGATTGGACACCCATTGAAAGCTGCAGGTTGCTGCGTCGCCTTCAAAGATGTCGGACACGCTCAGTTGCCCGTCTTCATCTTCCAGCATCAGCCCGCACAGCTCGCGTTTTTCTTCGAACGATCGGCGTTGCAAATTTGCGAGGGTGGATTTGGCCAGCGAGTCGAGCTGTTCTTGCGACGCGGTCGGCTCGCGAACGGCGTATGGCCCCCGGAATGTATCGGTCGCTGTGCCGAAAACAACCACGACCCAGGCGATGCCGCATGCTGCATAGGCGAGATGGAGGGGTTTTGGCATGCGCATTGTTACCCCCTAAGTGACGGCTCAACTTCTCTTTGTCTAGCAGGGCTTTGCGGCGCGCTCATGCGCAACATTCTTTGGCCGTCGAACGGGCGGATTTCGAAAAATTTCAATTTTTTTTGCGGGCAGTGAAACCAAACGGCCAAACCTTGCGAACTCCATGATGTGCGCGGCCACTGGGCCAAACATCAGATGCCAGAAAGCGAACCGGTCCCCCCTACGGTTCAATTTTTTGACCCTCCCTGTCCCTGGCTCTGAGTCTGGTGGCCGCAGCACAAACAGTATTTTTGGAGAACCCCGATGAAGTTTAAGTATTTAGCAATCGCAGCAGCATTCGCCGCTCCACTCGCACTTGCAATTCCTGCCCAAGCTGATGGCGGCATATTTGTTGGCGTAGAAGGTCAGAGCATCGCAGTTAGCGGTTACGACACGGTCAGCTATTTCCAAGGCAATGGTGTTCCTGTGAAGGGCGATGCCCGTTTCTCAGTTAAGCATGACGGCGCAGAATGGCTCTTTTCCAGCCAAGCCAATGCAAACAAATTCAAAGAAAATCCAGATGCCTATGCACCGCAATATGGTGGCCACTGCGCTTGGGCGATGAGCCGCGGTTCGCTCGCACCAGGTGACCCAACGCTGTACAAAGTTGAAGGCGGCAAGCTGTACCTCAACTTTAACCGCGACGTTCAGCAAACATGGCTCGGCGATATCGCTGGCTTTATTGCCAAGTCTGATCCGGCTTGGAGCAAAATTCCTGAAGGTAAGCGTTTCGGCGATTGAGCCAATCAGGACAACCAATCTCCCACTCGCACTATGACTACCAATCAAATACTCTGACAAAAGGAATATTCTACCATGTCTAGTTCAAAGAACCTCGCCCGCATGTTGATGGTTGCAGGCGGTCTCGCCGTTGCATCGACCGGTGCACCAGCGCTTGCTGATGCGCCATGCGGCCCTCGCACGCAAAGCGCATGCTCGGCCAATCCTTGCCGCGCAGCAAAGAAGGCTAAAAAGGCCAATCCATGCGCAGCAAATCCATGTGCCGCTAACCCGTGCGCCGCGAACCCATGTGCTGCCAATCCATGCGCAGCGAACCCATGTGCCGCTAACCCGTGCGCCGCTAATCCTTGTGCAGCAAACCCCTGCGCAGCCAACCCTTGCGCGCCTAAAGCTTAAGGCGTGCATATAGTGTGGCCGGGGACGCACCCTCCTAGCGCACCCGGTCACATTTGCGTTTGAGAGGTGCCGTCCCTCTGCGGGGGCGGCATCTCGCCATTTGGACCATAACCATGACTGACGGCCTATCGCGCACTCAATACGCTGACATGCTGCTTGCCAGCACAGAGGCGATGTTCGCTGGTGGCGAACCGCTCATGAGCCGACTATTGCCGGAGGATGGCACGGCTGAGCTGTGGGAACACTATCCCGAGGGCGATGTTGTCAATGGTCCGGCTCAGCAGCCGCTATTTCTACCATTGTCACCCGCCTGGCGAACGCGCCGAAGGTGAACATGGCCATTTTCATCTATTCTTTGACCGATCAGCCATGCCCGGCGGCACTGTTCCGCTGATCGCCGCGCCTTTGGCTCCGCGCGATGAACCGCGCGCTGATGTGGTGCATATTGCCGCCTTGGCCATTTCCAACCAAGGGCTGCCGATTCAGTGGTTTGGTACCAATCGCTGGGTCACCGACGAATGGCTATACCCTGCCTACGCTGTGATCGCGATGCTGGATCAGTTCGATCTGCGCGGTCCCAACGGCGACCCATTGGTGAATGAATGGCTGACCGCGATGGTGGGCCTGGCCCGCGAAGACATCGCAGAGGTTCTGCACACCCGTGACGATGTCCTGCGCGAGGCAGATATGCACGGCAGAGTCCACGGTGAAGACCGTGCGGTTGAGATAACCAGCACGGCCCCGATTTCGCTTGAGCGTTTGCTCGAAACTGCGTGAGCTGGCCTAGGCCGCGCGTTCCCGCGCAGCCCCTAGCGGTGCTTAGTTCTTAGACTTATCGACCAGCTTGTTCGCGCTGATCCACGGCATCATTGCGCGCAGCTCCGCTCCGGTCTTTTCGATCGGATGCGCTTCGGCTGCTTTGCGGCTGGCCTTCAACTCTGGCTGACCTGCGCGGTTATCCAACACGAAGTCTTTCACAAACCGGCCTGATTGAATGTCCGCGAGCACTCGCTTCATTTCAGCCTTGGTCTCATCAGTGATGATGCGCGGACCGGTTTTGATATCGCCATATTCCGCGGTGTTGCTGATCGAATAGCGCATGTTGGCGATCCCGCCTTCGTACAGTAGATCGACGATCAGCTTGGTCTCGTGCAGGCATTCGAAATAGGCCATTTCCGGGGCGTATCCAGCCTCGGTCAGGGTCTCAAAACCGGCCTGAATCAGGTGAGTGATCCCGCCGCACAGGACGGCCTGCTCGCCGAACAGGTCGGTCTCGCACTCTTCCTTAAAATTGGTTTCGATCACGCCGCTGCGGCCGCCGCCCATGGCGCTGGCATAGGACAGGGCGAGCGATTTCGCATAGCCATTGCCGCCGCTGCTGGTGCCTTCCTGGTGGACCGCGATCAGGCACGGGACGCCGCCGCCGCGCTCATATTCGCTGCGCACCGTGTGGCCCGGGCCCTTTGGCGCGATCATGATCACGTCGATGTCAGCAGGCGGCTCGATCAAGCCAAAGTGAATGTTGAGACCGTGAGCAAAGGCGAGCGCGCTGCCCGGCTTCATATGGCCCGCCATATCATCGGCCCAGATCGCCGCCTGATGTTCATCCGGCGCCAGCACCATCACAAGGTCAGCCCATTCAGCCGCCTCGGTGTTGTTCATCACTTTGAAGCCAGCGGCCTCTGCCTTGGCCCGCGTGGCGGAGCCTTCGCGCAGCGCCACGGCGACTTCTTTCACGCCGCTGTCGCGCAGGTTTTGCGCATGGGCATGGCCTTGGCTGCCATAGCCGAGGATCGCGACCTTCTTGTTCTGGATCAGATCAAGATCAGCGTCTGCGTCGTAATAGACTTTCATGGATTTCCCTTTGTCTTCAATTCTATATTTAAGAGCCTTCGGCTCCGCGTAGCATTCCCACAATCCCTGAGCGGCCGACCTCTACCAGGCCGAGTTCGCGCATCAGGGCGATGAAACTGTCAATTTTGTCCGGCGCACCTGTCAGCTCAAATACAAAACTTTCGGTGGTGGTGTCGACCACGCTGGCACGGTAGATATCAGCAACGCGCAGGGCCTCAACCCGCGCCTCGCCAGTGCCGGTGACCTTGATGAGCGCAAGCTCGCGCTCAACATGCGGGCCAACGGTGGTGAGGTCGACGACGCCGTGCACCGGTACCAAACGCTCTAGCTGAGCCTCGATCTGATCGATCACTTGCGGCGGGCCATTTGTGACGATCGTGATCCGGCTGATCGCGTGATCGTCCGAAATATCCGCCACAGTCAGGCTGTCGATGTTGTAGCCGCGCGCGGTGAACAGTCCGGTGATCTTGGCCAGAATACCAGGCTCGTTATCGACCGTAACGGTAAGGACGTGCCGTTCGGCATTGTCGTGCGCAATTTTCATGTGACTGTTTCCTTCGCGGCCCGCTTAGACCAGCGCCTTCGCTTCGTCGTCCATGGTGCCTTCATGCGCATCGCCATACAGCAGCATTTCGGTGTGCGCCGCGCCTGACGGGATCATCGGCAGGCAGTTCGCATCCTTGGCGACCATGCAATCGACGATCACCGGACCATCGGTGGCCAGCATCGCTTCAATGCCTGCATCCAATTCGCTTTCCTCGGTGATGCGGATGCCGGTCCAGCCATAGGCTTCGGCCAGCTTCACAAAATCCGGCAGACTGTCGGAATAACTGTTGGAATAACGGCTTTCATAGGTCAGTTCCTGCCACTGGCGGACCATGCCCATATATTCATTGTTGAGGATGAAAATCTTGACCGGTAGGCGGTATTGGCTCGCTGTCCCAAGCTCTTGAATATTCATCTGAATGCTTGCCTCACCGGCAATATCAATCACCAGCGCATTGGGACAGCCAAGCTGCGCGCCAATCGCCGCTGGCATGCCATAACCCATGGTGCCGAGCCCGCCGCTGGTGAGCCACTTGTTCGGCTGTTCAAATCCGAAATATTGCGCCGCCCACATCTGGTGCTGGCCAACCTCAGTGGTGATGATTGGCTCGTGCTTGTGGGTGAGGGCATGCAGCCGCTCGACCGCCCTTTGCGGCATGATGGCGCTGGGATCTTTGGCGGATTTTTCCGGATAGGCGAGGCATTCGCGCGCGCGCCAACCGGCGATCCGCGCTTTCCATTCGCCAAGATCCTTCGGTTTTCGCGCGCCCCAGCTCTCGATCATCTGACCAAGCACTGTGGAACAATCACCAACAATGCCCAGCTCAACTGGGACAACTTTATTGATCGAGCTGCGATCAATATCGATGTGTATCTTCTTGGAATCAGGCGAAAATGCATCAAGTTTGCCAGTGACACGGTCATCAAAGCGCGCGCCGATGCAGACCATAACATCGGCCTTGTTCATCGCCAGATTGGCTTCATACGTGCCGTGCATCCCCAGCATGCCGAGCCAGTCAGGATGCTCAGAAGGAAACGCACCAAGCCCCATCAGGGTTGAGGTGACCGGCGCGCCGGTGATGTCCTGCAATTGACGTAGCAGGCGGGTCGCCTCTGGTCCGGAGTTAATGACACCGCCGCCGGTGTAGAAAATGGGGCGTTCGGCAGCCGCAATCATTTCAACTGCTTCGATCAACTGCTCTGCGGGCGCCGCCATTTGCGGGGTATAGCGGTGCGATGCAGTCAGCTTTGCAGTGATCCTGCGCGATGGCACGGCGATCTGCACATCCTTGGGGATGTCGACCACAACCGGGCCGGGGCGCCCAGTCGTTGCAATGCGAAATGCCTCTTCCAAAACGGACTGAAGCTCCGCCGGGTCTTTGACCAGATAATTATGCTTTGTGCAGTGGCGCGTTATGCCGACAGTGTCCGCCTCTTGAAAGGCATCCGTGCCGATCAGGCCGGTTGGAACCTGGCCCGTGATGACGACCATCGGGATCGAGATCCATATAGGCATCGGCAATCCCAGTGACGGCATTGGTCGCGCCGGGGCCAGAGGTGACCAGAACCACGCCCGGCTTACCAGTGGCGCGGGCATAGCCCTCTGCCGCATGCGCAGCGTCGGCCTCGTGCCGGACCAGGATATGACGCAGGCGTTCATCGCCAAACAGTTCATCGTAAATCGGCAGAACAGCCCCGCCGGGATAGCCGAATACGAACTCAACGCCTTGATCCACCAGGCATTGCGTTAGGATCGCAGCGCCTGATTGCTGATCGGCTTTGAGATTGTCGGGGTGGGGATGGTCCGACACGATTGCTTCCTTCTCGGTCTTGCTTGGCTCAGGCGCGGTTTGCATCCCGGGGCCGACGGCTGATTTCACTCTGCTTGTTTCGACACACGCTTGTATCAATAAACGAGGCCCGGCGCAGCGATAATGCGTCGGGCCTGATGAGAGCCTGCTATGAGTTATAATCTATCGTGTCAACGATTAATAACGTAATAATGATGCGAATATATCAGATATATCAATATTTTTAGACTCAGAACGTGCCCAATCTTGCGGCGATTGGTTGCGGAACCACGTATATTGCCGCTTTGCGTAATTGCGGGTCGCCTGCGCGCCTGCGGCGATCACATCGGGGATCATGATGTGGCCGTGGAGATAATCGGAGATCTCTGGTACGCCGATCGCCCGCATTACAGGCAATCCCAGATCGAGCTTACGCTTAAGCAGAGCCTCAACCTCTTCAATCGCGCCATGTTCCAGCATCAAGCCAAAGCGGCGATCGCAGCGATCATAGAGCCATTCGCGCTGAGGCAGCATCACCAGCGGATGCAGCGTGATATCCTCGGCAATGCCGCCGGTTTTGGCATTGTGCCAATCGCTAAGGGAAGTGCCGGTGGATCGCACCACTTCCAGTGCGCGGGCGATCCGCTGGCTGTCACCAGGGGCCAGCATTAGGGCGCGCTCAGGGTCTTCAATCTGCAATGCGCTGTAGGCGCCCTGCGTGGGCAGAGCGCGCACATGGCGGCGGATTTCCGGGTTGATTTCCGGGATCGGGGCAATGCCCTCCAGCAGGATGTTCATATACATGCCGGTGCCGCCGACCAGGATCGGGACCGCGCCGCTTTCATGGCAATCGGCGATTTCCACGCGCGCTTTGCTGGCCCAATCGGCGGCGGAGCAGGCCCGCGATCCATCCCATGTGCCAAACAGGCGGTGCTCGATGCCCTCCATCTCCTCGGTGCTCGGACGCGCGGATAGCACTTGCAGATCGGCATAGACCTGCGCGCTGTCGGCATTGATCACAATCCCGGTCTTGCCCGCCTCGGCCAGCGCCTTTGCAAGGGCAATTGCAACCGCGCTCTTGCCGCTGGCTGTCGGCCCTGCAATGAGCGCGACTGGATTCAAATCAGGAGTATCACTTTTGCTCATTGCACGGCTGATAGCAGACAACGCGCAGCTTGAAACACGTCTTGTTGAGGGGCCGGAATGGCTGGCTGCAGCGGACGCGGAATTTTCGCTCACTCAGCTGGATGATGACCTGCACGAATTGGAGTGGGGATCGGAAAATGATCCCTCGCTGCTGCCGCGTGTGCTCGACGAGGTGCTAAAGCCTGAGGCCTCCTTGATCAGCGACCAAGGCTTTGAGGTGCCGGACGTGTTCGTCTCCGACATGGATTCCACCATGATTGGGCAGGAATGCATTGATGAGCTGGCGGATTATGCCGGGATCAAGCCTCAGATCGCGGCGATTACAGAGCGCGCAATGCAGGGTGAACTCGATTTTGAAGACGCGCTGCGGGAACGGGTGAAGCTGCTTGCGGGGCTGGATGAGGGCGCAATTGCGCAGTGCCTGGCGGAGCGGATCACGCCCACACCGGGCGCGGCGACATTGGTCGCGACCCTGCTGGAGCAGGATTGCCGCACCGTGTTGGTCACCGGCGGCTTTCATCATTTCGCCGATGCGGTGGCAGAGCAATTGGGTTTCGAACGTGTGGTCGGCAATGTGCTGGAGGTGGAGGGGGGCAAGCTCACCGGGCGTCTCGCTGGGCCAGTCACCGATGCCGAGACGAAAGCGCGGGTGCTGCGCGAAGAGGTCGCAAAGGCAGGGCAGGGCGCGTTCAGCCTGGCTACCGGCGACGGGGCGAATGACATTCCGATGATCCATGCCTCAACCTATGGCTTTGCTTACCGCGCGAAGCCAAAGGCGCGCGCCGCCGCGAATGGGCGAATTGATGACGGAGACCTGACCGCCGTTTTGACCCTGCTCGGCGTGCCACAAGATGAGTGGGTTGAGGGCTGATTGCTGGCCGGTGGGCGTGCGACAGGGTGAGGCCAATGCGGGGCGAGTAACACGCCTTTACAAATCTAGGTCTTGTTTTGGGACTTAAACTACGTTATTTACACTAATGTAAGTAAGCGTCGGTATCATACGAATACCGCAACCCAATAAGGCCCGCACAGATGATCACCACCGCTCTTGAATATGCCCCTGACGGCACCGTCCTACGTCACCCCGACCGTCCGCAGCCGAAATATTCATTGCCCAAGGCCGTGGGGCATTTCCGTAATTTGATGCGGGACAAGGAAGACACGAGCGAGGTTTTCAAGATTTTTGAAGCGTTGCCATCGAAGAATTTTATGCCGCGTGTGCGCTCTCTGATGCTGAGCGATTGGGGCGAGAAATTGCGCGCCAGCGAGCCAAACCTGCCCGATATTCTCGATGATCACGCGGAGCTGCGCAAAACCCCAAAGGGCAGCGTGGCCCATGCCTATTGCGATTTCATGGAGCGTGAAGGGCTGACCGCAGCGGGTCTGGTTGCTGAAAGTGATGCTTTGGGGCGCCCGAAATATAACGATCTCGTTCAGTGGTTTGGCGATCGTTCGCGCGACACACACGATCTCTTCCACGTGCTCACCGGCTATGGCCGCGATGCGTTGGGCGAACAGTGCGTATTGCTATTCACCTATGGCCAAAGCCCCAGTCACGGGCACTTGCTGATCGGCTATGCCGGGGCGCTCAACATCAAAAAGTCGCTCGCGCGTAGCAATGCTCCGGTTCTAGGCGCTGCGCGTCAGGCTCAGCGCACGGGCAAGGGCGCACCAAGGCTGATCGAGCAATCGATCCGCGAGCTGCTGGCGATGGATTTGCATGAAGCGCGCGCGATGCTCAAAATTCCAGAGCCTAGCGTCTACCGTGAATGCCACCGGATTTGGCGCGAAGAGGGGATTGATCCTTACGACATGCTCGCCAGCGAAAACACGCCGGAAGCGGTCGCCGCTTAAGCTGACGACCGCGCGTTCGAATTGCGGCGCCATGCGGCAAATCGAATGCCTGCTGCGGCCAAAGCGACCGCGGTGAAAAACACTCCCTCTAATGCGGTTTCGGGCTGAGTGATCCGACCGGCGTAGCTCTGTAGGAATATAAACCACAGATAGTGGATCCCGGCCCAATGCAATTGCTTCCAACGCTTGCCGAGCAGCTTCATCGCTTTCCGGTTGGACGTAATCGCCATGGCGAACAGCAAGACGTAAGCGAAGCCGCCTCCCAGGATGGCTATCAGCTCCGGCAACTCACCCAAGGTCCGGTAAAGCATCACAATTGCCACCAAATGCACCGTGTGCGTGAGCGCGAAACCCAAACCGATATATTTGCGCTGCCTAAGCAGCTGCTTGGCCCATTGGGCTTTTGTCAGCTGCACAAGTGGGCGCGCAATATAGGCGAGAATCAGCAGAGGAAACCCGACCCTGGCGGTGAAGCGCGTTGCGGCGGACCATTGCTCTTCCGCGCCGTCACCCACCGCAAACCCAGCCGCCATCGCTCCCACCGCGAGGGTAATGGCCAGCCATATGGGGTAGCTCTTGGACATCGTCATTCAGCTTGCATCCTAGCCACCGCTATAGCCAGCTAGCGATCTGGCTCAGCGGCTTTTTCTTCAGCGCATGAGCTGGCACGGTTGCATCCGCGCTGGGCTGACTTAGCCACCACAATCATCAGCGGCTTTTCCCATTCGGGCCGCTCACACGCCTCGCGCAGGAAGCCCATGGGTGATGGCGTATGCGTCAGGGTCGAACAGCCGCCCTCATGCAGCGCCGCGATCAACATTCCGCAGGCGATCCCGACGCTTTCATTGACGTAGTAATTCTGCGTTTTGCCATCCTCCTCGATCCCGCCTTTGCGCTGAGCAAACACGACGATCAAATAGGGTGCGGTTTCCAGAAACGGCTTGTCAGCATCGGTGCCAAGGTCGCTCAAAGCGTCCAGCCATTCATCGCTCGCCTTGGGTTTGTCGCCATCCTCGCCGTAAAACCGCTTTTCCTCTTCCTCCGCTGCGAGGCGGATCGCGCGCTTCTTCTCTGGCGAGGTTACGACGGCGAAATGCCACGGCTGATGATTGGCGCCATTGGGCGCCGTGCCAGCAGCCTCAATCGCGGCCTCGATCACTTCACGCGGCACCGGCTGATCGGAAAAATAGCGGCAGGATCGGCGCTCTTTCAGCCGATCGCGAAGGCTCTGCGCGCGGGCAATCGCCTCCTCAGCGGGCAGGGCGGGCAGGTGATAGGGAACGGTTTCGTGGTCTTTCATGCCCAACCTATTGCGCGTTGGCTCGGCAAAGGAAAGAGGCGAGTGCGCGTGCTACTAACATCAATGTAGGTTGCATTTTGTGAACCTATTTGTCATAAGCTGTGTGCGACTCGAAAAAAGCGGAGCAAACACATGAACTGGCTCGACCTTCCACTGCTGCACCCGGACCGCGATGTTACCGGGTTCCGCCCGATTGCGGCCTTGCGCCATTTTCGCAAACTGGTGGCAGATAAGGAAGACACGAAGCAGGTTTTCCATATCATTGAGGCGTTGAAAGGCCGCAAGGTCCAGGCTCAGGCAGAGGAATTCCTCAAATCACCCAACGCGCGCAATTTTATGCGGCGCGAGAGCATTCTGCCGGTTGCTGACATGCTCGATGATCACAGCCGCTGGGACGATTGCGAACCGAACACCGTCGCGCAGCATTACATCCGCTTTATGAAGCGCGAGGGCCTGACCGCGAATGGTCTGGTTGAGGAAAGCTATGGCTGGCGACCGCGTGAGGAACGCCCGGAGGATCAGGTTGAATGGTATCTGTGCCGCCTGCGCGATACACATGATCTGTTCCACATCCTTACGGGCTATGGCCGCGATGCCCTGGGCGAGGCGGCGCTGCTCGGTTTCAGCTATGAGCAGAACCACAATCTCGGCGTGAAATTCATTGCCTATGCCGCCGCGCGGCAGATCAAGAAGGTGACCGGCACGAAGGCACCGCTCTACGATGCGATCCGCGAAGGGCGCGATCTGGGTAAAGCCGCCGCCACTTTGGCGCATATGGATGTTGAGGCGGTGATGCGCGAAGACATTGATACGGTCCGCACAATGCTCAGCATTGGAGAGCCGGTGATCTATCGCCAATGCCTGGCTCAGCTTGATGCGGAAGGTTTCGCTAAACAGAATCTCGACCTGTCGGAGGTTCAAGCAGCCTAATCATCGATGCGAGAAATCACCCGATACAACACAGCGAGTGAGGCATAGCCCAGGATTGCTGCGAGCAGGAACGGCGCTCCGGGAAAGAACAGCCCCTTATCATCGGCGAAATAGCCAAAAGTCGCTGTCATAATCACTGGTCCGATGATGCTGGTGATGCTCATGGTGCTGGCGACTGCACCCTGCAATTCACCTTGCGCGTCTTCTGAAATCCGTTCGCTCATCATCTGCTGCATCGCGGGGAAGGTTACGCCTGCGACTGTGCCGACAATGATTGCCAAGATAATCATCCAGCTACCAACCGCAAAAGCGGATATCAGATAAGATGGTAGACCGATCAGCAAGCCCACGACGGCCGTGCGTTTTGCGCCAAACCGTTTGATCATTACGCCAGTAAGGCCCGCCTGACTGATGACCAGCAGCACACCATAGAGCGTTGCCCCAAGTCCGATGTCAAGCTCACTCCATTCGAACCGGAAACGCACGTAATATGACCATACCGCCATGGTTGCTTGCGCAGCCATTTGCAGCAGAAAGATGACGCCCAAAAAGCCCAAGACGATTGGCGTCTGCGCCATTTGAATGATCGTGCCCATCGGATTGGCACGGGCGAATGAAAAGGTGCGGCGGCGATCAGCGGGTAAAGTTTCGCGCAGCATGAAAAAGCCGAACACAGCGCCGCCAATTGCTAGAATGGCTGAGGCGACGAAAGGCGCTCTTACCGAATATTCACCCAAAACCCCGCCAATTGCAGGACCGACGACAAAGCCGAATGCACCGGCGCCGCCAAGAATGCCGAACAGCCTTCCGCGATCCTCTGGCCCCGCAACATCGGCAACGCAGGAATTCGCCGCGGCCCAGCTTGCCCCCATGATCCCTGATATGATCCGGCCGATGAACAGCCACCACAGGTCCGGGGCAAGAGCCATGATGATGTAATCGATCCCAAGCAGGAACAGTGTGACAAGCAGGATAGGACGGCGACCATATTGGTCGGACAGCCCGCCGATCACCGGCGCAAACAGGAATTGCATCAGTGCATAAGCAAACAGCAGCCAGCCGCCGATGCTCGCCGTCTGGTCTTCGCTCTGCCCCGTCATGCTTTCAAGTAGGGCGGGCATGACAGGCACAATCAAGCCGATACCCATCATGTCGACAAACACGATGAAGGCGACAAATCCCAAGGTGGATTTGCTAACCGGTTGGCTGTTTCCCCCTGTCATGTCACCACATTTGCATCATACAATCGCCATAGTCGACCGCGAGGTGCCACAAGGCGCCAATGCCGAGCGCGCGAACCCACCACGGCGCTTTGGGCAAAGCAACCATCACCGCATAAAGCCCCGCGCCGACCCAGCCGTGCAGATAGTGAAAACCAATGCTGCAGCGGTTCGGATCAAAGATCGGATCGGCCAGCAGGTGATCGAGATCGATCAGGTTCGCGCTGGCGATCACTAACCCTGCGCGCAACCAATTCTCGCGCCAGATCAGCCAGCCGATTGCAAACGGGACGAGCCAATGACCACCGTAGTGGAGTATGGGTTGGAGGAGGTCCAACTAGTTTCCGATCAGGCTGAGCCTGTCGAAGCCTTGAATTTTCTTATTCGCGAAGGGGCGAGGGAAAGACAGCCCTTCGACAAGCTCAGGGCGAACGGCTTTGAAAGTCACCTCTCCATCCAATCCCTCGGCGTCACCCCGGACTTGATCCGGGGTCCATCCCCATCGCCAGGCTCGCAAAGTGTGTGCTGGCGATGGATGCTGAACCAAGTTTAGCATGACGGGGGATTGGGTTTGTTCACCCCTCCATCCAGTCGCGGAAGAAGCTGGCATGCGCTTTGCGGAGGTCGGTGAGGGGGACGTTGAAGTTTGCATCAAATTCAGAGGCTAACAGCGCGTTGCCATAAGTATTGCCAATCCAGAAGTGTGGCATGGCTGCCTGTTCAGCGAGTTCGACGAACTTGTCGGCAGGTCTTTTGGTTGTTACGATGTACAAGCCTTGCTGTTCTTCAAACATTTGTTTTGCAATGGTATTTACGTCGGGCCATAACATATCGAGCTCCAAGTCGGCCCCTAGGTTGCCCGCAAGCGCCATTTCAGCAATAGCGACTAGAATGCCGCCATCAGATACATCATGCGCTGCAGTTATCGCGTCGTTTTCGATCAATCCGCGAACGAAATCGCCACAAGCTTTCTCATCACTCAAGCGAACTTCAGGCGGAGAACCTGCTTCAACACCCTTAGCTTCTCGTAGCCAAAGAGATTGGTCTAGCTTCGGTTTTGAATTGCGGTCTCGGCCAATGACCCAAATTTGCTCACCCTCACCCTTAAATCCCATCGTCATCATCTTCGAATAATCGTCGATAATGCCGACCCCGCCGATGGCTGGGGTGGGGAGGATTGCGCTGCCGCCGCCGGTTGCCTTGCTTTCGTTATAGAGCGAGACGTTCCCCGAAACGATTGGGAAGTCGAGCGCGCGGCAGGCGTCGCCCATGCCTTCCAGAGCGTGGACGAACTGCGCCATGATCTCGGGGCGCTGCGGGTTCGCAAAGTTCAGGCAATTGGTCACGGCGAGCGGCCGCGCGCCGACCGCGCACAGATTGCGGTACGCCTCAGCAATCGCCTGTTTGCCGCCTTCATATGGGTCGGCATAGACATAGCGCGGGGTGCAATCAGTGGTCAGCGCCAGCGCTTTCTTCGTGCCATGCACGCGCACCACGCCCGCATCGCCGCCCGTTTGCAGCGTGTCGCCCATCACTTGGCTGTCATATTGCTCCGAAATCCAGCGGCGGCTGGCGAGCGCTGGGCTGGCCATCAGCTTCAGCAGGTCAGCGCCAATGTCGGTGCTTTCCGGCACATCTTCCAGCGGCTTGACCTTGGCCCAGGCCTTGTATTCCTCTTTGGAAAGATAGGGCCGCTCATATTCCGGTGCATCGGCGGCCAGCGGGCCGAGAGGAATGTCGCAGACAACTTCGCCGCCCCATTCCAGCACCATATGGCGGGTGTCGGTCACTTCGCCGATCACGGCAAAGTCGAGCTCCCACTTCTTGAAGATTTCAGCCGCCATCTCTTCTTTGCCGGGCTTCAGCACCATGAGCATTCGCTCCTGACTCTCGCTCAGCATCATTTCGTAAGGGGTCATGCCCTCTTCACGGCACGGGACCATATCCATGTTTAGGCGAATGCCCGCCTTGCCATTGGTTGCCATTTCCACGCTGGAGGAGGTGAGGCCCGCGGCCCCCATATCCTGAATGGCGACGATGGCATCGGTTGCCATCAGCTCCAGGCACGCCTCGATCAGCAACTTTTCCGTGAACGGATCGCCAACCTGCACGGTCGGCCGCTTCGCCTCTGCGTCTTCTTCAAAGTCTGCGCTGGCCATGGTCGCACCGTGAATGCCATCGCGCCCGGTCTTTGACCCGACATAGACGATGGGATTGCCGACGCCGGTTGCGGCGGAATAGAAAATCTTATCCGTATCCGCGACGCCGACGGTCATCGCATTGACCAGGATATTGCCGTCATAGGCCGGGTGAAAATTGGTCTCGCCGCATACGGTCGGCACGCCGACGCAATTGCCATATCCGCCAATGCCCGCGACCACACCCTTCACCAGATGCTGCATCTTGGGATGCTCCGGCTGACCAAAGCGCAGCGCGTTGGCGTTCGCCACCGGGCGCGCGCCCATGGTGAAGACATCGCGCAGGATCCCGCCGACGCCGGTTGCCGCGCCTTGATATGGCTCGATATAAGATGGGTGGTTGTGACTCTCCATCTTGAAGATCGCCGCCTGGCCATCGCCAATGTCGATCACGCCCGCGTTCTCACCCGGGCCGCAAATCACCCAAGGAGCTTCGGTCGGCAGTTTCTTCAAATGGAAGCGCGAGCTCTTGTAAGAGCAATGCTCCGACCACATCACGGAAAAGATGCCCAGCTCCACCATATTGGGCACGCGGCCCAGGCTTTTCAGGACCTGTTCGTATTCCTCAGGCGAGAAGCCATGCTGCTCGACAATTTCGGGTGTGATTTCGGGCGCGCTGGCTGGTGATGAATCGCTCATGCACGGCCCTTTAATTCACTCGCTTGGGGCCGCCAAGCCTCCACGCCGAATGTGCCAGCGGTTATGCCCGACCCACCACGCCAGAACCGTGGTAACGGCAAAGGCGATCAGCGCCTGGGCATAGAGTATGATGTTCGCCTCTGTCGGGGTAGGGCCGAACCAATTGATCACCTGCATCAGCAGTAGCACACCCAGCAAGATCAGCGGCGGGCCAATCGGGCCGCGCGTGCGCTTCACATAGATCATGAACGCGCCAATGGTGATCAGCAGCTCCAGCGGCATCGCGATCTGTGGGTAATTCCACAGGCCCAGGCCATACGCCTTTGGCCCGCCAGCGATGGTCATATCCGGTGCATGGGTCAGCCAATCGAGCGCCCAGTGCGACAGGACGACGAAGGCGGCGAGGACCCCGCCAAAGAAATTGCGCTGCCAAATCATCACGATAATCGCGAACACTGCCGCCCATATCGCCGTGCCTAATAAGGAATGCGTGAAGGGCATGTGATAAAGGTCAAACGGCACCATCACCGTCGCGTCCGGGTCGACCCGCATTTTTTCAACGCCCACTATGGCAAGTGCGAAAAAGCCCCAATCGACCAATTGCGCCGCGACAAACAAAGTGCCCAGCCGCGGAGAGCGCGGTGAGATGGCTGCGGCGGCAAGTGCTGAGCGCGAAGTGACCGATAAACATGGGTGCCCCTTATCCCGATTTTACCGCGCGGATTTCTGCGTGAATTTCAACGTGACGAATGCCGCTATAGAGCTAGCCGTGCCGGTTGCAAACGCGCCCCAGATTATATCCAGCACTGTGACATGCGTTGCCCACACCTTGAACACCGCCTGGCTGGTAAGATCAAAGGTGGCATAGCATAATGCGCCCAGCAGTGCGCCATTGAGTGTAGCACTCGCTACTTTACCGCTTTCAAGCGCTGGCTTTACGCCAAACCACACCATGCCTGCGACATAGAGGAAGTAGAACGTGGCCGCCGCGCCTGCATTGATGCTGTCGGCCATCAACTCGCCAATGTTGGGCTGATAAAGGTTCGCTCCCGCCCAATTCAGCCACATCGCATCCAGCACGCCAAATGCGAGCGCCGCCGTGATGTAGGCAATGAACCACTTCATTTGCATTTCCCCGTTTCATGCGCAGCCTTGACCGGGCGCGCCGCGCGGGTCAATGCTCCGCGCTTCGTGAGCCGGGATCAAAACCCGCTTTCTAGTCAATTTGTGGTCCAACGAGGGACAGATCATCGAAAACGTGCCCGAACTTTCCGAAATGAGCTTTGAACAGGCGCTCAGCGCGCTGGAAACCATTGTCCAGCAATTGGAGCGCGGCGATGTTCCGCTCGACGAATCCATCGCCCTGTATGAGCGCGGTGAGAAGCTGCGCGAGGCATGCCAAAAGCGGCTTGATGCGGCGAGCGCGCGGATCGAGAAGATCGTGACCAACCGTGATGGCGCCGCCGCCGGCGACAGAGCCGCTCGACGCGCAGCAATAGGAGCCGCGGCGCGTGGGGGATAAAGCAAGCTTGCTGGCCGATCAGCTAAAGCGTGTTCAAGGCGAGATCGACTCTGTTTTCGATGCGTTTTTGCCTGTGCCCCAGGACACACGCGCCCGGCTGGTTGAGGCGATGCGATACGCCGCAATTGGTGGCGGAAAGCGTGTCCGCCCGCTGTTATTGGTTAGCACAGCGGAATTGTTCGGCGTCGATCGCACGGCGGCCCTGCGCGCAGCCTGCGCGGTTGAGGCTATTCATGTCTATTCGCTGATCCATGATGATCTACCCTGCATGGACGATGATGATCTGCGCCATGGCAAGCCGACTGTGCACAAGGTGTTTGACGAGGCAACCGCGGTGCTCGCGGGCGACGCTTTGCACGCGCTGGCGTTTGAAATTCTGGCCGATCAAGACACTAGCACGGATCCCTTTACCTGCAGCGAGCTGATGATGACGCTGGGCACAGCCAGCGGAATGAAAGGCATGGCGGGCGGTCAGATGATGGATATGGTCGCGGATGATGAAGGGATCGAATACGACCTTCACTCCATCACCCGGCTTCAGCAGCTTAAAACTGGCGCTTTGCTGGCTGCATCGGTGGAGATGGGCGCGATTATGGGCAAGGTCGCCCCGGAAGGGCGCGCGCATTTGCGGGCGTACTCACGCGATATTGGCTTGGCATTTCAGATTGCCGACGATCTGCTCGATGTGAGTGGGGATGAGGCGAAGGCGGGCAAGGCGCTGCGCAAGGATGAAAGCCAAGGTAAGCAGACCTTCGTTACCTTGATGGGCGCGGAGAAGGCCCGTGAACAGGCCAGCGCGCTGGTCGATCAGGCGATTGGTCATCTCGCGAGCTATGGCGAAGAGGCAGAAACGCTGCGGGCGCTTGCCCGCTTTGTGGTTGAGAGGGATCGGTAAACATGAGCGAACGCATCGGAATTTATCCCGGGACCTTTGACCCGATCACTTTGGGCCATGCTGATATTATTCGGCGCGGGGCGAAGCTGGTCGACAAGCTTATCATTGGGGTCACCACCAATCCGTCTAAGAACCCTATGTTCTCGACCGAGGAGCGCTTTGCCATGGTCGAGCGTGAAGTTGTGAATATGGGCGTGAGCAATGTCGAAGTGGTGGGTTTCAACGCGCTGCTCGTCAAATTCGCGCAAAAGCAGGGCGCAAGTGTAATTATCCGCGGATTGCGCGCGGTAGCAGACTTTGAATACGAATATCAGATGGCGGGCATGAACCAGCAACTTGATGACGATATTGAGACCGTGTTCCTGATGGCCGATGTATCGCTCCAGCCAATTGCCTCGAAATTGGTCAAGGAAATTGCGTTATATGGCGGTGATATAACACCTTTTGTCAGTAAAAAAGTGTGTGATGAGGTCAATGCGCGGGTCAAAGAAATCGGCCTGAAGGGCGATTATTAGGCCAATCGCGCTGCCCCGCGCCTGCGCTAAGTTGTCGATGGCGTGTCACTCATTCATTGAAGTGTCAGGCGCGCGTGGTTAAACAGCGTCCAGAACACACAATTGCCCGGAAAAACGACCTTCATGATCTTTCGTAAACTACTCTGCGCCTCCGCTTCGCTTGCGCTGTTTTGTGCGCCTCACGCTGCTTCTGCGCAAGACGCAGAACCCGAAGGTGAGGCACCAGCCGCAGAAAGTGAAGCGCCAGCAGCAGAAGCCGAAGCGCCAGCGGCAGAACGCCGGGTCTTTGGGCCCGTGAGTTTTGATATGAATGAGGATCCCGATAATGTCTGGGTGCTCGATCTGTCGAACGGCGAACGCGTTGCAATCCGGTTGAAGCCGGATTGGGCGCCGAACCATGTTGAGCGGGTCAAAACGCTGACCCGTCAAGGATTTTACGACGGGATCATTTTTCACCGCGTGATTGAGGGCTTTATGGCTCAAGGCGGGGATCCAACGGGCACCGGTCAGGGCGGCTCTGAATTGCCTGATCTCAAGGCAGAATTTAACCCGATGCCGCATGTCCGCGGCAGCCTGGCAATGGCCCGAGCTACCTCAGAAGACAGCGCGAACAGCCAGTTCTTCATCGTATTCTACCCGCGTTTCAGCCTGGATAAGCGCTACACCAACCTAGGTCGCGTGATCAGCAATATGGTCGGCGTCGATGCGATCAATCGGGGCGAGCCGCCAACCGAGCCAACCCGCATTCTTCAGGCCTCGCTGGCCAGCGACAACAAGCCGAAGCCGGCATTGCCAGCACCAGCGGTGGAAGAAGAGATCACTGCGGACGCTCTAAGCGCGCCGATCAGTTAAGAATCTGATCCCGGTTTTGCTTTCCGCAGCGGGCAGGCGCAGCTAAGGCCGCGCGCATGCGCGTTGACCTGTTTGATTTCGACCTTCCGCAAGATCTGATTGCGCTGCGCCCGGTGCGCCCGCGCGATGCTGCGCGCATGCTTGTGGCGCGCGGGGATGAGCCGTTTGCCGATAAAGGCGTTCGCGATCTGCCCAGCCTGCTTAAGGCGGGCGATGTGCTGGTCTTCAACGATACGCGCGTGATCCCGGCTCAGCTGGAGGGGCGGCGCGCGGGCGGTGAAGCCAAGATCGGTGCGACGCTGCACAAGCGGATCGATCTGCGCCGCTGGCAGGCCTTCATCCGCAACGCGAAACGCGTGAAAGAGGGTGATCAACTGGTATTTGGCGGTGGAGTGACCGCCATTGCGGAGGCTCGCCATGCCGATGGCAGCATCACTTTGATGTTCGAAGGCGAGGAACCGGTTGAAGTGCTGCTGGAGCGGGCAGGGCGGATGCCTCTGCCGCCTTATATCGCGGGTAAACGCGGGGTCGATGAGGCTGACCTCAAGGACTATCAAACCATGTTTGCCTCCGAGGATGGCGCAGTTGCTGCGCCCACGGCTTCGCTGCATTTCACGCCTGAGCTCGTCGATGCGATTGATGCGGCGGGGATCGGGCGAGAGACGCTGACCTTGCATGTGGGCGCGGGTACATTTCTGCCAGTGAAGGCTGACGACACCGACGATCATCAAATGCACAGCGAATTTGGCCGGATAGAGGCCGATGTTGCCGAGCGCCTGAACGCCGCGCGCGCGGCTGGCGGGCGGTTGATCGCGGTTGGCACCACCTCTCTGCGGCTGCTCGAAAGCGCGGCGCGGGTGGATGGCCAGATCGAGGCCTTTGCTGGCGACACCGACATCTTCATCACGCCGGGATATGAGTTTCGCGCGGTCGATGGGCTGATGACCAATTTTCACCTGCCAAAATCGACGCTGATGATGCTGGTCAGCGCGCTAATGGGCCGGGACCGTATGATGGCGGTCTATGCCCATGCGATTGAAAACAAATACCGGTTCTACTCTTATGGTGACTCGTCCCTGCTGCTGCCGTAACCAATGGCTATGCATGAACCCATTCTCTCCGTCGCAGGCCTGACCAAGGTTTATTCTGGCGGCGTAAAGGCGCTGGATGATGTTGATCTGGAGATCCGCAAGGGCGAGATTTTCGCTCTGCTTGGGCCAAACGGGGCGGGCAAGACGACGCTGATCGGCGCGGTTTGTGGATTGGTGCGGCCAAGCGGCGGGGTGATCACCGCATTCGGTCATGATCTGTCGCGCGAATGGCGAGCTGCGCGAGCGCGCATTGGCCTGGTTCCGCAAGAGCTTAGCACGGATATGTTCGAGACTGTTGAGCGGGCGGTCAGCTATTCACGCGGCCTGTTTGGCCATCCACCGGACAAAGCGCGCATCCACGAAATCCTGCGCTCGCTCAGCCTCTATGAAAAGCGAAGTGCGCAAATCCGCGAGCTTTCGGGCGGAATGAAGCGCCGCGTTCTGATCGCGAAAGCGCTGGCGCATGAGCCAGAGCTGTTGTTCCTTGATGAACCCACCGCTGGGGTTGATGTCGAGCTGCGCAAAGACATGTGGCAGCAGATTAGCGCTCTGCGAGAACGTGGGACAACGGTTATCCTCACCACTCATTACATCGAAGAGGCGGAGGAAATGGCTGACCGCGTCGGGATCATTCGCGGCGGCAAGATCCTGATGGTGGATGACAAGGCCTCAATGATGAAGCGGCTTGGCCGGACGGAGGCGGTGCTGCAATTGGCCGAGCCGTTGTCTGAATTGCCGCAGAGTATTTCGGCGTTTCCATTGGAGCTGAGCGCGAATGGCCGCGAGCTGTGCTTTCGCGGCGGAGATGGGACAGGCAAGGGCCGCCAACAGGTCGCCGAGCTCACCAAGGCGCTGATCGCGGCGGGAATTGACTTCACTGGTATCGACATCGGTGAAAGCTCGCTGGAGGATATCTTTGTCTCGCTCCTCTCCGATCAGCAGGAGGCCGCGCAATGAGTTTTGGTTTCAACGCGCGCGGTGCTTGGTCGATCTACACTCGCGAATTGATGCGGGCGTTGCGCACGGCATTCCAGTCGATCCTCTCGCCCGTGCTCACCACATCGCTCTATTTCATCGTGTTCGGCACGGTGATCGGCGCACGGATGGAGCCGGTTGACGGGGTCGCTTACGGGGCCTTCATCATTCCCGGACTGCTGATGCTTACCCTGCTGGGGGAAACCACCAGCAATTCGAGTTTTGGTATCTACATGCCGCGATTTACCGGCACGATTTACGAGCTGCTCTCTGCGCCGGTGGGCGTGGCAGAGACGCTGATCGGATTTGTGGGCGCGGCGGCGACCAAGGGGCTGTTGCTAGCGGGCATCATCCTCGTCACCGCGACCTTCTTTGTCGATTACGAGATTAAATATCCGCTGTTTGCCGCGCTCTACATCATGCTGATCGCGGCGAGTTTCTCTCTGTTCGGCTTTATTCTCGGCATTTGGGCGGATGGTTTTGAAAAGCTTGGGATTATCCCGCTGCTCATTCTCACTCCGCTGACGTTCCTGGGGGGCACGTTTTACTCGATTGATGATTTGCCAGAGCCGTGGAATTCGGTCGCATTGGCCAATCCTATCGCCTTTCTGGTCAGCGGGCTGCGCTGGACGTTTTATGGTACCTCGGATGTGCCGATTGCCTTGTCGCTGGATCTAACCCTCGGCTTTTTGGTCATTTGCACGGCAATTATCGCATTCATTTTCAAGACTGGCTGGCGCTTGCGAGAGTGACGCGCTAGGCGCTGCGCGACTTATGACCGAGCGTTTCAAATTCAGCATCGCTGCCACCGATGGCAAGGCGCGAACCGGCAGCATTGAGATGCAGCGCGGCACCATCGCGACGCCTGCGTTCATGCCGGTTGGCACGGCGGCCACCGTGAAGGCAATGAAGCCAGAGAGCGTGCGGGCGCTGGGCGCGGATATTATCCTTGGCAACACCTATCATCTGATGCTGCGTCCGGGCGCGGAGCGGGTGGCGAAACTGGGCGGATTGCACAGCTTCATGAACTGGGATCGCCCGATCCTGACCGATAGCGGCGGCTATCAGGTGATGAGCCTGTCTGACCTGCGCAAGCTGACCGAGGAAGGCGTTGAGTTTCGCAGCCATATTGATGGCTCCAAACACATGCTGACCCCAGAGCGCTCGATGGAAATTCAGCGGCTGCTGGGCAGCGATATTGTGATGGCGTTTGATGAATGCCCGCGCGCAGACCGTCCGCGCGAGGAAATCGCCGCGAGTATGGAGCTTTCCATGCGCTGGGCCAAGCGCAGCCGTGACGGGTTTGATAGCGGCGGCGAGCATGCGGCGCGCTCAGCCCTATTTGGAATTCAGCAGGGCGCTCTCGATGAAGCGCTGCGCAAGATCAGCGCTGAGAAGCTCACTGGCATTGGCTTTGATGGTTACGCGGTCGGCGGTCTGGCCGTGGGCGAGGGGCAAGAGGCGATGTTCGGCGTGCTCGATTATGCACCGGGCCAGCTGCCAGAGGATAAGCCGCGCTATTTGATGGGGGTTGGCAAGCCAGACGATCTGGTGGGTGCGGTGGAACGCGGGATCGATATGTTTGACTGTGTGCTGCCAACCCGCTCTGGCCGCAATGGTCAGGCATTCACCTGGAACGGCGCGATTAACCTGCGCAATGCCCGCTTTGCCGAGGACACCGGACCGCTGGATGAGCGCTGCGAATGCCCGACGTGTAGCACTTATTCGCTGGCCTATTTGCACCATTTGCAAAAATCAGGAGAGATCCTGGGCGCGATGCTGGTGACCGAGCACAATCTTGCCTTTTACCAAAGCTTGATGAAGGCGATGCGCGGTGCCATTGCGGGCGGAACATTCTCTGCCTTCGCCGCTGATTTCCGGCGCGATTATCTGAAAGATCGTAAGTAATGCCCAAGACCCCCGAGGCCAAAGCCCCTGAGGAATGCGCGAGCATGACCGAAGTGCGTGAGGGCGTGGATACGACCGACCGGGAGTTGGTGGCCCTGCTGGAGCGGCGCTTTGGCTATATGCGGGCGGCGGCCCGGATTAAGCCCAGCCGCGATGTGGTGCGTGATGAAGCGCGCAAGGCGAGCGTGATTGCCGCTGCTGTGGCTGAGGCGGAAGCGCGCGGCCTGCCGGGCGATGTCATCGGCGACATTTGGGAGCGTCTGGTCGAAGGTTCGATCGCCTACGAATTTGAGGAATGGGACCGCACGCGGGGCTAGGCGCTACCTATTGCGTTGGAAACGTCCGCTATTGGATCGGAGATAAGTCAGCGATTACGGCTGTTTCTGGGGGTGGAAGCGGACGTTGCCAATTGATGCTCCAGATCGAAAAGTGAACTGGTGATGGCAGTAAGAGCAGCCTATTTGAGCCCGCGCCGGAGCCTTTCGTGGGAGGCAAGTTTGGGATGATGAAGCATATACGTCAGATCGTGACAACGACGCTAGGGTCGTAAGCTACCGCTATCAATTAAGTACGTTGTCCCCGGAGTTCCCGGAACTCTATCTTGCGGGCCACTGGTTCTTACTTGGCCAACTACCATGTGGGGGAACTTGCACAAACAAAAGTTATTGCCGCTGATTCGAATCAATTCCTAGACCCACAAAGTCGAGATCTTCAAAAAGAGGCAAGCATGCTAAGACGCTCGCTGACGGTTTCGTATCAAGAGCAATTTCGATCTGTCTACGTAGATCCTCCTTTGACGAGAAATCGAACAGAAAAACCTTAGCATATTCACGAATGTAGTCGTTCGCGCCCCCTCTTCGACCTCCGACTAGTGAGACCGCATCGAGAAGACATTGTTGTCCGGATGCAAGATTGTCCTCAAAAAGGAAGACTCTCGACGCCACCGCTTTGGAGAGTGGATGCTTATGGTCCTTGAAATGCTCCATATGCTTTCGAGCTTTATCGATGCGGCCTAGACTCAATGCAGAAGCGCAGGCCAATATCTGAGGCCCTACCTCTTCCAGATTTGAATAGTTAGTTCTCGTCATTCGCCGATACTCAAAAAGTCGCGCAAGATTTTGTTTGTCTCATCTAGTCGACCCCCAATATTCTCGATCAGTCTTCGCTCGCGCCGAGAGAAGGCTTGGGCCAGATCGCCTGGTCCAACTTCAATCTCACCACGTCCATTTGTGGTCGTACTAGCAATGTCTACGAGATCGGTTTGCATTGTTCTAGCCGTATGAACATTCAAATCTGAATCGACAAACAAACCATAGGTCGCAAGCTGCGCGTCCCTTTTTGCGGTACAGAAGACGACTTGCGACAGGGCATCGTCGCTGCCGGAAAACCAAGGCCGTATCACAAACAAAAAGGGCGGCCCGCTCCGTTGAAGGAGGGGGCCGCCCTGTTTCGTATGAGATGTTCGCGGATTAGCGCGAGTAGAACTCGACCACGAGGTTTGGTTCCATCGTTACCGGGTAAGGCACTTCGTCGAGCTTCGGTACGCGGGTGAAAGTGATCTTGTCAGTGCCATCAGGCGCAACGTAGTCTGGAATTTCACGCTCTGGCAGGCTTTGCGCCTCGATAACCAGCGCCATTTCCTTGGCTTTTGCGCCGAGGCTGATCACGTCGCCCACATCGCAGCGACGGCTGGCGATGTTACACTTCACGCCGTTCACGAGAATGTGGCCATGGCTGACGATTTGACGGGCGGCAAAGATCGTTGGTGCGAATTTCGCGCGGTAAACGATCATGTCGAGACGGCGCTCAAGCAGGCCGATCAGGTTCTGGCCGGTATCGCCCTTGATCCGGGTCGCATCCTTATAGGTGCTGCGGAACTGCTTCTCAGTGACGTCGCCGTAATAGCCTTTGAGCTTCTGCTTAGCGCGCAGTTGAAGGCCGAAATCGCTCATTTTGCTCTTGCGACGCTGACCGTGCTGGCCGGGACCGTAAGAACGCTTGTTCACTGGAGAGTTTGGACGACCCCAGATGTTTTCACCCATCCGGCGGTCAAGTTTATGCTTCGAGCTGGTACGCTTCGTCATAGATATATCTTTCAAATTGCATGAGCCGCCCCAGTGGCGACCGTTGAACCCGGCATCGCTCCGCTTGAAGATGTCTCAAGCGCGGCTACCGCTTCACCGGGGTGCGGAGCCAATTTGCGAAGGCGCGCGAATAGCAGGAATGGAGGGCGCGTCAAGCCTTTGTCGCAGCGCGCCGTCCCCGTAAATTCAGCGTGATGAGGCTAGGGATCGCGCGGCATTCGGCCGAGTGAGGACAAGACCCCGCGCAAGGTGCGGATTTCAAGGTGTTGTTCTGAATGCGCTTCGCCTCGTCGATGTTGAAATTCAGCACCGTTTCTTGACCATCCCGATCAAAAGAATGCCTAAGATCTAAGGGGCTTATCCACCTGGTCCAAAATCGGTCGTTCCAGTGTTAGGATTCCCGGTAAAGCCACCCGTTCCGGCATTGTCGCCGACTTGTTCAAGCAACAACTGATTCTCTTCTTTCCTCAAAGCCCATTGGTCTGCGGTCATACATGTCCGACTGAATATCCGCGTGCCGGTCTTGCGCTTATTCTTGCAGACCATTTTGTCGCCGGGATCCTCTTCTGCTTCTTCATCTGCTTGTTTGGCTGGAGCGACGTTTGGCGTTATAGCCGGTTCGGTTGTTTCATCGTTGACTGCAGAAGCCTGTTCGCTCTCTTCAGGGACTTCTTGAGCTAAATTCTCACTGGCACCAAACGTAATAACTACCATGCAAGCGACTGCGCAAACATAAATTTTCACAGTTTTTCTCCTGGTGTTGAGGACAGGTCTAAGGTTCAATACGATTACAACGTAACAGAGTTGGTCGCTTGATGACAACAAGATGGGTTCTTGCGGAATTTCGCACCACTTAGTGCAGTGGCTAATATCAGTGCGTTGATCGAGTTAGACCGCTATCAATCATCATCAATGCAAAAGCGACATTGAGCAATTTAGATTTACTTAACTGGTTTTGATCTCTTTTGCAAAGTGGACAAGACCCCGCGCAAGGTGCGGATTTCTAGGTGATTCCACCCCGGCTTGGTCAGTACATTGCGCAAGGTTTGCGCTGTTGCCTCGCGCCGCGGTTCTGGCAGGAAATAGCCCTTTGGCTCCAGCAATTTTTCAAAGTGTGCGACCAATCCGTCGAGCTCTTCTTGCGGGGCAGGGGACAGCAGGTCCTCTTGCGGTGGCTGAGCAAGGCCAGCCTCACTACGCACCACTTTTGACCATTCATAAGCGCACAGGATCACCGCCTGTGCCAGATTAAGCGAGCCAAATTCTGGATTGATCGGCACGGTCAAAATACTGCGCGCCAGGCCAACGTCCTCGGTCGCCAGTCCAGAGGCTTCGCGCCCGAACAGAATGGCGCTGCGCCCGCTCTGGGCCTTGATCTCGCGTGCGGCCTCATCCGGCGTCAAAACCGGCTTTGATACGCCGCGTTTGCGCACCGTAGTGGCGTAGATATTCGCGCAATCGGCCACCGCCTCTTTGGTGGTGGAGAAGACCTGCGCCTGCTCCAGCACGATATCCGCGCCAGCCGCCGTGGGGCCAGCGGCCGGATTGGGCCAGCCATCGCGCGGATCGACCAGGCGCATCTCGGTCAGCCCGAAATTGAGCATTGCGCGCGCGGCATGCCCGATGTTCTCACCCATTTGCGGACGGACAAGGACGATGATGGGTTGGTTGCTGCTGGCCATGCGCGCGGATCAGTCCTGCGCCGCTTCCTGCACGGTGCTGGCAAATTCCTCAAAATCGCGCGCTTCGCTGAAATCGCGGTAGACCGAGGCGAAACGGATATAGGCGACGCTGTCGATCTGCTTCAGCCCCTCCATCACCATTTCACCGATCTTGGCAGAGGGCACCTCGGCATCGCCAGCGGTTTCCACTTGGCGTTGAATGCCGGATACCAGCCGGTCGATCCGGTCCTGTGTCACGCCGCGTTTGCGGCAGGCGAGCGAGACGGAGCGTTCCAGCTTGTCCCGGTCAAACGGCTCACGGCGTTCTTCCTGACCGCCATCGCCCGCTTTGACGATCACGATTTCGCGCAATTGCACGCGTTCAAAAGTGGTAAAGCGCGCGCCGCAGCTGGAGCATTGACGCCGGCGCCGGGTCGCGGTTGCGTCCTCGGTCGGCCGGCTGTCCTTAACCTGGCTGTCGTCGTTCGCGCAAAAGGGGCAGCGCATGGTCTGGGGCTACTTCTTGATACGGTTGTAAAATGCGATACCGGCACCAGCGGTAAGGCCGAGTGGCAGGCTGATCACGGGCAGTATCGCCCCTGCAACCGCGCCGATCGCTGCGCCAGTTAGCACAGGCTTGGTAGAAGGGTGCTTCATCCCTTCCTTGGCCATGCCGGACAGTTCAGACTTGGTGTCTTCAATCCAGTCGGAGCCATCATCTTCCGCGTTACTCATGATCTTGGCCCTCACATGCCTGGATAGACAGGGAAGGCCGCGCACAGCTCGCTGACACGGGTGCGCACGCTTTCTTCGACCTGCGCATCGCCCTCTGGGCCGTTCTTCGAGAGGCCATCGACGACTTCTGCTATCAGCTTGCCCACCGTGCGGAATTCAACCGGGCCAAAGCCGCGCGTCGTGCCTGCTGGTGTGCCAAGGCGGATGCCGCTGGTCACAAATGGCGAGCGTGTGTCGAACGGGATGCCGTTCTTGTTGCAGGTGAGCCAGGCGCGGTCGAGGCCAGCCTCGGCAGCCTTTCCGGTCACGTCTTTGGCCGTCAGATCGACCAACATGGAGTGATTGTCTGTGCCGCCAGAGACGATCCGCAGGCCGTTCTCTTCAAGGCTTGCGGCGAGCGCGCGGGCGTTTTCAACGATCCGGTGCGCGTAGGTTTTGAACTCAGGCTGCAAAGCCTCGCGGAAAGCCACTGCCTTACCGGCCACTACATGCATCAGCGGGCCGCCTTGCAGGCCAGGGAAGACCGCCATGTTCAGCGGCTTGGTCAATTTTTCATCATTCCACAGGAGGATGCCAGAACGCGGACCGCGCAGGCTCTTATGCGTGGTGGAGGTGACGATGTCGCAATGCGGGAAGGGTGATGGGTGCGCGCCGCCCGCGACCAGGCCAGAGATGTGGCTCATATCGCACAGGAGATAGGCGCCGACTTCGTCCGCGATTGCACGGAATGCGGCAAAGTCCCAAGTGCGCGAATAGGCCGTACCTCCGCAAATGATCAGCTTCGGTTTGTGCTCACGCGCGGTCGCTGCAACCGCGTCCATATCGATCAGCTCATCGCCCTCTGTCACGCCGTAGCTGACCGGGTTGAACCATTTTCCACTCATATTGACAGGTGAACCATGGGTCAGGTGCCCGCCAGAATTGAGATCAAGGCCCATAAAGGTGTCGCCTGGCTCTAGCAGAGCGAGAAACACAGCCTGGTTCATCTGGCTGCCGCTGTTTGGTTGAACATTGGCAAAGTTGCAGCCAAACAATTGCTTGGCTCGCTCAATGGCTAATGTTTCGACCTGATCGGCATAGTCACAGCCGCCGTAATAGCGCTTACCGGGATAGCCTTCGGCATATTTGTTGGTGAAGACACTTCCGGTCGCTTCCAGCACTGCGCGGCTCGCTATGTTCTCACTCGCGATCAGCTCAATCTTGTCGCGCTGGCGGGCCAGTTCGCTGGTGACAGCAGCTGAGATTTCCGGGTCAGCGGCGGCGAGGTCATCGTTCCAGAAACCGTCCATCACGGGCAGAACGTCAGAAGGGGCAGTGCTCATTGGTGGGTCTCGATTTGTGTCGTCTGGATGGGCGGTGTGCCAAGTTTGGCAACGCGGCGCTGATGCTTAGCCAGCGGGATCATCAGCGTCGGCGAAATCTGTTTCAAGGAAGGTCGCGATGCAGCTCTTGGCCATTTCGATGCCGGTCAGCCGGGCACCCAGCGCAATGGCATTGGCATCGTTGTGTTCCCGCGCGAGGGCGGCAGACAGCGGCTCTGATACCAGCGCGCAGCGCACGCCGGGATGGCGATTTACGCTGATCGAGATGCCAATACCCGATCCGCATAGGGCGATGCCGCGTTCGACGGTTCTCTCCGCAACGACTTCGGCCAATTTGTAGCCATAATCGGGGTAATCAACACTCTCGCCCGCGGCCGGGCCAAGGTCGGCCACCTCATGACCTTCTTCGATGAGCCATTCGGCGAGTTCCGCTTTCATTTCTGTCGCGGCGTGATCTGATGCAATTGCTATACGCATGAGCGGTGATTTAGGGCCTCGCGCGCCCGATGGCTAGGCCCACTGGGCGGCTTTTCCGGTGGCTTCCCCAAATCTATGCGTTTTGCAGAGGCGATCTACGCGAAACGCAGAGTGCAAGCTGTCCAGCAATGGGGGATAGAGCGCGTGTAATTTAGGGGAATTGCAATGATCAACCCGATTGGCGGCGGCTTGGCCGTCATAACGCGTATGGTGAACCCCCTCCTTCCTGGAGGCGCGGTGCAAATCTCGCCCGATGTCGCTGGGCATTTCCAAGACCCGCTGGGCGCTGGCCGCTTTGCCTCCGCCACCACGCCGGAATTTGTGGTCGCGCGCTGTTATACCGATTGCAGCCCTGGGGCAGACTTCCATCCTCCACCACTGGCCACGCCAAGCTCGACCAGCGGGCATTCTGAGCCTGTGCAAGAATGGGTTGCAAAGACCACCGGGGATGGGCGTGCAGAGCTGCAGTTGGGAGGTGGCTACACCCTCAATTTCGACGAGCGATCCAGCGAGATTGAAGTCTTCAATGCAAACACAAGCGAATACACGAGAATTTGGGGCGATCCGCACATCGATGCTCAAAGTATCCGTGCATTTGATTTTTGGGGGACAACCACATTCAAGCTCGAAAATGGTGCGAAGATCACGATCAAGACCGAGCAATGGGACGGCAATCCCAATGCCTATGTCGCCAGCAAGGTTGTGATCACAAAGGGGCGCAATGCGGTGGTCGTTGACGGCATTAGTCAGAACCAGTTAGGCGACCTTTCACTGGAGGTCTCTAAAAGGGGCTATAGCCTCGATATGAGGCACCGCGATGGATATCTACTGCAGGAGAATGCAAGCGGGGTCGGTTGGAGATCAGAGTTTACTGGTGAGATCGCCACTCAAGACGAGTTGGATGCGACCCGCATTGGCGGCCGTTTTGAGCCTGGGAGCCGCTGGCCTTCTTGGGCGCAAACACTGCCGTTATTCAGCCAATTCCTGATGTTTGAAGGGTTGGTCAATTTCTCTTCAGAGCTTGGTGATGACCCGCAGGATGTACCGGAGCGCAAACCACGAGTCCACTGCTAGGCCGCTTTCTGCATTGCGAATTCTCAACCTGCCTTGGCCGCCAGTTGGCTTCTTAGGCCAGGCATTGTGTAAGCTAAACGCTCGTTGCCCTTGGCTTTTCCCGCAAGATACTGAACAAGCTTGCGCATCGCTTGGAAAAGGCAAGGGGATTTGAATGCGTTGGCTGACTTTGGCTGCGATGGTTGTGATCGGCATCGCTCTCGCGATTTTGGGCACCACGCCGCAATCCCCGGCTAGCATCAGCAGCGATGAGGCGAGCTTTTCTGCCGAGCGGGCGATGGAGCATGTGCGCATTATCGCGGCAGAGCCGCATCCCACAGGTTCCGTCGCCAATGCCAAGGTGCGCAGCTATCTGGTCGCTGAGCTGGAGGCGCTGGGCGCGGAGGTGTCGCTTTCCGAAGGGCCGGTTCCAGAGCGCGCCCGCGCCAGACTGGGTCGATGGAGCGGCGAGGCGCCGCCCGATGCGCTGACCCTGACCAATGTTATTGGCGTTATTCCCGGCCGTGATCGGGCAAAGCCTGCCGTCGCCCTGATGGCGCATCACGATACGGTTTGGGGATCACCCGGTGCCTCTGACGACACGGCGGGTGTTGCGAGCATATTGGAGGCGGTGCGCGCGATCACCAGCCAAGGGACAGTCGAGCGCGATATCATCGTGCTGCTGACTGATGGTGAAGAGGTGGGCCTGCTGGGCGCGCAGCAATTCATCGACGAAAATCCGCTCGCGGATAAAATTGGCGCGATGATCAATCTGGAGGCACGCGGCGGAGGCGGGCGCACGACCCTGTTTCAGACCTCGAAAGACAATAGCGCGGCGATTGAGCTTTATGCAGGTGCCGTCTCACGGCCAGGCGGGTCGTCACTGGCGACCTTCGTATACGAGGTGCTTCCCAACGACACCGACCTGACGCCTGCGTTGGAGCGGCCATATGTGGCCTATAATCTGTCCTTTATAGGCAGGCCGGGCCTGTATCACTCGGCTAAGGCCACGCCGGAAAACCTGGATCAAGGCGCCGTGCAGGATATGGGCGATCAGACGTTGGAGCTGACGCTGGCGCTCGCCAATGCGGATGCGCTGCCAGAGGCGGCGGAGGATCGAACTTTCTTCGACGTGTTCGGCATTTTCCTGCTGCATTATGGCGCGGCCATCGGCTGGGTGCTGCTTGCGCTTGCCGCGGTACTGCAAGTGATTTGCTTGCGAATGAACCAGCCGGGCGGTTGGTGGAGGAGTTTGGCAGCTTCTGCGGTGGTGATCCTGGGCGGCGGGCTCGCGCTTTACACGCTCAATGCGGTTTCGGGGCAGGGGGCTGGCGAGTCGGTTTATTACGATCGACTGGCGGCAATCCCGATGCTGGAGGCGCAGGCGCTGCTGATTTGCATCGCAGCGCTCGCAGTTAGCGCGCCTCTATGGGCTGGGCGGCGCGGCAGCATCGTTGGCATTTTGATCGCTTTGGCGATGCAGATATTCGTGCCAACCACCGCGTTTCTGGTGGTTTGGCCGCTGCTGCTCGCTGGAATTGTCGGGGTGGTGACGGGCCAGTCCGATGGAGCAATTGCGAAAGTGGTCGCGGTGGTTTGCGGCAGTGTGGTGCTTGGATTGATGCTGCAATTCGGGCATCAATTTATGCAAGGTGTTGGGCCGGATGCGCCAATGGTGGTGGCTCTGCTCGCGGCTTTGATGGTGCCGGTGCTTGGCCCAATGATCCCGGCGGTGAATGCGAAACGTTGCTTTATGATCGCGGGGGCATGCTTGGTCGGCGCGCTCGCCATTGCGACCTGGGTGCGGTTTGATCCGGTTGCCGATACGATGCCGATTTACGACTCAATGAATGGATAGGGCGTGTCCCGCCCTATTCGGCGGGATTTGCCCCAGACGTTATCAATTCATCCATCAGTCCGGGCATTTCGGCCACTACGGTTTCCATGGTCTCATCCATGAAATTCTGATTTGCACCGGCAAACGCAGGGTGAGATATAAGGTCCTGCGAACGTTGCATAAATGCCTGGCCACTCGGAGTTGAGACGAATGCAAGGATGTCGCGCAATTCCGGCTCTGAGTAGGTCTCGGCATATGCCATGACCCAGCCATCCATTAGGGCTGGAATGTGGCTGCGCATGATGGCGTCGGTCTTTACAGACAGGCGCTCTTGCCAATCAGCGATAATGCCATTCGCATTTTCATCTGTGATCATGCCGCTCAAAGACTGCATCATCTGACTTTCCATTTGATCAGTGATCGTCTGAAACATTTCGACGCGTGTCTCTTCAGGAAAAGACTTGTCTAGGATGTCAGCGGCGAGGCTCAGCCGCACATCGCCCGTCTCAGATGCAGTTGCGTCGTCACCATTGGGCGCCCCCTGCGCAGCCAATGGCGCCGCCCACAAAACCAGCGGAGCGGCGCACAAGGCAAATCGCTTAAATGGCATCACTGATCCAGGAAAGAGCGCATTTTGCGTGACCGCGAAGGGTGCTTGAGCTTGCGCAGTGCCTTCGCCTCGATTTGCCGGATGCGTTCGCGCGTCACGCTGAACTGCTGACCGACTTCTTCCAAAGTATGGTCGGTGTTCATGCCGATGCCAAAGCGCATCCGCAGCACGCGTTCTTCGCGCGGGGTCAGCGATGCGAGCACGCGGGTGACGGTTTCTTTCAGGTTCGCCTGGATCGCGGCATCCACAGGGATGATCGCGTTTTTGTCTTCGATGAAATCACCCAGATGCGAATCCTCCTCGTCGCCGATTGGCGTTTCGAGGCTGATCGGTTCCTTGGCGATCTTCATCACCTTGCGCACTTTTTCCAGCGGCATGGACAGGCGCGCTGCCATTTCCTCTGGGGTCGGTTCCCGGCCTTCCTCGTGCAGGAATTGACGCGAGGTGCGCACCAGCTTGTTGATCGTCTCGATCATGTGGACCGGAATACGGATCGTGCGCGCTTGGTCCGCGATCGAGCGGGTGATCGCCTGACGGATCCACCAGGTCGCATAGGTGCTGAATTTGTAACCGCGGCGATATTCAAACTTATCAACCGCCTTCATCAGGCCGATGTTACCTTCCTGAATAAGGTCAAGGAATTGCAGGCCGCGATTGGTGTATTTCTTGGCGATAGAGATCACCAGACGAAGGTTGGCTTCCACCATTTCTTTCTTAGCGATACGCGCCTCGCGCTCGCCCTTTTGCACCATGTTCACGATGCGGCGGAATTCCGGCAGAGCCATACCAGTGTTGGCGGCAATATCGGTGATTTCGGTGCGAATTCGCTCAACCGCTGCGCCTTCTTTCTCGACGAAAGCGGCCCATTTCTTGTCCTTTTTCGCGTTCGCCTTGATCCAGCTGTCGTCTAGTTCGTTGCCGACATAGCTTTTCAGGAAATCGATCCGCTTGATCTTGTGACGTTCTGCCAGGCGCAGCATCTGTCCGCCCAGCGCGGTCAGACGGCGGTTGAAGGCATAGAGATTGTCGACCAGGAATTCGATCTTGGTCGCGTGGAACTGCATGCTTTCGACTTCCGCCGTCAGCTCTTCGCCCAGCTTCTCGTACTTGTTCTCTTTGGCCTTCGGGAATTCATTGCCAGCCGCCAGAGTGTCGACCCGCTCAGCCTGAAGTTTCTCAAAGGTTTTGAACAGCTTGGTGATGCGAGCAAAGCGCTCAATCGCGTCGGGTTTAAGCGTGGCTTCCATCTGCGCGAGCGAAAGAGTGTTGTCCTCTTCCTCTTCTTCTTCGCGCTTGGAGCTGCCTTCTTCGCCGTCTTCATCCTCATCGGATGTTTCGTCACTGTCGTCGTCATCATCGTCGCGGATGGTGGGGCCAGCGGTCTCTTCAGAGATTTCGCCGTCGTCATCATCCTCTGCGCCTTCTGCCATTTTGTCAGCAGGCGGCTCTTTGGAAAGCATCGCGTCCAGATCGAGGATCTCGCGCAGCTGCATTTCTTCGTTGTTGAGCGCTTCGGACCAATGGATGATCGCGTGGAATGTGATCGGGCTTTCGCACAGGCCGATAATCATCATGTCGCGGCCAGCTTCGATCCGCTTGGCAATCGCGATCTCGCCTTCGCGGCTGAGCAATTCCACCGCGCCCATTTCGCGCAGGTACATGCGGACCGGATCATCGGTTCGCTCGCCCGTGCCGGTCTTCTTGACCGCTGCAGCAGGCGCTTTTTTGGCGTCTTTCTTCTCGTCGCCGACCTGCATTTCAGCCACTTCGGCTTCTTGCTCAGCCTCGGCCTCGGCCTCTTCATCGTTCTCGACGATTTGAACGCCCATCTCCGACAAAGCGGTTTGGATGTCTTCGATTTGATCCGGGCTCATTTCACCAGACGGCAAAGCTTCATTGAGCTCATCATAGGTGATGTAGCCCTTTTTCTTCGCCTTGGTCATGAGCTTCTTAACTGACGCCTCGTTGAGGTCGATCAGCGGAGCATCTTCTTTATCTTGCGCTTTAGCTTTTGAAGCCATGGATCCCAATTAGTCCGTTCTAAAGTCGCTCGCCGGATCGTCATCCGGCGTCGAGGTTAAATCTGTTGTCGCCGCTTGTGCGGCCTTGCGGCGCCCGAAGGCCTTCAATCTATCATTCAATAAGGTCTGGCTTTGTCGTAACCGGGCTTGCTCAGCCATCGATCCTTCAGGGTCTTCGTCAAACCTAGCGATGGTTGCCAATAGCGCAGCATCCAGCGCAGGTCTTTCGACCAGTAACGACACAGCTTCAGCCAATTCCTCGCTCGCATCACTCGGTGTGGTGCCTTCTCTGAGGAAAGCATAACGACTATCGTCCGGTGGGGCGGGAAGGCCTTGCGCCTCTGATATGGCGTTTGTGCCACCCGAATCAAGCGTTTCCGCAAGTTCGAACAAGGATTCCACCAGATCATTTGTTTTCGGGTCGAGCTGAGCTAGCCGTGTGAGCGCCTCTGAGTGGCGTGAAATCTCGTTTGGATGGCGGACAAGGCCAGCGATTACGGCGCGGGACAGGGCATCGCGCATCCCGCCGGACATGGCGCGTTGTAACTCGCTGCGCGCCTCAGCCGACAGGGTTGGATTGCGCGGTTTGCCAAAGCTTTGCTGTCCGCTGCCGCCTCGCCAATTCGAACCTGATCCGCCGCGCTGCTCCCTCGGCGGGAATGCAAAGGCGGAATAACGATCGAGCAATTCGCGGCGGTAGAGGGCAGCGATGTCGCCGTGCCCTATGGTATCGACATGATCGAGCAGGCGTTTCTTGAGGCCCGCCTTGGCCTCGGGGCTATCTAGCGGCTGCGCATCGCGTTCAAATTGCCACAGAGTTTCCAGCAGGCTGGCAGGCTCGCTCAGCAATTTCTCCATCGCCTGCGGGCCACTTTTCGCGATCAGATCGTCCGGGTCCATCCCGCTAGGCAGACGCACAATATTGAGCGAGCGCCCAGGCGCAAGCATCGGCAGAGCGCGGCCAATTGCACGCATCACCGCCTTTTGCCCCGCATTATCGCCATCAAAGCACAGGGTCGGCACCTCGACCATGCGCCACAGCATTTCCAGTTGCATCTCAGTCAGCGCGGTGCCGAGTGGGGCGACTGCGTCCTCAAACCCAGCCTGCGCCAGCGCGACAACGTCCATATAACCTTCGACCACGATTACTCGGTTCGTTTGCCGAGAGGCGGGGGAGGCACGGTGCAAATTGTAAAGCGTGCGGCCTTTGTCGAACAGCGGGGTGTCCGGCGAATTGAGGTATTTCGCGATGCCATCACGCTTACCCAGAATGCGCCCGCCAAAGGCGATTACCCGTCCGCGAGCGTCCTGTATCGGCAGCATGATCCGCCCTCGGAATCGGTCGTATTTGGTGCCATCATCGGTCGCGATCCGCATACCGGTTTCAACCAGCATCGTTTCATCGAATTTGGATAGCGCTCCCGCCAGTGCTTGCTTGTTTTCCGGCGCATAGCCGAAGCCGAATTCGCGAAGCGTCATTGGTTGCAAGCCCCGGCTTCTAAGATATTCCTTAGCTTCGCGCACCTCTGCGCTCGATCCGCTAAGCAGATTGTCCATGAACCATTGTTGCGCATCGGTGGTCACATCGATCAGGCTGGCGCGCTTTTCCGCCTTCTTCGCCGCGATGGGGTCTGGCGCGGGGACTTCCATCCCGGCCTCGGCGGCCAATTCCTTCACGGCATCCATAAAGCCCATGCCGCGCTGGTCGGTCATCCAGCGGATCACATCGCCATGCGCGCCGCAGCCAAAGCAGTGGTAGAAGCCCTTTTGATCATTGACTGTGAAGCTGGGCGATTTCTCATCGTGAAACGGGCAGCACGCCTTCCATTCACGCCCAGCCTTTTGCAGCTTGTCGGTGCGCATGATGACCGTCGACAGCGTCACACGCGTGCGCAGTTCGTCCAGCCATTGCGGGGAAAGTGCCATATGGAGAAAATGCGCCTAGTCGCCGCTGCAATCAAGCGCGGCTTGTGGAACAATCTGTGCGTGATCGCGGCTTAAGAAAGAGCAGCTTTGACCAGCCCGCTCGCCATTCCGCCATCGAGCAGCGCGCCGTGGCGCTTTTTCAGCTCGCCCATGACCCGGCCCATATCTTTCATGCTGTCTGCGCCAAGCTCTGCTTTGATCGCGGTGATGGCGGCGGCGGTTTCGTCCTTGCTCATCATCGTCGGCAGGAATTCTTCGATAATGCTCAGCTCAGCCTGTTCCTTCGCGGCCAGCTCCGCGCGTCCGCCATCTTCATACATCGTGATCGATTCGCGGCGTTGCTTCGCCATTTTCTGCAGGACAGACGTCACCAGCTCATCATCCGGCGTGTCCTTGCCCGACGTACGCATTTCAATGTCGCGGTCCTTAATCTTGGCCGAGATCTGGCGCAGGGTCGCTGTGCGTTCTTTTTCGCCTGCTTTCATTGCAGTGATCGTGGCCGCCTTAATTGTGTCGCGCATGGTACCTTCAGGCATCGTCTGGGTCTTCTTTTTGTCTAAGCTGTGGATGATTGAGTGTTTGGTCGCGCTCTAACGTGTTTCTGGCCGCTCGCCTAGGTTGACGTGAGGGCTGCGCAGCCCTAGCTGCTGGGTCTTAGCGACATTGCTGGAAACCCACTGACTCGGAGCGCCCTATGGCCGACACCGCATCTTCTCGCGCGCAACCCACTGGCGCGACGGGAGTCCTCGTTCTGGCCGATGGTTCGGTGATCTGGGGACGCGGCTTTGGCGCCGCCGGTGAGAACGTCGGCGAGGTCTGCTTCAACACGGCTATGACCGGCTATCAAGAGGTGATGACCGATCCCAGCTATGCGGCGCAGATCGTGACATTCACGTTCCCACACATCGGGAACGTGGGAACGAACGGCGAAGATATCGAAAGCCGGGTGGAGGGCGCGGTCGGCTGCGTCGTGCGCGAGGATGTGACGGAGCCATCAAACTTTCGCTCCGCCGAACGCTTTACCGAATGGATGACGGCCAATGGCAAGATCGGGCTGGCCGGGGTTGATACCCGCGCGCTGACCCGCCGCATCCGCTTGTCTGGCGCGCCCAATGCCGTGATCGCGCATTCGCCCAGCGGCACGTTCGATATTCCCGCGCTGATCAAGCGCGCGCAGGATTGGACTGGGCTAGAGGGCATGGACCTTGCCAGCCGCGTTTCGCGTGAGGCGCAAGAAAACTGGGAAGGCGGATATTGGCGCCTGGGTAAAGGGTATACGGATGTGAGCCTGCCCAAATCCGTTCGCCCTGAGCCTGTCGAAGGGTCGGATTTGGACGCCGCCCGTACTTCGACAAGCTCAGCACGAACGGCTATTGAAAGGCCGCATGTGGTCGCGATTGATTACGGGGCGAAGGACAACATCTTCCGCAATCTGGTGCGGGCCGGCGCGAAAGTGACCGTGGTGCCCGCGCAGACCTCGCTGGAGGATATTCTCGCGCTGTCACCGGACGGCGTGTTCCTGTCGAACGGCCCGGGCGATCCGGCGGCAACCGGTGAGTTCGCGGTGCCGGTGATCAAGGCTCTGCTGGAGCGTGACATGCCGCTGTTCGGCATTTGTTTGGGCCACCAGATGCTGGCGCTGGCCGCGGGCGCGAAGACGGTGAAGATGCGTCAGGGGCACCGAGGTGCGAACCACCCGGTCCAACGCGTGGGCGAGGGCTGGGGCGAGACGCTGGAGCTGGTCGAGATTACCAGCATGAACCACGGTTTTGCGGTGGATGCCGATAGCCTGCCCGACACGCTGGAGCAGACGCACGTATCGCTGTTCGATGGCTCCAATTGCGGGATCGCGGTGAAGGGCAAAAACGCATTCGGCGTGCAATATCACCCAGAGGCCTCGCCGGGGCCGCAAGACAGCTTCTACCTGTTTGAGAAATTCGTTGGGGGTCTGGGGTGAGATCCGTCGTCTCTCGCTTAACGCTTACGGCCAGCCTCTTGCTGCTCTCTGCCTGCGAAAATCCATTCGCGAACAAGGATTGGCGTGAGGTTGAAGAGACCGCTGAGGAATGCGCTGCGCGTCTTTCTGGCAAGCTTGAAGTGAGGCAATTGCTAGAGGCGGCAGAGGGCCAGGTCGTGCCAACCTATGCCTTCGACATTACCAAGATGGAGCTGATGGCGATTAACGAGATGATCGTTCCCCCCTCCGGTAATTCGCGGGGCTCGCTGCGGACGTCTGCTTTTGGCGCGACCGCGCCGCCTGTTGCCGCCTTTATGGAGCTAAGCGTGACGGAAGACGGCGCGTTCTATTTCGGCGACGACCCCTCGCTTTACCGCGTTCGCGGAAAAGCAGTGTCGGGTGATCAGGTGCTAGCCAGTGGATGCGCCATGCAAAAGCCGGGAATGCGCTTCATCAGTTTCAAGCTTCAGAATTCGCGCGGTGCAAGCGCCGAAGGTGAGGACAATTGATGATCCCCGCCGCCATGTCTCTCCCCTACCACAACCATCCTTTTAAGGGTCACGCCTAGATGCCCAAACGCAGCGACATATCCTCCATCCTCGTCATTGGCGCTGGTCCGATCATTATCGGTCAGGCGTGCGAGTTCGATTATTCGGGCACTCAGGCGATTAAGGCGCTGAAAGAGGAAGGGTACCGGGTCATTCTGGTCAATTCCAATCCGGCCACGATCATGACCGATCCGGAGTTTGCGGACCGGACCTATGTTGAGCCGATCACGCCAGAGATCGTGACCAAGATCATCGAGAAAGAGCGCGCGGCGCATCCCGATGAGACAATGGCCTTGCTGCCGACGATGGGCGGGCAAACCGCGCTCAATTGCGCGCTTGCACTGGATGCCGATGGCACGCTGAAGAAGTTCGGTGTTGAGATGATCGGTGCAAAAGCAGACGCAATCGACAAGGCGGAGAACCGCCAGCGTTTCCGCGATGCGATGGATGCAATCGGGTTGGAAAGTGCGCGCAGCGGCGTCGCCAACACGCTGGAGGAAGCGCGCGAAATTCTGGAGCGAACTGGCCTGCCATCGATTATCCGGCCCAGCTTCACGCTTGGCGGAACGGGCGGCGGCATCGCCTATAACAAGGCGGAGTTTGATAAGATCGTCTCCGAAGGGCTCGATGCATCGCCCACCACGGAGGTGCTGATCGAGGAATCGCTGCTCGGCTGGAAAGAATATGAGATGGAGGTCGTGCGCGACCGCAAGGACAATTGCATCATCATCTGCTCGATCGAGAATGTCGATGCGATGGGCGTGCACACCGGCGACAGCATCACGGTGGCCCCGGCGCTGACACTGACCGACAAAGAATATCAGATTATGCGGACCGCCAGCCTCAATGTGCTGCGCGAGATTGGCGTGGAAACCGGCGGGTCGAACGTGCAATTTGCGGTCAATCCCAAGGATGGCCGCCTGATCGTGATTGAGATGAACCCACGCGTCTCGCGCTCATCCGCACTCGCATCCAAAGCCACTGGCTTCCCGATTGCCCGCGTCGCGGCAAAACTGGCGGTGGGGTACACTCTGGATGAGATCACCAATGAGATCACCGGCGCGACCCCAGCCAGCTTTGAACCGACGATCGACTATGTCGTCACGAAAATCCCGCGCTTTGCCTTTGAGAAATTCAAAGGGTCAGAGGCGAAGCTTTCCACCGCGATGAAATCGGTCGGCGAAGTGATGGCGATTGGCCGCAACTTCCAGGAATCGATGCAGAAGGCACTGCGCGGTCTGGAAACCGGGCTCGACGGGTTCAACCGCGTCCGCGAGTTGGAGGGGGTAAGCCGCGATGTCGTCACCGCGGCGCTCAGCCAGCGCACACCGGACCGCCTGCTGAACGTTGCTCAGGCTATGCGCGAGGGCATGACGCCGGAAGATATTCAGCCGATCACCGGGTATGACATGTGGTTTCTGCGCCAGATTGAGGCGATTGTGGCCGCAGAGAGCGACATTGCTCAGAACGGCTTGCCGCAAGATGCGGACGGTCTGCGTTCTCTGAAGGCCATGGGGTTTTCCGACAAGCGGCTGGCGACTTTGGCGGTGCGTTCCGTCGGCGTGGCAGGCGGCATGGCGGAAACGCAGGCGAAGCGTAGCGGGCTGCTGCATGATGCACTGCAAGCGATGGCGGGGGCAACCAGCGAAGACGAAGTGCGCGCCCTGCGCGAGCGGCTGGGCGTGCGCCCTGTGTTCAAGCGGATCGATAGCTGCGCAGCGGAGTTCGAGGCGATCACGCCTTATATGTACTCGACCTATGAAGCGCCGACCTTCGGAGAGCCAGAGTGCGAGGCGGCCCCATCGGATCGCAAGAAAATTGTGATTCTAGGCGGTGGTCCCAACCGGATCGGGCAGGGGATCGAGTTCGATTATTGCTGCGTCCACGCCTGCTTCGCGCTGGAAGAGGTCGGATATGAGACCATTATGGTCAATTGCAATCCGGAGACCGTTTCGACCGATTACGACACATCGGACCGGCTCTATTTTGAGCCGCTGACTGCGGAAGATGTGCTGGAAATCCTGCAAGTGGAGCAATCCACTGGCGAGCTGGTGGGTGTGATTGTGCAGTTCGGGGGGCAGACGCCGCTGAAGCTTGCTCAAGCGCTCGAAGATGCTGGCATCCCGATCCTTGGTACGTCGCCCGACGCGATTGATCTGGCCGAGGACCGCGAGCGTTTTGCCAAGCTGGTGAACAAGCTCAATCTGAAGCAGCTGTACCAATGGCATTGCGCGCAGCCGCGATGAAGCCGCCGCTGTTGCTGCGCATATTGGCTATCCGGTGCTGCTGCGGCCATCCTATGTGCTGGGCGGGCGGGCGATGGAAATCGTCGATTCCGAGGCGCAGCTTGATGATTACATCAACACCGCCGTCAATGTTTCGGGCGAGAGCCCAGTGCTGATCGATCAATATCTGCGCGATGCTATTGAGTGCGATGTTGACGCTCTGTGTGATGGCGATGAAGTGCGTGTTGCCGCCGTGATGCAGCACATTGAAGAGGCGGGCGTGCACTCTGGCGACAGCGCCTGCACATTGCCTCCATATTCGCTGCCGCCAGAAACGATCGCTGAAATGGAGCGCCAGGCAGAGGCTCTGGCATTTGCACTGGGCGTGCGCGGCCTGATGAACATTCAGTTTGCGGTGAAGCAAGAGGATGACAAGCAAGTCGTCTATCTGATCGAGGTCAATCCGCGTGCCAGCCGCACTGTGCCGTTTGTGGCAAAGGCCATCGGCCAACCGGTGGCGAAGATCGCCGCGCGGGTGATGGCGGGCGAGAAACTGGCAGACTTCCCAGCTTTCCGCCGCGACCTGCCATATATGGCAATCAAAGAGGCGGTGTTCCCATTTGCTCGCTTCCCTGGCGCCGATCCGATCCTGACCCCGGAGATGAAATCGACCGGCGAAGTGATGGGCATCGACACCAATTTCGAGGCCGCCTTCCTCAAATCGCAATTGGGCGCAGGGATGACCCTGCCACGCGAGGGCACTTTGTTCGTCTCGGTCAAAAACAGCGACAAGAGCGTGATCGTGCCTGCTGTGCGGGGCATGATCGACAAGGGGTTCAAAGTTGTCGCGACCGGAGGCACTCAGACATATCTGGCGGAGCAAGGGCTGGCGGTTGAGAAGGTCAATAAAGTCGCAGAAGGCCAGCCGCATATCGTCGATAAAATCATCGATGGTGAGATTGCGCTTATCTTCAACACCACAGAGGGTTGGCAGTCTCTGCGGGACTCCAAATCGATCCGCGCGACCGCTTTGGAAAAGAAGGTTCCCTATTACACAACGGCCACCGCATCGAAGGCGGCGGCGGCCGCAATTGGCGCTGTAAAGCCAAGCCAGCTTGAAGTCCGCGCATTGCAAGACTATTATAGCTGAGTAATACAGCGAAGTTTCCCGACATTTCGATGCAATCTCGCCGCCTCGGCAGAAGCGGTTATGCACGAAATGACCCATAATTTCGGGGGCTTACGCCAATAGAAAGAGACGGAATGGCGACGATGGAAAAAGTTCCAATGCTGGCTGAAGGCTATGAGCGGCTAACCACCGATCTGAAAGCTTTGCGTGATGAACGCCCAAAAATTGTTGATGCGATCGAAGAAGCTCGTGCGCATGGCGATTTGTCCGAGAATGCCGAGTATCACGCTGCGAAAGAGCGTCAGGGCCAGGTTGAAGCCATGATTGGCGACATCGAAAGCAAGGTCAGCCGTGCTCAGATTATCGACCCAGCGACGCTGACCGGAGACAGAATTGTGTTCGGCGCGACCGTCACTTTGCTCGACGATGATGATAAGCCGGTGAAGTATCAGATCGTTGGTGAGACAGAGGCTGATGCCGCAGCGGGACGCATTTCGTTCAGCTCACCTCTCGCGCGGGCGATGATTGGTAAGCAGGTCGAAGACGAGATCGAAGTAACGGTCCCGTCTGGCGACAAGTTCTACCTCGTCAACAAGATCGAATTTATCTGAGCTTCGCGCGTGAGGTCGCTCTAAGTGAGCGGCTTTTCCATGGCGAAATTGTGGATCGGTACGCCGTCTATTTCAAAGTTGCGGCGGTTCTGAACAACGTAACCTGCACGCTCAAACGCGGCGCGGGCGAGCTCGCTAGCCTCGGTGTATAGGCGGGCGGTGCCGTGCTCGCGCGCGTGCTCTTCCGCTGCGCTGAGAACGGCTTCTGCCAGGCCGCATCGCGTATGGTCAGGGTGGCAATAGAGGTGATCAAGGTGTCCGCCGTCCTCCGCTGATATCTCCAGCAGCGAATAGGCTTGAACCATATCATCGGCATCTACGGCGACGAAGATTGCCGCACCTTCGGCTATACGCTCTAGGAAACGTTTGCCGCCTGGCACGCGGTTTACCCAAGCTTCAACCTGCTCTGGCGAATAGGCCCGAGAGCCAATCGACAGGATCGCGGCCTGCATGACCTCCGCAAGCCTATCGGCATCCGCCTCGCGGTACGGGCGTATGGTGTATGTCATTGAGCGTAGCTTTCGCTCGCGCTGGCGGGCTTATGCGTCCGGCGTCAGCAGTTGATGGATCGGCACAAGTACGTATTTCATTTCCGCATCATCTACGGTGCGCTGTGCCTGCGCGCGCCATGCATCTTCGGCGGCATCATAGCTGCTGAAAACGCCGACAACGTGGATGCTTTCCGGGTCAGCAAACTCGATCCCGCGAGGGTCATTCACGCGGCCACCCATTACGAGGTGGAGCTTCTGGCTTGGGGTGGTCTCTTCCATGTTGGGCGCCTTTCCTTGGGGAGCAAGAATATCTCCGCGCCCCTTAAAGCAAGCGTGGCTGGGTGCAAGTCCTGCGCATTAACACCTGGTTTGGTGGGTAGGGTTTCGCAAGAGGGCTCAGCGGGTAACGCGGCCCTTGATGTCTCGCACGGCGCGTTCTGCCTTGCGTGTCGCCCGGCGAGAGATCGCGCGCGTTGTGTCACTGGCACTGCCGACTACATGGCTGGCGTCGCGCTTTAGCTCGCGCGCTTTGGCGGTTCCGGCATCGCTCAGGTCTTCGATCGCATCCTGGCCGTTTTGTGCGGCATCCATCGCGCTATCGATGGCCTTGATCCCATATGCGATCACAGCATCGCCAAGCAGCGAGAGTACCTCGTTGCTGCGCTTTTTGGCACTGGTCAGAGAAGCGGTCTTGATGCTTTCCGCGCCTTTTTTCGCACCGCTGACCGCGCCCTTGGCCGCTTTGCCAGCCGCACGGCGGCCCGGCTTGGTCATCATACCAATCGCAAGGCCCGCTGCGACTGCACCGCCAATAGCCACGGCCGGGTTCTTCTTGATGAACTCGCCCGCTGCGCTCGCCGCCTCCGCCGCATCATCGCCAATGCTGCGTTTTGCATTGCGGCGCTCGCTGGCTTCGATTTTGGCGCGCAGCTCGTCGCGCTTGTCGCCTGTGTCAGTCATTGTCGTCTCCGGATATTGTCTCGCTGAGCGCACCCTCGGGGGAAGGGGCTGCGTCATCTGCGACCTGTTCAGTCTCGGCGATTGCCTCGCCATCATCCAATGTGCCGTGCTTTAAGGCTTCTGCCTCAAGGTTATCCTCGTCTGCTCCATCTTCTTCGCCAGCTCCGATCAGCTCCAGGCCTAGCCCTTCGAGGATCGGGCCGCGTGCAAACCATAGAGCGATGGCGCCAAACAATGCCGCTATAATGCCGCGATTGTCGCTGGCTGTCTCGCCAGCATCGCCCAGCGCATCTTTCGCGCCAGTGCCGATGCGGCGGACGGTGCGCTCTGCCAGACCTTTGCCGGATAGGCCGGTCTTCAGGTGCGTGATGTCATCTTTTAGCGCGGCGAGGGCTGCGTTGCGCAGTTCGCGGTCTTCAAGGAATTGCTCATCCAGCTTGCTCATGCGTCGTCATCGCCCTTGAACAGCGCGACTAGACCCAGAGCATTGCTGCGAACCAGCAGCAGCAAGCCGATCACGCCGAGCAGCAGAACGCCGACGACTATGCTGATTGCGCCCCAGATTGTGACCAACGGCTCCAGTGCGATGACCATGCCGACGGCCAAGGCGATGAACATCAAATGCAGCAGGATAAGCGCCAGGATCGCAAAGACAACTGCACCGCCGATCTTGCGACCGGCCAAGCTTGCACGCCGTTTTTGGAACGCAAGCTCTGCCTCGGCATAGGTGCGGCCGTCATCGATCAGCGCGGCAATCTCTTCGGTTAGAGATTCGCTGAATTCATTGTCATCTGTGTTGTCGGGCAAGGGGGTGTCAGCGTCATCAGACACAGCCTGTCCGTCCACCGGGCTCTGGCCCGCTGGCGCGGCGTCTGGGTGAGAATTCGCATCGTCTCCCAGACGGTTTGGCTGTTCCTCATCGCGCATGCACAGCCCCTAGCAAGCGCAGATTAATCGTTAGAGCCGCGGAACATGCGCGCGATCAGGAAGCCTGCAACGGCGGCCAGACCAACGGCAACGCCGGGACTCTTGCGGACCATTTCGCGGGCATCTTCGCCCAGCTCGTCCACGCTTTTCGCGTCGAGCTTTGCTGAGGCTTCGACCAAGCTTTGAGAGGCTTTGCGCGCATAATCGCCATATTGCTCGCCAAAACGCTCATCAATTTGAGCAGCTGTATCGCCAACCACGCGGCCAACCGATGCGATTGCGTCGCTGGTCGCGGCTTTGCCTTCCGTGGCAAGCTCATTGGCCTTGGTTTTGGCCTGATCGCCGTAAGCTTTGGCATCTGCCACCAAATCGTCACTCTTGTTCATTGCATTCTCCCGATAAGATCCAGCGCGCGTTCCGGCCTCAGCGCGCAGTGCGGCTGCGCCTGCTTTGGCCTCTTCTAGCGCTGCGTTAAAGCGGCTCTTCGCCTCAGTACGGTGCTCGCTGCCAGTTTCAACCGGCACGGTAGGCATTTTCTCAGCTGATTTCGCGGTCGCGCCCGTTTTCTTTGGCGCGGCTTTCTTTGGTGCAGCCTTCTTTGCAGTGGATGCCTTTTTCGCTGGGGTGCGTTTAGCTGGGGCTTTGCCGCTCTTCGCGGTGGGTTTGGTTTTCTTTGCGTCAGCCATTGGTCTGTTTTGATCCTCCAGATACGTATTCACAGCGAATGTATAGGGGCACATTCGCTTCAATAGTCCAACGCGCCTTGCGCGGAATTGATCCGAAGCATAGAGCGCATTTGCTCCCACTATATGGGGGTGTCTTAGTAATATACAACACATTCTCTCCGGAGCAAAACATGACTGCGATTATTGATCTGCACGGCCGCGAAATTCTGGACAGCCGGGGCAACCCAACCGTTGAAGTGGATGTGTTGCTGGACGACGGCAGCTTTGGGCGCGCTGCGGTGCCCTCCGGGGCATCGACGGGCGCCTATGAAGCGGTTGAGCTGAGAGATGGTGATGCGGCGCGTTACAAGGGCAAAGGCGTGCTGAAAGCGGTCGATGCGGTTAACGGCGAAATCGCGGAAATGCTGGACGGCCTGCACGCCGAGGATCAGCGCGATATCGACATGGCGATGATCGCTTTGGACGGCACGGAGAATAAGGGCCGCCTCGGCGCGAACGCAATCCTGGGTGTAAGCTTGGCGGTTGCGAAAGCGGCGGCGAATGCGCGCGGCATGCCACTGTTCTCTTATCTTGGCGGGGTCTCGGCCCACCGCCTGCCGGTGCCGATGATGAACATCATCAATGGCGGCGAGCACGCGGACAATCCGATCGACATTCAGGAATTCATGGTGATGCCAGTTGGCGCGCCAACCCTGGCCGAGGCGGTTCGCTGGGGCTCTGAGATTTTCCACACGCTGAAAAAAGGTCTGGCAGACAAAGGCCTGGCGACATCCGTAGGTGATGAAGGCGGCTTTGCCCCTGATCTGGCGAGCACACGTGCGGCGCTCGATTTCATCATGGCCTCGGTGGAGCAGGCCGGCTTTACCCCTGGCAAAGACGTGGTTCTCGCGCTTGATTGCGCCGCGACTGAATTTTACCGCGATGGCAAATATGAAATCTCCGGCGAGGGCGTGTCGCTCGATGGTCCGGGCATGGCCGACTATCTGGCGAAACTGTGCGCAGACTATCCGATCCGCTCCATCGAAGACGGCATGGACGAGGACGATTTTGACGGCTGGGCGGCTCTGACACAGGCGGTCGGCGACACAGTTCAGCTCGTTGGCGACGATCTGTTCGTGACCAATCCAGAACGCTTGGAAATGGGCATTGCCAAGGGGCTGGCGAACTCCCTGTTGGTGAAGGTCAACCAGATCGGAACGCTCACCGAAACTCTGGCAGCGGTCGATATGGCGCACCGCGCGAGCTACACCTCGGTAATGAGCCACCGTTCTGGTGAAACCGAGGATTCCACCATCGCTGATCTGGCGGTTGCGACCAATTGCGGGCAGATCAAAACTGGCTCATTGGCGCGCTCTGACCGCCTCGCGAAATACAACCAATTGATCCGAATCGAGGAAGAGCTGGGCGCAAGCGCAGACTATGCGGGAATGGGCTGTTTTGGTTCGCTGAGCGCTTAAGCCTGACAGTGACGTGAGGCTGAGCTGATATGCGGTGACTAGGTCGCGCCGCGCTTCATCGCCTCTTCAAAATAGCGATCCATCGCTTTCAATCCGGTGTCGCTCAGCCGCACCAAAATGCGGCGTTGATCCTCTGCGTCTTGTTCGCGCAGAATGAGGCCTTGTTCCGCCAGCACACCAAGCCAGCGCAGCCCGGTGGTGGGTGGAGCAGCGGAGCCAATGCAGGCGCTGGAGACAGAGACGGACTTATCGTCGACATGCGCAACGTATAGGTCGAGCAATATGTCCCACGCAGGCTCTCCAAACAGATCAGGATCGCCGAAGAAGGTGCCGCGTGTGCGCCGCACATCGTACGCCTTGCGCGCCATGAGCGCGTAGCTGCGCCGCCGGGCTGATAAGGTTGCTGGGGCGCTTTGAGGTGCGTCTGAGATCGGGGCAGGGGCTCCCTCATTCCAGGCATCGGCGTTTGTGCTGGCCCTGTCCTCCCCGCCGGTGAGCGAAGCGAAGACCGCTGCCTGATCGCCAGAGCGCAACTGCTCTGCAATGGCGATTAACTGGTCTGCTACGGGTGCAAGGTTACCGTAGCTTGGTTGGGATGCACTCGTTCGGGGATCACTCGATTGATGCTGGTCTGCGGATTGGAGGGGGCACGCTCATCGGTTGCGCTCTGATCGGTCAGAGCATTATCTGTCACATGGTCGTCTGACATGTTGCGGTCTGATAAAGTTGATCTGCGAGCTTCATCCATGGTCAGCTCAGCATAGCCATGGTGAGAGATGTGGAACTCGGCCGAACCAAGCAATCCTCCTTGCACATATGGGCTTGAAGAATGGTTGAACGGTTTGCCCCCGGTCGCCCTGTGTAGCCCTTGCTTCTCTCCATAATGGAGCGGAATAAGTTTGGCTTTACGTGTGATTACGCATGCGGGCGTGTGGGCGGTTTTGGTCCTTCTATTCCTGACATGTAATCCATGCGCAGCTTGGTGATCGCAGCATCAACATGTGCAGCGGCAATAAATGCACCGATCCTGTCCAGATTCGATAGCTGTGCCTCTAGGGTCATGATAATCGGCGCAATCTCAGCCTGGATTGCGTTCTCTTGAGCGGTCAAAACAAATCGATCCCAATTTGAAGGTCATCTACATCGTCCCGCGGACTGCAACACGCGCTGAATTGATGGCTGCCAATTCAACCTAATGCCTTCATAAAATCTACAGAGGGAAACTACGTAGTTTTCGCCCTATAGTTCGAAATTGGCACAGCTTTTTCCCCTTTTTAGTGTCAGCGTGGGAACCTCTGCGTCAGGTCCAGCAGAGCTAGCGCCGCCTTCGCCGCTTCGCCGCCCTTGTCCTTCGCTGCGGGATTGGCGCGCTCCAGCGCTTGTGCTTCGTTCTCGGTAGTGATGATGCCATTGCCGATTGGAATGCCATCCATGGTCAACGCCATAATCGCCCGTGCGCTTTCCCCGGCCACGATCTCAAAGTGATAGGTTTCGCCGCGGATCACCACGCCAATCGCGACAAAGGCGTCATAGCCTCCGCCCTCCACCGCGAGTGCAATCGCGCCTGGGATCTCGAGTGCACCTGGCACAGTGAGCACTTCCGCCTCGTGTCCGGCGGCCTCAATCGCGGCCTTCGCGCCGGTGATCAGCATGTCATTTAGATGCGCATAGAAGCGTGCTTCGACGATCAGAATGCGGGCCATTATCTTTACTCCGGAATGGGATGGTGCCCGACGATGTTCAGGCCGTAACCCTCGATCGCCACGACGTTGGGCTGTGAATTGGATAGCAGTATCATATCGTCAACGCCCAGATCGGCGAGGATTTGTGACCCGATGCCGACGTTGCGATTGGCCTCATCGGCGGTGTATTCGCCGCTTGATCCGACCCGGCCGGTCAGGATCACGATAATGCCAGAGCCATGCTCGCCAATCGCCTGCATCGCGCGTTGCAAGGTGCGTTTACGCGGGCCAGGCTGGCCCAGCACATCGTCAAACACCGAGATCGGGTGAACGCGGGCGATGGTCGGCTCGCCGGGCTGAATGTGGCCCTTTTGCAAGACGTAGGCTTCGTTTTCAGACACGGTGTTGCGATAGGTAATCATGCGCCACTGCCCGCCATAGTCGGAATCGAACGCGCGTTCGTCCAGTCGCTCAACCAGATGGTCATTGCGCATGCGATAAGCGATGAGGTCGCGGATTGTCCCAATCTTCAGGTCATGCTTGCGGGCGAATGTCACCAGATCATCAAGCCGCGCCATCGAGCCATCGTCGTTCATGATTTCGCAAATCACGCCGCTGGGGTTGAGACCTGCAAGGCGTGAAATGTCCACGGCCGCCTCGGTATGGCCAGCACGCACTAGCACGCCGCCATCGCGAGCGGTCAGAGGGAAGACATGGCCAGGCGTGACGATATCGTCCGGACCCTTGGTCGCATCAATCGCAACCGAGACAGTGCGCGCGCGGTCCGCCGCAGAGATGCCGGTGGTCACGCCTTCTTTCGCCTCGATGGAGATCGTGAAAGCGGTCTGCATGCTTTCCTTATTGTTGCGGCTCATTGGCTCCAGACCCAGTTGATCAACCCGCGCCTTGTCTAGTGAGAGGCAGATGAGGCCGCGTCCGTGCGTCGCCATGAAGTTGATCGCGGCGGGTGTCGCCATTTGCGCCGGGATGATCAGATCGCCTTCGTTCTCGCGGTCTTCATCATCGACGAGGATGTACATCTTGCCATTGCGCGCTTCGTCGATGATCTCTTCGATTCCGACCAGAACAGGGCGCTCATCATTGGCATTAAGGAACGCTTCTAATTTGGTCAGCGTCTCCGTGGTGGGATTCCAGTCCTCATCTGCGCAGTCGCGCAGAGTGTTAGCATGGAGGCCAGCGGCGCGGGCGAGGCTGGCTTTGGTCATCTCGCCATTTTCGACGAGTGTGCGAACGCGTGTGATTGTTGATGTGCTCATATCTGCGAGGTATCACATTTCAATGTGATTGCAAACTCTACTATCTGTCTTTGCCTAATCGCTGCGCCCCCGATCAACAATCCGCATCCACACACGATCGACGATATTCTTTGCCTGGGATCAGTGATGAATTTCAAAAACCGAATTCGGTTTTATGCGTTTTCTGTCTATTGAGGCGTTGACAGCCAGAAGAGCTTGCTTCAAATTTGTCCGGACAAATTATTTAGGATCAAAAGATGTCTTCCGATCTGCCGCCCCCTTATACCGCTCTAACACGCCATCCTATGCTGCCGAAGCCTCAGCATGACGAAGCTGCGCGCTTCAATTTCCTCACTCATTTCAATCGTTATGTCTCCGGTGCCATCGGGGCGGGTAACAAGCTGGCCTATGAAAAGCGTGCTTTGCCCTCGTTCCGCGCAGAGCATGGCCGAGATCCAGAGCATCGCTATGAGATCCGCGATGCAATGAATCAGAATGGCTGGCATCGAACATGGTCCGCGTTGAAACGTAATTCGATGGAGATGCGACAACACAATGGCCGTCAGATCGTGCTTCGCCAGATTGATGAACTCAATGCGTTGGCCAGGCAGTATAATGAGCATTCCAATATGCTTGAGCTCGACCCGGCTATTGAGCAACCACACTACCAGACTGCGGTAGATATTCATTGTCAGCCGGGTGGTTATCACAGCGAAGAAGTGCCTGGCGACGTGACGATGGGTGCCAATTATGATGTTGGCCTGTTTGCGACAACGGGTGGCGCGCTTGGCGGACTTAACGATGGCGGTGGGCAGGCCGTTGTTGAATGGGCCAAGAAAGAGCGTCCAGATTGGTCGCCTAAGCGGATTCTAGATATTGGCTGTACCGTTGGTCACAATGCCGTGCCAATTGCACTGGCTTATCCTGATGCAGAGGTCATCGCCATCGACACTGCTGGCGCGAGCCTGCGATATGCGGCGGCTCGTGCAGCCTCGATGGGTGTGACAAACATCAAATTTGTCCAAGCATCTGGCGAGGATTTATCGCGTTGGACTGACGGTCATTTTGACTGGGTGCAAACCACTATGTTCCTGCACGAGCTGTCCGCCAAGGCGATGCCAAAGCTTTTGGCCGAGGCCCACCGTGTGCTCGCGCCAGGCGGCCTGATCTTCCACATTGAACAACCTCAATACTCTGATGAAATGCCCTTGTTCGAGCAGTTCATGCGCGATTGGGACGCCTTTAATAACAACGAGCCTTTCTGGACCGCGATGCACTCGCAAGACCTTAAGCAGGTGATGGCTGAAGCAGGCTTTGATCGCGAAAATCAATTCACGGTCGGTGTTCGCGCCGTAGTCGATCCAGAGATTTTTCCGCCATCTCCTGACGAGGGTGAGGAAGATTTCGGCCGCGCGGCGATCTGGAACGCCTATGGTGCCTGGAAAGGCGAGACGCAGGCGGTTGCAGCATGAACAATGAAGATTTCGACTGGGTCCTTGCGTCCGGACGCCGAGCCAAAGGTAAACGTCCTGAGTATTTTGAGGACCCCGCGCTCGATCGCCTCTATTCCGTTGTGTTCGCTTTGGCCGCTGAAGTTTCCGCTTTGCGTGAACGGCAAGACACGGTTGAGCGCCTCCTTGAAAAGAACGGCTCGCTAACCCGTGAAGACGTTGAAACTTTCATGCCTACACGCGAAGAAGGTGAAGAACGCGGGCTAGCAACAAAGGCATATGTCTCTCGGATTATGCGCGGCTTCCAGCAAGAAGTCGAAGCGATGGAGGCTGAAGATCCGCCAATCATGGAGATCGTGGATCGGCTTTCAAAGAGCTAACTGAGCCAGCAGTCTGCTGCGAACGGGAGGGGAAATGGAATTCTTGGAATTGCACGAGCTTAGCATTCTGCGCTGGGTGCATATTCTGGCCATGGTCTATTGGCTCGGCGGTGAGTGGGGTGTCTTTCAGACCAGCTATCATGTGACGAACCCGGCGTTGTCGCTCGAAGAGCGCAAACGGCATATGGAAACGGCCTATCGCATCGATATTCTCGCACGCACGGGCATTGTTCTGTTGCTCCCGCTCGGGCTGCATATGGGCAAGCTCTTCGGTTTTGTGCCGATGCTCGATGGATCGGGTGTCTGGTGGATGTGGCTCTTCTTCGCGGCATGGCTGGGGATGACCTGGGGGGCCTTCATCAAGCGCGAAACAGATATTGGCGTCAAAATCTCTCGCACAGAAGAATTGCTGCGCTACCCTTTGATCGCAGCTCTCGTGCTGTTCGGTTTGATGGCGCTGAGTGGCAACGGCCCGATTGAGGTGGGTGAGGGAAATCACTGGTATCCAGCCAAAATGATTATGTATGCTTTTGCCCTTTGCATTGGTTTGTTTCTTCGCCTGGTCATGCGGCGTTGGACCGAGCGATTCAGGATACTCGCAATGGGGCCTGACGCAGAGCAGGAGGCAGCACTGGCAAGGGAAATCGGCCAGGCGCGGATCTCTGCGTATATCTATTGGATAACCATCGCGAGCGTGTGTTTCCTGGGCGCGGTGAAACCGTTCTAAGGCATGGTCTCAAGGAGCAAGCTTCGGATTGGCGAACATTGCGCAGAGCAAGCGCTGAGATAATGCTGCGCGTTGCGACAGGCAATTATGGAGCGCTCGATATTCGGGCCACCGATACCAAGGATGCTGGATGCTATCTGCGCGAAAAGACGCGCTGGCCGAAATAGGAGAATTCTGTGCCTGCTTACATGATCGTTACCGCAAAGATCGCTGACCGCGATGCCTTCATTGAAGGTTACGGTGCCACTGCTTGAGCGCACTGGTCGCAAAGTTCGGCGGTAAATATATCCTACGCGGGCCTGGGGCAGAATTGCTTGAAGGTGATTTTGGGGACGGGGCCTCGATGGTTATTTCCGAATGGCCTGACAAGGCCGCGGCCAAGGCATTTTGGGACAGCCCAGAATATGGCGAAGCGAAGAAGCTTCGCGAAGGAATAGCTGATTGTCAGGTGCTGTTGATCGAGGCAGCAAGCATTAAGGATGCGCTCAATGGTTGATATTATAAAGCGGACCACATTGATGGTGCGTGATGCCGACAAGGCAGCAGATTGGTATGAAAACGTACTCGGCATGAAACGCTGGATGGATGTGCCGTTCACATTGTCGGGCAACCAGCTTGCAGCCGGTAGCAAGGGCGATCAGACCCGCCTGATTATTATGCAGGCAGAACACGACACGATTGGCATGATCGGCCTGCTGGAATGGGTCGATCCCAAGCGGACGGATATTCCATCTGAGGTTCCGACAGAGATCGCTTTCGGCAGCCCGGTTTTCGTTGTCGCTGCCGAGGATTGCCGCGCTACGATTGAACGGGCCAGAGCCCATGGATCGCGCATTCATGCTGAACCCAACGACTGGTCGGTTACCGGCGCAGACGGCAAGGTCAAGGACATGGTCGGCGCAAGTTTGTGGGATCTGGACGGCTATTTCTTTGAGGTAAATCAATTGGTGCGAGTGCATGAAGGGTGAGCCATTTGGCGGTCCTTTCTGCCTTTGATGCACATGCGGACCACATCATAGACGATGATGCCAATTATCAATGGCGTATTGCGCACCGGCCGCAAGGCAATGTCGTGCCCGATGATTTTGCCTGGCATGCGGAGCCAATCCCGGAGCCGGGGGAGGGCGAGGTGCTGCTACGCACGCATTATCTCGGCCTGGCCCCGGTTATGCGGTTTTATATGCAAGGAACAGCGCGGACGGGTGATGCCACACTTGGCCCGGGCGATGTGATTCACGGGCGCGGGGTCGCGCAAGTTGTCAAATCGCGTCACCCGGATTGGCGAGAGGGTGAAGTCGTGCAGGGCCAGATCGGCTGGCAAACCTACAAGGTCAGCAAGATGACCCGGCAAGAAAAATTCTTTCGCATGCCGAACAACGGTCTTCCCGCAGCACTGGGAGCAGGCGTTCTCGGGATGACTGGCCTGTCCGCGCATGCAGGTTTGTTCGCTTGCGGCGATCCGCGTGAAGGCGATCGAATGGTCTTGTCTGGTGCCGCAGGCGGGGTTGGTTCAATGGTCAGCCAAATGGCCGCAAATGTGGTTGGCTGCGATGTTGTAGGCATTGCTGGAGGCGCAGAAAAATGCGCCTTTATCCGGGAGCATGGCTGCCGTGCGGCGATCGATTACAAGGCAGACGATATTGAGGCGAAGCTAGATGAACTGCGCGCCGATGGTATCGATCTCTATTTCGACAATGTCGGTGGGGAGACACTGGAGGCGTGTCTTGAACGTCTGCGCATGCATGCCCGCATTGTATTGTGCGGTTCGATCAGCGAATACACCCGTGAAGAGCCGTTCATGCTATCCAACTACACGCGCCTACGTGCAACCGACAGCGTTATGCGGGGCTTCTTCGTCTACAATCACATTGATCGATGGGATCAAGTAATGGGTGACATTGCAGGCTGGGTTGCCGATGGCCGATTGAAACCTGTGCAAGATATCGAAGAGGGTTTTGGCGCTATGCCACGGGCCCTCGCAAATCTCTATTTTGGCGCCAATGTGGGCGTCCAATGCTGCAGCGTACGCGGCGAACCTAAGGAATGGCTATGAGTGACAAACCTCCCGTCCGATTTCAACGCGGCAATTTTGTTGTTGCCGATCTCGACCGCGCACTGACCTTTTACGAAGGGGTGCTGGGTTTTGAGGTTGAGTATCGTTTGGGCGACAATCCGGACAGTTACTCACGGCCCGTCTTTGCCATTCCGACAGAGGCGACGCTTGGCTTCGTTACTCTTAGCCTGCCTAACCAACAACGTGTCATGGCGTTGACTGAGATTAAGGGAATTGTGCTGGAGCCGGTTCCGCATCCGCGCCGCAATGCCATCGTGTTGGAAACACAAGACCCGGACGCTGTGATGGCTGGTGCGCGAGATCTTGGCCTTACGGTCTATGAGGAGGAAGTGCTCAAGACCGGCGATGGCCGTGTGGGCCGGGAGATTGGGATCGTTGATTTCGACGACAATCTAGTCGTGATCTACAAGATTTTGGGAGCCGACGAGTGAGCGCTGAGGCAGTTGCCCAAGATGGAGCAGAAGTGAACGCTGAGGACAAGCCTTACCCCAGTGCCGTTGCTGGCTGGACGCTCGTCGTCCTGCTAACTCTGGCCTATATCTTCAGCTTCGTTGATCGCTATATTCTTGGTTTGCTGATCGAGCCGATAAAGGCCGAGTTTGGATTGTCGGACAGGGCGATTGGTTGGCTCCTGTCTGCCTTCACAATTGTATATGGTTTCGTCGGCATCTTCATGGGATGGATGATTGACCGCGGGCGGCGTACGTGGATTGTCGCTATCGGCATGGCACTGTGGTCGGCGGCCACCGTGGCAACGGGCACCGCGAAAAGCTTCGCTCAGTTGTTTACGGCTCGCATGGGCGTGGGCGTGGGAGAGGCAACACTTAGCCCTGCTACATTCTCAATGATTGGAGACAGTTTTCCGCCGGAAAAACGCGGTAAGCCGATTGCGTTCTATTCGAGTGCACTACCGATAGGAGCGGGGCTTGCTTCACTGCTATCGGGTGCGGTCATCGCCTGGACGGCGGCCAGCGGCACCCAAAGCTTACCGCTGTTTGGTGAGTTGGAACCGTGGCGTTTTACCCTGATTGTCGTTGGCCTGCCGGGGCTGTTTTTTGCGGCTCTGTTCTTCTTCGTTCGCGAACCAATCAGACGCCCTGCTCAAACGAGCGAAGACGTAATTGCCGGAAACGGGATTGCCGATGCGTTCCGATACATCTTTGATAATTTTGCGCTATATTTTGGTTTCGTGATGGTCGTCTGTTGCATGACTGCGATTGCGTATAGTCAAGGGTTTCTTGCCCCGGTTTTTGAGCGGACTTGGGGATGGTCGCCGCAAACTTATGCGACTTTCAATGGCATTGCGTTGCTGATTATCGGTCCGCTCAACATGATGTTGATGGGCACGATTTCAGACAGCTGGACAACTAAGGGGGTTCCCGATGCGGCCTTGCGTTTGATGTATATCGGGTTTTTCATCATGGTTCCAACGGCAGCTTTGCCGATGTTCATGCCCAGCGCTGAGCTGGCCTTCCTGATATTGTGTGTCAACACTGTGGGGATCGGCATCGTCTCGGCAATCGGTGTCACGGCTTTGCTTGTTATCACGCTGGCTCAAATTCGTGGTCAAGTCGTTGCGCTGTATTATCTCGCGATCAGTTGGTTCGGTTCACTCGGTCCGATTATGGTGGGTGAGTTATCGAGCCTTGTGTTCGGGGAGGATGAGTTACGGCTAGCGGTTGCTACTGTGCCATTCATCTTTGCGATTATCCCACTCGCCATGATGCCAATGACAAGGCGGCTTTATGGTGACCAGATCGCCCGCCTCAATGGAAGTGGCCGATGAAACAGAGCACGCCTGATTTTTATGCGGGCGATCTTTTTGGCGAGCTCTATGAACCGCCAGCGACGGCCAAGCTGCATTTCCTTGATTACCTCCCAGGCCTTGCGGCATGCGGGACGGCATCGTTGGCGGCCGCATGGCTGGCGGAGCATTATGGCTTCCCGATCATTTTGCTCGGACTTCTGATCGGGCTTGCCCTAAGCTTTCTAGCTGAGGTCGAACGGACTGCGCCCGGGCTAGATCTTGCTTCGCGTTACCTGTTGCAGGCAGGACTGGTATTGCTTGGCCTGCAAGTAACATTTGCGCAGGTTGCCGAGCTAGGCTGGCTTGCGTTTGCTCGAGCTTGGTGTTGGTGATGATTGTTACCTTTGCCAGTGCAGTGGTGACCGCAAGAGTGCTCGGCGAACAGCGCGAAACTGGTATTCTGGTCGGCGGCGCAACCGCGATTTGCGGAGCCTCTGCCGCGCTTGCTTTGTACGGAGTGATTGGGAAAGATCGGTTGGACCAGACACGCTTTTCCGTCACCCTTGTTGGGGTGGCTGTGGCTAGCGCTATCGCCATGTCGACATACCCAGCGATCGCGCAATCGGTTGGATTGTCTGATGCGCAGGCGGGATTCCTGATCGGCGCATCCGTGCATGATGCGGCACAGGCCATTGGCGGGGGGTACAGTTATAGCGATGCAGCAGGGGCAAGCGCGACCGTGGTAAAGTTGTCGCGCGTGGCAATGCTGGCGCCGATGGTTGCATTGATCGCATGGTGGATCACGCGGACTGGTAACCCCAAAGCAGAGGGAGCAGCAAAACGGGTCGCGCTGCCGTGGTTCATACCCGTCTTCTTCCTTGTGGTGATCGTAAACAGCTTCGTCGCGGTCCCGGATCAGGCAACCGAAGCGTCGCTCAACCTGTCCAAGGGGTGCCTGCTGCTAGCGGTGACCGCCACGGCGATGCGATCCCGCCTGGAGTTGTTGCTGGACGCGGGGTGGAAAACCCTGGCCCCGGTGGTCGTGGCAACTTTGGTGTCTTTCACATTGTCATTCGCTGTGGCAATATTCTTGACATGATTACCTGCGGCTATCGTAATGGGCCAGATGGCCAAATCCATTTCCGTGAGGCGGGAGAGCAAGGGGGCGCTCCGCCTCTGATCTGCTTGCATCCTGCGCCCTTTAGCGGGCTTGCCTTCACCAATATCTTGCCGCACCTGGCGAAAGATCGCCGAGTGATCGCTCCCGATTTCCCGGGGCACGGGGGATCTCATCCTTTCTCAGCTCAAGCATCCATCGATGACTACGCCAAAGCGATGGCCGCTGTGATCAAGTCCTTGTGTGGGGAAGGGCCGGTTGACCTATTCGGATTTCATACGGGCACGTTAGTCGCGACAGAGCTGTCACTGATCGCTCCAGGCATGGTTCGCCGAATGGTGTTGTGTGATGTTCCAGGGTTTCCGTCAGACACACGGAAAAGTTTTCTGGAAAGCAATGGGACACCGCCTAGTTTTACGACTGATTTGTCTTCGTTGGCCCCAGCTTGGGAGCGCGGCGTTATGCGTAGGATCGAAAGCCAGGGGATGGACCGCAGTTTTGCTATGTTTGTAGAACAACTGCGGCACGGTGAGGCGATGAATGCCGGTTTCCATGCCGGTTTCAGCTACCCGTTGGAGGATCGTCTTGCTCGGGTAAGTGGCGATGTCACTGTATTGGCATCGCAATCGGGCCTGCTTGAGGCAACACGCCGCGCGGCAGGTCTAATCCAGGGGGTAAAGCTGGTGGAACGTCTCAACATAACCCGCGCGGTTCTGGACGAAGCGGCTCCTGTAACAGCGAATGCGGTGCTCGCGATCCTGGATAGTTAAGCCGGGCGGGGCAGGGCGGTGATGTGCTTAATCCGTTCCATTGAGAAGCTGGCACTAACGTCGGACAATCCCGGCACCTTTGCGATCAACCGCTGATAGATACGATCATAGTCACCGATATCGCGAACCTGTAGAACCAGCATATAGTCGATGTCGCCTGCCATCCGGTGACATTCAATTATCTCGTCGATTGCTGCGACGCCTTGCGAAAAAAGCTTCAGCCATTCGCTATCATGGCGATTGATGCGGATCGTGACAAACACCGTCGTGCCGAGCCCAATCTTGTCTGGGTTGAGCAGCGCAACCCTACGATCAATTATGCCCGCGTCCTCCATTCGCTTTATACGCCGCCAACACGGATTGGTGGAGAGGCCCACAGCTTCTCCTATGGCGTGAATAGGCTGCGCGCTATCTCGCTGAAGAATCGCGAGAATTGCCCAATCAAGAGAATCAAGTTCTATATTTTTGTCCATATCCATGAAAGAATACCACAAATCAAGCGTAAGAGAGGTAAATTTGGGAAATATTTTTCGGAAAGGTAGCTTATAAGCCTCGGAACGACGGAAATTTTGGAGAAGCCTGAGCCATGAAACGTTTTTTTACCGAGCACCCAGAATCGGTGGGCGAAAACTATTGGCAGCACTTGCGGCATGCTTGCGGGTTCGGCGTTCGAATGATTTTGGGCGGCTTTGCATGCGTGCTTCACGGCTTGCTGCCGTTCCTATTCGTGAAAACGGGTAGCAAACAGATCGAAACGTTGCATGGGAAGATGGTGATCGGCCGCAGCAAACTGCCGCAGCCGATCGACTTTGTTATTTGAGATCGTGATCCTGGCCTGCGCCGTTAGTTCAACAACTGGTTGATCTCGACCGCGACGCCATTGGGCTCAAACACGTTGCATCCCCGCACATTGATATCGGGCCTTCCATCGCGGCCTGGATAGACTTGCAGGCGGGTTGGACCAGTCATGGTCACCCCCTCCAACTTAACCGCCGCCTCACATGTCGCTTCCGCATCATCAGTGTTTACCACCAGAAATGCAGTTCCCGGCGCGAGGCGCTTCGCATATGGCTCGTCATTGCCTTCAAGCACAGGATCGAACGGGTGTAGCAATCCGATCCAGCCGATATACGGATCATTACCGTTGAGCAGCACCAATCGAGCCTTTGCGCCCGGTTCACCAACAGGTAAATTCACGCCCGACAATTCCACAACGGTGTCATAGTTGACTTCGAGGCCCAGCACGTCGCGGTAGAATTCGAGGCTGCGCTCCATATCGCGCACGACGATTGAAGCGCGGCGGATATCAGTGGGGAGGCGTCCATCAATCGCAACCCCCTCCATCGCGCGATTGGCGGCTTGCGCTGATCCTTTCTCTTGCTCTTGCTCTTCCGATTGCGGTGCCGCGTTGCATCCCGCAATCATCGTTGCAACCGTAGCCAATATGGCTAATTTCATCTTTCTCATTGGTTCTTCCCTACTGCTCCGCTTTCAAAAAGCTCAGATATTTTTTCCTGGCTATAACCGAGCCCTGCCAGGACTTCGGCTCGATCCGCACCAGCCTTTGGCAGTTGCTGAGGTGCGCCAATTCGTTTGCCGTTCATTTCCAGCGGAATGGTTGGCAGGCGTACCTCGGTGCCATTGTCGAGCGTCACATCTTCCAGTCCACCCTGATTGAGATGCGGATCGTCAAACATGTCTTCAGGCTTGCCGATTGGCGCGAAGGGAAGGCCGCTGCCATCAAGCTTACCGATCACTTCTGCGGCGGTCATCCCGCCGATCAGAGTGCGGATTTGCGGCAGGATCTGATCGCGGGCCTGAACGCGGGCATTGTTCTCACGCAGTGTCTCATCAGCCCACAGATCATCGAGGCCGAACAGCTTGCAGAATTTCTCCCACAGCGCGTCGGTCACTACGCCGATGAAGACCGGCTCGTCCTTCGTCTCAAACACATCGTAAATCGCCCAGGCGGATACGCGCGCGGGCATCGGGGCGGCGGGCGTGCCGGTGACGGCGTATTGCGCCATATGCTGGCCTACGAGGTAGATCGTCGTTTCAAACAAGCTGGCGGTGACTTTTTGTCCCTTACCAGTGCGGTGGCGTTGCTCCAGCGCAGCAAGAATACCGATCACGCCGAACATTCCGCCAGTCACGTCGATCACGCTGGCGCCAGCGCGGGTTGGCTTGCCCGGCTGACCGGTCATGTAGGCAAGCCCGCCCATCATTTGCGCGACTTCATCCAGCGCGGTGCGGTTTTCATAGGGGCCGGGGAGGAAGCCCTTCTCGCTGCAATAGATTAGACCGGGATTGTCTGCTGAGCATTCCTCATAGCTGAGACCAAGCCGGTCGAGCGCACCTGGGCGGAAGTTTTCGACCAGCACGTCAGCCTTCGCGATCAGGTCTTTGGCAACGGCGATGCCGTCTGCGTTTTTGAGATCAAGGCAGATCGATTGCTTACCGCGATTGTACATCGGGAAATAGCCGGAGCCGGAGCCGATCAAACGGCGTGTGCGGTCTCCGCCAATCGGTTCTACCCTAACGACTTCTGCACCCAATCCAGCCAGAATATGACCCACCGTTGGCCCCATCACCATGTGGGTGAATTCGATAACGGTGATCCCGGCAAGAGGCTGCGGAGAATCGCTCATGCGGCGGCCCTTTCTTTGTAATCCAGCATTGGTCCGGCATCGGGCGTGAAGCCATAGAGCGGCTCGCCCGGCAGTGCCTCTTCGACAATGCTGCGCACTTTGAGCAGCGCCTCCAAATCAATCCCGGTCTTGCAACCCATGGAATTGAGCATCAGCACAAGGTCTTCGGTAACAAGATTGCCGGAGGCGCCGGGGGCGAACGGGCAACCGCCAAGGCCGCCCAGCGAGGAATCAAACGTGGTGATGCCTTCTTCCAGACCCGCGACGACATTGGCGAGGCCCAGCCCGCGCGTGTTGTGCAGATGCAAGGTGGTGAGCATGTCATCGCCGATCGCTGCTTTCACTTTGCGGGTTAGGCGGCGGACCTGTGCAGGATCGGCATAGCCGGTGGTGTCGGACAGGCTGAATTCCATTGCGCCTGCTTCCGCGGCTTGCTCAGCCAGACGCACGACCTGATCTTCGCTGACGGCGCCTTCCATGGTGCAGCCGAATGCCGTGGAGAGGCCGACGGCAAAGTGGATGTCGTGATCTCGGGCGATGGCGGTGGCTGCGCGGATTTCCTCCAACATGGCCGGGTGGTCTTTGCGCACGTTCTTGATCGAATGCGTCTCACTCATCGAAAACGGGATGCTCATGCCATCAACCCCGGCATCGGCAGCAAACTGCGCGCCCTTGGCATTGGGTACGAGGGTGACGACGGTGAGACCGTCGATACCTTTGGCAAAAGCGACAAGCTCTGGCGTGTCGGCCATTTGCGGGAGCAGTTTGGGCGGGACGAAACTACCCACTTCGATTTCCTTGACCCCGGCAGCGGCCTCGGCAGCGATCCAGCGTTTCTTCGCCTCCAGCGGCATGACCCGATCAATCGATTGCAGGCCGTCACGTGGGCCCACTTCGGAGATAAGGATATCGGTCATGTTGAATGCTCCAGATAGATCCACGGGCGCGCGGCTTTGTCGCTGACGGTCCAGTTCGTGATCGCTTGCGCTTGGGTCAAAGTCAGGTCAATCGCATCGAGCCCCTCGGTCAGCATTTGCTTGGCCTCGACATCGATCTCGAAGGAATAAGTGGCATCGCCGCAATCAGCGGTTTGCGCGGCCAGATCGACAATGATCTCGCGCCCGGTCAAGACTGTAAGCACGCTGCGTTCTAACGTGATTGGCAAGACGAAATTGCGGATGCAATTGCCATAGAAAATCGGTGCGAAGCTTTCTGCGATTACTACCTTGATACCGTATTCAGCGAGGGCCCAAACGGCGTGTTCACGGCTCGATCCGCATCCGAAGTTCGCGCCGCATAACAAGATGGAAGCGTCACGAAATTCTGGTTGATTGAGCACGAAATCCGGATTCTCGATGCGCGCATCCGCATCGGAATAACGCCACGGTGCGAACAGCCCGTCGGCGAGGCCAGTGCGGCCGGTGCTGCGCATTTCGCGGCTTGGGATGATCGCATCGGTATCGACATTGTCGCGCAATGCGCCTGCATCCAGCGGGGCTGCAATGCCGGTGAGGGGCTGAGGAAAGGCGCTCATGCGGCGGCTTCCTCTTGGCGCATGTATTCGCGCGGATCAGCGATCGCTCCCGCGAGGGCGCTGGCGGCGACGGTTTCGGGCGAGGCGATGTGTGTCTTGATGCCGGGGCCTTGGCGCCCTTCGAAATTGCGATTGGTGCTGCTGATTGTTCGGCTGCCTTCAGGAAAGCCTTCTCCGCCTGCGTAAAAGCACAAGCTACAGCCGCTCATGCGCCATTCAAAGCCTGCGGCAAGGAACACTTTGTCCAGCCCTTCGGCTTCCGCTTGGCGTTTGACCGAGAGGGAGCCGGGGACAACCATCGCCTTTTTAATCGAGGGCGCAATCGTGCGCCCATCAAGCAGCCGAGCGGCGCGGCGAAGGTCGGAAATTCGGCTGTTTGTGCAACTGCCGATGAAGGCCACATCGATTGGCGTTCCCGCCAATGGCGCGCCAGCATCCAGCCCAGTGTATTCATGCGTACGGGCCGGGCCATGCGGGACCTTGCCATCGACCGGGATCGTGTGTTCGGGACTGGTACCCCAACTAACCATTGGCGCAATTGCGCCCGCGTCGATCACAATCTCTTGATCGAATTCCGCATCCTCATCGCTCTTCAACGCAGCCCAATAGGGATCATCGAAATACGCCGGGGCATAGGTGCGTCCGGCGAGATATTCATAGGTCTTAGTATCAGGCGCGATCAGGCCGGTCATTGCGCTAAACTCGGTTGCCATGTTGCAGAGTGTCATGCGTGCTTCCATGTCGAGTCCGCGCACTGTTTCGCTTAAGCAAATTCCACCACATGACCCGCGCCGCCGCCTGCGCCATATGAAGCGATCAGCGTCAGGATCATATCCTTTGCCGTCACCCCAGATTGCAGCGTCCCATCAAAGGTGACGCGCATCGTCTTGGGCTTTTCCAGTCGCAAAGTGCCGGTGACCATTGCGTGCTCTGCCTCAGACGAACCGATGCCCCATGCGAGCGCGCCGAAGGCCCCTTGTGTGCAAGTGTGACTGTCAGGCGCAACCAGCGTGACACCGGGCAGGACAATGCCCTGCTCAGGCGAGATCACATGGACGATCCCCTGATCGCGGTCGTTGACATCAAACAGAGTGATCCCAGCCGCTCTGCAAGCGGCGCGGGTCTCTGTGATGAAGCCTTCACCGCCTTGCATCAGAGTGCCGTCACCGCGTCCGGGCCTGGTATCGACGATGTGATCCATGACGGCAAAGACACGCGCCGGATCGCGCACTGCACGGTTCATTTCAGCCATGCGCTTAAGCGCCGCTGCCCCGGTGCGCTCGTGCAGGAACACGCGATCAATCGCGATTAAGGTAGAGCCGCCTGCGGTTTGTGCGGCCGCATGCGTTTCCCATATCTTTTCAAACAGCGTGTGTCCCATGATGGCTTTCTATCAGGCGGAAACCGTGGCCTTCATCTCTGCATCAATGGCGCGCCAGTCCTTCGTCACGAAGCTTTCTTGAATTGCCGTGCGTGTTTCAAGCGCGCCGTTGCGGATCCAGTGCCACGTGCGGCAGCGGCTTTGACCATCATCGGAAATTTGGATTTGTTCGTAGAGGTAGAGGGACGGATCGCCAGTGCGCTGCCAGTAAAGCATCATGGTGCGGTTATATTCATCGAGTGGGACCTCTGCAGCCCAGCCCTGGATCAGTTCGTTGTCCCACCAAATGCGACCTTCACGATAAGTCGCTGGGAATTCGCGCACCTCGGTTTTGCCATCCGCCCAAGTGTAGTGATTGGTTTGATGATAGGGGACGTTGTCTTCGCCCGTCATCCGGCACAACAGGCGGCTGGCGTGCTGATCGATCATCTCATCTTGCGCATTGAAATAGGTGTATGTGCCGTCCCAAACGCCTTCGTGACGGGCGAGCAGAGGCATGTTTGCGGAAAACTCAGCGTAAGTCGTCAATTGGGAGCTCCATCATTATCAATCAGTGTTTGGTGCCAGCGACTTGCCGCGTCGCCGGCGCGAATTCGCGCGATGGCGCGGGCGTGAAGGGCGTGTGGTTCCAGTCCGGCAGGATCAAGTGTAGTGGCATGGGCAGCATTGGCTTCATACCAGGGGTCAAAAAACTGCTCAGCGCGGGCCGCCCCCCAGGCGCGTTGCAAATGAAGGCCAAATCGGTCTGGCGTCATGTCCGGGTAAAGTTGAGCGGGGTCGCCTTGTGGCGGATCGGGCCACAGAATTTCGCTGGCGACTAGCGCCTCAGCAGCAGCCTTAATTGTGCCGCGTATGTCTGCAAAATCACTCGATTGTCCATGGCCAGGCACATCGATAGCAATGTCGCTCTGGGCTAAGCTCGGCCATTTCGCCTGCCGGGCCGTGCAGCAACAGTCTACCGCCGCCTGAGGTGGCATCAGCGCGGCGCCAATGGATCAAACCGTCGCCAATTTGCAGCCAACCTTCGTTGTTATCTTCGGCTAGCTGCGGGCATTCTTCATTTCCGGCGTTGGCCAGCAGGAATGCAAGGCTTCGGGTTTGATGGTCATCAGGCGTTGTGACTTTCTCTGCCTTCCAGCCTGCTGGGATATCGCCCAGTCGATCAATATGCGCCTGCAATGGATCGCCATCATAGGCTGTGATCAGACACGGCGGTACGGCAGCGTCGGCGGCTGGTATGTCGCGCGGCGCGCGCAGCACCGCCCCATAACCAGCTTTATAATCATTACCCGCATCGAGCATTTCAGCGACGGCTTGGTTGACGCGCGCAATGTCTGCATGCGCGACCGAAAGTCGCGCCTCTTCACGTCGATCAAACCAGGGGAAGATCCAGCTTTGCTCAAGCATCCGGTTCCATAGCCAGGTCAAGTGCTCGCCATAGTCGGACGGGTGCCATTCGGGCAGATATTGCTCCCCGAAGATCTCGCATCTCTTCCGCCGTCCAGATCGCGTAGCCACCGATCGCGAGGGAGGAGAACAAATCAGGGCGGCGTTTTAAGGCGGTGACCAAGATAATTCCGCCGGAATGAAAACCGTAGGCCGCACACCGCTTCACCCCGAGCACTTGTAGAAATTCCGTCAATGCATCGGCGAAGTCGTCGATTTCAGGATTACCCTGTAGCGGTTCGGATTGACCAAAGCCGGGCGTGTCTGGCGCGATACAGGTGAAGCTGTCGCTCCATTTTTTCATCAGCGCGTCATACTCAGCGCTGGAGCGTGGGCTCTGATGCACCATCAGCAGCATTGGCCCATCGCCGCAACGACGATAGTGTACCCGCCTTGCGGGACGTGATCCTGAGGCGGGGATCGTGAGGATATGGCGCGTTATAACAGTCAATAATTTGTCCGGACAAATTTTACTCGACAAGCCTCTAAGCGTGTTTATTACCGTCTGTCAAAGAGGAATCGAAAGGTATCTTTATGAGCAAACTGATTGGTACCAAGATGGTCGAAGATGGGAAAAGCGCCCGTCAGCTCTTCGAAGAGGTCATGGCCAATCCCGCGCGCAAGAAGTTCGGCTTTGGCGAAAAACTGGCGATTGTGAACGTTGATGTGCAGCAGGCCTACACCCGTACCGACATGTTCAAGACTGCTTATGAGACAGATCCTAAGCAGATCGATTACATTAATCAGATCAGCCGCTTGGCTCGTGCGAAAGGCATGCCGGTAATCTGGAGCCGGGTGGCGTATAAAGGCGATGCGGCGGATGCCGGTGTTTGGGGCACGCGCACCGATACCGAGGACAGCCTGCAGAACATCAAATATGACAGTGAGCGCCACGCCTATGACCCGCGCTGCGACGTTCACCAAGATGACCTACAGTATACCAAGCGGATGCCGAGCAGCTTTTTTGAAAGCCCGCTGGCTAGCTATCTGACCTTTCACAAAGTTGACACGGTTGTTGTGACCGGCGGCTCAACCAGCGGTTGTGTGCGGGCGACAGCGGTGGATTCGCTGTCTTACGGATACCGCACGATTGTCCCGATTGAGACCTGCGCTGACAAACACGCAAGTTATCACTTTGCGAATTTGACCGACCTTCAGTTGAAATATGCCGATGTTGAGCCGGTCCAGGCCGTCATCGATTGGCTGGAGGCGCGCTGATGCATGAAGGCGCGGCCGACCCGGGACTCTACGATTATCACCCCTATAACGCACGACCAAAAATCGCTTGGCCAGAGGGTAAAAGTTGCGCGGTATGGGTCGCGCCCAATCTTGAATATTACGAAATTGATCCGCCTTCGAACCCGCACCGCAAGAGCTGGCCCAAGGCGCATCCTGATGTTGTCGGCTATTCCTATCGCGATCATTCCAACCGGGTCAGCCATTGGCGCATGGCCGATGTGATGAGCCGCCACGGCTTTCCCGGATCGGTCAGCCTGTCGGTCGCTTTGTGCGATCACCATCCCGAAGTCGTCGCGGACGGAGTGGAGCGCGGCTGGGAGTTCTTCAGCCACGGGATTTATAACACGCGCTATTCCTACGGCATGTCAGAGCGCCAAGAACGCGCGATCATTGAAGATTCTATTGAGACGGTTGAGCGCGCAACCGGACAGCGCATCCGCGGTTGGCTCGCACCCGCGTTGACGCATACGCCGCGCACGCTGGATCTGCTGGCGGAATATGATTTCCACTACACGTGTGATCTTTATCATGATGATCAGGTGCAAGAGGTGAAGGTCGCCAAGGGTGCGCTTACCTCAATCCCCTACAGCCTAGAGGTGAACGACCACTATGGTTTCAATGTCTACGGCATGTCAGGCCGCGAATATGCCGATTGCCTGATCCAGCAATATGAGCGTTTGGCCGAGGAAGGCGAGCGGACCGGCTCTGGCACAGTGATGTGCGTGCCGCTGCACGCGTATTTGATTGGGCAGCCGCACCGGATTGGTCCGTTTGAAGAGGCTTTGGCGCATATCGCAGCCGATCACCGCTGTTGGAAAGCGCGCGCTGGCGAGATTGTGGATGCATGGCGAGCGCAAGTGGGGAGGGCCGCGTAATGAGCTTGCCCGATAATTACACCGCCTATCCTCGCCGCGCCGAGGGATATGACCACGATTATTACGGCTGGTCGAACATGCATGACCGCGCGCCTGTTGCATGGCCGGATGGCAAATCGGTTGCGGTGTGGCTGTGTGTCAGCCTCGAATGGTTTCCGATTACGCCAGAGGACAAGCCCTTTCGTGCGCCCGGCCATATGGTCACGCCCTATCCCGATTATCGCCATTACACCGTGCGTGATTACGGCAACCGTGTCGGCGTATTCCGCATGTTGGAGGCGTTTAAGACGGCCGGGGTCAAGGCGAGTTTTGCGGTTAATGCTGCGGTGGCAGAACGCTATGCAGAGCTGATCGAGGCGGTGCTGGCCGATGGTCATGAGATAATTGCGCATTCGACCGATATGAACGGCACGATCACCAGTGATGTGGCGGAAGCCGATGAGCGCTCGCTTATCGCAGACAGCCTTGCACGACTGGAGGCGGCAAGCGGTGTGAAGCCTAAGGGCTGGCTGTCGATTGCTCGCTCGCAAAGCTGGCGCACCGCCGATATACTTGCGGAGCATGGCCTAAGTTACACCTGCGACTGGGTGAATGATGAGCTGCCTTATCGCTTCAAGAATGGGCTGGTGAATCTGCCGCTCAATACAGAGCTGTCCGACCGTATGATCATCGCCACCCAGCAGCACTCCGCAGAGGGCTGGGCGCAGATGATGCGGGATGCGTTCGATTGGCTCGCGGCGGAAGCGTGCGGTACGGCCTATACCAAAGGGGGCGGGCGGATGCTGCCGATCCACATCACGCCCTATATCATCGGTCAGCCATTCCGGATCGGCGCGTTGGAACAATTGCTCGCCGACTTGAGCGGCCGCGCGGAAGCGTGGATCGCGCCAGGGGCAGATATTGTGTCCGTATGGGAAGAACAGCAATGACAATGATGAGCGCGCGCAACCCCCGCACCGGCGAATTGGATTACGAATTCGTCGTCAGCTCGCGAGCTGACATTGCTGCCGAAGCGGCGCGGTTGAGAGCTGCGCAACCCGCATGGGAGGCGCTGGGCCCTGAAGGGCGCGCGCAGGTTTTGTTGCGCTTTGCAGATGCGGTTGAAGCCGCGGCGCCGCAGCTGGCAGAGGCGCTTGCCATCGACACGGGACGCCATGCGATCGCTGCGATTGAGGTGGATGGCCTGGCGCGATCCTTGCGCCGCTGGGCAGAGCGCGGGCCAGCACTGATCGCGGGGTTGGATCGCGAAGCGAAACCGTCTGCTTCGCCTGGCTTCGAAATCCGCGCGGACTATACTGCTTTTCCGCTTTTCGGAGCGATCGCGCCGTGGAATTTCCCGATAGTCTTGAGCCATATTGATGCAGTACCTGCTCTGATGGCTGGCTGCGCTGCGCTTGTGAAACCGTCTGAGGTCACGCCGCGTTTTGTGGAGCCTATGCTGGAGGTGCTCGCTCAGGTGCCAGAGCTCCCGCTCGCTTATGTTATGGGCGGCGCGGACGTTGGCCAGGCCTTGATCGAAGAAGTCGACTATATCTGCTTCACAGGGTCCACTGCGACTGGGAAGAAGGTGGCTGAGGCCGCCGCGCGTCAATTGATCCCGGCCAATCTGGAATTGGGCGGGAAAGATCCAATGATCGTCACCGCCAATGCAGACCCGGAATGGGCCGCGCGCATCGCGCTGCGCAGCTCGATTGTGGCCACGGGGCAGGCATGTCAATCGATCGAACGCATCTTTGTGGCGCGAGAGATCGCCGAGCCATTTCTGGCTGCGCTAGCTGACGCTGCGAAGGCGGTCGAAATCACTTTCCCCGATCCCAGGCAGGGCCATATCGGCCCCTTCATTTTTCCCTCACAAGGGCAAAAAGTGCAGGAGCAGATCGACGATGCCCTTGCCAGGGGCGCCCGAGTTCTTTCCGGCGGACGAGTAGAAAACTTGGACGGGGGCGTTTATTTGCGCCCCACGGTCATGGCCGATGTGTCATCGGATATGGCGGTAATGCAGGAGGAGACATTTGGACCGGTTCTGCCTGTCACTGTCTTTGACGATCTTGAGCAGGCTGTCGTGCAGGCCAACAACACCGACTATGGTCTCTCTGCGGCGGTTCTCGCAGGTTCGACAGCCGAAGCCGCCGAAATCGGCATGCAATTAGAGGCAGGCGCAATTAGCCTTCAAGACGGGGCGCTAACCAGCATGGTCTCGGATGCGACCAACCATTCGCGCAAAGCCTCTGGATTGGGACCAAGCCGGATGGGCGATGAATGCCTGCTGCGATTTTTGCGTCGCCGGGCGATAATTATCCAGACCGGCGAAGCACTACCAATTGATGCATACCGTGAAGGGCAAAATAGTTGAGTAATCTTGCAGTAAACTACCGCTCCAATTCGACCAGTTCGTAGCGGTTCATCATATATCCGTCGATCGATCCATAGACGAGAACGTGATCCTCATCTGCTGTTACCCACATATCGTAATCCGGGTGCCGCGTGCCGCCCATTCCGTCATCGGTTTCATCGACATAGCGAAAATGGTGGCACTGAAATGTCCCCGCCTCCACGCTCTTTTGCTCTTCGCCGACATATTCCATTGCCATCTCAAGCGTGGCAATTTGCGGAGCGGTCGCGCCGCGATGATCGGGTGAGGGGAGGAAGAAGCGAAACTTGCGTTTGTGCGGACCCTTGCTGACATCCATCAGACGCGTGGTGAACCCGTCGCTAACAATCGGATGCGTGCCGAATGCATCGAATTCGCCTGCTTCGCGTGTTTCCGAATTGCGCCCAATTGACGGACCAGAACTCTCGCAAATGATCTGACGACTTCGCTGATCATATTGCATCCATCCTGACCCGAGAAACTTGTCGCCCAACGTCAGATGCACCAGCAAGTTGTGTGGCTTACCATCAGGACCGATGTGATAAGTAATGTCGCGCAGTACGGTGGGATCCGGTTCTTCAATCTCGCATTGTGCACGCATGATCACAGAGCCATCGCCGTGGTGCGAGAAGGCGAACCACTCGCGTCCGCGTTCTTGCCCCTCCATGCCGGGTTTGACGGATGAATAGCGGATTTTCCCGCGGATATTGCGATGCTGCATTAGATCACTCCTGCATTGCTAAGGCGTTCGATTACTTCCTCTTGCGCTCGCTTGAAGTAGTCGCGGTCTGGGATCGCTGGTGAGCCGCTCTCCATCATCCCGTTGGCCCTATGAAATGCCTCTGCGCTGGCGGCATAGGCATCTGCGAATAGGCCAGGGCGCTGGCGGGCGAGCGAATTGAGCATGGCGGGCGTACGGCGAGCCGCACGCAAAGCAGCAAGGTCAATCGCCGCGAATGCCGTGAATGTCTCTCCGTCGCCAGCTTGTGATAATAGTTTGCCGCGGAAGTCGACCACGCGGCTGTTCCCGTCTGCACTGGCGAGCGGTAAGCCAGTGCCCGCAATCCCTGCCGTATTGGCGGAAACGACGTAGGCCATATTTTCAAAAGCGCGCGCTTGTTTGGCAATATCCTTTGGTGTGGCGAGCGGCGATCCGATCTCTGAAGATGAATGCGCGAACACTTCTGCTCCGCGCATGGCCAGCACTCTTGCGATTTCGGGATAGAGAATTTCTTCACTCGCAATTGCCGCTATGCGGCCAATTTCTGTCTCAGCAACAGGAAACACCGCGTCAATGCCATAGCGGTCGAGATAGGCGTCCCATACGTCATGCGGGCTGGGTGCAAACATTGACAACAGGCGACGGTAACGCAGCACAGTGTCTCCGTTTGGTGCGACGAGGAAGCTGGTTTGGAAATAGAATTCGGGAAAGGCCGCATCGCGTTCATAGGCATTGCCCGAAATGAATATGCCTAGTCGCTGTGCGACGCCGCCTAGCGCCTCATATTCTGGACCGCCGGCATCCCACGCAGCCTTGGCCGCAAAATCCGGGAGTGAAATCCGGCCTGGATAGGATGTGAAAAGATATTCGGGCAGGACCGCCAGTCTGACGGGAACCCCGGCATATTGCGCAATAAAGATCGACGAGGTTCTGATCTGTGTCTCGATCTCGCTGATATGCGCCAGCATAGCTGTGCGTGCTGCATCATCATCCAATGGCTCGACCGCGCGTGCGGTCAATTGCATGGCTACGGCGGCATAGGGTGCAGGTGTTGTCATGGTGGCCATCTCTAGCGCCAAATTTGGGTCAAGCGAACCGGGATTCTTTTGCTCACGCGGGTCAAGTGCAACCTTGGCGGCCTTAATGCATTGGATTCGCGAGTGATTCCGGAGGCGACGCTTACTTATGGGGTGGAAAACTTGTCCAGACAACTCTGGTCTGTTGAGTAACTTTCGACTATTTGCATAGGTGAATTTTCCATCTCTTATGCGTGCGTGCTTCCCGGCATGTGCTGGGATTAGGCGGAGTAACCAGTGGACCTTTCGATTACGCCCTACGCAGTTCTCGTATACGTGCATTTGCTTTTGTTTGTGCTCTGGCTTGGCGCCGATGTCGGGGTTTTCCTGCTTGGACAGCACTTTCGCAAACGGACCGAATATTCTTTGGATCAACGGGTCGCGCTGCTCAAACTATTGGTGCTCGTCGATATGACCCCGCGCAGCGCATGGGCGTTGATGGTGCCGCTGTCACTCAGTGTCGTCGACGCCGGGAATTGGTGGGATGTACCACCACTGCTTCTATGGGGTGCGTGGGCAGTGGGATTGTTCTGGCTTTGGCTGGTGTGGGATTCTCACTGGCATGATCAGACCCCACGAGCGGTGCGCAACAGGCGTGTTGAGGGTTGGCTTCGGTGGGTTGTCGGCGCTTTCTACCTTTGGCTTGGAGGGCAGAGCCTATTGCTAGATGCGCCGCTTCAGCCAGACTGGCTGGGTTGGAAAGCATTATTGTTTGGCGCCATTTTTGTGGCCGCCATCATGATTGATGTGACCTTCAAGCCGGTTGGCAAGCAATTGACCGCCGTTCTTGAAGAAGGTTCAAGCGATGCGACGGAGATCCCGTTGCTCAGAACGATGAACAAAACGCGGGTCTGGGTCTGGGCTGTTTACCTGCTGCTTCTTGTCACGGCCTTTCTCGGGAACGTCAAACCGTTGCATTGAGGCAACAGGAATGTGACTCAGGTTGCGCGATCAGGGCGGTGGGTAAATTTGTCTGGACAAATTTGTCTGGACAAATATTCTCTTGATATAGCGCCTAGGGGATTGGGCCTGCTTGTTTAGGGAGAAACGTAAATGAAACGCATGGTGAAGTCTGCTCTGTTGGCAGCGACGATGATCACGCCTGTTGCGGCATTCGCACAAGATAATGATGCCGCTGCTAGTGAAGAAGGCTTTATGGATGGCAACGTCATCATCGTTACCGCACGTAAGAAAGAAGAGACACTTCTCGATGCGCCGTTGGCCGTGTCTGTCCTAGGCCAGGAAGAGCTTGAGCAAGGCGGCTTCACCGACATCACCGAAATCACCAAGGCAACTCCCGGTGCCTTTGTCGAACCGAGCGGTAACAACGTGAACGGTCCAGCGCGTATCAACAGCACGCCTCGGTTTCGCGGTATCTCTGTTTTGAGTGGAGACCGGCTACAGCAGACAGCAACCGTATTCCTTGATGGCGTCTATCTTAGCGGCGGTATTGAGACCATCGGCGTTAACGAACTTCAGCGCGTCGAGGTGATTAAGGGACCGCAATCGAGCCTGTTCGGACGCAATACCTTTGCGGGCGCAATCAACTATGTGACGAAAGACCCAAGCGACGAATTCCGCGCGGATCTCGACTTGACCCTCGCCACACGCGATGAATATCGGATTGCAGGCGGCATCGAAGGGCCAATCCTTGATGGACTGAGTTTTCGTGTCGGCGGTAGCTTTGACACCAAAGACGGTCATTTCGACAATGCTGCAGTAGAAGGCCAGCGACTGGGCGATCAGGAACAATGGTCAGTCAACGGAACGCTGCTGATCGAACCGTCATCGGCCTTTCGCTTGAAACTTCGCGGTTCTTATCAAGAGATTGACGATGGTCCGGCTGCGGCGGCGGCATTTTTCGGTACTGCACAGCACAATTTTGGCGGCTTCCTGATCAATCCTGATGGGTCGGTGGATCTGACCGACAGCAGCCAGCCAGCCTTTGGTTCGCGTACTGAATCTGTGTTTCGTGGCCAAATCACCCAGCCACCATTGGCGGCGATTGGGCAAAACTCTGGGCCGGACGCGGTTGCTCAGTTTCTTGGCTTCTTGGATGATGCACGCTCTGATCCGAGCGATGCAATTTTTGACTTCAAATACAATCCGACGACGGTCGACGATTTTGGCCTGAATCTCGATTCTATTCGCCTCAGTGCGCAGGGCTCAATTGCATTGAGCGACAACATCGAATTCAATTTCCTTGCGGGATATAACGAGGAGCAATTCGGGTTTTATACAGACTTTGATCTCACACCGGATGTTTCGTTCACTAGTTTCTCGGCTCGTGAAACGACCGATCTAACACTGGAAGGGCGGTTCCAAGGGAGCTTCCTGGAGGATCGGCTCACGCTCATCGCTGGCGCGAGTTATGTCGATATCGACATTGAAGAATTGGGGGGCACAGCGAACTTCTTCTCTTTCCCAATCTTCTTTGGGGACATTTTCCGCGAGACCCCGTTTGTCTCTGGTGCGGAGACGATCGGTGTCTTTGGCTTGATCGATTATGAGATCAGTGATCAGTTTTCGATCACACTCGAAGGTCGTTATCAAGAAGACGAGATCTTTGAAGACGAGGCCAATCTGGGGCTTACAGACCCTATTTCGCCAGCGACCATCTCGAACTTTCTGCCACGCGCTACATTGCGGTATCAGCCGTCGAGCCTGACCACCATTTACTTGACCTATAGTGAGGGCAACCTGCCAGGTGGTTTTAATGCGGAAATTGCCCAACTGGATGATGTGCAGCTTGCAGAGCTGGCTGCGCTTGCACCGGATGCGTCCGTTGTATTCGGCGAAGAGAAGTTGCGGAACTACGAGTTTGGGTGGAAGCAACAATCAGCTGATGGACGGATCGCGGTTAATCTCGCGGCGTTTTATATGAGGCGCAGCGACGAGATATTTAACTCGATCGAGGTTGTAACCGATACCACTCCGATGGCTCCAAATCCTCAGCGGACGGTGAACTTCATCTCCAACGGGGCGACGACCGATATTTATGGCGTAGAACTGGATGCAGCTATCCAAATCACCGACCAATTCTCGGTGAAGGGTTCATTCGCCTATATTGATGCGACAATTGCCAGCTTCCCAGAAGGCGCGGGCAGCGGGGATTTCGGCGATATCTTTGGCGCAGATGCCGATATTTCGGGTCAGGAGGCACCACGCTTTCCTCCGATATCACTGTCACTAGGTACGCTGTTTGAAGACAATTTTGACGGGCTGGGTGACATGCTTGATACCTGGTTCATCAGAAGTGATCTGTTCTTCACCGGTGAGTACTTTATCAGCAATGCCAATGTGGCGACTGTCGAACCAGCAACGGATATCAATGTTCGTGCAGGTTTGAGAGGCGAGAACCTTGGTATTGAGTTCTTTGTGACCAATCTCTTGGATGAAGATGCCCCGACTTCTGCACAAAACTTTGCTGATACGAGCTTCGGCACGCGTACCTTGCCAGGCGGTTTCTTCAACTTTGGCCGGGAGGGTGCTCGTGTGATTTTGCGGGATCGCCGTCAGTTCGGCATCCGGTTGAATTACACGTTCCGGTAACGCCGCCTTTGTGTTGTCATAAACGGCAAGAACCTTATCGATGAGGTGCACTAACGCTTGGTTAGCTGCACCTCATCGAACCACATGCCGACCATGGCCGCCGCATTGATGCGACCGTTCGTTATCAATTCTGGTCGCGTTTTGAGGCGGTAAGGTTGAAAGAGATTTTGGGGAGGGCTCAGCATGTCGCTGAGCCCTTTTGCTTTGATAGGTCAATGAACAGTCGGTTTTTAAGACCTGTGTCAGGGATAAAGTTCTAAAGGCGGCCTGCAACCAGATGGGCCGTGCGCTCCCCACTTTCAAGCGCGCCCTCCATACCGCTTGTCGCTTGCGCTAGATGTTCGCCTGCAAAGTGCAGCCGGTGGCCCACCCACTGCGTCGCGGAGGCCAGATCAGCGGCCATACCCGTACCAATATGATGATAGATTCCGCGTGCGTGCGGCGATTTCTGCCAGCTATAAAGCTGCACGTTCTCTAACTGCCCACGCAGCGACGGGCGCATATTTTCGAGCCTTTCGACAATGAGTTTTTCGGCGACATGAGGCGGCAAACGGTCAAGCAGATCGGCACCTGCGCCTGTTGTCCAGAGCTTTAGCATCGCGGGTTCATCGCCCAACACGAAAACTCTTCCGATCAGCGGATCATCCGTCCAAAGCGTATCTGGCATTCCGTCCTCACGCCATGCAGGTCTGCGGGCGCTGATGTAGGCGAAGCTGGCACGCGTATAGGGCAGATCGGCGACCGTTCGGGCCAGGGGCGGCGTTAGGTTGCTAGCGACGGGTATGTGGCGGAGCGCCGAGAATGGGATTGTGCAGATACAATACCGTACGCGGATGGCGTGATCGGAAAGGCGAAGTGTAACACCGCCATTGTCCTCTGCGATCGCCGAAACGAGCGTGTTTTTCCGAACTGGCTCTGTAAGGTTTGCGGCCATTGCTTCAGGCAGACGTTGGGCGCCGCCAACAATTGTCGAAACCGCTCCAACGCCTGCGTGAAAGATTGCCAGCGTCCGCGCCAAATGAAGCTGCGACATTCCTGAAAGGGAGTTACCGTTGAGGTTGGTCTCTATCAAACGCAGCTCTTCTGCGCTTGCGCCTGCTTGCAGCAGCATCTGCCGTATCGATATGTCTTGATCCGCTGGCGCGTTTAGCCAATCGGTGGGAGCGCTGAATTGAGGAAGTTCCCCGAAATAGGCCCTTAAGAGCGTTGCGGGCTCGCTTGCTCTCTTGTCCGCGTTCAGTGTGTTGGCTGAGCTTTCGCTCCAACCGCTGCTTGGTGTGGATGTCCCGTTCACGTGATACAGGTTACCCGGCATCTGGCCGCGGCCTACGCCTGCCCCGGTGCCGGTCTGGCGCGCCACACCCAATTCGTCTGCAACTGCATGCAAACGAGTATAGCCCGCACCGACCTGTATGCCGCCCGCATCAGGCGCACCGGGCAGATCGTCGAGCGTATGAAGCCTGCCGCCAATTCGGTTTTCTGCTTCAACTACGATAACACGGGCACCAGCACGCTCTAGAATGCGCGCTGCGTTAAGTCCGGCAAGGCCAGCACCGATGATCGCGACATCGGCTTGGGTCGTTGCCCAGGCGGCACGCGGGGCAGCCCCCGCAATAATCGCCGCAGAGCTCCCTTTCAGAAAACTGCGACGATCAGCTTGCATTGAACTTAATGCCCGCCAGCGGATTGAGTGTCTCCGCCTACCTCGCGTGCTTGGTCGGTCAGCAGTTTGAATTTGGTCCAAGTCGTCTCGTTAGGGCGAGTGTCATCTTTCGGCGGTGCATTTTCGTAGATCGGATAGTTTTTTCTGATTTCGTTTTTGAGCACGTCGGGCAATTTTTCAAACCCACCAGGCAGTTTTCGGCCCATCGCGTTGAACACCATCTGGCCGGGTCGTCCGCCCATTTCCATCCAAGGTGCCCAACCGGAAATGCGCACCCAGCTGATCATTGGATAGGCAGTGGGTTCGGTAGAATCGAACAATTCATCTTTCAGCGCGGCGAAGTCGAAAATTTCCATCGCATGATATTTGCCACCAACATATTCTTGATAATCGCCAGCCAGCGGATTGGTGTAGAAAAGCGGAACTTCGAACGGCATGAAAACATAGGGCCCCGCTTCACGTAGTGTACTGATGGTGTACGGCGTGCCATCTGTTCCGCGCGGGAAAGTGGGACTGCGGCTATTCACTGGATCATTGTGGATTTGCATCACGGTGACCGTCTTGCCCGTGTACGGATTCTCCCATTTATCGACGACTTCGCCGGTCTGAGGATCTAGCATCAACATGATCTCTCGGCTGATAAGGCGCCAGCCGGTGCCGCGCTCGGCATCCACCACCTCAACACAGCGCCGGATGTTCATTCCTTCGCCTTTGAACAAGAGCTTATCGCGAATGCCAGGCGAGCGTCCGTAGATGTTACCGGACCAATGATAGACGGCTGGCTCATCCGCTGACACGCCGCATTGCAGTCTCTTAGAGATTTCGACAGCGTCTTCGGGAACGGAAGGATCCAGCGTCCGCGCACTCGCGAAAGAGCTTGCGCCAAGCAGCGCCGCAACGCCGATTCCAGTCAAAAAACGATAGATAGCCATAGTTCCGTTCTCCCAAAAACGAAATTTGTCCGGACAAATTTGCATTTCTTGCTTGACTTTAGATTTGTCCGGACAAATTGTGAAGCCACAAAATGGCGCGGACTTTGGCGTCGGCAAAACGGGTTGATGATTCTTTGTTTTCTGCAGCTTCTTTATTGTTTGTTCCCGGCTCCAGGGCTGATCGCTTTGATAAGGCGAAGGCTGGCGGTGCCGATCTGACGGTGATCGATCTTGAAGATGCGGTCGCCGCGGATGACAAAGTGAGCGCGCGAGAGGCGGCTTTGGGACAGATTGCTGAGGACAAGGATGGTTGGGCAATCCGGATCAATCCTGTGCCGACCGTTGCTGGGGTTCGTGATCTTGCGGTGCTGGCCGACACTGAGGCATTGCCTGACACGCTGCTGGTACCGATGGTCGAAAGCGCGGCTGAGGTTGCCGTTATCGCCGGAGTGCTTGGCGATCGCTGTCCTGCGTTGGTACCACTAGTTGAGACGCCAAAGGGTTTGCGTCACGCGCTTGAGATCGCTTCTCATGATGCGGTTGCAGCACTGATGTTTGGCGGCGGCGATTTCTCCGGAGAGCTTGGCGTGGAGCTCGCTTGGGAGCCGCTGCTGACAGCGCGTCAGCAAGTCATTCTGGCCTGCGCAGAGGCGGGCAAGCCCGCAATTGATGTGCCATATATCAAGTTAGATGACGAGACTGGCCTGACGGATGAATGCGCCCGCGCGCAATCGATTGGCTTTGCTGCCAAGGCTGCGATCCATCCGCGCCAACTGCCCGCGATCAAATCTGCCTTTGCGCCCAGCGATGCCGAAGTGGCCGAAGCGCGCGAAGCGTTGGCGGCGTATGAGGCGGGCGGTGGGCGCGCCATTCGATTTAATGGACGGATGCTTGAGGCACCATTTATCAAAAAATACCGCGCGGTGATTGCGCGGCATGAGGAGCAAACAAATGCGTGACGGTGTTATTGAAGTTGCCCCTGGGCGCTTTCGCGAGGTTCAGGGTCGCTACTTCGAAGATTTCGAAGAGGGTCATGTTTACGAACACCGCCCGGGCCGCACGATCACGGATGCGGACAATGTGTGGTTCACGCTGCTGACGATGAACACCCATCCGGCGCATTTTGACTATGAGCTGTCAAAGGATACTGAATTCGGCAAACCACTAGTGGTTAGTCCGTTCACTATTGCACTGATGACTGGCATGAGTGTCTCCGATACCAGTGGTAAGGCGATCGCTAATCTCGGATGGGACGAAGTTCGCATGACCAAGCCCTTGTTCGTGGGTGACACGCTCTATTGCGAGAGCGAAGTGCTGGAAAAACGTGAAAGCAAGAGCCGTCCTGAACAAGGCATCGTGACTTTCAAAACTATCGCCAAGAACCAGCATGGAGACATGGTGAGCCACTACAAACGCACCGTGCTTGTTTGGAAGCGCGGCTTTGGCGGCCTTGACGACTAAATTGACCCCTTAAGGAATTGACCATGGCAACCGCTGCAGTGCTTGAAAATCAAATACGTACCATTGATCCCGATGAAGAACAGGCCTTCATGGACGCGATCGACCGCTGGCTTGAACGGGAAGTCATCCCGGTGATTCAGCATCACGACCACAATGATCTGTGGCCAGAGAAGCTTGTGGAACAGATGGCAGAAATGGGTCTGTTCGGCGCCACGATCGGTCAGGAATATGGGGGCCTGGGCCTGCCAGCGACGACCTATGCCAAGATTGTGATGCGCATTTCCAGCTATTGGATGGCTATCACTGGTATTTTCAATTCTCACCTGATCATGGCGGCTGCGGTCGAGCGGTTCGGCACGCCAGAACAAAAAATGAAATGGCTACCGAAATTTGCGACCGGCGAGATCCGGGGCGGCCTTGCCCTGACTGAGCCAAATGCAGGTACCGATCTTCAGGCGATCCGCACCGTGGCGAAGCGCGATGGCGATGACTACGTGCTCAACGGCACGAAGACGTGGATTTCGAACGCCCTTAATGGTCAGTGCTTCGCAATGCTTGCGAAGACTGATCCGGGTGCCGATCCAAGGTATAAGGGCATGAGCCTGTTCATTGCCGATAAGCGGGATGGGCTGACGACTGGCAAGAAATTTGAGAAACTCGGCTACAAGGCGATCGATTCCGCTGAGCTGGTAATGGAGGACTATCGCATCCCGGCTGATCAATTGATCGGCGGCATTGAAGGTCAGGGTTTCTTCCAGGCAACGGGCGGGCTTGAGCTCGGCCGCATCAATGTGGCCGCGCGCGGTGTTGGGCTAGCCGAGGGATCGCTGCGGCTCGCGACGGAATACGCGCAGCAGCGCGAAACGATGGGCAAACCCATCGCCCAGCATCAGGCAATCCAGTTGAAACTGGGTGAGATGGCAACCCGCGCGCGCGCCGCGCGTCTGCTCACGCTCGATGCCTCCGAAGCTTACGATTCCGGTGAACGCTGCGATATGGAAGCGGGCATGGCGAAATACTTCGCTTCTGAAGCTGCGGTCGAAAACAGCCAAGAGGCGATGCGCGTTTTCGGTGGCTATTCCTACTCGAAGGAATACGACATTGAACGCTTCTATCGCGACAGCATGCTGATGTGCATTGGAGAGGGGACCAACGAAATGCAGCGGATGATTATCGCTAAACAGCACCTCAAAGCGAACCCGGTCTGATCCGGTTCTCATGAGCGTGTCGCTACCCCTAGCCGGATATCGTATAATCAGCGCCGAGCAATATGGTGCTGGTCCATATGGGACGATGCATCTCGCGCAACTTGGCGCGGAAGTGATTAAGATTGAACCACCTAGGAAGGACGGCAAAGGTGGGGGCGATACGGCGCGCGCTGTGGGTCCGCACTTTCTGCAAAAGGGCGAGAGTCTGTATTTTCAGTCGTTCAACCTTAACAAGAAATCGCTGACCCTCGATCTTCGCACTGATGAAGGTCAACAGGTGTTGCGCGAATTGGCCGCGACCAGTCATGCTGTGGCCAACAATATGCGAGGGGACTTACCTGAGAAATTGGGGCTGACCCATGATGCGCTGAAGGATGTTAATCCTGCTATCGTTTGCGCTCATCTGTCGGCTTATGGGCGAGATAATGAGCGTGCGAAATGGCCGGGCTATGACTATCTGATGCAAGCCGAAGCGGGCTATTGTGCGATGACGGGCGAGCCAGGCGGCGAACCGCAGCGGATGGGATTGTCGATGGTTGATTTCATGACCGGTACAATCTTCACAATCGGCCTATTGGCAGCGCTGGTCGACGCGCAGCGAACCGGACAAGGGCGCGATGTCGACACCGATCTGCTGTCGGCGGCGGTGCATCAGACCAGCTATCCGGCGCTATGGTACATGAATGAAGGCGATGAGACCGCTCGTACGCCGCGCAGTGCGCACCCTACGGCGACACCCAGCCAGATGTTCAAGGCATCCGATGGCTGGATGTTTGTGATGTGCCAATTGCCGAAGTTCTGGGACATCCTTGTCGATCGAATTGGCCGCGAAGATTTACGCAATGATTCTCGTTTCACGAGCAATGCCGACCGCTTGGCGAACCGGGAAGTGCTCACTCAACTGCTTGACGATGAATTTTCTAAGCGCCCGATGGCGCATTGGCAGGAATTGCTCGCCGGGTTTGTGCCGGTCGCCCCGGTTTACGAGTTGGGCGACGCGATGGACAACCCATGGCTGAAGACCATCGGAATGCGGGATAGTGTCAACCATCCGGCGCGGGACAATATCCAGATACTCGCCAGCCCGATTAAACTTGATGGCCAGCGCCTTCCCAATCGCGCGGCGCCTCTGCTGGGCGCTGATAGCGACGATATTCTCGGCGAGCTCGGTTATGATGAGGATGCGATTGCTGAGCTGCGCGCTGGCGGGGTTATCTGATCAGCGATGGGCAGGCTTTCGGGAATTACAATTGTCGATCTGACGCAGTTTCTGCCTGGTCCGATGATGACGGTCATGATGGCCGATCATGGCGCACGGGTGATCAAAGTCGAGCCGAAAGCAGGGGACCCTGCGCGAGCTATGGAACCGCGTGAAGCCGGTCATTCCGTGTGGTTCGCCAATCTCAATCGCGGCAAGGAAAGCGTTGTCATCGACCTCAAGAGCGAAGATGGCAAAGCGCAATTGGTGGATCTTTGCCGAGAAGCCGACGTATTCGTCGAAGGCTTTCGCCCAGGTGTCATGAAGCGGTTGGGCTTTGACTATGACAGCGTTAAGGCACTGAAACCCGACATCGTCTACTGCTCCATCTCCGCCTTTGGGCAGGATGGCGCGTTGGCGCATCATCCGGCGCACGACATGGCGGTCCAAGCGCTGGCGGGGTTCCTTTCGGTGAACGATGGCCCCGACGGAACGCCGGTTGTCCCGGGCGCGCCTAGCGCAGACATGGCGGCTGGTCTGACCGCGCTTTCAGCGGTTCTGATGGCGATTGTCGGCCGTGATCGCACGGGGGAGGGCGCCTATATCGATTGCGCGATGTTCGACAGCCTGTTGCCATGGTGTGCGCATACCGCCGGTGGCGCGATCGCAGGCGGGGAAGTCCTGTCTCGCAAAGTCAGCGATCATTGGGCGGAGCTGGCTTCTATCAAGTCTACAACACTAGTGATGGAAAGCACGTTGCGTTGGGAGGACGCGAAATTAAGTTCGCGCGCAACCTGCTGACCGCACTGGGCCGCGAAGACCTGATCATTCATGCCGAACGCGAAGCGGGCGAGCAGGGCGAGTTGATCCAGTTCTTACAGGATACATTTTCGTCCAGGTCGCGCGACGAATGGGTTTCATGGTTCGCGGACAAAGACGTGGCCTTCGCACCGGTCCTCGATTTCCGTGAGGCGCTCGACGAACCACATATTGCCGAACGCGGCCTGCTAGTCGAAGCGTCCGATGGAGCGCATCATATTGCCTCGCCAATTCGTTTTAGTGATGAGCCCTTCATACCCACACCAGTGCCAGGATTGGGCGAAAAATGAGCGTTTCAGCTATCGAGGTCGATGTGCATCGCGTAAGCGAAGCGATCACCGGGGTGATGGCTTACAGAGATCTCATAGACGCTACTCCGCGGGTCAAGATAACATCTGATGATCCGCAGAACAGGCTCCCCCTCATCGATCTCGAGGAAGTTAGCGACGCGGTCATCCGCTGTGATCGCCTGAATGTCTTGCGTCACTCGCCCAATTGTTACGCCGACAATCCGTTCAATCTGACTGAACAATGTTCCCGCCGCCAAATCGAGCTCATCAACAGCGTCGCCGAGTTTTTCGTGAAAATAGGCGTCTGTCACGGCGATCGGCGGCGTGTTGGCGCTTTGCCGCCGCACACCACGGAAGCGGCGCCAAATTCCGTCAGTATCTTCACCAATCTGTTCAGCCACGACCGTGCGGCAGAGTGCCGGAATCACGCTCGGTATATTCAACTTCGCTTTCGCGCGAGTATTGCAGAAGCTCACCAACATTGGACAAGGGTTGATGCAAGGCTCCGCCGCGCGCCGCGGCCGGTTGAACGATTGTGCCCGAGCCATGCTTACGCGCAATCAAACCTTCGTTTTGCAGCCGCTTAAGCGCTTCACGAACTGTAAAACGGCTGACGTCGAACTGGCTGCAAAGGGCTGTTTCGGTTGGAAATTGTTTACCTTCGGCGAATCGTCCGGCGAGGATCGCTTCCCGCAATTCACCAGCTACCTGCATGTAGCGCGGCGTCTTGCTTTTGACGGTAGCGGCGGTTTCGGCCAACGATCTCTCCCAGTCCCTGCGCGGGGTTCAAGGCTTTGAGCGAACCCCATCTTGTGAATCTAGCGCGTAAGCTAGCGCGCATCGTCCCCGATAGCGAGAAAAAGCGTGCGCGCCTCTACCTTCTCGATTGGCTCGCCTGTGTTGCTGGTGCGCGCGATAGTCGGGCTCGCCAGGTGGGCAGCAAGATTTCTGCAAAAGGCTGGGAACGCGCCACATATCTTGGAAATGTGCTGGAGATGGATGATGTCCACCGCGCGGCCTTACTGCACCCCGGCCCCGTGATCTGGCCAGCGGCGATGAGTATCGGCGGCAGTGATATGGACGCGCTGCTTCACGCGGCAGTGCGCGGCTATGAAGCGATGATCGCCATTGGTGCGGCATTCGATGCGAAGCACTATGCGCATTGGCATCCGACAGCGACGATGGGTGTGTTTGGCACGGCCGCCGCCGCAGGTTCGCTGCTCGAGTTTTCACCCGCCCAATATGCGCATGCGCTGGGCAATGCTGGGTCGGTTTCCGGCGGGCTGTGGCATATGCGACATGATGATGTGCTGACCAAGCAGTGGCACATCTATCACGCGGTTCGCACTGGGCGTGATGCAGCGTTGCATGTGCAGCATGGCGCAACCGGTCCGCATGGCATTCTGGAAGGTCCACAAGGATTGTTCGCGGCAATGACCCAGCAGCCTGGAGAACTTGTGTCGAACGGCGCTGGCTGGCTGATCGATGAGGTTAGTTTCAAGCCATTTGCTGCCTGTCGTCATGCTCATCCGGCGATTGATGCAGCGATGGAATTGCGGGCGCTTGGAAAACTTGAGGCGCCCTTTGTTGTTGAAACATTTGGTGATGCACTGACGTTCTGCGACCGGCCCGATCCGCAGACAGAACATGAGGCGAAATTCTCGCTCCAACATGCGGTTGCGGTTGTGGCTGATGGGCGTGAAGCCAGACCAGAAGACTTTACCGAGGCGGCCATTGCTGAGCTATCTGAACTTCGTGCTCAGGTAACTGTGGCCGAAAATTCCGCAATCACAGCCCGCTATCCAGCGCATTTCGGCGCGCGTGTGAATGGGTTTGAACTGGTCGACACTTTAGGTGATCCAGAACGACCTGTTTCCGAAAATCAAATCATTGCCAAGATGCACACGCTGGCGACCTGGGGCGGGCTTTCTGAAGCGGATGCTGACAAAGCGGTTGATCTGGCGTTGCACGGCAATGATGGCGACGCGATCAATACGATGCTGCAGGAGTGGCTGACGTGAGCGCGCCTTCCAAACACACAGCTGATTTGATTAGATTTGCAGCGGCTGAGCATATACTCCCGAAGGATGTCCGCGACGCATCGGTTCGTCTCCTAGGCGATACGCTCGCGATTGGAGCGGCGGCGGTTGATGCGCCGGGTGAACCGGCGATCCTTAGCACAGCACAGAAGTTCGGTAGCGGTGCCGAGGCGCGCTTGTTGGGTACATCGGAGCGTTTGCCTGCGCCCTCCGCAGCGTTCGTCAACGGCTACAGAATTCACTGTCTTGAGTGGGACGCGGTGCACGAACCGGCGGTTGTCCATGCGATGAGCGTAGTGACTGCGGCACTAGGTGCGGCGATCGATAGGCGAGGCGGCTGCGATCCGGAAGAGGCACTGGTCGCGCTTTCCATCGGCGTCGATATCGCCTCTGGCCTGGGATTGAGCGTCGACAGTGCAATGCGCTTTTTCCGACCGGCAGTTTGCGGCGTGATGGGCGCAGCGGTGGCGGTCGCCCGGATTGACGGCGCGCCAATCGACGAAGTATTGGGCCTTGCCTATTCGAGCGCTGCTCGGCACGATGCAGGCGCATGTCGAGGGCAGCGAAACCTTGCCGTTTCAAATTGCCAACGCTGCGCGCGCTGCCGTGACGGCGAGCGATCTTGCTAGGGCTGGCTTCTCTGGCCCTAAAGACCCGCTAGAAGGGCCGTTTGGCTATTACACCCTGTTCGAAGATGGTGATTTGGCACGCTACACGGCAAATCTCGGTAAGGTTTGGCGCATTGCCGAGGTCAGCACCAAACCGTTCCCATCGGGCCGAGCGAGCCACGCAGCTCTGGGTAAGCTCAATGAGCTTGCAATCGATCCTACGCAGATTGCGAAGGTTAATCTGGCCTGCCCGCCGCTGATCAGGCGCTTGGTTGATCGTGCTTATTCCGCTGACATGACGCCGAGCTTGGGCTCGCCTCTGCATGCCTTATCTGGCGGCGCTAATGCTGATTGATGGCCGGGTTGATCCGCGCCGCTTCACTTCGGCCGACATCGCCAATCCAGAACTCGCTGCGATTGCTGCAAAGGTGAGCCTTTCCGACGATGGCACTCGTGATGGCAATGCTCTGTTTCCGCAGTCGCTGACCATCACGCGCAGCGATGGTAGCTCAGAAACGCATTCGGTCGAGCACACGCTCGGCAGCCCGGATAACCCACTTTCGTCCGCCCAGACGCAGGCGAAAATCGATTTCGCGCGTGAGCTGGCGCTAAGCCGATGCCGATGCCCGTACTTTCGACAATCCACTTGCCTATTTCACGGATCCTAAATGACATACCCGACTTACTTTGAAGCGCTCGATCATAAACAGATGCTGGCTGACTATCCCGTCGGTGAAGAGTTCGTTGCGCGCTACAAAAGCATGAGTCGTGATGAGCTGTTCGCGTTGCAGGATGCGCAGTTTAAGAAACTGATGGTCAAAGGTTGGCAGGTGCCGTTTTACCAGCGATTGTGGGGTGCGCAGGGGATTGAGCCGGGCGACATTAAAGGGCTGGCGGATATCACCAAGCTGCCGGTTTACGACAAGACGGACCTCATGGCCTCGATTGCCGAACATGCGCCTTATGGCGATTTTCACGGCATGGGTGATCCGACGGCGCGTCCACCCGTCGTCTTTCACACGACCAGCGGCACAACCGGCAAACCGCAGGTTTTGATGTTCGGGCCAAAGGGGCGCGAGGTCGGAAATTTGCTGGTTGGCCGGATGTACCGCTGGATGGGCCTGCACAGCGATGATGTCGTGCATTCAGTCTATGGCCACGGTATGATCAATGGCGGGCATTACATCCGTGAAAGCGTGACCAAGTTTACCAATTCGATCTTCCTGTCGGCGGGAACCGGCATTGAAACACGCAGCGTCAATCAGGTCCAGCTGATGGCCGATTTCGGTGTCACCTGCGTGGTTGGCTTTGTCGACTATATTCGCAAGCTTGCAGGCACTGCGGAAGAACTGGGTCTGTTCGACAAGATCGATATCAAGATGATTATTGGGCATCTTGGCACCGAAGATCGCCAGGCCACCGAAGATGCGTGGCATGGAGCGAAGGCATATGACTGGTACGGCGTGGGTGATACCGGCTCCATCGCGGGCGAGGGGCCAGACCGGAATGGCATGTATGTGTGGGAAGATGCACAATACCTTGAGCTGCTGGGCGTGGATGACGGCGCGCCGGTTAGTCTCGGTGAGACGGGCGACATGGTCGTCACCTGTCTGTATAAGGACGACATAGCGCCCTGCATCCGCTTCAACACCCACGACATCACGCATGAACTGGATGGGCAGGGCGAGATCGCTTTCAAACGCATCGCGGGCTTCCGCGGACGCAGCGACAATATGGTCAAACTGCGCGGTATTAACGTTTTCCCGCATGCCATCGGGGCAATCATTGAGAACCGTCCGGATCTGACCGGCGAGTATGTTTGCCATCTGACCCGCGATGCAAGCCAGCGCGATTCCATGCGCGTTACCTTGGAGAGCAAGGGCGGGACGGATCAGGCCGCGCTCGCCGAGACATTGAAGCAAGGCCTCGGTGTTGAGGTGGAAATCGCCCTGTGCGAACCGGGTGGGACGGCGGCTGTGACCGAAATCGATAAGCGGCAAAAGCCTTTGCGCCTGATCGATGAGCGCGGGGTATAAGACGGCCACGATGCTCGATCCCTACAACGCCTTTCTGTTTCGCGATGAAAACGCTGCTGGCGGCGAAGGCCCGCTGGCTAGGCGTGACCGTCGGCGTGAAGACGAATATTGCGGTCAAAGGTATGCCGTTTCATGCGGGTATTGGCGCATGGGAAGACCGGCTTGCGGAGGCAGATGCTGAAGTGGTTTCTCGTTTGCGTGCTGCCGGAGCGGCCATCACGGGCGTCCTCAATATGGAAGAGGGCGCGCTGGGCGCGAAGACGGATAATCCGCATTTTGGCCCGACGCAAAACCCGCACCGTGATGGCTTTTCACCGGGCGGCTCATCGGGTGGCAGCGGAGCCGCCGTGGCTGCTGGATTATGCGATATTGCGCTGGGTTCGGACACAATGGGCTCTGTCCGTATCCCGGCGTCGCATTGCGGCGTCTATGGGTTTAAGCCAGCGACCGACCGAGTGAGCCAAGACGGCTTGATCGCTGCCGATGCAACGCTTGACGCGATTGGTCCCTTGGCGCGCGACCTCGATGTGTTGGAGCAGACCTCTCGAGTCATCACCGATTTTGGCGACATCGCGATTGAGGGCACGGGCGCAACCCTGATTGACCATGATGTTGATGTGCATCCTGATGTGCAGACTGCGTTCAAAGCGGCTGTCGCAGCGCTAGACAGCACGCCAAAAGACGTCTCGCTACCGCATAAGCAGAGCCGTATTCGCTTCGCTGGCTTTATTGGCGTTTCAAAGAAAATGGCGAAAGATTTGGCGGGCATTTCCGTCTCAGACAATCTCACCAAGCTCCTTACCTATGGCCCGCGCCGATCAGCCGAGGACTGGGCGGAGGATCAGGTCATTCTCGCCGAAGCACGCGAGGCGGTGCGGATGATCATTGCCGAATACGACTTCCTGATCCTACCAACAGTTCCCAACCCGCCATTTGCCCACAGCGAGGCCGAACCCGCCGCGCAAGCAGACTTCACTTGCCTTGCGAACATTGCCGGTTTGCCTGCGATCAGCATTCCTGCCGGATGGACCAAAGATGGATTGCCCGTTGGTATTCAGATCATTGGAGAGCCGGGATGTGAAGCGGGCTTGTTTGCAATCGCTCGGCAAGTTGATCACAAACTCAGCGCATACCGCGCGCCAAACTCCTAGGAGAGAACCCATGCGTATTATCGTTCCATTCAATCTGAAGCCGGGCACTGATGTTGCCGAATATGAGGAATGGGCAAAGACCAAAGATGTGCCAACGGCGAGCGCATTGGGTTCTGTCAAAAGCTTCACTGTGCACAAGGCGACCGGTTTATTCGGCGATCCAGAAGCGACCCCGCCGTACCAATATTTCGAAGTGCTCGACATCACAGATATGGACGCATTCATCGCGGACGTTTCGGACGAGAAATTTCAGGAAGCCGCCGCACCGTTTCAAGTCTACGCTGATGCGCCGCAATTCATCCTGACCGAGGATCTGTGATCCATGGGCAAGTATTCTGGCAAGACGATAGTCGTCACCGGCTCCGGTAAGCAAAAGGGACTTGGCCAAGGCATCCTTCAGGCCTTCGCCGATGAAGGTGCGAACTGCGTCGTTTCCGACCTGACAATCGATGACGAAGCCGAAGCAGTTGCAGAGGAATTGCGTGGGCGTTCATCTGTTTCGGGGGCAAGGTTGCCACTATCGCCTGTGACGTTTCCAAAGCTGATCAATGCCTGGCGCTGGTCGCCAAGACGATCGAGTATTTCGGCAAAGTCGATGTGTTCGTGAACAACGCCGGGATCGGTTTCTTGATGAAGCCGCTGCTTGAGGTTGATACGGCGAAAGAGTGGGACCAAGTGCTCTCGGTCAATCTCTCCGGCGCGTTCTATTGTACCCAGGCCGCTGCTCGCGCGATGGTGGAGGCGGGCAAAGGTGGCCGCATCATCAACATTGCATCGCAGGCCGCGAAGACCGGCTTTCCGCATCTGCCAGCCTATGTGTCGTCAAAGCATGGCATGGTTGGCCTGACCCGTGCGAGCGCGGTCGAACTGGGCGGCCACGGCATTACGGTAAACGCAGTGTGTCCGAACCATGTCACAACCGGTCTCGGAGCGCAGCAGAACGAGTATTTCTCCAAGCTGCTCGGTTTCGACAATGTTGAGGGCTATCTGGAGAACATGAGCGCGAAAAACCCGATGGGCAGACCTGGCCTGCCATCAGACACCGCCGCCGCTTGCATTTGGCTAGCGAGCGATGACGCATTCTATGTGACCGGCGAAGCGCTCAATGTCTCTGGCGGTGAGGAGATGCACTGATGCCACTCATAGAAGAACGTATGGATATGCCGGGCGGCGCGAAGATGGCACTGAGCGTTGTTGTCAATGTTGAAGAGGGCAGCGAGATGACCATTGCCCGCGGCGATCGCGGGATGGAGCCGGTCGATGAACTGGGCGTTTTCGTGAAGTCGAAGATGCGCAATTACTCAAACGAATCCAATTACCTTTATGGCATTAAAGCGGGCGCGCCGCGCGTCGTGAAATTGCTCAAACGCTATGACATTATGGCGAGTTGGACGGTCGCTGCGCTTAGTCTGGAAAACCACCCAGAGATTGCGGAGGCGATCGTGGAATTGGGGCACGAACCGGTCAGCCATGGTTGGCGCTGGGTGCACCAGTTTAAGATGGATGAGGACCAAGAGCGCGAGTTCATTCGCAAGGCTGTGACAAGCATTGAGAAGACCTGCGGCGTGCGTCCCTATGGCTGGCTCTCGCGCTATCTGCTGACTGACAACACCCGCTGCAGCTGCTGTCCGAGGAGGGCTTCAGCTATCATATGGACGATTACTCCGGCGACGTGCCGTTCTGGGATCGCGAAACCATTCCGGGTAAGCCGATGTGCATCCTGCCTTATCAGCTCGACAGCAATGATATGAAGATGTGGACGGACCCGGCGCTAACACCGCATCAATGGCTGGACTATGCCAAGGCGAACTTTGATCAGGTCTACCGCGAAGGAGAGGAAGGCAATCCAAAGATGATGAGCCTTGGGCTGCATTTGCGGATTATCGGGCGACCGGGCCGGATTTGGGCATTGGAGGAATTCTTTAAACATGTCCGCGCGCATGACGGCGTCTGGGTGACCACTCGCAAAGCGATTGCCGATCACTTCATTGCGGAGAATCCCGCTTGAGCCTGCGCCTCGAATTGGACGGCAATGCTGCGCACCTGCTGATTGATCGCGCTGACAAGCGCAACGCGTTTAACATGGAGATGTGGCAGGCGATGCCTGGTCTGCTTGATCAGGCAGAAAGCAATCCGGATGCGCGCGTGCTGGTGCTGCGTTCGGCGGATGGCGGCGCGTTTTGCGCCGGCGCGGATATCAAGGAATTGCTCGCGAACAAGGATGACGCCGCGTGGCGCGCAGCCAATCAGGCAGCGATCAACACCGTTCAGTACAAGCTGGCCCGGCTCAATATGCCGACGCTTGCGTGGGTAGAGGGTGATTGTGTCGGCGGTGGCTGCGGCCTCGCGCTGGCATGCGATATGCGGCTAGCGAGCGGTGCCGCGCGCTTCGGGATTACGCCAGCCAAGCTTGGTCTTGTCTATCCGTTGCATGACGTAAAGCTGTTGGTTGATCTGGTTGGGCCAGGGCAGACGAGCCGGATGCTGTACACTGGCGCATTGATTGACGCGGCAGAGGCGTTGAGGGTCGGTCTGATTGAGCAGATTACTGATGATCCCGGTGCGCAAATTGAGGCGCTGCTATCGGCGAGTCCGCATTCGATCCGCGAAAGTAAGCGCATGATCCGCTTCGTGCTGGATGGGCAGGCAGAGGAAAGCGAAAAAACCGCAGAGATGTTCGCGCGTGCTTTCACCTTACCCGATTTTGCGGAAGGGACGCAGGCTTTCGTTGAAAAGCGAAAACCGGAGTTCGGAAAATGAGCATCGCGCATGGTACCATTTTAGGTGGCCTTTCGACCGTACCAGACCTTGATCGTGCCTTGGTGGGGTACCGCGACTGCCTCGGCTTGGAATTGGTCGAGCAGGGCAAATTACCTATTGATCTGGCCGCTAGCTGGGGCTGTGCAGGTAATGCGGGTGCGCCCTATGCGGTGCTGCGTCCGACCAGTGGAGCGCCATGCTGGTTCCGACTTGTTGAGCAAGAAAATCATCCCGATTTCAAGCCGACGCGCAGCTATGGCTGGGCCGCGTTCGAATGCACAGTCGAAGATGTTTGGCATTGGCCTGAGGTCGTCGAAGACGCTGGTTTCACGATTGTCGGTCCGCCCAAAAAACTAGAGAATATTGAACCCGCCTTTATCCCGATGCAGGTTCTCGGCACAGGTCAGGAAATGGTCTATCTCAACCAGGTTTTGAGCGATATGCCGGACATTGATCTGCCGCGCGCAGAATCATCGGTTGACCGGATATTCATTGTCGTTCTGGCCACGCCAGACCGTGAGGCAAGTTTGAGCTGGTACAGCCAGAAGCTCGGCCTGGCGCGCGGCGCGGATTACACTTTGCCCTATTCGATGATCAACAATGCATTTGGCTTACCGGCCGATACGCTGACCACGATTACGATGGTCCTGGAAGACCGCATGCCGATTGTCGAGGTTGATGACTATCCATCAGAAACAATCGCAAGACCGAGGATGGAAGGCCATTTGCCTCCGGGAAATGCGCTAGTTAGCTTGGCTGCGCGTGATCTGGATAGCTGCGATGTGGACTGGATCAACCCGCCTGTGCAGCGCGAAGGCGCTCTTTACGAAGGTCGGCGAAGTGCGACGACTATGGGTCGTGGCGGCGAGCTGGTCGAAATGATCGAGGTCGGTGAATGAACGCCGCTACATCCGCTGTATGACGATTGGGTGCAGACCTGACCTGTCACGCTGTTGTATGATCGAGTGATCAGCAATACGGTGCGTTGAAACAACGGTACCGCCGGGCAAGTGATCAACCTTGTCGTCTTTGTGCCACCACAAGAGGAACTTTAGTGCCGCTATTTGCTTTTTACTGCCGCGATGGAGAGCATGGGGCGCGGCTGCGCGACCAGAACTTGACGGCGCACCTCGACCATGTCGAGGCGCATATTGATGACTACGCCGTCGCTGGCCCCCTGAAGCGGGACGAAGAGACGGTTGGGTCTTTGTTGATTATAAAGGCCGCCGACAAAGATGGAGCGCGGCGCAAGTTCGAAGCCGATCCTTACTTTAAAGCAGGCGTGTGGCAATCGATCCGAATGGAGGAATTCTTTGGTTTTGCGGGCGATTGGGTCGGCGGAGCGGCTTGGAAGAAATAAGCGAAAACGTGCTGCGCGTTTAGTCCCGTTTGTGGCGACCAGGATCCCAAACTTCTTCGGTATAGGCCTGGCTCGCGAAGCTGAGTGGCTTTTCCTCAAGCTCTGTCGCTAGTGTGTCGTTCCAGCGGTTTAGAAAACCGAACAAGCTGATCACACCCATAATTTCCAAAATTTGCTGTCTCGAGAAGTGTTTCTCTAGTGTATCGAAGTGCTCATCTGTCGCGGCATTTGGCTGTGTACCGGCCGCCAGCGCCAGATCGAGTGCAGCCCGTTCTGCCTCATTGAAAAGTGGGCTGATTTGATACTCCCAGACGGAGGCGATCTTCTCGGCATCGCCGCCTGCCATCTTTGCCGCGCCGTGAGCCGTGTGGGCCTGGCAATAGCGGCATCCTGCGGCGCCACTGGTGATTGTGGCGACCAATCGCTTCAGAACTGGATCAAGTTCACCTGGCTTATAAATCACGGCAACCAATTGCTGGACTGCGGTCAATAATTCTGGCCAGTGCGCCATGGTGAGCACATCATTAGGTGTGAATCCCATGATTTCCTGAGCATAGGCCAAGCTCTCGCGCGTTCTTTCCGGAAGGTCTTCAATCGCGGCGGGATGGATGCGCGTCATGGCAACAGAATCGTTGAACCAGTGGTTTTGCCTGATTGCAGATCCCGATGCGCCTGAGCAGCATCGGTGAGCGCATAGGTTTGTCCGATTTTCACTGACAGGGCCCCTTTGTCAAACATATCCCACACTCGCGTGGAGCCCGCTTCACGGTCAACCGGATCTTCGTAATAATGGAACAGCATAGGGCGAGTGTTAAACAATGAACCCTTCATCGCCAGCACGCCGACATCAACTTCGCCGACAGGAGCATCGGCATTTCCGTAATTGATGATCAGGCCCATTCTTCCGGTCGCGTCGAGCGAAGTTTCCCACGTTGATCGCCCGATCCCGTCAAAGGTCACGCGCACTCCATCTCCACCGGTGATTTCGCGTGTGCGAGCGGCGGTGTCTTCTTCTTTGTAATAGATTATGTGATGCGCGCCTGCTGCACGGGCGGCATTGGCCTTGGCTTCGGTTGACACCGTCCCGATGACTTCGGCGCCAATATGCTTGAGCCATTGCACCAGCAGGAGGCCGGTGGCGCCAGCCGCAGCATGGACGAGCACTGGCCACCCCGACTGTACCTTGCCGCAGCGCTCAACCAGAAATTCAGTAGTGCACGCTTTTAAGATCGCGGCGGCGGCGGTCTGATCGTCAATGCTCTCGGGTAGGCGGAACAGGTGCTCTGCCCCAATGTTGCGATGCGTAGCATACGCTCCAACAAGAGGGCCGAAGGTTGCCACCCGATCGCCCTCGACGAAGTTCTGGACGTCACCACCAACAGCTACAATCCGCCCTGCGGCCTCCAACCCCAATCCGCTTGGCAGCTCGACTGGATAGATTCCGCGCCGGTGATAGGTGTCGATGTAGTTAAGGCCTATCGCGCCATGCTCAATCGTCACCTCCCCAGGGCCGGGAGCTGGAAGTTCTTCTGTGATCCATTCGATCACTTCCGGGCCGCCGGTTTCGCGAAAAGTAGCGCGAGTTGATTGCATGGCTTTCTATACCCCTTCAATGTTGGTTGGAGTTTCGCTGCAGCTTGCTTGCACCCAGCGCAGATTGATCCCGACAATCTCTGACGTGGTTGCCCCCCAGCTATAGCTGTCGGCTCTCACCTGATCATCGGTGTGGACGTAAAGAACACGCACTGGCTTGTTCGGACTGCCTTTTGCCCAGGTCACATTGCGCAGGCGAATGGTCACGTCAGGAGCAACGCCGTTGCCAGAGACGAAGACGCGCCCGCCCTGATCGAAGCTGTTCAGATTGCGCTCAAACGTCCAATCGTCAGTTCCGTCAGGTTTGCTTGTATACTTTCGTACGGCAACCCAGCATGAAAATGGGATAGCGCGGCGAAGTTCGCTGCCATTTAGCTGCCAACCCCTCCTTCGCGCTGCGAAAGATTGGGAATTGGAGAGTTCGCCCATTCGCTCTGCGCTGCACCATAGGGATCGATCCTGCGCCATTTGCCATTGCTGGCAATTTCCAACCCGGTCCACTCTGGCTTAGCGCGGCCTTCTTCTTCAGCGAAATACTCAGCCTCTGTGTTGCTCCAGATGCCAGGTGCAATACGGTTTTGTCCAAGCGTCGATGTGGCAGAAAAAAGCGCGAGGATGGGCAGGATAAGAACGATCAGTTTGCGCATATCGGAGGCAGCCTACGCCGATATTTTACCAATGGGAAGAGTTGTCCGGACAAATTGTGCCTGTTGGCAAGTCTTGGAAAGATGACAAGTAATGAGGCTTTGGTGGACGCACTAGGGTTCGAACCTAGGACCCGCTGATTAAGAGTCAGCTGCTCTACCAACTGAGCTATGCGTCCATCGGGCTGCTTCGGATATTATCGATGCTGCCAATTTACCGATATTCGAGGCTCTCAAATGAGCAAGGTCGAATCGGCGAAGGCGCTGCGTATAGCGCGCCTATCCGCGAATGGAAGGTGTTTTGGGGTCCTGGACTAATTGCGATAGCTTCCGCTTCGCTTTGTCGGTTAGCTCAATTCGCGATTCAAACTCATCGTGGAGCGCCGAGATGATGGTGACCATCCCATCATCTTGAAGGCGCGCAATAAGATTGAGGGCTGCGCTTTGCGTAAGGCCTGCGACGCGGTGAACCTGACGCAAGTTGGTTGATTGGCCGGAGCACTCGCGGCTGTAGACACCGCTCAATAAGGTGGCGACAGCAGCAACCTCTAACGCATTGTCTGCGTTAGCAAGGCAAAGATCTGATGCGGTTTCGCCTGAGCTACGCCTAAACGGGAGCGCGCGGGCGAAGCGATCGCGCATGCGTATCCGCATACCGAACTCCTTATATTAAAAGCCACGATGCCCCCTGATTTGCTAGCGTCGCACGCAGGCCAATCAGGAGGGCTTTGGATGTAAGCTAGCCCGGAGGGAGTGTTCGGCATGGTGCGACCCGAGGGCCGAAGCGCGGTTGCTTACAGCCTCTCTCTAGGGTTAATTGTCAGGAAGCATAAGTCGCCTGATTGGGGGACATGTGTTATGGCGGACCAAGCAATGCAGAAATATTTCGGTCAAATTGAAAGCTTAGACGACTTTGGGGACGTCGATAACTACATCCGTGCAGTGTGCGAAGGTCAAGGTGCCATCCGCACCAGCTATCATTTTTCGCCGATCTTTGCTGCACCCAATTCAGTCCGCACAGATGTCTATGCCAACGGTTATAGCGAGGCATGGTTGGAGCTTTATGACAAAGAGGATTTTCGGCGGTCAGACCCAATCCCTGCACGAACAATGAAGCATGGGGCAATGCTGACATGGGCCGATGCAATAGCGATGGGACCCAACACGCCGGAGAATGAGACGTATTTTGCAGCTATGCGCGAACATGGCCTTATTCATGGCTTCGGGCTGCCATTGTATGGCCCGCGTGGTCGCAATTCCTATGCCTCGTTCGACTTTGGAAAATCGGTTGATGAGATTGACAATGTTGCATTGGGCATAGTGCGCGGAGCAGCGCAAGCGGCGCATCAACGAGTCTGCGTGCTGCTCGATGCGACGCGCGAAGCACCCGAACTTTCCGGGCGAGAGCGCGAGGTTCTGGAATGGGTGGCACTCGGAAAATCAACCACTTCGATTGCGACGATCTTAGAACTCTCACCGGAAACGGTTAAGACATATGCCAAACGCATTTATGAAAAGCTGGGCACGTCGGATCGGGTCGGGGCAACTGTGAAGGCGCTGAAACTGGGCCTGATCAAAATTTAGTTGAGGTTCAATTTTCCAGTCCGCCGCGCGGCGCATTCCTGTTCCAGCGATTGACCATCATCAGCGCCCCGATACAGATCATATTCGTCATCATGGAAGATCCGCCATGGCTCATGAAGGGCAGGGGGATGCCAACGACGGGCGCCATGCCCATCACCATCATCAAATTCACAGCGATGTAGAAGAAGATTGTTGCAACCATTCCGGCTGCCACCAGACTGGAGAAACGGTCTCGAGAAGTCAGTGCAACGCGCGTTCCCCAGCGCAGGATGATAGCGAAAATACCGATCACGAAGATACCGCCGATGAGGCCCCATTCCTCCGCCATCGTTGCGAAGACAAAGTCCGTGTGCGGCTCCGGAAGGTATTGCAGGTGGCTTTGCGAGCCATTGTTGAACCCTTTGCCAACAATGCCTCCAGAGCCGATTGCGATCTTTGATTGGGCGATGTGATAGCCTGCGCCCAGTGGATCGCTTTCAGGATCGAACAGCGTCATAACCCGGCGTTGCTGATAGTCTTGTAGGCCGAAGAAGAAGGCAAGCGGCGCTGCGATGGCGGCGAGGATGCCTCCGCCAATGAACCACCGCATAGGAAGGCCGACGAGCAGCATGACGACCGCTCCGCCAAAGGCGATGGCAAGCGAGGTGCCGAGGTCTGGCTGCAGCAGCACGAATGCCATCGGGACGGCGATCAGGGCGCCGGGGATCAGGATCGCTCGCCAATCCGTGATCAGGCCAACGGGTAATGAGGCATAGAAGCGGGCAAGGACTATCACGATTACGGGTTTCATGAGCTCAGAGGGCTGGAGAACCATGAAACCGAAATCGATCCAGCGCTGGCTGCCACCACCCACCTGGCCAATCACCTCAACTGCAATCAGCAGCAGTAGGACGCCGATATAGGCGGGATAGGTCATGAATTTCACGAATTCGCGCGGCAAAGAGGCGATAATCGACGCCATCACGAGGAAGACGGAAAAGCGGATCAAGTGGGAGCTTGCGAACGGCCGCATCGAGCCGCCGGCAGCGGAATATAGCACGGCTGCGCCAAATAGTACGAGCAGTAAGAGAGGGATCAGCATGGCCCATGGCTGGCGTGCAATGGGCTCTGGCACGATGCTCCCGGCGCGGCTCATGGTGTGCCCGCCGGTGTTGTTGGCAAAGCAGTGGGCGCAGCTGGACCAATGGTTTGGTTGGGCAGGGGAGTAGGCGCGCCAACCGGAGTGGCTTCCTCACGCGGGGCGACGAAATCCTCTGCAATTTCTTCGGATTGTTGCGCAGCGACTCGGGCCTCTGCCTCAACCTGATCAAAAATATCTTCATCGCGGCGCGGTGCCGCAACCACGGCTTCACCGCGTTCTGCGGCATAGCGGGCGTATTTGTTATCGAGCCTCTGTTGCGCGGTGCCGCCCCACTGTTTTTCCAGCGCGTTGAGCTTTTCCAAGCCCTTCGCCGGATCGAACATGAAGGTCATGACATCGCGCGCTATGGGGTAAGCTGCGCCTGAACCGCCGCCATGCTCGATCACTACTGCTCCCGCATAGCGTGGGTTGTCGAACGGCGCGAAGAAGGTGAACAGACCGTGGTCACGGTACTTCCACGGGCCAGACCGACCATCAGACACGCTCAGCGAGACGACCTGGGCGGTGCCCGTTTTGCCTGCCATTTTGATATCTTCGAACGGCAAACGCCCGCGCCCAGCGGTACCAGGGCCGTTCACAACATCGCTCATCGCCTGGCGCACATAGCGGACGTGATCGTCGGGGAAATCAACCTGGTCGAAACCTTTGGGTGTTGCATCCATTGTGAGGCGCGGCATCACATGGCGACCAGTTGCGAGCCGAGCTGAACTGACCGCGAGTTGCAGCGGACTGGCGAGATAATAGCCCTGACCGATGGAGGCGTTGACCGTGTCGAATGGCTCCCAATCGCGGTCAAACTTGTTCCGCTTCCAATCCGCATTCGGGACAGTACCGTAAAACTGACTGGTGACGGGCAGGGGGAACTCCTCGCCCATGCCAGTGAGCTTCGCCATCTCGGCCACTTTGTCGAAGCCGATCAGCTGCGCGAAATGATAGAAATAGCTATCGCAGCTCTGATAGATCGCCTTGGCCATGTCGACCCGGCCATGATTGCTCCAGCAATTGAAGAAGCGATTTCCGATCCGCCGTCCGCCTGCGCAGGTGATCGCCTCATCCGGAGCAATGCCAGCCTTTAAAAAAGCCATGCAGTGCATCGGCTTTACCGTGGAGCCGGGCGGGTAGAGCCCTTTCAAAACCTTGTTGCGTAGCGGAATGCGTGCATCCTCGCGCAGCATTGCATATTCGACGCTGCCAATGCCGTCAGAGAAGCTGTTGGGATCGAAGCTGGGCATGCTGGCCATGCAGAGCAGATCGCCGGTTGCGCAATCCATCACCACGACGGAGCCAGATTCCAGGCCAATCCGGCGCGCGGCATAATCCTGTAGCGGGCCATCAATGGTGAGGCGCACCGGCGCGCCCTGAATGTCTTCGCGTGTGTCGAGGTCGCGGATAATCCGACCAGAGGCGGTCACTTCGACGCGGCGAGCGCCTGGTTCTCCGCGCAATTCCTGCTCGAACTGTTTTTCCAACCCGTCCTTGCCGATCTTATAGCCGGGCGTGATCAGCAGCGGGTTGCGCTCCTCCTCGTCATATTCCTCGGCATTGGCGGGGCCAACATAGCCGATCAAATGACCCACGCTCGGCCCGGTTGGATAGAACCGAGAGAAGCCGCGCTGAGGCATCACGCCCTGCATATCTGGCAGGCGGACGCTGAGCGCGGCGAATTGCTCGTAGTCCAGGCCGCTGGCGACTTCCACCGGTTGAAACCCGCTGACCGCTGCGACTTTCTGTTTAACGTCGGCAATGCGCGCTGGGGACAGCGAGAGCAGCGCGCCAATCTCATCAATCGTTGTATCGGCATTAACCAAGCGATCTGGGATCAAATCGACCCGGAAGTCTGCGCGATTGGACGCTAGCGGGGCTCCATTTCTATCGAGGATCCATCCGCGGCGCGGCGGGATCAGAGTGAGGTTTACGCGGTTGCTTTCCGACTCGAGCCGGTATTTCTCATTCTCAGCAATCGCGAGATAGCCCATACGCGCAGCCAGCAGAACGCCGATCCCGCCCTGGATTGAACCCACCGCCATGCTGCGCCGGTCGAACGTGTTCTTAAGGGTGGAGGCGCTGACAATCGGTTGGTTGCGGCGGTGCTTCGCCATCAGCCAATCCTCCGCGAACGCGAGAGCCGGTATCTATCGAGCCAAGCAATCATGCGAGATATTATCGGATAGAGCAGGACAGACAGCAAGACTTGCGGCACCGCGGCAATAAGTTGGTGTATCGTTGGGGTAGCGCCGGACACTGCCATTGCCGCAAATATGTACAGAATGATCGCTAAACCCGCGCTGAACCAGTCCTGCCAAAACCCTCGCCATGGGAAGCGGGTTTCAATCATTTCCAGCGCGATCATGGTCAGCGACCACAGCAATACCGCGCTACCAAATGGCTGACCGCTGAACAGATCATCGAGCGCGCCCAGTGGCACGCCAACCCATAACGGTAGCAATCCCGGTCGCATGATCCGCCAAGCAATCAGCACGAGGAAGCCGAGTGGTGGGGCCAGAGGCATCACGTCAGCGAGCAGGACGAATGGCACCAGCGAGCCGATCAGGATCGAGGCGTATGGCACAATGCTGGCGCGCAGCGGTGACTGCGTACGGTTGATCCGGCTACCATATCTGTCTGATCTTGCCGCCGGGCTGTAACGCTCCATTATTCCTCGAGCTCCAGCTCTATTGGGGTGTCTGCGCTCTCCACCGCTTCAGGCTGCCATAGCGGCTCAACCGATACGAAATCAGTGGCGGATGGATCCGCAATCAACCGGGCAATGCCGCCGTCATTGGTTTTCTCGCTCAGGATCGCCACCGCAACGCCAGGCCGGTAATATCCGCCTGCGCCGCTGGTGAGGAAGATATCGCCAACCTCTAATGGATTGATGCCCAGATTAATCAGGCGGATCCTAAGCAATCCGTCACCGCGCCCTTCGGCAAAGGCGACGGTTTCATCGGTCGCACGCCGGACCGGCAATACGCTCTCGCTGTCGGTTAGCAGCAGAATGCGTGAACTGCTGCGTGAGACCTCAAGCACGCGCCCTACGACGCCTCTGGCGCTGCGCACGGACATGCCGATCTCGACACCATCGTTGCGGCCCGCGCCAAGATAGGCGAAGCGGCGACTGCTTGTGGAGCTCGATCCGACCAACCTGGCAACGGCAACGGGTTCGGTTTCTGTGACTGACAGGCCGAGCAATCCCTTAAGGCGGATGTTCTCTTGCTCGACCGCTTCGGCCTCGGCCAAGCGGATGCGGGCGATCTCGACCTCTTCGCGCAAGGCCGTGTTTTGTTGCCCCGCTTGGTAATATGCGGTGATCTTGTCCCAGAAACTGTCGCTGCCGCTGCGCACGAAGGATGCGCCTTCGCCAGCGGGAGCGGCAACATCAGTCGCTGCTCCGCGCAGGTCGGCAAATGCGCCGGGTTGCCAATAGGAGATGACGAGCAGGCCTGCGCCAATCAGCGCGCCGATCCCCGCGAGGAGATAGCCGGTAAAGACCGAATATTGTGCCCTGCGCGAATGGCCCGAGCGCCGGGATGAATTCGGCGCCATGCCTGTTTCTCCCCTTCTGCCTTATTAGGCGGTCATCAGCACGCCGCGATAGATCGGATCTTCCATCGCCCGGCCTGTGCCAACGGCGACGCAAGTCAACGGATCTTCAGCGATCGAGACAGGCAGGCCTGTTTCTTCGCGAAGATGCTCGTCCAAGCGGCGGATTAGAGCGCCGCCACCGGTGAGCACGATGCCTTGGTCGACGATGTCTGCGGCGAGTTCTGGCGCGGTGTTTTCGAGTGCAATCCGCACACCTTCGACGATCGCGCCGATCGGTTCTGACAATGCCTCTGCGACATGCGCCTGATTGATTGTGATTTCTTTCGGCACGCCGTTCACCAGGTCGCGGCCCTTGATAATGATGCTCTCGCCAATGCCGTCTTCCGGAGTGACGGCGATGCCGTAATCCTTCTTGATCCGCTCTGCCGTCGCATCACCTATCAATAGGTTGTGGTGCCGACGAACGTAAGAGACAATGGCTTCGTCCATCTTATCACCGCCGGTGCGAACCGAGGTGGTGTACGCCAGGCCGCGCAGAGACAGCACTGCGACTTCCGTCGTGCCGCCGCCAATATCGACCACCATGGAGCCGACAGGTTCTGTCACCGGCATGTCTGCACCGATCGCCGCGGCCATCGGTTCCAGTATCAGGTGCACCTCAGATGCGCCCGCGTTGGATGCCGCATCGCGGATTGCGCGGCGCTCCACCGATGTAGAGCCAGAAGGCACACAGATCACAATCTCGGGATAGCGGAACAGGTTACGCTTTCCATGCACCTTGCGAATGAAGTGCTTGATCATTTCCTCAGCGATCTCGATGTCGGCAATCACGCCGTCGCGCAGAGGGCGGATCGCCTCAATGCTGTCAGGCGTCTTGCCCATCATCATTTTCGCATCATCACCCACGGCCTTGACGCGCTTGATCCCGTTGATCGTCTCAATGGCAACCACAGATGGTTCGTTCAGGACGATTCCCTGATCCTGAACATAGACCAGTGTGTTCGCGGTGCCCAAGTCAATCGCCATGTTTTGGGAGCCGAATTTGAACAGGTTGGAAAGAAAGCTCATTTTTATCGTTTTTCCGTGGATTTGAGCGCAAATCCCGCAGACCCCCTGCGACGATTTGCACCCAATAATGACAACACCTCATCCGCCTAGCGAATCCGCCGCAAAAACGCCAAAATATTTGTCGACAGCGGGGCACATTTTCCCCGGAGCTCTCGAAATTGCGGCGTGTGGCCGCTAAGATGCGACAAATGCCCCAAAATAAGCCTCGTATCCGTCGCCTGCCGAGCGATCTTGTCAACCGCATCGCTGCTGGTGAGGTGGTGGAACGGCCTGCGGCTGCGCTGAAAGAGCTGGTTGAGAACGCAATTGATGCCGGTTCGTCGCGAATCGCTATCAAGTTAACTGATGGCGGGCTGACCCGGTTTGAGGTCACCGATGATGGCTGCGGCATGGACCCCGAGGGTATGGAATTGGCACTTGAACGCCATGCCACATCCAAGCTGCCGGATGATGCGATTGAACAAGTCGCGACTTTGGGTTTTCGTGGGGAGGCGCTGCCTTCAATTGCCAGTGTAGCAAAACTGACTTTGGAAAGCCGCCCGCATGATGCGGATCGCCCTTCGACAAGCTCAGGACAGGGCTGGCGTCGGGTGGTCGATCATGGTGAACTGGTCGAAGATGCGCCTGCTGCCTTGCCGCCTGGCACGCGGGTTCGCGTCGAGCAATTGTTTGCCAAGGTTCCGGCGCGGCGCAAGTTTCTGCGCACCGCGCGCAGCGAGTATATTGCCTGCCTCGATGTGGTGCGCCGCCTTGCCATGGCGCGGCCTGACATTGCCTTTACGCTTGAGCAAAGCGCCAATGGCAAAGACCGCCGTGTGCTAGCAACCCAGACGGATGAGCCGCTGGCTGACCGGGTGGCTCAGATTGTCGCGCGTGAGCTGAAGGACAATGCGGTTGCGATTGATCTCACCCGCGAGACGCCAGGCGGCACGATGCGCCTGGCTGGGCTCGCCGGATTGCCGACCTACAATCGCGGTGTCGCTGATCATCAATATCTCTTCGTGAATGGCCGCCCGGTAAAGGATCGCCTGCTGGTGGGTGCGGTTCGCGGTGCCTATTCCGACATGCTGGCGCGTGATCGCCACGCTGTCCTCGCGCTGTTCCTTGATTTGCCGTCAGAGGAAGTGGATGTGAACGTCCACCCCGCAAAGACCGAGGTTCGCTTCCGCGATGCGGCAGCGGTACGCGGGTTTATAGTTTCCGGCCTGCGTCAGGCCTTGGCAACAGGTGACCGGCGCAGCGCGCAAGGGCCAGACCGCGCGGCAATGGAGCGCTGGCAAGCGGAACCGATCGCGCCAGAGCCTAGGCCTGCGCTGCGATCAATTTTTGAGGGCCGGGATTGGACATCTTCCAACCCCGGGTCGCAGCATCGCGTCTCAGAGCCGCGATTGCCCGATTGGCAGGCACAAGTGCTGGAGGGCGGAACCGAAGCGCTACCGACCGGCCGCGCGCATGAGGCGGCTCCGATTGCCGAGGAAGAGCGCGAATATCCGCTTGGCATTGCGCGGGGACAGGTGGCCAACACCTACATTGTTGCAGAGAGCAAAGATGGGTTGGTACTGGTCGATCAACATGCCGCGCATGAGCGGCTGGTGCTGGAACGCCTGAGGGCTGCCGGGGCAGGGGAGGCGACCGCCCGCGCGCAGGCTTTGCTGGTGCCGGACGTTGTCGAGCTGGACGAAGTGGATTGCGACCGGCTGGAGGCTGCGGCGGAAGGGTTCGCGCGCTTTGGCCTAGCGATTGAGCGGTTTGGTCCGTCGGCCATGCTGGTCCGCTCAATCCCACATGCGCTGGGCGGCGCGAACTCGGATAAGCTGCTGCGCGATCTGGCCGATGACATTGCGAAACACGGGGTTGATAAGGACGCAGGCGCGCTGCTGCTGTCTGAACGGCTCGAATATGTGCTGGCGACAATGGCATGCCACGGATCGGTGCGGGCTGGGCGAGTGCTATCCGTGCCGGAGATGAACGCACTGTTGCGCGAAATGGAGGCAACGCCCAGATCGGGTCAATGCAATCATGGCCGTCCGACTTGGGTAAAGCTCGATATGGAAGATGTCGAGAAACTGTTCGGTCGGCATTGAGGGGGCAATATTATTCAGACTGTTTTGTCGTCTTCTGAACGGATGCGTTAATTAAAGCGAAGGCAATCCAAGACTATTGCGTGCATTCGACGATTCGAGTGAGGCCATGTACCGCTTTCTGCTTCTTGTTACTGCTTTAGCAATCGGGGTGGCAGGATCACTGGAGTTATTGGGTGGCGAACCAAACGGTGTTCAGCGAGACATCGCCCTTCACGAAGAGGCGGATGAGTGGGATCAAACTCATACAACCCTTCCTGCAACGGTCTTCCCACCGCATACACCAGGTAGCAGTTGGAGCGGCAAGATCAATCCATCGGGTGCCGTGTTTGAGGACGGCTTTCGAGTCTTCTATTTTGACCGTACCAAAAAGCCGTCTCGGACCATTGAAAGGCATGTCGACTCTATCGCGGTAAATTACTCGTGGAGTGAGCTTCACAACATAAAGTCCGAGAACTTCGCCGCATACTGGGTGGGAATGCTCCATTTGCAACAGGCAGTGACCAAGAGGATAACTCTACGGCAAGGATGGTCCAAGGCACGTCTCTTCATAAACGGGAAGCTAGTTTATGAAGGTGGAGACACCCATTCTTTCCTTCATGACTTTGATGCCGGAGATCATCTGATTGAAGTCGACTACATAAACGAGTGGCACACAACTGACTTCGAAGTGACTCTATCTGATGGGATACCCTTAAGCACGCGTCTCGATATCGCAGTTAGTCTGCAAAAAGCAGGCTTTTCCGAAGCTACTCTCCATTATGTTTCTACTTACAGTGAGACTGAAGGCGGCGGATCGCTGATCGAGGTGCCAAAGAGTGATAAGCCAGCAATTCTGTGGCTGGACTCGTATGACCCTGTACAATGGGACATCCGCGGAGAGACAGAAATCGCAGCAGTTATCCTTGCTAGCTTGCAGCCGGGTTCGTCTATCAAAGGAGGAATTTCCGACAATGTTTTCATGACCAGTGAATATTATGGAGTTCGGTCATGGACTTCCAGCGATTGTCATTGTCTCGGCGGAGGTAGAGCGTTTCATTGTGAGAACAAAAAAGGGATTGTCGATGTCTCGAAATCGTTCGAGCAGTTGTTTGCGAAGCCACTAACGAGCTTTTCTGTCGGCAAGGAGGGCAGTGGTCGCTCTTTAACGAAGTTGAATGACGACGTGTGGACTGAGATAAATCGCTTGGAAAGTGCAGTTTCTCAGCAAGAAAGAGAGTGTGAAAGCTAGATAGAGTTAGTTTTCAGATGGCTAAACATTAAACTTAAACAGCATGATATCGCCGTCCTGCACGTCGTAATCCTTGCCTTCTTGACGCATTTTTCCCGCTTCTTTTGCGCCCGCTTCACCGTTCAGCTCGATATAGTCTGAGTAGGCAATCGTCTCAGCGCGGATGAAGCCCTTTTCAAAATCCGTATGGATTTCGCCTGCGGCCTGCGGGGCTTTCGCACCCGATGGGAAGGTCCAGGCGCGCGACTCTTTCGGCCCTGCGGTGAAGAAGGTTTGCAGGCCCAGCAGCGTGTAGCCAGCGCGGATAACCCGGGCGAGGCCGCTTTCTTCCAGACCCAGCTCGGTGAGATATTCGCTGCGATCTTCCATCGGCATGGCGACGAGTTCCGCTTCGATTGCGGCGGAGACGACCACCGCTTGCGCGCCTTCAGCCTCGGCCTTAGCAAAGACTGCTGCGGACAGATCATTACCGCTGGACGCTTCGTCTTCCGCGACATTGCAGACGTACAGAACAGGCTTTGCAGTGAGCAATTGTGCTTGCTCAAACAATGCGGCTTCCTCGTCATCCTTCGGTTCAGTCAGGCGCGCTGGCTTGCCATCTTTTAGCAAATCGAGCGCTTGGCCCAGAACGCTGGCGAGCGCCTTAGCATCCTTGTCACCGCTGGTCGCGCGGCGTTTCGCGTTCTCAACTCTCTTTTCCAGGCTCTCAAGATCGGCCAGCATCAGCTCGGTCTCGACCACTTCGGCGTCCGCAATCGGATCAACCTTATTGGCAACGTGTTGAATATCGTCATCTTCAAAACAGCGCAGCACATGCACAATTGCATCAACCTCGCGGATATTGCCGAGGAATTGATTGCCCAGACCTTCGCCTTGGCTCGCGCCTTTCACCAGGCCCGCAATGTCTACAAAGGCGAGCTGGGTCGGAATCACTTTGGCGCTCTTCGCGATGGCCGCGATCTTATCCAAGCGATCATCCGGCACAGCAACTTGGCCTACATTGGGCTCAATAGTGCAAAACGGATAGTTGGCCGCCTGCGCAGCTTGCGTCTCAGTAAGAGCGTTGAAGAGGGTCGACTTGCCGACATTCGGCAGGCCCACGATCCCACATTGGAAACCCATTGTAATTCTCGCTTAGGTCAAGGAATTTGCGCTCCCTTAGCGGGCGGGCGTGTCTATTGCCAGCCCAGCGAGCGCGGCGGTCAGACGTTGTGAACCGCCTTGATCCATGGGCCAAAGGGTGATGCGCCAAGCCAGCCGACCTGAACCTCTGCCGCGACGTTGTTGATCGCGATTTGTGGCTTGGCACCCGGATGCACTTCTTTGCGAAGCGGGCGCGTGCCAGCGGGCATGGCGATAATCTCTGCAATGGCGTTCGGCACATCCATCGGGTCGGTCGTACCGCCGCCGGTTCGCTTGCCCAGCGGTTCGATAAGAGCGGGATAGCCAGAGGTATGCTTCTCATCGGCGCGTTCGAGAAGTGCGACGCTGTTCTTGTTGGAATTGGACCAGATCATTGTTGGATAGCCGCCCGGTTGGATCACGCTAACCTCAATACCGTGCGGAACCAGCTCGTAAGCGAGCGCTTCGCTCATGGCTTCGAGCGCGAATTTCGTCGGCGAATATTGGCCAAAGCTAGGGGCGATCACACGGCCGAGCTGAGATGTGATATTGACTATGAGGCCAGATTTCTTTGCGCGCATCGCGGGCAGTACTGCGCGCGCCATGCGGTGCGGACCGAAGACATTGGTGTCGAAAATCAGCTGGGTTGCTTCCATGTCCTGAATTTCGATTGGGCCGCCGAATGACATTCCGGCATTGTTGACTAGCACATCGAGCGCGCCGCCAGCGATGCGTTCTGCTTCGGCGACGCCGGTTGCGACTTGGGCATCGTCCGTCACGTCAATTTCTATCACGTGTAGGTCGAGTTCTTCGGATTTGGCGAGTTGGCGCAGCTCATCCGCTTCGGTCCGGGGCAGATTGCGCATAGTCGCGAACACTTTCGCACCTTGGCGAGCGAAATCCTCCGCCATCAACCGGCCAAATCCGGTCGAGCAACCTGTGATCAGCATGCTTTTGCCAGACATATCAGACTTTGCGGTGAGGGCGTCTTCTTGAGCGAGGCTTGCCGTCGCGGTGAGTGCGGTAGTTGCGGCGGCGCCTGCGAGCAGGGAGCGACGAGTAACTTGGGTCATGATGTGGCCTCCAATTTCATTGAACCAACGCGTGGGCGCGACAGGGTTCCCGAGTGAGTTTACTTTGTTCTTTATTACGGGTGCTGCGTGATCTAACCCGCAGCAGGCTCTTGGTCAGCCGATCCCGTGTCTTGTGGCGACTCAAACAATTGCAAGCGGTGCATTTCTCTCTGCAGGAACCAGATGGCGTAAACGTCGTAAAGAGCGTGGCCGATCATCACGGCGAGCAAACTGCCGCTCCAGATGTAGAAAAGGCCGAACAAGGCTCCAATCGCGAAAATAATGGCAGCGATCAGCGGTTTGGCAAAGTGGATGAGCGCAAAGATCAGGCTAGCAAAGATGATAGCCAGAGGCAGCGACACATAATCGCTCATCAATGTCTGCAGGCCGCCGCGAAACAACGCCTCTTCACCCACGCCTGCGCAAATCGAAAAGAAGATGATCACTGGCATCGAAAGTCGCTTTTCGAGGAACGCGAAGTTCTTTGATTGAAGCCGTGTGAGCTTCTCAGCAAGTTGAGGGAAGCCATGAAAGATGGCTGCCGCCACGGCGATCATTGCGAGGCCGAGGCCAATTCCCAAGACGATTTGCTGAAAGTCGACTGTCACAAATCCGGTTAGAGGGCGATCAGATATCCACCATAGCAGCAAACCGATCGCGACAAATAAGGAAGCTTGAGCGCCGAGAGATTTGCAAATGTCAGCGACTGACATCTTTCGCATCTCTTCATAGGGATTGCTCATTGCTGGCGCATCGCAATCTCGCTCATGAAGCGCGGTTCATCGCCGTTGGCGAGCCATTCCGCCTCGCCTCCGACAGCACCCAGCATCGTGACAAGGTCGTCTTGCTCAACCTTGGCGTAGTTCCCAAGCACATAGCCTGAGACACGATCTTTGTGGCCCGGATGACCAATGCCGAGGCGCACGCGGCGGAAATCTGCACCCAGATGTTTGTCGATAGAGCGCAGGCCATTGTGCCCGGCGGTACCGCCGCCTTGTTTCACCTTAACCTTAAAGGGCGCGAGGTCGAGTTCATCATGAAAGACCGTGAGAGCGTCGAGGTCCAGCTTGTAGAACCGCATCGCCTCGCCAACACTCCGGCCGCTTTCATTCATGAAGGTTGCCGGTTTGAGCAGCAGAATACGCTGGGCACCGATCCGCCCTTCTTGAACCCAGCCCTGAAACTTCTTTTGGACCGGTCCAAAGCTGTGCATTTCGGCCAGCACATCGCACGCCATGAAGCCGACATTGTGCCGGTGCATGGTGTATTTCGGTCCGGGATTTCCAAGGCCAACCCAAAGCTGCATCGTTTTCCTTTAGCAGGCTTCGCCTGCCCCTCAAGCGCCAGCGTTTACATCCGTTCACTTGGCTTCCCTCGCATAAGCTCGGGCGGCCGGTCGGCCTTGCGGTCCGCTAGTCGCGAACCGGATCATCGCATGCCGCTTAGCGTGTGTCGGGCCTAAGACCCGCAAGCGTGACCACGCGCCCGCAGCGATGCGCCTGAAAGGCGCGTGAGCGAGGAAATCGCATGCCCGGATGGGCGTGCGGAACACAATAACGCAAAACGGCGGACTGGTTTCCCAGCCCGCCTCCTTGGTGATTAGATCTGTAAAGGACTGGCGCGACTTACTCGCCGCTGTCCTCGCCACCTTCGGCTGCTTCTTCGCCGCCTTCGGTTGCTTCACCTTCTTCGCCCTCGACCTCTTCATCTTCGGCGCTCTCTGATTTCTTGAGAGCTGATGGAGCGACGAGCGTCGCGATGGTGTAGTCACGATCGGTGATCGCGCTTTCGCTACCAGCTGGCAGTTGCACTTCGCTGATGTGGATCGAATCGCCGACTTCTTTGCCGGTCACATCGATTTCAATCTCGCTTGGAATCTTGTCAGATTCGCAAACCAGGTCGAGCTCGTGTCGGACCACGTTAAGAACGCCGCCCTTCTTAAGGCCAGGCGATTCTTCTTCATTGGTGAAGATAACCGGAATGGCGACTTCGATTTTTGCATCCTTGGAAAGGCGGAGGAAGTCGACATGCGTCGGACGGTCACTGACCGGATGCAGGGCTACGTCCTTCGGCAGGGTGCGGACACTCTTACCATTAACATCGATGTTCACGATCGAGTTCATGAATTGGCCAGTCATCATTTGACGGACCAGTTCTTTTTCTTCGATGTGGATCGTGGTTGGTTCTTCTTTGCCGCCGTAAATAACGGCGGGGATGCGGCCTTCGCGGCGTAGTGCACGGGAGGCTCCCTTGCCTGCCCGTTCGCGTGCCTCGGCTAAGCAGTGTCAGAGCGTCGCTCATAATCGTCTACCTTTCAAATGCGGATAAAGTTTCAAAATCTTCGCGCGCCACGCCTCCAGGGATGACCATGACGGGTGAAGAGGGCGCGCCTTAGGGCGTGCGTGCTGCCTTGGCAAGCGTTTTGGCGGGGGCTGTGACGCCTCTGACCTGAGCAGCGAGAGCTAATGCAGCGGCGTTATTGTATAGCCGCTTGCCTTCAGCATGGCTGGCAAGCCATCTGGCCCGACCAGGTGAGCGGCACCAACGGCGACGAGTGGCCGGTCATCGCCTGCCAGCATCGTCTCTAGCTGTTTCGCCCAATCCCGATTGCGCCCGACCAGCAAAGCCTCGCGCAGTTCCGAGTCGGCCATGATGCCGGTTTCGGTCGCGTCGATCAAAGTCGCTGTGTCGCCGGTTAGCCAAGCATTGCGCAGGCGCGCCGGATCGGCCTGAAGCTGCTTTGCCTCTGTAATAATGCCGGAAAGCAGGTCGCGTTGGTCCTGTTCCGGCAGGCTGTCAAAGATGCGTAGCTGCGCGATTGCGCCTTCGAACTCTCGAACCGTGCGACCCTCAAAATCGCGTACCACCGCGCGGTCAACGCCGTTTGCCGGATCGCCTTGCGCGCCGACTTGAGCCAGTTGTAGCGCGGCGGCCCATGTCTCGGTTGACCCGAATTGCGCCGCAGAGAAGTTTGACTTCGATATGAGGTCGAACAGGGCAGGGCGCTTGTCTTCGCTGACCCGCATGGCGAGGTCCGGTAGGCCCGGTGTGTAGGCTAGCTGCGCAAAGACTGCGGCAATTGTTTCGTTGTCTTCCAGATTGGCGACCTCCACAACGACCAAGTCAGCCGCATCAATAGCCGCCCTGATCTCCGGTGTGCGCCAATTCGTGCCATCGGGAAGGGCATGGATCGTGCCGAGCATCCAGCCCTCAGTTTCACCCTCTGCATTGGTGATTTCGAACAGTGGTGGAGATGCTTCGTCAGAAGCAGGAGCGACTGGGTCAGAGCCGCATCCGGCGAGCGCCAGCAAAGCTGCCAATGGCGCAGCAATGCGGACGCTCACCAAACGATACATTATTGGATGCGAGCGGAGACGATACCGCGTTCTTCGAGATAATCCTGAACACTTTTCTCACCGGCAAGGTGACCTGCACCCACCGCGATGAACAGAGTGCCAGGGGTTTCCATGCGGCTCTCAATCCAATCGGCCCAGTTGCGGTTGCGAGCGTAAAGCAATTGCTCAGCCAATTCTGGATCGCTCAGGCCTTCGTTCATCAGCTCAGCCAATCCGTCGGCGTCCCCGGCAACCCATTCAGCGACCATTTTGTCGAGGAACGGTTTGACCTGGTCGACACCCTCAGCAGCCTCCATCAAGAATTCGATTTGCGAAGCCTGCGGCAGTCCATCGAAAATACCGAATTGGAATTCAATCGTTTCAAGCGCTTCGGTCTTCTTGTCGCCAGCCTTTTCGAGCAGTACGTTTTCAACGCCTGCATCGGGTGAATAGCCCTGCTGGATGAGCGGCAATGTCGCGAGCGTGATGCCCGCAAACCATGGCTCAACTTGATCGAAGGCAGCAGCAGGTGCGCCAAGTTTTGCCAGAGAGGCTTCGTAAACAGTGGTTTGCTCTTCGCTTAGTAGCGACCGCAATGTGGTGCCAGCGGGTAGGAGTGCTTTGGAAACGACCAATTGCTGGATCGCGGCCTCGGTGTCTGGACCCATGTCGATTTCGGTGACGATGGTGTCGGACGATGTCAGTGCTTTTGAAATAACGCCATCATACCATTCCAGCTCTTTCGGCAGGGCATGGACGGTGCCGAACAGATAGATCGTGGTGTCCTCATCAGAGACCGACCATAGCGCCGGGCCAGAGCCGGTGTCGTCAGCGATTTCCAGTTCTGATGCGGGCACTTTGGTGTCCGGAACGGGAGAGGGTAGAGTTTGCGTTTGAGCGCAAGCGGTCGTTCCGGCGAACAGAGTAATAGGGGCGAGGGCAGCCGTGACTGTGCGGGAGAAGTATTTCATATTACGTTCCTAGATAGAGAAAGTTGATTGGAAGGGAATGGGCAATTTTGCCCATGAAGAATTTGATCGTGCAGCGCGACTGTCGTGCCTGCTTCAGGCATATTTGCGGTAGAACCACACGGCGGTCCAAACGACGCAGACGATCAGGAAAACGATCATTGGTTGCTGCTCTGGCACCCAGCCAGCCCGAGCGGCCAGCCACCATGTTGGCACCATGAAAAGGTACAGATGCACGGCAACCATTGCGCCTTCGCGGTAGGCAGCGGCTTCATGCTCATCGACGGCCCGCCACCAAAGCCAGCTTATCCAAGGCACTACAATCAGCCATACAACGATCCCGATACCAGCTACCGCGGATGAGACTGGGTTGTTGGAGAATAGGATATCCATGCTGCCATCGCCTATTGCTCCAAAATATATGCCGAGCACAAATCCCACGGCCAAGGCAATCCAGAGAAGATTGCGTGCCTTACGAATTTTGGGTGACATGGGAACCGAGGTTTCTCGTTCATTTTTGGTCATCGAAAATCTCCTCGATTTGCATTTCAAATAGGCGCGCGATCCGGAATGCGAGCGGGAGTGAAGGGTCGTGCTTGCCGGTCTCGATGGCGTTGACTGCCTGGCGCGACACGTCGAGATGAAGCGCCAGTTCGGCCTGGCTCCAATCTCGCTCAGCGCGCAGCACTTTCAGCCTGTTGTTCATGAGGTAAAACTCCATTGGCTCAGATGCTTATTGCAAGACGAGCACGACTGTAGTGGTGATATGACCTAGGCCATAACCCGCTAGCACGAATGTCATCGTTGCAAGAAATGCAGCGATCTTTTCCATATGATTATGATATTTAAGCACTCAAAAATCCTGTCGTTAGTTCATGACTAAACGTCAGGTATGCATGACTATATGTCGTGATTTGCTGACTATGTCAAGATAACTTGACATTTTGTTTTGGATAGTTGACTTTATTTGGCGTAGACCCCGCTTTTGGATGGGCAGTTATGCTCCCGTGCTGCGCTGCGGCATTGACGCTGGTTAGGGCATCCGCCAAAGCCTGCCGCCATGACTACCCAGCTTCCTCAGGGCGATCCCCAAAGAGATCCCACGCGCTCGTTTCAAGACATGATTCTGACGCTGCATGATTTTTGGAGCGCCAATGGCTGCGTTATCCTGCAGCCTTATGATATGCGGATGGGCGCGGGCACGTTTCACACCGCAACAACTTTGCGCGCTCTTGGGCCAGAGCCATGGAACGCGGCCTTTGTTCAGCCGTGTCGCCGCCCAACCGATGGCCGCTATGGCGAGAATCCCAACCGCCTGCAGCATTATTATCAATATCAGGTCATCCTGAAGCCTTCGCCGAGTGACATTCAAGAACTCTATCTTGAGAGCCTGCGCCAGATCGGAATCGACCCGTTGAAGCATGACATCCGCTTCGTTGAGGATGATTGGGAATCGCCTACACTCGGCGCGTGGGGTTTGGGCTGGGAAGTGTGGTGTGACGGGATGGAAGTCACCCAATTTACCTATTTCCAGCAAATGGGCGGCTTCGACTGCAAGCCTGTGGCGGGTGAGCTCACTTACGGGCTTGAACGTCTTGCCATGTATATCCAGGGCGTCGACAGCGTTTATGATCTCGCGTTCAACCAGGACGGCGTTTCCTACGGCGATGTGTTTCTCGAAAATGAGAAACAGATGTCGAAATGGAATTTTGAGGTCGCCGACACAGACGCACTGTTTGACTTGTTCAACAAAGCAGAGGCGGAATGCCAAAATGCCCTCGCGGCCCAAGTGCCGATCGCTGCCTATGAACAAGCGGTTGAGGCAAGCCATATCTTCAACCTGTTGCAAGCACGCGGCGTGATCAGCGTGCAGGAACGCGCCAGCTATATGGCCCGCGTGCGCGATCTCGCGCGCGGATCATGCGAGGCGCATATGGAGAAAGAAGCCGCGGGCTGGGCGGAGAAATATCCGGAGTGGTCGAAATGAGCGATTTTCTCCTGGAGCTCCGCAGCGAAGAAATCCCAGCGCGCATGCAGAAGGGCGCCCGCGCTGAACTGGAAAAGCTGTTCCACCGCGAGCTGGGCGCCGCTGGGGTTTCCGTCGGTGAGCTGACCATCTGGTCGACCCCGCGCAGGCTCGCGCTGATCGCGCGTGGCCTTCCGATCGCAACGGAGGCGGTGCGCGAAGAGGCCAAGGGCCCGCCGGAAGGCGCGCCGGATCAGGCGGTCGATGGTTTCTGCCGCAAGAACGGCGTGACGCGCGACCAATTGGAAGTGCGCGAGGTCAAAGGCCGCAACACCTATTTTGCCGTGATCCAAAAGCCGGGACAGGCGGTCGCTGATCTGCTGTCTGCGGCGATCCCGGCGATCATTCGCGATTTCTCTTGGCCGAAGTCTCAGCGTTGGGGCGCGGCCTCAATTTCGACTGAGAGCCTCAAATGGGTTCGCCCTCTGTCTGGCATTATCGCTCTGCTCGATGGCGAGATCGTGCCGTGCGAAGTTGATGGGATTGTCAGTGGCCGTGAAACCACGGGGCACCGTTTCCATTCTGCTGGGGCAATTACGATTGAAGACGCCGATGATTACGCTGCCAAGCTGCGCGATGCCCATGTAATCGTCGATCATGTTGAGCGTGAATCGATGGTGCGCGAAGGCGCGAAAGCGGCTGCTGAAGCGGCTGGTCTGAAACTCGTCGAAGACGAAGGTCTGGTCGTCGAAAACGCTGGGCTGACCGAATGGCCAGTGCCGCTGCTTGGGCGGTTTGAGGATGATTTCCTCGACGTGCCGCCAGAGACGATCCAGCTGACCGCGCGGGTGAACCAGAAATATTTCGTGTGCGAGGATGCGCACGGCAAACTCGCCAACGCCTTTATCTGCACGGCCAATATTGAGGCGGAAGACCCCGCCGTGGTGGTCGATGGCAATCGCAAGGTTCTGGCCGCGCGGCTGGCCGATGCGCGCTTCTTTTGGGAATTGGATCAGAAGAAAACGCTGGCCGAGCACGCCAAGGGGCTGGAGCGGATTACGTTCCACGAGAAGCTCGGGACGGTCGCCGATAAGGTCGACCGTGTGGCGAAACTGGCGCGCTGGCTGTGCGAAGAGGGGATTGTCAAAGGCGATCCCGACCTCGCCGAGCAAGCCGCGCGTTTGTGTAAGGCGGACCTTGTGACCGAAATGGTCGGCGAGTTTCCCGAACTGCAAGGTCTGATGGGCGGCTATTACGCCGCGAAAGAAGGCCTGCCTCAAGAGGTCTCCGATGCGATCCGCGATCACTACAAGCCGGTGGGACAGGTCGACGAGGTTCCAACTGCGTCGGTGACGGTGGCGGTGAGTTTGGCGGATAAGCTGGATACGCTGGTCGGCTTTTTCCTCGCTGGAGAACCGCCAACGGGCTCTAAAGATCCGTTCGCTCTTCGCCGTGCTGCTCTTGGAGTAATAGGAACCATCCAAGCGAATGAACTTAGGTCACCTTTGGGGCGTGCCATTGACCACGTTTCTAAGCATGTATGGGCACAGTCGATTGGCAAGAAACTGGGTGCCGAAACTGACATTGGTCGCCGTCATGAACTCCTCGATTTCTTAGCGGACCGCCTCAAAGTCCAACAACGCGAAGCAGGTATCCGCCACGATCTGATAGATGCGGTGTTTGCGCTTGGCGGCGAAGACGATCTCGTCCGCCTGCTTGCTCGCGTGAAAGCGCTCCAAGCCTTCGTCGAAACCGAAGACGGCACAAACCTGCTCGCTGGCTACAAGCGCGCGGCGAATATCCTGAAGAAGGAAGAGTGGGAAAGCGGGGCCTCTAATCCATCCCCTGAGCCCGCCGAAAAGGCCTTGATCGACGCGCTTGATGTCGCGAGCCCTAAAGCCGCCAGTGCCATCGAAAGCGAAGACTTCGCAGCGGCCATGTCCGCTCTCGCTACATTGCGCGCGCCGATCGACCGGTTCTTCGAAGATGTGATTGTCAACGCCGATGATCCGCAAGTGCGCTCTGCGCGCCTAGATCTGCTCGCTCGGTTCCGCGATGCGGTGCACAAGGTCGCTGATTTCAGCCGGATCGAAGGATAATGTCTCTCCCCAGGACAAGCCTATAATTGTCCAATTTCGCTGCCAAGAAGGTACAAGTAACGTGAACACGGTTTATCCATTTGGCGGAAACGCCGCTCACGATGATGCCCGTCAAAAAGACAAGACCGTCACTGGCGGCAAGGGCGCCAATTTGGCGGAGATGGCGGCGATTGGCCTGCCTGTCCCTCCTGGTTTCACGATCACCACCGAGGAATGCGTTCGCTATCTGCAAGAAGGCGCGGACCCTTCGACATCGCTCAGGACAGGTTTTTCCGATGATCTGCGCGCGAACGTAGCAAAAGCGCTGGCGCATATTGAAAACGCGGTGGGCAAGAGCTTTGGCGATGCGAGCGATCCCTTGCTCGTCTCGGTCCGATCCGGTGCGCGGGTGAGTATGCCGGGCATGATGGACACGGTGCTCAACCTTGGTCTCAATGACGATACGGTTGAGGGGCTGGCTAAGACTTCTGGAGACGAGCGGTTTGCCTGGGACAGCTATCGCCGGTTTGTGCAAATGTATTCCGACGTGGTGCTGGGCGTGGATCACGGCCTGTTCGAAGAAGCGCTGGAAATCTGCAAGGAAGACAATGGCTTTTACGCTGACACTGAACTGAGTGCGGATGATTGGCGCGCCTTGGTGAGCGAATATAAGGGCATCGTCGAGAGCGAGCACGGCAAGCCATTTCCGCAAGATGTCGCAGAGCAGCTGTGGGGCGCTATCGCAGCTGTTTTCGACAGTTGGGATGCGGACCGGGCGAAGGTTTATCGCCGTCTCAATGATATTCCCAGCGATTGGGGCACTGCCGTCAATGTGCAGGCGATGGTGTTCGGCAATATGGGTGAGACCAGCGCGACCGGCGTGGCCTTTACTCGCGATCCGGCAACGGGCGAGCGCGCCTATTACGGCGAATACCTGATCAATGCTCAGGGTGAGGACGTGGTCGCGGGCATTCGCACGCCGCAATATCTCACTAAGGCCGCCCGCGACGCAGCGGGCGCAAAACCGCTCTCGATGGAGGAGGCGATGCCGGACGCATATGGCGAGCTGGCGCGCGTGTTTGACCTGCTCGAAGGCCATTACCGTGACATGCAGGACATCGAGTTTACCGTGGAGCGCGGCAAGCTGTGGATGCTGCAAACGCGCAGCGGCAAGCGGACCGCCAAGGCGGCGCTAAAAATGGCGGTCGAGATGGTCGGCGAAGGGTTGATCGATCAGAAAACAGCGATCCTGCGGGTTGACCCGATGGCGCTCGACCAGCTGCTGCACCCGACGCTGGATCCCGATGCGCCGCGCAATGTGATGACCACTGGCTTGCCGGCCTCTCCGGGTGCGGCGGCGGGCAAGATTGTGCTCGATGCCGACACGGCGGAGCAATGGTCTGGTCGCGGTGAAAAAGTCGTTCTGGTACGGGTTGAGACCAGCCCAGAGGACATTCACGGCATGCACGCGGCGCAGGGTATTCTGACCGCTCGCGGCGGGATGACGAGCCACGCGGCGGTTGTCGCGCGCGGCATGGGGCGCCCTTGCGTCTCGGGTGCAAACGGCGTTTCGATTGACCTTGCCTCGAGCAGCTTGCGGATCGGCAATGAGGAGCTGAAAGAGGGCGACGAAATCACCCTCGACGGCGCCAACGGCCAGGTGATGCTAGGTATTGTCCCGACGATTGAGCCAGAGCTGGTCGGTGACTTTGGCACTCTGATGGAATGGGCGGACAGCCACCGCCGGATGCGCGTGCGCACCAATGCCGAAACGCCAGCGGACTGCAAAATGGCGCGGCAATTTGGCGCAGAGGGCATTGGCCTGTGCCGTACAGAGCATATGTTCTTCGACGCGGGCCGGATAAGCGCGGTTCGGCAGATGATCTTGGCTGAAGATGAGGCTGGACGGCGCGGCGCTCTGGAGAAGCTGCTACCGGAACAACGCGCTGACTTTACCGCGATTTTCGAGGTGATGACGGGCCTGCCGTGTACGATTAGACTGCTCGATCCACCGCTGCACGAATTCCTGCCGCATGGTGATGCGGAGTTTGCAGATCTTGCCGATGCGACCGGACTGGGTGTCGATCACCTCAAACGCCGTGCCGGTGAACTGCATGAGTTCAACCCGATGCTGGGCCACCGTGGTTGTCGTCTGGGGATCACCTATCCTGAGATCTATGAGATGCAGGCGCGCGCGATCTTCGAGGCGGTTTGCGACGTTCAGGCCTTAAGCGGCGAAGCGCCTCTGCCCGAGATCATGGTGCCTTTGGTGGCGACCCGCAAAGAGCTGGCGATTTTGCGCGAACTGATTGATCGGACTGCCGAAGAAGTGTTCGCCGAAAAGGGTGCGCGCGTGGAGTATCTCGTCGGCACGATGATCGAGCTGCCGCGCGCTGCCTTGATGGCGGGCGAAATCGCGCATGAGGGCGCATTCTTCAGCTTCGGTACGAACGATCTGACCCAAACAACCTTGGGCGTGTCGCGCGACGATTCTGCACGTTTTCTCGCGCCTTATGTTGATAAGGGCATTTTTGCTCGCGATCCGTTCGTCAGCCTCGATGTTGACGGCGTTGGTCAGTTGGTCGAACTGGCAGCAGAGCGGGGCAGGGCCACACGCGCTGACATTAAGCTCGGCATCTGCGGCGAGCATGGCGGTGATCCGGCGAGCATCGCATTCTGCGAAGAAGTCGGGCTCGATTACGTTTCCGCATCGCCATACCGCGTGCCAATCGCCCGGTTGGCAGCGGCGCAATCGGCGCTGCAGGACTAACGCCAACCAGTAAGGGTTAGCAGTTCGAAGGTTTCAGTGACGCGGCCTTCGCTGTCTTTCATCGCTTCGAACGCGTCTTGGGCGCGGGCGAGGGCGCTGCGCGTCAATGGCGGCGGCGCATCGGCCAGTACGTTGGTTAGGGCCTGTTCGCGCAGATCAGCGATCAAACGGCCCAGGCTGCGATAACTGACGTCCAGCGTGTGGCTATCAACGACCTGACGTTTGAAGCCAGCTCGTTCGAGCAGGCCGGTTGCAGCGCGGCTGTCAATCTGAGGATGGACGCGCGCAGCCGGACGGTCTCTGTCTGCTGTCATCATAATCTGGCGCAGCGCGGGTAGGCTGCCAGCACCGACCACCTGCGCAAACAAGATACCGCCGTCGGCCAAGGCATTGCGATAATGCAGCAGCGCGCCGGGCAGATCATTGACCGTGTCGAGCCGATTTAGGCTGATGATGAGATCAAGGTCCGAGTGGCCGCTCGGTTGCTCTTCATCATGTAAGGGCAGGGCGGCGAGATCGGCGCCCAATCGGCGTAAGTCGGCCGAAAGTTCGCCCGTGACCTCCCCGATCACCAGCGCGTGCGACGGCTCAAGCCGCATAAAGCCAATACGCTCGATGCAGTCCCGCTCCAGCTCCTCCGCCAGCCAGCGCGCGGCCCCATCAGCCTGTGCCAAGCTGAATGCGCGCGCTGCTCTTGCCTCGCGCCGTGTTTTTGAAAAGATCGTTGGAACTTGGCGTGTCTGCATAACCGGCGCTGCCCTGCCGTGCTTGCCACCACAGTGCAAGCCATGCGACACTTTGCGCATGGGTTTGGGTGCGCATATCGCCGAAGGGCTGAAGCCCGTGGTAGACTTGGTCTATCCACCGCGTTGCCCGCTATGCGGCGATGCAATCGCTGATCAAGGCGGGGTTTGCAGCGCGTGCTGGGGCGATCTGGTCATTCCGGGAGAACCCTCCTGCAAAACCTGCGGCAGGCCGTTTGGCTCTGACCAAATGGATGAAGAGGCGCTGTGCGCACCGTGCATGGCCGACCCGCCTAAGCATTCCGGGATTGTTGCGGCCACGGTCTACAATGACGCTTCGCGCAAGCTGATTTTGACCTTCAAGCATGGCGGCAAGATTTCGCTCGTGGGTCTACTTGGCCGATTGCTGGCTGCACGGCTTCCTGATCCGGAGGAAGGTGGCGATGCGCCGCCATTGTTGATTCCGGTTCCGCTGCATCGCTGGCGGCTATGGCAACGCGGCTTCAACCAATCGGGGCTATTGGCCAGCCAACTAGCCAAGCAGGGCAAAGGCGAATTTCTGGTCGATGGATTGGTCCGGCGCAAGCGGACGCCAAGCCTAGGCGGCCTCGGCGCGAAGGAGCGGCGCAGGACCCTGTCTGGTGCGATTGCGATTCGGGAATCGCGTAGGGCGGCGATCAAGGGGCGCGATGTAATTCTTGTCGATGATGTCCTCACCAGCGGAGCGACCAGCGATGCCTGCGTCAGCGTGTTGCTGAAAGCGGGCGCTCGTTCGGTGACGATTGCGTGTTTTGCCCGCGTTGTAGACAGCGAATTCGATGCGTCGCTCTACCGCATTACCGCGACTGGAGCTTAACAAAAAAGAAGCCGAAAAACACAACGCCCGAGGCCATTACGACCCCGGGCGCCACGTGACGAAAAAATGCGGACCCGCTCTTAAAGAGCTCAGGCAGCCACCCCCTAACTTGGCTACCAGGATCCAATCCCTCATCGTTCGAACTGTCTCTCGCCAACACCCCGCGGCCAGCAGAGAAACAGTTACCCCCTGAACCTGGCATTCTTATGACGCCGGTATCCGGTGGACAGGCCCGCTAAGGCCTGCTGAGAAGCTTTGTCTCATTGGAGTCTTAATTCGCAAAGGTCGAAACCGCTGGCTGGTGGATTTTGCGTAGGCTCTGTGGTTATCGTGCAACAAGCCATCGCATTAACAGCCCCATTCACCGAAGGATTAACCATTGAATAACAATTTTGGCCGCGATGACGCGGCGGAAAAGCAGGATCGCGAGCGGGGTAGTGCGCTCCTACCCAAGTTTGATGATCGCGGTTTGTTAAGCGCAGTTGTTACCGATTCGGCCAGCGGTGAAGTCTTGATGGTCGCCTTTATGAACGCCGAGGCTTTGGACAAAACGATGGAAACGGGCCGTGCGCATTTTTGGTCACGCTCGCGCCAGAACCTTTGGATGAAGGGTGAGACCTCTGGCAATGTCCTGAAAGTCCAAGAGATGCTGGTGGACTGCGATCAAGATGCGATTGTGCTGAAGGTTCAACCAGTCGGGCCGACTTGTCATACCGGCGCGCGCAGCTGTTTCTACCGCCGGATTGAGGGCGGCGAATTGATCGATACTTCTCGTTAAGGTCAATACTTGACGCTCACGTAAAGGTAAGGTAGGTAATGGTGCATGGCTACAGCACACGCACAATCATCTTCCCGTAAAGCCGACGCTTCGGACGAAGCAGGCCAACGCCGCAATGGTGCGCATCTCGATCGCCCCGATAAGCATGAGCGTGAACAGTTCTCGATCTCTGATCTGACCAGCGAATTTGAGTGCACTGCACGCGCGCTACGCTTTTATGAGGATGAGGGGCTTATCTCTCCGGCTCGCGTCGGCCTGACCCGGGTCTATTCAAAGCGAGACCGCGCGCGGCTTGCCTGGATTATGCGGGCAAAGAACGTCGGGTTCAGTCTGACCGAAATTCGTGAGATGATCGATCTGTATGATCTCGACGATGGCCGCGTTGAACAGCGGCGCGTTACGATTGAGAAGTGCCGCACGCATATTGCAAAATTGAAAAGCCAGAGGGCCGACATCGATTCCTCGATCAAGGAACTCACCGATTTTGTGGCCGAGATTGAAAAGCTCGATCTTTGACCGCCTAACCCCCTGAATACTCAACACTCCACTAAGGGATCTAGTGATGCCAACCTACACCGCTCCAACCCGCGAGACCCGCTTCATCATCAGCGAAATGCTCGACCTCGCGAGCTACGGCAATCTGCCGGGCTTTGAGAATGCGACGCCTGACATGATCGACACGGTTGTGAATGAAGCCGGGAAGTTTTGTTCAGAAGTTCTCGCGCCGCTTAACCAGATTGGCGACGAGCAAGGTTGCACCCGCCACGAAGATGGCTCTGTGACCACGCCTGATGGTTTCAAAGAAGCGTATGAGGCGCTGGTTGAGAGTGGTTGGACGACTCTGACCGGCCCTGAAGAGTTTGGCGGTCAGGAATTGCCGCATGTTCTGGGCTTTGCGTTCGAGGAATATATTGGCACTGCTAACCAGGCATTTGCGATGTACCCCGGCCTGACGGGCGGCGCGACTGCAGCTCTTTTGGCAGTCGGCTCTCAAGAGCAGAAGGAGATGTACGCGCCAAAGATGATCTCTGGCGAATGGTCCGGCACTATGAACCTGACGGAGCCACATTGCGGCACCGACCTTGGCATGATCCGAACGAAGGCTGAGCCGAAGGGCGATGGCTCTTATGCGATCACTGGCACCAAGATTTTCATCTCAGCAGGCGAGCACGACCTAACCAGCAACATCATTCACTTAGTGCTGGCGAAGACACCAGGCGCCCCAGACAGTTCAAAGGGTATCTCGCTTTTCGTGGTGCCTAAGTTCATCGTTGATGAGAACGGCGAGCCGGGCGAGCGCAATGGCGTATCCTGCGGCTCTATTGAGAAGAAGATGGGCATTCATGGCAATGCGACCTGCGTTCTCAATTATGATGGCGCCACCGGTTGGATGCTGGGCGAAGAGAACAAAGGTCTCGCGGCCATGTTCGTGATGATGAACGCAGCGCGTCTCGGCGTTGGTATGCAGGGCCTCGCCCAAGCAGAAGTCGCCTATCAAAACGCTGTCACCTATGCGCTGGATCGCCGCCAGGGCCGCGCTCTGACTGGTCCAGCGGACACTGACGCTCAGGCTGATCCGATCTTTGTCCACCCGGACGTTCGCCGGATGCTGATGGATGCGAAAGTCTTCAACGAGAGCATGCGTGCACTGTGCCTCTGGGGCGCTTTGCAAGTGGACCTGACGCACAAGGCGCAAACCGAAGAAGACCGCCAGCTGGCGGATGACCTCATCGGTCTGATGACCCCGGTTATCAAAGGCTATGGCACCGACAAGGGGTATGACATCGCCAACAACATGCAGCAGGTCTATGGCGGCCATGGCTATGTGACCGAGTGGGGCATGGAGCAATTTGTCCGCGATAGCCGGATTGCGATGATCTACGAAGGCACCAATGGCGTGCAGGCGATGGACCTTTGCGGCCGTAAGCTTGCATCAAAAGGCGGCCGTGCGGTTCAAGCGTTCTTCGCAATGATCGACGAAGAGATTGCCTCTGCGAAAAACTCGCCTGAATTGGCCGACGTTGCGACTAAGCTTGAAAAGGCGCTGGGTGAGCAGAAAGCCGCGACCATGTGGTTCATGCAAAACGCGATGGCGAATCCGAATCATCTTGGTGCTGGTGCGCATCATTACATGCACATCATGGGCATTGTGACGCTGGGCTTTATGTGGCTGAAAATGGGTAAGACTGCGCTTCAGCAACTTGCTACGGACACCGAAGACCGCGCGTTCTACGAAGCCAAGCTGACCTCAGCGGCTTACTACGCTGAACGCTTCCTGCCTGATGCGGGCGCGCTGCGCCGCAAGTTGGAAGCTGGCTCTGACAATATGATGAAACTGTCAGCAGATGCGTTCGCGACAGCGGCGTAACGCCAAACATAATCGTCACGTGAAAAGGCCCGAGAGCGCAAACTCTCGGGCCTTTTTCGTGTCTCAGTTGGAACCTGCTCCGGCCATAACTTTCTCAGCCACTTCCTCAATCGAACCGGTGACGAGCAGCGGGCTGCCCCCGACCATCCCGACATTGGTTTGGCCATTTTCACCAGTGCGCAGCCAAGCGATATTGTTTGCGACAACCAAGTAATTGCCACCGCGCGATTCGAGTAAGACGAATTTCATATCAGTATCTCCAGACCGCGCTTGTGATGAAGCGATAAGGTCAAGATCAGATTAAACTCGCGGCCTCGATAGAGGCGTTATTACACTGGCAGGAAGTCGGGCACGGAGAGATAGCGCTCACCCGTATCATAGTTAAAACCAAGCACGCGTGTGCCAGCATCCAGCTCTGGCAGCTTTTTGGCGATCGCAGCCAAGGTTGCTCCGCTGGAGATGCCGATCAGCATGCCTTCTTCAGCCGCCGCGCGGCGAGCCATTTCACGGGCGTCCTCCGCGTCAACCGGGATGGCACCATCGATCGCGTCAGTGTGCAAATTGCCTGGGATGAAGCCTGCACCAATGCCCTGGATCGGGTGTGGGCCGGGCTGGCCGCCATTGATCACGGGCGAAAGCTCTGGCTCAACTCCGTAAGCCTTAAATCCGCTCCAGTGCTTCTTGAGTTCCTCTGCGCAGCCGGTCAGGTGACCACCGGTGCCAACGCCGGTGATCATCACATCAATCGGACTGTCTGCAAAATCGGTGAGGATTTCCTTCGCCGTCGTGCGGGCATGGACTGCAACATTGGCTGGGTTCTCAAACTGCGAAGGCATCCAAGCACCGTCGGTGCTCTCTACGATTTCGGTCGCGCGCTCAATCGCGCCCTTCATGCCCTTTTCCTTAGGAGTGAGGTCAAAAGTCGCGCCGTATGCAAGCATCAAGCGGCGTCGCTCAATCGACATGCTCTCTGGCATGACCAGCACCAGTTTGTAGCCTTTGACCGCAGCGACCATTGCCAGGCCAATGCCGGTATTGCCGCTGGTCGGCTCAACGATTGTGCCGCCTGGCGCGAGCTTGCCTGATTGCTCAGCGTCTTCAACCATGGCCAGGGCGATACGATCCTTGATCGAGCCGCCTGGATTGCTGCGCTCTGACTTCAGCCAAACTTCATGATTGGGGAACAGTCGCGACAGGCGAATATGCGGGGTATTGCCAATCGTCTCTAGGATGTTTGCAGCTTTCATCTCAGGCCTCCTGATGTTTTTCTGTAGGGGAATTCGTTTCTGACGGTGTGTCTAGCATGTCTTCTGGCGGATCGAAGCTCTTAGTCATCCGCAACACTGGAAATATTCGGCTCCACAGCCCAACGGTTACAATCGCGCCAATACCGCCTGCCACTACGGCGGCAACCGGACCAACTGCGCTGGCGAGGAAACCGGAGAATGCGTCCCCACCCTCGTTGGAGGCGCTAATCGTCAGTAGTGACGCAGACGACACTCGGCCGCGTTTGTCATCAGGTGTGTGCAGCTGGATCAGTGATTGCCGGATGTAGACGCTGAACATGTCCGCTGCGCCAACAATGACCAGCATAGTTAGGCTCAGCGGCATCGAGGTCGACAGTCCAAAGACAATCGTGGCGAGGCCGAACACGGCGACGGCCCACAGCATTTTTGGGCCGACATTGGTCTTAAGCGGGCGGAACGAAAACCACAGAGCTGTAACCGCTGCGCCAACAGCGGGGGCCGCGGCGAGGAAGCCCAGTCCAACCTCGCCCGCGTTCAGGATGTCGCGCGCATAGACCGGAAAAAGCGCGGTTGCTCCCGCAAGAAACACGGCAAATAGGTCGAGCGTGATCGCGCCGAGCACCATCTTGTTGCGTACAACATAGGACACACCATCAATAATCGCGCCGATCGGACGCTGGTCTTTGCGGGTCGCAGGCTGCGGAACTTTGCCAATGATGGAGAGCGCGATCAGCGAGACTGCAAACAGTGCGCATGCGGCGAAATAGGGCAGGGCGGGTCCCGCACGGTACAATACGCCGCCAATGGCTGGGCCGATGATCATGCCAACCTGCCATGCGATGGATGACAAAGCGATTGCCGTCGGCAGCAGCGCTTTTGGTACAAGATTGGGGGCAAGCGCTGACAGGGCTGGTCCTGCAAACCCGCGTGCTATTCCCAAAAGAACCGCGATTGAGAAAAGGACGGGGAGCGTGATCGCGCCGCTCCAGGTGAACCAGGCAAGGGCGGCGGCGCACGCAAATTGCAACAGCACGGTCAATTGCCCAAGGCGCCGCCTGTCAAACCGGTCCGCCGCTAGACCCGTAAACGGTGTCAGTACGAATAATGGCAGGAATTGAAACAGGCCGATAAGCGCAAGCTGACCAGAGGCCTCGGCTATGCTCATTCCGGCATCGCGCGCGATATTATACGTCTGCCAGCCAATGATCAGCAGCATGGCGTATTGCGCCAGCGTCATTGCAAAGCGGCTGACCCAATAGGCGCGGAAATTGTGGACCCGAAATGGGTGGTTGGGGATTTTGTCAGTATCGCTCACGCACGGCCAATGGCAGGCGCATCATGGCCTGCCAAGGTGCGAGAGCTATTTGTTGTGACGCTGCCCGGCTAAACCAGCCGTACGAGCGAGTGACTACCGTTTGCGGCGCAGGCGCGGATTGGGCTGAAGCGCGTCAATGATATCGACGAAATCGTCGATCCGAATGATGCGCTCAAACTGAAAGCCTGCCCGTTCTTCGTGGATCCAGATCAAATAGGCTTCGATCCGGCCAACAATTGGCAAGCGGATGATCACCCGATCACCGCGATTGAGATTGCCGCTCGCGTCATCGACCATAAAGCCGTGCGCGGACAGGTTAGATACGTGTAATTCTAGGTCGCCGTGCGCAAAGTGCTCCACAATCACTGGGAAATCCACCGGGTGACGTGCAGCTCGACGCATATCAGTGACGCTCAGATCTCGCTCCGGCTGACACAGTTCTCGACCCTCCATTATTGTGCGAGTGACAACTCTAATGGCTGGAAAAGGCTGATAATTGGTAAAGCTGGCGAAATAGAGCGGCGAAAAGACCTGTCGCGAAGGCGCGAATTAGCGGGTGATCAGCCCATGCTTCTTCTTGCCGAGGCTCAATTTCACCGTCTCACCATCCGCTGGCGCGACGAGGAAACCGGGCTCTGTGATTGCTGCATCGTCGATCTTCACTGCGCCCTCGGCGATCTTGCGTTTCGCCTCACCATTGGAGGCGGTGAAACCGATTTCGGTTAGCACTGCGCCGATCCGCATACCGTCTGCGCCCACCGCCAATGACGGCAGGTCTTCGCCCGTGCCGCCGCCAGCGAAGGTCTCCTTCGCTGTGGCTTCGGCCGCTTTGGCGGCCTCATCGCCTCGGACCAACTTGGTAACTTCGTTTGCCAGCACAACCTTGGCATGGTTGATCTCTGCGCCTTCCAGCGCTTCGAGCTTCGCGATCTCATCCAGCGGCAGATCCGTGAATAATTTCAGGAACCGGCCCACATCGCGGTCATCGCAATTGCGCCAATATTGCCAGAAGTCATAGGCGGGCAATTGATCTTCGTTGAGCCAGACAGCTCCCGATGCGGTCTTACCCATCTTCGCGCCATCCGCCGTTGTCAGCAGCGGCGTTGTTAGACCGTAGAGCTCATGGCCTTCCATCCGGCGCGACAATTCCATGCCGTTGACGATATTGCCCCATTGATCGCTACCGCCCATTTGCAGGCGGCATTCGTAACGGCGCGTTAGCTCCAGGAAGTCATAGGCCTGGAGGATCATGTAGTTGAATTCCAGGAACGTGAGCGGCTGCTCCCGGTCAAGACGCAAGCGGACCGAATCAAAGGTCAGCATCCGGTTGATCGTGAAGTGCGGCCCGACATCGCGTAGCAATTCGACATAGCCTAGCTTTGACAGCCATTCGTCATTATCGACCATTACAGCGTCGCTTGGTCCGTCGCCGAATGTCAGCAATCGCTCAAATACCGTGCGGATCGAGGTGATATTGTCCTGAATTGTTTCCCCGGTCAGCAGCTTGCGGCTTTCGTCCTTTCCGGAAGGATCGCCGACCTTGGTTGTTCCACCACCCATAACAACAATTGGCTTGTGGCCCGTCTGTTGGAGGCGGCGCAGCATCATTATCTGAACCAGACTGCCTACGTGCAGACTTGGCGCGGTCGCATCAAAGCCGATATATCCTGGCACGACCTGCTTGGTCGCGAGCTGATCAAGCGCACCGCTGTCGGTGACTTGGTGGATGTAGCCGCGTTTGTCGAGCAGCTGGAGCAGATCAGATTCGTATTCTTTCATGATGGCGAGCGCTTAACAGCGTGAGCAGCGGCGGGAAAGTCATGAATGGCCATTGCCTGACGGTGGCTGCTCGGCAATAGCAAGTGCCATGCAACCACTTATGCTTCATCAGACATGCGAGCTTGGACCTATCAAGGCGGTAACGGCGCAGATTACGCCCACGGCCGGGGGCTGTGATGCGGAATTTCGCTTTGACGGGACGATTGGTGGGATCAAAGTGCCTCAGCACGCCGCACCAGAGCGCAAAGACTTCCTGTGGAAGACGACCTGCTTTGAGATTTTCTGGCAGCCGATTGGCGGCACATACTACCGCGAGTTCAATCTCTCGCCATCATCGCGCTGGGCGGCGTATGATTTTGACGATTTTCGTGAGGGCACTCGTGATGCTCCGGTGGATGCGATTGCCGTGTCATGCTCGCACAGCGACAATGAACTGGTGTTAAAGGCCAGCATTGCCGCTGAATTGCCCGGCCCAGCGCAGGTCGCACTGAACGCCATCGTTGAGCACAATGACGGGACCATTCAGTTCTGGGCGCTGGCATTCCCACCGGGCAAACCGGAATTCCACAGCGAGGCCTGCCGAGCAAATGGTGGTGGAGATCGAAAGATGAGCGTGAACTTCGGAATTGATCGCCTGTTGGCAGACAAGCAATTGCTCGGCGCTTTAGAGGGCAAACGCGTCGCTTTGGTAGCGCACCCGGCCAGTGTCACCGCTGATCTAACCCATTCGCTCGATGCGCTGATCGCCGCTGGAGTGAATGTGACCAGCGCCTTTGGCCCGCAGCATGGCCTGAAAGGCGATAAGCAGGACAATATGGTGGAGACGGTGGATGAGACCGATCCGCAATATGGCATTCCTGTGTTCTCGCTATATGGCGAGGTGCGCCGTCCAAGCGGTCAAATGATGTCGAGCGCGGATGTCTTTCTGTTTGATCTTCAGGATCTTGGTTGCCGTATTTATACCTTTGTTACGACGTTGCTTTACCTGCTGGAAGAGGCGGCCAAGGGCGGGAAAGGGGTCTGGGTGCTTGATCGTCCTAACCCTGCCGGTCGTCCGGTGGAGGGCACTTTGCTTGTGCCCGGGCATGAGAGCTTCGTCGGAGCAGCGCCTATGCCGATGCGCCACGGGCTGACCCTGGGCGAGATGGGACATTGGTTCATCGCCCACTTCGGCCTTGATGTGGACTACCGCGTGGTAGCGATGGAGGGGTGGGAGCCAAGCGGTGAGGGGCATGGCTGGCCCACGTCCCGGATCTGGATCAATCCTTCGCCCAATGCCGCCAATGTTAACATGGCTCGGGCCTATGCGGGCACGGTGATGATCGAAGGCGCCACTGTGTCAGAGGGCCGCGGAACCACGCGGCCATTGGAGGTGTTGTTCGGCGCGCCAAACATTGATGCAAAGGCTGTGCTGGCGGAGATGCACGGCCTCCAGCCTGATTGGCTTCAGGGATGCGCTCTGCGGGATTGTTGGTTTGAGCCGACCTTCCACAAGCACACAGGAAAGCTGTGTAACGCTTTGATGATCCATGCAGAAAGCCCGCATTACGATCATGATATGTTTAAGCCGTGGCGTCTTCAGGCGCTTGCCTTCAAGGCGATCCGCAGCCTCTATCCTGACTATGAATTGTGGCGCGGGACTGACTTCAAATATGAATACACCAATGACGTGCTAGCCATTGATGTGATCAATGGTGGGCCATCTCTGCGCGAGTGGGTTGACGACGCAACCGCGCGGCCAAGCGATCTCGACGCGCTGGCGTCAAACGACGAGGCGGCGTGGGTGCAGACCGTGAGGGAGCATTTGCTTTATTGAGGAGCGTCCGCTTTTGGGGGTGGAAGCGGACTATCGGCTTCAAAATCTATTGTTCTTGCTCGAACTTCGCGTCGCGCGTAGCTCAAACTGCCTCATCGAAAAACGAGATTGTTTGACCAGGGAGTGACTTATATCTTCTCACTCTGCTATCAAGATATTCTATGGATGCAGAGCCAAGGACTATCGCACTGAGCGACGCAAACTATAAATGGCTCAGTGAGGCATTTGGCTATGGGGCTAGCTCCGCATTTGGCGCAGCTTCGAACTTACTAACACTGTATCGAAACCACCTCTCAGCCGGAGGAGATATTGATATCAGGCCCGAAACTGAGAACTTAAAAGTCGATTCTGCAATTGATTTCGACCTCTGGGTATACAAGAATTTTTCTTTTCTCGAAGGTGCCTCGGAATATCCGAGAGAAGATTTTTTTGGCGACTTGCCAGAACTCGCGTCAAATCGCGTTAGTAACAAATTTGACGAATCTCGTTTTTCCGAAGAGTCCTTCTCGTATGCGACGAGCATAACAAGCCAAGATGTTGAGAGCCGATGCTCCGTCAATGCTGTTCTTCAAACTTTGTCTCTTTTGAACTTAGGCACAAATCATGAAGCGAGTTACTGCCTTACCGGTCTGGAAAAGACGGGGTCGCTACAAACTGATTTAGAACATCATTTTTGCGGCCTTGTTGATGATTGCGACTCAGATTGGTTTGTAAGAACAGAAAGATGTGATGGAGATTGGGAGGAGCTAATTGCAAAATCGGCTCAAACCTGGTTTTTCGGACAAGAATTCTCGCCGAAAGTCGATAGTGAGAAGTCGAGCGCAATTGTTGACGCTTTTTTGTGTCAATTGCGTAGCAAAACCCGCGCATCGTTATGTTTTCGGCTTAATGTCCGCCCCCTTTGTTTTACGAGAGTTTCTGGGAAGACTTCGTGCTTGAAGGCAGTGATCGACGATGGCTGTTGCACTTCGGATTCTCAGATTGAAAAAATTGAGTTGCGGGCCGTCTGGTTTCAGCAAAGATCGCTTATTTCCAATTCTTGGTAGATAGATACTGCCTTCGTACGTGGCCCGGCGAACGTTTACCTTTGGGGCGTGAGCTGACATCAGGACTAGTGGCCCTGTTTGCGGCTCAGTTCGCGAGTTGCGTCGTCCAGACCGTCCAACGTCAGCGGGTACATCCGGTCATTCACCAGTTGCTTCAGCATCTTGGTTGACTGCGAATAACCCCACTGTTTTTCGGGAACGGGGTTCAGCCAGACGGTCGCCGGATAGGTATTGGTCACCCGGTTCATCCAGATCGCGCCAGCTTCTTCATTCATATGCTCAACGCTGCCGCCTGCATGGGTGATTTCATACGGGCTCATTGCTGCATCACCGACAAAGATCACTTTGTAATCATGGCCGAATTTGTGCAGTACATCCCAGGTCTTCGTGCGTTCCTGCCAGCGGCGTGAATTGTCTTTCCACACCCCTTCATAAAGGCAGTTGTGAAAGTAGAAGAATTCCAGGTTCTTGAACTCTGAGGAGGCCGCGCTGAACAGCTCCTCACACAGCTTGATAAAGGGATCCATCGACCCGCCAACATCAAGGAACAACAGCAATTTCACCGCATTGTGCCGTTCGGGGCGCATGTGAATGTCGAGCCAGCCTTGCTTTGCGGTGCCATCAATGGTTGCATCCAGATCAAGCTCATCCGCTACGCCTTCGCGTGCAAAGCGGCGCAGGCGGCGCAGCGCCATCTTGATGTTGCGTGTGCCCAGCTCTTTGGTGTTGTCGAGGTTCTGAAACTCGCGCTTTTCCCATACCTTGATTGCGCGCTTGTGCTTGCTCTCGCCGCCGATCCGCACGCCTTCGGGGTTGTAGCCTGAATTACCGAATGGTGAGGTGCCGCCTGTGCCGATGAACTTGTTTCCGCCTTGGTGGCGCTTTTCCTGCTCTTCCAGACGTTTTTTCAGCGTGTCCATGATCTCGTCCCAATCGCCGAGGGATTTGATCTTTTCCATCTCTTCCTCGTTGAGGAATTTCTCAGCCACAGCTTTCAACCAGTCCTCCGGAATATCGACCGGGTTTTGACCGTAATCGGACAGAATGCCTTTGAAGACCTTGTTGAACACCTGATCAAAGCGATCGATCAACCCTTCGTCCTTAACGAAGGTCGCGCGGCTGAGGTAGTAAAAGGCCTCAGGCGTTTGCTCGATCACATCCTTGTCGAGCGCCTCCAGCAAGGTGAGGTGCTCTTTGAAACTGGCCGAAATCCCAGCCTCACGAAGTTCGTCGACGAAGTTGAAAAACATGGGCAAAGCTCTAACTGGACTGATCCTCAAGCGCTAGCCCTCAATCTCTGACTGCTGCCTTTACTGGCTATAGTTATTAGCGCTTTCTCGGCCTCCTTAAGTCTTCGCTAACCATCACTGGTTACGAGTGCGTTGGACAAAGGATCGGGGACCCGGCGGCTATGAAGTCAATTGAAATTGATAAGACAAATGCGGCGTCGCTAAACGCTATTCCAGAAAGCTGTGCGGCAGTAACCGTCGGCTGCACTGACGTGGCTGGCGTTGTTGCGGAAGTAATCCGTTCGTCTGAGGCTTTGCGCGAAGAGCATGAGGCTTTGCGTGGCACCGTTAGCGCGCTTGAAGCTGACCAAGCGAAGGTCTCAGAGGCAAGCGACGAGGCCCGTCTGCTTTCGGAGCGAGCGATTGAGCGCTTGGGCGAGGGCACATCGCTGATCCGTTCTTCTTTAGGGCAAATCAACGCCGTGCTCGAACTGGTCGACACACTCGGGCAACACGTAACAGGTTTTGCGGCAGCAATGGATCAGGTTAGGCGCAGCGCGCAAGACATTGATCAAATTGCTGAAACTACCAACATTTTGGCGTTGAATGCTACGATTGAGGCGATGCGAGTCGAGCGAAGCTGGCCGCACATTTGCCGTTGTGGCGGGCGAGGTGAAAAGCCTTGCCAACGACACGCGCAGAGCCACCGAGGAAATTTCGCAAACCATCGATACACTGGGTGCAGAAGCTAGCGTGGTTATCGGCCAAATCGAAGAAGGCTCGCTGGCCAGCGGAGAGGCCAAAGCATCCGTATCGCGCATCGAGACGACCATCAGTAGCGTTGGCGAACTGGTTGAGGAAGTCGATAAACAAAACGACGTCATTGCGCGTTCGACCGGGACTATAAGCGGCCATGTGGCCTCAGTTCAGGACGTGCTCGAGCGATATGACAATGCAACGCGTAAGAATGAAGGCCAACTCCAAGACGCGCATGAGCGCATGGGAGAGTTGGAAATAACAGCAAGCGAAATGTTCGATAGCATAGTTAAGGCAGGGCTGAGTCCTGAAGACACCGCTATGGTCGTAAAGGCTCAAGGCTTGGCGACAAAGTTACTGGAGCTTACCGAAGAGGCTCTCAGCGATGGTGAGCTAACGATGGATCAGCTATTTGACCAAGAGTACAAAGAGGTTCCAGGCACCAATCCGCAACTTTACCGAACTTCGTTCAGCGATTGGGCCGACGCCAATTGGCGCCCGATCAACGACACGCTCTACGATGAACCGGGCGCGGTAATCATGTGTTCTCAGGCCGATATGAACGGCTTCTTGCCGACGCATATTACAGCGTGGTCACGCGAGCCGAAAGGCGAACTTGCCCATGATACAAAGTATTGCCGCAATGGTCGCAAAATCCTTGAGACGATCGACCATAAGGCAAAGGCCAGCAATGCGCCGTATATGATGGCAATTTATCGCCAAGAAGGCGATGGTAAGACCTATCGCGTTATCCGCAATGTCTATGTGCCATTGGTGATTAAAGGGCGCCGATGGGGCGATCTAGAGCTGCCCTACACGTTCGATTGACAAGGTTCGAGTGTTAGCTGGGGTTGCGCCGCGCCATAAAGGCCAGTCGTTCAAACATCATCACGTCTTGCTCATTCTTGAGCAGTGCACCGTGCAGCGGCGGGATGGCACTGTTCGGATTGGCATCCTGCAGCGTTTCTAGCGGCATATCTTCGTTCATCAGCAGTTTCAGCCAATCGAGCAGCTCACTGGTTGATGGTTTTTTCTTGAGGCCGGGCACTTCGCGCAGCTCATAGAAGATATCCATCGCCTTTTTGACGAGCGTTTTTTGGATTCCGGGATAATGCACGTCGATGATCGACTGCATCGTGTCGCGGTCTGGGAACTTGATATAGTGGAAGAAACAGCGACGCAGGAACGCGTCTGGCAATTCCTTCTCGTTGTTTGAGGTGATGACAACGATTGGGCGCTCTTTAGCCGCCACGCGCTCTTGCGTTTCGTAGACGTCGAAGCTCATCCGATCGAGCTCTTGCAAGAGATCGTTTGGAAATTCGATGTCGGCCTTATCGATCTCGTCGATCAACAAAACTGGCAGCTGCTCAGAGGTAAAGGCCTCCCACAATTTGCCTTTTTTGATGTAATTGCGGATGTCATGGACCCGCTCTTCGCCCAGTTGGCCATCACGCAACCGTGCAACCGCATCATATTCATACAGGCCCTGCTGAGCCTTTGTGGTCGATTTCACATTCCACTCAATCAACGGCGCGCCAATGGCCTTAGCAATCTCATGCGCCAATACGGTTTTGCCTGTGCCAGGTTCACCTTTGACCAGCAGAGGACGGCGCAAAGTTACCGCAGCATCCACCGCAACTTTCAGATCATCGGTGGCGATGTAATCATTGGTGCCTTCAAAGCGCTGCTGCGTCGTGTCGGTCATGGGTTTTCCTGTAAATCTCAAATGGCAACTGAATTTAACGCGAGCGTTAAGGTCGATCCGTTCGGGTGGCAAGGGTGACGCTACGTAAGCTCGCGCTCAAATTGGAGGTCTGTTCGGGGCGACTGCTTTAGCGGGGTAGGGCGAGGATGCGCTGCGCGATCAGCTCTAGCTTGCTGTTTTCAAGTGCAGCATCCGGGTTATTCCAGCTGAGTATGAGGACATGCTCGTTGCCACTGAAATCAGTGAGCAGCCAGGTAAGGTTGAGGACGCCGGGCTCCGATCCGCCCTTATATCCAACGTAAGCCCAATCTTCGCGCACACTGGCTCGCACCGATGGATTGATACCCATAATTGAAAACGCCGTATAATCGGTCACTCTATTCATATGATGGAACAATTTGCGCAGATCATTGGCGCTCGCGAACCATTCAACATCCAGTGCGACCGGACCATCCGCAAAAGCGGAGTTAACGTCATCAGCGGTCACGGACACCACGTCAATTTCTCGCAACATAGCCAACTTGCGCTCAATGCTGGTTTCCGCTCGGTAAGCTTCTAAGACTTCACGCGGGCCGCCCTTCAAAGCAAACAGTTCTAGAGTGGTTAAAATCGGATTGGCTTTGGCGGTGTCGCTGTGGCCGCTTTCTTCTAGCAGCTTGGCAATGCGATCCCTGCCGAGCACGTGTATCAGTTCGTCTGTCGCGGTATTGTCGCTGATTGAGATCATCATACCAGCAAGTGTATGTAACGTTACTGGACCGCCTTGAGGCCAGTCTTGCATCATGCCGCTAGGAAAGCTCTCTCGGCTTAGCGATACGACGTCGTCCCAGCTGCGCTTTTCCGCCTCAATATCCTCGGCGAGGGCCGCCAAGACATAGAGTTTAAATGTAGATCCAATCGCGAATTGATTATCAGGATTGATCGAGAGTTTGGGGACGCCGCCGTTGAGCGGACCATAATAAGCGCCAACTTTACCCGGCAGTGCTGCAAGATCAGCCTCGATTTTCGCGAAACTGTCATCGATTGCATCAAATTCGCGTAATAATAGGCCTTCGATTTTGTGCGGCTCAATTGGACTCAGAACCAAAGTGCCTTTTCCAATCGCCCGTTCGAAGCGGATCGCGATGTTTGCGGTGAACTCACCGGTCGGTTCAATGCTCTCAACAACGACGGCTGCGCCAAATTGCGACGTGAGCTGCTGCGTCACAACATTGAATTGTGCAGGAGGGACTGCGACCAAAAATTGCTGCCCGAAAACATCTTCAGCCGCTTTTTCTTGCTTTAGCAAAGCGATCACATCCTGTGTCCGTATTTTTAGCGGCTCGGACACAGCCGTCTCGTTATCATTGGCGTCTTGCGCAAAAGCGGCGCTGGGGATGAGTAGGAGCGAAAGGGCGAGTACGAGGATTCTAAGCATGAAATGTGTTGTGCATCGCGCCATGATCCTCTGCAAGGCGTAACCAAATGGCGAAGGTGCGCTAATAGCTCTACAAGCATCACCCATAGGAGGGACCACAATGCCGACAGAGACACTTTCGATCACGACCACCACTGGACACAGCCTGGATGGAGCGCTGGAAATGCCAACTGGCCTGGTCAGGGGCGCTGCGGTCTTTGCGCATTGCTTCACCTGCACCAAGAAGAGCCGCGCCGCGATTAGTGTCGCGCGCGCATTGGCCGCGCAAGGCATTGCGACGCTGAGGTTCGACTTTACCGGGCTTGGTGGGAGCGAAGGCGAATTTGGCCGCGCTGGCTTTGCTACGGATATCGCTGATCTCGTTTCCGTTGCTGGCGCTTTGCGGGCGCGCTTCAATGCTCCGCTACTATTGGTTGGACATAGTCTTGGTGGAGCGGCGGTGCTGGCCGCCGCGCATGAGCTGGGCGCGGAGAACGTAGCTGCTATCGCGACGATTGGCGCGCCTTCGGATGTCCCGCATGTGCTGCACATCATCAAAGGCGATCACGATGCGATTCGCGCGGACGGTGAGGGGCCAGTGACAATTGGCGGGCAAAGCTTTTCGGTCAGTCGGGAGTTTCTAGAACGAACGGAATCGGTCAAGCTGCTCGAACTGGTGAAGGAGCTGAGGCTCCCCTATCTGGCATTACACTCGCCAATCGACACAATCGTGGGTGTAGAGCACGCGGCGGCTCTGTTTCAGGCTGCCTATCACCCAAAGAGTTTCATTAGTCTGGACGATGCCGACCACCTGTTGACCAAGGGAGAAGATGCCGAATATGCCGCTGCAGCGATCGCTTCATGGGCGAAGCGATACCTCAAAAGTTGCGGCGAAACTGAGCTGCCAGAAGCAGGCGTCTTGGTGAAGTCTGGCCATGGCAAGTTCGGAACCGAGGTGTTCACCACCAGCCATCGCTTGGTGGCCGATGAACCGCGCAGCTATGGCGGTGATGACAGCGGCCCAACGCCGTATGATTTGCTCAACGCTGCGCTGGGTACTTGCACCGCCATGACGATGAAAATGTACGCTGACCGAAAGGGATGGCCGGTAGAGAGCTACCAAGTGCATGTGACCCATGAACGCGATCATGCGGACGACTGTGATCATTGTGAGGAAGAGGGAGAGGGTGCGAAAATCCAGGCGCTCAATCGCTCAATTACGGTGCTAGGTAATGAATTGACGGATGATCAACGCGCGAAGATTATTGAGATCGCCGACAAATGCCCTGTGCACCGAACGTTAGAGGGACATTTGCATATCCATACCGAGATGGCGGATTAGAGGCGCGATGACGCCGTCAGCGCTACCAGCGCAAACTGCACGATGAGCAGCACGATGGTGGCGGCCTTCCATCCGGTCGCGGCGTCCTTCATCCCCCGGTCCCATGTCCATGCGCCAATCGCTCCGGTGGCAATGGCTGCACCAGCGATGGTGAAATATCCGCTTTTGCTGATCAGCAGCATGAAGATTGCGAACATGACGATTGATTGCAGCAGGAATGCCGCCGCAAACCAGGCGATGGGAATGGGTCTGTAGACCGCATCGGGAATGTGCCAATCAGGCAAAGCGCTGTCCGGGCGCGAAATACGGCGGTCGCCCGCCATGATGTCTTCCTCGCGCGGGTTTGGATATTTTTTTGGTGCATCGTCAGGCGGGGGCTGATCGTCAGGCATCAATCGCCTCGCGATCGACCTCACCAGCGCGGTTCTGGATGAAGTTGAAGCGGTGCTCTGGATTGCGCCCCATCAATTGATCGACGACCTCTTTCACGGCTGCGCGATCTTCAAATTCTTGCGGCAGGGTAATGCGGATAAGGCTGCGCGTGTCAGGATCCATAGTGGTCTCGCGAAGTTGTTGAGGGTTCATCTCGCCAAGACCCTTAAACCGACCAACCTCAACCTTTTTGCCTTTGAAAACCGTCTCTTCCAGCTGTGCGCGGTGCGCATCATCATTGGCATAGCGGCTCTCTTTGCCAGCAGTCAGCTTATAGAGCGGTGGCTTGGCCAGGAACAGGTGGCCCTTTTTCACAATGTCCGACATTTCCTGAAAGAAGAACGTCATGAGCAGGGTCGCAATGTGCGCGCCATCAACGTCCGCATCGGTCATGATGATTACGCGGTCGTAACGAAGATTTTCCGCGTCACAATCTTTGCGCGTGCCGCAACCGAGCGCGAGTGAGAGATCAGCGATCTCCTGATTAGCCCGGATCTTATCCGCTGTAGCGGATGCTACATTCAGGATCTTGCCGCGGATTGGCAGAATCGCCTGCGTCTTGCGATTGCGCGCCTGTTTCGCGCTGCCACCGGCCGAGATCGCCCTCAACGATAAACAGCTCGGTTTCTTTGTCGCCTTCGCCCGAACAATCGGTCAGCTTACCGGGTAGCCGCAGCTTTTTGGCATTGGTCGCGGTTTTGCGCTTGATCTCGCGCTCTTGCTTGCGGCGCAGGCGCTCATCCATGCGCTCCATAACCTCGCCAAGCAGGGCCTTACCCCGGTCCATATTGTCGGTGAGGAAGTGGTCGAAATGGTCGCGCACCGCGTTCTCAACGAAGCGTGCCGCCTCTGGCGAAGTCAGTCGGTCCTTCGTTTGCGACTGAAACGATGGATCGCGGATAAAGACGCTGAGCATCACCTCGCCGCCAGTCATCACGTCATCGGCGCTGATGTCTTTGGCCTTCTTCGTGCCAGTCAGCTCACCAAAGGCGCGCAAGCCCTTGGTCAGAGCAGCCCTGAGGCCTTGCTCATGCGTTCCGCCATCCGGTGTTGGAACAGTGTTACAATACCAGCTGGTCGATCCATCGGAATAAAGCGGCCATGCGATCGCCCATTCGACGCGCCCTTGCGAGGTGCCGCTGTCGTCCTCGGGAAAGTCTTGATTGCCGGTAAAGGCCTGCGCGGTCACGCATTCCCGCGCGCCGACTTGCTCTGCCAGGTGATCAGCGAGACCTCCCGGGAACTTGAATGTCGCTTCCTCGGGCACGTCTTCGGACGCGAGGCTGGGCGCGCATTTCCAACGGATTTCGACGCCCGCAAACAGATAGGCTTTGGAGCGAGCTAGCTTGAACAGCCGTTGCGGTTTGAATTTACGATCGCCAAAGATCTCTTCATCGGGCGTGAAGCTGACCTGAGTTCCGCGCCGATTGGGCGTTGCGCCCAGGTTCTCGATTTTCCCGAGGGTTTGGCCCTTGGAAAATTCCTGTGCGAACAATTGCTTGTCACGCGCAACTTCGACGCGGGTGTGCGATGACAATGCGTTGACGACGCTGACGCCAACCCCGTGCAGACCGCCGCTGGTTGCATAGGCCTTACCGGAGAATTTACCGCCGGAGTGAAGCGTCGAAAGGATCACCTCAAGCGTGGATTTGCCCGGGAACTTGGGGTGCTCATCGACAGGTATGCCGCGGCCATTGTCACCGATGGTCAGGCGATTGCCTTCCTCCAGGCGCACTTCGATACGGTTGGCGTGGCCCGCAACGGCTTCGTCCATCGAGTTATCGAGCACTTCGGCGGCAAGGTGATGCAGCGCGCGGTCATCCGTGCCGCCAATATACATCCCCGGTCGCATGGCGCACCGGCTCCAGCCCTTCGAGCACCTCAATTGAGGAGGAGTCGTAATCGCCGCTCGTTGACGGAGTACCTTCAAACAGATCATCTGACATGCGTAAGGCTATAGGCTCGGCAGAGAGCCGCTAACAAGCAGGTGGCTATACGTTTTGCTCAGTCCTCGAAGCGTTGGGGCGCCTGATCCACGATTACAACGCTGTTGCCGCGCACCTCGCGCACTTCCATCGCACGTTCGACCACGCCGTTACGCTGGAATCGGAACGGGCCATCCAGACCCAGGAAGCCGCCGCGATCACGCAATTGCCGCTCAGGGAACTGGCTGCCAACGCGCCAATCGCGCGCCACTCTTAGTGTTAGCAGAACCGCATCATAACCCAGGGTAGAGATCCGGTATGGCTTTGAGCCAAAGCGACTCTCATAGCTTTCGGTAAAGCGCCTATACCGACCGTCAGATACCGCAGAGAACAATGCACCCCGCATTGCGCCGGATCGGGTGAGGGCGGTTTCACCGCTCCACAGTTCCGTGCCAAGGATGCGGGAGTTTACGCCGTTTTCTTTCTTAAGCTCACCAGCGGCCTGAACCGAAAGCCTCGCGCCTTCTCCCAGCAACACCGTGTCATAGCCGCCAGCATCGCGCAGGCGCTGGGCCGCACTGACGATAGAGGTGTTTCCGCGTGAATAGCGCTGACTTGTGGTTAGCGATCCGCCAAAATCACGCAGAGCATTGCTCAGCGCGCTCAAGGAACGATCGCCGTAGTCACTGTTCGACAAAAGAGCGGCAAATCGCGTTGCGCCTTGATTGCGCGCATATCGCACACTGCGGCGGATCGATTGCTCTGGAATGTGCCCCATTACAAACACATCAGGACTCGCGACGTTGGTGTCGTTTGAGAATGAGATCGTCGTCACGCCCGCTGGGCGCGCCTGAGCCTGCACGCTTGCCACATTTTCGGACATCAATGGGCCGAGGATCAGGCGGTTGCCGTCGGCAATCGCTCTCCGAGCCGCCGCGCCTGCGCCCTGCGAAGTGTCATAGGTCGTGATCCGCAGATTGTTCGCATTGGTATCGAGCAAAGCCATGGTGGTCGCATTCGCCAGCGACTGACCAACGGCGCCTGTGCTGCCTGACATGGGAACAAGCAGGGCAATCCGGTGACGGGTCGCATCCGTTGGCAAAGCGGTCGCGCTTGGCTCCGTCGATGGACCCGGGTCAGTGGTGGTGGTTGGCCCCGTCTTGGGGATCACCTGACACCCGCCGAGCAAAGCAGCAGCGCCCGCAATCACCAGAGTGCGCCGATTAAACCAATTACGCTTCATACTTGCCGACCCCTGTTGGCTGTTCCAAAGAGCCTGGGTGACTGACCCGCACTCTTCATCGCCTGTATCAAAAACACTTGAGCAGGGCCTCTACATTGTAGCAACTCCGATTGGCAATCTCGGCGATATAACGCTCCGTGCTGTCGACATTTTGCAACGTTGTGATGTGATTGCCTGTGAGGACACGCGGGTCACGGGCAAGCTGTTGTCACATCTTGGCATCTCGAAACGAATGCGGCGTTATGATGATCACAGCGATGAGGGGGCGAGGCGCGAGCTTATCGATGCGGCGCGCACTGGCTCTGTGGCGCTGGTGAGCGATGCGGGTACTCCGCTGGTTTCTGACCCAGGCTTTCGGCTGGTGCGCGATGCAAGAGAGGCAGATGTAGCGGTTACTACGCTGCCCGGAGCTTGCGCAGCGATCGCGGGACTGACGCTGGCGGGCCTGCCCAATGATCGTTTCCTGTTCGCGGGATTCCTACCCGTGAAGCAGAAGGCGCGCGGGGAAGTGCTGCAAGAACTCGGCGCGGTGAACACGACGCTGATTTTCTATGAGACCGGGCCTCGGCTGGTCAAAAGCCTAGATGCCATCGCCTTAGATATGCCTGATCGGCAGGTCGCTGTCGCCCGGGAGCTGACCAAGCTGCATGAGGAATGCAGGGTGGGGACCGCGTCAGAGCTCGCGGCTCATTACACCGACCATCCACCCAAAGGGGAAATTGTGCTGCTCATCGGCCCTCCATCAGGGGATGCGCCAGTCGGCGATCCTGACGAGCTGCTGAGAGAAGCGCTGGAAACCATGAGCCCCAGCAAGGCGGCGGGACAAGTGGCCAAGGCAAGCGGGTTGGACCGCAAGACGCTTTATGCCCGCGCAGTGGAGCTCAAGGCGCAATGAAGCGTCAGATCGCGGAAAAGAGTGGCCGCGATGGCGAATTACGGGCGGCCATGTGGCTGCGCCTGAAGGGGTGGCAGGTCCTGGGGCAAAGGGTGAAGACGCCGCGCGGAGAGATCGACCTCATCGCTCGCAAGGGTGCGCTTGTCGCCTTTACGGAGGTGAAATGGCGCAAGAAGAAAGCTGATCTCGACTACGCGATCGATGAAAGGCGTCTAACCCGCGTTGCCGCCGCCGCTGAATGCGTTGCTCATGAATACCTGCGCGAGGGCGATGATATGCGAATTGACGTTATCCTCCTTGCACCGGGCAGCATGCCTCGCCACATCACCAATGCTTGGATGCCGTAGACTGGCACCCGCCTTGAAAGGATTATTGATGAGTCTTCGCATCGCTGTTCAGATGGACCCTATTGAAAACATCAACATTAAGGGCGACTCCAGTTTTGCGCTGATGCTGGCCGCGCAAGAGCGCGGGCACTCGATCTATGAGTATCACGTTGAGAGCCTGACGCTGGATGCGAACGACCGCCTGTTTGCTGAGTGTGCGCCGGTGACGGTGCAGCGGGTCGAGGGCGATCATTTCACCAAAGGCGCAGCGGAGCGGCTGGACCTTGGCAAGGACATCGACGTGATCCTGATGCGGCAGGACCCGCCGTTTCACATGGGCTATATCACCGCGACCCATCTGCTGGAGCGGATTGGCAAAGAGACCCTCGTGGTCAATGATCCTGCGAATGTTCGCAATTCGCCTGAAAAGGTCATGGTACTCGACTACCGCCGGTTTATGCCGCCGACCCTGATCACGCGCTCCCCAGACGAGGTGAAGCGCTTTATGGCTGAGCATGGTGCCGTGGTGGTCAAGCCAATCCACGGCAATGGCGGCAAAGCGATCTTCCGCGTGCCAGCCGATGGAGACAATCTCACCGCCCTATTTGAGGTGTTCAACCAGACCTGGCCAGAGCCGCATATGGTCCAACCTTTCCTCCCTGAGGTGGCGGAAGGCGACAAGCGTATCGTGCTGGTCGATGGCGAAGTTGCGGGTGCAATCAACCGGATACCGGGCGAGGGCGAGTTTCGCTCTAATCTCGCAATGGGCGGCAGCGCAGAGAAGACGGGCTTGACCGAACGCGAGCAAGAGATTTGCGATGCGATGGGGCCAGAGCTCAAGCGGTTGGGCCTTACATTTGTCGGAATCGATGTGATCGGCGGCAAATGGCTGACTGAGATTAATGTGACTTCGCCGACGGGCATTGTGGCCATCGATGTGTTTAATGGCACGGATACGGCTGGGATGATCTGGGACGCGATTGAGGGGCGGTTGGGGTGATCCAATTTCCCTGTCTCTCAAAGGAGCACATTCGTGATGCGACTTCTTGAACGATTGCTTGGCTCAAAGGGGCAACTTCAATCGCCCACCGAAAAACTGGAGTCCGAGGGCGAATTCTTCAACAGTCTTTGCGCAGCCACAGTTGATTCCGTTGGCCGGTCTGACGTCACAATCCTGCTTTATGTTGAGATGCACGACGATTATTTCGACACGTGTGTGAGATATTCTCGACCCAACGATCCGCATTTCAGAGGTGTTTTCCCGAGTGATCGTCTGACCCGCTGTCTAAGTGAGATGCAGCAATTTCTTCAAACTCAGGAGTTCGTAAAGCGCTGGACAGCGATGGAGTACTTCATCGATGGTGGGCGGTTTAACGTGTCACTATCCTATGATGCGGTCGATGAGCAGCTCGCCTTTTGGGAACGAACACCTCCGATCATTGATAAGTATTTTCCGGGAAAGACATTCAGCAATGAGTAGTGCGTTTCCCAACAGTTCAACCCTTTTTCGCCCTTGGATGCGCCCCTCGATAAGTCTCCAGCAGGCTCGCAGCGTCGACCTTGGTGTATATTTGCGTAGACCCCAGTGACGCATGTCCCAGCAGCTCCTGCAAACTCCGCAAATCCACTCCCGCTCCTAACAAATGCGTCGCAAATGAGTGTCGCAGAGCATGCGGAGTTGCGGTATCGGGCAATCCCAATGCCCGCCGCGCCTTTGCCATCGCTTTTTGTACCATGCCGGGGGACAGCGGGCCGCCCTTTGCTCCTCGGAATAGCGCTTCGCTCGGCTCGGCCTTCCACGGGCAAAGCTCTGCATAGCGCGCCACCGCTGCTCTGGTGATCGGCAGGATCGGCACGATCCGTTGCTTTCCGCCTTTGCCGGTGACTTGCAGGGTCTCGCCCAACACCGCATCGGACCATGTCAGCGACAAGGCTTCTGCGATGCGCAGGCCCGATCCATACATCAGCAGCAGCACCGCGCGGTCACGCGCGCCGATCCAATCCTCATCAGGCATGCCCGCGACTAGGTCGGCGATATTGACCGCTTCGTCGGGGGTAACGGGGCGGGGCAGGCCTTTCTTGGTGCGCGGGCCGCGTAGGCGAGGGGCGGATGGATCGGGATCGCCGGTCTGCGCCCGGGCGAAGGTGATGAACGCCTTGAGCGCGGATAGCTCGCGCGCTGTGCTGGCGTTGGAGAGGCCATCAGTGCGGCGTGCAGCGAGGTGCGCGCGCAGGTCATGCGCCTCCAATCCGGCAACGCCATCCCAATCCGTCAGATTGCGCGCCTTCAGCAGTCGTTCCGCTGCAGAGCAATAGGCGCGCACCGTGTGCGGACTGCGCCTCCGTCCTTCGGCCAGATGATGGCGCCACTCAGACAGAAGATCGTGCAGGCTCACGCGTCCACCAGACTGTCGGCCACCACTTCGCCAAGCAGCGCGTCGAGCAATGGCAAGCCCGCTTGCGTCACGCCGATTGCGCCATCACACCACCACATCAGGCCAAGGTCGCAGTTTCGGGCCAATCCGCGCGGATCGATTAATTGCGCCTCTTCCAATTCGAAGCGCGCCGACAACGCGCCAAGGTCGATCCCCTCGATCAGGCGCAGCCCCATTAGCAGCGCTTCTGCGGCCTGATCTCTCGGTCGAAGCGCCTGTTTGTCCGCTATGCCGTGCCGTTGCTCACTGACCGCGCGAAGGAAGTTTTCCGGCTTCTTGTGCCGTGTTGTCGCCATTCCGCCGCGCCGACCATGGGCGCCGGGGCCGATGCCGCAATAATCCTGATAACGCCAATAGGTCAGGTTATGGCGGCTCTCCTCACCCAGTCGCGCGTGATTGCTGATTTCATAGGTGGGCAGGCCAGCCTTGCCAGTCAGCTGTTGCGTGATCGTGAAGAGCTCAGCCGCAGCATCGTCATCTAACGGCGTGAAGGTCCCCCGGCGCACATCGCTGGCAAAGCGCGTGCCGGGCTCAATTGTGAGTTGATAGAGCGAGAGGTGTGTGGTGCCGAGCGCCAGCGCGCGGGCAAGCTGCGCCTCCCACAATTCTGGTGTGTGATCGGGCAGAGCGTAGATTAGGTCAAAGCTGACCCGCTCAAAATGCTCTTGCGCGGTGGCGAGCGCGGCTAGCGCTTCGTCTGCGCCATGTAGTCGCCCGAGCCATTGTAAACTTTCGTCTTCAAGCGATTGAACACCCAGCGAAACGCGATTGATCCCGGCGTTTGCCAAGGCCGAAAAATTGCTCGCTTCGACGGAGGAAGGGTTGGCCTCCAAGGTAATTTCAATTTCAGGGACGAACCCCCACAATTGCTCTGCCTCGGCCAGCAGCGCGGCGACCAGTTCAGGCGGCATCAGCGAAGGGGTCCCTCCGCCGAAAAAGATCGATGTCAACGGCTCTCCGCCAGCCAGTTTCGCCTCAAAGCGCATATCAGCGAGCAATGCTGCCTGCCATAGCTGGACGTCCACGCTGGCGCGGACATGCGAGTTGAAATCGCAATAGGGGCATTTCTTCGCGCAGAAGGGCCAGTGGATGTAAAGAGCACGCGCCATCGCTTCTTTCAGCCTTTGTTAAAGGCTCTAAGTCAAGGTTGGAACATGCGTTTCAGCGTGAAAATCTTTGGGTGTCTGGCCCTTCTTGCGAATGTGAGCGCGCCAAGCGCGTTTGCGCAGGAACGCCAGAATACCGCAGCGCAGGCAGACAGGTTCGCCAGTGAATTGTTGCAAGCGCACAACGTAGAACGCTCAGAATTCGGTGTGCGACCGCTCTCGTGGTCGCCGCAATTGGCTGATGAGGCTCGGGAATGGGCCAACCAGCTCGCGCGCAGGGGGGTGATGCAGCACGCGTCTCTGGATCAGCGCCAGGGCCGGGGCGAGAACCTTTGGATGGGGACCGCTGGCTACTTCAGTCTCAGCGCAATGATCGGCTATTTCGCAGAGGAAAAGCGGCACTTTAGGCCCGGCACGTTCCCGAATGTCTCACGCACAGGCAATTGGGCCGATGTCGGTCACTACACGCAGATGGTCTGGGCCGAGACACGCGAAGTCGGCTGCGGAATCGCGCATGGCAGAGGCAATGAGTTCCTGGTGTGCCGATATTGGCCCGCAGGAAACACATATGGCCGCAAGGTGGGTTGAGCGTTGCAAGCGCTTTGGGGAAGGTCGATTAATGTTCAAGATTTCTAAAACATGCAGCAAAATGATCGCGCCAGTCGCGATCATCCTCGTTGCGTCTGGCTGCGGCGGCGGCGAGAGCGGTTCTTCACCGAGCACTAACACGGCTGCGACAGGCGGAACGTCGTCGTCACCGCCGCCTGCTCCTCCCCCGCCACCGCCTCCTCCACCGCCGCCACCAACCGGCGGCACGCAAACGACGCGTCAGGACGATATGCTTCGGGTGATGCTGGCGGAACACAATGACGCGCGCCAGGAAGTCGGCGTTGCGCCGATGACCTTGGACGATGACTTGAGCCGCCAAGCGCTTGCTTATGCTGAAGAACTCGCCCGCACGGGTCGCTTCGAGCACAGCACCAGCGCCTCGCGCCCCAATCAGGGCGAGAACCTATGGGCAGGCACCGAGGGGGCATTCACTTACGAAGTGATGGCGGATGGTTGGATCAGCGAAAAGCAATTCTACATCCACGATCGCTTCCCCTATGTCAGCAATACGGGCGATTGGACCGACGTCGGTCACTACACCCAGATCATTTGGGCAAACTCAACAGAACTTGGATGCGGGGTCGCTACCGGTTCGGGCCGCGACTACCTCGTCTGCCGTTATTCGCCGCCGGGCAATGTCTCAGGGCAATTTGCCTACTGATCCCTCTGGTCAGGCGCCGAACTGATCTGCGACGAGCTTGGCAAAGGCATCGGCACGGTGGCTGATGCTGTGTTTTTCTGCTGGATCGATCTCGGCAAAAGTTTCGTCGCCTTCGCGTGAGGAGGGCAGGAACACTGGGTCATAGCCAAAGCCCATTTCGCCTCGTGGAGGCCAGGTTAGGCTGCCCGGGCATTTGCCTTCATAAACCACGTGTTGACCATCGGGCCATGCGATGGCGAGCACGCAGTGGAAGGCTGCGCTTCGGTCAACATCCGCTCCCTGCTGTGCCAGCAATCCTTCGACTTTGCCCATGGCCATGTACCAATCGCGGCCAGGATCGCCTTCAAACCATTGCCTCTCCGCCCAATCGGCGGTGTAGATCCCAGGCCGTCCATCCAATGCGTCCACGGACAGGCCGCTATCGTCAGCAAGGGCGGCCAGACCTGATGCTTCAGCCGCAGCCCGCGCTTTGATCAAAGCGTTTTCAGTGAACGTTTTGCCAGTCTCGGGCGGCTCTGGCAGGCCAAGCGATCCGGCCGAGATGCACTTCATCCCATAAGGATCGAGTAGTGCCGAAATCTCTTTCAGCTTACCCGCATTGTGCGTTGCAATTACGAGCGATCCAGAGCCAAGTTTGGTCATTTTCGGCGCTTTCCCTTTGTAACAAGGCCGGATGCAATCAATCGCTCGCGTGCGAAGTCAATGATCTCCTTACCTACCTGATCCTTGGGCAGAATATAAGCGAGCTGGCTGTTCAAATACATTGCGAACAATTCATCTTGCTCGTTCCATCTGACGATCTGTGTCCATTTGGCGTCCACATGCGCCGATGGTTGGACAAGTAAAAAACCTGCCTCATCCAAGGTCAGATCGACATGCTCTTTTATCAAAGCATAGTCGGCCCAGGCCTTCTTCGCTTGTCGTGGGAACAGGATAAAACGTATGCACAGTAAGGTGGCCGTTCCACCAAGCATAATGCAGATCATTGCGGTCAGCGCAGCGACCCAATCTTCAAAGACAAACACCAGAATGCCCAAGATGACAACTATCGCCGCTATAACTGCAAGCGCGCGCGGCAGATTGCTGGTAAAATTTAGCTTCCAGAATGCGAGCTGTAATTCTTCCGAGATTGAATAGCGAACCGGACCCATTGGTTTATGCGCCGGTCGCCTTCAATTGCTCTGCAAAAATGCCATCGCAGCCGATGTTCGCGAGACGGAGCAGGCGCAGCAGGCCTTCTTCATCATAGGTGGCGCCCTCTGCAGTCGCCTGAACCTCGGCGATTTGTCCGCCTGAGATCAGCACGAAGTTCGCATCCGCGTCCGCATCGCTATCCTCTGGGTAATCGAGGTCGAGGACTGGTGTGCCCTTGTAGATGCCGCAAGAGATCGCTGCGACCTGTGCGGTGATCGGGTCTTCCTTGATATCGCCGGATGCGATCAAGCCATTGACCGCCAGGCGCAGGGCAACCCATGCGCCAGAAATTGACGCTGTGCGCGTGCCGCCGTCGGCCTGGATCACGTCGCAATCCAAGGTGATTTGCCGCTCGCCGAGTTTCTTAAGGTCGACCACAGCGCGCAAAGAGCGCCCGATAAGCCTCTGAATTTCTTGAGTCCGGCCCGTTTGCTTGCCGCGAGCTGCCTCGCGAGAGCCCCGTGTGTGCGTCGCGCGCGGTAGCATCGAATATTCACCGGTGACCCAGCCTTCGCCCTTGCCGCGCAGCCATGGCGGAATACGTTCTTCGACACTGGCCGTGCACAGCACGCGGGTGTCGCCAAAGCTGATGAGGCAAGACCCTTCTGCGTGTTTGGTAAAGCCGGTTTCGATAGTGATTGCGCGCATTTCGTCAGGCGCGCGGCCAGATGGTCGCATGATGTTTTCCTATGTTCGATCTCGCTTGGTCGCCGGTTTGGCGGGACAAAAGAGTGGCGGCAAGGGCACGGCCGGGCTTGGCTCGGGATAGTTTCACGTTAAATAGCACGCATGGCCTCACCACCAATTTCAGAAATGACCGATCGGGCGCGCGAGATTTTTCGCCGTGTGGTGGAAGGCTATATGAATAATGGCCAGCCGGTTGGTTCGAAAACGCTGTCGGGCGACAGTGGCCTGAACCTTTCGCTCAGCCTCCATCCGCTCGGTATTGGCTGATCTGGAGAGTGTGGGGCTACTTGCCGCGCCCCATACCAGCGCGGGGCGATTACCCACCGATATCGGCCTCAGATTGTTTGTCGATGGTATGATGCAGGTCGCTGAACCAACAGCAGAAGAGCGCGCGCAGATAGAACAGCGGCTCGGCGAACCTGGGCCGGTGGAGCAAGCGCTGGAGCAGGCAAGCTCTGTGCTGTCAGACCTATCGGGCGCTGCTGGCATGGTCATGGTGCCCACACGCGAGCAGCAATTGGCGCAGTTCAATCTTGTGGATCTGGGTCAAGGTAGAGCCCTGGCTGTCCTAGTCGGTGAGGATGGCGGGGTCGAAAACCGGGTTTTGGAGCTCGGTGGGGCAGTGTCTGCAAGCGCGCTGGAGGCAGCGACCAATTACATCACCGCGCGGCTTTCAGGCAGGACGCTGAGCGATGCGGCCGCGGCGATGCGACAAGAGATCAAAACCGGACAGTCTCAACTTGATGACGCGAGCAAAGATCTGGTTGAGCGCGGGTTGGCCGTTTGGAGCGAAGACACAGAGGAACGCCCCGTCCTGATCGTGCGCGGTGCGTCCAATCTGCTGGATGATGCGGCGATGGAGGACATAGACCGTGTCCGCTCGCTGCTTGACGACCTAGAGAACAAACAGTCAGTTGCCGCTTTGCTTGATAATGCGCGCGAGGCTGAGGCAACCCGCATTTTTATCGGCAGCGAGAACCGCCTGTTTGGGCTTTCGGGCTCTTCCGTCATAGCCTCGCCCTATCGCGACAGAGAGGGAAGGGTGGTTGGAGTTCTGGGTGTGATTGGGCCGACGCGGTTGAATTACGCGCGCGTGGTCCCCATGGTGGATTTAACAGCCCGTTCTTTGGGCAAACTCATTGCATAATTTGGACACAAGACGACGATGATCGACAATGATAAGCCGCACGACGAAGCGGCAGAAGCAGAACTGAAAGGCGTGCCGGAGGAGTTTCTTGACGATCCTGAGGCTCAAGATGCTGAGGGCGGTGAAGAAGATGATTTTAGCGAGGCGCTGGAATCGCTTCGCCGTGATCTGGAAGAATCCAAGCAAGAGACGTTGTATGCCAAGGCGGAGACGCAAAATGTGCGCCGCCGGATGGAGAAAGACGTCGGCGATGCGCGCGCCTATGCCGCGACCGGCTTTGCACGTGACGTTTTGAGCGTGGCGGACAATCTCTCCCGCGCGATTGAGGCCATCCCTGAGAGCCTGCGCGAAGATGAGAAGATGAAAGGCCTGGTAACCGGTATTGAGGCCACTCAGCGGGAGTTAGAGAAGGTCTTCAAAAGTCACGGCATTGAGCGTGTAGCTGCGGTTGGTTTGCCGCTTGATCCGAATCAGCACCAGGCGATGCTTGAGGTGCCCAGCGATGAGCACGAGCCGGGCACAATCATTCAGGAAATGCAAGCAGGTTGGATGATCAAAGACCGCTTGCTGCGTCCGGCCATGGTTGGCGTAGCTAAGAAGCCGGAGGAGGTATGACACGAGACTTTGAGCTTGCACGCATTGCGGTTGTTCGAGAGTGCCGTGAGACGGGTCATGATACTCTTGGCTATGCGTGGTCCAATCGCATTTATCCTTATTTAGATGACTCTCGGATATCAGAACTCTTCAAAGCTGACTTTCTGATCACAGAGGGCCAAGTTAAGAAGGTTTGTGATTACTTGGACAAACATGAGGACAACCCGGATCACCTTGGCTTCTACTCAATTGAGGGACATTTCGGAGGTAAGCATGGAGGTGTCCTTGATCGCGGCACACTGATGGCGATTTGTCGCTACATATTCTTGTGCGGCCGCTTTGGTAGTGTTTGGGAGCATGTGACCAAGAATGGAGTAGGTCCTGTAGAGTCGAAGAGCATTGCGGCAGAGTTTAACCGGTCGTTCGACCTTAGCTCTCTTTGATGTCAGCTGTATTTAACCCGGCAGAGTCGCACCCGGAAACCGGACTAAGCCATCATAGGCTGACTTGTCGGCCACGCCTGTAACGCGCACGCCCTGCCGCATCCAAAATGCGTGCTTTACGATCTCTGCCTGCTGCTCAATGCCATAAGAGGCGAAGGGCTGGCCGGGTTTGAGCGTGTAATCATAGCGGCAGAAGGGGTGGCGATTCAGCAGCAAATACCAATCGCCGCGCGTTTGGGTTTGCCAGACATGAGTGAGCTCGTGGATCAGCAACCCTTGCCGGATTAACCCTTCGTCTGAGAAATCATCGCAATAGGCTGCACCATCGGGATGAAAATGCAGATGTCCGCGCGGGGCCATGGTGACTTTACGCGGTTGAAAGGGAAACCACTTGCGGCGCCTGATGCGCACCGCTTCATAGTCAATCGCGGTTCCAAATACGGTCTTTGCAATTCCAATTTCACCCGGCGTCAAAGTGCGTTCGCCGCCGACCGGGCAGGCCGGGACGAGCGCGTGATTTTGAGCCGTGGGTGAGGGGTTTTCGCTCAGCGTTCTTCGCCCGCCGCGCGCACTTCAGCTTCGAACTTGTGCCGCTTACCACCTGAAATTTTGAGCATTACTTCGGCGGTTCCGCCTGCCTGAAGGCTCTCATCCAGTTCAAATGCCATGACGTGCTTTGCGCCAGGTTCGAACGCAATTTCGGTGCCATTGGTGAGCGGAACAGGTCCCGCCTCGGCCATGGTCATCTTGAAATCATATTCCATCATATCGTGAACAGTTGCGCTCTTCGCGCCTGTCACCTCTGCCCCGCTGACCGCGATCCCGCGATCCCCATCATAGCTGAGGTTGAAATAGACCGCCGCGGGGTTGCCGGACACTGGCGGAAGCACAAGGCGCGCATCCGAAATCGTGATCCCTTCAATTGTATCGACCGGCTCTGGGGCAGGTGCCTCTTCTCCGCAGGCCGCTACGCCCAGGCAGGCCGCCAAAGTGATGCCGCGTAGAAAGGCAGACGATGTTTGTGTCATTTTCACGTTGTAGTCCCCTTGTTGGATGGTGCGAAAAGTAGGCGCATCCATCCCTTGTGCCAAGCAAAACCGCACCTATATCCCGCCTACAAACGAGTTGCCAAACGGTTCCGCCAATTCTGGGGAGCACCACAGGCAACGTCCAACAACCTGAAATGGATGGGGAAATAATGGGTAAAGTAATCGGCATCGACCTCGGCACCACCAACTCGTGTGTGGCTGTAATGGACGGGGGCAAGCCTAAAGTTATTGAAAATTCTGAAGGCGCGCGCACCACGCCTTCTATTGTCGCCTTTACCAAGGATAGCGAACGTCTGATCGGCCAACCGGCCAAGCGTCAGGCTGTTACCAATCCCGACAACACTCTGTTCGCGATTAAGCGCCTGATCGGTCGCCGCTTCGACGACCCGTTGACGAAGAAAGATATGGGCCTGGTCCCGTATGATATCGTCAAAGGCAAAAATGGCGACGCATGGGTAAAGGCGGGCGATGAAGATTATTCGCCAAGCCAAGTTTCCGCTTTCATCCTGCAAAAGATGAAAGAAACCGCTGAGAGTTATCTCGGTGAGACCGTGGAACAGGCCGTTATTACCGTTCCTGCATACTTTAACGATGCTCAGCGTCAGGCGACGAAAGACGCCGGTCAAATCGCTGGTCTTGAAGTGCTACGGATCATCAACGAACCAACCGCTGCGGCGCTCGCCTATGGCATGGACAAGAACGACGGCAAGACGATCGCTGTTTATGACCTTGGTGGCGGTACGTTTGACGTATCTGTGCTCGAAATTGGCGACGGCGTATTCGAAGTGAAGTCGACCAACGGCGACACGTTCCTCGGTGGTGAAGATTTCGACAGTGCGATTGTCGAATGGCTCGCCAGCGAGTTTGAAAAGAAAGAGAACATGGACCTGCGCAAGGACAAGCTTGCGCTCCAACGTCTGAAAGAAGCTGCTGAAAAGGCCAAGATTGAGCTTTCCAGTTCGGCTACGACCGAAATCAACCTGCCGTTTATTACGGCGCGTATGGATGGCGGATCAAGCACGCCGCTGCACTTGGTCGAAACACTCAGCCGATCTGACCTTGAAAAGCTGGTTGGCGATCTGATCAAGCGCACGCTTGAGCCGTGTAAGAAGGCTCTGGCCGATGCGGGCGTGTCGAAAGATGACATCGACGAAGTGATCTTGGTTGGCGGTATGACACGCATGCCGAAAGTTCGCGAAGTGGTTGAAGGTTTCTTCGAAGCGAAGCCGCACACCGGCGTGAACCCAGACGAAGTTGTTGCCATGGGCGCGGCCATCCAGGCGGGCGTTCTGCAAGGCGACGTTAAAGACGTGCTGCTGCTCGACGTGACGCCATTGTCGCTCGGCATCGAAACTCTGGGCGGTGTCTTCACCCGGATGATTGATCGCAACACGACGATTCCGACCAAGAAGACGCAGACCTATTCGACCGCTGAAGACAATCAGAATGCGGTGACCATTCGCGTGTTCCAGGGCGAGCGCGAAATGGCGGCGGATAACAAGATGCTGGGTCAGTTTGATCTGGTTGGCATTCCGCCTGCGCCGCGGGGCGTTCCGCAGGTTGAGGTGACCTTTGACATTGACGCGAACGGTATCGTGAATGTCTCTGCTAAGGACAAAGGTACCGGCAAAGAACAGACGATCAAGATCCAGGCATCGGGCGGACTGTCCGACAATGATATTGATCAGATGGTTCAAGACGCTGAGAAATTTGCTGAAGAAGACAAGAAACGCCGGGCCTCTGCGGAAGCTCGCAACCAAGCCGACAGTCTTGTTCACGCGACCGAAAAGCAGCTCGAAGAGCACGGCGATAAGGTTGACGCGGATACCAAGTCTGCGGTGGAAACCGCCCTTGGCGAAGCGAAAACCGCGCTGGAAGGCGATGATGTTGATGAGATCAACGCCAAGTCTCAGGCTTTGACCGAAGCGGCCATGAAAATGGGTCAGCAAATCTACGAGAAAGAGCAGGCTGAAGGTGCGGCCGGTGACGGCGGCGACGGCGATGCTTCTTCGGATGCGTCAGACGACGAAGACGTTGTCGATGCGGAATTCTCCGAAGTGGACGAAGACAACAAGGACTGATGTCCTCATGAAAAACTATCCTGCCGTTAGTGTGGTCCACCAAAGGCCTGCGCTGACGGCAGCTAGGTTTTAGGGACCAAGGTCACCATGGCTGCTACCCAATTAGATTATTACCAATTGCTCGAGGTCGCTCGCGATGCCGACGGCAGCGTGCTTAAAAGTGCGTATCGCAAGCTGGCGATGAAGTTTCACCCCGATCGCAACCCAGGCGATGGGGAAGCAGAGGCGAAGTTCAAAGCGATTGGCGAGGCCTATGAAGTCCTCAAAGACCCGCAAAAGCGCGCGGCCTATGATCGCTATGGTCACGAGGCATTCCAGCAAGGGATGAACGGCGGCGGGGGCGGCTTTGGCGGCGGGCGCGGTCAGGCCGACTTCGGCGATATTGGCGATATTTTTGAGACCATCTTTGGCAGTGCCTTTGGCGGGGCTGCAGGTGGCTAAGCAACAAACTCGGCGCGGCGCCGATCTGCGCTATGACATGCAGGTTTCCCTCGAAGAGGCATTCCACGGCAAATCGACCGAGATTGAGATCGAAGTCTCTCAAGCCTGCGACACCTGTGATGGTTCGGGCGCGGCGCCCGGCACCAGCGAGCGGCAGTGCAATTTGTGCCACGGGCACGGATCTGTGCGGGCAAAGCAGGGTCTGTTCGTCGTTGAGCGGCCTTGCCCAACCTGCAGCGGCCGTGGCGCGGTTCTAGAGGAACCATGCGGTTCGTGCCGCGGGGAAGGGCGTGTTGATCGCGCTCAGGCCCTGTCAGTGGAAATTCCACCTGGCGTTGATACTGGCACGCGTATCAGGCTGTCGGGCAAGGGTGAGGCGGGCGCTCGCGGTGCCCCTCCCGGTGATCTCTACATTTTTGTGCACGTAACCCCGCATGAGCTGTTCCAGCGCGAGGGCACCACTTTGGCAACTCGCGTTCCAGTCAGCTTTACGACGGCGGCTCTGGGTGGATGTGTTGAGATACCTGACCTTGATGGCTCAACCAATTCGGTCGACATCCCAACTGGCATTCAATCGGGCAAGCAATTGCGCGTGCGCGGGGCCGGTATGCCAGTCCTGCAAGGGCGCGGGCGCGGCGATCTGGTGGTAGAGATTGCGGTGGAAACACCGACGAAGCTCAGCCGCAAGCAAAAGGACATTCTCGAGGAGTTTCGTGAGACCGAAACCGGCGATGAATGCCCTGAAAGCCGCAGCTTTTTCTCCAAGTTGAAAGATGCCTTTGGCGGGTGAGGCGGCGTCTGGCACTGCCTTCTGAGACAGAGCCAGATAGCATCAGCCTCGTTGCACTGAATAGCGACTCACTGTCGCATTTGACGCTGCCTAAGGCTCGCTTAGTCAACTCGACAACCGTGCGGCTTATGGCTATTTCGCAGGCGACTGGAGAAGAATTATGAACCGTTTCGCCGTTTTTGCCCTCGCTGCTGTAACCCCATTGCTGGCCGTTCCCAGCTATGCTCAGCGCAGTCTTGATGACGTGGAAATCACCGTTGAAGAGATCGCACCTGGTGTGGCGGTTCTGTTCGGCGCTAAGCGGTAATATCGGGGTCAGTTACGGCGACGATGCGACGGTCATGATTGATGATCAGTTCGCACCGCTGTCTGAAAAGATTGAAGCCGCTGTGGCCGGGCTTGGCGCGACCCCGGTGAAATATGTCGTCAACACGCATTGGCACGGCGATCACACCGGCGGGAATGAGAACTTCGGCAAGACTGGCGCGACAATTTTCGCGCACGATAACGTTCGTGTCCGCATGGCTGACCCGTCGCTATCCGGTCGTGATGGAGAGCCAGCCCCAGATGTTGCTCTGCCAGTTGTGACTTATGGTCAGGGGCTCCGCTTCCATCTCAATGACGACACCATCAACCTGGCTTACTTGGGTGGCGGCCACACCGATGGCGACAGCGTGGTAATGTGGGACAAGGCAAATGTCGTTCACATGGGCGATCTCTACTTCAACATTCCGGGCTACCCATTTGTTGACACCCGCTCTGGCGGCAGCGTTTACAACCTCATGTCCACGCTCGATCTCGTGATTGCGATGATCGATGATGAGACGAAGGTTATTCCGGGCCACGGTGGCATGTCGAACAAAGCCGAAATGGTCGCCTATCGCGCAATGATCGGCGAGGCAGTGTCCCGCGTCGAAGCGCTCAATGAAGCTGGCAAGACGCTGGAAGAAACGGTCGCGGCCAAACCGCTGGCTGGCTTTGATCGCGGCGAGGGCTTTATCAGCGATGACGCATTCGTGACCGCTATCTGGAACAGCATCGAAGGCTAAGCGAGCGCTTGGCCTTACGCAAAGCGTGCGAGGATCTCGTCCCTTAGCCCGCGCAGCAAATGCTCGCGGCATCTGCCAACCTCCAATTCCTCGTCAATAATGGCGAGGAATGCGGAGCGTTTGGCTGAACGGACAGCTTCGGGTTTCATCCCGGCATCGACCGTTGATGCGATCAGATCGATCATGCGCTCCGCCCCATGTAAGCGGCCCCAGACATAGTCGTTTTCGCGGTAAGACCGGCTGAAGAACGCACCGAAGTTATAGAACTCAATGCCGCGCAATGTCGCCCGCGTGCCGCCCTCTCGAATGGAGCGCGCATCATCGGGAGAAATTCGATCGACCTTTACGGGGTTGTATTCGGTCAGACCTTCGTTTTGGAGCAGGGGCAGGGTGGCCACGTCATAGAACGGGAAGCCAAGATAGGTCAGCAGCATCCGCCGCTTTAGGTTCTTGGGCATTTGCGCCAGCGCGTCTGCAAAAATCCGCTCCGCTTCCAGATCGGTTTCGGGCAACAGGCGCTGCTCAGCAAGATAATCCAGCAAGGCACCCGGATCCTTCAAGGCGTTCCGCGCATAGCCAGCGAACTCGTCGCTCAGCCCAGAGATATCGTCGGCGGAGAAATAGAGCGCGAGAATGTCGTAGATTTTCTCTCTCGCGATATCGAGCGCATCGTCCGGTATCTCTGGATCGGTTTCCCAATCACGCGCCAGCCTGCGTGCGAGCAGGCGCAATCGTCGAATGCGAAAACCGATGTCGTGCGCCCGGAAGAATTGGATCGCTGCTTCACTTGCGCCGCCACAGCCGTCGGATAAGTCACTTAACCCGCGACGCTCCAATTCGCGGCGCATTGCAGCAGCAATCGGCATGCTGTCTGCCAGAGACAATTCGGGCGCCGCCTCAAGAGTGAGTTCTGCCAGACGGTCAATAATCCCGCTGAACTTGGTTTGAGCATAGGCTTGAAACGCATAGCCGGATCGCTCAGCCGCCGCCTGCTGCGCTTTCGCGCGCCAATTGTGCAGACGCTTTGGGCTGGGACTGTCGAGGAAGAACGTCATTCCGAACAATTTTTCTACCGCGCGATCGATCTCTGGCCGCAGGCCCAGGACGATCCGGCTCAACCTCTCCGCATCGCGGGATTGCTGCTCAATCCGTTCCAGATTGTCTCTGATCGGCTGTTCGCGTGGGATGGTCGATAAAGAACCGAAAATCGCGCCGAAAAAGCCGATTGGCGAATCGTGATTTTCGTTGACCGACCCAACTCGATCAGGGCGCGGATCAATGTAGACAAACCGGCGGTCAACCTCCCGCTGCGCCGGGCGCCCATGCAGCGCCTTGATCGCGCCGCCGAACGGAGCATTGACCAGAACGGAGCCATCAATCAGCGACACGCCGTCCTGCGTTCCGTCACGCATATGGACAGGCATGATCCGGTTGAGGAAGCTTGCACGGGATGTCCAATCGATCCCCTTGCGCTGTGCCAAGCGATCAATCTCCGCCAGTTGCAGCGGCGGGAAGGCTCCCGGAAAGCTCGCCGTCGCACGGGCTGCCAGCACCAGCTCAAGCGGATTGGTAAGCCCTTCGCTGCTCGCCGCCGGGGTGCTCGCGCGCAGGCTGATCGGAGTGCGATGCTCGGTTTCTTCAACAATCGGCGGACTGTTGAGGCGCAGCATCTCTACATGACCACGAAAGTCGGTGGTGGTGACAAACAGATCGATCGGATGCCCGGGGGGCAGCAAAGGATCACCGCGCTCGCCCAGTCGCATGCCCTCCAGCGCTTCAAACAGCAGGCTGGAGAATTTGTCGCCAGAAAATGGCGGGCTGAACCATCGACCACGGACAAGGCGAGAGACCTTTTGTCGCACTTCAGTCCGGGTCTCTGGCGAGACGCTCTCGCTAACGGCGTTGCCAGGACGGCTGAGCACCCACTCTGCAATCGGCTGAGCCCAGATTTTGGCATAGCGCCACATCGGCTGCGCTTTGGGATCGGTCAGCTCTTCGACATCAGCGGTTTTGAGCCAAAGGTCGGTAAGCGGTTCAAGCGAATGCCCAGAATGGATCGCCTGAGCCAGAAACACAGCATTGATCCCGCCAGCGCTCGCCCCGGTAAGAATGTCAGGCATCACGCGTAGACGGAGCGAGTAATCGCGCTCAATCTCGCGCAGCAAATCGCAATAGACCTTGGCGACGCCGCTGCATGGTGCCTCGCGATTGGCATGGAACGCTCGGCTAGCGCGCGCCAGATGCCAGATCTCTTTGGTGACACCATGCATATACACTGCAAGGCTGACACCGCCGTAGCAGACTAGAGCGAGACGAAGTTCTTTTTGCCGCATGAGAATCGTGATGACGTGGAAAGTCGGGAATGGCAATTGCGTTCCGCAAATGTTCCGTCTACGAAATTGGGATGGCAAAGACCAAACGGCGATATGTATGTGGTGCATGCGGCTCAGTTTCGCACCGCTGGCAGGGGCAATGTCCCGATTGTTCTGAATGGAACACGATGACGGAGGACGCACCGGCAACGGTGTTCTCGCAGAAACACGATCTTTCGCGCGGCGGGCGAGCTTTGGAATTCGTGCCGCTTGATGGCCCCGCGCAATTGCCTCAGCGACGGCCGACCGGTCTCGCAGAGTTTGACCGTGCGCTGGGCGGCGGCCTTGTGCCAGGCTCAGCTGTGCTGATGAGCGGTGATCCCGGCATCGGAAAATCCACTTTGCTGATCCAAACGGCGGCCACAATCGCGCGCTCTAATGGCGATGTGGTTTATGTCAGCGGAGAGGAAGCCGCCGGGCAGGTGCGCCTTCGCGCTGCGCGCTTGGGAATTGCTGATGCACCGATCCGGCTCGCGTCAGAAACATCGGTGCGCGATATTCTGACCACATTGGGTGCAGGCGATCCGCCCGCCTTGCTGGTAATCGATCTGATACAAACGATGCATTCCGACACAATCGAAGGCGCGCCAGGAACGGTCAGTCAGGTGCGCGGATGTGCGCTCGAACTGATCCGTTATGCCAAGGAAAATGGCACGGCGCTGGTGCTGGTCGGGCACGTCACCAAAGACGGCAACATCGCTGGCCCGCGCGTGCTGGAGCACATGGTCGATGTGGTAATGAGCTTTGAGGGAGAACGCAGCCATCAATACCGGATCCTGCGCGCGCTAAAGAACCGTTTCGGAGCGGTCGATGAGATCGGTGTCTTTGCAATGGCGAATGAAGGGCTGGAAGAGGTGACGAACCCTTCTATGCTGTTTCTGTCCGGGCGGGACCAACCGCTTGCAGGCAGCGCTGTCTTTCCCGCCCTGGAAGGCACAAGGCCCGTCTTGGTTGAGATACAGGCACTGATTGTCAGGTTGCAATCGGGCGCCACACCGCGCCGTGCGGTGGTTGGCTGGGACAATGGCAGGCTGGCGATGCTGCTCGCTGTGCTCGAATCGCGCTGCGGCCTCAATTTCTCCTCGGCTGAGGTGTATCTTAATATCGCTGGTGGGTACCGACTGGCTGATCCCGCTGCTGATTTGGCAGTCGCAGCGGCTTTGATGTCAGCGCTCGCCGATAAGCCGCTACCTGACAAAGCGGTGTGGTTCGGCGAAGTATCGCTGGCTGGGGAAATTCGCCCGGTTTCTCATGGTGATCTGCGTCTTAGAGAGGCCGTGAAACTGGGATTTGCGAGAGGCTATGGCCCGTCCGATAAAAAGCTCGGCTCATCTAAGCTCAATTATCACGGTTTGGGACAACTTTCGAACCTCGTTGACCAAGTGGTTGGGACGGAATAATTCACCATACCGATGGCTATATTTGACATAATCGTGCTCATAATCGTGGGAGTTGCCGCGATTGGTGGTTTCATGCGGGGCCTGGTGCAGGAGGTCCTCTCGCTGGCGGCTTGGATGCTATCCGCCTTTGCGATTTACTATTTGCATGCGCCGCTAACCAATGGCCTTCGCGATTTCGTCGATGCCGATCCGGCAACGCCGATCCTCGCCTTCGCGCTTCTGCTGCTTATCCCCTATGCGGCGATGAAAGTGATTGCGAATAATGTGGGTGAGGCATCACGCAATTCCATTCTGGGCCCGATTGATCGTGTGCTCGGCTTTGGCTTTGGCGCGGTCAAGGGTGCGTTGATCGTCGTTTTTGCATTCTCTGTTCTGGCGCTTGGTTTCGACACAGTTTGGGGCTTCAAGGGCCGCCCGACTTGGATCACGACTGCGCGGACATATCCGGCAGCTGACGCGTTCTCCCGGCAATTGGTGTCCGCCATTGCGGAACGGCGCGCGAAGCTCTCCGACGAAGCTGAGGCTGCTGACGAAGCCAGTCTGATCGAGTGATGGACCGATTGTGGCTAAGCGTAAAGGCAAACAAGCTTTATACGCCGCAATTGCTCGGCCTGGCTGCATCACTTGCCAATTACCCTCTAGGTAATGCGTCTCAATTCATTGGCGACGCGCGTTCGCGTACCTGCGGCAGTTCAATTGAACTGGCGATCGACTGCCGGGAGGACGGGGCGATTTCGCGGATCGGCATGCAAGTGACTGCCTGCGCTATCGGACAGGCCTCTGCTGCAATCGTGGCCGCTGATGTCCAGGGGCGCAGCGCAGCCGATATCATCACCAAAACGCATGAGGTTGAGCAGTGGTTAAGTGGTGGTGCGGACATGCCGGATTGGCCGGGTTTTGATGCTTTGACGCCAGCTTTGGAGCATCCGGCACGGCACGGTGCGTTGATGCTCGTGTGGAAGGCTGCGAGTAACGCGCTTTCCTCTCGGTAAACGAGCAGCTAGTGCTACCGGATAAGGCCAAGAGAAATTGGCCAGTCAGAAGAGGATCACGGGGCTTATGGTCGATGCGGAAGCGCTAAAGCAGCGCGAGCCAAGCGAGAAAGAAATCAAACTGGTGATCGGTGCGAGCAGCGCCGGAACCATCTTTGAATGGTATGATTTCTTTATCTACGGCACGCTTGCTTACATCCTGAAGGATGCGTTTTACGACGTGAATGACCCGACGCTGGCATTGCTGCTGGTGTGGTCCACCTTCGCGCTGGGCTTTGCCTTCCGCCCGATTGGCGCAATTCTGTTTGGATTTCTCGGCGATAGACTAGGGCGCAAATACACGTTCCTTGTGACTGTCACTTTGATGGGTATTGCGACCGCTGGCGTCGGGCTAATCCCCACGGTCGATACGCTCAAAGAGAGCTATGGTGAGCAATATGTGATCATTGCCCCGATCATCGTCATTTTCCTGCGCGTGTTGCAGGGCCTCGCCTTGGGCGGTGAATATGGCGGTGCGGCGATTTATGTTGCTGAACACGCGCCTCCTGAAAAGCGCGGTTTCTACACCAGTTTCATCCAGGCGAGTGTGGCAGGGGGCTTTGTGCTGTCCATCATCGTCGTCTTGCTGTGTCGCTGGATCATCCCGGAAGAAGCCTTCGCGGATTGGGGCTGGCGAGTGCCATTCCTGCTGTCGATTATCCTGCTTGGGATTTCGCTGTGGATGCGCCTCAAACTGTCTGAGAGCCCCGTGTTCCAGGCGATGAAGGAATCGGGTGAAACCTCTGGCAATCCGTTCATTGAGAGCTTTACTTATCCGGGCAACAAGAAGCGTATCTTTGTCGCACTGTTCGGTGTCAGCGGGATCCTGACGACCATCTGGTACACTGCATTCTTTTCAAGCCTGTCCTTCCTTAAGGGGAATATGCGGCTCGATGAGGGGACGGTGGAAGTCATCCTGCTGATCGCCGGACTTCTTTCACTCGGCCTCTATCTCATCGTTGGCAAATGGTCGGATACGGTCGGGCGCAAGAAGCCGATCATCATCGGTGCCTTGGCGACGTTGGTGACGCTGTTCCCGATCTTCTGGTTCATGGGCAGCCTGGCCAACCCGGGTCTTGCCGAAGCGGCTGAACGCACGCCTGTTGTTGTGAGCGGCGATCAATGCGTGACCGATCCGTTCGCCGAATTGTTTGACCGCGAACAGACGCCCTGCGGCAAAATCTTGAGCAGCCTGACCGGCAGCGGCGTGTCCTACACGCTTCAACCGGGCGGCGATCTTGGTATCACCGTTGGCGGCGAACCGGTTGCCATCGCGCCTGAGTGGCTCGAAGAAACGGAAGAGGGTGCGGCTTCGCGGACAACTGGTTTGCAAGAGGCGCTGACCAAGTCAGGGTTCGACTTCTCGCGGCAGGTTCCGCCGTTGATCAACATCGTGGGTATCATCGCTGCGCTGCTCGCTCTCGGCGTTCTGTCAGCGCTGACCTATGGCTCGGTCGCGGCGCTGCTGTCAGAGATGTTCCCGCCGCGCATCCGCTACAGCTCGATGTCGATCCCTTATCACATTGGGGCTGGTTATCTTGGCGGGTTCCTGCCTCTGATCGCCGGGGTGATCGTTGCCAGCACGGGCAACATCTACTCTGGGCTTTGGTACACTTGGATCGTTGTGGCCTTTGGGCTCGTCGTAGCTTGGTGGGGCCTGCCGTCCGGGCCTCCGCGTGACTTCACCGACGATGTCGGTTGATTCTGCGCCAACAAGTCTTCGCCTGCGGATTGATCATGCGGCATTGATCAGCAATTGGCGCGCGTTGGATGCCATGTCTGGTGATGCCTCTGCTGGCGCGGCGGTGAAAGCCGATTGCTATGGGCTAGGTGTTGAACGCTGCGTTCCGACGCTTCGCGATGCCGGTGCGGAGAAGTTCTTCGTCGCGCATTGGAGCGAGGTCGAAGCGGTCGCGCATCACGTGCATGCCAGCGATGTTGCGGTTTTGCATGGCCCGATGACAGAACAAGATGTGGCTTACGCCAAGGCGAGCGGAGCCGTGCCGGTCATCAATTCGCTCGAGCAGGCACGACGTTGGAACGAAGCCGGCGGTGGCCGCTGCCACCTGATGGTCGATACCGGGATCAACCGGCTTGGCATTGCACCTTCTGAGGTTGGCGATGAGGCCATCAAAGAGCTCCATGTCGATGTGCTAATGTCGCACCTCGCTTGCGCCGATGAAAACAGCGAAATGAATGCGCAGCAATTGGCGCGCTTTCGCGAGGTGCAGGCACATGTCGATTGGAATTCTCTAAGCCTAGCCAACAGCGCCGGGATTGCGTTGGGCAGCGATTATGCCTTTGATCTGACGCGGCCAGGTCTTGCCTTATACGGTGGAATTGCGCGGCAAGAACTCGCAGGCGCCATCAAACAGGTCGCATTTCCAGAGACCGCAATCATCCAGACGCGCGAGTTAAAGGTGGGTGATGCCGTTGGCTATAATGGCGAATTCATCGCGTCCCGTGATATGCGGGTGGGCACCGTCTCGCTGGGTTATGCCGATGGCTTCCTGCGCAGTTGGGGCAATGTGGATGGCCGCAGCGGTACGCATTTGTCCCACGCTGAAACGCCTTTGCCGCTGCTCGGGAAAGTCTCGATGGATATGGTGGTGGTTGACCTATGCGCGGCACCAAGCCTGAGCGAGGGCGACTGGCTGTCTGTGCCATATGAACTGCAAAATGCTGCGCAGCAAAGCGGCCTTTCACAGTATGAATTGCTGACCATTCTGGGACAACGTTTCGGATCCTAGAAACGTTCATGTTGCGCTGCACATTGTGCAGATGCTAAGCGCGCTGCAACGCAAAATTCATGGGATCCAAATAATGGCAGGCAAGTCCAAAGCCGCAAAATCAGGTTCACGCAAGACTGGCGAAGCGGGTGATGCGATCATCATCAAGAAATACGCCAATCGGCGGCTCTACAACACCAGTTCATCAAGCTATATTACGCTCGATGATCTTGCCGGAATGGTCCGCGACAATGTTGAATTTCAGGTGCTTGATGCAAAGTCGGGCGATGACATAACCCACTCGATTCTGACCCAGATCATCATGGATGAAGAGGCCAATGGCGAGCAGATGCTGCCGGTGAGTTTCCTGCGCCAACTGATTGGCATGTACGGCAATTCCATGCAGGCGATGGTGCCGTCTTACCTTGAGGCTAGCATGGCCAATTTTCGTGATAACCAAACCAAGATTCGCGAGGCCTTTGAGAAAGGCATGTCGAACAATCCGATTTCGGCCATCCACGAAACCAATATGGCTATGATGCGTGCTGCGGCTGATGCTCTAATTCCGGGCGTTGCAAACAAGCGCAAGTCCGCCGCGCCGAAAGCCGCCGCAGGCGCGGCATCTGGTGCAAGCAGCAATGGTGAGATTGATGCACTGCGCGAACAAATGGCAGCGATGCAAAAGAAACTTGATGAGTTGAGCAAATAGCCCTGCGACCATTTGCGAATTGCGCGCAGCGGGCGTAGCGCTACCGCTCGATCAACCCAACACCCGCTCTAAGATTTTGAGAGAGACCCGCCGTGTCTAACATCCGCCACGCTCTAAATGTGAAGCGCGAAGACGACTTCGCCAAATGGTATCAAACCGTCATTGCCGAGGCTGATTTGGCCGAAGAATCCGGAGTGCGCGGCTGCATGGTGATCAAGCCATGGGGTTACGGCATTTGGGAGCGTATACAGCGTCTTCTCGATGATCGGATCAAAGCCGCTGGCGTGCAAAACTGTTATTTCCCGCTGTTCATCCCGCTCAAGAATTTTGAGCGTGAGGCGGAGCATGTTGACGGCTTTGCGAAGGAAATGGCGGTTGTCACGCACCACCGTTTGATCGCCGATGGTGAGGGCGGATTGGTACCCGATCCTGAGGCGAAATTGGAAGAGCCGCTGGTGGTTCGGCCAACCTCAGAGACGATCTTTGGCGATGCGATGGCGCGCTGGATCCAAAGCTGGCGCAACCTGCCACTACTCACAAACCAATGGGCCAACGTTGTGCGCTGGGAAATGCGCACGCGGATGTTCCTGCGCACCAGCGAGTTTCTCTGGCAGGAGGGGCACACCGCCCACGAAAATCAGGAGCAAGCCAAAGAAGAAACGCACCGCGCGCTGGAAATGTACCGTGCCTGTGCTGAGGAAGATCTGGCTATGCCGGTGATCGCTGGCGAGAAGCCGGAGAACGAGCGTTTCCCCGGAGCGGTAGAGACCTGGTCGATCGAGGCGATGATGCAGGACGGCAAAGCCCTGCAAGCGGGCACGTCGCATTATCTCGGCACCAATTTTGCAGAAGCTGCGAATATCCAGTTTCAGGATCGCGAGGGCACTCAGCAATATTGCCACACCACCAGCTGGGGCGTTTCGACCCGCATGGTTGGCGGCGTGATTATGACGCACGGAGACGATGATGGCCTGCGTGTGCCCCCCGCGATTGCACCGCATCAAGTGATCATCCTGCCTATGTTGCGCGACAAACCAGAGGATGAGGCGCTGCTCCAATATTGCCGCGAGCTCTATGGCCAGCTGACCGCGCAAAGCGCGCTGGGTGAGAAGACACGAATCTGGCTCGACACTGTGCCTGGCAAAGCGACAGCCAAGCGTTGGGATTGGGTGCGCAAAGGCGCGCCGGTTATCATCGAGGTCGGCGGACGTGATATGGAAGCGGGCGTGGTCAGCCTGCTGCGCCGTGACAAAATGTGGAACCCAGTGAATGGCAAGGTCGCCTTTGCTGCGCCGAAACGCGAGGATGTCGCGGGCCAGATTGGCGCGATGCTGGAAGACATCCAGGCTAACCTCTTCAACGAGGCGCGCGAGCGGCGCGATGCGAATATCACCCGCGGGATCAGCGAATGGGCTGACGTGGCCAGCCACTTTGCCAAAGGCGGAAAATATCCGGGTTGGGTCGAGGTGCAGTGGTCAAAGTCAAGTGGGGACGCTTTGGAAAAGGTAGTCGAGCGCTTAAAAGAGCACAAACTCACCTTTCGCAATGTCCCGCGCGGCAGCGATGCAGCAGACGGCACCTGCATCTTCACAGGTGAGCCTGCAGTCGAGCGAATTCTGGTGGCGCGCGCTTACTAGAGCTTGCGCGCGCTCGCATGTCGCGGCAAACATTGCGGCATGATCAAAAAACTCGCTATTCTCGCCTCGCTAGTTGCTGCGCCACTGGCAGCTGATGACCATGTTCCAGCCGCGACTGACGACAGTCTCGCTGCTCAGGTTTCCGAACAGCGCCTGCGCGCCGATATGGACATCATTGTCGGGTTTGGCACGCGGCATACCTTGTCGTCTCAAACCGATCCGAAGCGCGGAATTGGCGCGGCGGTCAATTGGGCGCTGGATGAGTTTCGCCGGATTGGGATGGGCTGCGATGACTGCCTGGAGGTTCAATCGGTTGAGCGTGTTATCGAGTCCGATGGGCGGCGCATCCCTCAACCAACCTTGGTGCGAAATGCGGTTGCGATTCAGCGCGGGACGGAACGCCCCAATGAAGTAATCATCGTGCAGGGCCATTATGACAGCCGGGTCACCGATCCGCTCAATGGCACTGACGATGCGCCGGGCGCGAATGACGATGGCTCTGGCAGCGTGATGATCCTGGAGGCCTCCCGTATCCTGTCCAAGCAGCAATATCCCTCGACCATTATTTACGCGCTACTGACCGGTGAGGAGCAAGGCCTCTATGGCGCGCGGATCCTCGCCGATTGGGTGGAGGAACAGGGCATGACCGTAAAGGCCGTGCTCAACAACGATATGATCGGCAATTCTTGCGGGTCAGACGGAGTGTGCGACGCGAAACATGTGCGCGTATTCTCCGAAGGACCACGTGCCGATTCCACTGAGCAGCTGCGTGCAAGACAGCGCCGTTTTGGCGGTGAGAATGACATGCCGGGACGTAATCTTGCCCGTTGGCTCGGTAATCTCGCTCAGGCCAATCCTGACGGCATGCAAGTGCGCCAGATCTGGCGGACAGACCGTATGGGCCGGGGCGGTGATCAAATCCCGTTTCTCGATAAGGGCTATCCAGCGATCCGCATTGCGGTCTCTGTCGAAGATTATGAGCATCAGCATCAGGACCTGCGCACCGAGAACGGCATCAAATATGGTGATACGGTTGACGAGATCGACTTTGATTATCTGACCCGCTCTTCGCAGTTTAATGTGCGCGCGCTTCACCGTCTGGCAAAGGCGCCGATGCCGCCAGCGGTCACCGCCGATGCGGCGGTGCGGGTGGATACGGCGCTGGAATGGGACGCGGTTCCCGGGGCGGATCGCTATGTGATCAAGGCCCGCCGTACCGACGAATCCTATTGGCGTGGCGTTTTGCCGAATGGCACCAAGGGTGAGGATATCCGCAGCGCTATCCCCGCAACCGATGCTCCCAAGATTGAGCTGGCCGTTCCTCTGCGCGGCGATGACTGGCTGCTGGGCGTGGCCGCTTGCACAGGCAGCTATTGCTCACCTGTTTCCAGCGCAGTCCCCGGCGGAGCATTTGCGCCGGTGGCGAAAGCCGCTGATAACGATTAGAGACCGCTCGTCCTGAGCTTGTCGAAGGGCGAGCCCAGTCAAGTGTTTGTACGTCGACAGGCTCAGCACGAACGGATTTCTCATGGCCAAAAGACAAATGAAACGCCCCGCAGGCCTGCCGAGTGCGAAGCAGGTGCTGGAGTTTATTCAGACTGCCCACGGCCCCACAGGCAAGCGGGAGATCGCAAAGGCGTTTGGCCTGAAAGGGCAGGAGAAGATCGCGCTTAAGCGGCTGCTTAAGGATATGGCCGAAGAAGGCCTGATCGACGGCAAAAAGACCGCTTACCACCGGATGGGAGGTGTGCCGAAAGTCACGGTTCTGAAGGTCGTCGACATCGAAGACGGCGAAGCGATCGCGATCCCGGAGAACTGGGCAGCCGATGCGCCGGATAAGCCGCCGCGTCTAACGGTCAAAGAGATGAAAGGTGGGCGCGGTGCAAAAGGCATGCCTGCGCTCAAACGCGGCGACCGGGTGCTGTCCCGCGCCGAAGAAACCGATACTGGATGGATTGCCCATCCGATGAAGAAATTGCCCGCGCGCAGCGAAGGTCTGCTCGGCGTGGTGGAGCTCGATGGTCGCGGCAAGGCATGGTTGGCACCGGTCGACAAACGCATCCGCAATTCGTCTCCCATCGCCGATGTAGGCGAAGCGGAAGAGGGGCAGTTGGTCCTGTGTGAGCGGGTGGGCCGCTCTGAACGCGCGGGCGTTAAAGTTGTCGAAGTGATCGGCGACCCGCTCGCCCCGAAAAGCTTCAGCCTGATCGCGATTGCCAAGCACGGCATCCCGCAAACATTCCCAGAAGAGACATTGGCAGAGGCGCAAACCGCGACTGAGCTGAATTTGTCAGAGGAAAAGCGCGAAGACCTGCGTGATCTGCCCATCGTAGCAATCGATCCGGTCGATGCGCGCGATCACGATGATGCCATCTGGGCGGAACCGGACGGTGAGGGCGGTTTCAGGGCGCTCGTCGCGATTGCTGACGTATCCTATTATGTCCGCCCGGGCAGCGCGCTCGACAAAGAAGCGCGAAAGCGCGGCAATTCGATCTACTTCCCGGACCGGGTGGTGCCGATGCTGCCAGAGATTTTGAGCGCAGATGTCTGTTCCCTGCGCGAAGGAGAAGATCGTGCGGCCATGGCGTGCCATCTTCGGATCAATTCCAAGGGCAAAATCACCAGCCATCGCTTCACCCGCGCGATTGTCCGCATCCATCACAATATCGCCTATGAAGATGCGCAGGCGGCGGTGGACGGCGACAACACGCCGGACTTTCTCGTCAATCTGTGGGGCGCATGGAAGGCGCTCGCCGCCGCGCGCGCTGCGCGTGATCCACTGGATCTTGACCTGCCAGAGCGGCGGGTAGTGCTCAATGAGCAAGGTCAGATCGAAGAGATCGCTGTGCGTGAGCGGCTCGATGCTCACCGCGTGGTCGAAGATTTTATGATTGCGGCCAATGTCGCTGCGGCTCAGGCGCTGGAGGCGAAGACCTCTCCTTTGGTTTACCGCGTGCATGAGACGCCAAGCCGGGAAAAACTGATCGCGCTGCGCGATTATCTGGAGACGTTCGGACAAAAGCTCGCGCTGGGCCAGGTGATCACGCCGAGCCTTTTTAACCGCATGCTCAAAGATGTGAGCGATGAGGACGAAAAAGCACAGGTGATGGAGGCCGTCCTGCGCACTCAGATGCAGGCCTATTACGGCCCGGCCAATTCGGGACACTTTGGCCTGGCACTCGGGTCTTACGCGCATTTCACATCGCCCATTCGCCGCTATGCCGATCTGCTCGTGCACCGCGCTTTGGTGGATGCGTATAAGTTGGAACAGCCGAAGCCAAAGGTGCCTTTGCCGGAAAAAAGCGGGCTGTCAGAGCGCGACCGCGATAATCTGCAACAGATCACCGATGCAATCAGCCAGACAGAGCGCAGGGCGATGGAGGCGGAACGCGATACAATTGATCGCTATGTCGCCGCTTGGCTATCCGGCAGAGTTGGCGAGAACTTTGAAACCCGCATTACAGGCGTTCAAGGCTTTGGCTTCTTTGCCACAATCGTTGGCCTTGGCGGTGATGGTCTGGTGCCCGTTTCCACTTTGAGGGCAGAACATTTCCGCTATGAAGAAGCAGCGCAATCTCTGGTGGGTGAGGACAGCGGCACCAGCTATTCGCCCGGTGACAAGTTGACGCTACAACTGGCGGAGGCGAATGCGCTGACCGGGGCGCTGAAATTCGTGCCTGTGGATGCCGATGGTCAAGCGATTGAGCCGCGCGGGAACCGGCCGCCGCCGCGCCGGGGCAAGCCGAGCTATAAAAAGGGTCCACCGAAAAAGGGGAAATACACCGCTGGCAAACGCGGTCGCCCTGGTAATATCCGCCATCAGGGGCGGCGCAAATAGGCGCGGTAGACCTGCGCTAGTCCGCCATCACGCTTCGTGATCGCTGCTGGTTTCGTCGTAATCGTTCGGGATGACATAGAGCGGGCAGGGCAGATCGCCCGCATGCGCTGAAAAGTGCGTGACCAGCGGGCCTGGATTGCCGCTCGCCGCGCCCAGCACCAGTGCAGCGACTTCCTTATGGTTTTTCAAAAAATCGCTGACGATTGACTGGTTGTTGCCAATCTTGACCGAGATCGTCGGCATGATTCCGCTTTCCGCCAGCAGATTTCCGCCGATCCCATTGGCCAGCATTTCTGCCCGGTCATGCGCCTCTTGCTCAATGGTGTCCTGCACCGCGCCAAATGCGCTAACGTTTTGCTGCGCGACCAGCGCCAGGATGTGCACCGCGCCTTTCACAGCGACAGCGCGCCGCGCGGCATATCGCAATGCGGCCCGCGCCTCTTCGCTTTCGTCCATCACAACCAGGAATGTACGCATATTCTTCGCTCCCCTGAAGGCAGCTATCCTTTCAAATGGTTTCGTATGCAAGGCCTTGCCCGAAGCGGCCGAATTCGTCACACGGGCAAAACAACACCAGCGACGAGGATTTGACCGCTCCATGGCCGTAGAAATCAAGATGCCCGCTCTCTCTCCAACAATGGAGGAGGGGACGCTTGCCAAATGGTTGGTGAAGGTCGGCGACACTGTGAACTCTGGCGAGATCATGGCCGAGATTGAGACCGACAAGGCGACGATGGAATTTGAAGCCGTCGATGAAGGGACGATTGCTGCAATTCTGGTCGAGGAAGGCAGCGAGAACGTTGCAGTCGGCACAGTCATCGCGATGCTGGCGGAAGAGGGCGAAGATATTGGCGATGTGAGCGCACCAAGTGCTGCGCCTGCGCCTGCGCCTGGCGCTCCGGCAGAGCCCGAGCCAGTTACTGAGGCGCCTGCTGGGGCTCCGGCACCAGCGCCTGCGCCTGCACCAAAATCTGCGCCATCATCATCGGAAGGGCGGATTGTTGCCTCTCCTCTGGCAAAGCGCATTGCTGAGCAAAAGGGTGTGGACCTCTCGCAGATCACCGGCTCTGGTCCCAATGGCCGGATCGTGAAAGCAGATGTTGAAAGTTCCAGTGCCACCGCGGCGCCCGCGGCAAGCGCGGCTGCATCGGCGCCGACTCCCACGCCGTCCATGGCACCGGAAGATGGCGGCGCGCCCTACACCGAGGCGAAGCTCAACAATGTTCGCAAGGTCATTGCTCGCCGCCTGACCGAGGCGAAGCAGCAAATCCCGCATATCTATCTGACCGTCGATGTTCAGCTCGATGCCCTGCTGAAACTGCGAAAGGAACTTAACGCATCGCTGGAGGCGGATGGAGTGAAACTCTCCGTCAACGATCTGATCATCAAGGCGCTGGCGCGCTCGCTACAACGCGAGCCGCAATGCAATGTCAGCTTCCAGGGCGAAGTCATGCACGAGTACAGCCGTCAGGATATTTCTGTTGCGGTGGCTGCGCCTTCCGGTTTGATCACGCCGGTGATCCGCGATGCCGGGCGCAAGGGGCTCGCCGAAATCTCAACCGAGATGAAGGAGCTGGCAGGCAAGGCGCGCGATGGCAAGCTGATGCCGCATGAATATCAGGGCGGCACGGCCTCGCTTTCGAACCTTGGCATGTTCGGCACGAAGCATTTTGATGCCGTGATCAACCCTCCGCAGGGGATGATCCTGGCCGTCGGCGCGGGCGAACAACGCCCCGCGGTTGTTGACGGCGCGCTTGGCATCGCGACCGTAATGACTGTGACGGGCAGCTTTGATCACCGCGCCATTGACGGCGTGGACGGGGCGAAATTACTGGCTCAGTTCCAAAGCCTGATCGAGAATCCAATGGGGCTGGTGGTATGAGCGCTTCCTACGACGTAATTGTTCTTGGCTCTGGCCCCGGCGGCTATGTGGCGGCGATCCGCTGCGCGCAGCTGGGCCTCAAAACGGCGATTGTTGAGCGTGAGAACCTCGGCGGCATCTGCCTTAATTGGGGCTGTATCCCGACCAAGGCATTGCTGCGCTCGGCAGAGATATTCCACTACATGCAGAATGCGGGCGATTATGGCCTGAAGGCGCAAGGCATTGAGGCCGATTTGGAAGCCGTGGTGAAGCGCAGCCGCGGCGTCGCAAAGCAGCTCAATCAGGGCATTGGCCACCTGATGAAAAAGAACAAGATCACCATCCATATGGGCGAGGGCAAGCTGACCGGGGCGACCAGCCTCACGGTGAAGGGCGATAAGGGCGAAGAGAAGCTCTCTGCCAAGCACGTGATCGTAGCCACCGGCGCGCGGGCGCGCGACCTGCCGTTTGCACCCGCCGATGGGAAGCGCGTGTGGACCTATCGTCACGCAATGACTCCGCCCGAAATGCCGAGCAAGCTGCTGGTGATTGGATCGGGCGCGATCGGGATCGAATTTGCGAGCTTTTACAACGATATGGGCGCGGATGTGACCGTGGTCGAAATGCTTGACCGGATCGTGCCGGTTGAGGATGCAGATGTCTCCACTTTCCTCGAAAAATCGCTCGCCAAACAAGGTATCAAAGTGATGACCGGCGCCGGGGTCGATGAATTGAAGGTCGGCGCCAAAGGCGTCACCGCGACGATCAAGGACAAGGCTGGCAAAGCATCGACCACCGAATTCAGTCATGTGATCACCGCCATCGGAATTCAGCCCAATACGGAGAATATCGGGCTGGAGAAGCTGGCGGAAATGGACCGCGGCTTCATTCAGATCGATCCGTTTGGCCGCACCAAGACTAAAGGCATTTGGGCGATTGGTGATTGCACCCCTGGCCCATGGCTTGCGCATAAGGCCAGCCACGAGGGCGTGAGCTGCGCTGAGGCCATTGCTCAAGAACTGGGCAATTCGGATGTTCACCCGCACCCGCTTGATCGCAGCAACATTCCGGGCTGCACCTATTGCCACCCACAAATCGCCAGCGTCGGCATGACTGAGGCGGCGGCGAAGGAGGCAGGACATAAGGTTCGCGTCGGCAATTTCCCCTTTATCGGCAATGGCAAAGCCATCGCGCTGGGCGAAGCGGAAGGTTTCATCAAAACCGTGTTTGATGCGGGCACAGGCGAGCTGCTGGGCGCGCATATGATCGGTGCAGAAGTGACTGAGCTGATCCAGGGTTATACCGTGGGCAAGACCTTGGAGACGACCGAGCAGGAACTGATGCAGACGGTCTTCCCGCATCCGACCTTGTCCGAAATGATGCACGAAAGCGTGCTCGATGCCTATGGCCGCGCGCTGCATTTTTAGAGCCAGCCGCTAAACGCAAAAAGGCCCCACAAAAGTGGAGCCTTTTAAATGGCGGACAGTCAGGGATTCGAACCCTGGAAGGGCTTGCACCCTTGCCGGTTTTCAAGACCGGTGCATTCGACCACTCTGCCAACTGTCCGCGCGGGGATGCTCGCTAGCGACTGAATTCGCTGTTGTCACCCATAAAGGTCAGCCAAAAACACTAAAACGTCGAAACACGCGTTCTAAACGGCGTCTGGCGCATTTTTTCGTGAAGTCTGTCGATTAGATCGCATTCGATAATTGGCAATTCATGTTGACTGTGAGAATAACTCGCTCATGGCTTTGAACAAACTTGCGATCACCGCCGCCGCTTTCATGACGGCCCTCGGCACCTCTTCGGCGTCTACCCCTGCCACCGCGCAGCAGAGCAGCTCCACGACCCAGTCCTTCGGGGCCTATATGGAAACGCTAAAAGCGCGCGCGCGGGCAGAAGGTGTCAGCGAGGCGACGATCCGGCGCATGACGAGCGGCTTGACGCCCAATGACCGGGTGATCCGGCTTGATCGCGGACAACCAGGCAGCCCGACACGGCGCGGCTATCCAGCGCTCGCGCCCTATATTTCAAAGCATGTAAACCCGACCCGCATTGCCGGGGGACGGCGCGTGTTTGGTGAAAATCGCACAACCCTGCGCCGGATTGAGGCCGAATACGGCGTGCCAGCGCAAATCATGGTGGCGATTTTCGGGCATGAAACCAGCTATGGCCGGATCCGCGGCAATTTTGACCTGTCGCGCAGCCTCGCAACGCTTGCATGGGAGGGGCGCCGCCGCGAACTCTTCTCTGGCGAATGGGTCGCGCTGATGAAGGTGGCTGACAAAGGTTATTCACGGCAGCAATTGGTCGGCAGCTATGCCGGGGCCTTTGGCAATCCGCAGTTCTTGCCCTCGGTCTATCTACGCCTTGCAGAGGATGGCGACGGCGATGGCCGGGCGAATATCTTCTCTAACCGCGCAGACACGTTTGCCTCGATTGCGAATTATTTCAAAGACGCCGGATGGCGCACCGGTCAGCCATGGGGCGTGCGTGCGCGCGTGCCGAGCGGTTTCAACGTCGATGCCTATAAGACGAAGCTGCGCGCGCCGGTTTGCCCGCGTGTCCATGAACGTCATAGCCAGTGGAAGACGGTGCGCGAATGGCGCGAGCTGGGCGTTCAGCCTCAGCGTCCGCTGGCGGATGATACGCTCGCCTCGCTGTTCCAACCCGATGGCCCAGGACGGCCCGCATGGCTACTCACCAGCAATTACCGGGTGATCCTGGAGTACAATTGTTCCAATTATTACGCGATGAGCGTTGGGCTGCTGGCTGACGAGATCGTGAACTAAACCGCGCGGCGTCTCGCCAAGGCGAAAGGCTGTGGTTATAGCTGCGCTGGTGAGTGTCAGCGTCCCAAATTTGCAAGCTAAAGCCCGGATCGCGGCGGCTTTTCTAGCCGTACTATGCGCCCCGAGCGCTGTGTTCGGGCAAAGCGCGCTTTTACCTGCGGTTCCAACCGACAGCGAAGCGCCAATAGCGCTGTTGGTGGATATCACCAGCGGGCAGGTCCTCCATGCGCGCGACGAAAACCGCCGCTTTGTTCCCGCATCTATGACCAAGGCGATGACCACCTTTCTCGCCTTTGAACTGATGGAGGAGGGGGTGCTCCAGCCAGATAAGGTTTTCACCATTCGCCCAGAGACTTGGCGTGAGTGGAACGGCAAGGGTTCGACCATGTGGCTGCCCGCTGATGCGCGCATTCGGGTCGATGAATTGTTGACCGGGATCACGACGGTCTCGGCCAATGATGGCTCCATCGTTTTGGCAGAGGGGCACGCGGGATCGGTTGCCGCCTGGACGACGCTGATGAATGAAAAGGCGCTGTCGATCGGGATGACGAACAGCCGCTTTGGCACGCCCAATGGCTGGCCGGATGAGGGCAAGACCTTCACGACAGCGCGTGATCTGGTGACACTGGGCGCGGCGCTGACATCGCAGCATCCGCAGAAACACGCGCGTTTCATTGGCCGCAGACAGTTCACCTATAATGGCATAACGCAAAGCAATCGCGATCCCTTGGTCGGGTCGTTTGAAGGCGGGGACGGGATCAAGACCGGCTACACCAACGAATCCGGCTTTGGCTTTCTCGGCACAGCCAAACGTGATGGTCAGCGGCTCGTAATGGTGATTGGCGGAGTCAGCAGCCAAAGCGGGCGGGCGCGGCTAGCCAAGAGCTATCTCGAATGGGGTTTTTCCGCGTTCGACAGCCGCCGCGTTGTTGGCGGCGATAAGCAGGTCGGATTTGCGCGGGTGCAAAATGGCACAAGCCGCCGGGTCGCTCTGGTCACGGACGGTCCAGTGTTCGTGAACGTGCCGAAAGGTCAATCGCCAGAGGTTTCGGTGGCGATTACCTATGACGGGCCGCTGCGCGCGCCTATCGCCGCTGGTGAGCAGGTGGCGAGCCTACAGATTTCGGTCGAAGGTATGGAGCCTGCCAATGTGCCCTTACTTGCAAAAGAAGACGTGGCCGAGGCTGGCGTGTTTGACCGGTTGATCAATGGGTTAACGGGGTGGTTGCCATGAGCGGCGGTGTTGGAAACGGCCGCTTCATAGCCTTTGAAGGCGGCGAAGGGGCGGGCAAATCAACTCAGGCGCGAATGCTCGCCGAAACCTTGGGGGCGCGCGGGATCGAAGCGGTCCTAACCCGCGAACCGGGCGGTACGTCGGGGGCAGAGGCCATCCGCAATCTGCTGCTCGATCCACCTGGAGAGGGCTGGGGCGCTGAGGCAGAGGCGCTGTTGTTCGCCGCCGCGCGCGCAGACCATGTCGCCCGCGTAATCCGCCCAGCGGTGGAGCGCGGCGCATGGGTGATTTGCGACCGATTTGTCGATTCAAGCCGCGCCTATCAGGGCGGGGCAGGACATGTCGGCGATGAGGCGGTGCAAGAACTCCACCAAATCGGCAGCGGCGGCTTGCGCCCAGACCTCACCATCCTGGTTGAAATTGACGAGGCGCGCATGTTGGAACGCTTGGCCGAGCGGGACGGCAATGCAAGCGACGCGATTGGCGGGCGCAGCCGCGACTATCACCGCGCTGTGGCAGATGCGTTTCGCGCTCTCGCGGTAAGCGACCCCAGCGGATTTGCAGTGATCGACGGCGACGGCTCACCCGAAGACGTTCAAACCCGTGTCCTCGCGGCTCTTCAGCCATTGCTGAGCGCTTCTGCATGAATTGGCCCAATCATGATGGCCCGTGGCGGCAATGGCGCGATGCCTTGACCAGCGAGCGGATGCACCATGGCTGGCTGCTTGCGGGAAAAAGCGGGCTTGGCAAACATGACTTCGCATTGGCCGCCGCGCGCGAGCTCGTCGATGAAACGGGCGTGCCGCAGCCTGCGGGCGAGCATCCGGATATCATCACGCTCAGTCACCTGCCCAAGGACGATAAGGAAGAGAAGAAGCGCGAGGAAGGCAAGCCCTACCAAACCAAGCGCAACATCTCTGTCGCGCAGATCCGCGCTATGCAAAAGCGGCTGAACACTCGGCCAACATTGGGATCCCGGCGCGCAATCATCGTCGATCCGGCGGATGATATGGAGACCTCGGCTTCCAACGCTCTGCTCAAAAGCCTAGAGGAACCGCCGCAGGGCACGTTTTTCCTGCTCGTGACGCACCGTCCATCGCGGCTTTTGCCGACCATCCGTTCGCGCTGCCGCATCATGCGCTTTCCTGTGCTGAACGCTCGCCAGATGGAGGAAATGCTCAGCCAGCAATCAGGAGAGACCAATCCGGCGGCATTGGAGGCGGCGCGGCTCGCCAGTGGCGGCTCCTACGGCGCAGCATTGCGTTTTATGGACCAAGACCTCGCACCGATTGCGGCCAGCATTGGCGGATTGCTGCGTGAAGGCGACCCGCAGTTTACGGGGCGGGGCGAGCTTGCGCGCTTGATTGGTGGCCGCCCAGACCGCGAACGATTGCAATCGGTGCTTGAGTTGGCGCAGGCCATCACTGCGCAAGCGGCACGCACCGCCGATCCGGTTCAGCGCTTGGCTCTGATCGACGCGCACGGAGAACTCGTCGCTCTCGCGGGACAGGCGCCGACCTTCAACTATGACGCCGGCCTTCTGGCGATGGAGATCGGAACCTTGCTTGTCTCCGCCTCCGGCGCTAGCGCACGCCCCAATGTCTGAACCTCAAAACACCGATCCGTTTTACGTCACCACCGCGATCAGCTATCCCAATGGGCGGCCGCATATTGGCCATGCCTATGAGGCGATTGCTGCCGATGTAATCGCGCGTTTCCAGCGCTTGCAGGGGCGCGATGTGCGGTTCCAAACGGGCACGGACGAGCATGGTCTCAAAATGGCGCGCAAGGCCGAGGAGCAAGGCCGTACCGCGCGCGAGCTTGCGGATGAAATGTCCGGCTATTTCCAGGACATGTGCGACGCGCTGAATGTGAAATATGATCGTTTTATCCGCACGGTTGAAGACGATCATCACCGCGCGAGCCAAGCCATTTGGCAGGCGATGGAGGCCAAGGGCGACCTTTACCTCGACCGCTATGAAGGATGGTATTCGGTCCGCGACGAGGCCTATTACGACGAAAGCGAGCTGAAAGAGGGCGAGGGGGGCGAAAAGCTATCTCCCCAAGGCACTCCCGTCGAATGGACCGTTGAGGAAAGCTGGTTTTTCCGCCTGTCGAAATATCAGGACCAACTGCTTGATCTGCTGCGTACGCCGGGCTTTTTGGAGCCTGCAAGCTGGCGCAATGAAATGATCGCATTTGTCGAAGGCGGCCTGCGCGATCTCTCCGTCAGCCGCACCAGCTTTAATTGGGGCGTGAAAGTGCCCGGTTCAGACAATCATGTGATGTATGTCTGGGTCGATGCGCTCACCAATTATCTTACCGGGCTCGGCTATCCGGATAAGACCGGCGATTATGCAAAGTACTGGCCCGCCGATCTGCACCTGATCGGCAAAGATATTGTCCGCTTCCATACGATCTATTGGCCTGCGTTCCTGATGAGCGCTGACCTGCCGACGCCTAAGCGGGTGTTTGGCCACGGCTTTTTGCTGGCTCGCGGCGGCGAGAAGATGAGTAAGAGTGCAGGGAACGTCGTCGATCCGATTGAATTGGCTGAGACTTTCGGTGTGGAGCCGCTGCGCTATTTTCTGCTGCGCGAGGTCGCCTTTGGCCAGGATGGCAGCTATTCACCCGAGGCGATTGTGAACCGCGCCAATGCGGAACTCGCCAATTCCTTCGGCAATCTGGCACAGCGAACGCTTTCCATGATCGCGAAGAATATGGATGGGGCGTTGGAGAATGTCGCTCTCACTCAGGCTGATGAGGCGCTGCTGTCGCAGGTGAGGGCAGCGGCCACGGATGGCTTGCCAAATGCGTTCCATGATCTGGCGTTCTCGGTCGGTATCGAAGAGTGGATCAAGGCAGTTTACGCCTGCAATCAATATGTTGATGACCAAGCACCATGGACTCTGCGCAAGACGGACCCAGAGCGGATGAAGGCCGTGCTGCTCACATTGTTCATGGCGCTGCGCGATCTGGGCATTGCGATCCAAGCTGTCGTCCCGGAAAAGGCCGCTGCGCTGCTCGATCAGCTGGGTATTCCAGCGGATGAGCGCGCCTATGCAAACCTGAGCGATACACACTGGTATATGCGCCTTGTTGAAAGCGGCTTTACCGTGGGCAAGCCCACGCCGATTTTCCCGCGGCTCGAACTGCCAGAGGGTGAGGGGGCCGAATAATGCTCGTCGATAGCCATTGCCACCTTGAATATAAGGGCGTGATTGAGGACCAGCAGGGCGTCCTGGAGCGTGCGCGCGGCGCCGGAATTGGCGCTTTTCTCAACATCTCGACCAAAAAAAGCGAATGGGATCAGGTGGTTGGTACCGCCAATCGTGAGGCGGACGTATTCGCCAGCGTCGGCATCCATCCGCACGAGGCGGACAAGCATGGTGATCTAACCCGTGCAGAATTACTCGCCGCGACGGACAACCCCAATGTCATCGGCATCGGGGAAACGGGCCTCGATTACTATTACGAGCATTCCGACCGCGAGACGCAAAAGCGCTTGTTCCGCATGCATATCGATGTCGCGCGCGAGGTTCAGTTGCCGGTGATCATTCACACTCGCGATGCGGAAGAAGATACGTTGGAAATCCTCGCGGACGAGATGGAGAAGGGCGCGTTTCCGGCACTGATCCATTGCTTCACAGCCTCGGCGGAGTTTGGGCAGAAGGTGCTCGATCTGGGCCTGTCGATCTCGATCTCCGGCATCGTAACATTCAAGAACGCCAAGGACTTACAGGCCGTGGTTAAGGATGTGCCGTCGGACCGCTTGCTGGTTGAAACAGACAGCCCATTTCTGGCGCCAGTACCGCATCGTGGACGCTCATGCGAGCCAGCTTTCGTCGCCGACACTGCGCGGTTTGTGGCGGAGCTGAGAGGCCAAGAACTCTCAGAATTGGCGGCGCAAACCACCGCGAATTTCAAACAATTGTTCAGCAAGGCGACACTGTGAAGGTCATCATGCTTGGATCGGGGACCTCGACTGGTGTTCCGCGAATTGGCGATGATTGGGGCGATTGCGACCCGAATGAGCCGAAAAACCGGCGCACTCGTGTCTCGATTGTGGTTGAGAGCAATGATGGATCGCGCGTGTTGGTCGACACCTCCACTGATCTGCGCGCGCAATTGCTGGCGAACAAGATTGGCAAAGTCGATGCGGTGTTCTGGACCCACGATCATGCCGATCACTGTCACGGGATCGATGATCTGCGTGTGATGCGCTATGGCCGGGCCGCGCCGATACCGGGCTTTGCCGGCGAAGACACCGCGCGGCAGCTGCGCCAACGCTTTGGCTATGTGTTTGCTGGGCAAGAAGGTTATCCAACCATCGCGAAGCTGGAAACGCTGGATAACATCCGAATGGCGGCAGGTTTTGGCGTGGAATGGTGCCAGATGGAGCACGGGCCTGGCGAAACCACCGGTTATCGGTTTGAAGCGGACGGTAAATCAATCGCTTACGCAACGGACTTTAGCGCGATCTCGGATGAAATGGTTGAGCTGTATGAAGACGTCGATATCCTGGTGAGTGATTGTTTGCGGCGCGATCCGCATCCAACGCATGCCAATCTGGCGATGGCATTGGAGCTGGCCGAGCGTTGCGGCGCGAAGAAATTGGTGCTGAGCCATCTTGATAAGAGCATGGATTATCAGACGCTGGTTGATGAGACGCCGGATCATGTGGTGGTCGGCTATGATGGATTGGAGCTTGTCGCATGAGTGAAATGGCGGTTCTACAGATTGTTTCGGCGATCGGTTGGCTGGTCTTGGTTGGCAGCGCTTATGCGTCTTACCAAAAGGACTGGGGTAAGACGGCGCAGCAGGCGCTGACATGGGTCGCGATCTTTGGTGGAGCGTTTCTGTTGGTGAGTCTAATCCGAGGTTGAGGGGCATCTGAGGGCACTGGCAAGCGTTCCTTGATTTAACATAATATATATTATCAATCTTACATTACGGAATAGCGGGTCCCATGAGCGATACTCCCCCATCCAGCCAAATCGACCGATTGCTCGGGATAATGGCGCGGTTGCGCGATCCAGAGACCGGCTGTGAATGGGATGTCGCGCAAACCTTCAAGACAATCGCGCCGTACACGATCGAGGAAGCCTACGAAGTTGCCGATGCAATTGAGCGTGCGGATACGGACGAGCTGCGCGGTGAACTTGGCGATTTGCTGCTCCAGGTCGTGTTTCATGCGCGCATGGCGGAGGAAGACGGCGAGTTTGCCTTTGAGGATGTCGCGCGGTCCATTTCCGACAAGATGGAAGCCCGTCATCCGCATATCTTTGGCGGCGAAGACGGAACCATGGGGGAAACCCGCTGGGAGAACCTGAAAGAAGCCGAACGTAGCGAAAAAGGCGAAACGAGCGCGATGGACGGCGTTGCTTTGGCGCTGCCAGCGCTGATGCGGGCGCAAAAACTGCAAAAGCGCGCCGCGCGCACTGGTTTTGACTGGCCAGACACCGCTGGACCTGCGGCGAAGGTAAACGAGGAAATGCAAGAGCTTGAGGCTGCATCCTCCGATATTCACAAGGCCGAAGAAGCTGGTGATCTACTGTTCGCGGCGGTGAATTACGTCCGCGCGCATGGGATCAGCGCTGAAGATGCCCTGCGTGCGGCCAATGCCAAGTTTGAGCGGCGGTTTCGCAGCATGGAAGCGCTGAGCGAAGGTGCATTTGCTGAGCTGTCGCTCGATGAGCAAGAGCAGCTGTGGCAACGGGTAAAACGGAACGAAACGTCCGATTAAACCGCTCTAAAGCGTCTCGTACTGCCCCAATTCCTTGGGATTGAGCCGTACCGTCAACGCTCTTAAGGGGCCGGTGTCCCCTTCCCCAGCATCGCTTTCATCCACCACATCGCCATGCGCATGCAGCCAAGCGATCCGCCGTCCATCACTGGCAGGCAATGTCACGGTGATGACTTGCGCCTTGGACGTCAGCATATCGGCGACGATGGTGAGGAGCTCTTCGACGCCTTCGCCGTTAATCGCTGAAATCACTGCGCAATCATCATGCGCCTCGGCGGTTGTGCGCAGCTCCCCGGCGCGCTCTGGCTCTGCCAGATCAATCTTGTTCCAAACCTCCAGAATCGGAATATCGCTGGCGCCCGTGATCGGCTCAACCACGCCTAGCTCGCCGAGTACGTCCATCACCTGTTTCTTTTGAGCCTGATGGGCGGGATTGGCCATATCGCGCACATGCAGGATGATGTCTGCGCCGGTAACCTCTTCCAAGGTGGCGCGGAATGCCGCGACCAACTGCGTCGGTAGGTCAGAGATGAAGCCGACCGTGTCTGACAGAATCGCCTTTTCCACACCGGGCATGCTGATTGCGCGCATGGTCGGATCAAGCGTGGCGAACAAAAAGTCTTCCGCCATCACCTCTGCGCCGGTCAAGCGATTGAAAAGCGTGGATTTCCCGGCGTTGGTATAGCCGACGAGCGCGATGATGGGCCACGGCGCCCTTCCCCGCCGGTCGCGGTGCAATTGCCGTGTCTTGCGCACTTGCTCCAGCTCGCGTCGCAATCGGCCCATGCGCTGGCGGATCATCCGCCTATCGGCCTCAATCTGGGTCTCACCCGGACCGCCGAGGAAGCCGAAACCGCCGCGTTGCCGCTCCAGGTGGGTCCAGCTGCGCACCAGTCGGCTCTGCTGATAGTCCAAATGGGCAAGCTCAACCTGCAGGCGGCCTTCCGCCGTTGCCGCGCGCTCGCCAAAGATTTCAAGGATCAAACCCGTGCGGTCGATCACCTTGCGTTTGAGTCGATCCTCAAGATTGCGCTGTTGGATCGGCGTCAGAGCGCCATCAACCACAACCAATTCCGCCTCGTGCAGCTCACACCAAGCGGCGATATTCTGCACCTGACCAGAGCCAAACAACGTGTTCGGTTGCATCTGGCGAATGGGCAGGATCTCGGAATGGGCGATCACCACACCAATCGCTAGCGCGAGGCCTTGCGCCTCTTCGAGCCGTTCCGGCGCGTCGAGATCGTATTTGAGCGTGCGGATATCCGGGCATAGCACCAGGGCCCGCGCCCCGCGGGTTACCTCATCCTGCAGATCATCATCAAAGCTCAGCTGTCGAACTCTTCGCCATCATCGCTGAGATCAATCGGCCCGGCGGGCTGAATGGTTGAAACAGCGTGCTTATAGGCCAATTGCACGGCACCATCACGTTCCAGCAGCATGCAGAACAGATCGTAGGATGCGATGCGGCCTTGCAGCATCACGCCGTTTACCAGGAACATGGTGACCTGCACCTCAGCCTCGCTCACGCGGCTGAGGAAGATATCCTGCAGCAGACGCTGTCGCTTATTCCCGGCACGGATCTGAAACTGATCGGCGTCCATATCCTGGCCCGGCATGATCGTAGAGATTGCGTGCTTATAGACCAATTGCGATTGCCCATCACGGCGCAGCAGGATGGAGAAATTGTCAAACCACGTGACAATACCCTGCAGTTTTACGCCCTTGACCAGAAACATCGTCACAGGAATCTTGTTCTTGCGCAGCATGTTAAGGAACACATCTTGTAGATTGGCCTGCTTGCCATCTTTTGCCGCTGCTTTGCCTGCTGGCTCAGCCGGTTCGCTGCGGGGGCGTGGGGAGAGAGTTCGCCCATCGGACATTTTTATGCTCCTATTGTTTTTGGCGGCCGGTTTGTCCGGTCCGCAATCTGGCCGGGGGATAGCCCACCCATCCCTCATGCCGTTTCACCGATAACATGGCGATTGCTTTGCCTTGGGGCAATGGCTGAATTTTATGCAAGTTTCGTGTTAATCGGCGCGAGTGGCCGGTTGGACGAAAAAAGCCTGGAAGTTCTAGCCTTTGCGCGCGGTTTCGCGCCGTTCGGCCATGCCGAGCAGCTTCAGCTTGCGGTGCAAGGCAGAGCGTTCCATCCCGATAAAAGTTGCCGTTTTTGAGATATTTCCGGAAAAACGCCTGATCTGAATGGTCAGATATTCGCGCTCGAAACTTTCGCGCGCCTCGCGCAGCGGAACGCCCATCATGGCTGAGAAGCCCTGACCGGAGGCGGAAAGCTTTCCGCCTGTGATTTCCGAAGGCAGCATGTCTGTTTCGACCACCGTTAGCTTTTCACGCGGTGTCATGATGATGGTGCGTTCTACAACATTGCGCAATTGGCGAACATTGCCGGGCCAATCATAGGCCTGAAGCGCGCCCATTGCCTCTTCAGAGATTTGCGGCGGCGCGATCCCTTGATCGGTCGAATAGCGGGTGAAGAAATGCTCCGCTAGCGCGGGTATATCGTCGCGTCGCTCTGCCAGAGACGGAATGGTGATCGGCACCACGTTGAGGCGGTAGAACAGGTCTTCGCGAAACCGTTTCTCTTCCATTTCAAGCGCAAGATCGCGCGAACTGGCAGACACAACGCGCACATCCACGCCGATTTGGCGCGTGCCCCCTACCCTCACGAAGCTTTGTTCCGTGAGGACGCGCAAAATGCGCGCCTGGGTAGACATCGGCATGTCGGCGATCTCATCGAGGAACAGAGTTCCGCCGTCGGCCAACTCGAGCAGGCCGGGTTGAACCAGCTTGCCGTTGGATTCCTCGCCAAACAATTCGCGCTCAAAGCGCTCTGACGTGATGCGGGCAGAATTGACCGTGACAAAGGCGCTTTCTGCGCGCGGGCTCCAGGAATGAAGCAGGCGCGCGGCGACCTCTTTCCCCGCTCCTGCAGGGCCGGAAATCAGCACCCTGCTGCCAGTATTGGCAACCCGTTTCAGGGTCGCGCGAACCGTGTTGATGGCGGAAGAATTGCCCGTGAACTCTGCGCCCTCTGCTGTGCCTTCGCGCAGCCGTGAATTTTCGCGGCGCAGACGTTCGGTCTCGGTCGCGCGCTCGACCAGCAGCAGCAAGCGTTCGGCCTCAAATGGCTTCTCAATGAAGTCCATTGCCCCGCGGCTGACCGCGGATACGGCGGTGTCGATATTGCCGTGGCCAGAGAAGATGATGACTGGCAGATCAGGCTCTCGCAATTTGATTGCATCGAGCAATTCCAACCCGTCCATCTCGCTGCCATGCAGCCAGACATCGAGCAAAATCAGGCTTGGGCGGCGCTCATCAATGGCGGCCAGCGCGCCGGTGCTGTCGGCGGCGGTGCGGCATTCATAACCTTCATCGCCGAGCACTCCGGCGACCAGCTCGCGAATATCACGTTCATCATCAACAACCAGGATTTCAATAGCCATTGTTGGCTTCTCCCTGCGGTATTTGTGGGGGCATTTGGGGGGACGGGATTGGGGCGATTTGCACGGGCATTATGCAGGCTCGCTTTCGGTCACCTGCGGATCGCGCGCAAAGCGCAATTGCACGCGGGTGCCGCCGCTGGGTGCGCTTAGGCAAAGCTCATATCGCCGCCATGCTCGTCGACGATCTTATTGACGATCGCGAGGCCCAGGCCAGTGCCCTTCTCGCGGGTGGTCATATAGGGTTCGGTGATACGTTCGCGCTCTTGCGGCAGGCCAATGCCATTGTCCTCTACCGTGATCGTGAAGGTTGCCTCATCGCTGGCCAGTTCAACCGTCACCTGACCTTGGAAATCGGGGCCTGCATCGGTTCTGCGTGTTTCCACTGCTTCCACCGCATTCTTCAGGATGTTTGTCATGGCCTGGCCAACCTGATGCCGGTCGCAACTGAGGGTCTTATGCAAAATATCTTCGCGCATCAGTTGATCATAGTTGAGTTGAAAGTTGACCCATGGGTGGGCAACATCCTGCAAAAACAGCGACTGTCGCACCAGGTCGAGCGCGTCTTCATTGCGAAACACCGGCTTTGGCAGGCGCGCAAAGGATGAAAATTCATCGACCATTTTGCGCAGGTCGCCCACTTGGCGCACGATTGTGCTGGTCAACTCGTCAAACAGCTCACCATCGTTCTCTATCTGCTTACGATAGCGGCGTTTTAGCCGTTCGGTCGCGAGTTGAATGGGTGTGAGCGGGTTCTTGATCTCATGGGCGATGCGGCGCGCAACATCGGACCAAGCGGCCTGACGTTGATCGAGCAGTTGGCGAGTAATGTCTTCAAATGTGATCACATGGCCGCGCATCCCGGGCGCAATTTTGACGGCCAGCGTCAGCAGCTCTGATCCTTTGGCATGGGTGACCAGGCCGCGTTCTTTACCTTCGCGCAGGATTGCGCAGATCTCTGGCGATAGTTCTGACATCGAACTGCCAGTCAAATCGGTGTCCGTGTCGTCGGCGAGCAGGGCCTGCGCTGAATTGTTCATCAGCATCACGCGGCTCTCATCGTCGACGGAAATGACGCCTGCGCTCACTGATTCCAGCACCGCCTCGGTGAACATCCGCCGATCATCAATCTGGCGATTGGCGTTCATCAGATCGTCGGTCTGCTTTTCCAGCTGCGATGTCATCCTGTTGAACGCGCGGTTCAGCAGGCCGATCTCATCCGCTCCGGTACGCCCTTCCACCCTAAGTGCGAAGTTGCCCTGCCCCACTTTGCGAGCGGCGCCGACCAGATCAGTCAATGGCTCAACCTGACGGTCGGCAAAGCGCAGCGCGAACCAGATGGCGAGGCCCACCAGCAGCAGGCTGACCACCACGAGTGCGAGGTTGAACCGCAATTGCAGAGTGCGTGCGTCCGCTGTCAGCGCATTATAGCTGGCGGCAACAGATTGCGCCTTCTCCCAGTAAACAAAGGAATCTTCCTCGGATGTCCGGGCGTTGTAGAGGTAGATGCCGCTATCGCGGTCGATCGGTGCAAGCGCCACAATCCGCTCAGGACTGCCTTGCACGACCACAAATTCACCTGCGTCGAGCCGCGACAACACCTCTTGGCTGAAGGCGAGCGGGCTGTTGTCCTCCATCAGATTCATGATGGCCGCTGTTCTCAGCGTGTTGTCATCAAGCCTTTGCAACACTGCGCTCTCGGAGATCTCGCGGGCCTGCGCCTGATAGGCGTAGCGGTCGGCGAAGCCATCGTCGGCGATAGAAATGCGCTCAAGGATGAAGCGCATATCGCTGGCCATGGCGATGGTTTCTTCTTCAACGTCGCGTTGGTTTTGGTCGTAGTAATTCTGCGCCAACTCATTGGCGTTGCGCATCAGGCCTCTGGAATCGTCGCTGAACCAGAAATCGACGCCCGATTGGAACAGGAATGCGGCAAAACCTGATACGAGCAGCGTCGGTATCGCCGCGATCAGCGAGAAGAAGAACACGAGGCGGACGTGCAGGCGCGCAGTGCTGCCTGCGGCGCGCCTCAGCGCAAGCCGCCTGCCGATTAAGACCAGCAGAGCCATCGCCGGAACCAATGTCGCCATCAACAGCAGCGAAACCTGCAAGCTGGGAAGCAGTTCGTCTTCTTGAGGGGCGCTGGAATAGGCGAACCATGTGGCCCACAAAGCAACGATTAGAGTGATTGCCGAGAGAGCTTCGAGCCAAGCGAACATATTGGCACGCCGCGAACGAACGACGAGCCGCCGCCACCAGCGCGGGGAGCGCTGAATTGATGTTGCTATCGCCGTATCCATCGTTGCGACTTTACAACGCCAGTGTTGCTCAATTGCAAGGCTAAACTGTGGCGATTGCGTTAAAGCGGTCTTGTAAAGCGGTCAGGTTCAATCTCAAGATCACCGATGCGCTTGCGCAAAGTGTTGCGATTGATCCCCAACAACTTTGACGCGCGCAGTTGATTGCCGCCTGTTTCAGCCAACGCATGTTCGATCAATGGCTTTTCAAAAGCGGCCAAGGCGCTGTGATAGAGCGCGCCGTTTTGCGGATTATTCTCCGCCAGCCATTGCTCCAGTGCGCCAGCAAATCCGCTCGGTGCGCCCTCCCCGCCCGGCTGTGTCTCCGCACCGATAATGTCAGTCAGGCTCGCGCTGTCGATCAGGTCATCGCGCGCCATCAACGCCAGTCGGTAGACAACATTGCGCAGCTCACGGACATTGCCGCGCCAATTGCGCGCCTGCAGCATTTCAACCGCCTCTGGAGCCAATTGCCGTCGTGGCAGGCCATCTTCGCCCGCCTGAGCGAGGAAATGCTGGGACAATACCTCGATGTCTTCACGTCTCTCCCGCAAAGGCGGGAGCTCAATCGGCACCACGTTGAGCCGGTAGAACAGGTCTTCGCGGAAGTTCCCAGCGGCGATCATAGGGGCAAGGTCGCGGTTGGTCGCAGCGATAATGCGAACGTCGACCGCGATTTCCTGCCGTCCGCCAACGCGGCGTATCTGGCCCGATTGGAGTGCGCGCAGCAGGCGGGTTTGCGCCTCTGCCGGCATGTCGCCAATCTCGTCCAGAAACAGGGTGCCACCATTGGCCTGCTCGAATTTACCAATGGCCTGAGCGATCGCGCCGGTGAAAGCGCCCCTTTCATGCCCGAACAGCTCGCTTTCAATGAGGTCGGCCGGGATCGCGCCAGCGTTCACTGCAACAAACGGCCCTGTGCGGCGCGAGCCAAGCTCATGGATCGCCTCGGCGACCAATTCCTTGCCCGTTCCGCTTTCGCCGGTGACCAGTACGGTGAGATCATTGCGCAGGACGCGCGTGATCATCCGGTACACGCCCTGCATTGCCTGGCTGCGCCCGACCAGAGGCATGCCATCGCCTTCCATTTCTGGCGCGGCGGCGGTCTTGCTGCGTTGGTCGCGCGGCCTGACGCACGGCCTGAACCAGCTCGTCCAGGTCGAATGGCTTGGGGAAGTATTCAAACGCCTCGCTGTCGCTCGCCCGCACGGCGGTATCGAGGGTGTTTTGCGCCGAAAGTACGATCACTGGCATGTCCGGCGCACGCGATTTTACTTCGTGCATGGAGGCAAGCCCGTCGCCATCCTCCAGCATCACGTCGGTGCACATCACCAGGTATTCGCCCGCATCAAGCAGCCGGTTCCGGTCCGCTATGCTGGCACAGCGATCAATCTGAAAGCCTTCGTCTTCCAGCGCCGCGATAATGACAGTGGCGATCGCCCCATCATCTTCGACCAACAGGACTTTGCCGCTCATGCCGCCGCTCCCTTCGCGCCAGGTTTGACCTGGCGCAGATGCATGCGGAAATGGGTCAATCCGGCGCGGGCATCGCGCTCATGACCGATCCGGCCCTGCATATCACGCACTAGCTTGCGCACGAGGGCAAGGCCCAGCCCCTGCCCGGATTTCTTGGAAGAAACGAAGGGTTCAAACACGTGATCACGCAGAGCCTCATCAATGCCTGGTCCGCTGTCGCTGACGGTGATCTCAATCGGCAGGCGGACCGCGCGGCCCATGCGGATAGCATTAAAGGCAAGGCCGCTCACAAACCGCGTCTGAACGATGATGCGAGGGTTTTCATGATCCTGCGCAGCATCGCGGGCATTGGAGATCAGATTGATGAGCACCTGCTCTAGGGTGTCTTGATTGGCCAGCACCGGCGGCAAAGAGGGATCGAACTCTTCGATGATCTCCACCCCATTGCTGCCCGCGGCGCGCACGGTGGCAATGGCAGATCGGATCGCTTCATGCGGGTTACAGGGCGCCACCGGGTCCGATTGTTTGCTGCCCAATTGCTGCATCCGATCGATCAGGCGCGCAATCCGGTCCACTTCGTCGGTAATCATCCGGGCTAGCGATTTGTCTGCATGCGGCAGTTTGCGCGCGGCGAGCTGCCCTGCCCCGCGAATGGCAGCGAGAGGGTTCTTGATCTCATGCGCCAGGATCGCTGGTCCGCCCAGTGTCGCTTCGCTCTGCTCGTCGCGGCCAGTGTCGTCACGCGCGCTTTCCGACAGTGTGATGACCCGCCAGCCAGGATGCTGTGTCAACGGCGAAATCGTCAGGTTCACGCGCTTTTCTGCGCGGTTAACACGCAAGGTCACGTCGCGCGCAACAACCGCCTCCTGCGAGGTGCGGATATGGTTGAGCACGCGCGTATCGAGCAATTCGGCAACCGCACGCACGGAGCGTCCGACCAGTCGCTTTGCGCTTTGTCCCAGTAGGTTTTCAGCCGCGTGATTGACCTCTGCAATGCGCGCATCGGGATCGACCAGGACGACCGCAAAGATCAATCCGCCGATCTGCGAGGCAGCATCGGGCTTGCTGCTATGGTCTGTGACGGGGTCTTGGGAAGGCTGCGTGCCCGCCATGTTCATGCCGCTCTGCGCCGCAGGAACGGCTCGTAAAAGCGCTCAATCTCGCCCAGTACCTGCTTGGGGTCATCGATGAAATTGGCCTTGTTCCGGAACTCCGCTGAGCCGTGCATCCCCTTGGTGTACCAACCGATATGCTTGCGCGCGACCTTGCTACCAACCTCGCTGCCGTAATGGTCGAGCATGCGTTCATAGTGCTCAACAAGTGTCTCATATTGTTCGTCAAAGCTGGGGCTGTCGAGCGCTTCACCGGTCTTCCACCAATGCATCACTTGGCCCAGCAGCCACGGCTTCCCGTATGCACCGCGGCCAATCATCAACCCGTCTGCCCCGGACTGCTCAAGCGCGGTCGCGGCATCATCGATGGTGCAAATGTCGCCATTGACGATGACAGGAATGGAGACGGCATCTTTCACCTTGCGGATGAAAGACCAATCGGCGCTGCCCTTGTACATCTGATTGCGAGTGCGCCCGTGAACGGTGATCATCTTCACCCCGAGATCCTCGGCAATCCGAGCCATTTCCGGGGCGTTGAGGCTATCGTGATCCCAGCCCATTCGCATCTTCACGGTCACCGGCACATCGACAGCTTTGACCGTGGCCTCCATCAGCTTCGTTGCCAGCGGCACTTCACGCATCAGCGCGCTGCCCGCCATACCATTGGTGACTTTGCGCACGGGGCAGCCGAAATTGATGTCGATAATGGACGCGCCGCGATCTTCGTTGAGTTTCGCCGACTCCCCCATGCTTTCCGGGTCGCATCCGACCAACTGCATGGAAACGGGCTCTTCAATCGGATCCCAGGCTGCCTTTTGGATGGATTGGCGGGTTTCGCGGATCGCCGCTTGGCTAGCGATCATCTCGGTCACATTCAGGCCAGAGCCATAGCGCCGGACTAGTGTGCGGAATGGCATATCGGTGACGCCGGTCATTGGCGCGAGCAGCACTGGGCTGTCGATCTGGACGGGGCCGATTTGAATGGGCTTAAGGGCCGGAGGAGGTGGAAGCGCGGTCATATTCGTAATTGTGCCTAAAATTTGGGCAGCGCATAGTGGATTGCGCAAAATCCGTCCAGACCTTAAGCGCGCTGGACCGTATGAGTGATGAATCCGCCCTCCCCCAATTTGCTGCGATTGTTGTTGCCGCTGGCAAGGGCCTGCGCGCGGGCGGCGAATTGCCGAAACAGTTTCGCAGGTTTCGCGGAAAACCACTGATCCGGCATTCGGTTGAGGTTTTGGCCGCCGCGGGGGCCGAACCAATCGTTGCAGTCCTGGCCGATGGCACGCGCGACATGGCAGAAGAGGCGCTAAGCGGCATTGGCGGGATCGAATTCGTCGGCGGAGGTGCCACTCGGCAGGAATCGGTCGCCAATGGGCTGGAGGCGCTGGCTGCGACGTCGCCGCAGACCGTGCTGATCCATGATGCCGCGCGCCCCGACCTGCCCAGCGAGGTGATCCGCCGCCTGCTAGAGGCGCTGCAGACCCATCCGGGCGCCATTCCGGCGCTGCCTGTGGTTGATAGCCTCGCGTTGGCAGGCGATGGTGATGTGATGGTAGGCAAAGCGGATCGTGAGGCCTTGCGGCGGGTGCAAACCCCGCAAGCGTTCCGCTATGCCAATATCCTCGCCGCGCACCGAGAATGGAATGGCGAGAGAACCGCGGGCGACGATGCGCAAGTCCTGACAGAGCATGGTGGCAGCATCGCTTTGATTCACGGCGATGAACGGCTCAAAAAGATCACATTTGCAGAGGATTTCATGACCGCACATTCGGCACCATTCAGGGTAGGTCAGGGTTTTGATGTCCATCGTCTGGTCGAAGGCGAGGAATTATGGCTGTGCGGCGTACAAATACCCCATGACAAAGGATTATCCGGCCACAGCGACGCCGATGTCGCTTTGCATGCGATCACCGATGCTGTTCTCGGCGCGATTGGTGACGGGGATATTGGCACGCATTTCCCACCCAGCGACCCGCAATGGGCCGGAGCGCGCTCTGCGCAGTTTCTGGAACATGCGGTTAAATTGGCGGCGGAGGCGGGCTTTGCGCTTGGCAATATTGACCTCACCCTCATTTGCGAGGCACCCAAGATTGGCCCGCACCGCCCGGCCATGCGAGCAGCGGTGAGTGCGATGACTGGCCTGGAAGAAAACGCCATTAGTATCAAAGCAACCACGACCGAGAGGCTGGGCTTTACCGGACGCGGCGAAGGTATAGCGGCGCAGGCCATCATCAGCCTGTATGCGAGCGCTTAGAAGGACAAACATATGAAACGCACATTCACCAAAGCTGCCGCATTTGCGCTGGCCAGCGGGGCATTGATGCAGGCTCAGGTTGTGCAGGCTCAGGCGCAAGCCGCCTGCATCGATCAAGCGGACCTCAGCGATGCTGCGATTTACGCAATGCCACTCGTCAGCCAGGCGCTCGATCGGACCTGCGCAAATGAACTGTCGCCTGATGGTTTTTGGGCCACTGAAGGCGCCGCCTTCACGGCGAAGTTTGCTGGCCTGCAAGAACGCAGCTGGCCCGGCATGTCACGGATATTCGGTGTGTTTATGGAAAAGTCGATGGTGAAAGAAAGCGGTGATGCGAACCCATTGACCGGAATTCTCAACTCGAATGATCCAGAGGGCATGAGTGTTTTTCGACCTCTGATTGATGCCGTTTTGGTTGAGCAGATTGCGGGATCAATCAAAACGGCGGACTGCAAAAAAGTTGAGCGCGGCATGTCTCTGGTTGCGCCTTTGCCGCCGGAAAACATCGGCGCGCTGGTCGGCTTTATTGCCGATATGGCTGACCTCAAAGAACCCGATGTCTGCCCATATACGGGTGACGAATGACCAACAGCCTGCTGCCCGATGATATCACCGCGCTGGCGCAGCGTGTTGTCGATGAGAACAAGGCCGCTGGCCGCGTCCTGTCGCTCGCTGAAAGCTGTACCGGCGGGCTGGTGGCCGCGGCGCTTACGGAGATTCCCGGCTCGTCTACGGTGCTCGATCGCGGTTTTGTGACCTATTCGAACGAGGCCAAGATGGAATCGCTCGATGTGGCGCAGGATATCATCGAAACCTTTGGCGCGGTTTCCATCGCCTGCGTTTGGGCCATGGCTCAGGGCGCATTGAAAAATTCCAACGCGGATTGCGCAGTCGCGATCAGCGGCGTTGCCGACCCGGGCGGCGGAACCCAGTTAAAGCCGGTTGGAACGGTCGTATTCGCGCGCGCTATCCGCAATTCGGATGGTGAGCCAGAGGGCGAGTTAAAACACTTTGATGTGAAAGATCGTGCCGCGATCCGCCATCAGGCGGCGCTGGTTGCGCTGGAGCTGCTGCTGCCGTAAAGCGCGGCTGCGCGCTGTTCAAAAGCCTCCACCATGCGGCGAAATGCGCGGTCAAAATACTGTCCAGCTATCGCCTCGAACATACGGTTTTTAAAGGTGAAATCGACAGAGAAATCGATCTCGCAGCCGCCATCGTCCAGCGCGCGGAATGCCCAGGTGTTGTCGAGGTCTTTAAGCGGGCCGTCCATGTAATGCACATCGATCAGCCTCGCGCGCTCCTTGTGAACGCGCGAGGTAAAACTCTCGCGCAGGCTTTTGAACCCGACCACCATATCGGCGACCATTTCAGTTTCGCTGTCGGATCGCACCCGGGTGGCGATAACCCAGGGCAGAAACTCACGATATCGGCCTACATCCGCGACCAGATCAAACATCTGCTCCGCGCTGTATGGTAATCTGCGAGTTTCGCGAATTCCCGGCATCAGATTTTGAGCGTATCCGCTTGCCGTGCAGCCTGCTTTGCAAATTTTGCTGCCCTTGCCGCCTTCATTTCAGCGAAATCTTCGCCAGCGTGATAGCTGGAGCGGGTCAGCGGGGTGGAGGCAACCTGCAAGAAACCCTTCGCCCGCGCGATTGAGCCATAGGCGCCAAACGCCTTCGGCGTGACGAATTCCTCAACCGCGGCATGTTTCGGCGTGGGTTGGAGGTATTGACCCATGGTCATGAAGTCCACATCCGCGCTGCGCATGTCGTCCATCACCTGGTGCACTTCGAGACGCTGCTCACCCAGCCCCAGCATGATGCCGGATTTGGTGAAGATCATTGGATCGTGGGACTTGACCTCTTCAAGCAGGCGCAGCGAGGCGTAATAGCGCGCGCCGGGGCGAATGGTCGGGTACAGGCGCGGCACAGTCTCGAGGTTGTGGTTGTAAACATCGGGGCTGAGCGGCACAAATTGCCTCCACCGCCGGGCGCATTTTACCGCGGAAATCAGGGGTGAGGATTTCAATCGTGGTGTCCGGCGTGGTCCGGCGCAAAGCCTCGATCACCTTCACAAACTGTGATGCACCGCCATCGGGCAAATCATCGCGGTCGACGCTGGTGATGACGATATGTTCAAGCCCCATCTCGGCAGCGGCAATCGCGGTATGCTCTGGCTCCATCGGGTCGACCGCGCGCGGCATCCCGGTTTTCACATTGCAGAACGCGCAGGCGCGCGTGCACACATCACCCAGGATCATGACGGTTGCGTGCTTCTTGCTCCAGCATTCGCCGATATTGGGGCACGCGGCCTCTTCACACACGGTATTGAGGTTAAGCTCCCGCATCATGCGGCGCGTCTCTTGATACCCCTCGCTCACAGGCGCGCGAACACGGATCCAATCCGGTTTGCGCTGGCGCGGTGGGCGTTCTGGGGTCTTGCCGGGTGTGTTCGCTAGGTCGTTCATGCCTGCCCACTTAGGCAATGCAATGCGCCTTCGCAATGGTCCGAAATGCCTGTGTATGGCCAATGCAACCTGGCTTGTGAGAATTGCATGTCGCCTCTAGGCCGTAGCGTCATGGATGCAGCCACTCTCCAGACGTTTACTTCGCCCGTCGTGCTGTTCTTTGTGCTCGGATTGCTTGCTGCTTTTGCGCGCTCCGACCTCGCCATTCCAGAGGCGATTGCCAAGGGTATGTCGCTCTATCTGATGGCGGCCATTGGCCTAAAGGGCGGCGTTGCTGTCTCCAAATCCGGGATCGATCTCGACCGTCTTGATCGCCTTGGCCCTGGGTATTGCGGCCAGTTTCCTGATGCCTTTCATCGCTAATATCGCGCTGAAAGGGTTTGCAAAGCTGGACCGGATCAATGCCGGTGCAGTCGCGGCGCATTATGGCTCTGTCAGTGTGGTCACGTTTGTGACAGCGGTTGAGATATTTGAGGCGCAGGGGAAACCGCCGGGCGGCTATATGGTCGCGGTGATGGCGGCGATGGAAACGCCGGCGATCCTCACTGGCCTGCTGCTGGCACGCGGGCTGGGATCGAAAGACGGCCAGAAGACTAGCGACATGCTGCACGAGGTGTTCTTCAACGCATCGGTTGTCTTGCTGCTTGGCGCCTTTGCGATTGGTATGATTGCGGGTGCTGAAGGTTTTGGCGATGTCGCGCCGTTTTTTGAAGCTGGATTTAAGGGTGTGCTTTGCCTGTTTCTACTCGACATGGGTCTGATCGCGGCGCGGCGGATGATGGATGCCCGCGCAATTACGTGGAGGCTGGCGGTGATTGCGATTGGCCTACCGCTGTTCAATGGTTCGATTGGCACAGCTGTGGCCGCCGTCTGCGGGCTCGATGTTGGCTCGGCTGCGGCGCTTGGCGTGCTTTGTGCCAGTGCCAGCTACATCGCGGTGCCAGCCGCCATGCGGCTTGCCCTGCCAGAGGCAGATCCTGGCATTTACCTCACTATGTCGCTGTCAATCACTTTCCCGTTTAACATCCTGATCAATATCGGCTTGATTAGCATTATGGCGAGCGCTCTAACAGGTGATCCGGGCAGCGTAGGAGCAATTCCATGATTGAAACGGTCATTCGCAAACGGATTGAAATCCTCACTGATACCGCACTGGCCAAACGCGTGACCGATGCGGTTGATAAGGCTGGTATAACCGGTTGGACCGTTATCCCGGTCAGCTCTGGCAAGGGGCGAGAGGGGCGCTGGCGTGAAGAGCGTGTGATGGGCACAGATAAGGTCTTTGTTTTGACAATTGCGGCTGAGGAAAAGGCGCAGGCCCTTGCCGAAGACCTCGCCCCGGAGCTGACTAAATACGGCTTCCTCCTCTCTATGTGGGATGTAGAAGTTATTCGAGGGGAGCGTTTCTGATGCCTGAATTTGCTGAATTACTCGAAGGCTATAAGCGCTTTCGCAAAGACATTTATCCACGCCAACAGGCCCGGTTTGACCAAACCGTCGCCGAGGGTCAGCATCCCAAGTTGATGATTATTAGCTGTTCAGACAGCCGGGTCGATCCAGCGCAGATTTTTGACGTGGATCCCGGCGATATCTTCGTATTGCGCAATGTCGCTGCGCTTGTCCCGCCATTTGAAAAGGCCACCGCCCAACCCGAAGCGCCAGCCGCAATCGAGTTCGCAGTCAGAATGCTCGAAGTGAAGCAGGTTGTTGTGATGGGGCATGGCAAATGTGGCGGCTGTAAGGCCGCACTCGCGCATTCTTTTGACAACACAGAGCCGGGCAATGGAGGCTTGCTGTCGGGTTGGCTGGAGCATCTTAGCGAACCGGCCGAAGCGGTTGACCGAGCGTTGGGCCGTGAAGGGGAAGGCGCGGAATATGCGATGGAACTCGCGGCGGTCCGGCAAAGTCTTGCCAACCTGCGGTCGTATCCATTCGTCAAAGAAGCCGAGGACGCCGGACAATTGAAATTGCGCGGTGCACACTTCACCATTCCCGATGGCGTATTGCATTCGCTGGACGAGGAAACGGGCGATTTTGAAGCGCTCGCGTAAACAGCAAAGCGGATTCAGCGCTTGTGCGCTTTGCGTCCGGCCGCCATTTATGCGTGCATGTCTAATACAGAACTGAAAAACATCGCTCTGCTGATTGATGCAGACAACACCACGCCGCAGGGCATTGACCCTGTGCTGACCGTTATGGCCGAACTGGGCCAGGTCAACATTCGCCGCGCCTATGGCAATTTCGCCAAGGATAACCTTGCGCGCTGGGACAAGATCACCAACAAATTTGGCATCCGTCCGCAACAGCAATTTGACGTGTCAAAAGGCAAAAATGCGACCGATATGGCGATGACGATCGATGCGATCGATCTGCTCAATCAGGGTAAGGTTGATGGCTTTGGCATCATGACCTCTGACAGCGATTTTACCCCGCTGGTCACGCGCCTACGCCAGGATGGCATCCTTGTTTACGGCTTTGGCGAGGCGAAGACGCCCGAGGCGTTTAAATCGGTTTGCACCCGCTTCATCGATATCAAACAGCTGATCGACACCTATGCCGCCGACAAATCGGGTGACAGCAAGCCAGCCGACACGAAGGCTGGCGAACCGCTCGACGACGACCTGTTGGAATTGATTACCGCGGCCTATTCCGAGGCGTCACGTGATGAGGAAGGTTTTGCGCGGCTACAGCAGGTTGGACAAATTGCGGGCAACCGCTCCAGCTTTGATGTGCGAAATTACGGCTTTAAGAGCCTTAGCGAGCTGTTTTCCTCACTCGATAGTTTCAAGGTGAAGCGCCAGGACAAGCAGGTCTATGTGAAGCGCTTGCGCTAGCGGCACGGCAAATCCAGGCCATTTACTCCAAACAAATGGGGCGCCGGGATTTCTCCCAGCGCCCCATTTCTGCGTTGATAATCCTGCGCGGGACTAACCGCCCGTAGCGGGCGCCTCAAGCGTGTCCGCTGGAGCAGCAGTTGCAGCAGCAGGTGCAGGTGACGATTTCTGACCAGCATAGGCGGCCCACAATTGAGCGATCGGCTTGCGCTGGCCTTGAACCTTGGCGAAGCTTTCCTTCGCTGCCTCGTACTGGCCGAGACCAGCTTGTGCGATGCCGAGGCGGGTTAGCGTTTCCGCCGTATCAACTCCGGGCATACCCAGCGTCTTTTGGAAGAACTCAGCGGCCTTGGCGTGCTCACCATAGCTCAGAAACGTGTCGCCAGCGGCTTTGACCGTACGCAAACCAGCACCTGCGGCGCGGGCGTCACGCTCAAGCGCAGGTAAATCAGAACGGTCTGATGCAATCCGGTTCTTGGCGATTTCAAACGAGTCGGCGACATAAATATCGTCGCGGCTCACAACGCCACTGGAGTAACCTTCCTCAATAAGGTCAGCCACTTCCTTTGGCAGCAAGCGGGCATCCGCCGCTTCGATATATTCAATGTAATCCTGCTTGTTCTGGAGCGATTTCACCTTGTGCCCCAACCGCATAAGGTCAAGCATCTCGCCGCCTTGATAATCGCTCAGATTACGGGTTAGGTTAATCGCATCGCGCCAGCTGGTTTCAGACGGATAATCGGCAATCCAAGCCGTTGCGATATCATAAACTTCCGGAACGATTTCATTGTTATAGGCCACAGTCAGGCCGCGACGATACCACTGCTCTTGAACCGCCTCGCCAGCCGCTTTTTTGTTGGCGATCGCATTGTTGAGATAAGCCAGGCCGTCGCGGTAGCTTTCTTCGGAGAAAAAGCTCTCGGCCATGGCGATCTGTAAGTCAGCTTTGGTGACTGTGTCTGTGGTGAAATTGTTGTCGATGGCTGCCTGCAGGTAAGTCCTGGCTTCGGCAAACTGGCTTTGGGCATTCCTCAATTGATAGGCGATGAAATTGAAGCGTCCGACATTTGCTGCTTCGACTTTGCCGCTAGCCAGCATCATTTCCATGCCCTGGATCTGCAGCGAACGATCGGTCGTTTTTGCACCTGCATTATAAATCAAACCGCCAGCGGCGATTTGCTCGTCGGGCGACACAGACACAGATGCCAAGGAAACCAGTTGAGGTTTGAGCGCGGCAATGTCAGTGCCTTCTGTATTCACTTGGGCGTTGAGAGGCTGATAGGCCGCGATAAATGCCTCAGAATACTGCGCCTTCTCTTCTTTCTTTTTCTTCTTTTTCTTTTTGTCCTGCGCATAGGCAGTGTCCGCGAACGCGGTCGTACCGACTATGGCGGTGCCCGTTGCCAGAGCAATCGCGAGTGCGAAGTGTGATCCGGTCTTTTTACGAGCGCTGCCCATGTTAAAAATCCGCATGTGGTCTCTCCTGAAACAATTTAGGGTGAAGCGCGTGCTATCGCGCTGATGATTCATCTCTGACCAACGCCATTAACGCAGGCGGGCAGATTTGCAATTCTGGCTTAGCTCATGGCGCCTGAATGGCCTTTGAATGGTTCTTTACTTGCGCCGAAATGAGACGCGCTTGCCTCCCCGTGCCTCTTACCAGTGTCAGGTGTGGAAAACCGGGCGTTTGGGCCTGCTTGTTGGCTTTCCCAGGTGGCGGAATGCGGTGCCGAGGCGTAAGCTCCAAGGCTTCTAAATACCTGATACGGCAACCACAGAAATGGCCCAACATTGAGCGACGATAGCGAAACCCTAACGCCCCCGGCCCCAATGGAAGAATTTGAGCGCATCGACATCGTCGATGAGATGAAGACGAGCTATCTCGATTACGCGATGAGCGTGATCGTCAGCCGCGCTTTGCCAGATGTGCGCGACGGGTTGAAACCGGTGCACCGTCGCATTCTCTACGCCAGCCAAGAAGGCGGCTTTGTCGCTGGTAAGCCCTATCGCAAGAGCGCCAAGATCGTTGGCGACGTGATGGGCAATTATCACCCGCACGGGGACAGCGCGATTTATGATGCGCTGGCTCGCATGACCCAGGATTGGTCGATGCGCGTGCCGTTGATCGATGGTCAGGGCAATTTCGGTTCTATGGATCCGGATCCACCCGCCAGCATGCGTTACACCGAGGCGCGGCTTGCTCGTGTCTCGAACATGCTGCTCGACGATCTTGATAAAGACACCGTTGATTTTGCAGACAATTATGATGGCTCCACGCAGGAACCCCAGGTTCTGCCTGCACGCTTCCCCAATCTGCTGGTCAATGGCGCGGGCGGGATCGCGGTCGGTATGGCGACCAATGTGCCGCCTCATAACCTTGGTGAGGTGATCGACGCTTGTTTTGCCTTTATGGACAATCCGGCGATCACGACCGAGGAACTAATCGAATATGTCCCCGGCCCTGACTTTCCCACCGCACCGCTGATCCTCGGCGCGAGCGGGGCGAAATCGGCCTACACCACTGGGCGTGGCTCGATCCTGATGCGTTGTCGCCATGAGATTGAGACTAAGCGCGGCGATCGTGAGAGCATTGTGCTCACCTCGATCCCCTATCAGGTCGGCAAATCTGGCTTGGTGGAGAAAATCGCAGAGGCCGCCAAGGATAAGCGAATTGAGGGCATTTCTGATATTCGAGATGAAAGCTCACGCGAGGGCGTGAGAGTTGTCGTTGATCTGAAACGCGATGCGAGTGCTGAGGTCGTACTCAACCAGATGTGGCGCTACACCCCTGCCCAGTCGTCTTTCCCGGCCAATATGCTGGCCATTCGCGGCGGCCGCCCAGAGACGCTGACGCTGCGCGATATCATTCAGGCGTTCATCAGTTTCCGCGAGGAAGTGATCACGCGCCGTACCAAGTTTGAGCTTAATAAGGCGCGTGAACGAGCACACCTGTTGCTCGGCCTGGTGGTTGCGGTGTCGAACCTTGATGAGGTTGTGGCGATGATCCGCGGGGCGCCCAACCCGGCGGCTGCGCGTGAGAAATTGCTCGCAAAAGAATGGCCTATTGGTGACATCGCGCAATATATCCAACTGGTTGAGGCGATTGAACCAACCGCTGATCAGGAAGGTGGAACCTATTCGCTGTCTGAGAAGCAGGTTCGCGCGATCCTGGAGCTGCGCCTGCACCGCCTCACTGCATTGGGCCGTGATGAGATCGGCGATGAGCTGAAAGAGCTAGCCGACAAGATCGAAGGCTTCCTTGCGATCCTTGCCGACCGGGTGAAACTCTACGCGGTTATGCGCGAAGAGCTGGAAGAAGTGCGCGCGACCTATGCGACGCCGCGCGTTTCCGAAATCGCGCCTGCTTGGGATGGTCTCGATGACGAAGACTTGATCGAGCGCGATGAGATGGTCGTCACCGTTACGCACGATGGCTATATCAAGCGGACTCCGCTTTCCACTTTCCGCGCGCAAAATCGCGGCGGCAAAGGCCGGGCGGGCATGTCGACCAAGGATGCAGATGCGATCTCGGAGATGTTCGTCACCTCGACACACAATCCGGTGCTGTTCTTCTCCACCTCAGGCAAGGTTTACCGGCTTAAGGTCTGGAAGCTGCCCGAAGGCGGTCCGGCGACGCGCGGGCGGCCGATCGTCAATCTGCTGCCATCGCTGGATGATGGTGAAACGATCCGTACTGTTCTGCCGCTGCCAGAAGATGAAGACAGTTGGGAGGCGCTATCCGTTGTGTTCGCCACGGCCAAGGGTCGCGTGCGCCGCAACTCCATGGGATCATTCACCAATATCCCGTCGAACGGTAAGTTCGCAATGAAGTTTGACGCCGAAAGCGATGATAAGCTGATCGGCGTTGCTCTTCTCAATGCGACTGACGATGTCCTGCTCGCCTCTCGCCAGGGTAAGGCAATCCGCTTTGCCGGTATGGATGTGCGTGAGTTTACCTCTCGCACCTCTACCGGTGTGCGCGGCATGAACCTGAAGCCGGATGACGAGGTCGTATCGCTCTCAATCCTTGGGGCAACGGGGACCACGGCAGAAGAACGCGAGCAATATCTCAAGTTTGCGCCGTGGAAGGCTGATAGAGAGGGCTCTCCTGAGCTGAGTGAGGAACGCTTTGCGGAGCTCGAAGAGAAACAGCAATTTATCCTGACCGTCTGCGCCAATGGTTATGGCAAGATCTCCAGCGCCTATGAATACCGTCGGATCGGACGCGGCGGCCAAGGCCTGGCGAATATCGACAATATCGCCCGCAACGGCCCGGTTGTGGCGAGTTTCCCCGTGTCCTCCGGCGAGCAATTGATGCTCGTCACGGATCAGGCGAAGCTTATCCGCATCGGCCTCAACACCCTGCGCGTACTAGGACGCAACACCGCCGGTGTGCGCTTGTTCGACGTTGGCAAGGGAGAGACCATTGTCAGCGCAGTGAAAATTGACGAGACAGAAGAGCCTGAGGATGCGGCGGAAGAAGCGGTTACTGAGGAAATGGCCGATCGCCGAGGCGGTGATGATGAAACTGCGCCGCACACCCCGCCACAGAGCGACGATGACATCGGTGAAGACCCGCCGGAATAAGGCAATTCAGTGAGTGATGGGCCAGGTGAGCAAATGCTTGCTTGGCCCTTTCTCTCGGTAGTGCTCGCTTTTGGGCTGCTTAAACACCCCAGCCTCGCCCTCCTCCGCCTAAGGTGCCTTTGGCAAGTCGCCACGGAGGGTTTGAACCACGCCAGTCGCGATCAGGAATTGGCCCAGGTAATAGAGCGGCCAGATCGCCACATCGGGTACGGATCCCAGATCGATGCTGCCCATACGGCTGAAGATCAGCATATCGGATAGCACGAATAGCACGGCTCCGATCCCAACGCGGTAGCGGGAGAAACGGCTGATCCAAGCAGAACCCGCCATTGCGCCAAGCCCCAGACCATAGAGGGCCACAAGCGGGTCTCTCGCAATGAAATAGGAGATCGCGGGCACGCCAATAAGTAAAGCGGCGGCACACAGTTTTTGACTAAATACGGTTTTCTCCCGCCGATTGCGCAGGAACAGGGCAATCGCGGTCAGATGCGCGGCAAAGAACACCGCGCCGCCTGCTGTGAAGCTCAGCTCAATCGCCATATCCGCGCCTGCGCATAGGGCCAGAAACACAATGACCAGCGCGGCATCCACGCTTTGTTCAACCTCACGAGTACGGCGCATTGCATAGAGCGCCAGAAAGCCGACCCCGGCCCCTTTCAGCGCAATCAGCCACACGCCGCCGATGGGATTGTTCCATAGGAAGTAATAGGCCATTGCCGCCGCCAGACTGAGCAACAGCCACGGGCGATGCGCCACAAGTGCGGGATGTGAAGAATTTGCTGCGTCTTTTGCCATTGTGAACCCCTATTTGCGCTTCTTGGACTTGAAGTGTGGGGCGTGCAAGCACTAGGTCCGTGCGTATGAAATTACACGATGTTCACATAATCGGCGGCGGTCTCGCAGGCAGCGAGGCGGCCTGGCAATTGGCTCAGCGCGGGGTGCGCGTGCGCCTGTCTGAAATGCGCGGCGCGCCCGAGGATAAGGGCGGCGAAATGACGCCTGCGCACCAAACCGATGGCCTGGCAGAGCTGGTGTGTTCCAATTCGTTCCGCTCTGACGATGATACGAAGAATGCGGTTGGCCTGCTCCACCATGAAATGCGGTCGATGGACAGCATTGTGATGCGCGCCGGAGAGGTCGCCCGCGTGCCAGCTGGCAGCGCCATGGCGGTGGACCGCGACGTCTTTTCCGCCGAGGTGCAAAAGGCACTGAGCGAGCATCCCAATATCGAGATTGTTCGGGAACGGGTCGATGCCCTGCCCGATAGCGGAATGACGATTGTCGCCACCGGACCGCTTACTGCGCAATCGCTCGCGCAGAGCATTGTGAAGGCGACAGGAGAAGAGCGGCTGGCATTCTTCGACGCAATTGCGCCGATTGTTCACCGCGACAGCATCGATATGGACATCTGCTGGGTTCAATCGCGTTGGAACAAGACGACATCTGCTTCCAATGAAGGTGGCGATTACATAAATTGCCCGATGACGAAGGAGCAATATCTCGCCTTCCATCAGGGGCTTGTCGACGGCGATAAAACCGAATTCCAGGAATGGGAGAAGGATACGCCCTATTTTGATGGCTGTATGCCAATCGAGGTGATGGCGGCGCGCGGGGTCGATACCTTGCGCTTTGGCCCGATGAAGCCGGTTGGGCTCGATAATCCACGCGATGTGACCGAGGAATTCCCGCAAGGCCGCTGGCCCTATGCGGTGGTTCAGTTGAGGCAGGACAACAAGCTGGGCACCTTGTGGAACATAGTCGGCTTTCAGACGAAGCTGAAATATGGCGCTCAGGTGGAGCTGTTCCGCACCATTCCTGGCCTGGAAAACGCGGAATTTGCCCGCTTAGGCGGGCTGCATCGCAACACTTTCCTGAATTCGCCAATGGTCCTCGACCGTCAGTTGCGTCTGAAGGCAGCGCCGCATATCCGCTTTGCCGGTCAGGTTACTGGGTGTGAAGGCTATGTCGAAAGCTCTGCTGTTGGCCTGATCGCGGGCATGATGGCGGCGGAAGAGCTGGCCGGGCGGGATTGGTCCCCTCCCCCGGCTGCATCAGCAATCGGCGCTTTGTTAAGCCATATTACCGGCGATGCAGAGGCGGATACGTTCCAGCCGATGAATGTGAATTTTGGCCTGTTCCCGCCGTTGCATGAGGTGGGCAAGAAGCAGCGTAAGGAAGCCTATACCAATCGGGCGAAGGCGGAACTGGCGGAATGGCTCAAGGCTGGTGAACCAGTCCCGGCCTAGCCGCTCGCTAGCAGCGGCAGGTTGGCCGACGGGTCGACCGTTTTGGGGCGGTGGTTGCGAATTCGGCCGTGGTCAGCTGGCCATTGCCATCCGCATCCGCACCCTCAAAACGTTTTGAGGTTGTCACTGCCCATTCCTCAAAAGTCAGCAGATTGTTACCATCCTGATCCAGTTTCCGAAACGCGTCTGAGCGGGTGGAGAGCATTTCATTGCGAGTGATAATCCGGTCGCGATTGCGATCATAACGGAAGAACCGCCGTTCTTCTTTGGTCAGCTCGCTTGCCTCTGGCGGCGCGGGGCCGGTGAGATCTCCCGGATCGGCCTCTGGCAAGACATCTGGCGCAGGCGCGGTTTCTTCTGGTTCAGGCGGCGGCGGCGCATTTTCCTCTATCTGAGCGCGGCCTTGCCACCAAAACGTGCCAACACCGGCCATGATCAAGCCAAGAAACGCCCCGAGAACTACTTGCCGCATGGCCCCCTCCCCATGAATTGCACTGAAGCGATGACGCTAGCGTGTTTTACTTACCAAGCAAAGCGGCACGAAAGGCGGTGAAGCCAGCGCCGCGCCCCTCCATTAGCGGGCGTCCATCATTTGCAATGGCACGCCGTCCCAAAGCAGAAAGCACTGCGAGGCCTTTAAAAGAATTCAGTTTTTCAGGTTTTTGAGCGCACAAGCGCTGACCCATATTGAGGAGAATGTAGCGCTCGGTATCTGAATGGACCTTGGCCGCGAGGTCGGCGATCGCCCAGATTTGGGCCGCAAGGTTAACGTGTCTGTATGTCTTATGCTCCGGCGAAACCCGCGCAAAGGCGCAAAGGGCCTCAGCGCGCGCATCCACGAATTTCTGAGCTTCGACCTCGGGCAGCGGCGGATCGGTAAGCAAATGCTCCCAACCGTTAACAAGATCACGCAAAGCGACCTCTTCCCCCACCCAAGTCTCCCCAATTGCATCGAGCACAGAGTCTCCTTGAGGGCGCAGCGAGCGTTCCTGCTCCAGCATCTCACGCCACCACGACAGGCGCATTTGCGCCAGCATAGGCTCGGTTGCCTTGCCGATAATCCGTGCAAGCCTTTGATCAAGAGCAAATAAAGTGCGTAATCGAGGGCGCATCACCGCCGGTGTATGCGCCAGAGCCAGTTCAATCTCACTGGTCAGAGTGTCGGTTTCAATTGTGTCCACGAACCCTGCGCTAGCGCCAAAGACGCGGCTTTTACACCTCTTTTATGGCCTGACTTTATCCAGCAAAATCATGGTTAAGCACAATCCGCGTATTCACTCGAAATTTACCATGCACGTTGAGATTGCGATTACCTAGTGCCGCTATGTCAGCCCTACACACGTGTTTTCTCGCAAGGATATCGAAAGTCATGGGCAAGCCATCGTTCTTCAGGGCACTAGCAAAAGACCCAACAGCGAATACCATCGTCATCTCCGCAGTCGCGATGATACCATTGGTTGGTATGGTTGGCGGCGCTGTTGATGCCAGCCGGTACTATATGACGACAACGCGCCTTCAGGCCGCGTGCGACGCAGGCGCTCTCGCCGCTCGCCGCGCGATGCTAGATGATGATTTTGAGCCCACGGTTCATGGTGTTGTTGGCACGAAATTCTTTGAGCAAAACTATTCAGACGGATTGTTCGGTCTAGAGAACCTCAATCACACTTACACGTCCAATGGCGATGGTGAAGTGACAGGGGCCGCGAGTGGTCAATTGCCGCCGAGCTTAATGCAGGTGTTCGGGTTTGGTGACTTTGACATTTCGGTCGACTGTTCTGCTGAGATCAACATTTCCAACACAGACATCATGTTCGTTTTGGACGTTACCGGTTCGATGCAATGCGATATTGTTGAAGTGATTGGCGCCAATGGTGAGATCGAAATCGATGCAGACGGCAACCCTGTCCTTACCGAAGAGTGTAACAATGTATCCTATCCTGGTGCTGGTTCTACTGTCAGGACGCAGTCAAAGCTTGCCAACTTACAAGAGGCCACGAAGAACTTTTACGATACGGTGGAGGATGCAACCTCTAGTCGTGCGCAGGTCCGCTATGGGTTTGTGCCTTACTCCAGCGGCGTAAACGTGGGTACGTCCTTGGATGACGAATGGATGGCGGCAAGTCACACTTATCAGTCACGGTCACCAGAATTCGATATCCGTTGGGATCAAGTGAGCCTTAACAATAACGATATTTATAATCGTGGTCCCGAAACGTTTGCTTTTTTCAACCGAGTGGCATCTGGTTTCGTGTCTGAAACGAGGTGCGCAGAGGCAGTACCTGAGTTCGTTGATGAACCTATTGATGAATTCGTCGTAAACAATTCGCTGGATATCAGCTCAGGTTCCGTTGATAGTCAATCGGTCTCTGGGAACTTCCGTACCACGTTGGGCAGCGGCGCGACCATTACGCTAAGGCGAGGTGAACCTGGCTACACATACGCTGCTAACGGCTTTTGTGAAGTTGGTTACGAAGTTTATGATAGGTCCGCCGAGACTGATTATACGCTCGTTGAAGAGCAAACACGAACTTTCTTGCGATACGCCTATGCCGAACGTGAATTTGACCTCACTACGCTATACGATGATGATCGCTTCACAGTGGACACCGGACTGAGTGGCGCCGATGAGGTGCATGTCTGGAATGGCTGCGTAGAAGAGGCCGGGACCGACGAAGGACAGGCCAACTTCGATACCGTGCCCGCCAATGCATTCGATCTCAATATTGATTTGGTCCCTGGTGCTGACGATGATGAACGTTGGAAGCCACAGCTACCAAGCTTGGTGTATTATCGCTATGTCGATGGTGTGGTTGCCGCGACCGGCTACAACCCAACGAATGATACAGATGGATCAGCTTTTTGGCGCCGTGACGGCGAGTTGCGGTCGACACAAGATAAACAGGGTCCACTGGACTATGAGACTGCAAATGGTTGGTACTACTGTCCAAACGCTGCGCAGCCTTTAGCGGACCTTAATGAAGAGGATTTCGACGACTACGTCGACGATCTTCGCGCTTGGGGCGCTACTTATCACGACTTCGGTATGCTCTGGGGTGGTAGATTTGTTTCACCTGACGGTATTTTCTCAGCGACAAACGCTACTGCACCTAATGGAGATGCAATCTCGCGCCACATCGTATTTATGACTGATGGTGCCCAGGCGACAAGCCAGACTAGTTATGGTCTCTATGGCCTGGAATGGTGGGACCGCCGAGTTACGTCAGACGGTACCACGACGCAAATGGCGGCGAATCATGCTGCGCGTTTTCAGGCAGCGTGCCGTGCAGCTCGAAACAAAAACATTTCTGTTTGGGTCGTTGCCTTTGGTACAGACCTAACTCAGAATCTGGAAGATTGCGCAACACCAGGCCGCGCATTTTCGGCCAGTGACTCTGATGCTCTAGAAATCGCGTTTCAGGAAATTGCCCAGCAGATTGCAGCATTGAGGCTCACGGAATGATCAACTCTATCAAGAAAATGCCGTTTGGAAACAAGCGCGGTTTAGTGCTTGATGAAAAGGGTGCGACTTTGGTCGAGTTCGGCTTTGTCGCACCCATCCTGATCGTCTTGGTTATGGGTATTTTCGATATGGCCCACACGCAATATACCTCGGCATTGATCAATGGTGAGATGCAGAGAGCCGGACGTGATCTCACGCTAGAAAGCGCTGGTAGTCAGCAGTCTACAATCGACAACCGAGTGATTGCTGCGGTTTCGAAAGTCGCACCGAATACGGCCACTGTCACATTGGAAAAACTGTCACACTTTGACTTCTCAGACATCGGTCAGCCTGAAGAATTCACTGACGATAACAATGACGGTATTTGCAATGATGGTGAGCCATTTGAAGATGCAAATAACAACGGTCAGTGGGATGCAGACCGAGGTCAGGCAGGGATCGGTGGAGCACGTGATGCTGTCCTTTACACGGCTACCGTCACTTACCCGCGTGTCTTCCCAATGGTCAGCCTTATCGGCCTTGATGAAGAGATTTCTTTGAGAACCGCAACGGTACTGCGAAACCAGCCGTTCTCGCAACAGAACCGGACACTCCTAGTTGGGAATTGTACATGATCGCCAGTTCGAAAAAGGTGCTCAGAGCACTAAAACTCGGTGCAGCTCGCCTTCCATTGTTGCGCGATGATACGTCTGGATTAGCGCTGACGGAATTTGCGTACACGATGCCAATCGTGCTTTCGCTTGGCATGGTCGGCACGGAGCTGGCTTACTATTCGATAACTCATATGCGCCTTAGCCAGGTGGCAATGCAGGTTGCTGATAACGCATCACGCGTTGGTGAAGCCGGGGTTTTGGAAGAGCGTCGAGTATTTGAAAGTGACATCAACGATGTTTTTATCGGCGCGTACAAGCTTGGCGGCGGTCTTAATGTTCTTGATAACGGACGGGTGATCCTCTCGAGCCTTCAAGAATATGATCCAGATCCCGCAAATGGTGTCGTAGAATCCAGTCAGTTCATTGCATGGCAGCGGTGCAAGGGAACGGCGTTGTACGATTCTAGCTTCGGGGTTGAAGGAGATGGAGCATCAAGTTCGGATTTCCCGGGCATGGGAGAACCGGGTAAAGAAATTCAGGCAAGCCCGGGTACGGCAGTTATGTTTGTCGAAGTCGTGTATGACTATGATGGACTGACGCCATTTACCGAGTTTATTCCTAACAGTGCTATCCGTTATACGGCAGCCTTCAATATTCGCGATGCGCGTGACCTTACACAGCTATATCCGAATACGCCTGCCGTGACGGCATCAACGTGCGACGTGTACGACGCATTCTAAGCGTTCGACGGAATACAATACGAGAAGGGGGCTGAGCCGCATTCGTGCAGTTCAGCCCCCTTTCGTGCGTAGGTTATTTGCGCCTTAGTCGGCGTAGCAGACCTTCTTGGCGGCCTCGACGATGGAGCCAGCATTGATGAGCGCCAGTTCCTCTAGGTTCGCGGCGTAAGGCAGCGGAACGTCCTCGTTGCACACTCGCAGGACCGGCGCATCGAGATCATCGAAGCCTTCCTCCATACAGATCGCCTGAATTTCAGACGCGATCGAGCATGTTGGCCAGCCCTCTTCCGCCACGATCAGGCGATTGGTTTTCGCCAGGCTCGTCAGAACCGCCTGCTTGTCGAGCGGACGCAAAGTGCGCAGATCGATGACTTCGGCGTCGATCCCCTCGCCCGCCAATTCTTCAGCCGCCTCAAGCGCGAGGCCAACGCCGATGGAATAGCTGACGATGGTCACGTCAGAGCCCTCACGCATGATCCGTGCCTTGCCGATGGGTAGGACATGATCATCAAGGTCTGGGACATCAAAGCTGCGACCGTAAACCAGCTCGTTTTCGAGGAACACGACCGGATCTTCACTGCGGATGGCGGCCTTCATCAGGCCTTTCGCATCGGCGCTGTCATAGGGCGCGATCACGATTAACCCAGGGACGCTCGCATACCATGGGCCATAGTTCTGGCTGTGCTGAGCGCCAACGCGGCTAGCCGCGCCATTCGGGCCGCGGAAGACAATCGGACAGCGCATCTGCCCGCCTGACATATAGTTGGTCTTCGCGGCGGAATTAATGATGTGGTCAATCGCTTGCATCGCGAAGTTGAACGTCATGAATTCAACAATTGGACGCAGTCCGCCCATCGCTGCGCCGGTGCCGATGCCGGCAAAGCCGTATTCGGTAATCGGCGTATCGATCACGCGCTTTGGACCGAACTCGTCGAGCAAGCCCTGCGTGACCTTATAGGCGCCCTGATATTCGGCGACCTCCTCGCCCATCACGAACACACGTTCATCGCGGCGCATTTCTTCCGCCATGCCATCACGCAGGGCTTCGCGCACGGCGGTGCTGGTAAAGCTGGTGCCTTCAGGGATTTCCGGATCGTGTGCGGGCGCAGACGGGGCTGGTTTTTCAGCTACAGGCTTTGGTGCTTGCTCTGGAACTGCTGCCGGTTCGGCAGCGGCCACTGGGGCCGGATCAGGCGCGCTGGCGTCACTGGCATCCTCGCCCTCGCCCGTAATCATCGCGATTATAGTACCAACGGCCACATCCTCTGTGCCTTCAGCGATCATGATCTTGGACAATACGCCCTCATCAATCGCTTCAAACTCCATCGTCGCCTTGTCGGTTTCGATCTCGGCAATGATATCGCCGGGCTCAATCGTGTCGCCTTCAGCCTTCAGCCATTTGGCGAGCGTGCCCTGCTCCATAGTTGGCGACAGTGCCGGCATTTTTAGCTCAATACCCATTAGTAGTTCTCCACCAGAACATCGGTGTAGAGCTCGCTTGCCTCTGGTTCGGGCGAAGTCTCTGCAAAATCAGCAGCTTCGGCAACGACCTTGCGAATGCCTTTGTCGACGGCTTTGAGGTCGTCCTCCGACTTGCCGCCTTCGATCAAAGTCTTCTTCAAGCGTTCGATCGGGTCGTGCGTGTCGCGTTGTTCCTGCACTTCTTCTCGGGTCCGATATTTGGCCGGATCAGACATTGAATGCCCGCGATAGCGATAGGTATTTAGCTCCATCAGGACCGGGCCCTTGCCCTCACGCACATGCTTGAACGCAACCTCGGCTGCGGCGCGCACTTCGAGCACGTCCATGCCGTTCACCTCCATGCCGGGGATGCGGAACGCCGTACCGCGGCGGTGAAATCGAGTTTCCGCTGAACTGCGAGAACTTGCCGTGCCCATCGCATATTGGTTGTCCTCAACCACGAATACGATTGGCAGGTTCCACAGGGCCGCCATGTTGAAGGTTTCATAGACCTGGCCTTGGTTGGCCGCGCCATCGCCAAAGTAAGCGAGGCACAGCCCGCCATCTTCGTTGTATTTGTGCGCCAGCGCGAGCCCGCCGCCCAGCGCAACCTGTGCGCCGACGATGCCGTGCCCGCCATAAAATTTGTGCTCGGTGCTGAACATGTGCATCGAGCCGCCCTTCCCTTTGGAAATGCCCGCTTCGCGCCCGGTCAGCTCTGCCATGATCACCTTCGGATCAATTCCATAGGCCAGCATGTGCCCGTGATCGCGGTATCCGGTGATCACGCTGTCACGATCATTGTCGAGCGCGCTTTGTAGGCCAATCGCCACCGCTTCCTGGCCAATGTACAGGTGGCAGAAGCCGCCGATCAGGCCGAGGCCATAAAGCTGGCCTGCCTTCTCTTCAAAGCGGCGGATCAGCAGCATCTGCTCATAGAATTTGAGCATTTGTTCTGGCGTGGCGTTGAAGCGCTTTTGTTCCTCAAATTCAGCCTGCAAAGAGCGCAGGATGAAATCGGAATCGTCAGACGGTGTCGCCGCGTCGCCGGTACTCACGGCCTTCGCTTTGGTCTTACTCTGTTTTGCAGGAGCATTCGTTTTCGAGGGCTGTTTAGCCAATGCGTTTTTCCTTTGATTGGCCGCGCGCATAGTGCCGCCATTGGGGAGAAGATTGCTCACGCGCTATAATCGTGTTTTCGGGCAAGACGCAACGTAAAGCAGACCATTTCTTGGTCAAATTCGTCTCAGCATACGTATGTGAAAGGCGCGCGCTGGGTAGCTTGATTGTAGAGCAAAAGCCCAAAGGTGGCCGCTCAGGCCATCACTCGTCTTCGACGGTGATCACCACCTCATCAGGGTGCACAACATTCATATTGCGGCGGAGCAATTCGCCCACCAGATCAGGATCGGCCGCACCGGGATCGAGTAGGCTCACGCGATTGCGCAAATCATCCCGCTCTGCCGATAGCATCGCGATTTGCGCCCGGCGCTGGTCCAACAGGTTGGCGTTTTCATTCCAGGCGAGCAAGCCGGTTGGCCCAGCAATAGCTAGCGCGGTGAGCACAAGCAGCACGAGCAGAGCCAAGCCTTGCTTGGCCTGATCCGCTGGCAATTGCTGAAGTTTTCCCCGACGTTCCATAAGTCTTACAGAATCATAGTTAACTGCGGTGTTCAAGCACAAAACGACAGACACGGTCATAAATGTGACTTTAATTGACCACTTGCGCCAAATTGCCGCATTTACAGCTCCAAACAAGCGGACTTTGATTGGGCATGAAGCCACATTGGGCAGTGTACCTTGGTGGACCCGGCGTCGCGCAATAACCCAGATTGTGGCTGCTGATCGCGGCTCTCTATGATACCCAACGGGGATAGAGGAGACCCGCTGATGCAAATTCTGTCCCACGATCCCGCCCGCTTTGCTAACCTGCCCGATTTTCCGTTTGCTGAGAATTGGTGCGACATCGATCTGGGCGATGAGCATTCCGGACGGATGCATTACCTCGATGAAGGAGCCAAGGACGCCCCGCCCGTGCTGTTGTTTCATGGCGAGCCGAGCTGGAGCTATCTCTACCGCAAGATGATCCCAGTTTTGGTGGATGCGGGGTTTCGCTGTCTGGCTCCGGATCTAATCGGGTTCGGCAAAAGCGATAAACCGGATGACATCGGATTCTACACTTACCAGCGGCACATGGATTGGCTGGGCCAATGGCGCGCCGCAGTCGTGCCTCAAACTGCCGCCCTGTTCTGTCAGGATTGGGGCGGATTGCTGGGCCTGCGCATGGTTGGCGAGGCGCCTGACAGTTTCGCCTGCGTCGTGGCCAGCAACACTTTCCTGCCCACCGGCGGCACTCCCTCACCCGCGTTTCTGGCGTGGCGCGAATTTGCCAAGGCCTCGCCTGACTTCCAAATCGGCGAGCTGCTCCAACGCGCGACTGCGACAGAGCGGACCACCGCAGAAGTCGCCGCCTATGATGCACCCTTCCCCGATGAGCCGAGCAAGGCAGGCGCGCGTGCATTCCCTCAGCTCGTCCCGGTAGAAGACGGCATGGCCGGGATCGCAGAGAACACTGCTGCTTGGGAGGGACTAAGCGCCTTCGATAAGCCGTTCCTCACGCTGTTTGGCGAAGATGATCCGGTAACAGGCGGGCTTGGCGATGCGCTGACCGCGCGGATTGCGGGGGCCAAGGATCAGCCACACGCGATGCTCGCCACATGCGGGCATTTCTGCCAGGAAGACCGCCCGGTTGAGCTGGCGCAAGGCGTGATCGATACCGCGAAAAAGGCAGCTTTTCTGATCTGAGATGGTGGTGACCCCGGCGTGATTCGAACACGCGGCCCCCAGATTAGGAATCTGGTGCTCTATCCGGCTGAGCTACGGGGCCCCGCAAAGGCAAATAGCAGCGTTTACTGTTAGCGCAATATCGCGCTTAGCGCCGAGGGGCTCAGTTCACTCAATTCAGTTTTTCTGGTGGTGCAACCGGGAATGGCAGCGGCGCAATTGGCACGCCTTCCTCGGCTAGTGACTTGGCCTCTTCAAGGCTCGCCTGGCCGTGGATCGGAGCCTCATCGCGCTCGCCATAATGCATTTCGCGGCTTTGCTCGGCGAACTTACTGCCGACCCACGTGCTATCCTTGAGCGCCTTTTCCTGAGCCTTTGCTAGCTTCGCGATCGCCGATTTCATCTCTGCGGTCATCGGCGTGTTGGACAGCTGCCCGCCTTTGGCAGGAACAGCCGGAGCGTCAGGCGTCTTGATCAGATCGGAAGACAGTTTGGCGGTGTCGCCTATGTCAGACGCATCTGATTTCTTGGTTTTAGTAGCAGCCTGAGACGCGGCTTCAAAAGCATCCTTTACCGCTTCGGCCTTTTTCGCATCACTGCGCGCGCTGTTCCCTTTTACTGGAACTGCCGGAGCCATTGGCGCTTTGGCTACACGCGAGGTTCCGCATTCAGGACAGGCCACATAGCCTGCCTCGCTTTGGCCCAGAAAGTCGCTGGACGAACGGAACCATCCCTCAAAACGGTGGCCGCTTTCACAATGGAGGTCAAAGACGATCATAATGCGCCCTAATTGGCGATTTCCTGCTTATTGGCAAGGCTGGGCAGCTGGCCGCGCACTTCTTTGATCCGGTCTAGATCAATGTCGCAAAAGCCTAGCCCCGGCCCCTCGCCGCCCATATCGAGCAGCACTTCACCCCAGGGGTCGATCACCAGACTGTGGCCGTAGGTCTCGCGGCCGTCCTCGTGACTCCCGACCTGCGCAGCAGCGATGACGAAAGCCTGAGCCTCGATCGCGCGAGCACGCAGCAGAACATGCCAATGCGCCTTGCCAGTGGGCACGGTGAAAGCGGCAGGCACCGCGATAGCTTCGCATCGGCGCTGTCCCAGAGCCTCGAACAGAGCGGGAAAGCGCATGTCATAACAGATGGTCAGGCCGAGCGTGCCCAGTGGCGTATCGGGAACGGTGACGACTTCGCGGCCCGCCTGATAGGCAGCGCTCTCACGCCAGTGTTCACCCGATGCCAACTGAACATCGAACATGTGAATCTTGTCATAACATGCGATCTCACCGTATGCAGCTGAGAAGTACACGCTTCGGTTAGCCCATTTCCCATCGTTCATTTCAATCGGAAGTGAACCGAGCGCGATGTCGATACCAGTAAAGTCAGCGAGCTCTGACAGATGCAGCATGGTCTGCCTGCCCTGATCGCCTTCAATCGACGGTGCAGCGCGCTTTCGGTTACGATCAAGCAGAGTCGACATCTCTGGCGTAAACAGCACTCTTGCGCCTTCGTTTACCGCTTGCCCTGCAGCGTCCACAATCGCATCCAGGTTAGCCCTGACGTCAATCCCAGACGTCATCTGCAAGACAGCAATTTTGGGCATCAGCTGCGCTTAGCCCGCAAGCAGCGCGTCAAGCTGACCCGAGCGATCGAGCGCTGCCAAATCGTCAGAGCCGCCTACATGCAGATCACCGATGAAGATTTGCGGCACGGTGCGCGCATTCGGCGCGCGTTCCAGCATCTCTGCCTTCTTTGAGCCGCCCATGGAGATATCAAACTCGTTAAATTCCGCGCCCTTGCTCTTTAGCAAATTCTTGGCGCGAACGCAGAATGGGCAAGTGAATTTGGAATAGATGTCGATATTAGGTTGGGTCATTAAAAACTCTTCTTTTCTTATTTAAGCGACTGAAAGTGCATCTGTTTTATCCGATTCACTGCCTCTTGAAAGGCACTGTATGGCACCCTAGATATGTTCTGTCAGCACGATCCGCCAGCCTTGGGGATTATTGCTGGCGCAATTGGGTGCTGCATTCGGCAGGCCCGCTTTGAAAATACAGATTGCTCAAACACGAGGATTTGAAATTATGTCACGTCTAGATTTTACCCCTTATCGCCGGACCACCGTTGGCTTTGACCACTTGTTCGACCTGCTCGAAAGCCAGGCTCGTAGCAATTCCAGCGATAATTACCCCCCGTTTAACATCGCCCGCAGCAGTGAAGACAATTACCGCATCACGCTGGCGATTGCAGGCTTCCGCCCGGAAGACATTGAGATCACGGCTCAGCAAAACCTGCTAACCGTTCAGGGCAAAAAACGCGAGGAAACTCAGGAAGCGACTGAGATGTTGCATGTTGGCATCGCCAATCGCGGGTTTGAACGCCGTTTCGAACTCGCCGATCACGTCCGCGTAGAGCGCGCTGATCTGGCTGATGGCCTGCTGGTGATTGATCTGGTGCGCGAAGTGCCAGAGGCGATGAAGCCGAAAAAGATCGCAGTGAACGGCGCGGCCACTCTGACCGCTGTTCCTGATGCATCAGAGGATGATGCGAACGCAGCCTAAGCTGTTCGCTTCATCAGTTCACAAACTTTGAGAAAAATGTGGGGGCGGACCGTTAAAAGTCCGCCCCCGCGACATTTGCCGCCTCTAGCAAGGCTTACCGTCTGGGTCGCAGAAGACGGTGAGACTCGCGTCGAGCAGTGCACAGGCCATGAACGGCCCGCTATTTGCAAAAGGCGAGTTGCCCCCAACCACCTGTTGAAGCCGTTAGGCTCCTTACCGCGTCGGTAAGGGTAAACTTGCAATTGGTGCAAGGTCATTTTTGTAGGGCTTTAAGAACACTACAAAATTAGGTTTCACTTATTGAACTGAAGGCGGAATTCACCACGATTCGCCCCATTGATGATCATCGCCAGGCTCGGCTTAGACGAGGCGTGATTGCTCTAAAGCGGCTGAGATAAAGCCTGCAAACAAGGGGTGCGGATCAAATGGCCGCGACTTCAGTTCCGGGTGGAATTGCACACCAACGAACCATGGGTGGTCGGGCCGCTCCACGATCTCGGGCAGCAAGCCATCGGGCGACATGCCTGAGAACACGAGCCCCCCTGCTCCAGCGGTTTGATGTAAGCGCCATTGACCTCGTAACGGTGGCGGTGGCGCTCAGAGATTTCCTCAGCACCCCCGTAGATGCGCGAGACGTGGCTGTTCGCGCCAAGCTTTGCATCATAAGCGCCGAGCCGCATTGTGCCGCCCAGATCACCGCCATCTTCGCGGGTTTGCAGGCCTTCTTCGGTCATCCATTCGGTGATAATGCCGACCACTGGCTCGCTGGTTTCGCCAAACTCGGTCGAGGACGCGGCGTCGATACCGGCATCACGTACGCCTTCGACGCAGGCCATTTGCATGCCGAGGCAGATGCCAAAGAAGGGAACATTGCGTTCGCGCGCGAAGCGGACGCTGGCAATCTTGCCCTCGCTACCGCGCTCGCCAAATCCGCCGGGTACCAAAATGCCGTGCAACGGCTCCAGCTTGGCGATGATTTCGTCTTCATCACCTTCGAAGATTTCTGCATCAATCCACTTGATGTTGACCTTGACCCGGTTGGCCATGCCGCCGTGGACCAGCGCCTCGTTGAGGCTCTTATAGGCGTCTTGCAGGCCGACATATTTGCCGATCACGCCGATCGTCACTTCTCCTTCCGGGTTGAAGTAGCGGTCCGTTACGTCGTGCCATTGTGACAGATCAGGCTCTGGCGCATCGGTGATGCCAAAGCCGCGCAGCACCTCTGCATCAAGCCCTTGCTCGTGATATTGCAGTGGGACGGAATAGATCGAGGGCGCATCAAGCGCCGGGATCACCGATTCCATCCGCACATTGCAGAAATTGGCAATTTTACGCCGCTCACCATCGGGCAAAGGATGCTCGCAGCGGCACAGCAGCACGTCAGGCTTGATCCCGAGGCTCGCGAGTTCGCGCACAGAGTGCTGCGTCGGCTTGGTCTTCAGCTCGCCCGCCGCCGCAATGTAAGGCACCAATGTCACGTGCACGCTCAGCGTTTGCAGCGGCTCCAGATCATTCCTGAGCTGCCGGATCGCCTCCATAAACGGTAGCGATTCGATATCGCCCACCGTTCCGCCAATCTCGCACAGGATAAAATCGAGATCGTCCTGATCATCCAGAGCGAATTGCTTAATCGCGTCGGTCACATGCGGGATCACCTGCACGGTCGCGCCAAGGTAATCGCCCCGGCGTTCCTTCGTGATGATATCGCGGTAGACCCGACCAGAGGTGATATTGTCGCTTTGCCGCGCAGAAACGCCGGTAAAGCGTTCGTAATGGCCAAGATCGAGGTCTGTTTCGGCCCCGTCATCGGTCACATAGACTTCGCCGTGTTGATACGGGCTCATCGTGCCAGGATCGACGTTGAGATACGGATCAAACTTGCGAATGCGCACCTTGTAGCCGCGCGCCTGCAGCAATGCTGCAAGGCTAGCTGCCATGAGACCTTTTCCGAGCGAGGAGACCACGCCGCCGGTTATGAATATGTACCGCGCCATGGGAGTTGGGGATTAAGCCTCGAAGTGGATTCGTGGCAAGCGAATTGCGCACTCAAAAGTGCGCCCATCCACAGCCATCACAAAATGTTACGGAATTGTCGCGCTTATTCAGCCGCGAGTGGGTCTTCTTCGCCAGTCGGCTCGACAGTCGCAGGTGCCGCGCCAGCTGCGCCGCCCGTGCTGAGCGGATCAGCGGCAGGAACATCGCGGTCGATGGTCGTGCTGATGTCGCTGCCGCCGGTTGCATCCACGGCCACAGCCGCGAGTGCGATGGATAGAGCAACGAAAGTCACCGCCAGCCATTTGGTCGCGCGGGTTAGAAAATCAGCCGCACCGCGAGCACCCAAAGCGCCGCCAGGGTTACCACCGCCGCCAATGCCCAGGCCACCACCCTCTGAACGCTGCATCAGGACCACGCCAACCAGCGCGGCGGCGACAATCGCCTGAACAACAGTGAGAAACAGAAAAATCGACGACATGAGCTGATCAAAACCTATCTGAATGAAACCGCCATTTAGGTGCGCAGCGGCGCGCGCACAAGTCTGATTACCCGGTAAGGGGCATCAGGCCCTATCCCTCGACCGTATCTCCAGCGGCCAAAGCGATGTTCATAAACGTCTCTGCGGTCAGGCTGGCCCCACCTACCAGTGCGCCGCCAACCTCTGGCGTGCCGAGGATTTCTCCAGCGTTTTCAGGTTTAACTGAGCCGCCGTAAAGCACGCGGACTTCCGCACCTTGTTCTTTCCCATAGGTTTCGATGAGCAGATTACGGATCATCGCATGCATGGTGGCAATATCATCCACGGTTGCGGTTTTGCCGGTGCCAATCGCCCAGATCGGTTCATAAGCGACGGTGACTTTTTCCCCAGCATCCTTAAGTTTCGGCAAGGAAGCCTGCAATTGACCAGCGACGAAGGCCTCTGCTTCTCCTGCCTCGCGGGTTTCCAGCGTCTCTCCGCAGCAGATGATCACGCGCAGTCCGCCTTCGAGCGCGGCGTCCGCTTTCTCGCGCACCTGCTCGTTCGTCTCGCTGTAGCCCTGGCGGCGTTCGCTGTGACCCAGAATTACAAACTTGGCCCCGGCGTCGGCGATCATCGGCACTGAGATGTCACCAGTGTGCGCGCCATCCGGGTTGGGTGAGCAATCCTGCGCCCCGACCCAGATCTGCTCTACCTCGCGGTGAACCGCATGGATCAGCGTGTATGGCGGGGCCAAAGCGACCTCTACCTTCATGTGCCGCTGAGCGGCCCGGTCAACCGCACGCGCTTCTGAAAGCATGGCGCGAGTGCCGTTCATTTTCCAATTTCCGACGATGTAAGGCCGCTGGGCCATAATAAAATCCTGCGCCAATATTATGCGTTATTCGAATCTCGCCCCATACTTAGGAGCAGGGGGCCGCGTCCGCTAGCGGAGGAAAGTGATCCAGTCAAAACGCATCGTGGACTGTTGCCGCGAGGTCGCAGGGCCGATAAAGCCGAACCAGCTTTCCGCTTACTAGCGGTGTTAGTCCCCTAATGACTTGGGAATTAAAGACCAGATGATTTCGTTCTTTCGCAGATTCTTTCAATCGAAAATCGGCCTCGGCCTGACCTTGGCGTTCCTAGTGCTCATTGCTTTCGCTTTTGCGAGCGGTGATGTGGCCAATAACAACACCTTTGGCGGGGTCGTAAACGATGACCGGATTGCGGTGGTTGGCGATGACCGGATCGACACCTCGGAATTGAGCCAATTGGCCAATTCTGCGCTGCGTCAGGTGCGCGAGCAAAGCCCGACCACGACGATGCCGATGTTTATTGAGCAAGGCGGCCTTGAAGAGGTTTTGGACCAGTTGATCGATCGCTATGCGATTGCGGGATACGCCGAGAAATACGGCCTGCGCGCGGGGACAAACCTGGTGAATAGCGAGATTCTTCAGATCCCGGCGTTTCGCGGGGCGACCGGCGAATTTGACGAATCTGTCTATCAGAATGCGCTCCGCTCTCAGAACCTGACTGACGCGGTATTGCGCCGCGATTTGGCAGATGGTCTGCTGGCACAGCAATTGCTGGTTCCATCGATCGGCACGCCGCAAATGCCAAGCAGCATTGCTCGCCGTTACACCGCATTGCTGCGTGAACGCCGCAAAGGCACCATCGCACTTATCCCCAGCACATCATTTGCGCCGGAAGGTGATCCAACCGACGCGCAGATTAGCGCATTTTTCGAAGAGAATCGGACGCGCTATATACAGCCTGAGCGCCGCACGGTCCGCTATGCGACCTTTAGCGAGGCCGATATCAATACACGGATCGAGCCGACAACGGCGGAGATTGCCGCACGTTATGAACGTGATGCCGATCAATATGCTGCGGTTGAGACGCGCACTATCAGCTCCTTCTTTGTGCCGACACAGGATGCGGCCAATGCGATTCGCGATGCTGTTCGCTCTGGGACTTCGTTAGAGGCGGCGGCGCGCAATGCCGGCTTTTCTGTCTCTGCCAGCGAAGGCCAGACCGAAAGCGCCCTTGCCTCTGCCACCAGCAGCGCAGTTGCCACAGCAGTCTTTGCGACCCCACGCGGGCAATTGGCAGAGCCAGCGCGCAGTTCGCTGGGTTGGTACGTCGCCCGCGTCGATGGTGTCACCAACACGCCGAGCACGCAGTCTGGCCGATGCGACGCCAGAGATTACAGAGCGCCTGACGGTGGAAAAACGCGCCGCAGCCCTGTCTGATTTCAGTGCGCGGATCGAGGAACAGGTGGATGACGGCACATCGCTATCCAATGTGGCCGACGAATTTGGCCTGACATTACAAACCACCCCTGCCCTCACCGCCGATGGTCGCGTGTTTGGTAGCGAAGAAGGCGCGACCGCGCCGCCAGAGCTTCAGGCTGCGCTCGCCACTGCCTTCGATATGGAGGAAGGTGAACCGCAATTGGCCGAGGTTGTTCGCGGCCAAGTGTTCATTGTGTTTGAAGTGCCAGAGGTCACAGAAAGCTCCGTTGCGGCTCTTGCGGACATTCGCCAGCGCGTTGAGTTCGATTGGCGCTTGTTCGAAGGGCACAGCGCGGCGCAAGCTGCGGCGGACCGCATTCTCGAACGGATGCGCGGCGAAGGCACTTTGGTCGAAGCGGTGAATGCGGAGGAAACCAGCCTGCCTCCGATCCAGACGATTGATCTTGGGCGTACCGAATTGCTGCAACAGCAGCAACGCCCTGCCCCGCCGCTCGCCTTGCTGTTCAGCATGGCGGAAGGCACGACGAAACGCCTTGAAGGCGCGAGATCGTCTTGGCTGGTTTGTGGTCGATCTGGAGGATATCAGCACCGACGAAGTGGCGGACGATGATCCCTTGTTGCAAGCGACCCTTACTCAAATGGGCCCGGCGATTTCGACCGAATATGCCGAACAATTGACCGCAGCGATGCGCGAAGAGCTGGGCGTGGACCGCAACGAAGACGCGATCGAGGCGGTGCGCAAGCAGCTCGCCGCAGCGAAACCTAAGCGCGCCGCCATTGCTGTGAGTGGTGCCCCCGAAAATGCGAGGCTTGCGGTTGATTTGCTGCGGGCAGGAAAGCCTGCCTTGGTGTGGCGGCGGATTATCGCGGATAGCGATACGCCGGTTGGCGCTGCTCAGCGTCTGATAGAGCCGGGGCGCGGCGACTTCCTGCTCGAATCGGTTGAGGGCGGCGAGATTCGCGGGCGATACAGCCTGCTGGGCCTCGATCCTGATCTGGTGTTTCGCGGCGATGGCGAGACGGCGGCGGTGAATCGCAAATGGCGCAATGACCGCGAGGCGTTTGAGCCGTGCAGCGGCGATGCGATGACGGAGCTGCGCGCACTTGCGCAGGCTTGCCGGATTGATGTGCCAGAGGAATTGCCGCCAGCGCTCGCCTGTCTGGTCGGCTATTTCGGCTATGAAACGATTGGTTTGGTTGAAGCCTTGCCGCGCGCACCAGACAGCGAGCTTGAGCTGCCGGACATGCTGTTTGTGCGGCCGACCATTATTCTGGTGTTCGATAGCCTGAGCGACAGCCTCTATTGCGTTGCGCCGATCTGGTCCAAAGATGTGGGCGCGGATGATCTGAATGGCGCGATTGCGCGCGCTGGCGAGCGGATTGACGAGACCTTGAGCAAGCTTTCGCAGCGGCGCCCCGCCCCGGCTCGCATGAACGAGGCCGCCGAGCCTGAGCTGTCACCAGTGATGGCCGCGGCGGATTATAAGGCGATGGTCGCCCGGGCGAAGGACTACATCACAGCAGGCGATATTTTTCAGGTCGTGCTGGCTCAGCGATTCACCTGCCCGTTTGAACTGCCTCCGTTGGAGCTTTACCGCGCTCTGCGCCGGGTGAACCCATCGCCGTTCCTATATTTCCTCGACCTGCCGGGCTTTGCCATTGTTGGCTCCAGCCCCGAAATCCTCGTGCGGGTGCGCGATGATGCGAGCGGCAAGAAAGAGGTCACCATTCGTCCAATCGCTGGCACCAGGCCGCGCGGCAAGGACGCTGCACAGGATAAGGCCAATGAGGCCAGCCTGCTGGTTGATCCGAAAGAACTGGCAGAGCATCTCATGCTGCTTGACCTGGGGCGCAATGATGTGGGCCGGGTGGCCGCGCGCAGTAGCGTGGAGGTGACCGATAGCTTCACGATTGAGCGCTACAGCCATGTGATGCACATTGTCAGCAATGTGGTTGGCGAGCTGGCGGACGATAAAGACGCGCTCGATGCGCTGTTTGCGGGCTTTCCAGCGGGCACGGTGTCCGGCGCGCCTAAAATCCGGGCATGCGAGATCATCGCTGAGCTGGAGCCGGAAACGCGCGGTGCCTATGCCGGAGCGGTAGGCTATTTCGCGCCCGATGGATCGGTCGATTCGTGCATTGTCTTGCGCACGGCCGTGGTGAAGGATGGAATGATGCATGTGCAGGCTGGCGCCGGGATCGTCGCCGATAGCGATCCAGACTATGAACTCGCAGAATGCGGCGCGAAGGCGGGCGCTTTGATTGCCGCCGCGCGCGAAGCTGTGCGGGTCGCAGGCGAGCCGGGGTTTGGCCAATGAAGCGCTTGCCCATTATCCTCGCCGCGATGTTCACTATCGCCGCCTGTCAGGAACAGCCTGCGGGCGAGCCTGTGACCAGGGCCGCGATAGGCGATCATTCCGATATGCCCGCCCCAGAAATCGTGGAAGAGGCCGAAGAGGCTGTGCCTGAGGCGGAAGAAACCCCAGCGGTTGCCTCGGTCTGTAAATCCGCCACATTCGAGGGCGTGCGCCTGACCCATTGCGTTGCGGACCCGGCAAAGCACCGCATTCGCACCGCTCTCGGCCCCAGCGGCGGCGCGGCCTACGGCTCGCTTAGCGCCTTTGCCCGCAGCATTGATCACAGCACCGTCGCCTTTGCAGTGAACGGCGGGATGTACGGCGATAACGGCCAACCGATCGGCTATTACGTCCAAGGCGGCGACCGGATCAAAGAACTCAACCGCTCTGATGGCTCAGGCAATTTCCACCTGAAACCCAATGGCGTGTTCTACGGCACTGGTGGATCATGGCGTATCCGCACCTCTGACAGCTTCTTTTCAAACGTACGCGACCGCCCGCAATTCGGGACGCAATCCGGCCCGATGCTGGTGATCGACGGAAAGCTGCACCCGGAAATCGCGGAAAACGGCCCAAGCCGGGCGATCCGCAACGGGGTCGGCATTGATAAGGATGGTAAGGCGCATTTCGTGCGCTCAGAGGCGCCGCTCAGCTTTGGTCAACTCGCCCGGTTTTACCGTGATGAGCTAAACGTGCCTGATGCGCTTTATCTCGATGGTCAGGTCTCCTCCCTGTGGGATCCGGCGAGCGAGCGGCTCGACAGCCGCACCGGGCTTGGCCCGATCATCGCTGTTACCAATCGCTGATCCGGGGATGCAGGCATGATACTCGTCATCGACAATTACGACAGCTTCACCTTTAATCTGGTCCATTACCTAATGGAGCTCGGCGCGGATGTGCGGGTGGAGCGCAATGACGCGATGAGCGCGCGTGAAGCGATCGCTACAAATGCCAGTGGCTTTCTGATTTCACCTGGCCCGCGCACTCCGGATGAGGCGGGCATCAGCCTCGACCTGGTCGCGGCCTGTGCGGACGCTGAAAAGCCCTTGCTGGGCGTATGCCTTGGCCACCAAAGCATCGGCCAGCATTTCGGCGGGAAAGTGGTGCGCGGCGGATTGATGCACGGCAAAACCTCGCCCGTCACCCATGATGCGACCGGCGTGTTCGCTGGCCTGCCCTCGCCGTTTAACGCCACACGCTATCACAGTCTGGTCGTCGAGCAGGAACCCACTGGCCTCATCGCCAACGCCCATAGCGAGACACCCGGCCTCGACGGCGCGGCCGTAATGGGTTTCCGCCACGAAAGCCTACCGATCCACGGCGTTCAATTTCACCCAGAAAGCATTGCGACCGAGCATGGCCATGATCTGCTCGCCAATTTCATGACGCTTTGCGGATTGCCAACGAAGGAGCTCGCATGAAAACGCTACCGCTAGCCGTACCCCATATGAGCGAAGCCGAAGCCGAAGAGGTGTTCGGATGGATTCTGGATGGGGAAGCCAGCGAGGCGGAAATCGAGCGGTTCTTGCTCGCGATGACGGATCGCAGTGAAACCGCAGAAGAAATCGCAGGAGCTGCGCGGGCGTTAAGGGCGCGGCTGATCCCGGTTGATGGGCCTGATAATGCCATCGACGTCTGCGGGACCGGAGGCGATGGTCACCACACGCTCAACGTGTCGACCGCTGTCGGCTTGGTTGTCGCCTCTTGCGGCGTGCCCGTGGCGCGCCACGGCAACCGCGCGATCTCGTCCAAAGCGGGCGTGGCCGATACGTTGGAAGTGCTCGGCCTCGACATGAAAGTCGCGGGCGAAACGGCTGAAAAAACGCTTGCTGAAATTGGCATCTGCTTTCTGTTCGCGCCCAATCATCACCCGGCGATGGGACGCATCCAACCGATCCGCAAGAAACTGGGCCGCAGAACGATCTTCAACCTTATGGGGCCGCTCTCCAATCCCGTCGGCGTCAAACGGCAGCTGATCGGGATTGCGCGCCCTGGCTATGTGCCGATCTATGGTGATGCGACCGCGCGCTTGGGCACAGAGCGCACCTTGATCGTATCTGGCGATGAAGGACTCGATGAATTGAGCCTCGCTGGCGGCAATGAAGTCGCTGACGTGACGGGAAGCGATTTTAGCATGAAGCGCGTCGATGCTCGGCGCTGCGGGGCTAGACCACGCACCGCTGGAAGCGATCCGTGGCGGCGACCCGCAGCATAATGCGAAGGCACTCGCCGCTCTGCTTGACGGAGAGAAAAGCGCCTATCGCGATACGGTGATGTTCAACACCGCAGCGGCGCTTATCGTCGCGGGCAAGACCGACGATTGGGGCATTGGCGCTGAAATGGCGGCAGAGGCGCTGGACAGCGGCAAGGCGAAACAATTGCTTGCCCGCTGGATCGAATTGGTGAAGTAGGCTCCGGCACCATGAACAAACTCGAAGAAATTTGCGCCACAAAGTGCCGCGAAGTGAATGCGCGAAAAGCCGCCATTTCTCTTGCTGATCTGGAAAGAAGGGCGAGCGAACAAACCCCGGTACGCGGATTTGAATCGCAACTGCGCCAAGCGAGCAAATCCGGCTTTGGTCTGATCGCGGAGGTCAAAAAGGCCTCGCCCTCCAAGGGCGTTATCCGCGAGGATTTTCGCCCGGCGGACCATGCGCGCGATTATGAGATTGGCGGTGCGACTTGCCTATCAGTGCTCACCGATATGCCCTATTTTCAGGGGCATGAAGATTTTCTGATTGAGGCGCGAAACGCCTGCAAACTGCCCGCGCTCCGGAAGGATTTTATGGTTGATCCATGGCAATGCGTCGAGGCCCGGTCCATCGGAGCAGATGCGATCCTGATCATCGTCGCGGCGCTAGAAGACGCCCAGATGCAGGAAATCGAGGCGGCAGCGCGTGAGCATGACATGGATGTGCTGGTCGAAGTGCACGATGAGGCAGAGATGGAACGCGCGCATTTGCTCAAATCGCTTTTGGTGGGTGTGAACAATCGGGACCTCAAGACTTTCACCACCGATCTGGCTTCAACAGAGCGGCTTGCTCCGCTCGCCCCGGAAGGCGCTTTGATCGTTGGCGAAAGCGGGATCAACAGCCATGAGGACTGCACCCGGCTCGCGCGTGCGGGCGTGCGCAATTTTCTGGTTGGGGAAAGCCTGATGCGGGCGGATGATGTGGCGGCGGCGACGCGGAAATTGCTCAACGGATAGGCGGCTTCTGTACAGGGCCTGTCCTACATCTCTCAAAGCTGGCAGAAGATAGGTATGGCTTTTTCGACGAAGTGCAGATCCGGCGCGGCTCAATCGTATCTATCGATAAATTCGATCAATAGCGGCGCCTGTGATCGATTGGTTTTAAACCCCTGGACTGTGTTCCAGGTGTTCCAAACGTGCTCTACGCACGATGAAGCGAAGGGAGCGAAGCGATGAGCAAGCTGACCCATCTCGGCGAAGATGGCGCTGCCCGAATGGTTGACATCGGCGGCAAGGCCGCGAGCGAACGCGTCGCCATCGCCTCTGGCCGCATCGCGATGAACGCAGAGACGCTAGCCGCCGTGCGCGATGGCAACGCGCCCAAGGGCGATGTGCTGGGCACCGCACGGATTGCCGGGATCATGGCGGCGAAACGCACGGGCGATCTGATCCCTTTGTGCCATCCGCTGGCGCTGGACGCGGTGGAGCTCGACTTCACCTTCGAAGAAGACGCGATCCGGGCGACCGCTCGCGCCTCGCTTACTGGCAAAACCGGTGTTGAGATGGAGGCGATGGTCGCGGTGTCGACCGCGCTGCTCACGATCTACGACATGGCCAAGGCGGTCGATAAGGGCATGGTGATCGGCGAGGTCCGATTGATCGAGAAACGCGGGGGCAAGAGCGGGCATTGGAAGGTTGAGCTTTGAGCGCATTGCTGACCTTGGAAGACGCTCAGGCTCAGCTGCTGGAGCTCGCGCCGCAGATGGCAACGTGCGAGTTGCCTGCTGAGGAGGCGCTGGGGCGCTACTTAGCGGAGGATCTCAACGCTCGGCGCACTCAGCCACCGGCCGATCTGTCGGCTATGGATGGCTATGCGATTGCTGGTGATGGCCCTTGGGAGCGTGTGGGAGAGGGCCGTGCAGGAGCGCCGTTCGCAGGTGCACTGTCCAATGGCGAATGTGTGCGGATATCGACCGGGGCACATATGCCAGAGGGCGCGGACCGCGTTTTGATCCAGGAAAACGCCGATGTGGACGGCGCGCTGGTGACCGCCAGCGAGACGCCCCCGCCCGGCAAGCATGTGCGGATGCAGGGCTTCGACTTTGCTGAAAGTGACACGGTCATGCGCGCGGGAACCCGCATCGGGCCAGGGCAACTCGCGCTCGCGCTATCCGCAGGCCACGGGCGGCTCATGGTACGCGATGCTCCGCGCGTTGCCGTGCTCGACAGCGGTGACGAGCTGGCTGCAGATCCAGAGCAATGCGGAGCTGACCAGATCCCTGCGAGCAATGGCGCGATGATCGCCAGCATGCTGCGCCCGCTGGGGTGTGATGTGGCGCGGATAGGCCCAGTGGCGGACGACCACAGCGCTTTGGCAGACGCATTGGCCCGGGCGGAGGATGCGGATATCCTCATTACCTCCGGCGGCGCATCGGTGGGTGACCATGATCTGATCCAGCCTGCACTGGAGGCGTGGGGCGCACAAATCGCGTTCTGGAAAGTCGCGATCAAGCCAGGCAAGCCGTTGATGGTGGCGACGCGGGCGCGAGCAGATGGGACGCGTCAGGTAATCCTAGGCCTGCCAGGCAATCCCGTCTCCAGCTTCGTAACGTGCTTCCTGTTTGCGCTGCCTTTGGTGCGTGCGGCCATGGGCGCTGCTGCCCCCTTCCCTCGGAGCTGACGCTACCCCTAGCGGAGGACCTGCCAGCGATTGGCAAACGGCGTGAGTTCCTGCGCGCTGTGCACGATGGCCGTACGGTGCACCGGGCTGGCTCTCAAGACTCCAGCGCGCTAGCGGCCTTAGCGGCCGCGAATTGCCTTATCGTGCGGCGGGAAGGCGCGGATGCGGCGAGCGCAGGAGAGTTCGTGACCGCATTAACCCTCGAAAATGGCGGCATTGCGTGACTCGCTGGCTTGACTCGGCAAACGAAGTTTCCTAATTGTTCCGTATTCGTTCACGTTATTGGTGCGCGAAATGGTCCCTCGCCACCCTAATCGGCGCTGGGGCGATCGACCTGTTTTAGGGAGACTATCGTAATGCTGACGGCAAAGCAGCACGAATTGATCCGCTTTATCCAAGAGCGGCTTGAAGAGACGGGAATTTCCCCCTCTTTTGAAGAAATGAAGGAAGCGCTCGATCTAAAGAGCAAGTCGGGTGTGCACCGGCTGATTTCGGCTTTGGAGGAGCGCGGCTTCATCCGGCGTCTGCCCAATCGGGCGCGCGCATTGGAGGTCATTAAGCAACCTGAGGATGCAACGCCTGCTCTGCGCGCTGCCGCTGCTGCGGCCAATGATGTGGTCTCTCGGGCGACATCCATGCCCAGCGCGAATGACACCAGTCCGGAGCCTGCGAATGACGTGATCGAGGTGCCATTGCATGGCCGGATTGCGGCAGGCGCTCCGATTGAGGCGTTGGAGGGGCAGAGTAGCCTTCCAGTGCCGCATGGCATTGCTGGGACCGGGTGAGCATTATGCGCTTGAGGTGTCTGGCGATTCGATGATCGAGGCTGGCATCTTCGACGGCGACTTTGCGCTGGTTAAGCGTACGGATGCGGCGCGGGATGGTGAAATCGTGGTGGCCCTCGTCCACGGCGAGGAAGCCACGCTCAAATACCTCCACCGCGACAGCGGAACCGTGCGACTTGATCCGGCTAATGCCGCCTATGATGCGCAGGTCTATCAGCCGGGCGAAGTGCAGGTTCAGGGTAAGCTCGCGGGCCTTCTGCGGCGCTACCATTGAGTTTCATGTGAATAGGTGGCGCGGGTGGCTGGCTAGTCGTCAGCTTTCCCGCGCCACCACCCATGCTGGCCCTGAGTGCTTGCGACACTGGTGATCCGCTCAACTGACAGATCGAGAGCTAACCCGCCATGCTCCTGCAGGAAACTGCGATCGGCCTTGAGCCATTTGGGCTTGCAAGACCACGGCAGATAGCGGTCAGCCACGACGATATCGGCTCTTGCGCAGGCTGCGGCCAGTGCGCGCTCTTCGATCAGCTCCCGATTGCGTGCCATCAGTATGGTCCAGTCGCGGCCACCGCGTTCAATCTGGAGCAGGCAGAACTCGGTTGAACACCGCGCGCCGGGCCATTCCGCCATCGGAATGGGATCGGCAGAAACGCTTGCCAATTCGAGCAGATTGTCGCGCGCATAGGACGACCGTGAATTGCGCAGCGACAACAGCGTGTCATCCATGGTCACCCCTACATGGCGGCCATCACGCCCAATCAGGACATCAGGGATCGGCGTCACCATCAGCATTACCGAAGCCGTCGCAACCGGCGCAAACCCGAGCAATCGCGCACGGCCATTCCATAGGGCGAGCCAAAGAGCACCAATCACAAACAGCGCGATGGTGAGTCTGCTCATCTGCGGCATCAGCTTAACCGAACCGGGTTGACTGGATGTCCAATGCGCAATCGCAAGCAGTAGTTCGAGCGAGCGTTCCACCAGCCACCAAGCAGGCGCGCCAAGGCCGATCAGATCAAGGAACAAGGCGAAGGCGATGAGTGGCATAGAGATGAAGGTCACCAATGGGATTGCGACTACATTGGCAAAAGCGCCGTAGACCCCTGCCCTGTGGAAATGGAACAGGACGATCGGCATCAGCGCAATCTCGATTACCAGTCCGGTGATGAACAGCATGATGACCCGTCGTCCGACGTGCCGCAGCCACGTCTCCTCCCGTGCTGCCAGGAAAGCGCGAACCGGCGCGGAACTTGAGAGGGCAACAATCGCGATTACGGCGGAGAAACTCATCTGAAAGCTTGGGCCAACCACCGATTCCGGCCAGAGCAGCATGACGAAGATAGCTGCCATCGCCACCATTCTGAGCGACAACGCATCGCGGCCCATGGCCAGCGCGATCAGCACTAGCATCGCCGCAACACAGCTGCGCACCGTAGGAACCTCTGCCCCCGTGAGCAGCGTGTAGCCAACCCCTGCGAGCGCCCCTGCCCCGGCCGCGAGAATCGGCAAACGCACGCGCAGCGCCACTACGGGAAACAGAGCTAGCAATTTCAGGGTCACCAAATAGGCTGCCGCGATCACCGCGCTGACATGGAGCCCGCTGATCGAGAGCAAGTGGGTTAGGCCCGCATCGCGCATCGCGATTTCGTCGGCCTCGGCAATCCCGCCTCTGTCGCCGCTCGCAAAAGCCGCCGCAATCGTGCCCGCTGAGCCATCCACCCGTTCGCGAACGTGGGCGGAGAGCACGCGCTGAACCTTTGGGATAGCGCCAGTGTCACGCTTGCCCTCCATCAACTCGATCTCACCGACTAAGCTGCCAGTGGCGGCTAAGCCCTGAAACCAGGCGGCTCTGGCAAAGTCATAGGAACCCGGCAACATCGGCGAGGCTGGCGGCATCAATCGCGCCCTCAGTCGCACCACCGATCCCTCGGTCAGGCCGGACACGACCTTGTCCTGCGGCACATTGATCCTGATCTTGCGGCTCTCGCCATTTTCCGCATCTCGTATGGCCAGGACCAATCGGATCCGTTCGCGAGAGGGTTGATCTTCGCGTTCGAGGACAAGGCCTTGCACGCGCTCAACAATTGGGCGTTCAATTGGCTCCGCGCCGACCAGTTCTGAACGCATCCAGATGGTCGCAATCCCAGCGGCAAAGACCAGTCCGACGGTAATCATCGTCTGCCTCAACAAAACGCGGTCCTCGACCCCGCGCCAGATTGCGGCCCCCGCGATTGCCAACAGCAATCCAAACCCGATCCCCACCGCCCATTGCAGCGGCGAGCTAAGGTCGAACCATGATAGAATACCGCCCGCGAACAGCACGGCGATCCACGGCGCGCGGTCGAAACCGGACCCAGCCAAAAAACCTTCAATTTTGGAGGCTATGCCGGGGCCAATGCTGGACCCAATACTGGACAAAGTCGGGGCCTTGCGCCAATGGCGCTGCACTGCAACATCACTGGCATTGGGGCTTTCACCAGCTCCGCCGCCAATCGGCACATTTGGCGCCCCCTCTTGGCCCATGTGCAACTTGAAAAGGAATTCACTGGCTATGGCAAGCGAAAGCGCAAAAGCGATTGTTACCCGCTTTGCCCCCTCGCCTACGGGCTTTTTGCATATTGGCGGCGCGCGTACGGCCTTGTTCAACTGGCTTTACGCCCGTCATCACGGCGGTAAGGCCTTGCTGCGGATTGAGGATACAGATCGCAAGCGCTCCACTCAGGAAGCGATTGATGCGATCATCGACGGGCTCGATTGGCTTGGTCTCGATTATGATGATGCGCCGGTATTCCAATCTCAGCGCGCGGATCGACACGCAGAGGTGGCGCACAAACTGCTGGATGCGGGCTATGCCTATAAGTGCTTTGCGACGCCCGATGAACTTGAGGCCATGCGTGCTGAGCAGCGCGAGAAGAAGCTGCCTATGCGCTATGATGGGCGCTGGCGCGACCGTGATCCATCCGAAGCGCCGGAAGGGGCGCCTTACGTAGTTCGTCTGAAGACGCCGCAATCGGGCGAGGCGACCATTGCTGACCAGGTTCAAGGTTCCGTCTCGGTCAAGAACGAAGAGCTCGATGATTACATCATCCTGCGGGCTGATGGCACGCCGACCTATATGCTGGCTGTGGTCGTTGACGATCACGATATGGGCGTGACCCATGTGATCCGTGGAGACGATCACCTGAACAACGCGTTTCGGCAACTGCCAATCTATCATGCAATGGACATTGTTGAGGGCGATTGGCTGGAGCTAAGCATATGCTCACATTCCCCTGATCCATGGATCGGATGGGGCAAAACTGTCCAAGCGTCACGGTGCGCTGGGGGTTGAAGCCTACCGTGATGAAATGGGCATCCTGCCAGACGCCCTGTTCAATTACCTGCTCCGGCTTGGCTGGGCACATGGCGACCGCGAAGAGATCGCCCGGGCAGAGGCGATCGAGCTGTTTGATCTCGCTGGCGTTGGAAAAAGCCCCTCTCGCTTCGATCTGAAGAAGCTGGAAAACCTCAATGGCCACTACATTCGCGAAGCGGATGATGCGATGCTGGCCAAATTGGCGATGGGCCGGATGGAAGACGGCGCGGATATGGAGCTTTTGACCAAAGCCATGCCCGTGCTTAAAGTGCGGGCAAAGAATATTGATGAACTGGCTGAAGGCGCTGGATTTTTGTTTGCGCAGCGCCCGCTGGAGATGACCGAGAAAGCGGCAAAATCGCTCGACGCGGATGGCAAGGCGCGGCTTTCGCTTGTTGTGCAAGCATTATCGCAGGAAAATCACTGGACAAGTGAGGCCCTCGAAGCCACTACGAAGGCACTGGCTGAGGCCCACGAGCTGGGCTTTGGCAAGCTCGCGCAGCCTATGCGTGCAGCTCTCACCGGAACGATGAATTCGCCCGGTATTTTCGACGTTCTGGTCCTGTTGGGACGGGAAGAAGCTTTGGCGCGATTGAACGCGCAAGCTGCCTGAGGCCGAGGGCTGGCAAAGCTGGCGGTCAATGGTGGCACAATAGAATTGAGGAGATAGGTTTTGGCAGACAAGCAGGCAAAGCTCGAGCTGGGCGGGGAAACCTACGATTTCCCTGTGCTCGAAGGCAGCACGGGGCCCGATGTTATCGACATCCGCAAACTGTACGGCCAAACGGGCGCGTTCACGTTTGATCCTGGCTATAAGTCAACCGCAAGCTGTGAAAGCGCGCTGACCTATATCGACGGGAATGAAGGCGTACTGCTGCACCGCGGCTATCCCATCGGCCAACTGGCCGAACATTCCAGCTTTATGGAAGTCTCCTATCTCCTACTCAATGGTGAGCTGCCCAATGCCGCCGAGATGGAAGAGTTCAATTACACGATCACGCGGCACACCATGCTGCACGATCAGCTACGCCAGTTTGTTCAGGGTTTCCGCCGCGATGCACACCCGATGGCGATTATGTGCGGCGTCGTTGGCGCTCTGTCTGCATTCTATCACGACAGCACCGACATCTCAGATCCAGAGCACCGCACGATCAGCTCACACCGCCTGATCGCGAAAATGCCCACAATTGCAGCGATGGCGTACAAATACGCCGTCGGTCAGCCTTTCATGCAGCCGAAGAACGACCTCAGCTACACTGGCAACTTCCTGCGCATGACCTTTGGCGTTCCGGCCGAGGAATATGAGGTGCACCCAGCGATCGAAAAAGCGATGGATCGTATCTTCATCCTGCATGCCGATCACGAGCAAAACGCCTCAACATCAACAGTGCGTCTGGCCGGTTCTTCGGGCGCAAACCCGTTCGCCTGTATCGCAGCAGGCATCGCCTGTCTGTGGGGCCCGGCACATGGCGGCGCCAACGAAGCGGCGCTCAACATGCTGCAGGAAATCGGCTCGCCTGACCGTATCCCGCATTATATCGAGCGCGCGAAGGACAAGAACGATCCGTTCCGCCTGATGGGCTTTGGCCACCGAGTCTATAAGAACTACGATCCGCGCGCGACTGTGATGCAGCAGACTTTGCGTGAAGTGTTTGAAGCGCTGAACGTCACTGACCCTGTGTTCGAGACGGCTCTTCAACTTGAAGAACTCGCGTTAAACGACGATTATTTCAAGGAAAAGAAGCTGTTCCCGAATGTGGACTTCTATTCCGGCATCATCCTGTCGTCGATCGGTTTCCCGACCACTATGTTCACCGCCCTGTTTGCGCTTGCGCGCACCGTTGGGTGGGTGGCGCAGTGGAACGAAATGATCTCCGATCCAGGCCAGGTCATTGGCCGTCCGCGTCAACTTTACACTGGCCCGACGACCCGCGACTACGTGCCGCTGGACAAACGCTAAGCGAGATAGAGGAGCGCGGCATCAATGGGACGCACTATCGCGAGATTGGTGCTCCAGGTGTTTGGTGCCGCGCTCGTTTTCTCAGGCGGAATGTGGGCTTTGCAGGGCGCTAGCGTGCTGAACTGGCCCGAAGACAGCTTCATGCTCGCAAAGCGCGAATGGGCGCTTTACGGTCTCATCACACTACTGATTGGTGCGCTGCTGCTGTGGACGGCTGAGCGCATTCGCAGGTAACGGCTCTGCTGCGAGCGCGCCTGATATTCTCTATTTTGACTTCGGCAAGCTCAACGTGAAGCGTGCGCCCTCACCCGCTTGGCTTTCCAGCGACAAATCACCGTCCATTGCCAGCGCCAGACGCCGTGAGATGTAGAGACCGAGGCCCGAACCACCATCATTCTCCCGGCCAAGTCGTTCAAATTTATCAAAAACCTGCGTTGTTTGCGCTGCTGCGACACCGGGACCCTGATCGGCCACCGTGACGCTGGCGTGGTCCGGTTGCTTGTCATTATCATCGACACTGACTGTAATCGTACTGCTGTCGGGTGAATAAATGATCGCATTGCCTATCAGGTTGATCAGAACCTGAAGCACACGGCGAAACTCGCCAATGACGACCAGTTTGGAGCCTTCGCCAGGCAAGGCCAGCGTGATGTTGCGTGCCTGCGCCTTCACGCCGAGTATGCCGGCTGCGCGCCGTGCCGCATCGACCAGATCGACCTTCTCGCGCGCAACCTTGAAACCCTCGCTTTCGACCACTTGCAGGTCGGCGAGATCTTCCAGCATCGCGTTGAGGTGCTTGCCAGCTGAAGCGACATTGCCGGCGTATTCGGCATATTCATCGCGCAATGGGCCGACGAGCTTGGATCTGATCGTCTCCGCATTGGCGATCACCCGCGCGATCGGCTGACGCAAAGCAGGGGTCAGCGCACTGCCGATCAGCTCCATATGTGCGTCCTCGCGCGTTTTTCCGCCGCCTGCGGCGACAACTTCGGTGACCAGCGGCTCATCAGAGGTCAGCAGCAGCTCAAACCCACGCGGAGCCTCTGCTGCTGGGCCAAGCGGGATCAGGCGCGCACGCCAATGGCGCTGAGACCCGGGAACAGTGCATGCTGCTCCGTCCAGTAGGCGCCAGTGTAGCGGTTGATGGTGCGCCACGCCTTCCAACGCGATATAGTCCGTCCAGTTTTTACCGGGATCACTGCTGACCGTGTTCTCCAGTTCCCCGGCATCACTCGCGGCCGCACTCAGCAATTGGACATTCTGCTTGCGATCAAGCCGCGCCGTGATCTCTGCGGTAGCGCGGTCGATGGCATCAAGCCGCTTGGCCAGCTTTGCTTCGCTGTCAGGACGTGCCTCTCGCCGGTGCCAGTTCTCGATCAGGATTTCGCACCCACCGCCAGCATCGCCAGCCAGTGGATGGATCCGGACAAAGCCAGAGACCATGTCTTCGCCGTCAAAGGCGTTGAATTCGCGCGCCAGGCGTAGGCCAAATGTCCGGCCCTGACGCACCAACTCCAGCAACTCTGGAACAGCCAGCACGCCCGGCAAAGCGCCACCGCAGCGGGCGTGCAGGTCCGCCAGCGGCTCATCAGCCGACAGCAACCGATCTTGACCATCGGTCAGGCCCCGCGCGGCCAACAAGGTGTCGCTGCTACTCATCGTCCGTTTAGGTCGTTCCGCTCATCACTGCGCTTGAATCAGCGCGTATTGCCCCATGCCCTAGCAGGGTTTGCGCGCGATCGGGGAGCAAATCATCGAATCCGCCGGGCAATTGCTGGTCAGGATGCAGTAGAGCAAATTGACGCTCAATTTCCCGCTCAATCATGCCTGCCGCGCGCAGTCCCAGCGCGAGGCGAGCGGATTGACGTTCATGACAAGACAGTACCGCCAGTTCGCGTGCTTGGCGCGTGAGCGTGCCCAAGGCGGTTGCGAACAGGGCAAATCCCGCATGTTCGAGCTCCAGTGATGCCCTCGCCCCGCCCCGCATGGCCGAGACCAAGCGTGAGAGCAGCCCAACCCGCGTCGCGCCTTCGTCATAGGCTGCCTTTAGCTGATCCGTTCCAGCACGTGTTGCGGCGATTTCAGCCTTGCTCACGGTGTTCTCTGGTGCCTTTGCCCAATTGTGCAGTAGGCTCTGAAATAGCTCTGCAGGCAGCTCCGTCAGGGGCAAGTGCATCCGCTTTTGATATTGTACAAAGCGTGACTGCGCCGCCATGGCCGCCATCGCGAGCTCGGCAACGTCGCTGCTTTCGGATGCGATCAATTCTTGCGTCAAGGGGGTAAGGACCTGATCCAAAGCGACTTTGCGTTCCAATCGCTCGGCCAAATGGCCTTCCATCGCCGACGCATAGCAATGGCTCAAAATCGCGCTGTCGCTGGCGAGTGCAGCGGAGAGATCATCTGCCTCGTTCGGGTCGAAATCTGGCGTCTTGGAGCTGAGCAATTGGCTTGCCATGTGGCTTAGCATACCGCGCAATTTCGCAACGATAGCTTCACTAACCAATGATCCGCCAGATCCAGAAAGCATATGCGCAAGAACGGGCGTGACGCCGCTCAATGCGGTGTCACCACGCGCCAATTCATCCCTCAGGATGGTTTCGATCGCGGTGTGCGCGGATCTTTCCATCGTGGCTTTGCCCCCGTTGCCCGCCTCTCAGCATGCAGTGTTACTCGCGCGTCGTTTCAGCTTTCTGAAGACGCAGCAAAGCATGCGCTAAAGCGCCTAGCGCAAGAACGGCAATCCCCGCTGTCAGCTGTCCGAAAATGGCACATGTCCCGAGGACTGCGAGCTGGAGCGCCCGGTCGCTCCAAAAAGGGCGCCAATGGGCGCCTTGAGTGGCTGATGCGAGGTGGAGCAGGCCTATCGCCAGCAGGGGCAAAACGAGTGTTGAGCCAGCGGTCTCCATCCCGCCATACATGCCAAGGCACAGCGCGAAAGCGATAAGAATATCGCGCAAACCACTTATAAAACGCGATTGTTTGGCGCCTTCAACATACCCATAGAGCGCCGATTTGAGCCGCGTTCCCGCATCAGAGAAGGCCAAGGCCAAGGCTCCGAATGCTCCAGCGAACAAACCGCCCACGGAATGATCAAGCCAAGTTGTCCCAACCATGGTGACCATGCTTGCGATCCCGATGGTGGCGGAAATTGTCGGCCCGCGCTCCAATCCGGCGGGTGCAGTTTTTGCGGCGAGCAACGCTGCTGCAGCTTGCGACGGGCCCGTCCATGGCACGCTTTGCGCACTGCGCTCAATGAGAGCGACCTGACGCTTCTGCAGCCCCTCCGCATCAGTTGCGAGCAGTAATCCGCCGCCATTCAGGCTCTCTGCATCCACAGAAACGCTCTTTTCGCCTGCTTGCAGCGCCAATCGCAGCAACATCGACATCGTTTCGCCATCACCGGGCAGATCAGCGAGCTTTTCCGCCAATCTGCCGGGCACAATCGCCAGCCCGGCCCAGGCACGTTCCGCGTCAATCCGTTCAAAGTCACCGGCATGCTCTTGGGCTAAACTGCTGCTAGCGGGAATGGTCGCGATCATGCGACCTTGCTGATTGAGCGATGCCGCAGCTTTTGGCTCCATCACGAGGCCATCCAGTATCATCACCAGGTCCTGATCCGCTGTTATCAGTCCAACCAGTTGCAAAGGGCCTTTAATCGCGTGGAATTGTACCCCGGCGGTCTCTGCCTCGTGCTGAATATTGAGAATTTCAGTCCCTGGCGCATCACACAGGCAGATTACCCGTTCACACCCAAGCGCTCTGACAAGATCAAATTGCCATGCCAGCAAGCTGCGGCCAGCAAGCGGAAGGAACGCACGAATGTCGCCCGTCTCTGTGCGTTTCAGCGCGGCTAATAAGGCGGTACGCACGACTAATCACCTCCGAATGCCTTCCGGGGGTAATGCCATTGGGCGCGCTATGCCAAGCGGCGGCATCGCGCTTTTACCGATAATCTTTTAGCGCTGTTGTCCGGAAACCTGCGCCAGAACGTCTTCAATCGCGCGGATCGCGGCGGGTTCACCGGGGGCGCTTACCAAAGCATCTTCTGCTGCATTCAGCAGCTCTTCTGCGTGAAAGCTGGCGGCCAATCCTTTGAGGCGCATGGCGGCAACGTGCCAATTGCCGTCGCAGCGAGAGCGTTTTAGCAGGTCAAGCTGCCGATGGGCGCTCTCAATCAGAGCTTTACGCAGTTCACCCCGCAAAGCCGGATCATCACCGGCTGCGGCCGCTAGTGTTGCATCAAGAGCACCATTTTCATACGCCATATGCCTCGCTTTATCGTGAGAGAGTTAATGCGGGGTTTATCCTTTGTGGTTGTGTGGTATTTAACCATGCATGTCTGGCGAACCACATATCCGGGCCGTAGGGTCCGAAGCCGCGCAGGACGCGCTTAAGCAAACCGTCGAAGGCGAAGAGCTGGAGACCAACCTCGAAGCCGAGGATAGGGCCGATTTATCGGACGACTTCAGCGAAGAATATTTGCTGGAGGAAGAGGAATATGCCCCGCCCCGCCCGCGTTTTGGCTGGCTCGTGCCGACCCTGGCGATCGCGGCTATTGCGACATGGACCGGATTTTATATCTGGGCTTTGCGCGGCGAACTTCTTAACGTTTCTAGCACGCCGCAGCAATGGACCAAGTGGATCATTGATTGGTCTGTGCCGGTTCTATTGATCGGGATTGCATGGCTGGTGGCAATGCGCAATTCGAGCCGGGAAGCACGCCGGTTTGCCGATACGGCTGCGATGCTTTCCGCCGAATCTGCTGAGCTTGAAACCCGTCTTGGTGTGGTAAACCGCGAGCTGAGCCTCGCACGCGAATTTTTGGGAAGCCAGTCGCGTGAGCTGGATCTCGCTGGGCCGAATTGCCAGCGAACGGATATCTACTCACGCAGATGAGCTGCAAACGCTGATCCAGAAGAATGGCAAGCAAGTCGACCGGATTGGTAATGCAAGCGACACAGCGCTCGCCAATATGAGCCGCCTGCGCGACGATTTGCCGGTTATCGCGACATCGGCGCGAGATGTCTCCAACCAGGTTGGGAACGCTGGGCGTACCGCGAGCGACCAGTTGGAAAAGTTGATTGCCGGATTTGATCGCCTCAACGACTTTGGCAAGGCCAGTGAACAGCAGGTCAAAGCGCTGAGCGACAAGGTTGATGAGACTTTGACCGGGTTCGAGGCGCAAATGGCGCAGATCGAAGAGCAGACCGCCGCGCGCTTTGCCGTTCTCAATGAGAAGACCGATGCCTATCGCACCGAGCTCGACAACCGCGAAGTGGGCGCGCTTGCGGCCATGCGTCAACGGGCGGATCACCTGCGCGAAGGCTTGTCTGAGTTGGACGGCGACTTTGCCGAGCAAGAAGAGAAGTCGCTGACGACGCTGAAGGCCCGGATTGCGCTGCTACGCGGTGAAGGTGAGGCATTGGCCGCCAGCCTGCGCGAAGCAGAAGCGGAATCACTGGATGCCCTGCGCAAATCGAAAGACCAATTGCGCGATGAAATCACCGAGGTCGTCCAGAACCTGGAAGAACTCGATGCCAAGGCCGCACGCGCCGCGACCGAGCGGTTCACAGGTTTGAATGCCGAGGCAAGCCGGTTTGAACAAACTCTCGCTCAACGCGATCTATCCTTTGCCGAAAACATGGCCAAGCGTCAGGACGATTTTGACACGCGTGAAGCGCAGGCAACCGAAGTGTTGGCGCAGCGTTTGGCGGAGCTCGACGAGACCCTGTCTGAACGGCGTGAGGCTCAGATCGCCGAGGCGGAGAAACTGGTAAGCCACGGTCAGGATATGGCCGAAAAGCTCGACCAACTTAGTAGCCTGTTTGTGAATATCACTGAGCAAGGCGACAGTGCGCGTGCCAGCGTGGACGCCGGGCTAGCGACGTTGGGTGAGCAATTGGCGGGCAATCGCACTGAGCTGGCTGAAACAGAGCAACAAATCGTTTCTCTGACGGAAGGGGGCATACGCCTGCTTGAAATCATCCAATCGGGTGCGAAGCAAGCGCGCGAAGACTTTGCGCAAGCGGTTGAAGCGTCATCTGAGCAATTGTCTGAGGTTGAAAACCGCACCTTCATGCTGAGCAAGAGCATGGGCGAGACGACCCAGCATGGCGATGCCCTCGCCTGCCATCTGGAAACAGCGCAGGCGCACATAAGCGAAACTGACAGCTCGATTGAGGCGCTTCATATCAAGCTGGGTGAGCAGACAGAGGATACTATCGCGAAACTCCAAGGTCTTCGCGGCGGATTGGCGAAACTTTCGGATGAGAGCAATGCGCTGTCTGGTGAGACACAGCAGCAGCTACGAGAGGCTATTATCTCGCTCGAGGTGGCAACGCACTCTGCCTTCGCCACCATCGAAGACGGCGCGCGCGATCGGATTGGCGCGCTGGCTCAGAACATGGGCGCTGAAGCTGTCGCGACATTGGAGAATACGCTGCGCAGCGAGAGCATGGAGGCGGTTGGCCGGTTGGAAGAGACCGCAGCGCAGGCCTCTAGCAGCCGAGCCGCGAAGCTGCGGTGCAATTGCGTGATCAGCTGTCAAAGGTGAACGAGCTGACCGGCAATCTTGAACAGCGCGTGACGCGCGCCCGCGAGCTGGCCGAGGAACAGGCCAACAATGATTTCTCGCGCCGCATGGCTCTCATCACAGACAGCCTCAATTCCAATGCGATTGATATCACAACGGCGCTATCCACCGATGTGACCGACACCGCTTGGGAGGCCTATCTGAAAGGGGATCGCGGGATATTCACGCGCCGCGCCGTGCGGATCATCGACAATGGTGAAGCGCGCGAGATCGCAGAGCTGTATCAGTCAGACGACGTGTTCCGGGGCAATGTCAGCCGGTACATCCACGACTTTGAGGCGATGCTGCGATCGCTGCTGTCCACGCGCGATGGCAATGCGCTGGGCGTGACCGTGCTGGGCTCTGACATGGGCAAGCTCTATGTCTTGCTGGCTCAGGCGATTGAGCGGCTGCGCAACTGATCTCAGCTGTCAGCAGCGGGTGGGAGCGGATTTACCGCTGAGTTTGCTCAGGCGGCTCTGGGAAGATGTTCATATCGTCTGGGCCGATCCAGCCATATTCGTAGTTGAGCACGAATAGCACCGTCATAACGCTGGAGATGATGGTCGCCCGGATCAGCAGTTTCCCGGGACGGAAATTGGCCGGTGCGCTTTCTGCCTGCCCAGGAATGCGGGCCTCGCCGACCTCATCATGTGTGCGAATGCCAAATGGCAGCATCATGAAGGCTGTCATCACCCAGAACAGCAAGTAAATCGCAGCAATCGAAGCCCACTGCATCAGCGCGCGCCTTTGCCGTCCAATCCGGGCAGGATTATGCGCACTTGTGGGCGTTTGCCAGACCAGCGCTGCGCTGCGCGGCGCGTTGCGAGCCGGGCAGCCTCTGAAATCTCAGCAATATCGCGGCCTTTGAGTTTGCGCACTGCTTTCATCACGTCGGCCTTCGCCTCGGCGATAAAGTCCGGCATATCCTCGTCTAGCGGCAGGCCGAGTGCTTCAATCTCGGATTCACCATTCGGCGCAAGAACCACGAAGATTACACCTTCACGCGCGAGCCGCTGCAGCGCATGACAATCGCATCGCCATCAGCGGGCGCGATGATATCCCCATCAAGAACGAGGCGGCCATTGCGCACCTCGGCGAGCTTACCCGGTTCGCCGGGAGCCAAGCGGACGATGTCGCCATTGGCCTGCACGATGTTGTGCGGAATTCCATTGTCTTTGCCGACCCGCGCCTGCTCCATCATGTGGCGCATTTCGCCGTGTACGGGCACCAGCACTTCGGGACGAATCCAACTGTAAAGCGCTTCCAGTTCAGGCCTGCCAGGGTGGCCAGAGACGTGGATCTCGCTCTGACGGTCGGTCACCATCGTGATACCGCGCCGTGCGAGCTGGTTTTGTACCTTGCCAATCGCGATCTCATTGCCGGGTATCTGGCGGCTTGAAAATAGCACGACATCGCCGCTGGTGAGCGAGATCGGGTGGTTCTCATCCGCTACCCGAGAGAGGGCCGCGCGAGGCTCCCCCTGCCCGCCGGTTGCCAGGATTAGGACTTCGCCGCGCGGCAGGCTCATCGCCGTGTTCCAATCGACCGTCTCGGGGAAATCCTGAAGATAGCCATTGTCCTGAGAGACCTCGATAATGCGGTCGAGCGAACGCCCAGCGACGCACAATTGCCGACCGGTTTCGCGGGCGACATCGCCCAACGTCTGGAGCCGCGCCACGTTTGAGGCGAAGGTCGTTACCATCACCCGCTTGCCAGTGTGTTTCGCGACCTCCTCCATCAGGCCGCGATACACGCCGCCCTCTGAGCCGCTGGGATTCGGATTGAAGACATTGGTCGAGATCGCAAACCAGGGCGAGCACGCCCTCATCGCCCATCGCTTTCAGCTCTTCCTCAGTGGTCGGTTCACCGATGATCGGCTCTTCGTCGAGCTTCCAATCGCCGGTGTGAAATATTCGTCCGTGTGGGGTATCGATCAGTAGGGCGTTGCCCTCTGCAATCGAGTGCGCCAGCGGGACATAGGTGATGTCGAACGGGCCGAGCGAGATTTGGCCGTGGTCTTCCTCGATAATGTTGAGCTCAACCTGACCGGTCAGCCCAGCTTCTTCCAACTTGCGAGCCACCAAATCGGCGGTGAACGGCGTTGCATAGAGCGGTACGCCCAACTCGCCGGCGAAATAGGGGACCGCGCCAATATGGTCCTCATGCGCGTGGGTCAGCACAATGCCGAGCAGGTCTTTGGTACGTTCCTCGATAAACTCAAGATCGGCGAAGACCAGGTCGAGACCGGGATATTCATTGCCGGAAAAGGTCATGCCTAGGTCCACCATCAGCCACTTGCCTTTGCAGCCGTAGAGGTTGACATTCATGCCAATTTCGCCGGACCCGCCCAGAGCCAGAAACAGCAGTTCGTCTTCAGGAGTGAAGTTCTTTTTCACGTAAGGTCTATTAGCTCTCAGCTTGCTCGGCGAGGATCGCCAAGCCTTGAATGGTTAGATCTGCATCGACGTAGTCGAAGATGTCAGTCGCATCGTCAAACAGGATTGCGAGGCCGCCGGTTGCGACCACTTTGGCTGGGCGGCCTATCTCTGCGCGCATACGCTCAACAATGCCCTCCATCATCGCGACATAGCCCCAGAACACACCGATCAGCATCTGGTCCTCTGTGTTGCGGCCAATAACGCTGCGGCTGTCGGGCGCGCGGATCGCGATACGGGGGAGCTTTGCCGTTTTGCCAACCAATGCATCAAGCGACAGATTGATCCCCGGCGCGATTGAGCCGCCCTTGTATGCGCCATTGAAATCGATCGCTTCAAACTTGGTCGCAGTGCCAAAGTCGATGACGATCAAATCGCCGCCATATTTTGCATGCGCAGCGACGATGTTGAGCGCGCGGTCTGCGCCGAGCGAACTGGGCTGATCGACATCGATCTCAAAACGCCAAGCGGCTTCGCCCTTGCTAGGCGAACAGTGGTGTGATCTTGAAATACTTCTGCGCCAGAACGGTGAGGTTGTGGTCGGCGCGCGGTACGACGCTGGCGAAGATGATTTGAGTGACCTCTTCGCGCGCAACGCCTTCGATCTCCAGCAATTGGAGCAGCCACACTGCATATTCATCGCCGGTTCGACGCGGGTCGGTCGCGATGCGCCAGCGTGCACGCACATCCTGCCCGTCGAACAGAGCAAAGACGACATTGGTGTTTCCGACATCGGCGGCGAGCAACATGGGCGGTTATCCTTGAGCAATCATGGAGACGTCGCCTGCGTGAATAGTGCGCATCGCCCCATTCTCCAAACGTAGCAGCAAAGCGCCTTCACTATCGAGGCCAGCGAACTCGCCGGTAACCGGGCTTTCATCGCCAGGCGTTAGCGACAGCCTTGAACCGATTGGGTGTGCGCGGCCAGTCCAATCATCGAGTGTTGCGGAAAGGCCAGCGTTGCGCCAGCGCGCCAACCGCGCATCGAAGCTCTCTGCCAGAATGGAGAGCACCAACTCGGCACTGCCGCCGTGCTTGCCATTTTCATAAACTATAGATGTGGTTTTGCGATCCGGCATTTCTGGCGCGTGGCAGACATTTATGCCGATGCCCACGACGATGGTATCGCCGCTGCGTTCGAGCAAAACGCCAGAGATTTTTGCGCCATCCACCAGCACGTCATTGGGCCATTTGAGGATGATGGGAGCATTCGGCAGCAGGCTGCGCTCCAGCGTATCGAACACGGCCAAGGCAGTGACGAAGCTGAGCGTGTGCGGGGCAGGATCACCCTCGCCGATGGTCACCACGGTGCTGCAAAACAGATTGCCATTGGGACTTTCCCATTTGCGCCCCAACCGCCCTCGCCCGCCGGTTTGACGCTCGGCTCTTAGCCAGTAACCTTCGGACAAAGCCTCGCCGTGCTGCAAACGCATGAGCAGATCGGCATTGGTCGATCCGGTCTCGGCAATGGTTTCAATATTGGTCAAGGGCGTCGCTGCTGAGCTTCCTCTGCCGCGTTACCCGACTAGAAACAGAGCTTCGGCAGCCTTGTTTGCCAGATCGGTGATCGACGGGGTCAGCAGATAGCCAAGCGGCGAGATGATCAAAGTGGTGATGATCAGGACAATCCAGTGCGACAGGTCGCTCTTGCCCTTCACCAGTCCCACTTCATCATCGAAGAACATGACCTTCACGAACTTGATGTAGTAGAACGCGCCGATCACGCTGGCGGCAATCGCGATTGCACCAAAGGCGACGAGGCCCGCCTCAACGGTGGCCTGAAAGATCACGAACTTGCCGTAGAAACCGAGCAGCGGCGGGATGCCAGCCAGACTGAACATCAGAGCTGCGAGGCACCATGCGATGACAGGTTGGGTGCTGTTGAGGCCTTTGATATCGTCAAAGGTCTCGTACAAAGTGCCGTCTTCGCCGCGCAGCATCAGCAGGGCGACAAAGCTGCCCAGTGACATGGCGACATAGATGAGGAGGTAGACCATCATCGCGCTCGCCCCGGCGGCGTTGGCCACTGCGAGACCCAGCAGGATAAAGCCAACATTGTTGATCGAAGAATAGGCTAGCAGACGTTTCAAATTGTTCTGACCGATCGCACCCAATGCGCCGACGATGATTGACGCCAGAGCGACAAACATAACGATCTGACGCCACGCGTCGGATTGCTCGCCGAACACCTCCAAAGTGACCCGCGCGGTCAGCGCCACGGCGGCAACCTTTGGCGCGGTGGCGAAGAATGCAGTGACGGGCGTTGGCGCGCCCTCATACACATCCGGGGTCCACATGTGGAATGGGACAGCGGCGATCTTAAAAGCAAGGCCAGCGAGCACAAATACGAGGCCGAACAAAGCGCCTGTTGCCAGCTCCCCAGACAAACCAGCGCGAACCGCGCCAAATTCTGTGCTGCCAGAGAAGCCATAGAGCAGGCTCATACCGTACAGCAGGATGCCGGATGCCAGCGCGCCGAGCACGAAGTACTTCAGGCCCGCCTCAGACGAGCGACCATCATTTCGCAGCACCGATGCCAGGACATAGGCGGCCAGACTGTTGAGCTCCAGACCGAGGTACAGGGTCATGAAATCACTGGCCGAGACCATAATGCTCATGCCGAGTACGGCGAACAGCACGAGGATCGGATATTCCGCGCGCATTCCGCTTTCATTGCCATTGTTGGCGGTCGCGAAATAGGCTGGCGCAATCATCAGACAGCCGATGGCTGCGAGATAGATCATCGCCTTCGCAAACAGGGCAAAGGCATCGGCCCGCATCAAAGTGCCAAAGGCATAGGTGTCGAGGCCCATAACCCCGCTGTGGAGGCCAGGTACCAGCATGAAGCCAGCGCCAAACAGAGTGGCCGCCGCGAGGATAGCGATCGGCCGCGCCATCTTGTCACCGCCAAAGGCCGCAACCAGCAACAGGATCAGGCCAGAGGCCGTCAGCAGCAATTCAGGCGCAATCAGCGCGAAGGAAGTTGCGTAGTCCATCAGTGGGCGCCCTCACCCTCTCCATGTTCTGGTTCTGGCACCGCATTGGCGGCGGCCTCACGCGGCGGACCGGCTTGAAGCTGGCTGTCGCCCTCTGGTGCAGCCGAAGCGAGCCGTGCGTCCAGCGTCGCGATATCTGCGCGCATGGGCGCAAGGAAACTCTCTGGATAAACGCCCATCCACAGCACGACGGCGGCGATTGGTGCCAGCATGGCCCACTCGCGCTTATCGAGGTCGAGCATGGCGGCGGCGTCTGCATTCTTCTGATCGCCAAAGGCCACGCGGCGGTAGAGATACAGCATGTAGCCCGCACCCAGAATGATGCCCGTGGTGCAGATCAGCGCGACCCAGGTCGACACCTGATAAATGCCTGCAAGCGAGAGGAACTCACCCACAAAGCCACTCGTGCCCGGCAGACCAATGCTGGCCATAGTGAACAGCAGGAAGAACAGCGCGTAATACGGCATGTTGATCGAAAGCCCGCCGTAACGGTCAATCTCTCGCGTGTGTAGCCGGTCGTAGATCACGCCAACACACAGGAACAATGCGCCGGAGACCAGCCCGTGGCTGAGCATCACGATCATCGCGCCTTCGAGGCCCTGAATGTTGAAGGCGAATAGACCGACTGTCACAATCGCCATGTGGGCAACCGATGAATAGGCAATCAGCTTCTTCATATCGTGCTGCACCAGCGCCACGAGCGAGGTGTAAACCACCGCGACCATCGACAAGGCGAACACCAGCCACGCAAGCTGAGCGCTGGCATCTGGGAACATCGGCAGGCTGAAACGGATGAAGCCATAGCCGCCCAGTTTAAGCAAAACACCGGCAAGGATCACGGAGCCCGCCGTGGGTGCCTGAACGTGTGCATCGGGTAGCCAGGTGTGCACTGGCCACATCGGCATCTTCACCGCGAAGCTGGCGAAGAACGCCAGCCACAGCCACGTCTGCGCGCCAACCGGGAAGTCATATTGCATCAGCGTCGGGATGTCTGACGTGCCGGCCTCTGCCACCATCCAGAACATTGCGATCAGCATCAAAACCGAGCCGAGCAGCGTGTAGAGGAAGAACTTATAGCTAGCGTAGATGCGGTTATCGCCGCCCCACACGCCGATGATCAGATACATCGGGATCAGGCCAGCTTCGAAGAAGATGTAGAACAGGAACAGATCCTGCGCCGCAAACACGCCGATCATCAACACTTCCATAAACAGGAAGGCGGCCATGTATTCACCGACGCGTTTCTGGATCGCGGTCCAGCTGGCCATGATGCAGATCGGCATCAGGAACACACTGAGCATGATCAGCATCAAGGCGATGCCGTCGATCCCAAGTGCGTATTTGAAACCTGCAAACAGGTCTGCGCTTTCCGCGAACTGCCATTGCGGGCCGCCGATTTCGTAATTGGCCCACAGCAGCACGCCGAGCGCGAAGGTGACCAAAGTGCCAATCAGAGCGAGCCAGCGCGCCGCATTTGCGCCGACGAAGAAGCATCCAATGCCTGCGGCCAATGGCACAAGCATCATGAGCGAGAGAATTGGGAAGCCGTCCATTATTCCATGCCCCCCTTAGAACAAGACCCATGTCACAGCGGCCACCAGCCCCAGCAACATGATCAATGCGTAAGTGTAGAGATAGCCCGACTGGATCGTCTTGGCTGCGACCGAGCTGCGCTCAACCACCCATGCGGCCCCATTTGGACCAAAGCGATCGATTGTGCCGATATCGCCCAGTTTCCAGAATTGACGGCCAAACCAGAACGCTGGCTTGACGAAGATCGCGTCATAGAGCTCGTCGAAATACCACTTGTTGTAAACGAAGCGGTGGAGCCACGGGAACGCGGCGACGAACTTCGCCGGAATGTCTGGCTTCGCGATATAAGCGACGTAGGCACCGACAAAGCCAATGATCATTACGATCAAGGCTGAGTACTTCACCCAATATGGAACGGCGTGCATCGCGCTCATCAGGTTTTCATTGTAGAAGATAGAGCCAGCCCAGAACGCTGCATCGTCGAGGAAGCTTGGCGCAAATGCCTGGCCAGCAGCAACTGCGCCAATGGTGAGAAGACCAAGCGGGATCAGCATCGTGATCGGGCTTTCATGCGGGTGATACCCGCCGGTTGTGTCTTCGCCAGCCTCAGCAGGTGTCTTGTGGACGGTATGCTGAATATGCTCGCTCTCAATCCAGCGCGGTTTGCCCCAGAAGGTAAGGAACATCAGACGCCAGCTATAAAAGCTCGTCAGCAGTGCTGCGACAACGCCAAGCCAGAAGGCAGTGACCGAAACCTCTGTACCGCGCGCAAAGGCAACCTCCAGCACGGCGTCTTTCGACCAGAAGTCGGCAAAGCCGACACCCAAGTGATAGACGCCAAGGCCAGTGATCGCGAGCGTACCGGCCATCATTGCCCAGAAGGTGATCGGAATGTGTTTCCGAAGACCGCCATAATAGCGCATGTCCTGTTCGTGATGCATTGCGTGGATCACGCTGCCCGCACCCAGGAACAACAGCGCTTTAAAGAACGCGTGTGTGAACAGGTGGAACATCGCGACATTGTAAGCGCCAACGCCAGCAGCAAAGAACATATACCCGAGCTGAGAGCAGGTCGAATACGCAATAACGCGCTTGATGTCCCACTGTGTCGTACCGATGGTGGCCGCGAAGAAACATGTCGCTGCGCCCACAACGGTCACAATCATCAGCGCGGTCGGAGCCGTCTCGAACAATGGCGAGAGGCGGCACAACATGAACACGCCAGCGGTCACCATGGTTGCGGCGTGGATCAGCGCGGAAACGGGAGTTGGCCCTTCCATAGCATCCGGCAACCAGGTGTGCAGCAGCAGCTGTGCCGACTTACCCATCGCACCCACAAATAGCAGGATCGCAATAATATCCATCGTGTAGAGCCGCATGCCGAGGAAGCCGATGCTCGATCCGCTCATCGCGGGCGCGGCGGCCAAAATCTCTGGAATCGATGTGGTTTGGAACACCAGATAAATGCCGAAGATACCCAGCATAAAGCCAAGGTCACCGACGCGGTTCACCACAAAGGCTTTGATCGCAGCGGCACCAGCGGTTGGTTTCTTAAACCAGAAACCGATCAGCAGGTAACTCGCCAGGCCCACCCCTTCCCAGCCAAAGAACATTTGGACAAGGTTGTTGGCGGTCACCAGCATCAACATCGCGAAGGTGAACAGCGAGAGATAGGCGAAGAAGCGCGGCTGATCCGGATCTTCCTCCATATAACCCCAGCTGTAGAGGTGCACGAGCGCGGATACGGTGTTGATGACGACCAGCATCACTGCGGTCAGCGCATCGACGCGCAGGGCCCAGTCGAACGTCATATCGCCCGAACGAACCCAATCGAGCACGTGGACAACCTCAGCCTCTGCGGAGCCGCTGAGGAAGGCGAGGAAGATCGGCCAGCTAAGCGCGGCTGAAATGAACAGCGCGCCAGTGGTGATCGACTTTGCTGCGGCATTGCCGAGCATGCGGTTGCCCAGTCCAGCGATGATAGCTGCCAGTAATGGCAGGAATACAATGATCAGTATCGAATGCATGGACCGATTATCCCTTCATCCGATTGACGTCATCAACCGCGATGGTCCCGCGGTTGCGGAAATAAATCACCAGGATCGCAAGGCCAATTGCGGCCTCCGCAGCGGCTACAGTTAGCACCAGCATGGCAAAGACCTGGCCAGTGAGATCGTTCATGAACGCGCTGAACGCCACCAAATTGATGTTTACTGCGAGCAGGATCAGCTCGACTGACATCAGGATCACGATCACGTTTTTGCGATTGAGGAAGATCCCCAGCACGCCCAGCACGAACAGGATCGCGCCGACGACGAGGAAATGCTCGATACCAATTCCGCCTAAGTCGCTCATAGCTCGACCCCCTCGCCCGTATTCGGGTTCTTCATAACTGTCGCCTCTTCAGGGCGGCGGCTGATTTGCTTGCCGATGTCCTGGCGTCCGCGCGCGCCAGGCTTGGCCTCGCGGTGGGTCAGTACAATCGCGCCGATCATTGCGACCAGCAGGATGATACCGGCAACCTCAAACAGAACGATATATTTGCCATAGAGCAACGTACCGATGGCCTCGATATTGCTCGCGCCCATCGCCGCCTGGCCCGTTCCATCTGGTGTGCCCAGCGTCAGCCCGCCTGCTTGATAGGCACCAATGCCCAGGAACAGCTCCGCCAACAGGATCGCAGCGATTGCCAGACCGAATGGGAAATTGCGGATAAAGCCTGCGCGCATCGCGGCCATATCGATGTCCAGCATCATGACCACGAACAGGAACAGCACCGCGACCGCGCCGACATAAACGATCACCAGCAGCGCCGCGATAAACTCCGCCCCGACCAGCACCATCAGGCCCGCCGCATTGAAGAATGCCAGGATGAGCCACAGCACAGAATGCACCGGGTTGCGCGCCATGATGACCATGACGGCGCTCGCCACGACTAGGCTGGCGAAGAGATAAAAGGCTAAGGTCTGGATCATGGCGTTATCGGCTTTCCGGGCGGCCCCTAGCGATAGGGCGCATCGGCTTCAAGGTTTGCGGCGATTGCGCGCTCCCACTTGTCCCCGTTGGCCAGCAATTTGTCTTTGTCATAGAGTAGTTCTTCGCGCGTTTCGGTCGCATATTCGAAGTTTGGCCCCTCCACCACGGCATCCACTGGGCAGGCTTCTTGGCAGAAGCCGCAGTAGATGCATTTGGTCATGTCGATGTCATAGCGCGTGGTGCGGCGGCTGCCGTCGTCACGCGGTTCGCTTTCAATCGTGATCGCTTGCGCCGGGCAAACGGCCTCGCACAGCTTGCATGCGATGCAGCGCTCTTCGCCATTGGGATAACGGCGCAAGGCGTGCTCCCCGCGAAAACGCGGGCTCAGCGGGTTCTTTTCGAACGGATAATTGATCGTCACCTTGGGCTTGAAGAAATACTTCAAGGTCAGCGCATGCGCTTTCAGAAATTCCCATAGGGTGAAGGATTTGATGAGTTGGGTGACTGAGGTCATTTTACAAAGTGTCCCGTGGCCATAAGGTAGCCTGAGATCAGCGCAACAAACAGCAGGCTCATCGGCAGGAAGACCTTCCAGCCCAGACGCATCAGCTGGTCATAGCGGTAACGCGGTACGGTCGCCCAGATCCAGCTGAACATGAAGAAGAACATGAAGGTCTTCAGCAGGAACCACACGATCCCCGGCACATAATACAGCGGTGCCCATTCAATCGGCGGCAACCAACCGCCCATGAATAGCAGCGTGCACAACGAGCACATCAGCAGGATGTTGGCATATTCACCCAGCCAAAACAGCGCGAAGCTCATTGAACTGTATTCGGTCTGATAGCCTGCAACCAGCTCCGATTCCGCTTCGGTCAGGTCAAACGGCGCTCGCGCAGTCTCTGCCAAGGCAGAGATGAAGAACACCACAAACATTGGGAACAGCAGCGGGTTGATGAAAAAGCCGTTGATCACGCCCAGTCCGTGCCCGCGCTGAGCCTCGACAATGCCGGTCATGTTGAACGTGCCCGCATAGAGCACGACACAGACCAGCACGAAGCCGATCGAGACCTCGTAAGAGATCATTTGCGCGGCGGCGCGCATCGCGGAGAAGAACGGATATTTGGAGTTGCTCGCCCACCCGCTCATCACGACGCCGTAAACGCCCAGTGAGCTGATCGCGAGGACATAGAGCAGCCCGACATTGATGTCGGCCAGCACCACGCCTGCGTCGAACGGGATTACCGCCCACGCGGCCAGCGCCACGGTAAAGGTGATGATCGGCGCGAGCAGGAAGATGCCCTTGTTCGCCGCGCTGGGGATGATGGTTTCCTGCAGGAAGACTTTCAGGCCGTCCGCAAAACTTTGCAGCAAGCCAAATGGGCCAACCACATTGGGGCCGCGCCGCAGCATGATCGCGCCCAGCACTTTGCGGTCGACATAGATCACCATGGCCACGGCCAGCATCAATGGTAGCGATATGAGCAATACGCCCGCAACGGTCGCAACACCCCATGCCCACTCATAGGACATGCCAAGAGATTGGAAGAATTCGGTCATTTACTCTCCCCCTCCATCGCCGCCACCGGAGTCGCCGCCGAAGCTATAATCGTTCCCATATCCATAGCCATCGGGATTGCCGTATCCGCTATCCTTCCATGCTTCGGCATCAGACTCGATTTTCTTCTCTGTCATCCAGAGAGATAACCGGACAAGGCCAAAGACCAATCCGCCCGCAGTGGCCACAGCCGCAAGCACTGTTAGAACGACCATCATTCCGCCGCCTCCCGAACATCTTCATCGTGGAGCAGTTCCGCAGAGCATTGCTGCATCACGTCGCTGGCCCGCGCGATGGGGTTGGTGAGGTAGAAGTCGGCAATCGGATAGCTCTCGATCAGGCCTTCTGCTTTGGCTTTGCTGTCCGCTTTCGGAAGAGCGCCGTAATCGGCCAGGCCTTCTTCGCCCAGCGCGGGCACTTCCGCAATCATCTTGGCTTGCAGCTCCGCAAAGCTGTCAAACCCGACATTCACCTTCAGAGCATCTGCAAGTGCACGCAGGATCGTCCAATCCTCGCGGGCATCACCCGGCGCGAACACAGCCTTTTCGGCGAATTGCACCCGGCCCTCTGTGTTGACGTAGGTGCCGTCCTTCTCAGCATAGCTCGCGGCGGGCAGAATGATGTCCGCCATATGCGCGCCTTTGTCGCCGTGGTGGCCGATATAGACCTTGAGGCTGTCCGCGAACGGCTCGTGGTTCATCTCATCCGCGCCGAGTGACAGCACCACTTTAGGCGCCGCCTTCGCGAGATCCGCCATGCCGCCCGGCACAGTGAAATCGAGCATCAAAGAACCCATGCGCGCCGCCGACATGTGCAGCACGTTAAAGCCGTTCCAATCGCCCGTGACGAGTTTGAACTTCTCGACCAGTTTCAGTGCTGGGCCCAAGGCCCCCTTCGCCAAAGCTGCGCCGCCCAGGATCACCGCCGGGCGCTCTGCCGCCTTCATCGCGTCGCCCAAAGCCTTGGGGATACGGTTCAGCACAGACAGATCGCTGCCCAGGAAGGTCGCGGGATAGGTGGTTTCCCATTCCGGGCCGATCACATAGACCTTTGCCCCGCCCTTCACCGCCTTGCGCAGGCGAGCGTTAAGCAAAGCCGCTTCCCAGCGGACATGGCTGCCCACGATCAGGATGCAATCCGCGGTCTCGATCCCAGCCAGAGTGGAGTTGAAATTGACCGCTGCGATGTTTGACACATCGTAAGTCATGCCGGTCTGGCGAGCTTCGGTTAGGTCCGATCCGCTGGCTTTCAGCAGAGCCTTGGCTGCGAACATGGTTTCGCAATCGACCATATCGCCTGCGACGGCCGCGATGCTGCTCGGTGCGCCCTTGAGCTGCTTTGCGATGGCCTTAAACGCCTCGTCCCAGCTTGCCTCGGCCAGCTTGCCGCGTTTGCGCATAAACACCTTGTCGAGGCGGCGCTTGGTAAGACCGTCGACCTGATAGCGGCCCTTGTCCGACAGCCATTCCTCGTTGACGTCATCATTGACGCGCGGCAGCGCCCGCATGACTTCACGGCCCTTCGAATGCAGCGAGATGTTGGCGCCAATCGCGTCCGACACATCAATGCTGAGCGTGCGTTTCAATTCCCACGGACGGGCCTCAAACGCATAGGGGCGCGACGTCAGAGCGCCGACCGGACACAGGTCGATGACATTCGCGGATAGCTCGTGGCTGGCGGCCTGTTCCAAATAGGTTGTGATCTGCATGTCCTCGCCGCGGTACAGCGCGCCGATTTCATCTACGCCTGCGATCTCTTCAGAGAAGCGCACGCAGCGGGTGCAGTGAATGCAGCGGGTCATGATCGTCTTGATCAGCGGGCCCATATATTTCTCGGTCACAGCGCGCTTGTTCTCACGCTCGTAACGCGAGCCGCCGCGTCCGTATGCAACGGCTTGGTCTTGCAAGTCGCACTCGCCGCCTTGGTCGCAAATCGGGCAATCGAGCGGGTGGTTGATGAGCAGAAACTCCATCACCCCTTCGCGCGCCTTTTTGACCATTGGCGTGTCGGTGCGGATTTCCTGACCTTCGCTGGTCGGGAGCGCGCAGGACGCCTGAGGCTTCGGCGGCCCCGGCTTCACTTCGACCAGACACATGCGGCAATTACCCGCAATGCTGAGGCGCTCGTGATAGCAGAAACGCGGAATTTCCTTACCGGCAAGCTCTGCCGCCTGAAGGACAGTTGCGCCTTCGGGGACTTCGATTTCTTCGCCGTCTACGGTTACCTTAGGCATTATTCAGCTGCCTCATCTCGATGTATCCTCGTAATATCGAAGCCGGGATCAAGACAACAAACATCGTCGAAATTGATCTCATCGGTTAGCGTAGACAAAGAGTAACGGCTTGCAGACATCCGCGATAATTGTTCCCAATCTGATGCGGCTTCACCTGTTTCAATGTCGCTAAGCGGGAAGTAACACGCTGATCCCCCACGGACCGTTGCACCAAAGCTATTTTGAGAATCGAAATCGAGTGCAATGCCCCTCATTCCGGGATTAGGAGCGATGTCCGCAATCGCCTCAGAAACCGAACCGCCACCCATTGCATCGGCGAGAATTTCTTTGCTGACGGGCGTATCCACCACTGCAAAAGAGATCCGTTCATAGCTTGATGGACTCTTCAGTGTCTCCAAAACAAACGCCTCGCATTGCGCGAGGCCGGGATTCTGAAATTCCTCAGCGTAACTGCATGCAGTAAGGCTCATGGAGGACAAGCCAGCTAGTAAAATGGATAATGGCTTCACTCCGCGCCCCCTACCGCTAGCCCGTCATGCTGAACTTGTTTCAGCATAACCTGCACAAAGACGCTATTATCCTGAAACGAGTTCAGGATGACGCTGGACTGTGAATGACTCACTCCGCCGCCTCCGCGAATTGTGCGTTGTGCTCGTGGATGCGTTTTTCCAGCTCTGGGCGGAAGTGACGGATCAGGCCTTGGATCGGCCAGGCCGCCGCATCGCCAAGCGCGCAGATCGTGTGGCCTTCCACCTGCTTGGTCACCTCTTGCAGCATATCGATTTCTTCAATCGCGGCATCGCCTGTGCGTAGCCGCTCCATCATGCGCCACATCCAGCCAGTGCCCTCGCGGCATGGCGTGCATTGGCCGCAGCTCTCATGCTTGTAGAAATAGCTGAGACGCGAGATCGCGCGGACGATGTCGGTGGATTTATCCATCACAATGACTGCCGCTGTGCCCAGGCCTGAACCAAGTTCTTTCAGCCCGTCAAAATCCATCGGCGCACTGCGAATTTGTTCTGCTGGCACCAAAGGAACAGACGAACCGCCCGGAATCACCGCGAGCAGATTGTCCCAACCGCCGGTAATGCCGCCGCAATGCTTCTCGATCAGCTCCTCAAACGGGATGCTCATCTCTTCTTCGACGACGCAAGGGCGCTCTACATGGCCGCTGATCTGGAACAGCTTGGTCCCGTGATTGTTCTCACGCCCGAAGGAATTGAACCACGATGCCCCCCGCCGAAGGATCGTCGGCACGACCGCGATACTCTCAACATTGTTGACCGTGGTGGGGCAGCCATAGAGGCCCGCGCCCGCTGGGAAAGGAGGCTTCAGCCGGGGTTGCCCTTTCTTCCCTTCAAGACTTTCAATCATCGCAGTTTCTTCGCCGCAGATATAGGCGCCTGCGCCGCGGTGCATGAAGACGTCAAAGTCATAGCCAGAGCCGCTGGCATTCTTGCCGATCAGTCCAGCGTCATTGGCCTCGTCGATTGCCTTTTGCAGGGTCTCGGCCTCGCGAATGTACTCTCCGCGAATGTAGATATAGGCCGCGCGGGCCCGCATGGCGAAGCCAGCGATCAATGCGCCTTCGATCAGCTTGTGCGGATCGTGGCGGATAATCTCGCGGTCTTTGCAGCTGCCCGGCTCAGATTCGTCGGCGTTGATGACGAGGAAGCTTGGACGGCCGTCTTTACTTTCCTTCGGCATGAACGACCATTTGAGACCGGTTGGGAAGCCTGCCCCGCCCCGTCCGCGCAGGCCCGATTCCTTCATCTCATCGATGATCGCATCATTGCCGCGCTGGATCAGCGCCTTAGTGTTGTCCCAATCGCCGCGCGCCTGCGCCGCCTTCAGGCTCCAATCCTGGAAGCCATAGACATTGGTGAAGATGCGGTCCTTATCAGCCAGCATCGGTCAAATCCTTCTTTTTCGCCATCTTTAGCTGCCGCAAAGCCAGCATCTGAAATGCAAGGCCCGCGGCCATCAATATGATGCCAGTCGTCCGCTCGCCGGTCGCAGACAGATACGCGCCCGCGCCAAAGCCGCCGAGGCCGGCAATTGTGTATACGAGCGTGGCGCCGTTCACTGTTCGTCGTCCATGTCTTTGCCATTGGCGAGCGCGAACGCGACTACGCCAAGGGCCAAAGCGACCACGCCGAGAGCAATCCAGATTGCCATCACCACTCACCCCGGTAATCGTGGTTGGCATCGACCATATCGGTGAGGTTGCTCAGCGCATTTGCCGGCTCTGACGTGTGGCGGCCGGGTTCCTGCGTGCCGGTCTTGGGTTGCTCCCCCTTGGCCAGCGCATCCAGCACCGTGTCGAGGCGTTCTGGTGTCAGATCTTCGAAATTGTCATCGTTGATCTGGACCATTGGGGCAGTTGCGCAATTGCCCATGCATTCCACCTCGGTCAGGGTCCAAAGGCCATCCTCGGAGACCTTGCCGAACTCCATCCCACGCTTCTTACAAGCGGAGATGATGTTATCCGACCCGCGCAGCATGCACGGCGTCGTGCCGCACACCTGTACGTGATATTTCCCGACGGGCTTCATGTTGTACATGAAATAGAAGGTCGCGACCTCAAGCACGCGGATCACCGGCACATCGATATATTTCGCGACATATTCGATCACGGGCAGCGGCAACCAACCCTGCGTCTCAGTCTCCTCGCCAACCTGACGCTGAGCGAGATCGAGCAGTGGCATTACCGCCGATTTCTGCCGCCCATCCGGGTATTTGGCGATATGGTAGTCCGCCTTTTTGCGGTTCTCTTTCGTCCATTCGAAAGAGCCCCAGCGTGCGCGGAGTTCCGGCGTATCAGGTGCGGGTGTACGATCAGCCATTAGTCTTTGCCCTCCTATTGGCTTCGACCATCTTTTCCTGCGTCTGATAGCGGAACCAGTAAATCAAATACCCCCAATCACTGGCTCCAGGGTCTCTGATGTTCATATGCGCCTCAAGCTGCTTTCCCGGCTCCTCATAATACCACGTGCAATTGGCTAGTCGCTCTGTTGGTTCCGTTTTACAAAACCAATGGGTGGGTTGGCCGAGTTCAGCATGAATAAAGCCAACAGCTTGTTTGAGCACATCGTCCGCCTCTTCTTTCGATCGACCTAGATCCCACACTTTCTCGACATATCGTTGCTCCAAATGCGGATCAAAAAAGGCGAATGTTAGCTCTCTGTAGGCACCATGTCCCAGTGCGAAAGCCGACAGATCTTGTCTTGCAAGCCCTTCTGCGAATCTATCGGCAAACTTTAACCGCTCGTCATGTTGCTTCGTATTTCGCTCTGCCAGCCATGCTCGACCTGATTCCGATAACGGCGCGATGGGGGGTGGCGGGACCGAGAACGAGGTGAATTTGCGCTCAAGTTCCTGAAATTCTGATTTAAAAAAGATGTCGGCCATCACGACGGTTCTTCCCGATTTTTCGGGGACTAACCTGCCTCGATATTTCTTTTTGCCGCATTTCCACTCATACAAATAAAAATCATAGTCCCGGAAACGGTCGCGCTCGATCTCTTTGGCCTTGCAACCTGAAAGTGCAGAAAAAACCTCGCCTCTTTCTCCAAACTGCTTCGTGAAAAACTGCATTGGCTCCACTGCTGACACCAACCATTTAAGCTCAGCAATATTGTTAGCTTGAAGCGCAGCAATAGTGGCCTCTACAATTGGGCTGTCCACAGGCTCTGGCCTTTCGGCAAACGCTGGGACACCGGCAAAGATGCCGACAACAAAAGCAACTAACAGCCTCACCGGTCGCACTCCCCGAAAACCACATCGATTGCGCCAAGAATGGCGGTCGCGTCGGGCAGCATGTGGCCTTTGCTCATCATATCCATCGCTTGCAGGTGGCTGAACGCGGTTGGGCGGATCTTGCAACGGTATGGCTTGTTGCTGCCATCGCTGACGAGATAGACGCCAAACTCGCCCTTCGGGCTTTCAGTGGCGACGTAAACCTCGCCCTCCGGCACGTGAAAGCCCTCAGTGTAGAGCTTAAAGTGGTGGATCAGGCTTTCCATCGATTGTTTCATCTCACCGCGTTTTGGCGGGGAAACCTTGCCGTCCTGGCTCGCAATCGGCCCTTCGGGGATTTCGGCAAGGCATTGCTTGATGATCTTGGCGCTTTCATAGACTTCTTTCACGCGCACCATAAACCGGTCATAACAATCGGAATTGGTACCGACAGGAATGTCGAACTCCATCCGGTCATAGACATCGTAGGGCTGCGATTTGCGCAGGTCCCACGGGATGCCAGCGGCGCGGATCATCGGCCCGGAAAAGCCCCATGCAATCGCATCATCGCGGCTGACCACGGCGATATCGACATTGCGCTGTTTAAAGATGCGGTTGTCGAGCACCAGGCTCATCGCGTCGCCAAACAATTCCGGCAGGCGATTGTCGATCCAATTGCCCATATCGACGAGCAATTTCTCAGGCACATCCTGATGTACGCCGCCGGGGCGGAACCAGGCAGAGTGCATGCGCGCGCCCGATGCCCGTTCGAAGAAGTTGAGGCAATCCTCGCGCAGCTCAAACACCCACAGGTTCGGCGTCATCGCGCCGACATCCATCACGTGCGCGCCAATGTTGAGCATGTGGTTGCAGATGCGTGTAAGCTCCGCAAACATCACCCGCAGATATTGCGCGCGTTCTGGCACTTCGATGTTGAGCAGCTTCTCAATTGCCAGCACGTATGAGTGCTCTTGGCAAAGCGGAGAGCAATAATCCAAGCGGTCAAAATACGGCAGCGCTTGCAGATAAGTCTTATGCTCGATCAGCTTTTCGGTGCCGCGGTGGAGCAAGCCAACATGCGGGTCGACCCGCTCGATCACTTCGCCGTCCAGCTCCATAATCATGCGCAGCACGCCGTGCGCCGCAGGGTGCTGAGGCCCGAAATTGATCGTGTAATTGGTGATGACATCGCCGTCAGTGGTCGGCGATTCTTCGATTTGTATGCCGTGGCTCATGATTTTTTCTCCGCGGCCTTTTTATCCGCGTCGCCACCTTCCGCCTTTTCATCACCGGGAAGGACATACTCCGCGCCTTCCCATGGTGAGAGGAAGTCGAAGGTCCGCATGTCCTGCGCCAGCTTTACCGGCTCATAGACAACGCGTTTTTCGTCCTCGGAATAGCGCAGCTCGGTATAGCCGGTCATCGGGAAGTCCTTGCGGAACGGATGCCCTTCAAAGCCATAATCGGTGAGGATGCGGCGCAGATCTGGGTTGTCGGCGAACTTCACGCCGTACATGTCGAAGACTTCGCGCTCCAACCAGCCAGCATTCGGCCACAGGTCGGTGATCGATGGAACAGCGGTCGCCTCGTCGGTGGACAGCTTGACCATGATCCGGTGGTTCTTGGTCAGCGAGAGCAGCATGTAGACGACCTCAAACCGCTCTGCGCGGTCGGGATAGTCGACCCCTGCGATTTCCATCATCTGTTGATAGGCATGATCGTGACGCAGGCTGCGCAGCACATCGACAATGCTGTCACGCGCCACGGTGAGGATGATCTCACCGTGTTTTTCTTCGCCAGAAATGACGGATTTGCCGAGCGCCTTGGTCAGCGCATCAAGCACACCTTCGTTCGAGGCGATTTTCGGGGCGGAATGGACGACGGTCATGGTGCTACGACCTCATCTGCGAACTCAATTGATGCAATGAAGCGCTCAACAAGAAGCCTTCGCGACGCTTCGGGGTATTCTTCAGTGATTTCACCACCGACTACGCTCAAGAGGACTTTGTTATGTGCGACTTCGACGAACCCGCTCTGCGCAAGATAGTCGGTGCGAGCTTCCATATTTGTGAATGCGCGCCGCCCATCGACTGTGCGGGCAGCGGCATCATGAAGTTGGCTCTCTTCCTTGCGAATATCCTCGGTAATCAGATCGAAGAGCGAGGTATCGCCAAGTTCGGCCAACGGAACTTCGACGATCCCAGCGAACATGAGGGTTTCGCCTTGAAGGCACATCACTCGCGCTTCTGGTCCGATTGGCACCGGCAGTATGCTGGCGTCCTTTGTCATTGCCTGAAACGCCAAAGTTTCCTCAGCGCTGCACGGTGTTTTGACTGAAAAAGCCTCGTCAGGAGATTGAAAACGCGACCAATCATCGCCCGCGACGCCGTCATTCGCGACGGCCACCCCATAGAGCGAGGCGAGCGCTCCGAGGCCCAAAATCATAGATTTGAAACTCATCGCACAATCGTCCCGGTGCGGCGGATTTTGCGCTGCAATTGCATCACACCGTAAAGCAGAGCTTCTGCCGTCGGAGGACAACCGGGCACGTAGATATCAACCGGAACAATCCGATCGCATCCGCGCACGACGCTGTATGAATAGTGGTAATAGCCGCCGCCGTTGGCGCAGCTGCCCATCGAAATCACATATTTCGGGTCCGACATCTGGTCATAGACCTTGCGCAGGGCCGGAGCCATCTTGTTGCACAGGGTTCCAGCGACGATCATCACGTCTGATTGGCGCGGTGAGGCTCGTGGGGCGATGCCGAACCGCTCCATATCATAGCGCGGCATGTTCACATGGATCATCTCAACCGCGCAGCATGCGAGGCCGAATGTCATCCACCACAGCGAGCCGGTGCGCGCCCATTGGAACAGATCTTCGGTCGAGGTGACCAGAAAACCCTTGTCGTTCACTTCGGTTTGGAGTGCGTTGAAGTAATCCGCATCAGGCTGACGCACTTCGCCGCTTTGCGCAGTCGGCAATCCGTTCATCGGCTTACCAGCGGCGTCCAGGATCGGGCTGCCCGGGGTGATGTTTGCTGAAGTGCTCATTCCCAGTCCAGAGCCCCCTTCTTCCATTCGTACGTGAGGCCAATCGCCAAAATGCCTAAGAAGGTCATCATTCCGATCCAACCGACCCAGCCCGTCTCGCCTAGGCTGACCGCCCAAGGGAACAGGAAGGCCGCCTCAAGGTCGAAGATGATGAAGCTGATTGCGACCAGATAAAAGCGCACATCAAACTGGCTGCGTGCGTCCTCAAATGCGGGAAAGCCGCACTCATATTCAGACAGCTTTTCCGCGTCCGGGTTGTGTGCCCCGGTAAGGCGTGAGACGCCCATCGGCAGAAATACAAAAAGGCACGATAAGCCAAAGGCTATGGCGATGAAAATCAGTATCGGTAGATACTGGCTAAGGTCGACCACGATAAAGTCCAGACGGTGATTAATCCCAGGGGGTCGCTTAGGCCTCTCGCGCACGCCGCGCAAGCCCGCGAATCAGGCATTTCCTGCATCATTTGATGAGACTAGGTAAACCACCTGATTCCGCGGCTTTGCGGCGGATGGAAGCACTCCTAGAACGGTCTTCGCGGAAACATACCGTTTAATGCCGCGCAGTTTTCCCCATCACTTCATCATCCCAGCGGCAGCTTTCTGACTGGCTTTTCCATAAGGCGGTTTAAACCCGCCCAGTTTGGCAATGTCGATCTTGGGCTGGTGATAGACGGCGCGCGCGTGGCTGAATTCCTTAAAGCCTTCGACCGCGTGATAGCTGCCCATGCCGGATGGCCCGACCCCGCCGAATGGCAAATCCTCCATCGAAACATGAAAGATAACGTCATTGGTGGTGACACCGCCAGAGATCGTCCGGGTCAGCACGCGTTCCTGCTCGTCGGTGTCTTGGCCAAAGTAATAGAGGCCCAAGGGACGGTCATTTTCATTCACATAATCAACGGCATCGTCGACGGTTTTATACGTCTTTACGGGCAGGACGGGTCCGAAGATCTCTTCCTGCATCGCTTCCATCTGGTCAGTCACGTTCTTCAGGATCGTTAGCGGCATTTTGCGTTGGTTGGCCGAACCAAAATCTTCATCGCCTGGATTAACCTCGATCACCTCTGCGCCTTTGTCGCGTGCATCGGCGACCATGCCTTGCAGCCGCTCAAAATGACGATCGCTGACGATGGAGGCGTAATCATCATTTTCGAGCAGGGTTGGATACATATTGGTGACGCCGTCAGAGACGCCTTGGATTGCCTCGTCCTGCTTATCCTGCGGGACATACATATAATCAGGTGCGAGACATATCTGGCCTGCGTTCATCATTTTACCCAGAGCAATGCGCTCACCCGCTTTGGCAAAGTCGGCGCTCTTACCCATGATAACAGGCGATTTTCCGCCCAGCTCCAGCGTGACTGGCACGAGGTTCTTTGACGCAGCCTCCATCACTCGGCGCCCGGTTGCTGTGGAACCGGTGAAGACCAGATGATCAAAGGGTAACTCGGAAAATGCAGCGGCGACTTCTGGTCCGCCGGTGATTACCGCCACTTCATCGGGTGTGAAATATTCATCGACCAGTTCCGCCATCAACAGGGACGTACGCTCTGTAAATTCGCTCGGCTTGATCATCGCGCGGTTGCCCGCCGCCAGAACCTGCATCAACGGCGAGAATGCGAGATTTACCGGGAAATTCCATGGGCTAAGAATGCCAACCACGCCCTTTGGCTCATAGCGAATTTCAGCCTTCGCGCCGAGCAGCCCCAATGGAAATTGCACGGGGCGCTTTTCCGATTTGGCCCATTTATCCATGTTTTTGAGCGCATGTTTGCCCGCGCCAACTGTGCCCGCAATATCGGTGATCATCGATTGATCGACGGAGCGATTGCCGAAATCCGCGCTCATCGCCTTGCACAGGTTTTCGCTGTGATCTTTCAGCAGAGCCATGGCTCGCTTAATCCGGTCTTTGCGCATGTTCATGCTTTCCGGTCGGGATGCGGTAAAGGCCTCACGCTGGCGCTTTAGAATGGCGTCCAATTCTACTTTGCGGTCATCGGCCATAGGGTTCTCTCCAGAAATACGTTTTGATTTGCCATGCTTGTCGCCAAAAATTCGCAATATGACAAGCAGTATTGGGCCGTGACCTCACCTTGAAACTGCACATTGCCAATGCCGCAGCGCAGCATTACATCGCCCAAGACATTATCCAGTGAAACAAATTACAGATTTTAGCCAAGGAACCCCGCATGGCCCAGTTTTCCGCCAATGATCCGATTGTCATCCTTTCTTATGCTCGTACGCCAATGGGCGGAATGCAGGGCGCATTGGCTGATGTTTCAGCGACGGATCTTGGCGCCACGGCAGTCAAGGCAGCGGTGGAGCGTTCCGGCGTGAACGGTGAAGATTTTGACCGAGCCTATATGGGCTGCGTCCTACCCGCTGGTCTGGGGCAGGCCCCTGCCCGCCAGGCCGCGATTAAAGCTGGCCTGCCGAAAACCGTGCAAGCAACCACGGTGAACAAAGTTTGCGGCTCTGGCATGCAGACAGTGATCATGGGCAGCGAGGCTCTGGCATCAGGCACGATCGACATGGTGGTTGCCGACGGGATGGAGAGCATGACCAATGCACCGTACCTGCTGAAGAAGCATCGTTCTGGTGCGCGCCTTGGCCATGACACGACCTATGATCACATGTTCCTCGACGGGCTGGAAGATGCCTATGAAGAAGGCCGGGCGATGGGCACTTTCGCGCAGGACACGGCGAACGATTATCAAATGACGCGCGAGGAGATGGATGAATATTCCGTCGAAAGCCTGCGCCGCGCTAATGCTGCGATTGAAAGCGGCGCGTTTGCGGACGAAGTCGTGCCGGTGACGTTCAAGACACGCAAGGGCGATGTTACCGTCGACACCGACGAAGCGCCTGGCAAGGGGCGCCCGGACAAGATCCCGCAATTGCGCGCAGCTTTCGCCAAAGACGGCACGATCACGGCGGCAACCTCCAGTTCAATCTCTGATGGCGCGGCCGCAGTCGTTTTGACACGCGAAAGCGTGGCGGCGGAAAAGGGCGCGACGCCAGTTGCAAAGATCGTTGCCATGGCGGCCCATGCGCGCGAACCGAAGGATTTCACGATCGCGCCGATTGGAGCAATTGAAAAAGTGCTCGCCAATGCAGGCTGGTCGGTTGACGATGTTGAGCTGTGGGAAGTGAACGAAGCGTTTGCTTGTGTGGCGATGTTCGCAATGCGCGACCTCGGCATTGATCACGCAAAGATCAATGTGAACGGCGGCGGCACAGCCCTGGGTCATCCCATTGGCGCCAGCGGCACCCGGATCATTGTGACGCTGCTCAATGCATTGAAACAGCAGGGGAAAACTAAAGGTGTCGCCAGCCTATGCATCGGTGGCGGCGAAGCAACCGCTGTTGCGGTTGAGATCGTCTGATGCAATTTCGCCGAGCCGCCGCCTGTCTTGCTCTTCCAGCGCTGATCGCGCTTGGCGCTTGCGGAGAAACGGCGACCGGCAGCGATGGCGATGCAGAGGTCAGCGGTGAGGCAGTGGACGCCCCTGCCCGCGCTGAAGCCGCCGATGGCCCAGGTTTTGTTATGGTCCCTGGCCTCTATGCCATTGGCAGCAATGGCACGATCTACGCCAAGACGAAGCTTGAGCCGGACGGAACCTACATCGACTACAACCCGCAGAATGTCCGAGTTGGTAGCGGAACATGGGACGTCGATGGCGCGTCGTTCTGTTTCAATCCGCGCGGTGAGGATGGTGAAGCGCGTGAGCAGCGTTGCTGGGATAATGGCGCGGCAAATGCTGACGGCAGCTTCACCACGACATTGTCAGACGGCAGCGAAAGCTATGAGATTACCCCGTTGAAATAGAGCAGGGCGCTCAGGGCGCGCCGGTGCCCCACAGGCGGTCTTCCGGTGCCCACCCCGTACGTCCGGCAATATCAAGCTCGCACCAGCCAGCCTCGCAATTCCCCAGTCTGCCGACATTGCCCGGCATGGCGCGCCATCTGAGCGCGGACGTGGCGCTGGCTGATGCACGCAGGTCAACCGGCCCCTCGCCAATGATCATGGCGGTGCGCGCGGCGCTTAGGAGGCTGCGCGTGACCCATCCTTGCTGCCCATCCGGATCTTCAATCAGGCGCCAGCCTTCGCGTAGGCGGATGACTTTGATCGGCAGACCTTTGCGTTTGTAGACCCATTCAATCGGGTAATCGACGCTCGGCCCGACCCGCATATTAACCCGCTCAGAATCGATCGAAGCCCAATATGGCGTCTCGCGGTCCTGCGCATAAAGCGGCGCGCCAAGCGGCGCTAAAGCGAGCAGGCCCAACACGGCCAAGACAGAGACAACAAATCGTTTCATAACAGATCCATCCATAGCTTCATTGGATACGCGGCTTCAAGCGCGCTTGACCTGTGCGCCCACAAGCCATTAGCGCTAGATGATGCCAAATGAACCTGCGCAGACCCAGCGCCGCAATGCGCGCGAGATGAAAGTGGTGGTGACCCGCCAGTTAATGCCTTCTGTAGAGGCGCGGATGAGCGAGTTGTTCGATTGTCAGCTCAACACCACTGACGAGCCGATGAGCCGCGAGGCTTTGATCGCAGCGATGAAAAGCTGCGACGTGCTGGTTCCCACCGTTACAGACAGAATTGATGCGGATATGATCGCAGAGGCAGGCGAGCAGTTGGGCCTGATTGCGAGCTTTGGCGCAGGGATCGAGCATATTGATCTGGCCGCTGCGGCAGCGCGCAAGATCTTCGTCACCAACACGCCGGGTGTTTTTACCGACGACACCGCCGATATTGCGATGGCAGGCATTATCGGAGTGCCACGGCGCATTCGCGAAGGCACAGCACTGGTTCGGCGCGGCGAGTGGACCGGATGGGCGCCATCGGGCCTGCTGGGGCGTAAGCTTGGCGGAAAGACACTGGGAATCGTCGGCATGGGCCGCATTGGCCAGGCGGTTGCGCACCGGGCACGCGCTTTTGGCTTGTCGATTCTCTATCACAACCGAAAGCCCTTGCCTGAAGCGATCGAGAGCATGCTGGGCGCGAACTATGCGGAAAGCCTGGATGATCTGCTGAGCGCGGCTGACATCGTCACATTGCACAGCCCGCTGACCGATGAGACACGTAATATGCTCGATGCTCGCCGCTTTGCTTTGATGAAACCTGGTTCGTGCATCATCAACACGGCCCGCGGCGAGTTAATAGACCAAGAAGCGCTGATCGACGTACTGGAAAGTGGACATCTCGCGGGTGCGGGTCTTGATGTTTACCCAGAGGAGCCGAAGGTTGATGAGCGTCTCATCAGAAGCCCCAATGTCATGACACTGCCCCATATTGGCAGCGCAACGGCGGAGGGCCGCGAAGCCTCTGGAGAGAAGGTGATCGCCAATATCCGCTTTTGGGCCGATGGACACCGCCCACCAGATCAAGTGCTAGAGGCACTGATCGCGGGGTAAGTTGCATTAATGCCATTGATATTGAACGCTGTTTGAAACAAAGCGCGTGCAAAGGGATTAATTTGAGCAATGACCGCATGACTGCGCGGCATTGGGGGGACATAACAATGCTGCGCACCGCGCTTTCACTCATTATTGCTGCGGGCCTTGCCGCGCCGCTTTCTGCTCAAGATGCGGTTCAAGAGGTGGCGCCTGCTATCGCGGTGCCTGATACTGGCGACACCGCATGGATATTGGCCTCCGCAGCGTTCGTGCTGCTGATGACATTGCCAGGCCTTGCGCTGTTCTACGGTGGCCTCGTGCGCTCCAAAAACCTGCTGTCGGTTGTCTTGCAATGCGGCGCGATTGCCGCCGCTGCTTCGGTGCTGTGGGTGATCGCTCAGCTACACCATCGCCTTTGGCCCGGTTACAACAGGCTGGATGGGCGGTGGCAACGCGTTAATGTTCGATAATCTGGGTACGGTGCGTGAAGGCACTTTGGTGCCCGAAAGCACATTTGCGCTGTTCCAGATGACTTTTGCGGTGATCACTCCTGCCCTGATGGTGGGCGCGTGGGTAGAGCGCGCTCGGTTTGCCTGGGTGCTGGCGTTTTGCGCGCTATGGGGCCTCGTCGTCTACGCGCCAGTTGCGCATTGGCTATGGGGCGGCGGATGGCTGGCAAGCCAATTTGGAACGCTCGACTTTGCGGGCGGCCTAGTGGTGCACACCACCGCTGGCGTTTCTGCGCTGCTGGTTGCGATGCTGCTGGGCAAGCGCGACGGTTTCCCTAAGAAGCTGATGTTGCCCCATGCTCCGGCGCTAACGATGGTGGGTGCGGCTCTGCTGTGGGTGGGCTGGTTCGGATTTAACGGCGGCTCTGCCCTGGGCGCGAATGACAACGCCTCTTCCGCCATCATCAACACACATATTGCCGCAAGTGCAGCCGCGCTCACGTGGCTGCTTGTTGAGCGGCTTGCGCTGGGTAAGCCGACCACGATTGGTTGGGCAACGGGCGCGATTGCTGGCTTGGCCACGATCACACCGGCGGCGGTGTTTGTCTCGCCTGGCGCAGCGATCCTGTTCGGCGTGGCCGGTTCAATGGTTTGTTACGGCGCGATCCAGCTGATCAAGCTGAAATGGCACATTGACGATCTCGCTCGACGTATTTGCGGTTCACGGTGTGGGCGGTCTGCTGGGCACTATGTTGCTGGCTGTCTTCCTGGCACCAGAGCTTGGCGGAACGGGGTATTTCCCGGGAATGGACATGGGCAGCCAATTGTTTGCGCAATTTGTTGGGATTGGCGCGGTCGCGTTGTGGAGTGCGATTGGCACAGCGATCTTGGCGTTGATGGTCTCGGCTTTCTTCCCGATGCGGGTCAAACAGGACGAGGAAATCGAAGGTCTTGATGTGGCCAGCCACGGTGAGCGCGCCTGGGATATTGAATAAGGCCCAATCGGAGAGCGGTTAGAGTGCGTCTAAGGCGCGGCTGATCTTCACCCATTCCGATTTGATATGGTCGTGCATGATGACGCGCGGCCGTGCCTGGGTTTCGGGTGTCTTGCGGCTTGCGAGCACTCGTTCCAGCACGAATTCCTCAGGCCACCCGGCCCACTCGCCCGCAGGGTCTAACAGGTTGAACGAGAACGCTGGCTCCACCTCGCAGCGATAGATCGTCTCCAGCTCTTCCTTGGAATAGCCTGCCTCAGTGATCATCTCAGCGATGCGAAAATAGTGATGCTCGTCGAGCTCCGTGTCGAGGAAAGTGTCTGACAGCACCGACCATACAGGGAGCCGTCGAGCGATCTCTTCGTCCGTCAGAACTGGCAGCTGAGCCAAGGCTAGTGCAGAAGGAGCACCGTCACGCATTTCCTCGCGCAGAATACCCACCACCTCGCGTATGGCCCGGCGCGATGTGGCGAGCTCCAAATGCTTATAGGGCAGCTCAATCCTCAGGTCTGATTGCTCCGGCGTTCCGGCGGTGCACTCAGGATGGATCACACCGTCCCTGCTTGACCAAATCGCGAGCGTGCGAACTGGCGGCTTGTCCGACAAATCCTCCTCAAACGGCGGATTATCCACGCTGTGATCGTTCATTGCCTCATACAGACGCCAGGCATTATTTGCTCGGCTGTCGCCTGAAAACGGCGATCCCAAGGTGACAGCAAGGTCGATATGATGCGGCAAGCGATGCGCTAGCAGCCGCGCGTATAGCCCGCCAAGGCTCCAGCCAATCACGATGATCTTTTGTGAGGCTTGATCAGACAGTCTTGCAACGTGATCTTCCACGGCCGTGATGCGCGCTGGCGTCACCTTGGTGTTGAGACCATTTTCCCAGCCATGCGCGTCAAACCCGGCCTGCCGCAGGTTCGCGATGAGCAGGGCGGTTGCGGCATTGTTGGAAAGCATGCCGGGAATGACCAGAGCGGTCTTACCATTGGCAAACGGCTCCATCTGATCGGCTGAACGCAGCGGTGCAACCAATACCTTGGGCAGAGCCAAAAGCTCGCTTGCTAGGCTCAAAAAGCTGGGGCGTGGAGGTTTAACTTCGTTCAATGGACGCCCTCACCCGGCACGTAAAGACAAAGCATAAAACTTGTTGAAGTCACTTGGCGTGTAACCGGCAAAGGCCTCGCAAGGCACAAACCCGAAGTTCTTGTAGAGTCCAACTGCTGCCTCGAAAACTCCGCCATCGCCTGTCTCTAGTTTGATTTGCGGGAAACCCAATTCCCGGGCGCGGCTGATCAAGTGCTCCAACATAGCTTTGCCCGCGCCCTTCCCTCGGGCATCGGGATGGGCCCGCATCGATTTAATCTCGCCAAAGCCATCATGCTGTTTCAGTGCCCCGATTGATAATAGAGCTTCGCCTTCCCACGCCGCAAAAACCTCTATTTCCGGGGCTTTCAAGCCAGATAGGTCGAGAACATGGCACGTGCCAAGCGGAGAGAATTGTTCCATCTCACTATGATGCAATTCGAGTAGCGCGATGACTTCCGGTTCGCTCAGGTCTGTAGAACGAATGATCATCACTTGCCGATCATAAATTGTCGAGCTGTGGCATGCCCAGAACATGGAAGCCGCCATCCACATGGATGATCTCTCCGGTGGTGTATGCGCCTGCATCGCTGCACAAATAGACCGCCGTTCCGCCCACCGCTTCCAACGTAGCGTTGCTGCGCATGGGCGCATTGGTATCGGAGTGTCTGTAGGTCCTGCGTGCGCCGCCAATTGCGGACATGGCCAGCGTTTTCATCGGGCCGGGGCTGATCGTGTTTACGCGGATGCCCTCTGGGCCAAGATCATCGGCTAGATATCGCACGGCCGATTCCAGCGCGGCTTTTGCGACGCCCATGACGTTGTAGTTGGGCGTAACACGGCTTGAACCCATATAGCTGAGCGTCAGGATCGTTCCGCCATTCTCGACCATCATCGGATGCGCACGGCGCGCAACCTCGATCAGGCTGTAGGCAGAGATATCCATGCAGTTTTTAAAGTTGTCGCGTGACGTATCAAGGAAACGCCCGGCCAGTTCCGACTTGTCGGAATAGGCAATGGCATGGACGACGAAATCGAGCGTGCCCCAGCGTTCCTGCAATGCGGCAAAGGCCGCATCAAGCGAGGCGTCATCGGTCACATCAACATCTAGCATGACATCCGAACCGACGCTCTGCGCTAGCGGTTCCAACCGCTTACCAAATCCCTCACCCTGATACGTGAAAGCCAGCTCAGCGTCGAGCCTCTGCGCAGGCTTTTGCAATACCCCAGGCGATTGAGCGATCATTCGCGACGCCCATCACAAGTCCGCGTTTTCCTGCAAGGACGCCCATGCTCATGTCACCTCAATTTTGGCAGCAAATCCTGCGTTAAATTCTCAACCGTGAAATTTCGACATCAGCATCGAACCATTGGTGCCGCCAAATCCGAAGCTATTGGTCATCACGGTATCAAGCCCGGCATTTTCGACCAATTGCGTAGCGATCTCTTCCGGTTTCAACGCCGGATCGAGGGTTTCCACATTGATCGAAGGAATGATAAAGTCATGTTCGAGAGCGAGCAGGCAATAAATCGCCTCTTGCGCGCCTGTTGCCCCTTGGCTGTGGCCGGTCATCGACTTGGTTGAGCTGACCGGTGGAGTTGAGCCCTCCCCAAACACGCGGCGAACCGCCTCGATTTCGCCAACATCACCCACCGGCGTGGATGTGCCGTGCGCGTTGATATAGCTGACTTTGCGCTCTTCATTCAGCGTTTTGATCGCACCGCGCATCGCCCGCTCTCCGCCCTCACCTGATGGCGCGACCATGTCCGCACCATCAGAAGTGGCACAGAACCCGGTGACTTCGGCGTAAATCTTTGCCCCGCGTGCCTGCGCATGTTCGAGGCTTTCCAAAACAACCATCGCGCCGCCACCACCAATCACAAACCCATCGCGGTCTGCGTCAAAGGCGCGGGAGGCACGCTCCGGAGTGTCGTTATACTTGCTCGACATCGCGCCCATCGCGTCAAACAGGCAGGATAATGTCCAGTCCAGCTCTTCGCCGCCGCCGCCAAACATCACGTCTTGCTGGCCCAGTGCGATCTGTTGAGCGGCCATGCCGATGCAATGCAGCGAGGTGGAACAGGCGGAAGTGATCGAGAAGTTCATGCCCTTGATCTGATAAGCCGTCGCCAAGTTGGCACTGACCGTGGAGGACATCGTCTTAGGCACCGCGAATGGGCCAATACGCTTGGTTGAGCCGTTCTTGAGCACAGTCTGATGCGCCGTCAGCATGGCAGAGGTCGACGGTCCGCCTGACCCAGCGATCACTCCGGTCATGGGGTTGATAACGTCTTTCTCTTCCAGACCAGCATCGGCGATGGCTTGCCCCATCGCGATATGAGCATAGGCCGCGCCCGGCCCCATAAAACGCAGGGTGCGCTTGTCGACGTGCTCTTTCACATCGAGATCCACCGAACCCGCTATTTGAGAACGAAAGCCATGTTCGGCCATGTCCTCATTGAAACTGATGCCGGATTTGCCCGCTTTCAGCGAGGCCAGCACTTCTGCTTGATTGGTGCCAATCGAGGAAACGATCCCCAGTCCGGTAATGACAACGCGACGCATGATATTCCCCTATCGTCTCTGGCCCTTAGGCCTCTGAGAGCGCAACTTTCATATCTTTAACTTGATAGATGACCTCACCATCGGCCTCTACCCGGCCATCGGCCACACCCATCGTCAAACGCCGGGATTGCATCGCCTTGGTGAAATCCACGAAATAGGTGAGTTTCTTGCGGTCAGGCCGGACCATGCCGGTTAGCTTCACTTCGCCCACGCCAAGCGCATAGCCGCGTCCTTGCCAACCGCGCCAACCGAGATTGAAACCCGTCAGTTGCCATAGGCCATCCAGGCCAAGGCAGCCGGGCATTATCGGATTGCCGGGAAAATGGCAGTCAAAGAACCAAAGGTCTGGTTTTATATCAAATTCAGCCACCACATGACCCTTGCCATGTTCCCCGCCATCGCCCGAGATCTCCGTAATCCGATCCATCATCAGCATCGGAGGTTCCGGCAATTGCGCATTACCTGGGCCGAACAATTCGCCCCGTGCGCATTTAAGCAGATCTTCACGGTCAAAGCTGGTTGGAAAATCTGTCATCCTTGGCGGTACTCCTGACCTTGTGGCATTGTGATCGCGGCAGCGCGTAGCACCCCACCTTGTTGATTTAAAGAGCGCAAGGCCACCGGACCGATGCTTGCATGAAGTTCGCAGGATCAATCGGCGCAGCTAGCGCGGCGGATCGGCTCCAGTCCCCTAATCAATGAAAGCTCCCCAGCGAGTTTGCCCCCGCGCTTTTCATGATTGTGTTTAGGTTCCCGCATGGTGCAACACAATGTCACATTTGGGCTGTGCCCTATTTTTTGTTCAGGCTGCAGGCTGTTATCTTACCCGGTTCTGGCCGCGTATCTGCCCGCTCAAAGCGCGCGAAATAGCCTTTGATGTCTGGCTTTTCCAGAAATTCCATGAGTCGGTATCCCGCCGCATCAAACTCACAAAACAGCAATTTTGGCGGCATGCCGTGGCGGTCGGTCGGTCGGTCAGCGTCGACAACGATCACCTGACCGCCTTCGGCCAGCGCAGGCCACAGCCGCCACAGGAACGCATAGGGTTCGCTGACTTCGTGATACATGTGAACCAAAAAGATGCGGTCAAAGCTGCTGCCCGGTAGTTGTGGATCGTCAACTTCACCAAGCTTGATCGAAATGTTTTCCAGCCGTTCCTGCTCAACCCGGCGGCCCAGCCGTTCCAAGGCATCGCGATCAATATCCTGAGCCAGCACCCGGCCGGCGTCCCCAACACGCTCAGCCAAGCGGACGGTGTAATAGCCCTCGCCCGCGCCGATATCGGCGACCGTCATACCTTCGCCAATATTGGCAAGGTCCATGACTTTTTGCGCCTCACCGCGATTATCCCGGGCGTCTTCGTTGGAAAACTGGTTTGAGGTGATGGTTGAGACCGGGCGATCAGGCAGCGGAAACTCAAGCGCGCTTTCGGGCCTGTCGCTTTGCTCGGCCTGCGGCATACATCCGGCCAATGTCGCCGCTGCTCCTAGGATAAACGCAATCGAAATCCGCATTATTCGACGTCTTCCACATCCACTGTCTCACCGGTCACCCGCTGAGCGAGAGCGGCAGAGATGTACGGATCAAGCGCGCCGTCCAGCACATCGTCTGGCGAGCTTGAGGTGACGCCAGTGCGCAGGTCTTTGACCATCTGATACGGTTGCAGGACATATGAACGGATTTGGTGGCCCCAGCCAATGTCGCTTTTCTCTTGGTATTCGCCAGAGGCAACCGCTTCGCGCTCCGCCATCTCGCGCTCAAACAGCCGCGCCTTCAGCATATTCATCGCGGTCGCGCGGTTCTTATGCTGGCTGCGGTCGTTTTGGCTGGCGACCACGATGCCTGTCGGTTGGTGCGTGATCCGCACTGCGCTGTCCGTGGTGTTGACGTGTTGTCCGCTCGGCACCTGATGCGCGGTAGGTGTCGATCTTCAGGTCGCCCTCATTTATCTCCACCTCGAAATCATCGTCGATGACGGGATAGACCCAGACCGAGCTGAAGGATGTGTGGCGGCGCGCGCTGCTATCATACGGGCTGATCCGCACCAGGCGGTGAACACCGCTTTCGGTTTTGGCATAGCCATAGGCGTTCTCGCCTTTGACCAGCAGGGTAGCGGATTTGATACCAGCGGTTTCACCCGCCTGATATTCCACCGTTTCAATTTTGAACCCGCGCCGCTCTGCCCAGCGGCCATACATGCGAAACAGCATCTCGGCCCAGTCCTGGCTTTCGGTGCCGCCTGCGCCCGCGTGAATTTCGATATACGTGTCATTGCCGTCTGCTTCGCCAGACAGCAGCGCCTGAACCTTGTCCGCATCGGCCCGATCGGCGAGCTTCTCCAGGCTCTTCAGACCATCATTGATGATGTCCTCTTCGCTCTCGGCCTCGCCCATCTCAATGAACTCGATAGCGTCGCCCATTTCAGACGAGATATCGCGCACCGTTGCAACTGCGGTTTCGAGCGTCTTTTGCTCACGGCTGACGGCTTGCGCTTCCTTGGGATTGTCCCACAGGCTGGGGTCCTGGACGCGAGCATTCAGCTCATCCAGGCGCCGCAAAGCACGCTCCCAATCGAGCGACAGGCGCACCAGATCAAGCGCAGCTTCAATCCGGTCGATATTGGCTTGCGCTTCTGCGCGCATGGCAAATCCTTTGCGGTGGTTTGGAAGGCCCCGATTAACGGGCGGGCCGCGATTGTAAAGTTTGAGCGGGAGTGACGGCGGTGGTTTGAGCGGAGGCGCCGCTAATACAGCCCGCCTTGATCCTCGACAAAGTCCTCGACTTCGCCATCGCTGGATTCAGTAGCCTGGCTGGCGCTGCCGCGAGCGGATTTGATCAGTTCCAGGATCTCATCACGCTTGGCCGCGATCTCATCGGCGCGGGTCGAACGCTCTGGTTCAGTGTCCGGCTTAAACGCTTCCCAGATGATGGCAGAGCGCTTGTCATTGGTGGGCCATCCATCGAGCACGCGTTTGCCCGAGCGGCGGTCTACCCTGACCATACGCACTCCTGCTGGCGCGATTGCAGGAAGGTCAGACCATTTGTCGCGCGATTCGCGGATCAGCGTCTTGATGATCGGTGCCGCTATCGTTCCACCTTGAGCGTAGCCGCCCATATTGCGCGGGGTATCAAACCCGACATAAGCGCCCGCGATCAGCTCCTGCGTGCCGCCGATAAACCAAACATCCTTTGGTCCGGTGGTCGTGCCGGTCTTACCAAACAGCGGCAGACCCAGATCGTTGAGAACTGTCGCGGTGCCGCGATCAACTACACCTTTCAGCATGTGCATTGTCTGGAACGCGGTCCGAGCGTCCATCGCTTGCTCACCCTTTAGACCAAAGCGCGGCATCGGCTTGCCATCCCATTTCGGCATGTTGCAGCCATCGCATTTGCGATTGTCCGCGCGGTAAATCACCTTGCCATCGCGGTCTTGCACATAGTCGATGACGGTTGGATCATTCAGGCGTCCGTGATTGGCCAGCGCCGCATAGGCCGCAACCATTTTCATTACTGTGGATTCGCCCGCGCCCAAGGCAAAGGCGGGATAGGGATCGTAACTGCCGATGCCCAAATCCTGGATCTGCTGAACGACATTGTCCATCCCGGCAGTCATGCCGATCTGCACCGTCATAATGTTCTGCGATTGCTCCAAGCCATAGCGCAGAGGAAACTCGCCTGCGCGTCCGCCGCGAATGCACTTTTCGCCCAGGCGGCGGCCCTGATAATAGCAATAGCGCGAGTTATCGATTTCGGTCGATGGGGTCATGCCGTGGTCGAGGCCGGTGGCATAGACAAAGGGCTTGATCGTTGAGCCCGGCTGACGCTCTGCTTGGGTCGCGCGGTTAAAGTCTGACAGGCGATAATCGAACCCGCCCTGCATAGCGAGCACCCGGCCATATTGCGCGTTTTGAACCACCAGGCCGCCTTGAGCGTGCGGAATGGCCTTTACACGAAAGCCATTGCCGCTGGGCACAACGGCGATCACGTCACCTGCTTTGAGCGCGTTTGGTAGACTGCTCAGCGATTTCTCTTCGCCATCGGAAAAGCCGATAGTCGCGCTGGATCCGCTGCGGTTTGTGACCACACCGACGCGCCAGTTTTCATAATTAACGCTGATGTTGGAACTAGCGAGCTGACTGTCCCACGCGCCATCATCGAAGTTGATGGTCGCAATCGGTCCGCTCCAACCCCGGCTGCCGTGATAGCGCACAAGGCCTTGGCGCAAAGCTTTGCGCGCGGCATCCTGTATCTCTGGATCGAGCGAGGTTCGCACCCACAGACCGCCAGCATAGACGCTGTTCTCACCGTCCTCGGCGCTCTCGCCAAAATCAGAAATGAGCTTGCGCCGGACTTCTTCGAGGAAATAGCCCGCATCGACCGAACGCTGGCTGCGTTGGCGCACCAGGCCGAGTGGCTGTGCTTTGGCTACGGTCTCTTGCTCAGCAGTGATGAAGCCGTTTTCTTCCATCTGCGAGAGAACGAAATCGCGCCGTTCCAGCGCGCGCTCTTCATTGGCCGCGCGTCCATAGCGCTCTGGCGCCTTTGGCAGGATCGCAAGGAACGCCATTTGGTGCAATTCCAGATCGACCACATCGCGGTCAAAATAGGCACGGCTTGCCGCCTGGACGCCGAAGCTGCGGCGACCCAGAGGAATCTCATTGAGATAAAGCTCGAGGATTTCCTCTTTGCTCATCACCCCTTCGATGCGGCTCGCGAGGATCATTTCCTTTAGTTTACGCGTAACGGAGTATTCGTCGCCCAGCAGCAGGTTCTTTGCCACCTGCTGAGTGATAGTGGAGCCGCCGACCGCGCGGTCGCCAGAGCCAAGCTTGCTGACATAGTCGAACACAGCATTGGCTGTGCCGGTTATGTCGACGCCGCCATGCGAGAAGAAGGTTTTATCTTCGGCGGAAAGATAAGCCTCAACCAGCTTTTCCGGGAAGTCGGGATATTGCAGCTGAACGCGGCGTTCGCGGGCATAGGAATGGACAATCTCGCCATCGATCCCGCGCACCACCGTGGGTAGCGGGGTCTCATAATCGAGCAGACCCTCTGCATCGGGTAGGTCGCGCGCCAGAAACACCCAGCCAGCAACCCAGGCGAGCAGCATCACGATCAGGCCGAAAGCGCCCAGCTTAAACAGTAGGCTCGATTTCCATTTCGCCTTGAACCATCCGCTAGCCGCGCTCAGGTCTCTGCCCAGGCGATAACGGAAATATTCGAGCGATGTCTGTTGGGTGGACTCAGTCATAGTTGCGTGTGTCTTAGCATGAGTGATTTTGCGGGCGCTAGCGCCTTGTGCCTGATTATCCGATGAACCTGCGGCTTGTCGTCGAATTGCATCAGCAGATGATTGGTGGACGCGGTTTCAGCAAATGGTTGGTGGACGCGGTTATCGTTCCGCTCTGCGCGCGAAGTATATGCGGATCGCGCGAGCCAAAACGCGGGCATAAGTCGCGCGGCCTTCTGCTGTGGTTAGACGCGCACGGTCAGCCTGATTGGTAACAAAGCCGCTTTCAAACAAAACTGAAGGCACATCTGGCGCCCTTAATACAGCCAATGCGGCGGAGCGTTGAGGCGTGCTGACAAAGGCGAGCTCTCCATCGCCCTCACGTATGATCAGCGAGGCGAGATCGGCTGAGCTATCCTGTGTCTGCTGCTGCGACAATTCCACCAGGATCGCGCTTACTTCTTCGCTTTGTCCCTCAATGGTGAGGCCATTCACGCGGTCGGCGTCGTTCTCTCGCGCAGCAAAGCGAGCGGCGGCTTCGCTCGATGCCTCTGACGACAAGGTGTAAATGCTCGCACCAGAGACATCGGTCGTCCCTCCGGCGGAATCGGCGTGGATCGAGACGAACAGGTCGGCATTCAATTGCCGCGCAATTTCTGGCCGGTCGCCCAGCGGAACAATGCTGTCATCACTACGGGTCATGGCCACTCTGATCCCGCCATCGGCCAGCAATTGGTCGCGCAACTCCAGGGCTATTGCGAGTGTCACATCTTTCTCACGCACAACTTGCCCGTCCGGGGTTTCACCCACCGCGCCGGGGTCACGCCCGCCATGCCCCGCATCGATAACGATCAGCGGGCGGGTCAGATCATCCGGACCGGTGATATCTGGAAGGACTACTGGTCCGCCCTCCCCAGCCAGGCTGATCCGCTGCACATAGTCGCGGCCCAATTGCGGGACAGGTATCTTCACACCCGCCGCTATCGCCCCGCCCACCAGCAAGGCCGGCAGCAGGATAACCATCAGGATCAGCGTGCGTAGTGACATATCCATAATGGCGTAGTGTGTTGTGATAGGAGAACGCAATATGGTTGCGGGGTCTAACCCACGATGCTAACAGGATTTCATCGAAAAATTGGTCGGCGCGGTGGGAAAGCCCCGGTGCGACTCGCCAATTTGTTCTCGACGCCTGGGCAGAACCCTTTTGCCAAGGCCACTTAACAGGTTGATGCAGTGACGAGACGCTTCTCCTCGCAATTCCAGTCGCAGCGCCCAGCGCTGGCGACGGTTTGTGCGAGCCGAAACGGGGGCCAAATGTTTGGTCAATCCCGCACTCTCTTCACAGCAGACACGTTCATCAAATCCCGTGCAATTGGTGCTCGGGGATCCGATAAATCGACCGGCTCTAGCAATGTCTTCCAAGACATTTGGCGAGCCGTTTCATCATACAAATTGCGTTTTATGAGCGGCCACCGAGCCGCCATAGGCGCGTGGAGACAACATAATGGCAACGCGCATGCTAATCGATGCGCGCCACTCGGAAGAGACCCGGGTGGCGGTACTAAAAGGCAACCGGATTGAGGAGTTCGACTTTGAATCTGCCGAACACAAGCAGATCAAAGGCAATATTTATCTAGCCAAAGTTACCCGGGTAGAACCCTCGCTACAGGCGGCATTTGTCGACTTTGGCGGCAATCGGCACGGCTTCCTCGCCTTTAGCGAAATTCACCCTGACTATTACCAGATTCCTCAGGATGATCGGGAGCGCTTGCTCGCCGAAGAAGCGGAGGCCGCCGAAGAAGAGGCGCGTTTGCGCGCTGAGGAAGAGGAAGAAGGCAACGTCCCCGGCGAAGAATACGATGCCGATGAGGAATCCGCCGAAGGCCTTGCAGAAGATCTTGCCGAAGACGGCATGGAAGAGATCGACACCTCAGAAAAAGATAAAGTCGCAACCATCGAAGAAGGCACCGTCGATGGCGATGACGACGATGATGAGGACGACAGCTCAGACGATGACGCCGAGGATGGCGAGACATCTGATGAGGAAAGCTCCGACGAAGACGACAAGCCGCGCCGCGGCCGCCGTGGACGCGGACGTGGCCGCCGACGTCAGGGCGGAAAAGGCGACAATAAGAAGAGCCGCAGCCGGGCGAAAGAAGTCGACGAAGTGCGCGCCAAGCGTATGGCGCTGCGCCGCCGCTACAAAATTCAGGACGTTATTCAACGCCGCCAGGTAATCCTGGTTCAGGTGGTGAAGGAAGAGCGCGGGAACAAGGGTGCTGCCCTCACCTCCTATCTCAGCCTCGCGGGCCGTTACACCGTGCTGATGCCGAACAGCTCGCATGGCGGCGGGATCAGCCGCAAGATCAATTCTTCGTCTGACCGTAAGCGATTGAAGCAGGTCGTCTCTGACCTCTCGCTGCCTAAGACAATGGGCCTGATCGTCCGGACCGCCGGCATCAGCCGTACCAAGACCGAGATAAAGCGTGACTTTGATTACCTTGCGCGCCTGTGGGACGAGATCCGTCAAAAGACGCTGTCCTCCACCGCACCGTCGCTGGTCCATTCAGACAGCGACCTGATCAAGCGGGCGATCCGCGACATCTACAATCGTGAGATTGAAGAAGTGATCGTTGAGGGCGAGGAAGGCTATAAATCAGCCAAGAGCTTCATGAAGATGCTCATGCCCAGCCACGCGCGCCGGGTAAAAGCCTATTCCGATCCGGTTCCACTGTTCCAGCGTTACGGCGCAGAGGACCAGCTGAGGGCGATGTATGATCCCGTGGTTCAGCTCAAATCGGGCGGCTATCTGGTCATCAACCCGACCGAGGCCTTGGTCTCGATCGACATCAACTCTGGCCGTTCGACTAAAGAGCACGGCATTGAGCAAACCGCCGTTGCTACCAACCTGGAGGCAGCGCGCGAGATCGCCCGTCAATTGCGCCTGCGCGATATGGCCGGTCTGGTTGTGATCGACTTCATCGACATGGAATACAATTCCAACGTCCGCAAAGTTGAAAAGCAGATGAAGGAAGCTCTGAAGAGCGACCGCGCCCGTATCCAAGTGGGCCGCATCTCAGGCTTTGGCTTGATGGAAATGAGCCGTCAGCGTCTGCGCACTGGCGTGCTTGAGGCGACAACCCGCGAGTGCCCGCATTGTGATGGCACTGGCTTGGTTCGAACCGCTTCTTCTGCTGGCCTGTCTGCGCTTCGGATTATCGAAGATGAGGCGGCCAAGGGCAAAGGCACGATCATCCGCCTGTCCGCCAGCACGGAGGCAGCGGTTTACCTGCTCAACGCCAAACGCAGCGACCTGGCTGAGATTGAAGACCGTTACGGCGTAAATGTTGAAGTCGTCCCAGAAGGCGAAGACGAAGGGGCGAAGATGAGCGTAGCCAGTGCTGGCCCGCGCCCAACCCACGCACCTAAGTTTGAGCCCATCGTCGATGAAGATGACGATGATGATCTGCCGGAAGAAAGCTTCGACGAAGACGAAGACGATGATGACGCGCCAAAGAAGAAGCGCCGTCGCCGCTGCGGCGTGGTGGTAGGGGCCGCAACAAGAACCGTGACGAAAATCGCGGTGATGATGCAGCCAATGACGACAGTGAAGATGGCGAAGATCGCGATGGCGGTCGTGAAGCCTCAAACGATGATGATGGCGAAGACAAGCCAAAGCGTCGCCGCCGTCGTGGCGGCCGCGGTCGTCGCCGTAAGGAAGGTGACAACGCAGCTGAGGAAGCATCAGAGGGCGTAGAAGCAGGCTCAGACCAAGCGGAAGCGGTACAAGCTGGCGATGCTGCTGCTGAAGAAGCGCCTGCTGAAGAAAAGCCGAAGCGCAAGCGAGCTTCGCGGGCCAAGAAGAAGACCGAACCAGAAGCAGAGGCCGATACGACTGCGTCGAAAGAAGACGCTCCTGCCGAAGAAGCGGCTGAAGCAAAGCCGAAGCGCAAGCGGGCATCCCGGGCGAAAAAGAAGCCTGAGGAAACCGCAGAAGTGACGGATGCTCCTGAGGCAGATGCTGAGGAAGCGCCTCCCAAGAAAAAGGCACCTGCCAAGAAGAAGGCTCCGGCCAAACCGCGTGCTAAGAAAAAGCCTGCGGCGAAGGCTGACACTGAGGCATCAGCCAGCGAGACGGCGCCTGCCAAGGCCAAAGCTGACGCGGCGCCTGAGAACGCTGCTGAGGAAACGCCAGCCGCTGGTGGCAAACCAAAGCGTGGCTGGTGGCAGCGGACATTTGGCGAATAACTTCACCCTAGCTGACTGAGGTCAGTCATATGGCGACAATCCTGAGCCGGAGGCGTTTTATTACATCCCCGGCTTGCGCGCCACGCCCCATTCGTTCCACATCGCAAACTTGGGAGCCTTCGGCAGATAGCCCTGCCCGTGCGGCTCCACATCAAAGCCTGCCCCGCGCAGGGCCGAACCGATAGGCCGCGTCAGATGACATCCACCGGCAAGTCTCTTCCAAATCGGCTCAATCCGATCCTGCCATTTGGCAACATCGGGATCGGGCGCACGCCCATGCTCCAGAAACAGCACTTGCCCGCCCGGCCTCAAGACGCGGCGCATTTCCGACATAACCTGAGCGGGGCTTTCGACCGTACACAGGGTGAATGTGCACACGACATTGTCGAACGATCGGTCGGCAAAGGGAATAGCCTCGCCCACCCCTTCGCGAATATCAGCGGGCCAGCCTTTGGCCTCCGCAGCGGCTCTTGCCTGGTCCAGCAGCGCGCCATGCGGATCGATCCCGGCAAAGCTAGTGACGGCACCGCGATCATAAAACTGATGGTTTAGTCCGCCGCCGCAGCCCAGCTCAAACACATCACCGCGAGCGAGCGGCACCACCTTTGAGCGGCGTTTCATCACTTGGCCTTGCGCACAGGCAAATCCGACGAGGCGCGGCATAATATGCGCATCATACCATTCTTGAACAGCCATCGGCACCCTCCCAAGACCAACAGGCCAGTAGTGTACCGCAGTTTTGTCAAAAGCCAATCATGCGCCGACGATTAGGCGAATGTAAGTGTTTTTTCCTGCAATTTCTCCGCGATGAGCCCAAGGTCGCTGGCGAGTTGGTGCTCGATCTCGTCTGCATTCATGGCGGCCCATGCGCTCATGATCGGCATGGATAGGCCGACCCGCAATGTCCCGCCCCACCCGCCATCTTGCCGTACGCATTTGACCGGTTGGCCCAAACGCACGCCATCATGCGCGAGCTCTTTGTGCAGCGCCTGCGCGTCATCGAAGGTTCGCAGGCCCGGCAACATGCTAACATCCAGGGTTGCCAATGTACGCATTTCAATTGGCAGGTTGAGCGATGCACCCTCGGAAGAGGTGAAGTTGGGCAACACACGCTTCACGCCAAGCGGCTCGATAATTTCAGCCTGAAGCACCGTGTCAAACGCTGCAATCATCATCTCGACCTGGCCAGGGGTAATTCGTTGAAACCGTTCCAGTTCAAACACGGCGGCCTCTAAACGTAGGGCGAGCGAGCGGTTCTGCCCCTCGCCCAGCCTATCCACACCCGGCCAATTCTCTGGAAATTCCGCCCGGTTAAATATTTGCGCAAACCCTTTGGGGAGCGGCGCTGCTCGCGCCGCCATGGCGGAAGGTATCAAGGCGAAGCCATTGAACGGCGGCGCGCCCATGAACTTCGATCCGGTCAAGAGAACAATGCACCCCCGCTCAACGTAGGCGGCAATCGCAGCGCTGGTGATGCGTGCCTGGCAGGCGTCAACGACGAAGGTTGCATGCTCGCCGTAGCGCGCCTTTAGACCGTCAAGGTCGGTGAGGTCAGGCAGCACAAGCCCGGTCTTTGAACCATGGACGATGTGTACCAGAGCATGACGATCAGAGGATTTCGCAAGCTCAATCTCGCTCGCGAGGCTTTGGGCAATTTCCGCGCTAGAGCAAGCGACACCTTCGGTGCAGCGCACCGGCACATCGACCAGGCTGATTGAGCCACAACCCACGACATCCTCTCGCGGGGTCGATGGAATGCCTAGCGCCGTGGCCTCTGCAAAATATCGACCATGGGCGGAGTGGATACAGCCGCTGCCAATCTCATCTGCGCCAAGCAGGACATTGTGGATCCCTCCCGCTGCGCGGCCATGTACGCTGGCCAGTGCGACATATTCCAGATCGGTGCCCGAGGCTGCGAACACAATCTCGCTCTCGGACGATAAGGAATAAGCGGCTTTGATCCGCCGCCTCAGGCCGTCCAGCTGATCCGCATATCCCACGCGATCCTGCGCCGCCTCCAACATCAGGAGATGCGCAAATGCCGGCCCTGAGATATCGCTGACGGTCGAGGAGGAATAAGCCACCACATCGCGCGGATAGGGCGCCGAATGGTACTTATTGAGGCCATTATCGGCTCGCAAGGTGATCCGCTCGTCCCCTCCAGAGGACAGAGCGCTGACCAAAGCGTCACAAGCTGGCGATCGATCAAGCCCGTTTTCGGGTCTGTTATATGTTATCTTTGTAATGAGCGACCATTCCCGCAGGTTATTAAACGCGACCCGGCGTTGCTATATTCATCCCCATAAGCGATGGGAAGTGCATGCGCGCCGGACCGGTTGATTACCCGGGTAAGTTTTCTGCTGGCGCCGCCCGTCTTACCGCCGTAAACGCGCGGCTCCATACCGTTGCTAGGCATGAAAACATGACAGACACGCTCACCCCTTTGCGCATTCCCGATGAGGTTAAAAAGGGCGCGCATATCCTGTTCCTTGCAAAGAATGCACTGTGGGAGGGTGAGATACACCCTGAGGATGGCAACCATGCCATGTATCACCGCGAGATGCGCGAGGTGCTTGAGGGCCTTGGGCTGAAGCTGACCATTACGCAGACCTTCGATATTCTATTCGACCCGCCAAAGGACGTGGATTTCGTCTTTCCGCTGCTCAACCGCGCAGGGTTTTTCAATTCGGAGATGCTGGTGCCGCTGTTGTGTGAGCGCGCTGGCATTCCCTATCTTGGGGCCAGCCCGATCCTGCGCGGTCTTTCCGATGACAAGCATCTGGCAAAGCGCGCAGCCGTGGATGCCGGGGTCCCAACCGCGCCGTGGACGATTTTCCGCAAAGGCGCCCCGATTGAACAAGCAAAATGCCTCAAGGCGGATCGCTATGTGATTAAACCCAATGCGTCTTCGGCCAGCTGGGGCGTGGGTGACGCGCGCGATTGGGCGGGTGTGAAGGCAGCGGTTGAGCGCATCCACAATGACGATAGCAATGGCGGACAGGATGCGATTGTCGAGCCGTTCCTCGACGGCAGTGACGTTGAAGTGGCAGTCGTTACCATCAATGGCGAGCCGCAAATCCTGCCCATGATGATCTTTCGCCAGGCTGATCCGTCGCATCTGCGCACCTATCAGGAAAAGCGCGATCTGGTCGACCGTAGCCAGAAATATGCGCTCGAGCATTTTGACCACCCAGAACTCACCGCAAAGATTGCGGAGCTGACCAAGCGTTGCTGGGAAGAATATCGCCCGTTTGATTATGGCCGTTTCGAATTCCGAGTGAACGAGGATACGGGCGAAATCACCTTCCTGGAACTCAACCTCAATTGCAATCTGTGGTCGCAAAAGGTCTTTGGCCGCGCGGCTGAGCTGGCTGGGTGGAGCCAGGAAGACCTGATCGAAACAATAATTGCCGAGGGCCTGCGCCGGAATGGGATCGTCTGACTCTAGCCCAATGTCGGACGTAGCATTGCCGATCATCTATTGCCGGGTATTGCGATAATCATTTGCTGCGACATATTGCGCGAATGAGCATCAAGGGATTTGCAATAGTTACGGGAATGCTCGGCCGCTGGGAAGACGGCGATCGGGCGGCTTATCGCAAATTCATTTGGTTGGCCCTTCCTCGACAAGGACGACATACTGGAAGCTGAATTCAATAAGTTTTCGGCAGTTGATTTGCCTCTTCGACAACGCCTGAGCCGGGAAAGCGATGAGGTTTTTGCAAATCAAGCCAAAGCATTGCCGTCGGGTGTCTTAGTGTCATTTTGGCGTCCGAGGGACCTCTCTGTCTCCTACGGAACCGCGACAGATTGGATCGCTGAACTTCACGCCCCTATTGTGGAGCTTCACTGCAAGTGTGAACCTGATGTGGCCCGAGAACGGTTTCTAAAAAGGCAACGTCACCAAGGTCATAACGATGAGCTGCGAGTTGATAGTCTGACGCAGCAGTTTGATGAGCTAGCAGCTCTTGGCCCGCTGAACCTTGACCCTTGCGTAACTATCGACACCACTCATTCGGACGATATCGCTGCTCTTGCCCATGAAGCAATCAGAGAAATGCGAGAGCTCCTGTGCTCATCGTTCGAACCTGGGGTGAGTAAGTGGGATACACTGAACCCCTGATTATACCCACAAGCCTTTCAGAATATGGGTGAAGTCCTTCCAACGGTGCCGAAATTTACTAGTCCAGCAATAGATGCCCAGAGGTCTCCGATGTACATTCCAAAGCCATTTGAAGAAACGCGATTGGACGTGTTGCATGGGCTGATCAGACAGCACCCACTTGGCACATGGGTCAGCTCGGGTCAGGTAGGTCTAAATGTCGACCATATACCTTTCATCCTAGATGCCTCTGAGGGGGCAGTTGGTACTCTGTATGGTCATGTAGCCAGAGCGAGATCCTGTTTGGAAGGAAGGCTCGGCGCAAACGCAGCATGTCGTGATTTTTCGTGGACCACAGGCTTACATTACACCCAATTGGTACCCCAGCAAAAAGGAGCACGGCCGGGCCGTACCGACATGGAACTACGCGACTGTGGCGATCCACGGGAATCCTAAATTTATCGAAGACCGTCAATGGTTAGAAGAGCATTTAGGTGCGCTGAGCGAGCAGCATGAACGCACACAGTCAATGCCATGGTCGTTAGACGATGCTCCTGAAAACTTCTTGGACAAGCTACTCCAGGGGGTGATTGGCGTGGAGATTCCGATCTCGAGAATAGAAGGCAAATGGAAAACAAACCAAACTAGTACCGAAGGCGACAAGAAGGGGGTGATCTCAGGATTGCTCGAAGACGGAAGTGAAGAAGCGCGAGCTATGGCACTGCTTGTGCAGCAAACTCTGCAAAATTAGAGCTTCCCTTGCCAAGACCAGCTTCCTGCCGGATCAAGCGAAAGTCGCTCATCTTATGACCCCTCACGTTATGGTTTCACAGCTGCGATAGGAGCCGTCTTGCCGCGTACAAAAGATTTGGCCATATCGCCCGACAATGTGTGAAGTTTTTCTCATTCGTCACGGCCAAACCGAATGGAACTCATCCGGCCGATTTCAAGGCAAACTGGACTCCGCTCTTACCGAACTTGGGCTTATGCAGGCGCGAGCAATCGGCGAACGGCTTGCCGAAATCGGTACGAAGATAGACACCTTTGTTGCCAGCCCGCTTGGCAGAACTCGCCAAACCGCAGAAATCATTCAAAATTGCGGCGATTTTCCGAAAACACAATTCGACAAGCGACTTGAGGAAGTTTCAACCGGTTCGTGGGATGGTTTAACCCATATCGATATTGAGGCTCGCTGGTCGGGAATCTTGGATGGCTCCACTCCATTCGATTGGTATTTTCGCTCGCCTGATGGAGAGAGTTATGATGCTGCGCGTCAACGCGCGACCAAGTGGCTAGCCGATACGAATGGATCAGTAATCGCCGTTTCCCATGGTCTATTCAGTCGTATTATTCGAGGCGTCTACCTCGATCTATCGAAGGAAGAAACTCTCGAACTTCCCGTCCCTCAAGATGTAATTTGGCGCATGTCTGATGGAGACTTAGAAGCAATACCATCACGAACTTACACGAGAAAATAAGAGCTTACTCGCTCTTTTAGAGGTTTGGAACGGCCGCCGCCCCGTCTTTGAGCGGTCGCGGGCCACAACTGAGGCCAATGCCAAGAGCCAGTGCGATTTTCCCTTCTAGTTGATTGAACGGATCAACTTTGAGATCATTCTAAGACTTAGGCTTTGCAGTGGGAAGCTTTCAATACTGAAATTGGATGATGTTCCGATAGTTGTTAATAAAGAGCATATCCACCTTGAGAACATTTGAACAATGAGAAGAATTTGAGTTTCTCTTATTGGGGAGGCGAAATGGCGAATAGAATAGAATAGGATTGGTGCGGGCTGCGCTTGGCAATGACTAGGGGAAGCGCAAGCTTTTTCGATCGAAGGATTGTAGAGTTGAGTCCTGCTTGTTTGTTAGCGCAGGCATTATAGCGTCGTCCATTTTCCTTCCGTCTGATGCGAGAGCACAGGCGTCTTCGTACCCAGTTACACCGCAGACCATTAGCGCTTGTGCCGTTGATTCTGTTATCTTTGAGGAAACATTCGATGATCGAAGCAATGGGGGCTGGCGCGCCTATGCAAATTCGCAGAATGCAGCAAATCCACCGATAGCTTTTTCGTCGCTGACAAATAACGTGAGCAACGTCGATGGAACACAAACCGACGTCACTATAGATGCGACGTTGAATGCGGGAAATGGCGTTGCCAGCCCCTCAGGCGGAGCATTCGTGAGCGCTTTCGATGCCGCTGGAAACTCGACCTTTTGGGTGCGAGAGGGGGTGGCGATTTGTCTGCCGCGGCAGGCGGCGCGGTCTATTTGGAAAAGTGGAATTGGCGACGAAACGTTGCGAGTGGTTCGATTGGAATATCGGGCAGGATTTCATCATTCAAGGAGTAGATCGTAGGCTATTTTACACTGCATCTGATCAAACGGATCTGCTTGAAAGCGGGCAATGGGAAACGATCCAAACCCGCGCCTGCAACCCGGGCCAGGCTGGTTCGTTATGGCAGATGCAAACCGCAACACCAATCGCCGTTACCGGTTCGGAGGCGCCATTAGCGTTGCCACTCAAGCAGACTTTGATGCGGTGCTGCCTAATGTTGTGACATTGGGTGCGCTTGTCGAAGGGATTGGGTCATTCAACTTTGGAGATCCAACAACCGCTCCAACGGCCGGAGTGGCTGAAAGATATGCGCTTGACACGGTTCGAGTGGTCACTTGTGGAGCGTCTACAGCGATTGCCGATCTGGCGATTACCAAGACCAATACGCCGGGAGTTAATGGCGAAGCGGATCAAGCAGATGATACTGTAACCTCTGGCTCTACAACAACATATACGGTCGTTGTGACGAACAATGGCCCTGATGCCGTGACTGGTGTTGTGGTGACGGACGTGGTTGGCTCAGGGCTCACTTGTACTGCAACTGATCCTGTTGCGATTACCGGAGACGGAGTTCCTACTGGCAGTTGGGAAATCGCAGATCTGACCGGGCCAGGGATTGCCTTGGGAACACTGAACAATGGTCAATCAACAACGCTGACATATTCCTGCTCAGTCAATTAGAGGCGGTGGTTAGGTAAACAGGACATTGATTACAGTTTGGATCCAGCCCTTGGATCGCTCAATAGTTTTGTCTAATCCGCTCGTCCCAATCAGCTATTGAGTTGCGGTTAAGCCTAGGTCGAATGCACGCATCGGCTGAGTTGGCTGGGTGGAGCCAGAACGGAGTTGTTTGATCTCTAGTGTATCCGTTTGAGGCTAGTATCGGACTTCTTTAGAGGCCTGGAACAGCTGTTTACGCTCCGTTTGCTCCCGCTCATGTTCATGTTCATCGTTCATGGCGACGGTTTCGGCAATTCTCTTGTCGCTGCAAAAAGGCCCCATGCGGGCTCACAGAAACCAGGTCGAGCAAGCGGGCGATAAACAACTCTGGAGTTTGGTATGGTAGGAGCTCTCCAGCGCCGGGGACAATTTCTGCAGTTACCATTTCGCCAAGCATGCTGATATCGACTAGGTCTTCATCGGCAAATTGCTCAACATCAAAAGGCATTAGGAAATGCGTTGGGATATTTAGATCCTCCATCCAGTCTTGAATGCAACTGGTCCCAACCATGCATTGCATTTTCACAAATCCCTTAGGACCTTGGTTCGCTAAATGTTGACAGGCAGGTCGCAAAAGTGCCTGCGTCTCAGGATCGCGGATCGATTTTCGATCAGCCTCAAGGCTGTTGAACGAACGATTAAGGAAGAAATCAGGCCCCTCCTGCATCATGCGCCGGAAACCGATGCCGCAGATCAACTCGAACAATCTTGGTGCCACTCTTGCCAAATTGGCGAGCGTTCGCTGGTTCATGGGAAGCCGGTGCAGTCGTTCTTTGTTAAGGTTCCAATTCACGCCAATCGACAAATGAGCGCGAAACAAATCCGGTCTGATGCTGGCTGCACGGCTTAAACAAATATGTCCAGCATAGCTGGCCAGCCCTGCGATCTGGCGCAGTCCAAGATGATCGCACAGTTCAATGATTGCTTTCGCGCCATCTTCAAGCAGTGGTTTGTTCAAGAACTCACTATTCCCGTGCCCTGGCAACGAAATGGTGATCAATTTTAAACCATGCTCCTGCAAAGCTTCGCGGACCGGGCTATGGAGCAGAAAATAGGGTATGCCCCCGTGGACATATAGGATTGGAAGGCCGTTTTCGACTCCGGTCCAGTTGTAAGCCAATGCGCGGCCATCTTTGCACCGCATGACTCTTTCGTTCCCGCTGGGATCAGCATAAGCAAGATGTCCGATACTTCGTTCTGTATTTGCTCGCGCGCAAACCAATCCCAGCATACGGATCAGTTCGACTTTTGAGCGAACCTCTGTTTTAGCAAAGATGCTCTTAAGTTGGGTCCTTATGGTCTGGCGTTCTACCCCGCGCGTTTCAGAAATTGCATCAATCTCGCGCAGTTGAAACAGAAGGCGGCAAATCTCAGTTTCGGCATGGCTAAGGCCGAAAGCTTGAGATAGATTTTTGCTGACCATTGCAGGCCAATCCATTTCAAGCGACCGCACGATGGTATAACTTCCATCGTGCTGGTCTGTTTCCAATGGGAATACTTCCGCTATGCTTTCTCGGCCGGTGGCATCGACAATCCACACTATCGCATAGCTAGAATTGCTTCCGGTGGAACTGCGATTGAGGATCATCTCAAAACTCTGCTTGGAATCTGCGCGGATCCAGTCACGGCCAACTGGCATGCCCTGATAGACGCCAAAAAATTCCCCTGCTTCAGGCCCTAGTAACGCCACAATCCCTTGCGGCGAGATCGCCATGGATGGCGCAGGTATAGATCGAACCGCCGCGTCTAGCGGATCCTCAACTGTCAAATTGACATCGTCGACCAATAATTGTTCGATATCGCCCAATTGCCGCGCCAAGACACGGTCAACCAGCTTGTTACCTAGTCCTTTTTTCGCAGCTTTGGTGAGTTTGCGGTCCCACGCCTGGAGCAGGTGTTCATAGCTTTCAGAATGCGTCAATGACCGCCAAGACGCCGAGATTATATCTAGATCGATCTCTCGGTCAGACGGCACGTCGGCGCTCGGTTCATGCGCTTCTGGCAAGTTTTTTCACTTTCGAATGTTTTTGACCCATTTGGGGTATGACAGCATCGAAAGGTTCATGCAAACCCTTGTCCTACAAGGGGTTTGCTGGGGCTTGCCGCATTTCTGGTATCACGAAACGGCACGCTTTCGCGTGCCCAATGTCATGCATGAAATCCAAGTCAAACCTCAGAGCATCCATGCGTGCCACGCCAGCCCAAGCGCGCAGGCCAAATATGATTTGAGGAGAAATGACTTGAATACACAACTTTCAAAAGCGACGCTCTTTGTCGGAACCACGTTGAGCGCAGGGGTCGCCGGAGCTTTGTTGATGGTTCCTCAGCCAGCCCTAGCGGATGACTGCCTGCTAGACCGTAACGACAACGGGATTGTCGATGCCGACGCGACAGACAATGATGGCGGTGCAAATTCGAACAATGACAACAATGCGCTTGCCTGCGGCGTAGGCGCAAGCGCAACCGGCGCAAATGGGGCCACGGCGATTGGTAATGATGCCGATGCATCTGGCGAAGCGGCAACGGCGCTTGGCGAAGACGCAGAAGCAACAGCGAGCGAGTCCACCGCACTAGGCGAACAAGCCACCGCAAGCGGCATCGGAGCAGTAGCAGTCGGTAGCGGCACGAGTGCCGCAGGGACCGGCAGCGTTGCGATTGGCGGGGACATCACTACGGGCGGCGGCACCGATGCAGCATCCACCACCGGCAGCATGGCGGTGGCCGTGGGCGCAAGTTCAACGGCGGAAGCAAATGCAACTGCTGTGGGATCTGCCAGTTCTGCCACGGGATTTAACAGCACAGCCATCGGGAGAGGCGCCAATGCCACCATGACTGGCAGCACGGCCTTGGGACTTAGCTCTAGTGCGACTGGCGGATCGGGCACCGCACTTGGCGCAAGCTCTAGTGCAGCAGGGGGCGCAAGCACTGCAGTCGGTCTTGGGGCAAATGCCGCAGCGGATTGAACAGCTCGGCATTTGGGAATGGTGCGACTTCCGCTGGTGAAAGCAGTCTTGCTCTTGGGGATGGCGCAGATGCTTCAGCCGACGACAGTGTTGCTGTGGGCAGAGGAGCTGCGGCGGCAGGTGGAAACAGCATCGCAATTGGCGTACCTGAATTCATTGGCGGCACGACCGGAGCGCAAGCGAGCGAGAGCAATACAATTGCCATTGGAACAGGGGCTATGGCCACGGATTTCTCAGCGATAGCAATTGGTGCAGGCTCAGAAGCAACGGGTGACCGCAGCTTGGCAATTGGCCGGGATGCATCTGCAAGCACAATCGGCGCGGTTGGGATTGGTTTTTCAAATGCCAGTGGTGGAAACTCTATTGCAATTAAGGGTAACTCTGAAGGTGTTCAGTCAGTTGCGATTGGATCGGCGGCAAGGGCCCGTGAAGATCAGGCAGTAGCTATTGGCAGCCGAGCAGATGGTGCCGGTGTGGGCGCAATTGCCATCGGCGGAGACGGTGATGATGCCAGCGTGATCGGCGCGGAGGCAACAGGCGAGGACAGCATCGCTATTGGCCGTGATACGTCTGCCGCTGGTTCCAGCTCAATCGCTTTTGGCGAAAACGCGTTTGCTGTGGGGAATAACGGAGTTGCGATTGGAGCGAACTCCGGGGCAAATGGCACCGATGGCACTTCTGTAGGGGTAGGTACACGAGCAGATGGAATAAGAAGTGCTGCTTTAGGCAGGCAGGCAGACGCAGCTGGCGATAATTCCGTTGCGATCGGATCGTTCTCAGATGCATTCCGTTCTGGAGGTATTGCGATTGGAGGCGACAATGACCCTGATGGATTTGTACAAGGCGCTCTTGCTTTCGACATGAATGATATAGCTATCGGCGCGGACTCCCGAGCTAGAGGAGGCAATGCGATCGCTTTGGGCAGTGCGGCGGAAACAACTATGACCGGCGCCATCGCGATCGGCGGTGATGGTGGGGATGCTGATGAAAATGGCGCACAGGCGACGGGTATTGCGTCGATTGCTCTTGGTGTGGATTCTGTTGCGAGCAGTCAGGACGCGAGTGCTGTGGGGTCGGGTACGATTGCGATTGGTCAGGAGGCGTCTGTGTTTGGCGCAAGGGCGCGGACCAATGGCGCTTTGGCTACGGCTGTGGGTGCGCGCTCGGTCGCGACTTCGAACGGGACGTCGGCTTTTGGGACGGGTTCTCAAGCGCGGTCGCTCAATGCGACCGCAATCGGCAACTCAGCCCGCGTTGAGGGCGCTTTCTCGACCGGCATTGGGACTAGTGTGAACATCGCTGCGACAGCCAACTCAGCGGCTGCGGTTGGTTTTCAAGCCAATGTCAGCGGCAGCGCGGGTACAGCGGTGGGCAGCTCAAGCGAGGTGACCGCGCAATTTGGTACAGCGGTTGGCCGGGAAGCGAGCGTTACGCACAACAATTCGACCGCAGTTGGCTTTCAGGCAGCGTCCACTGCGAACAATCAGGTTGCGCTGGGCGGAGATGGATCATCAGTGCGGATTGGCGACATTGATGCGAGTACAGCGGCGCAGGTTGGCCCCGTGGATGCAGTGACCGTCGACGCGAATGGCACGCTTGGCCGCCAGAGCGTTGCCACCGCCGCCTCAGTCGACAATGTCCGCCGCGCCCTCAACACCGTTTCACAAGTGGGAACCGCCCAGTTCGATGCGCTGTCAGGAAGGGTGAACACTTTGTTCGACCTCACCAGCACAATTGACCGCGATGCACAGCGGGGCATTGCTTCCATCGCTGCGCAAGCCTCTCCGCACTTCCCAAGTGCAGCGGGTAAAACCAGCTATGCCAGCAATGTCGCGACGTACCGCGGCGAAGTTGGTTTCTCCGCTGGACTGATGCATCGGTTCGAAGGCGACTTCGCCATCACCGCAGGGGTAACCTACGCAGGCGGCAACTCCACCAGCGTGCGGGCAGGCATCGCAGGAGAGTTTTGAGGCGAGTGAAGATTGGTACTGGGAAGCGGACCACAAGGGTGGATGCTTCCCCGCAGGCCTGACGGTGTTCTTCAATACCAAGTTCGCTGAATGCAACGGGATAAGATCAAAGGCCATCGGTGACGAGAGCTTCAGTTTTTCCGTATTGTTTCAAGGCTTTGCGAATGAACTTGAAAGCCACTGTTTTATCCCGTTTCTTAGTGACATAACTATCCAGCACTTCGCCTTCGTGATTGACAGCGCTCCACAGGTAATGCGTCTCGCCATTGATTCTGACGAACAAGATTACCGAGGTGTCAGCGCCAATGGCGAAAGCCTTTCATCTGACTGATCCTGTGGCGCCGAATGTCCGCAGCAAACTACGGGCCAAACCGGTTCCACCAAACCCGAACCGTTTCATAACAAATGTCGATACCGCGCTCGAAGAATAATCCTCGACGTTCCGCAGACTGAATGGAAAGTGCACATGCATCATAACAACTACGCGCACGATCTCAGACGATTAGCTAAAACGTGCCAATGGGCTGGTCGATTTTGCGACAAATAAGCACTAAAACACCCTCACCTCACCACCTCAATCTGCAACTGGTACAGTTAGTCTGACAAGGCAACGACAGCGAGGCAAAAGGTGACCACCATCGCCGGGTCGCAACACGCGATGGTGGTCGCCGCCCCCATTTAGGTGACGATTAATCTCGACGACGTCGCACGAAAATCGTCATCCATTTATCGCGGTTTCGCTCAATATCGATCAACTGGAAGCCATCGCTCCGCGCCCCGGTAAGGCGGTTCGCCAGTTGCCGATCATTCAGAGCTGTGAAGACGCGCGCTTCGCGAACGCCGTCCTGGCGTAATGTCATTTCGAACCGTGTGCCCGGCCTCATGTATAGCGGCCACCCTCCTGAAGGGCTGAAGACACGGGCGGCATCAGCCAAATACTCAGCCTGGGTGGGTTTCCAACGCGAGGTGCGATGTTCGGCGCGCGGACGCACAAAGATGGCCGCAACTTTCTGGTTGTTGAACCCGCTTGCTTCGTGGTCGACCAACACCATCGATCCATCACGAACTCTTTGCCGGAATTCTTTATTGAAACGCCTACCTTCGATTTCGGAAAAAGATGCCCAAGCCAAGTTCTCCCGATTCTCGATCCATAGCCCCGCATAAAAGACCTCGTTGGCACCGCCCTGGCCTCCAGGGTTAGAGACACGTTTGGTGAGCGCTTCAATGTCCGTCGGTCGGTAATCTCTATCGCGATTGGTACGCCAAAGATCATCGTAGACTTCTTTTCGCACGCCTCCGACAATATCCCAGCCGCGTTTGTCAGGATTGGGCGCGGAGATAAGATGAAAACGTAGGCAGCGTTTATTGAGGCTCGTGCACTGCACGATGTTTTCCATCTCGATATCGATCACAATTCGGTCGCTTTCGCGAAGGGTAATGGCAAAAGCCTCCAGGTCATCACCTGTTATGTTACGGTGTAGATTGTTACGCCCATCGATAAAGGGTTGCAGGTAACCTTCCGCCTGCGCGGGCGTGGCCAATGGGGTGAGCAAGACCAACCCGAGCATGGCCAGAGTGCAGGCGCGTAATTTCGATCGAACTGTCATGGCGAATTCCTCTTTCACGGAGCGCGAATTGTTTTCTGGTATGTCGGACAACTTCAACCGCTGATGCGCCGCGGCGCGTTTTTAGTCGCGGCCACATATGCGTTGAAAAGTGCCCGTGCGAGGTCGCCTGACGAGATTTCGTCACTATTCGAAACCGCCACGCCATAGCGCCGACCAGGCAATTTGATCACGACGGCCGATGCACCTCTGAATGATCCTCCGTGAAAGACCCAGTTACGCTTCCCCGTTTCGGCGAGGAAGGTCGTGTCAGCGATGATCCGATTGAATACCAACCGGTCGTCAATGTTGGCAGGTGAAGTCATCCGCCTTCGAATGCCTCGACCGACCAGTGTATTGGTGAAACCCATTTGCCTGGCGAACCGCGCTAGCTGGCGAGCACTCATGTAATAACTGCCCTGCGGGTTGCAGGTTTCGGGTTCAACAAAGCCGCCGACCTGATCGCCGAGTGACGAGTAATATTTGGCAAATTTATCTGGGCCGCGGTCTCGCGCAGGATTGCAAGTCGGGATGGCTCCGCGGAAAACAGTATCGAAAAACTGCGTGTACATGAATGCCGTGTAAAGGAACCGGTAAGCGGGTTCGATCGCTCTGCCGTAGGCCGCACCGGACTTGTCTGCGTGAGCCTGATCGATAGATGCTGCCTGGTCCGGAAAGGCAATGCGCGGGATGACGAAGCGCAGGACCGAGATGTTGCAATTGTCGTACTTACGGTTTGTCCCCGGCGCTTGCGCACCACGCGATAGGCCATAGTCGATGTTGATCCAGCCGTCGGGGACCGGCGCACCGCCGTCGCAATAGCCGACATCTCCCGGGGCACGATTGAGGCCCGATTTGTGCATCAATAGCGTACGTAGAGTCACCCCAGTCAGTCGCGCGCTATAGGCCTGCTTCATCTTTTGTGGTAGGAAGTCAGCAAGCGGTGCATCAAGCTGCTGGTTTACCGAACCATCCGCTATCGGTTTTTCCCGCAGCAAGTATAGCAGCCCAGTACCACTTATCAGCTTACTCACTGAGCCGATATGGCTAGCCGTTCGAACCGTCATGCGGACATTGCCGTCACCCGGTTTCTGTGCCCAGCCATCCGCTCCTTCGGCGAGGATGTTGACCGGCCCTGTCAGCACGAAGGCATAGCCAACCGTGTTTCCGCGCAGGCGGTCATGCATTGCAGTTTCAAATCGTTCTCGATTTAGTGGAGGGATCTCTTGAGCGTATACGGGCATGCCGCTGGGCACAGCGATGGCCAGAGATAGCGCGGCACGGAGCATCATTTTCATTTCGGTCTCCCCCAAAACACGGCATTCGCGTTCTCACGCCATTCCATAAGTGGTGAAGATCAGGATATTGGCGCGCTTGGATGCGTCATCGGGGCAGCTACCCATTCTTCGAAAATGCCTTACCTAAATTTCGCGAGGGTAGCTGCGAAGTCTCAGTGCATGGCCGAAGTCATTATTCAGGTTCACCAATGATCCATGGCTCGTCGCGCAACTTCAGCAACACACCGAGTCGGTTTTCCAGCTCGAGTTTCTGCAGAATTGCTGAAACGTGATGTTCGACTGTGCGTTGTGAGCGAGACATCTCCTCGGCGATCTGAGCGTTGCTAAGTCCTTTGGCAAGGTGCTCAAGCACGATCATTTCCTTGGCTGTTAAGCCAAAAGCGTTCTCGCGAGCTGCACTGTAGGGGCCACGCGGCAGAGTAACATCCTCTCGCCCGATTCCGCGATGCTCAAGCAATTCAATTAATCGCTTGGTCGCACCCTTTGCGCCCTGCCGGTTCAGCGCCGCCAGACCTGAGGATACTGTCTCCGCACTATTCGAAAGGCCAAAGCAAACATTGGCAAGGTAGTCCGCACCCAGCCTCGCGAACTGCATGCCGGCCTCACCATAGTTGCCCTGAATGGCTGATCCGAAAGGTGTCTCGTCCGCGCTGCTGGCATGCTTTGGAGGCGTCCCAGTCAGATCGCACCAGAAATTGTATTCGGCGCGGCCCCACAGGCTGAAACACGACTGCTCGATCCGATCCAGACCACTTACAGCTTGTGTGGCGAGATTTTCTGAATCGGTAAGCCAGGCCTGCTCCAGCATCGCTATCAAGATCGGGATGCAATACTGCACCTCACCAGTTGCCAGCGCATCCTTATATGCCTTTTGAAGTGTCGAAGCAGCGTCGTCATGCGCACTTCGCACGTATAGCCGAGCCAACATGATCCTGGCTGGCAGTTTCATAAGCAATGTCTGCCCTGGCGTTCCGATTACTGAACGGCAGATTTCTTCGACCTCGTCGAGCCGCCCTTGCTCCAAACGGAGTTGGGCTTTGCGGCCGAGCAGATAAAAGGTCCAGCTATCGAGTTCGTGCTCGGTATCAAACTTGATCCCTCGCTCCAGCGTCGACTCAGCAATGTCCAACCTGCGCATGTCAACCGCGTATTCTGAGAGGTTGGTGAAGACCCGCGCTGCGTCTTCGTGAAGATCATGTATCAGCGCAAGGTCGAGGCTTTTCTCAAGATCTACAATCCCTTGCTCATCGCCAAGGAACATGCGCGCCGTGCCAATATTGTTGAGCGCATGAACTTCCACTTCAGGAATTGGTTTGCCCTCGATTACGGCGAGTGCGCGCTGTCCCCAGTCGATTGCTGCATCCATCCGGCTAGCCAGCATGTGGATTTGGGAACGCATTGAGTAGGCCAGCGCAAGGGCACCCTTGTTTTCAAGCCGTTCGAGCAGTTGAATAGCGTCGTCGAGATAGCGACTCGCCTGGGTCGCCTCACCGCGATACCAGTGAAGACGCGAAAGGTGCCGCAGATTGTCGGCGATACGCTCATCATCTCCGAGCACCCGCCACATGGTCAATGCATGGCGGCGGGCCTCGATGACACGATCATCGATCCGGTGGGCGATTGCAGCTTCGTAGGCCCAGCTTTCATAGAGCCGTGCGGCCTCTTCCGGTTTCGCCTCATCAACATATTCGAGTGCGGCCTCCAAATAGTCGGCCGCTTCTTTGTGCGCACCAAGCAGCGCAGCTTTCTCCGCGGCAATCGGGGCAAATTTCAGCACCATTTTAGCATCGACTGCGCCGCGAGCATGATGAAGCAGCTCGCCAGCATCATGGTTTTTGGAGTTTTCGAGGATGAAGGCGAGATGTTTGCGATGAAGATTCCGGAGTTCGATAGACGAACAGCGATTGCAAGTAGCGAGCCGAGCCAGCTCATGGCGGAACCGAAGGCGCCCATCTTCCAACTCGATCAAGATCGAGAGGTCGAGGCAGTCACGCAGCAGCTCTTGATAGTCGTTGATCCAGCCACAATGCAGGTCAGGCACGATGTGCACGGGTATTATGCTTAAAGCTTCAAGCAGCCTGATCTGTTGACTGGAGAGTCGCGCAAGCCGCCCATTGACTGCGTCTTGAACCGACGCAGGAACTTGCCGATGGCCATCTTTGCTCGCAAGAATCTCAGAAAGGAAAAACGGGTTCCCATTCGTTACCGAAAGCAGCTTCTCAGGATCGCGCCCGCTATTGTCGGCCATCCTCGTAACGGCGGCGAGCGAAAGTGATTGGAGTTCGATCCGGTCTGTCTGATCGCTAGGAATGTCCCCTAAAACGCGCAGTAAGGGGTGATCACGGCTCAGCTCATCATTGCGAAAACTAACGATCATTAAGACGCTGCACATGGTGATCCGGCGCCCGAGAAATCGGATAAAATCGAGCGTACCAATGTCCGCCCAATGCACATCTTCGATGATTAGAACGACCGGATGCTCGCTATGGGACAACTTGGACAGAATCCGAGAGAACAAGGCTGTGCCGCCAGAATTCTGCCAATCATCGCCCAATTCGACCATCAAGGCTGCTATGTCGTGTACCGGGCCAAGCGGCCGCGGAGTGAACAAAGCGTCGCACATGCCCCAGATGAACCGACAGCCCCCGCGTGGCGTGCCGCGAATTCTCGAAGCAAAGCTGTTTTGCCTATTCCAGCCTCGCCGCTCACCGCCACTACGCGGCCGCCTGCATCAGAGGCCCCCAAGAGGGCAGCCAAGCGTGAAAGTTCGATGTCGCGTTCAGCAAGCATTTTGTCAGTTTGCCGAAATGGAGGACCGGCGACCAGCTTCATCTGAAAAAATGGGTAGTGGGCGGCGAAAATTGGGTGAGCGGGCTTTCGATCACCCATTTCCGAACGGTAGCTCGCTCGCGTGATCGAGACAGCTCCATTCGTGCGAAAGTTGGTTACAGAATACCGCCTTTGGCAATCGCAGCTCTTAGTGGAACGTGGGGGCTTGATAACCTAATGAAGCGACCTTCCGCAGTGTTCTCGCCTGTCTAAAACGCTGCATGAGGTGCTCCCCTCATCGGACCAGTAAGTGGGAATTTTCCGCATGGTCTCGGGTGATGAGCCAAAACGTAGCAGCGGGCTAGGTGGTTTTGCTCTCGATTTGCGGCTCATACCACGCTTCTAACCTCGCCTGCCACGTTAGTCTGATAAGGCCTCAGCGCCCGATGTGCTGATCCAAAAAGTTGAGATAGGCTTCGGAGGCTTCGACGCGGTTTTCCTTCTTGCGGAAACCATGGCCTTCATCCTCGAAAAGGACGTACTCTACGTCAACGCCATTCGCTTTAACCGCAGCAACCAATTCGTCGCTTTCAACCTGCAGAACCCGCGGATCATTCGCCCCCTGCACGACAAGCATCGGCTTTACGATATTGGAGGCATGGAACAGTGGTGAGATTTTCCGCAGGCGCTCCTCATCCGTCTCTGGATCTCCCAATTCATCCAACAAAGCCTTGCGGTTAGCGCCCCACCATGGTGGGATTGACTTAATCGTGCGGACCCAATTGGTTACGCCAAAAATGTTTACCCCAGCGTCGAATACTTCCGGTTCAAAGGCCAGTGCGGCGGCAACCATGTAGCCGCCGTAAGATCCGCCCATGATCGCAATGCGATCATCTGCAATCCAGTCCTTGTTCTGAAGATAATTTTTGGAGGCGACCACATCGCCTAAATCGGCGTCGCCATGGCGCTTATCATCCATGTGGAAGAAGGTTTTGCCATAGCCCGACGAACCACGATTGTTGATCGCATAAACGGCATAGCCGTTGTTCACCAAATGCTGAATCGTGGGGTTATATCCACGCCGACTCTGGCCGCCAGGACCGCCATGAACCCAGACGATAGCCGGGGCCGGATTATCCGCACTTGCGCCGTTTGGACGATAGAGCACACCAGGAATTTCAACCCCGTCGTAACTCTCAAATCGTCCGATCGAAGCGGTGACGAGGTCTGCTTCGTCAATCGCCGGGTTCAGCGCGCTGGTCAGACGCTTCGCTTGGCCTGAGGCCAAGTCAGCGACATAGAGATCAGAAGGCGATGTATCCGATGATACGGTAAATGCGATCTGGCTTTCTGCTTCGTTAAAGCGGATGCTGCCTAAATTGCCTTCGGGAATCCCACTGAGCTCAACCACCTGGCCCGTCGTTTGATCAAGAAGAGTCAATTGCGTGAGGGCATCAGCATTCACCGCGCTAACCCGGTAGCGACCCGAGCGCGAATAGCTGACGAAGCTGACATCCCAATCTGCTTTTAGATACGGTGCAGTTTCCCCACTGGTCAGATCATAAGTCCATGCTTGATTGAATTCGCCATGCTCGTTGGTTGCGAAGGTCAGTTTCGAGCTGTCTCGGGTAAAGCCATAGCTGCCATAGCTAATATTGCCCTCGTGTTCGGTGATCAACTTCGGTTCGGTGCCCGCTGCCAAATCGACCAGAAACAGGTCGCTATCTGCGCTCGAATTGTTGCGTGACAGGACCATCCAGCGCCCATCATCCGACACGCCACCAGGAAAGAAGTTGCCCGGATTCTCAAACAGCAGTTCACGCGAGTAATCATCCGCGTCATAGACGTAGACATCGAAGGCTTGTGGGTCGCGCTCATTCGTGGCGATGTAGAAGGAGGTGTCGTCTCCGCTCCATCCGGCAAAGCTTGCAGTAAGGCCTTCACCTGGAGTGAGATCACGCACCGTACCATCAAGTTCGCGGAGATAGACGTGGTTCAGCTCGTTACCGCCACTGTCCGAACTGTAAATCACGCGATTATCGTTCGGAAACAGCGAGCTTGCGAAAATCGCGTTTGTGGTTGAATTGGTAAGTGCTACCGGTTCACCGCCCGACACAGGCAGCAGATAGGCGTTGAACACGCCTGAACTATCCGAATTGATCAAGACATTCGCGCCATCAGATGTGAACACATGTCCGCCAGAAGAGCCAAGGCCAAAGGACGTGGAATCGAAGAACTGCTGCGCATTGTATGTCTCGTTTTCGCGCTCAACCGTAGACTGTTCAGTGCGGTCCTCATTCGAAAGGGCAGGTGCGCTCAGCGCCAGCAACGACGCGGCTGTTGCCCACTTGAGTGTATTGAGCATCTGTTGTCTCCCAAAGGTGAGGGCGCGGTGCGCCTGAACTTTCCGATCGTAAGAGCCTACCAATCCTTCGCGCAAGAGCAAGAGCAAGAGCACGCATATTCCGATGCCGGCTTGAATGGTAATTTTGGCCGTTAGCGGAACGTCCTCTCTTGATCCGATGGCGTAGTTTAGCAGTCGACCAGCAAAAACGATCCAATTACTGATATTGGTCAATTCATCGATTGTTGAGGCACATTGTTGATGCAGGATGGAGGTTTTTTGCCCTTAAGTTTTCCGTAGGCCTGCCGGATGAGAGAGCGTGGTTGTGCATAGAACGCTCTTGCTTGGTGCACCTTCAATGTACCGTTTGTTTAGTGAAATGTTCGATTGGAGCGCCTAAATAGGGCGGGGAAATACGCACAAAGTACTGCTCAAATACTTAATAATGGGCGCCTCTGCTGGCGCGATCAGTCCAGCGGCAACGAGCGCTGCCAATGCCCAGCCGAGCACAGAGACCTCCATTTACGACACGCTTGGCCGACTGGTTAATGTTGAGACAAGCGGCGGGCAGAATAACACTGAGAAACGGGTTATCTGTTACGATAAAGCGGGCAATAGAACCGAGCACAAGGCAGCCTCGGGCTCGACTCCATCAACGTGTCCGTCTCCGCGACCACCTTCGAGCAATTGGTTGAGTGACCTTGAGTGAAACAGTCCTGTCGACAGGGCTTAAGCCCAATTTACCGACATGCGTACCCGTAGCATCCATCCTACTAGTCCCTTATTCATTTGGATAGTTCAGGAATTAAGATGACCGTCAAGTTTAGCAACCTCATTCGATGCGCGCTCTTTCCTCTACTCACAGCATCTAAGGCGAGTATTTCCTTAGCCCAATCTCCAAATAGCATAACACCCTCCGATCAAAGTGTACGCTCGCCTGACCAGGTCGATATGCGTAATGGGTTCTTTCAGCACGGGCGTGTTGATGCAGCTATCGGACCAATGAAAATGGCGATGGTCTTGCCTTGATCCGAAGACATACCTCCTATGATTACAGCAGGAAGGGCATAAACAATCTGCTCCGATCTGGCCTTTCTACACCCATTGCGCGCATGCGTACGAAACTGGTTCGTGAAGCACTCCTTTTATGACCCAATACCTTTTGCGTAATTGGGGGAATTACATCTTGCTGTTCCCAAAATACGCTTGAGCGACCGCTCACGCCCCAAATGAACTATTGAACTGCGGTTAAACCCTAGGTTGAATGCTCGCATTGGCTGGGTGGAGCCAGAAAGACCTCGTCGAAACAATAGTCGCTGAGGGCCTGCGCCAGAATGGGATCGCCTGAAGGTCAGAACTTATTAGTTGTTACAGCGAAACGCCATGCACTTGAAAATTTGGAATCCAAATTTCTTCAATTTTTAATTTTCCGCACTACCTTATAGGTGTGGGGATCGTTGTAACTGTAATTAGCTTAGCTATTTTCATGCTTTGCGCGGAGCTCTTGGCCAAAGGCAGGGTCTGGCCACGCGTATCTCGCTGGTGGGTTCGTGCGTTTGCTTTGAACGCAGTACAAGTCGCGATGGTTTTCGTGGCTGGCCTGACATGGGACAAATGGCTCGCAGATTGGTCGGTTTGGAATGCCGGAGCCGCTTTTGGTGAAACCGGCGGGGCGATTTTCGGCTATCTCGCGATCACATTCATCTATTATTGGTGGCACAGAGCGCGGCATCAAGTGCCGTTTCTTTGGCGTACCTTTCATCAGATCCACCACAGCCCGCAACGGCTCGAGATCATAACCAGCTTTTACAAACATCCGCTCGAAATCTTCGTGAACAGCCGGCTTATCGAGTTTTATATTGTATGTTCTATGCGGCCTCGGGCCGCAGGCAGCGGTCTATGCGATCCTTCTGACCGGGATCGCGGAGTTATTCTATCATTGGAATGTGAAGACGCCCTATTGGATTGGTTTCATCTTTCAGCGGCCTGAGAGCCACTGTGTCCATCACAAGCAGGGGTGGCATCGCCAAAACTTCTCTGATTTGCCCATCTGGGATATGATTTTTGGGACATTTCACAACCCCAAGAAATTTGATGACGCGTGCGGTTTCTCAGAAGACCGTGAACTGCTGCTTGGGCCAATGCTACTTGGTGTGGATGTTCATAAAGCAAGTAAGGACGATGCAAAGTGAGCGTGCTTAAAACAGCTTTCCCACCAATTTTCCTGATTTCTCTTGGCTGCGTTCAGATGGCTAAGCGATCTTTTCGGATTGCAGGCGGTAAAGGCTGTTGGTGCAGCTTCTGTGGCATCTCCAGCGCCTAAGGTTTTCACGGCGCACGAAGGGTTCGAAACATATTCGTCAAAGTTCATCCTGTCATGGAGAAATCGTCAGGGTGTAGCGCAAGAATTAGTGCTGACACCTCAGAATTATTCTGGCGTACGCGGGCCGTATAATCGCCGAAATGCATATGGGGCTGCCCTGTCGTATGCACCGGTGCTCAATTCGAACGACCTAAGCTTAGCCAATGCTCAATGCCGCGATAAGCCACACATTTTGTGGCAATTCGTCAGCCCTTGAAGAGCTAGGGGTCGACCGGACGGATGTGACCGGACCATTCACCTTTCGCCTTGTTCCGCGTCAGAAACTGCCATCCGACCATCCATGGAAACTCGAATACAGCGTGAACTGCGATGTCAAATAGTTGGACTGGCGGACAGTACAGTGTTTTTCGGGCACTGCTCGGGGTCTATCTATTTGTCCATTTTGCCTATCTTGCGTTCTGGGCTCCGGACATATTTTCATCCGCTGGAATGCTACCCGATGCTGGTCTAAGCCCGCTCATTATCGCGTTCCCTAACGTACTGCGGTTTGTCGATAGCCCAATGTTCGTAACCGCTTTGTGCGTGGCGGCGGCGCTTGCTTCGGTTTTCTTCGCGGTGGGTAAGTGGGATAAGCTTGCAGCCATTTTCATGTGGGTCGTCCTGGCCAGTTTCCTCGGCCGCAATCCGCTCATTTCAAACCCTGCCATGCCTTATGTTGGCTGGATGCTATTGGCTCATTTGTTTGTAATGGCCGCGCCATATTTATCTTGGCCAGCACGCGGTCGCCCTGATCCAGGCGGTCGATGGACGTTGCACCGCGGCGTGTTTCTGGCCGGATGGGTCGTGCTAGCACTGACGTACAGCTACAGCGGCTACACAAAATTACTGAGCCCCAGCTGGGTGTCCGGCGAGAATGTCCAATATGTGCTCGACAACCCGCTCGCCCGTGATTGGATTCTCCGGGATATCTTGCTCGCGGTGCCTGCGATTGTTCTCAAGCTTCTGACTTGGTTTATTCTCATCATTGAATTGCTGTTTGCGCCTTTGGCATTGATCAAGAAGTTTCGTCCTTGGATTTGGAGCGGAATGCTGTTCGTTCAATTCGGTTTTGCATTTTTGCTGAATTTTCCAGATCTCACGATCGCAATGCTGCTGTTCCATCTGTTCACATTCAACCCGGCATGGTTGGCGCCGAAACCGCTAAATGGGGCTGTTCTGCATTTTGATGGCTCCTGTGCTCTTTGCCATGGAACTGTCCGTTTTCTGCTGGCCGAGGAAACGCAATCCCAGTTGAAGTTTGCCGCTTTGCAAAGTGGATTGCTGGAAGCTGAGATTGGTCCAGATGCGGTGAGCGCGTTGGGTGATACGGTTGTTTTACGGACACGAGATGGTCAAGACCTGAGCAAGGCGAGCGCCATAATCTACTTGCTCAAACACCTTGGCGGGCTCTGGCGTTTGTTTGGGTGGACGTTTGGATTGTTCCCAAAGTGGTTTGCGAATTCTGCTTATGAATTCGTCGGGAAGCACCGTTATCGTTGGTTCGGAACAAAGACTGATTTTTGCCCCCTCGTCTCAAGCGACATCCAAACAAGGTTTCTTTGACGCGGCCTAGACCTTAGGCTGAGCATCCTAAATTGCTCCGCTCAAGCCCTAATTTCCTCGCCCTGCCAATCGAAGACATGGCCGCTGTGTGACGCGTCCAGGCCGCTGAGGACATTGAGCAGATGTGCAGCGGACTTCGCCGGATCGAACAATTGTCCTTCCGGCAGGCCCTTTTGAAACGGCTCTGACAAGGCGCTATCCACTGTGCCTGGGTGAAGGCCGACGACGATGCTGTCCTTATGCGTGCGAGCCATTTCTAGCGCGAAGTTCTTAAGCAGCATATTGAGCGCGGCCTTCGATGCCCGGTAGCTGTGCCATCCGCCCAGCCCGTTGTCCGAGATTGAGCCTACCCTTGCAGAGAGCGCCGTGAACACGCCCCGCCCCTCTCGCGGAAGCAGCGGCAACAAGTGCTTTGCAATTATCGCTGGGCCGATGGTGTTGAGCGCGAGCACCTCTGCCATGGTCGCGGTATCCAGGCGTTTATAGGTCCGCTCTGGCCCGCGCCCATCCGCCAAGGTCAGCACGCCGGTGGCGACGATGACCATCTGAGGCGGAGCGTCTCGCATCATGCCGGCGGCATCGGCAATGCTGGCCTCATCCCGAAGGTCAAATGCAAAGGGGATGATGCCCTCGCCCATGAGCTCCCGGCCCGCGCGTGATCCGGCATAGATCTGCTGTGCACCCCCTTGCGCCAGCGCCTCGCATAGAGCGCGGCCGATCCCTCCACTCGCGCCGAAGACGGCGGCGGTGGCTGGCCAAGCGGCGGAGCCTCTCAAATTGCTGTGTCCTACATCGCTCATGCGAGGTAAAAGGCGGCAATGGCTTGTAAGTTCCACCCATCCCGCAAATTGCTGATCGAATACCTCGATCAATCAGGCATTTTTGATCGATTGCTTTTCATGTTCTGGACTGTGTTCCAGGTGTTCCAAGCGTGGCCTAGTAGCGACAAAGCGTTGAGCCTGCCCGGTGTGATCGGCCCCGGTGATCGTTACTCAACAATTGTGGCTATACTCGCAACAAAGCGTGTCTTGCCCTCGCGCGCTAAGGCGTTAGATAGGTGTCACAACGCAATGGGATCAGATTTGTAATGGCGACTTTCACGCTTCCTAAGAATTCAAAGATCAGCAAGCAGGGCAAAGTGTACAAGGCCGATGGTGGCCGCGCGAAGTCGTTCAAGATCTATCGCTATGATCCCGATAGCGGCGACAATCCGCGCTATGACAAGTTTGAGATCGATCTCGACAATTGCGGTCCGATGGTTCTCGACGCTCTGTTCAAGATCAAGAACGAGGTTGATCCCACCCTCACCTTCCGACGCTCTTGCCGCGAGGGGATCTGCGGATCCTGCGCGATGAACATGAATGGCAAGAATGGGCTGGCCTGCACGACCGCGATTGAAGACCTGAAGGGTGAGGTTCGCATCACCCCTCTGCCACATATGGATGTGATCAAGGACTTGGTTCCGGACTTCACGCACTTCTACGCGCAATATGCCTCAATTCGCCCATGGCTTCAGACGGTTACGCCGACGCCCTCGGGCAAGGAGCGCCTGCAAACGCCGCAGCAGCGCGAGCAATTGGATGGCCTTTATGAGTGCATTCTGTGCGCTTGCTGCTCGACCAGCTGCCCGAGCTATTGGTGGAATTCGGACAAGTTCCTAGGCCCTGCGATCCTGCTTCAGGCCTATCGCTGGCTCGCGGATAGCCGCGATGAGATGACCGGTGAGCGGCTCGATCAGTTGGAGGATCCATTCCGCCTGTACCGCTGTCACACTATCATGAACTGTGCCAATGTCTGCCCGAAAGGCCTCTCGCCAGCGAAGGCGATCGCAGAGACCAAGAAGATGATGGCAGAGCGCGAAATCTGATCCGGTGGCGTTAGACGACGAGGTATTCGAGCATACCCCCGATCCTGACAATCCAGGTTGGAATCACTGGAACCTGAAAGACCAGACGCTGTTCAATGGCGCGGTGATGGGAAAGCTCATCACCCGGCCGGAGGGGGATAAGTGCCGCCTGCGGATGTTCCCGGAACGGCGGCATGAGAACCTGCAAGGTATCATCCATGGCGCGGTAACGCTCAGCCTGATCGATATCTCCATGTTCACGACCATGCATGTTGTGGGCAGTGGTAATGCTGGCCCTTCTGTGACCCTGGAGCTTTCCACACAGTTCGTGGGCGGCGGCGACCCTAAGCGGCCGCTCGATGCGGTGACGGAGATAGTACGCGAAACGGGCCGCATGCTGTTCGTGCGCGGTCAGATCGTGCAGGACTATGATGTGGTCGCGAGCTATTCCGGCATTGTGCGCAAGATGAAGCCGCGCGCATGACCCACGCTGAGTAAGATCGATGCTGGCGCGTTACGAACGTCTGATTGCCAATGGCGAACTACGGCCGGATCCGGACCAGAGGCGTGCGGCGGAGCAGCTTGATCGGCTGCAGAAGGACTTGGAGGCGGAGACCTCTGGCGGATTGCTGGCTCAGCTATTCGGCGCAAAGAAGGTTCGGCCGCAAGGCGTCTACATGGTCGGCGGGGTTGGTCGGGGCAAGTCGATGCTGATGGATCTGTTCCATGATCAACTGTCGATCACGGAAAAGCGGCGGGTCCACTTCCATGCCTTTATGCAAGAGGTTCATGCCGAGCTGAGAGAGGCGCGCAAGACCGAGAGCGGAGATCCTATTCCCGTGGTGGCAGAACGGCTTGCAGCCCACCTTCGCTGTCTGGCCTTTGATGAGATGGTGGTGAATAACTCGGCCGATGCGATGATCATGAGCCGCCTGTTCGCGCAGATCATCAACCAACAGAATGTGGCGATTGTGACGACGTCAAACCGGCCTCCGCAAGACCTGTACAAGGATGGCCTAAATCGGGAGCACTTCCTGCCGTTCATCGACTTGATCGAGGCCGAGCTGGATGTTGTCAGCCTTAACGGCCCGACTGACTACCGGCTTGATCGGATTGGCGATCTGAAGACGTGGTACACGCCTATAGGCGAAGTGGCGACCGACGCGGTGCGAGAGGTGTTCTTCCGCCTAACGGACTTTGCGCCTGAGGATGCCGAACATGTGCCGTCACAGGAGCTGGAGGTGAGCGGTAAGCGCACAATCCATGTGCCCAAGTCCTTGAAAGGGGTTGGCGTGTTCAGTTTCAAGCGCCTTTGCATAGAGGCACGCGGCGCGCCAGATTACCTTGCCATAGCCCGCAACTTCCACACAGTGATTATCGTTGCCATCCCGCAAATGGGGCCAGAAATGCGCAATGAAGCCGCGAGGTTTGTGACCCTGATCGACGCGCTTTACGAGCACAAGGTGAAGCTGTTCGCCACCGCTGCAACCGTGCCAGATGCTTTATATCAGGCCGGTGACGGCAGTTTTGAATTTGAGCGCACGGCTAGTCGCCTGCAAGAAATGCAGAGCGATGAGTATCTAGCTCTCGGACATGGAGCCGAGGGATAGCAGGAGCTCATGCGGCGGCGATGCGCTCGGCCAGTCGCTCTTGCGCCGTCGTAAGCCGGTTCATCACCTTCAGGTCCTGTTCGCGCAGCTCTAGCGCGGTGTCCGCCCACAATTCCGTGATGCGGTTGAGCTCTGCCAGTTGGAGGTTCCAGACCTCCTTTGTGGCCCGCCGAGAACCAACCAGCCCAGCGTGGCGACGTTCCGACTTCTTGATGAAATCGCGCGTTGCATTCACCCCATCTCCAGGCTCAGCCAGTTGATGAACGATCCCCATCTCGTACATTTGCTCTGCAGTGTAGGTCTCGTTCGACATGATAAGGCGTTCGGCCATCGCGCTGCCGATCTTGCGTGACAGCAATGCGTGGGCGCCCATCCCGGGAAACAGGCCGAACATCACCTCTGGCAAGCCAAATGTCGCAGTTCTTTCAGCAATTATGTAGTCGAACGACAGAAGCGCCTCGAACCCGCCGCCTAGCGCCGCACCCTGCACCATGCCGATGGTCAGCATGGGAATATCAAGCGCTTCGATATTGCGGTGCAGAATCGCGCAGCAGCGGTGGCCATAGTTAACCAAGCCGTCGCGATCACGCTCTCGGATCAACCTTTGGAAAAGAGCGAGATCCCCGCCAAAGCAGAAGACGTCGGATGAACGACTGCCGAGCACAAGGTAACGCAAAGGGACCTTACCCGGTCCAAAACCGAGTGCAATCAGACGTTGCCATTCTTCAAAATCATCTAGCATCGCTCGCGTAAAGCTTGGGCGATCGGCCGGATTCATATAGCTCCACAGCGTGCTCGACGTATCATCGTACATCGCATCTATTTCACTGAGTTTAAACAACTCTTCTGGAATCGCAGCATGCAATGCGCTTTCCACGAACAACTCATCGTCGTCCGTAAAAGGTATTGCCCTGCTTGCCCCGCTATCCATTTTCGAACTGCTCCAAATACCACTAAGGCGAAGCTTCGATCTTTTATTCACTCCATTGAGCTGGATCGCCGATTTACTCCGATATGAAACGATCTAGGCGCGGCTATGCTTCAAGTGCAAATGCTAATTTGCGAATACAACATGTATTTACGTTTCAGTTTGGGTCACCGCATGGTTAATCGGTGCCAGCTTGTTAGCCAGTGTTATCCGCTAACGCCTAGCTGGACCATTGACTTTTCCAGCATCAGCAATTGCCATAATATTCTGGAGTTGTCCGATCGCCCTGCAATGTGTGCTTCAGCCAAGTCAGCCACGTGCTTGCGATCAAACCAGCCCGATTGAGCTAGCTGAGAGCTTGAGGCGATCGCCCGCGCAGAACTGGCTAATGGCCCGCGCAGCCAATCGGCAATGGGTGTCACGAAACCTTGCTTTTGCCGATAGAGTATATCGCTCGGCAAATAGCGCTCCATGCATTTCTTAAGCAGGTACTTACCGGTCGATCCGCGCACTCGCATTTTCTCTGGCAGGCGGGCCGCAAATTCAATCAATCGGTGGTCAAGTAATGGCTCCCGCGCCTCCAGACTAACGGCCATGCTGGTGCGGTCGACTTTGGTCAAAATATCCCCAGAAAGCCAAAATTTAAGGTCCGCATATTGCGCCCGGTCGAGCCCGCTGCGCGCTGGGGCGTGCCTCATCAGGGCGATTAGATCATCTTCGCCGCGATAACCCTGAAGCTCGCTGGCGAAGCCTGAATCGTACAGAGCCCCTCTTTGTTCAAACGTGTTTACGGAAAGCCCGCGTGCATAGCCCGCCTCACCACCTCCAGCGAGTGCTAGCAGTGTGGATTTGGCGCGGAATGGCCGCGGTGCCCAATCCGCCTTTGGCCACACCCGCCCAAGCGTGCCAAACACGGGTTCACGCAGGCCAGATGGCAGAATCGAGCGCACACGCTCTTCATGATGGTGGAATACTTGCCTGCGGTATCCGGCAAATGCTTCATCTGCGCCGTCGCCAGAAAGGGCAACGGTGACTTTCTCACGCGCCAGCTCGCAGACCCGCCATGTCGGCAATGCGGACGCATCGGCAAAAGGCTCGTCGAACATGCCCACCAGCGCATCGACCGCGCCAAAATCATCTTGCCCGACCGTGCGAGCCTCATGGTCGGTGCCGAACTTCTCTGCGACCGTTTGTGCGTAACTTGTTTCGTCGAGTGCCGCGACATCAAACCCTATCGAGCAGGTTCGCACAGGCTCCGCGCTGACTTCACTCATCAAAGCGACAACGCTGGAGGAATCGACACCGCCCGACAGGAACGCACCCAACGGCACGTCGGCGACCATGCGCGATTGCACCGCCTCGCGCATCAAATGGACCAATTGCGCAGACAGGTCTGCCTCGGACCCGCGCACGCGCTCTTCAAAACTGATATCCCACCAACATTTTGGCGCGCTGATCGGCTGACCATGTTCGAGCAACATGAAATGACCCGCAGCAAGTTTTTCAACCCCGGCTAGGATTGAGCGGCTGTCTGGCACATAGCCCCATGTAAGGTAGTCATCGAGCGCTTGCGGGTTCAGCCGACGCCGCAGCAATGGGTGGGCGAGCAAGCCCTTCAGTTCTGATCCAAAGGCAAGGCTCCCATCGCTCAAACGTGCGAGGAACAGCGGTTTTACGCCGAGCCGATCGCGGGCCAGAAACAGGCTGCGCTTGTCCAAATCATAGATCGCGAAGGCGAACATGCCATTGAAACGCGAAAGGCAATCCGGTCCCCAACGTTGCCATGCGGCGAGAATGACCTCGGTATCACCAGAGGTTTTGAACCGCGCACCGGATTGTTCCAGCTCACGGCGCAACTCGCGGTAATTGTAGATCTCGCCGTTGAAACTGATAACCGCGCGGCCATCGACGCTGGGCATGGGCTGCGGAGAGCCTTCGAGGTCGATGATCGAGAGGCGGCGATGCCCCAGCCCTATTCCAGGAGCGGTCCAAACACCGGCTCCATCCGGGCCGCGGTGAATGAGCGCATCACACATCCGCTCAACCCGCGCAGGGTCCACGGGTTTGGGCGTTTCCGCATGAAAAATTCCGGCAATCCCGCACATATGTCGAGCCGCCTAGCCGATTGGAGTGGTAATGGCGACAGCCGGGATCAGTGCAGCTACAATTCCTGAGAGTGCGGCCAGAACGATGACGCCGATCAGGATCGCCGTGTGGCTGGTGTTGAAGCGCTCAAGCTGGCCAATCCAAGGCATTGCGCTCAACTCTTCTGAGGTGAAACCAGCATCCTCAGGCTCGCGCTCGAAAAATCTCCATGCACCTGCGAGCATGATCACCAGAACGATTGCGAAGAATATCCAACCATAGAAGATGTGATCGAATCCCTCGGCAAATTCGACGCCCTGGTTCTGGGCGATGTAGATTGTGCCCCACGCCCGGACCCCATTGGCTAGGATTGGGACGATGATAGCGGCCAGCATGAAAGCCGCGCGGCGGCTCCAACTGGTGAATTGGGTGAAGCAGATCAGCACCGCCAGAGTGACCATGGCGACGAGAAATTTCACGCCGGAACACGCCTCTGCAACGATGAACAGACCGACGGGTGTATCGATGTAAATACCGTCAATCTCGGCAGGCACTCCGCTGGCAAGCGTTAGCCAGATCGCAATCTCAGCGGTGATCATTTGCAGAGGCGGAATAATCTCATCGCCAAAGGGCACAAGGAAGGCCATCATCGCCAATGGCAGGACGAGCAGCATGGAAATGCGCGGGCCGATGATTGCGATTGCTGCTGCGATCATTGCGCCAACAGCGCCCGCCTGAGCAAACAGGTTGATCCCGGTGGCGCGGCCCAGTGCCCACAGCGCTAACGATGCTGCAACCAGGCCGAGGCCAGGCACCCAGCCCTTAGGTGCCGCGATGGTGACCTCATCGCGCCTCAACCAGACGAGCCAACCGACGATGACAGGCACCAGCAGTATGTGATTGTAGGTATCGATGTTCCACCATTGGTGCAGCATCTCACCCCATTCGCGGGCCGCCAATACGACGAGCGCGGTGACCACCAATGCCAAAATCACAAGCGGTTGCTTCCACACGCTTGGCACATGGTCGCCCAAGCTTTGTTGACGCCAATCCTGCGTGAGCTTCTCAGGCTGCATTGCACGCCTCACTCGCTGGTGAAACCAAATTGCCAAGCGGTTCCAGCATGGCATTCCACGCGTGGCGGTCTAGCACGAATTGTCGCGCTGAGGCTCCAAGGTCGAACAATGCATCTGGATCGGACAAGGCCGTCTCGATCCGGGCGGCCATCTGTTTTGGGTCAGCAGGTGCCACCAGCCAATGCTCCCCGTCGTGCGCGGCAATACCGGTCGCAGCCTCCTGTGTGAGGACCACCGGTTTGGCCATCGCCATCGCTTCTAGAACTTTGTTCTGCACCCCGCGCGCAATCAGTAGCGGCGCGAGCACGAAGTCTGCCGCCGCGATGAAGGGTTTGACGTCAGGCACCTCGCCCCAAATGGTTAGGCCCGGTGTATCGGCATGGGTTAGTAAACGCGCGGTAGGATTGCGGCCCACGATGTGACATTCGGCCTCGGGATACTTGGTCCGGAGAACCGGCAGCAATTGCTCAATGACCCATTCCGCCGCTTGCTCATTAGGTCGATAATCCATCTGCCCAGTGAAGACGAAATGCGGCCCCTCGCCAGCTCGCAGTTCCGCATGAGGCTCGCTCGCGCTGGGGTCAAAGGCGGCGGCATCAATGCCATTGCCAATTACCTGGACGGTCACGCGCGATGGGTCTTTCAGCCTGCTGCGATATAGCTCAGCCTCGTTTTCGCTGATCAGAATGGTTGCATTGGCCCGCGCGCCAAGGCGCTCTTCTTCCTCTGCTAGCAGGCGCCCTTCCCGCGTATTCAGCCAGACGCGCTCGCCAGCTTCGGCATAGCCCTCAAACTTGACGCTATCGACATCGCATAGGTCGATCACCACTCTGCCTGCGAAGCTATCAGGCACATATTGCCCCATTTGTCCGGAAAAAATGACGATTGTGTCGATGGGATGCCTGGCGAGGGTTTGCTGTATCCAGCTTTCCAAACGCGCGCTGTGAAAGGCGGTGAGGCTGACGGGTTTACCGGTCAGCACGGCTTCAACCCCGGCGAGCGTCAAAGGCTTACGTCGATCCATCACACATTGCGATGCAGCGATTGCATCGACCTCTGCCACGGCTGCTCGATCCTCAGCATTCTCAGCAAAGCAACCCACATGGACTGGGGCAATTTGCGCCAGCCTTCTCAGCAAATGGTGCGCGCGGATCTTGTCCCCGCGATTGGGCGGGAATGGAACGCGGTGCGCCAGAAATAAGATTTCCCCCATCAGTCTGCCCGATCCCTAGGCCAACCCGCGCGCGATCCACGGACCGATCGCATTGGCGAGCGGCAGCGGCAGCCTCTTCCAAAGCTCAATCTTGCGCGAATAAGCCTCGCTTGTCGGGTCAACATCGCGGGGTTCAACGCCCGGCGCATGCCAATGGGCATAGGTGAGCGGCGCAGGCTCAAAGCCCCAGTTCTTCTTGAAATTGTAGGGACCGCTGCTTGTTTTGGAGCGGCCAAAGTCGAAGTGCGACATGCCAAGCGAACGCGCGTGGCACATCAGTTTGTAATACATCAGCTCATTGGCGCGTAGGGATCGTGCAGCGAAGGTTCCCCCGCCCCAAAATGGCATGACCCCACCCTCGTGACAGAAGGACAGGACGCTGGAGACGGGCTCCTCACCTGAATAGACCGTGAGGATATCGGCGGTGTCAGGAAACGCCTCAATCATCGCCTTGAACAGCGCCTTGGGAAACACCGGCGTGCCGAGATTGCGGACGCTCTCGCTGTACACCGCGTAATGCGCCGCCAAATCGCGGTCTGAGCGGCCAATGCGCACGTCTAAGCTGCCTTTGAGACCCTTGCGCACCTCTGCCCTCGCCTTGCGCGGAATGGCGAGCAATTGCGCCTCATCGTCCTCTGCCAGCTCAGCGATGAAACCGGCGTGCTTGTCGCTCACACCGTTCCAACCATTGGGAACAACACCTCCGCGCAGCTCCACACTAGCAACCGAATTTCTAATCGCATGATCTTGTGCTGCGCCAGCAAGCGCCTGAGTCGCCTCCTGGGTCTCGGCAAGGATACCGCCGCCCACGCCGAAACCGCTGGAGACCATAGCCCGCCCAAACAAGGCCGAATGCGCATCGGTGAGCGGCAGCCATCCGGTGATGACGCCCATCTGCTGAGTGACAAAACCGCAGGCCTTCTGACCAGTCCCTGCTTCAACCGCTTTCAGCCATGTCGGGCGATGAAACAGACTCGCCTTATGCTCGCGCACAAACCCCTCAACCCGCTCCAGCATTCGGGCATCGGAGAAGTCCACTTGCGAGACGGTGATTGGCAGTTTCACGGGCGCGTTCATGGGGTCAGATCAACGGCCCGTGAGGCTTCGCGCAAAGCGATCATATCCATCCGTGCCCATCGGAACTCATGCACCAATTCGCCGAGCTTACCCGCCATTTTATCGAGATTGGTGTAATGGCGCAGCTTTGATCGCATCGGCGCATTGCCCACGCGCGGTTGATCGGGGTCAATTTCCCACGGATGAAAATAGAACACCGCCGGGCGTTTTTCGCGGCGGTTCACTTGCCGGATTGCCCAGCGTGAAAAGGCATAGGGCAGCACGCGGAAGAACCCGCCGCCGCCCGCAGCCACGCGGCGACCGCCGAGGATCGCTGTAGTGACTGGTATCTCGATCATGTCCGACCAAGGGATCGGCTTAAAGGCAAAACGCGGCGCCTCTGGCCAGCCATAATGGTCGTGCGCAATCGGTGCGACGCTGGAGGAATAGGTGTAGCCCTGCTCCGCCAGTTCCATGAACGCCCACGGTGTGCGCTGATCTATTGAAAAACTTGGCGCGCGGTAGCCGGTAACCTTGGTGCCAGAGCAATCCTGCAAGATATCCCGCGCCAGCTTTAGGTCGGCGGCAAATTTCTCGCGAGTGAACGTGAACACGCGGGCATGATCATAGCCGTGGCTGGCGATTTCGTGGCCCGCATCTGCAATCCGCTTGATCATTTGCGGGTGGCGTTTTGCCACCCAACCTAATGTAAAGAACGTGCCGTGCACGTCGGCTTCGGCAAACAGGTCTAGGATGCGATAGACATTGTCTTCGACACGGGTTTTGATCCCGTCCCATTCGCCGCGCTCGATCACATCTTCGAACGCGCCGACCTGAAACCAGTCTTCAACATCAACGGACAGCCCGTTGACGACCTGAGCCTTCACATCCCTGGAGAAATTCGGCGCGACGTTCATTTACGCGGCCTCGCGCGATGCATCTTCCTCAAGCCATTCAATCAGCATGCCAACGACATGACGGAACGATTGCTCTTGTTCCTCAAGCCGGCTTTCGATGCGGTTGATCGCCTCGCTCACCTCTGGGTCCATTTCCATCGGTTCCGCGTGGGAGCCTGCGTTTTGCAGTTCGCCGATCGCGGCCTCTAGTTTTGAAGTGCGCTGATCACGCTCCGCCAGCAATGCTGCGACTTCGGGCGCAGGCACCGCGTCAATCGCCGTTTCTGCAACGGATGCAGATGTAGTTACTTGAGCGGGAATATCGCGAGCACCCTTTGAGGTGTCCGCCAGCATTTCCTCACAAACGGCCTCTACCATTGCGGTGGTTAGGTCACTTTGCTCTTCGATCGCACTCAGCAATAGCATCCGGTTCATGATCTGGTTTACGCGGCGCGGAATACCATCCGTTGCCTCGTAAACTGCGCTCAGAACCTCGGCACTGATGGCTGGATTACCCTGCCACCCAACATGCTCGAGCCGGTGGTTGATATAGGCTTCAACCTCTTCCTCATCGAGCGCTTCCAAGTGATGCGAAGCGATTACACGCTGGCGCAGTTGATCGAGATCGGGATGGCTGGCGACTGTGGTGCGGAATTCCGGCTGCCCCAGCAGCAGGCTTTGCAGCAGCGGGTGCGAACCCAGTTGGAAGTTGGACAGCATGCGCAGCTCTTCCAATGCGCCAACGGGCAAGTTCTGACATTCGTCGACGATCAGCAGACAACGCCGACCGGCGCGCGCTTCGTCCTGAAGGAAGCTCTCAATCGCGCCCAAGGCGCCTGCCTTGTCACGGCCTGAGACTTCGATGCCAAAGCTTTGCGCGGCCACATGGATCAGCTCTTCGCCGTCCAGCGCACTGGTGACGACCTGGCCAACCGTCAGCGCCTCTGGGTCGATCTCGCTGCATCAAATGCGCGACCAATGTCGATTTACCAGCGCCAACCTCGCCGGTGATGACGATGAAGCCCTCGCCCTGGTTCAAGCCATAGCCGAGATAGGACAGAGCCTTCTTGTGACTCGCGCTCTCGAAATAGAACTCGGGATCAGGGGTCAGCTGAAATGGGCGAGAATTGAAGCCATAAAATTGTTCGTACATCGTCAGGGTGTCCGGATCAGAAGTCGTAACGCAGGCCGAGCAGCGCCGTTGCAAAGGCAAAGTCATCAGCCGACAAGTCGGAGTCGAGATAGTCCACGGCGACCGCCGCACGGGCCGACAGTTTACCGGTAAGCGAGCGGCTGTAAGCAGCAGACGCGCCGTAACCGGTCACATTGCCGTCGACCCCGTCACCGCGGCCAAACCAATTGACGTAGCCATTGACGGCGAGGTTCGCATTGCTGCCGATTGGACGGTTTAGCGAGCTTCTTACGAAGTAACTTTCATCCGTCACACCGTCCGCGGTGGCCAAAATGGTACCTGGCGCCGCGATGAAGCGGCGGTTGTCATAACCAGCAGCGATGGCCGCGTTGAGGCGGCCAATCTGGCGCTGATAGGCGACTTGTCCGCCGCGGCTGCGGAAGGCTGCTGAACGAACCGAGCCGAATAGGCCAGCACAGCCAGTTCCGCTTTCCCCGCCAACACAGCCGCCAAAATCACCGGTCAACGAGTTACGAATGGCCGAGAATTCGGTTGGCAATGCGGCCAGTGAATTGGTGAGCGATCCGCCAAAGCCGCTGACCGCATCATAGACTGAGATGCTCAGCTGGCTGCGACTATCAGGGACAAAGGTGAAGTTGCCGTAATATGTGGTTGAATCGTAACGACGGCCAACGGTCGCGGCGAGCGATGTGCGGCTGCTAGGACGCCACAGAACGCCGACGTCCCAGATGAAGCCATCAATGTCGAAGGCGAGTTGGCGCGGAGCGCTGGTGTCGGTCACCAGACGGCCATCAGAACCAATGACGGGATCGCCATTTATGTCGCGCACGGCATCGCGGCTCGACACTTCGACATCCTCGTAACCAACGCCGCCAACAACCGAGAGATTGCTGGTGATCGGCACGGTCACATCGGCGCGCACATAGGTATCGCGAACGCGTTGATCGAGGTTGGAAATGTCTTCCTGAAAGTAGCCTCCGCCGACGCCAATGCCGACGGGCAAAGGCTCGCCAGGGCGCGTGGCAGCACGCAATTGCGCATTATAGGTGACACTGTCGTCAAACACATCGGCGATCGCGCCAGACGGCGTGACGATCGCGTCGTTCGCCTCAAGCCGGGTGTAGCCCACCCGAGCAGAGCCAGTCACGTCGACCGCGCCAACGCGGGTTGCCAATGTTGGCCCGACATAACCACTGTAGATTTGGCTCTCGGCATCGTCTTGTACCAATGGGTTGGAAGTGATCCCGCCGGATCCATCGATCCGCGTGCGGCTTGCCAAGGCACCTGCATCCAATGTCAAAGCGCGAGGGATGATCGAGAGATATCCGCGAGCAACCCCGCTGAAAGTGTCGGAATCAATGCCATCGGACGCGCCGTAGCCAATGTTACGCTCATATCGCAGCGATAGCGAACCACCGCTGTTACGGCCTGCTGCGGAAACATCCACACCGGCAGCCACCTGAGTAAAGGTCAGCACGTCATCGCCGGGCGATAGCTCCGCCGAGAGGACCTGTGACACCTCGATGTACGGTTGCACAGCGACCCGTGGGCCATCCGATACACCTGTATCGCCAGTATCATCCTGGGCCTGCGCATGAGCGGGCGCGGCGGCAACGATTGCTGCCAGCCCCACCAACAAAGCTGCTCTGAGAACTTTAGTCACTATCTTTCCCCTTGCGCGCCATAATTGCCAAATTGGCGTCCTGACGGGCTGAATTGTGCTGCATTGAGCAACAGTTTGATGTCGACACAGGCCGACAGCAGCTGCTGCGCATCTTCAAGCGCGGCACGGCTTGTTTCATCGGCGCGGGCGACCAGCAAAACCTGGCCAACATGAGCGGCGAGCTCGGCTGCTGCGGAGGCAGCAAGCGCGGGCGGTGTATCGAAAATGACAATCCGGTTTGGTGCGCCTTGGGTCAGGCGTGCGAGCACATCGCCCGTCCTCGCGCTGGCCAAATATTCGGCGGCATTGGAATTGCGGCTGCCCGCAGACAACACGAAAAGGTTGTCGATGTCTGTTTTGACCGCGAGGGTCTCTGGCTCAAGGCTGGGATCGGCCAAGGCATCCATCAAACCCTTGCCCGGTTCAAAGCCCAAGCGTGCCGGAATGCTTGGTTTGATGACATCGGCATCGACCAGCAGAACTTCGAGATCACGCTCGGCCGCCAAAGCAATTGCCAGGTTGAGCGCACAATAGGTCTTGCCCTCGCCCGGATGCGGAGATGAGACCAAAATTTGCTGCGCTTTGGATGATCCGCCTGCACGGGCATCGGCAAGCAGCTCGCGTTTGACGATGCGAAACTCTTCGAGCAGCTCGCTGACGCCATCCTCGGGCACGACCAGTCCAGCATCGCGCAGATGATCGCGCGAGATAGGCTGGTGCGTGCTGTTTAAAGCCACGGCTTGCGGAGCAGCTTTCGCTTACTCAGGCGTTGGAGCTGTTGGTGGAGGCTGCTGGACTGTTTGTACTGCCGGTGCTGGCGCCGGGGTCGCTACTGGGGCAGGAGCGTTTTGAACAGCGGGCTGCGCAGCAATCGGTCTCCGAACGCGCTTTTCGCCTTCTGGCAGGCGTACGGGAGGCTTCGCAGGTGCCAGTGCATCCAGACCAAAAGTGTCGTTAGCACGCTCAAACAGAGACGGTTTCCCGTTCACTTTCGTCGCTCCTTCGCGTGAAATCTTGCTGTGCTCTGTCATCTCAGCCCCCTCACGCAACCGCGCCGACTGAGACAAATTCAATGCCCAGCAAAATTACGAACACACTGAACAACCCAGCGGTTGCCCCAGCGAATTGCTTGAACCGTTTGGCGCGCAGCTCTTGCGCGGCCTCAGATACGGTCATCGAAATTGAACCGATCACGGGCAGATCAAGCGCGCGCTCCAGTTTCTTCGGCGTGGCGAAGGTCGAACGTAGCTGGCTGAGCGCATAAGCGGCCCCTGCCCCCGCTGCGAGGCCGACAAACAACACACCAAGCAGTAACAAAGGACGATTGGGCGCAGCCGGGCCTTGCGGCACAACAGGTGGATCAGTCAGCTGGAATTTGAATTGGCTGGTGTTGTCTTCCACTTCGCCGCGGGTGCGCAGCTCTTCGCGGTCTTGCAGCAGCTTTTCGTAGTTCTGTTGCAGCACTTCATAATCGCGGCTGATCCGGTTGGCTTCGGCAGCAACCTCTGGCTCAGCGGCTTGGCTGCCCATCAGCGCAGCAATATCAGATTGGATCGCGGCGCGCCGTGATTGCAGCGATTCGACGCTGGCCTGACGATCCGCACGGATCGAAATCAGCGAAGTGTAGGCTGGGTTTGGAGTACCGCCAGAGGCGTTCGGGCCTTGGGCAGCAACTTGACGCGTCAGAATTTGAACCTGCCGAGTTGTCGCCACCACATCGGGATGCTCATCGGTTAGCCCGCGCGAACGCAGCTCTGCCAATTGTGCTTGAGCGCCAGATAGGGCGGCGCGAGGACCACCAGTGCCCGGTGTGTCAATCGTGCGCGGCGTACCGGCCAATTGCCCGTTGATCGCAGCCAAAGCGCTTTCCGCCGCGGCAAGATCAGCTTCGATTCCGCGCGCCTCTGTCCGTGACTGCTGAAGGCGGGTCACAAGCGTGCTCGAACCACCGATCAGGTCGGGGTATTGCGCTTCAAAGGCGAGACGGCGCTGTTCGGCCGCTTCCAGCTCGCGCTTGCGCTCTTCGAGTTGTTCATTGATCTTTGTGACCGCGCCAGAGACTTGTGCTCGGCTGCCCGCGACATGCTCGTCGCGCAGAATATCGATCAGTTTTTGCACCACGTCGCGCGCCAGAACGGCGTTTTCGGCGTCGGACAGATCGCCCTTGCCAACCGTCGCGGTGATTTCAAACAGGTTGTCCTGCTCGCTGGTGACCGTCACCTTTTCATCAAGGTTTTTGATCTCTGTCTCGAGCGCAGAGCGTTCTGTGATGTTCTCACCCAAACGCGTTGATTTAATAACCTTTTCAAGGTTCACCGCGCTTGCCAATGTTTGCCGGACACGGCGGATTTCTTCGCGCCCATCGCCGGCAATACCCAGTTGCTCTGACAATACATCGTCGACATCGACATAGATGCGCGCCTTGGCCTCATAGGAGTTGGGGATCATCGCGACCACCAACCACCCGAGCAGGCAAACGCCCCAGGCGACGGCGAGCGCCAGCCACCGGCGGTGCCATACCGAGTAAAGCGCTGTGCGCAGCTCTTCAAAAATCTCGCTCATGCGCGGCGCGGGTCCTTAAAGGTGCTCTCAGGGATGATGATCACATCGCCTGGGTTCAGGGTTACGTTTGCTGCGCTGTCGCCTTTTTTAAGCAAGTCCTTGAGGCGCAGGCGGTATTCAACCTGTTCGCCGCTCTCGCGGTCCAAACGGATCAGCTTTGCACGGTTGCCAGCAGCAAATTCGCTGAGGCCGCCCACCGCGATCATCGCGTCAAGCACGGTCATGTTCGCCCGGTAAGGCAACGATGCTGGCTGTTCAGTAGAACCCACGATGCGGATTTGCTGGTTAAACGTGCCGGAAAACTCATTGACGATTACCGATACGATCGGCTGTTCAATGTACTGCGCGAGTTGATCGCGAATATCGTTCTGCAATTCGGTGGCGGTTTTGCCCACGGCAGGCAGATCGCGAACCAAGGGAATCGTGATCCGGCCATCTGGGCGAACCTGAATTTCCTCAGCGCTCAGCTCTGGATTGCGCCAAACGTGGATGGTGATTTGATCGAGCGGTCCGATAACATATTCTTCGCTCGGCCCCTCTTCCGTTGTTGCAAAGCTGGCTGGAGGCAGTTCTTGCCCCGCACCGCCACAACCGGCGAGCAGCGAAATTGCAACAACAGATCCCACGATGCGGGAAAGCGAAAAAGAGGTCTTCATTGGTACGTATCCTTGCCTGGGTCGGCGGGATCAGCACCTGCTACAGGAGCGACCTGAAGCACTGGACCCGCGAATGACCCGAACTCTCTCGCTCATATTGGTGAACATTGTGTTAGTAATAACGCCTGTTTTGGCCCCCTATCCCGTTTCGGGACAGCGGTTTGCCAAACTTTAAACGCGCATAATTGCGTGGTTTTCAGCTCTTAAACGAGCATTTCCGCCGCAGGTCCATGGCCAAGGAACGCGCTGGGGCTGGCGCTCGCTCCGTACGCTCCAGCACAAAACACAGCGACCAAATCGCCAACATCTGCGCGCGGCAGGCCAGCTTTGTCGGCCAGTCGGTCTAGCGGGGTGCAGAGGCAGCCGACCACATTGACGATATCGTCCGCCGAGCGCATCGTAACGATTGGCGATGGCAACCGGATAATTGCGGCGTACAACCGTTCCGAAATTACCGGATGCGGCAAGTTGGTGATGCAGTCCGCCATCGGTGACCAGATAGGTTGTGCCGTGGCTAACCTTGCGGTCTATCACCCGCGTCAGATAAACACCGGACTCGCCAACGAGATAGCGCCCAAGCTCAAGACACAGCTCTGTATCTTGCAACACCGCCGGGAGGTTCGCCACATACTCATGCAGAGCAGCGCCGACCGCAGACAAGTCCAACGCATCATCATTGGGGAAATAGGGAATACCAAATCCGCCGCCCATATTGAGCTTTGGCAGAAGTTCTCCAATCGCGTCTGACAATTTTGCTGCCAAATTCAGCACATTGCCCTGCGCTTCTATAATTGCCTCGGCGCTCAAGGCCTGACTGCCTGTAAAAATATGCAGGCCGCGCCACTCAGCGCCCGCTGCGATCACTTCGCGCGCCAGAACGGGCACCTTGTCTGCGTCAACGCCAAATTGCTTGGCGCCTCCGCCCATCTTCATACCGGAGCCTTTCAGCTCAAAATCTGGATTCACGCGCAGAGCCATGCGAGGAGCTTTGCCCAGTTTCTCGCCGATGGCGAGGGAGCGGTGCGCCTCCCCTTCAGACTCGCAATTGAGCGTGACTCCTGCAGAAATGGCAGCTTCCAGCTCGTCATCACGTTTGCCCGGACCGGCGAAGCTGACACGCGCCGGATCAATTCTGGCGGCATTGGTCATGGCAAGCTCACCAGAGGAGGCGATGTCAAAACCATCGACCAAAGCCTCCATATGCGCGATCACAGGGGCATAGGGATTGGCTTTGACCGCATAGTTGATGCCGATGCGCGCCGAGCAGAGCAGCGCGCAGCTCTGCGACCCGCGTATTGAGGCGATCTCTCGAATAGACGAACAGCGGCGTCTTACCCGCCTGTGCTGCCCATTCGCTCGCCCGCTTACCGCCAATGGCCAGTTCGCCCTCAAGTGCCGCAAACCCTGCTGGAATTGGCCCAAGTGCCTTGGTCTTATCGAGGGATGTCATTGGCTTAACTCCCTTAACAGGGCCGTGCGATCAATCTTCCCATTGGGATTGATCGGCATCGCATCGCGCCAATGGATCGTCTGAGGTTGCATGAAATTCGGAAGCTCCCGCTTGAGCCTTTTAACCAGATCTTTGTGCGACGCCTCGCTTTCGGTCCCGCGCACCACGAGATGTACTGCATGGCCAAGACGCTCGTCTGGCAGACCAAGCGCAACCGCCTCTTGCACCTGATCACAGGCGATCGCGGCTTCTTCTATTTCTGCGGGACTGATCCGGTTGCTGAGCGCTTTTGATCATCGCATCGCGCCGACCGACGAAATAGAGCAAACCATCTTCGTCCCGTCGAACTCGATCGCCGGAGAACACCGCTGTCCCGCCATAGCGCGATTGACGCGGCGCAGGCTTGAATCGCTTAGCGGTGCGCTCTGGGTCTTGCCAATATCCTTGCGCGACCAGTGGTCCGCAGTGAACCAGCTCACCCTCCTCACCGGGTTCAGCGACTTCCCCCGCATCATTGACGACAAGAATTTCTGCGAAAGGAATGGCCTTACCCATTGAAGTTGGGTGCGAATCGACCAATGCCGGATCAAGAAAGGTTGAGCGAAACGCCTCGGTCAGGCCATACATCGGATAGAGATCTGCATCGGGGAATATCCGGCGCAGATCACTGACCAACTCAGTGGTGAGTGCGCCGCCACTATTGGTCATCCGTCGCATGGAAATGGTGGCCTCTGGTGTCCACTCCAGTTCGGTGAGCTGAACCCACAGTGGTGGCACAGCGGCCAGGGTGGTGATCTGATGCTTGGCGCAGGCCTTCATCACGTCGCGCGGAAACAGGAAGTCGAGCGGGACAATACAACCGCCCGCATGCCACGTTGAAAGCAGTTGATTCTGCCCGTAATCAAAGCTCAATGGTAGGACCGACAAAGTTACATCATCGCCTGCCATTTTGAGATAATCGGCGACGCTAACCGCGCCGAGCCACAGGTTCGCGTGACTCAGAACCACGCCCTTGGGCCGCCCCGTCGAGCCACTGGTGTAGAGAATAGCTACAAGCTCGCTCGGATCGGCTTTGGACGGACCAAGCGGCGTATCATGTGTGGTCGCCGTAGACAGCGCCTCATTTTCCTCCATCGCGGCGCAGGAAGCTATTAAATTGCTGGCTTCAAGCGATTTAAGCCGTGCAGCATTAGCAATCAGCAAGCTCGCCCCGCTATCTGCTAAGATGTGCGCCGCCTGCGCACGTTTTAGCAGCGGATTGATCGGCACATGCACCAGGCCCGCCCTCGCCGCCGCCAATGGCAGAAGACAGGTCAGCTCGCCCTTTGCCGCCCAGCTCGCTACACGAGCGCCTTTCTCTGGCACAATGCTCTTAAGCCATCCCGCCAAGACAGCGACACGCTGTCTTAACTCCTCATGGTTAAACGTCCGGTCACGAAGCACCAGAGCAGGCGCATCAGCGCGGCCACATTCCACGCCGCGTTCGGCAATGTGGTCGAGCGGTTTGGCTGTCTCGTCTAAGGTGCTTGGCATGACAATTTCCGAAGGGACACGATCGAGTGATCACCGTGAGTTACCATGATACCGTTAACGTCTTGCATGACCTATGTCATCAAGCGGATGATGGCGCGGTGACCTCGCCATTTGAGCGCGCGGAATGGTTTGGTCTCTTGGCTGAAACCGGTCTTAAGCCGCTGATCGTGATTGCGAAAGAAGGTGATCGCAGCGCAGCCTTGGCCCTAAAAGCAGGCACAGGCCACCTCACTCCAATGCGTAATTGGTACAACTTCACGTGGCGCGAACTGGCTCCGCCTGGTGATCTTGGCGACCGTCTGCTGCTGGAAATTGCGCGCAACCTAAAGACGCGCGGCCACCGCGTAACGCTGGAGCCTGTACCCGACGAAAATGGCTCGGCCACTCGGCTTGCAAAGGCATTCAAGGCTGCCGGGTGGAGCGTTGTGAGCGAGGCATGCGACCTCAACCACATATTGAAGGTTAATGGGCGCAGTTTTGCGGAGTATTGGGCCGAGCGGCCTGGCAAGATGCGCACGACGCTGAAGCGTAAGGCGAAAAAGGTGCGCACCCAGATCCTCGACACGTTCGATGAGGCTGCATGGGACAATTATGAGGCAATTTACGCCGCCAGTTGGAAGCCTGAGGAAGACGAACCCGCGATGCTGCGTAAATTTGCACACGCTGAGGGAGCCGAAAGGCGCTTACGCGTAGGCCTTGCCTATGAAGGCGAGACGGCGGTCGCTGCACAATGCTGGACGGTTGAAAATGGCCGTGCATACATCCACAAGCTCGCGCATCTAGAGAGTCATAAGCATCTCTCCGCAGGCACCACATTGACTGCTGCCTTGTTTGAACGGGTCATCGACCAGGACCACGTCCAATTGGTCGATTTTGGAACCGGTGATCAGCCTTACAAAGCGGATTGGATGGGCGAGACCCGCCATCGCTACCGAATTGATTGCCTCGATCCGCGCCAGCCCAAGGCCTGGCCTGCACTGGCCAAGCGGCTCATTCGTCAAACCACCGGGTGACTTGCGAAGCGAGAGGTGCAGAGCTAAGGCGAGCGCCCGTATCAGTAGAAACTCGCGAAATTCCGGGAAACGAGGGGCGCATGAGTAGCAATCCGGTCACCGACAATTCGGCAACCGCATCAGAGCAGACGGATATGTCGGGCCTCGGCAAAAGCCGTGCGGCGATTGACCGTGATCTCAAGGCGATCATCGCCGATGTGCTGGGGTTGGACGCTGAGAGCGTGAACGAATTCACACCGGAAACCGGCCTGTTTGGCGACTTGCCAGAACTCGATTCGATGGCGGTTGCTGGCCTGCTGACCGAGATGGAAGACAGGCTCGACATTGTTATCGAGGATGACGACGTCGATGGTGAAATGCTTGAAACCTATGGCGGGCTGCTCGCCTTTGCCGAGGCCAAGATCATCGAAGGCTGATCGGGCGCGTGCTCACCCACTGGCCCTGCCCGCATCCAAGCGGCAAAATCTCAGAAGAAATGCTGGCGAAATTTGAGCATGCTGGGCGCCCGTGCGTTCTTGTGATCCCGCCGCTATTCGACGAACACAACAAGTTCCGCAGGCAAATCATTGAAGTGATGCGTTTACTCAATGATCTGGAGATTGGTTCAGCCATGCCCGATCTGCCCGGTTGGAACGAGAGCACTGCCCCATTAGCAGAGCAGAGCATGAGCGCATGGCAGGCGGCGATGGGCGCCGCTGCAAACCATTGCGAGGCGACCCATGTGCTGACCTTTCGGGCGGGCGTTATGTTTGCGCCGCCCAGCCTTCCAGGTTGGGCCTATGTCCCGCAAACGGGCGCAAAGCAGCTGCGCAGTATGATCCGCGCGCAAGTGATCGCCGCTCGCGAAGCTGGGGCCGATGAAAGCTCCGACACATTGATGCAAAGCGGGCGCGAAAGCGGCATGGTCCTGGCAGGCTGGGATTTGGGCGCACAATTGGTGCGCGAATTGGAGCAGGCGGATGAAGTTTCCATAGGTAGCCTGACCGAAATCACGCAAAGCGTATTAGGTGGACGCGGACTATGGCTGCGCGCCGAACCGGATGAGGACCCGGAACAGGCCGCCGCTCTTGCCACGCTGCTTGCTGAAGAACTGGCCGCGCCATGACCCGGCTGCATATGGATTATGGCTGCGGAACGCTCAAATGTGCGGGCACGTTAGACACCGCGCCCGGCACAACGGGCCTGTTGATCGTCAGCGGCGGCAATGAAATTCGCGCGGGCGCATTTTCCAGCCAGGCGCGCTTAGCGGCAGAGATTGCTAAGGCAGGCTTTCCCGTGTTCCGCTTTGACCGGCGCGGGATCGGGGATAGCGAGGGTGAAAATCGCGGTTTCCGCAAATCAGAACAAGATATTCGCACTGCCATCGAAGCCTTTCGAGCAATAGCGCCGCAGGTTGAGCGGATCATTGCCTTTGGCAATTGCGATGCAGCCTCGGCCCTAATGCTGGCAAACGGTGCGGGTTGTGACGGTTTGATCCTGTCCAACCCCTGGACGATTGAAGGCAACGAAGCGACGGATTTGCCCCCACCCGATGCGATCCGCGCTCGTTACGCTGAAAAACTCAAAAACCCGCGCGAGATTATACGCTTTCTGCGTGGCGGCGTTGATCTGCGAAAGTTGGCGCGCGGGTTGACTGGATCACTGCGTTCAGCGCCTGAGCCGACAAGTTTGGCTGCCGAAATGCAGGCCGGACTTGCTGGCTTTTCCGGCCAGGTACGCATTCTGCTCGCTAGCAGCGACCGCACGGCCCAGGCTTTTGCCGCCAATTGGGTAGCAGATGACCCCCGGATTGCGACCTGTGAAGGCGCAGGACATTCCTATGTTGAGGCGCATGCTGCCGACTGGCTGCGCGCCCAGATACTTGCTGGACTGCGCGCCTAACCTACTCCCGAGTAAACAGGCTCACCAACTCGACATGTGTTGACCAGCGGAACTGCCCCACCGGGCGCAGTTTCTCCAGTGTGAACCCCGCTTCGACTAAGCGTGCGGCATCACGTGCCCAACTTGATGGGTTGCAGCTGACGTAGACGACCCGTTCAATCGTGCTTTGCGCGATTTGGCCGATTTGTTCGCGTGCACCGGCCCTCGGCGGATCAAGCAAAACGGCAGCGAACTTGCTGATTTCCTTAGCGTCGAGCGGGTTTCGAAAGAGGTCGCGGTGCATCGCATGAACCTCTCGCTGACCGCGCACGGCAGCAGATTTGCAAGCCAGATGAGCCGCTTGATCCGCCTCTACGGCCAAGACCTTTCGCCCCTGCGCCAAGCCAAAGGCAAATGTGCCGAGGCCAGAGAACAGATCAGCGACCACGCCGCAACCCTCCAGCCAATCCGACGCATCGCTGAGCATGCGCGCCTCCGCATCGCGGGTCGCTTGCAGAAAAGCGCCCGCCGGCATGGGCACGGGCAGACCCGATAATGTGACGCTGATGGGTTGAGGCTCCCACACGGTTTCAGCGCCGTATCCCTGATCTATCGAAAGCCGGGCAAGGCCTTGATCGCGCGCGAAATCGAGTGCCGCCTCTGTCGCCTCCAACCCTTCCAAAGTGATATTGGTGAGGCTGCAATCAGCGCCCTGATCGCTCCAGGCGAGTGCGATATCGACCGGAGCCTTGCTCCCATGCTCGGCGATAAAGGCGCGCAATGGCACGATCATCGCCGTCAGTTCAGGGAGCAGAACCGGGCATTCCTTGAGATCTACGATCTTATGCGATCCTGCCTCGCGAAAGCCGAGTAATGCCCGCCGATGCTTGCGTAAGGCATGCAATGTTGCGCGGCGGCGGCTTTGCGGCGGTGAGAGATGCACTGGCATCAGCTCGCGGGGCTCCAGCCCCTGCCCCTCGGCCGCATTGGCCACTCGGGAGCGCACGAATTCCATCAAGGTCTCTTCATCGGCATGCTGCAATTGGCACCCGCCGCAGCGGTCAAAATGCTGGCAAGGTGGAGTAACGTGATGCGGGCCGCGCGTGACAGTGCCATCATTGGCGACTATGTCTCCAGGCAACGCACCCGGTGCATGGCGGCCGTCTGCGCTCGCTCCATCGCCCTTGGCCGCTAGCCTGACGATCTCCATTGCCTCAGAATCACTCAAACTTTTCACTCACACGCTTCACTCATTGCCCCGCTGACGGCATCGGCCAGATCATCCGCCGTAAATGCCGCGCCGCACATACGCGCAGCCGCGCCGTGAAGCCACACTGCTTCGCAGGCCGCAGTGAATGCATCGCGGCCTGTTGCCATTCGGCTGACCGCGATCCCTGCGAGCACATCGCCCGTTCCCGCTACTGACAGCCAGCTAGAGGCAGGCGGTGCCAACGCCAAACGGCCATCAGGTGCGGCGATCACTGTCTCTGGGCCTTTGGCTAGGATCACCATGCCGCTTGCCGCTGCAACAGCCTGAGCGCGGTCTTGGCGCCCTTCTGCGATCACAGCGAACGTCTGACACAGAGCGTCCAGTTCCCCATGGTGCGGGGTCGCCAGGACATAGGTGCAATCATCAATCAGATGCACCGGCAAGATTCTCAGAGCGTCGGCGTCGAGGACCAAGTCACAACCATGTTTGCAGGCTGTTTCTAGGTCTTTGATCGCGCCCTCGTGACGACCCAATCCTGGCCCGATCAACATCGCCTTTATCCGCTTGTCGTCCAGCGCCACCTTGAGTGGCATCGGATCGACCACCAATCCGGCGGGGGCACCAGCCAAGGGTTCCTGGTTGAACAGTCGCACCAATCCCGCCCCCGCGCGCATTGCGGCTTTGCTCGCAAGCAGCGCGGCGCCTGGCATGTCCCCGGCAACGATCGCGCACATTCCGCGGGTGTATTTATGGGCGTCGCTTGCCGGAGCTTTAATGGCCGGGCGGCCAACCAATTGAGCCGCGCCCTCGACCGCCGAAATGCCAATCGGCACCAGCAGTTTTTGTCCCATCGCCTCACGGGCTGGCAACCGCCAATGCGCGAATTTCCAAGCGCCCAATGCCAACGTAATATCATAACTGGGAAGCGATTGAGCTAGGACCGCACCCGCATCGGAGTGCACTCCGGATGGTAGATCGACCGCAATCCTGAAATCGTGGCGCTCTGCCAAATCGCGCAGCAGCAACGCATGTTCGGCTGAAAGCTCTCGCGATAAGCCGGAGCCGAACAGACAGTCGACGAAGACGCTACCCTCCGCGGTGCCGCCGGATGTGAGTATTTCGCCTTTGAAACCAGCGCGGGCGTTCTTGGCAGCATCAGTGGTCGGGGTGAGCGGTGCCACCACCGTCACCTGCAAACCCGTTTGACGCAAAATCTCTGCGATTACGTACCCATCGCCGCCATTGTTGCCTGGCCCGCACAGCACGGTCACCGCCCTGCCCGCAGCAATACGCCGGACCCATTCCGCCGCGCCGCCAGCAGCGACAGCCATTAATTCATCAACACTTACACCAGTATCGAAAATCGCCTGCTCAGCGGCCTGCATTTGCGCGGCAGTGAGAACTTGGCGATCGCTCACTCTGGTGCGCTGGCCAGCATCTCCGCTGGAATCAAATAGCGATCTTCGCCGATTGCGAATTCGCGCACCTTGGCCGGATCAAGGCTGCGATCCTTGAGCATATCTGCCCCGTCCATCGCGGCAAGATCGCCGGTGGCTGCATCATGTTTGACCCGGCGAAACCCGCCATCAGGGTGGTGGATCAGGAAGAACGCGCCGCTCTCATCCGCGGCCTGCTCCAAAGTGCAGACGGCGGAATAATCCGCGCCCGGGCCTATCGCGCAATCAACATCGCTGCCTTGCGGTGTGCTCGGCAGGCTCTGCGCCGCACCCGGCGAGCACGCCGCTCGTGAGGAGTGCGATCAGCCCAGCGTTAGATATCCGCAAATACATGAGTTTCCTTTGCTGCTCCGGGATGAGTGAGCGCGCCTTTGCTAGCAGGACCGACATTCTGAGCATAGCGCCACAATGCGCCAGCCTGATAATCATTGGTGCGTGGCTGCCAGGCCTTGCGCCGCTCGGCCAGCAGGTCCTCGCCGACATTGAGATCGATCGTGCCGTTCTCCGCATCGATCACGATCTCGTCGCCATCTTCAACCAAGGCGATTGGTCCACAATCCGCCGCCTCTGGTCCGACATGGCCGATGCAGAAGCCCCGTGTTGCGCCGGAGAAACGGCCATCGGTGATGAGCGCGACTTTCTCGCCCATTCCCTGCCCATAAAGCGCCGCAGTGGTGGAGAGCATTTCGCGCATGCCCGGCCCGCCCTTTGGCCCTTCATAGCGGATGATGATCACGCTGCCCTCAGCAATATCACGCGCCTCAACGGCGGCGAAGGCGTCTTCCTCGCAATCGAAAACGCGCGCAGAGCCGGTGAATTGCAACCGCTCCATCCCCGCGACCTTCACAATTGCGCCATCGGGAGCAAGCGATCCTTTCAAGCCTACGACGCCGCCCGTAGGGGTGATTGGCTTGGCTACCTCGTAAAACACCTTCTGATCGGGGTTCCAGGTGACCTCCTCGATATTCTCGCCCAGGGTCTTACCGGTCACGGTCATCGGGTTGGGGTTTAGGAAACCGCCATCGAGCAGGGTTTTCATGCCCATGTAGATACCACCCGCTTCATGCATGTCCTTGGCGACATATTGCCCGCCAGGCTGCAGGTCGGCGATGTAAGGCGTTGATTTAAATATCTCCGCGACATCGAACAGGTCGAATACAATGCCCGCTTCACTAGCCATCGCTGGCAGATGCAGCGCCGCATTGGTCGAACCACCAGTCGCCGCCACCACACGTGCTGCATTCTCAAACGCTTCCCGTGTGCAAATGTCGCGGGGTCGCAAATTCAGCTCCAACAGGTTCATCACCTGGACACCCGCAGCCCGCGCAATTTCTTCGCGCGATTTATACGGAGCTTAGCGTCATATTGCTGTTTGGCAGGGACAATCCTATCGCCTCGCCGACGCAGGCCATGGTGTTGGCGGTGAATTGTCCGCCGCAAGCTCCGTGGCCGGGACAAGCGACCTTTTCCAGCGCGATCAATTCTTTGAGCGGGCAATTTCCCGCTGCGTATTGCCCAACGGCCTCGAACACATCCTTAACATTCACATCTTTGCCGTGGTGCGTGCCGGGCAGGATGGAGCCACCATAAACAAAGATGCTCGGCACATTGAGGCGCAGCATCGACATCATCATGCCAGGCAGGCTCTTGTCGCAGCCAGCAAAGCCAACCAGCGCGTCATAACAATGCCCGCGCACGGAGACCTCGACCGAATCTGCGATAATCTCACGGCTGATCAGAGAGCTTTTCATGCCCTGATGACCCATCGCAATGCCATCGGTAACTGTGATCGTGTTGAAACGGCGCGGCGTTCCGCCGTTCTCGATCACGCCCTCGCGGCAAATATTCGCCTGCGGATCGAGCGTGGTGTTGCACGGCGCGCTGTCATTACCCGCGCTCGCAATCGCCACGAATGGTCGCGCGATCTCTTCTTCGCTCATCCCCATTGCATAGTAATAAGAACGGTGCGGGGCACGCTCTGGCCCTACCGAGACATGACGACTGGGAAGTTTCGTTTTATCGAAGCGCGAAGACATAATATTTCTCAAATTGAAGCTCTGGTGAAGCTCCACTGCCGTTAGTCGAGCGCGAGTGCAACCCTTCCGCACACATCTGCAATCATTGCTGCCCAGCGTGACTGCTCCACGCGGGTCGCGATCAGGTCTTGGCGGACCTCGATTGCGCAGTAATAGCGGCCATGCGTCTCGGCGTGGCGATTCATCGTCGCGTTGAGTTCACGCCCGGAGTAAGGCTCGTTATCGCCGACGTTTAGGCCCTGCTCGCCGAACAGGCGGATTGCATGGCGCGCCGCGCGGTCATCCTGATTATACAGCAGCGCGATCTCCCACGGGCGGTCTTCGGCGCGCGATTCCAGCTGCGGCGTGAAACTGTGCAGCGAAATGATCAGCTTGGGAGCAGCTTCATCGAGCCATGTGCCGAACGCGGCGTGATAGGGCCTGTGAAACCGGTTGAGCCGCCCTTCCACGTCGGCGCCAATATTGCCTGGGATCAGGTGACCGTCGCTTTCGGTTGGCACGACGCCGGGATGGTCTTCTTCGCGGTGCAGGTCGGTGACGAGGCGGCTGACGGTGGCCAGATGCGCTGCGATACCATGCTCGCGGGCCATGCGAACCGCCACTCCGTGCACGCCAATGTCGATGGCAATGTGCTTTTCTAGCAGGGCATCCGGAATACCGAGCGGCACGTCGTCTGGCACAAAATTGGAGGCATGATCGGCAACGCAGACGATCCCGCCGCGTATCGGCTCTCCCATTTGGCGGAAGGGATTCTCGTCAATCCTGGGAGAGATCATCTCAGCTTGCCCGCCAATTGCCACCAATCGGGGTGGCTTTGTGTGATTGCCGCCTGCGCCGCATCGCGTGCGGCATCGCTATCGTAGAGCGCAAAACACGTCGCGCCAGAGCCGGACATGCGGGTGAGCCAAGCGTCGGTGGCCTCGAGCGCGCCCAAGACGGCACCGATGGCTGGGCAGATGCTGATCGCTGGCTGGGACAGGTCATTGCGGCCAGCCAGAGCGATTTCGCGCGCTGTTTCTGAGGGCAAAGCGCCTCGATCGACCCTGTCCCAAGCTTGAAAGACAGGGCCGGTTGATAGGGGCACCCGCGGATTAACGAGCAGGACGGGCGTTCCGGTCAGATCGCTGTCGATTGGTTCAAGCTGCGTGCCAGTGCCCCGGCCCACCACCGTCTCACTGCGCACGCAGCATGGTACATCCGCGCCAAGCTTTGCGGCGCGCTGCATCCAATCATCCGGCAGACCATGCGTTTGCTCCACAATGCGGAACAGTGCACCCGCATCGGCAGAGCCTCCGCCCAGGCCAGCGGCGACGGGAAGGTTCTTCTCCAGCGTGATAGCAAGACCCCCTGCGCGCGGCAGCAGGCCAAGAGTCTTCGCCACGAGATTATCCATCGGATTGTCGATCCCGCCCGCGAATTCGCCGATTGTTTGGACGCTGTCCTGCTCAGCGGCGCGAGCGCTCAGCGTGTCGCCCGTATCGACAAAGGCGAACAACGTCTCAAGCTCGTGATAGCCATCCTCGCGCCGCGCGCGGACATGCAGCGCGAGGTTGATCTTGGCGTAGGCGGTTTCTGAAAGAACCAATTTACTGTCCTCGTCATTGCGAGCGAAGCGAAGCAATCCAGAGTATTCCGGCGAGGAGGCCCTGGATTGCCGCGTCGCCTGCGGCTCCTCGCAATGACGAAGCAAGCTGCTTGGGTCGAAGTTAGAAAAGGCGGATTACGCCCCAAACTATCGCAGCGATTCCCAAGATCACCCAGACCCACCCGCCACGAGCGGCAGCCTTAGTTGTTTGCTCAGGCTCAACGCGATACTGCATGATCGCCATCCAGCCGCTAAAGATAACAAACAACCCGACGAGCACCAAAACACCCGAACCAAGAATTGAAAGCATCGCCCTACCCCAATGTCAGAAACTATAGATCGTTAGTCTGAGCTCTTCGCCCGATCCAACACATCCCTACATATTCGGATAGTTCGGACCGCCGCCACCTTCTGGTGTGACCCAGTTGATGTTCTGGTTCGGGTCTTTGATATCGCAGGTTTTGCAGTGGACGCAGTTTTGCGAGTTGATCTGGAATTTGGGCTCCTTGCCCTCTTCCTCGATCCACTCATAGACGCCCGCCGGGCAGTACCGGTTTGACGGACCGCCGAAGACGTCAAATTCGCTCGCCTTTTGCAGGTCGGTATCGCCCAATTGCAGGTGCACCGGTTGGTCCTCTGCGTGGTTGGTGAAGCTGAAGGCGACATTGGTCAGGCGGTCAAAGCTGATCACGCCATCGGGCTTCGGATAGTCGATCTTAGGATAGAGATCCGCGCGCCCGATCATAGTGTAGTCGGCATGGTGCTTCATGCTGATCGGCAGGCCAATCTTGAGCGTGCGCATCCACATGTCGATCCCGCCCAGAATAGTGCCGAGATCATCGCCATATTTGGCAACGGCAGGCTCCGCATTCTGAACCTTCTTAAGTTCGTCCGCAATCCAACTGGAACGGACAGCGGGTTCATAACCTTGAAGCTCTGGCTGGCTTTCGTGCCCTTCGATCTCTGCGGCGATGGCCTCCGCGCACAGCATCCCGCTCTTCATGGCGGTGTGGCTGCCCTTGATGCGGGGTACGTTTACAAAGCCAGCTGCACAGCCAATCAACGCGCCGCCTGGGAAGGCGAGCTTTGGCACCGACTGCCAACCGCCTTCGTTGATGACGCGCGCACCGTAAGCAACGCGGCTGCCGCCTTCGAGGATCGCCTTGATCTCCGGATGCATCTTCCAACGCTGAAATTCCTGATAGGGCGAAACCCACGGGTTCTTGTAATCAAGCGCGGTGACAAAGCCGATCGCAACTTGATTGTTCGCTTGATGGTAGAAGAAGCCGCCGCCCCATGTGCCGCTTTCGTTGAGCGGCCAGCCTTGCGTGTGAATGACACGGCCCGGCACGTGCTTACCCGGTTCAATGTCCCACAATTCCTTGATGCCGAGGCCATAAACCTGCGGTTCGCAATTGGCCTCAAGGTCGTATTGCGCCTTCATCTGCTTGGTCAGCGATCCGCGCGCGCCCTCAGCAAACAGGGTGTATTTGGCCTCAATCTCCATGCCAGGCTGATAATCTGGCTTTTGCGAGCCATCCTCGGCGATGCCCATGTCTTGCGTGATGACACCGCGCACCGCGCCCTTGTCATCAAACATCACTTCATTCGCGGGGAAGCCGGGGAAGACCATCACACCCAGCGCTTCGGCCTGCTCACCCAGCCAGCGAGTCATATTGCCCAGCGAACCGGTGTAGCAGCCGTGATTGCTCATTAGGGGCGGCATTACGAGATGTGGGATCGACGTCTTGCCGTTCTTTGACAGAACCCAGTGCCAGTTATCGGTCACTGGTGTTTCTGCCATTGGGCAATCCATATCGCGCCATTCCGGCAGCAGCTCAGTCAGGGCCTTTGGATCGACCACCGCGCCAGACAAAATATGAGCGCCAATTTCGGAGCCCTTTTCAAGGACTACAACCTCAAGCTCTTCATTGATCTGTTTCAGCCGAATTGCCGCAGAGAGGCCCGCTGGACCGCCGCCGACAATAACGACGTCGCATGGCATTGATTCCCGTTCGCTCATGAGCCTATTTGATCCCCGAATAATCCTAGAGTTTGCGTGCCTACCCACTTGCTAACTGCCACGGCTAAGGTCAAGACCTCCGATTAACAGTATGTCCGCCCCCGCTCCGCCTTTGTCCCGAGAATTTGTTGCTACCCTTGATTGGTGGCGCGCGGCCGGTGTGGACATCGACTTTGCCGATGACGTTACGGATTGGCTTGCGAAGCCAGAACGTGAGGCAGAGCCAGGCGACGGTGCTAAGGCGAAGAAGCAGGAAAAATCGGGTGGGACTTCGCAAAAGACCGAAATCAGCGATCCGCAAAAAACTCTAGGACCGAAGGGCGATTTACTGGGCGAGGACGCGCCGAGCGACCTAGCGGCGTTCCAAGAATGGTGGCTGAATGCGCCCGGTCTCGATCCGATTGGCCCGCGCGGCCGCGTGCCGCCACGCGGGAAGAGCGGCGCGAAGCTAATGGTGCTGGTGCTCGCGCCAGAGGATGGCGACAGCGAACAATTGCTGTCCGGGCCGCAGGGGCGATTGCTCGCCAATATGCTGGCCGCAATGGGCTTTACGCAGGATGAGGTCTACTTCGCCTCCGCCCTCACCCGGCCTACACCCATGGCCGACACTGCCGCTTTGGCTCATGCGGGAATGGCAGAGGTCTTGGCCCTGCACATTAAATTGGCCGCACCAGAAAAGGTTTTGGCGCTCGGTTCCAACATCCCGCCGCTTTTGGGCCACGCAGCGGCGCAAGACACAATCAATTCACAAAAAAGTAACCACACATCTGCACCAGAAAACAACCCTAGTGAGCCATTAACTAAGCTTCTTGTTAGCGAAAGTCTGGAAAGCCTGATGGCAAGCCCAAGGCTGAAAGCGCGTTTTTGGCGGAGATGGATTGAATGGTCGGCAAATCGGTGATGGCGAAAAGCCTTAGGCCAGTAATATTGGCCGCTTCATTCGCCGCCGCACTTGCCACGCCGAGCGTCGCTTTGGCGCAAGCGGGCAGCATGGTTGCGCATTACGATGCGAGCTCGAATGGGCGCAGCGAGGCTGTGCCAACTGTCCTATCCGCAAATGAGCGCGCGTTTTATTCTGACCTGTTTGGTGCGATTGACGCGCAGCAGTGGGAGCGTGTTGAAGGTATGCTGGCCCAGCGCCGGGGCGGATTGCTGCACCAGATCGCACGCGCCGAATATTACACCCATGCCAACAGCCCAAAGATTGAGGCGGAGCGGATTGCCCGCTGGTTCGACGATGGTGTGCACCTGCCTCAGGCGGCACAGCTGGGGCGGATGGGTGCGAAGCGCGGTGTCGAAAACCTGCCCTATTTGCCTCAGGCTCAGCGGTTTAGCTCAGCAACCATATGCATCAAAGCGGATCCGTCCGCGTCCGGTGAATGATGGTACAATGCCATCCAGCACCAAGTCAGCGATCCTCGACCGTATCAAGAACGATGATCCGGCGGGCGCGCACAGCCTGTTGATTGAGGTCGACCCGCAGCTCAGCTCTGCTGCTCGGGCAGAATGGCGCCAAAAAGTCGCGTGGAGCTATTACATCGAGAATGATGACACCTCGGCGCAGGCCCTGGCCGAAACTGTCTCAGAAGGTTCCGGCGCATGGGTTGCCGAAGGTGAATGGGTCGCTGGCCTAGCCGCATGGCGCCAGGGTTTTTGCGCGCTAGCGAGTGAGAGCTTTGCCCGCGCCGCTGATCGATCCTCCAATGTAGAACTGACCGCTGCGGCACATTATTGGGCGCATCGCTCGCTGGTCCGTTGCCGCGAGCCGGGCCAGGCCCAGCGGCACCTTAGCGCCGCTGCGCGCCATGACGAGACGCTCTATGGCTTGCTGGTCGAGCGAGCAATTGGGCGTGAAGGTACCCGATAGCGCCAAGCCTGCGCCTTTCACCCGGGATGACTGGAGCGTTCTGCAACGAAGCACCAATCCGCGCATCGCAGCCGCGCTTAACGAGATTGGCCGTCCGGTGCTGGCAGATGAAGTGCTGCGCCATCAGGCGCGGATCGGCAATCCGAACGAATTTCCTCTGCTAGCGCGCTTTGCCCGCGAGCTTGGCATGCCATCAACGCAATTGTTCATGGCGCACAACGCCCCGCGCGGCATGCGTTCTGACCCATCACTGCGTTATCCCGTGGCTCGCTGGCAACCGGCGACAGGCTGGACGGTTGATCCCGCCCTCGCCTTTGCTCACGCTCTGCAGGAATCGAACTTCCGCGCTGGCGCGGTTAGCCCAGCCAATGCGCGCGGGCTGATGCAGATCATGCCTGGCACGGCGCGTGACCACAATCGCCGCCTGAACCTTGGCGCGAGCTATGCTGATCTCAACAATCCAGAGGTCAACCTCGCTTATGGACAGCGCCATCTGGAGATGCTGCGCGACAGCTACGCCACCGAGGGCAAACTTCCAAAGATCATGGCTGCTTATAACGCAGGCCTTACGCCGATCAGCCGGTGGAACAGTGAAGTGCGCGACTACGATGATCCGCTGCTCTACATGGAATCGATCCCCTATTGGGAAACGCGCGGCTATGTCGCGATCGTGATGCGCAATTACTGGATGTACGAGCGCGCTGCGGGAGTTTCCTCGCCAAGCCGCCGGGCGCTCGCCGAAGGGCGCTGGCCAGAGTTTCCGCAAATGTCTATGGGGCGCTCTGCACGTTTGGAAAGGTAGTACGCGATGGCCATTGATGAGGCGAAACCATTCACCCCGATCAATATTGCCGTCCTAACCGTTTCCGATACGCGGACCCCAGAAACTGACACGTCGGGCGATATTCTCGCCGCGCGGGTCAGCGCGAAGGGCCACTCGTTGGCTGCGCGAGAGATCATCAAAGACGATGCAAGCACTCTGGTTGATCAATTCAATGCTTGGATTGATGATCCCGATATCGATGCGATCGTCAGCACCGGCGGGACTGGCCTGACCGGGCGTGATGTTACGCCAGAGGCGCTGTCCCGGATCGAAGACGCGCGAGACATTCCCGGATTTGGCGAATTGTTTCGTTGGCTTAGTTTCAAGACCATCGGCACCAGCACAGTCCAATCGCGCGCCTGCGCGGTTGTGGCACGCGGCACCTATATCTTCGCCCTGCCCGGTTCAAACGGCGCGGTGAAGGATGGCTGGGACGGGATCCTCAGCGAGCAATTGGACAATCGCAATCGCCCTTGTAATTTCGTGGAACTGATGCCTCGGCTAACCGAGAAATAGCACCCTCGCGCCTGTTACTCGCTTGGATTGAGGGTGTGCATTGATGCGTCGAAATCCTTAAGGTCAGGCTTTTCTGGCTTGTCACCATAACCCTTCACAACAGCGGCAAGCACCGGCTGTTTCGTGCCAGGCGTTCCTTTGGACTTGCGCTCCATTCCAAGCACTTTTTCGCCGATGTATTGGAACACTTGTGCAGCGACGCCTTGCTCTTCAGCTTTCTTAATGCGGACCTGAGCCTTGGGCGAGACGATGTAGAATTCTTCCCCGCGAACCAACACTGCACGGCCACCTTCGCTGGTGCGCACCACATCGCCGATTTCCAAACGTGTGCCCTTGGCGGCATAGAGTGCCTTAGCATCGCGGGTGATCGAAACCTGCCCGTCTGTCTCAGAAATCATCCAGCCAGAATCACTGGCGAGTGCTGCACTGCTTGAAAAGAGCCCAGCAAGAATGCACAGATGTTTTGACAGTTTGATCATGGCCTTACCTCGGGATCCTTAGATTAGACTAGGCATCCACGTTAGGCCGATGGTTTTCCCAACCGATTAAACCGATTGGCTAAGAAAGCCTTGGACCATTGGGTTAACTTTCCCTTTTTTGGTCCGCTTTCGACGTATGACTGAAAACGCAGTTTCGCCAGAGATCCATCATCCAAACACGTCCCCGCCCTCGCCCGGCTTAAATCGCATCAATCGGCTGTCGATCAGGGCAGCGCTGCGATTCACAACGGCCAGTTGATAGTTCGGGTCTTTGATCATTTGGAAGAACGCCCCGCTATTCGGGTATTGCGCGACAAAGCCATCGTGCCACACCTTGTCATCCGGCTCCGGCCCAGTGACCATGGTTTGAAATGCGCCGCGCCAAACAATCGACCCGCCAACCCGGCGAAAAATTGGACCGCTGGTCGCGCCATATTCTTTATAGGCCCGCCGTCCGCTCCAACCATTGCCGTGACGCTCATGTCCTTCAGGATACTCGGCAATGTCGCGATAGCGCAGCAGGTTGAGCATATGGATCGGCTCATCGCGTGGCAGATCCTTGAATGCCTGGAAATTATTCAGACTGGGATCGATATAGTTTGTCATCAACTTGGCTCCTCAAACTGCAATTTCGCGCCATTCACCGGGCGACAATCCCTCAACTGACCAATCTCCGACACTCCAGCGCACTAAGCGCAAGGTCGGAAGGCCCACGGCGGCTGTCATGCGCCGCACTTGCCGGTTCTTCCCTTCCGATATGCTCAGAGAAATCCAAGCATCTGGCACATTCTTGCGGAAGCGGATCGGCGGATCGCGATCCCACAACTCAGGTGAGTCAATCCTCGCTGCTTTGGCCGGTTTAGTCATACCGTCTTTCAGCTTCACGCCACGTCGCAGCGCCTCCAGCGCTTGCGTCTCTGGCTCACCTTCGACCTGCGCAAGATAGGTCTTTTCCGTCTTATAGCGCGGCTCGGCTATCTGGGACTGTAATCGGCCATCATCGGTCAGCAGCAACAGCCCTTCGCTATCCTTGTCCAGACGCCCAGCAGGGTAGACCGTCGGCATATCGATCAGACGCGCCAGCGTGTCTTGAACGCCTTCCTTGCCGCCGCTAAATTGCGACAGGACACCAAAGGGTTTGTTCAGCAGGATCAGCCGAGCGATTGCGGCGGCCTCCTAAGCGCCTTCGAGCTTATAATCGCTGAACCGGTCGCGCAGGTTCTTCTTGGAAATCTTACCTGTTGCTGTGTGCGGAATATCATCCACAAACTCGACCGCATCGGGCATCCACCATTTCGCGATCAGGGGTTTGAGATGCTCTAGCACATCGTTACTCGAGAGGTCCGCGCCCTCGTTCTTTACGACGAACAGCACGGGCCGCTCATCCCATTTTGGATGATACATGCCAATGCAGGCAGCCTCTGCAATGTCCGGATGGCCAACCGCCGCGTTCTCCAGCTCAACCGAGCTAATCCATTCGCCGCCTGATTTGATCACGTCCTTGGTGCGGTCGGTTAGTTGAAGGGTGCCATCGGGATGGATGATGCCGACATCGCCCGTGTCGAACCACCCCTCGTTGTTGACTGCATCCTGTTCGCCTTTGAAATAGCGCCGAATAATCCAGGGACCACGAATTTGTAACGCACCGGAAGCCACGCCATCGCGCGGCAATTCGGTGACCATATCATCAAGATCGACTGTGCGCAGTTCCACGCCAAAGATCGGGCGACCTTGCATTGCGGTCTTATCAACCTTTTGTTCAAACGTAAGCTCATCCCAATCATGGGTTGGTCCGCCAACCGTTCCGATTGGGGACGTTTCCGTCATACCCCAGGCGTGCTGCACCCGTGTGCCATTCTTCATCAGCCGTTCGATCATAAAGCGTGGACAGGCCGAACCGCCAATCGTTGCAGCTTTCAGCGGTGGCAGATCAATGCCTTCTTTGTCGCAATATTGGAAATGGGCGAGCCATACTGTGGGCACACCAGCGCTGTCGGTCACCTTCTCACGCAGCATCAACTCGTGCAAAACCGCTGGGTCATTGACGGTGGAGAACACGAATTTGATTCCCGCCATCGCGCCAGCATAGGGAAGGCCCCAGCTCGCCGCATGAAACATCGGCACCACCGGCAACATAACCGAGGCGCTGCTGAAATTGAACGTCGATGGCTGCAATCCGGCAACAGCATGAAGCACGGTCGAGCGATGCTCATACTGTACGCCCTTGGGATTGCCTGTCGTGCCAGAGGTGTAGCACAGCATGCATGGATCACGCTCGCCCACCTCGGCCCAATTGTATTCGCCATCTTGCGCGCCGATCCAGCTCTCAAATGCGTGACCATCAAAACCGTCAGCTGGATCGTAGCAAACATAGTGCTCAATCGTGGTCCAGCGGTCGCGCATCTTGTCGACGATGGGCTGGAAGGCGGCATCATACAGCAGCACTTTGTCTTCGGCATGATTGACGATGTATTCGAGTTGATCTTCAAACAATCGCGGGTTTACGGTGTGCAATACCCCGCCCATCCCAGCGACGCCGTACCAGCTAACAAGATGGCGTGAGTGGTTCATCGCCAGGCTGGCGACACGATCGCCTTTCTTCACACCAAGCGCTTCGAGGGCCTGTGCCATCTTCAAGGCATCAGCGCGAATGCCTGCCCAATTCGTGCGGGTCTCATTGCCATCGGCCCAGCGTGTTACGATTTCGCGGGTGCCAGATTCTCGCGCGGCGTGATCGATCACATGTGTGATCCGCATCGTCCAGTCTTGCATCGCTCCGAGCATTTATCCACTCTCCCAAATTCGTTGTTTGCCGTTCATGGCTTTGCTCATAGAGACTAGCGATCAGTCCGGGGCGCGCAAGTGATAGAGACGTTCACACAGTTAAAATTATGGCTGGTTGAAAACACCAGCCTAGCGAAGGATGCGCTGCACATTTATGTGGCGCTTGCCGTCTATCTTGGCTCCTGCCTGCTGCTGAGGTGGCGAGCGGCGAGCTTAAAGCCGTGGGCGCTGGTGCTGGCGATCACTCTGCTCGGCGAACTGTGGGATGCGCAAACCAGTCAAGCTCATGGACGTCAGCCCATTCCAGAGGCGCATTGGAAAGACGTTTGGAACACCATGATGGTGCCAACGATCCTGCTAATTGTAGCACGTTTTACCGCCGTGTTTGAGCGACCTGTAGAAGCAAATGAGCCGCCGAAAGACGACCTAAGCGACGAGCTTTAGGTTCGCGCGGCCTCGCAGCGGTTGCAACTCAACGTTCTCAATCCCTTCGATATCGGCGACCCGCTCGGCCAAATCACCGTCGAGAATGAAGCCGCGTCCAAGGCGCATATGCGCCTCCTGCCCGTCAGCCAGGATCAATCGCACAAGAACCTCTCCGGGTGCCTCTTCACCTGTAGTGAGCGACAGTTTCAGCTCGCTCAGCGCCTCAGCCCGGGTCACATCGGCGCGCATCATCATCGGAGTGCGTCCGCTCACGCTGGCGAGAGGCTTCGCCCCGCGCACCGTCAGCCGCGGTGGTTCACCGGGATTGGGCAGATCGAGCTCAACGGATAGTAGCAGGCACGCGCCCTCTGCCGCCCATTTCTCAAATTCTGGCACTAGGCTTTCTTCAAAGCAGGCGGCCGAAAATTGACTACTCGAATCGGAGAAATCCGCGCGCACAAATTCGCCGCCGCGTTTGGTCCGGGCCTTGTTCATACCCTCCACCATCGCTGCGATGACGGCGGTTCCGCGCCCACCGGGTGGAGCACCAGCCTCCATCAGACTTTGATACGTTCGCGCGCCATTGGCCGAGGCAACTTCGCGGTATTGCTGCACCGGATGGGCGGCAAAGTAGAATCCGAAATTCTCGCGCTCTTTCGCCATTTGCTCTGTGCGAGACCATTCCTCGGTCATTTTAAGGCGTAGTTCCTCTTGCGGTGCATTCTCACCGCCAAACAGAGCCACTTGTCCACTCGATCGCTCGCGCTCTGCCGCGTCCGCAATCGCCAGCAACATGTCTGCATTGGCGAAGATCGCCGCGCGGTTGGACTCCAGGCAATCAAGCGCGCCTGCCCCGACCAGACCTTCCAGCTGGCGGCGGTTCATGCTGCCCTGAGGCAGACGGTCGAACAGGTCTTGCAGGCTCTCAAACGGCCCGCTCGCTTGGCGCTCCGCGACAATCGCATCCATCGCCTTCTCACCGACATTGCGGATGCTTAGCCAGCGCATAGCGCACGCCGTACCCATTGTCGTTCTGCTCTACTGTAAAGCGCGCCTCAGAATGGTTGATGTCTGGCGGTAGAACCGTGATCCCACCCTCATCACCGGTGGGATAGCGCCGTGCATCATCGACAAAGATCGACAGCTTTTCCGACTGATGCAGGTCGAAACACATCGAGGCGGCGTAGAATTCCTCTGGGTAATGCGCCTTCAGCCATGCGGTTTGATAGGCGAGCAACGCATAGGCCGCCGCATGCGATTTGTTGAAGCCGTAGCCTGCGAACTTGTCGATCAAGTCGAACAATTCGTTGGCCTGTTTGGCTTCGATGTCAGAGCAGGTCTTGCACCCGTCAACGAAGCGCTGGCGCTGTGCGTCCATCTCGGCCTGGACCTTCTTACCCATCGCCCGGCGCAGCAAATCCGCGTCACCGAGTGAATATCCGGCCAGGATCTGCGCGGCCTGCATAACTTGTTCTTGATAGACAAAAATGCCGTAGGTTTCGGCGAGAATGCCCTCCAATTTCTCGTGCGGATATTCAATCGCGACTTCGCCCGCCTTGCGCTGACCAAACAGCGGGATGTTATCCATCGGGCCTGGGCGATAGAGCGAGACGAGTGCGATAATGTCGCCGAAATTGCTCGGCTTCACCGCTTTCAGCGTGCGCCGCATGCCTTCCGATTCCAGTTGGAACACACCGACTGTGTTACCATCCTGCATGAGATCATAGACCGCAGAGTCATCAAGCGGCAGTTCGCCAAGATCGATGGTGATCCCGCGCAGCTCCAGCAGGTCGACGGCCTTGCGCAGCACCGACAGGGTCTTGAGCCCTAGGAAATCGAATTTGACGAGGCCAGAGCTTTCAACATGCTTCATGTCGAACTGCGTCACTGGCATGTCAGAACGCGGATCACGGTACAGCGGCACCAACTGCGCCAATGGCCGATCACCAATCACCACACCCGCCGCGTGAGTGGAGGAATTACGCGGCAACCCCTCCAACTGCATCGCCAGATCAACCAGGCGCTTTACCTCATTATCATTGGTGTACTCCGCCTTGAAATCGGCCGCTCCATTAAGCGCGCGCGGCAATGTCCACGGATCGGTCGGATGGTTTGGCACCATCTTGCAGAGGCGGTCGACCTGGCCATAGCTCATCTGCAAAATCCGTCCGCAGTCGCGCAGGACCGCGCGTGCCTTCAGCTTACCAAAGGTGATGATCTGGGCGACGTGATCATCGCCATATTTCTGCTGAACATAGCGGATCACCTCGCCCCGCCGGGTTTCGCAGAAGTCGATATCGAAGTCCGGCATGGATACGCGTTCTGGATTGAGGAAGCGTTCAAACAGCAGACCCAATTGGATCGGATCAAGATCGGTGATGGTCAGCGCCCAGGCCACAATCGACCCTGCGCCTGAGCCGCGCCCCGGACCCACCGGAATGCCATTGTCTTTGGCCCATTTGATAAAGTCGGCAACGATCAGGAAGTAGCCGGGAAAGCCCATTTTGACGATTATGTCGATCTCGTAGTCGAGGCGCTCTTTGTATTCGAGCACATCCTCCCAAATTCCGTTCGTCCTGAGCTTATCGAAGGACTGCACTTCTTCTCTAAGCAATCTTGCCGAAGAGAAATGCAATGCTTCGACAAGCTCAGCACGGACGGCTTCCGGGTAGTAAGGCTTCAAGCGGTCCACCAACCCTGCGCGCGATTCCTCCGCCAACATTTTCGCCTCACCCTCCAAATCGCCAGCGAGGCTGGGCAGGATCGGGTCGCGATACGGCGGGGCAAAGGCGCAGCGTTGAGCCACTACGAGTGTGTTCGTCATCGCCTCTGGTATGTCGGCGAATAGCTCGTCCATCATCGGCGCGGATTTGACAAAGGCCTGCGCATTGGAGGTCGGGCGATCCTCGTTCTCGATATAAGTCGAATTGGCAATACACAGCATCGCATCATGCGCCTTGTGCATGTGCGGATCGGCAAAGTTGGACGGGTTTGTCGCAACCAGCGGCAGGTCGCGGGCATAGGCCAGCTCGATAAGAGCCTCCTCCGCCTTCGCCGCCGCGTCATCACCATTGCGTGCCAGCTCCACATAGAGCCGTTCCGGGAACAAGCGCTGCCAAGTATCGCACAGCGTATGTGCTGCCTCGATCTGCTCTTCCGCTAGCAATCGGGTGAGAGCGCCCTCGCCTGCGCCAGTCAGGGCGATCAAGCCATCGGTGCGACCTTCGAGCTCTTCTATGCCGACATGCGGATCCAGCTCCAGCGGGCGATCAAGGTGCGCCTTTGAAACAAGATGGCACAGATTGTCATAGCCCGCCTCGTCCTGAGCAAACAGCGGCAGGTAATCCACAATTGTGCGTTCACGCTCATCATTGCTCGGCCTTGCAACACCCAGCAATGTCCCGATGATCGGCTGCACACCCTCAGCCTTGCAGGCCGAGGCGAACATCACTGCACCATAGAGGCCGTTGCGGTCGCAGATGGCGATTGCGGGAAAGCCGCGTTCCTTGGCGAGTTTTGCAATCCCTTTTGGATCAATCGCCCCCTCCAGCATGGAGTAAGATGATAGAACGCGAAGCGGGATAAACGGAGCGAAAGCCATGCTTGCTACGCTACGATGCTGGCCCGCGCATTCAAGTGACAAAGGCCGCCCGCTTGGGGAAAAGCTGGGGGCAAGCTAATATCGAGCGCAGGAGGTGAAAATGAGCGACAAAATCGAGATTGAGAACGTCAACACTCCTGGGCGCACATCGCGCGTCAATGCGGCGAAATATCAGGATATGCGCCAGGCCTTTGAGCAAGCGCTGCCACGATCATCGCCAGGCCTGACCCAGGACGAAACCCGAAAGGCAGTCAAACCGCATTTGAGTGACGAACTTTTCCCTCAAGGCAAGACTTGCGGATGGTGGGCTAAGACCGTCCAGCTTGATCTGGAGGCCAAAGGCCTAGTGGTGCGCGAGTCGACGAAGCCGCTGCGATGGTTCTGGAAATAGGCAGCCTTACAGTAGCTTTTCGATGTCTTTCGCTATCGCCTCTGGTTTATCGGAAGAGCCATAACGCTTCACAACATTACCCTCACGATCGATCAGGAACTTGGTGAAGTTCCACTTGATTGCCGTCGTGCCCATGACCCCGCGTGCCTCTTTTTTCATCCAGTCGAACAACGGTGAAGCGTCCGAACCATTGACATCGACCTTCTCCATCAGCGGGAAAGTGACTCCAAAGTTGAGCTTACAAAATTCCTGAATTTCCTCGGCACTACCGGGCTCCTGCGCGCCAAACTGATTGCAGGGAAAACCAAGCACTTCAAAGCCCTTGTCTTTGTATCCTTGAAAGACCGCCTCAAGCCCATCATATTGCGGGGTAAAGCCACATTTGCTGGCCGTATTGACCACCAGCAACACTTGCCCCTTCTTATCGGCAAGGTCCAATTCCTCTCCGCGATTGGTGGTCACCTTAAAATCGGCGATAGTGGTCATAGTTCATCCTGGTCAGCGGTGTTGGGTTTCGGCCGATATAGAAAATCAAAGCTGGTTTGCCACGTAAGTCCGTGATCGGGTGAAGCTTCCCCGTGTTGACGCACGCTGCCATCTTCCTTCGGCGTGAAGGTCATGCGGATCAGCAAATGCGGGACAGTCGGCGATGGCCAATTACCCACCAGAACCATCGCGCCATCCGCAACACCGCCGGTAAACTCGACCGCAATCGGTGCGCTGCCGACCCATTTCTGTTTCCATTGCCCGGCAGCAGCGTCGTAATGGTTCAGGCTTGTCCCACCCGCGCCGGAAAGGGGCATCCAGTTTTCAAGCACCGCGCAGCCATTGTGCTTTCGTTCAATACGGCTGTTGGCGACCTTCGTTTCAAGGTCCGAGGCGCTGTAAACATCCCATTCCCCGAGCCAGAAATCGAAGCCAGCGTGCTTTTCTGTCTGGCAATTAGGCGGCGGGGCCGCAGGTGTGGCTGGCTGTTGAATAGCATCAGCGCCAGACGCCTGCAAAACCAACAGCAAAGCGCTCGAAATATTCATCAGCATATCGAGTTCCTTTCCACTATCGTGTGACTTGACGATTTGGCTTGGGACATAGGGCTTCGACAGAAGCCAGCCTGACGTCGCCAGATGTCACTATTCCAGCACCCCATCATGCAAGCGCACCACCCGGTCCATACGGGCGGCCAAACGTTCATTATGCGTCGCGACCAGAGCCGCACTGCCTTCGCCGCGCACCAGCTCAAGGAACTGTCCCAATACACGGTCAGAGGTGGTCTCGTCCAAGTTTCCGGTCGGTTCGTCAGCCAGCACCAATGTTGGTTGGTTGGCGAGCGCCCGCGCGACTGCAACGCGCTGCTGTTCTCCGCCAGAAAGCTGGCTGGGCCTATGTGTCAGGCGGTGCTCCAGCCCGAGTGAGGTCAGCAGGCTGTCAGCGCGTGCTTCAGCCGCTCCACGTTCCTCGCCAGAGATCATTTGCGGCATCACGACATTCTCGCGCGCATCAAAATCGGGCAGCAAGTGGTGGAATTGATAGACAAACCCAAGGTGATCGCGCCGCAAAGCCGTGCGTTTGTCCGTTGGCAATTTGCTTGCCTCGGTTCCCGCGATTGCGATTGAACCCTCAAACCCGCCTTCAAGCAAGCCAACCGCTTGCAGCATCGTCGATTTACCCGAGCCAGAAGGACCAAGCAATGCGACAATCTCGCCTGGCATAATGTCGAGGTCAACGCCGCGCAAAACCTCTATCGTTTGCTCACCCTGGGTGAAGCTGCGTTTGAGCCCCTTGAGCGAGGCAATTGGCGCTGCAGTCAGATTACTCATAACGCAACACCTGTACCGGGTCCGTGCTGGAGGCCTTGAGAGCAGGATAAAGCGTCGCGAGGAAACTCAGGATGAGCGCCAAGGCGACAATGCCCGCGACTTCCCATGGGTCTGTGCGCGATGGCAGGGCCGAGAGGAAGCGCACCTCAGGGTCCCATATCTGCTGCCCGGTGGACCATGCGATGAAGGTCACAATCGGCCCGCGGAAATAGAGGATGATGAAACCAAGCACTAAGCCGGCGGCGGTACCGATCACTCCAACCGTGGAGCCGGTTGTGACGAATATCTTCAGCAGACTGCGGCGGGTTGCCCCCATCGTGCGCATGATCGCAATATCGCGCGTTTTCGCGCGGACCAGCATCACAAGGCTAGAAAGAATGTTAAAGGCGGCCACGAGAACCATGAAACTAAGTGCAAAGAACATCGCAACACGTTCGACCTGTAACGCTTCAAAAAGGGCCGAGTTGATCGTCTGCCAATCCGACACAACCGCGCGCCCGGCGAGTTTTTCCTGAACCGGAGCCAGTATGGACCCGACTTTATCTGGGTCCTCCACCGTCACTTCAATCATACCGATTTTATCGCCCATCAACAGCAATTGTTGAGCATTCACGATCGGCATGATCACGAAGGTTTCATCATAGTCGTAAATGCCCGCTTCGAAGATCGTGACGACCTCGTAATCCACTTGTCGGATTGAGGTTCCGAAAGGCGTCGTGCGCCCTTGCGGATTGATGATCGTCAGGCTGTCACCGACGCGCGCACCGATATTCTGCGCCAGGCGCGAGCCAATCGCGATCCGCCGTTCGCCGGGGACCAAATCGGCAATGTTCCCCTGAACAACTGTGTCCGCAAGCCCTTCTATATCCTCGGCCGTATTACCGCGCACAAAGATCAGGTTTACCCGGCCATTGAGCGAGGCCATCAGTGGCTTTTCAATCAGCGGCGATGCATCGACCACGCCGGGAGTGGCACGCACATCGTCCAGCACGCCCTGCCAATCGCCCAGATCATCATTATAGGCCTGCACAATCGCATGGCCATTAAGCCCGGTGATTTTGTCCAGCAATTCCGCGCGAAACCCGTTCATCACGCTCATTACGACAACCAGCATGGCGACGCTGAGCATCACCACGCCCACCGATATACCGGCGACGAGCGCAATGAAGGCCTCCCCCTTGCCCGGCAAGAGGTAGCGTTTGGCGATCATCCATTCAAAAGGCGTTAGAAACAAAGTGATTAAAGCTCTGATCAATTGAGGCTTAACGCAGGCTGTAAGCGCGCTCTTCCGGCGGCGCAATGTATGGCGGCCACGCGCTTGTGTGAAAAACCCCGGTGAACGCCCTGCCTTATCGCTTGTAATTGAGTTGTAACATCGTCATTGAGGCCCGCATCCAGCAGCGGCGCTTTAGGCAGGATCAGCGATGAATTTCACGCACCCCTTTCATGATGAAGATGGTGACACTCTGCGCGAGGAGTGCGGTATCTTCGGGGCGATCAATTCGTCCGACGCTGCGGCGGCTACGGCTCTGGGCCTTCACGCCCTACAACACCGCGGGCAAGAGGCCGTTGGCATAACCAGCTTTGATGGCGAAACCTTCTTCTCACGCCGTGGCCAAGGGCAGGTTGCGGAGAATTTCTCCTCGCAAGAGGCGATTGACGAGCTTCCAGGCGGCATGGCGGCGGGTCACGTACGCTATTCCACCACTGGCGGTGCGGGTCTGCGCAATGTTCAGCCGCTCTATGCAGAACTCGCCAGCGGCGGCTTTGCGGTGGCGCATAACGGCAATATTTCCAACGCTCAGGCGCTGCGCAAGGATTTGGTTGGTCGCGGATCGATCTTCCAATCGACCTCTGACACTGAGGTGATCATCCATTTGGTGGCGACCTCGCGTTATCCCACAGTGGCAGACCGCTTGATTGACGCTCTGCGTCTGGTTGAAGGGGCCTATGCGCTGATCGTGATGACGCCAGAGGGTATGATTGCCTGCCGTGATCCACTGGGTATTCGTCCGCTCGTGATGGGCAAAATGGGCGATGCGGTCGTTTTTGCCAGCGAAAGCGTGGCCTTTGACGTGGTCGGCGCAGAGATGATCCGAGAGGTTGAACCGGGCGAGATGATCCAGGTTGATTTCTCTGGAGAGATCAAGCCTATCCGCCCATTTGGCGATCACAAACCGCGCCCCTGCATCTTTGAGCATGTCTATTTCAGCCGTCCGGACAGCTATTTTGCCGGGCACAGCGTCTATGAAGCGCGCAAGGCCATTGGTGCCGAACTCGCCAAAGAATCGCCTTGCGATGTCGATCTGGTCATCCCGGTGCCCGACAGCGGCGTTCCCGCAGCCATCGGCTATGCTCAGGCATCAGGTCTGCCGTTTGAGCTTGGAATTATCCGCTCCCACTATGTTGGGCGAACTTTCATTCAGCCATCCGACACAGCCCGCCATGCGAGCGTTAAGCGGAAACACAACGCCAATCGCGGCCTGGTCGAGGGCAAAAAGATCGTGCTGATCGACGATTCGATTGTACGCGGCACCACCAGCCTTCGCATTGTTGAGATGATGCGCGAAGCCGGGGCGAGCGAAGTGCATTTCCGCGTAGCCAGCCCGCCGACGGCACACAGCTGTTTTTACGGGGTCGACACCCCGGAGCGCTCCAAATTGCTCGCAGCCCGGATGGAGCTGGAGCCGATGCGCGACTTTATTCAGGCAGACAGCCTTGCGTTCATCTCGATTGACGGACTGTACCGCGCGGTTGGGGCCAAGGGGCGCGACAAAGCCTGCCCGCAATTCTGCGATGCGTGTTTCACCGGTGACTATCCAACGACGCTCACCGACCTTGATATGGGCGAGCATGAGCCAGCCCAACTGCCATTTAGCGATCACAAAGCGGCGTAAATCACATGACACAGGACAAGCCGCTAAGCGGTAAAACCGCGCTTATTACGGGCGCTAGCCGAGGTATTGGCGCGGCCACAGCGCAAGCACTGGCTGCTGCGGGTGCGCATGTGATTCTGGTCGCGCGCGATGTAAAGGCGCTCGAGGCGATCGAAGACAGGATCCATGCGGTCGGTGGGACTTCGACGATCGCCCCGGTTGATTTGACCGAATCTGACGCCGTCACTCGTCTCGCCGGTGCTATTGGCGGGCGTTGGGATGTGCTAGACTATCTCATCATTTCAGCGGCCTATTTGCCGGAGTTGTCACCGGTCACCCAGATCGATCCCAAGCTTTACAACAAAGCGCTGGTGACCAATGTTGTCGCGACGCAGGCATTGCTCGCCTCGTTTGATCACCTACTGAAGAAATCCAAGGCGGGCCGCATCATCGGCCTCACCAGCAGCGTTGGCGCGGCCCCTCGACCATTCTGGGGCGCTTACGGCTCGACCAAGGCAGCTTTCGACAATTTGATCCTCAGCTACGGCGCAGAGGTAGAGAAACTCGGCAATACCCGCGTGGCCATCCTTGATCCCGGCGCGACTCGCACTGAAATGCGTGCACGCGCCTATCCGGGAGAGAATCCAGAGACGGTCAAAGAGCCCGCAGTGGTCGCTGAACGGATCACAGCACTACTCATTGAAGGCTTTGAGACCGGTCATCGCGAACGCGTCGATTAGTCCTCAGCGCCCGGGCAAGCACCCACAACCATTTCAATTCGTTTGATAAGCGCGCCTCGCGCGGCGCATTTCGTATGCGCATCCTGGCTGCGTCGCTCGTCTGGTAAATATCTGGTAACCATGTTTGACAACTCGCCCTTAACGTTAGGGGCCGAATTTGCGCCCCAAGACCGACCGGCAAGAGACCACAAGCTGATTGGAAATAAGGGTACGCATCCTATGCAGACCGAACACGACCGTTACACATTGGCAGCGCAAGAAGACCGCTGCTCACCGCGCACAAAGCTAACGATACCGGCAACTTTGCGGGCGTCGGGTGGCCGTGCGTTTCAATCCGTTGTCCACGATCTGTCGATCTCCGGCTTTTCAGCCGCGTCGATCAATCGCATGCACGAAGGCCAATTGTGCTGGTTGACCCTGCCTGGCCTCGAATCGCTACAATGTGAAGTCGTATGGTGGGAAAACTGCGTCGTTGGCTGCGCGTTCAATGAACTGCTTAGCCCGATCGTGCATGACAACATCCTGCAACGCTACAGCGAAACCGGCGCTTACCGCCGTTGATTCTTCGCATTTGACGCTCAATCAATCGCGGCGATCTTCGCTGCGATGCCGCCCCATTTGACGCGGTATTCGCTGCTGGTTGCGGTTGGCCAATTGCTGACCACTGCCAACACCAATTGCTCTGATGGCACGATTGTAATGGATTGGCCAAAGATGCCCCGAGCGCCATAATTACCGCCGGGATAGGTCCACCATTGGTAGCCATAGCCAAAGCCACCATTTTGGAAATCGACCTGGGCTGCGCTAAGCAGCGGCAAACCAGCCATCGGGCACAATACCCTCACCCCCTCCTTCTAGGGCGAACAAGCCCATCCTGGCATAATCGCGCAGACGCAGTGACAGGCAACACCCGCCTACATTGCCGCCGCGTGGATCGGTCATCCAAAACAATCCGCCTTCAAAGCCAGCGGGCTCAACGATCTTAGTTTGCGCATATTCAGCGAGGGGCAGGCCGATAGCGTTCTCGACAACCATTCCAATCAGGTTGGTCTCGCCTGTGCTGTAATTCCATTTCTCACCCGCTGGTGCTGCTCGGCCCAATTGCTTCATTTGTTCTACGATCGCATTCGGCCCAAACTCGACAACGAAACGATTGAGCTGCGCCACATCACTAGTCGGATCGGTGTAATTCTCATTCCAGGCTACGCCGCTTGTCATTGTGGCGAGCTGCTTGACTGTTACGCCGTCGTAGGAAGAACCAGCCAATTCCGGCACGTATTGGGTGATCGGATCATCCAAGCTGCCGATAAAACCATCGGCGATTGCTGCACCGAGCAGGGTAGAGGTGAAGCTCTTCGCGACGGAAAAGCTGGTCCAGCGGTCCTCTGCTCCCAGGCGAAGGCTGTAGCTTTCAAAGCGGGTTGTCCCATTCTTGATGACCATCACGCCAGAAGCGCCCGATTGCGTCATCAGTTCAATAATTTCAGCCTGAAGTGCAGGTGGCAGCGGCGCTCCATTGGGCAGCTCGCGCGGATTGGCAGAGGCAGGAACTTCATGACCCGCAAACCAGCTTTCCATCTCGCGAAAACGCGCCGAACGGGTTTCATCATCCCAAAACAGCACCTGCAGTTCTGATGGATCACGTGCTGGCGGAGTGACCAATTGCACTGGCTCTGCCGCGGCAGTGGTTTCCACAGGTCCGCTGTAGCTCGCCGAACATCCTGCAATTGCAAGTGCGGCAATCCCGCTGAGTAGTGTCTTGGTGATCATCATCTGCGCCCTGCTCTCAAATTGGTTTCGAACGGCAACCTTAATAGGATGACACCGCTAAGGACAAGGGGCGAATGGCACTGCGCGTTTCGCTATTCGCCCTTCATCGCCTTGTACGCCGACAGCGCTCGCTCACGCGCTTCCTTGTGACCGATGACTTTCGCTGGGTACGCTTTGGGCAGGCAGCCATGCTCTTCGGGATCGTGAATGTACGGCTCGCTCAGGTCCGCCAGCTCTGGCACATATTCACGAATATAGGCCGCGCTGTCGAACTTCTCCGACTGGCTGAGCGGGGCCATAATCCGCACGAACATATTGGAATCAACACCTGTTCCTGCGGTCCATTGCCAATTGGTCGCGTTGGAGGCGTAATCGGCATCGACCAGCGTATCCCAGAACCACTTTTCGCCCTCGCGCCAATCGATCAGCAGGTGCTTGATCAGGAAGCTTGCCGTGATCATCCGCACGCGGTTGTGCATCCACCCGGTCTGATACAACTGCCGCATGCCTGCATCGACGATGGGATAGCCTGTCTTGCCCTCCTGCCAGGCCTTCAAATCGCACGCGGCGGCCTTGTCGGAATGGGGGTCGCGCCAGTTTAGCTTGTCATAATCCTCGCGGTAATTTGTGCTCGCATAGGCGGGAAACTGAGCGATCGCGTTTTGCGCATAATCGCGCCAGATCAGCTCCTTCTCATATGTCCGCCATCCATCGGAGCGGCTATGCGTCAGCATATGCCATATCTGCACCGGAGAAATCTCGCCAAAGTGCAAATGCGGGGACAGCTGCGATGTTTTCTCAACCGAGGGAAGATTGCGAGCCTCATCGTAGTCCTCGACGTGGTTCTCCCACCAGGCGAGCCGTTCATGCGCGGCCGCCTCGCCCACTTCCCAGAATGCGCGCATACCGCCTGCCCAATCGGGCTTGGTGGGTAGTAACTGCCAATCCTCCAACGCATCACTGGCGGGCCATTTGTCGGGCGAAGACAGTGTCTCTGGCTCTGGCAGAACATCGCGCGGCGGGAACTGCGCCAGGCTCGCTTTGGAAAACGGGGTGTAGATTTTGTACTGCGTGCCAGAGCCGGTCGTGACCGAGCCGGGCGGCGTCAGATAGTTGCCATCATACAGCTTTAGGTCGAGCTTCTCCGCCAGAGCGCCCTGCGCCTTGCGCCACCACGGCTCGTAATGGCGATTGGCATGGATGGCCTCAGCGCTGGTTTCGTGCGCCAGCTTGGTCAACTCCTCCACCGCATCGCCGCGCCTCAGGATGAGCCGCGCATTATGCTGGCCAAGCGACTTTGACAGACTCTCCAACGAATGGTGCAACCACCAGCGTGATGCCCCGCCATAGGCGTGGCCCTTCGCGCATTCATCATCAAGCACATAGAACGCGATGACGGGACCTTGCTGCGCCGCTGCGTACAGAGCCGGGTTGTCGGCCATACGAAGATCGCGCCTCAGCCAGACGATTTGTGGTTTGGTCACTCAAATGCTCCGTTCGTCCTGAGTCTGTCGAAGGACGTGGTTCCTGATGCACGTGGTTCGACAAGCTCACCACGAACGGCTTCCTTAAATGATCCAACGCCGTCATGCTGAACTTGTTTCAGCATCCATCTCATTCGCAAAGATATAATCTGTGCGGGGGATAGACCCTGAACCGAATTCAGGGTGACGAGACGGACAAAGGTTCGCATTTCACATTGGGTAACGCGATGGTGAAGCGATCACGTGATAGCGGGTCATAGAAACGTGCGTCGCGCAGGAGCACAGAACCATCTTCGGCACGCTCGGCGAAAGGTGCCCGTGACCAAAACATGAAAGCGTGAAGCTCCGAATTTTCTGTCCGTTTTTTCGTTAGATCAGGAAAAATGCACTGCGGTGCCGCAGGCTTATAAAAGCCATATCCTAGCTCTTGACCTTGCCACTCACTGGATACCCAATGGTTGTCATAAAGCTGGACAATCCGCTCACGCTCCCAAAAGGCCAAAGGCACCGGACTAATAACAACCTGTTTTCCGTACGGCTCGCTACTCTTCGTCCGATCATCTTTATATTCGGTAATCGCCCCATTCAGCCCGATATACGCCAGCGATACTGCTATCGCGACGCGCGCGGGATTGATCCAATCCCCGCCCTTCTTCTCGCGCCGCAATGAAAACCACGTCGCAAAGCCCATCAGCCCCCACAGCCACACATCGATGATGAACAAAGTATCGCCGTAGAACCACTGCGAGGAGAACGGCTCAAGCAGGCGGATGCCATATACATTCAGCCAATCGAGCGCGGGATGCGTCAGGCAGCCGATAAAGCTAAGCAGGAAAAGCCATTTGAAACTGACCGGGCGTCTACCCTCAGGCCGTTTGCCACGTTTTGCCTGCCACCGGTCAAACCCCCACAGCAGCCCCGCCAATATCAGCGGCAACAGCACCAATGCTGGCGGCCCATGCGTGATCCCGCGCCGAAATCCGAGATGCTCCTGCCCATCCAGCCAGAAGAAACACGCCGCATCAACATCGGGCAAATTCGCCCCAATGATCAGCGCCAGGCATTGCCAGGCCGGTTTTCTTCTTAAGCCCCGCCTGACCCAGCAAAGCGCCGACCAGGCTGTGTGTGAGATTGTCCATGTGCGAGGGCGTATCTCCGCAAGTCCTTTAATCCAAGTGGAAAAGCCGCGTAGAGGAGACTAACGCAGGATCAAACAAAGTTTGGAACGAGGTATCAATATGAGCGCAGCAGCACCCTTTATCCGTCCAGATATGAAGGCATTCTTGGATGCATTGGCGGCCGCAAACGGCCCAGCCATCACCGATATGACGCTGGAAGAAGCGCGGGCAGGCTATGGCGCGCTGCACACCATGGCGGATAGGCCTGCGCGTGACCTGGCGGTGATCCGTGACCTCAACTGTCCCGGCCCAGCGGGCGAGATAGGCCTGCGCCTGTATGATACACGTAAGACGCGAGAAGCTGGCCCAGTGATCATGTTCTATCACGGCGGCGGCTATGTGATCGGCGATCTCGACACGCACCAAAACCTTTGCACCGAAATCGCATATCTAATGGATTTGCCGGTGGTGGCGGTGGATTATCGTCTCGCGCCAGAGGCCCCCTTCCCCGCCGCGATTGAGGATTGCGAGGCGGCGACGCGTTGGGTCGCATCGGGGCCATCAGAACTAGGCCGCCCAGCCAATGGCATCATCACAATTGGTGACAGCGCTAAGCGGCAACTACCGCGATTGTCATGGGGCAGCAATTGGCGGCAAACCCCGCCAATATTCCGGTTGCCTTGCAAGTGCCGATCTTCCCACTTGCCAGCGATGCCATGGGATCAGCCAGCCTTAATGAATTTGCAGACGGCTATGTACTCACCAAGGCGGCTATTGAATTCTTCGATGCGCAGTATCAGCCCAATCGCGGTGACCCGCGCGCCTTCCCAGTTTTAGGCGACCACAGCGCAGCTCCGCCAACGGTACTGGTCACCGCCAGCCTGGATCCAATCCGCGATTCCGGCCGGGATTACGGCGCTGCGCTCTCTCAGGCAGGCGCAGACCACATGCTGATCGAGGTGAAAGGCGTAACACATTCCTTCACCAATCTACGCGGCGCCGTGCCCAGCGCTCAGGCCGATCTGGAACGCATCATCGCCGCTATGAAACACATGCTCGCGGGAGCCACTGCATGAGCAATCTGCCCTATCGTCCCTGCGCTGGTTTCATGCTGGTCAACGCCGATGGTCAAATCTTTGTTGGGCAGCGCATTGATGCCAACCGCGATCCCAAGACGCTTGGCGCCTGGCAGATGCCGCAAGGCGGGATCGACAAGGGCGAGGATGAGGAACAGGCCGCTCTGCGCGAGCTGGAGGAGGAAACCGGCATTGGCGCGCATTTGGTCGAGGTGATCAAACGCTCGGCCACCACACATCTCTATGATTTGCCGCCTGAATTGCTGGGTAAGGTGTGGAAGGGCAAATATCGCGGGCAGGAACAGCATTGGTTCCTCGGCCGGTTTTTGGGGACTGAGGCGGACATCAACCTAAACGTGCACGAACCGGCGGAATTCGAATCCTACAAATGGATCGAGCCTGCGCAACTGCCGGAGCTGATCGTGTCCTTCAAACGCGATGTTTACGCGGCATTGGTTGAAGAGTTTGCGCCGCTGATTTAGCGCAGTGAGCCTCAGTTTTGCGCGACGCCGCCCTCAGCAGCCGCGGTTTCTGCCGCAAGCCGCGCCTGAGCGCCGGTCGCGATGCTGCTTTGCAAAGCCAACGTCTCTGGGCAGTTCGCCCCGCACAGGCTGCGCAGTTGCGCCAGGTTGAGCTTCGCCTTCTCCAGCGCGCCCTTCTCTACCAGAGCCTCACCCTCGCCCGACATGGCCGCAAAATTGCCGGGATCACGCACCAAGGCTTCGCGGTAATAACGGATCGCCTTGCCTTGCAGTCCTTCAAACCGGGCCACACTTGCCAGCTCTAGAAACACCCCGACATAGCCCGGATCAACCGCCAATGCGGCCTCAAAGGCATCAATCGCGGCCTGCGGATCCTCAGCCTTAAGCGATGCCTGGCCCTGCGCCACAAGCGCGGCAGCGCGCGCATCAGGTTTATAATCCTGCGCGCTGGTGACGCTCGCCGAGATGGTGAGTACGAGCGATAGTGCAGCGGCGGCGGGCGCAAAGCGCATAAGCGTCTCCTTAAGGGAAGCTAAGCTGGAAGTTTGAGGCTCAGCCATAGCGCATGAGCTAACACGCAAATTCCAGATTTGCGACAAAAAATCCGTCCGTGCCATGCTGGAACGGATCAAGCCGCCAACCCTCGCCGCGCGGCGTACCCAGCGCCAAGTCTGGTGCCTTCGCTGTCCATCCCTCATGCCGTTCTAGAAAGGCCTTGATCCGGTGCGGGCCCTCTGCATCCAAAAGCGAGCAGGTGACGAACACCATTGAGCCGCCCGGACGAACCAACTGTGCCCCCACGTCGAGCACATGATCCTGAAGCTCGTTCAGCCGGGTAAGTTCGGCCTCGTCTAAGCGCCATCTGCTTTCCGGATTGCGCCGCCAAGTGCCGCTGCCAGAGCAAGGCGCGTCGACCAGCACGTGATCCGCCTTTGCGGCCCACTGGGCCAAGGCCTCCATTTCCTTGCCCGGATCGAGCAAAACGATGTGGTCTACCTCTGCGCCTGTGCGGGCCGCGCGCGGGGCCAGATTGCCAAGCCTGCGTTTGTCGGTATCCGATGCGATAAGAGAGGCTGCATTGCCCAGCTTTGCCGCCAGAGCCAGCGTCTTGCCCCCGGCCCCTGCGCACAGATCAATTACCGTGTCACCGGGTTTCGCCGTCAATGCTTCGCACACCAGCTGGCTGCCGTGGTCTTGCACCTCGATCTTGCCATCGCGGTACGCCTGCCATTGCTCCACCTGAGTACCGAAGGGAAAACGAAGGCCTTGTTCTGAAGCCAACTTCTCGCTCGGTTCAGGGAGTTCAATCGTCACACGATCGGCCTTCAGCGAGTTCACCCGAATGTCGAGCGGTGCGCGGCCGAGCAAGGCTTCGGCGGCCTCGCCGGTAATCCCGCTTTGCGAGAGCAATTCGATCAGCCATCCCGGCGCGACACCGACCTTGGCGAATTTTTCGCCATCTCGGATCTTTGCAGGTCCATGATCGGAACTATCAAACAATTCGAGGATCGCGGGGTCTTCCTGGCCCAGGGCAAGCATCGCCGCTCGCCCATTCTTGGGCACCGGCCCGCACAACCGTATTGCTCGGTAAACCAGCTCGCGAATGGCGCGCCGATCTTTCGACCCAGCATAGCGCCGCGCCTTGAAATATTCCGAGATTAAACGGTCTGCCGGAGCGGCCTTACGCCGGGCGCAATCGATGATCGTATCAAGCAGTTCAATGGCTGCTTGAACGCGCGCTGCGGGCCTCATTTCCTTGACTTTAAGTGGTTCTGCCAGACGGATTCATATTCCGTTAGGGCTGGCGCACTCATGCAGCGATGCTCGTAGCGTACGCCGCTTTTGCCGTTCGCCGCCTGCGTCATTTCCTTCGCCATTTTGGCACCAGCTTCTTCGCATTCCGTCGCTGAGGCGAACAGGAATTCTAGGCGCTGGATATCCGTCTCACCCGGTTGATTTGGATGCCATCCAACAAAGAACAGCATAACCGGCACAAACAATTCCATCATATGATCCTAGCGCGTTGGATAATTGGGGGCTTCGCGAGTAATCGCCACATCGTGAACGTGGCTTTCAGAAAGGCCAGCGTTGGTAATGCGGACGAACTTGCCGCGCTCACGCAGGTCAGGAATGGTAGCAGAACCAGTGTAGCCCATGGCGGCTTTGATGCCGCCAACCAATTGGTGGACCACATCCGCCGCAGGGCCTTTGAACGGCACTTGGCCTTCGATCCCCTCCGGCACCAGCTTCATCGCAGAGACGTCTTGCTGGAAGTAACGATCTGCACTGCCGCGCGCCATCGCGCCGACAGAGCCCATGCCGCGGTATGATTTGTAGCTGCGGCCCTGGTAAAGGAACACCTCGCCGGGGCTTTCCGCGGTGCCAGCCAGCATAGAGCCAACCATGACTGCGGACGCGCCCGCCGCCAGCGCTTTGGCTGCATCGCCGCTGGTCCGCAGGCCGCCATCAGCAATCACTGGCACGCCGGATTTCGCCGCTTCTGCCGCGCTGTCCATGATCGCAGAAAGCTGAGGAACGCCAACCCCGGCTACAACGCGCGTGGTGCAGATTGATCCCGGCCCAATGCCGACCTTCACCGCATCCGCGCCCGCATCGATCAGCGCGCGAGTCGCCTCAGCTGTGGCGACATTTCCAGCGACAACTTGAACCGTGCTGGACAGCGCCTTGGCGCGCTCAACCGCGCGGGCCACGTCCTTGTTATGCCCATGTGCCGTGTCGATGATCACCACATCGACCTCAGCTTCGATCAGTGCCTTGGTGCGTTCAAACCCTTTATCGCCAACTGTACTTGCCGCCGCCACACGCAGGCGCCCGGCCTCATCCTTGGTTGCGTCCGGGTAATTGACGGCTTTTTCAATGTCTTTGACCGTGATCAACCCAATGCATCGATAGTCATCATCGACCACCAACAGTTTTTCGATTCGGCGCGCATGGAGCAGGCGGCGCGCATCTTCCTGGCCAGTGCCAAGCGGGACGGTGGCCAAATTCTCTGTCGTCATCAGCTCGCGCACAGGCTGAGCGGGGTTTTCCGCAAAGCGCACATCGCGATTGGTAACGATGCCAACCAGCTTGCCCGCCGTATCGGTCACCGGAATACCGCTGATCTTGTTCGCATCCATCAGGGCCTGCGCATCGCCAAGCGTCGCATCTGGGCCGATAGTGATCGGATTGACGACCATGCCGCTTTCATAGCGTTTGACCGCGCGAACGGCGGCGCATTGATCGGGCAATTCCAGATTGCGGTGCAGCACACCGATCCCGCCCATTTGCGCCATGGCAATCGCCATGTCCGCCTCTGTCACGGTGTCCATCGCGGCGGACAGGATGGGAATGTTGAGCGCAATGCCGCGCGTCAATTGGGTTTGCGTGTTCGCCATCGAGGGCAGCACATCGCTTTCGGCCGGACGTAGCAATACGTCGTCGAATGTAAGGCCAAGAGGGATGTCCATAAGTGCCACTTTCTAAGTCAGAGCATGATTGATGTGGCGGCCCATGTAACCGCACTTCACCCGATCCGCTAGGGTGTGCAGGTGCGAAAAGCGCTCTTAATCCTCAGCTTGTTGGTTAAGGCGTTGGATAAACCTCGGTATCAGCCAGTCTTTTGACCAATTCTTCATGCAACAGCAGGTCGTCAATTGCCCCGCCGAGTTCAATTTTATCGATATCGTCCGACACGCGGTGGTAATCGGCCTCCAGGTATGGCCCAAGCGTGATTTCCGAGCCAAAGGTCGTGGACAGCACGAGTGCTGGTACGTTCTCTTGCAGCAGGACCCAGGCGTCCTGGCGCTGGATAAAGCTCTCGGCAGTTTCACGGTTGCCTAGCTTTCGGCGCGCGTCATTCAGCACATCCATCACAACCTCATCGAGTACAGTGCGCCCTTCCCCGATAAAGCCAACTGGGCTTCCCTGTGGTGCTAGCGCGACGGTGTCGAAATTGAAGGCCGCAACAATGCTGTCGAGCGGAATGGAGGGCTTTTCGGTGAATGCGCGGATGCCGAGCAAGCCTGCCTCTTCGGCCGTGGTTGCCATTACATAGATATCGCGGTCATGCGGGCCGGCCTCTTTAAGCCGCCGAGCAAGCTCAATGATCAGCGCAATTCCGCTGGCATTGTCAATCGCGCCATTGCAGATTTTGTCTTGATCGCTCTCCGTCCCGCAGGTGCCCAGATGGTCCCAATGCGCCAGCAGCAGCACAGCACCCTCGGCGGGTTGCACGCCGGGCAATCGGCCGATGACATTGAACGAATTGAACTCGCGCCGCCTTGACTTGGCCTCGATTGTGGCCGCCATGGTCAGGTCAATCGCTTCGAATTCATCTTCATCAGAAGCCTGCAGCAGCTCGTCCCAGCGATCCTCACCCAGCATGCCAAGCATCACAGAATTGGTGATGAAGGCGCGCAATTCCTGGCCTTCACGACTCGCCAGGATGAAACGTTCACGCTCGCTTATAAAACGCTGATCCGCGATCGATTTGGTATCTTGCATCACCGTGATGATTGCGACCGGCCCCTTGCCGAACAGGATCTCGCGGCGCGCATCGCTGACGCCGTCCTCGTCCAGCATCAACACCACTTTACCGGCCACTCGCTCGGGTGAAACGCGCGTCGCCTCGCGGCCAACGAAGACCACATCCGCACCCTCCACCAAGGCCAATTGGCGGGTTGTGTAGGCGGCGGCGACCTCCGCGGGCAGCTCTACGTCTCGGGCACCAAAGCTCAACGTGACGGAGCTTTCGCTCGGCTGAGTACTGATCAGGCGAACCGGCGCACGCCATGGATTGCCCGGATCATTGGTGCCGGATTCCAAACCCACACTCTGAAACCGATCAATGATGTAATTGACAGTTAGATCCTGTCCATCAGTGCCCGGCTTGCGTCCGCCATATGTGTCGCTGGCAAGGATATTGATATCACGCGACATGCTGGCGGCGATTTGCGCCCGCTCCGCCTTCGAAACGCTCGCAACGGGCGAGCCTACACAGGCGCTGACCACCAGCCCGAGGACGGCAATCACACATGCTCTTGCAAGGCCTGCTAACCTCGCCCCTGTTTGCGCCCCTGCGTTACTCACTCGGCAGTCCAGCCTCCGTCTATGCTCCAATTGGCTCCGGTCACATTGCCTGCTTCTTCGCGGCAAAGGAAGACCGCAAGCGCGCCAATCTCTGCTGGCTGCACGAATTTCTTCGTTGGTTGTTTCGCCAGCAGGACGTCGTTTATCACCTCGTCTCGAGTGAGACCGCGCGCCTTCATCGTATCCGGGATCTGCCCCTCGATCAGAGGCGTCCAAACATAGCCTGGGCTGATGCAGTTGGCCGTCACCCCGGTTTGCGCCAGCTCCAGCGCGATTGTCTTCGTGAATCCAGCAATCCCATGCTTGCTGGCGTTATACGCGCTCTTGAACGGAGACGCAGTGAGTGAATGCGCACTCGCGGTGTTGATAATCCGGCCCCAACCGCGCTCCCTCATGCCCGGCACGGCAAGCCGCGTTGTGTGAAACGGTGCAGTGAGGTTTAGCCCGATCACCTGATCCCATTTCTCCGGCGGAAATTCATCGACCGGCGCAACGTGCTGCATCCCGGCATTGTTGACCAGAATATCAACCGTACCGACCTCAGCCATCATGGCTTCGATCGCACCGCTATCGAGCAGGTTTGCGCCGCTGTAATCCGCGCCTATTTCCTCACGCAGCGCCGCAATCTCTGCCTCGTCGCCAAAGCCATTGAGGATCACGTCTGCACCCTCTGCATGAAGCGCGCGGGCCACGGACAAACCAATCCCGGAGGTTGATCCCGTGATAAGCGCGCGTTTGCCCTTGAGGAACATCGGTAACTCCTGCAGTTTCGTTTCCCATCAGGCTTTTGCCATTGCAGGCGGCCCTGTCCAGCATTTATGCAGGCGGGCAGCGCAGCAATGTGCGAAACGCAGTCTAGGCCGTGCGGGATCGCACAGCCCGGACCAGGGAGGGAAAACACAATGCGACTCAACCCGTTCGACACATCCAAGATCAAGGTCCGCTCCAGCAATGGCGGCGGGCGCAGAATGCCGGGCGGCCGGGCTGGCGGAATGGGTTGCGGCACGATTGTGATCGTCGCGATTGCTGCACTGGTGTTTGGTATCGATCCCGGTCAAATGCTAGGCGTCGTCGAAGGCGTGCAGCAGCAAGGCCCGCAGCCACAGGTGCAACAGGGACAAAGAAGTGAGCAGGAAATCTGCTCCAGTAGCCAATATGCAACCGAAGCATGCGCAGCGCTCACATCCTTGAATGAGACATGGGAGCCAGAGTTTGCCCGCGTCAGGCATCCCTTTTGAGCAGCCGTTTCTCGACCTGTTTCGGACAGGACGCGTCAACACGAGCGGCTGCGGCAGCGCCAGTTCCGCCTCTGGCCCGTTTTACTGTCCGGCGGACATGGGCATTTATATCGACACCAGCTTCTATGATCAGCTCGCCCGTATGGCTGGCACGGGCGGCGACTTTGCACGGCTTTATGTGATCGCGCATGAATATGGACATCATATCCAAAACCTCACCGGTATCGCTGGGCAGGTACGCAGCGCCCAACAGCAGAACCCGCGCAATCGCAACCAGTTGCAGGTCCGCATGGAATTGCAGGCCGATTGCTATGCCGGGGTCTGGGCGGGTAAGAATCGCCAATTGATTGAACGTGGCGACCTGGAAGAAGGCATGCGCGCTGCCGCGTCGATTGGGGACGACACCTTACAACGCAATGCAGGTCAACGGATCAATCCTGAAGGTTTCACTCACGGCACCAGTCAGCAACGCATGGAGGCCCTGCGCCGCGGGCTCGACAGCGCCGATAGCGACGTCTGCAATGTCTATTTCGACTTTGGCTGACGTCCTTATCGCATAGTTTCCAACAGAATTCGGGGCCGGAGCGGTTTGACCCGTTCCAGCCCCGAAATACCTGCGGGTATAAGCGCGAGCGATTAAGTCGCTGCGCCCTCCGCCGGGATGGCAGACGTCGGCTCATCAGACTTGGCCGCTGACGACCAATCGATCCGACGAGTCGCATACATCATGCCTGCCAGAGCGAAGAACAGCAGCACCGATCCAATCACTAGAGACCATTCTTCGAGGTTCAGCAGCACATAGAGGCCTGCGTAAAGCGCAACCAGCAGAGCCGCGATGACTCTCGCCCGTTTCCAGCTGCCCAGAATTGCCGCGCTGTAAGCTGACAGCAATCCGATGGTTGCGGCGCTCGCGATCAGATAAGCGATCATGAAACCGAGCATCTCGGAAAAGGCCAGCAGCATCACGAAGAACAGGACAAGTCCTGCCCCGCTGAGCAGATATTCCGCCGCTGCCACACGTGCACCGCCGACGATGTCGAACATCAGAAAGGCCAGAAACGTAAAGCCGATGAACAGGAAACCATATTTCACTGAGCGATTGACGCGGCTGTAAAGATCAACCGGCTCAACCAGGCGGATCGTGGCAATGCTCACGTCGCTGCCGTCGTTTGAGTACGCGGAGAAGCGATCACCGGCATTGATTTGCGGCAGCTGTGCTTCGCTGTTGCGCACCAAAGTTTGTCCGAGCGCCAGGTTCGAGATCGACCAACTGGCCTTAAAGCCAGCATCGCTGATCTTGACCGTCTCATCACCTGGCAGGAAGCTGCCAGCGAAGCTTGGGTGCGGCCATTCGGATTCGACCATCCAATTGGTTTCCTTGCCTTGCGGCACCATGCTGATCGCGCTGCTGCCACGCAGCTTGTAATTGAACTCGACGTTCAGTGGTTCGCTACCGGTCCAGTCAAGGAAGGCGTGCATGCCGCTGCCATCGCTGTTCGTGCCAAGACCTGGTCGCAGGGGAATAGCCTCACCGCCAACGTTCAATTCAGCGTCGGTTTGAATGCCGCGCGGGTCAGAGATCGGGAAACGAATTTCCGCCTCATCCAACAGCAATTGCTCTGGTTCCACCCCGAACCGGTCTAGGTCACTTGGCATAGCGAAGGCCGCCGTCCCCGACAGCACGACATCATAGATTACCGATTTGTGGATCGATCCGCGAGATTTCACCTCAGGATTGATTGCGGTTGTGATGTCCTGCTTCTCCGGAGAGATATACAGCAGCTCTCGGACGGTGATGGTGCGTGTAACCGTCCGGTTGTTCACCTCTTCATTGGTCACGCGCTCCTGATTGTACGGCACGACCAACACTGGCCCTGCGAGTACTTGCGCACCTGCCCAACCCTCGGTGATAGAGTTTTGCGCAATGCGCGCTTGATCTTGCCGGTCATACACCAGCGCGTAGACAGCCAATAATGGTATGGTCAGCGCCATGCCGATAATGGCTGCGAAGAGTAACTTCAGTCCTGGGGATCGTTCTTTCGCCATATCTCGCCCTCCTATCAAGCGATGAAACGTGCAATGAGCGCGATGAACTGAATTTGATATGAACCGATTGACAGGAAACGGCGGACGTCCAAATTAAACGCCCGCCGTCCGATTGTTTCAAATTTGCTCTGAGCCTCTAACCCAGTGTTGGCAGAGCCGATCAGCTCGCGTTGGTGCGTTCCCAATCGCGAATTTGCTCATCCAAGGTGTCGAGCAATTGGCTGCGCAGATTGCCTTGGATCTCGCTGTTATCTGCCAGAGCCTTGCGCGCTTCCCGCAGGCCCTCAAGTGCCTTTGCCATAACTTTGGCCTGGCACAGGTACACCGTTTGATGACCATTGCCGTGCTCAACCACCGCTGCTGGCTCTTTCTGGCCAGAGCGGCACTTCATCTTCACCTTGGTCTTCGCATTTTCGATATCGATCCGGGCCAGTTTGATCTCCCGGCGCGCTTCGGCAATAGCGGCGTCGGCTTCAGCCAGTCCGAGGCGGACATCGACCATGATCTCTTCGACCTCTTCATCGCTGAGATGACCATTCGATTCCACACTGCGGCGGATCTGGATGCTGCGGCTTTGACTACGCTGTGCACGTTCCCGGCTGCGTTCAGCACGTTCGTGGGCGCGTTCTCGGGCTCGTTCGGTGCGCTCTTCCACCCGTTCAGCCAGTTCCTCAGCGCGTTCAACCTCTGCCTCAATACGCTCTTCTTCCAGCTCGATCTCTTCTTCGATCGCATCAAGCTGTTCCTGGCTCGCACCTGGATCAATCGCTTCGATAGCCCCCGCTTGGAGCATAGCAGGCGGTGCAGGAGGAGCTGGCGGCAATGGAGCACCCAGCGCGAGCGGCGCAGCCGGAGCTGGCGGTGCGGCAGGCACTGTGCCTTCCGCATAGGATATTGATGCGGTCAGCGGCAGCGCGAGCACGGCGGCCCCCACCAGGGCGCGGCCAGCAATCCGGCGGCGCGACGACATATTGGACATTTTCAGGCTCCTTAGACGGTGGATAATCGACTTCTCACCCAGCACTGGACACGCCATAGGCGCGGCCAATGCAAACTTGGGCCCTGCTGCGAAAGTGGTAATTAGACTAGCGTAGACTGCGCGCTCTTCCGGGGCCTTTTCAGCCATCACCCGGGCATCGCAGGCTGCCTCTTGATCGCGCCGCATCGCCAGCCAGCCATAACGGCCAAGCGGGTTAAACCAGTGCAAAGCGAACAAGGGTTGAACAATCATATTGGCGAGCAAATCGCGCGCGGAATGGTGTGACAGCTCATGCGCCAGCGCCAAATTGCGAGCGGTGATATCGGCCTGCGCCATAAAACCCTGCGGCAGCGCCACAACTGGATCGATCACGCCAAAGGCGAGCGGCGCGCTGGCGCCTGATGACTCAAGCAGGCGCACGCGGCCACAGCGACCCACTTCACGCGCGTCCTCCAACAGCTCGCGCCGCAAGCGGAAGTAGGCAGAAAAGCGCAACCAGAGAAAAATGGCGGCGCCAACCAGCCATACCGAAATGCAAATCTCCAGGATCGGCATCGGGGTTGTCGGCATCAGCAAGCTGGGCGCCGCGTCCAACCGCCCCAGAGTCGCAGCAGGAGCGTGGGGTTGGACAATCGTGAATAGAAAATCGCCGGACACCGCCTCGGTCGGGCTAGCTTCCGCAAAGGTCGCTGCGGGTGCAGCCTCCTGTGGCGCAGGGTTGAGCCACGCAGGTAGCTCCACCGGGGGCATCAGCAATCGTAAAGCAGGGATCGCCCACAAGGCATAGGCAATCTGCGGCCCGAACCAGCGGGCCACCGGGCGTCGAATAAGCAGGACCAGCGCGATCAATCCGGCGGTCCATAATAGGGTATCAAGTAGCCAGTCCATCATGATTTCAACTCCTTGAGCAGAGCTTCAATATCAGCGAGATCTTCCTCGCTCAGCGCCTCTTGTTCTGCCAGGTGAGCGAACAGAGAGGACGCGCTGCCGCCAAACAGGCGGTCGACCAGGCGGCGGGATTCGCCGCCGACATAATCCACCCGCGCGATCAGCGGGCTGTAAAGAAAACGGCGGCCGTCTGGCTGCGCCGCGATGGCATTCTTACCTACCAAGCGCGAGAGCAACGTTTTGACCGTGGCGAGGCTCCATCCGCGTGGCTCGCACACGGCGTCGCACACGTCAGCAGCGCTCAACGTGCCGCCTTCCCACAATGCCTCCATCACGGCATGTTCAGCATCGCTGATCCGCTCAGGTTTAGAATTATCGGGGGATTTGCCATTTTCGGACTGCGTCACGTGAGCCCTCCTGCTCTCGATTACGTCTGTAGTTTTATCGATTACGTTTGTAAACATGAAGCCTGGATGAACGCGGCACTCTACCCCTTGCCCTTCGATCAGACTGCGATATCCTCCGACGAATGACATGGAAGAAATCACTATTCGCATCGGCCACATTGCTTATCGCTCCGGGCGCGCACGCCCAGGAACCCGATGATATTCTCGCCACGCCAGAGCCAGAGCCTCAGTTTGAAACTGTCAGCGTCGTTCTGGATACCCAGTTGGGCGAGATCACCATTGCGCTGGAAACGGAGCGCGCGCCGATTACGGCGGCGAACTTCTTACGCTATGTTGATGAGGACCGCTTCGATGGCACCGTTTTCTACCGCGCTATGCCACTTGATTGGGGAAAGCAGCCCAATGGCCTGATCCAGGGCGGCACCCAATGGGACCCAGACCGTATCCTTGACGGTATCGAGCACGAGCCGACCACTGTCACCGGGCTCAGCCACACGCGCGGCGCGCTATCCATGGCGATGGGCGAACCCGGCACGGCCAATGGCGATTTCTCTATTGTGCTCGGCGATCAGACTGGGCTGGACGCGAACTCCAACTCAGATGATCCAGTCTGGCGCAATGGCTATGCGGTGTTTGGCTATGTCACCGATGGGATGAGTGTCGTTGAGGCAATCCATGCCGCCCCAATCGATCCAGCGAAGGGCGAAGGCTGGATGAAGGGCCAAATTTTGGCTGAGCCTGTTACTATCGTCGAGGCGCGGCGAGCGCCTAGCGAGACCGAGGAACCGGCTGACTAGAGGTGTTCGAACCCAGCGTGCTGATCGCTGGGCGCCCAATCGGAGTGCCTGCTGCCTGAGGCGTACGCGCACGGAGCGCTGGCATCCACTCGCTCACTTTGGCGCCGATCTGCGTCTGCGGCAAAGAGGCGAAAACCCGCGCCTTGGCCTCCCAATCCGCGATTGAACGGTTTGCTTCCTTTGAAGCATCAGCCAAGGATTGCGGTTTTCGCAGCGCATTGTTGATCAGCGCATCACCAAAGAATGTCCAATCATTGTCCGCCTGACACCCGAATGAGGTGCGATTGTCCGCCGCCGCAGTCAGGATAGCCGTGTTGTCACTGGCGAGTTTCGGCACGAACACACCCGCATAACATGCGCTGATAATCAGAACCCGCCGCTCTATGCCCAGCTCTTCCAGTGCGGCCTTGAAACGGTCAGGCGACAGCACGCCATAGCCGGTGTCGCCATAGTGATAGGCCAAGCCCTGCTGCAGACCGTGGCTGGTGGTGTAGAGCACCAGCACGTCTTCGCTGGTGTCCATAACCTCTGAAATGTGCGCGAGGGTAGAGAGAAACGCGCTGATCGAGCCTTTGGGCAGCTCGTTGCTCGTTCCATCTGGGCTAAGCCAGCGTGATCGTGCGCCCCGCCGCGCCATATCGCCGCGAAAGCACTTTGGCTGCCTCGCGCGCTTCGCGGGCAAACACCGGATCGCTATCCAGCGCCACGGTGAGGACATAAGCATCGACGGTCCCAGGGCGATTGGGCTGTAGCGCGCTGAATACCGCATCCAGCTTGCGCCGCTGGCGGAGCAAAGCCGCGGGCGAACTCTCACGCTCAAACTCTGGCGATGCAGCCAGACTGGCATTGATCGCAGCACGGTTTTGACCCGAGACGAAATTGGGCCACGGCTTGGTGTGCGGCGGCGGCTGATTGGGATTGCTGGCGCTGTCCGAATTGCTCTGAGTATAGGCTGGCCCAGCGACCACCAACGCGAGCGCCGCGACCGCGATTCGAAAAGATGCGCCCCGTTTCATATGAGGCTTATGGTGTGCGGAGCGATGGATAGCGTCAAGCCTGAAGGCAGGTCTCGTATGCACCATTGGTTCGCAGTCTATCGAAATGGATCAAACGGTTCAAACAGAAGCCACATTCGTCCTGAGCCTGTCGAAGGATATACGTCAGAGACGCCTGCTTACCCATGATCAGACCACCTCAATTCGCCACCGATTTGACCTCTTATAAATCGATACATTAGAATTTTCAGACGCAATTTCGTCGAGCCACCTATCCAGCATTTGCGTATCATCAAGCCCTTGATCATTCGCGAAATCATTCTGAATTTCCGCACGCATCTTTTCGCCTGTGCCAGACAACGAGAACAGAAAACCCTTGTAGGACGAAAAATGGACGACTGATCTTTTCGCTTCGTCAAGCTGCTCAAAAATACGACCGTCGAGAACCACGCCAGAGGTTTCGACCTCCTTTTCCAATGCTGACAATCCATGGGCGTCGCCTCTTCCGGCAAAGTAGCGAGCTAAAGTTTCGATCAACTCCCAAGGAAAGCGTGTCTTGAAACGCCAATCATCGAAAAACACGAACCCTTCTTCGTTATCAAGTTCGGAATCCGACGCTTGAGTGACCCATTCATCACGAAGACCTCCTATCTCAAGTCCTGATTTGCTCGCATTTGATCTGAGCCAAGCTTGGGCTTGCCCGCCCAATGGTAGAGCCTGTTTTACAGCCTCTAAAGCACTATCGGCTTCGTCAGAATCTTCGAACATCCACGTGCGTTCGTGCCTTTTCGCCAAGCGATTTAACGCCTGTACGCAGGTCAATTCTTCAAACCCTTCTTCAAAGCTGTATCTGTCTGCCGAGTTTTGAAAATTGTCGGACGACACTTCTATCCGGACTTTGGGATCTGGCGCTCTTTCGACTTCGTTGACATCCAACAAGCTGACTTCGTGAAAGAGATCAGCTATTTCATTTTCATCGAAACCTGCCGCTCTCAACGTTCGAATGGCACCGTCTAGAACTTCCTTCGCGATCACATCCCTTTTGCTGAAACCAAGCGAAGAAAAAAATTTAGCCATCAATAAACCCGCGCTTTCGGTTCGATATAGGTCGCATCGTCGGTCAGTGTGTATTCGTGCACGGGGCGATAATCGATCTTCATATCGCCTTTGCCGCTGCCCTTGGCGCCGCCGCCCCAACCATCAAACCAGGTGATGGTGTGCTTCATCCATTCTTTGTCGTTGCGATCCGGGAAATCTTCGTGGCTGTGCGCTCCGCGGCTTTCCTTGCGGTTCGCCGCGCTCGCCATGGTCACATTCGCCTGTGACATCAGATTGTCGAGCTCCAGCGTTTCGATCAAATCGCTGTTCCAAACGAGCGATTGGTCGGACACGTGAATGTCTTCCATCCGCTTGTTCTGCTCGGCCAGGATTTTGACGCCTTCTTCGAGCAGAGCGCTGTCACGGAACACAGCCGCATGTTTCTGCATGCCCTTTTGCATTTCGCTGCGGATTTGTGCGGTTGGTGAACCGCCCTGCGCATAACGGAAATGGTCAAGCCGACTGAGCGCCAGCTCGGCGCTATCTGCGGGCAGCTCTGGCTGGCTTGCGCCCGCCTTCGTAATGTCGCGCAGACGATGACCGGTCGCGCGGCCAAACACCACGAGATCGATTAGCGAGTTGGAACCCAGACGGTTTGCGCCGTGTACCGACACACAGGCTGCCTCGCCCACGGCGAACAGGCCGGGGACCACGTGATCCGGATTGCCATCCGGGCCGATGGTCACAACCTCGCCGTGATAATTGCAGGGGATGCCGCCCATATTATAGTGCACGGTCGGAGTGACTGGCAGAGCCTGCTTGGTCAGATCGACGCCAGCGAAAATCTTGCCGCTTTCGGTGATGCCCGGCAGGCGCTCAGCCAAGACCTTTGGATCAATGTGATCGAGGTGCAGATGAATGTGATCACCATCTGCGCCCACGCCGCGCCCTTCGCGCATTTCCAACGCCATAGAACGGCTGACCACGTCGCGCGAAGCAAGGTCTTTTGCCGATGGAGCGTAGCGCTCCATAAACCGTTCACCCTCGCTATTGGTGAGGTAACCGCCCTCGCCCCGCGCGCCTTCTGTGATCAGGACGCCCGCGCCATAAATGCCGGTTGGGTGGAATTGAACAAATTCCATATCCTGCAAAGGCAGGCCAGCGCGTAACACCATGCCGCCGCCATCGCCGGTGCAGGTATGCGCCGAAGTCGCCGTATAATAGCAGCGACCATAGCCGCCGGTTGCCAGCACTACGTTTTGCGCACGGAACCGGTGAATGGTGCCATCGTCCAGGCACTGAGCAATCACGCCGACGCATTTGCGATTCCCCCCTCGCCCGTCATGATCAGGTCGAGCGCGAAATATTCGATGAAGAAATCCGCGTCATACTTCAGGCTCTGCTGATAGAGCGCGTGCAGCATGGCGTGACCGGTACGATCGGCCGCGGCGCAAGTCCGCTGAACCGGCGGGCCATCGCCCATATTCTGCATGTGGCCGCCAAAGGGGCGCTGATAAATCGTGCCGTCTTCGTTGCGAGAGAACGGAACACCAGCGTGCTCCAGCTCGTAAACAGCGGCGGGTGCTTCCCGCGCGAGATATTCAATCGCGTCTTGATCGCCCAGCCAATCTGCGCCCTTCACCGTGTCATACATATGCCATGACCAGTGATCAGGCGTGTTATTGCCCAGCGATGCCGCGATCCCGCCTTGCGCCGCGACAGTGTGCGAACGGGTTGGGAAAACCTTAGAAATATTGGCAGTGCGCAGGCCAGCCTCGGCCGCGCCCATGGTTGCGCGCAGGCCAGAGCCGCCAGCGCCAACAACAACAACGTCGTACGTGTGATCGATAATCTTGTAGGAATTCAGGTCAGCCATCAGGCGGCTCCTCCGAGTGCGAGCCGGGCGACGCTAAAGATAGCGAATGCACCGCCGCCAATGACAGCAAGGTTGAGTGCAGCGATCACGCCAAATTTGGTGCCGCTGTTTTCGACATAATCTTCGATCAGCACCTGAAGCCCCAGGCGCGCGTGCCAGAATGTGCAGATCACCAGCAGGATCATCGCCGTGGCTGGCACGGGGTGAGAGATCCAACCGCTGACCGTGGCATATCCAAGATCCGGCAGCAGCATGATGCTGGCCACCAGCCAGATCGTGAGGACAACATTGCCAATCGCCGTAAAGCGCTGCAGCAGCCAATGATGCGCGCCAGCATGCGAAGAGCCGAGACCGCGTACTTTTCCGAGTGAAGTTCCACTACCCATCAGATCACTCCCTGCTTGCTTAGCATGAAGCCCCAGAAGGCCGCAGTGAGGAGGATCGCCAGAATGGGTGATGCAATTGACCAGATCTTATTGGCATTCAATTCATAGCCAGCGCCGATGTCGAGGACAAAGTGCCGCAGGCCGCTCATCATATGGGTGAAGAATGCCCATGTCAGACCGACCAGCACAACATAGCCAAAGGGCGAAGTTGCTACCGTCTGAAACGCATTATACGCCTCTGGTCCGCTCGCCAATGCGCCAAGCCACCAAACCAATACAGCCAGGCCAACAATTGCCAAGCCGTCGCCGGATACCCGGTGCAAAATCGAAACCAGCATGTGCGGCCCCCAGCGCCAGATCTGCAAGTGGGGGGAAAGCGGTCTATTCGCCATTATTTTTTGATCCCATACATTTCGTTCCCCCCACTTAACGTGACAATCGCGTGTGACAAGCGGTGAGCGCTCGACTCCCGGTGCAAAGTTTTGGATAGAGTGTTGCATGAAGTACATTCTCCTTACCGGATCGAGCCGTGGGATCGGCGCGGCGGCCCGCGAAGAACTGACAGCGCGCGGGGCAAAAGTGATCGGCCACGCGACACGCAGCGGCGATGATCAGACGATCGCCGCAGACTTCACCGATCCCGGCGCAGCGCAGGCCCTATGGGACGCAATGCTGGAGAGAACCGGCGGCAAAGTGGATGTGCTGATCAACAATGCGGGACTGTTTGACGCCAATCCGCTGGATGGTTCCGACATTGCCTGGCTGGACGGGTGGGAAGACACCTTGCGCATCAACCTAACCGCCGCGGCCCAGCTTTCCCGCTTTGCGGTGCGCCATTGGCAAAGCACGGGTATCACAGGACGCATAGTGCATGTCGCTAGCCGCGCCGGGCACCGGGGCGATTCTGCCTGCGCATTGGCATTATGCCGCGGCAAAGGGCGGCATGCTGGCCATGCACAAGACCATCGCGCGCGCTTATGCCAGTGAAGGCATATTCAGCTATGCGATAGCTCCGGGCTTTACAGATACGGCCATGGCCGGAGATTATCTGGAGAGTCGCGGCGGCGACGGTCTGCTGAAAGACATTCCTTTGGGCAAAGTCGCTCAGCCAGAAGAGATCGCGCGCATCATCACATTCTGTGCGCTGGATGCCCCACCCAGCATGACCGGCGCGGTGATTGACGCCAATGGAGCGAGCTATGTTCGGTAGATTGGGCGTGATCACGAGCGCGTTGTTGCTCACAGCTTGTTCTACGTCGCTCGCGAACGAAGAAGAGCCTTCTGGGTTACCTGCTGACCAGCAAGCATTTCTTGACGCCTGCGAGCCTTGGGACGACTGGGACAAGCCTGCCCCGCCCTTCAAGATTCACGGCAGTTCCTATTACGTCGGCACATGCGGTATCTCTGCGATCCTGATCACCGATGACAGCGGCCACATCCTGCTCGATAGCGGGACCGAGGCAGGAGCCCGCGTTGTAGAGAGCAACATCGAGAGCTTGGGCTTCAACCCGAACGACATACTCCTGCTCGGATTTAGCCACGAACATTTCGACCATGTTGGCGGCATGGCCTATTTGCAGGAGCTGACCGGGGCAACTCTGGTTTCGCTGGAGGCGGGCGCCGAGGCGATGCGTACAGGCCGCGATCAACCGGGCGACCCGCAAAACGGGATGCATGAGCCATTTTCACCCGTTCGCGTCGACATTATCCATCAGGACGGGGATGCAATGGGCACAGGACAAACCTCTGTCCGCTCTATCGCAACCCCGGGTCACACGCCCGGCGCGACAAGTTGGGAATGGGAAAGCTGCGAAAACGACGTTTGCAAAACCATCGTCTATGCTGACAGCCTCTCTCCGGTTAGCGCAGATGGATATCGCTTCTCCGATCATCCGGATTACTTGGCAAAGTATCGCGCGGGCCTTGATCGTTTGACAGCCATTGACTGCGATATCTTGATCGCTGCGCATCCATCGCATGGGCAGTTGTTCCAATGGTTTGAAAAGGGCGGCCTGCTGGCCATGGAAGCGCCCTGCGCTAAATATGTCGCCAAAAAGCACCGCGATCTTGATGCCCGCCTCGCCAAAGAAGCCGCTAGCGAATGAGCACAAGTTGGAAGCTATCGGCCTTTGCGCCAAAGAAGGCCGTCCAGGCCGCTCTGCTGACGCATGATGAGCTGGATGATTGGGATTTTGATCTCGTCATTTCTGGCCGCGAAATTGCCGAGGATCGCCCACAGGAATGGGTGCTGGAAGGGTGGTATCCGAGCAAGCCTGGGGCAGCGCAAAAGAGCGCTCTTACCAATCTGTTCGCCGGTAAAGCGCCCAAGATCACGGTCGAGAAATTGCCCGATCAGGATTGGCTCACTCTGAGCCAGCAAGGCGTCGAGCCGATCCGCGCCGGACCATTCTACATTCATACGCCCGATTTTGCGCCAGACCCATCTGCCATCAATTTTGCGATCCCAGCGGCCCAAGCCTTTGGCACCGGCCAGCATGAGACCACCGCTGGCTGTCTCGAAATGCTCGCGGCGATGAAGCGCACCGGGATGAATGCGCGCAATCTCGCCGATATCGGCACAGGCACAGGGCTGCTCGGTTTCGCGGCGCTCAAGCTTTGGCCTGCTGCGCGCGCCACCGCATCCGATATCGATCCCGTCTGCGTCCACGTGATTGAGGATAATGCCGCCCTCAATACCATCCGACTTGGCCCGCGCCCTGGCGAAATGGCGATGGTGATCGCGGATGGCATGGACGATCCATTGCTGCGGGCACGCGCGCCTTATGACCTCTTGATCGCCAATATTCTGGCAGGACCGCTGACCGAGCTGGCACCTGATTTCGCCGCCTCTGTTCCGCCAGGCGGCAGCGTCTTGCTTGCCGGCTTGCTGACCACGCAGGAGCAAGGCATTCGCCGAGCCTATCGCCGCGCTGGCTTTCGCCTGACCGCACGCCTTATCAGGGGCGATTGGTCGATCCTGTGGCTGCGGCGGCGCGGCACCTGATGGCCAGCAAGGTGCTGCCCAGAATTGGTCGGGCGCTGAAATATGCGCTCATCGCCTTGGTGGCTGCACTTGCGGTGTTCCTGCTCACCGCATGGTTTGGATCAATGATCCCGCGCGGCACACTCGCTGAGGAGCCGATCGCCGATCCGGTTACGATCATGGTTGAGACCAATGGAGTGCACACGCAATTCGTGTTGCCGGTGGCCAATGCGCACAAGGATTGGCGCGAGACATTTCCCAGCGCGAATGAATGGCTGGGCACCGCCGAGCCGACCCATGTCGCGATTGGATTTGGCGACCGGCAAGCCATGATGGAGATACCGCAAATCTCCGATCTGTCGGTATCCAGCGCGCTCAGGATCGGGACCATTGGCGGACCCGGCGTGATCCGCGTCAGCCGCTATATCAATCCGCCCCTCGATAAAGAGCGCCGCGCGATGCGCGTGTCGGGCGAACAATACAAAGCCTTGGTCAAAGCAATTGAAGCAGACCTGCCGCCGCTGGGCGCCGACCCGTTTCGCGATTACGAACGCGATACGTTCAGCCGGGATGCGTATTACACCGCGATCCCAAGCTACAATCTCACACAGACGTGCAACCAATGGACCAGCAATCGGCTAGCGATGGCGGACATACGCACCGGTCTTTGGACGCCTATGTCTGGCGGGGTGATGAAGTGGCTCCCGGTGCATCGCACGGAGCTGGGCGAGCGCTAAACTCTATTCAATCCTTGCAAAGCGTTGCTCTAAATATCGCCGTTCTGCGCTGCGCGGACTGAGTTTCAATGCTGCATTCAGAGATACCTTTGCCTCTTCATCGCGCCCCAATCGGATCATCATATCCGCTCGCGCCGCATGATAGGGCCTAAGTGATTGGAGCTTCTCTTTCGGAAGCTCTTCCAACGCAGCAAGCCCAGCGGCAGGACTCTCCGCTTGCGACAGTGCAACCGCCCGGTTCAACGCCACCACAGCGCCCGGCCGCATCACCATGAGTGCATCATAAAACTTCAAGATTGCCGCCCAATCGGTCGTACCATCGGTCCGGCGCCGCGCATGGCACAGCTGAATTGCGGCCATCACTTGATACGGCCCGGTTCGCGAAAATGCATGCGCCTGATCAAGAAAGAGCCGCGCATGTTCAATCAGTGCGCCGTCCCAAAGGCTGCAATCCTGCTGAGACAGAGGGACCATTGCTCCGGCCTCATCCACCCTCGCCGCCTCCCGCGATCTTGCAAGCGCGATGAGCGCCGCCAGCCCCAACACTTCCGGCTCCTTTGGCAGCAATTCGGTCAACATATTGGCAAGCCGTGAGACCTCACCCGCCAGCTCTCCATCGCGTTCGTTCGCCGCATCCTGATATGCCACCGTATAGGCCAATTCCAAGGTGAGGAGTACCGCATCTAACCGCTCTGCCCATGCCGTTCGCGGTGGCAATTCGAACGCAATGCCTGCTTTGTGGATCTTTGTTTTGGCCCGCGTGATGCGCTGAAACATGGCTGGTTCATTGCACACAAAGACTCGCGCAATTTCCGACACTGGCACACCGCAAATCACCTTCAGCGCTAATGCCGTGCGCGCCTCCAAAGCAATCGCTGGATGACAGCAGATGAAGATCAGCCGCAGCCGTTCGTCCGGTATCGCTTCGGGCAATTGGATAACATTGCTCATCTCGCTTACCTGGGCCGCATCGCTGACAGCCCGGTCCTGAGCCGCCTGCCTACGCATCGCGTCGAGCGCCTTGCGCTTAGCTGTGACGAAGAGCCACGCGGCGGGACGGTCTGCCGCGACACCTTTGGAAATGTACGTCTCCGCCGCTTCGGCGAAGGCATCCTCCGCCATATCCAGATCGCGTAGTTGCGCAGCAAGAGCCGCGATCACGCGCGGCCGCGCCTCTGCAATGGCATCAGCGATTTGCACAGACGCGGCCGCCAAAGTCACTCCTGCCAAACGGGGCGCACTTCGATCCCGCCATTGCCAGGCACTGGAATTCTACGAGCCCATTCAATGGCTGTGTCGAGATCATCCGCTTCGATGATGTAGTAGCCACCCAGTTCTTCATGCGTTTCAGCATAGGGACCATCATGCAAAGTGCCCTCACCAGCTTTGTATTTGATGGTCGTGGCAGTGGCTCCAGGCTGCAATCGATTGCCTCCGCCATAGACGCCAGCCTTTTCCATATCTGCGATTAACGCCATGTGTTTGCCAACGGTTTCCTCCATCAATTTGCCACCATCATCACCCTTATAAATGTTCTCATCTTCGGTGATCAGCAACATATATTGCATGGGTCTTCTCCTTTGTGGCCCGCGCCACCGCGGCGAGGCTCTGATCAGAAGACGAAACTGGCAAGTCGGATTCGACAGTTACTCAGAATTTTTCACTCGCTGAGTGTTTGCTCCAGCAGATTGAGCGCATTGCGAGTGAAGGCCTGCATGTTTTCGATCCGGTTTTCGCTGCCTGTCTCCAGCACAAGCGTGTGCTCGCTCTCTGGCCCGATAAGCGCTGCGCAACTGCGCCCAGATGGCGCGCCACTCGGATGCTTGCTGCCGCCGACAGAGCCGCTCTCAGCGATGCCCCAATCTGCACCAAAATTATCGCGGATCGCGCGCGCTTGAAGCAGGGCGTATTCTTCGCTCGCGCCGCGCATGCCCTTATAGGCCTCGCGCGGTAGATCAAACAGAACATCGCGCGCCCGGAACGAATAGACCACGCCGCCGCCAACAAAAAAATCGAGCGCGCCAGGCACACTCAACATGCTGGCCGCGATCAATCCTCCGGTTGCACCATCGGCCACCGCAATTTTCTCACCGCGAGCACGCAAGAGATCGGCAATCCGCAGCGCCTGTGGGTGCGCTTCCGTGAGCATTATTCCTGATCTTTCGGTTTGCGGGTCCATGGGTAGGCCATCTGTTTAAGATAGCTACGCGGCACATCCTCAGGAATACCATAGTCCTTTGGCCAGCGTCCTTTCGGAAGATGGAAGGTGCCAAACAGCTTGTCGATCCACGGAAAATGTATCGCGAAATTCACATCAAACGCCTCTTGTTCCAAGCCGTGATGCCAATGGTGAAACCTTGGCGTTGCCAGCCAATGTCCAAGACGGTCGAAATCTCCGCCGACATTCGCGTGAAGCAGCGACGACCAAACGTATATGAAACCCAGATAGACCTGCATTACCGATGGACTGAACCCGAGCGTAAAGAGCGGCAGGCTGGTCACCATTCGCAGCAACACAACCTCAATCAAATGCATGCGCGAACCGGCAAGCCAATCCATCGACTTTGCGCTGTGATGGATCGCGTGAAAGCCCCAAAGGAATGGAACCTTATGGAACAGGCGGTGATACCAATATTGCAGGAAATCAGACGCAACCAAGACGATCACGAATTGAACCAGCCATGGCAGGTCGGCGACACCCGCACGAAACGCCTCCCAGCTATTGGTGTTCGCGTTGATGATGGTCGAAGGCGCAAGCGTTAGAAACGTAAGTATCTGCACAAACATTGTGCTGACCAGGAAATAGAACAGATCCTCTCGCCATTCATTACGGAACAAGCGCTGCTCGCGGCGATGCGGGAACAGCCTTTCGAATGGGGCGAACATCAAGCCGGTGACCAGCAAGTTGACGATAAAGAAATCGAGACCGAAAAAGATTCCCCAACTGTTCGTCTCCTCTGGCTGAACATTGGCACCGCCGAGCAAGGCTGCTCCAATGCCAATGACCAACGCGCTCACGCCCAGCACCTTGCGCGGCCTCAACAGCAAGCTCAGCAATGCCAGCGAGTAACTCGCCAGCAGAACACCGTGCACGAGCGTGCGAAACCCGGTCCATTCCTTGACGATCTCTAGTTCTGGTGTCGCGAACCATTCTGGAAAGCGGAGCGCGATGACAAGGAAGAACCCTGCGATTGAAAAAAGCAGCGCGAAAAAGCCAGCGAACCAGCCACTGCCAAAACGGCGCACTTCGCGCGGCGATTCCAGATCGCGCATCAGCTTGCGAAAATAACCGGAGACCTCCGCCTCGGCGCGTTTTTCGATCTTGCAGCTCATCCCGCCGCCGCCACAATTGCGGCCCAGCCTGCCTCATCCATCACTTCAATCCCCAGGCTTTGCGCCTTTTTGAGTTTCGATCCCGCCCCCGGCCCTGCAACCAGAATATCGGTCTTGGCGCTGACTGAGCCGCTGGCCTTTGCGCCAAGCCGTTCGGCCTGCGCTTTCGCTTCATCGCGGCTCATTGTCTCCAACTTGCCGGTAAACACCACGGTCTTACCCGCGACCGGACTGTCGAGCGTTTCTACCACATAGGCCGCAGCGGTGAAACCTGGCTCAGCATATCTTCCCAAACGGCGACATTGTGCGGCTCGTGAAAAAAATCTGCGAGCGAATGCGCGACCGTCGCGCCGAACCCATCGCTGACGCCGAAAATGTCTTTCGCGGCGTTGTCCATGCGGGCCTTGAACGGTGACGGTTTCTCGTCATCGCCCAGTGGATTTTCAAGGCGATATGTTGAAAATTGCTGCGCAGCATTCCGCAGCATATTGATGTCACTCAGCGCCTTCATCAGGTCGCGTGCAGTGACCTCACCAACATGGCGAATGCCCAGACCGAACAGCAATTTTGCTGCATCCGGTTCACGCTTTGCCTCGATAGAGGCGACGAGGTTGTCGACCGACTTTTCCTGCCAACCTTCCAACGCCAGAATGTTGTTGCGGCGATCCTTCAGGCGGAAGATACCAGCCGGGCTTTCCAGCCAACCAAGCTCAAAGAACTGGTCAATGGTCTTCTCGCCCAGCCCATCAATATCCATCGCCTTGCGGCTGACAAAATGTTCAAGCCGCTGGGTCCGTTGAGCCGAGCAGATCAGCCCGCCGGTGCAGCGCATATCAACCTCGCCCTCTTCACGCGCAGCCTCGCTGCCGCACTCCGGGCAAATCTCAGGGAAATCGAAAGGCTCGCGCTCCGCATCGCGGGTCAGATTGTCGACCACCTGCGGGATCACATCACCGGCGCGCTGAACGACAATCCGGTCACCTGGCCGCACGCCCAGGCGCGCGATCTCATCGCGATTGTGCAGCGTCACATTGGTGACCGTCACCCCGCCAACCAGAACCGGGGCGAGCCTGCCGACCGGGGTCAGCTTGCCGGTGCGCCCGACCTGAATGTCGATCGCCTCCAGCGTAGTCTGCGCCTGCTCGGCCGGAAATTTGTGCGCCAACGCCCAACGCGGAGCCTTCGCAACAAAGCCAAGCCGACCCTGCCAATCAAGCCGGTCGACCTTATAGACCACACCATCGATCTCGTAATCGAGGTCCGGACGAACAGCGCCAATTTTCTCATAATGCGCGATCAAAGCATCCGTGCTCTCAACGCGTTTGAACAGCGGCGAGATCGGAAAGCCCCAGCGCCGCAAGGTCTCCACAACCTCGCTTTGGGTTGCGCCCGGAACTGCGGAAGCCGCGCCCCAACCATGCGCCCAGAACCGCAAAACGCGTTTTGCTGTGACGCTGGCATCCTTCTGGCGTAGCGATCCTGCGGCGGCGTTGCGGGGGTTCGCAAACAACTTTGCCTCCACCTCCTGCTGCGCAGCATTAAGCGCAGCAAAGGCCTGTCTTTCCATATAAACTTCACCGCGCACTTCGAATACATCGGGCACATCATTACCGCGCAGTTCCTGCGGAATGTCGGCAATATGCTGCACATTGGCGGTCACATCTTCGCCGACCTGCCCATCGCCTCGCGTCGCCGCACGCACCAGCTTGCTGCCTTCATAACGCAAGCTGCAGGACAGTCCGTCAATCTTATCCTCAGCAGTGAAAGCCATCACCTGCCCATCATCCAGGGAGAGGAAACGCCGCACCCGCGCGGTCCATTCCTCAATCTCTTCGCGCGAGAAACCATTGTCGAGGCTCATCATGCGAACCTCATGCGTCACCTTGCTCAGCGGCGATGCAGCAATTTGATGGCCGACATTTTTGGACGGGCTATCATCACGGATCAGATGCGGAAACGCCGCCTCCAATTCCGCATTACGCCGCACCAGCGCGTCATATTCCTGGTCGGTGATCTCCGGATTGTCCTGCGCATGATAGAGCTTATCATGCTTCGCGATCAGGCGCGCGAGGCGCATCAGCTCATTGGCTGCATCGGCTTCTGAGAGGTTCGCCAATTCAGGCTCCCATTACAGGCTTTGTCTCTACCCGCGTTCCGAAACCAGCAATGTGCGGGCGCGCCTTGCCAATTGCCGCCTGGACTGAAGACATCTGGAGGCTGTTCGCATGATCAGTCTTCGTCTGCCAAACTTCGGTGATCCAAATCGAGTTGGGGTCTTCGAGGTCTTCGCCGATCATATAGGCGATGTTTCCTGGCATATCACGTGTACCTTCGAGCAAGGCAGAAATAACTTCTGCACGCTTACCTTCAGCGGTTTTCATCTGGCCGATCAGACCATACATTTCTTCCAAGTGTTGAGCTCCTAAAAGTCTGGTTGAGCACCCGCCCAACAAGGATAATGCAGCAAGGCCTGCAAATTCACGCCGCTGCATCACGCAACTCCATCATTTTGGGAAGTGTTGGGGATCGCTGCAAGACTCACTCAACCAAAACAAACATCGACAATATCAAGAGCGCCGCACCAAAGCAGCCAGCGATAGCCCAGCCTCTAGCCGACGCATATCCCCGAGTAAGCCGCAGCATCAGCCATCCAACTGCGCCGGAAAAGACGAGCCACATCGCGGTCGTTATCGCATAGGTTGGCCAGGTATCTGCATCTATTGGACTGTAGTGCGAGCTTACCATGATCACCACGAGCCACGACACTGTCGCACCCAGGATCGCGAAAATCCCGGCGACCAATGCCAGGATTTGCAGGCCGCTCATTTTAGGCTTCACGCCTTCCATCATGCGTTCTCCAACAAACGGTCCGCCTGCGCGCGCGCCTCTGGTGTGACTTCCGCGCCCGACAGCATCCTCGCGATCTCTTCCTTGCGCTCCTTTGAACTCAGTTTCGAGACCGAAGTTTTGGTAACGGTGCCGCTGGACGCCTTAGCGATAAGATAATGCTGCCCGCCGCGCGCGGCGACTTGCGGGGAGTGCGTCACGGCCAGCAATTGGCCGCTGTCGGCCAGCCTTGCAAGCCGCTCTCCAATCGCGCTTGCCACCGCGCCGCCAACGCCGCGATCAATCTCGTCAAAGATTACGGTTGCGGCCCCGCCCTGCTCGGCCAAGGCCACCTTCAGCGCGAGGATAAAGCGCGACAATTCGCCGCCCGATGCGATCTTGTTGAGCGGCGCAAAATCGGCGCCTGGATTGGTCGCAATCAGAAATTCGGCGCTGTCCATTCCGGCCGCGCCCCATTTGTCTTCTGGCAATTTACCCACCGCGGTCAGGAAACGCGCGGCGTCCAGCTTCAACGGGGCCAGTTCTGCCTCAACAGCCTTGTCCAGTTTCTTGGCCGCTTTCAGTCGCACAGCATGCGCTTTTTCCGCCTTAGCCAGATATATCTCTCGCGCTTCACGGGCGGCGGTTTCCAGCGCGTCCAATTGCGCCTCACCGCCCTCAATTGCGTCAAGTTGTGCCCGCATGTCACGCATCAGCTCTGGCAGGTCATCAACATCGCAGCGATGCTTGCGCGCAATCGCTCTTAGTTCAAACAAACGCGTCTCAGCAGCATCCAGCGCCTGGGGATCATGGACCAGAGCATTGCCCGCATCCATTAAGCGATCCTCCGCCTCGCCCGCTTCTATCACAGCGCGGTCCAGCGCTGCCAATGCCTCGGTCAGCAAGGGATGCTCGCCCGCGATCCGATCCAGCTTGCGTGCGGCCACCCGCAGCGATGCCAGCGGCGAATCTGAGCCTTCCCAAATATGGCGCAGCTCCTCCAAATCACCGGATAATTTCTCGCCCTTTTGCATGGCGGCGCGGGTCTCCGCGAGGCGAACCTCTTCGCCCGCCTGCGGCTCAATCTCGGTCAGTTCAGCCAGATGGGCGAGCAGCAATTCCTGATCAGCTGCGGCCTGCTCCACCGTGCCGCGTGCCTCGGCCAATTGCGCCTCTGTCTTGGCGCATGCCTGCCATGCGCGCTCCAATCCACCCAGATCCGTCCCGGCATACCGATCCAGCAAAGCGCGGTGCCCGCGCGGGTTCACCAGCCCGCGATCATCATGCTGTCCGTGCAGTTCAACCAGAGATGCGGAAAGCTCTCGCAGCAAGGCAACGCCAACAGGCTGGTCATTGATAAAGGCCTTGGAACCGCCATCGGCCTTCACCTGACGGCGAATGATCAGCGGCTCTCCCGGCTCCAACTCTATATCTGCATCATCCAATGTGGCGACGATTGCGGCAGGAAACGCGCCAAATTCAAAACTGGCAGTTACACTGGCCTTGGCCTCGCACGCGCGCACCAAAGAAGTCTCTGCCCGGTCGCCCAGCACGAGGCCGAGCGCATCGAGCAAGATCGACTTACCCGCGCCTGTTTCGCCGGTGAGCACGCCCAACCCGCGCGTAAACTCTAGGTCAAGCGCCTCGATAAGCACGATATTGCGGATGGACAGGCGGGTCAGCATTTCAGCGGGTTTTCTAACCGCTCAAATGCCGCACGTCACCTGCTGAGCTGAGACAACAAACAGCTAGTTTTGCGCTGCGTGCATTCGCCGAGGTTTTGTCTGAGTATTACTCGCCAGCGGAGGGGCTAGTCGGGCTGCTTTCAGCACGTAAAATATTGGGCTGGTAATGGGTCCACCGCCACGCCTGCGCCGGGTCTTTCTGGCTGTCTTCATCAGGCCATTCAATCAGCTCAAAATCATCCAGCTCAATGGTCTTGTCGCCAGCGGCCCGTTTGTCTTTGAAACGGATTTTCAGGATCACTCGGAATGCGCGCGCCGCTCCATTGGTCTCTTCCGGACGGTTGAAATCGAATTTCAAATCGCGCCAGTCGCCTCCGGCTAGTTCGATTGTGCCGATCGATGTTCCGCGAATGGAGGATGATGGCGCGGCCCCTTCTTGCGGGCGCTCCTTTAAGATCAATTCCACCTCGGCGTCGCGGGGAAATTTGATCTTGCTCTGCAGGGTAAAGCGGGTCGCATAGACATCACGAATGTAAGAACGCGAATAGAGATAAGGCAGTTTGGGTCCGCCGTCGGGCAGCAGCGCCATATAGCCTTCGCCATTCGACCAAGTGCGGAAATCAATCGCGGCATTGCGCGACATCCAGAACCGGTCCCCGGCCAGCTCAAACTGAGTGCTTTCAAAGTCGCCGCGCGGGATCATATTGCGGCCATAACTGCCCCGCTCGCTGATGCAGGCAGGTGCGAAATGCGCAAGGTTGAACTCTTTGGGGAAACGGCATTGCGGGCGCTCAATGCCCCTGCGTTTGGCCCAAACGGCGGAGTGCCCACCTGTCTGCGCCAGCACAGTGCCCATCTCTTCCGACAGCCAATGCAGCCGGGTTAGCACCGCCTGACGCATGCCGCCGGTTGCCGGAACGGGGCGGTAATCGAGCATGTTAAGCGGGATCGCTTCTGCGCGCAGGAACTCTCCCTTTTCCAACCAGACCTTCAGCGCGTAAGTGACTTGGGTGTGCGGGTGCTCCTGATCAAACAGGAAATTGCCGAGCGAATGCGCGATCAATCCGCCGCGATATATCTCTAACCCGTGGGTCACGTGCGGGTGGTGGCCGATGACCAGCGGAGAGCCTTTTTCAATCGCAGCGCGGAAACGTGGGAGCGACAATTCCGATGGCCGGTCGGCATATTCCATATTGCCGTGGAAATGCATAATCGGAACATATCCGGCACGTCGTTCACGCTTGGTCACGCGCTCGACATCGCTGCGCTTGCCCCAGGCTGCACCGCCTTTGATTTCGGTGGCGGTCTGGTTCGGCGTCCATGTGCCGCGCCATCCGACAAAGCCATAGATGCCCAGCTTGTGCTCGGCGAGATCGAAGCGAGAGGCGCGCTCTGCCTCGGTCACATCCATGCCCGCGCCAGACCATGCAACACCGGCGGCGTCCAAGGCGTCAATCGTAGTTTTCAACCCGGCATCGCGGTAATCGGCGGTGTGATTGTTGCCCAGTGAGACGTGATCAATTCCTGCACGCGCCAGAGCATGCGTCAGTTCCGGCGGGGAGAAGAACAAGTATTTCTTGGGTGCCGAGCGGTCCAGGTTGCTCCGCTGCGACCACGGATTCCAGATTGATCGAGGCCAGATCGCTGGTCTCTAGATAGGGTGTGATGGCGGTAAAAAGGTGATCCAAATCGCTGTCCAGCGTCACCTTATCGAGCACCGCCTCTTCACCGCGCGGGGCCGAGAAATAGCGCCGACCCGCCATGCTATCGCCGCCAAAGAACAGCTCGATGCGGCCCTTTTTACGCGCGACCATCTCTATCGGCGGGATCGACAGGCAATCACAGCGCGCATCGCGCAGCTCTGCATTGCCGAAGGTTTGTACCATGGTGAAAATGCGCTCGCCTTTGATGTCGACGCGGTAATAGGGTGCGAGTTGCACCGCGGCGGTGAAATGCCCGTCCTCGGCCAGATCGGTCGGGGCGCCATTGATCGTCACCGCAATGCCATCAAACTTGACGCCATCACGGCGCCCGTCGAGCATTCCGCCAATCAAAATCTCGCCAGGCCCAGCATCTGCCCCTCCGACCAATCCGTGGTCAGGGTGCGCAGTGGCAGGCGCAGTAAGGCCAACCGCTGCCAGACAGGCAAACAGCGGCGCAAATAGGGTAAAGCAAAACGAACGTCTCATGGCCGCGCGGACTAACGCACAGCAGATGATATTTGGTTAATGCGGAGCTAGCACGGGCCTAAGGGATTGCCCCAAACCCCGCAGCCACAAGCCAATCAGCTTGGAGAAACGCCCGCTGCGTGGTCCTGAACCAGCTCAAAGGCCTTTTCGTACCATTCATCACCGGGATAGTTCGCGCCCAGCACAGCGGCATATTTCACCGCTTCGTTCGGCACGCCCAGCGCCAGGCTGCTCTCCGTCAGGCGGTACAAAGCTTCTGGCGCATGGCTGGTCGTATCAAAATTCTCCAGCACATTGCGGAACCGCAAATTCGCCGCCAGCCACCGGCCAGAACGCTGATAATAGCGCCCAATTTCCATTTCCTTGTCGGCCAAGTGATCATCCACCAGGTCCAGCTTCAACCGCGCATCGGCGGCATATTCGCTCGCCGGGAAACGCCGGTTCACCTCGCGCAGGGCCGTCTTCGCCTGCTCTGTGATCTTCTGGTCGCGGTTCACATCGCTGATCTGCTCGTAATAGCTCAGCGCGATCAGATAATACGCATAGGGCGCATCCTTGTTACCCGGGTGGATCGACAGGAACCGCTGAGAGCTCTGGATTGCCTTGTTGTAATCACGCGCCACGTAATAGCTGAAAGCGCTCATCAATTGCGCCCGCCGCGCCCATGGCGAATATGGGTGCTGCCGCTCAACCTCGTCAAACAGCGCGGCGGCGAGCAGCGTGTTGCCGGTATCCATCCGCCGCTTCGCCTCGCCATAAAGCGATTCCACGTCCCGCGCGACATAGGCCACGTCTTCATTGGCAGAGCCCCCGCCACAAGCCGTGGTAAACAGCGTGGCACCGGCTAGGCCCGCCAACATGGCAGACTTGCGGAGGATACGGGCGAAAGAGCGAGCGCTATCAGGGGCAGTGGTCATACTCCACCTATAACCGCGCCTTACGTGAACGCCAAGTGAAGTTGACGCCGCAAACCACACTTCATGCACATCTCTCGCATATCCGAGCAGCACTCGGTTCACCGCACGTGAGCCACGCTTGGAACGGCTGGAACACAGTTTTAGGCCAAAAATCCAATCGATCAGAACGCGGCTGACTAATCGCTTTTTCCGATCAAGGTTGAGATACGAGCGCATAACCGCGCCATAGCGCCCTGCGTGGGAGTAGGAAAATGAGAGCGCAGCTGCGCGATTTCAAAGCAGCCTGATTGTTGGATAGCGGTGATCGCTCCGCGTTTCGCGGAACGCAAGCCCAACGCCTACTGGATGGCGATGATCCGGCGAGCGATCAGCGAGCGGCAAGGGCGACTGCCCGCCCGAGCTTATGCGAGGATAGCCAAGCGAACGGAGGTGAGCGCTAGGCGCTTGAGGCAAAACAAACAAACACCTGCGGAACACAGAGCCCGAGATCGTGAACGCGAAGCATCAGGTGCGGGAGCGCAAGGTTGCGAAGCCTAAGACGCGGTTGAGCACTAAGGATAAAAGTTGGGAATCGTAGTACTAGAACTAACTACGGCTATGACTGAAAATTGCCGATTGCGGAATGTTCGCGTTAGTCCAATCAGAAGCGAAGAGTCGCCATTCCGCTCACGACCCAGTTACGGAAATGACGGACTTGCTATGCCTCGCTCACTAACTCTAGGTGGTTGCCGAACTCCATAGAATAGTATCAAAAAAGATCGAACTGCGACTAGCTTTTACTCGTCGAAGTGTTAAAACTCCTTCTAACATTAGTGGAGGCGAATGTTGCAAAAGCCGATTTTCACCGTCGTAACAATCGCAATAGCGACCGTCAGTGCCTCATCTGCACATGCACGCTTTTTGCAGACTGATCCGATAGGCTACGAGGATCAAGTCAATCTCTATGCCTACGTTGGCAATGATCCGATAAATGGCATCGATCCAACGGGTTTGAGCTGTGTTTCTGCCGAGAGTGGAGAAGGTTTCTCTTGCTCACTCGACGATACAGGAAACTTGTCAGACGATGAGATTGCTGAGGTTAATTCCGCTTATACAAGTGCGGTGAATGAACTGATGAGTAACCCTGACAGACAAGTTTCTATTACTTTGAAGCTTGATGGAAAAGAAGTGAGTTCGACCTTTACTGCGGGCGAGGTCGGGCAGCGCTTGGTTGATGCAGAGGTCGTTGCGCAGCCAGCAAGCACGACTGCCAGAGGTGCGAATCGAGCATATGCTCAAGCTGAAGGAGGTCCAGGTAGTAGGCGTGCTGACGGCTCTCAGACGATTACAGTCTATAGGCGACTTTTCCAGAAAGATGCTTTTGGGCAGCAAACCACGTTTACCCATGAAGGGCTGCATTTAAGTGAAGGCCAAGCCGCTTTCGTAGAACCTTTCGGTCGCAACGACCTCCGTAACAGGATATTTAGGAGTCAAGCTTTTGGTTCTCGCCATCGGGCGCCCTACAACGACGCGGCTAAAGTGCTCTTGGGCCGCCCGTCGAGATGAAGTTTTGGATGGCAGCGATAGTTGCTGCAGCCTCTGTATCAGGCTGCGAAAAATCTGCGCCCGAAATCAATAAGTGGTCGCACTATGACCATAGAATTGCTTATGCCTCTGAAATAACAAAGGAAGTTGCCCTCTTTGATCTAGAGGCAGGAAACTATGCATACGCAATTTACACCGACGACCCGCAGCGCCCGTATGAGGTAACTGATATAGGTGGGGCGCAGGAACTATGTAGTAACATAGATTTCTTTTGCATTAAAGGGCAAGTTAATATTGCTGTACCTACAGATGAAATGAAGGAGAGCTATAATTTTAAAGGTATTGAGTGCCAATCTTTTACCGATCAGGACAATCACGATACATTTTTAATATCCTGTGAATTTGATGCTAAGCGAACGGTTTTTCTATATGGAAGCAAAGGCGTTGAGCGTTATCAAAATATTTGTGACGTCTGCGATTATTCGCTCTATTTTCTGAATAGTCCTGTCGGCATCTTTCCACCTGTTAGTTGAAGGCTTACTCGCGTGAGGTTGTCGAACTTGGCTTGGTGTTTCGTGATGCTGATCGCCGCGATATGCTCTTCTTCAACATCCGCCCAGTCGCCTGCCGATGTGGTGCACGCTGTCCTATCTGCACCTGATAGTGAGTTGAGCTACGAGCGTGCGAAGCTGACCTTCGACCGTATCATCGCACTAGAAATGGACGAGGCGGCGGTAACGGCCGAGATTGACCAGCTCGCCAATGCGGCGACACGCATAGCGGCGGGCGGCAGCGACGTGGATAAGCTCAAAGCAACACGGCAGGTCATTTACGAGGCTGGGGCCTGGAACGCGAACAGGCCATTCGTCTACGACCATGACGATCCCTATGGCCAAGACCTGCGCAACAAGCTCCTCGCAACATACTTTGATACGCGGCGGGGCAACTGCGTCTCGATGCCGATATTGCAGCTTATAGTGGCCGAGAGGCTTGGATTAAACGTCTCACTATCGACCGCACCGCTCCATGTGTTCATGCGCTACACCAGCCCGACAAATGGGCGGAGCATTGCCATCGAGTCTACAAGAGGAGGCCATCCCGCCCGCGAGAGCGAATATTTCGAGCAGATGGGCGTCACACAGGCGCAGGTTGATAGTGGCATCTATCTAGGCGTGCTGACCAAGCGCGAGAGCATTGCCGTGATAGCCAGCACCGTCACTGAATGGCTTATGAGCCAAGGCCGCTATGATGAGGCTATTGCGGTCGCTGACGTGCTTCTCGAATACTACCCGACCGATGTTCACGCGATGCTGACACGCGGTTCTGCGCATGGTGAGCTGCTGCGCACCGAATTCATCGAGCGGTTTCCGAACCCGCAGACAATTCCACCCAGCTTGCGGCCGCGCTTTCAGATGCTCGCCAGCCAGAACGCCGCAGCTTTCCAGCAAGCAGAGGCGTGGGGTTGGGTTACGCCGACCCGATAGGTTCACCTGTGACCGCTTTCACCCGCCAGATGCAGAAGTTTATATCGAGCTTCAGCATTCTCATATAAAGTCAATCAAGACACCCGAACGTCGACATCTAGGAATCGGGCGCAAAACAGGCATGGGATGTCGCTAACACGTCGTCCGGAGTTATAGCCTCTCGTCTCTAGTTTGTCGCTTTCCTGGCCTTCTCCGTCGCGGCCCGGGTCCGCTGGCCCGCCTGGTGGCCTTTGGCCAACTTCGCTTCCGATCCTCGACGCTCCGCGCCGAGGTCGGTCGGAATACGCGATGCGCTAACGCGCACCGGCTTCTAACTTGTCGCTTTCAAGGAAAGCTCTGGTGATGGACAACCAAACCGCCACGCGCCGTTCCGCGATTGCTCGCGCAATCGCTTCATGCGCCGCGTGACGTCAGTCGGGTTCGGCTAAGGCCGACCCGCTGGCCGGAGTTACAGCCTCTCGCTTCTAGCTTGCCGATAGCTGCGCTATCGCCTGCACTAGGCGCGGGGCTTCACTCTTCCCCCATCCGCAGCGCGGCGATAAACGCCTCCTGCGGAATACTCACATTGCCGTACTCACGCATCTTGGCTTTGCCCTTTTTCTGCTTCTCCAGCAGCTTCTTCTTGCGGGAAATATCGCCGCCATAGCATTTCGCGGTCACGTCTTTGCGCATCGCTGAAATCGTCTCACGCGCGATGATCTTGCCGCCGATCGCGGCCTGCACTGGGATCTTGAACAAGTGGCGCGGGATCAGGTCTTTCAGGCGTTCGCACATGCCGCGGCCACGCTCCTCCGCAACCCCTGAATGGACGATCAATGACAGGGCATCAACCGGCTCATTATTGACCAGAATGTTCATCTTCACCAGGTCGCCTTCGCGCAGGCCAATCTGCTCGTAATCAAAGCTCGCATAGCCGCGTGAAATTGATTTGAGACGGTCGTAAAAATCAAACACCACCTCATTAAGCGGCAACTCATAGGTCACCTGCGCGCGCCCACCGACATAGGTCAGATCGGTCTGAACCCCGCGACGGTCCTGGCACAGTTTCAGGATCGCCCCGAGGTAATCATCCGGGCTGTAAATCACCGCCTTGATCCAAGGCTCTTCGATCATTTCAATGCGGTTCACATCCGGCCAATCGGCGGGATTGTGCAGCATGATTTCCTTCGCATCCTCGTTCTTCGTCTTGCCCAATTGCAGGCGGTAAACGACCGACGGCGCGGTGGTGATCAGATCAAGGTCATACTCGCGGCTAAGGCGTTCTTGAATGATCTCAAGGTGCAGCAGGCCAAGGAAGCCCGCGCGGAAGCCAAAGCCCAATGCGGCGGAGCTTTCCATTTCGAAACTGAAGCTGGCGTCATTCAGGCGCAGCTTGCCGATGCTCTCGCGCAGCTTCTCAAAATCCGCCGCGTCGACCGGGAACAGGCCGCAGAACACCACCGGCTGCACTTCTTTATAGCCCGGCAGAGCCTCGCTCGCCCCGCCCTTCACCGTGGTGATCGTGTCACCAACGCGGGCCTGCTCCACCTCTTTGATTTGCGCAGTGATGAAACCGATCTCACCCGGGCCCAGATCGTCCAGATCCTCACGCTTAGGCGTGAAACAGCCGACGCGGTCGACAAGGTGCTGCGTCCCGCCCTGCATAAAGGTGATGTTCTGGCCCTTTTTGAGGAAGCCCTCGATCACGCGAACCAGAATGACGACGCCGAGATAGGGGTCGTACCAGCTGTCGACGAGGCTCGCCTTCAGCGGCTTGTCACGCTCTCCCTTGGGCGGCGGGATTTTGGCGACGACTGCCTCCAGCACGTCTTCGATCCCGATGCCGGTCTTCGCGCTGGACATGACCGCTTCGGACGCGTCGAGGCCGATCACTTCCTCGATTTCCTCGCGCACACGCTCCGGCTCCGCGGCGGGCAGGTCGACCTTGTTGATGACGGGTACAATCTCGTGATCATGCTCGATCGATTGATAGACATTCGCGAGGGTTTGCGCCTCCACACCTTGCGCAGCGTCGACGACCAGCAAGGCGCCTTCGCATGCGGCCAGGCTGCGGCTGACCTCATAGGCGAAATCGACGTGGCCCGGCGTGTCCATCAGGTTGAGCTGATAGGTCTCGCCGTCCTTCGCCTTATAATTGAGGCGCACGGTCTGGGCCTTGATGGTGATCCCGCGCTCCTTCTCGATGTCCATGTTATCAAGGACTTGCTCGCTCATTTCGCGCGCGGTCAGCCCGCCCGTAAACTGGATCAGGCGGTCGGCCAAAGTCGACTTCCCATGATCGATATGCGCGATGATCGAGAAATTGCGGATTTTTGAAAGGTCGGTCATTGGCTGTGCCAATTAGCGAGCCGTGCTGCCCATGTCATTCGCGAAAATCGCAACACCCTCAAAAGAGCATGCAAAACCTGAAGGAACTATGCCGCCTCAGGCTTTGGCGTGTTGGCATAGCCGAACTGCGGCACACTGCCGCCACCTTGGCCTAGCATACCGCCCTCCATGCCCTTGTAGCTCCCCTGAGAGAGCGCCGCTAATGGCGCACCGGCAGATGCCAGAGCATAGGGTGAGACCCGATTGCGCGTGCACAACCCGCCAGAGCCATCATCAATCAAGTGCTGCTCAAACTCGAGGCCTTGGGTATCAGCGCTCGTCCGGATCACAGTCGTAACCGCCAATTGACCGCCGCCAAGGTCGACGACGAACTGAGTGCCCTTAGGAACATCGGCCAGGCCTTGGATCAAAGCGCCAGTCTTCGATAGATTGCGCAAGGTGACCTCATAGGAGTGATCATCGTGGATCACCTGAATCTTGCGAAATACGGTGCGGCGGCGCGCACGCTTCGTACGGTCGCTATCAGGTTCGATGTTCCACGCTTCATCGGTCAGCGCGTCAAAGACAGCGTCGATTGTAATGGGATCGGAGTAAATCGGGCCTTGAAGATAGGATATGCCACATTCACCCAGCACTCGGTGCAATTCCATAGACTCAATGCCATTGGCAACGGTGTTCATTTCCAAAGCGCCAGCTAGTGCGACAATCGCCTTTACCAGGCCCAGCTCGCGGCCATCCTTGTCGGAAGCCTCTGCAATCAAGCGTTCATCGATCTTGATCGTATCGAAAGGCGCACGGCGCAGATAAGCAAGCGAGGAATAGCCGCTGCCGAACTCATCAAGGGTTAGCTGAACACCCAACTTGAACAAAGCAGCCAAAGTCCGGTCTACACCATCAGTGTCACCGAAGAAAACAGCCTCGGGTATTTCCAGCTCGAGCCGTGCGGCGGCAATGTCCGCCTCTTTCAAGGCGTCAGCCACTCCGTCGACAAAGCCGTCAGAATTGAACAATTGCACCGGCACATTGACGGAAACCCGCACGGTCTCTGGCCAATTGGCGGCATCGCGGGCGGCCTGCTCAATAGCCCAGCGGCCGACTTCGATATTTTGGCTGGAGCCCTCAAGGATCCCGGCGAATTCTTCCTGATCGATTTCACCGCGCTGCGCATGGTTCCAGCAGATGTGCGCCTCAAGCGCCTCCACATTCATGCCCTGCGTTGCAACAATCGGCTCGTACTTGAGGAACAGCTGATCCTCGCGCACTGCCTCACCCAGACCTTCTTCAAGCCGCGCGGCGGAAAATCGCCTCGTTTTCAAGCTCGCCTGAGAAGAAGCGGTACTGCCCGCGCCCCCCATTCTTCGCCGCGTAAAGAGCGAGATCCGCTGCGCGAACTACCTCTTCGCGGGAAACACCATCGTGAGGCGCGATGGCAATGCCAACTGACGCCCCGATGACGCAGCGCCCTTCTTCTAGGGAGTAAGGCTGTTTGAGCATCGAGATGATTTTCATCGCGACTTCGCCCAAAACGCCGCGGTCGTCCATGTCCGGCAGAAGCACTTGAAATTCATCGCCGCCCAATCGGCCGATCTCGCACTCATGATCGATCGAGCGTTGGAGCCGCGAGGAGACCTGCCGCAGCAATTCATCACCCGCTGCATGACCCAGCGTGTCATTGACCTGCTTAAACCGGTCAAGATCAAGCATGAGAACAGCGCAACTGCGCTTAGCAGTCTGAAATGCTGTCAGCGTGGAATCGATGATTTGCGCCATCCGGTGGCGGTTTGCGAGACCCGTTAGAGAATCGAATTTCGCGAGGCGAGAGGTCTCTTCTTCGCGATGGAATTCTTGAGTAATGTCGGCACCAGTGCCGCGAAACCCAGTAAAGCGTCCTCGGCCATCTTCAACAGGCCTTCCCGCCAAACGTAGAACGGCATTGGCTTTGCCTTTTGACGCCTCGACAACAAAGCCAGAGAACGATTTGCGTGCGCCGAGCACCAAGGGAAGCGATTTGGTCCGCCCATCCCCCGCACGAGGATTGAAAACACTAGCCAGCGGCTGTCCAATCAGATCCTCCAAAGGAACATCAATGCACTCCGCAAGTGCGCCGCTTAGATAGGTAAGGTTGCCATCGGCATCGCTCGCCCAGAACCATCCTAAGCCGGAATGTTCCAAGTCATTAAGCATTGCCAGTTTTTCATCATCGGAAAGCGCCGAAGCAGCAACGCCGCGCTTGCTGCGTGACGAGCCATTTCCACCCATTGATGATAAGAAACCCTTCAGGGCCACTTTTGTGTTCCTTTTCAATTTGCTCAGACGGCAAACACTATCTGCTGACTAAGATGTAAACCGCGATGGTTACTATTGCCCTAACGGCCGGGCGCTTGATCTCTTTACTGATTGCTATTGGTCAAACGTCACGCAGCACGTCAAAGCCACCATCTGCGCCGCGCTGTAATTGCGCTGCGAATTCAACACCAATCTTGCTTTCTCGGGACCAGCGCACCTGCGCTTTCACTGATCGGTCCTTTGAGAAGTCAATCTTGATCAAGGTGCCCTCTGGAACATTCCAAACCCCATCGATCATTGCCCCGCCTTCTGAAATTGAACGCAGGGTTGCAGGTGCTCGATAGCCGTCATAACTGACCATAATGCGCCGCAACAAGACCTTGCGGGGAGCGCGGGCCGCGCGCGGCCCATCTGCCTTGATGGCGAGATCGCCCGCCACCAGCTCACCCGCATCATTGGCGTTCAAGGCTTTATGATAGATATTGCCCTGAACATGACTGCAGCCGAGCTGCCTGACTAGCTCCAGCTCATCCAGTGTTTCGACACCCTCTGCCGTCGTATCCATCCGCAAGGCTTCGGCGAGACTGGTGATGGAGGCAATAATCGCTCCATTGCGGCTGCCTGTTTCTGTGGCGCCGCGAACGAAGCTCTGATCGATTTTGATCTTATCGAACGGTGCCTTTTTCAGGTACCCCAGCGATGAGTAACCCGTGCCAAAATCATCAAGCGCAAGACGCACGCCAACCCGTTTCAGGCTGGCGAACATGGCCTCGGTACCGGCGCTATCATTGAGGAAAACACTTTCCGTGATTTCCAGCTCAAGCCGCGAGGCCTCAATCCCACTGTGCGCCAAAGCGTTCGCGACAATGGTCGGCAATTCAGGGTTTGAGAACTGAAGCGGAGAGACATTGACGGCGCAGCGAATGCTGTCGGGCCAGCGCGCCAGATCAGCGCAGGCCGTGCGCAACGCCCAAGCGCCGATTTGATCGATCAGGCCAGCGTCCTCTGCAATCGGAATGAATTTCGCCGGAGACTGCCAACCTTTGGTCGGATGATGCCAACGCAGCAATGCCTCAAAACCGGTAATTTTCTCGTTCCCCGCAAAGACGACCGGCTGATAGAACAGTTGTAACTGCCCCTGCGCGATGGCTTCGCGCAGATCTTTTTCCAACTGCGCGCGCGCTTCTGCGGCAGAATGCAGGTCCGCTGCATAAAAACGAAACGTACCCCGCCCAGCATCTTTGGCGGCATACAGGGCCAAGTCGACATTGCGGACCAGCTCCTCATTCGAGAATCCGTGTTCGGGCGAAATCGCAACACCAATAGAAGCACCTATGACAACGCTCTGCCCTTCGATGGAATAAGGCTGAGAGAGGACTGCGATGATTTCATTGGCAAGGTCGCCCAGCATTTCACGCGAATTATATCCGGGAATGATGACTTTGAACTCATCGCCGCCCAAACGGCCACAGCGTCCTTTGCTGCCTACCGTGCGTTCTAACCGCTGAGCCACCTGCTTCAACAAAGCATCGCCCGCCGGATGGCCCAGGGTGTCATTGACTTGCTTGAAGCGATCGAGGTCCAGCATCATCAGTGCACATGCCCGATCACGCTCTCGTGGCGAGCCCAAGATACGCTCCAGCGACTGCGACATTTGCATCCGATTGGCCAGCCCGGTGAGGCTGTCATAGTGGGCCAAGCGTGAGACTTGCTGTTCGCTGCGGCGCTGCTCGGTTAGATCGGAGCCGTGACCGCGAAAGCCGCAGAAATTCTTGAAACTGTCGTAGACCGGCCGCCCGGTTAGGGCCCACCAGCGTTCTGGCGTGGTCCCTGCTGCCCGCAGCTCCACCTCATTGAACGGAGAACGCGCCGAAAGGTGGAACGTCAAGGTGCGTTCTGCCCCTGACGGTCCCGAAGTCATATCGACAATAGCGTTTAGTGGTCGCCCTAGGATGTCTTCAACGGGCTTTTCCAGAATTTCCGCAGCCGAGGGGGAGATATAGCTGATCAGACCGCGCCGATCAGTCTCCCAAAACCACCCTTGGCCGGTTTCTTCAAAGCTGCGAAGAATGTCCTCTGCCCGCGAGGCGAGCCGCTCTCGCGCCTCACGGGCCACTTGGCGGCGATGGGCGCTGAGCCACTCAAACCGCGCGACCAGCATCAATACGATCGCAGCGCCAGCCAATGCCGAGAATGTCAACGGACTTGGATCGACCAAGGCAAAACCGGCCCAAACGCCGAACTTTGCGGTAAACAACGAAACGATGCGCATCCCGAACAGAGCAGCACAGGCAGCGTTGATACAAACGATCGTGCCAACCGCCCACTGCCATGCAAGTCCTTCGAGCACCCACAGACCGAGCACCATACCCGCGCTGAGCATCGGGATGGCAACGCCAGTGAACAACACCACGAGCCGCATGAAATAAGGCGTCTCGTCGCGCCGTTCGAAGGCGGAAAGAGTCCCTCCAAGCGCGAAAATGCCAACAGACAAAACTACGCCAATGATCGCCAAGGCCCCAAGCGGGACCGCGCCCGCAATCGCCCCTGCAATCACATATGTAATGAGCAGAAAGCCCGCGATCACGCGCGGTCGCGGTGGCAGGTAATAGCTATGCTCAGCGTTGGAAGCAGCCTCTTCGCGTACGGTTTCCGGTGCAATCGATGTACGCACACGCTCCGGCCCGCGGCGATCATCGCTGGTGCGATTGGGAGCCTCGGCCCCATTTTTGAGCGATGGAGTGCCGTTGCCCTCTCCACCTTGCTTAGAGATCGCAGTTGTCTGCGCCGAAGGAATACGCGCAGCGCGAGGGCGATTGGCGCCCTTCTCATCGTGGTCCAGATGCAATGGTTTCACCGGCGAATTCATAAACCGGGATTGGCGCGAAGGCGCTTAGGAAACCGTTAATTTGGGCAGCGATATTCGGCCTGATTTTAGCGCGTTTTAACCAAGCCTGCGCGTTTCGAAAAAGAGTGGTTACGGGTGAGCACTCGGTTTCATGGTTAATTTCGGTAAACCATAATTGGGAAGGTCTAAGGACAATACCGCGTTTTCAATAGCCTGCTAGGCTGCGACCCCTGCAGTGCCGCTGATGTCGACCTCGATGAACGCCTTACTCGCCCCTTTGACATTGTCGGCAAGCGCCGCATAGGCATCATTACCCAAGGAGGTCAGCGGCCGCCCAACTGCCTCAATTTGGTAAGGCGACACGCGGTGGCGTGTACACAGACCGTCGGCCCCATCATTAATCAGCGGGGTCTCAAACTCGACACCTTGGCTGAAGCCCTCGGATCGCTTCACAGTTGCTACTGCTAACTGTCCGCCGCCAAAGTCCAGAACGACCTGAGTCCCCAATGGAACATCCAACAGGCCTTCGATCTTTGCGCCCGTTTTGGAAAGGTTCCGCAACATCACTTTGTAACGGTGATCATCGTGGATCAATCCAATCCTTCGGAATTCCGTGCGGCGATCCGGTCGGTATTTTTCAGGCCCCAACGGTTCATATTCAAACGCGCCGCGTTCAAAACGGTCCAAAACCTCTTGCGCTGGCACAGCGCGTGAGAACAAAATGCCCTGCAAATGACTGGCGCCGCGCTTTTGCACCATCGCAAGCTCGTCTTTGTTCTCAACGCCCTCGGCAACCGTCTCCATGTCCAGCGCTTCTGCAAGGCTGACAATGGCAGCAATGATCGCGGCATTGTTGTTGTCATCAGCTGAACAACCGCGAACAAAGCTCTGATCTATTTTAATTTTATCGAAAGGCGCATCACGCAAATAGCTGAGCGAGGAATACCCCGTCCCAAAGTCATCAAGCGCCAGTTTGACGCCGAGTTCCTTGAGCTCTCGGAACAATCGGAATGTCCGGTCCAGATCCCCGACGAATACGCTTTCTGTTATTTCCAGCTCAATCTGAGCAGGATTGACGCCTGATGTTTGCAGCGCGCCACGAACAACTTTGACAAAATCATCGGATGCGAACTGAACTGCCGAAACATTCACGGCCGCACGGACTGACTTTGGCCAGAGCTTTACCTGATTGCACACCTCAAGCAGCGCCCATTCACCCAATTCGCGGATGATCCCGACATCCTCCGCCACTGGGATGAAGTCCCCGGGTGAAATCATACCCCGATCACTATGTTCCCAGCGCATTAACGCTTCCATGCATTCGACCGTATGCTTCTCAGCCGTTACGATCGGTTGATAGTGCATTTGCAGTTCGTTTTTGGCGATCGCATCGCGCAGATCTTCTTCAATCCGGTGGCGGTGTTTCACCCCTTCTTTGAGATCGCTGGAGTAGAACCGGTATTGCCCGCGCCCTTCACCTTTCGCCGAATACAGCGCTAGGTCAGCGGCCTTTACCAATTCGTCGGCATCGATCCCGTCATAGGGCGCAATTGCGATGCCCATGGAAGATCCAATGACCGCGCGCATACCATTGATCGAGTAAGGCTGTGAGAGCATTTGAATCACGCGCTGCCCTAAATCACCAAGCACCCCGCGATCATCGATGTCAGGCAAGATGACTTGGAATTCGTCACCACCAAGGCGCCCTATTTCCCCGCGATCACCGATCAGCCGCTTCAGCCGCGCTGCAACCTGTTTGAGCAGTTCATCACCCGCGGGATGTCCCATGGTGTCATTGACTTGCTTAAAACGGTCGAGGTCCAACATCATCAGTGCAACACTGCGTTTCGCGGACCGGAAGGCGGTCAGCGTCGAAGTCAGCTGCTTCGTCATGCGGTAACGATTGGAAAGACCGGTTAGCGAATCGAATTTGGAGAGCTTTTCCGCATCACGGCGGCTTTCATGCGTGGCGCTGATGTCCTTCGCGCTTCCGCGGTAACCAGTGAAATGATCATTCTCGTCAAACTGCGGTTTGGCAGCAATTTCCCACCAGACCTCGCCCTGCGTCCCAGCAAGTCGAACCGTCATCGGAGTAATCGAGTTTCTTGCCGCGAGTACAAATTTCAGTGGCCGTTCAGAACTTTCGGCGGCTTGATCATTGTCCGGCAAAAACAGTTCGGAAAGGGGCATTCCGACCGCGCTTTGCCCCTCTTCAAGCCCCAATTTTTGGGTCGCAGCCTCAGAAAGATAGATCAGCCGACCTTTGGAATCACTCGCCCAAAACCATCCAAGGCCAGCGCTTTCCAAACTGTCGAGCAGCTCCACCCGACGTTGCAAATCGCTCGCACTGATAGGCTTGAGCGGCGCTGGTTCAGGCACTTCCTGTTCCGGCTCCGCTGCGGATTTGGTTAGTTTTGAAAACAATCCGGCCACTGAAGTGACTGTCCCTTCCGAATGTGCAGGCGATCTGCGTAAATTCACTTAGGGGACGGCAAATAGCCAAAAATCGTTGAGATTGTTCTAAGTCGCCCTTCACGGACGCGATTGCCCAGCAAAAACTTCAGCCTATTGCCCCTGTTAGACATTGAGTTAGAGTGTGGCTGAATCATGTAAATGGATGATACCAATGGCTCCGCAGAAGCCAGCAGAGGGGATGAGATGCCAGAAAGCACCGTAAAACTCGAAAACGAAGCAGCCCAATCGACCAATGCCTTGGGCCCGTTAATTGGTGTGGCGCGCGAGGATTTCGTCGGCGCGGTCGCTTTGCTGCTGCGTGAGACCGCATCTGATCCGAAACGCCTTATGAAGCACGCGCAAAGCATGGGCGAAGACGTGGTCAAGATCATGACCGGCAAGAGTGAGCTGGCGCCAGACCCCAAAGACAAACGGTTTATGGATCCCGCCTGGCAGTTCAATCCATTCTTTAAGGCGGGCGCACAATATTATCTGGCGGTGCAAAAGGGAATGCGCAGCTGGCTTGAGGAGTTGGAGCTTGATGAGCTGGAGCGCAACCGCGCCAATTTCATTTCCAACATCATCCTAGACAGCCTTTCGCCAACCAATTCGCTAATCGGCAATCCAATCGCGCAAAAGCAGGTGATCAATTCCGGCGGCCTGTCGCTGATCAAGGGTTTGCAAAACGCCTATAATGACCTCGTGAATAACAAAGGCATGGTCAGCCAGGTCGATAAGCGACCCTTCAAAATTGGTGAAAATATTGCAATTTCAAAGGGCTCCGTCGTGTTACGCACAGACATGATGGAACTGGTGCATTATGCCCCGACCACAGATGAAGTGCATGAAGTCCCGCAGCTGACCATCCCGCCACAGATCAACAAGATGTACATCAACGATCTGTCGCCCGATAAATCCGTGGTGAAGTTTCAAGTTGATAACGGCATCCAAACCTTCGTTATCTCCTGGCGCAATCCGACCAAGGAACAGGGCGTGTGGGGCATGGCGGACTACATCCGGTCATGCGAAGAGGCGATGGAAGCCGTGGCTCAGATCACTGGTTCTAAAAAGGTGAATGTTTCAGCGGGCTGTTCCGGCGGTCAAACCGCCTCGGTATTGGCATCCAAACTGGCCGCGCAAAAGAGCGATCTGCTCGGAACACTGACGCTGATGGTTTGCGTGCTGCACCCCAAGCCTACGGACGTGGAGGCAGCGTCGCTCGTATCTGAAAACGGTATGGCGCTGGCCCGCAAACGCGCGGAAAAGGCGGGCATTATCAAGGCGGATGACCTCGCCCGCGGCTTTGCCTGGCTGCGCCCAAATGACTTGATCTGGAACTATGTGATCAACAATTACCTACTTGGCATGGATCCGCCAGCCTTTGATGTGCTGTTCTGGAATGCGGATGCAACCAACCTTTCAGGTAGTCTGATGGCTGACTTCCTCACATTGTTTGAAACACTCGCCTTCACAAAACAGGGTGAAGTTGAGATGGCCGATCACAAGGTCGATCTGTCCAAGGTCAAATCCGACATGTTCATTCTGGGCGGGGTCACAGACCACATCACCCCTTGGAAGGCGACATATCGCTCTACCGAACTGTTTGGATCCAAGGATGTAACCTATGTCCTGAGCCAGTCAGGCCATATGCAAGCGATCCTGAACCCACCAGGCAATCCCAAGGCCAAGTACTTCATTCAAAAGAAGAAGGGTAAGCTACCGCCGACCGCAGATGAATGGCTGCAAGGGACCGAAGAGGTCAAAGGCAGCTGGTGGCCGTATTGGATGGAGTGGGTTCAGAAACGCTCTGGTAAGACAAAAACTGCACCGCAAAAGCTGGGGAGCACAAAGTACAAGCCGCTGGACGCAGCCCCTGGTCTGTACGTAGTGGAAGAGGTGTAACGCCCAAAGCGCCTTTAGCGAAAGCATGGGGGCTGCAAAAAATTGCAATTGAGGCGGTGTTCATGAGGGATCGATGAATGCCGCGTCAGCCGTATTGAAGGGAATAGAACTTGGACCGGGCCTCGAAAGACGACGCAATGAAGGACGCCGTAGTCGGCCTGCGTGATGTAGGCGGTCGCTCCCTGCGCGTCGCTACGTGGCGGCTGGATAGGGCATCGGAGCATCCGCCCGTCCTGTTTTTCAATGGCATTGGCGCGAATATCGAAGCGGTTGCGCCGCTGGCCGCTGCTCTGCCAGAGCGCGCCTTTATCATGTTCGACATGCCCGGCATTGGCGGATCGCCTGATCCGCTTGTTCCTTACACACCGTGGACGATGTCTTGGACGGCCTCAAAGCTGCTCGATCAACTGGGCGTCGATCTGGTTGATGTGATGGGCATCAGCTGGGGCGGCGGTATGGCTCAGCATTTTGCCATTCAGCATCCTGGCCGCACTCGCCGTCTCGTGTTGATCGCGACCAGTGCAGGTATGCTGATGATGCCCGGCAGCCCGAAAGCGCTGACGAAGATGGCCAATCCGCGCCGTTATATCGATCCTGCTTTCATGCAGAAGAACTTTGAAACACTGTATGGTCAAGGCCTTGGCGCGGGTCCGGGTAAATCCGGCCATATGTCGCGCCTCACCCCGCCTTCCCCGCGCGGTTACATGTATCAACTGCTGTGTATGCTCGGTTGGACGAGTGCGCCTGCCCTGCCCTTCATGAAGAAGGACACACTGATCATGATGGGCGACGATGATGCCATCGTTCCGCTGACCAATGGCAAATTCCTGGCCAGCCTGATTCCCAATTCTGAATTGGTCGTGATGGAGGGCGGAGGGCATCTGTTCCTGCTCAGCCACAAGGATGAAAGCGTGGCGGCAATCCGTGGTTTTTTAGACCCGCCGGAAACTGATGAAGAGCTAGAAGCGCAAGCAGCTTAACTGTCAGGATCGAAGCTATGCAAGCGCCTGACCCTGCCCCGACAATTCCTGGCCGCCCTGCTCACGGTGAAGGGGGCGCGTTAAGTAGAACCGGGTTTGCCTGGGCTGTCTTTGAGTGGGCGCGCAACCCGTATTACATCCTGATCGTCATCTACATTTTTGCACCCTATTTCGCGCGAGATATTATCGGCGCGGACCTGCTCGCGAGCGGGGAATTGGACAGCCTCGATCCACAAACCGCACGGCAAACGGCGAACGCTCAAGGTCAGGCGACCATCGCTTCGGTTACCAAATGGGCTGGATTAATTGCCGCTTTGACCGCTCCATTTCTGGGCGCCGCGCTGGATCGTGGAGGACGACTGAAACCAGTACTCGCGCTCTCACTGGGCACAATAGTGGTCTGCTCCGCCTTGCTCTGGTTCGCCCAGCCCGGCGGCACTGGCCTGCCCGTATGGGCGATCATGATGCTGCTGGTGATCGCCTATGTTAGTTATACCTATTCTGAGGTCACCCATAATGCGATGCTCTCGGTCGCGGGTGAGCCACAGCGACTTTCGATGATTTCCGGTCTTGGCTTGGGCCTCGGCAATTTGGCGGCGGTGCTTATCTTCCTTGCCATCGCCGTATTGTTCATTCTGCCCGGCGCAATCCAATGGCCGTTCCTCAAGCCGCAATTCGGTTTTGACCTTTCCAGCTTCGATCATGCCAGGATAGTTGGGCCCATCTGCGCGGTTTGGCTCGCAGTCTTTTCCATCCCGTTTTTCCTTCATGCCAAGGATCCCGGTGTAGCTAAGCGCAAGTTGGCGAATTGCCGTTATCACGGGGTCTCAAGCTGTCCTGAAGACCGTGCGTGAAGCGACCAAATATCCGGATCTCGCGAAGTTTCTAGTCGCTCGCATGTTCTATCAGGATGGCATGGCAGCACTACTGGCATTGAGCGCCGTTTACGTCGCGTTGTTCCTCGATTGGGGTTTCCTCGAAATGCTCTGCTTTGCGATATTCGCATCAGCCTGGGCCTTCCTTGGTGGAATTTTCGGGGGCTGGTTAGACGGGAAGGTTGGTGTGAAGAACGCGCTGATCATCGAGATTCTGGGCATGGTGCTGGCCTTTTCGCTTCAGCTCTCCGTCACGCAAGAAAGCCTGCTCTTTGGGTCGATCGCAAACTATCAGGTGTGGGATGGTTTGGTCTTCCAGTCACTCTCGGACCTGGCCTATCTGTCTCTCGTCAGCATCGTCGCGGTCATGGCCACTGCCAGTATTTCTTCGAGCCGCGCGATGCTCGTAACCTTGGCCCCGCCGGGCCGCAGCGGCGAGTTTTTCGGACTCTACGCGATTGCAGGAACGATTACTGTTTGGATGGGACCATTGCTGGTGGAGATATTTACCACCGCTTTCAACGACCAGAGGATCGGAATGGCCTCCATTTGCTTGCTATTCTCCGCCGGATTGGCTGCGTTGCTATTCGTCAGGATGCCGCATCGAACCTAAGCTAATCATGCCATGATGCACTGGACATAGCTCTGCACTTGAGACACTTTCGTTCTCTATAGAGGAGAGAGAACCATGCCAGCATTCGATCTGATCATCAGGGGCGGCACTATTGTCGATGGCACCGGGGCTGAAAGCTTCGCAGGCGATGTGGCAGTCCGGGACGGTATCATCGTGCAAGTTGGCGACATTCACGGTGACGCCGCGGAAGAGATCGACGCCAGCGGACAAATCGTTACGCCCGGTTTTGTCGACATCCATACCCACTATGATGGTCAGGCCACATGGGACCAGGAAATGGCACCATCTAGCTGGCACGGTGTCACCACCGCCGTCATGGGCAATTGCGGAGTTGGCTTTGCGCCCGCCAAGCCGGATCGACACGAATGGCTGATCAGCCTGATGGAAGGAGTGGAGGACATTCCCGGCACGGCTCTGGCTGAGGGCATTACATGGGATTGGGAGACATTCCCCGAATATCTTGATGCGCTAGAGAAGCTGCCGCGAACCATGGATATCGGCACACATGTGCCTCACGGCGCAGTGCGCGCTTATGTGTTGGGCGACCGCGAACAACCCGGAGCGGTCCCGACCGATGACGACATTGAGGCGATGGGCAAAATCGTTGAGGAAGGTGTACGTGCTTAGGCGCACTCGGTTTCTCCACCTCACGCACGGTTCTGCATAAATCCGTCGATGGTGAGCTTGTCCCTGGCACAACAGCCACAGCTGACGAGCTTGTCGCAATTGGCCGTGCCATGGGACGTGCGCAAGCGGCCGAGCGGCCATGCCGTGTTCGAGATGGCTAGCGACCTGCAAAAAGACTGGAACGAGTTTGAGTGGATGGGGAAGTTGAGCCGCGAGGCTGGTATTCCGGTTACATTCGCTGCGCTGCAATCCATTGCCAAAGAGCTACCTCTGGAAGAACAAATCTCTGAAATGCGGGCGCAGAACGACAATGGCGCGAACATCGTTGCTCAGATCGCGCTGCGCGGAAATGGCATCATCATGGCGTGGCAAGGGACGGTGAACCCCTTCGCCTTCCGTCCTAGCTGGCAGGAGATCAAAGATCTCGCTTGGCCCGAGCAGAAGGCAAAACTGCTCGATCCCGCCTTTAAGGCCCAGCTTTTGTCGGAGGCAAATGACTATTCTGAGGCCCCGGCCGACATCATCCAAGTCGTGATGGTCATCACCCAAGGTTGGGCGCTGCAATATGAGATGGATCCCGATTTCGACTATGAACCGGATGCCAGCGCCAGCGTGAATGCGCGGGCAATCTCGGCAGGCGTCGATCCTCAGGAATACGCCTATGACATGCTGTGCCGCGATGATGCGACCGGCTTCATCTACCTGCCCATCCTGAATTATGCCGATGGTAATCTCGACTTCCTGCTGCCCCTGCAACAGGCCGATGACACAGTGAATTCCCTGTCCGATGGCGGCGCGCATTGCGGCACTATTTGCGATGCTGCCTCGCCCACCTTCATGCTGCAGCATTGGGTGCGCGACCGGAAACGCGACGGAAAGGTCAGCCTTGAGCATGCGATCAAGCGACAATGCCGCGACACCGCCGTGCTGTATGGTCTGGAAGATCGCGGTGTAATCGCGCCGGGCTATCTCGCGGATCTTAACGTCATCGATATTGAGCGCCTAAAGCTGGGCCGCCCATGGCTCGCCTTTGACCTGCCCGCTGGCGGCAAACGTCTGCTGCAAAAGGCAGATGGTTACGCCTATACGATCAAGAACGGCGTGGTGACCTTCCGCGAGGGCAAATGGACCGGAGAAGCACCCGGCGGTCTCATCCGCGGCCCGCAAAGAGCAGAGTTGGCTGAGGCGGCGGAGTAAGGGCGGACGAGGTCGGCTGATTGAGCACTGTTTATAGGACCAGACTTTCAGCTTACGACCCAACTGCGGACATTTGTAGCCGCTAAATCAGATAGGCAGCCTTCTTTGAACGATATAGTTGCTGATTGCACTTCGAGCGCGCCATCAATTCAATAAGACAAAGAGCGGAACTATCTGCCAAAAAGCCTTTGCCAGATTGTCTTTGTTTTTTGCGGGCCTGAGGGTTGTGAGGCCTCGTCTTCTGAGGCAGCACTGGCGGTTTCTTGCTGAAAATTCGGCGCTTGATCGTCAAAACGCGTTTTCTCAATTGGGCGCCAAAACACATTAATGCAATCAAGAATAGTTCGTTCGTTCAAATCATAGAGGTTGAAAAGGTCGGATTGAATCACACGCTCGTGCTCGTCTGGGTTCAGGTACAAGAACGCGACCCCATCTTCGAGATAGTCGCATTGCACGCCATAAAATGAACCTGCTGCTCCCGTCTTTGCGAAGGCAGCAAAAATTGGCCTCAGAAAGCCGAAGTGCAGCCCTCTTCCACGGTTCAGCTCAGCCACAAACTCTCCTTGGTCAGTCTCGATCTTTAGTTCAAAATCATCCCCGTCCTTCGCTGCGCAATAGCCATCACTGACATGCAAGATATTGATGAGGTCACCCGCAATTGCGTTCAAATCTCGAACTGCATCGGCATAGGGTTCGCCTTGGTAGAGATCGTCCTTCCAGACCGTTTTGCATACATGCTCCAAAGAGCGCAAAATTTGGGTCACAGCAATAAGTTCAGAATCAGCGCCAATCTTCTCGAAAACGAACTCAAGCGCTTCCTGGCCATAATAGGGGCGTGGCCCTAGCACGGCGAGGATGTGATCGATCGCAGTCCTGCGATCTTGCGGTGTCTCAAGACTATGAAAATCGATAGCTGGGGTGTCCACAGGCTCTTGGTCCTCCTTGTAGTTCTATCGCCCAAACATCTGCGAGAAGACCATTTGGGTGAAGAGCAGTAAATGAGACTAACCCGTGTACTGTTGGTATCAGTCAAACTTCAAAAGACGACCGGCAAGACCCGCTGTTAGACCTCAAGAGCCAAAAGCAGTTGCCTGCTCTAAATCCATTTGCGGTTGCAGTTTGAGCGCGCTGTGTCAGTTTAGTCTTTCGCTCCACAACAAGCAGAAATTCGGCTAACGACCCAATTGCGGACATAGGATCGGGAATTAGCTGTTAGCGAGAATTGCGCATTGCCTTCCAGTTCTAACGGCTTTCCTAGAATAGCTTCGTAACAAAAAAGGCCGCTGAGAACGCGGTCAAGAATGCTATCAAGGTGGGTAGCCAGTTTCTTTTTAGAAGCTGCATAAATGCCCTGCTTGCATTGGCTAGTGTATCGAAATTCGCCCTATTCAAATATCCGTCGATAAATCTGCGAAGTGCCTCGCTCGGAGTGTCCCCTTGGGCGTCACATGCTTCTTGAAATTCTCGCTTCTTGGAGTGCGCGAGTCGCACTTCCAAGCGTTCGCTTTTCTTCTCCCAGTCCTCGGTTTTCGCATCGGCCATCTTATACTCCTAGTTTGCCTTAACTGATCGATAAGCGCCGACTGGCCGTTTCACCAGTCAAACACTACCCGTACATACGCAGATTGATGTCCGTACAGCTCTGAACCAACCATATCGTGTTCAAATTTGACCTAGGGAGCTTTAACTTGCTGCTGTGTCCGTTATCCACCCATTGGCTGCCGTTCGAAAACTTGCCGCTGCTAAGTTCCGCTTTCACCCCCAACTTCAGACCAACAGAATTAATCTAACGTCACTCTAAAGCAGGTGCGAACCCACCCCTAAGGTTCGATCACGATGCCTTTGGCTGGATCGACATGGCCGCCCACCATTTCCAGATAGGTCGTGCGCGCGGCATCCAGACCGGCATGCCTTTCGATCTGAACCGAACCGTCCACTGCGCCAAGGAAGCCGTGCCATGTCTTTGCGATCATCATCCCCCCTTCGGCTGGACCATGTTCTTTAAAGAACGATACGAAATGATCCGGGGCAAAGAACAAAGTCGGCTTCGGCCCGGGCAGCCCGCGTTCTGCGCGCATTCCGCCCTCGCCGCGTTCCTCAATATGGGTCGCGCCGACCAGACATGAGTATTTCAGCGCATCGGAAAAATGCTCGTGAATCTTTGCGAGCAGTCCAGCGTTGCCGGCAAAATCTACCACGACCGCTGGCAGCAGGCTGATCATAGCCACCTCATCATAGGAGCAGACCTTGTCGTACAGACCGGTGCTCTCAACAAATTCGACATTGCCCGGCGAGGTCAAACCGACCCGCTTTACACCCGGAGAATTCTGCTGCGCGACACTGGCAAGGCCCATGGCCGTCTTTGACGATGCGCTGGTCAGGATCACCTGCTCGGCCCCGAACCATTGGTTGTTGCGCATGAAATAGTCGATGATGAAGCCCGTTTTGAACAGCGGGCCATAGATCATCCGTTCCGCCTCTTTACTGGCGTCATGCTCCGGATCTGCGGCGAGACGCGAGTATTGATTGTAAACCGGGCTCATTGGCTGGCGATAATCGGTGGTGTCGATGAAGCTGTTAAGCCGACACATTGCCCGGGATCACGTCGAGGTGCGTTGCCATTGGCAGGTATCCATAGACCCGCTCACCCACTGCAAAATCCTCAGAATTGCTCTCAATGACTTTTGCATGTCCCCACATTGGTACGATGCCGCTACCCTCGGGCGCGGGGAAGAAATTCCAATAGCCAAAGCCGTCGCCGACCACCGCATAGGTGATGTTGTTGGCCGTGACAGAGAAGCTCTCAATTTCGAGCCGAACTGCGCCGCTGACAAGCTCTCCATTGTCGAGCTCAACAAGAGCGGCGTTGGTGAGTTCATCCTTGCGAACGTGGACTTGTTGGACTGTCATGACTGATCTCCTCTTTACGCGGCATGCTAGACGATCACGGCTCGCTTTCCCACCGCGTTGAGGCGATTGAGGGACGTTTTTAGCACATGCGCATCCACTGCTGGAGGCCATCGCATTGCTCAATGCCCACCGCACCTTGCGGGGTCATCTCCAAACCGCGCAGTATGGGGTACAGAAACACATCAGCCAGATCGAATGGCTCGCCGGTCCAGGCACCATCCTTGTCGATCTCCGCTTCTAGGAAGCCAAGCGCCCGGCTGATTTGAGGAAGCGCGCGCTCAATCTTTGCCTGATCCAGGGGATGTCCGGCGTAGCGGTGCATGATCCATGGCATTACCAGACCAATTTCAAACAGTGGAAACAGGTAGTTATTGGCGATTGCGACCCATTTATCCATCACCGCTCGTGCCGCCGGATTGGTGGGTTGAAGGGCGCCGTCGTTATGCGCATTGTCGAGATATTGCGCGATGGCGACGCTCTCAATGAGCTCCAGCTCATCAACCTCAACCACCGGGATTTTGCCGAATGGATGGCGGTTTTGCGGGCTTTGCGCAGGCGTCGGGGTGACTTCGTGCGACAGGCCAGCCTCCTCACACGTGATCTCTACGATCCGCGTGTAAGTCGAAATGACAGTTCCAAAGATGTGAACCTGCGCCGTCATTCCATTTCTGCGCACTTGACTTGAAACAGGTGCACAGCCCGCTCGTCCCATCGATGAAGAAGTTCACGTGCAGAACTGGGAATATGAGCGACCGTTGCATCCGGTCCAACGAGCTTCTTGATCGCTTCTTCGTCATTGAAGCGCAAGATCGTGGTGAATTCCGACTCCGTGCTCAAATCCCGCCGCAATATCTCATAGCCCAAGAAGCCAGAACCCCGCTTAGCTGCGATATCTGGCATGATTTCCTGCTTTAACAGGCATTCATACTTCTCAGTATACTCAAATTTGACCCAACCATGCCAAACTCGCGCGATCACACCCGCATTGGCATCAGGACATACAGAGCTTAGCGACTTATCATCCTTGCGGATCAGAGTCGGCGCCCCGGCATCGGCCAGGTGCAGCTCGACCGTATCACTGTCGATTTGGCTAAGAATGTCCTTCAAGTAATTGGCGTTAAAGCCAATCTCAAAGCCTTCAGACTTGTATTCACCAGCCAGCTCCTCCGCCGCGGTGCCATTGTCAGGTGATGTCACTGACAGGGTGACCCGGTCGGTATCGAGACCCATTTTGACTGCACGCGTTTTCTCTGTTGCGATGGTCGCAACCCGGTCAACACCGTCAAAGAAGCTCTTCGGATCAAGCTTGAGCAGCTTATCATTCCCGGTCGGGATAACCCGGCTGTAATCTGGGAAGGTGCCGTCGATAAGCTTAGAGGTCAGGACAACGCCGCCCTCTCCGCCGAGCGTGAAGCGAACTTTGCTCGCCGACAGGTCGATCTGGACATTGCCGTCCATCGCCTCTTCCAGCAGCTTGCGCAGCTCCGCAACCGCTTTACGCGGTACGATGACGTCCGGCATGCCCTCTGCACCTTCTGGACGGGCCAGAGTAAAGCGCGCAAGTCGGTGGCCATCGGTCGCAGCAGCCTTAAGCACGGGCTCATCATCATCGGTCACGTGCAGGAAAATGCCGTTGAGGTAATAGCGGGTTTCCTCGGTGGAGATAGCAAACCGGGTCCGGTCAATCATTTCTGCCAAAGTGCGAGCCGAGCAGCTCAAAACTGGTCGGCAGATCGCCTTCGACGATCACAGGGAAGTCATCGCGCGGCAGGGTTGGCAGCTTAAAACGGCTACGGCCTGCCTTCACTTCCATCCGATTTTCAGCCGTTTCCAAGCTGACCTGACTGCCCTCTGGCAGCTTGCGCGCAATATCGAACAGCAGGTGCGCGGAAACGGTGATCGCCCCTGCCCCTTCGACCGAAGCGGCAGCCATGGTTTCAACGACCTGCAAATCGAGATCGGTCGCCATCACCTTCACACTGCCGCCATCGCTGGCATCGATCAGGACGTTGGACAGGATCGGAATGGTGTTGCGGCGTTCAACAACCGACTGAACATGGGAGAGACAACGCAGGAGCGTCGCGCGTTCGATCGTAGCCTTCATTGCTTAGCCTATTACCCTTACTTTGCATGACGCGCTCTAAGGGCAGGAATCGCCCAATCGCGCCGGAATTCCTCCGAAGACCTTAGCGGGGCTGAACCCACGGGCAAGCTTGGGGTGTTACCTGCGGCGATTCCTTGGGGATAACGGCCCGTTTACCAGACAATGACCATCAGCAACGGCCGCCCGCACGAGTGAGTTACCCGAGCATCGCCATGCCGCCGTTCACGTGCAGCGTCTCGCCGGTAACATAGCCAGCCTCGCGGCTCGCCAGAAAAGCCACAGCCGCACCAATATCAGTGCCCTCGCCCATTTTTCCCGCAGGAATACGGGCATTGAGCGCGTCTTTCTGAGCGTCGGGTAATTCCGCCGTCATCGCGGTGCGGATAAAGCCCGGTGCCACGCAATTGGCGGTGATCCCGCGCGAGGCAACCTCTTGCGCGAAGCTCTTGGTCAGGCCCGTCAGGCCAGCTTTCGCTGCGGCATAGTTCATTTGCCCGGGATTGCCAGTGCTGCCGACCACGCTGGTGATGTTGATGATCCGACCAAAACGCGCCTTCATCATCGGGCGGGCGCTGGCCCGCATCAGGCGCATGGCGGCCTCGAGATTGACGGAGATCACTTGGTCCCATTCCTCGTCCTTCATCCGCATGGCTAGGTTATCGCGGGTGATCCCAGCGTTGTTGACCAGAATGTCGATCCCGCCGAGCGTATCGAGCGTGGCTGGGATCAATTCCTCAACCTGGGTGCTGTCGGACAGGTTGCAGGTAATCTCAACGTGATCGCCGCCGATTTCATCGATCATCTGTTCCCTGAATGCGCGCAGCTTGTCACCGTTAGAGCCCGACAATGCGACACGCGCGCCTTGACTGGCCAGCGCCATCGCGATCGATGAGCCAATGCCGCCGCTCGCGCCCGTGACCAACGCATTCATACCAGAAAGTGAAAACATACTATGTACTCCGAGGTTGGGCGGTAAGCCTCTTACCGATGCAGTAGTCCTGCAAATTGTCGGCTATCGATTGGGAGGAGGAGGCGGTATATCCGTCAACTCTCTCGGCGGTGCTTGAGATAAAGGAACCTCTTCGGGAGCCGCATTAGCAAAGACTTCAGCAGACAGATCACCCATGGTTTTTGTGAGCAAAAGAGCTATTGCTCCTTCTCTTGTCTCGTCGGACACATCGGGAGCCTTTTGCTCGAGAACCTGAGTTAGCGTCCCCAGAGCCAGCAATGTCAAGAACGATGGCTGCTCTTCCGCCCCAGACACGCTAAGGTCGGTCAACGCATTTGATGCGAGCTGCTTTGCTGCAGTGGCGACCCTCCTGTTTTCGTCTTCATTAAGTTGCTGCATCACTGCCGCCAGACTAGCAGAGGCTTCTGGGTCGGATTTTTCCATTTTGAACTGGGTAAACCGGACCCCAGCATACACTTGCGAAGCGAAGGTTTGCTCTTCGTTCCAACCCAATTGCCGCGCGCATTCATTGGATTTGCTCTTGATGATGTCCAAATTTCCGCTTTTCTCTTCTTCGTCGACAGCTTCGTCGACAGCTTCGTCCTCATTCTCGTCTTCGGACGGACTAGGCGAGCGTAATTGCGCCTCTTTTTGAGGGGTGTAGCCCGTCAAGACACAATCAATCTCATTTGATTGTCCGAGCACAGGCACAGGAACAACCGCTGCGCAAACCGCACTACCAAGAAAAAACCGCAAAGCGTTTTTGAACGGAACTTTCATGTTCTCTCCTTCGCAAAACCTTCGAGGTCTTCCATGGTGACGAGGCTGACGGTTTCCGCCTCGCCAGCGATCTTTCGGATCATTGGGGCGAGCACTTTGCCGCCCAGTTCAACAAATTCATTCACGCCGTCGCTGTGCATTTGCGCCACACTTTCGCGCCAGCGCACGCGTCCGGTGACTTGCTCAACCAGCAACTTCTGCTCCTCGGCCGGGTCGGTCACTTTGGAAGCGGTGACATTGGCATAGAGTGGCAGCGCCAACGCGGCAGGAGGAGTCACGGCCAAAGCCTCTGCCATGCGGTCAGCGGCAGGTTGCATCATCGAGCAGTGGAACGGCGCGGATACGGGCAGCAATACGCCGCGTTTGATCCCATGATCCTTCACCATGCTGACAGCGCGCTCTACCGCGCCCTTCTGGCCGGAGATAACCACCTGACCCGGATCATTGTCATTCGCGATCTCACACACTTTACCTTCCGCCGCAGCGGCGGCCAATGCGCTTGCTTTCTCAATATCTGCGCCGAGCAGGGCCGCCATCGCGCCCTCGCCCACGGGAACCGCCGCCTGCATCGCGCTGCCTCGGAGTTTCAATAACCGCGCCGTATCCGCCAGCGAGAATGCGCCAATCGCGCAGAGCGCCGTGTATTCGCCAAGCGAATGGCCTGCGACACAATCGCCCGCCTCGGTCAGCGATACGCCGAACTCAGTTTCGAGTACGCGCAAGGTTGCAATGGCATTGGCCATGATCGCTGGCTGGGCATGTTCCGTGAGCGTTAGCGCATCTGCCAGCCCTTCGGCCATGATCGCGGACAGGTTCAGAGACAAAGCTTCATCGACCTCTTCAAACACGGCCCGCGCCGCAGCGCTCGCCGCCGCAAGCTCTGTACCCATGCCTACCTTTTGGCTGCCCTGTCCCGGAAAAACGAATGCTCGCATTTAAGAAACTCCTCTTCAGCCCGCGCGGTTACGAAGCCTTGGATGGGCTGGCAAGACCGAACGGCACAACCCTGTTGGCAGAGGTGTGGCCGATCTCAGCGCGACCTAGATAGGGTATGCCTGCACGCGCGCACCAGAACTTGGCGATCTCCTCTGGGCTTTGGGTGAATTCACGGTAGTTTTCCGGCACATTGGTCACCGAGCCAAGCCGCAATCCTGCGACCCGTGGCAGCGAACCAGCCAAATTGAAGAACAGCCGGTCGATCGAATAGAGGTGCTCGCTCACCTCCTCTACCATCACCACATGGCCAGACAGATCGGGCATCATCGGCGTGCCCGCGATCATTGACAGGGTGATGAGGTTGAAAGCGACCACTGGGGTCTTGCCATCAACACTTGGTTCCAGCCCGCTGTTATCGCCCGCAAACCAGCGCAGCACGCGGCGTACAGCCTCGCGCCCGCCTTCGCTGCGCGCACTGACCGGCATAGAGCCATGAACGCTCTGCCCAATCCCATGGCGATAAAGCGCAGCAAGCAAATAACCTGCATCTGAAAAACCGACATAGGTCTTAGACCGAGCCGAGGCATTCATCTGCGCCACCGCAGCCTCCGCAATCCGGTTGGAGCCATAGCCCCCTTTCGCAAACCAAACCGCGTCATAGGCGGGATCATTCGCGCATTCGAGCAGCGCCTCTAGCCGCCTCAAGTCAGGGCCAGCAAAATGACCATCCAATTCAAAGCACTGATCGTGGAACGTGACATTGTGCATCGGGAACTCGGCCGCCACCAGCTCATTCAAGGCATCCGCTTGCTCGCGAGTGATCGGCGTCGCCGGGGCGCAAATCGCAATATTCGTCATACGGCCCAACTAAGCCCCTTGTTTTGACAGTCACATCTTAATAGCGGTGGTTCGCATGGGCAAAGGGATCGATCAAGCGGCGCTGACACAGCGGCCATTCTTTTTTTGCGGCATCGGCGGATCTGGCATGCTTCCGCTCGCACAAATCCTGCGCGGCATGGGCTGCGAAGTCGCTGGCTCTGACCGATCCTATGATCAGGGACGCACGCCGGAGAAGTTTGCATGGCTTGCGAGCAATGGTTTCACCTTGCACGCGCAGGATGGCAGCGGGCTGACCTCAAGCAATCAGGTCTTGGTCGCCTCCGCTGCGGTTGAAGACACTGTTCCTGATGCTGCGCGCGCTAAAGAGCTGGGATGTGAGCGACTGACCCGGGCCGAAGTGCTCGCGATGCTGTTCAACCAAGCGGGATATTCGGTCGCGATCGGCGGCACATCCGGCAAATCGACTGTTACTGGCATGATCGGCACAATTCTGGCCGCTCAGGATTATGATCCGACGATCATGAACGGTGCGGTGATGAAGAACTTCATCGCAGCGGACAATCAGTTCGCGAGCGCGCGTGTTGGCCGCCCAGAAATTTTCGTCAGCGAAGTGGATGAAAGCGATGGCTCCATCGCGCTATACCGCCCCACGATCGGCGTGCTCCTCAACGTCAGCCTCGACCATAAGAGTCTGGAAGAATTACGAGATCTGTTTGGCAATTACCTCGCATCATCAGGCTGCGGCGTCGTCAATTTCGACAATGACGAGGCGCGCATGCTTGGCCAAGCTAGCATGGCCGATGGCAAGGGGCAGATGATATCCTTTGCAGTGGACCATCCGCACGTTGATATCACCGTCGAGGCGGGTTCGATTGTCGAAGGCCCCTTCACGCTTCAAGCCAAGGTGATCGACAGCCGCGCGAACGAGGCTGCGGCGCTAACTCTGCCAATGCCTGGGTTGCACAACCTTTCCAACGCTTTGGCGGCAATTGCTGCGGCAAATGCAGCGGGGATTTCGGTGGCGGATGCTGTGGCTGCTCTCAATCAGTTTCAAGGTCTGGCGCGCCGTTTTGACGTGATCGGCACCAGCCCCAGCGGCATCACCGTGATCGATGATTTCGGCCATAATCCGGAAAAGTGCGCCGCCACATTGCGCACTTTGAAGGGCACGCCTGGCCGGGTAATCGCCTTCTTCCAGCCCCACGGATATGGCCCACTTCGCCAGATGGGCGATGAACTCGCTGAAACCTTCGCGCGCGAACTTGACGCGAATGACATCACCGTAATGTGCGACCCAGTTTACTACGGCGGAACGGTCGACCGCAGCGAAGGTACTGAGCGGATCATCAAGCTGATCGAGGATGCTGGCGGATCAGCGCGCCATATCGCAGCGCGCGAAGATTGCGGCGCGCATATTGCCGAGATCGCTCAGCCGAGTGACCGGATTGCGATCATGGGCGCCCGCGATGACACGCTTACAGGCTTTGCCAAGAGCCTGTTCAGCCAGCTTAAATGACGGTTTATTCGCTCGCTGTGCGGCACGCCCGATTGATGGGCGCAGCCATGCTGGCAGCTTTCCTGTTCGTGATTACAATTGACCGGATGTTCGGCCATACGAGCTGGGCGTTTGCCGGGGCGATCATCATGCTGGTGCTGGTCAATGCGCGCATGCGCCTGTTCAATTGCCCCAATTGTGGAAAGAACTTGTTCTTTCGCGGGATATTCGCGGTCCCCTGGCCCAATCGCACATGCACCAAGTGCGGGATGGAACTGGATAAAAAGGATGCTGAGTAAGTCGCTTGCTTAGGTGCTTTTTAGAGCCTTTCGCCCCTCTTCCTCTCGCTCAACTGCACGCTTGTAAGCAGGACGAGCGACTAAGCTCTCGCGGTAGGTCTTCAAGCTATCAGGAATGCCATCATCGAGCCCCACATTCTTGGCCAAAATCAGCGCATAGCCGACGCATATGTCCGCGACGGTAAAACGATCTGCGCATAGATATTCACGTCCTTCAAGACGCTGCCCAACCTTAACCAACCGCTTGTGAAACCACTTGGCATAGGCCTCACCCGCCTCGGCCAGGCCCTTCTCCTTTTCAAAAATGGCAAATCGCATGTAAACGGTTTGGGGAAAGGTGATCGTCGCATCGGCGTGATAGGTGAAATCGCAATATTCCGCATAGTCCGTCTGACCTGGGGCGATCGCCATATCTGTCATGCCGTTGCGGGTCGCAAGATAATGCGCAATCGCGCAGCTTTCCGTCATCCGCACGCCGCCATCGACCAGCATAGGAACTGTGCCTAACGGATTGATCTCCATATATTCGGGCGCAAGATAGCGCGGAGGGAACGGCAGTATCCGCAAGTCAATGTCAGCGCCTGCCTCCTCTGCCGCCCAAGTCGCGCGCAAACCGCGCGAGCCAGCGCAAGTGTAGAGGAGCGGAGGAACGTTACTTTGGTTCAATGCGCACCTTCATAACCGATCACTTTGTGCAGTACGAAGGCGATGACCGCGCCCAGCGCGAGGCCGAGTACCGCAGAGATGCCCGCATAGGTAAACCATCCCAGGATACCGCCCATCGCGCCCGTGCCGCCGCCAACTGCTGCCTCTGCGCCATGCGCGATGTCATAGAACAGGTGGAAGCCGACCTCATGCGTGCCGTGAATGATAATTCCGCCGCCGACCCACAACATCGCAATCGTACCGATAAAGGACAGTGCAATCAGCAGCTTGGGAACCGAGTTGACCAGCAAGTGGCCAAATTTCTGCGCAGCAGTGCTATCTTTCTTCGTTAGGTGCAGGCCAACATCATCCATCTTCACAATCAGCGCGACAGCACCATAAACCGCAACGGTAACGGCGATTGCAACGATGCCGAGCGCAATTGCCCGCTCCCACCACACATCAAGGTCGAGCTCGTTGAGCGTGATCGCCATGATCTCCGCTGACAGGATCAGGTCGGTCCGAATAGCGCCAGCGACCCGTTGATTTTCGAAGGCCTCGGGATCCGTGATCTCATCATCCACGGTCTTGCCGTGTTTTGCCCCGCCAAGCTTTTCCATAACCTTCTCAGCGCCTTCGTAGCAAAGAAACGCGCCGCCAAGCATCAATATCCAGATAATCAGCGAGGGCAGGAATTCCGACAGCAATATCGCCCCGGGCAGCAATATGATCAGCTTGTTGAACAGGCTGCCCTTGGTTATTTTCCAGATGATCGGCAGCTCACGCGCTGGCGAAAGCCCGGTAACATAGCTCGGTGTGACCGCAGCATCATCGATCACAACGCCAGCGGTTTTTGTGCCCGCTCGCCCGGCCGCCGCCGCAATATCGTCAATCGAAGCCGCCGCGGTGCGCGCTATGATCGACACGTCATCCAAAAGTGCAACCAATCCTGATGGCATGTCGTTGTCCTACCCTGCTCTATTATTGTTCATTTCAAATGACGCCGCTGCCAGGTCCAAGGCGTTGGCGCGGTTCAATTATTCGCTGATTGGGCCAAAAGTTTTCACCGGATTGGCCGCCAACGGATCATCAACAACTCGGTATTCATGCGTTGCGCCGCCTTTGTCCACCTCGGCATATGTTGCCACCAATTGCATACTCCCATCAAATTCACACAGCAGTCCAATATCGTCGAAGATACGAACGCTCTGGCCCTCCATGATCGCTGCACGGCTTGGCGGGCCATCGCAGGCGCGCTCGCTCGGCGCATCAGCAGCGATGTAATAGGAGCTTTCGGTGGTGGCCAAGACCCCGCAGGCGCTTAGCGTTAGCAAAGCGGCAACCGCAGTGAATTTCTTCATTGATCGACCCTCCCATGACGAAAATCATGCAAGCCCATCAATTATAGCCCCCACGCATCAGGTCAACCACACGGCCACCGTCTGCAAACAGCCGTATTCGCGCTTGCTTTTGGCGGCAAAGGCGGTATGTGCGCCCATCGCCTGATTTAGGGCGTATGAAGAAAGCCGGAGGGGCACTCGCGGATCCGCTGCGAATTGGCCAACGATCGGTAGCAATATGAAAGGATGCGAGATGGCTCATTACGAGCATATCTTTCTCGCGCGTCAAGACCTGAGCCAAGCTCAGGTAGACACGCTGGCGGCGACCGCCACAGAAATCGTAGAAGCGAACAGCGGCAAGGTTACCAAGACTGAAACTTGGGGCCTCAAATCGCTCGCCTATAAAATTGACCGCAACCGCAAGGCACACTTTGTGCTGCTCAACATCGATGCCCCGGGCACCGTGGTTGAAGAGCTGGAGCGTCAGACCCGTATCAACGAAGACGTCATTCGCTACATGACTATCCGTGTCGAAGAGCACGAAGAAGGTCCAAGTGTAATGATGCGTAAGAACGAGCGCGACCGTAAGCGCCGCTCTGACAGAGAGGAGCGCGACTAATGGCACGTCCTTTTTTCCGCCGCCGCAAATCTTGCCCGTTTTCGGGTAACGAAGCGCCCAAGATCGACTACAAAGACGTTCGCCTGCTGCAAGGCTTCATGTCTGAGCGTGGCAAGATCGTTCCATCGCGCATCACCGCCGTTTCTGCTAAGAAGCAGCGTGAACTCGCCAAAGCCATTAAGCGTGCACGCCACATCGGCCTGCTGCCTTACATCGTAAAGTAAGAGGAGAGACGACATGGATATCATTCTCCTCGAACGGATCGAGAAACTCGGCACCATTGGTGACGTCGTCACTGTTAAAGACGGCTATGCCCGCAACTTCCTGCTTCCGCAGAAGAAGGCCCTGCGCGCTAACGACGCCAACAAGAAGGTGTTTGAAGCCAACCGTGAGCGTCTTGAAAAAGAGAACGCAGAACGTCGCGGTGAAGCTGAAAAGGTCGGCAGCAAAGTCGACGGTGCAGAAGTTGTGCTTATCCGCGCAGCCTCCAACACCGGCCAGCTCTATGGTTCTGTCAACGTCCGCGACATGATCGCTGGCCTGACTGAGCAAGGGCACGATGTGAACAAGAAGCAGGTCATTATGGGCAGCCCGATCAAAACGATCGGCATGCACGATGTGACTGTTGCTTTGCACCCAGAAGTGCACGTCATCGTTAAAGCAAACGTTGCGCGCAGTGACGACGAAGCCGAGCTGCAAAGCCAAGGCGTCGACGTTCTGGCTCAGCTGTTTGAAGACGAGCAGAAGGAAATCGAGGAAGCGGCCGACGCCAATCGCATCGACCCTACCCTTGAGCCAGGCGAAATTCCCGCCGAACTGCTCGAAGACGGTGCTGCTCCTGCAGAAGAAGCGGCAGAAGAAGAAACCACCGAGGACGCCGCAGAAGGCTAAACTCGGGATGGCGTTTTGCCATCGATAACAAGATAAGAAAGGCCGGTGTCCTATGGGGTTTGCTCAGGATGCCGGCCTTTTTGTTCATCAGCTCGATTTTGTGAAGGACCACGCCCTACTCGTGGTGATGAAAGAAGCGGATTATCGCTCGATCAGCTTCCTCGATAGTCGAATGCTGCAAGCTGTGCCGGGGCAGCCCCAACGTGAAATGCAGTGGGCAGAATGCACCACCCTAGCCGCGCAGGGCGAAATACGCGACGACGCGCAATTCATCTTCCATATTGGCCACGTGGGTTCGACGCTTATCTCCCGGCTTTTGGGAGAAGCAAGCGACACGTTAGCTCTGCGCGAGCCTCTGATACTCCGGCAATTCGCCGAGCTAAAGCCATTGCGCGGCCTGCCTCACTTGCCCATCTCACCTGAGCGGTTTGACGAGCGGCTAAACCTATCCTTGCAATGGCTTTCACGCACGTTCCGCGAGGACCAACGCAGCCTCATTAAAGCAACCAGCTTCGTAAGTGAAATCGCGCCTGAAGTGCTTGGTGACACGCGCAAAGCAGTGTTTCTAACCTTATCACCAGAACGCTATCTCCAAACCATCCTTGCTGGTGAAAACTCGCGCAAGGAATTGGGCGTGCTTTCCAGCGCTAGGCTAGAGCGTCTCCACCGGCAGATTGGCGCTGCCCCGTTCAAGCTTTGGGAGCTTGACGAAGCAACCAGAGCCGCCATGGCATGGGCCTGCGAAATGACCGCACTGGAAGCAGCTTCCAGCGAAAATGTCCTATGGGTCGATTTTGACGCATTTATAGCTGCTCCTGCCAGGGAGCTGCATGCCATCGCCAACTTCCTCGACATAACTTTGTCACCCAATGAAGCCGCTGCCCTTGTCGCTGGGCCGCTCATGCAGCAATACTCAAAAGCTCCAGAACATGGCTATTCGCCACAATTGCGTGAGAACGTCTTAGCTGGTGCTGCGCGCACGCGTGCTGGTGATATTAGCAGCGCGCTGGCATGGCTGGATCAAAGTGCGAAAGAGCATCCCGAGATCGCTCAAGTTGTAGCTCGCACTGCGAAAGGATAATGATGTTTAGACTTATCGAAAACGTGCTGACCTCGCAGCAGGTCACTGAACTGAAGCGCATTGCCGATCAGGCTACGTTTGTAGACGGAAAGATTAGCAACCCTCACAATAAATCTAAGAAGAATTTGCACATGCACGATGATGAATTGCAGAAACCTGCAGTTAACATCATTGCGAATGCGCTATTTGCCAACGAAGATTTTGTAAATTTTGCGGTGCCTGCGCAATTCGCTCCGCCACTCATCACCCTTTATAAGCCAGGGATGAAATACGGCCTTCATCCAGATTCTGCGTTGATGACGATTGGCAATGTAACCATTAGATCTGATCTTTCGTGCACACTGTTTTTAAACGACCCCGAAAGCTATGAAGGGGGTGCCTTGCGGATACAATTGGGGACCGAAAGCGTGCGCGTCAAAGGCCCGGTCGGTTCCGCGATAGTCTATCCTTCCCACACCCTCCACGAGGTTGAGGAGGTTACCAAAGGCGAAAGGTTAGTAGGATTGACCTTTATCCAAAGCCAAATCGCCGATACATTCAATCGCGAACTGCTTTATGAACTGAATGAGGTCGCGGCGCTGGAAGGCAACTCAATGAGCCACGAGAACTACACTAGACTTCAGGCGATTCAATTCAATTTGAAACGGATGTGGACCCGAGGCTGAGGCTGATTCGCCAAGCAGAGAAGCACAATAGGCGTTCTCGGCTGCATAAATTCGATTTACACCTTTGTTTTGTGGGCTCTTGCGCGCTAAGCGGCTCACATGAAATCAATCGAAAACACCATCGCGCAGCTACAAAGCATTTATGACGAAGCGGTTTCCACCCTTCGCGAGGATGTTATGGCTTACGGAACAAAGGGCACCATCCCGCCTGCGAGCCGCCGCGAAGATGGAAGTTATGCCTATCCAGAGTTGACCGTGCATTACTCCGGCATTGGCGAGCCGCTCGACCGCAGCCGCGCCTTTGGCCGGTTGGAGCAATCCGGCACCTATCAGACGACCATCACCCGGCCTGACCTGTTCGCAGGCTATCTGGCGGAACAACTGAGCCTGATAGCAGGCGAATATGAGATCGAGGTTGAAGTCCGCCGCTCTCGCCAGGAAATCCCCTTCCCCTATGTTCTGGATGGTGACGCGGGTGCAGCGATGGTCGGGATCGCACCTCAGGATATCGCCAAGCATTTCCCATCCACCGACCTTGCTCTGATCGGTGACGAACTCGCCGATGGGATTGAGTTTGATGAAGCGGAAACCATGCCGCTATCGCTGTTTGATGGGCTGCGCACGGATTATTCGCTTGCTCGCCTCGCACACTATACCGGCACAAAGGTGGAGGATTTTCAGGATTTTATCCTGTTCACCAATTACCACCGCTATGTCGATGAGTTTGTGAATTGGGGCGCTCAGCAAATCTGCGAGGGCGGCTATACCGGCCTAACTGGCGCTGGCGGTCTGAACATTCACGAATGCACCGACAACGCGCAGGAACAGCTCAATGATACTGCATGGCGGCGGCACCAAATGCCAGCCTATCACCTTATGCGTGAAGATGGGCGCGGCATCACGTTGGTCAACATCGGCGTCGGCCCATCCAATGCAAAAACAATCTGCGATCACCTCGCCGTGCTGCGCCCGCACGCCTGGATGATGATCGGACACTGCGGCGGCGTACGTTCGAGCCAGAAGATCGGCGATTTCGTACTCGCTCACGCCTATTTGCGCGATGATCATGTGCTCGACGGCGTGCTTCCGCCAGAAATTCCAATTCCTCCGATTGCTGAGGTGCAGCAGGCTCTTGCAGGCGCAACCGAAGAAGTGGCTTAGCACTCAGGGCGCGAACCTTAAACAGCGCATGCGCACGGGCACGGTCGTCACCACGGATGACCGCAATTGGGAGCTGCTGTACTCGACCTCAGCCAAGCGCTTCTCTCAGAGCCGCGCGATCGCGGTCGAAATGGAAAGCGCAACGATTGCCGCGCAGGGTTACCGCTTCCGCGTGCCCTATGGCACCTTGCTGTGTGTGTCAGACAAGCCGCTTCACGGCGAAATCAAACTGCCCGGCCAAGCGAACCAGTTCTACGAAGAAGCCATCGCCGCTCACCTGCAAATCGGCCTAGAGGCATGCAAGCGCCTGCGCGATGAAGGCGACCGCCTTCACAGCCGCAAGCTGCGCGCCTTTAACGAGCCGCCGTTTAGGTGAGCCGTATCCTCTAGATTCCTACTCGTCGGCAAAGACGATGTCGGCCGTGGATTCGACGGTACTGCTGTATTTTAGAACCGACTGCAAGAAGACGCGCGATGGTATACCGTCACCTGTAAAGACATCCCATGAAATATAAGGATCGCCCTCGTCATCCAACGATACAGCGGCAAAGCGTAATTTCTCGCTGATCTGGATGGCTTCGCCCTTAGTCCAAGGCTCTTTCCTGTCAAAACCAGTGGTAAATTGCACCGAGTCACAATCCGAATTAGTTTGTTCGTCACAGCCATAGAAGACCAAACGTGTTGTCATGTTTGCCAGTTCGGTTCTAATCATCGGGTCACCTTGCCTATCGGTCGTCAGCTCGGCTTCATAACCCGCATCCATCAATACTTTCGCTAAACCCTCAGGGTCTTGCGCACTCACCATTGGCTCGGCAGTTTGAGCGCTCAAAGAAGTCGTCGCCATTAGCATTATGGTGCCCAAAAGGCATTTCGTCATATTTATATCCCCCCATCTCATCACTAAAAATCACCGTGACTGCGCAGCAAACTCAGTTAAGCTCGCTCGCATCTTTTGAATTTCCTGACCAAAGACCAGCAATTGCGCCTGCGCATTGGCATAGCTGATGCCATAGGCAGAATTGACATAGCCCTGCAGGACGATCGCCTGATCGCCTGCACGAACGGCTTTGCTGCTCGCATTGAGATCGTTGTATTGATTGATGAATTCATTGATTTCCGCACGTGGGCGAGCGTCTTCACGCACGAATGTAGCCACCATCAGCAGGCCAACACACCCCTGCTGCGGCATACATCCCCGCGGGGTCAGAGCAAAGCTGATCCCGGTTCCCGACTGCGCGCGGTAAACCGTTCCGCCATTCGCATCAGTTTCGACCTGCCAAGTTGTTTGCACATCGAGCAGCAGACGCGAGATTGTGGCCGCGTCAAACTGAGTCACCACCTGCGGGTTTTGCGGGGCCACCTGCGTTTGCGGTTGCCCCTGGGCCTGAGCCTGTCCGGCACTAGGCTGGATCGCCAACACTGCACCAACGGCCCCGATAACCGATAAAAAACGCACAATCATTACCCCCAAATCTCAACCGATCACGGTGAGAAAGACTCCGTCATCCCAAGAATGGCCATTCCATCCCCGCCGTCACCGGTGGGCAAACGGCGCAATACCTTACCGCTTTCATAGTCAACTTCTGCGACAGTGTCGCTAGCCGTTTCAGCAACATAGACCCGCTGGCCATCATCGGACCACAGGATCGTGACCTGGAAACGTTGCTGTGCTTCCTGAGGACCTGAAACCGCAATGCTACGAACTACCTTGGCAGTTTTCAGGTCGATAACAGTCAGCCCGCCATCCATCAGATCAGATGTGACCGCGACATCGCCCTGCGGACGGATTGACAGGCGCAAGGGAAAGGCTCCTGTATCAACCGTGTTGCGCACTTCCATCGTGACTGGATCGAGTTCAAACGCCTGATTGGAGCCGCGTGCCGAGACCCACAAAGATTTGCCGTCAGGAGCGAGTGAAATGCCCTCCGGTTCCTCGCCCACTGTGACTGACAAAGGCGGAGCTTCGCCAACCAAGTCGATGCGAGTGACTGTCTTTGAACCAAGATCTGTGGTCCAAGCCGCGCTTTCATCAGGCGCGACGACGAGCATGTGGCTGCCCTGCTTGCCGGTGGGATACTCCGTGAGCGCAGGACTACCCTCGCCGTTATCGGTAATCCGGAAGATCGACTGCCGCCCTTCTGCAGTTGCATAGATCACACCGCTATCCGTCCACACGATGCCATGCGGACGGGCATTTTCGCCCAGCTCCACGCTTGTGACCCGGCTTAAATCCTCGACATCAAAGACATCGATCGTGGTACCGCCATAGCAAGCGAGCGCGACCAGATTGCCGTTTGGCGACATCGCTAACTCATGAGGATTGGTGCAGCTGTCTTTGCGCAGCACCTCTTCCCCGGTCGTCAGGTCAATCTTCGACAGCGTATTGCCACGCTTGTTGGCCACAAACAACAATTCACTGGCCGTACCAGACTTTGCCTCGCCAAGCGGTTCGTAAACGGTCCATTCGGATTGTTTATTGTCGCTTCCCACGGGCGCGCAGGCGGATATTGCCAATGCAACCGCGCCAATCAGTCCAGCTCGTTTGCCAGTCACCATCCCGCCTGCTGCCCTTCGTTTTATTCGCTCAGCCATTCCACCATTCCCATACCGCTCATTTGGGCCTCATCCGGCGATTAGCTCTCGGCCAGCGCCGGCGACGATCCCATCATGAAATTAGTTTGAATGGCGAGTCACTTGGTTTCAAGTGTCAATCATCGAAAACGTTCGACCGCTAAAGCAGCCAAAACTGCCAGAAAACCGCCAACCCACGCCGCCATCTTTATCGGCCTCAAGGTCGATGCGAATGAGGCAAGCTGATCGTCGCCCGCAAAATTCCGCAACTGGATAAATTGCGAAATGGTCTCACCGTAATCAGTCGCCAAAAATACAAGTCCCGATGCAAGTGCCACCCGGCCAAGGCCCGACAAAACCCGCGATCGGTGGGTTCGGTAATATAGACCTGCGAGGACGCAGCCTATCCCATAAATGCCAATGAATATCAGATCCGATATCATCGCGGTCGCAGCCGAACTGAGCAATCCATCATTGCTCCAGGCGCGCTGAATGGCGTCCACCGTCGCCGCATCTGGCGCCCGTTGATGATCTAGAATGCCGCCCGGCACGCCGTCGATGACCAAGGGCGCATGAAGCGTCAATGTGATTGCGAAGGCAATCAGGCCACCGACCCACCAAAGCAATGCGGCCCGCTTTGAGACCGTCATAGCGCGCTCAAGAACTGTGTAATCGCCTCGCCCAATTCCGGCTTTGTCGCGCTGTCGAGGTGCGCGCCAGGCACGGCGCGATAGGTCGCATTGGGGAGCAATTCGGCCAGTTCCGCCGCGGAACCATTGTCTTGATCATCAACACCGCAGGCAACAAGCGTCGGCATGCTGACATTGGAAAGCTTAGCAAGGTCGAGATCGCCCATCGCATCCAGCAACAAACGCGCTGCGACCCGGTCAACCCCTTGTGACTTCAGGAATTGACGTGAGAAATAGGCGGGATCTCCGCGCTCAATGGTGTCAAACTCATCAATGACACGTTTGAAAAAAACCGCTCGTTTTTGCCATTCGGACAGACCAGATACCCCCATCCCGCACACCACCAATTTGCGCGGAGCAAGCACCTGCATAGCGGCCGCATGTAAGGCCGTGCGCGAACCGAGCGAAAAGCCGACGAGGTCATACCCACCGTCTTCAAATCCTAAATGCTCCACAAGTGAGACCGCATCGCGCACCAAAACATCGCTCGGGTAATTGATGGGATCAGTCGGCGCCTCGCTCTCACCATGCACGCGAAAATCGAGCATGATCGCCTCAAACCCGGCCTCGGCAAGACGCGCAGCGTGACCCCACTTGATCCAGTTCATGTCAGCACTGGAGAACAAGCCATGGAGCAGAATAACCGGCGCGCCCTCGCCCATCCGATGCACCGCGAGACGGGTGCCGTCGAAGGAGGTAAACATCGCTGTTGTTTGATCGCTCACGAAAGCAGTTCCATCCATTCTGACTGGGTCTGCGGCTGCGTTTCCCATTGCGGCACGCCTTCGGGCAGGACAAACCAAGACTGCTTACTGCGGGTCCAAATATGCGCAACCGGTTCAAGCTCCCAAGCATTGTCCAGCGAGCCGCCTTTGATCGTGACCATGCCGGGGCGGTTTTCTCCTGCATGATAGATGCGGCTGCCGCACCGCGCGCAGAAGTGGCAATTGGTATGTGATCCACTATCGGTCGGCCGACGCCAGCTGGCGGTATCGCCTTCGATTTCAAGACTGGCAACAAAGACGGGTACCGAGAGACCGAATGCACTCGCCGACTGCATCTGACACTCGCGACAATGGCAGGCGTAGGCAGTCAGGCGCTCCGCTTTGATCGTGTAGCGCACTGCGCCGCATTGGCAGCCGCCGGTATGTTCGGTCATATTAGACGCCTTGCCATTCACCGCTTCATCAACCCCTTTTGCTCCATCCGCCATTTCGCCATATCGATGCGGTCCTGGCCAAAGAAGGGCTCGCCATCGAACACCAGGGTCGGTACGCCCCAATGGCCCGCCGCCTCCAGCGCGCTCTGATTGTCAGCGATTTCGGCATCCAGCGCAGCTGCATCACTCAGCACTTCCGCATCAAGTTCAGCGAGGTCCAAGCCCGCCCGAGAGGATGCGTCCGCTAGGTGATCGCCTTCGTCCCATCCATCGACTTCGCCGGAGAAGATAATCCGAGATACTTCATCTGCAAACGCCAGGCCCTTGCCCCGGCGCGACGCAGCCTGGCCCAATCGGCAGATGCGGCGGATAAGCGGCTGCTCAGCCGCGATTTCGCGCGTCATCAGGTTTTGGTTCACAGGGTCAGGACGCGGCCAGCGATAGGGAATGCCCAAATGTTGCGCGACCCGCATCGAGTCCATCAGAATATAGCGCGGCGCCGCCGGATTTCCGGTGAACAGCAGTTCAGGGGCACGGATCGCAATCGGCCAAACAGTGCGAAGCGCAATCTCGAGATCAAATTCCTCTGCCAGTGCGCGGTAGCGGCCAATGGCGAGATAGGAATATGGGGAACGGAAGCTGAAATAGAGGTCTGCGTTTAAAGTCATCCGCGCAGACTAGCGTGAGGCCCCGCAAAAATCTCTACCCAAAATGCGTCACCGAAAGAAACACTGCGTCCCGGCGTAAAGCATGGTCAGGCGGTCTTCCTCTAGAAAGCCGCCAATCTTGCCGCCCAGCGCAAATTCTTCACCCAAGGTGCTGTCCGTGATCCGGGCAAATCCCGTGGTGCTTTCTACCTCGCTGCGCGGCGCTCCGGGTTTGAGGCCGCTTTGCAAAGCGATATTCGCACCCCCTTCTTGTTCGCCCAGAACCCAACCGACCATAAAACCGTCCTGAAAATTGACCGTCAACGCGCCGGGAAAGCTGGTGAACTCCATACGGCCCGCACCGCATTCCTCGCCTATGCTGCGGCCCTCTGGCTCACCCAGGCTTGCTGTAAGAGCGCCTTCGACCTCGCTGCGCCCAGCGGAAAAGAAAAACGCCTCTGACCCGGCAGCCAATCCTTCTGCGCGCAGCTCAACTGCATCATCAGCGATTACTGGCACTGCAGGTTCGCCGCGCTCATTCATGCGTTCGCTCGGACTTGGCACGGTGCCGCTGTCGCAAGCGGCGAGCGCGAATGCCGACAATATGATCACCAAGCTACGCATGCTTTATCCCTTTTTCAAATGCCTCCGCCCGAGCAATTCAGCGATCTGTACCGCGTTCAATGCCGCACCTTTGCGCAAGTTGTCTGACACACACCACAAAGTGATTCCGTTCTCGACGGTCGGGTCTTCGCGAACGCGGCTGATGTAAGTCGCGCCATCGCCCGCGCTTTCGGTTGGTGTGACATATCCGCCGTCTTCACGCTTATCGATCAGCATGATGCCCGGTGCCTCGCGCAGAATTTCCTGCGTTTGCTCCGCCGACAGCTCATTTTCAAACTCGATATTGATCGCCTCGGAATGGCCGACAAATACCGGCACGCGCACGCAAGTCGCGTTGAGCTTGATTTTTGGATCGAGGATCTTCTTCGTCTCGACCATCATCTTCCATTCTTCCTTGGTCGATCCATCGTCCAGGAACACATCGATATGCGGGATCACGTTGAACGCAATCTGCTTGGTAAAGGTCGCAGGCTCTACCGGATCGCCGACAAAGATCGCGCGGCTCTGGTTGAACAGCTCGTCCATGCCCGATTTGCCCGCACCTGACACCGATTGATAGGTCGAGACGACGACGCGCTTGATCTTGGCCGCATCATGTAAAGGCTTCAGCGCGACAACCAGTTGAGCCGTCGAGCAGTTGGGATTCGCGATGATATTGCGCTTCGTATAGTCATCAATCGCGTCCGGATTGACCTCTGGCACGATCAGCGGGACGTCCGGCTCCATCCGGTAAAGCGAGGAGTTGTCGATCACGATACAGCCTGCTGCCGCCGCCTTCGGCGCATATTCCTTTGCTGGGCCGGACCCAGCGGAAAACAGCGCAATATCCCATTCAGCCCAGTCAAAATGCTCGATATTTTGGCATTTGAGCATTTTGCCTGTGTCACCGAATTCCACTTCGCTGCCCTGCGAACGCGAGCTGGCCACAGCAGCGATTTCCTCAATCGGAAACTCGCGCTCTGCCAGCACTTGCATCATCTCGCGTCCGACATTGCCGGTCGCGCCGACCACTGCCACCCGGTAACCCAAATCACTTACTCCAATGGAAATTCAACTTCACGTTGTGCGCTGCCGCGCCTAGCGTGCCTTGGCAAGTGTTTCTTGGGTACGTCAGGAGGGGAAACGTATGCAAAGCGGTATTGCGCATTGGCGCGAGAAAGCGAGCTATTTCGGCTTTCAAGGGCACCAGATTGCCTATTGGACCGGCGGCAATAGCGATGCGAGGCCGTTATTGCTGGTCCATGGTTATCCCACATGCTCGTCTGATTGGGCCCGGACGTGGGATGATCTGGGTGAAAAGCACCATTTGATCGCATGCGATATGCTAGGATTTGGCCTGTCGGATAAGCCCCGCGGCGGCTTTGGCGGCAATGGCTATACGATCCATGGCCAGGTCGATGTGCAAGAGGCCCTGCTTGCCCATCTCGGCATTAGAGAATTTGACGCACTCGTGCACGACTACGGGGTGTCAGTTGGCCAGGAGCTGCTCTCTCGCCAGCAAGATGGCACCGGCGCACAGCAGCTCGGAATGATGGTGTTCCTGAATGGCGGGATATTCCCTGATCAACACCGCGCAAGACCAATCCAGAAACTAGGCGTTTCACCGTTCGGATTTCTGGTCGGCCTATTGATGAACCGCAAACGCTTTGGCCAGAGCTTCTCCGAAGTGTTTGGGTCAAACACTCAGCCCAGCGAGTCAGAATTGGACGAGTTTTGGGAATTTATCGCGCACAATGGCGGCAACCGGCTGACCCACAAGCTGCTGCACTACATCGCGGATCGACGCACGCATAAAGAGCGGTGGAAGGCGGCGCTGGTCGAGGCACAGGACAAGATCGGCCTGATCAATGGTGCGCTCGATCCGGTCTCTGGCAAGCATGCCTATGACAAATGGCGCGAGGTTGTGCCCGAGGCGCGTGCGCATCTCATCCCCAACGTGGGACACTATCCTCAGGTCGAAGCGCCGAGCGAAGTGGCCGCCACAGCGCTGGAATGGCTCGCCCAGTCGCGCGTACCTATTCCGGTGGGGTCACGCCGTTCCGTTCGAGGAAAGTGAAGATCGTGTTCCACAAATGCGGAGAAATATTCTCGCCAGAAACTCGGTGTGTGTAGCCGGGATAGAGCATCATTTCGAACGGCACGTTGTTTTCCTGCAGAACCGAAATCAGCTCGGATGAATTTTCGAACACCACATTGTCATCCGCCATTCCGTGGATCAGCAGCAAGGGATCGCTGATCTTGGTCGCATTGGGAATAGCGCTGGCCTCTTCATAGGCCTCTGGCACTTCGCGTGGATCACCCATGAAACGCTCGGTGTAATGGGTGTCGTACAGTTCCCACTTGGTAACCGGAGCGCCGCTGATACCTGCCGCATAAAGCCCCGGATCGGCTTGCATCTGCTTCAGCGTCATATAGCCGCCATAGGACCAGCCATAGAGCGCAATCTTGTCTCCATCGACAAAATCGAGGGTCTTGAGGAACTCCGCACCTACCTTCTGGTCGCGCACCTCAACCCCACCCATCGCTCGGTAGAGCGGTTGTTCGAAGTCGACACCGCGATTGGCCGTACCGCGATTGTCGAGCGCGAAATAGATGTAGCCCTTGTCCACGATCGCCTGAGCCAGCGCCCCGCCCCAAGTCCGGTCGACAATTTGAGGGCCTGGTCCAGAATAGTGATAATAGAACACCGGATATTTCTTCCCCGGCTTCATCCTCGGACGGATGATCATGTAGTGCAGCGGTGTGCCATCTTCCGCGTTAATAGTGCCGTATTCCGGCGTTTGATGATGCAATACATAGGGCGCATAGGCGTGGTTATCGTCTAGTTTATTCTGCTCCACCCATGTCAGCCTCTTACCTTCCCCATTGGCTAGATAGCTCTGTGGGGGTTGGTTCGGCGCTGATCGTGTGACCATCAGAAGCTGGGCGGATTTATCCATTATCGCGGCGTTCGTATAGGCTGGATCAGTCAGGAGGGTAGGGTCTCCGCTGCCGTCCAGATTGGCCCGATAAATCTGCTGTGTGAGGACGTCTTTGGTACCTTGGAAATAGAAAACACCGTTGCCCTCATCCACACCAATGAGCTCGGTTGCAGGAGATGTGCCTGACGTAAGCGGTTGAGCCAGGGTCATGTATCTACGCTCACCGCTAGCTAGAATCTCTTTTTTCAATCCTATGAGATAGAACTGACCATATCCGCTACGCTCGCTCCACCACAGCAGGCTACCATCCTTCAGGAAACGATAACTGTCGGAGAGGTTGATCCAGTAATCCTCGCGTGCGGCCTTCTCCGTGAAGACCAGTTCACTCTTGCCTGTCGCTGGATCAACGCTCAGCATATCCAGCTCAGTCTGCTCGCGGTTTTGGCGCTGGACATAGAGCGCACCATCTGGCCCCCAATCGACACGCGCAACGTAGATATCGGTCTCATCACCCAGATCGACCTTCACACGGTTTCCGCCATCCGGGTCCATCACAAACAGCTCAACAATCGCATTATCACTGCCCGCAACGGGATAGCGTTGATCAAACACCTTGGTCCCGGTCGCGCCAATCGCTGCGCGAGTCACAATGCCCACTGGGCTTTCATCCGTACGCTGCACGACCAGACGGCTATCATCGGGCCTCCACCAATATCCGGTCAGGCGACTCATTTCTTCTTGAGCCACAAACTCCGCCTCACCCCAGCGAATTGTATCGCCTTCCTTCGGCGTAATCGGCACGGCTTCCTCGCCGACCTTGCCAACCCACAGCTGGCGCTCGCGCACGAATGAGACAGAGCTGCCCTTGGGGCTCAGCTTGGGGTTAAGCTCGCTCTCTTCAGTGTCCGTTAGACGGGTCACCTCGCCGCTCAGCTTCGCTAAGTACAAATCACCATCGAGCGGCACGAGCACGCCCGAACCATCACTGACCCATTGATAGCTGATAATGCCTTTAAGGTTGCCAACCCGCGCACGCTCTCGCTGCATTTTTTCGTCTTCGGACAGCTCACGGCCCGAACCCAGCGCCTTGCTATCGACCAACATAGTCCATTCGTTGGTTTCCCGGTCATAGCCCCACAGGTCATAACGTTCCCGATCATCATCGCGATTGCGCAGAACGGTGAGATAGCGCCCATCGGGCGACAGTTTTGCCTGACGCGGGGCTGGCCCATTCAGCGATGGTGAGGCAAAGACGCGCTCAAACGTCAGCTCTGATGCGCTGGTCACTGTGTGATCATCCGCGATGGCTGGAGCGGCAAGAAGCGTCGCAGCGGCGGCCAGTATTGAAATGCGCATGTCAAGGATTGCCCCATCTTCTCGTCATTGCGAGCAGCCACAAGGCTGCACGGCAATCCAGGGTCAGACGCTGGATTGCTTCGTCGTTATCGCTCCTCGCAATGACGAGAGAGAAAATCAACATCCCCAACGAAAAAGGGCGCCCTGGTTTCCCAGAACGCCCCTTCAAATCTCTCGGTATGAGACTTACGCCTTTGGCGCATTCTCACGGCGCTCAGCAATACGAGCCCGCTTACCGGTGCGGCCGCGCAGATAGTAAAGCTTCGCACGGCGCACAACACCGCGGCGAACCACGGTGATGCTGTCGACGATTGGCGCGTAGAGTGGGAACACACGTTCCACACCTTCGCCAAAGCTCATTTTGCGCACGGTGAAATTGCTGTTGATGCTGCGGTTCGAGCGCGCAATGACAACGCCTTCAAAGTTCTGGATACGCTCGCGGCTACCCTCGGTGACTTTCACGCCGACACGCACGGTGTCTCCGGCCTGAAACTCAGGAATTTCTTTGGTCACTTTGCCGATTTCTTCGGCTTCGATTTGCTGGATCAGGTTCACTGGTCCGTTCCTTTATCTTTTTGCCGCGCGCCAGAGGCAGACTGGACCCGAGCATCCTCATGACGCTCCCATAGATCCGGTCTGCGTAACCGAGTGTGATCTTCCGACATGGCTTTGCGCCAAGCGGCGATCTTCGCATGATCCCCCGATCGCAGCACTTCAGGGATCGTGCGCCCTTCCCATTCTTGAGGTCGGGTGTAGTGCGGATACTCAAGGAGGCCTTCTTCAAAGCTCTCCTCAGCACCGCTAGAAGGCGCGCCCATTACGCCGGGAAGCAGCCGAATGCAAGCATCAAGTATGGTCAGCGCGGCCATTTCTCCGCCTGATAAGACGATATCGGCCAGGCTGACCTGCTCAATCTGAGGCCGCGCTTCGAAAATGCGCTCGTCAAAGCCTTCAAACCGACCGCACAGCAGTGTGACGCCGGGACCGGCTGCGATCTCTCTGATGCGCGCTTGAGTAATGGGTTTGCCGCGCGGTGTCATGGCCAGGATTGGGATTTGTGAAACTAACCGTTCGTCGGACCCTTCGACAAGCTCAGGGCGAACGGTTTCTTGATAGGTTGGGTTCTCTAAGTCCGTTCGTGCTGAGCCTGTCCAAGTACGAGCGGCCAGGTGCTTTGCTGCCTGCGCTTCTGCATAATCCACCGCTCCAGCAAGCACATCGCATTTCAGCACCATGCCTGCGCCGCCGCCCGCTGGCGGACTGTCGACATTATTGTGCTTATCCAGCGCAAAATCGCGGATTTGCACGGTGTCACACGACCATTTGCCCTCGGCCATAGCCTTTCCCGCCAGACTTGCGCCAAGCGGCCCAGGAAACATCTCTGGATAGAGAGTGAGGATGGTCGCGGCGAACGTCATGAAATTCCTATTCCGTACTCTCGTCGCGTTGGCCCGGCGTTGAACGCTTGATGGCCAACCAGCTGATTAGGGCGGCAGAAATGGCAACCGCGCCCATTAGCGCATCAAAAGTTCGGGTCGTCTCTACTTCTGATGCTCCGAGTTTGAATAGGAGTAAGGGCAAACCGCACCCCAGAGCTGCCGCAAAAAAGGAAAGTAAAACGGGCGATGCCAAAGGGAGCCGCGCTGATAGGAAAATCGCAATACAGCGAGTCAGCAGAAGCGGAACAAGTAGAAAGAAGGCGCTGCCAAACAGAAACACCGCAGGATCGGACATATCAATATGAATTGCCGACGATACAGTCCTCAACCCCAATTCACCCCATCCTTTGCCCGCGTATCCACACTAAGCTCAAACACGTCTGGACGTGAGTAATGGCCATCGGTGTCGAGACTCGTCAAATTCGCGCCGATCTCTGACAGGTTAAGCTCCGCGTGGAGCGTCTCTTCGGCCTCGCCCGCTTGTGCCAGCACGCGCGCATCGGGGGCGGCGATGAAGCTGCCGCCGCAGTTCAGCACGTCACTACCAATCGCTTCGATCAGCTCGCGCGCCGCGCCCACATCGGCATTGCCGGTTTCTGCCAGCTCCAGGCCTTCAAACATATCCGCCTTCTGCTGCACCAGACCCGCAGCGAGCACGAAGCAGCGGCCCTCAAACGCGTAATGGCGCGAATTGAGCGCATATTCCTCGCGCACGGTCGGCCACGCGGCAACATGCACCGCTTCGCCAAGATTGTGCATCGCCGCGCGCGCTAGCGGCATCCAATGCTCCCAGCAGATCAGATTGCCAACCTTGCCCCATTCCGCCTGATGCACGCCCAGGGTGGACCCATCCCCGCGCATCCAGATCAGGCGTTCGCCATGCGTGGGCACCAGCTTACGGTGGTCCAGCGGAACCTGACCAGGGCGAAGCATCAACTGATTGTTGTACAGGCTGGAGCGCATTCGCTCATGCGCGCCGATGGAGATGCAGGCGTCATGCGTGTCGCACAGCTCTTGCAGCGGCAGCAGACGCTCATCATTCGCAACAATCGCATTTTCCAGCATGATCGCGTGGCATGCACGTGTGCCCGGATGGTCCCACAAAGCCGCGCCGGGGGACTCGTCCAGCCACAGCGGATAACCTCCTAAGAAGGTCTCACCAAAGGCAACCAGCTTTGCGCCGTCTTTGATCGCCTTTTCAGCGAGTTCGGCGGCCTTTTTGATGCCTGCTCCAATCGCTAAGGGGATCGGTGCAGCTTGGCAAATAGCGACGGGGAGTTTGGTCATTCAAAGGTTTCCGGATTAAATTTAGTAAGACGATCAAGCTTGCGCGTAGCGAAGTGGGCTGTGGGATAGCCTATAACCGCGAAAAACAAGAGGAGCAGGATTGCAAGCCCGATAACTCCAGCAAACACGTCATCACCGTCACCGACAAGCGCCAAGCCAATCACGGGGAACAGAAGAATTCCCGGTCCAAAGAATGCTGCCGCAAACGTCCGGGCAGCAGTGTCAGCTTTGGTCATAAAGAAGCGCACAAGCAAAACCGAACCCAGCGTCGACATTGCTACAAAGACGATCAAGGCAAAAATCGTGACTGCAATTTCGATTATCATGCTGATCAGCCTTCAGCGAAATCGGCCGCGATCACAAGCCTGCTTGTATCCCATTCTATCACTGCCGCATCGATCAGCGGCACCATAAAAGTCTTGGTGCCTTTCTCAGGCGGCGGTTCGCGCACGATCTCGATAACATCGGTTGCGCCAAAATTCTCGACCGCCACGACGGTGCCCACGCGCTCTCCCGCGTCGGTGAAGGCTTCCAGGCCAAGAAGGTCAGCGTGGTAAAATTCGCCCTCGGCAAGGTCTGGCAGGGCCTCTCGCGGCACCATCAGCACGGTTCCGCGCAATTTCTCCGCATCATTGCGCCCCGCAATTTCGGCGAAACGGGCGACCGCCCCGCCCTTATTGTCGGAGCGGATTTTCCTGAGCGTCAGGACACGCCCGTCTTTGCCGGCGACGAAACTCTTGTGCTGCGAGAGTGCTTCCACGCCCTCGCCAAACAGTTTCAGCCGGACTTCGCCCGCCACGCCATGCGCGCCAGTGATGGCGGCCAACTCGATCTGCTGTTGACTTGTCATGCTCGCAACCGCTCGTGCTGAGCTTGTCGAAGTACGAGCTGCTCCCCCATTCGCCCTTCGACATGCTCAGGACGAACGGGGAAACAACGCGTCACTTTAGCCCTCAGACTTTTCTTCGCCAGCGTCTTCCGCTGGTGTTTCTTCAGCAACAGGCTCTTCAGCTGGCGCTTCTTCGGCTGGTGCTTCCTCGGCTGGTGCTTCCTCAGCAGGAGCTTCTGGAGCAGCTTCTTCAGCAGGCGCTTCTTCCGCAGCAGGCTCTTCTGCTGGTGCTTCTGCAGCAGCCTTTGCCTCTTCTGCGGCGGCGTTCTTCGCCTCTTCTTCCGCTTCCTTAGCGGCAGCAGCCTTTTCAGCCTTCTCTTCAGCGCGCTCGGTCGCTTTTTCGCCCGGCTTCGCTTTGTTCGGGTTGTTGCGAGCTTCACGCTCACGGATGCCAGCAGCATCGAGGAAACGCGCAACCCGGTCGGATGGCTGTGCGCCAACGCCGAGCCAATATTTCGCACGGTCTTCGTTAAGCTTTACGCGGCCTTCGTCGTCCTTGGCGAGCAGCGGGTTGTAAATCCCGATTTGCTCCAGATACTTACCATCGCGTGGTGCGCGGCTGTCTGCCGCAACGATCCGGTAATAAGGACGCTTCTTTGCGCCACCGCGCGAGAGCCTCAGTGCAATTGCCATTATAGATACCTTTCCAGTCTCAAATTATTGAAATTGTTTAAAATCACTTCTTATTCAACATGTCGCGTAGTTCAGGGGGCAGCGTGTTCGGATCAACACCCGGAGCGCCGGATCCGCCGCCCGGACCGCCCAGCCCTGGCAAACCACCAGGGCCACCGGGAGCACCGCCGCCCATGCCGGGTAGGCCGCCCATTCCACCGCCTCCGCCAAACATGGATGCGAGGCCTTTCAGCCCGCCCATTTTCTTAATCTGTTTCATCGCACGGCCCATTTCCTGATGCATCTTCAGCACCTTGTTGACCTGCGGAACTTCGGTGCCGCTGCCCGCAGCAACGCGGCGCTTACGCTTGGCGTTCATCAACGCGGGATTGGCGCGCTCCTTGGCCGTCATTGAACCAATGATCGCGTCCATATGGAGCAGCACTTTGTCGTCCATATCGGCGGCGGCCATCGCCGCCTTCGCCTTCTTCATGCCGGGCATCATCCCCGCCAGCATGCCGAGGCCGCCCATGCTTTGCATTTGCTGCAATTGCATACGTAGATCATTGAGGTCGAATTGCCCCTTTGACATACGCTTGGCGAGCAGCTCAGCATCTTCTTCCTTGATCGTCGCAGCGGCTTTTTCGACCAAGCTGACGACATCGCCCATGCCCAGAATGCGGTCAGCCACGCTACCTGCGCGGAAGGCTTCAATCGCATCGAGCTTCTCGCCCGTACCCGCAAACTTGATCGGCTTGCCCGTCACCGCGCGCATCGAAAGCGCCGCGCCGCCGCGTGCATCGCCGTCCATCCGGGTGAGCACTACGCCGGTCAGCGGCACTTCACCGCTAAAGCTTTGTGCAACGTTTACAGCGTCCTGCCCGGTCAAGCTGTCAACCACGAGCAGCACTTCAGTTGGCTCAGAAACGCTGGAAACGGCCTTCATTTCAGCCATCAGAGCTTCATCAACATGCAGGCGGCCTGCGGTATCGAGCAGCAGCACGTCGAAATTCTGAAGCCGCGCAGCCTCCATTGCGCGGCGTGCGATGTCCACCGGCTGCTGGCCAGCGACGATCGGCAAGGTCGCAGTTTCGACCTGCTCACCCAGCACCGCCAGCTGCTCCTGAGCAGCCGGGCGGTTAACGTCGAGCGAGGCCATCATGGCCTTCTTGCCGTGCTTTTCCTTGATGAGCTTTGCGAGTTTCGCAGTGGTCGTCGTCTTACCAGAGCCCTGAAGACCGACCATCATGATTACAACTGGCGGCTTCGCCTCTAAAATCAGGCCTTCGGTCTCTGGCCCGCCAAGCATGTCGACCAGCTCGTCATGGACGATCTTGACGACTTGCTGACCAGGGGTGACCGATTTCAGAACGTCTTGGCCAACGGCCTTTTCCGTCACTGCATCGATGAACCGCCGCGCCACGGGCAATGCCACGTCGGCTTCGAGCAAAGCCACGCGGACCTCGCGCATTGCATCGCGCACGTCTTGTTCTTTGAGCGCGCCGCGACCCTTAAGCCGATCAAAAACCCCACCAAGGCGGTCGGACAAATTGTCAAACATTGCCGCATGCTCCTTGCTTGCGTTCTATCTGGTCGCGTTTCCGAACCGCAAAACCGGTCCCCACTTTTGCTGGAAACGCTCCGCTGAGCCGATCGAAGACCCCGCCAAGGCGGTCGGACAAATTGTCAAACATCGTCTTCAACTCCTCACTTGCCGCGCACGGCGAGAACTAAACGCAAAAAACAGCCGGCGAACGAAACCTCGTTGGCCAGCGCGGGGATATGCCCCAATTTTACCCATGTATCCGGGTGTGTTGATATTCGGTCAGTACCTCAGCGAAAAGGTGGCTCCCGAGAACCGGAGCGCAGCGATCATAAAGATCGTGAGCACCGAAAGCGCATGGGAGCTGCTCTTTGCAGCCCGGTAATGGCCGGATACCAACATATCCGGTTCGATGGTGGAGCCTAGCGGGATCGAACCGCTGACCTCAACACTGCCAGTGTTGCGCTCTCCCAGCTGAGCTAAGGCCCCTATCATCGATATGCCTGGCCTATCGAGATAAGACCAGCGCCCCGCTTTCGCAAGGAGGCAGCCCATTATGGGCTACCCCCTCGAAAGGCAAGCCTTAATTCTCGTGATCTTCCTCGTCGCCTTTGCCCTTGGACACGCCAAGGTCATCATCGCCGCCCAGATCAACGTCATTGTCCGGTGAATCTTCGCCGTCATCGATGTTCTCGATGTCTTTCAGCTCATCATCATCGTCACCGCCCAGATCGGTATCGGCTTCGCCATCCTTCTTCTTGTCATCCGCTTCAAATGGAATTGGCTGTTTGGTCTTGAGCACGGGCTCAGGGTTCCAAGTCTCACCGCATTCAATGCAGGTGACCGGCTCATCATTGCCGAGATCGTAAAAGCGCTCTCCGCATTTGGGACAAGAACGCTTGGTGCCCCATTCTGGCTTCGCCATCAATTAATCCTCGAGTTAACGCCGCGGGCCGCGATTGGCGCGGGCAAAAATATGGTGTGGTTTGTGGGGCCGATTGAGATGTAGTTCAAGAACCCCGCTCCAAAGTCGGCGCGCCTTGCCAGATGCGTGGGTGACTGTCAAAGACGCCGCGCTGATTTCATCGCCTATATTTTTCAGAAAGCCGCATCTTGCCTGCTCACACCTTTGCCCCTCTTGGTCCTTTGCGCGGAAATCTGCGCGTGCCCGGCGACAAGTCGATCAGCCACCGTGCCTTGATGTTTTCCGCTCTTGCCGTGGGAACAAGCACCGCAACCGGCCTGCTGGAGGGCGAGGATGTGATGGCCACGGCCGCTGCGATGCGGGCGATGGGCGCGCAGATTACCCGCGATGACGACGGTTCTGGTAATGTCACTTGGCAAATTAACGGCGTTGGCGTTGGCGGATTGCTGGAGCCTAGCGAAGCGCTCGATATGGGCAATTCAGGCACTTCGACCCGCCTGCTGATGGGAATCATCGCCAGCCACGGGATCAAAGCGACATTTACTGGCGACGCCAGCCTGTCGGGCCGCCCCATGGGCCGCGTGATTGATCCGCTGAGCTTGATGGGCGCGAGCTTCGAAAGCTCCAAAGGCGGCACTCTGCCGCTAATGATGCGGGGCGTCCTGCCCGCTGTGCCGATTGAATACACCCTGCCGGTGGCCAGCGCCCAAGTAAAAAGCGCGGTTCTGCTCGCGGGTCTCAACACACCGGGCATCACCACTGTGATCGAGCCAGTGCCCACCCGCGACCATACCGAGCGCATGCTGAAGGGCTTTGGCGCGAAGCTGGACGTGGAACAGCAAAACGATGGCACCCGCGTTATCCGCATCCACGGCGAAGCTGACCTAAAGCCGCAGCACGTGACCGTTCCGGGAGACCCCTCCTCCGCGGCGTTCTTCATGGTCGCGGCCCTAATCGTTCCGGGCAGCGATCTGCTGATAGAGAATGTCGGCCTCAACCCGACCCGAGCTGGCCTGGTACAAGTGCTGCGCGAAATGGGTGGCTCTATTGAAGAGGTAAACCCGCGCGAGGTTGGAGGCGAGCCTGTTGCCGATCTGCGCGTGCGCCATTCCCAATTGAGCGGAATTGATGTTGATCCAGCAATCGCGCCGAGCATGATTGACGAGTTTCCCGTCCTTTTTGTCGCCGCATCGCTGGCAAAGGGCACGACGCGCACCAGCGGGCTTGAAGAATTGCGTGTGAAAGAAAGCGACCGGCTCTCAGCAATGGCCGCAGCGCTCACATTGGCCGGAGTAAGCATCGAAGAAAGAGAGGATGGCCTAGTGATCCATGGCAGCGGCGGAGAGCCTCTGTCCGGCACGCCTGAGGACCAAACGGTCACAACACACCTAGATCACCGTATCGCGATGAGCATGGCTGTCGCGGGCCTCGCCAGCGCGGGCGGTGTCGCTGTGGACGACACTTCACCCATCGGCACGAGCTTTCCGAGCTTTATGGACTTGCTGATAGGGGCGGCGCAGTGAACACCCCTCTCGATATCTATTCGATCATCGGCTTCGTCGGCACGGCCTGCATCATCGCCGCCTACGCCTATCTGACGGTCAAGGATAAGCCGAACCCGTTCGTCCTTCACGGTACGAACCTGACTGGCGCAGCGCTGCTGACGATCAGCCTGCTCGTCCACACCAATTGGCCCAGCCTAGTGCTGGAGGGCTTCTGGGCGGCGATCGCGATATTTGGACTGGTGAAGGCGCTGAGGATGAAGAATAAGTCCGCATCATGATCATCGCTGTTGATGGCCCCACCGCCTCTGGCAAAGGCACCATCGCCATAGCACTGGCGGCTCATTTCGGCCTGCCGCATCTCGACACGGGTCTGCTGTACCGCGCCGTTGGCCTAGCAAGTCGCGATCAATCAAGGCAATCCTGATGACCCCGCAGACGCTCTGGCCGCCTGCGAATTTCCCGATACTCTGCTGGCCGATGAGCAATTGCGCAGCGAGGAAACCGGCGGGCTTGCGAGCCGTGTCTCAATCCATCCGCAGGTCCGCGAGGCGCTGTTCGCGCGCCAGCGCGCCTTTGCGACGCAGGAAGGTGGCGCGGTGCTGGATGGCCGAGACATCGGCACCGTGATTGCGCCGGACGCCCCGATTAAGCTCTATATCACCGCCAGCGTGACCGAGCGCGCGCGCCGACGCTGGCTGGAGATGACGGGACGCGAAATCGACATCCCGCTCGCGGAGATTGAGCAAGACATCATCGCCCGCGACAACCGCGATATTGGCCGCAAGGACGCCCCGCTAAAGGCTGCGCCCGATGCAATGGTGATCGACACCACTGCGCTCGGCAAAGAGGAAGCGATCGCTGCGGTGATACAAGCCGTCGAAGAGTATCTTACTTGATCGGCTTCAAGCGCCAGCGTTCACATCCGTTCGCTCGGCTTTCCTCGCTCACGCGACCTGAAGGTCGCATCGCTGCGGGCGGGCGCCCTTGCGGCACCGCGTGCCGTTTCGCCCCTGCAAAATCCTTGCATTTGCGCCGCCCTTCGCCTAAGCGCGCCCCCGTTCACCCAATCACACCCGATTGTTTCGAACCCGCATGAACGCATTCGGCCTCATGCGGATTACGGCCCTCTTGCCCCGTTAGGCTGAGCAATGGTGCTCAGAGACGGTTTAAGACCCCGGAAAAACCGGTGGCCGGTAGCAAATGTAAACAGGATTTCCTGACCTATGGCGACTTCGCCCAACCCTTCGCGCGACGATTTCGAAGCGCTTCTTAACGAACAACTCGGCGGTGCAGATGACGGCGGCTTTGAAGGCCGCGTTGTAAAAGGCACCGTAACAGCCATCGAAAACAGTATGGCTATCATCGATGTGGGCCTCAAATCAGAAGGCCGCGTCGGACTCAAAGAATTCTCTCGCGGTGATGACGACCACGGCCTTAGCGTTGGTTCTGAGGTTGAAGTGTATGTCGACCGCGTTGAAAACGCCGATGGCGAAGCCATGCTCAGCCGCGACCGCGCCCGCCGCGAAGCCGCTTGGGATAAGCTCGAAAACGAATTTGGCGAAGGCAAGCGCGTCGAAGGCCGGATCTTTGGCCGCGTCAAGGGTGGCTTCACCGTCGATCTAGACGGCGCCGTAGCCTTCCTTCCTGGCAGCCAGGTCGACATCCGCCCAGTGCGCGATGTTACCCCGCTGATGGAAGTGCCTCAGCCGTTCCAACTGCTTAAGATGGACCGTCGCCGCGGCAACATCGTGGTGTCACGCCGCGCTGTCCTCGAAGAAACTCGCGCAGAGCAACGCAGCGAGCTGATCGACAAGCTGGCCGAAGGTCAGGTTATCGATGGCGTCGTCAAGAACATCACCGATTACGGCGCATTCGTCGACCTCGGCGGTATCGACGGCCTGCTGCACGTTACCGACATGAGCTACAAGCGCGTCAATCACCCAAGCGAAGTCATCAATATCGGTGACACCGTGAAGGTCCAGATCGTCCGTATCAACTCAGAAACTCAGCGCATCAGCCTTGGCATGAAGCAGCTGGAAAGCGATCCATGGGACGGCGTTGCAGCCAAGTACCCAATGGGCGCGAAACTCTCTGGCACCGTCACCAACATCACCGAATATGGTGCATTTGTTGAGCTGGAGCCAGGCATCGAAGGTCTGGTCCACGTCTCTGAAATGAGCTGGACGAAGAAGAACGTTCACCCAGGCAAGATCGTCAGCACTTCGCAAGAAGTCGACGTGTTGGTCCTCGAAGTGGACAGCGACAAGCGCCGCATCTCGCTCGGCCTCAAGCAAGCTCAAGGCAACCCTTGGGACGAGTTCGCAGAGAAGCACCCAGTTGGCACAATCGTCGAAGGCGAAGTCAAGAACGCAACCGAATTCGGTCTGTTCGTTGGCCTCGACGGCGATGTCGACGGCATGGTTCACATGTCCGATATTGCTTGGGGCATCTCTGGCGAAGACGCCTTGGCGCTCCACCGCAAGGGTGAAGAAGTCAAAGCCATCGTTCTTGACGTTGACGTTGAGAAAGAGCGCATCAGCCTTGGCATGAAGCAGCTCGAAAAAGGTGCTCCAACCGCAGATGGCGCTGCTGGTGCAGAAACACTGCGCAAGGGCCAAACTGTCACTGTCACTGTTCTTGAAGTTCGCGATGGCGGCCTCGAAGTGCAGGTTGGCGACGACGGCGCGACCGGCTTTATCAAGCGTTCGGATCTCGGCCGCGACCGCGACGAGCAACGTCCTGATCGCTTCCAGACCGGCAGCAAGGTTGACGCCATGGTCACTGGGTTTGACCGTTCGAAGAAGCCAAACTTCTCGATCAAAGCGCGTCAAATCTCCGAAGAGAAGGAAGCGGTTGCACAGTTCGGTTCATCCGACAGCGGCGCTTCACTCGGCGACATCCTTGGCGAAGCTCTGAAGAAGAGCGACGATTAAGCCAGACAGCCAATTAGGCAAAGAAACGGCCCGCCTGCTCGAATGAGTGGGCGGGCCTTTTCATTGGTGCTTCCATAGCGCGCACGAGAGGCGTATCGTTAGTGTGCAATCCCCTTTGAGAGACCCGAGATGACGATCCAAATCCACCAGTTCCCCTGCTTGTCCGACAATTACGGCTTCCTCGTGCACAATTCTGTGACTGGCGAGACCGCAGCGATCGACACGCCTGATGCGAAGGAATATCTGCGCCAGGCAGAGGCGATGGGTTGGACAATCACTCACATCTGGAACACTCATTGGCATCCAGATCACGCTGGCGGGAACACAGAAATCGTTGAGGCGACCGGTGCGCGCGTGCTTGCACCAAAGGAGGTGGAGAAACTCTCCCCCATCGACCGGGTTGTTTCGCATGGTGACAGCGTCAATCTGGGCGAACACCGCGCAGAGATCATCGACGTTTCCGGCCACACCAATGGTCATATCGCCTACCATATCGTTGAGGAAGGCGTTGCCTTCGTGGGCGACGCCGTGTTCGCGCTCGGCTGCGGACGGATGTTCGAAGGCGAGCCGAAGCAATTCTGGACCAGCCTAGATCGGATTCGGCGCATGTCGACCGAGACAACGCTCTATTGCGCGCATGAATACACTGAGGCGAATGCCAAGTTCGCGCTGCACGCCGACCCGGACAATGCGGCGCTGCACGACTACGTGGCCGAGATCAAAGACAAGCGCGCTCGCGGTGAGCCAACCGTGCCCACCGTCCTGAAACGCGAGCTTGCGACGAACCCATTCCTGCGCGCGGATGATCCAGCGATGATGGCGAAATGGGGCGGCAACGAGCCGCATGAGACCTTTGCTGCACTGCGTAGCGCCAAGGATAATTTCTAAGCCCGATGCAGGCGCTCACAGTCGAAACGCTATCGAGCGATCTATCAGGGGTGACGCTGATGGGCGCGCCAGAGCCTGTACGCAGCGATGGCGAGGTTTTGCTGCGGGTGCACGCCGCATCGCTCAACTTTCCCGACCTGCTGATGACGCGCGGCGAGTACCAATTTAAACCACAGCCACCCTTTGTCAGCGGGCTGGAGCTAGCCGGAGAAGTGATTGAGGCAGAGCCGGACAGCGGCTTTGCCCCCGGCGACAGGGTCATGGGCGGTAATAAGACCGGCGCCTTTGCCGAACTCGCAAGCATCCCCGCGCGAGGCCTATCACCCCTCCCCGCCAGCGTGAGCTTCGCTGAGGGTGCAGCCATGGGCGCGGCTTACTCGACGGCCTACACCGGCCTAGTGGAGCTGTGCGGGCTGTTAGACGGCGCTAGCGGCGAGAAATGGGTGCTGGTGCACGGAGCAAGCGGCGGTGTCGGTCTGGCCGCTGTGGATCTCGCCAAGGCTTTCGGCGCGAAAGTCATCGCCACAACTGGTGTGGATTCCAAGCGAGAGCGGATCGCCGCGCTCTATCAGCCCGATGCCGTGATTCTGGCCGAAGGGCGCTTTCGAGAGCAAGTGTCAGAGATAACCGGAGGAAAACTGTGCGATATTGTATTCGATCCGGTTGGCGGTGATGTGTTTGATGAAAGCACCCGCTGCGTCAGCTTCGCCGGAAAACTGGTGGTTGTTGGCTTCACCAGCGGGCGGATCGCGGAGGTCGCGACCAATATTCCGCTGATCAAGGGCTTCTCCATTGTCGGCCTACGCGCTGGCGAATATGCGCGCCGCTTTCCTGAGCGAGGCCGCGCAATCAATGCCGCCATCGCGGATCTCGCCTCGGGGGGCCGGATAACCCCCGCCATCGACCGCATCCTGCCCTTGTCCCGCTGGCGTGAAGGTTTTGAGGCGATGGCAAACCGCAAACTGGTGGGCAAAGTGGTGTTTGAGCCGGGCGGCTAGCCATACAAAAGTCCCCCTGAAGGCAGGGATCTGTATCGAGTCTGCGCTTTGCCCATTAGAGACCCCCGCCTGCGCGAGGGTTCGCGAACATGAAAAAGGCGGCCCAATCGAGCCGCCTCTTCATAATCCACGGTAGGCCAGCGCTTAGATCGCCGAGATTACCTCATCGGCCAGCGTACGGTCGGCGTCGGCATCATGCTTATCAGCGATAATCTTGCGCGAAGCAGAGGCAGCGGCGTCAACCGCGCTGCTGCGAACTTCCTCAACCGCATCGCGTTCCGCCGCAGCGATCTTATCTTCAGCCATACGCTGACGGCGAGCGACCATAGCCGCGCCGTCTTCTTTGGCCTTGGCAAGGATAGCGTCCGCCTCGCGGCTCGCGCCTTCCATCATCGCTTCGGCGTCTTTTTCTGCGCCAGCGATTTTGGTGGCATATTCGTCGCGCAGAGCCTCTGCCTCAGCGCGCAGGCTCTTGGCTTCGTCAAGCTGCTGCTTGATTTCAGCGATCTTCTTATCGAGTCCGCCGGTGATCAAGCTTGGAACTTTCTTCCAAACGAAGATCAGGATCAGCACCAGCATAGCCAGCGAAACCCACTGGTAATCCTGAAGGAACAGCGCTGATGGTTCATCCTTAAGGTAGACCGAACCCGCCTCATCTGTCGCCAACATGCTTTCAGTGGCGTTGCTGAGCGGCAACCAAGAGTGACATGAGATCAGCCATTGGCGAGCGCTTTCTTCACCGCAGAACGCGCGGTGCGTTTGTCGACTTTGGCTCCGGCAAGGCGGGAGACAATGTCTTGCGTTGCTTCAGCAGCGACGGTTTCAACCTCAGCCATGGCGCTGATGCGGGCCTCGGAGATCGCTGCTTCCGCTGCTTCCAGCTTTGCATCGATCTTCGTCTGCGCCTTTGCCAGAGTGGCTTCGGTTTTGGCCGCAGCCTTGGTTTTGGCCTCTGCAATGGTTGCCTGAGCAGCGGCGCGATTTTCATTCTCGCGCTTGCGCCATGCTTCCTCTTGCTCGTCCGCCGCGTCACGAGCGGCCTGCGCCGCAGCCAGATCGTCAGCGATCTGATTGTCACGCAGTTCGACCGTTCCCATCACTTTGGGCACCATTCCGCGTCCGATGACGAAGAATGTCAGGCCGAAAAACACCAGCGACCAGAAAATCTGGCTGGAGTAGAACTCGGCTAATTGGGCTATCTGAGGCATGAGAGCGGTCCGAAACCTGTGAAGTGGATCTTAAAACGTCGTCGATAGAAATTCGGGTGACCCAGCCCACTGGTTCAGCAGGCCGGGATACCAAATCACTATTAGGCAACGAAGATCAAGATCATCGCGACAACAAACGCCAGCAGGCCGAGAAGCTCAGCCGCGGCGAAGCCGATGAACAGGCGACCTTGCTGGCCGTCTGCTGCGCCTGGGTTGCGAAGTGCGGATTCGAGGAATGAACCGAACACGTTACCAACACCAATTGCGGCCATGCCGGCACCGATTGCTGCAAGGCCTGCGCCTACGAGCTTAGCTGCTTCTGCTTCCATGTGAAAAACTCCTTGGGATCAAATATATAAATTAGAGAGATAAACTCAGTGAAGGTGTTCTGCGTCGTTAATGTAAAGCGACGTCAGAAGAGCGAACACGTAGGCCTGAATTCCGGCTACGAGAATTTCTAGAGCGCTGATCGCGACCATCAAAGCAAAGCTTGGCAGGCTGACCATAAGGCCGATGCCAACGCCAGCGTTCACGCCGTCGATCACGAAGCTTGAGAGCACTTTCAACAGAACGTGCCCGGCCATCATCGCCACGAACAGCCGCAGTGCGAGGCTGAGTGGGCGGATGAGGAATGAGAAGAATTCAATCAGCGCAATCGGCAGGATCATCGGCACTGGCGTGCCATGCGGCACAAACAGCGTGAAGAATTTGATGCCGTGCTTCCAAAAGCCGACGACCAGAACGATCGAGAAGCTGATGATCGCGAGCACACCGGTGACGGTGAAGTGGCTGGTAAAGGTGAATGGGTGCAGACCCAACAGGCCAATCGGCAGCAGGCCGAGCAAGTTCGCGAACAGAATGAACATGAACAGGCTGAAGACATAAGGCACATATTTGCGCCCTGCCTTGCCAATGTTTGCCTCCAGCATGTCGTCGATGAAACCGGTAAAGGTCTCAACCGCCATCTGCCAACGACCTGGCACCAGCTGGCGCTTCATGCCGCCGAACACAAATGCCCAGATCAGGACCGTTGTGATGGCCATCCAGAATGCGGAATTGGTGAATGCGATGTTGATTCCGGCAATCTCCCAGCCCGACGAACCAAACATTGGCTCGAGCTGGAATTGCTTCATCGGATCGACTTTGCCTGCCTCGGCTGCCACGATCTCTTAGTCCTTAAACCTTGTAAGAAACGCGCCCCAACTGATGATCCCAAATTCAGGCACTTTAGCCCTCGTCAGTGTCATCGGGGCGAGTGTTCGCCGCTCGAATAATGTTCCTGAAGGCAACGATGATCCCGAAGGCCATCATTATCAACAGACCCGCGGGCGAAGTGTCGGCGAAATAATCAATCGTCCAGCCAATCACTGCGCCGCCAAGAATCCCGCCAAGGAGGTCTGCGAGCACCCGGTTACCGCTGCGATAATTCGCATCAGTGCCTGATACCCGAGGCCGGTTGCGTTCCTCTTCGCGCTCGTTGGCAGCTTTCAGCCGCTCCTCGAGTGCATCGATACGCGCATCCTCGGCGATGGGTTCCTGTGCGGACTTCTTATCGCTCATGTCAGCTTCCTAAAGGTTGGACGCCAAAACACGCGCCACAAGGTGTCCGCCAAGGGCGCGCACCCCTTAGAAGGGGGGCATATCCAAGTCAACCGCCAGTCACAATCAAACGGCCAACCTAGCAAGCAATTATAGCGATAGCCGTTGCGCAAAGCGCAAGTCGCCGTGGGAAAACAGCAACCTGCGCTCTGGCTATTGACGGATACTGGGCGGAATTACGGGCAGCGCGGATCACGCAGCGGCGCCGCGTCTGTGCGAGTTTGCCACGTGCCGTCGGGCGCCTGATATTTCTCACCAGCGGTCGTCCGCAGGATCGCCTGACAACCGGCGGTGAAGGCGTATTCGTCAAGCGTCGCATTGGCCGCCTGTGCACGCTGCGCATAAACAGCGCGGCGCTTAATATTGATATCATTGACCAATCGGCGAAGCTCAGCCGTCTCAGCCCCGGCCACACCAAGATAGCCATCGCGTTTTTCGCCGATGCTACCATTGGCGCGTGCAGCGGCATAGGCCGGATCACGCTGAGCCTGAGCGGCCCCATGAAAGCCAGTGAATGCGACAGTCGCAGCAACGGCAGCGAGCAAAGTTTTGCGCATATTTGTCATTCTCTTATTCCTCCTGCTTTGCGGTAAGCACGAACATCAAAAGATATCCGCATTTTCCTCAAGCGTGTTGGCCGCATCTTCGGCCAAGGCAAAAACCACTTCCTGCCGGATATTGATGTTAAGCTCGATCACAATCGGCTTGTCCGGTGCAGCAACGTTGATGCACCCCGCCAATGGACCGCAAAGCGCAATTGCGCCCGCTCCCATCAATCCGGCCCGACCCGCGGTTCGCCATGAATTCAGTCTATCAGTCATAGATAGGCCTGTGGCAGCGCCGCATAGATCGGTCAAATTCCACATGATCATGGCGTATTCTCGCTTTCTTGAGGCTGAATGGACAGTTCATTTGCCGGAATGTCTTCAGGATTGACGTCAGGCGTGTTCTGACAAGCGACCTGGAAAAACCGGCTTGCGCGCCATTTTGGATCGGACGTCAGGCATGGATCACGCAAATAGTTGGAATCGTAAGTGGAGCGCAGCAGGCGGCTGAGCTCCCAAAATTGTGAGCGGACATTGATGTTGAACCGGATCGGTAGGCGCGCGATTTGCTTTGTCACGAAATTGCGCGAAGTGCCCTCGCCCTGACTGATCCCGTCAAACCGAACGCTGGTGATAATCTCCCCAGTCAGACTCCCATCCATGGTGATCGCCATTTGATTGTAATCGAGGCTGCGCAGCGCATCGAAGGCGTAATTGGAGATCGTTCCCAGATCCTCATAGGCAAGTTCTCCCACATAAGAGAGATTGCCGCCCGGAGGCCGGGAGATCAGCAGACCGCTCTCAATCCGGCCATTGCCCTGCGCATCGAAGATAATCGGGATCGTACCATCAAATATCCCCTGCGCAGCAAGATTGCCGAATTCCATCTCCGATATGAATGTTCCCGCATCGAGCCCGATTATCTCAAAGATATAGCGCCGCTCCTCTGGCACCGCGAAATTGAGGTCGACCCCGCGCATGACCAACTCTCCGCCCATGAACGGCCAGCGCGCGTCTTTCAGCTTGACCAGCTGTCCCTCTTCAAGAGCAAAAGTGATCTTGCCATCCAGCACCTCGATACCTGTGTTGATGGAGCCGAGATCGACTATCTGATCAGGCGCTGTCGTGAGCGCCAAGAGATCGGTGAATTCAACCGTCGCACGCGCGTTCTTCACCGGGCCAAAGGCGGCGGCGAAATCAAACCTTTCTGTGGTGAAAACACCTCCGCTGGAGATATCATCGGCAGTCCAATTGATCTGCCCTTGCCCGCTCACATCACCCTTTGCCAGGGCGACGACGCCGTCGGTGTAGATCGTCAAATCGCTGGGTTGCAACGTATCATCAAAGGCAAGGCGTCCTACATCCAAACGCGCGTTGCCAACGGTTGTGCTGAGATTGTGCACGATATCGACCGCCACGACCTCACGATCTGATCCGGGATGGCGCAGCATGGCCTCGGCGCGAATATCGCTGCCGTTCAGCACCATCACGGCGTCGCGCGCGATCAGCGGCTCAAATCGGTCGACTGCCTCCCGGTCGGTGACGCGGAACTGCGCCTCGTCAATGCTAAGGATGCCGTCTTCATAGAGCCAATTGCCGCTGACCTCGTCCAGATCGAGTGGGACCAGACCAATCATCGCCTCGCCATCGCTGAAGGCGCCGCCGATTGTGTCGCCAAAGCTCGCCTCTAAGTTGCCGAGCGAGAGGCTCAGCCCCTCTTCCCGTGTCCCGATCACCGCCTGAACATTGGAGGCATTGGCCACGCCGGGATAGCCAAGCCGAAGGGCTCCAGTATCGAGCAGCAGCGGACTGCCAGCAATTTCTCCGCGCAGCGCCAGACTGGGTAATTGCGCCGAGATTTTGAGGCTATCATCGTAACGCACCATAGCGCTGCCCACGCCGGGGCACAGTCTTAGGCTTTGCCGATCCAGCGCGAGATCATAGAGCGCAAGGCGATCAAACCGCACATTGGCACAGCTTTGTCCCGCGATCAGCCCGCCGCGCGGCGACCATGTCCCTTCAAGCGGCAGGCTGAGCCCCTGAACGCTGCCGCCCGGCAGCGCGCCAGAGGCCCGCACATCGCCCGCAAATCTCAGAGCCCCGCTTGGCGCCTGCGTCACCAGCAACTCTGGAACGGCGAGCCTGCTGTCCCCGGCTGCGAATTCTTCCATCCTCAGGCGCAGCGCAAGATTGCCATTGCCGACCTGCTCCATCCGACCGGAAATGCGCGGGATCCCCTCGCCGCTGGTCGCGATATTGCCGCTAAGCCGGCCAAGGCCGTCGACCGGGCTGGTCCATGCCAGGCGCGATATTCCGAGCAAAGTCTCGCCCGATGCGCTCTTAAGGCGGGCCTCCGGCACAATCAGGCTCGTCACTTCCGGTGAAACGCGCAATGTCGCATCGGCGATCACCGTGCCATCGCGTGTCGCACTACCGAAACCCTGCTGAAATCGAGCCAGCAAAGGTTCAAGCAATGTGTCCTCGACCGCGCTACGGGAGGCCCGCAATTGCTCGGTCAGGGCACCGCCAATGCTTGCGCCCTCGCCCTCCAAGCGGCCAGCCCATTCCAGTGCATCAAAGCTGGCTTGCGCCCTCAGCGTGCCGTCCAGCGACAGCCCGGCCACCGCGCCATAGGGCGTCACCGCATTGTCCGCGCGCAAATCATGGCGCACTTTCAACTGGGCGTCTTTCCAGCTTAGTTGCACATCGCCATCAAGCGTCGATGCCTCTGACCCAGCTATGGCCAATTGCTCAGCTGTCAGATCCAATTCACCCTCTGCACTGGCGAAATCCGATGCAAGGGTGAAACGCGTGGCCACATCTGCACTCGCGAGCTGCGCGCCTTCATTTGCACAATCGAGCGCACGCAGTCTCAGTGGCCCGTCGAACTCCAGCTCACCACCTGACGTCGTGACGTCACCATAAAGCGTCGCAGCCTGCAGTGAACATCCCGCAATCGCCAGCTCCGGCGCCGTCGCGGCGAGTACACCCTCAAACCCATCGGTCAGCAGCCCTTGCCCCGATGCCTTTAGGCCAATCGCGCCATAATCGCTCTCAATCAGGCCGCGTGCATCGACCAGTTTCACATCGATCGCTGGCAGACCCGGCTCCGCTTCGCTTTCGCCAAAAATCGCCTCATCCAACGTGCCAAAGCTTAACTGGCCATCGCGATAAGAGCCGAACAATCGCGCGCCGATCACCTCTACAGTGCCGATAGACGGCACGCCGAAGCTGTATTCCAGATCAACCACGACCCGCTCAATTGTGAGATCAGGCCGTCCAGCATCGCCAATCACCAGATTGCGCAGAACCTGGCGCTGCGGGCCAATCGATACGATCTCATAGTCAGCTGGCAGCTCTAACTTCGCCAGCTCCGCATCGATGAAATTGCCCGCATATTGCTCGCGCGCCATCCACACCCAAACGCCAGCAATGCCGAGCAGCGACAATACCAATATGAGCGCGCGCCAACGTCTGCGGCGCGGCCACAGGCTCCACTTGGGCGTCTCTTCAAGATGTTCCGTTTGGGCTGACGCCATGATGAGCTCACACTTGCGCGCATCGAGCGTTAAAGGCAATGCAAGCAAGACACTAGCGCGCATAGCCGTGTTATAAGGAGGCAGCTTGCCGCAAGCTGAAGACATGTTTGGCGATGAGCCCGGCACCGGGAACGGTAGCGATGCCGGAAAGCACGCGGGCGCTGGCCATAGAGCGCGGCTGCGCGAACGCCTGCTGAAAGGCGGCGCAGAGGCACTGGCCGACTACGAAGTGCTGGAATTCCTACTGTTTGCCGGAATGCGCCAAGGAGACACAAAGCCCGTCGCCAAGGCGCTGCTCAAACGATTCGGTTCGCTGTCGTCCGTGCTGAATGCGGATCCTGCCGCCCTCAAACAAGTTAAAGGGATCGGTGACAGCAGTGCGGCTGCGCTCAAGAGTGTGGCGATTGCTGCCCGGCGCATGGCGCGCAGCGAAGTGACGGATAAGCCAGTGCTCGGCTCGTGGCAGAGCCTGATGGACTATCTTGCCATCGATATGGCGCATCTGACAGTCGAGCGGGTTCGGGTACTATATCTCGATACCAAGAACCGCTTAATCGATGATCACCATGTTGGCGACGGCTCCATTGACGAAGCCTCCATCCATCCGCGTGAGGTTATTCGTAAGGCGATGGATGTTGGCGCGAGTGCTATGATCCTCGTCCACAATCACCCCAGCGGCAATCCGGAGCCGAGCCGCGCGGATATCCAAGTCACAAAGCAGATTGCCGAAGCGGGCCGATTGCTCGGCGTGATCGTGCATGACCACGTGATCGTTGGCCGCGAAGGGCATGTGAGCCTGCGCGCGAAAGGACTGATTTAAGCCTCATCACGCACCGCCGATTATCAGGACTTCGTGATCAGACGCACGCCAGCGTGATTGGCAAAGAAGCTCCACCCCCAATTGAGGATAACCGTCACCCGGTTGCGCGCTCCTGTTAGGAAGCCGACATGAACTACACCCCACAGCCACCAGGCTAGCGCGCCTGACAGCTTGAAAGCACCAAAATCCGCCACCGCCGACTTGCGGCCAATCGTCGCCAGGCTGCCTTGATGCTTATACTCAAATGGACCTGGGCTTTCCTTGCCCAGCAGCTCAGCCTCGACCAGCCTGCCGACATAGCCGCCTGCTTGTTTCGCAGCGGGAGCAAGTCCAGGGACAGGCTGCCCATCCCATGCGCTGCTGCCCGCAGTATCGCCAATTGCGAACACATCGGTTTGGCCCTTCACGCGCAGCCGCTCGTCGACCAGCACCCGACCAGAACGGTCGCATTCCGCGCCCAGCCATTTGCCCGCTGGAGACGCAGTGACGCCCGCCGCCCACAGTACGGTTTCGGTCTCAATCTTGGTCTTATCGCCAATCATAACATGGCGCGCGGCGATCTCTGTCACCCGCCCACCAGTGCGAATTTCCACGCCAAGCTTTTCAAGCGATTCGGCAGCTTTCGCCGCCAATTCTTCAGGAAAGGCCGGGAGTACACGCGGCCCCGATTGCACCAGGATCACTCGCGCGCTGCCGGGGTCAATTGTGCGAAACTCCCGCTCGACATTGATCTTGGCAAGCTCTGCAATTGCCCCGGCCAGCTCCACACCGGTCGGCCCCGCCCCGACTACGACGAAGGTCAGCAAGCGTTTCACCCGCTCTGGGTCATTGCTTGCCTCGGCCTGCTCAAACGCCTCAAGGATCGATGCGCGCACCGCAACGCCATCCTCAACCGTCTTCAGACCGGGAGCAAAGGCGCCCCATTCATCCTTGCCAAAATAGCTGTGCGATGCCCCGGTTGCGAGCACCAGCTTGTCATAGATCAACGTCTGATCGCCAAGCTCTCCGCCACCATAAGTCAGCGTCTTGGTCTCTGCATCGATCGCCGAAACCTCTCCCTTAATCACCCGCACATTGCCATCGGGTTTGAAAAGGCTGCGGATCGGCGTCGCGATATCCGCCGGGTTCAATGTGGCCGTGGCGATCTGATAAAGCAGCGGCTGAAACAGGTGGTAATTGCGCTTATCGATCAAAGTGATGCGCACTGGCAGGCGCTTTAACCGCGCAACCGCCGCCAGTCCGCCAAAACCAGCGCCAACCACCACAATATGCGGCCAATGATCCGGAATATCGGCATAATCCCGGTCGAACAGAATGTTCCTTTCCATCCAGGCGTAGATCAGGTTGTCGAGCGACACGCTGCCCGCGCCGCGCGATTCATAAATCGCCAGAAACAGGATCGGGTAGAAGGTGATATTCGGATGCACGCCGACGATCATGAATAGGCCAATCAGCAGCACAAGCGCATAGGACACCAGGCTCGCCGCAAACCCTGTCGCGAGCAACACCGCAAAGACAATCGCCAGCCATTCTGGAAAGCCAGTAAAGATAGTTATCGGCAGCCACGTCGCTAACGCCACCGAAGGCTCAAACACACCAGCAAACGCCAACAGAGTGAGCGCCAGCCAAAGCCGGATCAGCATCATCGCCATGGGCGCGCCGCGCTCCTTCAGCAGCTCTCCAAATCGAACCGCTGTTCGCGCCAATGGCAATGCACTGTTTTTCAGGCCCGAAGACAGCAGCCGGTCGAGCGAGAATGCCGCTGGCCCATGGAACACGTACCAAAGCAGCATAGCAGAGATCAGCACATTGCTGGTCGTGGGGACATAAACAGCCTGCGAAATAATCGTCAGCACCGCCATCGCCAGCGCCGCTGGTCGGGTAAAAAATCCAAGCAGCAGCAAGACCGGACCGATCAGCTCTATCGACAGCCCCACCGCAGCGGCGGTATATGGTGCCATCCAGCCAACCGGATATTCATTCGCCGCCAGAAAAACCGCTTTGTCCCAGTCTGCTGCCTTTACTAAGCCCGACCGAAAGAAGCTCTGCGCAAGAAAAAATCGGACGATGATGTCGGTAAACGGCCAAAAGACTTCGGCCCCGCCGGAATAGAGCTTTGCCCAGCTGCGCAAGGTCACCCGCACAAATGGCGACAGGCGCTCCTCCTGCAAGGTCATTTCTGCCGCGTTCGTCATACGACCAAGCCTCCTTGCAGCTAAGTTCGTGAAGCCATGACCTTAGTTACAAGAATGCGGACATGCAAAGCTGTGCTGACCGAACGGCAAATCATCCCCTCTAGGCAATTCTAAAGGTCAAAGCCCCAGCGCCGATAACGCGTTGCGAGCATTGGCTCCCGGGCCAGCGCATCGTCGACATCTGCTTGACCGGCCTTGTCGCCTCGCTGGAGCCGGATCAGGCCGCGCAGCAGCACCGAGGCCGTTTGATCCGGCTCCAATTCGAGCGCCGCATCAATATCGGCCATGGCTTTGTCGAACATGCCATTACGCAGATAGATCATCGCGCGGCTGTCAAGAATGTTGGCCGATTCGCCGCTATTCTCAACCGCCTTGGTGCATACGGAAATCCCGTCTGAAACCGCGACATTCCATGTTCCGCTGAACCAGCAGGCTTCGTTGAGCAGGCCTGAATCGTTGGGATCATCGGCAAGCATTTCATTGATTGTAGCGAATCCTTCGCTTGCCCGACCTTCCATCGCATCCAGCTCTGCGAGAGCAACCGTGAGACCTTGGCGAACTTCCTCGTCCCCGTCCTCATATTCGATAATTTCGCGCGCACCGGCGATGTCCCCTAGGTCGGCCATTGCGGTGGCGAGATCCATCGCACGCCACGGAGTGGGATCGAGCGCATAGGCCTCTTCCAAATCCGCTTTGTTGGCTTCCAAATCGAGCAATTGCGAATGCACAGAACTGCGCTGGCCGTAATATTCCGCCGTCGCCTCAAGCTCGATGACCTTGTTCATATCTTCCAGCGAACCGGCCCAATCATAGGTGACATAGCGAAAGCCGGCCCGGTGTAGATACGGATCAACCTCGTCAGGATCATTGGCGATCAATTCCGCGTAGGCCGCCTCTAGCGGTTGCAGGACGCTGCGATCCGCCCCTCTTGCAAAACGCCAGCGGCGCGGCACATCATCAGAGGTCGTCAGCTTCGTCTCTTGTCGAGCTAGGCTAAGCAGCTTTCCGGCGTTCCTCGCGGAATGCCTCAGGCAAAATTTCACCGCCCCGCGTGCTCACGATTTCGGACACTTGAAGCACCCGATCGTCCAAGCTCGTCTGGCGCGTGTAGCGCTGTCCAGCGACCTCAACGTCAATCGGATCGCTGCCGGTGAGCTCATAGCCATCGAAGTCATCAGGCAGCGTGATTGTCATGCTGTAGGCTACGCTTCTGCTAGTCCCAACGGAAACCGGCAAATCGCGCCATTCCTTGCGCGAACGATTGGGCGCAAATGTGATTTGCTTTGCCGCTATCGGTGCGTCAATTTCACCCTTTGCACCCTCGAAAGCGAATAGGTTTTCGGAAATTCCAGTCATCAGGAGGGTCGCTTCGCTATCATCCTCGCCAGAGATGACTTCCACGTCCAGCACAGCCATTTCGCCGCCAAATCTGCGACCAATCTGCTTTCGACTTTCATCGTTCAGCTTTTCCGCCTCAGCGTTCATTTGCGCTGCGGCGGCGTCCCAAAATTTTATCTCGAAGGTCACCAGCGTGGGCAAATCCAGACCAGCAGAGGTATCGATCGCGATGTCCATTTCTACTTCCGGCGCGCGCGGCAGAACCTGCTTAATCGGCTCAAGCTGCGCACCGGCGGTCCGAATGGGCAGGCTGTATTCAAACGGTGGGACATTGCCGACCGTACGCATATTCGCGCCAAGCGATGTGCCATCGAGGTAATACAGATTGCCGTCTATCTCTGCGCGCACCAGCACGTGGTCAAACGCACCGGGGATTGGTAAGGAAATTGGAGCGGCATTGCCTGCGCGGCTCGAAACCAGCACCGCCTCCGCCGCAATTCCAAGATGGTCCAGGATCGCCAGCAAGATAACAGTCTTCGCTTTGCAATCGCCGTATTTATTTTCCCACGTTGTCGCGACATCCTGGGGCAGGTAATTCCCGCCATCCAGCCCGTTCAGCAGATAGCGGATGTCCTCTTGCACCAGTTCCAGTGCGGCCACGGCTTGCTCAAGATCGCCGGTATGTTCGGTGCGAATGGCCTCTACTTTGACCATTAAATCATCAAGGCCGTCGAGTGCGCCATCGGTCTCGTAATACGGGGCCATTGTGCTGGACACTTCGGCCCAATCGGCAAACGTGCCCAATTGCAACATTGTGCCCCGGCGATAGCGCAGCGGTGCATCACTGGGCAGCTCGTCGGCCTCTTCCAATGGCAGCGTCACCTCCAGCCATTTGTGGCCGCCTGATTGCTCAACCTGCGGCAGGTCAAAGTTGGGGCCTGCCTTGTACCGAACATCCAGATCGTTGGGCCATGAGGCGCGGATGCGCGCAAAATCGGCCACCCTATTGGGCTCTCGCCACAGGAAACGCTGGGTCTGGACCTCTTCGCCCAATGCCTGATCGGAATTGGTCACTGAATAGCGCATGCGCAGTTCATCACCGACTTCGAGGCCGGGGACCGACAATGTCGCGGTTAGGGAGCCGTCCAAAATGCGTCGTTCCAGCATCCGCTCGCGGCGCAGCACCTCCATAACCTCGCCCTGTTCGACCAGATCGATCACCTCGTCCCCGCGCAGAATCGAAATCTCGTGGACGATCAAATCGCCTTTGTCCGGCAGCCATTGCGCCGTCAGAGTGCCGACATTGGACAGGTCAGACAGGCTGGCGACGCGGTAAACCACATCGGTGTATTCCCAGTTCAGCCCATTTTCGATGCGAATCTGAGTGTCGTTGACGATTTGCCGATTGGTGGGATCACGCTCAACCTCGGCCAATACGACCGGCTCAATCCAAGCGGGCGCGGGCTGATACAGCGGCTCTTCCCCCGCGATCACCGCCGACGAACAGCACAGTGCGATCAGCGAAACTGCCGTCCGCGAAACTTGGAATGTCATGAATTAGGCCCCGTTTTCCCTGTATTGCCGCCAGACTATAACGCGAAATACTGCTGTCAAATGAGAAAACAGCAATTCGATTGATAAACAATTTAGAGCCGGCTGTCGCGCATACTAATTCATGCAGAAACTGGGGCAATGCGCGCCCCTCGCCCTTGCCAAGTGCACAGATGCGGCATAGCCGCGCAGCCACATCTTTACCCACGCAATTTCTCACTGGAGTTCTCAAGCCATGGTCCCTCGTTATGCCCGCCCGGAAATGAGCGCATTGTGGGAACCTGAGGCGAAATTCCGCATCTGGTTCGAGATTGAAGCGCATGCGACCCAGAAACTGGGCGAGCTGGGCGTGGTACCGGAAAGCGCGGCAAAGGCATTGTGGGATTGGTGGGCGACGAACCCAAAAATCGACGTTGAGGCGATTGACGCGATTGAAGCGGTGACCAAGCATGACGTGATCGCCTTTCTAACCTGGGTCGCCGAGCAAGTTGGCGATGAGGCACGCTTCATGCACCAAGGCATGACCAGCTCCGACGTGCTCGACACAACGCTGGCGGTGCAACTGGCGCGCGCGTCTGACATTCTTCTTACGGATTTGGACGCACTGCTGGCAGCAATCAAACGCCGCGCTGAAGAGCACAAATACACCGCCACCATTGGCCGCAGCCACGGCATCCACGCAGAGCCGGTGACGTTCGGCCTCAAAATGGCTCAGGCCTATGCCGAGTTTGACCGGTGTCGCACCCGCCTGATCGCGGCGCGCGAGGAGATCGCGACCTGCGCGGTCTCCGGCGCGGTCGGCACATTTGCCAATATCGATCCTGCGGTTGAAGAACATGTTGCGCAAAAGCTTGGCCTGAAACCTGAGCCGGTCAGCACACAAGTGATCCCGCGTGATCGCCACGCCATGTATTTCGCGACGCTGGCCGTCATCGCTGGCTCGATTGAGCGCCTCGCAGTGGAAGTGCGGCACCTGCAGCGCACCGAAGTGCTGGAGGCTGAGGAATATTTCTCACCTGGGCAAAAGGGTTCCTCAGCCATGCCGCATAAGCGCAACCCGATCCTCACCGAAAACCTCACGGGTCAAGCCCGCATGATCCGCAGCTATGCCATGCCAGCGCTGGAGAATGTCGCGCTGTGGCATGAGCGCGATATCTCGCACTCATCGGTCGAACGTTACATCGGACCCGATGCGACCATCGCGCTCGATTTTTCGCTCGCGCGCCTCACCGGGGTGATCGACAAGCTGCTGGTCTATCCAGAGCGCATGCAGGCCAATATGGACCGGATGGGCGGCCTTGTTCACTCACAGCGCGTGCTGCTCGCCCTGACCCAGGCCGGTGTCAGCCGCGAGGATGCATATCGCCTGGTTCAACGCAATGCGATGAAGGTGTGGGAATCGGATGGGCAACTGCAATTGCTCGACCTGTTAAAGGGTGATGAGGAGGTTACCGCCGCCCTCACCAACGAACAGCTCGAAGACAAATTTGACCTCGGATATCACTTCAAACACGTCGACACGGTGTTTGCCCGCGTCTTTGGCTGATGCACCGCAGCGTAGCTGACGCTAGACTCAAGGCTGAAAAGGCTTAGGTTCTGGGTCGCTCAAACATCGCCAGTGGCTTAGCCGTTTAGGAAACTCTGCATGCAAATTTTGCGCACGATCATCTGGATTGCGATTCTGATTGCAATCATCGCCTTCACCTTTGGCAATTTTGACCAAGAGACTGAGCTGCGCATCTGGCCCGGGCTTGTTCTTGAAACGAAGCTTCCCGCGATCGTGATCATTTCTCTCATGCTCGGTATTGTACCGATGTGGCTGTATCACCGCGGGGTGAAATGGTCGCTCAATCGCCGCATCCGCAGCCTTGAGAACGCGGTGAAATCAAACGCTCTGTCTCAGCGTCACGCCCCGGCAGCGACTTCGGATGCTCCTGCGCCGGACGCCGCACCCGAGGCGGTTGAGATGCCGGACACAGGCACCCTCACTCCTGACCCCGCCGCAGCGAAACCTGAAAGCACCTGATATGAGCAATCCGGTCTATCTCGCGCTCGACATGCCGCAAATTGAGCCTGCCAAGGCTCTGCTTGAAAAGGTAAAAGCGCATATCGGCGGCGTGAAGCTGGGTCTGGAGTTTTTCTGCGCGCATGGCAGCCACGGCGTCCATGAAATCGCGCATGTTGGCCTGCCCATCTTTCTTGATCTGAAATTTCACGACATCCCGAACACTGTCGCTGGCGCGATGCAGGCGGTACATTTGTGCGAGCCGGCCATCGTCACCGTGCACGCCAGTGGTGGCCGCGCCATGATGGAAGATGCCAAGGCAGCGGCTGCCGAGGGCTGCAAAGTCGTCGCCGTGACCACACTCACCAGCCTTGACGCAAACGACCTCACGCGCACCGGCGTTTATGGCAGCCCGGAAACGCATGTGATGCGGCTTGCCGAATTGGCACATGATGCAGGCCTCGATGGGGTCGTATGCTCCGGCCAAGAGGTTGGCCAGGTGCGCAAGCAATGGAAAGACGGCTTCTTCGTCGTCCCCGGCCTGCGCCCCAATGGCAGCGGAACCGGCGACCAGAAACGGGTGGTGACCCCGCGTTCTGCGCGAGACAATGGCGCGAGCGTACTGGTAATTGGTCGTCCGATCAGCCGCGCAGAAGATCCAGTCGCCGCTGCAAGAGCGATCGAAGCGACGCTTTAAGCTTAGTTACCTTCGCCCCTATTCCGCCGCTTCCGGTGCGGCTTCGTAGATCAATCCATCACCCTCAAGCTTTGAGAAGTCGTAATCGTCGATCAGCGGCGATTGCACCACGTAATTGATGAGCATCCATCGCTCACCTTGCTCGCGGTAACCAAACGTCTCCAGCGCTTCGCCATTCGCAAATTGACTGCGCATCACAATCTCGACGCTGGTCGTGCCATTCATTGAATTGACATTGATGCTCTGACGATTGGTGCTTTCGAGTTCGCCCAGAATTTCGCGAAAATCGGTGAGCATTATCGACAATTGCGGTTTCTTCACCAGCTTGCGAAACTCCGGATGGGTCGTCCGCCAAATCGCGTCCAAATCGCCGCTTTGAAAGCGTTCCTGGAACTGAGCAATCTCCGCCTCTGCGCCTTCCGTTGCCGCAACCGGATTGCAGGCCGCCAGAAAAAGCGCCGCAAACGCCGTCAAAAACCCAGTAAAACGCATTAGACATTCCCCAATTGAAGCGCACATTCGCCAGCAAAACCTGTGCAGCAGCGGATAATTCTAGCTATGCGCTGCGCATTGCAAGCTCTAAAGCACGCCCATGACAAGCACATCGCCATTAATCAAAATCTGCGGGCTCAAAACGCCCGAGACCATCGAGGCCGCAGTGGCCGCTGGAGCAACGCATATCGGCCTGGTGCACTTTGAGAAAAGCCCGCGCCACGTCTCGCTGGTGGAGGCCGCGCGGCTGCGCGCGCTCATCCCATCCTCGGTCAAGGCCGTCATGCTGACCGTGAACGCCGATGTCACCGCAATGGGCAAAATCATCGCGGACGTGAAGCCAGACGTCGTCCAGTTTCACGGCGGCGAAACGCCCGAATGGACCGGATTGGTGCGAGAGAAAACCGATGTTGAGGTTTGGAAGGCCGTTGGCCTGAGAGACGAAGGAACGCTGGAGCGCGCCAGTAAGTTCATCGGCAAGATCGACCGTTTCCTGTTTGATGCTCCCGCAAAGGAGTTGCCCGGCGGCAATGGCGAAACCTTCCGCTGGGAATTGCTGCATGGGCACGATCATAAGGTGCCATGGGGCCTCGCCGGCGGCCTCAATGCGGAAAACGTGGCGCCAGCCATTCGCGCTACCGGGGCGGAGCTGGTCGACACCTCATCTGGGGTGGAAACCGCGCCCGGCGTGAAGGACGTGGACAAGATCGCGGCCTTCTGCGAAGCCGCCCGAAACGCTTGAATACATGCCCAAAGGCGCACGATGAACAAAACCACCCCCAATTCCTTTAAGAACCAGCCTGACGATCGCGGGCATTTTGGCGAGTTTGGCGGACGTTATGTTGCCGAGACTCTCATGCCGCTCATCCTCGATCTGGAGCGGGAATATCGCGCGGCTCAGCAAGACCCGGCCTTTGCGGCTGAGTTTGACGACCTGATGAAGCATTATGTCGGGCGCCCTTCCCCGCTCTATCATGCCGAGCGCCTGACCGAAGCGCTAGGCGGCGCGCAGGTCTGGTTCAAGCGCGACGAGCTCAATCACACCGGCGCGCACAAAATCAACAATTGCATCGGGCAGATCCTGCTCGCGATCCGCATGGGCAAGACCCGCATCATCGCAGAAACCGGCGCGGGACAGCACGGCGTTGCGACCGCGACTGTGTGCGCGCGCTTCGGATTGCCCTGCGTAATCTACATGGGCGCAGAGGACGTCAAACGGCAATCGCCCAACGTCTTCCGCATGAAATTGCTCGGCGCAGAGGTGGTGCCCGTCACCAGCGGCGGCGCGACCCTGAAAGACGCCATGAACGAGGGGCTGCGCGACTGGGTCGCGAATGTCCACGACACGTTCTACATCATCGGCACAGCCGCCTACCCGCACCCCTATCCAGAGATGGTGCGCAATTTCCAAAGCGTAATCGGCACCGAAGCACGCGCGCAAATGCTGGATCGCGTGGGCCGTCTGCCCGATTTGCTGGTCGCGTGCATTGGCGGCGGCTCAAACGCGCTTGGCCTGTTCCACCCTTTCCTCGACGATGCTGATGTGAAAATGTTGGGCGTAGAAGCGGCAGGCCACGGGCTGGACGGTGATGAACACGCCGCCAGCCTGCTGGGCGGATCGCCGGGCGTGCTGCACGGCAACAAGACATACCTGCTGCAAGACGAAGACGGCCAAATCACCGAAGGCCACTCGATCAGCGCCGGGCTCGATTACCCGGGCATTGGGCCAGAACACGCGTGGCTGAAAGAAAGCGGCCGGGTGGAATACACCGCCGTGACGGACAAAGAGGCGCTCGATGGCTTCCAATTGCTGTGCCGCACCGAAGGCATCATCCCCGCCTTGGAGCCAAGCCACGCCATTGCCGCCGTTGCCGAGCGCGCGAAGCAAATGGGCGAGGATGAAATCATCCTGATGAACCTATGCGGCCGCGGCGATAAAGACATCTTCACCGTGGCGGAGAAGCTTGGGGTTGAGATGTGAGAAACGCCGAAGGCGAAGTGGGCAGGCCTCTGGCTATTTCCTTGTTGGTAATCTGGCTATTCGCGACAGTTTTATACTTCATCATTGACCCTCTGTTGGACGCGCAAATCGCGGAATCCATGACGAAGTATCCCGACGCTCCCACTGGTATTCCCATCGGAATTCTCAGCCCAGGCCATGCAGTTTCTTATGGCGTTGCACTCTCTATCGCCTTTGCAATCCACTGGTGGCTTTCTGGTCTCTTCGGAAAGCCGGGCGCATCGCGCAAGCTCATTGCGAATACGATGCTCATTGTCGCAGGAGTTGCTGCACTGTTTGAGATATTCGAGCACGGAGCACTAGATTTTTACGACTACAGCCTATTCTGCAGCGCAGACGAACCGACTATCGTGATTTTGGTCGATGAAGTGTATCGATGTGATCGTTCATTGGCCGTCCGCAAGGCCGCTCAATTGGCGATGTTCGTGTTTCCAATCCTAGCCATCCCAGTCCGAATTCTTGAGTCACGATTGGGAGGCAACAAAGCGTGACCCGCCTGCAATCCGCCTTCTCAAAACCCACCCCCGCATTCGTCGCGTTTATCACCGCATGCGACGGTGACGCGGTGACTGAAAAGCTTCGGGTGGCGACGTGAAATTTCGAAAATTCGTCGGCTGGCTGGCCCTCGCCGCGCTGCTCATCACAGGTTACATTTTCGATGGCGAGTTATCTTTGGCCGCTTTAGCCACCTTTCTAGGTGCAGTCTGCATTGCTATGTTTATGGCGCTGTATGACCGCGCAAATTTCTCTGATTTCGAAGTTGGTTTTGACCCTCGACGGGGCGCGCGATACTTCCTAGTGGGTTTTCTCGTCTTTCCCATAATGATTGGCTTTAGGGCTGCATTCGGTTCGACCATATGGATCGAAGGCGCGATCATATTTACTGTCGGAGCTTCGGTGGTAATCGGTATTATCGGCACGTTTATGGATGTCCCTGGAATATGACACGTCCCCCTTCCCCACTCACTGCGGCCTTTCACAAGGGTCATCCTGCGCTGGTCGCCTTCATCACGGCTGGCGATGGTGACACCGCGGCCAATCTTGATGCGCTGGTCGCGGGCGGCGCGGATGTGATTGAACTGGGCATGCCCTTCACCGATCCGATGGCCGATGGCCCCGCGATCCAAAGCGCGAACCTGCGCAGCCTTGGCGCGGGCACGACGACCGCAGATGTGTTCGCAATAGCCGCAGACTTCGGCAAGCGGCATCCCGACATTCCGCTGGTCCTGATGGGCTATGCCAATCCAATGGTTCGGCGCGGGGAGAATTGGTTCTCCGTCAATTGCTACAAAGCGGGCGTCAGAGGCGTAATCTGCGTCGATTTGCCACCTGAGGAGAACGAAGAGCTGAAATGGGACCTCGATGCCCATCTCATCGACTGGATCCCGCTGGCCACGCCCACCACCGATGCGGAGCGCCTGCCCGCCGTGCTGGAGGGCGCCAATGGCTTCCTCTATTACGTCTCTGTCGCCGGGATCACCGGCAAACAGCAGGCCGCGCAGGACAGCATCGAAGCGGCGGTTGCGCGGTTCAAAGCGGCCACTGACCTGCCGATTGCCGTCGGGTTTGGCGTGCGCACGCCAGAGCAAGCCGCCGATATCGCCAAAGTCGCCGACGGCGTTGTCGTGGGCTCCGCACTTGTGGAAATCATCGGCGAATATGGCGCACAGGCTCCCGCCAAGCTACAAGAGCTGACATCGGCATTGGCGCACGCGGTCCACACGGCTAGAGCCTAGATCGCCCAAGCAAACAGGATTTTGAAATGAACTGGTTCACCCGCGTCCGCAATTCCCTGGGCTTTAGCGACAAGCGCAGCTCTGAGAAGGATTTGTGGATCAAATGCAAATCCTGCCAGGAAATGCTGTTTGTTCAGGAGTTTGAGGACAATCTCTCGGTCTGCCCGCGCTGTGAGCATCACGGCCGGATCAGCGCCGATGCGCGGCTGAACCTGCTGCTGGACGAAGGGTTTGAATTGCTGCCTCAGCCGCAGGTCACCGAAGACCCACTAAAGTTCAAGGACAGCAAGAAATACACCGACCGACTGAAAATCGCGCGAGCCAACAACCCGCATCACGATGCCTTTGTCGTCGGATCGGGCACAATTGACAGCCACCCTGCGGTCGTCGGGGTGCAGGATTTCGGCTTTATGGGCGGATCGATGGGCATGGCCGTGGGCATGGCGTTTTGCGCTGGGGCCGAGCGCGCGCTGACCCGCAAATGCCCCTTTATCGTGGTGACCGCCGCTGGTGGAGCGCGCATGCAGGAGGGCATTCTCAGCCTGATGCAAATGCCGCGTGCCACCGTGATGACACGCCGCCTGAAAGAGGCCGGCCTGCCCTATATCGTTGTGCTGACCGACCCGACCACGGGCGGCGTAACCGCCAGCTATGCGATGCTGGGTGATATCCAGATTGCAGAGCCAGGCGCGCTGATCGGATTTGCCGGACAACGGGTGATCCAGGACACCATTCGTGAGCAATTGCCCGAAGGCTTCCAACGCGCGGAATACCTACACAAGCACGGCATGGTCGACATGGTGGTGAAGCGTCATGATCTGAAAGCCACTTTGGCCAATGTCATCGACTATCTGCAGCCGCCCGTCGCGGCGTAGGCACGCATCTGGTCGCCGGTAAAGCGATGGATTTCGGAAAGTCCGACGACCCGCGCGTTCAGGCTCAGCTTGACCGTCTAAGCCAGCTGAGCGTGCCGGAAGGCCGCATCGGGTTGGAGACGATCACCGCGATGATGGAGCGGCTCGGTAATCCGCATCGCAAATTGCCGCCGGTTTTCCACGTCGCCGGCACCAATGGCAAAGGCTCTACCTGCGCGTTTCTGCTCGCGATGCTGGAGGCGGAGGGTTACCGCGTCCATATGACCACCAGCCCGCATCTGGTGCGCTATAACGAGCGGATCAGACTAGCCGGAGAATTGATTTCCGACGCGGATTTGGCGATGTTGTTGGCCGAGGTTCTCAACACCTGCGAGGATCTGGGGCCGAGCTTTTTCGAAGTCACCATCGCCGCCGCCTTTCTGGCGTTCAGCCGCGTGCCCGCCGATGCCTGCGTGGTCGAGGTCGGGCTTGGCGGGCGCTTAGATGCAACCAATGTGCTGGAGCCGGATGCGCTCGCGGCCTGCGGGATTGCGGCGCTGGGGATCGATCACGAGAAGTTCCTGCTCGCAGCCGAGGAAGGCCTGCCAGTTGAGCTGGCGGCAGCGCCGATGCGGCGGATTGCGTTCGAAAAGGCCGGGATTGCAAAAAAGGGCGTGCCGCTGCTTTCCATCAACTGGAAGAGCCCAGAGCGTAAGCAAATTCAGGTCTGCTCGGCCGCTGCTGGATCGTTGCTGTATCGTATTGAGCGCGACTGGAATTACGGCGATGAAGGATATCGCGACAAGCATGGCATCCTTCATTTCCCTGAACTCGCATTGCCGGGAGAGCACCAGTCCAGCAACGCCGCTCTGGCAATCGCTATGGTCCGGCATCAGGACAAATTAGCGATCTCGCAAAGCGCGATCATGCAAGGACTGCAAAGCGCCACATGGCCCGCACGGCTGCAGCGCCTATCAGATGGGCCGCTGACGAGGCTGGCGACCGGGCGGAATTTGTGGCTCGATGGTGGCCACAATCGAAGCGCAGGCGAAGCCATCGCGGCAGAATTTGCGAGCAAGTCCCTGCACCTAATCCTCGGCATGCTCGCCAACAAAGATCCGCGCGCGTTGCTCGACCCGCTAGGCGATGCGGTGCGCAGCCTCACCATCGTCCCGGTGCCCGGTCAAGATTGCCACCCACCCGAAGCATTTGGACCCGATGCGCGAGCAGCATCGGACATTGAAGACGCGCTGCTGCATATTCCCGAGGACGGTTACCCTGTGCTTATCGCGGGATCGCTCTATCTGGCAGGCGAAGTCCTGCGCCTGAATGACGAGATCCCGGACTAGCTGGGGTCCAATTGCTCCCTGCCCGCCGTGCCCATGGAATCGTCGACCAATCCAGTGCGCATCATCCACCAGAAAAGTACAATCCCCGGCACCGCCAAAACGGTGGTGAGCAAGTAGAAATTCACATAGCCCGTGGCCTCAATCAGGCCGCCCGCCATGGTCCCTGTGATCAGCCTGCCGACGATGCTCGCCGCCGCGCTGATCATCGCATAATGCGCCGCGGTAAAGCGCAGGTCGCACAGCGCCGAGAAATAGGCGACCACTACCACGCCGCCATAACCACTCGCAAAATTCTCAAACCCGATGGCCGAGGCCAGTCCCAGATTTGAGTGCCCCACCGTCGCCAAGGCCGCGAAGCTGACGTTGGACACCGCCATCAGGATCAGCGCGATCAGCACCGAGCGTTTCAGGCCCAGGCGCGCATAGATCATTCCGCCCACAAAAATACCGATCAGATAGGCCCAAAAGCCCACACCCACGTCGTAAATTGCGATCTCATCATTGCTGAACCCCAGATCATCGAACAGCAGCCGGAATGTAAGGTTCGCCAACGTATCGCCGATTTTGTGGACGAGGATAAAGGCAAGTACGAGCCACGCGCCGTGGCGCTGAAAGAACTCTTTGAAAGGGCCAGCGATCGACTGCCACACGTCTGAAACACCCTGGCGCGCGATTGTGACTCGCCGCCGCGCGGGCTCTCCCATGATCAGCGCGGTGAGCATCGCGGGCAGCGCCAGCAAAGCGCAGGAGAGATAGGCTGCCTCCCACCCATATCGCACCGCGACCACCAGCGCGATGGCCCCTGCCCCCGCAGAGCCGACGCGCCAGCCATATTGGTTCATGCCTGAGCCTGTGCCCAGCTGATACGGCTTCAGCGTCTCGATCCGGTAGGCGTCGATCACAATGTCGAATGTCGCGCCGGCGATACCGACCAGCACAGCGGCAAGGATTGTCGCGGGCAGATTGCCCGATGGGTCGACCAGCGCGAGATTGACCACCGCCGCGATCACCATTACGCCGGATAGCAGCATCCACGAAACCCTCTGCCCCAACCGGCCGAGCAGCGGGATCCGCACGCCATCTACCACCCACGCCCAGAACACTTTAAAATTGTAGACAAGAAACGCGAGCGTGAACGCGGTGACGGTCGCCTTGTCGATCCCATCTTGCGCGAGCCGCGTCGTCAACGTCGCGCCGATCATCGCATAGGGAAAGCCGGAGGACACGCCGACAAAGAACGCCGCGAGCGATTCCTTCTCAAAATAGGGCGTCACCGCGCTCCACCAATCGCGCTTCGCAGTTAACTGAGGCTCAGCCAAAGGAGCCTACTCCGCTGGCTGCGCCTCTGGCGTGACAACGCCTGATCCCGTCGGTCCGCTGCGCGATTGGCGGAACCATTCGGCCAGGCACAGGGCGACCGCGATGAAGCCGATCAGCGTCGTCAGGATGAAGACATCGTAATAGCCCTGATCCTCAATCATCTCGCCCAATGCGCCGCGCCCTAATGTGCCGACCAGCAATGTGAGCGAGGACAGCAAAGCGTATTGCACCGCGCTGAAGTTCTTATTCACGATGGAGGATAGCCACGCGATATAGGCCGCGCCAGCGATGCCGATCGCCAGATTTTCAAAGAATATTGTGAAGGTCAGCTTGGCAAGCGACGGGCTGCCGATGACGGGCACTTGGCTGATCGCCCAGGAGAAGCCAACTGCATCGCTGACCGTCTGCATATTCGCCCCGCCGAGCGCCAGATCGGCATACAGCAGGTTGGTGAGCGCAGCGAGCAAAGCGCCAATCGTCAGCGTGAGCATCCGGCCCATCATGGTGAGCATAAAGCCGCCCAGCGCAAGGCCCAGGATGATTGCGCCGACGCCGAAGAACTTTGAGGCGAAGGCAACCTCGTCTTTGGTGTATTCCAGCTCTCCGAGGTAGAACGGATAGGCAAAGCTGCCCCAGATCGCGTCGCAAATCCGGTAGGTCAGAACGAGCGACAGGATCAGCACCAGCGACCAACCGATGCGCCCGACGAACTCGACCAATGGCAAAACGAGCGCACGGTAGAGGTGATCCACTACAAAACCGCTGCCCTGCGGCGCAGGCGCGTCTTCGGCGAGCAGATAATTGCCTTGCTTCTTTTGGCTCGCCAGCCAGCCCGCGATCAGCGCAGGCACCACCACAGTCGCAACAATAATCCATGGCCCCCAATTGACGGTGAACTCCGTGGGGTTCGGGCGGTCCTCTGGCGCGTAGAACAAAGACATATACATGAAGGTGAGCACGACGCCGATCGCGCCCGCCCATAAGCCGCCAACCACCAGCAGCGCCTTGGCGCGAATGCCGGGCTCCAGCTCGCCTTGTTTGCGCAGACCCACGAACAGCTCGTCGACGACCGCAGGCTGTCCCTCGGCCAGTTTCTTGCTGTCGCTGTCAGGCGCGAACAGGCCGATAAAGCCAATCCCGAGCAGGATCGCGCCCATCAGCAAATAGGTCTGAGGCCAGCCGATCCGCGCGGCGATAATCAGGCCCAGTGCCCCGCCAACCAATGCGGCCAACCGGTATCCCATTTGATAGACGGTTGAGAGGATATCGAGCGTCGCTTTCTCGTCAGCGACATCGATCCGCCAGGCGTTGATCGCAATATCCTGCGTCGCGCTGGCAAGTGCTCCGATACCTGCGAGCAGGCTGAACCAGCCGATGCTTTCATTGGTGGGATTGCTGAGCGCGAGTGACACAAGGATAACACCCAGCAGCAATTGCGAGGGCACGATCCACTGCTTACGCTTGCCCAGGCGGCGCATACCGGGAATGTTCACCTTATCGATCAGCGGCGACCACAGGAATTGGAACGCATAGGCCAATCCGATGAGTGAGAAGACGCCCATCGTCTCCAGATCAACCTCAGCATCGCTCAGCCATGCGAACAAAGTGCCTAGGAACAATGCAAAGGGCAGACCACTGGCAAAGCCGAACAGCGCCATATAGCCGGTCTTTTTCTGGCCCATCGCGCGAAAGACCTCTGCCCAGCCCGGTTTGCTCGCCTTGGCCGCTGCCTCTGACATATTCGAACGTCCTTTCGATCCCAGTCTTGCGATCCCGGTCTTTCGATCTTGACCGATTTCTGCGACACTACCCGCGGATGAGAGGAATAGGAACGCTTCGATGAACGCGCCAACAACGCCATCAACACCTTTAGCAGGTGGCCCGGCCCAAATCTTGCGGCCGACGGCAGGTCAATTGGCCCTGGCCGAGCAAATCAAGGTGGGCGGCACGCGGCCAAAAGATGGGATCAAGACGCTCCCTGCGAGCCTCTATACAGCTCCTGCGCATTTCGCGGCAGAGAAAGCAGCGCTGTTTGACCGGCTCCCGCAAGTGCTTGCACCCTCTGCTTTACTACCAGAGCCGGGAATGTCTGTGCCGCATGATGGCACGGGTCGCCCTTTGCTGATTACCCGCGATGGCAGCGGCAAGGTGCATGTGTTCCTAAACGTTTGCCGTCACCGGGGCACGCGGCTGGTCGAGGTTGAAGAGGTGCAATGCACCAGCCGTCTGGTCTGCCCCTATCACGCGTGGACATACAAATTGGACGGGGAGCTACTTGCCCTGCCCCGTGCAGAGACTTTCCCCGGCCTCGATAAGAGCGCGCATGGGCTGGCTGAGCTTCCTTCCCTTGAGGCGGGCGGGCTGATCTGGTTTGCTCCTGAGGCGGCAGCAGACTTCAGTCACGCGAAGACATTGGGCGAAGACTTTGCCGCCTTTGGCATGGGACAGGCCCATCTCTTCCGTCGCAAGACTCATTCGGTTGCGGGAAATTGGAAGCTGATCATGGATGCCTTCCTTGAAAGCTATCATGTCACCCGCCTGCACGCGAACACCATTGGCCCGTTCTTTAAGGATGGGGTGACCAGCGGCGATAATGTTGGCCCACATCAACGCTCTGCGGTTGGGCGGCTGGAAGAGATGGAGGGCCTGGACTTTGAGGACATGGCGCAGCTGCGTCAGGTGGTTACTTTTGCCTATCAATTGCTGCCTGCGACCGTCATTGTCCCCAGCCCCGATTATGTGAACGTCATGGTGTTGATGCCCAGCGCTCACAATCATACCCTAGTTGAGGATTTCATGCTGATCCCAGAGGAACCGCAGACCGACAAAGCGCGCAGCCATTGGGAGCGCAGCTGGGATCTGCTGGATGGCGGCGTGTTCGCCAGCGAAGACTTCCGCGCAGCAGAATTGGGTCAGCAGGGCCTCGAAAGCGGCGCGATTGATCACCTCACCCTAGGCACATTGGAAGGCGGCATTGCCCGCTTTGACGAGGCCATTGCAGCGGCCATGGCCAAGAGCGCGTAAAGCCCTTTCTATGAACACCGTCAATTCACAGCAAAGCTATGAAGTGCGCCGCTTTGGCAAAGAGGCCGAGCCAGTCGTGATCATTGATGGCTTCTCTGGAGAGCTGGAGCGCCTGATCACTATCGGACGCCGAGCCAGCTACGCGCCAGCTCAGGGCTATCCGGGTATTCGCAGCCCGCTTGATCCGAACTATCTAAGCTCCAAGGGGCAAGTGCTCTCTGAAGCGCTCGCTCGCGAATTTGGCCTTACCAAGCAAATCACCATCGAAAGCTGCGCCTTTTCGATTGTTACGACACCGCCCAGCAAACTCTCCCCGCCTCAACGTATCCCGCATTATGACGGCACAGAGGCCAATCTGATTGCCGTGGTGCAATACACTCAAGGGGCGGACCAAGGCGGGACCAGTTTTTATCGCCACAGGCGCACTGGCTTTGAGACCGTGTCGGCGGAGCGGGCGCAGGCCTACAAACAAGGCCTGGCCGAGGATGATGCGGAATTTGATGCACCGCCCGCAAGCTATCACCACGGCGATAGCGACCGCTATGAGATGATTGGCGAAGTTGAGGCGAAACCCGACCGCCTTATCCTCTATCGCGGATGCCGTTTGCATTCCGGCTATATTCCGAACCCGCCTCAGGCACTTTCACCGGGCAAACCGCTACCAGATGACAGCCGCCTAACCGTTACAGCGTTCCTGATCGGCACGCTATAGACGTCCCTTAGGCGGGCCCAACACCTCGCGAGATTGTTGCGCGATGCCCGCGGACGGCCTAGGCGCGAGCCAGCCATGACAAACTCTCCCAAAACGCCCCCCAAAACGCCAAGGTCGGCAGACCGCCCAGAGGGCGACCGCATCGCCAAGCTGCTCGCACGCGCAGGCATTGCCAGCCGCCGCGAGATTGAACGGATGATCGATGATCGCCGCATCACACTGAATGGCAAGCCGGTGGAAACGCCCGCGACCTTCCTCACCAACCTGCGCGGTGTCGCCGTCGATGGCAAAGCGGTCGGCCCGATTGAACCATCGCAGCTCTATGCCTTTCATAAGCCAACCGGGCTGCTGACGGCAGAGCGTGATTTCACTGGCCGGGCGACGATCTATGATGCGCTGGTCAATGCCCTGCCCAAAGGTACCCCGCGATTGATGCCAATCGGCAGGCTCGATCTTAACACCGAAGGGCTGCTGCTGCTTACCAATGATGGCGGACTGAAGCGCCAAATGGAGCTGCCCGCCAGTGGCATACCCCGCACCTACCGCGCGCGCGCATTCGGCGACGTCTCACAGGAACAGCTCGAAGCCCTGGCCGAAGGCATTGAGATCGATGGTGTGCGTTACGGATCAATCAATGCGAACAAGGAACACGGCGGCAAAGGCGGTGGCCGCAATCAATGGATCGAAATGACCATTACGGAAGGCAAGAACCGCGAAGTTCGCCGGGTGCTCGAATATCTCGGTCTGGAGGTCAGCCGCCTGATCCGAACCGCCTATGGCCCGTTTGAGCTGGCTGATTTGGGACGCGGCCAGGCCGTGCGTATTCGCAAGGGCGATCTTGACCGTTTTGTCAGCACGCTGAAACAGGCGCGTAAGCAAAATAAGCAGGATAATCAGAGCCAATGAGGATCATCGCAGGCGAATGGCGCGGGCGCAAAGTTACCGCCCCTAAAGGCGATGCAACCCGGCCGACGGCTGACCGGACACGCGAAACGTTGTTCAGTATGCTGGGCAGTCGCCTGGGCAGCTTTGAAGACCTACGCGTCGCAGATCTGTTCGCCGGGTCCGGCGCTTTGGGCCTCGAAGCGCTCTCTCGCGGGGCCGCGCATTGCCTATTTGTAGAACAAGATCGCGCAGCGCTCGACACGCTCCGCGCGAATATTGCGGCGCTGGGCGCGAGAGACCGCGCCGATGTGCAAGGCGGCTCTGTCATGAGCCTGGGACCGGCGCGTGCATCGTATGATTTGATTCTAATGGACCCACCCTACTTTACAGGCGCGGGAATGGTCGCGCTGGACCGGTTTCAACGTCTCAATTGGATTGGCCCAGCCACCTGGATCGCATTGGAAGTGGCAGCCAAAGAAGACGTCTCGGTCAAGGGATTGGAAATCGAAGCGGAACGGCGGGTCGGCAAAGGCAAACTTGTGCTGTTTCGCGCAAATCCACCTCAGGCAGAGGACACTGCACCTCCCGCCGCTCGCTCCGATTGATATGATCGGCCGGACTTGACCGATCACACCTTACTCTCAGCCTTCTGGTGGCGGCGCGTCTGCCGGTTCACCTTCGGGGGCCGGTGCAGGCTCCGCTGCACCTGATGCGCGCGCTTCAATCACCTGCCATGTCGATTCGCGGTCCGGTCCGCTCATGGAGGTGATCAGCACCCGATCCTCGTCCGACAGGCGCCAGAACAGCTCCTGACGATCAGGCGAGAGTGTCCAGTAATATCCGCGTGTCTCCATCGGCCACGTGTCATAGGCGGCCTGCTGATCAGGTGGCCAACTGTCATAAGCGGCCGTTTGATCAGGTGACAATTCGGTGGATGTGGAAGGCGCTGCTTCGTCCTGAGCCAGCGCGGTTGAACCAATTGGAATTGCTAATGCCATCAGGCCGGCACTGGCAAAAAGTGAAAAAGACTTACGCATGGGAATCTCCATTAAAGTTGTCCCAAGCGCTAACGAACGCGACCCGCTTGCCCGTACGAGTTCCCCTCTTGAGCAAGCCCCATTCTTATGGCGATGGTTTTGTCCCATGCGAAGACTTTGGCCGAGCACGCAGCGCGTCCAACGCACGGCTAAGCGTCATGCGTGGCGAAAGCGCGATGGGTTGAGAATGGCTCGCAAATAGTGCGCTTGGATTGCGCATTTCCCTCAAGAAGAGGCGTGCATGAACGAATATGCGTGCTTGCGGGGCGCGATCACGTTCTCTACTTGTTCACAGCATTGTTATGACAGAACCCCATGCCATACCCGCCAACGCTCCGCCGCCCGACAGCGCACCGATCCCGGCCTATGCCGCACAATTGAACGCGCCGCAGCGAGAGGCTGTGCTGACTACAGAGGGCCCAGTGCTGATGCTGGCGGGGGCCAGCACTGGCAAGACAGCGGCGCTGACCGCGCGGCTGGCGCACCTGGTCGCCACCCGGCGCGCCTACCCCAGCCAAATCCTGTGCGTGACCTTCACCAATAAGGCCGCGCGCGAAATGCGCGAGCGGGTTGCCCGTCATCTGGGTGAGAGCGTTGAGGGCATGCCGTGGCTTGGCACGTTCCATTCGATCTGCGCCAAGATGCTGCGCCGTCATGCAGAGCTGGTTGGCCTGCAATCCAATTACACCATCATCGACACCGACGATCAGCTGCGCTTGTTAAAGCAGCTGATCCGGGACGAGGATATTGATGAGAAGCGCTGGCCTGCGCGTCAGCTGGCGGGATTGATCGACCGCTGGAAGAACCGCGGGCTGAACCCCGGCGATCTCGATGTCGGGGATAGCGAGGCCTTTGCCAATGGCCGGGGGAAAGCGATGTACCGCGCCTATCAGGACCGGCTGATCGCGCTCAACGCCTGCGATTTTGGCGATCTGCTGCTGCATATCCTCAATATCTTCCGCAAGCATCATGATGTGCTGGTCGATTATCAGCGGCGCTGGAAATATATCCTTGTTGACGAATATCAGGACACCAACGCCGTCCAATATCTGTGGCTGCGCCTGCTGGCTCAGGAGCATAAGAACATCTGTGTCGTCGGCGATGATGACCAGTCGATCTATTCATGGCGCGGGGCGGAGGTTGCCAACATCCTGCGCTTTGAAAAGGATTTTCCGGGTGCACATGTGGTTCGGCTGGAGCAGAACTATCGCTCCACCCCACATATTCTTGGCGCGGCCTCTGGCCTGATCCGCGCCAATAGCGAACGACACGAAAAGACGCTTTGGACCGAGGTGAACGCAGGCGACAAAGTGAAAGTCGTGGGCGTTTGGGATGCGCCAGAGGAAGCCCGCCGGGTAGGTGAAGAGATCGAACGTCTGGAGGGCGAAGGCGCACCGCTCGACCGGGTCGCCATTTTGGTGCGCGCGCAATATCAGACCCGCGAGTTTGAAGACCGCTTCATCCAGATTGGCATCAACTACCGGATCATCGGCGGCTTCCGCTTCTATGAACGCGCCGAAATTCGCGACGCCCTCGCCTATCTCCGGGTAATTGCTCAGCCGCAAGACGACCTCGCCTTTGAGCGGATTTACAACCAGCCAAAACGCGGGCTTGGCGCAAAGACGCTGGAAAAAATGCACAGCCATGCGCGTCGCACCGGCATGCCGCTGGCCGCTGCCTCGCTCGATCTGGCTGACAGTGACGAGCTGCCTGCGCGCGCGGCGAACACCATTGGCGCGCTCATGCGGCAATTCCTCAGCTGGCGCGAAAGCGCGGATGAGCTGACCCCGGCCGATCTGCTGCGGCTGGTGCTCGATGAAACCGGCTATAACGACATGCTGCAAAACGAGCGCAGTCCAGAGGCCGCTGGCAGGCTCGAAAACCTCTCAGAGCTCGCCCGCGCGATGGAGGAGTACGAGACGCTCGGCGATTTCCTGGAACATGTCAGCCTGGTGATGGACAATGATCGCAGCGATGATGAAGAGACCATCACAATCATGACGATCCACGGGGCCAAGGGTCTCGAATTTGACCATGTGTTCTGCGTCGGCTGGGAAGAAGGCGTCTTTCCATCACAGCGCTCTCTCGACGAAGGCGGCCTCGCCAGCCTGGAGGAGGAGCGCCGCCTCGCTTACGTTGCGATCACCCGGGCCCGGCGCAAATGCCACATCTTCCACGCCGCCAACCGCCGGATTTACGGCCAATGGACCAGCTCGATCCCCTCGCGCTTTATCGAGGAATTGCCCGACGAACACATCGATCAGGAAACCACCATGACCGGTGGCGCCTCCCTGTGGCAGGCGAATTGGAGCGAGCAGGACGACCCCTTCGCCCACGTCGCGCAGACGCAGCCCGGCAAGTCGGAAAACCGCGGCCCCGGATGGCAGCGCGCGCTCGCCACTGGCTATGACACCAAGCCAAAGCGTATGCGCGAAAACACCCGCTCCGCCGCCAGCTTCGCCGCGAAACCGCGTAGCGACATCACCATCGGCGCTATGGTGCACCACGAGAAATTCGGGACCGGCTGCGTGACCGATCAAGAAGGCAACAAGCTGGAGATCGAGTTCGAAGAATTCGGCACAAAACGCGTGCTCGACAGCTTTGTGAAACTGACTGAGTGAGCCATCCAATTCTAGTCGATCTGTGGATGTTGCGGAATGGGGGTTAGTCAAAAGCGATGAGAATTGTATTTTGGGTCCTCGCCCTCTTTGGGCTGAGCGCAATCGCAGTCGTTCAACTCGATCCAGAGCTAATGAAACGCGTGGATCCAAGGCATCCGATGCTGGCATCCGGAATGCCACCCCAAATTGAGCTCATTGAGAGCATCGCCACAAAAAATGGGTGGGAAATTTCGTGCACCGGAAGTGCAGGTGAAATGACGGTTGTAAGGCTTCTCCCGAGCTTTTCATTGCCTTGGCCGGTGTCTTCTGACGATCTCTGGGACGAACTAACACCTGTGGCAACTTCATTGAAACACGATGCTAACAGCAACTCAGAACAGACATCATGCGATCTCCCAGAGAACCATTTCGAGCTTTCAGTCGATGCGGAAGATGAGCCAGTGGTAATGGGTGTAGGTCCGCGAGACTATCTTGAACCATTTCTGAAAATAGCAGAGCAGTGCGATGTCCGCGGAGCGAAAATTGCTCCAATAGAGGCTGAGGAACAGCGCATCTTTGAAGGCGAATTACCCATGCGGCTCGTTGGGCTTGATTGTCGACCCCGCGCAGGAAGCAAGAACAGGCTCGATCATGTGCTTGGGCCTTCTTTCTCACCGCCTTGAGCAATCGACCGATCCGGAAGAGTAAAGTCGAACCTGCATTCTCCAGGCTCTCGCAACACACGATGCGTGAAATCGCATTGGCACCGCTTCGCCGTTATATTATCCACTGCACACACAGCAGGAGGAGCCGATCATGCGAGCATTGCCTAAGCCAATAGCGAAGGGCCTGCCCCTGCTGCTTCCCTTGGCCGCTATCGCGTTGGCCAGGTTTCTCACCTTCACACCTTGGGCACAGGCAAATTCAGGCTGGGCCGCCATCCTTTTCGCCTGGATTGTCGCCGATGCGCTGCTGCTCGCCCTGATAGCAAAGGCGGACGATCACAAGCCTGCGTTCGTCCAGGTGATCGGTGCGCTATCCATAGCCAGCATTGTCGTTCTGATCGGTGCCTCTGCTCCCGTTCGCGCAGAGTACTTTGCGCTTCCGCACGTGTTGATCGCCGCCAGTGCCACCCTCGCCCTCTATTTGGTGATGTGCGCGCTTCACATTGTCTCCGCCTACCGCGAAACCGGGTCGATCATCGCCGGCTTTGAGCGCATCTTGCCAAAGTCACTGGTCAAACAGGTGGTGACAGAATCAAAAATGCTTAGCCTTGGCCTGCTGCGCTGGGGCGCGCCTGTCGATGTGCCCGCCGGAGCGCGCGCCTTCTCCTATCACACCTATTTAACACCTATGATCGCCACGTTCCTGGTGCTTCAACTGATCGAGATCAGTGTGGTTCATTTCCTACTGATGCTGTGGAAGCCCACTGTGGCTTGGGTGCTGCTGGCACTGAGCATTTGGGGCGTGATCTGGACGATGGCACAGCTCAAAAGCTTCCGCATCAATCCCGTATTGCTAACGGAGGACAGCGTGCGCGTGCGCAGCGGAATGCTGTATGATTTTGAGGTTCCCCGCGGCTCAATCGAGTCAACTCATACCCGTTTCACGAGCGAGGAGTTGGAGAGCAAAGAGGTCTTGAGCCTCGCGATTATGTCCTCGCCCAATTGCAGTCTGCGCCTCAAACATCCGATCAGCGTTCCAACGCTTTTCGGCCGTACCAAGGCAATTTCCGGCGTGGCGTTGCGATTGGATGAAAGCGACGCGTTCCTAGCCGAATTGACGAAAGATCATGAACCCAAGAGCGCCTAGGTTCGCTTCCAACTTCCTCTATGGTTCAGAATGTGCCAACTTCAGGCAACGGCTTTTGACATAGGGAAAATCATGAGCATGCTTAAATCTGTACTTGGCGGCGCGGCTCTTATCGGCGTCTCGCTTACCGCGCCGCTGGCCACCGCTCAGGAGCAGGCCAATCCCGGCGGCATCGTGCTGGGCAATGGCGAAGCCAATTGGATCATAGTCGAAGATTTAAAGCTAGCTGAGGAGCAACGCCCCTACACCGAACAGCGGATCACCAATCGGACCAGCGCGGTGCGCCGCGGTGATGGAACCACGCTGACATTCTCAGAGGTTCACATCGACGGCGATGGCTGGCTGGTCATGCATCCGTTTATCGATGGCAAGCCCAATGGCGACTATGTCGCGGGCTACACCCACATCAAAAGCGGTACCAACAAAGATGTGACGATCACTCTCAATCCCACACCGGAAAGCGGCGCGATGTATATCGTGATGTTGCACAGCGACAGCAACGCCGACGGCGTGTTCGATTTCGTTTTCGTCGACGACACCAATGTTGAGGACCGCGCCGTCTTTGAGGGCAATCGCATGATCGCCCACGCTGTTGCGGTGCCCTAGGCCGAAAAGACCTTAAAACCCATATCGAGAATGCCGGGCGCTGGAACGTTCCATTCGCCCGCTCGCGCTGCTTCATCGTCTTCAGCGCGGCAATGTGAACCCCTAAAACGAGCTCGCTTGCGGTCTTTGGCCAAGACGACCTCACTCAGTTCAATATTCTTGAACATTCGAGCACAAAAAAGCCCCGCGCGCGTTTCCGCGGCGGGGCGTGTAGTGCAGGTTCGATGCTCGAACCTCGGGTCGCAAAGGCTTCATACCAACCAATTGCACCGAGGAAATGGGTAACCCCACCCAATTTTCAAAAAATCTACAAGGGTGCGGAGCAATCCGCGCTTCTCAGTCCTTGAAGCCCATGTCGAGGAAGCCGGGCTTTGGACCGTTCCACTCGCCCGCTGGCACTGGCTCATCGTCCTCGTCGCGGCGGCGGCGTCCGCCGCCCCGGTTGCGCTTTTCTGACTTCTCAACGCGTTCTGGTCGTTCTTCACGTTTGTCGCGTTCCGGGCGCTCTTCACGATCTGATCGCTCTTCGCGGGCGCGGCGCGGCTTGCGCTCTTTCTTTGCCTCGCGCGGTGCGTCCTGCGTATCACCGTCCTCGTCACGCTTTCTAGAGCGAGAGCGGCGGGCGGGCTTTTCCGACTTCTCCGGCTTTTCGCCCTCATCATCGGAGGATTTCGATGCTTTTGGATCAGCAATCTCAACGCGAACGTCGTCTTTGCCAAACACCGGGATTGTGTTCTTGGTCAGCTTCTCGACATTGTCGATCGCCTCTGCGTCGGATTTCGTCACAAAGGTGAACGCCCGGCCTTTTGCCCCGGCGCGGCCCGTGCGGCCGATCCGGTGGACATAATCATCCGGATGCCACGGCGTATCATAGTTGAAGACGTGGCTAACGCCTTTGATATCGAGCCCGCGAGCGGCCACATCAGAGGCGACCAGAATATTGATATCGCCTGACTTAAACCGTTCTAGCTCTTTCTGGCGCGTGTTCTGATCAATATCGCCGTGGATCTCTCCACTGCGGAAACCGTCGTTCTGCAGCTTCTTATTGAGTTCACGAACGGTCATTTTCTTGTTTGAGAAAACGATCGCGGTTTCAACGAGGTCGTTGCGCAGCAGCCATTGCAGAGTCGACAGCTTCGCGCGCTGCTCCACGTTCACCTTAAAGGCGGTGATATCTTTGTTGGTGGTCGCCGCACGGGCCGTCTCAATCCGCTTGGGATTGGACAGGAACGTCTTTGCCAGCTTTGCAATGGGCGGCGGCATGGTCGCTGAAAACAGCATGGTTTGCCGGGTTTCCGGCAGTTTGGAACAGATGAACTCGATATCGGGAATAAAGCCCATGTCGAGCATGCGGTCCGCTTCATCAATGACCAGCAATTCGCAGCCATTGAGCAGGATTTTGCCGCGCTCAAACAGGTCCATCAGGCGGCCCGGGGTCGCGATCAGAACATCGACACCTTCGTTCAGCGCTTTGAGCTGATCCCCCATTTGGACGCCGCCGATAAGCAGCGCCATTTTCAGGTCGTGGTTCTTGCCATATTTCTCGAAATTTTCTGCAACTTGCGCGGCAAGTTCGCGTGTAGGCTCAAGAATAAGTGAGCGCGGCATCAGTGCGCGGCGGCGGCCACTGGCCATGATGTCGATCATGGGCAGCACAAAACTGGCGGTCTTACCCGTGCCGGTTTGCGCAATGCCGATGATGTCTTTCATCATCAGCACGGGCGGTATCGCCTCTGCTTGGATGGCGGTGGGCTCAGTGTAGCCAGCGTCTTCGACGGCTTTGAGCAATTCAGGTGAGAGGCCGAGATCGGCGAAAGTCATTATAAGCGTGTTTTCCGGATATAGCGGGCAGCTTGCTCGCTGCCGGTCAAAATCTCACATGAACCCTTCATGCAAGAATTGCTGCGCCAATCGCCGAAACTGGCCGTAAAGTCAAGGAAATGGGCGCTTGGCTGGACGGCGAAGCCACGCCCGGCGCTGCGCGGCAGCTAGTCTTTGACGGCCACCAATTGCCGCATGCGTTCAACTTCGCATTTTGAACCAGCGCGCGATTGCAACTTGTCGCGCGAGACGCACAGCTTTCCGTCATCGTTCTTCTCGACATAAAAGCCGGAATAGAACTCACGGGCAAGACAGGCCTTTTCAAGGTTGAGCGAGATGATCCGGCGGTCGCGCAGGAACAGCAGCAGACGATTGCCCCGCCCGGTTTGCACGCCCGCGATGTCTTCCACCGCAAGGCATTTGTCCATCTTACGCTCTTCATAGCGAGTGTTGAGCCCCTGACGCGGGAGGTCGGCCAGCAATTGGCTGCCCCGGCTCGGCCGCTGAGGCGAAATGCGGATGATCACCCGCTGCTCAATGCGCACTTGATGGGCGGTGTTGGTCTGCTGCCACGCGTTCAGCGGATTGGCGGAAACGGGAATGTCAGCCTGACTGCGCGTCTTTGCCGGCGATTTGGCCAGCGGCGGTTTCTGCTCATCGCTCAGCGCATTGGAAGGGGCGACATCGGGCGCCTGAGTTTCAACCGGAACGGGCGAAAAAGGCGCCGGAGCTGCATTGGCAACGCCCGTGCTTTGCGAGGCGAGCGCGGCGAACAACGCAATTGGGGCCGCAAATGCGAGCATGCCTTGCATGGTTTGGGCCTCCTAAAAAGTGTCGCTCACCCCCCTGTGGGCTTGCTCGATTGGACGCGTTTAGCAGCTAGAATTGAATGGCGGCTTAATTGATTGTCAGTTTGATTACAAAACTCTGGAGCATTCGCATCGCTGTGTGGCATAGCGCGCGCAATGACGAACCACGATAGATTCCTCGCCGCAGCGGCGCAATTGCTTGGGGCTAAAGGCTTCACACAGGACAATGATGCGCTGGAGCCATGGCTGACCGACTGGCGTGGGCGCTACACCGGGCGCGCACTTGCCCTCGCCTCACCTGCCTCAACGCAGGAAGTGGCCGAGCTGGTCAAACTGTGCGCGCAGCATTCGATCCCCATTGTCCCGCAAGGCGGCAACAGCGGCATGTGCGGCGGCGCAACTCCGGATGAGAGCGGCGCGGCCATCCTGCTTTCGCTGCGCCGGATGAACGCCATCCGCAGCATGGACGCCGATGCCTGAGCCAGACCGTTTGCGAGGCGGGTGTGATCCTGCAAACTCTGCATGAGGCCGCTGAAGCCAAGCAGATGCGCTTTCCCCTGACGCTCGGCGGTAAAGGCTCTGCAACAGTGGGCGGGCTTGTCTCCACCAATGCGGGCGGCACGCAGGTGCTGAGGCATGGGACAATGCGCGCTCAGGTTCTTGGGCTAGAGGCGGTGCTGCCCAATGGTGAGATTTTTGATGGGCTGACCGCGCTTAAGAAAGACAATCGCGGGTTTGATCTCAAACAATTGCTGATCGGATCAGAGGGGACGCTGGGCATCGTCACCGCCGCGAACCTGCGCCTGCTGCCCGAGCATCGTGGGCGGATCGCCGTATGGGCGGGCCTATCCAGCATCACGGCGGCTCGCACGCTGCTGCGCCATGTAGACCGCGCGCTGGGCGACACGCTGGAGGGCTTTGAGGTCGTGCCTGATCACTGCCTGATCAACGTTCTCGATCACCTGCCCGATGCACGCTCTCCGCTGAACCAAAGCCACGCCTGGTATGCGCTTATCGAGTTCGTCTCCACCGCCGAGGATGCAGACGCCCTGCGCGAGCAGGTCGAGACCATTATGGCCGACGCATTCGAGCAGGAATTGCTCGAAGATGCCGCGATCGCCGCGAATGAAACGCAGGCGGAGCAATTCTGGCTGCTGCGCGATTCGATTTCTGCTGCAGAGCGCGCCATCGGTCCAGCGATGCAGCACGATATCTCTGTGCCGGTGGAGAAAATGCCCGAATTCATCCTTAAGGCGATTCCGGCGGTAGAAAGCGCCTTTGCCTAGGCACCACAGCGGCGGCCTTTGGCCATTTGGGCGATGGCAATGTCCATTTTCATGTCCTCGCCCCCAACGGCGCCACACCGGGGACATGGGAAGAAACCGAGGGTAAGAAAATCTCCAGCCTCGTTTATGAAATGGTGTGCGAATGGGGCGGTTCGATCAGCGCAGAGCACGGCATCGGGCAGCTCAAAGTGCATGAATTGGAGCGGCTGAGCGATCCCGCCGCGCTCACAATTATGCGCAGCGTAAAGCAGGCGCTCGACCCCAAATCACTGTTCAACCCGGGAAAGCTGCTCATCAATCATTGAACCGTGCTTGCGCACGGGCGCATGAACGCCTACAGCGCGGCCCGTTCGGCTTATAGCTTGCTATCCAGTCGCCCACATTTTTCAGCACCGTAATATTCGGAGAACCGTCATGGCCAGCGCGCCTCAGCCGCAGCTTCCACTGTTTTACAAAGACCTGCTCCCGCTTAACAGCAAGGAGCACAAGGATTGGAAGGTAAAGCCTTTCGACGATGCGTCTTTCCTAGCCGACACTCACGCAATCCCTCTGACGGTTGACGAGTTCGTCGATGCCCAGCGTTCTTACCCGATTGTCTTTACCGCTGGCGAGAACCCACTGCCGATCGCACTGATGGGTCTTAACGAAGGCGTGAACACCTTCATCGGTGACGACGGCAAGATGATGGCTGACAATTACGTGCCAGCTTACGTGCGCCGCTATCCCTTCATGCTCGCTAAACTGCAGGAGGGTTCAGAAGAACTCTCGCTCTGCTTCGACCCAAGTTCTGGCGTCGTTGGCGATCACAAAGACGGCAACGAACTGTTCGACGATAAGGGTGAATCCAGCGAATACACCAAGAGCGTGCTCGATTTCTGCAGCAAGTTCGAAGAGTCCGGCCAGCGCACTCGTGCGTTCCTGGACGAATTGAAAAAGCTCGATATTTTGATGGATGGCGAAATTGCGATCACCCGCAATGACATGCCTGACAATCCATTTGTTTATCGCGGTTTCCGCATGGTTGACGAGAAGAAATTGCGTGAATTGCCAGCGGACACACTGGAGGCGCTGAACAAGAACGGCATGATCTTGCTGATCCACGCTCACCTGTTCTCGCTGAACCTGATGCGCACCCTGTTTGAGCGTCAAACCGCACAGGGAAAGATGCCTGAACCAACACCTGCGCCAGCTACGGTCAACTGATCTACGCGACGCAGCTTTCTTAACGAAGCACTCAGGGCTTGGCCGGGGCTTGAACGAGCTCTTGCCAAGCCCTATTTATCTGGTGTCAGCAAGGTTGCCCTCATGACCGAGCTGACAGACCGCGCCGATTGGCGCGATCCTCCCTGAACCTTGGCCACCTCGTGCAATTTTGCACGGGGTGGTTTTTTATGTGGGTTCATTCGCTTGTTTATGAAAGCTCAGAAAAGCAGGGCGGAACGGCCTGGGTAGAAGCCGCGCTCACTCGGCAGCTTGCGCAAACCGCCCATCATCGCCCAGGCGCGCTGTTTCCGCGCCCAGCTCTCGCACCAGTCCTGCCAGCATTTTTGCCATCGGGCCTAGGCCTGCGCTGGGTTCCGCCATCCGGTCATCCAGATAGGTAGAACGGCACACCTCAACCTGCACCGCATGGATTCCCCGCGACGGCGATGATTGCCGATCGAGCACAAAGCCGCCCGCATAGGGCCGGTTGTGCGCCACGGAATAGCCCTGCCCCTCCAGATAGCGGAACGCGCGGTCAATCAGGCCGCCATTGCAAGACGCACCGAATCTGTCGCCCAGAACCACTTTGGGCGCGCGGGTTTGCAGAATCCGGCTAAGCGCAGCGGCGGCATGGAATGCAGATCAACCAGCAGCGCAGCGCCCCACCGATCGCGAATACGCTCCAGCTCCTGGGTAAGAAAAGCATGGTAAGGCCGGTGAATATTGTCGATCCGTTGATCAAGTTCTCTACGCGGCAAAGCGCTGCGCCATATCTCGCCAAATCCCGGCAAGCGGCGCGGCACGAGCCCCAGCCCGCTGCGCGCGCGGCGATTAACCTGAGAATTGCGCACATTCGGCTTATCATCGCCGATAATCATACCCCAATCGACATCCTCGCGGGAACGATTGAGATCCAGCATCGCACGCGGCGCATGCGCAACCATCAAACCGGTGCCGGTCTGCTTCGCGATGCGACTAGCCAACAGATCAACATAGCGATCCTCCAACCGCAGGGCCGAAAGTTTTGGATCGCGCATTTCCGCGACCACTTTGGACGGATACACCCGTCCGCCATGCGGCGCGGCCACAATAACCGGCAAAGGCATGGAGCCTGGCGCAAAAAAACTGAACGCTGGGCCATGGGCATCGCCCGCGACCCTGCCGCCGCTTTCACGGCGCGAGATCGTCCTGATTTTGTTTGCCGAAAACCATAGCCACAGGTTTGCTGCCTGCTTTCGCGGGCCAAGTCAAAAACATCCCAAATACAGTAAATGCGATGATCCATGTCTCAAAGCAGGGCAATCGCATCTTCGGCTAGGATTTCTTAAGCTCGCGGTGCTATTGGATTCGCATGACGACAAACCCCTCTCCCAAGATCCTCCTCGCCGAGGATGAAGAAGCCATGCGCACCTATCTAGAGAGGGCATTGACCAATGCCGGCTATGAGGTGTCGACGGTGGATCGGGGAACCGAGGCCGTGCCTTTGCTTGAAAAAGAGCATTTTGACCTGCTTCTGTCAGATATTGTCATGCCGGAAATGGACGGGATTGAACTGGCGCAGCGCTGCGCCGAGATCAGCCCGCGCACCAAGGTGATGTTTATCACTGGCTTTGCCGCCGTTACCCTGCGCGCAAGCCGCGAACAGCCGCATGCTAAAGTGCTCTCCAAACCATTCCACCTGCGCGATCTCGTACTTGAGGTGGAGCGTGTGTTTGAAGAGCAGCGCGAGGCGAGTCTTTAGATTTTAAGTGCGCGCGCGAGCTAATGGCTTGCACGATTGAAAGAGCCGCGTTAATGCGCCGCTCCGCTATGAGCAATCATGGCATTCCTGATGGTGCGGGCGTATAGCTCAGGGGTAGAGCACTGTATTGACATTGCAGGGGTCCCAAGTTCAAATCTTGGTACGCCCACCATCATGAAACTCACGAAGACCCGCCCTTACCCGGCGGGTTTTTGTTTGCGCGAGTGCAACTTTGTGGATGTGTGCGTACGCGCTGGAATTGGCGCTAAACCGAAGCATCGGTACGCGGATCAATCACTTTCCTACTCCACATGGGCCGGGATATAACGGCACGCATGCTCAGCCCTCGCCATTTATCGAGAAATCCGATCAAACAGGCCCCGTGTGATCGATTGGATTTTCACGCTAAGACTGTGTTCCAGGTGTTCCAAGCGTGCCCCAGCTGCGATGAACCGATGGCAGCCGTGAATGGCACGAAAACCCGCAAAACAATGGTATTTGGGGGCATGCTGACGCTTGAGGCACGGGCAAAAGCTGCTAAGGCCTGCGATCAGGGATTATCTAACACAATCCGAACACACGAAATCCAATGAAGGACGGGACACCTCCCATGCAAAAAATCCAGGTCAAGAACCCGGTCGTTGAACTCGACGGCGATGAGATGACAAAGATCATATGGCAATGGATCCGCGAACGGCTGATCCTGCCGTATCTCGACGTTGACCTGAAGTATTACGATCTCTCAATTGAGAAACGCGACGAAACCGACGACCAAATCACGGTCGATGCGGCGAACGCGATCAAGGAATACGGCGTTGGCGTGAAATGCGCGACCATCACCCCTGATGAAGCCCGCGTTGAAGAGTTCAGTCTCAAGCAAATGTGGCGTTCGCCAAACGGCACGATTCGCAACATCCTGGGCGGTGTTGTCTTCCGTGAGCCAATCGTGATCGACAACGTACCGCGTCTGGTCCCGGGTTGGACTGACCCAATCGTGGTTGGCCGTCACGCCTTTGGCGACCAATACCGTGCAACCGACACGCTGATCCCTGGCCCGGGCAAGCTGCGCCTCGTATTCGAAGGCGAAGATGGCCAGAACATCGATCTTGATGTCTATGAGTTCCAGTCATCGGGTGTCGCCATGGCGATGTACAACCTGGACGACAGCATCCGCGACTTCGCGCGGGCTTGCATGAACTATGGTCTGGATCGCAAATGGCCGGTCTATCTCTCGACCAAGAACACCATCATGAAGAAGTATGATGGCCGTTTCAAAGACCTGTTCGAAGAGGTCTATGACAATGAGTTCGCTGCCAAATTCAGCGAAGCTGGCATCACTTACGAACACCGCCTGATCGACGACATGGTTGCATCTGCCCTTAAGTGGAGCGGTAAGTTCGTTTGGGCTTGTAAGAACTATGACGGCGATGTTCAGTCCGACACTGTAGCTCAGGGCTTCGGCTCGCTTGGCCTGATGACGTCCGTTCTGATGACCCCTGATGGCAAGACCGTGGAAGCGGAGGCTGCACACGGCACCGTTACCCGTCACTACCGTCAGCACGAGCAAGGCAAGGCGACCTCGACCAACCCGATTGCATCGATCTTCGCTTGGACCCGCGGCCTGATGTATCGCGGCAAGTTCGACGAGACGCCTGAAGTGGTGAAGTTTGCTGAAACGCTTGAGCGGGTCTGCATCGAAACCGTCGAAAACGGCGCGATGACGAAAGACCTCGCATTGCTGATTGGTCCAAGCCAAAACTGGCTGACAACCGAGCAGTTCTTCGAGGCGATCGTCACGAACCTTGAGAAGGAAATGGCGAACTGGTCGTAATATCGATCTTGCTTGAAACAGGAGCGGCGCGGATGGCTGGTGATGCCTTAGCGCCGCTTCTGGCCTACTGACATGGCGGGCGAACTCTCTCTATCACCAATGATGAAGGATGCGTTGGTCATCCTGGGCGCGGCCGGGATCGTCATTCCTGTATTCGCCAGATTCCGCATCACTCCGATCATTGGCTTCATCCTGATCGGCGTTCTGGTCGGCCCTTACGGCCTTGGCACTCTAGTCGAAGCCGTCCCGGGTCTCAGACATGTGACCATATCAGACCCAGAGCGATTAACGCCCTTCGCCGATTTCGGCATCATCCTACTACTGTTCGCCATTGGACTAGAACTCTCGTTCAACCGCCTGTGGCAATTGCGAAAACTGGTGTTCGGACTTGGCTCGCTTGAGCTGCTAATCATCGGTTCCGCGTCCGCCGCGTTCTTCGGCTACATCAGCGGAATGGACTGGACCGGGGCGCTCGCGCTTGGATTCGCCCTCGCCTTCTCATCCACCGCTATCGTACTGCCAATCTCAGGGACGAAATCACCGGTTGGCCGCGCGGCGCTGTCCATGCTGTTGTTCGAAGACATCATGATCGTACCGATCGTCTTCATCCTTGGCGCGCTTGCCCCGCACGCGCAGGCCGAGGGCTGGAGCGGCCTCACCGACACGCTGTGGCAAGGCGGTCTCGTCATTCTCTCGCTGCTGGTGCTCGGCCGTTTCGCGCTCCCTCGGCTGTTCTCACAGGCTGCGCGAACGAAGAGCCCGGAGCTGTTCCTGGCCGCTTCCCTGTTGGTCGTCATCGGTGCCAGCCTAGCCACTTCAGCGGTCGGTCTATCGCCCATCGTTGGCGCGCTGATCGTCGGCCTGCTGATCGCGGAGACTGAGTATCACGGTGAAGTTGAGAGCATTATGGAACCCTTTAAGGGCCTGGCACTCGGCGTGTTCCTGATCACCATCGGGATGAGCATCAACCTCGCAACGATTTGGCAGAACCTGGCTGAGATCATGCTCGCTGTCGTAGGCGTTCTGGTGTTCAAAGCTATCATTACGGGTGTGCTGTTGCGCCTGATGGGCGCGCGCAAGAGCACCGCAGCAGAGACCGGCGTGCTGATGGCCAGCCCGAGCGAGACGACGCTGATCGTCTTGGCGGCGGCTACCACCGCCCTAGTCGTTGATGCAGAAGCCGCGCAATTCTGGCAAATCGTAACGGCAATTGGCCTTACCATCACACCGCTGCTCGCCCGCCTTGGACGGGTAATCGCCCGGCGAGTGGAACCCGTCCCAGAGCTGCCCGACGAAGACGAGGACGAAGCGCGCACCATCATCATCGGTGCGGGCCGTGTCGGTCGCCTGATCGCGGACATGCTGGTGATGCACGATCAGCCGTATGTTGCGCTCGATTCGGACCCTGACCTGATCGAACGCGCGGCGCGCGATGGCTACCGTTCGGCATTCGGTGATGCGGCGCGCGGAGACGCATTGTCACGGCTCGGGATTGAAAAGGCTCCGGCAATCGTCCTCACCATGGATGAGCCTGTCCTGGCTCAACGCTTGGTCACAAAACTGCGAAAGAGCTATCCCGAACTGCTGATCGTTGCCCGCGCGCGCGACACAGATCACGCCGCCGCGCTATACCGCGCAGGTGCCAGCCATGCCGTGCCGGAGAACTTAGAGAGCTCGCTTCAGCTATCGGAGGCCGTACTGGTCGACATCGGCATACCCATGGGGCCAGTAATCGCCTCTATCCACGAGAAGCGCGATGAATTTCGCGAGCGGTTAGAGCGCGACGGCAAACTCACCAGCAAGCCGCAATTGCGCACCTCAACCAACACGCCTTAGCCTGTACCTACCCAGCGATGGCAGCCTTGACCGCTGCCAGAGCATCCGCCGCTTTACTGCCATCCGGACCGCCGCCTTGCGCCATGTCGGGACGACCGCCTCCGCCCTTGCCGCCAAGCGCTTCCACGCCAACACGTACTAGAGACGTGGCGTCAAACCGCTCTGTCAGATCATCAGTCACTGCGACCGCAATAGCGGCCCGACCATCGTTCACGGCGATCGCCGCTGCGATACCGGAACCAAGGCGTGTCTTCGCCTCATCGAGCAGCGGGCGCAGTTCCTTCGGACTCAGGCTATCGAGTACCTGGCCGCTGAAGGTTACTCCACCAACATCTTCATCCGTTTGCGCGGGACCATCGCCGCCGCTCGCGCCGCCGCCCAATGCCAGAGCCTTCTTCGCCTCCGCGAGTTCCTTCTCAAGCCGTTTGCGCTCATCAAGCAACGCCGCGACCCGTGCGGGCACCTCTTCTGGCGTCGCACGAATTGCACTCGCCGCCGCCTTCAAAGCATTCTCGCGTTCGACCAGCCAAGTGCGCGCAGCCTCACCGGTCAACGCCTCTATGCGCCGTACACCAGAGGACACGGCACTCTCAGAGATGATCCGGAACACGCCAATGTCGCCTGTGGCCGAAACATGCGTTCCGCCGCACAGTTCGACCGAGAATGAACGCCCTTCCGAGCCAGCGCGCCCCATCGAAAGCACGCGTACTTCCTCGCCGTACTTCTCACCAAACAGTGCCAAAGCGCCCGCCTCAACGGCGTCATCTGGGCTCATTAGGCGTGTACCGACTGGTTCGTTAGCTCTAATCTCGGCGTTCACCTCAGCCTCGATGACAGCTATGTCATCAGCTTCCAAGGGCTTTGGGTGCGAGAAGTCGAAGCGCAGCCGGTCCTCTGCGACCAGCGAGCCCTTCTGCGTAACATGTCCACCAAGTCGATTGCGCAGCGCCGCATGGACCAAATGGGTTGCGGAGTGATTTGAGCGTACCTGCGCGCGTCGCACATTATCAACCTCGAGATGCACATTGTCGCCGACCGACACTTCGCCTTCAGTTACTTCGATCTGATGCGCATGAAGGCGTCCCAGCGGTTTCGCCGTGTCAGACACATTGGCGGCAAATCCGCTCGGCGTGCTGATACTGCCGGTGTCTCCGGTTTGCCCACCGCTTTCGCCGTAGAACGGTGTCTGATTGGTCAGCAAAACGGCGCTCTCGCCAGCTTTGAGCGATTGAACCTCTGCACCGTCTTTTACGACCGCAACCACAGTCCCCTCGCCTGACGTGGAATTGTAGCCGGTGAATTCTGTCGCGCCTTCGCGTTCTGCGATGTCGAACCACACCTCGCCCGAGGCCGCATCGCCAGACCCTTTCCAAGCCGCGCGAGCCGCCGCCTTTTGGCGCTCCATCGCAGCTTCGAAGCCTTTGCCATCCACGCCAATCCCGCGTTCGCGCAGAGCGTCTTCGGTCAGATCATAGGGAAAACCATAGGTGTCGTAGAGTTTAAACGCGGTCTCGCCATCGAGTTCGTCTTTAAAGCCCTCTAAGTTCCTAATCGCATCGGGCTGACCTGGTTCAGCATTGAGGGTATCGAGAAGCGTCTCGCGGTTGCGTTCGATAATCGCTACTTCTGCATCAAGCAGCTTTAGACCCTTGTCTAATGTCTTGCGGAACTGCGTTTCTTCACGCTCAAGCACTTCCTGGATCAAGGTTTGACCGCGGGTGAGCTCCGGATAGGCTTGTCCCATTTCCGTGACCAGCGCCGGGACAAGCCTGTGCATCAGAGGCTCGCCCGCTCCGAGCAAGTGTGCATGCCGCATCGCGCGGCGCATGATCCGACGAAGGACATATCCACGCCCCTCATTTGACGGCAGCACACCGTCAGCCATCAGGAAGCTGACCGAACGCAAATGGTCCGCGATGACCCGGTGGCTTGCCACTGCATCACCTTCGCCGCCCACTCCGGTGAGCTGCTCCGAGGCAGCGATCAGCGCTTTGAACGTGTCGGTGTCGTAGTTGTTGTGCACACCCTGCATAACCGCAGCGATGCGTTCCAGCCCCATACCAGTGTCAATCGACGGGCGCGGCAAGTCGGTGCGCTCACCACTAGCCTTCTGGTCAAACTGCATGAAGACGAGATTCCAGATCTCGACAAAGCGATCACCGTCTTCATCCGGGCTACCCGGAGGGCCGCCTGCAATATGCTCACCGTGATCATAGAAAATTTCCGAACACGGTCCGCATGGCCCGGTGTCGCCCATTGACCAGAAGTTGTCGCTGGTCGGAATGCGAATGATCCGTTCCTCTGGCAGGCCGGAAATCTTGCGCCACAGATCGAACGCTTCATCATCGGTGTGATAGACCGTCGCGGTGAGCTTATCTGCGGGAAGCCCCCATTCCTGCGTTAGAAGCGTCCAAGCGTTCAGGATCGCTTGCTCTTTAAAATAGTCGCCAAACGAAAAATTGCCGAGCATCTCAAAGAAGGTATGATGCCGCGCTGTGTATCCGACATTGTCCAGGTCATTGTGCTTACCGCCAGCGCGCACGCATTTCTGCGAAGACGCGGCGCGCGGCGCAGGCGGCGTCTCCAGTCCAGTGAATGCGTTCTTGAAAGGCACCATGCCCGCATTCACGAACATCAATGTCGGATCGTTATAGGGAACCAGTGGTGCACTGGGCACCTCAGCGTGGTCAGCATTCCCGAAGAAGTCGAGAAAAGAGCGGCGAATATCGTTGGTCGAAGTCATTTCGAGAATGCAGTTAGGCAATCACGCGGTCAGCGACAAGCCACCGCGTGATCAATGCACACTGAGTTCGTAATTCTTCATTACCATAATGTGGCTTTAGACGGACTGACATCCGGCAAGTTTGCGAAGCGCAGCCCCATGCCAGATGCAGAAAAGCCGGCATCGCCAAGGGGGATGGCGCATACCGGCTTTCCGATTTTCCGAATGCGATTACCGCACTCGCTTGAGGATCAGTCGTCAGAGTCCGCGTCCGGCCCTGTCATCATCTCCTCGGCAACCTCGTCGGTGCGGCCGCGAATGGCGGCTTCCAACTGATTGCACATCTCTGAGTTCTCTTTGAGGAAGGTCTTGGCGTTTTCACGTCCCTGACCAATTCGCACGCTGTCGTAAGAGAACCAACTGCCTGATTTCTCTACGAGGCCTGCCTTCACGCCAAGATCAAGTATCTCACCAATCTTGGAAATGCCCTCACCGTACATGATGTCGAATTCAACTTGCTTGAACGGCGGTGCAACTTTGTTCTTCACCACTTTCACGCGGGTTGAATTGCCAACCACTTCGTCGCGGTCCTTAATCTGGCCCGTGCGGCGGATGTCCAAGCGAACAGAAGCATAGAATTTAAGCGCGTTGCCGCCGGTTGTCGTCTCTGGGTTACCGTACATGACGCCGATCTTCATCCGCAATTGGTTGATGAAGATGACCATGCATTTGGAGCGGTTGATCGACCCGGTCAGCTTACGCAGCGATTGGGACATAAGCCGCGCTTGAAGGCCGACATGGGAATCGCCCATTTCACCTTCAATTTCTGCGCGGGGGACGAGCGCCGCGACCGAGTCGACCACCAGCACGTCAATCGCATTGGAACGGACCAACGTGTCAGTAATCTCGAGTGCCTGCTCACCTGTATCAGGCTGAGAAACAATCAATTCATCAATGTCGACGCCCAGTTTGTTGGCATAGACCGGGTCAAGAGCATGCTCTGCATCGACAAAAGCCGCTGTGCCACCGGCCTTCTGAGCCTCTGCAATCACATGCAATGCCAAGGTGGTCTTGCCCGAACTTTCAGGCCCGTACACTTCTATCACGCGGCCTTTCGGAAGGCCGCCAATACCAAGCGCAATATCCAATCCTAACGAACCGGTTGGAATGGACTCGATATTCATTGCTTCGCGAGAACCCAGCTTCATTGCTGAACCTTTACCGAAAGCACGATCTATTTGCGCAAGTGCAGCGTCGAGCGCTTTTTGACGGTCCACTGTCTTTCCTTTTTCTACCAATTTCAGACTTGCAGACATCGCATGGCCTCCTTGACTTGCCTAGGGTCGACAAATTGTTATCGACCGCCCCTTGTGGAGACAGCTTGTACCCACTTTGTTCCAATAGAACAAGTAGGGAACATGGGAATTCGTACGTGACCCCATGAAGGCACGCGCCAAGATTTTGAATTTATGGGAGAAAGACCGCAGAAAAAAATTATGCCAGGTCGCGAATAGACCACCGGAATGTGCGTTCCGAATTCGCGGGAACATCCACTTCTGCAATAATACGGCCATCCTTCGTGCGAGTCTTTGCCCCCCTAAAGCGCACCTCCCAAAGAGAGGATTCGCCCAGGTCAATCCGAACAGTAATCGGATGCGCATTGGCGTTGGTGATCTCCACCCCATTGCCAAACCAACTGTTCATATTTCCGGTTGTCACTGGGCCAGGGGCAGGCAGACATTTCGCAAAGACCTGATTGCTTGCCCCCATTTCAAGCTCGACGTCCTGATCTTCCGCATAGTCCCGCATATCAACATCAGCGACCAATTGCGGACCAAAGCTGCTCGGTTCAAACACGGTCAAACCGCCTTGAGGCAGGGCCACACCCAGTCCTCGCTCGGTTTCGTTCTTCGTAACGAGCAGCATGTCCGCATTTTCAAAGCCAGGGTTGGGCTGTCCCTCACGCGTGACCAAAAATCCGCAATTCACCCGGTAGAGATAGCGCGCATCGACCTCTTGTCGATTGAGAAACGCAATTTGTTTCAGGCCCTTGGCCGACACATTCACTCGCTCTGGTACACGGTAAAGCTTGAGATCGCCAAGCTGCTCTTCGACCGCTTGCATTACCTCCGCCTCACTTACTCCCACCGCCGCGTCGGCCATCGCCATTACCGGTGCAGGCGCAGAAAGCTTCATCCGCGATTCATTGCGACGACCAGTCACCACAATCGACTGAGGGGATTGGCCTGGAGAGCCAGCAGCCGTGCTGCCTATCGGATAGCATGTCAGGCGCAGCGGCGCGGCCCGAGGCGGCGTCGCAAGACTGCGAAAATCGCTCACCACGCTGAGCGAGCCCGCAATCACCAACAATTCTGCATCGTCGAAGCTCTGACCATTGTCATTGAGGATCGTCAGCCAGCTCATCAGGCCGAGTTTGAAATTGCCGTTCTCCCCTCGCCTCGTCGAGCCTGCGACCGAAGCGCTCCCGGGATCAGGCAAAGTCGCGACATAATTCGCCTGCCAATCGAAGCCCCATGCGAGATAGGTAAGGACGACTTCATAAGTTCCCCCGTTCGCATCCTGAGTGTCGATGGTAAAAATCGGTTTTGCCGACAGCCCCTTTGGCACACGATCAAAGGTCAATCGCTCGGGCAGGCCCGCGCAGCGCACCGCCTCATATCCTTGGTCCGTTTGCAGCACCAAGCCGCCATCGGCCCTGGTGCGAACAATTGCGCTTTGAGGCTCTTCTGCTCCGGTCGCGGGATTAGTCCGCGTCAAGGTCACACGGTTGCCAAGCGCCCCGTTCACCAAGGCGGCGGGTGACAGCAAGTCAGCATTGCGGTTTTTCTCGATCGTACCGCCAGGTAAGCCTGAGACAATTGCGCTGACCCCGACCATACCCTCGGCCACGCCCTCAAAGCGGATCGTCGATTGACCAGGCGGCAAAGTGACCGTGCGAGTCTCGCTGATCATGGCGAAGCCTTGCGGCCAACGACGGTTCATCTCTTGGCCAAGCTGCCTACGCGGATCACGGTAGACAGTGACCGAAAGCGATTGCGGCGCAGAAGCGTCGACCGCATGACGGGTTCGCTGCGTTTGGGACGGAGCTGGCGCTTCAGTACCAGCCGTCGCGCCCTCTTGCGCGCTGGCAGGGGTGCTGACAACCACGCTAGCCAACAGGCCAAGCGCCAATCCGATAGATGCGGGGCTCCGCATGATCGCCCGCCCCCTTAGTAACGGGTTTCGTAGGTAACGCGGATCACGCGCTCGCCGTTGGCTGGCACTGGCACCACCCATTTGCGCCGATCGAAATTGATCTGCTCGCCTGTGATGTCCTCGCTGACCACACGGTAATCGTTCGACCAATATCCGCGGTAAAGCCCGCTTTGGGTCAGATCGACATCAACCGACGTGCTTTTAGCATTGGTCAACGTATAGCGCATGGTTGTGCGGTAATATTGTTTGGGTCGTTCAACCTCAATCTGGCGGGTGGTCTCGCCATCCTCAATCACCCGGAACCGTGCCGTGCGCTCCCAATCTGAACTGGTGATTTCTTCGCGCTTCTCCACTTCGGCTTGCACAAAAATGTCAAAGGCGTCGCCGGTTCTGAGCGAGAGCTCGCTGCCCATGGGCGTGTGGCCAATGCTATTCTCGCCGATAAATTGAGGCGTACCTTGGTTGTCGCGCTGATAAAACCGAACGGTGCCCGACGGCAGAGCATCACCCAACCCCTGATCGCGCGAAGTTGAGAAGGAAATGGCGCTTGAGACATTCACGGGGCTGCGATCGTTCGAGAGCCAACCAACTGTCCGCTCATAGATCTTGCGCGCTGGGACCGATTGCACATCGAGGAAGCTCACTTGCTTGGTCTGCGCATTGGCAATCGTTGTGCGCCCACTGATCGGATAGAGATAGAAATCGCCCAGCTGCTCTCGCGCGGCGGTTTCCGTTCCGGGTCGGATCAAGTTTCGGTTTCCGCCTCCACGGCCGCGGCCTCCGCGATTGTTAGGATTGCCAGCGACCAGCAGTGTCTTCGCCTGATTGAATGTGGTTCCGGTGTTGTTCGTAAGCGTCACCCAGCCTTGCATATCAATCGAGTCGGTTTGCTCATTGTAAAGCGCGACATAATCCGCGCTCCAACCAAGTCCGCCCGTCAAATAGCGGATCGAGACCGGGCGCGTACCGCCACGAGTGCTGTTGAGGTTTACCGACAATGTTGGGCGGGCGCGCAGATTGGGGGGCACTCGATCAAAAATCACGCGGACCGGAAGGCCATCATCGCGCAAGACCTCGATTCGATTGCCGATTTGGACTACCACACCGCCCGCAGTCGACAGAACCTTCGCGCGCTCACGGGTCTCTCGCCCGGTCGCAGGATTGGTGCGCAGCAGAGTGACTGTTTGACCAATCGCCTTTTCCATCATCTTGGCCGGTGTCAGCAGATCAAAGTCAAAATTCTGCTCGATGATCGATGTGTTCGGTGCAAAAAAGCTCAGCGTTTGCGGTTGAATGGTTGCGGAAACATCTGGAAACTCAACTCGGCTGCGACCACGCTCAATGTTGATTTGGCGCACGTCCTGCACCAGCGCGAGATTGTTGTTGTAGATCGTAACCGCGACATCGCCCTGCGCTGTTTCATCCGGATCTGGTAGCGATTGTGAGTTGGCCGTCGTTGCTCCAAGAGCGCTCATCCCAAGTGCCAAACCTGACACCAATCCTAGCTTAATCGCGTTCATCACCCAGCCTCCTATTGAACCCACCAATAAGCATGACGGGGTGTACTGTATGCGCGATGAATGGACTTTGAGCTAGTGCAAATGCAGTGACAACCGCTTGTGAAAATCGACACTTTTGATTGTATATTCAATGCATTAGCAATGCAATCCTTGAGAGGTTTAACTCCGCCTGACCCGCTGCATTACATTGCCGACCTTGTCCCCGATCGCCTGAACACTGAACGGTTTGGGGATGAAATGCATGTCTGGAATATCGATGTCTTTGCGCAACTGTTCCTCGGCATAGCCTGACATAAACAGCACCGGCATATGCGGCAGCTTTTGGCGAATCGCGCGCACCATGGCCGGGCCATCCATGCCAGGCATCACGACATCGCTGACGATCAGATCGAACTCACCGCCGTCTGAGATTGCGGCCAAGCCCTCTTCCCCGCCCGGACATGCCGTGACTTCATAACCCGCGCGGGCAAGCGCGCGTTCGGCAACTGCGCGGACCATGTCTTCGTCCTCGACGAGCAGGATCCTGCCACCTTCGGCCCAATCAGACGATGGCTCTGGAGGAGCTTCGGTGATTTTTTTGGGTGCCTCACCGGCGTAGACCGGGAAATATATTGTAAAGCGCGCACCCTTAGGTCGGTCATTTTGATCCATGACATTGTCGACGAAGATGAAGCCGCCCGACTGCTTTACAATCCCGTAAGCGGTGGAAAGGCCAAGACCGGTGCCTTTGCCTTGCTCCTTGGTGGTGAAGAATGGCTCAAACAATTTGGGCAGGACGTGCGGGGGAATGCCGCCCCCGGTGTCCTGCACGATCAGCACGGTGTAATCAGCCGCTGGGAGAATTTCCGACCCCAACTTGATCACTTCCTTGGCTTGCAGGCTGCGCGTGAGCAGCGAAATGCGCCCGCTGCCCTTACCGTTTGACTGGATCGCATCGCGGGCATTCACTGCGAGGTTCATGATCACTTGCTCAAGCTGCTGCGGGTCAGCTCGCACTGGCCCCAGGTCGCGATCATGTTGGACGTAGTATTGGATCTTCTCGCCCAGCAGTCGTTTAATCAACGGCCCAACTTCGCTCACCACATCGGGCAATTGCAGGATTTCAGGGCGCAGGGTTTGCTGCCGAGAGAATGCCAGCAATTGCCGGGTCAGCGATGCAGCACGATTAGAGTTGGCGCGGATCTGTTGAATGTCGTCATAGTCGCTGTCGCCGGGCGTATGGCGCAGCAGCATCAGATCACAGGTGCCGATAATGGCCGTCAGCACATTGTTAAAGTCATGGGCGACACCGCCCGCCAATTGCCCAACAGCCTGCATTTTCGTGGCCTGTGCAACCTGGCGCTTGAGCTGGTTTTCCTCGCTCGAATCAGCAAGGCTAAGCAGCACCGCCGCTTCGCCCAGACCGCGCACGCCAGCGAGGCCAATCGAAACCGGCTCTTCGGGCTGGATTGAGAGGCGCACCGCCATATCCCCGCTAGTCGCAGGGCCGCGGCCGTGGCGCCGCACAGCGTCGGACATAGCGCCCTTGTCTTCGCGCACCACAAGGTCAGTAGGGAATGCGGGCAGGCCGCGCCCTTCCCGGTCGACCGAGCGCAAGAAGGCATCATTGCAAAACAGGAAGCGGCCATCGCGGTCCGTCATCGCCAAACCAAGGGGCAATTGCGCGAGCAGTGCGTCAAGCTGGGCCACGCCTGCTTGCGAGGATCCATCCCATCCGCTGCCAATCCCGACGCCGCTATCGACGAGCAGCATAAGCGAGGGGCCTTCATCCGGGCCAGACTGGATCTGCGCGCTCGGATCATCGAGCGGTACGTGGATCAAAGTTTGCGGCGTACCCCCTCTCCCCTCGCGGGCGAAGAATATCCGGTCGCGGTCATCAGAGCGCAGATAGGTCACAAAATCCTGACCCGCCATGGTTGCGCTGGCGTCGCCAACCGAACGCTCGGCAAAGCCTGAGCTCACCATTTTGATGACTCCATCCGAGCCAGTGATCGCACTTTCGATGCCTGCGCGACTCAACATGAGGCCAAACGGTCCAGCCAAATCAAGATCGGCCAGCGCGTCACTGCTCGGCATGACGTGGCGCCGGAAACGCCAGATCAGGTGATCTTCACCGCGCCCTGCGCGTTCAACGGTTACTTTCCAAGGAGTTTCGCCAGTCTTCCCCGCCAGTTCCTTTAATGCGCCCGAGCCATCACGCCAGGCTTCGCGGGCGAGGCGCGTCATCGCCTCTAGCCCTTCACGCTCAAGCGGAAGCGAAGGCGGCGCAGCACCAATCCCAAACCCATCGATGAAAGCAGAATTTGCGCAGACCAGGCGGTTCGCCCGGTCCGTAATCGCAACCGCCTCACCCGCTTCTTCGATGGCGGCAATTGTAACCGTCCAATCGGGTGCGCTTTCGATCTGAGCCGCTGGCTCTGCGCGCATTCGGTCAAAGGTGAACACGCCGACCAGCAATACGCCGAGTCCCAATGCATAGGACAAAACCAGCGCAGGCTCACGTGTTGCCAGCCACAGGATCCCAGTACTGACGCACAGGGCAGCCGCCAGCCCTGCGATCATCAATCGGTTTTGATCATTGGCCTGCAAGACGGCTTTCATAGCGCTCTTTTCTCTCGCACTTTACGTTTTGGTTCAGCGGTACGGATGCAGCATCTTGTCGGCGCTGCGCAATAGGGATCGTTCGTGGCTCTTACCGAACCAACTATTCCAATCTTTAATTGGCATTGAGCCGCTGGTCGAGCCGTGCTTCCATCCGCGCCAAGCGTTTTGCACGGCGACGCGCAACCATCACGCGCCACACTGCGCCGGAGATGAGATAACCCACCGCTGACGATACGATAGCAAGCACTACAAAGCCAAAGGCGGTAACGCCGGCGAGTTGGAACAAGTCGATGAGCCAGCTCCATCGGCCACTGGCAAGCTCATCATTGGCGAGCCCGCCGACCGCCGCGTCAAGGTTTAGCGTCATTTTGCCAACTTGGTTGGCGATCACGATCCAAAACGGAAAGGTGAAAGGGTTAGTGATGAAGGTCACCATAGCCGCCAGTGGCATATTCGCACGCGCTCAGCAGGGCGAGAAAGGCGGCGAGGAAGATTTGCCCAACCGGGATAATAAAGCCCGCAAACAGCCCCAACGCTACGCCGCGCGGGACCGATCGCCGAGTAAAACGCCACAGCTCCGGCGAGAGAAAACGGTGCGCAAATGGCTTGAGATATTTGTTGCGCGCCATCTGCTCACGCGTCGGCATATATTTGCGCAGCATGTCCATCGCCCAGGTTTTGCTGCGTTTTTCAATCATGAACCGTGCACCTGATTGCCACATGCAACGGACAACTGCCCATCCATGGTGGAAAGCTGCGGAAATGCAGGAATGTGCAAGGGGTAAGACATGGACATCATATGGGTAGGAATTGGCCGCTGAACAGTGGGTTGCTGACGATCTTACAAAACTTTGCGACTATTACGTGACTAAAGCGTTTGCATGTCAGTCGGGGCTATCCCTTTTCACGCATCAGGCGGGCCTTATCCCGTTTCCAATCGCGATCTTTAACGCTCGCGCGCTTATCATGCGCTTGCTTGCCTTTGGCCAGTCCGAGCTCGACCTTCGCGCGCCCCTGCTTGTTGAAATAGATCGACAGCGGAACCAGCGTCATACCCTTGCGCTCAACCGCGCCGAACATTTTCCCAATCTCGCGCGCATTGAGCAGAAGCTTGCGCGGACGCTTCGGTTCGTGATTCAGGCGATTACCGTGGCTGTATTCCGGGATGTTAGAGTTGATTAGCCAAACCTCGCCGTCACGCACTTCGGCATAGCTTTCCGCGATGGTCGCCTGACCGGAGCGCAGCGCCTTTACCTCGGTTCCGTGCAGCACCAGACCCGCCTCATATTTATCTTCGATGTGATAGTCGAAGCGCGCGCGGCGGTTTTCCGCCACGGTCTTGTGCTTATCAAAGGTCTCAGGTTTGGGTCTCGCCATGATGCGCGTGATGTAGTGGCTTGTTCGAGATTCGCAATCGGTCCCTTTGATTACTTGAAACTTCAGTTGGTTTTGGCATTATGTAGGGGCGCTAAGATAAAGCGTGGGGCAACTACAGCCGATCAACATATGGATCGGCAAGGGGATTATTCGATGCGTTCGTTTTCAATTGCGGTTTTCACTGCGCTCTTTTGTGCAACTGCGCCAGCAGTCCTTCTTGCACAGGATGGAGAAGCAACGACACCCGCGAGCAGCGATACAAGTAAGCAGTTAGAAACATTGCCCCTAACGGCTTACGGCGCGCTCCCCGACATCGAAGATGCAGCTCTGTCAGAATCGGGCAAACGTATCGCGATGATCACCACCGTGAAGGGTACTCGGGCGCTCATCGCTCTCGAGAACCAAAACACGGTACTCACTTCCGTTGCAGTTGGTGATATGAAAATCCGTAACATTCAGTGGATCGGTGATGAACGAATTTTGCTCACCTCTAGCCAGACCGAAGACTTGGGATTCAATTTCACTACCGACAAAGCTGAATTCTATGTTGGCCGGGTAATACCCGTCACCTCAGGCGCAGAAGCCGGGATGATTTTTTCTAAAAAACGCAATATCTTGGATGCGATCATAGATGACTACGGTGTCCGTAAAATTGATGGCCGCTATTACGGGTTTTATGGCGGGATACAACTCAAGAAGAATCATCGGTCAGATTATATATTTGATCACGGTCGACCTTTTTTGTTTCGGGTCGATATGCAGGACTATTCTGTCAAGCGAGTGGCGAATGCGGCCCGGCCTGGGCACGATAACGATTGGCTGATTGATGCAAACGGAAACATTGCCGCAACCTTCGACATCAACCATGAGAACGGTAAATGGAAGCTCAGTAACGGGTCTGGTGATGAAATCGCCAGCGGACAAAATGTGCAGGCACGGATCGGCTTGGTTGGACTTGGTTACAGCGGCGCAACAGTCATTCTGTCTGAGCGCACGGATGACGGCATAAAGTGGCAAGAAGTGCCAATTTCCGGCGGAGAGATGACAGATTTTCTGCCCGACGTTGGTCTTGAACGAGTGTATTTCGACAAACAGACTGGCCACCTGATGGGTTACCGTGAGCGTGGCGGTAAAGAACGCATCGTATTTCAAGATGAAGCAAAGGGCAGCGCTTTGCGCAAGGTTCGCCGTGCATTCAAAGACTTCGATACGAGTCCGATCGATTGGACCGGAGACCTGTCACAGATGATCGTGCGCACTGCTGGCAACGGTGACAGCGGCACCTGGTACGCGGTGGATGTCAAAAACTTGCGTGCGAATGCTATTGCTTATGAACGGACCGCAATTGGTCCGGAGCATGTTGGTCTGATCTCTACCTTTGGGTACACCGCCAGCGACGGCCTCGATATGGACGGCATCCTAACCTTGCCACCAGGTCGCGAAGCGAAGAACTTACCAGTTGTAGTTCTGCCGCATGGCGGACCGCACGCACGCGACAAGGCCACGTTTGATTGGTGGGCACAGGCTTACGCTTCGCGCGGATATGCCGTTTTCCAACCCAATTTCCGTGGCTCAACAGGACGCTCAGATGAATTCCGTACAGCGGGATATGGCGAATGGGGCCGCAAAATGCAGACCGACAAATCAGACGGTCTTGCCGCTTTAGCAGAGAAAGGGATCGTTGATCCAAGGCGCGCCTGCATCGTCGGTGCAAGCTATGGCGGCTATGCTGCTCTTGCAGGCGTCACTTTACAACAAGGCATTTACCGCTGCGCCGTCGCTGTCGCCCCAGTCAGCGACATCAAGGATATGTATCAAGAAGACTACCGCGCATCAGGCGGCGATCGGACAACGAAGGTTGCATTGCTCGAACAGCTCGGTCCACGCGATCGCTGGGATGAAGTCTCACCACTGCGTTTCGCAGACCAAGCTGACGCGCCGATTATGCTGATCCATGGACGCGACGATATTGTTGTACCTTTTAGCCACTCAGTCAAAATGGCCGACAAACTTAAAGACGCGAAAAAACCGCACGAAATGATCAGCCTAAAAGGCGAAGATCACTGGCTGTCACGTTCAGAAACTCGGCGTACCATGCTTGATGCGGCCGTTCGATTTGTCGAAAAGCACAATCCAGCGGATTAGGCCCTAAACCAACCCCGCATGCTCCAATGCTGCATCAACCGCTTTGCGCGCGGCCTCGCTCGCCTCGCATAGCGGCAGCCGAACCTCTGGCGTGGCCCAATCTTGCACCCGGCTCAGCGCATATTTAACCGGACCCGGACTTGAGTCAGAAAACATCGCGTAGTGTAGCGGATAAAGCTGATCATTCAGAGCTCGCGCGCGCACAAGATCATTGTCAGCGCAGGCCTGTTGAAATTCCGCACACAGGGCTAAGCGCGACGTTGGCCGTGACAGAGATACATCCCTTCCCGCCAGCTGCGTTGAACGGCAGAGCCAACTCATCATTGCCGGAAAGCTGGCAGAACGTGCGACCAATGCCCATGCGGTGATCAGCAACCCGGGAGAGGTCTTCGCTCGCATCTTTGATAGCAACAATTTTCTCAGGAAATTTGTTGGCAAGCTCAATCGTAGTTTCCGGTGCGATATCGGTTACAGTGCGGCCCGGCACATTATAAAGCACAATCGGCAGATCACAGTTCTCAGCCAGAAAACTGAAATGCGCTACAAGACCGGCCTGACTTGGCCGATTGTAATAGGGCGCAACGCACAGTGCTGCGGCGGCTCCAGCCTTCTTGGCGAAGCTAATATGCAGCGCCGCGTTTTTCGTGTCGTTTGATCCGCACCCCGCAATTATCGGAACGCGGCCAGCGGCTTGCTCTATGCAAACCTCAATAACCCTGTGATGCTCTGCATTGGACAGTGTCGATGCCTCACCCGTCGTCCCGCAGGGGACCAGAGCGGCGCTGCCTTGCTCGATTTGCCAGTCGACCAATTTGCGAAATGCAGCCTCGTCAAACGCTCCATCGCGAAAAGGAGTCACCAGAGCGGGGATTGAACCGCTAAACATTGTTGTATTCCTTTATCTAGGCACTTAGCGAATAACTGAAGCAATTCTCCAAAGCTAAGGCACTTGTTCAGCGCCTGATAAGGAGCCGATCGGCACTATGTCCAGCATGCGTAAAAGTTCTTTTGGCAATCCCCTTGCCGTTGCCGCCATTCTTTTCATCAGCACAGCAGCCATGACGGGTCCGTGTTTTGCCCAAAATGCAGGCCAATCTGGGAGCAGCACAATGCTGGCTCAGCAGCCGCGCGCCGTCGGGCAAGCGATCGCTCGGTGGGAGGTTTTACAGAAATCGCGCCTCTCCAGCTTTTCTGATTATGCTGGCTTTGCCCTCGCCTATCCAGATTTTCCGCGTATGGCTGTTTTGCGGGTGCGCGCGGAAAACGCGCTAGAGAACGAGGCACCTTCTTCGGCGGATCTGATCCGTTTCTTTGATGCCCATCCACCGCTCACCAACCCAGGCCGCGCACGCTATGCACTGGCTCTGGCTGGTGCGCAGCGCGCAGAAGCCTTTGACGTTGCGCGCGAAGCCTGGCGTGGCGGTGAAATGAGTGGCCCAGCGGAAGCCTATATCATGGGCCTGTTTGGCTCAAGTCTCACCGCCGAAGATCACAGCGCGCGCATGGATGCGCTCTTATGGCAAAGCGAGAGCGAAGCCGCAGTTCGCCACATGGTCAATATTTCACCAAGCGAGCGCAATATGGCGATGGCTCGCCTCGGAGTGATTCGTGGAGAAACTGGCAATGTGCCCAATGGCGCGCTCAGCGATCCCGGCTTCGTCTATAATTACGTGAAACAATTGCGTTCCAAGCGGCAGGTTGCTCACGCTGCCAATGTTCTGACCACGCGTCCAAACTTCACGCGCACCTCGCACAAACCAGAGGATATGGTCGCACAAATGCTAAGCGTCGCCAAAGCTTCTGGCGCGCGCCAAGCGGTCGCAATTGCCGCCTCTGCCGACGATCTGTTCTCGCCCGGCACGGATGTGTCGAAAGGCTCTTTCGCTCTGCGCGATCGCTACACAGATTTGATGTGGCTTGGCGGGACAAAGGCGCTTTGGAGCCTTGGCAATGGCGCCGCTGCTGCACCCTTGTTCTATCGCTATGGCGCGGGTGCGGGCACGCCCCTAATTCGGGCCAAAGGTTTTTACTGGGCTGGACGGTCTGCGCGCCAGGCCGGTCAAGCTGATGAGGCTACGCGCTATTTTGAGATGGCCGCTGAGTTCCCTGAATACTACTACGGTCAGCTCGCGCATGAAGCATTGGACCGGCCACTGCCGCAATTCGCGCCGCTGGCCCCCATTGAGGTGAGCCAAGCTCAGCGCACTGCGTTCAACAGCCGCCCAGTTGTAAGGGCGATCCGCGCTATCGCGGCGAACCGCATGGCGTGGCAGACCGAACGGCGATTCTTTGAAGCTGTCGCTGATATTGCCGACACGCCCGAAGAAATGAGCATGGTCGCCGATCTCGCTGCAGAAACTGGCCTTGATGAAATGGCTGTTGTCGCGGGCATGACAGCGGGCGAGCACGGGCTCAAAGGCTTTGAACGCCTTGGCTTTCCAACCGTTACACCGCCTCCAGGTGCGAACTGGACGATGGTCCATGCAATCTCTCGCCAGGAGAGCGAATTCGACCGCTTTCGTGTCAGCCATGCTGGCGCACGCGGCGTGATGCAATTGATGCCGGGAACAGCGCGGGAGCAAGCGGGCAAACTAGGCTTGCAATATCTCTCAGCCAATCTGATCGGCTCACCCAGCTACAATATGCGTCTGGGCGATGCCTATTTTGCCCGGATGATGGACTATTATGGCGGCGCCTACCCACTTGCCATCGGAGCCTATAATGCTGGGCCGGGACGGGTAAACCAATGGCTCCGCCTGAATGGAGATCCGCGCCGCGGCGATATCGATTGGGTGACTTGGATCGAGCGCGTGCCAGCCAATTTCGAAACCCGCTATTACATCATGCGCGTGCTCGGAAATGCCGTATCCTACAGTCATATGTACCCGCAAGAGGCCGGTAGAGCGCAGCCGGTCAGCTATTACTTGCGATAGAGCAGGCGTAAGGGGGCGGTTCGAAATGGCGAACTTCAAGCAGAGATTTATCTCGCGCCCCCTGCTACTCTGCGGGCTGGCGCTTGGTGCCATCTTGGCCAGCCCGCTCGCTGCGAAAGACAGCCTTGGCGTTTATTCTAGCTGGGCCGCGTTCCGTGATCCCGGCACGCCTCGCTGCTATGCCATCGCCAAGCCATCCAGCGCGACAACGCGGCGCGATTACGCGCCCTTTGCCAGCATTGCGACATGGCCGAAGAACTCAATCCGCAATCAGGTGCACCTGCGGCTATCGCGCGCAATTGCTGATAGCGCGACCATTCGCCTGACCATTGGTGACAAGCAGTTCGACCTAACCGGCGGTGGCGGCGATGCCTGGGCGAAAGATGCCAGCATGGACGCCGCAATCGTTGCAGCCATGCGCTCCGCCACCCGGATGAGCGTTCGCGCCCGTGACAAGGGTGGCCGCGCCTTCACCGACAGATATCAGCTCGCTGGCGCCGCGACCGCAATTGATGCCGCGCTGCTCGGCTGCGCAAGGCTTAGATAAGCCGCTCAAACGCTAAGCTAGCAAAGGCGCTTTTGCACGCCTATATGCGGCGAACTTATGGCCGATACCAACCTCATGCCCATCGCCGGACAAATCGATCCGGTTCCCACTGCGCGCGATATCACACCGCGTCAGGACGGCCGCGTCGACCTGATTGGTCTGCCGCCAGCCCGCATACGGGAACTGTTTGAAGAAGCGGGTCTGGATGTAAGGCAGGCCAAGCTGCGTTCCAAGCAGGTCTATCATTGGCTGTACCACCGCGGCGTGTCCAAATTTGAGGACATGACCGACATTTCCAAGACAATGCGGCCGTGGCTGACGGAGCGCTTTGTGATTGGCCGCCCACAAGTGGTTGAGGCTCAGCATAGCACAGATGGTACACGCAAATGGTTGCTGCAAACCGATGACGGTCATGATTACGAGATGGTTTTCATTCCCGATTCTGATCGCGGAACTCTATGCGTGTCCAGCCAAGTGGGCTGTACGCTCAATTGCACCTTTTGCCACACGGGCACCATGCGTCTGGTCCGCAATCTGACGCCAGGCGAGATCGTTGGCCAGGTTATGCTGGCACGCGATGCCTTGGGCGAATGGCCCAAGGGCAAGATGGATTTTGCCGAGGATGAGGACGAGGCGGAGTACCGCGCAGACGGTCGTTTGCTCACCAACATTGTGATGATGGGCATGGGCGAACCGCTGTATAATTTTGACAATGTCCGCGACGCTCTGCTGCTCGTAATGGACAGTGCGGGCCTTGCCCTGTCGAAGCGACGGATCACGCTGTCGACCAGCGGCGTCATCCCGATGATGGAGCGCTGCGGCGCAGAGATTGGCGTCAATCTCGCGGTGTCACTGCATGCAGTAAACAAGGATGTGCGTGACGAGATCGTGCCGCTTAACCGCAAATATGGCCTCGAAGAATTGCTGCAAGCCTGCGCCGATTATCCGGGTGCGACCAATGCCCGGCGCATCACCTTTGAATATGTGATGCTGAAGGACAAGAACGACAGGGACGAGGACGCGCATGAGCTTGTTCGTCTGCTGAAACAGTTCAACCTGCCTGCCAAGGTCAATTTGATCCCGTTCAATCCATGGCCAGGCGCGAATTACGAATGTTCTGATCCAGACCGAATTCGTAGCTTTTCCAACATCGTGTTTGAAGGCGGGATCAGCGCGCCAGTACGCACACCGCGCGGGCGAGACATTGATGCAGCCTGCGGACAATTGAAAACCGCAGCAGAGAAGAAAAGTCGCGCGCAATTGGACCGAGAGGCGGCGGCAGCCGCTGTTGAGACCGCCGCCAGTGAAGGTTGAGCTCACCGCGATTTGCGCAGGCCGCACTCAAGGCTTCCGAGGTGAAGAAACAAGCGCCATCGCTAAACAGCCGATTGCTGGCCCAGTACGGATTGGCATCGAAGGGCTGGAAGCGGATGAGCAAGCCGACCGCAGCGTGCACGGCGGCCCGGAAATGGCAGTGCATCTCTACCCCAGTGATCATCACGCATTTTGGCGCGATCAGATCGGTGAGCACGCCCTACTCTCAGAACCCGGCACATTCGGCTCAAATCTCGCGGTCAGCGGCCTCACGGAGGCCCAAGTCCACATCGGCGATCAATTCCGTTTGGGCAGCGCCTTGCTAGAAATCAGCCAACCGCGCCAGCCCTGCTGGAAGATTGAGCATCGGTTCGGTGTCAAGAAAATGGTCGCCGCAATTGTTAGCTCTGGGCGATGCGGATGGTATTTCCGTGTGATCGAAGAAGGCGCAGCGGAGGCAGGAGACAGTCTGGAACGCGTGTCTCTCGGCGCAACCGACTGGAGCGTTGAGCGAGTTTTCACAGCCATAATCGCTGGCAAAGGCGCGCAGGATGAGCTGTTCGAACTGAGCCAGCTTGAGTCGCTTTCTCCCAAGGTTCGAGCCAAAGCAGCGGGAAAATTGCGCTAACCGCTCAGCTCATCGCTTAATAAAAGCGGCTCATCGCCTGAACAGAATTCCCAACAAAACGTTCATGTGGCGTTGTTTTTTTCTGAACGAATGTCCTCTCACCCCACCAGGTAACTCGAACAAAAAGAGGGACACGCAAATGAAAAATCTCGCCGCATTCGCCGCCGCTGGTACACTCGCAATCGCTGCCGCCCCCGCACAAGCGGTAGAGATTGCTCCCAGAATCTCTTCCAATCCGATCGCATCCAATGTGATGATGATACCAATGGATAGCCTCAATCAAACAGCAGCCCATCACTATGATGGTGATTGGGACGATTATGATGATCGCCGCTATCGGAAAAATCGCCGCCAGAGCCGTTACGACCGCAATGGCCGTTACCGCGAGCCGCGTCACATAAGCCGCCGTGACCGCGTATGGCGCGGACGGGATGGCCGTTACTATTGTAAACGCGACAATGGCACCACTGGCCTCGTCATCGGAGCAGGCGTTGGCGCGCTGATCGGCAATGAGGTTGCCGGGCGCGGTGACAAGTTGCTGGGCACATTGCTTGGCGGTGTCGCAGGCGGCCTTCTGGGACGCGAAATCGACAAGGGTGACCTTAAGTGTCGCTAGGACCTCACTGACTTAAGGTGGCCCCACTCCACCTTTGGCGCCGCCAGCCTTCACCGGTTTGGCGGCGCCTTTGCATTTGAGTGCAAGCTGGCAAGACAAGCCGACAAAGGAAAACTTTAGACGCTAAAACAGTGAAACCCAATTCCGATTTTCGCGAACTAATGAACGTACATGGCGCGCAGGCGCTCAGATCAAAAGCACACGAAAAGGAATTGGAAATGAGAAAGATTCTTCTTTCAATCGCTGCCGCGACTTTGGCGGCTACGGCGGGCCCAGCGTTGGCCCATGACGCTCCACATGGCCACCATGAGAGCAGCGAACATCGCAAAGATCATGATGCGCATAGCGGCGGCCACAATTCCCGCAGAAGCCATCATCAAGCCGATGATCACAAGACACACCACGCACATCGCTCGGATCATTCGATTGGCAAGCACCATGATCACCGCGACCATGGTATCCATCGCCGCGATTTCCATTCGAAGCATTACTCATCGCGTGGGTTCAACCGCAACCACTACAAACATTTTAGCAAACGCTCTTTTGGCAGGCGCTCCTTTGGGCACAAACTGCACTCAAAGGGGTTCCGCTCAAGAGGTTTTCGGTCAAGAGGCTTCCGGTCACGGGGTTTCCGCTCACGCCATTGAGTCCAAACCTTACCTGGAATGAATGAACGGGAAGAGGAGAGCACACATCGCTTCTCTTCCCATTCCACTTCAAGTGTGCTGCATGTAAGGCCATGAACACCCCGACGATATTGGTCACAGGCGGCGCCGCGCGCATCGGTGCGCAAATCGTCCGCCGCTTTGCTGAAGAAGGCTGGCATGTGATCATCCACTACCGTTCTTCATCCTGCGACGCAGATGCTTTGGCAGCATCGCTGCCCTCGGCCTGCACGGTCAAATGCGATTTAGACGACGGCGATGCAGCGGTCGCAATGATTGAGCAGCTGGCAACAAAGCATCCCGACTGGCGCGTGTTGGTGAATTCGGCCGCCGTTTTCGAGCCAGACAGTGTGACCGCCCTCGCCCCCGCAACGAACCGGCTTGCAATGCAAGTCAACGCGATTACGCCAACGCGCATGGCGCAAGCCTTTTTGACCGCCGCCCGAACCAGCAGGGGACGCTGCGTGATCAACATCACCGATATGAAGCTGGAAAATCCCAATCCCGACTTCTTCAGCTACACTATGGCGAAGCACGCCTTGAACGCTACCATCCCCATGTTGGCGATGGGCGCAGCGAAGGAAGAAGACCGCATCTATGGCATTGCACCCGGCGCTATTTTGGCCAGCCATGATCAAACGCAGGAAGAGACAGAGACCTCCCACCGGCTCAATTTGCTGGACCGTAAGACTAGCGCAGATGAAATTGCCGATGCCGCGTTCTTCCTAGTGCAGGGTCATTTGCGCAGCGGATCGACCCTGTTCATAGACAGCGGCCAACACATGCTTTCGCAAGATCGCGATGTCATCTATCTCGCCCGCGAGGGCGCCTGATCAATGGCTAAGTTCGTTAGAAAACGTCACGCGGTTTAGACTGGATATTTACGATTCATCGCGTCCCAGCAAAGGCCGATAATCTCCTCCAAGACGCTCAAATCAATATCGCCCAGCTTGTTCACATAAACACAGCTCGCGCCGGTCTTGTGCTTGCCCATTTTCTCCAGCAATCCATCGACTTTCTTGCCTGTCGCCTCGTCGCAATAACGGCCCATCAGATATAGCGAATGCTTAGCCTTGCGCGGTGAGAAGCCCGAGCGTGCGGAATCGCCTTCACGTCCGCTCTCATATTTGTAATGATAGCTGCCATAACCGATAATCGTCGGACCCCACATCTTCGGTTCTTCTCCGGTTACTTTACGAAACAGCGCGTCGAGCACTTTTGCGTCTTCACGTTTGCTGGCGGGTTCGACCGCAGCGATGAAATCATCAACCGAAGCTGTGGTTTGTGTGGTTTTTGGGTCGCTCATAGTGATTAACGTATCCGATCATTGACACCGCGAACAGTGCTGGCATTCGTAACCTTCGGGTGGATCGCTGCGAAGAAGGCACTGTATGAGTAAAACACTTTTCGACCGGTTTCTGACCAAAGGCGTAAAACGTGGGCGGTTGAGCATCGTATTTGCCGATGGATCGGACAAGACTTATGGCGAGCCAGAGGAAGGTTTTCCGGAAATTGTCGTTCGCCTTACGGATGCGAAAGTCCCACGCGACATAATCATGGACCCGCGTCTTGGCGCAGCTGAAGCCTTTATGGATGGCCGTCTGGTCATCGAAGAAGGTGACATCATGGGGCTTGTCACCCTGCTTCGTAAAAACAACTCATGGGACAAAGGCGGCGATATCGGCCCACCCAATCTACTGCGGCGTGTACTGAACAAAGCCAGCTTTGCCGCCGAGAAGGTCAACAACAGGATCAGTTCAAAAAGCAACGTCGCGCATCACTATGATATCGGGAACGATTTCTATCGCCTGATGCTGGATGAGGAACACTGGCAATACAGCTGTGGTTATTGGCCATCAGACGACATCACTCTGGGCGAGGCTCAGACCGCGAAACTGGCGCACATCGCCGCCAAGCTGAACATAAAGCCGGGTCAAAAAATACTCGACATCGGCTGTGGTTGGGGCGGCATGGCGATCTTCTTGGCGCGCAACTACGATGTCGAAGTTGTTGGCATCACTTTGTCTGAAGAGCAGATCGCTTATGCCAAGGAACGCGTCGAGGCCGCCGGTGTCGCCGACCGTGTGAGCATTGAGCTCGTCGATTACCGCGACTTTGCCGCCGCTGGTCGTAAGTTCGATAGAATTGTCTCGGTCGGCATGTTCGAACATGTTGGTCAGCCTCAATTTGAAACCTTCTTTGAAGCCTGCGCCAATCTTCTCACCGACGATGGCACCATGTTACTCCACACGATCGGGCGTATGGGCGGCCCCGGCTCCACCGATGCGTTCACTCGCAAATACATCTTCCCTGGCGGCTACATTCCGGCTCTCTCAGAGACTGTTGAAGCCAGTGAGAAGTTCCGTCTGATCTCCACCGACGTAGAGACCCTGCGGGTCCACTACGCCAAGACCCTGCGCCAATGGTATGCCAATTGCATCGTCAATCGCGAAAAGATGATTGCGATGTACGACGAGCGCTTTTTCCGGATGTGGACGTTCTATCTATCAGGTGCGGCAACCGTGTTTGAGAGTGGCAGCATGTGCAATTATCAGATCCAATATGCGCGCAATCGCTATGCCCTGCCGCTGACGCGGGATTACATCGCAGCGGAAGAAAAGCGCCTGATGGAAGCACCCGCGCAAAAGCGCGGCTAACCCGCTTCGCAAAGCTTGATCATGCCCCGCGCTGCCAAGGCTTTATAACGGTCAATATCCGCAGCTGACATCGTCGCGGGATCGATCTTTTGGCACGCCGCAGGCTGCATCGGCTTACGCGGCGGTTCAGGCTCTCGCTCAACAGCGCTCACTTTTGGCTGCTCTGGCTTGGGTGCAGGACTGACCTGTAACAAGACAGGTCTGGGTTCCGCCGCAGTTTTGCGAGTTTGCACCGACTTGATCCGAACCCCTGCTTTGTATTGGTCACAGTCTTCAATGACAATCAGGGGCTTGGAAATATCGCTGGCCCATTCGAGCATATCGAACGGCACAGTGCGAGCGCCCTTGCCCCGCAACTGCTCATTGATCGGCACCAGGAAGTTGCGATCAATCACGCTCTTTTTCATATTGAACCCGCGCCTAAACTTTTGCTCTGGAAAGCCGAGCGTCGAGAAAACCCCTAGCCGCCGCGTCATGATCGGGCTTTTCAGCTCTCCAACGCGCCCTGGTTGAAAGCCGCGCCAGCCACTCTTGGCCCATTGCCCTGGGCTTTCCTCATAGAAATATGCAATCTCAATGTATTTGCGGCATCCGTTCTTCACATAAACCCGGTAGCGTGTGTCAGGTTCTGGCTGCTGCGGGATCGGCCTAGCGGTTGGCGCAGGTGGCGGCTCAGCGACGTATGCCCCATCGTCGCGCGAATTTTGTTGCTGGTCCAAAGCGGCGCTCTGATCATAGATGCATTGGCCATATTTCTGCTCACACTGGCCATAGGTCGGGCAGATTTGCGGCTCAACCTGACACTTGGTCTCTCTATAATTCGCAAGATGTGCACATCGCGGATCAGGTCCCCGGACTCTAGCACCATAGTGACCTCTCAACGGAGCCTTAGTGCTCACGCACTCATCATAGCGCGTCTTGTGCCGGGCAAGGCATTGCGTACGCCATGTCTGCCGTTCGCGCTCATTACTATCGCAGCGCGAAACGTCCGCACGGCAGAAGGTGCGAACATTGTGGCAGTTAACGGCATTATAGCTGCCGCCTTGTAGCATTGCGGTGAGCTGAGCAGCACCGCCGGCACGGGCCTGTAATTTCTGAGAGGGTGCAGGGGTAATCGCCAGCAGCAGGGCCGAGATACTTGCGATCGCAGTCGCCAAACCATAGAGCCAAAGTCGCATAGCACTTCCCCAAACCGCCGCCCCCTCGGGAAGTATCCCTTAAGCGGCGGCAGCCTCTGATAGCAGTCGTCAGCCCATTTTGACCAATTCACTGCGTGTCTGTGCGACCTTATGCGATAGGTCTGCTCCCGATCCCTTGAACCTGGAGTGAACCCAAGAGACGTCCCGGCTTAGGCTGTATCGCGCGATCTCGGACGATATGCCGGGCCAAAGCCGAGCAAAGCCGCACCGACAAATGGCAGCGCCACCACCCAGATCCGAACGCCTGTTATTCCTTCAGGACTAGCAATGCTGATCCCGGCGGTTGCGCCCAGTCCGACGCAGATCAGAACAACACCGGCCACCACGCGCGCGCGCGGCACCGTGCGCCCGCCTCTGATGGGGCCAAAGCTGCGTTCATGCCGTGCGAACACCGCGATGAAGGGCAAAAGTGCAACGATATAAATGCCGAGCCACAACGGCCGTGTTGCCCACCATTCACCGGTACCGGGAACGCTATCCAGTCCAATCCCGCCAAGCGCAATCCACGAAAAAGTCATCACCAATACAAAAGCGGTGAGGTGCCACAAGAAAACGGTCATAATCATACCGTTCATCAACACCGTCGCAGTCCAGATCCCGATCTTGTCCAGCATCCGGCGCCCCAGTGGCTCCAATCCAAGGACAAGCCCTACCTGCACCACGCCAAGCGCCAACAATGCAAAGGTCGGCGGCAGCGAATTTGAAAACCCATCAGGCGCAGAGACCATCGACACAGGGTAAAACCCATAGACCGTGATCGAAATCAACACGCCTAGCCCGGCCGCAAACCAGCCAAAGGCAAAGAGGCGATTGTCAAACTTCGCATCGCGCCACGCCAAACCCAGCTGGTGGATCGCAAGGAACACCCAGAGGAAATTGGTGAAGCTGATGTACGGTACACCGTGCTCAAACCTCAACCAATCAACCAACGCGGTGATGGGAATATATATCGCAAAACTCGCCCATCCCCAGCGTTTCCACGCTTTCACGGCCAGCGGCGTACAGGCCGTCACCAGCAGATAGACCGCCAGAAACCACACCGGGATCAGTGCAGCTTCCGTAGCCATGCGTATCTGCGCGCGGTCAAAACCGACCTGTGTCAAAGCCACCGCGATCACTGCCCAAACAAGCAGCACAGGGAACGTAGGCGCAATCAAACGCTGGACACGGCTCGCCAACCAATCGCGGTATATTCCCTTCTGCCCAGGTCTCGCTTTGCGCAAGGTCCCCTCCCAACTCACCGAATTGGAATATCCGCCCACAAGGAAGAAGACCGGCATCACCTGGAAAGCCCATGTTAGCCAATGCGTCCACGGCGAGGTTTCAATCAAATCACCGCGTTGCAGCGCACCAACCTCATCAACGTAAAGCCCGGCCATCAGCCAATGACCAAACACCACGGCGAGAATTGAAACCGCCCGCAGGAAATCGACCCATCGGTTGCGTTCTGGCGGTGCCAATTGCGCCAATTCGCGCGCTTGTCCCCACAGGCTCTTTTTCGCCTTCTGCGCGGTTTCCCCGTCCATAATCGTGATCCCTCTGACCCGGTTGAGGCACAGATATTGTGATCAACCATGCCTTTCACAAGCTTTGGCCTGTCCGTGAAGCGTGCATCACCGCTCACAAGCATTGCTCCGCATCCCCTCCCCTGTTAGCGGCCCCTTGACGAAATGACTAAGGCGCGCGGCGCCGAGATGAAGGTGTGACAATGTCCGATATCAAACGTGTAGTTCTCGCTTATTCAGGCGGTCTTGATACTTCTGTGATTGCCAAATGGCTGGAGGTTGAGCGCGGACTTGAGGTGGTCACCTTCACCGCTGATCTCGGCCAAGGCGAAGAGATTGAGCCTGCTCGGACAAAAGCACGCGCGATGGGCATCCCGGACAAACACATCTTCATCGAAGATCTGCGCGAGGAATTCGTGCGCGATTTCATCTTCCCGATGATGCGCGCCAATGCCCGCTATGAAGGCGACTATCTGCTCGGCACTTCGATCGCCCGCCCACTGATCTCAAAGCGTTTGGTAGAGATCGCTGCGGAAACTGGCGCAGACGCCATCGCCCACGGCGCAACCGGCAAGGGCAACGACCAAGTGCGCTTTGAGCTTTCTGCCTATGCGTTGAACCCCGACATTCAAGTTATCGCCCCCTGGCGCGAATGGGACCTCACTAGCCGCACCGCGCTGATCACTTGGGCTGAAGCGCATCAGATTGACGTGCCAAAGGATAAGCGCGGTGAAAGTCCCTTCTCCACCGACGCAAACCTGCTGCACACTTCATCTGAAGGCAAAGTGCTCGAGGATCCGTGGGAAGAGACGCCTGATTACGTCTACTCTCGCACGGTCAATCCTGAGGACGCGCCGGACGAGCCAGAATACATCACTATCGCTTTTGAATCCGGTGACGGCGTTGCGCTAAATGGCGAGGCGATGAGCCCGGCTGCGCTGCTGACCGCACTCAACAATCTTGGCCGCAAGCACGGCATTGGTCGACTTGATCTGGTTGAGAACCGCTTTGTAGGCATGAAGTCGCGCGGCATGTACGAAACTCCGGGCGGTGAGATCTATGCCCGCGCGCACCGAGGCATTGAGCAACTGACGCTGGATCGCGGCGCTGCTCACCTTAAGGACGAGTTGATGCCACGCTATGCAGAGCTGATCTACAACGGCTTTTGGTTCGCGCCAGAGCGTGAGATGCTGCAGGCCGCGATTGATCACAGCCAGACCGGTGTAACTGGGGATGTTCGTCTCAAGCTTTACAAAGGCAATGCCCAGGTCGTGGGCTTAGCGCGCCGATGTGGACTACAATCTCTACAGCGAAGACGTCGTCACATTTGAAGACGATGCGGGTGCATACGATCAGCAGGACGCGGAAGGCTTCATCAAATTGAACGCGCTGCGACTCAAGCTGCTCGCTCAAAGAGGCCGCAGAGGCGGTCGCTGATCGCGAAAACGGGCATATTTTGCAGCGCTCAATTCATGATTGCGACGAACCGCTGACTTATCCACCCTCCTCCACAAGTGATCTGGGCAAAAGTGGATAAGTCGGGTTTGCAACACTTGCGCGACTCGGTTTTTGGGCGCAGCTTCTAAACATCGAAAGGGCAGAAAAGAGATTGAAGAGAGGGCCGCAAGGCGCTGTGTTTAAGAGCTTTTTGTAACGATCGACGCGGTGGTGATTGTCCACGCGAACTTTGAGAGACAGTGCGGCAAAGGCCTCGGCCAAACCCAGACTGGATCGTTTGAGGAGATCGCGAAGCAGACCCATCGGATGGCCACCAATTTGGTCGGCGATTGAGGGCGAAAAGGGTTAGACCCGGATCGGCTGTTTGAGATCGAAGGCAATACAGATTGATGGTCTCAGCTCCGCCCGAGGAGCAGAGGATGCAAACAGGAACTTCGGTTCAGGGATGCAGAGACTGCTTGCAAGTGAAGCTGGATGCCGGTGCGAGCACTGGTGAAAAGCCCGCCGTACATCGTGCGGAGGCCAGAAACTGGATGCCAAGTGCATCTTGCGAGGTTCGCCAAGCAAGTTGACCACGCGGCGGTAAGAGTGGGGTCGGCAGCAATGCCTGCCCCATTTGCTTTGCACGCCTGATTTTCGCCTAGGGCTGCTCGACACCTGCCTGATCAGCTCAATCTGAAAAGCTCCCCAAAGCTCGGATGTCAAAGAGCCATCCCCATCCTCGCCCGACAAGAGCACATTGACCGGGCAAGTCCCAGCCACAAGTCGCGTCAGAACGGGCATCAAACCGGGCAATCAGAGCCTCGCGCAATTGTGCTCTCACCCGATTCTCGCCTAAACTATGCGCATTATGAGAGGGGTAGGAAAGCGAGTTTGCGCAAGCGGCGTTGGCGTAGCCACGGCCACGCTCCTGTTCGCATCCGTTCCCTCCAGCACGCTTGCTCAGCAAGACAGCGCCTCTCCCGCGTCCCCGCAACCTCAAGCAGCATCCCTATCCGCAGCCTCGTTTGGCGCGCAGTTCGCCCCCTACAACACCGCGCCCAGTCCCATTACCGTCGCCCCCGGCGCCGTCGACCTCACCAGCTTTGAACCACCCGCAGAGCCTAAGCCGCCAGAGCCGCGCAGCATCCGCAATCTCGGCAGCGGGATCGCATCCTACTATGGCCGCCGCTTCAACGGCCGCCTCACCGCCAATGGCGAACGCTTCAACATGCGCGCCATGACCGCCGCCCATAAGACCCTGCCCTTTGGCAGCATGGTTCGCGTCACCAACCCGCGCAATGGCCGCGCCGTCACGGTGCGTATCAACGATCGCGGCCCATTCGTGAAAGGCCGCGTCATCGACCTCTCGCGCGCAGCGGCCGAGCGGATCGGCATGATCAGCAGAGGCCATGCCCGCGTCAATCTGGAGCTGGTTGCCCGCTGATGGAGAGCATACTCCTGTTCGCCGCAGGCATTGTCACAGGCTTCATCCTTGCCGTCATCGTGTTGAGGCGCACGGGCGGCGACATGATCGAGCAGCAACGCCGCGACGCCTCCAGCTTTGCCAACCACACCCACACGCCCCGCCCGCTCACGCCGCCGCAGGCCAACCCGGCAATCACACCGCCATCTGGCGCCATAGACCTCAGCGATCATCCCAAGATCCGCGCGGCCTTCGCAAGAGGGCGCAAGATCGAGGCGATCAAGCTCGTGCGCAAGCACACCGGCCTGGGCCTCAGGGAAGCCAAGGACATCGTCGAGAGCCAGTGGCCGCATTAGCGCGCCCTCCACTCACTGCGCCTCAACTCGCCGCATGCCCGCCTCGCTTGGAACACATGGAACACAGTCCAGGGGCAAAAACCATGCGCGTCATTCATCCCCCGATTGATCGGAATATTCGGTCATAGCGCCCTCCACGATATGCTCTGGCAAGTCCTGCGTGCAGGCCACGGCCCACCACCTATCCATCCCCGCCTCAAAAGCGCACAATTGCGCCGCCTCCGCCTCGCCCGGATCGTCGAACTGATGCACGGCCCGCACGGTGAGGGGCCGCTCCGCCTCCATCGCCATCAGTCGCTGTTCCAGCTCGGGTATCGGGGGATTTAAGGGGGAGGAGTTGTTTTGAGTTTTTTGTTGTTCCGCAAGCGCATCCGCGCTCGCGATTTCCTCGCTCATGCGACCTAAAGGTCGCGTCGCTGCGGGCGGGCGTGCGCCCTTGCACTCGCCTGCGGCTCGCGATTGGTGCTGGTCGCAGCCGTATGTGCTTCGCGTTTGGCTTTGTGCTCTTAGCCGCGCCTCTTCCGCTTCTTTCTGCTCGATGCGCTCCGCCAATCGGTCAAGCCGAGCGAGATGCGCCAGCAGCAGGCGGCTGTCATAACGGGTGCGGGTCGCCACTTCCTCGCCGTGATAGAACACTTTTTCGGTCACCCCGCTGATCGCGCGGTCGGCCAGGATCGCCTCGACATGGGTGCGAGCGACGACAAGTGCCGCGTCCCATTCGGTCATAAAGCGCGGCTCTGCCTGACGCGCACGGTAAGCGGTCTGCGGGCTGAGCGAAGCGGCCCGGCATGCAAGCCGCACATTGCCATAGAGTTGCAGGTTTTCGAGGAAGGCCGCACGCCGCGCCGGGGTCAGCGCGGGCGGGACGGATGGAACGGGGAGGAGTTGGGTCATGGTGATTTGTGATTCCTTTTTTAACGCCCTCAAGCGCCGGGCGCGGGCCATCCGGCCCGCTTGGCTTTCCTCGCTCATGCGACCTAAAGGTCGCGTCGCTGCGGGCGGGCGTGCGCCCTTGCACTCGCCTTCGGCTCGCGAACCATTCCAAGCCAATTGCGTGGGACCAAGGTTCCTGGCGCGAGGTCGATGAGGTAGTTCCAAGGTTCTTGGTGCGAGATCGCGGGGTAGCACCAAGAGTCTTGGTACAAGATCGCTGGTCCGGTCCGCGACCAGCGGACCGCAAGGGCGCACGCCCGCCCGAGCTAATGCGAGGAAAGCCAAGCAGTGCGGATGCGCTGCGCCCGGCGTTTGAGGGTCCAAACAAATAAAAAGCTTCAACCCGGTACGTTTCTGGCTTGGTCGCGGAGCACGGCGCGCAGCGCCGCAAGGCCCCTGTGGCCGCCCGCAGCAGCACGATCTTTGATCGCAAGCTGCGAGGATATCGCACGCCGGATGGCGTGCGGAACAACAAACAATCACCCTCCCCCTATTCGCCCAGCCTCGACATGCGCGAGCCAGCTGCGCGCGTGCTCAGCCGATCCAGGGTCTCCGGGGCGCGTGGGATAGGGGCTTTGGGGGAGCTTGCGGCGCGCATCATAGGGACCGCGCGCGGGGAATGTTGGGCTTTGGGCCATGGTCGTTCGCCTTTGAGTTTCAGTTCAAGGGAACAGGACCAGTTATAGGAACTTTGGTGTGTAGGACAGCCTACTATTCCGGTCAGGACGGATGTTATCATAAGAACAAAAAACGTTCTCATAACGCACGATGAAATTTCACTCTACGAAACGTTGAGGAAATTTTACTCATGAACTTAAAGTATAAAGCACTTGAAAGTTTCAAATATCTCTCAAATAAGAGGCAATCGATACGGGGATCGCATGACTTCTCTCACAATTCACACTTTCCTTGTTCACCCAGGGAAAGGAATACAAAAACAACCGACTCTATCTGGAAAATCTCTAGATGACTCAGGTAATTTAATTCAACTTCTCGCCAATATTTTTCACGCCAAACCAGATCAACGTGACTTTGAGATTACCTTCCGAAAAAACAACTCCGGCTCGCAACAGAATGATTGTCGCGATTTGATAATCGCTCACCAAGGTACGGGTTCGCTTCAAACCGCAAAGGCTATTGCTACACGCCTACAGAAGGTCACTGACAAGCGTTCAGGCATGGGCCTTACGTTTCTGATGACAGGACAGCACGGCACCAAATTCCGAACTGTCATTTCCCGTTTTCCTGCGAACGAAGGAATCCTAGCCGAGATTAACGACGGTAGCCTCAGTGTGGCTTTCCTTGAGCAAGTCTTCATCAGGCAAATGTCAGCCTACAAAGCTATTTTGCTTGAAAGTGATGATCCACCTAACGAGTACTGGTCGGGTTTCGCGACAGATAGGCAAGCTGGTGGCGCGCCTGAAAATATCTCTGGCTATTGGTTGAATGACTTTTTGACAGCAGACTTCTCTGAAACTCCCAAAGCTGGCACCCTTCGCTTGGCTGACGCATTGAAGAAGGCAGTCAAAGAAACGTCCAATTTATCCGTGAAAGAAGAGATCGCTTCAGCCGTCTCATTGGCTCCGGCAGCGCTTAGCGGAAAACCCATTTCTATCGATCAGTTTTGCAATCACTTTGGCCTAAGTAGTCTGGCCAGTGATACTATTCGCCATCAACTCAAAAAGCCGTCGCTAACGTCAAAAGTGTTCACCTTTGATGCAGCGGAGTTTAGCCGACGAGTACCATACAGGTCAGTTGAGCTTCAAAATGGTGCGATTTTGAAAGCTCCGAGTGCTGATTTTAATCAAGTCTTTGACGTGGAGGAAGAGGCTGGTGGTATAGTTCGCTACTCTACTGAAGGTAAAATTTCGGATCAAAAGATGACTAAAAAGTGACCTAAGAATGACGGATAACATTGCACATTCCTATGAGAAATTGCACGCCGAAGTCTTAAAGCCTGTCGCCGCAAATCTCGCAGAATATCTGAGGGCTCTTTTAGCAGGCACAGAGCGCGTTGACGTTATCTCAACTCGCGCAAAATCTCCCGATAGGTTCGTGGACAAAGCTCTCAAAAAGCAAAGCAATGGCCAGTTTAAGTACGACAATCCCCTCATTCAGATTCAAGATCAGATTGGGGCGCGGATCAATGTGCTTTACCTGAGCGACATTCCCAAGATTAAGTCTGCTATCGAAGACTATTTTCATGCGGTAGAGTGGGTTGAAAAGAAACCTGACTCCGACATGGAATTTGGATATTTTGGCGAACACTTTGTGCTCAAATTGCCTGATGACGTCATTCCAGAAGGATCGGAAGATAGGGCACCAGAGTTCTTCGAACTGCAAATCAAGACCCTTTTTCAGCACGCTTGGTCGGAGACAAGTCACGATATTGGTTACAAGGCGCCACGCGAACTAACATCAAAGGAAAATAGGCAATTGGCATTTTCGGCAGCTCAGGCTTGGGGCGCCGACGAGATTTTCATGCAACTCGCACTCGGAATAACCGCCGACAACGATTCCTAACCCAACAAAAAACGCGCCCTCCCCTTAGGAAGAGCGCGTCTCTCAAAATCCTAAACCTCTAGGCGCAGCTCCAAACGGAGCATCACGCGTGCGGGTTTACTCCGCAGCGGGTTCTTCCGCGCCCGCTTCAATCTCGGTGAAGATTTCCTCTGCGCAGGCTTCTCCCAAAGCAGTCATCTTTTCCTGATCGAGCATATCCATCGGGCCCATATCTTGCTCTTTCACCTTCTCAAGCGAGCAATCGCAAAACGGCTGAGCCATTTCCGCAGGTCCGCCTTCGGATACGAAGGACGAGGTGCAGGTTTTCGCAAACTCTTCGTACATCGGCTCTTTATCCATCGACCCGCAGGCAGATAGCAAAAGGCCCCCGGTTAGAACAACGGGTAGCGCGAATGCTTTGGTAGTGAATGGCATAGAGACCCCTCAATTATTGTAAGTGATACGCCGTGTCGCCGGCGCGGCGCATCCTACACAGCGCGCGCCGCATGGCAATACAGCGAATCTGGGCAGCGCGGCGGCTGATGTTGAGGGTCTGCCCGCGAGGGCGCCTACGATCCAGCTTTCGCCTTTTTCTTCGGGGTTTTCGTGGTCTTACTGGCAGGTTTTGCAGCCGGTTTTTCCCCGGATTTGGGTGCCACTTTCGTCGGACCCTTGCCCAGCATGTTCTTCAAGTACCCGCCGGTGAAGCTGCGCGGTTCCTGCGCCACATCCTCCGGCGTACCCGCGGCCACAATCTCGCCGCCGCGCACCCCGCCTTCCGGCCCGAGATCAACGATCCAGTCAGCCGTCTTGATAACATCAAGATTGTGCTCAATCACGACCACAGAATTGCCCTGCTCAACCAGGCGGTGCAGCACCTCCAGCAGCTTGCGCACATCCTCAAAGTGCAGGCCCGTGGTCGGCTCATCCAGGATATAGAGCGTCTGCCCGGTGCTGCGTTTGGACAGCTCCTTCGCCAGCTTCACCCGCTGCGCCTCGCCGCCCGACAATGTCGTCGCCTGCTGGCCGACCTTCACATAGCCAAGACCGACCTCGTTCAGCATCCGCATCTTGTCCCGGATCGGCGGGACCGCCTTGAAGAAACCCTCCGCATCCTCAACCGTCATGTCCAGCACATCGGCGATGGAGAGGCCCTTGAACTTCACCTCCAGCGTCTCGCGGTTGTAGCGTTTGCCGCCGCATTCCTCACAAGTGACGTAGACGTCGGGTAGGAAGTGCATTTCAATCTTGATCAGGCCGTCGCCGGTGCATTGTTCGCAGCGCCCGCCCTTCACGTTAAAGCTGAAGCGGCCCGGCTTGTACCCGCGCGCCTTCGCCTCTGGCAGGCCGGCGAACCAATCACGGATATTGGTGAAGGCGCCGGTGTAGGTCGCAGGGTTGCTGCGCGGGGTGCGGCCAATCGGCGATTGGTCGATCTCGATCACCTTGTCGCAATATTCGAGACCCTCGATTTTGTCGTGCTTGCCCGCGATCACGCGCGCGCCATTCAGCACGCGGGCGGCGGAGGCGTAGAGCGTGTCGATGGTGAAGGTCGATTTGCCTGAGCCAGAAACCCCGGTGATGCAGGTGAATGTGCCGAGCGGGATGCTGGCGGTCACATCTTTGAGGTTGTTCGCACTCGCGCCGCGCACCGTGATGCTGTGCCCATTGCCGGGCCGCCGCTTTGCCGGGACAGCAATCTCACGCCGCCCGGTAAGATAGTCCGCGGTCAGCGACTTCTTCGACTTCATGATCTGTTTCAGCGTACCCTGCGCCACCACTTCGCCGCCGCGCACACCCGCGCCGGGCCCCAGATCGACGACATGGTCCGCTTGCCGGATCGCGTCTTCATCATGCTCCACCACGATCACCGTATTGCCGAGATCGCGCAGGCGCTTCAGCGTCTCCAGCAACCGGTCATTGTCGCGCTGGTGCAGGCCAATGCTCGGCTCGTCGAGTACATAAAGCACGCCGGACAGGCCGCTGCCGATCTGGCTGGCTAGCCGGATGCGCTGGCTTTCCCCGCCTGACAAAGTGCCGCTGGTCCGATCGAGGTTGAGGTAATCGAGCCCTACATTGTCGAGGAAACCCAGCCGCTCGTTGATCTCTTTCAGGATAGCCTTGGCGATCTGCGATTGCTGATCGGTCAGCTTCTCGTCGAGTGCCAGGAACCACTCCTTCGCATCTGAAACACTCATCTTCACCGGGTCGGCGATGTCTGTGTCCGCGACCTTCACCGCCAGCGCTTTTTCATTGAGGCGTTTGCCGCCGCAGCTCTCGCACGGCTGCGCGGTCTGAAATTTCGACAGTTCCTCGCGCATCCACGCGCTGTCGGTTTGCAACAGGCGACGATTGAGATTGCCGACCACGCCCTCAAATGGCTTGCGCACGGTGTATTCCTTGCGCCCATCCTTAAAGGTCAGCTCGACCGGCATTCCGCCGGTGCCTTGCAGAATGATCAGTTGCTGATCAGGCTCCAGATCGCGCCACGGCGTCGTCAGGTCGAAATCATACGCCTTTGCCAGACTGGCCAGCACCTGCAGATAGTAAGGGGATGGCGGATTGCTCTTCGCCCACGGCGCAACCGCGCCCTGTTTCAACGTCAGCCCTTCATTGGGAACCACCAATTGCGGGTCGAACAATTGTTTCTCGCCCAGACCATCACAGGTCGCGCAGGCGCCCTGAGGCGCGTTGAACGAGAACAGGCGCGGCTCAATTTCTTCAATGGTGAAGCCGCTGACCGGGCAAGCGAATTTTTCTGAGAAGACAATGCGATTGGCGGGGATGCCAGCACCCTTCATTGCGCCGCCGCCCTGCTCCTCATCCTCGCGCCCCGGCACCACACCATCTGCCAGATCCACATAGGCCAGCCCCTCAGCCAGTTTCAGAGCGGTTTCAAAACTATCGGCCAGGCGCGTTTCCATGCCTGGTTTGACCGCGATCCGATCAACCACGACTTCAATGTCGTGCTTGAACTTCTTGTCGATCGCTGGCGCTTCTTCGATCGGATAGAGTTCTCCATCGATCCGTACACGGGTGAAACCCGCCTTTTGCCATTCGGCCAGTTCCTTGCGGTATTCGCCCTTGCGCCCGCGCACCACCGGCGCGAGCAGATAGGCGCGCGTGCCCTCTGGCAATTCCATCACCCGGTCGACCATCTGGCTGACGGTTTGCGCGCTGATCGGTTTGCCGGTGGCCGGTGAATACGGCACGCCCACCCTGGCCCACAGCAAACGCATATAGTCATAAATCTCGGTAACCGTCGCAACGGTTGATCGCGGATTGCGGCTGGTCGTCTTCTGCTCAATGCTGATCGCTGGAGAAAGCCCGTCGATATGCTCAACATCGGGTTTCTGCATCATCTCAAGGAATTGGCGCGCATAGGCCGACAGGCTCTCAACATAGCGCCGCTGACCCTCAGCATAGATCGTATCAAAGGCGAGCGAGCTCTTACCCGACCCAGACAGCCCGGTGACCACGATCAGCGCATCACGCGGCAGATCAATATCAACGCCTTTGAGGTTGTGCTCTCTGGCACCGCGAACTGAGATTTTCGTGAGGGACATGGCACACCAATTGGGGACTAAAGAGAGATGAATCCAGCCCTTTCAAAAAAGAGCCGGGGACGCGCGATATGTTCCTTAAATGTTCTATGCTCGAACGGGCTATGTCAAGCACGTTCAATGCGCCCTTCCCCGGCCATTCGATGCGAATATGGATGTGGAGGCAAACGCCACACCTGAATGATGCCGACACAATTCGACCCATTAAATTCTCTTTAAGCATACTTGGCTACGACACACGGTGGATGGAGTGGAGTGTTATGAGCGACGCAAAAGAATCTTTGCAAGCAAGTTTAGAATGAGCTCTGAAAGCTATCAAAATCGCGTTGATGCGATCTTTGGTGACGGAGAGTTGCGTCCAAAGTTGAATGACTTTTGGTCACGCCACGAAACGATGATCACAGATTGGACGAGAGAGCATTGCTTCGCGAATACACGCGATGGCTATGTGGAGTCCGCATCAATGCTGCAGGGCGCGCCTGTAACCCGCGAACAATTGGGCGAGATTACAACCCAATTGTTCTTGGCGATCTTCACAGCCACGCGTGAAGATTATTGGATGAAGGCATTGTCTAACGTCGCTTTGTCGAGTTGGCTTGTCGACAACGAAAACGACATGAACCGGTACATGTCCGGTTATAATCAAGGTTTGATACACCGCCTGTGGGACAGCACCGACAACCCGGCCGAGATTTTCGAAGACCTGTTATTTGTGAACAGGGTCATCTTGCTCGAATTCGAGATGATCGCCTCGATCCGAACAGAACTGCAACTGCGCTACTCACAGGAATTGATCGACCAAAAAGGTAGTGATTTCGTGTCAGGCCTGGCAGACAAAATCGACATCTCGCTCAAAGCATCAGAAACAGTAAATGCCGCGGCAGTGGCGGCAAATGATAAAATCTCTGGTCTGCGCAATGACACAACCGAAGCCGCAGCCATTTCTGAGCAATCCGCACAAGCGATGCAGGATGCGGCGAAGTCTGCTGGTGACCTGCTACACACATTGAACAACGTGACCTCTGGCCTGACTGACGGAAAGAACCTGCTGGTCGAGGCGGTCGAACAGGCCGAACGCACAGCAAATGACAATGCCGAAGTGGCCAATGAAGTGGCCGCAATCGAAGAGGTCGTAAAGACGATCTCGGAAATCGCTGACCAAACCAACATCCTGGCGCTCAATGCCAGCATTGAAGCGGCGCGAGCAGGTTCATCAGGCGCGGGCTTTGCCGTGGTGGCGCAAGAGGTGAAGAACCTTGCCAATCAAACCGCGAAAGCAACTGACAGTGTTTCTGCGCGGATCAACGCTATTCAAAACTCAACCAAGCAAAGTGGCCACTCCAGTGGCGCAATGGTCGAGACGACAAGCCGGCTGCGTGCGGCGAGCGACAGTCTGCTCGATTCCTTGAACCGAGAGCTTGGCGCATTTTCCAAGATCACCGATGCCGTCGATGAAACCGCTCAAGGTGCAGTCAGCATTGGTGAGCTTGTCGCTAACATCAACCGCGACACTGATGCCGTCTCTGGCCTTGTCGAGGAACTATCTAATTCATCCAAGACCTCTGCGGGCAAGCTCGCTGGACTTGTGGAAGAGACCAGTGGCTTCGTACAGGCAATTGGCAAGCAGTAGAATTCAGCTTTCGGCACTGATGCGAACCCGAAACGCAGCCGCTTTAGATAGAAATTCATACTCAGATCGCCGCGCCTAAGCGGCCATATTCGGCTTGCCCCGCGAATTTGAGCAAGCCAGCACATCACGTGAATTTCTCGCATTCGGCAAGATATTGCAATCTTGCGCTCCTGTTTTCATTGATAAATTCTCGCAACCCTACAGGAAAACTTAAGTTCCGCACTCTCGGTTTACCCCTACTATGAAGGGCCTCTTTGCTAGTCTTCCCACAAGCCCTTCGGGTCGCACCTTAGGCGAGTTTGCTGGAACACGAGTTTAGAGACGAGGCCGCGGTCCGGATGGGCTGCGGCCTTGTTCCATTATAGATGACGCGGACCCCACGGCTCACCCGCGCGCAGGCAGGTGGGCCCTTTTGCTTGCCCAAATGCGATTTCCACCCCAAATAGCATAATGACGCAAACACGTAATTTACCGGAGTGACTATGAAGGCCCAGTTCAAGGCCCAGACCGCCGCAATTGCCCTCGCCGCTATGCTAACCGCAGGCTGCGCGACCACCAATGGAGAGACAGGGGTGAATGAAACCAACCCGATCGCTGAAGCCCAGGTAGAGGCCGAGTACAACCCTGAGATCCCCACCGGGACCGGCTATTTCGCCTCTGACAGCACCCTGCCCTTCCTGACCCCTGATTTCAGCGCGATCAGCGAAGACGATTACATTCCCGCTTTCGAGCAAGGCATGGCGATCCAACAGGCTGAAGTTCAGGCGATCATCAACAATCCGGCGACGCCTTCGTTCAGCAACACGATTGTTGAACTGGAAAAATCCGGCCGTATGTTGGGCCGTGTGGGCAGCGTTTTTTTGCGCTGACAGGCCAGAACACGACTGACCGACTGGATACGATCAATCAGGAAATCAGCCCAAAACTGACTGCGCATGGCGATGCAATCAGACTCAACCCAGAGCTGTTTGCCCGCGTAAAGGCGGTCTATGACAACCGCGCGGCGATGACGATGACGCGCGAAGATGCGAAGCTGCTTGAAGAGACCTATTCCGGCATGGTGCAAGCAGGCGCGCTGCTGACCGAGGAAGAGCGCGACAAGGTCAAGGCGATCAACTCTGAGCTGTCCACGCTGACCACCGATTTCAGTCAGAAGGTCCGCGATGCGACCAATGCTGGCGCGGTGATCGTCGACACCCGTGAAGAGCTGGCTGGACTGTCTGATGCCGAGATTGAGGGCGCAGCAGCACTCGCGAAGGAAAGAGGCATGGACGGCAAGTTCGCCATCGCCCTGCAAAACACCACGCAGCAACCATCGCTGCCCGCGCTTGAAAACCGTGCAGTGCGCGAGCGTCTGTTCAAAGCCAGTGCGTATCGCTCTGACCAAGGCGGAGAGAATGACACGCGCATGATCCTGGCCAAGGTTGCCGAATTCCGCGCGGAAAAGGCCGCTCTGTTCGGTCAGCCTGATTGGGCCAGCTACACCATGTATGACCGCATGGCGAAGCAGCCGAAGACCGCGCTCGATTTCATGGAGCAAATGGTCCCGGCCCTCGCCGCGACGCAGCGCCGCGAAGCCGACGTTCTCAACGAGCGGATCGCCGCCGATGGCCTCAATTTCGAGGTTGAGCCATGGGATTGGTACCGCTTCGCCAATAAGGTGAAGGCAGAGCAATACGCCTTTAATGAGGACGCGGTGAAGCCTTACTTCCAGCTCGATAAGGTGCTGGAAGACGGCGTTTTCTACATGGCAAACAAGCTTTACGGCCTCTCGTTTGAACGCCGCACCGACTTGCCCGTTTATCACCCGGATGTGTGGACCTACACCGTGTTCGATGCCGATGGCAGCGAGCTCGGCCTGTTCTATTTCGACCCATTCCAGCGTCCATCAAAACGCGGCGGCGCGTGGATGGGCAACTTCATTGATCAGAGCGATCTGTGGGGCACCAAGCCGGTGATCTACAACGTGCTGAACATTCCGAAGGCAGTCGATGGCGAGGTCCAACTCGTCAGCTTTGACTGGGTAGAGACGACCTTCCACGAATTCGGCCACGCATTGCACGGCTTCTTCGCGGATCAGCGCTATGAAAGCCTCTCTGGTACGGCGACCGCGCGCGATTTCGTGGAATACCCCAGCCAGGTTCACGAGATGTGGGCGACCTATCCAGAGGTCCTGCAAAACTATGCCAAGCACCATGAAACGGGTGAAACCATTCCGATGGAGCTGGTGGAGAAAATCCAGACCGCATCGAAGTTCAACCAAGGCTATGACTTTGGTGAAGTGGTGGCCGCCGCGCTGCTTGACATGAAGTGGCACGCGCTCTCACCAGCTGAAGCCGCCGCGATTGATACAGCGGAGAAGGTCGATGCATTTGAGCGCCAGTCGCTTGGCGAGTTAGGCCTTGAGATTGATCTGGTCCCGCCGCGTTACCGGTCAAACTATTTCAACCACATCTTCAGCTCACCTGCGGGCTATTCTGCGGGCTATTACAGCTATTTGTGGACTGAAATGCTCGACAAGGATTCGCGCCAGTGGTTCATCGACAACGGCGGTCTGACCCGCGAAAACGGCGATCACTATCGCAAAACCGTGCTCAGTCGCGGCGGCACGATGGATTATTTTGAGATGTACCGCACATTCGCCGGACGCGAGCCGGATGTGAAATATATGATCGAAAGCCGCGGGCTAGCTGGCGGCGAGTAAGGCCCTCAGCAGGAACCCAGAAACACGAAACCCCCGGTAGGCCAAGCGCCCGCCGGGGGTTTTGTTTTGTACTCAATGAGAGTGCCTGCGCTTAGGCAGTTTGTGCATCGGCAATCACTGGACATGGCCCATCTGGTTCGCCGCAGGTCAGCAGCTCAACGAATTTCTCCGCATTGATCGCCACGTCGTCTGGGCCGATTTGATCAAACGGGTCTTCCAAATGGCTTTGGATGTTATCGAGACCCGTCAGGATCACCGCGAACAGCACCGGCATGACATAGGTCAGGATCGGGGCTTCATATTCAATCGCCTGATGCGCGAAATACGGGCCATAGATGATCGGCAGTATGATTATGAAAAAATCGCTGAAGGCGCTGAGCGTGCGCGGCGTGCGATATTGATAGATATGCTTCACGCTTTCAAACGCGACGATCATCTTGGAAAGATATTGATTGCAGCGGCTGCACTCGCCAGAGGCCAGCCCCTCTGCCCGCATCCGCTTTACGAATTGCGACAGTTCCGAAAACGCGGCGTAAATCGCCTGCTCGCGCGTCGAGCATTTCTGAACGTTCGCCTTTGAACATATCGCGGCAACCGGTCAGCAAACGCGCCAGCGCACCTTCGAGATGCTTGATCCTGTCTTCGTTTTCCTCTGGAAGCCAGTCGCGCGCGGCAAAATAGATCGCGCGGCCATGGGCCTTGATCGTGCCATAATCATCCAGCGCCGCCTCGCGCCGTTTGTACGCATGACCAATGGAGAACACGATTGGGAAAATCACCGCGGTCGAAATGATCGTCAGCGGGTAATCGGCAACTAGGTTTAGTTTCAGCGATAACCATGTGGCGAAGATCGCAAGGATCGCGACGCCCAAGGTCTTCCAATTAACAATCAAACCAATTCTTGAAATACGTTCGAGCAGCACGAGCAGCCCCCTATTGTCCGTTTGTGGCGGACTTTAGGGGGAAGAGCTTGAAACATGGTTAAGCGCAGGTTGAGGCAGGCCTATGGGCGGCATGCTGTTGATTCCAGCCAACTTGATTCTTGTCTCCAACCGCGACTGACTGGCCGCCTGTACTGCCTGACCGAAATGTCACCACTCGCCCCCGAAAGCCGACCATCGGCTCACGACCCAGAAGTTGCCGTTCAAAAATGATTGGCTTCACCCTTACCTTTGAACGTAATCGTGCGTGTCTGGACCGAAAACCATTGGCCTGACTTCTTGATTTCAAATAGCGAGTTGAATGAGAACAAACCTGGAAGTGGATTTGGTTGGTACAAAATATCATGACCGTCCAAGCGCATCTTGTAACCGTCTGGCGTGACAAGACCCATTTCCTGCAGCTTGACCGGACCATATCGGACTTCTTTTGGTTGCTTCTCATCTGACCGCCAATCGTAGTAAACTGGCCCCCAGCGATTGTAGACCAACACGCCGGGAATAGAGCGCGACGAATCAAATCGGCCAGCAATGATGTCGAATGACTGCAGTTGCGCCAAGCGATCACGGCAATTTGATTCTCGCTGTTTCCGCATGTGCTAACTCTGTTCGGCTGAGAGTGTGTGAAAGCCGCCAGGGTCCGGACGGTCATATGGCACACTGGTGATCAGCGGACGGCCGCTCAAGATCTCATCCAACGCCTCAGTCACACAATCATGAGTAATGGCGCTTGGATCGCCACCAAGGTTGCTTTTAGGAGCGGAAACCTCATCAAACGCAGCAACATTGGGGTCGGTGAAATCGCTTTTTTCGTCATAGACAAAATCACGCTCTAAATCGGCACGATCAATCATGAATTGACGCGCATATGCATTCAGATCGACAATTGGCACTTGATAAAACGAGATGAACTGGTTTCCGGGACCGTAGTAGCGGCCCCCTCGGTTATACCGCCAGCCTTTGCCACGGTTCTCAGGCTCAACCCATGGGTTGGGAGCATAGGGAGTTGCGTGAGGCTGCCTCAGCACATCTTCAAAATTATCCGGATGCGACCCTAGCGGCAAGAGATGAACTTGGCTTCTCTTTATCTCAAGCCGCGCCTCTGGCTGCTCATAGTAAGCGGGCGAAACATAGGCCTCGATCGACGTGGCATCGGGATACGCATCAGACCAGATAACGTAGGGTATCGCCTCAATGGTCTTCGGAGCCTCCCAACCTTGTTGATACCCTTCCACCTCATTGTAAGCCCGGTAACGCTGACACACGTCGGGAATGCGTACGAGGACTTGGCTCCCATCACTCATCTGCTGTGCAACAGTCATGGGGTGCTGCGCACGAATGCTAAAGCCGGTGGATTGCCCTAAACTGCCACCCGAGAATGATTTTATCGGGCAATACACCATTTGGTCGAGCTTTACCGTTTCGCCCTGGTAATCGCCTTCAAAAGTGTAGCGATACCACATGGAATCTGGACTCGAGGCATCAGCAATAGCTTGGGCAGCGCGCTCTTCCGGTGTGGGCGGTGTTGGCCCACAGGCCGAAATCGTCAGCACTGCCACTGCGAATGTGAAGGCTGTACTAGCTTTAAGCCGCATTTGTGGATCATCCCTAATCGCTTGCGCGACTACGATAACACAGGATTTCCTTGCGACTGGTAAAGCGATCAAACGTGACGTTTCTAGGAGCGAGATAGATGGCGGCAGTCACATGACCGCTTTCACCCCCATAGACGGTCATTTCGCAGCTGCGATGAGTCACCCGAAACCAGACACGCGCGTAAAGTTGGCTGGAACCAGCAATGTGCTTAGGAGGGCGGCGGGATCTGAAACGGCCTGCGTACGGACCCGCTCAAGCTTGTGCGAAAGATCGGAATGTCCAGCGCCTTTCCATCGCGGCCAATCTTTTCCAGAACACCGAGGACATAGCCCTCTGCTCCGTCAAAGATTTGGACCGAATGGCACGAGGTGGCGTGGGCCGGGATCGCTAGCTTCTGCCCCTTCATTTTGCCTTCCGTCACCTCAACGACGTAGAAATTGGGCCAAAGCTTGTTTTGCTCGCCCGCGCGCTCGCCGGAATAACGTATCTTGAAGACGTCGCCCTTGGCCCCCTCGCCCTGTTCCGGCTTCTCCGCCATCACCGGGTAGATCACGGTTTCAAACTGCGGGCCTCGACACGCATGGGCCGGAGTGGATGCAGCGGCCAAAACGGCCACGACGCCAAATGCAATTGGAAAACTCTTCATACCCACTCCCTGGCAAAATGCTCTGATGCAATGCGCGCTAAAGACCCTTTGCTGACAGGGGCTTGAACCGGAATGCAGCTGAGGTTCAGACGGTGATGAGTGCTCTGGTGCCCGGTTCGCCGATCCACTTGGTTTGAACGCCCCAGCTTTTGGCAATCGTCTCGCTGGTCAGCGCATCTTCTGGCGCACCATCTGCAACAAGCTGCCCATGATCCAGCACCAGCACGCGGCCCGCATGGTTCATCGCTTGGGCTAGATCATGCACGACCAGCACAACGCCCTTACCCGCCGCCGCTGCGGTCCTGAAATGCTGGATCAATGCAGTCTGATGCGCCAGGTCGAGCGCGGCCAAGGGTTCATCGGCCAGGATCCATTGCGGTTCTCCGGCGAGCACTCTGGCGAGCAAGACCCGCGCCTGCTCCCCGCCGGACAATTTGCTGGCGGGGCGGCGGCGCAGATCGCCTAGCGCCAGCGCATCAATGGCTCGCTGGATGGCGTCTTCACCGCGCTGGCTGCCCCCGTCGCCGCGCGGCATACGGCCCAAAGCTACGATGTTCTCAACCGCGACATCCCAAGCAATTTCAGCGGATTGGGGGAGATAGCCGATAGCTTTGGCGCGGTCCTTTGGATGCAGCGATGCGATGTCGCGCTTATCGAGCGAGACCCCGCCAGCCATCGCGGGGAGCAATCCGGCGAGCGTCAGTATAAGGCTCGATTTGCCTGCCCCATTCGGGCCGCAAATCGCGGTGATCTGCCCCGGCAGCAAGGTCGCGGCGATATCATCAAGCACGAGCGCACCTGAGCGAGTCACAGAGAGATCATGCGCCTGCAAAATCATAGGATACCCCGGCGCATCTTCAGCAGCAGCCACAGGAAGAACGGCGCACCAATCAGGGAGAGGGCAATGCCCAAACGCAGTTCTGTGATCAACGGCAGTACGCGCACCGCACTATCCGCCACCAGCACCAGCAATGCCCCGGCGAGCGCGCTGGGCAAGATCACACTGGAAGGCATGCGGTCCGTCATCGGGCGCACCAGATGCGGCACGATCAGACCGACAAATCCGATAATTCCCGCGACGGCGACCCCTGCTCCGACCGTCAGCGCCACGCCGACCACCAACAGGCGCAATAGCATACGCGGATCGACGCCCATGCTCCACGCCGCATCCTCGCCCAGGGTCAGCGCATCGAGCGAGCGAGCGGCAGCAGACAGCACGACCAGGCCGACCGCGATCAGCGGGCCCGCGATCATCACCTCTCGCCAAGATCGATCGGTCAGCGCGCCGTTCAGCCACAGCACAATCTCCGACAGGGCAAAGGGATTGGGCGCGAGCGTAATCGCCAATGCCGTCACAGCGCCAGCGAGGCTTGCAATCATCAGGCCTGCAAGCGTGAATAGCGCGAGGCCTCCGCCGCGCCCGGATGGCGTCCTGCCTGCGATCAGCGCGAGCAGAGCCATGCCTGCCCCGGCACCGATCAACGCAAAGACGGGAAGTGTCCATGACGCCAATGCACCGGGCAGCACCGCCCCGAACCAGAAGCTTGCGACCGCACCAAGCGCCGCCATGGGCGCAATGCCAAACAGGCCGGGATCGGCCAACGGATTGCGCAAATAGCCCTGCATCACCGCACCTGCCGCGCCGAGGCCAGCACCAATCGCAATCGCGAGCAGTCCGCGCGGCAGGCGCAGCTCCATCAGGATCAACGCCGCATTGCTGCCAATCTCAGTAAGCGCAAACGGATCAATCCAAACCCGCCCCGCCAGCAATGACAGCGGCAAGGCGAGCACCAAAAGTGCGCCAAAGATCAGAGATGCTCGGTGCGCCGCGATGTTCACTGATAAGCCTTGCTGGTCAGATTTTCACGGATTTCACTGAGGCGCTCAGCGGCATGGATTATCGTCGGCCCTGCGCAATAAAACAATTTGGGGTCAAAGGCTTCCACCTGAGTTCTGGTAAGTTCTTTAAGTAGAGGATGACTTTGCCCCGCGCTGTTTCCCGCGACCAGAACCAACTCTGGCGGATCTGACAGCAGACCCTCCAATGAGACATAGTCCGCTTGGCCTAAGCCCCGTGCGGCGCTGTGATTGGAAAAACCGGTTTCCCGCATCAGATAGCTGACCAAAGTGGCCTCGCCCGGCACGATTTGCCCCGGTTGCCATAGAACGGCGGAAGCCATGTTCGAGCCGGAAGGCGGCGCAGCATCGGCAAGTGCACGCTTGATCTTCGCGATCAGCTCTTCACCGCGCCGTGGATGCCCGGCCAGCTCCGCGAGCCGCTTAATCTGCGCAAAGCTCTGCTCCGGATCGGAGGCAATACCAAACGGCTCAATCGGAAACCCTAGATCAGTGAGGGCGTTGCTGCTCGGAGGCGCGGTAAACTCGCTCGCGAGCACAATATCGGGATTGAGCGCAGCGACCTCTTCCACCGTCCCGCCCGTGAAAGCGAATTCACTCGCTCGAGCCACGTCAATTGAGCTGGAGTTTGGATCGCGGCTGTAATGCGACAGTGCCAGGATTTGCTCCGGATCAGCGACCTCGATCAGAATTGCATCGATACATGGGTTTAAACTTACAAAAGAGGGGTTTGCACTCGCCATCTCTGGCATATTCATCGGCCCGTTTGAGCCATCATCTGATGGGGTGTCCGGCACACTGCAGGCGGCAGCAAGCGCGAACAATGCCGCCGCCGACCAAGCCTTTCCTGCGGCCATCGCGGCCCGCGCATTCCCACCCAAAATTCTGATCCTTATCCCTCGTTTGCAATGGGATAGGCGGCTCTACGCGTGGCTGCAAGATACGGCGAGGCGTCCATCCCAAGGCACGAGTTAATCCGGGTTAACAATGTGTTCGGTTTCGGGACGGTGGAATTCCTCGGATCGCAAATTGCCGCCACGCGCCCTAAATCCGGCGCTGCGCACCATGTGGACCCTTTTCCAATCTTCTGACCGGCAAAAGCCGATTTGTCTGCCGGACCGTTCCGGCGGTGACCCTCCCCTACCCGCGCCCAAATTGCCGATGAAGCGCCGCCTGATGGTGCTGATCGCGGCGATCGCGGTGCCCGCTATGGCGGCACCTGGCGACTTTGGCGCAATTGCGGGTGACGCGCCGACCGACGGCAGCGACGCACCCTACATCGCCTATGAAAACGTGCCGGTGATGCCGTTTGAAACGCCTGGCGGCAGCTTCCCCGGCTCTGCGTTTTACTATCTTGCCGATCCGCCGAGTGAGGCTCTTGTCGCTCTGCCCAGCACGGACCCGCTCGACACCAGCGCAGATGGCCGCGAACTGGGCGAGCTGATCAATGTTGGCCCCGCCGCCAGCCCCTTTGCGAGTTTCGCGGGCAGCGCCAGCCAATCACGCGCGCAAACCTGCCTGGCACAAGCCATCTATTACGAGGCAACGAGCGAGAGCGAAGCGGGCCAACGCGCGGTTGCGCAAGTTGTGTTGAACCGTGTGGCCCACACCAGCTGGCCCGCCAGCGTTTGCGGAGTGGTATTCGAAGGCTCTCAGCGGTCAACTGGTTGCCAGTTTTCCTTCACTTGCGATGGCAGCATGCGCCGCACACCCAGCGCCAATGGCATGGCCCGCGCGCGTCGGGTCGCATCAGAGGCTCTTTCCGGCAGCGTCTATGCCCCGATCGGCCACGCGACCCATTACCACACGCTTTGGGTCAATCCTTACTGGGCAAGCTCGCTCGATCACGTTGGGACAATCGGCGCGCACCGTTTCTACAAAAACCGCGGAAATGCCGGAAAGAAAGGCGCTTTCACCCAAAGCTATGCTGGCTATGAGCCGGGTGTGAGCGCCTCTGGAGCAGCCCCGGTTGTGGCTGGCACCACTGCCCCGCGAATTGAACCTGCAGCAGTGAGCGCAGTGCCCACGCAGCGCGGCGGAACGCGCGCAACCTTTACGCCGGGTCGTCCGGCCAGCGGTGCTGCAAACAGCAAGCCTGCGACGCCTGATGCAGCGCTGGCGGACCAGAACCTGCGCGGAGCCGGTCAAGTGAAAGCGCCCTATTCGAACGCGGGCCAATGGAAAGACAGCGCAGGCGCAGCCTTGGCCGCGAAAGAGGCGGAACGTTTGGCTGCAGAACGCATAGGAATTTCGGCCGAGGCAATCGAAGCCGCCCCACAAACTTCAGGCAAATGACGACTTTCGCGCTCTCCGAGGCGCATCACACAACGCGCAATTTCATTTCACCTAGGCGCAAGTTAACACGCCAGAAACCTTGTCTTCACACGCCGCTTTAGCGCCTTTCGCTTTAGAGCAATTTTCGTGATCAGACTTGAGGCGCGCCGGGATCGACTGCGCGCTAACAAGCGCCAACAGGACGGAAATTGCCCGAATGACCATTCACTTTGCCGCAGCGCGCACCCCTGATTGCTCGCCGGTTGCCCGCGCTCTGGCGCGTAGCGACCGCACGGCTGCGCCTGCCAATGACAACGGAAACCAGACACCGGGCGAAGAGATTTTCAAGGCGTCGCTGCGCCACTTTGCAGAGCACGGACTGGGCGCTGCACGGGCTGCTAGGGCTAAGGCGCAAGAGGCGTTTTTCGCTGGCGATCGCCAGGCCTATGATTGGTGGCTGGGCATCACACGCACGCTGGATCATGCGGCTCGCAGCCCAGCTGGACCAGCAGGAGGCCGAGCCATCAGAGGCATCGGAGCTCAATCCCGTCGCGTAAAATTCTGAAATCGCGAGACATAAATTTGGTAAGTAGAGCATTAACCTTGCCTTGACCTATTTTGGCTAACCCATGCGTATGTCAGGCAAGGTCAGCCCACTTTCCAAAATTCGTCACGCCATGCGCGTGCAAGAAAACTCAGACACCCTGTCTGAGCGCGTTCGGCGGACACTGGTCAAGACGCTCTACACACAGCCCGCCAGCTTGGCGATCGGCGCGTTCAACGGTATTGCCTGTACCGCAGTGGCGGCATGGGTCGCCGATCTTGAAATTCTTTACGTCGGCTGCGCTGTTCTAACGGTCATCGCGATTGCCCGGCTCATTGCTGCATTGGGCCTCTCATCCGACGAAGACCGCACCAGCACGCGCCGCCTTGAGCTGGTTTATGAAATTGGTGCTTTCAGCTACGCCTTCACCATTGGCCTGATTGCTTCACTTACGATCTGGTTTGAGGCTAGCGCCGAGGTTGAAGTGCTGATGATCGCCAATGCGCTGTGTTACGGCACAGGGATTTGCGCCCGCAATGCTGGTCGGCCAACCATTGCTTTGGGTCAATTGGTGTTGGTTTGTGCGCCCATTATGGTCGTTTCGCTGCACGCTGGCACGCTTGCGTTCATGGCTCTGTTTATCAACATCTTCCTGCTGATCCCGGCGATGATGTCGATCACTTTCAACGTCTTTAAGGTGCTGCGCGACTCCATCGCCTCAGCCGAAACCAGCGCGAAGCTCGCCGAAAAAATGCAAGTTCTCGCCCGCACCGATGTGGTGACAGGTCTCGCTAACCGCGCTGGGCTCAACCACTCGATGGTTGAAACCATGATGACGGTGAACGAAGACACGCAGCTTGCACTGTTCTGGATCGATCTGGACCGCTTCAAGGAAGTGAATGACCTGCTTGGCCACCCTATCGGTGACCGGGTTCTGACCGAGGTTGCCAGCCGTCTGCGCGAGGTGTCACCCGATATGGCCACCGTATCACGCTTTGGCGGGGACGAGTTCATCGTCTTCTGCCCGGTTGATTGCCGCTTGGATGCAGAACGGCTCGCCAGTGAAATCCATGCAGAGATCATGCGCCCGGTGCGCGTTGATGGCGACCGCCTCGAAGTGCGGGCATCAGTCGGTGTCGCTCTGCTACCGGATGATGGCGCGGACGCTGACAGCTTGATGCAATGCGCTGACCTTGCCCTGTATCACGCGAAGGTGGGCGGGCGTTCGCAGACACAATTCTTCGATCAATCCATGACCCGCGACCTTGTGCGCCGCCGTGAAATCGAAGGCGAGCTTCGCACCGCGCTACAACGTGACGAGTTGTCGATCTTCTACCAGCCGATCATCGATTTGGAGACGGGCAAAATCCGCGCCTTCGAAGCTCTGATCCGTTGGTTCCACCCGGAAAAGGGCGAACTGCGGCCAGATGAGTTCATCCCTGTGGCCGAAGAGACTGGGGTTATTGTCACTTTGGGCAATTGGATCACGGCGCAGGCTGCGCGCACAGCCGCGCAGTGGCCTGAAGACATCTCACTCGCGGTGAACCTGTCGCCATTGCAGATTCGTGCCCCCGGCGCGGCGCTGGCGATCCGCAACGCTTTGCGCGAAGCAGGCCTTGATCCCTCACGGCTAGAGCTGGAAGTGACCGAGAGCCTGTTTATCGAAGACAATCACGCAACCGGGAATTTCATCGACGAATTGTCGTCGATTGGCGTCCGCTTTGCTCTCGACGATTTCGGCACTGGCTATTCCTCGCTCGGCTATATCAACACCTTCCCGTTCAAGAAGATTAAGGTTGATCGCAGCTTCGTCTCTGGTCCCAATGTTGGTCGCCGTAGCGATGCGATTATCAGGGCCGTGGCCGAAATGGGTTCAACCTTGGAAATGGATATTGTGGCCGAGGGTCTTGAGACCATTGAACAGGTTCAGGCCGTACGCGCCGCCGGGTGTAATATGGGCCAGGGCTTCTATTTCAGCCGCGCCGTGCCAGACTATCTCGCCGCTATGCTGTTGGAGCAAGAGCGCGAAGGCGAAACACCGATGCAGAGCAAGCGCATCACCGGCTAGCCCGCTTTGTGAACGTTGCGCCTAGCTCCGCTGTTCACTACGCCTTTTCCCTGAGAGACAACTGATCGCACAACGACTAGCAATGCTGCTCGCATGCCCCTTTTCGTTGCCGAGCGATTTAGGGGCACCGGAGGCGCGGCCGAAGAGCATCATGCGGCTTGCCCAATTCCGCACTATTGCTACTGCGAACTATTCACAAAAATAGTTGCGACATCAAGACCTTTGCCGGTTGCAATCCACTATCCGCAGGATTAATCCAACTTCCGAAACGCAGATGCATCAGCTGCTCGGGACGGTCGCTGCGCATCACACATGCAACATCTTAGCTTTCGTCCCGCCGATATCTACAGAAGGGTTTTTGCAAGAACATGGCACGCAATAAGATCGCACTCGTCGGCGCCGGAATGATTGGCGGCACTCTCGCCCACCTCGCAGCGATGAAAGAAATGGGTGACGTTGTCCTGTTTGACATTGCAGAGGGTATGCCTGCGGGCAAAGCGCTCGACCTGTCGCAATCCGGCCCTGTCGAGGGTTTCGATGCGAACCTCAAAGGCACCACCGATTACGCCGATATCGCGGGCAGCGATGTTGTGATCGTTACCGCTGGCGTCCCGCGCAAGCCGGGAATGAGCCGCGATGACCTGCTCGGCATCAATTTGAAAGTGATGAAGGCGGTTGGCGAAGGCATCAAGGCCAATTGCCCAGACGCGTTTGTAATCTGCATCACCAACCCGCTCGATGCGATGGTTTGGGCGCTGCGCGAATTCTCTGGTCTGCCGCACAACAAGGTCGTCGGCATGGCGGGCGTGCTCGACAGCGCGCGCTTTCGTCACTTCCTTGCTGACGAATTTGATGTGTCGATGGAAGACGTCACGGCCTTCGTATTGGGCGGACACGGCGATACCATGGTTCCGATCCTCGAATATTCGACCGTTGCAGGTATTCCTGTGCCGGACCTCATCAAGATGGGCTGGTCCACACAAGAGAAGATGGACGCCATCGTTGACCGCACCCGCAAGGGCGGCGGCGAGATCGTTGGACTGCTCGGCAATGGCTCAGCTTACTACGCTCCGGCGACCAGCGCGATCCAAATGGCCGAGGCCTACCTTAAGGATAAGAAGCGCGTCCTGCCATGCGCGGCCTATCTCGATGGGCAATACGGCGTTGACGGCCTGTATGTCGGCGTGCCGATTGTAATTGGCGCTGGCGGGGTTGAGCGGATCGTAGAGATCGAACTCGACGAAACTGCCAAGGCTGGTTTCCAAGTGAGCGTTGATGCGGTCGAAGAACTGCTTGATGCGTGTAAGGGTCTGGATAGCTCGCTGAGCTAATGCGCTCATGCGCTCCCCTCTTCTCCTTGATTGTTTTTGCAGCGACCGCTCCGGCGCGTGGGTAGTACTGGGCACTGATACAGGAGAGCAAATATGATGGAATTTGACGACTTGGGGATTACCCTCTTTATGCTCGGCTTTGTTGTTGCGCCGATCATCCTAGGGCTGATTATCCAACGATTTATGAGCGCAAAGGCAGCGTTGATCTCTATCGCTGCGGTGCTCGTCCTGTCGATCGCAAGCCTGGCCATCGCTGGCCTCGGCCCGCATGCGTTTATCCTCATCCCGCTCCTCCCAATGTGGGCTGGATGCATCATCAGCATGATCATCTCCACCATCGTGCTCATTCGTGCGCGGATGAAGAGCAAGGCGGCGGAGGCCAGCGAGACATTGTGAAGCGCGCCCTCCTCCCCTTGATTGCCCTCGCAGCAGCCACACCGGCGGCGGCGCACATTGGCCATGGTCAGGGCGATGCCGCCTATCCAGCGCTCGAAGTGCTGAATGCCTTTCGCGAAGGATGCGGTTCGGTTGAAAACCAAGCGGCGACCGCTGCTTCGCTGACCGCAGCGGATTGGCAAGAGGGTTCCACGTTTGCACCTACCAAGCTCGTCATTTTTCTGAACTTCGCCCGCGAAACTGGTGGATCGGCCGTCACAGAGGCTGGCGGTACCATGAGCGACATGCAGGTCTTTAAAAAGACTGTCGCAGGCGAAGAGCTCTACGTGGTTCTGTCTGAGGTGATGATCGATGGAACGCGGGTCAGCGCCTGCCGCCTGTTCGATATGGGCGAGACGCGCGCGATCCCTCCTGAAACGGTGGCTAAATGGCTGGACCGCGAGCCAACCAAAGCCATCGATCAAGATGGTGTCCAAATCACCGATTGGGAGCCGGGCACTCAGCCTGGTCACGACAGTTTCCAAGTGTTCTACATTCCGCCGGGCAGCCAATTGGCAGACGCCTTTAAATTCGACGGCGTGGCTCTCAAATCAGATACAGTGGGAACTGCGGAGTGATGCGCTTCTTCCCAGTCGCCTTGCTCGCCGCAATTGCCGCGCCTGCCTCAGCGCATGATGCGCCGATGGCACTGGTCGAGGCGACCGACCGGCATCTGGTCGAATGCAACAATGTGGCAGCTTACGAGCCTAATGGTGAATTGCGCCGTGAAGGTTGGACTGAACAGTCAGAGCCTAAACCGTTGATGGCCGAACGGCTAGCAGGGGCGACTTGGGCCGATGACCCAGATCCAACAATACGTGTGTTTAGTGTGAAATTGCATGGTCACGTAATTGACCATTCGATGGCTCGGTGGACATCAGTCGACGGCGAAGAGATGTATTCCTGCATCACCGTTATCGATGATTTCCCGTACATGCCAGACGGCCGACTATTGGGCGGGATACTTGGCGTCCAACCGGATTTTGCCAATACCAACTCGCCCGGCGATTACCGCGATGGTTGGTGGATATGGGAAAGCGTTGCTCCGCAACATCTGGTTACTGGCGCGCGATATACGAACAGTCATTTCGGAGCCGCCAGTATATCGGATTTACCCGACGATGTGCTGTATCCAGGTTTCTACATTCTTACTGAGTTCACCGGATTGGAGGCGTTGACAAAACCTCAAGCCGATCAAGACCGATTGACGCCAGAACAATCCAATTCCGACACCGAAGAAAGCAAACAGCCATAAGTATGCTGAAAGATATTGGGAGACGTAATGTGCTGAATTCCAGAACCATAGTTTTGGCGGGGCTAGCCTTGCTTTCATCGGGTGCCTACGCGCAAGAGCAACTCGATCCAGAAGTGAGCCCAGCCGTAATGGCCACCCATACTTGCGAGCAGCTTCACGCGGATTTTGAAGGCACCAGTGCGAAGCTTGGGTCAGAAGGTTGGACCAAACCTGCCAGTGCAGGCGATAGTGCATTCTGGGATGAACCAGGAGCACTCGCTCTCTCTAAAGAAGGCAAAACACTGTTTTTCATTGGCAAAGACACCAGCATCGGTTCCAAAAGAGAGGGCTTCGGCGGCACTTGCCAAATGGCTATGCCCGGCAACAGCATTATGGCGGCAACTCAGATCGCGGCCTACCTCGATCAACCTGCGTCGGGTTACCGCGCCACCGGCCGCGACATTGCCAACAGCGTTTCCTTTGAGAGAGGCGACACGATCTACGAGGTTGCATCACTCGACGAAAAATTCACCAGCATGCGCATTCAAGTTGGAAAGCAAATTTCCGGCGCGCAATGATGGCGTAGAGCACATCCACAAATCTTCTGGCCATGCTCAACTGAGGTCAGGAATTCATTTCATTCACTTTGCATCAGAGGTTTCGAACCACAATGAGCATTCTCGTAAACAAAGACACCAAGGTCATCACCCAGGGCATGACCGGGGACACGGGCACGTTCCACACCCAGCAGGCGTTGGATTACGGCACGCAAATGGTTGCAGGCGTTACGCCTGGCAAAGGCGGCACGACGCACATTGGCTTACCCAATTTCAACACCGTGCGCGAGGCGAAGGCTGAAACCGGCGCGACCGCATCGTGCATCTATGTGCCGCCGCCCTTCGCTGGTGACGCCATTTGCGAGGCGATTGATGCCGAAGTTGAGCTGATCATTGCGATCACCGAGGGTATTCCTGTGCTCGACATGGTGCGGGTTAAGGCCGCACTCGAAGGCTCCAATTCACGCCTGATCGGACCGAACTGCCCCGGCGTTCTAACACCGGGCGAATGCAAGATCGGCATTATGCCGGGCAGCATCTTCCAAAAGGGCAGCGTTGGCGTGGTCTCACGCTCTGGCACGCTCACCTACGAAGCCGTGCATCAAACCACGATGGTTGGCCTGGGCCAGACCACAGCGGTTGGCATTGGCGGCGACCCGGTCAATGGCACCAACTTTATCGACGTGCTCGACCTGTTCCTGGGTGATGAAGAAACCAAGTCGATCATCATGATCGGCGAAATCGGCGGCAGCGCGGAAGAAGAAGCGGCCGAATTCCTCAAAGCAGAAGCCGCCAAGGGCCGCAGCAAGCCAACCGTTGGCTTTATCGCTGGACGCACGGCGCCTCCCGGACGCCGCATGGGCCACGCTGGCGCGATTGTGTCTGGCGGCAAAGGCGGCGCGGATGATAAGATCGCGGCGATGGAAGCTGCAGGCATCCGTGTGTCGCCCTCACCATCTGAGCTGGGCACCACTCTGGATGCAATGCTTAAGGAAATTGCCTGAGGCGATTGTTGAGGGATATTTCCTCCCCAGGACTATCCCCCAGCTTTGGTAAGATGCTTTGAAGCCGAGAGCGCTCGGTAAAATAGGTGACCTTTGATGGGTAACGAAAGCCAAGATTTCATACCGGAAGTACCGGACCAAGAGGGACCACAGCCTGGCCCTTCGTGGGGCAATGCGCGTTGGCCGCTGAGCGGCGGCGAGGATGCCGATGATCTAACGCAGGCGCTTGATCCGACAGTCATGAAGCTGGCGGTTGAAAAGGCCGCAAAGAAGGCTGGCAAAGCGCTGGATCCGGCAGCGATTGAGGAGGCGGCGAGCCTTTCGATTTCTGCCATGACCTTGGTTCGCCTTTACCGGGTGCGAGGCCATATGGCGGCGGATCTCGATCCGCTGGGCCTCTCTCACCGCGATGTACCGGCTGATCTTACACTCGAATTCCATGGCCTTGCAGGCAAGGAAGATACTCAGGTCTATGTCGGCGGCGTGCTCGGTCTGGAATGGACCAGCGTGCGCGAACTCTACAACACATTGCGCGCGACCTATTGCGGCAAGGTTGGCCTGGAATACATGCACATTGCCGACACTGAAGAGCGGCGATTCCTGCAGGACAAGTTTGAAAGCCCGGGCGAGACGATCCAGTTTACGCCAGAAGGCAAGCGCGCCATCCTGGCGGCGGTGGTTCGCGGCGAACAATACGAAGCGTTCCTCGGCAAAAAATATGTGGGCACCAAACGCTTCGGCCTAGACGGCGGCGAGAGTATGATCCCTGCTCTAGAGGCGGTGATCAAGCATGGCGGCAGCTCCGGCGTGCGCGAGATTATTTACGGCATGGCCCACCGAGGGCGTCTCAACGTGCTCGCAAATGTCATGGCTAAGCCATACAAGGTGATCTTTCACGAGTTTTCCGGAGGCTCTGCCAATCCAGAGGACGTTGGCGGTTCTGGCGATGTGAAATATCACCTCGGCACCAGCACCGATCGCAATTTCGATGGGATCGACGTGCACATGTCGCTCGTCCCCAACCCATCGCACCTGGAAACAGTGGACCCGGTTGTTCTGGGCAAGGTCCGTGCGCAGCAGGCAATCCGGGACGATCTCGACAAGAAGGATCAGGTTCTACCTGTCCTGATCCACGGTGATGCAGCCTTCGCCGGGCAAGGCGTGGTGTGGGAAAGCCTCAGCCTGTCAGGCGTGAACGGCTATGACACTGGCGGCTGTCTGCACTTTATCATCAACAACCAGATCGGCTTTACCACTTCGCCGCGCTTCGCGCGCAGCTCGCCCTATCCATCCGATGTGGCGAAGGGCGTGATGGCGCCGATCCTGCACGTGAATGGCGATGATCCAGAAGCGGTGACTTTCGCGTGTAAACTGGCGGTGGAATATCGCCAGACTTTCAAGCGCGACGTTGTGATCGACATGTGGTGCTATCGCCGGTTCGGCCACAATGAAGGCGATGAGCCGAAGTTTACGCAGCCGCTGATGTATGATGCGATCCGCACTCATCCAAAAGTCAGTGCGATTTATTCAGAACGCTTGATCGGCGAAGGCGTGATCGAGGGCGACACCTTGAAGCAGTTGCAGGACGACTTTGTCGCCGAGCTCGACGAGGAATTCGAGGCATCCAAGAGCTATAAGCCGAATGAGGCGGATTGGTTCGCGGGCCGCTGGGCAGGCCTTAACAAGCCGGTCGATCCCGAATCCGCACGGCGCAATGTCGAAACCGCGCTTGAGCCAAAGCAGTTCGACAGCCTGGGCCGCGTTTTGACCGAGGTTCCGGACGATCTGAACATTCACAAGACCTTAGGCCGCGTGCTGAAGGCCAAAGGCGAGATGTTCAGCAGCGGCGAAGGCTTCGACTGGGCCACGGCAGAGGCGCTTGCCTTTGGCAGCCTGGTGATGGGCGGATACGGCGTGCGCCTGTCCGGCCAGGATTCCGGGCGCGGCACCTTTAGCCAGCGTCACGCGGTGTGGGTCGATCAAAAGACCGAGCGCAAATACATCCCGCTTACCACTCTGCCCCATGGCAAGTTCGAGGTGTATGACAGCACCCTGTCCGAATACGGCGTGCTCGGGTTTGAATATGGCTTTGCCATGGCTGACCCGAAATCACTGGTCCTATGGGAAGCGCAATTTGGCGATTTCGCCAATGGCGCGCAGATCATGATCGATCAGTACATCGTCAGCGGTGAGGCAAAGTGGCTGCGCGCAAACGGCCTCGTCATGCTGCTGCCGCATGGATATGAGGGCCAGGGTCCAGAGCACAGCTCTGCCCGGCTCGAACGCTTCCTGCAATTGTGCGCGAACGACAATATCCAGGTCTGCAACATCACCACGCCGCAGCGAACTACTTCCACGTGCTGCGCCGCCAGATGCTGCGTCCGTTCCGCAAGCCGATGGTTATTATGACACCAAAGAGCCTGCTGCGGCATCCGATGGCCAAGAGCCCGCGCGAGGAATTCCTTGGCGATCATCACTTCATGCGGATCAAATCTGATACGACAGCGATCGATGACAAGAAGGTCAAGCGTCTGGTTCTGTGCTCTGGCAAGGTCGCCTATGACCTGATCGAGGCACGCGACAAGGCAAAGATCAAAGACGTCTCAATCGTCCGCATTGAACAGCTCTATCCGTTCCCCGGCGATCCACTGGCCGTGCGGCTTAAGCGGATGACGGGCCTCAAAGAGGTTGTCTGGTGCCAGGAAGAGCCCAAGAACAATGGCGCATGGTTCTTCGTCGATAATCAGATCGAAGAATCGCTGAGCGCGGCCGGACATGATGGCATGCGGCCAATCTATGCCGGACGTGATGCCTCGGCATCGCCTGCCACCGGCCTTGCCAAACGGCACGCCGAGCAGCAAGAAGCGCTGATCGCAGATGCGCTCGACCTTTCGAATTCATCCAGTAAATCCAGCAAGAAAAAGGCCTAAGGAACCCATTATGGCCCAAGATATTACAGTCCCAGCGCTCGGCGAATCCGTCACCGAAGGCACCATTGGCGAATGGCTCAAACAGCCCGGCGACGCGGTTGCCGCTGACGAGCCAATAGTCAGCTTGGAAACCGATAAGGTCGCCGTTGATGTGCCCTCGCCCATCGCAGGCGTCCTGACCGAGCATAAAGCCGCCGTCGGCGACACGGTAGAAGTCGGCGCGGTTCTCGCGGTGATCGAGGCTGGTGCTACCGCCAGCGCGGCAGCTCCTGCTGCGAAGGCAGACACTCCGGCGTCAGCAGCCAAAGCGGAAGGCTCCGACGATCTGCAAGCCGCCGCGCAAACACTGTCTCCTGCGGTGCGCCGTGCAGTGCTGGAGCATGGGGTTGATCCCTCGACCATCAAAGGCACCGGCAAAGACGGCCGTCTGACCAAGGAAGACGTGCTCGCCGCCGCGAAAGCCAAGGGTGATCCTGCACCAGCAGCCTCCCCTACCCCGGCTGCCGCCGCACCTGCAGGCGCCGCACCTGCAGGCGCCGCCGCGCCAGGCGCTGGCCGCAATGACGAACGCGTGAAGATGACGCGGATGCGCCAGACCATCGCAAAGCGTTTGAAAGGCGCGCAAGACACCGCCGCCCTACTAACCACCTTCAACGATTGCGACATGAGCGCGGTCATCGAGGCGCGCACCAAGTACAAAGACCTCTTCGCCAAGAAGCATGACATCCGCCTCGGTTTTATGGGCTTCTTCGCCAAGGCTGCCTGCCTCGCACTGAAGGATGTGCCATCGGTCAACGCCTATATCGAAGGCGATGAGATCGTCTATCACGACTATGTTGACATCTCTGTCGCCGTATCCGCGCCCAATGGCCTGGTCGTCCCGGTCGTTCGCGATTGCGATAAAAAGGGATTTGCCGGGATCGAGAAAGACATCGCCGATTTTGGCAAGCGCGCCAAAGAAGGCACGCTGACCATGGCCGATATGACCGGCGGCACCTTTACCATTTCCAATGGTGGTGTGTTCGGATCGCTGATGTCGACGCCGATCATCAACGCTCCGCAAAGCGCCGTTCTGGGCCTGCACCGCATCGAGGACCGCCCGGTTGCGATCAACGGCGAGGTTGTGATCCGCCCGATGATGTATCTCGCGCTCAGCTATGATCACCGCCTGATCGATGGCCGCGAGGCTGTGACCGCTCTGAAAATCATCAAGGAAGCGATCGAAGATCCAACTCGGATGCTGATCGATTTGTAAGCAATAGACCAAATCCGTTCGGGCTGAGCCAGTCGAAGCCCCGCTCTTCACTTTTGAGCGACGGACACCAAGTGAAGGACAACCCTTCGACAAGCTCAGGATGAGCGGAGTTACTGATGGCTGAGAACTACGACTACGATTGCCTTGTCATTGGCGCGGGACCAGGAGGCTATGTCGCCGCCATTCGCGCGGCGCAGCTGGGCCTGAAAACGGCCTGCGTTGAAAGCCGCGAGACCTTGGGCGGCACATGCCTTAACGTCGGGTGCATCCCGTCAAAGGCGCTGTTGCACGGTTCTGAACTGTTTGAAGAGGCCGATGGTGGTCACTTTGCCAAATGGGGCATCACCGCCAAGCCGAAGCTCGATCTGGGCGTGATGATTGCGGAGAAGAACAAGGCCGTGGGTGAGCTCACGGGCGGAATCGAATTCTTGTTCAAGAAGAATAAGGTCACCTGGATCAAGGGCCACGCCGCATTTGAAGATGCGCATTCGGTAAAGGTCGGCGACGAGACAGTCACCGCGAAAGACATCATCATCGCGACCGGCTCCTCAGTCACGCCCCTGCCCGGCGTTGAGGTCGACAATGCTGCGAAACGCATCGTCGACAGCACCGGCGCGCTGGAGCTGGAAGAAGTGCCAGAGCACCTCGTCGTCATCGGCGGCGGCGTGATCGGCCTGGAGCTTGGCTCTGTCTGGCGGCGACTGGGCGCTAAGGTCACCGTGATCGAATTCCTGGACCAACTCCTGCCTGGAATGGACGCGGATGTTCGCAAGGAAGCAGGCAAGATCTTCAAGAAGCAAGGCATGGAGTTGATGCTCAGCCATAAGGTCACCGGCGCGAAGGCAACCGCCAAAGGCGTGACGCTCAGCGTGGAGAAATCCGCTGGCGGTGATGAGCAGACAATCAAGGCCAGCCACGTGCTGGTCTCAATCGGGCGCTAGCCCAACACCGATGGTCTGGCGCTTGATAAGATCGGGATTGAAACCAACAAGCGCGATCAGATCGAAGTCGGCCACGACTTCCGCACCAAAGTGGACGGTGTTTGGGCGATTGGCGACTGTGTTCCCGGCCCGATGCTCGCCCACAAGGCCGAGGATGAAGGCATCGCCTGCGCAGAGAACATCGCAGGTGAGACCGGCATCATCAATCACGATGTGATCCCCGGCGTGGTCTACACCATGCCAGAATTTGCCGATGTTGGCATGACTGAGGCGGCTGCGAAAGAAGCAGGCCACACGGTCAAAGTTGGCAAGTTCCCGATGATGGCAAACAGCCGGGCGAAGGCAAACCGCGACACCGATGGCTTTGTGAAAGTCATCGCCGATGCAGAGACGGACCGCGTGCTGGGCGTGCATATCGTTGCCAGCCTGGCCGGCACGATGATCGCAGAAGCTGCGGTTGCGATGGAATTCGGCGCCACGTCGGAAGACATCGCCTACACCTGTCATGCGCACCCGACGCACGCAGAGGCGGTGAAAGAAGCGGCGATGGCCGTGACGGGCAAGCCAATCCACATGTGATCACGAGGATTAAGCGTCTTGCGCTCCTGCTGAATTTACCTATGTGTGTTGATAGTATAATACACCAACACACTGGAGCTTCGCATGCCGCTTAGAAGATCACTTGCTAAATCGCTAAACCTATCCCTTGCCTCACTGGCACTCGCGGCAGTTTGTGCGCCCGCCCACGCGCAGAGCACAGAAGAACTGGCTGCTGTGGTCGAACCTGAAGCAGACAGCGGCGCCTATATGGGCGCGGTCCTCGTCGCGAAGGCCGATGAAGTTCTGCTCAACCAAGCTTGGGGGTCAGCCAACTTAGAATGGGATATCGCCAACACCAGCGAAACACGCTTTCGTATCGGCTCTGTTACGAAGCAGTTCACCGCTGTTTCCATCCTGCTTTTGCAAGAACGCGGACTGATCAATGTGGATGATCCGATCAACAAATACATCACCGATGCGCCCGCGACTTGGGGCGAGATCACAGTGCGAAACCTGCTCCAACACACTTCAGGTTTGCCCAATGTCACTTCATTAGACAGTTTTGGCACACAAAAATTCCTGCCCACGTCTCAGGATGAATTGATCGCGATGTTTTCCGATCTACCGCTTGAATTCGAACCCGGCTCTCAGTGGAGTTACTCCAACTCCAATTTCGTAATGCTCACACGGATCATCGAGGTGGTGAGCGAAACGAGCTATCAAGAGTTCGTCAAGGCGAACCTTTTTGTTCCACTCGGCATGGACTCGACAGGGATTGATCGCAGCTCTGAGATCCTCCCAAAGCGCGCGGCAGGATACTCGCCGTCGTCAAACGGGGTTGTGAACGCTGAATATGTGAACATGGCGATCCCAACCGGTGCCGGAGCGCTCTATTCGACCACAGGCGATTTGCTCAAATGGCAGCGCGGCTTGTTTGGCGGCGCAGTGTTGTCCGAGGCCAGTCTTACTCAATTGACGACCCCCAGCGAGTTTGAAGCGGTCGCAGGCGCAAAATATGCGATGGGCCTTTTGATCACGGACACGCCGGAAGGCCGCTCAATCTGGCATGGTGGAGGGATTGAAGGCTTCAACGCATTCCTCGGCTATAACCCGGACACCAAAACCACTGTCGTAGTCCTTGCGAACTTGAACGGCGGGTCAGCGGCCAAGCTGGGAATGGGATTGCTTCAAAAAGCACGCGGCAACTGAGCATCCTGGCCAATCGCCGCGCTAGATTGCGCTCCCGCAAATACGGCAATTGATCCTGTCCCCTCTCGCCCCTAGAACCGGGCGTGAGGGGATGATCATTTGGCCTATCCAACACTGACCGACAAACCCGGCGCGCTTGAAACGGCTGCTGCCATCCGCGCAGGGGAAATGAGCCCAGCGGAGGCCGTCGACGCCGCGATCATCCGAATTGAGCACTTTGATGGCCATGTAAATGCGCTGGCCGTGCCGGATTTTGAGCGGGCTAGCGAAGCAGCCCGTGCGCTTGACGGGGTGACGCCGCGCGATGATCAGCCGCTGTTTGGCGTGCCGATGACGATCAAGGAAAGCTTCGACATTGCTGGCTTGCCGACGTCCTGGGGTCACACACAATTCGCGGGCAATATCGCAAAGCGTGATGCAAAACTCGTCGCGAAGCTCAAGGCCGCTGGCGTCATCTTCATTGGCAAAAGCAATGTCCCACCCGACCTAACCGATTGGCAATCGAACAACCCGGTCTATGGCCGCACCAACAATCCGCACAATCACGATCGCTCACCCGGTGGATCCTCCGGCGGGTCCGCCGCTGCCGTGGCCAGCGGAATGGTGCCCTGCGAATTCGGCACGGACATTGGCGGTTCCGTTCGCGTGCCAGCGCATTTTTGCGGGGTGTGGGGGCATAAGAGCAGCTGGGGCCTCGTCTCCAAACATGGCCACGATCACCCGGCGATGAAGGGCAAAGACGCGCACGATGGCGCGCTGTCAATTGCCGGGCCTTTGGCACGCAATGCCGATGACCTTGCAGCCCTGATGCGGATCGGTTCCTCCATGCCGCTGCGCGAAAGCGGCAAGCCGCTAAAGCAATGCCGCTTGCTCGCCTTGCTCGATTACCCGGATAGCCCAATCGATGACAGCGTACGTGCGCCGACCGAGGCTGCGCTGAAAGCCTTGGAGGCGGCGGGTGTGACCATCGACCGGAGCAGTGATCTGCTGCCCGACCTGGCTCAGCAGCAGGCGGATTACCTGCGGATGCTGAACACCGCGATGGCGCGCGGGGCGCCTGCGCCCAATGGCAAACGCGCCAGCGCGACCGATTGGTTCGACCTGCTGGATGTGCAGACCCGCAACGAAATCGCTTGGGAACGCGTGTTTGAGACCTATGACTTTATCCTCTCTCCCCCTGCGCCGGTGCTGGCCGTGCCGCATAGGGATGGATCCATCTTTGATGCGACTTTGCACGTCAACGACGCAGAAATGGCTGCAGGCGCTGGTCTCACATGGGCAGGCCTTGCGACCTTCCCCAACCTCCCTGCAACATGTCTGCCCATCGGGTCTGGCACCGATAGAGGCGTCAGCCTGCCCTGCGGAATGCAGGTAATGGGACCGCGCTGGTCCGATCTCGATTGCATCCATGCAGCCAAAGCCATAGGCGAAATTCTACACGGTTAGATTCGCCCACAAAGGAAATGGCATGACCCGCAAGACCTGGATGCAGCGGTTTGCCAAATGGCATGTATGGTTAGGTTGGCTCGTCGGCGTGCCGATTGTGATGTGGACCGCGACGGGTCTGTTCATGGTCGCCAAGCCGATTGAGGAAGTGCGCGGCAATCACCTGCGCATTGAGGCACCGGAACAACCGCTGATCTTGCCCGATAGCGAGCTTGCCACGAGCGAGGCAGCCCTAAAGGAAATGCGCGCCGTGATGCAGGATGGCCGTGCGGTCGCGATCTTGACCGCCCTCGATGGCGCTGTGACCCGGGTCGATATGACGAGCGGCGAGCGCATTGCCTCGCTCGACAGCGCTCAGGCCCACGCGATTGTGGCGAAGCGTATTGTCGGCGGAGACAAAGTGCGCAGCGTCACCTTCTTTGAGGCGAATGAAGTCCCGTTTGATTTCCGCCGTCCAATGCCTGTGTGGCAGGTGGCGCTAGAGGACGGCGCGAATATCTACATTGGGCGCGACACGGGCGAGATCGAGGCGGTGCGCACCATCTGGTGGCGTTGGTTCGATTTCATGTGGGGCCTGCACATCATGGACCTGTCGGAGCGGGAAGATAGCAGCCACCCGATCCTGATCCTATTCGCGGCCTTGGGTCTGATCGGCTCCCTGCTTGGCTCCATCCTGATGTTCCGTCGGCGCAAGAACCGCCGCGGGGCGGAAACAGCGATCCAGTCATGAACGAGGAGATCCTCACCCCAGTCCTAGACATTCTCGACGTCGCCGGAATCACAATCTTTGCGCTGTCTGGTGCGGTTATCGCCGCCAAGGAACGCCAGACGTTTGTCACCATGGCGTTCTTTGCACTGGTCACTGGCGTCGGCGGAGGCACTGTGCGCGACCTGCTGATCGATGCGCCGGTATTCTGGATCACGGACCCCTGGGTCGCGGCGATCTGCCTCACCACTGCCCTGTTCGCCTGGTTCACCCCGACGCGGTTCTGGGAGGGGAAGTTGTTCGATATCGCAGATGGCGCAGGGCTCGCCGCCTATGCGGTGCTAGGCGCGGCAAAGGCCACTGCTTACGGTATTCCACCAGTGCCCGCCGCGCTGATGGGGATCATCACCGGCTGTGTGGGCGGCATCATCCGCGATGTGGTGGCAGGCCGTCCGTCGGTCATTATGAGGCCAGAACTATACGTAACCGCGGCAGCGCTCAGCGCATCTCTAACCGTGGCCGGGATGCTGGCCGCACCGCATTGGGGGCTGCTCAACATTGCCGTGTGGGGCATCGCCTTTGCGGCGGGTTATGCGCTGCGCGTGGCGGCGGTCGTGTGGCAGATATCGCTGCCATCTTACCGAGAGGGTCTCACGAAAAAAGGGACGGGATAACCCGCCCCTTCTATCGAATTTCAGACCTTAACCGTCTGGCTAAGGTTTAGCCGCCGATGTCGCCATCAACGCGGTCGTCAAAGCTTTCGCCCGGCAATGGTCCGCCCGGATAGGCAGGCTGCGCTGAGTTCTCAGGCGTAGCCCGAACCACGGTCGCTTGATAGCGGCTGTCTGGCTCAGACATGCCGCGCGTGCGGCGTGCCTCGGTGTATCGGTCATCGCTCAACTGGCGGTCATCCACATCGCCCGCAGACGCTCCGGAGAAACTGCCGCCAAAATCAACATTGCTGACCCTGCCATCATTGCCGATCTGACAAGTGAAACGATCGCCATTGTAGAGCGAGCCAGTTACCCGCCAGCCCTCACCCGTGCGGTCGACGCTATCCACGCCTTCCACCCGCACATCGCGCTCAATCTGGTTCACACAGCGCGAGACCGCATTGTCGATGCCAGAGCCGCTCTCACTGCGCCTATCGCCTCGGCGACGTTCGCGATTGTCGTAATCCCGCTCACGGCGATCATAGTCGCGGTCGCGATAGCGGCGTTCATTCTTGCGGGATGTCGAGTTGGCGATTGCTGCGATCCCGCCGATAATCACCGCTCCAGCGATGAGATCGCCCACGCCGACACGGCGATGGCGACGGTAGCCCCGGCGATAGCCACGATAACGGCGATAGCGGTGATGCTCGACCGTCTCTGCCTCTGGAGTAAAAAGATCGAACGCAGGAGCGGTGGAAAACGTCCCGCTTGTTAGACTGCTTGATACTGGGCTGCTCGGCAGTTCAGCGGCGCTCGCCGGCTGTTGCTGCCAGAGCGCTTGCGGCGGCCAAACCGGCCAGCACGCCAAGTGATTTCAAATGGGCCATTGGGTTCCCTCCTGTTGCGGATGAGCGTGCCACCAATCGCTCTGATCTGGATACAGGCATAGGCGGCCCAGGCTTACACTTGCCTGAACCGCCCATACATTGGGTGGGTTCGTGTTATTCAATCGTTCTACGATCAACGCAGTCCGCGAATTTTACGGAAGTTGACCTGCGGACGGTTGCCACGCTCCACAAAGCAGGTGAACCTGCCCCGATCTGAGTAGCCCCGGCCATAACCGCGTCCGCCTTCGACCACGATGCGGCCTTTAACCCGGAAGCCATAGCGGGTGCGTTCAACGTCCCGAATGTCGGTCACATCAGCGTAGCGGAAGCCTCCGAAACGGCGTGCCTGACGCTCTGCGGTGCGGACACAGCGCTCTACGGCGCGGCGCGGATTGCCGCGGTTGTAGCTGGCGCGGTGGTTGTAGCCATTGTTGTAGCCACGGTTGCGATCCCCACGATAGCGGCGGTCGCGATAATCGCGTTGTTTGTAGCGGTCCTTCTTGTCAAAGGCGCCTGCCACTGCGGCGATCCCGCCGATGATCAGTGCACCGGCGATCACATCACCTGCATCAATTTTTTTGTCATAGTCGCGCGCTTGCGCCGGAGCTGCTGTTGCCAGGGCCATCGCACCTGCGGCGACGGTCCCGAGCGTGCCCTTGGCCAACATCTTGGTCAATTTCGTCATAGGGTATCATCCTCGGGTTGCGCCGAAACGGGGGTGTCCCGGCTACAAACCCCTTATGGATGATTCGCTATTGTCTAAGCCTGACTGACCTTTGCAGTGATTGTTCAGGTTTATAGCCATTTATCTGAACATCGTATTTTCTACCCTCGGTGGATCAATCCAATTGAGCCAACACATCGCGGGTAAAAGCGGCAATATCGAAGCGCGTTCCGACCATATCCTCGCCCCGGCGCACGATCACGACATTGCGGCTTGGCACGACGACGACATATTGCCCGCGATTGCCGCGCGCGGCGAAGGCGTCGTCAGGAATGCCCTCAAATGCATTGCCCTCTGGCTGAAGCGGAAGGTCCACCAACCTGCCCCATAACCCCAATCTGTGCCTTCTGGCTGCGGTCCGGATGGGTCGGAGACGTATTCGCGCCAACCTTCGGGCAGCAAACGCTCACCGTTCCACACACCGTCATTGAGGTAGAGTTGCCCCAGCTTGGCCAGATCGCGCGCTGTTGTCCACGCTTGGCTAGAAAGGACGTAGTTGCCTTGCCAGTCGGTCTCGGCAACGGAGTGGCTCATGCCGAGTTTAGCGAAGAGTTCTGCTGGTGGATGCGCTTTAAACGTTCCTTCAATCGCCTTCACAGCGGCCAAAGTGTCGTTGTTGGCGTAGCGATAAACCGTATTTGGCTTGGCAAGCAGCGGCCAGTTTTGTGCGCGTTCGTCAACAGTTGTCCCCCCCAATAAAGCGGATCGGTGCGGTTCCCGGCCGTGTCCGAATAACGCCCCGAAGCCATGCGGAGGGCATGGTTGATGGTAATAGAACGACGCGGATCGTTGACATCAACGCCCAGACCAGCAGACACACTCACATCTGCCTGGCCCCGCCGCACAGCCGCGCCCACCAATGTCGCAGCTATGCTCTTGGCAACTGACCATGTACGTTGAGGCGTATTTTCGTCGAAGCCTTCCGCATATCTCGCCCACGTCGTGGAAGACTGACTGTCAGACTGCTTGAGCACCAAAACTGCGGTTGTACGGCCTTGACCATACTCGTTGCCTAGAGCTCTTTCGAACAGCGGATTCAATGGGGTATTAGGTGCTCTACCCAGTTGTTCAGAATTACCGTTGCCTGAATCTGCACCCAAGGTGAAGGTCCGAGTGCGCGCATCCTTCTGAAGCTGCCACAAAGCTCCACCATCAATCTGATAGGACACGCCCGTCGGCTTTGGGCTACCGACAGGTTGTACAGAACATCCTTCATGCCGCCCAAACACAGCATATCTCGGCTCCACATTCTCGTCCCAAACAACCGAAGTATAGAAGATTTCACCATCACCAAAGTAACGATGAACTTCATACGGCAGCTCGCGCACAATATCGTCCAGCGGCGCTTGAATGCCAGTCAGCTCCCACTCATGCACGCTCGCTGGCGTGCGCGTTGTTCCATTGGCCTCTGCGTTCGCAATCGCGCTGCATAGCATCAGCGCCTTGTACCCCGCCGCAAGCGCGCGATCATAGCGCGCATCCAAGCGCTCCTGCGCCGATTGTGCGGCTGCCGGAGCCGAGGTGATAGCCGTGAGTGCGAGAGCCGCGCCTGCGGCGGCAGTGAGTGTAGTCTTCATGGCACTGACTCTAGTCGCAGCGCCTCAAAAGAAAAGCCATGCAACCGCCGCGCGTAACAAAAAGGGCCGGTGGATCTCTCCACCAGCCCATTCGTTTGTTTGCGTACCGGAGCCACCCGGCCCCTAGATCAAAGCTCGGCTTACGCCATTGCTTCTTCTTCATCATATTCGTCCGACATAACCGGACCGCTATCTTGGCCCTTGGCTTCTGGATCGCGCTCAACCAATTCGATGATTGCGAGCTGCGCGCTGTCGCTAGCGCGGTAACCAGCCTTGATCACGCGGGTGTAGCCACCATCGCGGTCGCTATAGCGCTCAGCCAGAACGTCAAACAGCTTCTTCAGCTGGGTTTCGTCCAGCAGACGCGACTGAGCCAAACGGCGGTTTGACAGGCCGCCACGCTTTGCCAGCGTGATCAGCTTCTCAACATATGGGCGCAGTTCTTTCGCCTTTGGCAGAGTTGTCTGGATCTGCTCGTGCTTGATCAGAGCCGCTGCCATGTTGCGGAACAGAGCCTTACGGTGGCCCGACTTACGGCTCAGCTTACGCTGTGAAATTCCGTGACGCATAATTCATATCCTTCGTTTGTAAGGGGCCCGTATTAGGTAGCCCGGTACTGGCGGCGCTTAAGGTGCGCCGCCGGAACCTGATTAGCCCAGCAGCTCTTGTTCGAGCTTCTTGGCCATTTCTTCGATGTTCTCTGGTGGCCAGCCTGGAATGTCCATGCCGAGGCGCAGACCCATGCTGGAGAGAACTTCTTTGATCTCATTGAGCGACTTGCGGCCAAAGTTTGGCGTGCGCAGCATCTCGGCTTCGGTTTTTTGAACCAGATCACCGATGTAGATGATGTTGTCGTTCTTGAGGCAGTTGGCAGAGCGAACCGACAGTTCCAGCTCGTCGACCTTCTTGAGAAGGTAACGGTTGAGCTGGTTCGCATCGTCTTCTTGCGGCTGAGCGGCTTGGCCGATCATCGCACTTTGCGGCTGCGGAATGCCATCTTCGAAGTGGACGAACAGTGTCAGCTGATCTTGAAGAATGCGAGCAGCATAGGCCACGGCATCTTCTGGGGTCACAGTGCCATCTGTTTCAACCGTGAGGCTGAGCTTGTCATAGTCAAGCTCTTGGCCAACGCGGGCGTTTTCAACCTTATAGCTGACCTGACGGACTGGCGAATAGAGCGAGTCAATCGGGATCAGGCCGATCGGCGCATCAACCGGACGGTTCTGAACAGCAGGCGTGTAGCCTTTGCCCACGTCAGCGGTCAGCTCCATATTGAGCGTCGCACCCTCGTCCAAATGACACAGGACCAAATCCTTGTTCATCACTTCAATATCGCCTGAGACAGCGATATCACCGGCGGTGACTTCAGCTGGACCAGTCGCGGAAAGCTGCAGGCGTTTTGCGCCTTCGCCTTCCATCTTTAGCGAGATTTGCTTTGCATTCAGCACGATGTCGGTCACGTCTTCACGCACACCGGCGAGCGACGAGAATTCGTGCAGTACATTTTCAATCTTGATCGAGGTGATCGCTGCGCCCTGCAATGAGGACAACAGCACCCGACGCAACGCATTGCCGAGTGTCAGACCAAAGCCGCGCTCAAGCGGCTCAGCGACGAATGTCGTCTTGCGAGACTTATCGCCACCTTCCTTGATTTCGAGAGCGTTGGGTTTCTTAAGTTCCTGCCAGTTCTTCGTATTGACGGACATGGATTTCCCCTAATTCGCTATGCAGCGGTTCAAATTATCGGCGGGCCTTGGCGCTTTCGCGAACTGCGCTTTGGCCGCCGGGTCGTTGCGATGGCCACCAGGGCCACCGAACTGGGACGGTTTAGACGCGGCGCCGCTTAGACGGACGAACGCCGTTATGCGGGATAGGCGTCACATCGCGGATAGATGTGATGTTAAAGCCAACGGCTGCAAGACCGCGCAATGCGCTCTCACGGCCAGAGCCTGGGCCCTTCACTTCGACTTCCAAAGTGCGCACACCATGCTCTGCGGCTTTTTTGCCAGCATCATCGGCGGCAACCTGGGCTGCATAAGGCGTCGATTTACGGCTACCTTTGAAGCCCATCATGCCTGCACTGGACCAGCTGATCGCATTGCCTTGTGCATCGGTGATGGTGATCATCGTGTTGTTAAAGCTGGCGTTGATGTGGGCAACACCGCTGCTGATATTCTTTTTGTCGCGTTTTTTAACCCGACCAGGTTCGCGTGCCATGTGGCTAAATCCTTTAACTCGTCAGAAGGTAAAAGCTTGCTTGGGAAGACCCAAACAAGGCTTACTTCTTCTTGCCGAGCGATCGGCTTGGCCTTACCCTTGCGGGTGCGGGCGTTGGTGTGAGTGCGCTGACCGCGCACAGGCAATCCGTTACGATGACGCAGGCCGCGATAAGACCGAAGGTCCATCAGGCGCTTAATGTTCATCGCGGTGTTGCGACGCAGATCGCCTTCGACGGTGTGATCAGCGTCAATCGTCTCACGAATACGCAGAACTTCTTCATCAGAAAGGTCTTGCACACGTGCAGCGTGATCAATGCCAAGCTTGTCAGCGATTTTCACGGCGGTCGTGCGACCAATCCCGTGAATATAGGTAAGCGCAATAATAACACGCTTATTTGTAGGGATGTTCACCCCAGCAATACGAGCCACTTAATTCTCCATGCTCCACAGGGACATGAGCGCGACATGCAACCCACCCCTATCTCAACGCTTCACCAGAGATTTACGCTACTGCTTAACCGATCTGACAAATGTCAAAACCGATTAAACGGCAAAAAGCCCGGTTGGCATCCAATCAATAAGGCTACCTGCCGGACTCGGTTCGAAAATCTCGAATGAAGGGCGCGCTTAAGACGATTCGCGCAGCACGTCAACCGCTAGCAAATCATAGCGCGACAATCGGACAAAATAGTTCGTCCGATGGAACAGTTTAGCGGCAAAATTACGCGAGATTACTCGCTTTGCCCACTTATAATGCTTCGCAATTTAGCGCGACGCGACGGCCAGGTCAAAACTGGGCCAGAGAACCTGCGGGAAAACTAGTCTTCCCGCCCACCTCAATTGCCGCCTTCACCTTCGCTCGCGCCTTCGACACCGTCGAGAAAGTCATCACCAATCGCGCTGGTGCCCTCGTCCGCCTCATCAGCGTCATCGCTGACCGAGGCCGGGCCAGAAACCATGCCAAGGCTTTGTGCCAGGCCCGACAATTGCTGGGTCATAACCCCGCCAACCGCAGCCGAGATCTCACCGATCTTATAGCGCATGGAGCCACCAACATTATATTCCCAGACGATCTTAGTGCCTTCATCGACCTCGCTGATCGCGACGGTCAGAATGCCGGTAACCGGCTCGCTTTGCAGCGGGCCCAGTGCCCCCTGCATTCTCAACGCACGTTCTGGGTAGGCCTGGATCACACGCATGTGCTCAACGCTGCCCTCGAGCGTAATCTTTTCCGGATCGGGATCTTCGGGAATGCGCTCACAAAAGCATCCGCCCGCTTGCGGCGTGAGGGTAAGGTTCGCAGAATCGCCAGACCAAGTGTGCGAGGAATTCCACCAGCGCCCAGGCGAGATCAGCGCCAGCCATACCGCTTTGGGATTGGCTTCCACCACAGCCTCGTCGCGGGTTACAAAGCCGTTATCGCTGGTCGAAACCACTTCAGCGGCAACCGGTTGAGCCACCATCAAAGCTGCTAAACCAGCCAAAACTACGCGCATCACAATCGTCCTCTTCGCATCTCTGTGCGAAGCGGTTTAGGCGATGCCGATACTGTACGAAAGAGCAGAGTTAGTCCCCTGCCCCGGCAATTGCTCGCTTAAACGAGCACAGCGTCAATCGCATTGGCGACATCGGTGATACCCGCCATGCCATCAACCCGCGTCACGATGCCACGCGCTTCATAGCCTGGCAGGATTGGTGCGGTCTCACCGCGATACACCGCCATCCGGGTGCGTACGGTTTCTTCATTGTCATCAGGACGGCGTTTGAATTCTGTGTGGCCACAGGTGTCGCACACCCCTTCTTTCGTGGGCGGGTTAGCGGTGTCGTGGTAAAGAGCACCACAATTGGCACACGAGAAACGGCCTGTAATCCGGTCCACCAGAGCATCAACATCTACGCCCAGTTCAATCACATGGTCGAGCGTGCGATTGTGTTTGCTCAGAATAGCGTCAAGCGTTTCAGCCTGTGATGCTGTGCGTGGGTAGCCATCGAAGATAGCGCCAGTGCCCGCATCCATCGCCGCCAGTTCAGCATCGATCAGTTCAGCCACAATCTCATCAGACACGAGCTCCCCCGCGTCCATGACAGCTTTCGCCTTTAGGCCAACAGGCGTGCCCGCCTTCACCGCAGCGCGCAACATGTCGCCAGTTGAAAGCTGCACCATTCCGTGACGCTCAACCAGGCCAGCGCTCTGGGTGCCTTTACCGGCACCCGGAGGGCCAAGAAGAATGATGTTCATCGCAAAATCCCCCAGATGCTCGCGCGCCGATTAGCGCTTACGGCCCTTAAGCTTCGCCTTTTTGATCAGGTCGCCATATTGGTGCGCCAGCAAATGCGACTGCACTTGGCTGATCGTGTCGACTGTGACGTTCACTACAATCAACAGGCTGGTACCGCCAAGGAACAGCGGCAGGCCGGTCTGGCGAATAACATATTCCGGCAGCACACAAACGACCGCAAGATAGAGCGCGCCGACCACGGTGATGCGGGTCAGGACATATTCGAGATAGTCCGCCGTCCGCTTACCTGGGCGAATGCCAGGAATGAAGCCGCCGTTTTTCTTCAGATTGTCCGCTGTCTCTTCCGGGTTGAACACAACCGCAGTGTAGAAGAAGCAGAAGAAGATAATGCCCAGCGCATAGAGCGTGAGGTAAATCCACTCGCCTGGCTGGAGATAGAACAACAGGCTCTGTGCAAAGCCGCCCGCGCCTTCCTCGCCGCTTGGCGCGCCAGCAAACTGAGTGATCGTCAGCGGCAACAGCAACAGCGAGCTTGCGAAAATTGGCGGGATAACACCAGCGGTATTGAGCTTTAGCGGCAAGTGCGAGCGATCCGCCTGCATCACACCATTTTGCGTGGCGCGCTTAGGATATTGGATCAGCAAGCGCCGCTGAGCCCGCTCCACAAAGGAGATCACCAGGATCAACAGCACCACCATAATCGCGAAACCAACGATCAGACCAAGCGAGATTGAACCGGTCCGGCCGCCCTCAAACATGTTGGACACGAAGGTTGGGAACTGCGCGACAATACCCGCCATAATGATCAGCGAGACACCGTTACCGATCCCGCGCGAGGTGATCTGCTCACCCAGCCACAGCAGGAACATAGTGCCACCCACGAGGCTGATGACGGCGCCGACGCGGAACATATAGCCCGGATTGACGACCGCTTGCAGCCCGCTTTGCGCGCCGAAGCTTTCGAGACCCGCAGCCAGGAACCAGCCCTGGATGATGCAAAGGAACACCGTGCCATAGCGGGTGTATTGGTTGAGTTTTTGGCGCCCGGTCGCGCCTTCTTTTTTCAGCGCTGCAAGCGTTGGGTGCAAGGCAGAGGCCATCTGCACCACAATCGAGGCGGTGATATACGGCATAACGCCGAGCGCGATGAGGCTCATCCGCTCCAGGCTGCCGCCGGAAAATGTATTGAACAGGTCAAGAATGCCACCGCGCGTTTGATCATACAGCGTTTCCAGGATCAACGGATTGACCCCGGGCAGCGGAACAAAGCTCAAAAAGCGGAAGACAATAAGCGCACCGATGGTGAACCAGATACGCTGGCGCAACTCCGTCGCTTTGGAGAAATTGGCGAGGCTCATATTGCTCGCGATTGAATCGGCGCGTGATGCCATGTCTAAATATCGATCCTAGCGTCTGGCTAATAGCCCGTCCTTGGGTATCCTTGCCGTCCAGCAAGCCCGAAAAACAAACCAACCGGCCCTGGCCGGTCTATGCACGAAGGATTAGATAGGGAGCGAGGAGCCGAATGTCGAACCCCTCGCTCACCAATACCCGCATTATTTGCTTTTTGCCGCCGCTTTTTCAGGGTTCGGCTTGCCCGAAGGCTTCTTCACGACAACAACCTCGACGCTGCCGCCAGCCTTTTCAACCGCTTCTACTGCGCCCTTAGACGCACCAGCAACGACGAATTTGACCTTAGCCTTCAGTTCACCCTTACCGAGCAAACGAACACCGTCTTTGCCGCCGCGAACCAGGCCTGCTTCACGCAGAGCCGCTTCGTCGATGGCTTTCTTGCCGTCGAGCTTCTTCGCGTCGATGAACTTTTGGACCATGCCAATGTTGATCTCTGCAAAATCTTTGCCGAACGGATTGTTGAAGCCACGCTTTGGCAGGCGCATGTGAAGCGGCATTTGGCCGCCTTCAAAGCCCTTGATCGCTACGCCGGAACGGCTCTTCTGGCCCTTCTGACCGCGAGCTGCGGTTTTGCCTTTGCCAGAACCGATACCACGGCCCTTGCGCATGCGTCCTTTGCGGGCGCCTTCATTGTCACGGATGTCATTGAGTTTCATGTGTGCACTCGCTTTCGCTTTTGTTCGCGCTGAAAGAGTGAGGCCCCGCACCGAGCGAGGCCTCAAATATTTTAGTCAACCACTTCAACCAGATGCGGGATCTTTGCGACCGCGCCGCGAACTTCAGGGGTATCCTGACGCTCGACCACTTTATGCATCTTGTTGAGGCCCAGGCCGATCAGGATCTTACGCTGACCTTCAGGGCGACGGATCGGCGAACCGATCTGTTTGATCTTGATAGTTTTCTTAGCAGCCATTGGTCTTACTCCACAATCGCCGCGGCTTCAGCTTCTGCTTCCACCTCGCTTGAACCACCACGGCCCAAAAGGTCAGCGACCTTCTTGCCCCGGCGCTGAGCCACAGACTTCGGCGAAGTCTGGTTAGTCAGCGCATCAAAGGTGGCGCGGATCATGTTATAGGGGTTGGACGAACCGACCGATTTGGTCACAACGTCTGCAACGCCCAGGCTTTCAAAGACGGCACGCATCGGACCACCAGCAATGATGCCGGTACCCGGAGGCGCCGTACGCACGGTTACCTTGCCAGCGCCGAAACGGCCCTTGGCGTCATGGTGCAGAGTGCGGCCTTCTTTGAGCGGAACGCGGACCATCTTCTTACGAGCGGCTGCAGTTGCTTTGGTGATCGCCTCTGGAACTTCGCGAGCCTTACCGTGGCCAAAGCCAACGCGGCCCGCGCCGTCACCCACAACGACCAGTGCGGCAAAGCCAAAACGCTTACCACCCTTCACCGTTTTAGAGACGCGGTTGATGTGCACCAGCTTCTCGATGATGCCGTCATCTTCCTCTTCACGCTTGCCGCGACGATTGTCACGGCCACCGCGACCACGGCCACCGCCGCGATTGTCGCCGCCACGGCCACGACCGCGGCCTTCGCGTTGCTGAGGAGCATCGGTTTTCGCCGGAGCTTCTGCAGGTGCCTCAGCTGGAGTCGCCTCTGCCGGAGCAGCAGCTTCTTCAGTTTTCGCTTCTTCAGCAGCCGGAGCCGCTTCCGCCGCAGGTGCTGCAGTTTCTTCGGTCTTGGCCTCTTCAGCAGGCGCTTCAGTTTTCTTGTCGTCAGCCATCATCAGAACTCCAGCCCGCCTTCGCGAGCGGCATCGGCCAGCGCTTTCACGCGGCCATGAAACAGGAACCCGCCGCGATCAAACACGACAGTGGTCACGCCAGCCTTCTTGGCGGCAGCGGCGATATCCTTGCCCACTTGAGCAGCGGCATCGACATTTGCGCCAGATTTCTTGCCGCCCAAAGTAGATGCAGCAGCCACGGTGCGGCCATCAGCATCATTGATGATCTGAGCATAGATATGACGACCAGTGCGGTGCACCGACAAGCGAGGACGATCGCCAGCACGCGTCCGCAGTGCGGTGCGCACCCGGCGGCGGCGGCGTTCAAACAGGGAAAGCTTAGCCATCTTACTTCTTCTTCCCTTCCTTGCGGAAGACATACTCGCCGCGATACTTGATACCCTTGCCCTTATACGGCTCAGGCTTACGCCAACGGCGAATTTCAGCAGCAAGCTGGCCAACGGCCTGCTTGTCGATACCAGAAATTTCGACCGTGGTCTGATCAGGCGTCTTCACTTCGATACCTTCAGGCACATCAATGTTCACATCGTGGCTAAAGCCGAGTTCCAGCTTCAGGGACTTGCCCTGAGCCTTCGCACGATAACCAACACCTGAAATCTCAAGCGTCTTGGAGAAACCTTCGGTCACGCCCTCAACCAAGTTTGAAACCAGCGTACGCTGCATGCCCCAGAAAGAGCGTGCTTGCTTGCTGTCATTGGCTGGGTTCACCTGGATCTCGTCGCCCTCAACCTTGTAGGAAATGAGGTCGGAGAGGCCCAGAGTGAGAGTGCCTTTAGGGCCCTTCACGCTAAGCGTGCCATTCTCGATGCTGGCGGTCACCCCGCTAGGGATGGCGACAGCTTTTTTGCCAATACGGCTCATCAGAACACCTCCGCCAGCACTTCGCCGCCGACGTTGCTATCACGTGCTTCATTATCCGAAAGCACACCGCGCGGTGTCGAGACGATGGTGATGCCAAGGCCGTTACGTACAGTCGGAAGCTCTTTCGAACCCGAATAGACGCGGCGGCCAGGCTTAGAGACGCGGCTTACGTGCTTGATAGCAGGCTCGCCTTCGAAATACTTCAGCTCAATCCGCAGCGCCGGGTGCTTGCCCGAGGCGTCTTCGCTATAGCCACGGATGTAGCCTTCACGGGTCAGCACTTCGAGAACGTTTGCACGCAGCTTAGACGCTGGCGAAAGGACGGAATCCTTCTTTGCCTGCTGTCCGTTGCGGATGCGGGTGAGCATATCACCCAATGGATCGGTCATAGCCATCTATCAGCTCCTCACCAGCTCGACTTGGTAAGGCCAGGGATCAAACCCTTGTTACCAAGATTGCGCAATTCAATGCGGTTGATGCCGAACTTGCGGTAGTAGCCGCGTGGGCGGCCGGTGGTCGCGCAGCGATTGCGAACCCGTGTTGGGTTCCCATTGCGCGGGAGTTCCGCCATCTTCAAGCGCGCTACCAGACGTTCACTCTCGTCGAGTGAAGTGTCCTTCGAAATCGCCTTCAGCTTAGCGTACTTGTCTGCGTACTTCTTAACGAGCTTCTTACGACGCTCATTCTTATTGATCGAACTCAGTTTCGCCATTGGACTTAAGCTCTCTTCTCTAGTCGTTGCGACACGCAGCTCACGCTGCGGCCTTTTCTTCAGACGGATTGGCTTCACCCTGGAAAGGGAAGCCGAGCAGACGCAGCAATTCGCGTGCCTCTTCGTCAGTCTTTGCGGTGGTGGTGACAATGATATCCATGCCGCGCACCTTATCGATCTTGTCGTAGCTGATCTCAGGGAACACGATCTGCTCCTTAAGGCCCATTGCGTAGTTGCCACGGCCATCAAACGACTTCGCGTTCAGCCCGCGAAAGTCGCGGATGCGTGGCATTGCAACAGTGACAAGGCGGTCGAGGAATTCAAACATACGGTCACGGCGCAGGGTAACCTTGCAACCGATTGGCATGCCTTCGCGCAGTTTAAACTGAGCGATTGATTTCTTCGCCTTTGTGATCACTGGCTTTTGGCCAGCAATCAGGGTCATCTCTTCAGCTGCGATTTGAACTTTCTTTTTGTCCTGGCTCGCCTCGCCCACACCCATGTTGAGTGTGATCTTTGCGATCTTAGGAACTTCAAGACGGTTCTTATAACCGAACTTCTCGGTCATCGCCTTGACGATCTGGTCGTCATACTTCGCCTTCAGGCGCGGAGTGTATGCATCAGCCATCGATGGTCTCTCCACTCTTCACAGCAACGCGAACCTTCTTGCCGTCCTTTTCTTCGAAACGGACGCGGGTTGGCTTGCCATCCTTAGGATCTGCCAGAGCAACCTTGGAGATGTTCATCGGCGCTTCGAAGCGATCGATCCCACCTTGCGGGTTTTGCTGGCTTGGTTTGCGGTGGCGGGCAGCCACGTTAATGCCTTCGACAACGATCTTGCCATCTTTCGGCATGACCTTTTGAACAGTGCCTGTGCGGCCCTTGTCCTTGCCCGAAAGCACGACGACGCTGTCGCCCTTCTTGATCTTAGCAGCGGCCATTAGAGCACCTCCGGCGCAAGGCTGATGATCTTCATGAAGCCGCGGCCGCGAAGTTCGCGGACCACTGGGCCAAAGATACGAGTGCCGATTGGCTCTTCGCTCTTGTTGACCAGCACAGCGGCGTTGCTATCGAAGCGGATCACGCTGCCATCTGGGCGGCGAACGTCCTTCTTCGTGCGCACGATGACAGCGCGATGGACATCGCCCTTCTTCACCTTAGCGCGTGGCTGAGCTTCCTTCACGGAAACCACGATCACGTCGCCCACGGAGGCAAACCGGCGCTTAGACCCGCCCAGCACTTTAATGCACTGGACGCGCTTTGCGCCGCTGTTGTCCGCGACGTCGAGATTGGATTGCATCTGGATCATTGATCCGTTTCCTTCTCATTGGCTTGCCGAAACCAGTCCGGCAGTTCCTACGCGTGTCCCCGCCAAAGCGAGGATCAATTCAATCAGTTACCGGCTGCCTCGACATCGAGATCAGCTTCGACCGCTTGGGTTCCGCCTGCGGTAACCCGGTCTTTTACGATCCAGGTCTTGGTCTTGGAGATCGGTTTCGTCTCCTCGATCCGCACAACATCACCAACGGCAAATTCGTTCTTTTCGTCGTGAGCGTGATACTTTTTCGAACGACGGATGATCTTCCCGTACAATGGGTGCTTCACCTTGCGTTCGACCTTCACGGTCACGGTCTTGTCGGTCTTGTCGGAGGTGACAGAGCCGATCAGAATACGTTTTGGCATTGTCTACTCCTTAAGCCTTCGCAGCGGCTGCTGCGCGCTCGTTCTGCAGCGTCTTGATCTGAGCAATCGTGCGGCGCACTTGCTTGATCCGAGCTGGAGCTTCGAGCTGGTTAGTCGCAGCCTGGAACCGCAGATTGTACTGCTCACGCTTCAGCTCGGTGAGCTCAGCGGAGAGTTGATCGTCGGTCTTGGTACGAAGATCTTCGACAGCGATACTACCTTTAGCCATCATTTGCCTCCCAGGTGAGAGGTGTCGCCCAGACGAGCAACGACCTTGGTCTTGATTGGCAGCTTCATGGCCGCACGCTCAAACGCTTCAGCAGCGATCTTGCCTGGGACACCGTCGAGTTCAAACAGGATACGGCCCGGCTTTACGCGAGCAGCCCAGAATTCAACGGAGCCCTTGCCCTTACCCTGACGAACTTCGGCAGGCTTCTTGGACACTGGCACATCAGGGAACACACGGATCCAGAGGCGACCTTGACGGCGCATGTGACGCGTAATCGCACGGCGAGCCGCTTCGATCTGACGCGCGGTGATCCGCTCAGGCTCAAGGGCCTTCAGACCATAGGAGCCAAAATTCAAAGTCGTACCGCCTTTGGCGTCGCCCTTGATCTTGCCCTTAAAGGCCTTGCGAAATTTGGTTTTCTTCGGTTGCAGCATTGTCTCTACCTACCTCAGCGAGCTGGCCGGACGCCGGAAGTCTGAGCTTCCATCATCAGGCGATCCTGCGCGGTTGGATCATGAGCGAGGATCTCGCCTTTGAAGATCCAGCACTTGATGCCGATGATCCCGTAAGCGGTCAGCGCTTCGGTTTCGGCATAATCGATGTTGGCACGCAGCGTGTGCAGCGGCACACGGCCTTCACGGTACCATTCAACGCGCGCAATCTCTGCTCCGCCTAAACGGCCACCACATGTGATCTTGATGCCTTCTGCGCCGAGACGCAGAGCAGACTGAACCGCACGCTTCATCGCACGGCGGAAAGCCACGCGGCGAATGAGCTGATCAGCTACGCCTTGAGCAACGAGCTTCGCATCGATTTCCGGCTTGCGGATCTCAACGATGTTCAGCTTCACTTCGCTCGAAGTCATCGTCGCCAGCTTGGCGCGCAGCTTCTCGATGTCCGCACCCTTCTTACCGATGATAACACCGGGACGGGCAGCATAGATCGAAATGCGGCAGAGCTTTGCTGGACGCTCGATCACCACCTTGGAAATCGCAGCTTGCGGCAGCGATTTGATGATGAACTTACGGATCTCAATGTCTTCCTTGAGCAGACCGGCATAGTCACGCCCTTCGGCGTACCAACGGCTGTCCCAAGTACGGTTGATCTGCAGACGCAGACCGATCGGATTACTCTTCTGACCCATCTTACGCCTCTTCCTCTTCGCGAACTACGATGCGCAGCTTGCTGAATGGCTTCAGGATGCGGGTCGATTTACCACGGCCACGTGTGTGGAACCGCTTCATAGTAATCGCTTTACCGACCGAAGCCTCAGCAACGACGAGCGCGTCGACGTCGAGATTGTGGTTGTTTTCCGCGTTAGCGATTGCCGATGCGAGAACTTTCGTCGCATCCTTGGCCATTGCCTTCTTCGAGAAGGTGAGGATGTTGAGAGCCTCTTCAACCTTCTTGCCGCGAATTTGCTGCGCCACGAGGTTCAACTTTTGCGCGGAACCACGAATGGACGTGCCGACAGCCAGAGCCTCGTTATCGCCAACACGGCGCGGTGATTTTGCCTTGCCCATTAGCGTTTACCCTTCTTGTCGGCAGCGTGGCCAGGGAATGTCCGCGTAGGCGAAAATTCACCAAGCTTGTGCCCGACCATTTCCTCGGAAACCGAGACCGGGATGAACTTGTGGCCATTGTAGACGTTGAACGTCAGACCAACGAATTGCGGCAAAATCGTAGAACGACGCGACCAGGTTTTGATCGGCTTCGTATTGTTTGCCTCTTGCGCGTCCTCCGCCTTCTTCAGAAGGCTGAGCTCGACGAAAGGACCTTTCCAGACGGAACGTGCCATCGTGTCTTACCTCTTCTTCTTGGCGTGGCGCGAACGGATAATCATCTTATCCGTCTGCTTGTTTTTACGAGTGCGGGCACCCTTGGTCGGCTTACCCCATGGGGTAACCGGGTGACGGCCACCAGACGTCCGGCCTTCACCACCACCGTGGGGGTGATCGACTGGGTTCTTAGCGACACCGCGCGTCAGCGGCTTGATGCCCATCCAGCGGCGACGACCAGCCTTGCCCAGGTTTTGGTTTTGGTTGTCGGGGTTCGACACCGCACCAACTGTACCCATGCAATCGGCCCGCAGGTAACGCTGCTCACCAGAGTTGAGGCGCGCGATCACCATGCCGCGGTCACGACCAACCAGTTGGACATAAGCACCAGCAGAGCGAGCGATTTGACCACCCTTGCCCGGCTTCATCTCAACATTGTGGCAGATCGTACCAACCGGCATCTGACCCAGAAGCATGGCGTTGCCAGGCTTCGTATCGGTCTTCTCGCCAGCCACAACCGTTGCACCAATGTCAAGACGCTGAGGGCAGAGGATGTAAGCTTGCTCGCCATCTTCATATTTCAGAAGCGCGATGAAAGCCGTACGGTTCGGGTCATATTCGATCCGCTCAACGGTCGCAGGAACATCCCACTTCCGACGCTTGAAATCGATGAAGCGGTACTTTTGCTTGTGACCGCCGCCTATGCCACGCGAAGTGACATGACCTTTGTTGTTCCGGCCACCGGACTTACGCTTGCCTTCCGTGAGCGACTTGACCGGCTTGCCCTTCCAGAGGCTGGTCTTGTCGACGAGGATGAGGCCGCGGCGTGCGGGGCTCGTCGGTTTATAATTCTTGAGTGCCATGATCCGCCTCAGATACCGCTAGTGATATCGATCATTTCACCCTCAACGAGGGTAACGATCGCTTTTTTCACGTCGATGCGCTTGTAAGGTTTACCCTTCCAGCGCTTGGTCTTGCCCTTGGTCACGATGGTGTTAACCGAAGTGACCTTCTTGTCGTAGATCGCTTCAACCGCTTCTTTAATCTGCGGCTTGGTCGCATCAAGTGCCACCTTGAAAACCACCGCGTTGTTCTCCGAAAGAAGCGTAGACTTCTCGGTGATGTGCGGGGCCAAGATCACGTCATAGTGACGGGCATCAACTTCTTGCTTTTTAGCCATTGAAGCGCGCCTCCAACTTCTCGACCGCATCCTTGGTGAGGACCAGCGTGTCGTGGTTCAAAATGTCATAAACATTCGCGCCAGCTGCCGGCATCACATTGATACCTGGCAGGTTGCCAGCGGCCTTCTTGAAGCCGTCGTCAATGCTGTCGCCGTCAATGACCAGCACTTTGCCAGCCCAACCAGCCTTTTCGAGATGCCCTTTGAGCACCTTCGTCTTGGCTTCTTTCATCGCAAGGCTGTCGAGAACGACCAAGCCGTCCTTCGCCTTGCTGGAAAGAGCCATTTTTAGGCCGAGTGCGCGAATTTTCTTGTTCAGCGACTGGTTGAAGTCACGCTTGCGTGCACCGTGCGCTTTACCACCACCGATAAAGATCGGAGCAGAACGAGCACCGTGACGAGCGCCGCCTGAACCCTTTTGCGCGCCGAACTTCTTACCAGTGCGAGCCACATCCGAACGCTCACGCGTTGGACGAGCGGTCGCACGGCGATTTTCCAGCTGCCAGGTCACAACCCGGTGCAGAATGTCGGCTCGCGGAGTTACACCGAACACATCATCATTGAGAGTGATGTCGCCCGAAGCCTTCCCGTCGATTTTCTGGACTTTGACTTTCATGGTCTCAGCCCTCCTTGTTTTCATCAGCCGCAGGCGCTTCGGCCTCAGCAGCAGGGGTGTCAGCAGCAGGGGTGTCAGCAGCAGCTTCAACCGGCGCAGCTGCTTCAATAACAGCGCCTGGGAACGGAAGATCGTCAGGCATTGCGAGCTTCACAGCGTCGCGAACCAGCAACCAGCCATTCTTCGAACCAGGGACCGAACCCTTGATGAAGAGCAAACCACGCTCAGCGTCCGTGCGGACAACCTCGAGGTTTTGCTGGGTACGCTGACGGTCACCCATGTGACCAGCCATCTTCTTACCCTTAAACACGCGGCCCGGATCCTGACGGTTACCCGTCGAACCGTGCGAACGGTGAGAGATCGAAACACCGTGGGTGGCGCGCAAACCGCCAAAACCCCAACGCTTCATGGCGCCAGCAAAGCCTTTACCCTGAGTGTGACCGGTGATGTCGACCTTTTGGCCAGCCAGGAAGTGATCAGCGCTGATAGTAGCGCCAACAGGGACAAGGCCCTCTTCGCTTTCGACCCGGAATTCAGCAACCTGCTTCTTCAGCGCGACTTCCGCTTTCGCGAAATGCTCACGCTGTGGCTTGGCTACATTCTTTTGTTTCGCAGTACCTGCGCCGAGCTGGACAGCGAAATAGCCATCACGCTCTGCGGTGCGGTGCGAGACAACCTGACAATCTTCCAGTGCGAGAACAGTCACGGGAACGTGACGTCCATCGTCCTGGAACAGGCGGGTCATCCCGACTTTCTTTGCGATCACGCCAGTGCGCATCGTCAAAACTCCTAAACAGAGGCACTCAGGGCCCATCCCAAAGTGCTTGCGAACCCGCCCAAAACAGACAGATCCATTCAACCCAGATTTTATGCATCGCCCCGTCCGGGCTGAATGCTCGCGCAGCCACATGGCCGGTTGAGCGAGACGGGGGACGCAGACCCGGCGTAGTCCAAAGACAATACCGGCGGTATCCCTATGTCTTGCCTGAGCATTTTCCGTTTCGGGAGAATGCTAGCGGGGCCATAAGTGCCCCGAAACTCTCGGTCAGTTTATGATGGTCCGTACCGAAGACCTCGCCCCACTAACGCAGGGCGGTAGATTAAGCGAGCTTAATCTCAACATTCACACCAGCAGCCAAGTCAAGCTTCATCAAAGCGTCGACGGTCTGAGCGTTAGGCTGCACGATATCGAGCAACCGCTTGAAGGTGCGCACCTCGAACTGCTCGCGTGACTTTTTGTCGATGTGCGGGCCGCGGTTCACGGTGAACTTCTCGATGCGCGTTGGCATAGGAATGGGGCCACGAATAAGAGCACCCGTACGACGTGCTGTCTCTGCAATCTCACCAGTTGCCTGGTCAAGAACGCGGTGGTCGAACGCCTTAAGGCGAATACGGATATTCTGAGCTTCCATTACCTGTACCAATGCGAAAGAGCCAAAGAGGTTTTACGCCTCTCAAAAAAGAAAAGGCCCGCCCCGCTTATCTCCGGTTTCCCGGAACGGGCGGCCTTATAAAATTGCGTTGCCGCGAACGAATCCTCGGCCTGTGGAGGCGCGTATAAGGAGAGACCCGCCCTGTGGCAACCCCTGAATTGCGGTCATAAAAAACCGCCTTCCAAAAGCATGCATTTGAGCGCGCCTAACGTTCAACTCACCTCACACAAAAAGGGCCCGGCTCTCGCTGAGAGAACCGGGCCACTCTTTATCGCTGCACCTTATAAGAGGCGCGAAACGCTTACTTGGTGATCTTAGCAACCACGCCCGAACCAACGGTACGGCCGCCTTCGCGGATCGCGAAGCGGAGACCTTGGTCCATAGCGATTGGAGCGATCAGCTTAACGTTGATCGTCACGTCATCACCCGGCATTACCATCTCGGTGCCCTCTGGGAGGATCACTTCGCCGGTCACGTCGGTAGTGCGGAAGTAGAACTGTGGACGGTAGTTCGCGAAGAATGGCGTGTGACGGCCACCCTCATCCTTCGAAAGAACATAAACGTTCGCTTCGAATTCAGTGTGCGGGCTAACCGAGCCAGGCTTACAAAGAACCTGACCACGCTCAACTTCTTCACGGCCAACGCCGCGGATCAGTGCGCCAATGTTATCGCCAGCTTCACCGGAGTCGAGCAGCTTCCGGAACATTTCAACGCCGGTCACAGTTGTCTTGGAGGTGTCCTTAATGCCGACGATTTCAACTTCGTCACCGACATTGACCTTACCGGTTTCAACACGGCCAGTCACAACAGTACCGCGACCAGAGATCGAGAACACGTCCTCGATTGGCATCAGGAAGTCCTGATCCACTGGACGGTCTGGCTGTGGGATGTGCTCGTCAACAGACGCCATCAGAGCCTTGATCGACTCAGAACCGATTGCATCATCACGACCTTCGAGAGCAGCAAGAGCAGAACCCTTGGTGATTGCGATGTTGTCGCCGTCAAAGCCATACTCGCTGAGCAGCTCACGAACTTCCATTTCAACGAGTTCGAGGATTTCCTCGTCGTCGACCTGGTCAACCTTGTTCATGTAAACAACCAGAGCCGGAACACCAACCTGGCGCGCAAGCAGGATGTGCTCGCGAGTTTGTGGCATTGGGCCGTCGGCTGCGTTCACAACCAGGATCGCGCCGTCCATTTGCGCCGCACCAGTGATCATGTTCTTAACATAGTCAGCGTGACCTGGGCAGTCGACGTGTGCGTAGTGACGCGCATCGGTTTCGTATTCAACGTGAGCGGTAGAGATCGTGATCCCGCGCTCGCGCTCTTCCGGAGCCTTATCGATGTTTGCAAAGTCAACAGCTTCGCCGCCCGAAGCTTCAGCCATCACTTTGGTGATCGCAGCAGTCAGGGTGGTTTTACCATGGTCAACGTGACCAATGGTGCCGATGTTGCAGTGCGGCTTGTTCCGCTCGAATTTTTCCTTCGCCATGTCTCGTCTTAACCTTCTATCTAAAATGAATTCCTACGGGGAAAAGGCGCGCCCGCTGAATCAGGCGCAGCCCCTAGACCCTGCGATCAGCTTAAGCAAGCTTCTCTTTGACTTCCTGTGCAACACTTGCAAGCACTTCGTCATAGTGACTGAACTGCATGGAGTATTGCGCGCGGCCCTGGCTGAATGAGCGAAGCTCGTTCACGTAACCGAACATGTTTGCGAGCGGAACCATTGCTTCGACAGCTTGGGCATTGCCCCGGCTATCTGTGCCTTGGATCTGACCGCGGCGGCTGTTGAGATCACCGATGACGTCACCCAGATAATCTTCCGGAGTCACCACTTCAACCTTCATAACTGGCTCAAGCAGTTTGATGCCACCACGCTCTGCTGCTTCGCGCATTGCGCCCTTGCCGCAGATTTCAAACGCCACGGTGGACGAGTCGACATCGTGGAACGCACCATCTGTGAGGTGGATGGTGAAGTCGATGATTGGGAAGCCAATTAGATAACCACTGTCGGCTTGCTCACGGATGCCCTTCTCAAGCGACGGGATGTATTCCTTAGGAATATTACCGCCCTTGATGCTGTCCTCGAACACGATGCCTTGACCGCGCTCACCCGGAGTGAAGGTCGCCTTGGCACGGGCAAACTGCCCAGTACCACCCGATTGCTTCTTGTGTGTGTAATCAACAGCGATTTCGCGGCCCAGCGATTCACGGTAAGCCACCTGCGGCGCACCGACATTCGCTTCGACCTTGAACTCACGCTTCATACGATCAACGAGAATGTCGAGGTGAAGCTCGCCCATACCCTTGATGATCGTCTGACCGCTTTCGTGGTCAGTCGTAACGCGGAAGCTAGGATCCTCAGCAGCCAAGCGATTGAGCGCAACGCCCATCTTCTCTTGGTCAGCCTTGGTCTTCGGCTCCACAGACAATTCGATAACCGGATCCGGGAATTCCATCCGCTCCAGAATGATCGGGTGGGCTGGATCGCAAAGCGTATCACCAGTGGTGGTCGCCTTCATGCTGAGCCAATGCGACAATATCGCCCGCGAATGCTTCTTCGATGTCCTTACGGTCATTGGAGTGCATTTCGAGGATGCGGCCGATCTTTTCCTTCTTGCCCTTCACAGAGTTCAAGACGGTGCCCTTTGCCAGTTCACCGGAATAGATGCGGGTAAAGGTGAGCGAGCCAACGAATGGATCGTTCATGACCTTAAATGCCAGCGCCGCGAACGGCACGGCATCGTCGGATGCGCGCAGAATCTTCTTCGTCACTATCAGGCTTAACACCCTTAATCGCTTCCACGTCGAGCGGGCTCGGCATGTAGTCGACGACAGCGTCGAGCAGAGGCTGAACGCCCTTGTTCTTAAACGCAGAGCCGCAAAGCACAGGAACGAAGCTCTGGTTGAGCGTCCCCTTACGGATCAGCTTTTTCAGCGTAACCGCATCAGGCTCGGTGCCTTCAAGGTACGCCTCCATCACGTCATCGTCTTGCTCAACAGCAAGCTCGATCAGCTTCTCACGGTATTCAGTCGCTTCGTCGGCCATGTCCGCGGGAATATCATCATAGACGTATTCCGCGCCCAGATCTTCGTTCTTCCAGGTGATCGAACGCTGGTTCACCAGGTCGACCAAACCCGTCAAATCGGCTTCAATACCGATTGGCAGATACAGCACAGCCGGTGTCGCACCGAGACGCTCAATGATCGAGTTCACGCAGTACTTAAAGTCGGCGCCGGTGCGGTCCAACTTATTAATGAAGCACATCCGGGGAACTTTGTACTTGTCGGCCTGGCGCCAAACGGTTTCCGACTGAGGCTCCACCCCAGCAACACCGTCAAAGCATGCAACCGCGCCATCAAGCACGCGCAGCGAACGTTCAACTTCAATCGTGAAGTCAACGTGGCCAGGCGTATCAATGATGTTGATCCGGTGCTCAGGCGTCTTACGCAGCTCTTTCGGATCGCTCTTGGGATCCATCGTCGGATCTTCCGGGTTCCAGAAACAGGTCGTCGCAGCGGACGTAATCGTGATGCCGCGCTCTTGTTCTTGCTCCATCCAGTCCATGGTCGCAGCGCCATCATGCACTTCGCCAATCTTGTAGGACTTTCCGGTGTAATACAGGATGCGTTCGGTCGTAGTCGTCTTACCAGCATCGATGTGAGCCATGATGCCGATATTGCGATAGCGCTCCAGCGGATACTCGCGGGCCATATCAAATTCCTCGGATAGGTTTGTGGGGGTGAACCAATGTCACCCCCATATAGTGACGTTTATGACAGCGGTAAGTCCTACCGCCACCCATGTTACCAGCGGTAGTGCGAGAACGCGCGGTTGGCATCAGCCATCCGGTGCGTATCTTCACGCTTCTTCACCGCATTGCCGCGGTTGTTGGCCGCATCCATCAGCTCGCCGGAAAGGCGCGCGCTCATGGTGGTTTCCGGACGACCGCGAGCAGCCGAGATCATCCAACGCAGCGCCAATGCCTGAGCGCGCTCTGGGCGCACTTCGACAGGAACCTGGTACGTCGCACCACCAACACGGCGGCTGCGCACTTCGACCTGCGGCTTGATGTTGTTGATCGCATCATGGAAAACCTGAAGCGGATCGGTCTTGGCCTTCGCCTCAACCGTATCAAGCGCTGAATAAACAATACCTTCTGCGGTGGACTTCTTACCGTCCAGCATCAGGTTGTTCATGAACTTCGACAGAACCTGATCACCAAACTTGGGATCCGGCAAGATAACCCGCTTTTCGGGCCTACGACGACGTGACATATTTAAAAACTCCTCTGGAGTTTGGGGCGGTTCCGGCCCGTCTCCGCGTTATTTCCCTTTGGCCAACCACCCGAAAATTCGGACATCAGGTGGTTTGGGCCAAGAGATAAAATGCGAGATGGGCTGGCACCGAGGTCAACATGGATATGTTGACCGCACCCAAGAAAACTCAAAACCTACCCGCAAGCCCTCAGCCCACGGACAGGCGCACCAATCATTTAGGCCGCTTCGCGCCGTACTTCGAACGGCTCTGCTTGCGGTCCTTGACCCCTTGTGTGTCGAGCACGCCGCGCAGGACGTGGTAACGCACACCGGGAAGATCGCGCACACGGCCGCCACGGATCAGCACAACGCTGTGTTCCTGGAGGTTGTGGCCTTCGCCCGGAATGTAGGAGATGACTTCGCGCTGGTTCGTCAGGCGCACCTTGGCAACCTTACGCAGAGCGGAGTTCGGCTTCTTTGGCGTCGTTGTATAAACGCGTGTGCAAACGCCGCGCTTCTGCGGGTTTGCTTCCATCGCAGGGACCTTGGACTTGGCCTTCTGCGGAACGCGGCCCTTGCGGACCAGCTGGTTAATCGTAGGCATTGAATACCTTCACCTTTTATTCTGATCCGGCGGGATTACCGGATCAGGACGCCCCTTCGCAGGCGCGGAACCGGCTGCCACTTCCGCATGAAGGGGCTCGGTCCTGGCCGCTGAGGCAGGCGCTTGGCTGGTCAGGTGAAGTGAAGTTCGTTCAAGCGGCCCGTTCGTGCTGAGCCTGTCGAAGTATGACGGGCCGCCCACGCGGTGCGCAGAAACAAACTGAAACACTCCACCCGGTAACAAAGCACCGGGTTACTTTGACGGCCGCCCCAACCCTTCCGCAAATTCGTCATCCTGAACTCGTTTCGGGATAACAAACGACAGAAGAGCAAATAGAAAAGGCCTAGCTCAAGCGAGCGAGGCCTCCGGGACTTAACCGGCAATGTTCAGCTCTATTTGGCCGGGGTGTGCACGCGGCACGCCTCGGATGAGCGCGCCTTTAGCGGCGGGTGGTGCGGGGGTCAAGGGGTAACAACTGGCGTCCAACCCAATGCTTCTGCTTGTTGGAAAGCCGCAGAATTCTGGCTCGCGAGCATCTGAAAACGCGGACGCAGGCTAGGCGGTATCGTCTGCGGATTGGGAAAACGCTCTATGAACTCCGTTCGTAGCAGCTCACCATGTGCAGAGCCGCGTGTCAGCATCGCGTGAACGTCTTTCGGGTAATATTCGAGAAGCACGTCCGCAACCTCGATAGCCTCACCGTAGCGACCTTCACTCATCAGCCACTCGGTCACGGTGCTTGCCATGACAGCGATGCTCTCACGCTTGGTTAGCACACCGAGATAGATGCCGCTCTCTACTTGAGCCTGCGTCACTCCCATTTTCTCGAAATACTCACTCTCACGCGCTGGGTGACCACCGCTTGTCGACTCGATGGCAATGCTGCGCCCATTGGTCGGATTGGTGTAGCGCATGAAAACATGGAGTGGAGCGGTTGAGAGCGACACGTTCAACCCCAACCTCTCGGCCACGATAAGCTGCAATATCGGCATCGACACGCAGTTGCCCCGCCGCGTGTCAAAGTAAGTTGCGAGGAGCTTATTGCGCAGGTCTTGGCCATAGGGATCGTCATGGTCGTAAACGAATGGCCTGTTCGCATTCCATGCACCCGCTTCGTAAATGACCTGCCGTGCTGCTTTGAGCTTGTCGATGTCGCTGCCGTTCGCCGGAATGCGTGTCGCCGCACTGACGAGCCGGTCAATCTTAGCCGTCACCGCGGCCTCGTCCAGTTCTGGGGCGATGATGCGGTCGAAGGTCAATTTTGCCCGTTCATAGCTTAACTCGCTTTCGGGAGCGGCTAGAATAGCGTGGACGGTATCAGTGGGACTCTGTGCATAAAGCGGACCCGAAAGTGCCATAAGGATGAGAGCAAAAAAACAAGGCCATGCGCCCTTTGACACGTCTCTAGCCCCTTACCGGTTCTCTTCAGCCTCGACGGCATCACGGACCAATGCGAACCAAGCATCTGTGCGGACCGCATGCACAGGTTCGAACGACAACCGGCTTTCAGTACCCAGCATGACCAAATACCGATATCCAATCATAAATCTTGGGGCGAGCGGACAGTGTCTACCGAGATTAGTAGCTCCTGCTATACCTCCCGGAAGAGATATCTGCCCGAATTCTTTGTGCCCGTCTGCTAACTCTTGATGCCTGTTGGGAATATCGAAGTAGACCTGAGGAGGATAGGTGTACGGGGCTTGACCATACACTTTTACATTCCCGCCAGGAGAACCCTTGAGTTCCGTTCCGGTGGACGAAATCAAATAGTAGCCATCAAAGCCATCGCGAGAAGCGTCTGCCACAAACTCGTTGGCTCTCCCCAGAAAAATTGTATCGGAACTTCCGACCAACTCACCTAGACTGGCTTCTTCCCACTCAACATAGCCAGTTTCGCACGGATTAGATGGACTTGAGAAAGCTGGAGCGCAGCTAAGCCCAAGGCTGGCCAAACAGACCGCGCAAAGATCTCTGATCATTGACCCGACCTACTACGCTGATAGGGGCTTCCGGATCGACGCCGAAAAACATTTGTTCGATTGACAGCGCGTGCCTCCCTTAGTCCGTCAGGCCCCGGAACCGTAACACCGGAGACAATGATGGTACCCGATCCTTGTTGGCCATGGGTGCCATCAATGTGATCGGAGATATGCGAACCGACTTCATGCTCAATCGCATCCGCGACGGTAAAGGGCACATCTGTCTCCACTCGACTATCCCCTACAAAACCTCGTGTAGTAGACTCTTGCATTCCGATCTGACCTTCCCCGGCAAGCCGTTCGCCTTGATAGGTCTCCGGGCCACTAAAAATGGCAGACTCCTCGAGAGCACCGCCATCAACAGCGGCTAAATCAACCCGATCACCGTTTGCGATAAGCTGGCTCTCTACCCCTCCAACTCTGCTATTAGAATCGGCAATCTGCTGATCGATTGCTCCTTGGAGTTCGGGGTTGTCCGAACAGACGCCGACTTGGACGGTATTGCCCTCCGAATCCGTTGTTTGAGCGCACAGCCCGGTCGGGTCTGCATTGTTGATCGGATCATTTCCGACATAAGCATAGAGATTTACGTCGTCCTCATAGCCAATAGGGTCAGTCTGTAAGTATCTCGCCTGTACTGGAGAGGCGGTGATGCCCGCCAGTACAATTGCCGCAACTGCGGTGGTGGAAATCGGCTTCTGCAAGACTAGTCTCCCCAAGCGTTAAGAGGAAATCTAACACGTCGGCCAGTAAAAGCCAGACTCAGTTCGATCTTTTCCGATTCTATTCTATCAAGCCCAGCAACCACCTAGGGTTAGTGAGCGAGGATATCGCAGCACGGATGTGCTGCGGAACACAAAAACTCATCTCCTCTTGGTTCACCCCATCGAGATTGCGCCCAGCGTCTTGGTGCCGCCCACCAATCTCGCGCCTCGACGCCTGAGTTATTTGCTTTGACCCTCAAGCGCCGGGCGGCGGACATCCGTCCGCCTTGGCTTTCGCGGCATAAGCCGCGGCGGCCGGTCGGCCTTGCGGTCCGCTGGTCGCGGACCGAGCCATTCCCGGCCACGTAGCGTTTTCCTACCTTGCTGGAATGTGCATAATCCCGTCGGGCTATGACTAACCCTCCCAAACTCACCAACAAACGCGCCATTCCCCGCCAAGGCACCTCTGCCGTCGCGTTCGAAGCCGCTCCCCCTGCCCCGGACGACCCTCTCCTCAATTTCACCCCGGTCCCGCACAGCCGCCCTCGCCGCAATTCCATCACTGCGGACTTGCAACGCGAATTCATCGCCCATCTTGCGGCGACCGGCATTGTCACCGCCGCTGCGCGGCACATCGGCAAATCGATGGAGGCGATCTACAAATTGCGCGCGCGGCCCGGCGCGGAAAGTTTCCGTGCGGCGTGGGATGCGGCGATTGACCGCGGGGTCTCTCGGTTGGAGGCGACCGCCCTCACCCGCGCTATCACCGGCGAGGAGCGCATGGTCGTCTCTTCCGGCAGGGTGCTGGGTACCGAGACACGCCATAACGAGGCGCTGGTGATGTTCTTCCTGCGGGGTCGTTTACCGCACCGCTATGGATCGGGGGAGCTACGCCCCGGCCATCCGGCTTACGAAGCGCTCAAGGCTGAGCTGCGCGCCCAATTGCGGGAGGAGTGGGAGCAGGAGCGATACGAAGAGCGCCACAGCGAGGAGAACCGCGCGGCGAACCTGCAATTCTTCACCGACCTGCGCGAGAGGTGGAAGAAGGAATGGGAATTGGAGAGAAGGAAGTTGGGCGAGCAAACCTGACAGGCTTGGAATGGTTCGACGCCGCAGGCGTCGCAAGCGCGACTGCGCGCCCGAGCTTATGCGAGGATAGCCAAGCGAACGGATGTGAGCGCTGGCGCTTGAAGCCAAACAAAAACGAGGATAGCGCACTGCCGGATGCCAGTGCGCAAAACCAAAACCAAATTTTCTGCAAAAATTTGGTGCCCCTGGCCCGACTCGAACGGGCACTCCGTTAGGAACTCGATTTTGAGTCGAGCGCGTCTACCAATTCCACCACAGGGGCACGCCTATCGTGAAGCGCGCCTGTTAGCCGCGCCCCGCTCTCACATCAAGAGGCTTACTTCAGTGAATTCGCCAGCAACTTGTGCAGCTTGGAATGCAGCCCATTGTTTGCGGCCAGCACTTGCTGGGAATGGATGGGACCCGAGCGACCGCGAAAATCGCTAACGAAGCCTCCTGCTTCGCGGATCAGCAAGCATCCTGCCGCCGTATCCCAATCATTCAGCCCGCTTTCCCAGAAGCCGTCAAAGCGCCCTTGCGCCACATAGGCCAAATCGAGCGATGCGGCGCCAAAGCGGCGGATCCCCGCGACCTCCGGGCCGATAGCGCCGAAAATCCGGCTCCATTCGGCAAAATCGCCGTGGCCCGCGAATGGAATGCCGGTCGCGATCAAGGCATCGCTCATCTGCGAGCGTCCCGAGACGCGCAGGCGCGCATCCTGCAGCCACGCCCCGCGGGTCTTCTCCGCCCAATAGGTATGATCCTCAATCGGGTGATAGATCACCGCCGCCGTCACATCGCCCCAAGCATTGCCCTTCGCATCCGGGCCGCCCAGGCGCGGTTCCTGCACCGCAATCGAAATCGCGAAATGCGGAATGCCGTGGAGGAAATTGCTGGTCCCATCCAGAGGATCGATGATCCAGCGCGGCATATCGGGATCGCCCTCGATAATGCCCGCCTCTTCCAGCACAAAGCCCCATCCGGGCCGCGCCTTTAACAGCTCGTCATAAAGCGTACGCTCAGCGCGCATATCAGCCTTGCTGACAAAGTCCGCCGGGCCCTTGCGGCTAACCTGAAGGTGCTCCACCTCGCCAAAATCACGGCGCAAACGCCCGCCCGCTTTGCGCGCAGCGCGCTCCATCACGCGGATCAGGCCTGAAAACATCGACATGAGAAGTTAGCCCGCTTTCCCGACATAAGTCTGTTCATAGACGTCAACGATGATGCGAGTGCCAGCGCCGATATGCGGCGGCACCATGATGCGCACGCCATTATCGAGCACGGCGGGCTTATAGCTAGAGGAGGCGGTTTGCCCCTTCACCACCGCATCGGCCTCAACAATCTCGGCCTCAATCTGGTTTGGCAACTGAACCGAGATCGGCTTTTCTTCCCACAGTTCCAGCTGGACCTGCATCCCATCCTGCAAGAATGGGCGCGCATCGCCCAGCAGGTCGCTTGGCAGCATGATCTGCTCGTAATTTTGCTGATCCATAAAGACCAGCATGTCGCCATCCTCGTAGAGGAACTGAAATTCCTTGGTGTCGAGCCGCACCTTCTCAACACTGTCCGCACTGCGGAAGCGAACGTTGGTTTTGCGCCCGTCCTGCAGGTTCTTCATTTCCACCTGCATATAGGCCCCGCCCTTGCCAGGCTGAGTGTGCTGGATCTTGGCAACTTTCCAGATGCCGTTTTCATATTCCAGGATATTGCCCGGACGGATATCGACGCCGCTGATCTTCATGGGGCTATTGTGCCTTCTTGTCGGAAAAAATGGGTAGGCGCCCGATGATTGGGCAACCTTGCGGCTGCGCGCATAGCCGAGGCTTCAGGCGAGGTAAAGCTGAGCATGATTAGCAATCACATGGTAAACGCGGTGGTGCGCCCATATGCCGCATGATAATGGGGCCAAATGAAAATGCGCTATGTCATAGGATTAACGGCTTTTGCAGCGGCAATCGCGGTAGTTACCCCGCATGCGAGTGGCCAAGGTTTGGGCCAAAATCCTAGCGCAGCCGTGGGCCAGGCCAGCGGCGACGGCGGCATGCTGTCGACCATGCCGCAGGGCAATTATCAATGCGCCCTGCCCGGCGATGCAACCGGAGCGGCCTATGATGTAATCGAAGATGCGGGCTTCCGGCTCGGCGCGGCCTCCAGTTATAGCAGCGAGCAAGGCGGCGGAGTTTACCTGCTGAAAGGCCGCCTGCTGACCTTCACCCGAGGCGTAAAAAAGGGCGAACGCTATCGCCGGATCGGCACAAACCAACTTCAAAAACTGGATGCAAATGGCGGTTTAACAAAGGTTCTTTGCACGCGCACAGGCGCGCAGCGTTTTAGCCAGGACTAGTTTGCGGCTCTGGCAGCAAGTTGGATAGTGGCAGTGTGTTCTTCCAATAGTCTGGTTTGCGTCAAAACGATTTGAGATGCCAGTGTCCAGTTGTGGGGGTCGATCGCGGACCTCAAGCGCATTTAGGGAACAACAAGATGCAATTCCCCCAATTACGCAAAAGGTATTGGGTCATAAAAGGAGTGTCTCACGAACCAATTTTGTGCGCGTGCGCGCAATGGGTGCAGAAAGGCCAGATCGGAGCAGTACGGCCAATTTGCCGTTGTTTCTGACGATTTCGACAACACCACGGTTTGCAACCCACCATGAGCGATGAGTTTGTATTCCATCGACAGCAATGAGTTCGTTCACAGCATCGGACAAACGCATCAATATAAGTTCATTGCCGATATCGGTATGGACGCGAAGATAATGGTCCTCCGATGATATGGCATAGAGTTCTGCATCCTGGAATCGTGGTGGTAACCGTTTCAGAAATTTTTGAATCGATGCGGCCTTCCCATCTTCATTGGAAGGTTCGGCACCTCTCAACGCGCCGCTGCTCTTCAATACAGCGTATCCAGCAAACACTATAATTGCCGCGACAACGAAAGACATAAGGTACTGCTGAATCCAGTTGGAAATCGGCCAGTTGCTTTGATAGCCAGTATCAAAGCCTAAGAGAATGAATGGTACCGGAGTGCTGGCCAAGGCTGCCAAAACGATGAGTTGGACGGAAATCGCGTGCGTTCGCAGGACGCGGCCAAAAATCAACGGTGCCACGAGGGCCGCCACTGCCAAACCCGCGCCAATGTTCAAAAACCAAAATACGAAACGTTGGCCAAACGGCATGCGATCAGAATCGTAAACGGCCAGTAGAGTGAATAAAATTGCTAGCGCGGTGGCGGTGAGCAAACCGACCAACCCCAAATTCCATCTCAGCCGCATCTGGTCCCCACAATTCATGCTTCGCGAATGGACTGTATCTGCATTTGGCGAAAGATTCCACGCGATTGGCGCATGGATGTTGGAACTCTCAGCTCATTATCCTCAGGTGTTTCTGCGCAGCTTTGCGGATCTCACAAGATAACCCGGGAATAGTTTGGATGATCTATCAAATACAATGGATGAAAGCCGTCATAGCGATCTTGCTGCTCTCATTCTCTCCTGTCCAAGCCTCCGGACAAGTGACAAGGTTGGCTTCGCCCAGCGCTGAGGAAGTTGATGCGTTCATTCAAATGGGAATGGAACGGCTCAATGCTCCCGGCGGCGCGGTTGCGTTAGTTGAAGATGGGGTAATCACGCATTTGCGCGGCTTCGGCCAAACAGATGGATCAGGCGAGCGTATCACACCACAAACACCGTTCCAGATCGCATCAGTCACGAAGTCTTTTACGTCATTGGTTGTCTTGCAATTGGAGGCCGAAGGAAAGCTCTCAATTGATGACCCGGTCATCGGGCATATCCCGGATTTCAGCACAGCTGATCGCAATATATCCGATGCTATCACAGTCCGAAATCTGATGAATCATCGCAGCGGCCTTTCGACGCTTGATGGCAATCGTTATCAAAGGTCCCAATATCGCGGCGCCGATGCAACCCGGCACGCTGTGCAGCAGCTTGAATCTGCACAATTGGAGGAACGCTCCAGGGGAAACTACCAATATTCCAACGCAAACTATGCAATCTTGGCGCATTTGATCGAAGCGATCGAAAAGTCGCCATTCGAACAAGTGTTGGAAGAGCGAATATTCTCCGTCCTAGATATGAAGAACAGCTATGTTCAAATAGCGGGCAAACCAACCGCTTCCGAAGCCAAAGGACATATCCAATGGTTTGGCATACCTTTCGAGGAGCACTTCATCGCAAGCCGAATGATGATGGCAGCAGGCGGGGTCACAACAAGCGCGGAAGATCTGGCCAAATATCTTATTGCGGTCTCTGAAAACGACCCACGGATTGTTCCAGTTTCTCTGACCGAATCTTGGGCAAAGGGTCACGAACGTGCGTACGAGTTTGGGTGGGAACATGACACTGTAGACGGACAAAAGATTATATTCCACGACGGGGCAAACCCGGGCTTTCGTTCCATTCTCATGTACAATCTCGAGACACGCAAAGGCGGGCTTTTTCTGATGAATATGTCGGGCACGCTCGATGGGAACTTACACTATGGAACCGTTCGCTATGCACTCGGATTACCTGGTACAGACATTTCCACCTCGCAGATTTTTGTATATCTATTGTGGGGATCCGCACTCATTCTAGTTCTGCTGGCTGCAGCCTGTGCCTTTTCACTCCGCAAATTGCGCAGAGCCAAATCAGAGCCTGCGAATAGGCCTTCGTTAGTGAAGTGGGCCTCTATCCTGTTACCATCGCTTTGTTTGATCGGTTATGCCTTTACATTGTGGTTTTACGTTCCCCGATCATTCGGTGTCGATTTCTCCGCAGCCAGCCTATTTTTCCCCGATCTGGGTCTATTAATGGCCCTTCAAATTTTCGTTGCCGTTGTCTGGGCAGTCGTGCGGAGCATTCTGTTGGTAAGACGGTATGGTTTAAAATGAATCCCTGAACGACCGGCTTCCAACATCCGTAATTGAGTCGAAAGAAGAAGGTCCGCTTTTGGGAAAGCGCTGAGATGAAAGCGCAGACTATGTTGAGTAGTCGCAAGCTAGTTGAAACAAGCCGACTAAGCCTTCGCGCTAGACCCCCGCAGCACCTGCGCAAAGGCCCCAATCGCGGCCACTTCATCGCTGTTCCAGACCGCGCCTGATACGGCGAGGAAGTCTGCCCCCGTCTCCACCAATGGCCCGCAATTATCCGGCGTGATGCCGCCGATGGCAACGCAAGGGATTTCAAACAGACCGGCCCAGAACGCGATCAGTTCTGGCTCGGGGCGCGCGGCATCGCCTTTATCCTTGGTAGTCGAGGGGAAGAACGCGCCAAAGGCGACATAATCCGCGCCGGCCTCGCCCGCTTCCATCGCCAGGTGGCGAGAAGCGTGGCAGGTGACGCCGATCTGAGCCGTGCGTCCTAGTTCTGGGCCCAGCTCTTCGCGCGCTTCCTTAGGGTCCCCGTCGCTCTGCCCCAAATGCACGCCGTCGGCCTTCAGACGTTTTGCCAGTGACACGCTGTCATTGACGATAAAGGCGACGTCATGCTCGGCGCAGATCACCTGCAAAGGCTCCGCAAGCACCGCTGCCTCATGGCTATCCAGCCCTTTCACACGAAATTGAAAGGCAGTGACCAGCCCCTTGCCCGCCGCCAGCGCGCGTTCGAGCCGCTGAGGAAAATCGCCCCCCACTTCGAGAGGGGAGATAAGATATAGCTGTGTATCGAGGTTATCATTGGCCATGCAGCGCGCCTTAGTCCGCTGCGGCGCCCGCGCCAATCCCCCGCGTCACAATAGCAGGGATCGGATCAACCCGCGACGCTGGCGGTGTAGATTTTGTCGATCGCCTTGCCGAGCGTGTCGTCAAACTCCGCATCGCTTTGTGCCGCGCGCAAATCCTGCAGCAGGCCGCGGCTAAAGCTCGCGATCATGCCAGGGTTATGGGCGAGCTTCTCGCACGCCTCATCGGTGGAGAAACCGCCCGATAGCGCAACCACGCGCAGCACATTGGGATGCGCAATGGCCGGGGCGTAAAGGCCGCCCTCGACCGGGATGGACAGTTTTAGCATGACCTTGCGGCCCGTCGGCAAGCTATCCAGGCCCTTCATGATCTCAGACAGCAGAATTTGCTCGCCCTCCGCGCGGTCAGCGGCGGTGATGTCAAATTCCGGCTCCAACATGGGCACGAGGCCTGCGTCGGCGATTTGATTGCCAACCGCGAATTGCTGCTCCACCACCTCGGCGATGGCCGCAGCGTTCGCGGACTTAATTACAGAGCGCATCTTGGTGCCGAACATGCCGTGGCCAACCGATTTTTCGAGCAGCGCGGGAAGCTTGTCGAGCGGCTTCATCATCTGCACGCCGTCCGCCTCGTCGGCGAGGCCCTGGTCCACCTTGATAAACGGTACAATGCCGCGCTCTTTCAAGGCATCGGCGGTTGAGGCGCCCTCAACCTCGCTGTCCATCGTCCGCTCAAACAGGATTGCGCCGATGATTTTGCCATTGGCAAAACTGGGCGAGGTAATGACCCGGCTGCGCATGTCGTGAATACGGGCGAACATTTCATCATCGCCTGACCATGCTTCGTCAGAAATGCCGTAGCCGCGCAGAGCCTTTGGCGTAGAACCACCCGATTGATCCAGCGCCGCGATAAAGCCCTGGCCGCCAGCGATCTTGGCCGTCATTTCATCGAAATTCATCGGAAGTCCCCATTCACTTTGGATGCCCTTAAATATGCCAATGCATACCTATGCGCGATCTGTTTGAGCGCGCTTTAGCCAGCCCTTTGACTGCCCGCAACCGGCCATTGCGGCTTTACGCCAGCTTCTTGCCCAAGCGTCTGATAATCCCGGTGAAGCTGAGCGCGGGATTGCCATCAGCGGTCACCATGCCGCGAATAAAGATCGTCTTGCCCCCGCCGCGCGTCACCTCGCCGCGTGCCTCAACCAGCGAGCCATTGGGCACCGCGCCCAGAAAATCGCCCGCCAGATTGAGCGTTACCGCGCTCCCGCCGTTCAGTTCATCCGTGGCGATGCCGAACAAGGCAAAATCGGCAAAGGTCAGCAGGCATCCGCCATGCATAAAGCCCGCGCCGTTCATATGGCGATCCTCCGCACGAAACGCGCTGAGGTAGCTGCCATCATCCTGACGCAGCATGTAGAATGGGCCGGACTGCGTCTCAAACGCATCGTGGTTCCAATGGTACCAGCCTTCAAATTCGCCCTGTTCACAGCGGACCGCGCCGCCATAACCATATTCGGTTTCAGTCATTCGACAAAACTCTCTAGGAAGCGCCGGGCAATCGGGCTTTCAATAACTTCGGCTTTCACCACTGAATTGCCCCACCAAATCGCCTCTGTGTTGGCAAAGACGATGAGCGAGAGGCGGCTCTCTGGAACTTTGAGGTAGAGCGCCGAGTATTGCTTCTCATTCCAGCCAGAATGCCACATCAATCGCTTGCCATTCCAGTCTTCTAAGAACCAGCCTTGCTGGTAATCGCCGAGCTCAGGTATCGGCCTGTTGATCAGCTTTGCCCGGGCATCATCCGGCAGCAAAATCCGCCCCTCATCATAGAAAATGTCAAAATTAGCGATCGCCCGCGGGCTTGCGATAATGCCGGCCGCGGCGCGGAAATCATCGTCAGGCAGGGATTGCTTCACCGCCCGCCCATCAATCACGTGGAATGGCTCGGCCAAAAATCTTAGCGCCGAGCCACCATGTGGATCTCGCCATCCAAGAGCCACATCGTAATCGAGGCCCAAAGAGTAATCGATCACCCGTTCGCGCACGATGTCTCTCAATGGCCGCCCGCCCGCCCCGGTAATTGCGCGATCTATTCGTGCAAAGGCGATTGGGTTGTAGACAAACGTATCGCCATTGGCGCGCATATTGAGCATGTCGGACAATGTCGTCGGCTTGTCGCATTGCATCGCCGCAATTGGGTTGCCGTGCCGATCTGTCCCGCCCGACATGAAAGGGATAGCAGTGGTGACGAAGTATTCACACAATTCCGTCCAAGCAGCATCTTTCGCCATTGGTGTATTCAGTGAAAGACGCCCCATTGCTTGCTCTGAAATCAGCGCAGTCGCGACGATTGGCTTTGTAACAGAGGCAATTTTGTAGGTGGTTTCGGCGCGGGTCGGCAAATCGCCCTCATCATCATAGGTGCCGAAGTACCCTTCCCAAGCGATCTTGTGATCTTTGACAATCACGGCGCTCATCGCCGGGGTGCCGCTTTTCTTGCGAAACTCTTCAAGGAACGCGCCGAACGCCTCGTAATCCGGTTCTTCTGCGGCAAGCGGCGCAGCCAGCAGCAACGCCGCGAACGCGAAGAGTGCGCGCATCAATTCCACAGCTGCAGGTTCTGGATCGCAGCGGCCAGAGATTCTTCCGGGTCCGTGCGCGAAAGGCTGCGCTCCGCCAGTTTCCAGCCACTGCCCACTGCGCCCTTGCGCCACAGATCCGTGAGCCAGAACTGGCCAGACCAATCGCGCGCGCCGATCCGCATTTCCAGATCGACCCCGGCGGCGAACCATGCACATTTGCCATGCTTGTTGATGATGACTTCGCGGAAGCGATAGGCAGAACAACCAAATCGGCCCTCTGCGGCCTCCAGAAAGCTAGGCCGGTCAAGCAATTGCGATCGGTCCGCGCCGATAATCATCATGAAGTCGCGCCGCACAAGCTTGCGCAACTCGCGGTTGTCGCGTCGCATCCAGGCCCGCATAAAGCGGTGCTCCAGCGTCTCAATCGTGGCGGAAATATCGGCCATAGTCTAAGCTCTCAATGCTGCAACACCGGGCAGCACCTTGCCTTCCATCCATTCCAGGAAAGCGCCACCAGCGGTTGAAATATAGGTCACATCGCCCGTCACACCTGCTTGCGCCAAGGCAGCGACGGTGTCGCCCCCGCCCGCGACCGAGATCAGCGAACCTTCCTGCGTCAGCGCCGCAGCATGGCGAGCCAGCGCCATGGTCGCGGTGTCGAACGGTTCTGTCTCAAACGCGCCGAGCGGGCCGTTCCATACCAGAGTGCGACAAGTCTTGAGCACATCGGCCAAAGCCTCCGTCGCGAGTGGACCGATATCGAGTATCATTTCGTCACCAGCGACTTCGTGCACATTGCAGGTTCGAAGGCTCGCCGGATTGGCGGCAAACTCTTTGGCCACCACGACGTCATAGGGTAGATGCACCGTGCAGCCGGAATGATCGGCCTCGTCCATAATTTTCGAGGCTGTCTCGATAAGATCATGTTCTGCGAGACTTTTGCCGACATCCACACCGCGCGCAGCAAGGAAGGTATTGGCCATCCCGCCGCCGATGATGAGATGCTGAACCTTGCCGACGAGGTTTTGCAGAACATCGAGCTTAGTGGAGACTTTCGCCCCGCCAACCACGGCCGCAACCGGAGTTTCCGGATTGCCCAGCGCGCTGTCGAGCGCGGTGAGTTCACGCTCCATCGCGCGGCCAGAATAGGCGGGGAGAAGATGCGCGATGCCTTCTGTTGTCGCATGGGCGCGGTGCGCGGCGCTAAACGCGTCATTGACGTAAAAATCGCCATGCGTCGCGATGCTTTGCGCGAAATTCGAATCATTCGCCTCTTCGCCAGGCCAAAAGCGAACATTGTCGAGAAGGCCAATATCGCCGGGGCGCAGAATGCCAATTGATTGGTCCACCACCGGGCCAGCGACCTCTGCAATGAACATCAGCTCCTTGCCCAGCACACCTTCAACATCGCCCACGACCATGCTGGTCGATAGCGCGGAGTGGCGCGCGCCGCCCGGACGTCCGAAATGCGCTAGCATCAGGACCTTCGCACCCTTCTCGCTCAGCTCCAGAACGGTCGGCTTAATCGCCTCAACCCGCGTCAGATCGCTGGCCGATCCACCCTGCATCGGCAGGTTCAGATCGACGCGAACCAGCGCAACCTTGCCAGTCAGGTCGGCGGGCAAATCATCGAGGGTTTTGAAGTTGGGCATTAAAACACTTTCTCTAGCGTTACTCAGGCAAGATCAGCCAAAAGCGGCAATGCGGCAAGCACCGCAACCGCTGTTGTGACATACCCCAGCGTCTTTGACCGCGACCAACCGCTCACTCCAATCGCGCCAAGCAACGCAAAGGTGCCGATGGCGAAGCTAAGGCTCATCCCCACTTGCACAATAGTACGAGGCCCAGCAGCGACCATGTCAGGCGCGTTTGGATGACTTTGCGCAATAACACCAACGCTCATGTAAGCTGTCACAATAAAGGCAGCTGCCGCTACAGCGGCCAGACCAATGGCCCAGCGAACGACCTTGGACGGCTTTGCCAAGGTCAGGAGCGTGACGAACAATGTCGCCGATACACCGCCTAGGAACGCACCCAGAAATCCGAATTGCCGCGCCAAGGCAGCCAGATATTCAGGGTGCAGTTCCAGCATATTCATCGATCAGGCTTCTCCTTACAGGAATTTCGCCATCACGCCGAGCGGTGTCGATCATCCGGTTGGAGAAGCCCCATTCGTTGTCATACCACGACACGACGCGGGCTAGCTTGCCCTCCATCACGCTGGTCTCCAGGCTGTCGACGGTCGAGCTGGCTGGGTGATGGTTGAAATCGCTGCTCACCAGCGGTTGATCAGTGTAATCGAGAACGGCTGCCATCGGACCGCTTTCCGATGCAGCCTTCAATGCCGCGTTCAGCTCCTCCGCGCTGGTGTCGCGGCCCGGTGTGAACACCAGATCGACCAGTGAGACGTTTGGCGTTGGCACGCGGACGGAAGACCCGTCGAGCTTACCCGCCAGCTCTGGCAGCACCAGACCCACCGCGCGCGCCGCGCCAGTGGTGGTTGGGATCATGTTCTGCGCGCCGCCGCGAGCCCGGCGCATATCGCCGTGCATCTGGTCCAGCATGCGTTGATCATTAGTGTAGGAGTGGATCGTGGTCATGAAACCGCGCTCAATCCCGACCAGATCGTTCAGCACCTTCGCCACGGGTGAGAGGCAATTGGTGGTGCAGCTGGCGTTGGAGACGATCACATCATCCGCGGTCAGGACATCGTGGTTCACCCCGTAAACGACGGTGGCGGAGACGTTCTTCGCTGGCGCGGAGATAAGCACGCGCTTTGCGCCCGCTGTCAGATGAGGTTCGGCTGCTTCGTGGCTTTGGAAGAAGCCAGTGCATTCCAGGACAATGTCGATACCCTGTGCGGCGTGCGGCAGATTGCCTGGATCACGCTCGCTGGTCACGGCGATGCTCTTGCCATTGACGACAATCGTGCCGTCGCCGACCTCTACCGTGCCGGGAAAGCGGCCATGCGTGCTGTCATATTGGAACAGCAGAGCGTTTGACTTTGTGTCCGCCAGATCATTGATCGAGACCAGCTCCAGATCGTGACCGCTGCGCTCCAGAATGGCGCGCGCCACAAGCCGTCCGATGCGACCAAAACCGTTGATTGCAACCTTCGTCGCCATGATGAGAACTCCTGCTTAACCGTTTAATTTGTTGTGAATTTTTGGAAGGATCGCTTCGGCAGTAAGGCCGAAATGCGCAAACAGATCCTTCGCCGGGGCAGAGCCCCCGAATGTGTCGATACCGATGTTCAGCGCGCCTGCACCAATGCCGGTGTATTTCTGCCAGCCAAAGGTCGTGCCCGCTTCGATTGAAACGCGCAGGACGTCTTCGCCCGCCGCCAGAATATCGTCGCGATAGGCCGTGTCCTGCTCGTCGAAGAGTTCGGTGCAGACCATGGAGACAACGTCTGTGCCGATGCCCTGAGCTTCAAGCTCGGCGGCGCATTCAGCGGCTAGGCTGACTTCGGAGCCAGTGGCGTAGATCACAACCTTGCGCTCCGCGCCTGCGGCCTTGGTCCGGTATCCGCCGCGTGCGGAGAGGTTCTCACCAGCATCGGTTAGGCGCTGCTGAGGCAGGCCTTGGCGGGTGAGCGCCAGAATGGACGGACGATCCCGCTGCTCCAGCGCGATTTGCCAACATTCCGCCGTTTCAACCGCATCGCATGGGCGCATCACCAGCACATTCGGCATCGCGCGCAGCGAGGCGACATGCTCGATCGGTTGGTGCGTTGGCCCATCTTCGCCCAGCCCGATGCTGTCATGCGTCATCACATAGATAACGCGCGCCTGTTGCAAAGCGGACAGGCGGATCGCGCCGCGCGCATAATCGGTAAACACCAGGAACGTGCCGCCGTATGGGATGACCCCGCCGTGCAGCGCCATGCCGTTCATCGCGGCGGCCATGCCAAACTCGCGAATGCCGTAATAGACATAGCGGCCCGAATAATCGTCAGCGGAGAACGCTTCGATCCCGCCAGCCTTGGTGTTGTTCGATCCGGTCAGATCGGCGCTGCCACCGATGGTGTCTGGCAAAATCGGATTGATTTCCGCCAGCGCTATTTCGCTTGCCTTGCGGGTCGCGACACTGACGGGATCTTTGATCAGACCCTGGATATAGCCATCCAGATCGAAGGTGCTCGGCAGATCGCCCGCCATGCGGCGCTCAAACTCTTCCCTTTGCGCAGAACCGTTGAGGCGCGTTTGCCATGCGCCATGTGCTTCGCGGCCCATATCGGCGGTCGCTCGCCAGTCTGCCAGAATTTCAGCAGGAACCGTGAATGGCTCATGCGGCCAGCCCAGCGCCTCGCGGGCACCGGCAATCTCGTCCGGCCCTAGCGGCGCACCGTGCGTTGCCGAAGTGCCTTGCTTGGTCGGGGCACCCTTACCAATCACAGTTTTGCAAGCGACCAGCGATGGGCGGCCATCGGCCTTCGCCTCTGAGATCGCGCGTTCAATATCAGCGAAGTCATGCCCGTCACAGCTGACCACGTGCCAGCCTGTCGCTTCATAGCGGGCTTTGATGTCTTCGCTGGTTGACAGATCCGCCGATCCATCAATGGTGATGTTGTTGTCATCCCACAGCACGATCAATCGGCCCAAGTGAAGGTGTCCAGCAAGGCCGATCGCCTCGTGGTTGATCCCTTCCATCAGACAGCCATCGCCCGCAATCACCCAGGTGCGGTGATCGACTAGCTCATCGTCAAAGCTCGCGTTCAAATGCCGCTCTGCCATCGCCATGCCAACGGCCATCGCCAAGCCTTGGCCCAGCGGCCCGGTGGTGCATTCCACGCCTTCCAGCAGGAAATTCTCCGGGTGACCGGCGCACGGACTGCCCAGCTGCCGGAAATTGCGGATGTCATCCATGGTCGGCGCGGCATATCCGGTGAGATGCAGCAGCGAATAGATCATCATGGAACCATGGCCAGCGCTCAAAACGAACCGGTCGCGGTCCGCCCAATCAGGGCGCGCTGGATCAAATTTGACGTGACCCGAATAAAGGACGCTGGCGACATCCGCCATGCCCATTGGCATTCCCGGGTGGCCTGAATTGGCGGCCTGAACCGCATCCATGGATAAGGCGCGAATGGCGTTCGCCATCTGCTGCAAGCGGGCGGGTTCAGTCGTCATGCTCGGGTGGGCTCCTGGTGCCAGCTGAATATGCATCCGAAGCGGCGCGATTGTGCAGCGATTCGGCTTTTCGAAAGCCTTTGCCGAGGCGCATAGGGAGGTCAAGCGCGGGGCCAGCTCTACCCCCGCACAATCCACTGGCCCCGGTTCCTGCACGCTCCGCTACCAGCACTTATCAACAGCAATCACCAAGGCTTTGCAGCGTCTCACCTTTCTTGGTAAACGCGTACCTCATGAGTGAAGCACGAATTGATGAGGCAATTGGACGGATCGAAAATGCGCTTCGCCGCATGGATGCCGCGCGTACGGCCAATCCGCCAGCTCCCGCCCCAGACGATACGCCCAGTGAGGCAGCGGCCGCAGATGAGGCCGCGAACTCTGCCCGCGTGATGACACTGGTCAACAACCACGAAAAACTGCGTGAGGAAGTGGCCGATACCCTACGCGAGCTGGACGGCGTGATTGCGGAGCTGGAAGAATGAGTACCGTTACATTGCAAATCGGTGGCCGCTCCTATCAGGTGGCCTGCGCCGATGGCGAAGAAGCCCACATCGAAATGCTGGGTGGCATGATCGATGCAAAATTCACCGCCATGGGCAGCGCCAAGACCCCGCAAGAGGCGCAGAATTTCCTGTTCGCCTCGCTGATGCTGGCGGATGAAGTGCATGAGGCAAGTGGCAAAAGCGGTGCGCCAGCCGCACCTGTTCCAAGCAGCGGCGATACCGCGAACGCTCAGAGTGCGGCGGAACTGGAAGAGCTGCGCTCGGCACAATCGAGCCTAAACGAAGAACTCGAAAGCCTGAGCAAAGAGCTCCAATCCGCGCGCGAGGAGGCGAAATCGCTTTCCGAACAACTGAAAGAGGCGAAAGAAGCCGCAGAGCAGCGCGATATGTTTGGCGAAGATGTGATCGCAGGTCGTCTGGAAGAACTGGCCGCCAAGGCGGAGAGCTTTGCCGAGGCGCTGGAAGGCTCTGCTGCCTAAGCGTCTCACCCGCGCGCAGCGTTACGGACATTTCGCTTGAGGATGGGCCCTGCGCACCCTAGTTAGGAGGCGGCGGGGCTGCCCGGCGCGAGCCGATTGAATATCCCTGAGGCTATAAGCAATCCATCGGGAGCTGTCCCTGCCTGAGTCCACCGGTTCGGCCGTGGGATTTGGGCATACGGCGCCCACCTGACGTTTTCGCGTCAGAGGATTTCTCCTGGTCCGGCCCATGGTGGTCCCGCTACTTGTTTTTCGCAGCGCATCCGCGCCGCGACTTCCTCGCTCATCGCGATCAATGATCGCATCGCTGCGGGCGCCCGGTCGGGCTTGCGGTCCTGCGGGCCGATTGGACGGATTGAGGTAGTGTGACTTTGCCGAGCAAACCAGAACTGCGCAAAGCGCTGCGCAAGGCGCGCCGCGATCACGTCCTCACCCAGCCAGAGGCGATCAAGGCGCTGTTGTTTAGCCGCCCGCCCGGGGCACTACTATCGCGGATCAGCGAGACTGCCAGCATTGGTCTCTACGCCGCCAGCGCGGATGAAGCCCCAGCGGTAGGCTATGCGAAGTTTTTTCACGAGCAAGGCCGCACCATAGCCCTGCCCCGCTTCGATGCGCGAGACAGCGCGATGGCCTTCGCGAGGTATGCCGATCCCTATATCGATGACCTGCTGGAGGACGGACCGTTCGGCGTGGCTCAACCGCGCGCGGATGCTACCCCAATCATCCCGGACATCGTGTTTGTGCCGCTGATCGGTTTCACCGAGAATGGGGAGCGTCTGGGCCAAGGCGGTGGGCATTATGATCGCTGGCTGTCGGAACATCCGGGCCGCTTGGCCATTGGGCTGGCATGGGATGTGCAACTCTGCGAAGAGTTGCCAGCCGAGCCGCATGACATGAACCTGGATGCGATCATCACCCCAACTCGAGCCTACGGATTGTAAGACGATGCGCGAAGAACCAACCTGGCGAATTCCAGTGGGTGTTATCGGTCTGTTTATCGCACTGATCGCTTATGGCATCTTGATTGCCCATTTCGCGCCGACCACGATCAGCACATGGCCCGGCTGGGTCCAGACGATTGTCTACATCTTCCTGGGCGTGGTCTGGCTTTTACCGCTCAAACGATTCCTGATCTGGATGGAGACCGGCAGCTGGAACCCACCACCCCAACAGGACTAAGTTTGCTTGACCAGCTTTGGCGCCGCTCCTTGCCGCGCGGGGCTGTGCTGATACAAGTGGGCGCATGAAGTGGTTTATCGCTCCCCTCGCTCTCGCACTCGCCGCCTGCGCACCCTCCACTGCTCAGACTGATCAGGCTGCTGCGCCCTATGACAGCGCCCCGCCCGAAATCACCGAATATATGCCGCAGCCTGCCGTGCTGGTCTTCTCCAAAACGCGCGGCTGGCGGCACAATGAAGGAATTGCGGGCGCTGATCGGTTCTTTGCGGAGATGACGGCAGAGCAAGGCATGGGCCTGTTCACCACAGCCAATGGCGCGGTCTTCAACGCCGATCAGTTGGCGCGCTTTGATTTGGTGGTGTTCAACAATATGACCGGTGACACGCTTTCACCGGAGCAAGAACGCGCATTCCAGCAGTGGCTGGAGGATGGTGGGGCTTTGGTCGCTTTACACGCCTCGGGCGATGACAGTCACGGCGATTGGAGCTGGTATGATGAGAGCGTGATCGGGCCACAATTCATCGGTCATCCGGCTGATCCACAATTTCAGGATGCGCGTGTGGTGAACCTGGCGGCCAAGCATCCGGTTATGCAGGGCCTACCAGCGGACTGGGTCCACAATGATGAATGGTACAGCTTTGACAGTGCGGAATTGGGCGATGCTGTACCGCTGATGGGCCTGGATGAGGACAGCTACAGCCCTGAGAACCTGCTCTACGGCCCGGTTCAGGACTTGCGCATGGGCGGCGGGCCAGAAGGCCATCCGATTGCCTGGGTGCGTTGCCTTGGCAGAGGGCGCGCGTTCTATTCCGCCATCGGCCATAATCACACCAGCTATGATGATCCGATCTATCGGCAGATGCTCAGCAACGCCCTGTTATGGGTGCGCGCGGGTGGAGAGGATCGCGAAGGCTGCGAAGTGAACTAACCAATGATCATCTGATCATACTGTGCCTCAAGCGCCTGATCGATGACCCAGAAGTCAGATTGACGCGAACCAACCAATACCTCGGCAAGTAGGTCGAAATGACCATGCCAACCAGCGAGCACCCCAACCAGCATGTCGCGCCCGGCAACGCCTGTATGAACAAGGTGGAGTTCGGTCGTGCCGCCGCCCAGCGACTTTAACGTGACCTCGACCGTGCTCTTACCTCCATCTTCAGCTTCGAACCAAGTGAACGCGAACCGATGGGGCGGTTCGTATTCAAGGATTTCACCACGATGCGTCGTCACCTCTTCCGATGCATACTTATCTGGTGGAGCGCTTTCTGAAAGACGTCGATGGTCAAATTCAAAGACGATCTGTCCGCCTAGCCTGACCATCCGTTGATCCACCGCAAAACCACAGTTTGCGTTTTTCAGGGTCGACCAGGAACTGCCAGACCTTCTCAATTCCAGCGTCAAATCGCCTGGTAAACTCGATTTGCTGAGGCCCCGTCTGCTTGCCAAAGTCAGTCATCACCATCCTCCTTCAATACTTGATCGAGTGCGTCGAGGCGCTGGGACCAGAACGCGCTGTAGCGCTCAACCCAATCACGCGCGGCGAAGAGCGATTCCTCGTTCAGCGCACAGATGCGCTCACGCCCACGCTTCTCACGTGTCAGCAAACCCGCCTGCTCCAACACACCGACATGTTTCGAGGCCCCAGCAAGGGTCATATCCAGTGGCGCAGCCAGATCGCTAACCGTGCGCTCACCTTGGGCGAGCTGCTCTATCATGCGCAGCCGGGTTGGATCACCCAGTGCGCGGAATACAGAATCAAGCTGCCGTCCATTATCAACCATATGGTTGAGTATATCGAAAGCAGATAAAAACTCAACCCATCGGTTGAGTGATTGGATCAGGCGCTGCAAAAGGCCTGAGTATTTTATATCGATTTGGAAGGTCCCAAGTGGCGCGAGTGACGAGACTTGAACTCGCGACCTCCGGCGTGACAGGCTTGGCGCTCTAACCAACTGAGCTACACCCGCATAATGTGGGTTTGCACCGCTTGGGAGCAGGGCCATTAGGCCCCGCTGATCTGACTGTCAACGGCTCTGACAGTCATTTTTTGCCATTTTGAAAACTTTATTCCGTCAGCAGCAAAACGGGCGTCTCAACCAGCTTTTTTACGTCCTGAATAAAGCTTGCTGCATCATAGCCATCAACCACCCTGTGATCACAGGAAATCGAGATATTCATCAGCTTGCGCTTCTCGATTCGCTCTGCGCCATCCGGGCCGGTGACATACATTGGCCGCTCGATAATGCGGTTGGGGCCAATGATCGCAACCTCTGGCCGATTGATGACCGGCGTGGTTGCCACCCCGCCCAATGGACCGAGCGATGTCACCGTAAGTGTTGAGCCGGAAAGTTCCTCTGACGTGGCCGAGCCATCACGAGCAGCCTCAGCCAAACGGCCGATTTCGCGGGCTAGCTGCCAGATGTTTTTCGACTGCGCATCTTTGATCACCGGCACCATCAGGCCGCCATCGGTCTGAGCGGCCATGCCGAGGTGCACCGCGCCGTGGCGCGTGACGACATTCGCCTCGTCATCATAGCGCGCATTAATCATCGGATAATCCGGGATCAGCTTGCAGAATGCGCTGATGAGCAGCGGCAGCATAGTCAGCTTTGGCTTGTTACCGCGATTGGCGTTGAGGTCAGCACGCATCCGCTCAAGCTCAGTCACATCGACTTCTTCGACATATGAGAAATGCGGGATCGAGCGCTTTGAGGCGGCCATATTTTGCGCGATCCGCTTACGCAGGCCGATGACCTTGATTGGCTCGTCGGCGCGCGCGGCGCCAGCGGGAGCAAATCCGCCACCTGCATTGTAGGACAGGAAAGCGTCGAGATCAGCGTGGCGAATGCGGCCATCCGCGGCGGGCTTCACCTCGCCCAGATCAATGCCGAGATCGCGGGCGCGTTTGCGCACGGCTGGCGTGGCGAGAACTTTAGTCTCAGCCTGCCCTGAGCTGGTGGCGCTAGGCGCCGTCTTCGACTCCGAAGGGCTGCCCTTCTTCCGCTCAGGCTCGGTTGAAGAGGAAGACAGTGCTTCGACAGGCTCAGCACGAGCAGGAGAAGAGGAAGGCTCTTCAACAGTTGGTGTCGGCTCTGGTTCGGCAGGAGGCTTAGGTTCAACCGCTTCGCTGGCGCTTTCCTCTTTGGCTTCCGGCGCATCTTCGCCCTCGACCTCAACCACCAACAACATCCCGCCAACCGCGACGATATCCCCCGCCTCGCCAGCGACTTCAGTAACAGTGCCGGTCACCGGGCTTTCGATATCGATCGTAGCCTTGTCGGTCATCACATCGACGATGTGCTGATCTTCCTCGATCTGATCTCCGACCTTGACCTGCCATTCGACGATCTCGGCCTCTGCCACGCCTTCGCCCACGTCAGGCATGTTGAATGTAAATTTACTCATGTCAGATCAATCCTTGAGGATCTTGTCGATCGCTTCGCCAATACGAACCGGACCAGGGAAATAGGCCCATTCGAGGCTGTGCGGATAGGGTGTGTCAAATCCGGTGACGCGCTCAACCGGCGCCTCCAGATGATAGAAGCAGCGCTCAGTCACTAGCGCAGACAGCTCTGCGCCAAAGCCGGACGTGCGGGTCGCCTCATGTACGATCAAGCAGCGGCCCGTGCGTTTCACGGAAGCCTCGATGGCTTCAATATCGAGCGGCATCAGCGTGCGCAGATCGAGAATGTCGGCCTCAATGCCTTTATCCGCGCAAACCGCCTCAGCCACATGCACCATCGTGCCGTAAGCCAGCACGGTGAGCTGTTCGCCCTCGGTTACCTGACGCGCTTTGCCGAGCGGGATCTTGTAATAGCCTTCTGGAACCACGCTATCCTTGTGCCGCTTCCACGGCTCAACTGGCTTGTCGTAAAAGCCAGTGAACGGGCCATTGTAAATCCGCTTGGGTTCGAAAAAGATCACCGGATCATTGTCTTCAATGGAAGCGATCAGCAAACCCTTGGCATCATAGGGCGTCGCCGGGATTACTGTCTTCAGACCCGCGACATGGGTGAACAAAGCCTCGGGAGATTGGCTGTGTGTTTGCCCGCCAAAAATCCCGCCGCCAAAGGGAGAGCGGACAGTCATCGGCGCAATGTAATCGGTCGCCGAGCGATAGCGCAGCCGCGCCGCCTCACTCACCAGCTGATCAAGGCCGGGATAGATATAGTCAGCAAACTGAATTTCCGGGATCGGACGCAGGCCATATGCCCCCATCCCCACAGCGACACCAATGATGCCGCATTCAGAGATTGGCGTATCGAACACACGGGTTTTGCCGTGCTTTTCCTGAAGCCCAGCCGTCGCGCGGAACACGCCGCCAAAATAGCCGACATCCTCGCCCATTATGATGGTGTCGGGATCACGCTTCAGCATAATGTCCAGCGCTTCGTTAATCGCCTCGATCATATTGATCCGGCGTTCACCCTGGCTTTGCCCCTGCCCTTGTGATTGTTCAGGGTTGGCGCTTTTCACGTCACTCGCGCTCATTTGCCAGCTCCATCTTTGGGGTGCTGATCCGGCCATTTGATCTCGCGTTCACGCGTGGCCTGCTCAGCCTGTTCCTTGAGATGCCAGGGCAGCTCTTCGAAAACGTCTTCGAACATCGTCTTGAACGGATGGTGCAGGCCGTGCCCCAGAATGCCGTTCTTCTCGGCCTCCTTCGTAGCGGCCTTCACTTCTTCCGCGCATTTGAGGTCCATCGCTTGTTGGCGCTCTTCATCCCATTCACCAATTGCGATCATGTGCTTCTTCAGCCGCATGACAGGATCGCCCAACGGCCATTCCTCACGTTCTTGAGCGCTCCGGTAGCCGGACGGATCATCTGAGGTGGAATGCCCCTCTGCACGGTAGGTGAAATATTCGATCAGAGTCGGTCCCTGATTGGCGCGGGCCCGGTTTGCGGCCCATAGCTGTGCAGCGTAGCAAGCCAGCGCATCATTGCCGTCAACCCGCAGGCCAGCGAGGCCATATCCCAGCGCGCGTGCGGCAAAGGTCGTCCGCTCTGATCCGGCGAAACCAGAGAAGCTGCTAATCGCCCACTGGTTGTTGATAACATTCAGGATAACCGGTGCATTATAAACGGTCGCAAAGGTGCAGGCGCTGTGGAAATCGCCCTCAGCCGTAGAGCCTTCACCCACCCAGGTCGCCGCGATCCGGCTGTCGCCTTTGATCGCGCTCGCCATGGCCCAACCGACCGCTTGCGGGGTCTGGGTCGCAAGGTTGCCAGAGATGCTGAAAAAGCTGTGCTCGCGGCTGGAATACATGATCGGCAACTGGCGACCTTTCAACTTATCGCCCTTGTTCGAGTAAATCTGGTTGATCATCTCGATCAGAGGATAGCCGCGCGCAATCAGAATGCCTTGCTGGCGATAGCTTGGGAAAATCATATCGTCGCCAGCCAGCGCCATCGACGCAGATACGCTGGTTGCCTCTTCGCCTGTGCACTTCACGTAAAAGCTGGTCTTGCCTTGACGCTGGCCGCGGAACATCCGCTCATCAAAGGCGCGGACCATCGCCATATGGCCCAGCATTGTGCGCAGAGTATCGGGCGAAAGTTTAGGGTCCCACGGACCGTATGCTTTGTTATCGTCACCAAGCACGCGGACCAAGCCATAGGCTAAGTCCTTCATATCGCCGGGTGCGCAGCCTTCATCCGGGCGCCGCATATCGCCAGGCGCACCGACGTCCACATCTGCGAAATTGACCGGATCGCCCGGGCGCGACCGCGGTTCGGGCACGTGCAGTGCCAAGGCCGGTCGATTGTCGCCGGTGTGCGGACTGTCGCCGCTATTGCCTGAGGCCTTGTCGGCCATATCAGCGCTCTCCCAATTGGATAACCCACTCGGACGATGGGCTTGCAATAATTGCGTTGTCACGAATTTTTATTTCAACGCGTGAGAGCGGTCAAGCGAATGCCGCTACACCGCAACAGGTGCCTTGATCGGGGGCAATGGCGCGTAATCATCGACCCTGAAATCCTCAATTTTGTAATCGAAAATTGTTTCGGGCTTGCGCGTGATCATAAACATTGGCTGCGATTGTGGTTCGCGACTCAGTTGCTCGGTGATCAATTCCTCGTGATTGAGATAGAGGTGCACGTCCCCGCCCATCCAAACGAGTTCACCCGGTTGCATATCAACCTGCTGTGCGATCATCCGCTGCAAAAGCGCCGCTGACCACAGGTTAAACGGCAGGCCCAGCGCGACATCACAACTGCGCTGATACAAAACACAATTGAGCCGCGCCTCTGACCCGCTGCCATCGACGTGGAACTGATAGGTTTTGTGACACGGGGGCAGCGCCATCTGATCAAGATCCGCCACATTCCAGCCTTCTATTATATGGCGGCGGCTGCCCGGGGATGTGCGCAGGCTCTCAACCACTTGCGCGATCTGATTAATGCCCTCGCCCTTTTCGTAGAGCCCATCCTTGCGATAGCGATAGGTCGGCCAATCGACCCATTGCTTGCCGTATACCGGACCCAAATCGCCCCAGCGCTTTGCAAACTTCTCGTCATCCGCAATCCGCGACACGAAATCATCGAGGGGAATGTCCTCGCCCGTGGCCTTAACGTAGTTGGCGTGTGGCCATTCGTTCCAGATCTTCACGCCTTGTAGCACCAGCGGGCGAATATTGGTCTCGCCAGTCAGGAACCACAGCATTTCCCGCGTTGCCGTCTTCCAATAAACCCTTTTGGTCGTCAGCAGCGGCATGGCTCCATCCGCCAGATCGAACCGCAATTGCGCGCCCATTATAGAACGCGTGCCTATCCCGGTGCGATCGGTCCGCTCGCTTCCTTCATTCCATATGCGGCGCATCAGGTCGAGATATTGCCACTCAGGATGGTCTGGGTGGGACCGCGCGGTGGGAATCGCATCGTGTGTTTGGGGTCTGGCCATGGCCCGGTTCTAGCTCGCGGACCGCTCATTTGTCACCCACCGCCCAGCCCTCTCCTCCACCGCTTTTTGTGGCGCTTGCCGAACCCGCTTGCCATCCCGATAAACCGCTCCTAATAGGCGCGCCTCACATCGCCTTGTCGGCGCTCCTTTGACGGGGCCTAAGCCGAACAAGCGCTGATGACCGGTCGGGGAGTGGCGCAGCCAGGTAGCGCACCTGTTTTGGGTACAGGGGGTCGGAGGTTCGAATCCTCTCTCCCCGACCATTTTCACATTACCGTTGGAGCGAATGACTTCCTTTATGGAGGCTGCCTTATCGCAAACGCCCCACATTTTTCTCGCAGGCCCACTTCAATTGCCAAGTAATGATCCGTCTTGACCGCTCAATTCGGCCAAGCTCATTAACCAAAAGGCAAAAACGCCAGTCAGAGCGAAAATAACGGTAAGGTGCCGATGTTGCATTGTTTCGAATTGAAACAGAAGTGACTTAACCGCGTCACGTTACATCAATTTACCCTTTAAAATCAGACTCCCTTGTCGATAGATCGGGATGAGTCGTTGCATATGCGCGATTACGCGTTAATAACTTGTTTACCAGGTTCGCACTCGATTCGCGTCGAGGAAAACATAATCAGGGCGTCTCAGACTTGGTAACTTAGTTACTTTCTAGAGGGGAAGATTAATGAAGAAACTACTTATGGCTGGCGCACTCGGCGCTGCTTTTGCTGCATCACCGGCTGCCGCTCAATCAGCGACCGCTTCTGATGATTTCGGCGTTGTTGCACTCGTTCAATTCGAATGCAGCGTTGACGATCCTGAAACCGTATTTTTCGGCTTTCTCGACATTGAAGAAGATTCAGGTTCGGACGCTCTGTCACTGACCGAAAATCGCTATGTTGAGCGTCAGCGCATTTGGACAAGCTGCAACTATCCTGCTTCGATCACTCTTGAAGGTGACGCGATGCAGAACTTCCTGCAGACGAATGACGGCCCAGACGCCGACGATTTCACTGATGAACTGCAGTACCGTCTTCGCCTGCGTGCGGATGACAACACTGACTTCGCAACCGTTGAGCACCGCACTGCGGACGGCTCAGCAACTACCGTTGCGCAAACCGGTGCATTCCACAACCGTGCAGTACTGCGCACAGTGATCAACGTGAACGATCAAGAATCGCCACGTCCATTGGCTGGCTTCTACGCTGCTGTTGCGACCGTTACACTCGGCGCAATCTAAGCGACACTTCGCTTAATATGAGATTGGGGGAGAGGAATTCGTTCCTTTCCCCCATTTCAACTCCGGGTGAGAAGCCAAAACGGTTCAACCCAAAAGACACAGCTCGGGCAAGCAGCTCTCAGTTAAGAGTTAATTCACTTGCACGAAGCGATATTTGGACCTTATCGAAGGCCAACAACAAAAAATACGGGTCGGTTTCGAGGTTATCAAGACACTGTGCAGGGGCGCACTGTTGACTTGAAGGGGGATTTTTCCATGTTTCGGCCGATTTGGGCAGCCTTAAGTGCGCTAGCTCTAATACTAACGCCTAGCGCCGCAATGGCAGCTCGCGTTTCTCCAATGATTGCAGACCTCGAGCCCGACGGCCGTGGTGCAGTCACACGCATTGAAATGGTAAGCGATGCCAACAATGACATCGCCTATGAAGTGCTGATGATGCGCGGTGACATCTCGACCGAGGGTGAGCTTGAGCTAACTCCAGCCGAAGAAGACTTTCTGGTATTCCCCACGCAAATCTTGCTGAAGAGCAAGGCACGTCAGGTTTTCCGCGTTCAATATGTCGGCAATCCTGATCTCAAGAATTCTGAAATCTACTACATGTCGATCCGGCAACTGCCGGTTGAAGTCGATGCCAATTCGCGATCGCAGGTTCAGGTCGTCATCAATTACAACGTCTTGATGAACGTGTTCCCAGAGGGCGCACGCTCCGAGCCGGTGATCCGCCAGGTCAGCGCGGTTACCCGCGAAGTCCCGCTGCTCCAAAGCGAGATCAACGAGCTGGAAGCCCAGCGCGCCGCAGAACAGCAAGCTGCACTGGAAGCTGAGCAAGACGCTCGCGACGCAGCCCAGACCGCTGCTGAGAATGATGGCGCCACACCAGTCACTCCGCCTGCAACAATCGAAATCCCTACTGCCGAAGCCACCGAGACCGCTGAGGATCCTAACGCTCCTCCGCCCACCCGCTCAGAAAAGGGGCTGGAAGTTCTGGTAGGCAATGATGGCAACCGCTACTTCCTAGCTGGTCTTTCCACATGGCGGATGACCGGCACGCGCACCGATGGCGAGCCCTTCGAAGCGGAATACACCCCTGAGCAAATCGCAAGGTTTATCGGCGCAGGTGTGGTCGCTCCGGGCAAAGATCGCTTGTTTTTCGTCCCGATGGACGTCGAACTCGATCCGACCTCGGTTACGATCGAGATCGACACACCAGTAGAACAGTGAGGCGATGATGCGCCGCACTAAGATTGCCCTCCAATCTCCTTCCTTGAGCCTGGTTGCACTTGCCTGGTGTTTGCACGCTCCGCTTGCCAGCGTTGCTCATGCGCAGGACAGTTCACCAACGGACCCGGTCGGTGATGAAATTGGCCAAGACTCTCAATCGCAACCGGGCGAACCGGCTGCTCCAGCGAACGATGAACCTGCTGTTCAAACACGTTCAGGCATCACATTCATCAATCGCAAAACCGAAGTGGAAACGGTTGAGGAGCGCCCGTCCCTAGAGTTTAACGTTCCACTTGTCTCAGGCACCCAAGTGCTTGGCGATGTGGCGGTAAAAGTCGAGCGTGATGGCAGCGTCTTGATTGGCACAGACATGCTGCGTGAGCAGCTCGCCTTGCTGCTCAATGAAGAAGGTTTGCGCCGCTTCGACACCTATAGTGCGAACCGCGAGAATATCCGCCCAGAACCGCTGAGCGAGGCGGGAATTGAGCTGGCATTCAATCAGAACCTGCTGGAGGTGACGATCGTTCAGATCGATGGCACCTTGCGGCAAACACGCGATTTGATCGCCCAGAATACGAGTAGCAGTCGCGAGCAGTTAGCATTGCTCGAGCCTGAGAATTTCTCTGCCTATCTCAACATCAACACCAACCTTGAATATGACACCGAAGAAGAAGAATTCAGGCCTGAGTTCTTCTTCGATGGCGCAACCCGCATTGGCGACATTGTGGTTGAATATGATGGCGCATATTCGGACCAGCTTGGTGATGGCATGCGATTTTCGCGCCGCGGCGTGCGCGCGGTCTATGACCAGCGGGAGAAATTTCGCCGCTTCGCCGCAGGTGATCTTCGTTTGGAATCGCTCAGCCTGCTGCGTACGCCGTTCCTAGGCGGCGTCAGTGTTGAGAAGAGCCGTCGGGTCTTCGATCCATTCCTGCCCGCTGCCCGTTTGGGTTCGGGCGAGATTTTCCTCGACAATCGCTCAACCGTCGATGTCGTCATCAATGGCGAACAATTTCAACGGCTGGAATTGGATGCCGGCACTTATGATCTCGCCAGCCTCCCAGTTCAGCTGGGTTCCAACGATGTCGAGCTGAGAATTCGCGATTCCGGTGGGCGCGAGCAACTGGTCAACCTCGACTACTTCTTCCAACCACTTGATTTGGAAGCAGGCGAGGAGGAATACTCTTTTGCAGCGGGCTTCATCGCTCGCGACCTCGCCTTTGAGCCTAACTACACCGACGATCCTGCCGTGACCGCGCTCTATCGCCGCGGTGTGTCCGACAATCTGGTGCTGGGCGGAGCGGCGCAGATTTCTGAAGACGTGCAGCTGTTCGGTCTGGAAAGCAGCATCGTACCGCAGTTCATTCCTGGTTTCTTCGATCTGCAAGCGGCCACCAGTTTCAGTGAAGCTAGCGGAACTGGGTTTGCTGCACGGGCGAGCTACCGCTTTACTGGCGGCAACAGCTTCACCAATCGCAGCGGCTTTACGCTCAATGTGGATTATACGGGCGAAGGCTTCACCACCATATCCAATCTTATTCCGGTGGCCTTTGATTTGGTGACGGTCAGTGCGAACTATAACCGTACCCTTACCGAACGGGGCCGGATGGTGGTAAGCGCGCTTTATTCGCACCGCTCTGGGCCTCAGGATGATTTGACCAACATCTTCGTGGATTACATCCATCGCGTCAGCGATCGATTGCAAGTGACGATCGGCGCGGAATATGGGACCGGCGATGCCTTTGGCAATGAATGGGGCACGCGCGTTGCCGTATCCTATGTGTTTGGCCCAAGCACCCGCGCCCTTGCCGATTATCGCAGCCGGTCCGAAACATTCCGTGCGAACCTGTCGAAAGGCAGCGAGAACCGCGTTGGATCGTTTGGCTATGATGTTGGTGTCACAACCGACCCCAATCAGTCACGCATTGATGCTTCGTTTGATTACACCTCAAACCGCTTCGACACGCGTTTCTCAGCGTTCACCGCGGGCGACAATTTTGGCAGTATCGATCAAGAACAACGTTACCGCTTGCAGGTTGGCACCTCGCTCGCATTTGCTGGCAAAGAATTCGCGATCGGTCGCCCAGTGCGCGATGCGTTTGTAATCGCCCACCCACACGAAACCTTGTCTGACGGTGAAGTGATCACCGGACGCACGCTGGCAGACAACGAATACGAGGCGAATAGCGGGATATTCGGCGGCGCGCTCCAAGGCCGCCTATCGTCCTACACCGAACAAACTGTGCAATATGACGTAGAAGGCGGAGCTGTCGGGTATGACATCGGCGAAGGCTCAGTCCGGCTGGATCCGCCATACCGGGCTAGGCTACTCGCTTGAAGTCGGGAATGACTACTTCGTTAGTATCGTCGGCAATCTCTACCGCGGTGAAGAGCCTGTCTCGCTCGTCTCTGGCACGATTGTCGCACTCGACGATGATGAATTTGAAGAGAAGCAGTTCTTCACCAATTCTACAGGCCGCTTTGGCATGATCGGGTTTGCACCGGGCAAAAGCTACCGCGTCACATATGATAACGGCGCATCGAGCTTTGAGTTTACCGTGCCGGAAGATTCAGACGGTTTGTTCCGCCTAGGTGACGTAAGACTCCCGGCGATCGAGGAATAAGGAAGCAGATTATGACCATTCTTCGCACCATTTTTGTTGCTGGCGCACTATGCGCGAGCGCATCGGTTTCCGCCCAAGATGGTGGCTGCCGTCCAGAATTCGTTGATACGACAGAGAACGTAAATGTCTCCGGCATTCAAATCGGCGCTGGTGAGAGAGCACGCGAGAATTTTGAAGTCCGGGTGCGAAATGCGGCAGGTAATGGACCCTGTGAAGCGTTCTTGCGCATCGCTCGCCGGGACAGTGTGGCCTTTGACGATCCGGTCGACTTCAATTTCAGCTCCGGCGGACAGCGTCTTGAAGTGCTCGCAGATGATGCAACCGCGGGTCCGATCAACAACGATCTGTTCCTGCGCGGCGTCCCGGGCACCCGCAACGGGCGTGGGGTGCGCGTTCAGCTCAGTTTTCCGACGGAATGGGGGCTTGATGCTGGCGTCTATTCTCGCGAGTTCGTAGTCACCCTGCGCGATGGAGCCGGGGATCTGGTTGATACCTTGGAACTGTCGGTGCGGGTCAATATTCCATCGACGGTCGCATTGCGCATAGTCGGCGCCAGCGGGCGCGGCAGCGTGCGGCGCATCAACCTTGGCACGCTTGATCCCGATGCCTTTACTCGGTCTGATCCCTTTGGCCTGCGGATTTGGAGCACTTCGCCCTACCGCGTTGAATTCACCTCTGAAAACCAAGGCGTGCTGCGCCATTCCCAAGGGCGTGACGAGATCCCTTACGTACTGCGCATGCGCGGTGAGAAGGTCGATCTGATGGGCGCAAATGGCCGCGAGTTCGTGGAGCACACAGATTCACTCGGTGATATGCATCCACTGCGGGTCATGGTTGAGCCGTTCTTTGCCGAAGCTGGCAAATATGCCGACCGTGTCAGAGTTTCGGTTAGCGCAATCTAATCACTGCTCTGATAGTACGCGCATCCGGCGCGACTATCACGTGACCAACGCACAGCCGGAATAGCAAACGGCCAACACCCATTCTGGATGCTGGCCGCCTGAATTTCGTATTGATGGGTAAGTTAAACAGCCGTCAATGCAAAGCTGATCGAGATCGGCTGTGCAATATCACCCGTCTGGATCGTCACCGGCACTGGGCCGAAGCGCGCGCCTGCACGCATAGCGACCAAAGAGAACCCGCCCGGGTTCAGGTCGCTGGTGTCGCGGCCATAACGGACACGAACACGCTCACCCACGGCCAGCTCACGGTGCGTGGCGATCACGGAAAAACCGCGATTGGTGTTGCACGCCTCGAACAAAGTGCCCGTTACCACTTCATTGTCATCCTGAGCGCTGAAGACGCCAGGTTCAATCTTGCATGAAACAGGGACTTGCGCGCTGACGCGAAAGCCGCCTTGGGCACGTTCGCCAGCCATTGCTGGTGTGGCTGCAAACATCATTGCCGCAATCGGCATGGCATAGATAATCTTCTGACGCATAGTTGGTCTCCTATGCGCCCCCCAATATGCGATGTTGGTAAAATGTTAGCTGCGACTCAGGGTTAACGCGGGGCTTCGATTAAGGAGCCAATAGGCCTCTGTTAACGACATCAGATGCTGAAATTCCCCTGGAATTTAGGTTAATTGCACAGGGCCAATAGGCGGTAATACGGCGTTAGGCTGAATTTGAGATCTGCGACTAATCAATGCGGTTCGCGGCCAGCACCAGGCCGATTGCATAAGGCAAGGAACGGTGCGAAGGCCAAGCCGTTCTGTGGGATAACCGCGTAGAAATTCACGCGCAATTTGATCGGATAGACATTGAGCAGTGACGACAATTTCGACGACAGCAGCCAACCCACTGAAAGCCGGGAAGACAGAGCGCGCCAGCGCGCGGTTCCCTCTAGCAGGCTCGCTCGATTCGGCACCTTTGGCCGCTTGGTCAGCAGTGTCGCGGGCGGAATGGCAGCGGAGGGCGCAAGGCGTCTGGTAAGCGGCGACAGCTTATCGGCGCGCGACCTGCTGCTGACGCCGGGCAATGTCCAGCGCATGACCGACCGCCTTTCCCACCTGCGCGGTGCGGCGATGAAAATGGGCCAGATGATAAGTATGGATTCGGGTGACTTCCTGCCGCCTGAACTGGCAAAGATCCTCGCAACCTTGCGCGATCAGGCAAATTTCATGCCCGCAAAGCAGCTCGATAGCGTGCTGAAACAGGAATGGGGGCCGGACTGGCGCAAACAGTTTCGTTGGTTCAACCCGCGCCCTATCGCCGCCGCGAGCATTGGGCAGGTGCACAAGGCGCTGACCCGCGATGGTCAGGAGCTCGCAATCAAGGTGCAATATCCCGGTATCGCCGACAGCATCGATAGCGATGTCGATAATGTGATGACATTGCTGCGCGTATCCGGCTTTGCCCCGCCAGAGCTGGAGATCGACGCTCTGCTGACAGAAGCCAAGAAGCAGCTGCACGAGGAGGCAGATTACCACCGCGAAGGCGCGCAGATGGAGATGTACCGAGAACGGCTGTCCGGCGCTGAGGGTTTTGTTGTCCCGCGCTTGCACAAGGAACTGACGCGCGACCGCATTCTCGCCATGAGCTTTGAAGAGGGCAGCTCCATCGAAGAGCTGGAGAACGAAACGGATGAACGCCGCGATGAAGTGACGAGCCGCCTGATGCGCCTTGTCGCGCGTGAGCTGTTTGAATTCGGCGTAATGCAAACCGACCCGAATTTCGCAAATTTCCGCTATCGCAAGGAAACCGGCGAAATCGTGCTGCTCGACTTTGGCGCGTGCCGCGCTGTCGATCCCGATGTCGGCAATGCCTATCGCCGCTTGCTCACTGCCGGGCTTGCCGCTGATAAAACCGCAATATTGGATGAGGCGCTCGCGGCGGGTTTTATGTCCCCCATAGTGATCGAGAAACACCGTGATCGCGTAGAAAAGATGGTCGACATAATTGTCGATGAAATGACGCAAGATGCCCCGTTTGATTTTGGTGACCGTGCGTTCGTGCCGCTGCTGCGCGAAGAGGGCTACGCCATCGCAGAAGACCGCGAGACATGGATATTGCCGCCGATCGAAACCCTATTCGTTCAGCGCAAGGTTAGCGGCACCGCGTTGCTCGGCGCACGCCTGAAGGCGAAGGTGAATATCCGGCAGATCGTGGAAGAAGTGCTGGCGAACACGGATCCACTGCCGGCACGGGCGGCTTAATCGTTTGCCACTCCTCCCGACGCGTTGATCGGATCAAGAAAGACCTGTTCTTGTTTAGCCATCCACCGATCGATATGCGCCTCCAGCACATCAAGTGGTACCGAGCCGTTTTCCAGCACCGCGTCATGGAACGCACGTAAATCAAAGTCAGAACTTAGCGATTCCTCTGCCTCGGCGCGCAGCTCTCTGATCTTCAGCTCGCCGACTTTGTAAGCCAGCGCCTGTCCCGGCCAGGTTATGTAGCGATTGACCTCGGCATCGATATTGGCTGTACGAGAGAGCGGTGTTATCCAGCATGTAATCCACCGCTTGCTGCTTGCTCCATCCCTTGGAATGGATGCCGGTGTCGACCACCAGACGGGCCGCGCGCCACATCTCATAAGACAACCGCCCCATTTCTTTCGCGGGCGTATCATACAGGCCCATCTCTATCCCGAGCCGCTCTGAATAGAGGCCCCAACCCTCCACAAAGGCCGTGAAATAGGTGCCGTTCGCTCGCAGGGGGTGAATGTCCAGTTCCTGCTGTAAAGAGATTTGATGGTGATGCCCCGGCACCGCCTCATGCACGCCCAGCGCGGGCAGCTCCCACAAGGGCCGCTGGTCCAGCTCCGTGGTGTTGAGGCGGTAGATACCCGCTTGCCCCGTCTTCAATGATCCCGGTTCGTAATAGGCCGTCGTGTTGCCCGGCGCTTGGGCTGCCGGGATCGGCGAGACTGTGTAGGGATTGCGCGGCAAGCGGCCGAACAGCTTCGGCATAAAGCCATCGATGTGCTTTGCCAGCGCCTGAGTGTAGGCGAGATACTCGTCCGCATCAGTCATGTAATATTGCGGATCGGTGCGCAGGTGCTCAACGAAGGCCTCACGCGTATCAAAGCCCGCTTGCTTCGCGACCTCGACCATTTCGGCGCGGATCCGCGCCACCTCTGACAGGCCGAGATTGTGTACCTCGTCCGCAGTCATATCGGTCGTAGTGAAGCTTTTGACGCGGTAATCGTAATATTCTTTGCCGCCCGGTGTGGCGAGCACGCCGGGTGCGCCCGTGCGACAATTGGGCGCGTATTCCTTAGTATAGAATGTCAGGAAATCACGATAGGATGGGAAGACCGCCTCTTCCAATGCGACACTCGCCTGGTCCTTTAGGTTCTCCCAGTCTGCATCTGAAATCGCGGCTGGTTTGTCGCCTGCAAATGGCTTCCAGAAGGGCGATTGTTCCCGGTCATCCACGATTTGGCGAGCGATGCGATCTTCCAATCCCCGCATCGGCTCACAGGCATGGGTCAGCCCGCGCGCAATGGCCTCGCGGCTGCGGGCGATCCCGTCAGCGTTGACCTGAGCATAGCCTTCCAACCGGCCAATGTAGCTTTCATAATCAGCCAACGTGAAAAGCGGCGAACGGTTGGGCAGCGAGGCAAAGCCAGAGAACCAGCCGCCGCGATTGGTGAATATCTGATAGCGATTGTGATCAAACTGAGCGCCGGTCAGCTGGTCCTGAATGCTGCGCCGCAGAACCGCGTAATCGATCTGCAAGTCCTGCGGCAATTCATCCGCATTGATCTGATACAGCCGGGCGAGAAAACCCTCCGCCTCGATATTCGCACGGTCATATTCTGCAAGAGAGAGATCGCCCAGCTTGCCATCGCCGCGCCGATCGCCAACACTCGTCGCAAGCTGAGGATCGCTGTCCAGCACCGCCTGCCACACTTCCTCACGCAGCGCTTCATAATCCTCTTTCGGCCCCGCGTAAGCAGGCGCGGTCAGCGAGGTTGCAGCAAGCGCGAAAGCGGCGATCATGGAACGCATGAAAATCTCTCCTGTTTGCGCATTCCATATTGCTTGGACGAGCCATGGTCCAGTAAGACTTAGCCATGCAAAAACCCGCACTTCTGTTCGTCTGCCTCGGCAATATCTGCCGCTCTCCCTTGGCCGAAGGCGCAATGCGCGCTGCGGCGGAAAGGGCAGGACTGGACCTGGAAATCGATAGCTGCGGCACCGGAGCCTATCACGTGGGTTCGCCGCCAGACCCTCGCTCAATTGAGACCGCAGCGGCCCATGGCATCGATATTTCCGGGCTACGCGGACGGCAATTGGCGGCAGAGGACTTCACCCGCTTCACCCATATCTTTGCGATGGATCACCAGAATTTGCGCAATATCGAGGCCGTGAGGCCCGCTGGCGCGAGCGCGCAGGTTTCACTGCTGATGGACGCAGTGCCAGGCCGCGAAGGCGCAGCAATTGCCGATCCTTACTACGACGGCGAAGAGCATTTTGAGTTCACATGGGAGGATGTAAACGCCGCCGCCCATGCGATCGCGGAGCGCATTTCCGCTTAGCCTCCGCGCAGCAGCTGCACGCCCCAATCGCGCTCCATCAGATAAAGCAATTGGCGCGACGCCTCGCCGCGTTTGCTGGATTGCCAGCCGCCGTCTTTGTCTGACCCTTCGATCAACAGCCGCGCATCTGCATGGGCGGCAGGCAGCAGGCGCTGAACCTGCTCCAGATTGGCGATGCGAAAGGCGGCATCGCCTGATTGCCGCGTACCAAGCAGCTCGCCGCCGCCGCGCAGCTCTAGGTCTTCCTCGGCAATGCGAAATCCGTCCTGCGTCTCGCGCATCAGAGCCAGCCGCTTGCGCCCCGTCTCTGACATTTCATTTCCGCGCAGCAGCAGGCACACGGATTTGTCCGCGCCGCGCCCGACGCGCCCGCGCAGCTGGTGCAATTGCGCCAGACCAAAGCGTTCTGCCTGCTCGATCACCATTAGGGTGGAGCTGGGTACATCAACGCCAACTTCAATCACGGTGGTGGCGACCAGCAGTTTTGCTCGGCCACTGGCAAAGGCCTCCATATTGGCGTCTTTTTCCTCTGGCTTGAGCTGCCCGTGGACCATCACGACGTCATCGCCAAAGCGCTCTTTCAGCGCCGCATAACGTGCCTCCGCCGCGGCGATATCGGCCACTTCGCTATCGCGCACCATTGGGCAAACCCAATAGGCCTGTTGCCCGGTCGCAATATGCCGCGCCACCCCGGCAACAACGTCATCCATCCGGTCCTGCGCGACCACGCGCGTATCAATCGCCTGCCTGCCCGGCGGCAGTTCATCGAGGCGGCTCACATCCATCTCACCATATTGCGCGAGGGTGAGCGTGCGCGGGATCGGCGTTGCGGTCATCGCAAGCGTATGCGGCGCGCGCTTGCCCTTGGCGGCCAATTGCAGACGCTGGGCCACGCCAAAGCGGTGCTGCTCATCAATCACGACCAGGCCGAGATCTTTATACCCCACCGTGTCCTGAAAGATCGCATGAGTGCCGACCAGAATATCAATCGAGCTGTCCAGCAATCCCATCAGGATGCCCTCGCGCTCCTTGCCCTTGGCACGTCCCGTGAGCAGCGCGACCTCGGCCCCGGTTGGCCGGGCCATCGTGCGCAAAGTCTCATAATGCTGACGTGCGAGAATTTCGGTCGGAGCAAGCAAAGCCGCTTGCTTACCTGCTTCATTCGCGATCAGCATCGCCTCCAATGCGACCACAGTCTTACCCGCGCCGACATCGCCCTGAAGCAGGCGCAGCATCGGTGCCTCTTGTGCTAAATCGCCTTCAATCTCACCAATCGATCGCGTCTGCGCGCCAGTCAGCGCGAACGGCAGATCGAGCTTCGCCCGCAGCGTTCCGTCGCCCGCCAAAGGCTGGCCTTTGCGCCGTCTGCCATCGGCCCGCACAAGCAGCAGCGCCAGCGAGTTTGCCAGCAGCTCGTCATAGGCAAGCCGGTCTCGCGCACTTGCATTCACATCCTTATGCGCCAGCACCAAGGCATCGCGCCATGACGGCCAGCCTTCGCGTTCAAATTGGCTCGGCTCGATCCATTCGGCCAGCTCTGGCAAGCGCTCCAAGGCCTGCGCCGTCAGCCCAGCCATGCGTGGCTGCGTCAGCCCTTCAGACAAAGGATAAACCGGCTCATTAAGGCGCGTGAGATGCGCCGAGGCGTCTTTCTCAACATGATCGGGATGAACAATCTGCAGCATATCGCCATAGCGATCCACTCGGCCCGCGATCCAGCGCTTCTCCCCGACCGGCAGCAGCTTCTTCGCGGTGTAGGCCGCGCGTCCAAAATAGGTGAGCGCGCAGATATTGCCCGCATCATCCGCCGCCAGCACGCGGTACGGACCGCGCCCGGGATTGCGAGGGGCGCGGTGCTCTGTCGGGGTCAGGGGAATGATGACTTGCTCGCCCTCACCAACCGCATCGAGGTCCTCAACCGTACGGCGCGTCACAAACCGTTCTGGCAGGTGATAGGCCAGATCGCGCACGCGGCTTAGGCCGAGCTTCTCCAGCGGCTTCATCAGCTTGGGGCCGACACCTTCCAGCGCGGTCGCTTCGACAAACAGGGGATTGAGAACCTCGGGGCGCATGCCGCAGCGCTACCATTACTGTTTCGCCATTGCGAGGAGCCAAAGGCGACGCGGCAATCCATCGCCCATTTTTTCAACAATTGGGGGCCTAAGAAGCTGGATTGCTTCGTTTCACTCGCAATGACGAGTTGAAGATGCCGCGCACTACAACTACTGCGCCGGGCATGACCGAAAAACCAGATTTCCAAGAACGCCTAGCCCGCGCAAAATTTCGCAGTTGGCACCGCGGCACGCGTGAGGCCGACTATATGATCGGCGGTTTCTTTGATCGTTACCACGAAAGCTGGGGTGAGACGGAGATGGCATGGTTTGAAGACCTGCTGGCAGAGGACGATGTCGATGTGATGGCCTGGGCGCTGAAGTCTCAGCCAACGCCGCCGCGTTTCCAGGGGCCGCTGATCGAGCTGATGCAGCGCCTCGACTATGTCGATATGAGCCGTTGAGTGCGGTTCGGAACATTCCTAGCTGCCAAGATTTGACCCGACACCATGCCTGATCTCTCGCGCATATTAGCGGCGGATGCACCGCTCACTCTATCCTCGCTGGTGCGGGGCAGCCTGCCCTTGGTGCTGGCCGATCTGGCGCGCGCGGCGCGGCAGCGCGCGGTGTTCATCGCGCCGGATGATGCGGCGATGCGCTCTGCCAGCGATGCGGCGAAGTTCTTCGCGCCCGAAGTGGAAGTGATCGAGTTTCCGGCGTGGGATTGCCTGCCCTATGACCGCGCCAGCCCGGCTCTATCGGTCAGTGCAAAGCGGCTGGCCGCGCTCCACGCGCTGCAAAATCCGGCCTCTGGCTCGCAATTGTTGATCACCACAGTCAATGCCGTGCTTCAACGCGTGCTGACCCCGTTTCGTATTCGCGAGAGCGTGCGCGAGTTTAAGCAAGGCACAACGATTGGGCATGAAAGCCTCGCCGCGCTGCTGACACGCCAGGGCTATTCACGCACAGACACTGTGATCGACCACGGCGAATTTGCCGTGCGCGGATCGATTGTCGACATCTTCCCATCCTCGCTGGATCAAGGTCTGCGGCTCGATTTCTTCGGCGAAGAGCTGGAGAGCCTGCGTCTGTTCGATCCTAGTACTCAGCGTTCGACCGGCACGCTGGGTTCTCACCTGCTGCTGCCCGCCTCAGAGGCGTTGATCGATGAAGACAGCATTGCGCGTTTCCGCAGCCGCTATCGCGAGATGTTCGGCGCGGCCGCCACGCAAGACCCGCTGTATGAAGCGGTCAGCGATGGCCGACGCCTTGCCGGGATGGAGCATTGGCTCCCGCTCTTTGAGGAGCGGCTGACTACTCTATTCGATCACTTTGCGGAAAACGATTTGGTGGTGATCGACAATGGCGCGATTGGCGCGGCGTCAGAGCGGCTTTCCGACATTGCAGACTACTGCAAACAGCGCACCCGCACGGCTGGCGAAGCCGCGGGCAGTTACCGTCCGCTGGAGGCCGAAGCGCTCTACCTATCCAGCGAAGAATTCGACGCAGCCGTCGCCAGCGCCCCGGCGCATCGCAGCCAGATATTTGCCGCACCGGACAGCGATACAAACATCGACTTCGGTTTCAGCTCCGCGCGCGATTTCGCACCAGAGCGTGCCCGCGGCGACAATGTCTATGAAGAGGGCGCAAAGCACTTTGCTGCGCTGGCCAAGTCCGGCAAGCGCGCATTGTTTGCGGCCTATTCCACCGGCAGCCGCTCTCGCATCACCTCAATCCTATCCGAAGCGGGCGTCAAAACGCAGGTCGCCGACAGCTGGCAAGAGGCGCTGGGCGCATCAGTCAAAGGCGGCGTTGTGGCGATGGTCCTGCCGCTCGACACCGGTTTCTCCAACGAGCAAATGGAGGTCCTCACCGAGCAAGACGTGCTGGGTGATCGGCTGGTCCGGCGCAAGAAGAAGCGTAAGGATTCCGATGCCTTCCTCGCCGAACTACAGGCGCTGGGCCGAGGCGATCTGGTAGTCCATGTCGAGCATGGGATCGGCAAATATCTCGGCCTCGACCCTGTCCCCGTGGGCAAGAGCCAGCACGATTGCGTCGCGCTGGAATATCGCGGTGGTGACAAGCTGTTCATCCCGGTTGAAAACATTGATGTGCTGTCGCGCTATGGATCGTCCGAAGATGCCGTCATGCTTGACAAGCTCGGCGGGGAAGCCTGGCAGCGGCGCCGCTCAAATCTAAAAGAGCGCATTCGCGAGATCGCTGGCGAGCTGATGAAAGTGGCCGCCGAACGCGCGCTTAAGAAAGCGCCTTCGCTGGCCGCAGACGAGGCCAGCTACAACCAGTTCGTTGACCGCTTCCCTTGGGAAGAAACCGACGATCAGGATGCGGCCATCGCCGATGTACTGCGCGATCTGGAAAGCGGGCGTCCGATGGACCGCTTGGTTTGCGGCGACGTTGGCTTCGGCAAGACCGAGGTTGCCCTGCGCGCGGCATTTGTTGCTGCCATGAACGGACAGCAAGTTGCCGTGGTCGCACCCACCACCCTGCTCGCCCGCCAGCACTATCAGAACTTTACAGAGCGCTTTGCCGGCTTCCCGCTGAATGTTGGTCGCCTCTCGCGCCTCGTTTCGTCAAAAGAGATGTCAGAGACCCGCGATGGCCTAGCCAGCGGCAATATCGACATTGTTATCGGAACTCATGCGATCCTGTCCAAATCGACCAATTTCAAGAACTTGGGGCTTGTGATCGTCGATGAGGAACAGCGCTTTGGCGTCACCCACAAGGAGAAGCTGAAACAGCTTCGCTCCGACGTGCACATGCTCACCCTCACCGCCACACCGATCCCGCGCACCCTGCAAATGGCGATGGCGGGCCTGCGCGAACTCTCCACCATTCAGACCCCTCCTGTCGACCGCCTTGCGGTGCGAACCTATGTGATGGAGTGGGACGATATGGTGATGCGCGAGGCCTTGCTGCGCGAGCATCACCGCGGCGGGCAAAGCTTTATCGTCGTGCCCCGCATTTCCGACATGGCCGATGTCGAGGAATGGCTGGCCGAGCATGTGCCAGAGGTGAAATCTGTCTCCGCGCACGGCCAGATGAGCGCGGGCGAAATCGAAGAACGCATGAGCGCCTTTTACGAGGGCAAATATGAGGTATTGCTGTCCACCACCATCGTCGAATCCGGGCTCGACCTGCCCAGCGCGAACACCATCATCATCCACCGCGCTGACCGATTTGGCCTTGCTCAACTGTACCAATTGCGCGGACGCGTGGGCAGGTCGAAACTGCGCGCCTACGCGTACCTAACCTATGCGAAAGACGTGCAGCTCTCTGAAATTGCAGAGAAACGGCTTAAGGTCTTGAGCGATCTCGACCTCGCTTGGCGCGGGCTTCCAACTGGCCAGCCATGATCTCGACATTCGCGGCGCTGGCAATCTGCTGGGCGATGAGCAGTCCGGCCATATTCGCGAGGTCGGCTTTGAGCTGTACCAGAGCATGCTGGAAGACGCGATCCTCGCGGCGAAGGCTGGCGAAGCGGGTCTGACCAGCGAACGCAGCGCACTTTCACCGCAGATCACCGTCGATGCCCCGATTATGATCCCAGAGGACTACGTCCCCGATCTGGCCGTGCGTATGGCGCTCTATCGCCGCCTCAACCAAGCGGCCGACAAGGCTGAGATTGAAAGCATGGCAGCAGAAATGATCGACCGCTTTGGCGACCTACCCGATCCGACCAAAAACTTGGTCCGCCTGATCGAGATCAAACACCAAGCAATCGAGGCCAATATCGCCAAGATCGATGTCGGCGCGCGCGGCACTCTGGTGACCTTCCATGAGGACAATTTCCCCGATCCCGCAGGGCTGCTTGCCTATGTCGACCGCTTGGCTGGCACCGCCAAATTGCGGCCCGATATGAAGCTGGTGATCAACCGCGCCTGGGCCGACCCGCGCAGCCGCCTCAACGGCCTGTTCCAACTTACGAAGGGTTTGAGCGGGGTTGTGCGGAAGGCTAAAAGCAAAGCGGCTTAGCTCTGTGCGACAATGTGATGTGAAACTCTGGAAAGGAAAACGATATGATTCCGGAACTGGACCCAATCCCCGACGGTTCTCCTTGGTTATATGTTGATGGCGAGTTGTCCGACGGCATCACTCAAGAATTGAGGAAAGAGGTCAGCCCACAGCACATGCTTTACCCTTGGATTGAAAACTTGGTCGCAATTGCAAAGTGCAGCGCAAATGATGACGTGATTGTTGCTGATAAGGATGACATCCAAAACATGTTTTGGGTTCACCTGACTTGGTCAGGAAAAATCGATCAGTATCCTGACAAGTACCCAAGCGCTGCTCCGATACAGAAAGCCCATCTCCAGCGTTTTTTCTTAGAGTACTAAGTCAGCTTACACCAAACGGCGAGTTTCTACCGCCGCGCCGCTCGTGCAATTCCAAGCATCTCATCGCTCTTCATTGGCTGTGCGCGCAGGAAACCCTGCCAGTAATTGCAGCCTTCGCTGATCACGGTCGCGCGCTGGATCTCGCTTTCGATCCCCTCGGCGACCACGGCAAGGCCAAGAGCCCTGCCCAGCCCGACAATCGCGCGGAACACGGCCAGATCCTTGGCATCGCCAGGAATGCCCTCAACCATCACCTTATCGAGCTTTAGCGCGTCCAGCGGCAGCTCTTTCAAATAGCGAAAGTTGCAAAAGCCCGCGCCAAAATCATCAAGCGCGGTCTTAAAACCGAGGGTGCGCAAAGCGCTAAGCGCCTCTGCCGCTTGCTGCAAATTGCGCAGCAGCACGTCCTCTGTAATCTCCAGCACAAGCCGTGATGGCGCAATTGCACTGCGCCCAATCAGCTCCGCAAAGTCAGCGGCAAAGCGCGGATCGCCCAATTCCTCCGGCGTGATATTGAGCGAAAGATGCAGGTTCGTTGGCCACTCGCTCGCATCCTCCAGCGCCCGCGCCACCACATGGCGAGATAACGGCGCAACCAAAGCAGCACGCTCTGCAATCGCGAACAAATCGCGGGCACCAATTTCGCCCAAAGTTGGATGCCGCCACCGCGCCAGCGCCTCAGCCCCGACAACGGCCCCATCAGAGCAAGCAAATTGCGGCTGAAACAGCACCTCAATCTCGCGCCGATCCAGCGCGCGCAGCAAGTCCGCCTCCAGCATACCAGGCTTTACCCCAGGCAGGGCACCGCGCCCAGAAATTGAGGGCGCACCGCGCAAAGAAGGCCGCTTTGAATCCATTTTCGCCGCCTACCTTAAACTGAGCGTCGCGCCCATGCCAATTGCAATCCGCCCAGATTTGGAACATCAGGACAAGTGACTAGCGCGCCGCTGTGGATAGCCTCGGTTACGAGCGCGAAATTAAGGATGGAAAGCTTGCCAAAAAGACACGAGTTTGAGCGCGTTGCATTGCTTGCCTCAGAGACAGAGCGCGCTCAGGCGGCCTATTCCACTTTGAAAGATGAGCACGATTGGGTGCCGTTGGAAAGCGCCGATGTGGCAATCGTATTGGGCGGCGATGGCTTTATGCTGCAAACTTTGCACGCCATGCTGGATGCGGGCCGAGTGATCCCAGCCTATGGCATGAACCTGGGCACGGTCGGGTTCATGATGAACAAGTATCGCGACGGCGGCAATGTGATGCGCCGGGTGGAGCGCGCGCGGCCGTTCAAGATCGCGCCGCTGCGTATGGATGCGGTGACGCAGGATGGCAGCGAGCACACCTTCCTTGCCATCAATGAGGTCTCGCTGCTGCGTGAAATGCGCCAAACCGCCAAGATTGAGGTTTCGGTCAACGGCCGGGTGCGGATTAAAGAGCTGGTGTGTGACGGTGTGCTGCTGTCCACGCCTGCGGGTTCGACTGCTTACAACCTCTCGGCCAATGGCCCGATCCTACCGCTGGGCAGCGAGCTGCTCGCTCTCACCCCGATCAGCCCGTTTCGCCCGCGCCGCTGGAATGGAGCGATCCTGCCTGACCATCTGCCAGTGAAGTTCCGCATTCTGGAGCCGCAAAAGCGCCCCGTATCCGCCGTGGCGGACCAGCGCGAGCTGCGGGATATTGCCGATGTCACGCTTAGGATTGAACGCGAGACCGAGCTGACCTTGCTGTTTGATCCGGGCCACTCGCTGGATGAACGCATCGTCGCGGAGCAGTTTGCGTTGTAGGTTCCGCACACCCATCCGGGTGTGCGATTTCCTCAGGCCTTACGGCCCTGCGGGCGGCCGCTTGGCCTTGCGGCGGCTTCGCCGCCGTCCTCCGCCACCAAGCCAAAGACATTGAGCATATCCACCTCGAATGTGCCCGAGGTAAAATCACAAAAACACCATCAATCTCTCTTGCATTGCCGAGCACGCGCCCATATAGGGCCTCTTTGCCTATCGGGCTGCTCCCCGATAGCTCAGCGGTAGAGTAGGTGACTGTTAATCACTTGGTCGTTGGTTCGAATCCAACTCGGGGAGCCATTTTCTTACATTGCTGGAATGCTTGAGATACGGCTCGCGTATCACATTGCGCGTGTTTTACAGCCCAACCAGCAACCTCACACCCACCACCATCACCAGCGCGGCGGTTAGCCACCGGATCACGCGCCCGGGTAAGAGCTTAACCGCCATCAAGCTGCCGATTTGTCCGCCAATAGCGACAGCTAGCAGCAGCGGCAGAGCGGCACCCACAGCGCCCCCGAACGCAGCGGGGCCTTGTTTCAGCAGCTGACCCACAAGCCCAAACAGCGAATTGACCAGAATAAAGAAGCTGGCGGTTGCGGCGATTGCTCGCGGGTCTTTCCACCGGGTGAGGTGCAGCAGCGGGGCGAGAAATATCCCCCCCGATACCGACCAACCCGGCAAGATAGCCGAGTGGCGCGGCAACAAACGGCATGGTCTTTGCGAGGCGAGTGGGAACATCCAGCTCCCCTACCTCTGCCGCATTCTCTCGCACAGGGATAAGCATGGTGATCCCGGTCAGCACCAGGCTGATGCCGAGCAACAGCATGAAGGTCTCGCGGTCAATCGGGGTGAGCCCGCCTAACAAAGCTGCTGGTGCGGCCAGAGCAGTCATCACAATCGCGCCGCGCCATGGCGTAATTTTGGCTCGCGCAAAACGCACGCTGCCGCTCGACCACCACGATGATATTGCACGCCAGCGCCACCATTGGCAGCAACCGGTAATCTAACCCCGAAATCGCCAACAATGCGGCGTAGGTCGAACCGCCCCCAAACCCGACCGCTGCATACAGCAGCGCGGCGACAAAGAACGCCGCCGCGAGCAGCACCGGAACCGCGCCCAGCATCATGCCACTGCGCCCGGGTACGCTGCGTTAAAACTTGGCCGAACAGCCGCTGACGTCATGACGTCACGCGCGCTGCCCTCAGCCATGCCTTTATGCCGCGCTCTTGCCGCTCGCTGCGCCGTGGCAATGCTTGTACTTGTTACCAGACCCGCATGGGCACGGCGCATTGCGGCTGACATTGAGGTTCGCATAGGGGTTGTCTGCATTGGACCCACCCGGCCCGGATGCCGCGCGCGGCGAACCAGCCAAAGAGCCAAACATCTCAGGCCGTTCTGCCGAACCATCGCCATCGTTGGAGTTATCGAGTCCAGTCAACGGATCGATATGACCGGTGAGGAAATCGGGCAGGTCAGGCAAAGCCTCCGCCTCTGGCGGGGCCATGCGCAATTCCGCCTGGAACAGAATTTTGGTCACTTCTTCGCGCAGGGTATCGAGCATGGTTTCAAACAGGCCAAACGCCTCTTGCTTATACTCGTTGATCGGCTGTTTCTGCGCGATCCCGCGCATCCAGATCACCTGGCGCAGCGCGTCGAGCGTGGCGAGGTGTTCTTTCCAGTGAAAGTCGAGCTGACGCAGCAGCACGTCCTTCTCAACCACGCGCCACAGCTCCGGATCGCTTTCCGCCATCTTGGCCGCCATCATTTCGTCGGTCTGTTCACGCACGCGCTCTTCGATCAGCTCCGGCTCAACCTGCTCTTCCTCCATCCAGTCATCAAGTGGAGGCGCAATTCCAAACACGTCTTGGAGTTTGGTTTTGAGCGTTTCGATATCCCATTGCTCTGGGTAAGAGCCGGGAGGGCACGCATCGCTGACCAGCGAATTAACCGAATCGTGACGCATATCAACAACGACATCGTCCACGGCCTCTGAGTCCATGATTTCAGAGCGTTGCTCGTAAATAACCTTACGCTGGTCGTTCATCACGTCATCATATTGGACGACCTGTTTACGCACGTCGTAATTGCGCGCCTCGACCTTTTTCTGAGCCGTTTCAATGGCCTTGGACAGCCACTTTGAACCGATCGCCTCGCCATCTTCGAGGTTTGAATTCATCATCTTGGAGAACAGAGTGTCTGGGCCAAAAATGCGTAACAGATCGTCTTCGAGACACAGGTAGAAACGCGACAGGCCCGGGTCACCCTGACGGCCAGAGCGGCCACGCAGCTGGTTATCAATCCGGCGGCTTTCGTGCCGCTCTGTGCCGAGCACAAATAGACCGCCCGCCTCCAGCACCTTGGCCCGTTCCTCGGCCACTTCGGCTTTGATCCGGTCCGCTTCAAGCGCGTATTTGGGATCGTCTTGGGCGATCTCCTTCAGCTCGTCTTCGAGCCGGTATTCCAAATTTCCGCCTAGCTGAATATCGGTGCCGCGGCCTGCCATATTGGTGGCGATTGTCACCGCGCCCAGTACAGCCCGCCTGCGCCACAATATGCGCCTCGCGCTCGTGCTGGCGCGCATTCAAAACCTCGTGCTTCACGCCTTCTTCATCGAGGAATTTACTCAGCAATTCAGACTTTTCGATGGAGACCGTGCCGACCAGCACCGGCTGACCGATCTCGGCCTTCTCAGCGATCGCTTTGGCAATCGCCTGAAACTTGTCCATCGTATTCTTGTAGAATTCATCTTCTTCATCGATCCGCTGGACCGGAACATTGGTCGGAATCTCGACCGTGTTCATTTTGTAGATGTCCCAGAATTCCGCGGCCTCTGTGGCCGCTGTACCGGTCATCCCGGACAGTTTTGGATACATGCGGAAATAGTTCTGGAATGTGATCGAGGCCATCGTCTGGTTCTCTGGCTCGATCTTCACGCCTTCCTTGGCCTCGGCCGCCTGGTGCAGACCGTTTGACCAGCGCCGCCCATCCATCATCCGACCGGTGAACTCATCAATGATCACGACCTTGTCGTCTTTGACAATGTAATCGGTGTCGCGCTTGAACATGTGCACGGCCTTGAGCGCCTGATCCAAGTGGTGAACCACTTGCGTGTTCTCAACGTCGTATAGGTTCTCCGTCTCCAGCAGACCCTTTTCGATCAGCATTTGCTCAACCTTGTCGAGGCCATCCTCGGTCAGCTGGATCTGCTTGGTCTTCTCGTCCTTTTCATACCAGTCTTCCGGGATTTCCTTCACCACCGCATCGAGCGCAACGTAAAGGTCAGACTTATCCTCGGTTGGGCCGGAAATGATCAGCGGGGTCCGGGCCTCGTCGATCAGGATGGAATCGACCTCATCGACAATGCCGAAGTTAAACGGACGCTGGACCATCTGTCCGCGCTCATGCTTCATATTGTCACGCAAATAGTCAAAGCCGAACTCGTTGTTCGTACCGTAGGTGACGTCAGCATTATAGGCATCGCGGCGGGCGTATTCGTCGATATTAGGCACGACCACGCCAACGCTCAGGCCCAGCCAATTGTAGAGTTGCCCCATCCACTCCGCATCACGCGCCGCGAGGTAATCATTGACGGTCACCACGTGCACGCCCTTGCCCTCAATCGCGTTGAGATAGGTCGCGAGCGTCGCCATCAGGGTCTTACCCTCACCCGTACGCATTTCCGCAATCTCGCCGCGGTGCAACACAATGCCGCCAATCATTTGCACATCAAAGTGCCGCATACCGAACACGCGCACGGATGCCTCGCGCACGGTCGCAAAGGCTTCTGGCAGGATTTCGTCCAGTGTCTTGCCACCGTCCAACTGCTCGCGGAATTTGTCGGTCTGTGCCTTTAATTCTTCGTCAGAAAGCGTCTGAATTTGTTCTTCCAAGGCGTTGATCTGATCAACGACCTTGCGAACGGATTTAACGTAACGATCGTTTGAAGAGCCAAACAGAGATTTGGCAATTGTGTTAAACATGGGATGTGGACCTGTTGAAATAATGCGGCGTGGGCGCAGCGGGATCGCTGAGCGCTGAAACCTGGAAGATATGGGGCGTCTGCTTTGCGCAGGTATTCGCGCCGCCAGCAGCATGCGTTACGCGGGACCGAAAATTCGCCTATTCGTAGGCTCGATCAACACCCATCAGGACGGGCAGACGCAGCGCCTTGGGCACACGAACGGGCTTGCCTTTCTTGGCATTCTTGCACTTCGCGTTTTGCTTCTCAGGCTTACCAACAGGCGCGGTCGCCTCGCACGGCTCGTTCGCGTCAGCATCGGCAGCGACGCCGATATCCTGGTTAAGCACCTCTGCAAAAGTCGCATGCGCAGGCGCGCCGATGGCGGCAAACCCGGTAAGCAGAGCGAGAAAGGCGATTAACTGACGGCGCATAGCGATGCTGATATATGCTCTGCGAGCCGGTTCGTCTAGCCCGCACATCTGCTGAGCCTGATCAATCACCAGCGTCATAGGCTGAAATCAGTTGGTCTCGCTGGATGCTGGCGGCGGCGGCTCACTTTTCATTGCAACCGGAAATTCCACCATGCGCGCCTGCGCTCTCCATTGGCATCGCGCCACGGGCCTTATCTTTTTAGCCCTGAGCAGGGCATTTCACCTGGAAAGTTATCAGGCAGTGCTCCGGTTTCTTCAACGACCTCGCACTCGGGCACGGTGCCATCGGCCTCTATCCGTGCACGCATGGTTATGAAGCAGCCGGTCGCATTGCCATCAGCATCAACGGCGATTGCATATCGGACCAAAACCGCTGCTTCCGGAAGATACAGCCCAGTTGGCAGGACCGCATTGCTGAATTTCTCCTATTGCCTCCTAATCGGTCTTGGATTTTCTGGCCCGGACGAGCGGGTCGGGTCGAGGATTATTCTGGGCGGAGGTATAGGCTGAAGCTCGCGTTTGCCTTCAGCTGCCGCCTCGGCGGCTTCCGAAGCGATTAAACCGCTTCAGCTACTTGGGTCATCCTGCGCCGCTAACGAAGTTGCTGAAAGCGCCCCAATAAAGGCTAGGCACCAACAGATATGTGCGGTTTGACCTGCCTATTATTCAAGGTCCTCCAAAACTACATTGATCGTCGCGGTCACCCGCTTCGCAACGGGCACTCCGTTCTCATCACGGTAAGGCGCGCCCGGCCGCGCTTTTGGCCCAGGGCAGAGCCTGCCGCGCTCCCGATCGCGTTCGATCTGCGCCTGCATTCGCTCTGAAATATCGCCTTCAACACTCAGGATATCGCAATCGGTTGTCACGCCTTTCGCGCTGTGAAAATATTGAAACACAACACGCATTTGCGGCATGTCGGGCTCTTTCTTGCGCCAACTATGCCGTCCCTCGAAAACGCCAGCGACGTCTTCGCCGTCTTCATTGCTTGCAGGAAAAAATTCGGCGCGTTCAAACACTAATGGGCAAATTGCTTCGTCTAGAGCAGCAAAACCAGAGCTCTCGGCAACCTCACAGCCAGTGGCGTTTCCAATTGCATCTACCGAAACGTTGTAACGAACAGTTCCTTCCTCATCAGCATTCCATGAACTGATCGGATAATCCGCTTGGACAATCCATCCGCGCGACCCGGTCTTTAGCCTTGGCCGAATAGATTTGTCGCCTGTATGATTGGTCGACGGCACTGGTTGAGCTACCGGAGGGGGCAATCGTTCGGACATTGCATCGGCCGCAGCTTCCACAGCCACATCTTCGACCGCATCAGCAGCGTTTTGCACTGCCCCATCAGTTGATTGCGCAAATGCCGGTCCGCCTATCAGGAGCGCCCCAGCGCTCCCTATCAAGAGTTTGAAATTCATCACGATTCCCCGTCTGGTAATTCAACGCAGCGCCGCACCTAGTAAAGCCATGCTGAACAACAAACAACACATCCCACAATTGCGATGGCCGAGTTTGCGCATTACGGCAGCGGCCATGGAACTTCAGACTTCGCCCTTAGCCCTGCCCTTTCCTGACATGCCGCCGATCGCTGGCGTCACCGTGCGCACGGCCCGCGCACGGTACAAAGATTGGGACCGGGCTGACCTGACCTATGTCGAGCTGGCCGAGGGTACGAGCGTCGCTGGCGTGTTCACGCAAAGCGCCTGCGCCTCATCCGAGGTTGAACTGGGACGCGAAAACCTCGCCAATGGCTGTGCCCGAGCCCTGATCGTCAATGCGGGCAATGCCAATGCCTTCACCGGCTATCGCGGGCGTGAAGCCGTCGAGGCGATCATGGCGCAAACCGCAGAGCATTTGGGATGCTTACCCGGCGATGTGTTTGTCTCCTCCACCGGGGTGATTGGCGTTCCTCTACCGAAGGACAAAGCGCGCGAAGGCCTGGCCGCGGCCTTCACCGCCAATGAAGCGGGGTGGGAAGACGCCGCCAATGCAATTGGCACGACCGACACCTTTGCCAAGGGCGCGCGCACTTCCGCGATCATTGGCGACACCCGCGTGGAGCTGGTTGGGATCATCAAAGGTTCCGGCATGATCGCACCCGATATGGCGACCATGCTCGGCTACATCTTCACCGATGCGGACATCGCCCCTGCATTCTTGCAAGAGCTTCTGAGCGCAGCGAACACGCAAACCTATTCCTGCATCACCGTGGATGGCGATACGTCGACCAGTGACACGGTGCTGGCTTTTGCGACCGGCAAAGCGGGCAATGCCCGGATCGAGAGCTTTGACAGCCCTGGCGCAGAAGCCCTTGCCGCCGCCCTCACCGATCTGTGCCGTCAGCTCGCGCAATTGGTGGTGCGCGACGGCGAAGGGGCGAGCAAATTCATTACTGTGCGCGTGAGTGGCGCCGCTGATAACGCCAGCGCGCGCCGCGTTGGTCTGGCCATTGCAAACTCACCGCTGGTCAAAACCGCCATCGCCGGGGAAGACTCCAATTGGGGCCGCGTCGTGATGGCCGTCGGCAAGGCAGGCGAACCGGCAAACCGTGACACGCTCTCCATCGCATTCGGCGGCGTGTGGGCAGCGAAGAATGGCCTGCCAGTCGAGGATTACGATGAGACGCCCGTCACCGAGCACCTCAAGGGCGATGCCGTGGATCTCGCGGTCGATCTGGGCATTGGCGATGGCCGCGCGAGTGTGTGGACCTGCGATCTCACCCACGGATACATCTCGATCAATGCGGATTACCGTTCGTGAGCGAAGATGGTCTCAGCGCGCTTGATGGCGAAATTCGCGATCTGATGCGCTTTGCCACGCGTGGATCCATGCTGCCCCGCTTCCAGAACCTTGCCGAGGGCGAGATTGAGATGAAGGGCGAGGATGATCCCGTCACTGTGGTCGACCGCGAAGTGGAAAGCTTCCTCACCGAGGCCCTCACCAAGCTAGCGCCCGGCGTACCGGTGGTGGGCGAAGAGGCGGCGCACGCCGATGAGAGCGTGCTCGATCACCTCTCGCAGCAATGCTGGATCATCGACCCGCTCGATGGGACCGCCAATTTCGCCGAGGGCAAAGAACCGTTTGGCATTATCATCGCTCTGGCGGATGCCGGACACGCGGCGGCAGGGTGGCTGTATGACCCCATTCGTGACCGGCTGTGCCACACGCGTGCTGGCGAAGGCGCTTTCGTGAACGGTATCAAGGTCACCGCGAAAACGACTGGGCAAGAGCCCCCCGTAGCGGCGATTTCAAAGCTGTTTTTGAACGAGGATCAGATCGCTGAGGTCGATGCAAAAATCGCCCCGCATTACACATTGACAGACATTCCGCGCTGCGCGGCGGAGCAATATCCGCGCCTCGCATTAGGCGAGAATGACATCTCCAGTTTTGAGCGCACGCTCGCCTGGGATCATGCCGCTGGCGCGTTATGGCTCAATGAAGCGGGCGGCAAAGCAGCGCGGCTGGATGGCAGCGCGTACCGCGTCGATCAGCATGGAATGCCTGGATTGCTTGGCGCATCCAGCCCAGCCATTTGGGACGCATACGTCCAAAGAGTAATGGCGCAGCCGAACTAACAACCACGCCATCTACCCTGCATTCTAACTGCTCGCTGGGCTTACAAAGAACCTTCGATCAGCGCCTTAAGCTGGCTCTTGGGACCAGCGCCCTTCTGCTCAGCGACGAGCTTTCCGCCCTTGTACATCGCCAGATACGGAATGCCTTGCACGCCGAGTTCAGCCGCAACGTCGGTGTTGTCGACGATATCAACCTTGGCGATTTTGACCTGACCAGCGAACTCTTCGCTCAGCTCTTCCAGAGCAGGCGCGATCATCTTACATGGTCCGCACCAATCCGCCCAGAAATCCACCAGAACGGGGGTTTCGCTGTCGAGCACGTCGGCTTTAAAACTGTCGTCGGTCACATTGATGGTGGCCATGGAAATTCTCCTGCTATCATTGTTAAGCCCTACTTAGGCGCAGGCCCGCGCACTCTCAAGCGCTGGGCGAATAGCTTTACTGCGCCGTCCCCAATGCATTTTTGTGTGACTCTATTTGCTCCGTGGATAGCTCCAGGATTTGCGGGGTTTGGGTGTAGAGCACGGCCGCCCTCACCTCGCGCCCGGGATAGATCGCCTCCAGCGCGGCGGCATAGGCGGCCATCTGCTTGATCGTCGCGTTTGGCACATCCTGCGCGCTGCGCGGCGGGCGGCGCGTGGTTTTGTAATCCACCACGGTGATCGCCTCGTCGCTCACCAGCAAGCGGTCCGCCGTGCCCGCCACCACGATCCCGCCGACGGTTGCGGCCAAGGGCACCTCTGCCAGCGCATCGGGCGCGAAGATATGGGCAAACGCCGGATCCTCCAACACGCTCAGTGCCGCCGCCGCCATTTCGGCGCGCGCTTCCTCGGGCAAATCGCTCGCTTGCCGGTCAAGCCAGGCCTCGGCGGCGAATTGGCGCTCGTCCGGTTCCACGTCTGGCAGGCGCTCCAGCAGGCTGTGGATCAAGACCCCGCGGCGCGCAGCGGTCTTCGCGAGATCGGGCGGCAATGGCGGATCGGCGGCCTGATCTTCCCCAGCGGAACTCGGCGCAAGCGGACGCGGAGGGCGCGGCTCTGGCCCGACGGGCGTGCGCGCCCAGCTCGGTAATTCAGTGAGAGCCTGCGTGTCATCACCGGCGCGCGCCTCTGGGAAATGCAGCGCGCGATAGCCCCATTCTCGCCGCGCGCCCCAGATCGGATCGGCCAGCTCCTCGCCGCTTTCCTCACCGCCAAATATCGGCGCAAGACGAGCGTACCAGCTGTCCTCATGCGGGCCCTTTTTTTGCCGCGGCCCAAGCGAGCCGGTGATAAACAGCCCCTCTTCCGCGCGGGTCATGGCGACATACATCAAACGCCAGTGCTCCTGCATTTCGGCAATTTTAGAGGCCTCTTCTGCCTCGCTGACGCGGCCAGCCTTTTCCTCTTTGGATAGGGAGGGCAACGGAACCACGCGGCGGTCAGCCTCCGGTGTTGCCTCGCCCAGCGGCGCTTCATCCAATGCCAGTGATCCGCCCTGCCCCGGATTGCCTGTCGCATCGGCCAGAATCACAATCGGCGCTTGCAAGCCTTTGGAACCGTGCACGGTCATCACCCGCACTTGCTCACCCGCTTCGCCCGGATCGCGTTTCAGCTCCCCCTCTCCAGCGTCAAACCATTGCAGAAACCCGGTCAGGCTGGGCGCAAACGCCGCCTCATAGGCAAAGGCGGAATTGACCAGCTCATCGATCGGATCATTGGCCTCACGCCCCAGCCGCGCGACCAGCTTTGCCCGCGCCTGCCACGGTCCAATCAGTAGCCATGCGAGCAAGGCCTGCGGTGTTTCGTAATCCGCCAGCCTCAGCAGATCGCGCAATCTCTCCGCCGTCTCCGCCACAAACGGATCTTCGTGGCGGCGCAGATGATCCCACAGTGGCACGCCCTTTGCGCGCGGCACAAAGCTGAGTAGATCGTCCTGGCTCCACCCGATCAGCGGGCTCGCCAGCAGGTTTGCCAGCATCAAATCGTCGAGCGGTTGGGCGGCAAAGCGCAGGGCTGCGAGCAAATCCTTCACCGCCAGCGGCGCGCCCAAACGCAGGCGGTCGACCCCCGCCACCGGCACGCCTTTGGCATGCAAGCGCGCAACAATCAGCGCGGCGAGATCCTTGCGCTTGCGCACCAGCACCATAACATCGCCCGCACCCGCCGCACGCGGATTGCCGCCCTTCATCAGAATAAACGGCTCTTCGCGCGTATGCCATTTGCGCACTTGATCGGCGATCTTATCGGCCAGCCTGCGGTCATGCTGAGCCAGCCAATCCTGCTGCTCGCCATCGCCGCGCTCGCTGTCGTCCTCTCCGCCTGTGACCGGGTTCCACAGCGTCACCAATCCGGCCCGCTCTTCGCCAATATGCGGCTTTGGCTCGTCCTTCAGGCCGAATGCGCCCGCCCCCACTGCACCTATCGCGCGGTTCACAAATTCGAGCACGGCGTTGGAGGTGCGGAAACTCTGGCCCAGATCGAGGTCCTGCCAATTGGGCACATGCCGGGCATCGCGCATCTCGGCGGCGTTTTCGCGCGCGGCCTCAATCGCGGCGCGCACTTTGTCCTTGGCCAGCGCGAAATTCTCTGGACTGGTGCCTTGGAAACCAAAGATCGCCTGTTTGTAATCGCCGACGGTAAAGACCGTGCGCAGCTTCTCGCCCGCTGCCCCTTCGCCGGAGAAAAAGTCATCGATCAGCGCGAAGACGATGCTCCATTGCGCAGCATTGGTATCCTGCGCCTCGTCGATCAGGATATGATCAAACCGGCGGTCAAGCTTGTAGCGGATCCAGTCGGAGGCTTCCTTTCGGCTTAGCAGGCTCGCGGCAAGCTGAATCAGGTCATCAAAATCGAGCAGCGCCTCGCGCTCTTTCGCCTCTTCCCAGCGCAGCGCGAATGTGCGCCCCAACTCCAGTGATGGGGTGAGCAGATCAGCAAGATTGAGCAGCGCGCGGCGTTCCGCGACTAGGGCCAGAGCCTCTGCGATCTCTTCTTGGCGGGCCGGGAAATGAGGGTCCTCATCGCTCGGCTTTTTCATGATCCGTGGGGAGCCATCCGCCTTCAACAAAGTCTTGCGGAAACCATCGACCTCAAGCGCCCGCTTAGGCGCATCCAAAGTCAACCAGCGCTCGATAAACGCGCTGCTTTCGCGCCCGCCCTTCGCATTCCAACCTTGCAGAATGGGCAGCATCGCGCGCAATTGATGGTCGGGGAAGACATCGGGCGAAAGGCCCTGCACCGCCCAATCCTCATCCGCGTCCGCAGGCATGCCAAGCAGGCTTTTGACCCGCGGCATCATCGGCGGCTGCCAAGCGCCCGCGCCGTGCCACATCTCGCGTGCGCTGGCGCAGCGCATCAACCACCCGCGCAGGGCATCGGGATCCTTGCGAGTGGCAAACAGACTGACCGCGTCCAGCACGCCCGTGTCCCGCGTCCGCTCAGCTTCGCTGAGCATGTCGGACAGCACTTCACGTGCGAGCAGATCACGCTCGCGGTCTTCCATTGGCCGCGCACCGGGCAGCAATTCTGCTTCACCCGGAAAATTCGCGAGTAGCCACTGGGCAAAGGCGTGGATCGTATCGATCCGCAATCCGCCGCCGGGACAATCGAGCACGCTGGCAAACAATGTGCGCGCGCGCTCCTGCGTCTTTGGGCCAATGTCTGCGCCCAGATGACCCAGCTCGGTCGCTAGCGCCGCAGGCTCCAGCCGCACCCAGCGCGCCAGCACCGCATTGATGCGGTTCGCCATTTCCGCCGCGCCGGCCTTGGTAAAGGTAAGGCACAGGATCTGGCCCGGATCGACATCGGGCCGCAACAGAAGCCGCAGCACCCGCGCAGAGAGCACCTGCGTCTTGCCGGTGCCCGCCGAGGCCGACAGCCAAACATTATCGCGCGGATTGACCGCGTCACGCTGATTGCCTGCCAATGGGAAGACCGCGCCGCTCATTGCGCATCCTCGCTATCTGCCAGCGCGATAATCCACTCATCCAGCCGCATCAGCTGATCATAATCGGTGTAGCCGGGGTAATCCGGGTTTTCCTTGGCCACGAATGGCGCGTTGCCTTTGATAAAGCGGCGAATGGCCTCAGCCAGCTTATCCTCATGTGTGGGCAGAAACTCCTCCGGCGGCAAGCCAGAACGCTTGCCCGGCAGCTTTATCGGCGCCTCTTTATAGCCAAACTGCTTGTCCGCTTTGCTGCGCCCCATCGACCAATATTCAAAGGTTGCCGCATCGCCGCTCAGCCCTTCGAAATCGCCATCGCGTGCGATCAGACCAAGCAATCCAAGCTGCAAGGCGTAACCCGCTTCGACCTGCGCAGCGCTGGGCGGAGCGCCCGTTTTATAGTCCACAATCGCAAGACTGCCGTCTGGCATCCGGTCGATCCGGTCGGCCCGGCCATAGACGCGTACGCCATCGACCAGCATTGAGCCCTTGCGCTCCCACGCGATGACTGGGCGTTTCTCGTCCGCCGCTTCGTCCGCATCGATCCATTCTGCAAACCGCGTGAGCGCCGCGAGCAGTCGCGGCCGCCATAAACCCATGAACAGCGGGTGGCATTGCTCAGCGCGGAAATGCGCATCTGCAATTTCGGTGATATCGGCCGAGGGATCGTGGCTGCGCGCCTCGTGCCACAATTCCAGGATCTTATGTGTCAAAGTACCGCGCAGCGCCGGATCGCTGAACGGGTCCGCCTCCAGCACATCGAGCGCTTTCAGACCCAAAATTTGCTGCGCATAAAACTGGTATGGATCGCCCAACAATCGGTCGAGCGCGGTCACCGCAATATTGACCGCGCGCTGCTCGCTGGAGGGCATAGGCGCAGGCCGCGCATAGGGCTTTGCGCGCGGCGCCATCCGATCCAGCGCGGGCAACATGGCGGGGATGGCATTCTCGCGGTGACTGCCCGCAAGCTCTCCCAGCAAGGCCTCAACCCGCAGCAAAAACCGTGAAGGGATTGTCGGCCCTTCTTTGTCGCGTTCTGCCCGGCTGAGCACCACTTCGGGTGCGCCCATTGCGCCGGCAAGATCATGCGCGGAGAGGCCAATGCGAAACTCAGACGCGGGCACGCCGAGCGCGCGCAACACGCCGGGCGCAAGCAATGGATCGGGACTCGGGCTTTGCGGCCAACTGCCTTCATTCAACCCTGCACAAATCACCAGATCAGCGCGGGCCATGCGCGATTCCAGCAGACCGTAAATCGCCACGCGTGGGTGCCCGCCATAGGGTGGTCGCACGGCAATCTCGTCCATCGCCTCGCGCAGGGCGCTGGCCAAATCTTTTGCCGCGATTTGCGTATCGGTGGCGCGGGCATGCAGGCGCATATCCTCTACCATGGCGGACAATGCGCGGCCGTCCTCGCGCGCCCATACGTCCTCACCTGCCAGCGCCTCGGCCAGCACGGTGAGCGTATCGAGCGCGTCAGCGAACGGCAGCTCCGCCGCTTCACCCGGCAACTGCGCCAGCAATGCCTCAACCTCGGCCCACCATTCGGCGACCTCTGCCTCGCCTGCGATGGCGCGCAACGGCTCAAATCCCGGCGCTGGCGCAGGACCGCGCAGCGCGCGCTCAAACTTACGCAAATTGCTAAGCCAGGCGCCGCGATCATCCCCGCCGCGCACCAATGGATGCCCAAGTGCGCTGACCAATGCGGTTGGCGTGATTGCTCCGCTGGCAAGCTCGCTCAGCAGGCCAAGCAAACGCCCCGCCGGGGTCAGTGACAAGGGCTTAGCCAGCGGTGTCATCCGCCGTGATGTTCCAGCGCGACAAATGCTGCACCACGCGGCGCGCGAGACTGCGGTCCGCGCTGATCACCGCAATGCGTTTCTCAGGCTCATCCAACCCCTGCCGCACGAGCATGGCGATGGCCTGCGCCTCCTCCTCAGCGGTGGCGCTGGTCAGCAGGCGGACGCCCGATAGCCGCCGCTTGTCAGCGGGTAAATCAGCCCAGGAAGAGCTTGCCTCTGGCGGCAGGAATAAGGAGCTGATCGCGTGGCTGCGCACCGGGTCTGCCGCCGCAATCCCGCGCCGGTGCCATGGGCGGACCTCTGCGCGGGCAATGCCCATCCGGCTCAGGAGTAGTTTGAGATGATATTGCGGATGGGTCAGCGCATCGCCGCGCGCAAACACTTCGCCATCCGGCTCATCGCTTTGTCCGACACGGCCCAATTCATCCCATGCTTCCTTAGGCATTTGCAGATCGAGATCAGGCAGGATAACCGCCCCGCTTTCTAGGTCTGCAATGCTGCGCAGCATACGTGTCAGAGCGGGTGCGGCGCTGGTGACACCGGCGGCAACAATGGGCGATTCCGGCGGGTTTGCGCGCCATTCCTGCGCCGCTCGATCGAACAAGAGATTGCGCCGGGTTGCCGCGTCAACCTCTCCGCGTTCATCCAAGGCAAAGCGCCAGCGCGCCTGCACGTTCGCAAACAAGCGGATCGAATCCTGCCAATGCTCCGCCAGACTTGGCTCAAGATTGAGGATCGTCTCATCCAGCAGATCCTCTGGCCGTTTTTCCTCAACCAGCAGCCGATCCATCGTGCGCGCCAGATCGCGCGCCATCCGCAATATCGCCGCGCCCGGCGGCATGCGCTTGCCACTCGCCTCCAGCTCCGCACGTAGCAGATGCGCCAGTTCAAACCAGCGGCGTGTCGGCTCTACGGCTGGCGGAATCTCACTCGCGCCCAGCGGATCGAGCAAACTGCCAAGCTTCTCATCCAAGTCGAGATCGCCCACCGCGACCATACGCGGCATCAACAATCCGGCAGCGTCAGTCTCGCCAGCGTGGCGAATAAACGCCTCGCTAATTGTGCGCGCGGCACGGGTACTGGGCACCAATAAAGTGAGCCGCGCTAGCCCAAGCGCTCCGTCCGAGTAACGCGGGACAAGGCCCGCCACCAGCGCATCAGCAAAGCCGCGGTGCGCAGCGATGGAGAAAATATTGAGTTCGCGGCGCTCAGCCACGCTTTAGCGCGTCTTCGGTCGGCGCGATCGCTTGCGGCGTTCCCACTTCGAACCATTGGCCAGTAAACGCCGCACCGAACAGGCGGCCTTCCTCAATCGCGCGGGTCCATAGGATATTGGTGGAAAACTTACCCTCTGGGGCATCGCGCAGCAGGCGATGCGAAATTAGCTGGATACCGGTGTAGATGAAGGGCGCGATGCGGCCCGGCGCACGCCGTTTCAACCGCCCGATCTGGTTCATGTGAAAATCACCCGGCCCGGTAAAATTCTTCGCATTGGCATGCGGCACCAGAAGCAGCAGCGCATCCATCACATCGGGGTCCCAGCGCTGCGATAGATCATGGAAAGCATCGCGCGGCCCATCGAGCCAAATATTGTCGGCGTTGAGGCAAAAAAACGGATTGGGCAGATGCGGCTGCGCCCTAATCAGGCCCCCACCCGTCTCCAGCAACTCGCTGCGCTCGTCCGAAATCACCACCTGCGGCACATTGCGCTCGGCAACATGTGCCTCCAGCGCGTCAGCCAGGTAATGCACATTGACAATAGCGCGCGCGATCCCAGCATCAGCCAGCCGATCAAGCGCATGATCGATAAGAGCCTTGCCCGCGACCCTCACCAAAGGCTTGGGCTGGCTGGCGGTCAGCGGGCGCATCCGCTTGCCCATGCCAGCGGCCATCACCATCGCGGTGTCACTGGCAAGCGGTTTGTCGCTCATGCGATCTCTCCGCCCATCGCATCACGCAAATGCTGCGGGATATTGGCGTCAAACCACTTGGCCACAGGCGCCAGCGCCGGATGCGCAAGGTCGCGCTCCATCGCCTCCCACACGCGCGGGATAAGCGTGGGATAGCGCGGCTTTCCATCACGCTTGAACAGTCGGGTGAAGATCCCAACGATCTTGGCATTCCGCTGAGCCCCGAGCCGCGCATAATCAGCGGCAAAGTGCTCGTCCGCCCTGGCGCGTTCCTGATAACGGGTCAGCATCGCTGCCTCCAGCTCCGGCGAAACATCGCGCCTTGCATCTTGCAACAGCGAGACGAGATCATAGGCCGGATGCCCAACCAGCGCGTCCTGAAAGTCAATCAACCCCTGCGGCGCGTTCGGCACTCCGTTCAGCAGCATGATGTTCTCCGCATGATAATCGCGCAGCACAGTGACGCCGGGGGATTGGCGCGAAAGCAAGGGCGCAAGAACATCTTCCCATGCCGCAGCATAGCCCGCCTCATCGACCGATAGGCCCTGCGCCGGGCAATACCATTCGGTCAACAGCGCGGCCTCTCGCTGGTACGTTGCCATATCATAAGGCGCGAACGGGCCGGGCGGGCATTTGTGCAGCTCCACCAAGGCATCGATCGCGCCGACATAGGCCTCACTCTCACTCGCCGGATTGTTATCCAGCCAATCGCGCATCCGATCATCGCCGAAATCTTCCAGCAGAACCCAGCCAGCTGCTGCATCGCTGGCGTAAATCTCTGGCGCACGCATTGCATTCTCGCACAGCCACTGCGCTACATCCAGGAACGGGACGGGATCTTCGTGCGGCGGCGGCGCATGCATCAGCATGCCTTTGTCCGGGCCGTCCCCGCCGCTGCGCCCCAGGCGGAAATACCGGCGAAACGAGGCATCGCCAGGGATCGGATCAATCGCGGCGTCGCCCCACCCAGCTTGGGCGAGGAATGCGTGCAGGCCATCGGGAAGCTCACTCATGGCAGACGCTCTAGCCAATCTGCGCCCGCTTCAATAGCCGCGATGCGCCCCCCATCCGCAGAATTTCCGCTGTTTTCTAAAGTGATCGATAAACACGCCGCCTCATGTCCAAATCCGCCCGCATGATCAGGCCATTCGGCGATCAGAGCTGCGCCTTCACGGTAATCATCAAGGCCAATCTCATGTCGTTCATCGGGATGCTCCAAGCGGTAGAAATCGGCATGCACCACTGGCACACGCAGCGGCGGCGCATCGTATGTCTCGATGATCGTAAAGGTCGGCGATGGCACCTCATGCTCACAGCCAAGTGCGGCAATAATCGCGCGGGCCAGTGTCGTCTTCCCCGCGCCCAATCCACCGGTCAGCGAAACCACATCCCCCGGCAACAGGCGCTTTGCAATGCGCGCACCAAAGGCGTCCATCGCCGCCAAATCGCTCAAGGTCTCGCGCATCATCGCCGCGCCCTCACGGTAAGTGGATGATCGCAGCGGTGCCTGCGCCCTCTTCGCTTTGCAGATCGAAAGTGCCGCCGTGCGCTTCAATCAATTGCCGGGCGAGCGGAATGCCAAGTCCCTGACGTTTTTCATCATCGGCACCCGCTGTGCCCAGCGCGCGGGCCAGCTCTTCTGAGCTCATGCCCCGGCCATTGTCGGAAATCGCAATCTCTGCGCCCTGCCCCTTGGCCGCGATGTTGATCAGGATTTTTCCGTCCTCCGGCGTGCCGGCAATGGCATTATCGAGCAGATTGCCAAGCGCACGTCCCAATTGCCTTGGATCGGCCTGAACCACGCAGCCTTTCTTGCCGCGCAGATCGAGGCCCAGTCCAGCGGCGACGATCGCAGTCTCGCGCTCTCGCACCAGTGCGGTCAAAAACGGCAAGAGATCGACGTCCTCTTTGCTGATCGGCATCAGGCCTGCTTCGCTTTGCGAGAGGTCGAGCACGTTCTCAACCTGATCAGTCAGGCGGCCAACCGAGTCGATAATCGCGTCGACATATTCGCCCATCTGCTCGCTAACTTCGCCCGCTGCGCCGCTCTTGATCAGTTCGGCAAAGCCGCCAATCGAGGTCAGCGGAGTGCGGAATTCGTAGGACATATTGGCGAGGAAACGCGCCTTCACCGTATCGGCCTCTTCCAAGGCAACATTGCGTTCGCGTAGCGCGCGCTCTGCATTTTCTGACGCGGTGATATCCAGCACCGTCAGCAAGCCATTGCCATCAGGCAGCGGCACACCGGCAAATTCCAATGTGCGCCCGTCTTTCAGAGCAATTCGTCCGCCCTTTTCCTGACGATCCAGCGTCGCCGCGCGCACCACCGCGCTGATCGATTGCGCCTGTCCGCGCTTCGCGAGATTCTCTCCGATGGCCTCGATTAGCGCCTCTGCGCTGGGGTGCGTATCCAGAAACTCGCTGGTGAGGCCCCATGTCCCGGCAAAGCTGCGGTTCCACAATTGCAAAGAGCCATCGGGCGCAAAGATTGCCAGCGCTTCAAACAGGCTGTCGAGTGTCGCCGCCCGTGTACGCAGCAGGGTGTCACGCGTCGCCGATAGCGAGAGCTGCTCGGTGCGGTCCTCCGCAATCATCACCAGCCCGCCGTCCGGCATAGGCTGAGCCACGATCCGCAAATGCGTGCCGCCCGGCAGAGGCCAGGCCTCCTCCTGCGTCTCCGCCGCTTCAAACCATGTGGCGTGCTCGCGCCGCCATTCCGGGAAGTCGCGCACCTCCGGGGTCAACTTGCGCTCACGCGCATCGGTCAGGAAACGGTCGAAGGAAATCGAGCCGTCAAGCGAACCTTCAGTGAGTTCAAACAGACGCCGAAGCGGCAGATTGGCAAAGGTTAGGCGCTCGCTCGCATCGAACAGAGCGACCCCGGCGGATAGCTGATCGAGCATGGAGCGCTGAGCATCACGGTAGGCGCTGAACTCGCGCCGCTCCTGCTCCTGCTCTTCAATGTCGATGGCATAGCCTGCAACGCCTTCTGTGCCGAGCGGCAGATCGCTGACCCGCATGGTGCGACGCTGGCCATGAATGGTTGCGGGCACGGTCCGCTCAATCTTGCCCTGCTCGCTCAGCGCTTTGCTCGCGATCTCTGATGGCGCTTCACCATCAACCGGCTCGATCAATTCCAGCTGCTGTTTGACGACATCATTGGCATCACTCGCCGCGACCGCATCAACATAGGCCTGATTCACGAGCTGCAGCTTCATATCATCGCCGCGGAACCACATCGGCATAGGTGCGGCCTCTATCAGGCCGATCAGCGCGGCAAAATCGCTCTCTGCCCGCGCCGCCGCGCCGCGCAGCCGGTGCAATTCCTGCTGGCTTTCGGAAAAGTCGAACACCCAGACCAAGGCCGCGCCGCCTGGTGACACCTGCGGATCGGCCAAGGCCCCTTGCAGCGATAGGCTGCGACCGGAGCCTGGCGGCTTTAGCGTGATGTGAAACGGGGCCGCGCTCTTCTGCGTCCGGCGCACTTTCTCCGACAGGTCAGCCAATTGCTCAGCCGACAGTCCCGCGCCCTCGCCGCCGTCCAGCTCACTAAGGAACTTGGGCATGGTCTCCAGCCCAAACCACCGCGCAAGCCGTTCTGGTGCCTCAATCCGGCCATCGACCCGCACCAGCAAAGGAACCGCCGGAGCAACATCGAGCATGCGCTGCATCCGCCGCAGCGAGGTCTGCAAAGTGCCGGTCCAGCTGGCTCTGGCCAGAGGCGCGCAGCATCAGCACCGCAGCGCCCACCGTCCATGCGGCGAGCACGAGGCCAATCAGAGCCAAAGCGGTGGGAGAAAATTCCATTGCGTCCTAGAGAAACTGCCGATGCAACCCAGCTATGCGGAGGGCCGCAATCTTGCAAGCAGCGGCATGCAAAAAGCCCCCGCAGAATTGCACTTCTGCGAGGGCTTGAACCGCGCTCGGGCTGACCCGAGAGAGTTTGCACGTCTTAGTAGCGGTAGTGATCCGGCTTGAACGGGCCGTCTTTCGGCACGCCGATGTAATCCGCTTGCTTCTGGCTCAGCTGTGAAAGCTGCACGCCAAGCTTTTCAAGATGAAGCGCCGCGACCTTCTCGTCCAAGTGCTTCGGCAGGACATAGACCTCGTTCTTATACTCGTCCGCTTTCGTGTAGAGTTCGATCTGAGCGAGCGTCTGGTTGGTGAAGCTCGCGCTCATCACAAAGCTTGGGTGACCGGTGGCACAGCCGAGATTTACGAGGCGACCCTTGGCCAGGATCAGGAGAGATTTGCCATCCGGCATGGTCACCATATCGGTGCCTTCTTTGATTTCTTTCCAATCGTAATTGTCGAGCGCGGAAATCTGGATCTCGCTGTCGAAGTGGCCGATGTTGCACACGATCGCCATGTTCTTCATCAGCTTCATGTGCTCCCCGGTGATCACGTCTTCATTGCCGGTTGCCGTCACGAAGATATCGGCGCGCTTTGCACCCTCTTCCATGGACACAACTTCGTAGCCGTCCATTGCCGCCTGCAAGGCGCAGATCGGATCGATTTCGGTCACCATCACGCGGGCGCCGCCATCACGCAAAGACGCGGCCGAACCCTTACCAACATCGCCGTAGCCAGCGACGCAGGCAACCTTACCGGCCAGCATTACGTCGGTTGCGCGGCGGATCGCATCGACCAGCGATTCCTTACAACCATAAAGGTTGTCGAACTTCGACTTGGTCACGCTGTCATTCACGTTAATCGCCGGGAATGGCAGCTTGCCCTGCTTACCGATCTGATACAGCCGCATAACGCCAGTCGTGGTCTCTTCAGAAACACCTTTGATGGCTTGCACGCTCTTGGTGAGATAGCCGGGCTTCGCCGCGACGAAAGCTTTCAAAGCGCGTTGGAATTCGATTTCTTCTGCGTTCGCCGGAGCAGGCATTTCCTCGCCCGCTTCAATCCGCGCGCCCCATAGCGCGAACATCGTCGCATCACCGCCATCATCGAGGATGAGGTTGGCGGTCAGGTCTGGATCGGCATCTGTCGACCAATCGAAGATGCGGCCAACATAATCCCAATAATCCGCCAGCGTCTCGCCTTTAATCGCAAACACTGGAATGCCTTGATCAGCAATGGCTGCCGCGGCGTGATCTTGCGTCGAGAAGATGTTGCAGGTCGCCCAGCGCACCTCCGCGCCCAGAGCGATCAATGTCTCAATCAAAACAGCGGTTTGGATCGTCATGTGCAGCGATCCAGTGATCCGCGCACCCTTCAACGGCTGCGCCGCACCATATTCCTCGCGCAGAGCCATCAGGCCCGGCATTTCGGTTTCAGCGATGTGGATCTCGTCGCGGCCAAACTGCGCCAGCGCGATGTCTTTAACGATGTAGTCTTGAGTAGCGGCTGCGGTGGCCATGAGAGACTCCTAGGGGAATGTGAAATTGTTCGGTGCGCCCTAGCGTCCACCCGCTAGACAAGCAAATATAAAGTAATCTTTATATGTGATTTCAGCGAACCCAAGGCTCGGATAAGAGCACACCGCGGTAGGCGGCGGCGACAGCGGAGAGAAGTGAGCGGCTGTGCGGGGGCGTGCACAGCCGCCTCCCTTTGCACCAGATATAAATCCGGCGCGGGGGATGGGATCCATCCTGTTCTCAAATGAGCTGAGTACGACCCCGTTTCAACCTACCATGGTCCATCTGCCTTTGCAGAAGGCTGAACCACAACGGTAAAGCCGTCTTAAGCATCATATTGCGCTTGAAGCTGGCCGCACGGGCATTAAATTACGGGTCACAGTTCACTCTTCAATAAAGGACAGCGCGATGACGATTTCAGTAGGGGACAAGCTCCCAGACGTAGCTTTGGTAAAGGCAACCGCAGAGGGCCCAGAGCAAGTTCAAGCCGCAGACTATTTCGCGGGCAAGAAGGTCGCGCTGTTTTCCGTGCCCGGCGCATTCACGCCAACCTGCTCGGCCAAGCACCTGCCTGGCTTCGTCGACAAAGTGGAAGAGTTAAAAGCCAAAGGCGTCGATGAAATCGTCGGCACAGCGGTCAATGATGCCTTTGTTATGGGCGCGTGGAACGATGCGGCAGGCAGCGGCGACATCACCATGCTGGCCGATGGCAATGCCGATTTTGCCAACGCCGTCGGCCTGACCATGGACGGCAGCGGATTTGGCATGGGTAAGCGCGGACAGCGTTTCTCAATGGTTGTTAATGACGGCGTAGTTGAGCAACTGAACGTTGAAGACGGCGGCGAATTCAAGGTCTCCAGCGCAGAATATATGCTCGGCCAGCTGTAATCAGCTTTCCGATCCAGACGTAGAAAGGGCGCCCCGCGAGAGGCGCCCTTTTTTGTTTTACCTGCCAATTTAACTCAGAACCCAAAGGCCACGCCTGCCTGAGCGACCACGGCACCATCACCCGTGTTACCAGCCACCCCAGCGCCAATAGCAAAGCTGTCATTCACTCGGCCAGTGAAGCTGGCAGCAAAGCCCTGCTGACCACGATAGGTCGCGACATTGCCTGCGATTGTGAAGGCCTTGTCCGGCAAGGCTATGGCACTGCCAAGCGCGGCTGCCGCTGCGATACCGCCGCTGGTGCGTTCATCGAGGTCTTGGAGTTGGAAGCTGAGGTCTTGCACCCGTCCTGACAGTGCATCGAACTGAGCGGTTCCCACTTGTGAAACGGTGTTGAGGGCGCGGCGGACATTGTCGACCGAGGCGGCGGTTGCAACGCTCTGGCGGCCAAGCGTGCCATTCGCGTCGACGGTCACTGCATCCACGGGGCCAACCTGCGCCGCTGTACTCGCATCAATGTCGCCAATCCGCACCGAGGATCCATCTCCGCCCAGCGCAACCTGATTGTTCGCAGTGGACGCTGCCTGAAAGCCAACTGCGGTCGAATTGTTGTGCGTCACGCTCGCCTCGCGGCCAACAGCGGTACCAAATTGCGCGGTCACCTCGCTTGAGCTGCCCACCGCTGTACCCGCGCTGCCGCTGACATTGGCTTGAAAACCAACCGCAGCCGCTGAGTTGGCTGTCGCAGCGATGTTCACACTAGTCCCAATGCCGGTCGAGAAAGCGCCCTCAACGCGGGCTGAGTTGCCGATCGCGGTCGCATTGAGCGATCGCGCCTGAGAACCCGTCCCAAAGGCCGATGTCCCGTTTGAGGTCGCGACAGAACGCGCACCCACAGCCGTTGCCAGAGCGCCATTGGTCCGCGCCCTTGCGCCAAACACAGACGCCTCCTGACCAATCGCAATCGTACCCGACCCCACAGCGGTCGCGCTATCACTTCTCGCCGCAGCATCCGCACCAAGGGCAATCGAGTTCACGCCCATGGCCTGCGCGCCGAAGAGGCCAGCTGTATCATCATCGTCACCGTCACCGCCGATGGCAATAGCGCCTGCGGCAGTCGCTTGGGCCGCTTCACCCAGCGCAGCGGCTCCTTCGCCTGTGGCATTCGATCCTACGCCAACCGCTGTGGCCGCCTCTCCGCTAGCGGCAGAGAAGGACCCAAAGGCTTGCGCGAAATCAGCTGTTGCATCTGCACTGAAGCCAATAGCGGTGCCAAATTGATTGGTCGATGAGCCCTGTGATCCGACCACAATCGAACCTGTTTCGCCAGCAAGCACTGATGCGCCAAGCGCAATTGAAAGTGAACCACCCGCACTAGCACCAACGCCGATCGCCGTGGCGTCCACACCAAAGGCGGTGGCTCCTGTCCCTGTAGAGTTGACTTCCAAAAAATCATTTGCGCTTACATCGGCTATGGCGGAGTTTAACTGCGCCAAATTCACCGCGTCCGTATCTTGCGTACCGGCTGCGACATTGACGATCTGCCGCTGGCCACCAAAATCCGTGCTGCCAACCGAAACGGCGCTGTCTCGGTCTGTGTTCGAGCCAGCGCCCAGTGCGACAGAGCGAGTGCCTGAAACAGCCGCGGACGCACCGAGGGCAACCGAGGATTGACCAGTTACGCTGCTTAGTTCGCCAACTGCTACGCTACTTTGTGTGGACGCGGTTGCATCAAAACCGATCGCGACCGAACTGGAACCGCTTGCTTCGCTTGAAATACCAGAAGCAATCGCACCAAACCCGGTCGCTTCCGCGTTTTCACCGGTCGCGATTGATCCATCAGCCGCATTGGCTGCCTGTCCAATTGCAATCGAACTGACGCCATCCGCAGAAGCAAGTGCACCGATCGCGATACCATTTATATCTCGGGCGACCGATTGTCTGCCAAGCGCGATACCATCCGAGTCCTCGACGAGAGCAGATCGACCAATTGCAATCCCGTCATTCGCGATGACTTGCGTCTGACTACCGATCGCCGTGGCAAATTGGGCACTAGCTGCGGCAGCCGTGCCGATGGCCACTGTACTGGTGTTCGAACTTATAGAAGATGCCCCAAGAGCAATTGCATCAGTTCCTGTCGCGTTTGCAGCGGTGCCTGTGGAGTTTACATCAACAAATTCGCTTCCCGAAGCGCTGGCAATGGCGGCGTTCAGTTGTCCAAAGTTGACCGCATCTGTCGTCGCGGTTCCAGCCGCAACATTTACGATGCGACGCTGAAGAGAAATGCTACCAACTGAAACCGTATTGGCTTCGTTAGCAACAGAGCCATTGCCTAGCGCCACAGCACTATCACCAGTTGCACTCGCACTTGGGCCTACTGCGACGGAAAAGAAGCCGAAACCCTGTGCATTCGAACCAATCGCAACAGCATCAGGAGCTCCACTATTCGCTCTGAAACCAACCGCGACGCCTGATGATTGGCCAACCGATGATTCCTGACCGACTGCCACGGCGCCAGCTGAGGTAATGTCCGCCAGCGCATCTTTGCCGATTGCTACGCCGCCAATTCCTGTGACGCTGGCATTGCTACCGATTGCGGTCCCATTGTTTGCAGTAGCCGACGAGGCTCCGCCCACAGCAGTCGAGGCCGTTCCAGTGGCCGTCGCTCCAACGCCGCAGGCAAGCGCAGCGTCCTGGTCGCCAGAATTTGCCCCGCCATCATTGTCTGTAGCAGCGTCGACGACGCCATCGTTGTCGCGGTCGAGCAAGCAATCATCGGCGCGCGCCGTGTCTGCTGAGCCCATTCCCACGGCGATTGCTCCCAATGCCGCTGCTGCCATCAATGTATAACGCATAATTCTACTCCATCCTCGGCCGATGGAGGCAAATCGCGATTCGCAATCGCAGATGTGATGAAACGGCAAGCGAAACGCCTCGCCGATGCCCCCAGTGTTCAGCCCCCGAATCCAAACTACGATCCACCTCGCAGTCTGCCATTTTGGAGCCGAATTACAAGTAGAGCCTACGGACTAATGCGTATTCATTCCCAGAATGATCCAATAGTCATTCTTGTAGGTCGAAGATTTGGTCGCTTGGGCAATTGGAATTTCCTACTCGCGCCGTTTGCGCTAGTCAGGACGAAGCTCTTTTTCATCGTGAGTGTTAGTCAATATCGGCTGCGTGTTTGCGGCGCGCGGGGCATTATTGCGCGCGTTTAGAACGTGCCAAACGCGCGCAAATCCCAAAAGTCACAACGTCACGTTGCATTTTGCGCGCAAACCGCTGGAAACACGCGCTTTCTTGCAAAAGTCACAGATTTGAAAAACGCAAATGCGTTCCAGCGCGGCTCGCCGTCTTGCTAAAGCCTAGCCATAGCCCATCAGAGCCATCACTTCCTTGCGGCTGCGGTGATCCTCCAGGAAACAGCCCAAGAGCCGCGAGGTGATCATGCCGACACCTGGTGTGCGCACACCGCGCCCGGTCATGCAGCCATGCTGCGCCTCGATCACGACGGCCACGCCCTGCGGCTCTAGATTGTCCCAGATGCAGGCCGCGACCTCTGCCGTCAGCCGCTCCTGAATCTGCAAGCGGCGCGCATAACCGTGCAGCACGCGGGCGAGCTTTGAGATGCCGACGACCTTCTTATTGGGAAGATACGCAATCGCCGCCTTGCCGGTGATCGGCGCCATGTGATGCTCGCAGTGCGATTGAAACGGAATGTCCTTCAGCATGACAATCTCGTCATAGCCGCCGACCTCTTCGAACACTCGGCTCATATGGATCGCGGGGTCTTCCTTATAGCCCTGACAATATTCCAGCCATGCACGCCCCACCCGCTTCGGCGTGTCGATCAGGCCCTCACGCGCGGGATCATCGCCCGACCATTCGATCAGCGTGCGGATCGCATCCTGTACATGATCAGGCACATCAGGCTTCGCCATGGGCATGTCGGGATCCATGTCGTGATCGTGCAAGTCGCTCATTCGTATCGCTTTCTGTTGCTTCGGCTGATCCCGTAGAGACCTTTTGCGCAAAATATGAGGCGTTGCAAATGTGAAGATTGCAAGAGTGCGAGGCATTAGGGCTGGGATTGCAGGATCGCAGAATCAGTGCCGAACCTTTGGCATTCATCGATTTGCGAGAGCGGAAACAAAAAAGGGACCGACCTGATGGTCAGTCCCTTTTCATGGCGCACCCGGAAGGATTCGAACCTCCGGCCCCCTGATTCGTAGTCAGGTACTCTATCCAGCTGAGCTACGGGTGCGCTGGAGGAGCGGCACATACGGGCGGTGGCTGCGCTTGGCAATCCCTTTAGCGTGAGAGTGTCATGCTTTTTTGAAAAGCTGCCTGGCCAGCATCACATCTAGGGGTGGTTTATCAAGCTCAGTGATTTGGTGCGGCGTGAACCAACCGACCTCGCCACCCTCCAATGCAGCGGGAAGACCGTGCCATTTGGCTATAGTGTAAAGAAGAATGACAATCGGGCTTTCGTGCGGCGGTCCATCGTCTTGAGCAAAGCCAGCAGGCGCGCAATCCTCTGGCTCGATCGCAATGCCGAGCTCTTCGTGAAGCTCACGAATCAACGCATCCCTAGGGGTTTCTGCCGATTCGACCTTGCCGCCAGGAAATTCCCACAGGCCTCCATGCGCCTTTTGTAAAGGTCGTCGATGCATCAACCACAGACCATCTGCGCCCCTTAAAGCGCCCGCAGCAACAGGTATCCAATTCATCATCATGTCGGAATTTTTTCCATTTCTGTGGCCGCCATCAACCTTTTCTTAACGCGCTGCGACCATTTGTCTGTTCATCGAGAACGTAATCGACGGATGTGAAACATGCTTTTCTTTAAAACTCTGAGAAAAATTCGGAGCGACGAAAATGGTGCCACAGCCGTTGAATACGGTCTGATCGTCAGTTTGGTTGTGATCGCAATTTTAGGTGCTCTCCGCGGTGTCGCGGATGAAAACACCGGGCTTTGGGGCCGCGTTCAAACTGCCGTTACAGATGTTGTGAGCGGTTAACCTTTTAGAAAGCCTGCGAATTAGGGTTTTTTCAATAGCTAACCACTAGCCATGACATGGTCCACTCCGAATCGGGGTGGACATGGGTATCGAAGACTGAACCAGGAGACTACAAATGAAATTCTTTAACAAACTTTTCGCTGATGAGCAGGGCGCAACCGCAATTGAGTACGGTCTGATCGCAGCTCTTATCGCTGTTGCCGCAATCGGCGCTATGCAAGGCCTCGGCTCTCAGCTGAACACCACGTTCTCTGAAGTGTCTACTTCGATGGCCAACGACGGCTAAGTCGAAAGACTTATCGAAAAAGAAAGCGGCGGGGGTTTCCCCCGCCGCTTTTTTTTGCCCCAAATATGTCTAATTGCGAATAATCTAAGACGAAACATCTGCGAACATCCGCAGCAGGCAATAGATTTTAGCACTCCAACGCCCTAGCGTGCACGAACGACCAGCTTCACTTTCTGTCCTGGCCGCACCCCTTCACCAGAGCCCAATGCGTTAAGCACTCGGAACCTTGCTTCTTGAGCATCAGAGTAAGCCATGCGCTTAGCTCAACGATTGCACCGAATCACCTCGACCAACCGTCACCACATCAATGCGCCGCGGGATCACCGCGCTTGCTTCACTTGAACTGATTCTGCCGCATGGAATTGAACATCGCCGTAAACGCATTGCCCCGCCCGGCAGGCGTTATAGCCGTGAAGTGATAGGCCCGGTCAGTCGCAAACTCATAGGCGAATACAACCACATCAACCTGAGAATTGCCGTTTTTGACCCGCGCCGTCCCATAGGCGGCTCTAATTCCGTTAACGGTGGTGCGCTGGATACTGGAAGGGGAAAGCTGCTGATCCTCACCGCCCAAGGCGGTAAATTGCTGGCGAATGTAGCTACTCAGATCACCGGCATAGGGTGCAAGCGTCAGCTGAGCTTGTCCGCCCTGGCCATTAACACTCACCGCTCGCGAGCCATTGACCATGTAAAATCCCTGAGGCGCAGTGAATGATAGCCGCAATTCCGGATGAATAAACTGGCGTCCTTCGATCACCCCTTGCTCGGGATCATCGCCATAAATCACACCATCAATCCGATTCAAAAAAGTATCGCGATTGGTCGTTCCACCGACGTTCGGACCTGCTTTTGAAAGGGCTGTTTGAACCCGGCTGGCTGGGTCCGGGTGAGTCGAAGCCCAAGCAGGTACCTTCGCATCGCCGCGTCCCTGAAGCCGCGCATCGAGCGAGTTTTGCGCCGCTAGGCTGGCCAAAACCGTGCCCATAGCCCGCGTGTCATAACCCGCTCGGCTAAGATATTCGATGCCCAGCTCATCCGCCTGCAATTCCTGGCTGCGAGAAAAGCTTAAGGTAAGCATTTGCGAACCCTGCAAAAAGCCGCGGCTGACGGTGTTTCCAATCTGGCTATCACCCAGAAGTACGCCGGAGAGTACAGCACCAAGAACACCGCCGATCTGATTGCGCTGAGCGTTTCGCTGGCGTCGTTGGGAATGACGCGCAGCCACATGGCCGACCTCATGACCCAAGACGGCCGCCAATTCAGCCTCATTGTTCATCAGGCTGACCAGCTGACGGGTTGTGTAGATATAGCCACCAGGCACAGCAAAGGCATTGTTTACTGAGCTGTTGAGAGTGCTGACTGTAAAGCTTTCGCGAGCGTTACCGAGGCCCGATTGCACCGCAATATTCTTGCCCACCTGTTCAACATAGGCGGCCTGAGATCCGGTCATCGCCCCACCGAATTCGGCAAGCAATTGCGGATGGAATTCAGCGCCTTGCTGCGCTTCGGTCTGAGTGATTGGAGCTGACGCAGAGGGGATTGGCGCCCCGCCCAGGCATCCTGAAAGTGCCAATGCCAAGGGCGCGGCCATGGTCACAGTCAACGCTCGACTCGAACGTATCCTGCGCAGGTTCGCGCTTCTCATGTTGGATGCAATTGTCTGCGACATAGTGGTTCTCCCGGTCCTCAAAAGCAGCATCCCACCAGAAGCTGCACCCTTTCATCCGCGTTCGCAGACTTGGCACGAGAATATCGGGAAAACGACGCGTTGGGCAAGCCCCATGGCCCCTCCTCATCGCGCGATACGTGCAAAAGGGCGCGCATTATGCCGCCCGAGACGGCGCTAACCACCCATTTGCAGAAAGCGTTCCTCGCGCGTTCGGATCAAAGTTTCACTCGGCAGTTCGACCATAGCATCAAGTTCTTTACTGATCGCCTTGCCAAGGTTTGCCGCCGTGGCTGCAGGATCACGGTGCGCGCCGCCAACCGGCTCCTTTACGATCCGATCGATCACGCCAAGGCGCTTGAGATGCTGCGCCGTCACTTTCATCGCTTGAGCCGCTTCTGGCGCCTTATCCGCCGTTCTCCACAAGATCGAGGCGCACCCTTCCGGCGAGATTACAGAATAGACCGCATGTTCGAGCATCAGGACCCGCTCAGCGCTGGCCAATGCGACTGCGCCGCCGGAACCGCCCTCACCTACGATCACAGCAACCATCGGGACGAGCAACGCCAAACACGCTTCTGTCGAGCGCGCTATGGCTTCTGCTTGGCCGCGTTCTTCCGCCTCAACGCCGGGAAACGCACCCGATGTATCGACCAGAGTCACCACAGGTAGACCAAATCGTCCCGCCATCTCCATCAGACGGATCGCCTTGCGATATCCTTCTGGCTTACCCATGCCGAAATTGTGCTTGATCCGGGTTTCGGTGTTGTGTCCCTTTTCATGCCCGATCAGCATGACCCGGCGGCCGTTAAGCCGAGCAAAACCGCCGATTATCGCATCATCATCGCCGTAATAGCGATCTCCACCCAGCGGCACGAAATCATCAAAAACATGTTCGATATAGTCGCGCAAATGCGGGCGATTGGGGTGCCGTGCAACCTGTGTCTTTTGCCAAGGTGTCAGCGATGCATAAGTCGTTGCAAGCAGGTCCGCGCTCTTGGCTTCAAGGCGCGTAATCTCGCTCGCGATATCGACTTCATCGCCTTCTGACGCGCTGCGCAATTCGGCAATGCGTTCGTCAAGCTTGGCAACGGGTTTCTCAAATTCGAGGTAAGCAGTCATAAAATTGCGCTAGTCCGATGTGCTGCGGGTGGCAAGCGGGTGGCGCGAATTGACCAGAGCTACGAGCCTGGCTGCATCCACATGCGTGTATATCTGAGTGGTCGCTATATCGGCATGGCCGAGCAATGTTTGCAGCACGCGCAGGTCTGCCCCGCCTTCCAGCAGATGCGTCGCAAAAGCGTGGCGCAGAACATGCGGACTAATGCCCTTGGGGTCGAGTCCAGCGCGCGCCGCCAGCTCTTTCAGCAATTGGAACAGCCTCACCCGGCTAAGGTGTTTGCCGCTACGCGAGGGAAACAGGTACCTCGGCTCTTGCGGGCGCACCTCCAGCCACATGGACAAAGCCTCCTGCGCGCGCTGACTAATCGGAACCATCCGCGCCTGCCCGCCTTTACCCATGACAGTGAGCAACGGCGCATCTCGCGGGACCGCGCTGAGCGGGAGCGAGACTAGCTCGGTCGCGCGCAGCCCAGATCCATATAGCAGTTCTAGCAACGCCAATTGCCTCACCTTGTCAGGCTTGCCGCTCTCGGCCTCCATTTCGGCGCGGCCAAACAATGCCGCGATATCGTCATGCGAGAGCACTTTGGGCAAAGGCCGCCGAGTGCGCGGCTGAGGCAGAGCGCCTGATGGATCATCTTCACGCCACCCCTCGTCCAACGCAAATCCAAAGAATTGCCGAACGGCTGAGGTTTTGCGCGCGACAGTGGATGGCGCAAGGCTGGTCCAAGCGCTGGCGAGCTGCGCGACATTGTCACGGCTGACCCTGGCCAGATCGCCAATCTCTTCCTCAGCGCCGCTCAAATCGCGCGCATAAGCAGACAAAGTGTTGGGCGCCGCGCCGCGTTCGGCCGCCAGCATATCAAGGAAGGCTTTTGTAGCGGCTGACATCGTATCAGCGCCTCGGCCTCAGCCGCGCGCCACCGCCTCCGCAGCGATCATACGCGCCTCTGCGTCAAGCCCTGCTGCGTTCAGCGCAGAGACAATATGATAGAGATGGCGCGGCGTCATTTGTTCCCAGCTTGACCCTTGCATCCCTAGCCCCGCGAGCAAGGAAACGAGAGCCTGATTCTCCACCTCACCAGCGCGAGCAATCAGTCGAGCCCATTTGCTCTGTCGGTTTAGGTCGAGGCTCAGCTCATCTTCATAGTCCGACTGATCAGCACTGCTGATCCGGCCAAGACCAGCAAGGCCGACGATGAGAAACTGCGATTTGCGCTGTTGAGCGCTTGTATCATTGCCAACAAATTCGCCCAAATCATCGGACGAAGCTGGCACGCCGCGTTCTGCCTGTGACAGCACGATCAACGCCCAGCCGAGGCTTCCGCCGGGCACCACTTCGGCCCAGGCGAGCGCATCACGGTCCAACCCTGCGGCCAGCATAGATGCAATCAACCCGCCCGATTGATCAGCCAGGCTGCTGCTCGCGGGCATACGGGCGGCCGCATAAGCAGTCATGACATAGCCGCTGTAATCCGTAATCGCGCCGCCATCGGATGGCTCGCCCCAGATCGTTTGCATCGCTGCCAAGCGCGCAGATGGATCGCCTCCCACATAGGCCTCACGCAGGCGGGTTGCGGTATCTGCGGCCTCGCCAGTGATATTATCGTCGGCGTAAATCTGACTGTAGAGGCCAACCATGGCCGAAGCGGATAAAATGCCTTCGCTGCTGGCGCGAGCGGCATATTTCGCCCGCTCCCCCAACGGAACCATTGGCCCGGTTGCCGCTGCGCGCTGATAATACGCGCCCGATTGCTCGATCAGAGCCTCTGGCACGGCCTCACCAACCGCATTGGCCAAGGCAAAACGCCATGGGTTGAGGTCTTCCACCCCTTCCCAATCCACATCGACCGCCCTTCGGCCGCTCCCCGCTGCGCCAGCATATCGGCGTGCCAGCAGGATATCGATTTCCGGCGCGATAGAATTGTCGAGAGCACGGTCAAGCTGCGATCCAGCAAGAGCGCTTTCACCCGCATAAGCGTTGCAGATCGCCTGCCACATGACCCAGCGCGGATCTTCCCGCTCTGACCCCTGCAAGCGCACGGCTGGACACGCACCAACGAAATCCGATGTGGCGACATAAGATTGCAAGGCTGCCGTCGTGAGTGGAGTGTTCCAATTTCCGGTGTCGACATCCTGCACCAAAGCGCGAGCCGCCGCGAATTCGCCCAGGCGATTGAGCAAGCCAGCACGCAAGGCAGCAAATTCGACCGGATTCATGCCGTCTGGCGCCTGGAGACGACTCACCGCAGCGCGGCGCAGCAAAATATGGCCCCAGCGCGAGACCAATTGTCCTTTGGTCCCATCAATCGCTGCGCGCACCAGTCCGGCTGGCTGATTAGCCAGCGACGCGGTGGGCAAACCGCCTTCTTCTTCGTTCAGCACGCCAACCCGCGTTAGAGTGCGACGAGCGGCAGGCGGAATATCATAACGCGGCTTCAACCCGAGCAGATCGTCTAGCTCGTCGGTCGACATGCCCTCGAGTTCCGCAACAGTCGGCAAATCACCTAGCGCATCGCTCGAAATGCTCGGCACAGGCGGCAAGTCGCCGCCTCCGGGCAGTGGTGGCGGCGCGACCGGGCCAGAGGGCACTGGGCCGCTCGGTACGCCTGGACTTACACCAGCCGGAGGCGGTGGTGGAGGCGGCGGAGGTGGTGGAGGAGCCGGATCGTCGAACCCTGGCGGCAGCAGCGATTCAGGCGCATCCTGCGCCCCCGCGTAGGCGGCGGCCAGCGCTCCCGTCAGAACGGCCGCGCCCATTGCCGCAGCGACAACACGCGTGCGCTTGCCAACGGCATGCGCTGGAACACCGCGCGTAATCTTCAAACCATGCATCACTGCGCCTCCGGCACATCAATTTCTTGCACAATCGGATGCAGCGGTTCCTCACCGCCATCAACCCAGGCAAGCACTATCACCGCAATTATCACCGCTATCAAATACCATTTCCAGCGCCCGCCGCCACCGGGGCGACCTGCCGGTTTCTCCATAGGTCTAATCGTGCCATGTGTGCGAGCCATATTGCACGCGCCCTACCCCATCTATAGGCCATGCGGCAATGACTGAGCAGCCCATTACAAACCACGATGATTTTGCAGCCGCGATTGCGCGCATAAAACGCGAGAGCACGCGCCCGATTGTGCTGGTCGGATTGATGGGCGTTGGCAAATCCACAGTCGGCCGAAGGCTTGCCAGCATGCTGTCGCGCGATTTTGTCGACGCCGATGATGCGATCGAAGAGGCAGCGCAGCGGAAAATCTCGGAGATTTTTGACGAGTTTGGCGAGGCTTACTTTCGCGATGGAGAACGGCGGGTGATTGCGAGACTGATGGAGGAACACTCTGGCGTAATCGCAACCGGCGGCGGGGCCTTCGTCGATGATGACACCCGCGCGCTGATCTTGGACAAAGCAATCGCGGCCTGGATCGATTGCGATATCGACACTCTGGTGGCACGCACATCGCGGCGCAACACGCGGCCCCTACTGCGCACGGGAGACCCAAAGGAAATTCTGACGCGCCTTTATAATGAGCGCGAACCCTTCTACTCGCAGGCCCAAATCCGGGTCCAAAGCATGGACGGCCCGCATAGCGACGTGGCCCACCGCATTATCGAGGCAATAGACCAATGCATGTAATTCCAGTCGAGCTGGGCGGGCGCAGCTACGATGTCACCATTGATCACGGACTGCTAAATAGTTTTGCGAGCGCCGCTGCGCCCTTTTTCAAGAACTATGCAGCAGCCGGAAACGCACCGCAGCGCGCGGTGCCATTTGTCGCCGATACGGCCACCAAGCGGATTTACGGCGAAACCATCGAACGCTCGCTTCAATCGGCAGGCTTTGCCGCTGACTGGTTTGTGGTCGAGCCAGGCGAAGGCGCAAAAAGCTGGGCAGTGCTTGAGAAACTGACCGATTGGCTGCTCGAGCTTGGCATAGAGCGCGGAGACAATGTGTTTGCGCTCGGCGGCGGAGTTATCGGTGACCTCACTGGCTTTGCCTGCTCGGTGCTGAAGCGCGGATGCGGCTTTGTGCAAATTCCCACCACCCTGCTTGCTCAGGTCGACAGCTCGGTCGGCGGCAAAACCGCCATCAACACAGGCGCAGGAAAGAACCTGATCGGGGCTTTTCATCAGCCCAATGCGGTTCTGATCGACCCCGAAACACTCGCCACCTTGCCGCCGCGCGAGATGGGTGCAGGCTATGCCGAGGTGCTGAAATACGGCCTCCTCGGTGATGCAGAATTCTTTGACTGGCTGGAGGCGAATGGGGCCAAGGTGATCGCCCGCGAGCCAGAGGCCCTTACCCATGCCATCGCCACCAGCATCCGAGCCAAGGCGCGCATCGTTGCCGAGGACGAACGTGAGCTGTCCGGCAGGCGCGCGCTGCTCAATCTTGGCCACACTTTTGGCCATGCGCTGGAGGCAGAAACCGGCTTTTCACAAGAACTGCTCCACGGCGAAGGCGTCGCGCTTGGCATGGTTTTGGCCGCCCGATATTCCGCGCGGAGAGGCCATTTCACCATGCAGGATGCAGACCGCGCCAAACGGGCGTTGGTGAATGCCGGACTTCGGTCAGAAATCAGCGAACTTGGTCTCTCATGCGGCGGAGCAAAGCTCGTCGATCATATGCGGCATGACAAGAAGATGGCGGGCGGCACTTTGCCGTTCCTATTGCTCAATGCGATTGGTGAAGCCTTTGTCGCGCGCGATGTCGACCTGACCGATGTCGCTGTGTTCCTTGATGAGCAGCTTGCATGACACAATTTATCGACCTCTCGATCCCGATCACCAATGATGTGATTTCCGACCCTGAGGTCATGCGACCCAAGATCCAGTACATGACGCATGAGAGCACCTGGGAACAGATCGCGATGTTCTTCCCTGGCCTCGAAAAATCGGATCTGCCCGATGGCGAAGGCTGGGCGGTCGAGATGCTGGAACTTTCGACGCATAACGGCACGCATATGGATGCGCCATGGCATTACCACTCAACCACGAATGAGGGTGCCATCCCTGCTCCAAGCATCGACGAGGCACCGTTAGATCGGTTTTTGCGTCCGGGCGTGAAGCTTGATTTTTCATACCTGCCACATGGGCACGTTGTGAGCGCCGCCGAATTGGAAGAAGCGTTCGCCAAGATTGAATACGAGCTTCAGCCGCTCGACATTGTGCTGATCCAATCAGGCGCATTGTATGGCACTGACAACTTCACCGATCAGGGCGTCGGACTGGGCGCGGAGGCCACTTTGTGGCTCACCCAGCGCGGCGTTGAAGTGGTCGGCACGGATGCCTGGAGTTGGGATGCGCCGTTCAGTCACACAGCCAGGCGCTGGGCCGAGAGCCGGGATCCCTCGATCATTTGGGAAGGCCATAAGGCTGGCCGCATCCGGCCATATTACCAGATTGAAAAGCTCACGAACTTAAAGTCGCTGCCCTCGCACGGCTTCACCTTCAGCTGTTTTCCAGTGAAGATTGAACGAGCGAGCGCGGCGTGGATCCGCGCAGTCGCAATTATCGATGATTAAGCGAGACTGGCTCTGGTCAGCCCCGCGTAGGCAGTTTTGAGACTTTATCTGGTAGGCCTTCTAGCGCAGCTTTGATCCGCTCTTGCTCAATCAGCATGGCATCATGCTCCGTAAACAGCCGCTCAATATCCGCGCGCCGTTTCAGCAGTGTGTGCGCAATCCCTGGCGCCAGGCTCTCGCCATCACCAATTTGCCCAAGCAAAGCAGCCAAGTCACTACACGTCGCCTCATCCGGCGAACGAAAGTAGTGACCTTTGCTATCAAAAAATCCTGTGCCTTGCTTTGCCATTTCGACCCCTCGAATGGCCCCGCTGATTCGGGACGAGGTAAAAGCTTGCCACTAATATTCCAATTGGCCAGCAAATTCGAAAGATTGTCGTGTTCCGACAAGTGCTGCGTCCGAAATTGGTACAGTTAAACCAGACTTGTTTTATAAAAATGGAATAATCTTGCGTAGGAAAGCAAAAGAGGCAGTAAGTTTCCTAAAATGCAACACCCTGATTGTGTAAAGCGATCACGCTTTATTCAAGCTCAAGAATCACTGCATCCACTGCCAAGCTTTCGCCTTCGGCCGCATTGACCTTCGCAATTGTGCCTTCTTTTTCAGCACGCAGGATGTTTTCCATCTTCATCGCTTCAACTGTCGCCAGTGGTTGTCCGGGTTGCACTTCGTCGCCCTCGCCTACATGCAGTTTCACGAGCAGCCCAGGCATTGGGCAAATCAGCATTTTTGACAGATCGGGCGGGATCTTTTCGATCATATGTTCAGCCAGCGGGGCAATTTTCGCCGGTAGAACCAGCGCATCATGCCATGCTCCGCGTGTCGTGATCCGCCAGCGTACGCCGGTGCGCTCGATCTGGATGCCGATCTCATTCTCGCCGGTAACCTCGGCAGAGCGCATGCCCACTTCCCAGTCCCACGTGCCGCGAACTGCGACACGATCAACGGTTGCACCGCCTTCTTCCAGCAGCACATCAAATGAGCGATCGCCAATTTTCACCGACCAGTCTGAGGGCGGATTGGGTAGTGGCGCCATTTGTCCTGAAATCTGCTGAGCCCGGACACGTTCGGTGAACTCAGCCCCGGCAAACAGCGCGGCAAGCTGGCGCATGAGCGCATCATCAGCTGAGCGCACCGGTAAATCCATCGGGATATTCCTCCGCAATGAAGCCGGTGGTTAACTCGCCAGAGCGGAACCGATCATGCTGCATGATCGCGCTTAGAAAATCGACATTGTGCCCCAACCCCTTGAGCCGGAAATTGTCGAGTGCTTTGATCTGCTTATCTGCCGCCTCATCGCGCGTCTCGCCCCATGTGATCAGCTTGGCGATCATTGGGTCATAAAACATCGAAACCTCGCCGCCTTCATAGACACCGTCATCGATCCGCACGCCGTCAACGCCGCGGCGGCCATTGGCACTGCCATCATCAGTCCACCCGGCAAGCGGAGGTTGATATTCGACCAACCGCCCCGTGCTGGGCAGGAACCCGCGATAGGGGTCTTCGGCATAGACCCGGTTCTCAATCGACCAGCCTTCAATACCGATGTCATCCTGCGTCATCGCCAGCTCCTCACCAGCGGCAACGCGGATCATCTGTTCAACCAAATCGACACCTGTAATCGCTTCTGTGACCGGGTGCTCGACCTGCAAGCGGGTGTTCATTTCGAGGAAATAGAAGCTCTCACCGGTCGGGTCCGCTCCGCTCACGATCAGTTCAACCGTACCTGCTGAGTGGTAATCTACCGCGCGCGACAGCGCGACGCATTGCTCGCCCATGACTTTACGCATTTTAGGCGTAACGAATGGCGACGGCGCTTCTTCCACAACCTTTTGATGACGGCGTTGAATGCTGCACTCACGCTCGTTCAGATAGAGGATGTTGCCGTGCCTATCGCCCAATATCTGGATTTCGATATGCCGCGGGTTCTCAATGAATTTCTCGATGAAGACGCGATCATCACCGAAGGAGTTGAGCCCCTCACGCTTGGTGGCTTCAAACCCCTCTCGCACGTCCTTTTCAGACCATGCGAGGCGCATGCCCTTGCCGCCGCCGCCAGCGCTGGCCTTCATCATCACCGGATAAGTGATCTCATTGGCGATACGCACGGCGTGCTCAGTGTCTTCGATCTCACCGACAAAGCCGGGGACCACATTAACACCCGCTTCCATCGCGAGCTTCTTCGATTCGATCTTATCGCCCATCGCTGCGATCGCGCCAGCTGGCGGCCCGATAAAGGCGATGTTCTCTGCAGCGAGCGCCTCGACAAAGCTCGCTCGCTCAGACAAAAAGCCATAGCCAGGATGCACAGCCTCTGCTCCCGTCTCCTTGCACGCAGCGATGATTTTTTCCGGGATCAAATAGCTTTCCGCCGCCGGAGCAGGCCCAATATGGACCGCCTCATCCGCCATTTTTACAAACGGCGCGCGCGCATCCGCATCGGAATAGACGGCAACCGTCGCAATACCCATCCGGCGCGCAGTCTTGATAACTCGGCAAGCGATTTCACCGCGATTGGCAATCAGGATCTTGGAAAACAAAGTAGGCCCCCGGGCGTGAACAATAATGACAGGCGCTATGCCGTCTTGTGCCGCGCCAAGCAAGACGGCGGCGGTGTTGTCTTATGCAGGTTCCTCTGCAAGCGAGCGCAATTCCTGTGTTCGCGCTTCGGTCAGGCTGGTCTTACAAGTCGACACTAGCAGCGGCTCCAGCGAGCCACCGCGCACCGCATATCCCTCCACCCGGCAATGCGCATCGCGATATTTCAGCCAAGCGCGCTGAGATGCGAGCAAACTATCGAAATACCCGGGGCGCTCATCCCATTCGGACTTCCAGCTTTCATCGCGCGATTTCATCACGGCTGAGGTAATCGCCCATTGCTCGTTGAGCTGTTTATCGGCGGCAAGAAAGTCATTGAGCGCGCAGATATTCATCTCTTGCTGAATGCCTTGGTCGGCCTTTTCTTGGTCGCAAGCCGGGACGTAATCAGCCTGGAGCAGCATTAAGAGAGCTTCGATCATGCCTAATCCTTTCGCGCGGCGAATGCGCTGAGGCTTGCTGCATAATGCTGGGCGCCCCGGCGGTCACCCTCATTTGTCGTCAAGGTCTGAGCCGCCACCGCAAGTCGAGCGATATTGGCGTTGCTCAGCACCCCAAGCGGCTCAACATAAATGCCAATGGTGAACAGGATCACGCCGGTTTTCGGCAGTCTACGCAGTGTCTGCCGCTCTGATCGGACAAACAAGGTTTCACCCGCATTGTTCGGCGTAACATGGGCAAAAGCAATTGACGCGGGATTGTCCGCGAGCCAGCGTTTTTCACCCGTCGGCGCGATAAACCAATTGCATCGGCCATAAATTTGGCCTGGCTGGAGCTTCGACATAAAGTGATCGACGCCGCTGGCCAATTGCTCTTCATAGCCAGCAATCGGCGCATGCAGCACGCGTAAAGGCAGCCCCATTTTGTCGGCTGGACGCCAATCGCTCGGCCACGCCACCGCCGTTCCGATCAAGCGATAATGCTCCTCACCATCAAACCGGGTGAGCAGGCACATATCCTCATGATGTGCCATTGCGGCCTCGATCAGGCCGCCTTTGATGCCCAGTATTTCGGCCAGTTCTTCTCCCGGCTCCAAGGCCTTTGCGGTGAGCTGAGCGCCTTCTGGAAATTCCGCAAAGCCTTGACGCCGCGCAGCTATATCAGGGTTTGGTTGAAGCCAGTTTTCTTCGGATAGTTTGCTAAGGCCCATCTTGAGTTGCCCGCCGCCGCGTGCCTTGGGCAGAAGCTCATCGACGGAGAAGCCGAGGGTCAAAAAGGCGAAACGATCGCTCTTGAGTTGCTGCTTGAGAAACTCAGTCCGCGTTTCAATCAATTCAATTTCGCATTCAATATAAAACATGTGCCGACCGGAACCTTGGCCAGCAAAGGCAACTATGGTGTCCCAATCACACTGTCGATCCTTGAGCTCTGCCCACGCGGCCTGCATTTTATCAAAGGAGTCGGTGAAATCCGACAGACCATACGCCGTGGTCAGCATTCGCTCAGGGTCATTAGGATCATCGCGCGCACCCATATCCAGACCTTCTTGTCTGGTAGCTTCGCGGACCAGCTTCACCGTCTCTTCAAGTTCAGCTGTCGCCGCTTCCAAGTCTTCTAGCAAACACGCGGTCAACGCATGGTCGTTGCCCTTTCTGTCACACTTTTCAAACGGCCATTCTTCTTGTTCGCTGCCCTGCAAAGACACGGCTGCCTCAGTCTCTTCAATGACCAAACTAGACGGGCTGTCAGCGGGGGCGGAACAACCGGCGACCAGTATTGCAAGAACGAGAGTAAAGCGTTTCACTCGGCAGGCTCCGCTACCTTACAGGCGCGCGCAGGCTCCTCTTGCTGAAGCGCAGTCAGACCCAGCTTCGCAAACAAAGCGCCATCGCAGTCATCGCCTGCATTGGGCGCAGTCAGCAGCTTGTCTCCGGTGAAAATCGAATTTGCTCCAGCGAGGAAGCACAAAGCCTGTGTCGCCTCACTCATGCTTTCCCGCCCAGCAGACAGTCGCACCATGCTCATCGGCATCGTAATCCGGGCCACAGCAACCGTGCGAACAAATTCAATGTCATCAATCTTGGCGAGCGGCGTGTCCGCCAGCATATCGCCCAGCACTGTGCCCTTTACCGGGACCAGCGCATTTACTGGCACGCTCTCAGGATGGGCCTCCAAAGTCGCCAGCGTGTGGACGAAGCCCACGCGATCTTCGCGCGTTTCGCCCATGCCGACGATCCCACCAGAGCAAACATTGATCCCGGCATTGCGGACATGATCCAGCGTCTCAATCCGCTCATCAAAGCCGCGCGTGCTGATCACTCGCTCGTAATATTCCGGACTGCTGTCGATGTTGTGATTGTAATAATCGAGGCCCGCCTCGGCCAGCATATCGGCCTGTTTCGGGGTCAGCATGCCCAGCGTCATGCAGGTTTCAAGACCCATCTCACGCACGCCTTTCACGATCTCGACAATCGCGGGCATGTCGCGGTCTTTGGGATTGCGCCAGGCGGCGCCCATGCAGAAACGCTGGCTGCCGTGATCCTTGGCCTGAGCCGCCGATTGCAGCACAGCCTGCACATCCATCAACTTGGTCGCCTCTACCCCGCTGTTCGCATGCACCGACTGGCTGCAATAGCCGCAATCTTCCGGACAGCCGCCAGTCTTGATCGACAGCAAAGTGCACAGTTGCACCTGTTCTGGCGGATGGTTTTCGCGGTGAACGCTCGCCGCTTGGAACAACAGCTCAGTAAAAGGCAGGTCGAACAGGTTCGCGATCTCTTCGCGGGTCCAGTCGGTGCGTATCAGGGTCACTTATCTTACCTCACGGGTATAGGTTTGGAGCTGCGCAGTGCGCGCATCGGTTATTGCAATCATGCAGCCATTTTTGATCTGCGGCCATTCAGCAGAGCTGCCCTGTTGTGGGCCAGCCATCGCCGCGCAGTGGGCTTCGCGAAAGCGCGTCCATTGTTCTTGCGCCTCGGTCAACAGGCTGAGATCGGTCACCGCGATATCAATTTTGCCGCGCCGCCTGTCGTTGGAAACTGCCTGAGCAGCGGCATCACCGAACGCATTTTCAAGGTTTTCTTCCGCTTCGCCCAAATCGAAAAAAGAGCATGCATTGAGGGCCTCCTGAACGCCCGCCTGCGCAGCCTCTCGGTCGCAGTCATTCGTGCCGATTAGCCCGGTGGTGCTGGCCAAAAGTGTTATCCAGATCATTCTGCAGCTTCCTCAAGTCCCTCGCCCAATGGCGGCATATTGTGGCCAAGCAGCGTCAGAATATCCGCTGCACATTCGACCACGTTGGAGCCGGGGCCATAGATGCCCTGCACGCCCGCTTCGCGCAGGAAGTCGTAATCCTGCGGCGGGATCACCCCGCCAGCGGTCACTTTGATATCGGCGCGGCCAGCCTCTTTCAGCAAGTTGATGAGTTCAGGGATCAACGTCTTGTGCCCAGCAGCAAGTGAACTCGCCCCGATCACATCAACGTCATGCTCCAATGCCATATCGCATGCCTCTGGCGGGGTTTGGAACAGCGGGCCGCTGATCACTTCGAACCCCAAGTCATTAAAGGCGGATGCGATCACATTGGCCCCGCGATCGTGCCCATCCTGCCCCATCTTCGCGACCATGATGCGCGGTTTACGGCCAAGGCGCCGTTCAACCGCCGACACTCCTTCCGTCACCTGCGCCCAGCGTTGGTCAAACTCATAGGCGCTGGCATAAACGCCGCTGACCGGCTTTGGAGTCGCATCGTGGCGACCGAACACTTGCTCCATCGCGGATGAAATCTCACCAAGTGTCGCATCGTGCCGAGCGGCTTCGACAGCAAGCCCCAGCACGTTGCCACCCGATGTGCAGCCTTCGGTGAGCGCCTTTAGCGCAGCCTGACAAGCCGCTTCATCGCGGCCAGCGCGCACCTGTTTCAGGCGTTCGATTTGCCCGGCTCGCACTTTCTGGTTGTCGATGTCGAGCGTTTCGATCTGCTGCTCTTCAGCCTGTCTGTATTTATTCACCCCGACAATGACGGTTTCACCCTTGTCGATGCCGGTCTGTTTCTCCGCCGCTGCGCGTTCAATCGCGGCCTTTGGCGCGCCGGTATCAACATACGCGGTCATACCTCCCGCTTCGTCCACTTCAGCAATCAGTTTTTCCGCTTCGTCAACCAGGGTCGCGGTCAGCGCCTCGATGTAATGCGAGCCGCCCAGCGGATCGACGACATTGGTGATCCCGCTTTCTTCTTGCAGGACGAGCTGAGTGTTGCGCGCGATCCGCGCGGAGAAATCGGTCGGCAATGCAATCGCTTCATCCAGCGCATTGGTGTGCAGGCTTTGCGTCCCACCCAGCGTAGCGGCCATCGCCTCAACAGTGGTGCGGATCACATTGTTGTACGGGTCTTGCTCTTGCAGGGATACGCCAGATGTCTGGCAATGCGTGCGCAGCATTTTGGAGCGTTCGGACTTCGCGCCCAGCTCGTCCATGGTGCGATACCACAGGGTCCGCGCCGCGCGCAGTTTCGCGATCTCCATGAAGAAGTTCATGCCGATGCCGAAGAAGAACGACAGCCGCCCGGCAAACGCATCGACATCAAGGCCAGTCGCCATCGCGCGTTTCACATATTCCTTGCCGTCGGCGATTGTGAAGGCGAGCTCTTGTACCGCCGTCGCGCCCGCCTCATGCATGTGATAGCCGGAAATCGAAATGCTGTTGAATTTCGGCATATTGGCGCTGGTGTAGCCAATGATGTCCGACACGATCCGCATGCTCGGCTCGGGCGGATAGATGTAGGTGTTGCGGACCATGAACTCTTTCAGGATGTCGTTCTGAATAGTCCCTGAGAGCTTGTCCTGGCTCACGCCCTGACGCTCTCCTGCAACGATGTAGAACGCCATCACCGGAATCACCGCGCCGTTCATCGTCATTGAAACCGACATGGTGTCGAGCGGGATCTGGTCGAACAGCACCTGCATGTCCGCAACCGTATCAATCGCGACGCCGGCCTTACCAACATCGCCAACGACGCGAGCATGGTCGCTGTCATAACCGCGGTGGGTCGCAAGATCGAAAGCCACCGACAGACCCTTTTGGCCCGCCGCCAGATTGCGCCGGTAAAACGCATTCGATTCCTCGGCGGTGGAGAAGCCAGCATATTGCCGAATGGTCCATGGACGCCCGGCATACATACTGGCCTTTACCCCGCGCGTGAACGGCGCGAAGCCCGGCAGGCCGGGATCGAAATCGGCATGATCTTCGCCGGTGTAAAGCGGCTTAATCGCAAAGCCCTCTGGCGTTTCCCACGTAAGATCGCGGCCCTTGGACTCTTTGTCCGCAAGCGCTTTCCAATCTTCGGTTGTTGGTTTGTTGGTCATACTCAATTCCGTCATGCTGAACTCGTTTCAGCATAACAATGTGCCTACAGTGAGGGTTATCCTGAAACAAGTTCAGGATGACGTGGAGAGGGTTACGCCCCCTTAAATTCGGCCTTGCGCTTTTCGAGGAAAGCCATGCCGCCCTCTTTCGCGTCTTCACTGGCTCCTGCAATGCGCTGAGCCTCGGCCTCTTGGACAAACACCTGTTGGACTGTGCCATCAAGCGCCAGATTGAGGTTCTCTTTGATCATGCTGATCGCTTGAGTCGGCCCATTGGCGAGCTTTTCTGCCAAGGTGCGCGCTTCGCTCATCAGTTGATCCGGCTCCACAGCCTTATAGACTAGACCCCATTCTTCCGCCTGCTCACCGCCGATTTTTTCGCCCAGCATCATCATGCGGGTCGCGCGAGCGCGGCCAATCGCGCGGGACAGAAGCCAGGTCGAACCGCCGTCAGGCACCAGGCCGATATTGACGAAAGCCTGAAGGAAGTAAGCGGACTTGCTGGCGATGGTAAAATCCGCTGCCAAAGCAAGCGAGCAGCCGACGCCAGCCGCCGGACCATTGACCGCACAGATCACTGGCACAGGCGCGCGCAGCACTTGGCTGATCGCGGGGTTATAATGGTTTTGCAGCGCCTTGTGGCTACCGCCCTTCTCGCCGGTTGAGCGCGCAGATAGGTCCGCACCAGAGCAAAAGCCCTTACCCTCACCCGTGATGAGCACCGCACGAGCATCGCCCAGATCGTAGAACACATCGCAAATCTCATCGGCCATTTGCGGCGGCATCGCGTTGAGCCGATCTGGCCGATTGAGCGTGACCGTCAGCAATGGGCCATCACGAGTCACGAGGATTGTTTCGTAGGTCATGTCGCTGTTCTCTCCGATTTTCCATCATGCTGAACTTGTTTCAGCATAACGCGTTGTTCTGTGTGCTCGTTATCCTGAAACGAGTTCAGGATGACGAAGGAATTTCAATGCGCGCCCTTGGGCGTTTCCATAATCTCGGTCAGCATACCCTGCATATCCTTGGGATGCACAAAGAAGATCGGCGTGCCGTGCGCTCCCGGGATGGTTGGGCCAAGGATGCGCTTGCCCTGCCCTTCAAACCATACGCGAGCCTCGTCAATGTCCTCCACCTCAAAACAGACGTGATGCTGTCCGCCCAACGGGTTTTTCGCCAGAAATGCACTGATCGCGGTCTCGCCGGGTTTCAGCTCTTCGATCAGCTCGATCTGGGTGCCATTCATGCCAGAGTGGGTGGGCGTATCGACAAACACGACCTTGAGGCCGCGATCTTCCAGAATGATCTCATCGGAGATCGACGTTGCGCCCATCACATCTCGGTAATGCGCGACTGAGTCTGCGATAGAAGGCGTTGCAACGCCGACATGGTTTAGACGGCCTAGTTTCATTACATTATCCGTATTTCAAATGTGACAAATGTCATGGAAGTAAAGATGACTGCTACAATAAGCGACAGCCAAGCGAACAGCTTGTAGTCAGCCCACCTGCCTCGCTCCCATTCTTCTTTTGATTTGAAGACAGGCTGAGAAACAGCAGCGAGACCCGCAAAAATAGTCGAAAGATCAGTCATCGCCTGTTTGCAAAGCCAACGTGGTTAAGTCGTCCGAGTTTCATTTCCTACACTTGCAACAAAGACCAAAATCCCATGCTCACTGCCAGAAATCCATTTACTATCGAAAACAAGCATGTGGACCAAAACAGACTAGGTGTCTTGCGCCGGGAAACTTCGGGAACCCGATTAATGACACCAAGTTTGGCAAACCGAAAACCAAGAGCAATTAGCGCTAGACCAAATAGCAACGAGGCCCAAGCTTGGAGGTCGGTCAAAGTATCTTGCGGTTCAACGAAGATCGATATGGCGCTCAGCGAGAACATCCCAGTGACTATGATTGCCAAGGTGTAGTGGTAGAAACTATTAAGCGAAGCCTTCCTCATAGCGGAATGTTGTCATGCTTCTTCCACGGGTTCTCGAGCTGCTTTGTACGCAGTTTTCTGAACCCCAGAGCAACCCGGCGCCGGGTTGAGTGCGGGTAGATCACTTCGTCAATATAGCCGCGCGATGCCGCTACGAATGGGTTCGCAAAGCGGTCTTCATATTCCTTGGTTTTCTCAGCGATCTTTTCCGCATCGCCGCGGTCCTGACGGAAGATAATTTCCACCGCGCCCTTCGCGCCCATCACTGCAATCTCTGCCGTAGGCCAGGCGTAATTAAGGTCTCCGCGCAAATGCTTTGACGCCATGACGTCATACGCTCCGCCATAGGCTTTGCGCGTGATAATAGTGATCTTGGGAACGGTCGCCTCGCCGTAAGCGAACAGCAGCTTCGCGCCGTGTTTGATGATGCCATTATGCTCCTGATCGGTGCCCGGCAGGAAGCCCGGCACGTCGACCAAAGTGAGGATCGGAATCTCGAACGCATCGCAAAACCGCACAAAGCGCGCGGCCTTCTTCGACGCATTAATGTCGAGCACGCCGGCGAGCACCATTGGCTGGTTCGCGACCACACCAACGGTGCGCCCTTCCACCCGGCCAAACCCGCAAATGATGTTCGCCGCATGGGCGGGCTGAATCTCGAAAAAATCGCCCTCGTCCAGCGTCTTCGCGATCACCTCATGCATGTCATAGGGCTGGTTCGCATTGTCAGGGATCAGCGTATCAAGCGATGGTTCTTCGCGGTCCCATGGATCCCTGGTGACATATTCCGGCGCCTCTTCGCGGTTGGACAGCGGCAGGTAGTCAAAGAACTTACGGGTCGCGAGCAGGGTCTCAATGTCGTTTTCAAACGCATTGTCGGCAACGCTGGTCTTGGTCGTGTGCGTCACCGCACCGCCCAATTCCTCCTGCGTCACCTCCTCATTCGTCACCGTTTTGACCACATCAGGCCCGGTCACGAACATATAGGAGCTATCCTTCACCATAAAGATGAAGTCGGTCATCGCTGGCGAGTACACCGCGCCGCCTGCGCATGGCCCCATGATCAGCGAGAGCTGAGGCACAACGCCGCTTGCAAGAATGTTCTTTTGGAAGACATCCGCATATCCGCCGAGCGAGGCAACGCCTTCCTGAATACGTGCCCCGCCGGAATCGTTGAGGCCGATGACAGGCGCGCCGACCTTCATCGCATTATCCATCACCTTGCAGATTTTCTCCGCATGGCGTTTCGACAGGCTGCCACCGAAAACGGTAAAATCCTGACTGTAAACATAGACCAGGCGGCCATTGATCGTGCCGCTGCCCGTTACCACACCGTCGCCCGGGATCTTTTGATCCGCCATGCCAAAATCGACGCAGTCATGCTCTACATAAGTGTCGAGCTCTTCAAAGCTCCCTTCATCCAGCAGAACGTCCAGCCGTTCGCGTGCGGTCAATTTGCCCTTGGCATGCTGCGCGGCAATCCGCTTTTCCCCGCCACCCATTTTGGCGGCATCACGGCGACGTTCCATCTCAGCGATATTGGCAGACATCTCTTGCCCCTGAAGTTGCTTAAAATTACGCTGCGGTCGTTGCCGGAGCGACGCGGCAGCGTCAACGTATCAAAACCGCAGCATCACTTTGCGAGCAAGTGCGGGGGAGATCGAGTCCACAATTCTGAGTGCTTTTGTCATGCCAACATTTGCCTCGTCCCGCCCGTTCTCCAGCGCGGTGATAATCTGAGCGGCGCATTCTTCTGGCGATAGCTTGCTCATATCATTGTCCGCATTCATTTGCGTATCAACAACCGGAGGCAGCGCCTCAATCACGGAAACATTGGTTCGAGACAGCTGCTTTCGCAGAGCAAGCGTGTAGGAGCGTAGCCCGGCCTTGGTCGCGCAATAAACCGGGGTGCGTGCGGCAGGCGCAATAGCAAGGCCGGAGGTGACGTTGACGATCGCTGCGTCCGTTCGCGTTTTCAGGCGCGGAGCAAGCGCAACCGTCAGGCGAATTGGCGCGTTGAGATTGGCATAGATCGCATCATCTGCGGCATCGGCATTCGGCGTCCCACCGCGAAAATCATGGTCAACCAATTGCCCGGCATTGTTGATCAAGACATCGAGATCGCGCTCGCCCCATTCCGCCAGCAGCGCATCCACACCGCCAGCATTGGAAAGGTCAGCTGAGAGCACCTCAAAGCCCTCTGCCTGCATCGCCGCTATTCGCTCAGAATTGCGACCGGTAAGCACGGCATGCGCCCCTTTGCCTTTGAGCTGACGCGCCATTGCGCGCCCAATCCCAGCGGTCCCGCCGGTGAGCAATATGGTTTTGTTGTTCAGATCCATGAAACGCAGACTAGCGCGCCAATATCGGCAGCACCAGTTCCCGGCCTTACTTCAACAGCACCAATTCCTCAGCCATGGTCGGGTGGATAGCGACCGTCGCGTCGAAATCTGCCTTGGTCAAACCGGCTTTGATGGCCACTGCCGCTGCCTGCATGATTTCAGGCGATTCGGGTCCAATCATATGGATTCCAACAATCTGATCTGTCGCCGCATTGACGACCATCTTATAAAGGCCGCGCTCATTGCGACCAGCCACAACGTTTTTCATCGGGCGGAAATCAGACTGGAACACCTTGATGTTGCCAAGTGCGTTGCGCGCATCGCCTTCTGTCATGCCAACCGCGGCAATAGGCGGATGGCTGAAGACTGCGCTCGGTATGCAAGAATGATCGACCGTACGCGGATTGTCGCCGAACACAGTGTCAGCAAATGCGTGCCCCTCACGGATGGCAACCGGGGTCAGCTGCACGCGGTCGGTCACATCACCCACCGCATAGATATAATCGACGTTGGTCTGACTGAAATCGTCGACCTTGATCGCCCCGCCCTTGCCCGTTTCAACGCCGATCGTCTCTAGACCTAGCCCGTCGATATTCGGCCTGCGACCGGTCGCGAACATCACCATATCGACGTCGACATCATCGTCACCGTTCAACTCAACATGGAGCGAACCGTCATCGTTTTTGGTGATCGCCTCAAAGGTCGTGTTGAAGTGGAATTGAATGCCCTTCATCAGGCTGATCTGAAGCAAACGGTCACGCAGGCTTTCATCATAGCCACGCAGCAATTGGTCCGATCGATTGACGATGCACACCTTGCTGCCAAACTCGTTAAAGATGCCAGCGAACTCGTTCGCGATGTAACCGCCGCCAGCGATCATCACGCGTTTCGGCAGCGCGTCGAGATGGAACGCCTCATTGGAGGTGATCGCATGTTCAGCGCCTGGAAATTCCAATCGTTGCGGCGTCGCACCAGTGGCAATCAGGATATATTTTGCGGTGACGACCTTGCCGCTCGCCAAAGTGATTTCGTGATCGCCCGAAATTTCGGCGCGCTCCCGGAACACTTCAACTCCATGATTGCCGAGCGTTTCGCCGTACAGGCCCTCAAGCCGGTCAATATCGGTCTGCACATTGTCGCGCAGCTTCACCCAGTCGAAGCTCTTGCCCTCAATGGTCCAGCCAAATTGCTGCGCATCCTCAAGGTCTTCGGCGAAATGCGCACCATAAACGAGCATCTTCTTCGGCACACACCCGCGAATAACGCAGGTGCCGCCGACGCGGTATTCTTCGGCAACGGCAACGCGCGCGCCATGCGCGGCGGCTATGCGGCTGGCGCGGACGCCTCCGGAACCCGCTCCGATGGTGAAGAGGTCGAAATCATACTCAGCCATTGCGGCGATACTCCTTTATGCTGCGCGCGATATGACGACCCACAAGGGTGTTGCCAAGCGTGCAATTCATTTGAGGAACTATTCGCGCACGAACGCCGCTTGGTTACCCTTACGAGGTGCGAGCGCCAGTGCGCCCACCACCGGGCCGACCGCCTCCGCCTGAGCGACCACGGCCACCACCACCTGGACGACCTCCGCCGCCACCGGGACGGCCTCCGCCACCGCCGCCGCTGCGATTGGGACGGCCTTTGCGCGCGCCATGCTTTTGCTTGGGCTTGCCTTGTGGGCGGCCATCTCCGCCGCCTGCTGCGCCATCGCCCTGCGGCCTGCCACCGCCGGAGCGCTGGCCACCAAAGGGTTTCGGACGCACCTTTTTCTTTGCAACACGGTTTTGACCGCGCGGCGCAGGCTTGGTCGGGCCAACACCTTCTACGACAGCGCGAAAGTTTTCAGGCAAGTCGAGCCGCTCAAATTCGGCATCGGTAACGCGGGTAATGTCTTTGAGGTAAGCACGCTCGTCCTCAGCGCAGAATGCGATCGCGACGCCGTCTTTGCCAGCGCGCGCGGTGCGGCCAATGCGGTGGACATATTGCTCTGGCACATTGGGCAATTCGTAGTTGATGACGTGGCTGACACCCGGAATATCGATCCCGCGTGCGGCCACATCGGTCGCCACCAGCACAGGAGTTTTGGCGCGTTTAAATTCGCTAAGCGCCCGCTCCCGCTGAGGCTGAGACTTATTGCCGTGGATCGCGTTGGCGCCAATGCCGGCTTGGGCAAGCTTCTTCACGACGCGGTCTGCGCCGTGCTTTGTCCGGGTAAAGACCAGCACACGCTCAATCTTACCAGGTACCTGATGGCGACCAGACAGAACCATTTCGATCAGCGATTGCTTCTCATTCTGCTGCACCATGAAGAGGTATTGATCGATCCGCTCCGCCGTACTCGATTCCGGAGTGACAGAGACCTGCACCGGGTTGTGGCAATAGCCCTTGACCAGCTCCTTGATCTGCTTCGGCATGGTGGCGGAGAAAAACAGGGTCTGGCGCTCTTTCGGCACCAATTGGCTGATCCGGCGTAGGGCGTGAATAAAGCCGAGGTCGAGCATCTGATCCGCTTCATCAAGAACCAGGATTTCGACGCCGGACAGGTTGAACGCTTTTTGGTCAATCAGATCAAGCAAACGGCCCGGTGTCGCGACCAGAATATCGGTGCCGCGGTGCAGCTTGTTCCGGTCCTTATTGACGCTGGTCCCGCCGACGATTGAGTGGACTTTCATGCCCGCCATTGCGCCATAATCCTTGGCGCTTTGGGCGATTTGCCCGGCCAGCTCGCGGGTCGGCGCGAGCACCAACATGCGGCAGGATTTGAATGGGATCTGATTATCGCTTGTCCGTAGCCGGTCGATGCTGGGCAGCATAAATGCCGCCGTTTTGCCGGTGCCCGTTTGCGCAATGCCCAGTAAGTCGCGGCCCTCCAACACGGGTGGGATCGCCTGCGCCTGGATCGGGGTTGGCGTGGTATAGCCCTTCAGGTCCAATGCCTGAAGAATGGGTTGTGACAGGTCGAGGTCTTCAAATTGGACCGACTGTTCAGATGGATTTGTCATTGATAGTTCGCAATATATTTGCGGCGCGCAGAGTCAAAGCTCGCGCGGCGCGGGGGTAAGGTAACCCACAAAAGTACTACTTTTGTGGGACCGGTGATAACCACCCGCGTGAAAAGGGAAGTCTGTGAAATAAACCGAGGCGCGGCCGGGGCGGATTGTTTAGATCAATCGCCGCTTCACGCTGGCTCGCGCGCTTCGCTAGTGCAGCATTTGGGGTAGAAACGGCGGAAAGTCAATTAGCGAGACAAGAAAGAATCCGCTGCGCTCACTGCTTCCAGCGTATAATCGAATACTTTTCTCGCTTCGCTTTCGGTATACAAATCACCCGCATGCATGACATCATTTCGCCACACGAGCCTAATCGCGTTGAGAAGAGCGGAGAGTGATGCGAGCTTTTTGCGTTTCAGCCTTTGAGGATTTGTTTTCTCCGGCATGGATTTGATGTGACCATCGATACGTCCACACATGTCTTGCCAGTTATTTCGCTGAGTAATGCCCTTCAACCGGAGCCGTTTGCAAACCTCTCTTGTCACTAATTCCAAACATCTCGCTTGATGGAATATTGAAGCAGTGGCCAAACCTACTCGGAGCGCGTTCAACGCCTCAAAGAGGTCAGGCTTTACGCCTTCAAAGTTCAAATCATTTATCGCGTCTTCGAGATTGATACCTGGTGCAGCCTCAAAAAACATCAATTTGCTCAATGGCTCTTTGATCTTTTTGGGTAGAGCGGCGAACCGTTGTATTTCGTCAAGGGATGCAACGACATCGGCTGAGTAGCCGTGCTCGATTAGCGGCATCAAATCGTTCAGAAGCGCGATCGCCTCGTTGCCTTGCTCGAACTTTGAGTAGCGACTCATATTATCGCAAGCATCTCTTAGATCTTCGACAATATTCACCCACGTTCTCTTCGGAGCAAGCGCATTGCGATTGCGCTCACCAACCTCCTTCCATAGCTTTTCGGCCAGCCGACCAGCTTCATGGACAAAATACAGATTCCTCAGCTTAATTGGCTCACCTTGGTCATGAATACCCATCACCCCATCCCAGCCGCTTCCATCAGCGCTTTAGTGCTGGCGTCGAAGTCGCCCTCGCCTGCATCAATGTCTTTCGCCATTTTCTTGCCCAGCTCCACGCCGAATTGATCGAACGGGTTAATGCCCATCAGCACTGCGTTGGCGAAAGTGCGATGCTCGTGAAACGCGATCAGTGCGCCAAGCGCAGCGGCATCCAGATCATCGACCAGGATCATCGCGCTGGGTCGGTCCCCGGGGAAGGCTCGCGCAGGATCTTTGCCATCGGCGGACATATTGCCGCCCGCCATCAGAGCGGCGCCTTGCGCGAAGCAATTGATCAGCAAGCTCTTGTGATGCGCCGGGTCTAGCTCGTCACCGGGCGCTATGCTGGCGATGAAATCGACCGGGATCAGATGTGTGCCCTGGTGCAGCAGCTGAAACACCGCGTGCTGCGCATCCGTGCCCACTCCGCCCCAAGTCACGGCGGCAGTTGGGCGGTCCACTGATTCGCCCTTGGCCGTCACGCTCTTGCCGTTCGATTCCATTTCAAGCTGCTGCAAATAGTCCGGCAGCAGATCGAGACGCTCGTCATAGGCGAACACCGCGCGGGTCTGGCACCCTCTGGCGCGGGTGTAATATTGGTCAGCAAAGGCGGCGAGCAGCGGCAGGTTCGCCCTGCCCTGCGCCTCGCGAAAATGCGTGTCGATCGCCTGCGCCCCGGCCAGCATCGCCTGAAAATCATCCATGCCGACCGCCAGCGCGACCGGAAAGCCAATGCTGGACCACAGCGAATAGCGCCCGCCGACGCTCTCCGGAAATGGCAGGACGCGCGTTTCATCAACGCCCCATTCCACCGCGCCTTCTGGATTGGCGGTGAGCGCGATCACGCGGCCGCTGGGATCATCCACGCCGTTGTCGCCGAGCCATTTCAGCGCGCTCGCCGCATTCGTCATGGTTTCGATGGTGGTGAAGGTCTTTGACGCGATCGCAATCAGAGTGGTCGCTGGATCGCAGGCGGCAAAGGCTTGCTCCAGGGCGAGACCGTCGATGTTCGAGACCACGTGAACGTCCACCAGGGTGAGGTCGCGGGCCAAAGCATCGACCGCCAGATCTGGTCCCAGGGCAGAGCCGCCGATCCCGATATGGATCAGATGGTTGACCTCTCCCAGCGCGCCTTGGTGGATCGCCTCGACCAGCATTCCCATCCGCGCTGTCAGAGCCTCCGCTTCCTCTACATCCGTCTCGGTTCCGCTGCCGCGCATTGCGCCGTGCGTCGCCGCGCGACCCTCGGTTGGGTTGACGATCCCGCCGCCAAACAACGCCTCGCGCTGGGCATCAAAATTCACCGCCGCAGCCAAAGCCTCAAGCTGATCGAGGATCGCGTCATCGAGATGCGTTTTTGACCAGTCAAACCGAATGCCCAGATCGCCCAACTCGCCGAAAGATGCCTCTAATCGCTGGCTCAACTTCTCCAATCGATTGGGATCAGCGGCAAACAATTCGCTCAGTTTAGGTTGCGGCAGGGCGCAAATAGCATCCCAAGTGGTGGAAATCGGATCAGTCATGGGCAAATATCCTTGGCGTGATGGGCCACTCGCGACTAGGGACGCACGCGATGAATGTTAAGACCCAAACTGATGCTGCGCCCCATTCTGGTGACGTATGCGCGGCCGCCAGCGATGGTGCTGGCGATGGTGCAGCCCCAAAAGCGCCCATAGAGGAACAGCCGGAGAGCCTCGGAAGCTTTGCGTTTTTCCTGTTCAAGCTGGTTTTTGTCGTCCTGATCTTTCGCAGCCTGGTGTTCTCGCCGTTCTCGATTCCATCCGAGAGCATGCTGCCGCATCTGTGGAACGGCGACTATTTGCTCGCGGCCAAATGGCCATACGGCTATTCCGACAACTCTATGCCGTTTGGCGCACCGATTTTACCCGGACGGGTGCTCGCAAGCCCTCCGAAGCCAGGCGATGTCACGATTTTCAAACATCCGATTGATGGCACTGACTACATTAAACGCGTGATTGCCTTGCCCGGTGACAGTGTGGCGATGGTGGACGGTCAAATCGTGCTCAACGGCGAGACCGTGCCCAAGGTACAGATTGAAGACTTTGTCATTCCCGTATCAGGAAACACCAGCTGCGCCTGGGGCGCAGAAGTGCGGACGGACACGGATGGCCAGGATGTCTGCGTCTATTCCCGCTTTCGCGAAACCCTGCCCAATGGCGTCAGCTACGAAGTGCTCGATTTTGGCCTAACCGGGGCCGACAATATGGATGCAGTCATAGTGCCGGAAGGCCGGATGTTCGTGATGGGCGACAACCGCGACAATTCACAGGATAGCCGCTTTCCCGCCAGCGCTGGCGGCGGTGTTGGGCTGGTCCCGCAAGACAATCTGGTCGGGCGTGCGACGATCCTGATGTGGTCCACCGATGGCGGATCGGAATGGATCAAACCTTGGACATGGTTCAGCGCGGCGCGCTGGAGCCGATTGGGCAGGACATTATGAGCGCCCCACCCCTTGATCGTCTTGGGCCAGAAACGACCGACTGGCTGAGCAAGCTTGGTCTAGACGTAGACAAAGAGGCGGCATGGCTGGAGGCGCTCACCCATGGCAGCGTGCAAGGCAATCTGCCAAATGGCGCGCCGGTGCCCAAGGATTACCAGCGGCTCGAATTTCTGGGCGACCGCGTGCTTGGCCTCTCGGTGGCCGATTGGCTTTACCGCGATGGTGATGCGCCAGAAGGCAAGCTGTCGCAGCGATTGAACGCCCTCGTCAGCGGCGCAACCTGCGCCCGCATTGCCCGCGCAATTGGCCTGCCCGATCATTTGCGTCTCGGCAAACAGGCGCGCGATGATGGCGGAGCAGACAGCGACAATATCCTGGGCGATGTGATGGAGGCGATGATCGGCGCGTGCTTTATTGAGCACGGGTTCGAGACCGCACGTGATTTCATCTATCGCGCATGGGCAGAGGAACTCACCGGAAAGGCTGGCGAGGCAAAGCACCCCAAATCGGCCCTACAAGAATGGGCCGCAGGCAACCGCCACCGCACGCCAGAATATGAAGTGATCGACCGCAGCGGGCCAGACCATGCCGCGCGCTTCACCGTCAAAGTTAGCGTGCACAAGGTGGGCGAGGCCGAGGCGATCGCTGCGAGCAAATCAGAGGCCGAAAAGCAGGCCGCAAAGGCATTTATGGAGCGCTTCGGATGAGCATTCGTACAAAAAGACGCGGCGAGGAAGCAGTCCAATGACTAAGCAGAAATGCGGCGCCGTCGCCGTCATCGGCGCTCCCAACGCGGGCAAATCCACGCTGGTCAATCAATTGGTCGGCCAAAAGGTCGCGATCACATCATCCAAGGCGCAAACCACCCGCGCCCGCATGCTCGGCATCGCCTTGCATCAGGACGGCGATGAGAGCACCCAAATGATCCTGGTCGATACGCCCGGCATTTTTGAGCCGCGCCGTAGGCTGGACCGCGCGATGGTCAGCGCCGCATGGGAAGGGGCAGAGGCCGCGGATGCAGTGCTGCTGATCGTCGATCCAATCAAGCAGCGCCGGCATGAGCTTATGCCACTTCTAGAGGCGCTGGCAAAACGTCCCGAGCGCAAGATCCTGGTCCTCAATAAGGTTGACCGCGCGAAGAAAGAACCGCTGCTGGCGCTTGCACAGGAGCTGGGCGAAATCGTTGATTTTGCAGAGATTTATTTCATCTCGGCTTTGAATGGCGAAGGCGTGGATGAGCTCAAATCAAAGCTCGCCGATATGATGCCAGAGGGGCCATGGCATTACCCCGAAGACCAAGTCTCAGACGCATCAGAGCGCTTGCTTGCGGCAGAAATAACGCGCGAACAGCTCTATCTGCAACTGCACGAAGAGCTGCCCTATGACGCTGCGGTTCGGCCAGAAAGCTATGAAGTGCGCAAGGACGGTTCGGTGGAAGTGCGCCAGCAGATCGTTATCGCGCGCGACAGCCAAAAGCCTATCGTGCTCGGTAAAGGCGGCCAACGGATCAAAGCCATTGGCGAGGCAGCGCGCAAAGAGCTTGCAGAGATCCTTGGTGTGAAGGTGCATTTGTTCCTGCACGTGAAGGTCTCAGAGGGCTGGTCCGAAGACAAAGAAGTGTTTGAAGAAATGGGGCTCGACTGGGTCAAATGAGCCCCCGGCCCCTCAGGAAGTTTGTGAAGCGCTACACGACCTTGTCGAGCGCGCTGCAAACCTTGAGGCAAGAAAAGCTGGTCCTGCTCAGCCCGTCGAAATGGGACGATGCGAATGATGCCTATTTCATGGACCTCTATCGATCACAAATAGCATCGCAATCTGTGCTCGCGCTGTGCTGCACCATGGCGAAAGAGACCTATCACCACTGGCGGGTTTTCACCCAAGGCATGGATGGGATCGCAATTGAGTTTCACCGCGAGCCCTTGGAGCAAGCGATTGAAAAAACAGCAGGGTTTCGGGCGGGCGCAGTGAATTATATGAGCGTACAGGCACTCAAAGGTCAGGCGTCATCCGGCATCAAAACACTGCCTTTTGCCAAACGCGAAGGCTATGCCGACGAGCGTGAATGGCGGATAATCGCCGAATGCGAGGATGTGCGTGAGTATGCCGATCTTCCGATTGAGCTATCCTGGATCAGCAGCATCACCTTCAACCCATGGATGCCGCCCAGCCTCAGCGACAATTTGCGCAGCATCATCAAGGAAATCGTGCCCGAGGCAAAGATTTCGCTGCGCGCCAGCAGCCTAACCAACAGCAAGGCATGGAAAGACGCAGGGCGGGATCTAACCGCTCGATAAAGCGCTGAAGTCTAGCGCTTTTTCGCGATTTTGATCTTCTGTTGCTTGGCGAAGCTCTTGGTTGAATCTTCGCTGCGGTTCAGGGCCTTTGCAATCTGCTTTAAGCCCTGCCCTTTGGATGCAAGCAGTTTTAGCTAAGCCCGCCTCTTCAGCGTTCCAGGGTTGCTTGTGCCGTTCAAATCGTTCTTTGCCCATGGCTGCTGAATAGCCGCATGCCCTCGCAATAGCGAGGGCTCTAGCGCGCAATTACCTTGTGGCGATTACTTGGCAGCGAGCTGTTCGAGCTTGGCGCGAAGGCCTGGCTCGTCGAATGGCTTGACGATGTAGTCATCCGCGCCCGCATTGATGCCTTCGTGAATGTCGGCAACATCGCCTTTAGACGTGCAAAACACGATCGTCGGCGCATGCGGGGTTGGGATCGCGCGAAGTTTGGTGACAAACTCAAGGCCATCCATTTCCGGCATTTCCCAATCGGTCAGAACCAATTGCGGCATTGCCTTCTTGCAGCGGGCGAGAGCTTCCTCGCCATTTTCCGCCTCAATCGGCGAATAGCCTAGGCTTTTGGCGATTTTGCTGGAAACCTTGCGGATCACGCGGCTGTCATCAACGATCAGACACGTCTTGGTTGCAACCTGCTGCGGTGCGGCACCTTCGCGCTGGGCCTTGGCGGCCCGAACAATCGCAGCGGTATCGCTGGCGTCCTGCGCCGTAGGAGCCTCTGGTGCTGCAGCAGCGGTGCTCGCTTCTTTAGGCACATCGGCCTCAACCTGGGGTTCGACTACGTCATCTTCAGACACAGGAGTGCCCTTGGCTTGCGCGAGCTTTTCAGCCAGCGTTTTGCCTTCCATTGAGCGTTTAAGCCGTGCCTCGCCCGAAGGTGACTTCGGGCCGGTGGTGCGTTTGATTAGATTTTGAATGGCTCAAGCTCCCCGTCTTGCGCTGAGACGGCGCCTTGAAATTGCGCCTCCATCGAAGCGACAGCTGGCGCAGCGAGTGGAACACTGGCGGGTTCATCGGCGGAATCGCCTTCGCCCGGCGTCATGCAAACGTGCAGATACGGCATCCAGACGTCGCCAAATTCAGCCTTTTGATACCACACGTCCAGCACATCGTAGCTTGCCCAGATCCCATCGGGTTCGCGCAGGCGCAAACCCTCACCAATACGCGGCACAGCAGCGAAGCGCATGCGTTCCTGAGATTGATGCGTCTCGTTTTGAACTTCGATTTCGATCACGTGGTTCGGCCTCTAACTGTTGGCCTGTGCACGCTCGCGCCTTGGCCGTTGAGACTCTCATAAGGGACAATACTTGACGATTTGCAAACGACGGATCGTAAACCAAAGTTTGTCCGTCACATCAGTGGGAATACGTGTTTAAACAGCGATTTACCCTATTTGCCGTTTACCAAAGGCGCGCAGCTGACTGGTAAACCGGCGGGAAACCACCCGCTTATTCCCAGAATCGACGATGGAGTGAGGCGCCGCAAGGGCGCGCGCCTCTCTACTTCGCAGCGGCTTTTACCGGCTTCTTCGCAGGAGCCTTCTTCTTCGCTGCTGCCTTCTTCTTTGGCGCGGCTTTCTTGCGCTTCTTCTTAGCCGGACCTTTGGCCGCCCGCGCATCGATCAACTCAATCGCTTGAGCGGCCTCAATATCCTCTGGCTTCACGTCCTTTGGAATAGTCGCATTGACGTTTCCATCGGTAACGTAGGGACCATAACGCCCCGGCATCACCTTGATCTCGCCGCCGCTAGTCGGATGCTCACCCAAGGTCTTGATTGGCTCCGCCTTTTGCCTCCCGCCGCCCTTGCGATTGGCAGCCTCAGCCAGCAACGTCACCGCCGCGTTCATGCCGGTTTCAAACACATCGACCGTGCTTGTGAGCTTGGCGTATTTGCCATCGTGACGCAGATAAGGACCATAGCGACCAATCGCCGCTTCAATTTCCTTGCCGGTTTCCGGATGCGCACCAATGATCCGCGGCAAATCGAGCAGCTTAATCGCCCATTCCAGATCGAAATCATCGAGATCTTTGGGAATGGAGGCACGCTTCTTTTTCTCCTCGTGCTCCATCTCAACATAGGGGCCAAAGCGCCCCGTCTTGCGATGGATGTCTTCACCCGTTTCCGGGTGCTGTCCCATAACGCCATCCGCGCTGCCATCATCGCCATCACTGCCTGGTTGGGCAAAGCGGCGGGTAAACTTGCATTCGGGATAATTGACGCAGGCGATAAACGCGCCAAACCGGCCACCGCGCAGGTTCAGCTTACCGTTTTCCCGTCCCTCTGTTGCGCAAAGCGGGCAACGGCGGGGATCTTCGCCATCGTCGGTTGGCGGGAAGAGATAGTCTGACAGATATTCGTCGAGCGCCTCGGTCACCTCAGAGGGCAGCTTCTCCATCACCTCTTCGGTTTTGGGTTTGAAGTCCTTCCAGAACTTGGCGAGCAGCTCCTTATAATCCTCACCGCCATCAGAGACGGTGTCGAGCTCGTCTTCCATGCCAGCGGTAAAGTCATAAGCGACATAGGTGGGGAAGAAACGTTCTAGGAACGCTGTTAGAAGGCGGCCTGAATCCTCTGCATGGAAACGATTTTTCTCCATTCGGACATAGTCACGATCACGGATCGTCTGGATCGTAGAAGCGTAAGTGGAAGGCCTGCCAATGCCGAGCTCTTCCAAGCGCTTGACCAATGACGCCTCGGAGAAGCGCGGCGGAGGCTGGGTGAAGTGCTGGTTGGCTTCGACACCTTTCTTGGCCGGAACCTCGCCCTTCGACATTGCCGGCAGCAATCCCTCTTCGTCATCATCAGACTTATCGTCAAAGCCCTCTTGATAGACTGCGAAGAAGCCAGGAAATTTAACAACCTGACCGGTCGCGCGCAGCTCGTGCTGCCCGGTCGCATCGCGCAAGGTGATCGTCGTGCGCTCCAATTGCGCAGCCGACATCTGGCTCGCCATGGCGCGCTTGAAGATCAGAGAATAAAGCTTTGCCTCATCACCAGAGCCCGCCTTATCCTTAGAGAAATTGGTTGGTCGGATTGCCTCGTGTGCTTCCTGAGCATTCTTCGCTTTAGTACTGTAAAAACGAGGTTTTTCCGGACGATAATCATCACTAAATCGCTCTGTGATTGCATCACGTGCGGCCATGATGGCCGACATATCCATCTGCACGCCGTCGGTCCGCATATAAGTGATTGCACCCGCCTCATAGAGCGATTGCGCACACCGCATCGTGTGGCTGGCTGAGAAGCCAAGCTTTCGTGAGGCCTCTTGCTGAAGCGTCGATGTGGTGAACGGCGGTGATGGGTTGCGTTTCAGCGGTTTAGTTTCGATCTCTTCAACCGTGAAGCGCCCGCCCTCAACCGCCGCCTTGGCAGCCATGGCAGAGCCTTCATTGCCAAGGTCGTGCTTACCCAGCTTCTTGCCATCGAACTGGACCAGGCGCGCATCGAATGCTGTGCCATCATGCTCCATCTTGGCCAGGACCGACCAATATTCGACCGGATTGAACGCTTCGATCTCACGCTCCCGATCGACAACCAGCCGCAAGGCAACCGATTGCACACGGCCAGCAGACTTTGCCCCGGGCAGCTTGCGCCACAGCACCGGCGACAGAGTGAAGCCAAACAGATAATCCAGCGCCCGTCGCGCTAGATAGGCATCAATCAAATCGGTATCGAGCTCTCGCGGAGACTTCATTGCGGTCGTGACGGCAGATTTGGTAATCGCGTTGAAGGTCACCCGGTCAACCTTGGTCGGCAGCGCCTTACGCTTCTTCAGCAGTTCCTGAACGTGCCAGCTGATCGCCTCCCCTTCCCTGTCAGGGTCAGTCGCGAGGACAAGGCGGCTCGCGCCTTTCGCTGCATCTGCGATTTCTTTGAACCGCTTCTGCTTGTCGCGATACAGCTCCCAATCCATTGCGAAGTCTTCGTCGGGCCGCACGCTGCCATCTTTGGGCGGCAAATCGCGGACGTGGCCATAGCTCGCCAAGACCTTGAAGTCTTTGCCGAGATACTTTTCGATAGTCTTCGCCTTGGCTAAGCGATTCAACGATAACAAGCTGCATGGTGGTTCTGTCTAGTTCCTAGTCGGTGCCTTCACGTGTGCACGTACGCGCGAGGGTGGAGCCGCGCAATTAATTCCGTCAAGTGGGCAATTATTCGAAAACTTCGTTAAGCGAAGCCGAGTCGTCACGCAGCAGCGAATAGCTGGCAATGCCTATCGCGGTTATAGTGAGCGACCCAAGGCCGGAGAGCATTGTCGTCACAACGAGATAGATCGCTGGGGTTTCCACATAGTCTTCCGAGAACTCGTCGAGGAAGATAGACAAGAGATCATAGTAGAACAGCGTAAAGAATGGGATGGCTAGCAACGTCATGGGCGCAAAGATCGCAACCAATAGGGGCCAGAACTTGCCCGATGTGGCCTCCCAAGATTTGCTGAGCGCTTCAGTGCCAGGCTCACCATCGGCCAAGACAACACCGTAAGCTGGCAGCCACCGAACCAGCAGAATGACTCCTGGGACAATGAGCAGGATAAAACCAAACGAAATCGCCAATCCGCTTATCAGTGAAACCAAGAAATACCCGCCAATGGTCCCCTTGAGGCCGCCGGGCGCCAATCCCCCCTTTGTGAGCAAGCCAATTGTCAGAAGATAGGCCAAGACAAAATCGACGATCATTGCCGGCACCAACAGGCCGTCGCCGAGCACTTGCAGATCAATGAGAGTCCAGACCGTCACCGTAACCGCAAAATAGGCAAGCGCCTCAGGCCACGCCGCCGCAAGCAGACGAATAGCTTCGCTCCAAACCTGCTTCGCACCTTCAAATGCACCGTCTGATAGCTCCATAATTCCCTAGCCTGCCAAGCTTACGCGGCCGCCGGAATGCCGCTCAAGATCGCCGGTGATTTCCAATTCCAACAACGCCATCTGCACCAGAGCCATCGGCGCGCCTGATTGCCGCACCAGCTCATCCACGGCGACAGGCGCGGTCGATAACAGGGCGGTTATCGCGCCTGTGTCCTCCAGGCTGACATCTGCGCCGTCCAGCTCTGAGAAATCGTATTCCTCGCGCCCTTCGGCCACCATGTTGAAGCGCGAGCGCGGCGTGCCCTCGAAGCTTTCGAGCAGCTCGGTCACCTCCTCAGGCGACTGAACCAAGACCGCTCCATCGCGGATCAATTGGTTGCAGCCCAAACTTCGCGTGTCGAGCGGCGAACCAGGGATCGCCATGACCTCACGTCCGGCCTCACCAGCCAACCTTGCCGTGATGAGCGACCCAGACTTCGGCGCGGCCTCGACAACCAAAGTACCCGCCGAAAGCCCTGCGATAATGCGGTTGCGGCTGGGGAAATGGCTGCCACGCGGCTGGGTGGCGGGCGGCTGCTCAGCGATCAGCAGGCCTTCGCGCGCGATCTGTTCCTGCAAATCGGCATGTTGCGAGGGATAGGCGATGTCGATCCCGCTGGCGATCACGCCGATGGTCGCGCCAGCACTCGCAGACAGCGCGCCCTCGTGGCTCGCGCCGTCGATCCCTCGTGCAAGACCGGACACGACAGAGTAGCCGTGTTCTGCCAGATCGCGCCCAAATTGCCGAGCGAGCTTCACCGCTGCGGCGGATGAATTGCGCGCCCCGACCATCGCCACGCAGGGCTTCGATGCCAACTTCACGTCTCCGCGATAGGTGATGATTGGCGGCGCGCTTTCTATCTCCGCAAGCAGAGGCGGAAAGTCGGATTGATCATGGAACAGATAGCTAGCTCCTGCTCGCTGGATCCCATCAATCTCTCGCTCAATTTTGTCGCGCGATGCCGGGCGATAGCTGCGCTTTCCGCGCCCTCCCAGCTCTGGCAGAATTTCGATCGCTGCGACCGCATTGCCGAACCGCGCCAGCAGCTGACGATAGCTGACCGGGCCGATATTGGGCGATCTGAGAAGACGAATGCGGGCAAATGCCTCAAGCTGGGTCAGCCCTTTGTCGCCGCCCGCAGACGCGTTCATTTTGAGCTGCCGATCTTGGGCTCCTCACCCTTTGCCAGACGCCCAATATTCTCGCGGTGGAGATAAATGATGAGGCCAGCAATCGCCGCCAGCACGGGAAAGAACTGAGGATAGCCAAACAATGGGGCAGCCGCAGCAGCAGCGACCACCGCGCTCATCCCTGCCAGCGAAGAAATGCGGAAAATTGCCAGCATCGCGATCCATATCCCGGCATATGCGAGGCCGATCGGCCAAGCGAGACCGAACGCAACGCCTGCATTGGTGGCAACGCCCTTGCCACCCTTGAACTTCAGCCAGACGGGATAGCAATGACCGATCACCGCGCCCCCGGCCGCAAAGGCCATCGCGACCTGTCCGCTTTCACCCGGCCATAGCATTCCGGCGAGGAACACCGGGGCAAATCCTTTGAGCAGGTCGAGCAGCAATGTGCCCGCCGCCAGCCCTTTATTGCCCGTGCGCAAAACATTGGTCGCGCCGATATTGCCGCTGCCAATATCGCGCACATCGCCCATGCCAGCCGCTTTGGTGAGCAACAGGCCAAATGGGATCGAGCCAAAGGCATATCCCAACAACGCGGCTAGCAATGGTTCCATGGTCGTAGTGCCCCTTTTCACGAGCATAAGTCGCCCGCCGCTTCCCTTTTCGCAAGGCCTAAGTAAAAGGCGGCAGTTCGAAAAGCTATAGCAACAAGGTCCAATCCGATCACCAATCCTGATGCCCCAATCCTGCTGCTCGACACCGGCGTTGGTGGACTGACGATTTATGATGCGGTGCACCGCGCATTGCCAGATGCACCGATCATTCTGGCGGCCGACTATGCTGGCCTGCCCTATGGCAAGAAGACCGAGGCAGAGGTTGCCGCGCGGGTCGCCGGGCTGCTTGGTCGGATGAGCGAGCGCTACCAGCCGCGCCTCGCCTGTATCGCCTGCAACACCGCCAGCACGATTGCGCTCGATATGGTACGCGATGTGCTGGAAATTCCGGTTGTGGGAACCGTACCGGCGATCAAACCCGCTGCTCTAACCAGCAAGACCGGGGTAATCGGAATGCTGGGTACACAAGGAACTGTGCGACAGCCCTATGTCGACCGGCTGGAGGCAGAATTCGTGCAAGGTGGCAAACTGCTGCGCTTTGCCGCCCCTGACCTAGTGGATGAGGCGGAAAGCAAGCTGCGCGGGGGACCAGTGAATCGCTCGGTGCTGAAAGCTGCACTCGAGGGGCTACGCGAAAACGACCACGAAATGAAGCTCGACCGGATTGTGCTCGGCTGCACCCACTTCCCCCTTCTCGAAGATGAGTTGATCGATGTCGCAGTCAACGATCTGGGAATGCCGCCAGATATTCGCTTTTTGGACGGAGCAGAAGGGATCGCGCGCCGCATCGTTCACCTACTCGATGGGCAAACATTCAAGCGCAGCGGCCCGAACCGAGCGGTGACGACCGGCAGCATCGAAGCGCTAGAAGCTCTGCGCCCAGCTTTAAAGTCCTACAAAATCGATCAGATTGACCAGTTTTAATCGCGAATAGTTCGCAAAGATCGTGCTAGAAAAGTGCATTGGAAATCCCTAGATCACCGCGACCAATTGAGGCTAGCGATGGTCTCCACTGACAGATGGGCACAACGCGTGAATTACGGAAACGTCTTCGATAAAGCGATAGACCGCCTTCATGAGGAAGGTCGCTACCGCGTGTTCATCGACATTATGCGGAACAAGGGCGCCTATCCCAACGCCCGCTGTTTCCATGGACATAATGGACCGAAGCCGATCACGGTTTGGTGCTCCAATGATTATCTGGCGATGGGGCAGCACGAAAAAGTCATCACCGCGATGGAAGACGCGCTGCACGATGTTGGCGCAGGCTCTGGCGGCACGCGCAATATCGGCGGCAACACCCACTTCCATGTCGAGCTGGAGCGAGAGCTTGCTGACCTTCATGGCAAGGAAGGCGCGCTGACCTTTACCAGCGGTTATGTCTCCAACGATGCGACATTATCCACGCTGGGCAAATTGCTGCCTGGCTGCGTGATTTTCTCAGACGCCCTGAACCATGCCAGCATGATCGCCGGCATCCGCAATTCCGGCTGTGAGAAGCGCGTATTCCGCCACAACGACATGGCGCATTTGGAAGAACTCCTCGCCGTTGAAGACACTGAAACGCCCAAGGTAATCGCGTTTGAAAGCGTCTATTCCATGGACGGTGATATCGCACCGATCCACGAGATCTGCGACCTCGCCGAAAAATACAACGCCCTCACCTACATCGACGAAGTGCATGCGGTGGGCATGTATGGAGAGCGTGGGGGCGGCATCTCGGAACGTGATAAGGCCGCGCACCGGATCGACATTATCGAAGGCACCTTAGGCAAGGCATTCGGTGTGATGGGCGGCTATATCGCGGCCGATACCCGCATTATCGATTGCATCCGCAGCTATGCCCCCGGTTTCATTTTCACCACGTCGCTGTCTCCAGTGCTGGTCGCGGGCGTGCTCGCCTCGGTGAAGCACCTCAAGAGTTCCAGCGAAGAACGTGATGCGCAGCAAGCCAATGCTGAGTTGCTGAAGCAAAAGATGCGCGATGCGGGCCTGCCAGTGATGGACAGTGTCACCCATATCGTTCCGCTTATGATTGGCGATCCTGTGCGCGCCAAAAAGATCAGCGACGTTCTGCTCGCTGAATATGGCGTATATGTACAGCCGATCAACTTCCCCACCGTGCCGCGCGGGACAGAGCGACTGCGCTTTACCCCCGGCCCGATGCACACGGTGGAAATGATGGACGAACTGACCGAAGCCCTGGTCGAAATCTGGGACCGGTTGGAGCTGGAGCTCAAAAAAGCGGCTTGATCGCCCTGCACGCTTCGCCCACACTCGCCCGCGCTTTGGGAGAGGCATGATGGCGACGGTTTTTGATACACCACTAGACAAGAACGCATTGGATACTGGCGCGCTGGATATCCGTCCGATGACGCCTGCAATCGGTGCGGAGATCCTAAATATCGATCTCGGCGCGCCTGACATTGGCGAACGGATCGACGACATTCGCGCTGCCCTGCTCAAGCACGGGGTTATCTTCTTTCGCGATCAGGACTTGAGCCAAGAACAACACATCGCCTTTGCTCGGCATTTTGGCGATTTGGAAGTCCACCCTGCCACCCCCAAAGATCAGCCCAATCGCGAAGTTCTGCGCATAGCCCATGGTCCCAAGAGCCGGGGCCAAGAGAACTATTGGCACTCCGATGTCACCTGGCGCGAAAAGCCCTCGCTCGGCTCTATCCTGCTGGCGCGCGAAGTGCCCGAATGCGGCGGCGACACCTGCTTTGCCAATATGCATATGGCGTATGAGCGGCTGTCCGATCAGATGAAGCGCATGTGCGAAGGTCTGACCGCGGTGCACGATATCGCCCGCGTGTTTGCAGGGCGCCTCGACAAGGCCCCGGAGGACCTACACGAAAAATTTCCGCCGCAGCGCCATCCCGTAATCCGCACTCATCCCGAAACGGGTGAGCGAGTGATCTATGTCAACACCGCCTTCACCTCGCATATTGAGGGCTTGAGCGGCGAGGAAAGCCGCTGGCTACTCGCGCATCTCTATAAGACCGCGATGGATGTAGAGGTGCAATGCCGACTGCGGTGGCGCAAAGGCACTATCGCCTTTTGGGACAATCGGGTGACACAGCACCTTGCGGTCTCCGACTATTTCCCGGCAAGGCGGGTGATGGAACGCGTAACGATTGCGGGCGACAAACCTTACTTCTCTGAGTGAAAGATCCAAACAATATGAATTATGATGATGTGGTGCTCGGCCGCCGCTCTATCCGTGGCTATCTTGATAAGCCAGTACCGCAGGAACTGATCGAAGAAGTTTTAGCGATGGCGATGCGTTCGCCTTCTTCGATGAACACCCAACCGTATCATTTCCACGTGATCACTGGTGAGCCGCTTGACCGGATCCGCAAAGGCAACACCGAGCGTATTCTTGCCGGAGAGCCGGACAGCCGCGAGTTTCGCAAAGGCCGCGCATTCGCAGGTATTCACCGCGACCGGCAGGTTGGCTGCGCGATCCAATTGTTTGAAGCGATGGGAATCGAGCGCGACGATAAGGAAAAACGGCAAGACTGGGTGCTGCGCGGCTTCCGCCAATTCGATGCGCCTGTTTGCGTGATCGTTACGTATGACAAAGAGCTATCCGATGCGGACGACACCGTCTTTGATTGCGGGGCTGTGACAACGGCGCTCGTCAATGCGGCATGGAGCAGGGGCCTCGGCTGTGTGATCAACAGCCAGGGAATTATGCAATCGCCGGTCGTGCGCGAGCATGCCAGCATTCCAGATGATCAGGTCATCATGAAGGCCGTGGCATTGGGCTGGCCCGATCCCGACTTTCCCGCCAACCCCGTGAAGATTACACGCCGCGAGGTTTCAGATGCGGCGAGGTTTGTGGGGTTTGAGGCTTAATCCTCGTCTGGAGATGCCGCAGCCGACGATGTAAAACGCACCCCGGGGCGCAGCGTTTCGTCAACGGTCAAATCGAAGATATCTGGCCGCGAGTAATGGCCCACCACATCAAAGTCGTAACGCGCCTTTACCAGCTCTGACGTGTCAATCTCACGCATGATGAGGCCCTCGCCGAGCCTCATGCGGCCCGGCGAGAACATCACCAAGTGGGCCGGCAATCAAACTGCCTCCAGCGATTAAATCACGCGTATCATCCCAACCATCGACCTTAGCGCCCAGAGCTTCGGGGCTGGGTTGATACTGGCACGAACTCACCACAAAGCACCGGCCTTCATGGGCGATATGACGCATGGAACTGCGCCAGACATCGCGGTGATCCACTGTTGGCGCGCACCATATATCGACGCCCTTTGCGTACATGGCTGCCCGGAACAGCGGCATGTGGTTTTCCCAGCATATCGCAGCGCCTAACGTGCCGAACCGTGTCTCGACCACAGGCAAGGTCGATCCATCGCCCAGCCCCCAAATCAGGCGCTCACTGCCCGTAGGCATCAATTTGCGATGTTTGGCGACCAAACCGTCGTGTGGAGTGATAAATATAGCGGTGCAGTAGAGCGTGTTGCCCCCGCGTTCGATTACGCCGAGCACCAACGTCGTCCCGGTTCTCTGCGAGAGAGATTCCAGCTCGGCGACCTCAGAGCCATCTAGGTCAATTGCATTTTCGTAATAACGGGCAAAGTCTTCTCGGCCTTCGGGCAAGCGGTATCCAAGCCGAGTGCCAAAATCACTTCCCTTAGGATAACCGCCAAGAAGTGCTTCGGGCATTACAAGCAGATCAAGCCCTGCCCCTTTGATCTCAGCTTCGTGAGACAGGACTTTTTCGAGGCTTGCTGCCTTACCAGAGGGATCAGAGCCGATCTGAAGCGCGGCGATAGTTGCAGTTGTCATGACCCAGTCGGTAACGTGAGACCGCTGATCGGCCAAGTCCTTTGGTTGCGTCACTTACAAGAGGTTTGCCGAGATGCGCTCAATGGACAGGTGTATTATGTCCACTGATTGTAATATATTAAGCATTAACACTGCCGCATGCAATTGTTATGCACAGCAAGGTTTCGGCATGTTGGGAGATTACAAGTGTTAGAATTCATCGTTGCCGCAGCGCTTTTGCAATCCAGCGCGACAACACCGCAAGAATCTGAAGGGTCCGAGACACCGCTTGCTGGCGATGCGGTCAGCCGGTCAGAAGAAGTACCCCAGACAGAGGAGAAAACGATAAGAATTGGGGGAAAATTGTACGGCCCGACTGATAAAGTCTGCAAGAGAGAGGCTCCCACCGGCAGTCGAGTAAAAAAACGAACATGCGCCACCGCCATTCAATGGCAACGCTTCGAACGGCAGTCCCGTGAGACGGGAGAGCAATTGCAAGGAGCCGTCAATAGCACGCGATCTGAGTGATTAAGCAAGGTTAGAACGCCTTAACCAAGCGTCATCGCAAGCTAACCACATTATCGCTTTCAGGCCGCTGTCTGTCGCCGCGGAACAGGCTCAGCATTGGTTCGTCAGCGACAGTGAATTCTTCCGCATTGCCAAAGCCGTTAAAGCCGGTTTTCATCGCGGCACCATAGGCCCCGATCATGCCGATCTCGATATAATCGCCTAGCCTGAATATCACCCGGCAGTGGGAACGGCCCCTGCATATAATCCGCATCATCGCAGGTCGGACCGTAAAAGGCGAAACCGACCTCTGGATCACGCAGATTATCGGCCAGCGCCTTCACTGGGAAACGCCAGTCAACATGCGCCGCATCATATAGCGCGCCATATGCGCCATCATTGATGAACAGCTCTTCGCCACGACGCTTATCGACTTGCACGACAAGCGAGGAATACTCCGCCGCCAGCGCCCTGCCTGGCTCGCACCAAAGCTCCGCATTGTAAGCAATCGGCAGCGCTTCGAAGTGCTGGGCGATCAGAGCGAAGTAATCCTCCAAAGGAGGCGGTTCCATACCCGGATAGATACTGGGAAAGCCTCCACCAACATCGATCATGTCGATCACCACACTGGCATCGGCAATCGCGGCGCGGGTGCGGTCAAGCGCCTGGACAAAGGCAAACGGCGTCATCGCCTGACTGCCGACGTGGAAACACGCACCCAGCCAATCGCAATGCTGACGCGCTTCCTGAAGCAAAGCCGGGGTCTCCAACAGGTCACAGCCAAACTTGCTCGCCAGGCTCAGCTCAGAAAACTCGCTGGATACACGCAAACGCACGCAGAGCCGCAAATCATCGGCGGTAGCACCCGTCTCCGGGTTGCGGCAGGCCTCAACGATCTTATGCAGCTCTTCGGCGGTGTCGAGGCTAAATGTGCGCACCTTGTGCGTGTGGTAGGCCTCTGCAATCGCGCGCCGGGTCTTAATCGGATGCATGAAGCACAGCTCCGCCTCGGGCAGTTCTGCACGAACCAGACGCACTTCAGCAATCGACGCGACGTCGTAATGCGTAACATTCGCCTCCCACAGCACTCGCAAGAGCGAGGGCGCAGGATTGGCTTTCACAGCATAGAGCGTCTTGCCCGGAAACTTCTCTGTGAAGAAGCGAGCTGCGCGAAGGGCCGCATGCGGGCGATTAAGAATGATCGGTTCGTCAGGCGTAACCGCGCTGACTACCGCCGCCGCATCGGAAAATATCTCATCAGGATAGCTGTGCAACTCAAGGGACCCCCAGAAGGATGCGAGCCAAACCACCGACCTGGCCCAGGTTCTGAACAAGGCTGCCTTACGGTCTTGCGATCAAGAGTCCCCGCCCTCCTAAGAGGGATCGGCAGCGGAAGCGCGCATATAAGCCTAAATCGCGCTTCCGCAACTGAAAATGTGCATCTGAAGGGGTGGATTTTGCCCGCCCCACTGGCGACAATTTAGAACGCAATCTGCGGTGCCTGATCGACAGTACCCTTCTCGCTATCATCGAGGCGGTGGAAATCCGCCTCTTTAAATCCGAGCATTCCAGCGAACAGAACAGCTGGGAAGCTCTCACGCGCTGCGTTGAACTGAGCCGCGGCGGCATTCAATGCACGGCGAGCGGCGGCCAGCTTATCTTCCGTCTCGGCAAGCTCGCGCTGAAGCTCTTGAAAGTTGGTGTTCGCTTTAAGGTCTGGATAGGCCTCTCCCAGTGCCAGCAGGCGATCAAGCGAGAGTTTGAGCTGTTGCTCGCTGCCAGAACTCGGCTCGCCAGATGCCGCGGCGTTGCGCGCGCTGATCACACTGTCGAGCGTCTCTTTCTCGTGGCTGGCATAACCCTGAACGGTGCTGACAAGGTTCGGGATCAGATCGTGGCGTTGACGCAATTGGGCATCAATATCGGCCACGCCCTGGCGGACATTCTGACGCAACGCGACAAGCCGATTGTAAATCCCAATAAGAAGCAGAACCCCGCCAACCGCGAGGACCACAATTGCCGATGTCCAAAACCATCCAAAAATCTCGACCATCTCACACCTCTTTCTTAACTGTATATTCCTATATTAGCGTCAAATAGTTAAGGGATAGCGACGGAGCCACGGGGCCTCGCGCAAATATAGGTTAAGGGAGCCGAGCGTAGCGATGCGTGCCGATGTTAACAAGCTAATGGGTGGGGAGCTGGGGAGCTGGCTCGACGCGCAGCAAGGCATGCGCACCGACGCTAAAGAGAAAGCCTCAAACCGCGGCGTTAAATGCGCCTTTATCCTGCTGCCTTTGCTGGCATTGATGTGGTTTGGTCCCAGTTGGGATGGCAGCATCAAGTTCTTCATCACACTGTTTTTGGGAATTAGCGCTGGGTCTTGGATTTATGCTCCAATTCAAAAAGCGAAAAAAGAGATCAAGATCGGCATCAATTCCGCCATTGCTGCCGAATTGGATGTGCATTACGACCATGATGTTGAACCAGGCCATGAGTTCGAAGCCGCCAAGCAATATGGCCTGGTCCCTCACTACAACCGCGATGGTTTTGAAGACCATTGGTACGGCGAGATCGAAGGTCACGATTTCCGCCTTTACGAGGCGCATTTGGAACAGCGCAGAGGCTCCGGTAAAAACCGGCATTGGGTAACTGTGTTTCGCGGAGCAATCATCCAAATGGAATTTGGCCGCAAGTTCCATTCAACCACGCTTCTACAGCGCGCCGGCAAGCACAAGAAATGGTTTGGCCTGGGCGGCCGGGCTGACCATGCGAGCTTTGACGGACACCGGTTGGATTATGTCGATCAGGTCCACCCTGCCTTCGAAGATGTGTTTGAACTGTGGAGCGATGATCAGGTTGAGGCACGCACGCTGGTCGATCCGACCTACGTTGAACATTTGATCGGGATTGAACGGGCATTTTCCGGCGACGCCGTTCGCGCGATCTTCCGCAAGGGTGAAATGATCATCGCAGTTGAAAGTGGAAACCTGTTCGAAAGCGGTAGCATCGATGCATCTGGCGACCGCGAGCGTGCAGAAGAGACAGCGAAGCAATTTGCCTCACTCGCGCGACTGGCCATGGCCATCAATAAAACTGAACGTGGCCATGACAGCACTGGTCCCAGCTCTAGCGGCGTCATTGTCGATGATGCGCGAAATCTGGGCGCTGGCGGCTCCGCTCGTGGTGGCGGGTTCGGTCGCAAAGGCCTGTAAGCCGTCAGCTCAGGCGGTCCTTGAAATCCTCATATTCAAACCGCTTCACGCACTCCAAATTATCCGTCTCGCTGTCCCACAGCCAAATGCTGGGCAGTTGCACACCGTTGAAAGTGTTCGTCTTGACCATGGAGTAATGCGCCTGGTCGAGGAATGCGAAGCGCGCGCCAGGATCGGCCTTTACCGGCAGACGATAATCACCAATCACATCACCCGCTAGGCAGGACGGCCCGCCCAGGCGAATGGGCACGCTTTCATCCTGAAGTTCGCCCAGCATCGCCGGTCGGTATGGCGCCTCCAGAACATCGGGCATATGGCACGTGGCCGACACATCGGTGATCCCTATTGGCACCTCATTAAAGCCTGTGTCGAGCAATGTTCCAACCAATATCCCGGCATCAAGGGCGATTGCTTCGCCCGGCTCTAGGTATATCTCAGCACCTGTGTCCTCGCGGGCATCTTTTAACAATTGGATCAGCTCATCACGTTCATAGTCGGCGCGGGTAATATGGTGCCCACCGCCCATATTGATCCATTTCAATTGCCCAAAATAGGGCTCAATCGCATCAAACACCCGGTCCCAGGTCTGGCGCAGCGGCTCAAAGGTCTGCTCGCACAGATTGTGAAAGTGGATACCATCGACGCCCTGCATGTGCTCATCGGTCAGCTGGTCGATTGGAAAGCCTAGCCGTGAACCGGGCGCGCTGGGATCATATTTCGCCACCTCGCCGGTTTGCACCATCGGATTAATCCGCAGGCCCACATCAACATCGCCGCCCGTGTGCCGCGCGTGCTCCAAGATCACAGCCGCGCGGGCCATTTGGGTTGGCGAATTGAAGATCACATGATCGGAGAGGCGGCAGATTTCTTCCAACTCATCTGGCTTGTAAGTTGGCGAATAGGTCGCAATTTCACCATCGTAATACTCGCTCGCCAGCCGCGCTTCCCACAGTCCGCTGCAGGTCGCGCCGTCGAGATATTCGCCGATCAACGGCGCGACCGCATGCATAGAAAACGCCTTCAGCGCCGCCAGCACTTTGATGTCTGCCTCATCGCGAATTTCCGCCAGCACCTGGCAATTCGATCGCAGCTTCACCGCATCCACGACGAACGCCGGGCTTTCAACGCGGCTCAAATCAAAATGGGCGAAAGCGCCCGGATCACCAGCTTGAGTTTGCATCTTTCGGTTCGTCCTTAGTGGTTTCGCGCAGAGACGCAGAGAATGCAGAGACGCCAAGAATCATCGCGGTTTGTAGTCATTTACGAGCCGACGGATACCGTCCTTCATTGTAGCTTGCGAGAAATTGAGAAGCAGCCCAACGGGCTGCTTGTATAGCCTCAGGTATGTAAGCAATTGCTTTGCATGAGCCTTGCTCAACTGTTCGGTCGCTTTGATTTCTAGGATCAGTCGGTCTTCAACCAATATATCAATCCGGAAAGCCGCATCGAACCGATGACCATCGAATTCGACAGCTATCGGAACCTGACGTGCAACATTCAACCCTCGCGCCTCTAGCCGCCCAGCCAATACAGTTTCATATACATTCTCGAATAAGCCCGGTCCGAGCTCGCGATGAATTGCGATGCATTCATCTATGACGATTGCAGTGATCGCATCGATATCCACTGGCACGCCCTCTCTGCGCCTTAGTTTTCTCTGCGCCTTTGCGCGAAACTATACCTAAAACCCTACTGGCCCATCGAGCTCTTTCACATTCCATGGCAGGCCATGCAAATTCAGCATTTCCATAAAGGGATCAGGGTCCATTTGCTCCATGTTGAACACGCCCTCACCCGACCACGTGCCGCCAAGCATCATCGCGCTGCCAATCATCGCGGGCACGCCTGTGGTGTAGCTCACGCCCTGATTGCCGGTCTCTTCGTAGGCCGCCTCATGGCTACAGATATTGTTGATATAGAATGTCTTTTCGCCTGAACCATCCAAGGCCTCGCCGGTCGCGATCACACCGATATTGGTCTTTCCTGTGGTGCTTTCACCCAGCGTTTCCGGCTTGGGCAAAACGGCCGCGAGGAATTGCAACGGGATGATTTCCTTGCCTTGATATTTGATCGGCTCAATCCCGGTCATGCCAACATTCTGTAGCACTGTGAGGTGCTTGATATATTCATCGCCGAACGTCATCCAGAACCGTGCTCGCTCCAGCTCTGGAATGAATTGGGAGAGGCTTTCCAGCTCCTCGTGATACATCAAATAGGCGTTGCGCGGCCCAACCGCTTCAAAGTCGAACTCAGTCTTTATCTGCATCGCCGGGGTCTCGACCCAGCCGCCATTTTCCCCCGGTTTCTTCTCCCAATGCCGCGCGGGAGCGGTCACTTCGCGAATGTTGATCTCTGGGTTGAAGTTAGTCGCAAACGCCTGACCATGATCGCCGCCATTGCAATCCAGAATATCGAGCTGGCGGATCGTCTTCAGCTTATGCTTGCGCAGCCACATCGTGAAAACGCTGGTCACGCCGGGGTCAAAGCCTGATCCTAGCAACGCCATGATGCCAGCCTCTTTGAACCGGTCATGATAGGCCCATTGCCAATGGTATTCGAACTTGGCCTCGTCCTTCGGCTCGTAATTGGCGGTGTCGAGATAGTGCACGCCCGTTTCCAGGCAGGCATCCATGATTGGCAAATCCTGATAAGGCAGCGCAAGATTGACAACCAGGCTCGGTTTAATCTGATGGATCAGATTGACCAATGCGGGCACTTCTTCAGCGTCAATTTCATAAGTGTTGATGTCCGCGCCCTCGCGGGTTTTCACGCTGGCGGCGATGGCATCGCATTTCGATTTTGTGCGACTGGCCAAGTGAATGTCCGTGAAGATATCGCCAAGTTGCGCCATCTTGTGAACACAAACAGAACTGACCCCGCCTGCCCCGATTACCAAAACTGTCGACATAATTCCGACCTTTCAAATTCGAATCTTGCGCTCACTAGGGCAATGCGAGAGCAGCGTAAATCGATCCCGCCCTTTCCTACTATGCCGCATCGGGCCATAGCGACAGGATGTGTAATTCCAGCCTTTACCTGTCCTCTTTCTCTACGAGAAATGCGGGCGCTCTTTCTTCCCCCAGGACTGTGTTCCAAGTATTCCAGCGCATAGGGTTTGCCATATGACCGACGCTCTACGGATGCCGACCCGCGATGGCGTTTTGGACGCCGCTCGCAAGATCGCTGCTATCCTGCCGCCGACACCGCTATTGCAGATCGAGATCGATGGCACTCGGTGCTGGGTGAAGGCAGAGAATCTGCAGCCGATAGGCGCCTTCAAGATACGCGGTGGATGGCACAGGCTTTCGGCAATGACGAGCGAAGAGCGCGCTGGCGGCGTTGTGGCTGTGTCCAGCGGCAATCACGCGCAAGGCGTCGCATGGGCTGCGCGCAGACTTGGTATCAAAGCCACCATCGTCATGCCGCGCGATGCGCCTCAGATAAAGCTGGAAAACACGAGCGCGCTCGGCGCTGAAATTGTGCTGTATGAGCGCCCTGGTGAAGACCGTGATGAGGTCGCGGCCAAGCTGATTTCAGAGCGCGGTGGCACCTTGGTCCACGCCTTTGGCGACCCCTGGGTGATAGAGGGGCAAGGCAGCGCAGGCATTGAAATCACCGAGCAATTGGGCGGTGAGCCAAGCGCTGTTCTCGCCTGCTGCGGCGGCGGAGGGCTTGCGGCGGGCCTCGGTCTCGCCTGCCTAAAGGCGAAGATCTACGCCGTTGAGCCGGTCGGATGGGACATGGTCGGGCAAGCAATCTCCTCTGGTGAGCTGGTTACGGCCGCCGAGGACGCCCCCAAGACGATCTGTGACGCGCTGCAACCCACCGCGACCAAACAGATGAACCTCGATCTCTTGTCTGGGCGGGCGGAGGCAGGTGTCACCGTCACCGATGACGAAGTGCGCAGCGCCCAGCGCTGGGCATTCGCGAACCTACGCCTCGTCTTGGAACCCGGTGGAGCAGCCGCTCTTGCCGCCGCTTTGGCAGGCAAAGTGCCGCTTGATGAGCGCACGGTCATCATGCTGACCGGCGGCAATGCAGACCCAGTGGAATTCGCGAAGACTATTGCCGGATAGACCTCCCCCAACCGCCCAGCTCATTGCGCCATATTTGACAATCCGAATTGGCTCTCGCAGGTAGAGGTCAAGAGGGAGACTATCATGCAAGCGCAAATGCTCGCACCCGCCGCGGTCCTGGTGGTTTGGACATTGATCGTCCTGATCTGGATCATACCGCCGCGCTTTGGCTCACTTGCCAAGGTCGACAAGTCCAAACTATCCGGCAAGCCGGGTGGGCGCGGACAAGATCTCGAAGGGGTCATACCAGACAAAGCCAACTGGCCTGCTCACAATCACACTCACCTGCACGAGCAACCGACGTTGTTTTACGCAACGGTGATCATCCTTGCGATCATGGGAGCTGGCGCAATCGATATCCTGCTGGCCTGGGGCTATGTGGGAATCCGTATCCTGCATTCACTGTGGCAAATTCTGGTGAATAAACTGCCAGTTCGTTTTGGCCTGTTTTTCGTCAGCACGCTAATCTTGATAGCGCTCGCCATTAGAGCCGTCATGGCCACACTATTCTACAATCCCGGAGCTCTTCCCACATGATTGATACGATGATCCTTCAACCCGCTGTCGCGCTGATGATCTGGACGATGATCATGTGGGTATGGATGTATGCGACCCGCATTCCCGCGATGAACAAAGCGCCTGATATTGAGGCACCTGCCAAGCTGGTCGGCACCACCGGTTCAGAGCTGCGCTCCAAACTTCCAGAGAAGGTCAACTGGAAGGCAGACAATTACAATCACCTGCATGAACAACCGACCCTGTTTTACGCGGTCACAGTGGTTCTCGCCATTATAGGCGCGGGCGACGGCCCGAACGCCCTACTCGCGTGGATTTACGTCGGGTTGCGCGTTGCACACTCGCTGGTTCAGGTGACCGCTAACAAGGTGATGGTGCGTTTCGTGCTGTTCGCTCTGTCGAGCGTTGTGCTTATAGCCCTTATCGGAAAAGCGACACTGATCCTGTTGGTCTAAGCCGCCCACGTATCCACACAAAAAGGGGCTCCAATTGGAACCCCTTTTCGCTTGTCACTAGCCCCCGGCGGAGCGTGTGCTGTTTACTCAGCAGCTTCGCTGACGGCTTCCTCTGCATCCTCGCGTGCAGCCAAGAACCGCTCTCCATCCAATGCGGCCATGCAGCCCATTCCCGCTGCCGTCACAGCCTGGCGGTAGACGTGGTCGGTCACATCGCCTGCGGCAAACACACCGGGAATGGCGGTTTTCGGCGTGCCCGGTTCAACGTCGAGATAACCACTCTCATCCATCGCAAGTTTGCCCTTGAACAATTCGGTCGCAGGTGCGTGACCAATCGCCACAAATGCGCCATCGACTTCGAGCGTCGAGGTCTCGCCGGTCTGCGTGTCTTCCAGCACAAGGTGGTGCAGCGCGCCATCCTCGCCCGCTTCGAAACTCTTCACAGTCTTGTTCCATAGCGTGGATATCTTGGGCGACTTCATCAGACGGTCTTGTAGGATCTTCTCTGCACGCAATTCGTCACGGCGGTGGATCAGCGTCACGTCGTCAGAATGGTTGGTTAGGTAAAGCGCCTCTTCAACGGCGGTGTTGCCGCCGCCAATGACAGCGACCTTCTTGCCGCGATAGAAGAAACCGTCGCAAGTCGCGCAGGCAGACACACCCTTGCCGCCCAGCTCTTGCTCGCCCGGCGCGCCCAGCCATTTGGCTTGAGCGCCGGTGCAAATCACCAGCGTCTCGCCGATATATTCATCGCCGCTATCGCCAATGGCCTTGAACGGTGCGCCGCCTTCCAGATCGACGGAGACAATGGTGTCCCACATCATCCGCGTTCCGACATGCTCGGCCTGCGCCTTCATCTCTTCCATCAGCCATGGGCCCTGCACCACCTCGCGGTAGCCCGGATAGTTCTCCACATCGGTGGTGATGGTCAGCTGACCACCAGGTTGAAGCCCCTGTACCACAATCGGCTCCAGCATGGCGCGCGCGCCATAAATGGCTGCGCTGTATCCGGCAGGGCCTGAGCCAATGATCAGCATTTTTGTGTGATGGGTAGCCATAATCGTATCTTTCAAATTTCAAATTCGTTGGCTTCGGATATGGGGATCGTTGGCTCGCTTGTCACGCCACCAAGCGTTCAATCAGGCGAGCTTTCCTTGCCTCATCCACACCTAAAGTTTGCGCAAGATAGGTATCGAGGGAGCCGTGATCGCGGGTCACTTCGGCAAAGTAGGTGTCGATATATTCGGGCAGCACGCCCATCAGGTTGCGCCGCGCTTCAATCGGAATATCGCCATAATGCGCGAGCATTCGCGGCAGCGACTGGCGTTCAAGAATGTGAACGGTGGGTGCATCGTTGGTGCGCAGAAACTCAGCCACCACGTCATCGCGGTGCACGCCCAGTACATGCAGCAGCAAGCTGGCGGCGATCCCAGTACGGTCCTTCCCGGCAAAGCAATGGACCAGATTGCCACCCTCGCGGTTCGCCAAGGCCTCAAAATAGCGCGTGAACATATCGATCATCGCGGGATTGACTGGCATCCGGGTGTAAACGGCGATCATCCGGTCACGCGCTTTGTCCGATGTCATTTTGGCCGCGCTAGCCGCTTCGTGTGGAGGCGAATTGCTCGTCTCACCATCATAGGCGATCACATCCGCTGAGAAATCATCATGGCGCCGACAAGGAAACCCGCCGCGTTCGCTGCTGCCGCGCAGATCAACAATGGTGCGAATATCGAGGCGTTGGATCAGCTCCAAGTCGGCATTGCTTGCCTCCATATGCTGGCCAGAACGAAACAGCAGGCCCGTACGAACCTGCCCTCCGCCAGCGACGGCATAGCCGCCATAATCGCGAAAATTGTGAATGCCGTCAGTCTGCTCAAACGGGATTGGATCATGCTCTCGAATCATGCCGCGGACAGTGGCAGGCGCGCTCTCCATCGGCAACGTCCTCGTTTTGCCAAGGCCGCGAGATCCAGCGCCTTTGCGCATTCCATTAGGTAATATCGCTGGGGGCCTCGCCAATCTGGTTTTGAGGATGGGAACGTAAGTCCGGTCAATGATGGATAAAAGACGAAACGGAACACACTATGGCTTATGTGCTAATCGCCGATGACGATGAAATCGTGGCTAAGCCTAGCTTCAGAAGCGCTCATTGACGCTGGCCACCCGTGCGGATGGGTCACCAATGGAACGGAGGCTTGGGACCTTTTGCAAAAGCGCAGGCCGGACGTACTTCTGCTCGATCAGAACATGCCAGGCATGTCGGGCTGTGCCCTACTGCGGAAAATTCGCAGCTCTGCCTCCCTGTATGATCTGCCGGTGATTATGTTCACCGCGCTGACCGGTATCCGCGACGAAGAGCAGGCGATTTATGCTGGCGCGCAGGATTACATTCGCAAACCATTTCAACCCAGCAAGATCGCGAGGCGGATTGAGCGTCTGATCCAATTGCGTGCTGGACGCGGGCATACCGATCTACGGACATATCTTGAACAAAGCTCTGGTTGGGCACCAGAGCCAAATATGGCGGTGCGGCGAGCGATCTAGGCTATTTATGCATAGCCAGGAACTTGCCGCTGTTATTCGACGATATACCGGACGCGCAGAGTGAATGTGCTGTTGCCCAGCATCGCGCCGCTGGGGCTCAAGCGGAAATCAGTAACCGCGCTATCGCAGCCGTCCGTGTCCGCACTTGGCGTGTACCCATAATTGCTTCCGTCAGTGTCGGAAAATTCCAGGTCGTCTGTTCCCGATCCAATGCTGGCAAAACTGTATGTCAGGCCCGTGCTTGCGCCAGGTTCAGAAAAGATAACTGGGCCGCTTCCCACTGAGATCAAACATATTTTTGCATCGGCTGGACCATCATCGGTCACAACAACGCTGTCCGCATCCGTCGCGCCTGGACCTGTGTTGGAAACCGTGATCAAATACTCGACCAATGCGCCAGGAATAGCCTTGGGGTTGGTCGTGCCGTTCACTGGATCAGAAATGACCGAGCTGATTTTCGTCACCGAGAGATTGGGCAATGGCGGTGTACAGAATGTAAAATCATGGATCGCAATGCTCTGGTTGCCCGGATTGGCGGGCGCGCCGGAGCCCGAGCCGTATTCAATCACAATTGTGTCAATTGGGTTGAGGAAGGTGAATGTGCCATCACCGTTGCTCGTGGTGTCACCCGCGCCCCCATTACCAATCAGGGAAGGGCCGCTGATCGTATTCGAGTTACCATTTGTAAGCACCGCGTTCACCACCACACCGTTTAGCCGACCAAAGACAGTAACGCGGTCCTGAAAGACAGCGGCCTGGTCGATATCAAAGACGGTAAACTGTGCACCAGTTACAACTCGCGGTAACGTGACGGTGGTTACGACCTCTTGGCTCTGATTGGCGTTGTTCATATTGAAGGCGAGCGCATCTTGAGCCGGGCTGAGGCCGCCGGAGACTGCGGTGGTCAAGATCGGGGTCTGGCCGCCGAATGATGCACGCGAGGTGAGGTTGCCGGTGGAGACGATATCAAATTCAATCGTTCCCCATGTGCTAAGCGGATAGGTATTGTTGAGGCTGCCAGCGGCCCATGCAACCGCATCCCAATCAAATACTGATTGGCTTAGCCGGGCAGGCCAAAACGGGCGGCGTGCTGGGCGGATTGGCCGCAACAACAAAGCTCTCTGACGCAAAGTCATCTTCGCTCGTCACCCCATTGTTCACGGTCGAATCTGGGTCTGGCAGGCTGCTAGAGATGATCTCTGCGGTGTTGATAATGGTGCTACCCGCGACGGCAGAGATGAAGCCCTGAATATTGATCGTCGCGCTGGCCCCCGGGGCCAATGTTCCAACGGTCCACTCTCCGGTTCCGGAATCAAAACTGCCGTCTCCGCTAGACCCATCAAAGGTAAAGCCAGCGGGGAGATTGTCATCCACCACAATTCCTGTGGCCGAAGCTCCGGAGGACGCCGCGCTGGTGACGACCAATTGCCACGTCACGAAACCACCATTGCTAGGGGGTGAGCCGAGCAAGGTCTTGGTGAGCGACAAGTCTGCCGTAAGACCATCGTAATCAAAGTCTGAGATCGTCGAGAACTGGTTACCGGGATCACCAGTGCCGCTGTTGCTGAAATAGACGATCTGAATTCGGCGTACTTGCTGCGTGTTAAAGTCGAACGTCAGGTCACCATCCGTAGCGGCCTGGGCAGAAGGCGCAATTCCAGTCCAACCATTGACGGTCGCATTGTTTGTACGCGCGATTGCAGAGCCGACTGTCCAAAAAGCGGTGTTCGTCGCCGCATTACTGAATGCGCCCGTTAAGTCATCATCGTAGTAGACCTCCATCGCATCGCCGAAATTGCCATTATCGATATCGTTAATGGAGAAATTGAGATTGGTTACAGCACGATTGAGCGTAATCGTAACAACAATGCGATCATCTGGATCAAAAGCCTGGTTATTAAAGCTCATCAATAATGGAGATGTCGACGCGCCGACATTGCCTGCAAAAAAGCTTACAAAATCAGCGCCAAAGGCCGGTGCAAATGTGCCATCACCGTCATCCGTGACGGAAAAATCGACCTGCGCGGTAGTCCCATCAGACCCTGTAACGACCGTGCCGCTGGGCCAAGCGCCAAAACTAGCAACACCCGCATCGGCCCAATCAATATCCGCGTCTTGCGCCAAAGCCGCGCCAGGCATGAGCGCGAAGAATGCCACCATCAAGGCAAGCAATGTCAGCTTCGCGCGAGTGATCAAGCTCGCAGTGACGCTCATCGACCCAGCCCCAAGAAACTGAATGTGTCGGCATCAAACTTCGCTTTGATCGACGCAAACACACCCTTGTCGGTGTTGCGCGCGGCCGAGAAATCTTCATCTCGGAAACCTTCGACATTGTAACCAACGGTCAACAAGATGCCATCTGCCGGAACAAAGCCAATGTGCGGGCCATATGAGAAACTGGTGACATCATCTTCCAGGTTTGCGCGAACGGTGCCGGTCGCACCGATCTCAAATCGCTCGCCGATACCGATGCGCGCATCAAGCCCGGCTAGTACACTTGTCCCAGAAAATTCTGTGCCTTCGAAACGATCGAGATTGTAGCGGCCGCCCACAAACAGCGAGAATTCATCGCGGCGGGTCTGGTGCAGATTGCCATTGTCATCGCGGTCCCAATCGCTTGGCGACCAATTGGTCGAGACGCTTGCAACCAGGCGACGCGAGCGCGCATCGCCAGTGACAGTCAATGCTGTGCGGCCAGCACCGCCCGCTTCACCAGCGATCGCTCCGCGAACGGTATCGCTGCGATATTCAAGCTTACCCAAGGTCGCGAATTCGGAGGAGTCCGGACGGTGCGCAAAAGCCAGGCTTGCATCAAAGATTTCAGTGGTTGCACCGTTTTCAGCGGTCGCTTCGGTCCATGTCGCACCAGAGCCGACAATGCTGCCCTGGCCAAGCTGACGGATTGCCCCGACTGTCAGGCCTTTGCGCTCAGCAAACTCGCCATCACGATATTCACCGCGAGCCGTCGCGCTCCAGCGATCCTTGCGCCATGCAGCGCCAAGGGTGACGGCAGTAAAGTCTTCGAACTGAGAATTGCCTGTCAGCTGACCGCCGCTGGCAACAGGTTGCTCAGGGTTGATCACATTGATCGCAGCCGGTTCACCGTTGAGCGTACGGCTGCCGTCAATCGTTGCGTCCAGCGTCAAGGCCGGGCTCACTTGCAATGACTGAGACAGGCCAAAGGCTGCAAAGCTGCGATTGCCAAACTCACCAATATTTTGCTGCCCCAGCGTCGTGACAACTTGCGCGCCCCGCCATGGGGTCACCTCGATGCCGCCGCGTACAGTACGTGCATTGATGTTCTCGCCATTGGCGATCTCGTACTGACCGACCAGGCGAATATCACTTGTGATGGCGTAACGAACGCCAAACCGGTGACGGGTCGGCAGATCAATGCTCTCCGTCGCGTCCAGAGCGATGGCGCTGGTTGCGCTAAGCTCCAGCTTGTTATCCAGCAAGCGCTGACTGATGCCGCCTTCCAGAACGGTTGATTTGTTGCGCGTGCCATCGGCCAGGCGATCGTTGAAATGCGCCAGGCCCACAGTAAGGTCGGTGCTTTGCGTGGTATAGCCCAATTGCAGCTGGGCCGCACGGCGCCTGCTGTCGTCGGTCAGGCTATCATCTTGCCACACGCTGGCGACGAGATTGAGATCATCGCTGATCAACAGGCGTCCATCGGCGCCAAATTTGCGGCGGCCCTGCTCTGCGCCGTTTTGCTGGCCGACACCGTAATCGGCATCGAGCGAACGAGCATATGCCAGCAAGTCTACCTTGCCGGTTTGATGCTGCGCCTCAACCAACCAGCCATTCGAGGTCGTGCCCTCGGTACGGCTCAGGCCAAGCTCAGCGCGCAGTTCGGTGTTGTCGTCCAACTGAGCGCGCAAATCGATTGCGCCCAGATTGGTGCGAGCACCCTCGCCCTTGTCAGTGATCGCGCTGGCGCCGACGCGGATGTTACCACTCTTGCTCGTCCAGTCGACCCGTACGCCAGCATTCAGTTCACCTTCACCAAAACCATCAATTTCATAATTAATTACAATGAATTGAGGGTTTAAGTTAAAGTCACGGCTAAGCACTGGTTCGGAGAAGGTGATCGTTCCCGACAACAGGTCAATATCATAATCGATGAAGCGAGATAATTCTCTTGAAGAAACAACGAGTTCAGATCGAAATCTATCACGTACTTCAAGTGTGACGCGCTCGCTATTCGCAAGAATGCTGCGGCTAGAGAGACGATACGGACCGCTGATGCCCTGCCCTTGAATTTCGTCGCGGCGAAGCCGGGTTGAAATTTCAGCGGCAAAGGCCTGAGCTTTCACTTGGCCCAGGCGAGCCTCGCCTTTCAGGCCAGTTGCTGTGCGGTTGTAGCGTGCAAGCTGGGTCTGATCAAAGCCCGTTTCGAAATCGCCGTACAGCGCATAGAAGGTTGAGCTTTCAATGCGGACATAAAGGTTCTCGCGGCTGGCCGCATCAAACCGGCGGCTCGAGCCATCGGCGAAGACCGTGTAGTAAGCCTGCGGATCAATCGCGCCGAGCACGCGCTGATCGTCGCGCTGCTTTGCACTGTCATAGGCCAGCGTCAGCAAGTACCGGCCCAGCACCCGGCCCTTGGCATAGAGTGCGACACGTGCATCATCGCCCAGATCGCTGGCAAAGTTACCTGCCCGCTCCATGTTATCAGCCACGCTCTTCGCGCCAACGGTGCCCTCAGCAAGACCAATAATGGTCCATTCGATATCACCTGGCTCAATCCATGCTTCCAGCTCCTGAGTGCGAACAATGTCGCCATCATCGAAACGGAAATCCAAACGGAGCGAGCCAGAAACCATGGTCGGTGCCAGCTCGATATGCGCAATACCATCGCTGCCCTTAACGACCCAGCGCGCTGAGCTTGGCGCGAGACCGGTAAGCTGGTTCAATTGCTGGCGATCAATCTGCTCGGCGCTCTCATACGGCGCGTTCAACACAAATTCGCCTGAGACGCCTTCGCGCAGTGGGCGATTATTGCGGTCCAGCACGCGCACTGCGATGACAGGACGGGTCCGACCATCAGCAATCAGGTTCGATTGCTCTGGTACGAATTGAACTTTTGCAGGTGAGGTCGTGAAGAACACCTCGCGCGTGATCGTCTCATTGATCTCGCCAAAGGAATTGATCACATCCGCTTCCAACACTGTGCGCTCGCCGTCCAATGGGACGCCGCGCCAGGTGCTGACGGCAAACTTGCCGCGTTGAGGTTTTTCGGTGCCGTCAAAGGTGAGCGGGCTCACAGGTTCGCCATCTACGCGCAGGACGATCTTCTGGCCCTTACGGTGGCGAATAGCCACACGGATGGCTCGGCGCACGCGGGTTGTGACCGACTTCCGGCGTCAACCAGCCGTCTGGCCCATCGCCCAAGGCGATCCAATCGGTCACTGGCGAAGGAGCCGGTGTGCTTTCTTCCAGGACAGCGCCAAGCGTTGGGCGTTCTGCCCGCAGAGCACCGCCGCCACCGAGAGCGTCTTCGCCGCCAGTAAGCTGAGCAGTGCTCGCTGTATTCGCGTCAGAAGCCGCCTGCTCGTCAATTTCGCGTGCGATTGCGCCCTCTGGCGTCGTTTCAGCCAAAGGTGCAACTGGTTCGAGCGCTCCCTCAGGCACGATGGCATGGAAATCTGCGACCATCAGGCTGCCGCCTTGACCGATGATGAAGCGCGAATTGGCGCTGCCAGCACTTCGGGTTGAGCGATGGCAATCAACGAAGCGCGCACCCTCAGGCAGCGTCATCCGTGAGGCTTGGACCACATGAGTGCCTGGAACAACACCCTCAAAGTGATAGCGACCATCGGCATCCGTGATGGCGAAACTGCCGTCTTCAAGCATTACACGAACGCCGGGAATGCCGCGGCGCGGATTGCGCAGCGAACATGGGCCAGCGGTGATGCGTCCGATGATTGTCATGCGGTCAGCAATGCCATCGCGCTCAATGTCAATAACAGCGCTTGCCCGTGCAATTCGGCCAAGTGAATCAATAGTTTGAGCATTGTTCGCGGCGCGTCCTGGGGACGCATCTGCGCGAACAACCATCGCATATGTTACGCGGCGTGAGCTGCCTGCGGCAATATCCCCCAAGGCGATGGACAGAGCGCTGCCATCAGCTGCGAATGTCACTGCATCGGGATCCTCAGCGCCATCAATCCGGACGCTATCCGGGCGCAGGCGCAGCGACGACGATGGAACATCGCTCAGCGTCACATCCCGCTTAATCCGCGCAGGATCAGGGTTGGCCGCTGTAAGCGTGTAGAACACAACATCACCCGGCTGCACGCGCTGACGTGAAGCGGTTTTCGTAAGGCCTATATCAAGGCTTGGACGGTCGAGCGGAATGTCAATTTGAACTGGAGTTTGATCGATCAGTTCAAATGCACCGCCAAATGAGCCATCCTGGATCACAAATGTGCGGCCATCAGGCCGGGTCAACTGCGCGAGCGCATCACGCGAGACCGCAGAAGGCGCTGTGAAAGGCTCCGGCGGCTCTATAACTAGGCGATAGCGACCCAGCGCAGTCAGCGGGAACCAGTATTCGCCGGGTCCAACCGGGAACACATTGCCAGCGCCATCAGTGATTGGCTGTCCAGAAATTACCGTTGAAGGCCAAGTGGTTACGCCATCCTCGGCAAACACCGTTGCTAAGCAGACCCGTCGCATCATCAACCAAAGTGACTACTGCGCCATCGACTGGCTCACCGGTTTCGCTGTCGAACACTACACCAAATGGATCAGCCAGAACCTCGACATCGGTTTGAACGATAATATCGTCTTGCCCGATGAATGATGCGGCAATCTGGATCATCTCGCCATCAGCAATACTGAGACGGCAATCGCCTTGAACGGCAGCGGGCGGGGCCCGGCGCGTTGGGATCTGACCAACGAAAATGCCCGTATTTGGGCCAGTTTCGAAGATTGTTTCGGTCTCTCTGTCGCCAGAGCTGGTGGTAATCACGACATTTAGGCTGTCAATCGCGTTAGAATCGACGTTTGCAGCCGTCGCTTGGACCTCAAACAGCAGATCTTGGCCCGGACGCAGCACAGTTGTGGGCTCTGCGCCGGTGATCTGCACCAGTGTTTGATCTTCACCACCAATGCCTTGCACCCCTTGACCCGCGACATTGCAAAGTGGCGCCTGGAAAGAGAGGTCGACCACGCCGCTCGGCGCAGACCTTAAAGCACGAATTTCTGGTGGTGCCTGTGTTACCTCAATGGTCACTTCGTTTGAGCTGATGCTCGCCGACGTGCCATTAAATTGCCAAGTCGCCTCGGCAATATTGGTAATCGTATTGGTAGTGGTTGTGGCTGACTGCGCGCGTGCCCCCTCTCCGAGCACGACAAATGGCAGCAGCACTAACATGAGTGCTGCTGCCAGTCGGCTTAGAGAGAGGGTTACACGCAAAGTCTAAGTCCGCTCTATCAGTCGATTTCGACGCGGAAGTAGAGCGAGCGCGTTTGGCCAGCTGCGATATCGCTCAGCGTGCCAGAGACTTCGTCTTCGCCGCTTGGGCCTGAGGCCGCGCTAAACGAAGCGGTGCCGCCTGTTACGCCATTCGAACCGCCGGTGCATGCGGCATCGCCATCAACAATGATGCCGAAAGCCGGGACGAAAGTCACATCGCCTGGCAGCAAGTCGTTCACGTTGACGCTGGTGGCAGTCGCCGCGCCCGAACCGTTGGCCACGGTGATGCAATATTCAATAATTGCACCTGGGATGGCTTTCGGATTGGTCGTGTTGTTGACTGGATCGCTGATGATCGAGCTGGTCTTGGCGACAGTAACAGCAGCAGCAGCCACTTCATATGTGCCAAGATCCGAGAAGTCGCCTTGGTTGGCGCCATCGGTTGTACCAGCACCGTCAGCCAGAACCGTATCGATACCTGCTGTGTTTGCACCAGCAGTGGAAGTCAGTTCTGTTGCACCAAGCGAGCCAACATCGCCGCTGTTGAAGGCATTTGCCGTAAGAACAACGTCAAACGTATCGCCGTCATCTGCAGCTAGTCCGATATCGGCAACCACAAGGACTTCGACGACCTCATCTTCAGCAACCTCGTCGAGGAAGGTGATAGGGCCAGCAGCAAGTTCAGCGGCACTCAATGCGCCGTTGCCGTCCGTATCGAGATAAATCTCGAAGTTGGCGATATTCGCGGCGGTACCTGCGTTCAGAGCAGTGCTCAGATCGAGGTCGACCACGTCGTTCGACAAGTTAGTCACATCAAATGCGAGCACAGCATTCTGCTCACCAGGCGACACGCCGGTGTTGCTGGTGCCCGTGAAATCAACAAGCACGTTGACCCTACGGTCGACCGTGAACGTGTCGGATGCGGTTGCTTCAGTTTGATCAACGCCGCCGACCTGATAGGCGACGGAGACGTTATTGGTGATCGTGTCACCAGCTGTCGTACCTGCAGCAAAAGCTGGCGCGCTGCTCATCGCAACGAGCGCAACCGAACTGACGGCACCCAGCAATTGGGTGATTGGTCTCATTTTAGAGTTCCTCTGCGTGTGCCCCGCGTCAAAATTTCCGCCCGCAAGGCTTGGCGGTTATCGCTCGCTGTTCAGCGAATGATTGCTGGATATTCGAGGCGGCCTGTTTCGCCCGGTGCAACCGAGGCAAGCGTCCATCGAACATGTGTGACATCACCGTGCTGCGCAGCGCGGCTTGCGCCGTCCTCGCCAGTCACGGTCAAAGAGCTAAGCACTCCCCAAGTGTTGCCGCCGTCAACTGATACGGTCAGCGCGCTATCGGCATCAGATGCCAGCGCAACGGCGCCTGGGAGTGGGTTGGTGACAACAAAGTCAGTCACCGTCTCAGAGCCAGAATTGTTGTAATCGGTGCCGAAGATCAAACGATCGCCCGGTACGATAACATTAGGCTCGACCAATTCAGTCTGTTCGTTTCCAGCAGCGTCGGTGCTGGTTTTCACGGCCATAACGTCGCCCGACAAGACAATTGGGTTGCCTTGAGCGAATGCCGGAGCAGCTGGGACGGCAAGAACCATCAGAGCTGCGCAAATTTGTCCAAGAAATTTCATTATATCAGACCCTTGTCTATTTTCTTATTGATCGATAGTGACATCGAAAGTGATTGCCTGGGTGGTACCGCCAGCGACCGTGCCGAGATCGACACTGATGCCGGTTGCGCTGGCCTCGCCTGCGTCATCTCCGCTGGCGTCGGTCAAAGCGCCGCCTGCTAATGTGAGAGAGCCTGCCACGTAAGTTGTGTCCGCCGGGAAAGCGTCGGTGACGACCAGATCGTCGACAGAGCCGCTACCGGTGACTTCAGCGGAAATGGTGAAGGTCACGACTGAACCTGGAACCGCGCTGGTGCCGCCAAATGGGTCCGCGATGGTCGCTGACTTGACGAGATCGACCGTTGTGATCCCGACCAGCAGTGAACCCGTTGCAGTTGCATCCGCGCCGGTGCTGCCGACGATGGCATCGCCGCCGCTCACACCTTGTCCAGAGAAGCTGGTGCCGGGTGCGCCCGTTCCGGTGACCGCTTCCGCCGTCAGCTCAACATCGCTCTCTTGTGTGTCGGTTGCGCCAGCAGGCACGGTGACCAGCACGAAAACCGTCAGCGTGTCATCCGCATTGAGCACAGCGGTTGTTTCCGGACCGGTCAGGATTTGATCGACGCCCGGATCGTATGTGCCATTGCCGTTCGTATCGACCGCAATGCCATCGACCGTCGTATCGAAGTCGTTGCCAGCAACCACTGGATCAGCGGCTAGTTCAAACGCCTCTGGGCCATTGCCCTGATTGGTGAGCTCAAACGTGAGCACCGCATCGCCAGGCGTTGCGCCCACCGGACCGGAATCCAGCGAGGTGACCGTCACGTCCAGCAATTCGTCGACCAGCACCGTGACGGTGTTGGAATCGACCGTTTGCGGGCCAGTTCCGTCCTCATAGGTCGCCGTCGCAGTGTTCTCGATCAGCGTGCCTGCATCGACGCCAGCAGCGTGCGCCGGCGCCAACGCAACAAGCGAGAATGCACCTAGGACGAGAGCCGAGGTGAACGTGTTAGCCAAAGTAGGCTTAAATGGGTTCTGTGTATTCATACGTAGGACGAATACCCAGTAATGGTTAACGAACTGTTTGGAGTCCGCGAAAAACCGCGGTTTCCCGCCATTTGAAACAAGTTTTAACACTTTAGCGAAGCAGTTAATCTGGCGTTCAGCGCTTTGAGCCCGATCTTCACTCAGAATTTACCAAAACTCACCTGATATCCGGTGTTTGAGGCACATTTTCAGCGAGACTAACCGCGCCAATGGCCTTGCGCGCCCAAATCGCTTACAATCGACGCAAATGGGGACCGCAGAAACTGAATCGTTCCTGGGACGAGCACGGAATATGCAAATCAAGCATAAACTCCTGATTTTGCTTGCTTTAACTGTCACTTTGATAGGCTTTGGCGTGGCCTATCTCATTTGGTTCCACATTCGGATCATTGAGGCTCCCGCTCCGGCCCGTATGGAGCCTGCGGCACAATATCCGACCGAAGAATCCGTCTTGGTCACAGAACTTGGCGTCCCTCTGGAAACGATCCGCCGCTCGCTGGAACGTGAGGTATCTCGCACGCTCTACACGATCGATGAGCAGATTGACGAGTGCATTCCGCGCGAAACGATCCGGGTGCTCGGCCGAGAGATCGGGAGAACTCCAAAGATCAGCTGTCAGTTGGTTGGACAAATTCAGCGCGGTCCGATGCGGTTGTCCGGGCGCGGCAACACCTTGAACGTTAGTTTTCCGGTCACAGCAGAAATACAGGCACGCGATGTCGGGGGGATCATCAAACGTGAGACTGCAACGGCTGCGGCCAATATTCGCCTGACTGCGCAGGTTGCGATCGCGCACAACTGGCGTCTAAAACCTGATGTTCGCGTTTCTTATCAATGGTCTAAAGAGCCTGGAATTGATGTTTTGGGGCAGCGCATCCGCTTTACCAGGCGCGCCAATTCCGAACTCGCCCCTATTCTCGCCAAAGCAGAGAAAACGCTTGAGCGTGAGCTTTCAGCGCTCAATCTGCGTCCCCAGGTGGCTCAGCTCTGGAAACAAGGTTTCACAACACTGTCGCTAAACGCCGATAACCCGCCGGTTTGGATGCAGCTCAACCCCACCGCGATCGGAGCTGGCAATCTGCGTGTATCGGCTCGCCGCGTAACCGCTCAAGCAATGCTGCGTGCCAAGCTTGGAATTTTTGTCGGCGATAAGCCATCCGTGCCTGCGCCGAAAAATTTGGGCACCAACGCCGGTATCACTCGTGATACCGGCTTTGAGGTCACCTTGCCTGTGCTGGCCAATTACGATCAGCTTGAGCCAGTGATCCTGCGCGCACTCAAACGAGTGGCTGAACGCGGCATAGCAAAAGAGAAACTCGGCAAGCTCGATCTCGAATTCGAGCAGGTCACACTTTATGCAGCTAAAGGCGGCAGACTGGCAGTTGGGATAGAGGCTCAGGTGGAACCCGTCGGCAATTTGACCGACCGGATTTGGGGACGATCAAAAGGGACCATTTGGCTAACCGGATTGCCGGTTAGTGAACCAGACAGCGAGGTCGTGAGGATTGAAGATCTGCAAGTGTTTGGAGACATGGATACAGCAGTTGGAGACTTGCTGGTCCGGATCATGGCCAGTAAGGACGTGAAAGAGGAGATAGAACGATCACTGATTGATGATTTTAGCAATGATTACAATTCTGTGATTAGCAAAGCTAAATTAGGTGTAAGATCGATTAGAGCTGGTGATTTCAACCTATCCTTCGATATCTCAAACCTATCCCATGGCCAAGTTACGCCCACCGCAGAGGGGCTGTTTATGCCTGTCACCGCATCCGGATCGGTGACTACCGCCCTAACTCCTGAGTAGGCATGATTATCTACTATTATCAAATACTAAATTTAATTATCTCTTAAATTTTCAAAGAATCGACGCAACGGACGTGAGCTTGCACTCGGATCGCTCAAAACCCCAACCGCATGAGCCCCGAGAAAGTTTTTGCAAGCCAAACTCCGAGAAGGCGCGTATGGGCGAACCCTACAGATTGCGGGCGCCATGCGCCCATTACCCACAATCCCCTCTTAACCGGCCAATCAGCGCCGCTGCGCGCGCCTTCGCGCGCATTTGCATTTGAGATCAATTCATGAGTTTTCCAAGTCTCCCAACCTGCCTTCAGGCGGCCCTATCCGAGCGCAACTATGATGCTCCAACCCCAGTGCAAGAGGCGGTCCTAAAGCCAGATGCGCAAGGCCGCGATCTCGTCGTCTCAGCGCAAACCGGCTCTGGCAAAACTGTCGCGTTCGGCCTCGCGATGGCGGGCGAATTGCTTGACGAAAGCGGTGCATTGCGCGGCGTGCCCTCACCTCTGGCGCTTGTTATTGCCCCAACCCGCGAACTTGCGCTGCAGGTAAGCCGTGAGCTTGGCTGGCTCTACAGCAAGGCTGGCGCGCGCATCGCAACCTGCGTTGGCGGGATGAATCCATCTCAGGAACGCCGCTCCTTACGCGCAGGCGCAACCATTGTGGTTGGCACCCCTGGCCGCCTGCGCGATCATTTGGAGCGCGGCGCGCTTGATCTCTCAGCCCTGGCTACCATCGTACTCGATGAGGCCGATGAAATGCTCGATATGGGCTTCCGTGAAGAGCTGGAAAGCATCCTCGATGCAACACCAACTTCGCGTCGTACTCTATTGTTTTCAGCCACAATGCCACGCCCAATCGAAACTTTAGCCAGGCGTTACCAAATCAATTCCTTGCGGATTGCAACCATTAGCCAACAACGCGGGCACGGCGATATTGAATATCAGGCGATCACCGTCTCTCCGACTGAAATTGAAAACGCAGTGGTCAATCTGCTCCGCTATCACGAAGCGGAAACGGCGATCCTTTTCTGTGCGACACGTGACAAGGTTCGGCATTTGCATGCCACCCTGCAAGAGCGTGGATTTGCCGTTGTTGCCCTATCAGGCGAACATTCGCAGCAGGAACGCAATCAGGCGCTTCAGGCACTGCGTGATAAGCGCGCCCGGGTCTGCGTCGCCACGGACGTAGCCGCACGCGGTATCGATCTTCCGACGCTCAGCCTGGTCGTTCACGTCGAAATACCGCGCGACGCACAGGCGCTACAGCATCGTTCTGGCCGCACAGGACGCGCTCGAGCAAGAAGGGAACGGCAGTCCTGATCGTGCCGTTCTCTCGCCGCCGCAGGGTCGATTCCATGCTGAAATCCGCCAAAATTGAGGCTGATTGGACCGACGCCCCTCGCCCAGAGGCAATCAGAGCGAAGGATCATGAACGTTTACTCAAGAAACTACTGCAACCCATTGAAATCGATGAGGTGAATAAAGATCTTGCGAGTAAGCTTCTGGCCGAACGCACCCCAGAAGAGATTGCAGCCATGCTGGTGCAGGCGCACCGTTCAAAGTTGCCCGAACCGGAGGACTTAATCGAGAACACCCCAGAGGCTCGCCGCGCCGCCCAGAAAGACACACATCGCCCCGGTTTCGAGGACACCGTCTGGTTTCGCATGAATATTGGCCGCAGGCAGAACGCTGGCCCCCGCTGGGTGATGCCCCTGATTTGCCGCCGCGGGCATGTCACACGCAACGAAATCGGAGCGATCCGTATAGGTCAAAGCGAGACGTTCTTCCAAATCCCTCGCGCTATTGCGGACAAATTCGCCTCAGCTGTGGCGCGTAGCGCTGACTCAGTGAACGATAACGGCGACGATCAAGACAACATTCTGATCGAGGCATCTGAACATGGGCCGCGAGACACCGCTCGGCGCAATCGCAAGTCGCACTCTGGCGCACGCGACAGCGATCGCGGACCTCGGATCAAAGCGAAGCCTTCCCATGGCGGCAAAGAAAAGAACAAAGGAAAACCCAAGAAATTCCGCAAAGGCGGCGAAGACCGAAAGGCCGAGGGCTTTGACAAAAAGCCGCAAAGTCGTGGGAATGGAGCCTCAGACAAGGCTCGTAAACCAGGTAAGCCAAAACGTGCCGCAAATGCGCCTGGAAAGCCGTCAAAGAGACAGAAGCGTCATAATAACGGTGATTGAGCCCAAGGACCTTCGACGCTTGCCGTTCATCCGCATTCCCACCAAGTCAGGATGTGGCGCTTAGCGCACTTCGATACTTCGCTGGCGTAATGCCAACATTCCTGCGGAACAACTCCGTCATATGTGATTGGGATGAGAAACCAGAACCGTAGGCAACATCGGCAATCGAGTCAGTTGTTTCCTTGAGCAAGCGCCGCGCATGGGCAATGCGTCGATTGAGAATGTACTGATAGGGTGACTGGCCAATCGCGGATTTGAACTGACGAGAAAAGTACGTGGTGGACATATGACAAATGTCCGCCAGATCAGATAGCCTAAGAGGCTCGTAGATATTTTCATTTATGTAATTGTCGATCTTTGTGATCATTTTCGCCGACAGACTAACGCAAGACCTAGCTCGATTTTGAAGAACCGCAATTGTCTCGGCTGCGGCCATGACACCCAGCGCCTTAACGGCGGCTAAAGTGGTGCCGACTGGAGATAACAGGAGCCGTCTTGCGGTGTTCGCAAACTTCAACAGTTCCTGCGCATTTGGAAGCATCAGTGCACGTTTAAACAGGTTGCGCTGCGGCGATCGATCGGTGCCCATTAACTCGGATCTGATCGATTCATCGATGTCGAACATCATGAACTCACCACTTCGAATATCTGTTATCTCAATTTCGCTGAACCTGTTCGGGATAAAGAAGCCTTGACCAGGCGATAGCTCAACGCTGGCCGATTGACCGTCAATACAATAGGTCATTTCCAGGTTTGAGAAAGGGACTATGACTTTATCGCATGAAGCAAGTGAGAAGTCTTCACAGGGTGTTTTTACCTTTTCGAACAGCCGTATCGTGACCGTGTCGCTTTCGAAACGAAAGCTCGGTTCAGCATGAATTTCGTCAGCTGAAACACTTTCTCCCGCATAAGAACGGCCTGCATTCTCACCTTGGTTGACGTCCGCAAAACTCAGTATTGGCTCGACTGCCAAAGATGTTACGGGCTCTATCAGATCAGTCATGCAAACCCCCTCACACTTGGTCGTTGTCGCGATCAGGCTTTGCTCCGAATGGGCAAACTTGCCTTGGCTCGCGATGAGCAAGGTTCACCGGCTTTGGGCCGTCAGCGCAAACGTAGAAAACTGAAGAATCCGGTACATGAAGCCGTCTTCAGGTATCTGCAGGTCGATGGATGAGACGCTTAACTCTGGTAAAGCATTAATAAGACATCACAAATATGCATTCCAGCGTCCTATGACAGGCGAATGAGCATGGACGTGTGATATGGGTTAAGCGGGTCCACTGGGCACTGGCAAGCAGTTCAATCGCCATGGATTTGGACCGGCGAGGGAAATTTTCATGTTGGAAGATACGTTTGAGCGCAAGAATTTTAACGTCGCTGAGAATGCTGGTTAAGCAATCCACATGGTCTTAACATCCGCAGTCGGACACCCGACAAAAACCTGGTCCATATCAAAACAAGGGTCTCGATCAGTGGTTAGAAGCATGGGAACAAGCTGTGAGGGCTTCCATCCTGCCACGACCGTCCCGCTGCCGCTCGATAAAATCAGACAATGATGGGTACAACGCAGCCAGTTTGAGCCTGCGCCGGAGCCGGTGGTGGGAGGTTCCCGTGAGTTGGGTTAGCGATGTGATGTTTGGCGAGATTGATTTATTCCTATGCGCGTCAGTCAAGTTCTAGTGGCGGATTAATTGATCTCAGAAAATGAGGAAAACGGCGGTATCTTTGTTTGCAAATTCTGCAGAATTAGTGAAACACCATGATCGAAAAACAGGGGGTTCGATGAAGCAAGCACTCAATCCAATATGTAAGTCGCTCTTTTTGGGCGCTGCTACCGGTATTGCTGCGATTAGCCCCGCTAGCGCGCAGGAAACAAAGACCTATACCTATGACGCCTTGGGCCGCCTCGTCGAAATAAAGCGCGATAAGTCCAACGGCGATGAAGAGAAGGTTGATTACGCGTACGATGCCGCTGGCAATCGCGTAACATATACGAGTGATGGAGCCGCGACTGGGAATGCCAATGGCGGTGGAGATGGTGGATCGACCACGCCACCAGAAGAGCCCCAATACACCTTTCGTCCCGTCTTCAACGGCCGATTTATGGTGATGCAGAAGTTCCCCACCAACTAGTATAAAATAGTGCATATCTGATTGATTTTATTGGAAGGCTCGTCTGTGTCGGGAGTAAGAATGTCCAAAAAACGGAAAATCGCCATGGCTGTTTTAGCTGCGTGCGCAATAACCAGTACGCCAGCATCGGCGGCCGTTAACTGCGTCGGCACTGTGACAGACTCGTATGTGACGGTTGATGGCTCGGTTGTATTTCGACCCAGCTATGCTCCGAGCCTTACGCAGATATGTAACGTGCGGGAGACTTGGAAGGGCGTGCCGCCAGATGTTTGTATTACCTGTCTGGCCAAGATCGATGCTGCGGCCTTTCTGGGGCTAACGGTAATCGTGAGATACCTAGGCGACGCAACTTGCAGCACGCTTCCGACCTATGGAGCAGCACCTTCGCCTTACTACGTTTTGCTTAAATAGATTTGAACTAACCAATCTCGGGGAATGTGAATGTTGAAGAAAATGGGTTTGCGCTGCGCAGCAGCAATGGCGGTAGCAGCTTCAATGGCGACACCTGCACATGCTGATGCATGGTGTAACGGCACGATAAGCAGTTCTTTCATCCGTGCCAACGGGAGTGTTATAATAAGGGGTAGCTGGGCCCCAAACTACACCCAAATTTGTAACATCAAGGAGAATTGGAAGGGCATCACTCCTGACGTGTGTGTGGCGTGGCTCGCCAAGGCTGATGCTGCAGTCACAATGACTAGGGCAGTCACCTTGTATTACGTTGCTGACGTAGCCTGCGCGACACTGCCAGGCTATGGAGATGCCCCTGCTCCGGGTTATGTGATGCTCCGCTGAGGGGTGTCTATTCTTTCAATCTCCCTAATTCGGGATCGTACCATTGATCACAAGTAACAGCCTGTTTGAGCCCGCGCCGGAGCCGGTAGTGGGAGACTCCGTGGGCTGGGTTAGCGATGTGATGTTTGGCGAAATTGCGTTGGTGTTATCCGCGCTGGCGGTGGCGTTTTTGGGGCTGATGTTGCTCTCGGGACGGCTGCCTGTGCGGCAAGGCATGCGCGTGGTGCTGGGGTGCTTTGTACTGCTCGGCGCGCCGGTGATCGCGAGCGGGTTTATGCAGATGGGCGAGAGCGCACCAGTCTACACGCCGGTTAGCCAAGTGATTGAGGCGCAGCCGGGTCTTGGCGCTCGGGGCGATCTGCCACCTTCGGACTATGATCCCTATGCCGGGGCCTCGCTTAGGAGTGATTGAATGGCGCCGGCGGGGCGCTGGAACACCTATGCGTTTTTCGAAAGTGTGACTTTTGAGCGCGGCGGACGAGTATCCGCTTTGAAGGCGGATCTGACAGCTGCGCGCGAGGCGAATGACCAGGCAGCGCGCAAAGCCGCGCTCGCTTTTCGAAGGCGGGTTTATTGACGGTGTGAAAGAGCCATCAAAGATTTATCCGAAGGCCGCACAGTAAGAAATCGAAGACATCTGCCACGCTCGGTAGCTTGAGACCGCGTCCCACCAATCACCAACTGAAAAAGAAGATCGGGGCTAGCGATTGCCGCGCTGGCCTATGCGGGGGTAGGCCTAGGATTGATGAAATGCACAAGTCCGATCATGACAAAGACGCTAGGCTCGCAAGCTAACGCTATCAATGAGTATACTGTCCCCTGAAATCTCCGGAAATCTCTACTGTCCCCGGAAGTCTCTATCTTGAAAACGACTCAAAGCGGATAAATGTTGTCGAGGCAGCTCTCCAAGATTGGCTCACAATTCTTCATCCGAACGAGATAGCCAGAATCTCCAGTTTGCCAAACGAGTGCTATCGCCTTGGTCTCCGACTCCCTTGAGCACCTTAAGAGCGAATATGAGCCTTCAGGCGCCTCGATTGCCTCGATACTCTGCAATTCATATTTTTGCTCGATAAAGCAACTTTTGACTGTCTTGCTAAAAGTAGCGTCAAGTGAGGACACTGGCTCGGCGCCAACGATCTCGAAACACCTTCCGTCTCCTATACATCCAGACAAGATATCAACATCCGTTCTTGCTTCCGAGCACCCAAGGCTAATAGTGCAAAAAATCACCATCACCACCAAGGTCAGAAATCTCATTGGTTTGCCGTCGCTACGGTTTCCACCGCCCATGAAACTCTCCAGATATTGTCCTGTTTGCGCGTAAATTGAAGTTTCCTCCTGGCATCGTTGTTTGACGTTTTGCCGCAGTACCCAAGTCCCGAATTACACCAGCTACTGTGTTGCCGCGGATCCTAATGGAGCTATCCTGGCCCCAATCATAGGCTGAAGGAGCGATTTGCCCGGTAGCAATTATTGCGTATCGACCGTCAGTCGCATCAATCTGTCCTGTCCAGTTTATAATGTAGTTTCCAACACCAGACAGACTAGTGGCTATTGTTTGGAACGACACATCGATTGCCCTCCCTTCTTGAAATGATATTTGGGCAGCAGTCGCGAGATTTTTGTTCGCAAGCTGCCCATTTACAGCTTGACTCACAATAGAACCATGGCGTGATTCTGTGCCGATTCCATACACTTCCGGATCGAAGTAAACGGTCCCTTTCCCTTGATTGTTACCACCCCATGCCCGAACTTGATAGTTGTCTTCCAAAGCACCTGAACTTGCGCCTTCTGCATCGGCTGCACGAACTGGTTCGTTGTAAACAATATTACACCCATCATTGATTTCTCCAACCCCGCACAACCCAGTCGGATCAACGCCGTTAATCGGATCATTACCGACGTAGGCGTAGATATTGTAGCCATCGTCATATCCGATGGGATCGGTTTGGAGGAACCGGCCCAGGGTTGGGGAGTAGAACCGGGCCTTGTAGTAGTAGAGGCCGATCTCGCCGAGCCACGCCTGGCCGGTGTATTGGAACCGGCCGAGATTGTTTGAGCCCGGGATGCCATATTCGTCATAGGTGTTGGTGCGGATCGAGACCCCGCGATAGTCGGTGATCGCCACAATGCTTCCGCGCGGATCAGCATGGATGTACCTGCGTTCAAGCGCGACACTTGGCCCAGCATACCAGATTAGCGGATCATCGGCCTCAGCATTGGACCCGTGGACGTAACGCGATGCGACATAGCCGTTGCTGAGATACTCCAAGACCAGCGCGTTGCCATCGTAAACGTAGGAAACAGTGCCATGACCAGGTTTACTAGAGCTGGTCCGGTACATCCGGCCCAGAGGATCGTAGTAAAGGTTGGTCGCATAGCTGCTGTTAGCAACCCGCACCAAGCGGTTCTCAACATCATAGGTATAAGTGTTGGTACCATCAGAGGTTAGATTGCCATTGGCATCATAGGTGAAGCTGGCAGAGCTAAGCGCTCTCATATTGATTGAGACCATTGGTCGTGTAGCTGCGGTTGAGATTAACGTGACCATCCCAGCTGTAGGCATCATTGCTCTGCGTCTCACTGATGATCTGCGAGGCAGGATTGCGGGCATAGTTCCAAGTGACGTCAGTGCTTGGTGCATGAAGGTTGAGATTAATCTCATCTAGGCGGCCAACGGGGTCATAACCGTAAGACTGAGAATTGTCGGACAAAGTTGCAAAGTGCCAGCTTCGGCCAGACATTAGGCCTCTTTCATTATAGCTGAGCGTGCCGATATTGGTGGCATTGCTCCCGATATCAGTCATCCGGTTGAGTTTGTCATATTCAAAGAACCATGCATGTCCGTCAGGGTGGGTAATGCGTGTCCGGTTGCCGTTGGCGTCGTATTCGTAATGAATGGTCCGACCTGGTCCAGCGGAGCTATCATAGGTTCTATCAAGACGCCCGAAGCCATCATAGAAATTGGTCTGCCCAGGTCCAGTATCAAACGTCGTTGTCTTCGGCAGACCACGCAGATCATAGGTGTATATTACATCGCGGGTGTGGATCGTGTTGAGACCAGATCGTGCAGGCACGAGCTTCTTGGTCATCCGATTGAGGGCATCGTATTCGTAATTGATGACCGAGCCATCGCGCTTGCGCAAGGATAGCCGGTTGCCGTTGTTATCGTAGGTGTATTGCTCAAAGTCGCCCGTATTGAGCGAGCCAGCACTCGCCAGCGCGGCCCCTGGGTTCGTATCGTTGAACGCGGCTGGCCGGGTCTTCGATGGAAAGATCCATTTGATCTGACGATCAAAGCCGTCATATTCGAGTCTAGCCCGGTTGCCGTTGGCATCAATCACCTGCTCAAGCTGGCCATTGAGCGTGTAGGAATAGGTTGAATCAGCGATCTCAATCGGCGTCCCTACGCCTTTGCGCACCTGCAGCACCTGACCCGCGGCATCATAGACCGACTTGGTGATGCGGTCCGGGCCTTGCGTGCCCTCAGCCCCAAGCGTGCACGCGCTAGCCGGTAGATTGCCATAGATCTCCGGGTTCATACGCACCGCGGTGCATGCAGCGCGCCCTGCTTTGTCGAAATTCGTCTGGGTAACACTAACCTTCTGACCGTCGCTACCAAACACTTCCGATCGAATCGATTGACCGAGTGTGTCGTAATAGTTCCTAACGGTCTGAAGGATCGTGAAATTCGGCCAGTCTGCAGGAGCGACATCGTTTGGCTGCCAGTTCGCTAACTCACCCGTCTCTACGCGCAGCACGAGCCCATTGGCGTCATAGACCGTCCGAGTTGCCGGATAGTGCAGTGGACCCCCGTCATCAGGATCGGGGCCAATTTGGCCGACAGCCCGCCCCTGCCCATCATAGCGAAACGATGTGGATCGGGGATCTTCCTGAGCCTGAAGGGCGGTTGCCGTGCCAGCGATCGCCAAGATAGAGAGCGAAGCTGCGAACTTTCGGAGGCTTTTGAACATAAAGTCAGCCTTTGATTTAAACTGGTTAGGCATCATTCGCAAAACACGTTATTTGGTGAGTTGCCGCAGTCATCGTCACCGGGGTCGACGCCTCCACCACCACCAGGCGGAGACCCACCCCCAGCTACACCTGGAAACGTTGGCGTTACCTTTTGCGGACCGGCTTCTGGTGGGTTGGATGTTGCGCTAACCGCCGCAACCGTGCCGGTTGGGCATGATGACAGACCCGCTGATGGAGGCGTGGTGCTTATGACGCGCCCTAACGAATCAATTCGGCTGCAAGTTCGAAGTGTTTCGCCATCAGCGGTAACAGCAGCCTCTGTTGGTGCATGAAAACTGCCTCTCATATTGATAGAACCTGGAGAAGCTGCCGAGAAACCCTCATACTTTGTGGTCGTTACAACTGCGTCGCTGGTACCGACGCACGACTCAAGAGTGCGGCAAACCGTGCTTTTCACCAGCAGGCCATCGGCCGAATATTCATTGGTCACTGTCGCTCTTGGCGCTCCGGGGTCCGCAGCTGGGCTGCTGACCTTAACTGGCGCATGAATGCCGTTCACATATTCGAAGTCGGTTCGATTTCCTTTCGGATCGATGGTCCAACGGGGTTTGTTGCAATTCATTCTGTTGGAGGCATTGCAGCTTGGGAAACCACCCGCTTGCGAAGTGAGCGGAACACCCCCGCCCTTTGGGTAGTCTCGGCGAAACAAAACATTTCCACGAGCGTCATAGGTGAAGGTCGTGTAGTTTCCTTCTGGGTAGGTCACGCGATCAAGGCGCTTGGTAGTCAGGTTCCACTGATACCTCGTGAGGCGATTGAGCGGATCTCTGTGCTCCGTGACAAACCCGTACTCACGGTGGTAACGAACATATGTCACCTCTCCGAGCGGATTTGTGCGTGTCGTCGTCCCATAATCGCCCGGGCGGGTGTAGGCGTACGTAGTTGTACCAGCCTGTGTCGAGATGGTCTTTACACGTCCTCTGCTATCGTATGTGGCAGTGACAGGCGCAATCCCGCCGGGGCTCTGAACCCGCGTTAATTCCCTGTCGCTATTGAATGTGTAACGCCACTGTTTCCCGTAATCGTCCGTTACAGTTTGCGTGGTCCCTTTTGGACGCAGATAGTGCTCATCACGTTTATTGTTATTCGGCGTATCGAGCCTGAGCTGCTGATTACCAAGCCGCAAATAGTAGATCGGTTCATCGTAAGATTGGTCCGCACGGTTCGCCCCAAAATACCTTACGCGATAGCCATAACGCTTGTTGCCAGCATCAGTGGGATTAACGGTGCTGGTTTGTGGGAGCGGAGGCGAGCCAAAGGCTGCCTCACTGACGAAAATGCCGCTAATTGCAAGATTGCCATAACGCAAAGCTGATAGACCAAAATCTGACCCAAAGCTGGCTAAGCTGGAATAGATACCTCCGAAATAGACTTCGTCACCATCTCGGTTAACAAAGGTGCAAATGTTAACGATATTCGGTGGCTCCATCTCACAACTTAGAGACGAGCCATCAATTGGCTCTCGCTTAGCAAAGCCCTTCTTGCGCCCTTTGAATTCGTGAGACTGACCATTGTAGCTGACGATATACTTACCATCGTCGCGCCAAATCTGAGGAACCCCAACATGACGCCAAGCCTTTCCAGTCCACTCCAAGCCTTCGGTTATTGGACTCTCGCGAGGATCTCCCGCACCACCAACAATAACTGGCGTCCGAATGCGCCAAGTTCCAGTGCTTAGGTCGACACCATTGGAGTCGACGCTATTGTAAATCGGGACAGCAAAAGAGCTGGCATAGGTTTGAGCCTCATCCTGAGCTCCCGCCTCTCCATTACCAAGAACGGCGCCTAAGACGCTCACAAGAAACGCATAACTAGTGAATTTTGATCCGCAGATCGAGCTCATTTTTGAAGTTCCCCAAAGTCCGAATACGTTGTGATACCTGCAATCAAGGCGTTGCGCGCTGCGCACGCACTTGGCGGGCTAGAGGTGAAGATCAATTGCTGGGAGGAGGTGGTGGCGGGGGACAGGTTGGCTGCGATGTGCCGCTGGCCGCCTTATATTCTTGACGGTTGCCCGCTTGGTCGTAGCAAATCACCGCCTTTTTCTTATCGTTGCTGCCGCCAGTGGTCTCAACCTTAGTCAAGCGACCAAGCGCGTCATAATTGTAGGTCTCTTTGCTCGATTGAGCATTTGCAGCGCTTATCGCCGCTAGACTGACCGCACCCGCGGATGCGCTTGCCACTAAGTATTTGAGCAGCGATTGGTGCATATTCCCCGGCCCCTGTTTGCGCGCTCGAATCGAACGCCTAATCTGCCGAAAAACAACACACTAAAGGCCTGCAAAACAAGAGGGCCATGTGGAAAAAGCCCAGACTCACTCTATAAACCTAAAGAAAAAAGTAAGGGTAAAACCCAAAGGTCTTTACGAAAAAGATCACTGGCATCCAGTGAATTGGCTAATGCCAGCAATTGGTTCGTGACCAGCCAGTCTGCTTTTCCATTCTCAAGGACTAGAGGCAGACAATTCGCTCACGCCCCATCTTTAGACATCAAGTAAATAAGAAGCGGTGACGAGGACTTTGAACCAACAAAGCTCTCCATCCGGTTGAGGTACGTCCGCAGGCTAGTCCGCGCCGCCGTTGGCAACGCCATTCACCCAGTCGCCAACTTCAGCTTCCACGCAGACAGAGCATCTTGGCCCTAGCGACCGAGGTTGCGGGAATTCACCATGCTTAATGCGATCATAGATTGCGGTGCGTCTGAGACCGACCCGGTTCATGACTTCAGGCAACTTGATGAGCCTCGGTGATTTCTTAGCCATAATAATCCCTCGCATTTCTAAGCGCGAGACAAATGCCATCTTCAACGTCTTCCAGATGGTTCCACTCAATGAGAAGCGCTAGTCCGGCTTGTGTGTATTCAAGGATGTTGAGAGCGCGCTTTGCGTTGATTGCTATCCCCAAATTTAGAAGGGGGAAGTCCAACTCCTATGGAAGCCCATATCACTGCTGCCCGGGAAATGCCTTTCGCGTCGGCGAAGGCGTCGAGCTCCTTTATAAATTCTTCCGGTAGCGCAACGCCACCGCCTACTAATTTTTTAAGCATCCACACAGCGGGTTTGTTGGAACGGATCATTTGCTCGTAAAATCGTTGAGTGAAATTGCGTCTTCGACCGCGAACTTACCCTCATACTCTGGAACCATAACAGTCGAAAAGTCTTGGAGGTGCGAAGGAGCGACCCAGATAAACACAAACTCTTTAGGGTGCTCCCCCATTAGTTTCAAGACATCAAGATGTTGTATCTTTCTATCATCAAACCCCAAAGCACGTGAGAACGCATCCATCAAAGCCTTCGTCATGTTATCAAGGTCGCTATTCCTACGCTTCGTTAAGAGCACATAAGTTAGGGCAATGCATAGATGGTTTAGCCTTTCGAGCTTCAATTCTCGTGAAACGAACCATTTCTCAATTGCCATTTGAAACGCCGCCCATTTGGTTTTGTCCAAACTTTGCCTGGATTTTGGACCAATCCTGACAGGTATGACATAAACTGGGAACTGTGCATCCGTCTCCAAGAGTCCGGAACAAGTATGGCAACCGCGCTGGGCAATGCTCGATGCCTTTGACATCAAATTTAACTGCAAGAGCGCTTGGGGGGACGGGAATCGGCGAAAAGCGATGTCGCCATTCTCGACCTGAAAATACCACCACTTTCGAACAAAATCGCCGTATCTTCCGACCAGTCGCTTGGATCAAACTCTAAGCCAGACTGGTCCTGAAACTACTCGACAACCCAGGTACGAAGCTCCGCGCCAAGCAATTGATCTGCAGGAACGACAGCCTGCAATTCAGGAGGGAACACCTCGAAAGAGAGCGGAACCCAATTGAGTTCGAAATCAAACGCCATCAACTGATTCCAAAAAACTTGGTAGCGGAGGAGGGACTTGAACCCCCGACACGCGGATTATGATTCCAACGGAAACGGCTGGTAGACGCGTCTACGTAGACGTATAGGGTTAGAAATACTGATTGCGCCTCCGAGGTCCGGCAACGGGACTTCGGTTTGATATTAGAAACTATGGGTCAGCGTAAGCGAAGGTGCGAAGAAAATTCGGTCGCTTTCGGCAGTAGGATCGTTCGACCACACCCGCTGGTATTGGACCCCGACCTCCAATGAAGGTCCATCCAACAACTCGCTTAAATCGACCCCTAGAGTTAAACGGAGCCTTTGATCTTCCCTATCATCGCCACTCGGCAACGGTCGGTCAGTATAGAATTTGAGGTCTCCGCGAGCCTCCCCAAAGACTCTAGTCCCACCCCAAATCGGCTGACTCACCAGCTTGGCCCGAACACTGGGGATTAGCTGTTCGCGTTGGTCGGAAGTTGACCAAACTTTCTGCACTTCCCCTCGAAATTCGGTGTAGACCCCTCGTTGAGGCCGCTGGGTGCCTGTCATAACAGTGCGGACATCGCGAAACCGCATTCCAACGGTAATAGTGTGATCGTCGCTTGTCCGTGCGTCGACAAAACCAGAGTAAACCCTCGTAAATTGGTAACTAGCGTACGGTCGCCACTCGTCAGGCACGGTTGAGCTGCTCAACCCTGCTGACCGACGGGCAACTTCTCGGAACGGCACATACCGGTCGCCGATGGTCGCCTTTAGATACAGCGAGCTTTCCTCATCATTGTCGTCCAACAGCTGCGGAGCTGATGTTACACCGACGGTAATTGCCAAATCAGTGAGACCACTCCGCCCTTTTCTCTCGACGGTAAAGGAACCGTCAATACCGCTATTGTCGACAGGATCTAGTTCGGTAGACAGTGGTAGAGATGTACCTACCTTCGGAGAGATATTGACTGAAAATTCACTAGTCCAGTCGTCCTCCGATGTTTCCTCAGCGAGCGCCATCGTAGATGAACAAAACAAGGCCGGTGTAGCTACGAGCCTTACTAGCTTTCGTCCATGAAGGGTCAATTTCCGCTCCTAAAGAATGGTGAATTCAAATTGGCTGGTGTCTTTTTCCAGTGGGAGCCATCAACTGCATGACAGGTCGCGTCTCTTGGCACGAGAAGTCCATCGTTAGGAAGCGTGCAGTTAGATGGATGGGTATCCCGGACTCGCTAATCCGTTAGTTCTCACCCTTAGCAAGAATTGTGTGCGAAACCTCTAGATCATCAGGTTCTAGATCAAACTTCTTCAAGATTGATGAGTGCAACTCGGATCGATACGCATCTTTGCGAGCCTCAAAAAAAGCCTTGTCGTACCACATTACTCCAAACTTGATGCTTAAGCCCTTCACCAAAACTTTCTGCCAATCATAGGGATCACTTGTTCTAGCAATGATCTCAGCATCGGTCACAGAAGCGAGCTGAGCGGTCGGATTCTTCGATTACTCGAAGCATGCTTTGTAGATGTTCATCACTACTAAGCTCGACGATCACCTGGGTCGAAGCATAGCGAGGCAATTCCGGCGACCGGCGCGACGCTTCGCCAGGCATCACAACAGTGTAGCCGTCCTCATCTTTGTAATCAGCTGATGTAATTACACCCAACGGATCAAAATATTCCTGCATACTCACCCCCCTTTTTCACATCTGTCGATTATTTAACTATTCAATAAAATTCAATACCGCAATAAATTTATGATCTGATGGACTATTAATATGATTCTAGATTTTCAAGGATAGTTAGCAAATGATACTTCGCTCTTCACACTGTTGCAGAACCTGTGGTCAAAAGCATACGCTTCGTTTGGGCATGGGTCAGGAGACGAAGCACGTGTATCGCTTCCCTTGCGTCAATTGTGGCGAAGAAATGTCAGTCACTATGCACGTAGACTACGAAAAGGTCGCGGCATGGATCGAAGAAGCCGATAACGCGGAACCCGTCACCGAGGATACTGATTGCGAGATCGTAAATCTTCACGCAAACTTCGTGATCCCAGAAACAGAGCGTCATGAAGATGCTGCGTTCCCGCACTTCGAAGCCATGGGAAAGATGATTGCCAAGAGCGAAAAAGCCGGAAGTTTCGTTCTGGCAAGTGACGCAATTGCTCGCCAAAATGAACGCCCCTATCGTCGGCCAGACTTCGATGCTGAATGGAAAATTCTCAAGAAAGCATGGTCACTTCATCGTCGCAACAAGGACAAGTTATCGAAGCGATTGATCGATGAAGCGACAAAGGAGTTTTACGCGAATGATGCGTTGAACGATATCGCCGATTGGGTCTGGAGATTTGCGCTATTTTCAACTGGCATCGAGTACGAGCCGAAGCTCAAAGCCGCAATGGACCTAATCGCGGAACCACTAAAGAACGGTGATCTCAAAGGTGTTTTGACTGATTTGGAGAAGTCGGCTTCAATTCGCGGCGAGCAATATCATTCGATCATCCGAGATTATTTCTCATCTTGGACCGAGTTTTCTCAGGTCCATTTCTCGGTCGCGGGTGGGGTCGACGTCACTGGGCTCTCAGCGCAGACGGCCAACTTTGCCTCAGTGCAAATGTATTATGGCAACGCGTTCGAGATATTTGCGTCGATGATCGATATTCTGACAATGATAAACAATGCCCTTTCCGGTAGAGCTTACGACCAGCTCCAGAATATCACGCTCGATCAGTATCGCAGCAGTGACAAGGGTAAGCGGTTCGACGCGCCATCGCAGAACAAAGTCTTTGCAGACCTCTGCGCGGAACGGGACAATCAGCTTCGCAACGCATCTCATCACCGAGAGCTTAAGTATGATGAAAAGGGTGCAGTCGTGCGTTTCAATCTTGGCAAAGGTGCTACTGGAGAAACGCGCGAGCTCACCTACGCCGAATATCTAGCGAAGTGCTCTCGCATGCATCAACAGATAATTGTGCTTCTTCGTTTGCATTTGCTCGTTGCCCAAGTTGGGCGAGTTTCTTTCCCAATCTAGCGACTGACCATGCATACCTTCGTCCGCGATCAAGAAATCAAGCTGCCAACAACCCTCTTTCCATCTCGCCCATAAGGTCCACGTCTTTCGCAGGATCATGAAACAGATGCCCATAGACATCATACGTCATGGTGATGGATGAATGTCCCAGCATGGTCTGTATCTTCTTAGGCGACCATCCTTGCTCAATGAACAGCGATGCAGCAGCGTGGCGCAAAGCATGTAGCGAGAAGCGAGGCTTGCCGTCTCCGTCAACGATACCGCACTTCACCATCAGCGGCGCGAATATACGGTTGTAGATATTCGAATGCGTCTCGACGTTTCCGACCCCGTTGGGGAACACCAAGCCTTGCTCACCAGCAGGACATGCAAGCTTCCACTCTTTCAGCACAGATGCCAATTGAGGCCCCATTGGGATTTCTCGCCGCCCTGCCCTGCTCTTTGTGTTTCCCATGTCGCAGTAACGATCTGCGCGTTGGTTGACGGTGATGATACTGCGCTCGAAGTCGAGTGCTCCCCAAGTCAGCCCTCTTAGCTCTGACATACGCATGCCAGTGAACAGGGCGGTCATGATAAGCGGCTGGTGACGCGTCGGTGCATTAGCAATCAACGCCTTGATTTCATCCTTGGTCGGGAACACGCGCTCTGGCTCGTGTCGATCAGAACGACGCAGTTTCACATCACGAGCGACGTTGTGTTTCACCAGACCGCGTTCTTGAGCTTCACTGATGATCGAGCGCAGCGTGGTGAGACACTTCTTGGCCATCGCACGACTGCTGTCTGCAAGCATGCTATCGAGGAATTCACGCACGTCTGGCGCACTTAGCTCCTTGAGCAGCAGATGCCCCATCTTCGGTTCAATATGGTTGCGAACATGCCCCCGATATGAGTGCATAGTGGCGCGTTCGAGCTGTTCGATTTCGCAGCGACGAAGCCAGATTTGTGCAGCTTCGGCGATAGTGACGTTAGTACTTTCAATTCTCATTCTTTGTCTCCGTAGTGGATTGATTTATCCCACTATTCTAGGAGACGCGGATCGCCCCGTCGGGCTAAAAATGGTCCTATCGGCTAGTTTTCTTAGCCTCGTCGATCTTCTTCTGGCGGACATAGACGTCCTTCATGAGTTCACCCAGCGCTTGGAAGTTTGCACCGATAAACAGCATACGCTCCGCATAGCTAGCGCGCTTCCAATGGTACGAAAGCTTGTCCGCTGGTGACTTGGGCTGCTTCGCACGATAGCCAGCTTCTTGCGTCGCTACGTACATTTTGATCTCGCCGCTCTCTACTCGGTCGAGTAACTCACGGTGGCCGTCCTTCTTCAACCTTGCAGCAAAGTAGGCATTATCGCGTTTACGTGACGTTGGCATTCTGGGTTCCTTTCGTCGAAATTATAGACGCGTCTACGTTGCACGCCGTTCGCTTGTGTTCTGAATGCATCTCGAAAATTCGCTCCTCTTTATTGAGCTTCAGAACGCCGAAGATTTCCCGCGTTGAAGAACTCAAAAAAATTGAAACAAAACTGAACACCGTTCGCGGTGTTTCGCCCTTCGCCGTAGGCGAAGGGTAATAAGATATATGCAATCGAAGCCCCGGAGGGGGATTTAGAATTTATAGAATATATGACTCATACATCTACGCATAACAGTCAAAGTAGTGTCTGAATGCGAGGGTTAGGTAGGGTCAATCAGGTAGAGTCAAAATCTAGGTCCGCATCTGGGTCAAACGGCTGCCAAATGCGTCCGTAGACCCCTTTTTCGGTCTCAATTGCTCGCTCAATGTCTCGCTTCAACCTGCTCTTCAGGTTTGCATATGACTGCCCCGGCGCGAGATCGCTGTCGATCAACCATCTAGCCAAGCTTCCCGGCTTGACTGGCAAGTCCTGAAAACCAAAGAGCTCCGCATAGTACCATGCGTAAGCGGTCAGATCGCAGCCTTGATCTTTGAGCGTTGAGATTTCTCGCGGTGTACCTGCAACTTGTCGAACCGCTCGAAGCTGAGCTGCACGCTTCAGGCATTCGTCCCAAGCTGCTTTCACAAATTTCTTTGTAGGTGGTTCGTGATTTGCCTTCAGTTCCTTGCGCTCCGCTTCCCGCCGCTTCCGCATCTTCAACATCTGCTTCTCATTCTTGCGGCGTTTCGTTTCCGCAATCTGGTCAGCGACGGCGTTATCGTTCGAATTCTCAAACCTGCCACGGTTGATGATCGCATGTCTTACATTTTGCCAAAGATATCCAAATGGGTCGCCAACGAATTGCCTCGAACGAACTTTCTGTGGGTGATGGGGAAAAGGGTCGTTCATGACTTCGTCGACCTCTGTTTTCCAAGCTTGCATTGCAGCGAGAATATCTGGGTCGGACTTCAGACGCTCCGCAACAAGCATCTTGCAGCTGTGTCTGGTTGACACTGGGCAGCGGTCGCAGCGGGTTTCTGATTTAACCTCTTTCCCATAGAAGTTGGAGGTTTCACCATCAGGGCGTTCATGCCGGAAGCGAAATTCGATACGCCCAAAGCACAACTTTGATGTCAACAAGGGCATATCGAGTACGTTGCCTTTCCCGTCAGTTTTTACGTCAGACCATTCGACCTCGATGACGTTTTGATTGTTGAATTCAAATTTGGGCTTCGCGCCGCCGAAGTTGTTCACTTCTGCGCGGTATTCCCAGTCGCAGTCAGGTTTCAGTTCAATTTGCATCGTTAGTTCCAATAAGTTGTTCGTCAGCGGTCAGCGCAATGCAGCTGAAATCACTGAGAATGTGTGTTGAATTAGGGCTGGAGCTCGGCTGGTGCGTATCGACAGTGATGGAGTGCTTGAGCGCAGATTGATTGACTGCCGAGGCCAAGAACTTTCACTTATTCACTTGGTCTTGCGAAAAGACCCAGATTTCTGCCATTTCGGCTTGATTTGAAGCTTACTGGGCAGGTTGACATGTAAACGCTTGTTTCAATGCAAACAGAGAAGTCTTAGGGGCTGAGTACTGCATCGAATAGGATGGCTCCGATCTGCCGGTGTTCGGGAATTCAGAGCCATCCAGAGCCGTGGTCACGCTGCCTTCTTATGGTCGCCAAAGCGTTCCAGCAGGAGTGCCTCAAAGTAGCCTGCAGAAAAGCAAACGTGCTTGAGCACAGCTTCGTCGAGCAAATGCCCCATCTTTGCAGCGCAAGAATGACAAATTGCGGTGATGGCAATGAGTGCCTCTTCGTCAACATCATTGTCGGGCATGTGCCCAAGGCACCAATCGTCCCAATCTTCGTCTGTTGCGAATGGGTGAAGGCTAAGAAATGCGCGGCGCGCGCCATCGTACGGGTTTCCGGTAATATAGTTCATCAATTTTACTCCTTGTCGATGTTCGCTGAACCGCGAACTGATTGGAGCACCCCATAGAAAGCATGTTTCAAACGCTGTCACGATGGCAAAGTGTTGCAAAATGTGTCCGCGCTAGTAACCTACAAAGACATGGTTGTTGACGTTAAAAAGCAGCGCGCTCGTTGGAAGCGGAACAAAACCGCTGAGCGCGAGCGAAAGAGAGCGGAGAAATCTGCGGCAAAGCCAATCGATCCTGATTTCGAAAAGAGCGTCTGGGCTGAGCGCGACAAACGCTTACGAAACTTCCCATGGAATTTGCCTCGATTGCCTGACGGACGTTCGCATCATCGGCGAATGTTCCCGGAGACCTACGCACTTGTCTGTGACGTTTGGGCCATGGAACTACTGCTGCAACATCAAGGCGGCTCCAAAAAGGTCTCTGACGGCAGTATTGCTAACGAACTTTGGAAGGCGGGAAGGCGGCACAGCGTGGCGAAATCCTCACTACGGACCAAAGTATGGCGCACACGTCGTGTCGTCAGATATCTTGAGGATACACCGTCCAGAGATGGCAAAGGCCGTTACTGGCCCAAGTTTCCTGATAGTGTTGCGGAACATGGCTCGTGGCTGAAGCAACACACTGACGACTTGTTCCGACTTCTGAAGCTTGAAGGACACTTTCCACCGGATCAGTGAGGGCCAAGCCAATGAACAACATTGCCGCCAAATGGTAATACGCTCGGAGCTTTACCCGATCTGGTAATACGGTTCGCGACAAGCTGTTTCACCACAATACGCGTTAGGCACACATAGAAGTCTTGGGGGCAACCCTTGCCGAAACGCAGGCGCCGTGCGTTTTACTCTGTGCATGTGCTGAGAGGCGCTTAGGATCGACCTCAGGTGTAATCTAGGTCCTCAAGCTAGAAGCCCAAGGAACGGCTGGTCACGTTCATTTGGTTGGTTTCAAACTGGCGGAGTTTCTACCCTGCTTGCCACGAATTTCTGCCCTGAGCTGACGCTTCGTTAAAGACCAACAAATCAGACCTCTACCTCTTCAGACAGTCGTCCGGTCAAACCCAAAAATCTTAAGGCTTTTGGCTCTCATCAGCTTGGCAAGGTTACCGTTGGGTTTGTCGTGTTGCTCTCGTGCTAGCCCTGCTAGATTGTCGACGAACAATTCGCGTTGCATTTCGGCTGTTGGATCAGGCACCCCAATCACGGTAGCGCGCTTATCGGTTGCTTTCTCAAGCAGTGATTTGAACAGCGTGGCTTTGTAGTAGTCTTCACCACCCTGCTCGTTGGGAAGGCGATCAGACAGGACATCTAGCTTTACTTTTTCACCATTTATCTCATCGAGCTGAGCGAGGAAAGAAGCGCACGCCTCGGTCAGCCAACCCAGAATGAACAGATCATCTTGCAGCACCTCGAAAGGCGGCAGCGGCACACCATCAACCTTGTATCCGCCGAGAAGGATTCTCGGTTTCCCTTTTTTGTTCAGACTTGATGGCGTGGGGAGCGGTCCACTTAGCTGTTCAAACACCAGTTTTCCGTGTGTAGCGATAAGCCGCTCGCTGGCGCGATTTACGCCGCAAATGATCTGCGCGCCGTCGACAACATTATGCGCATGAAAAATGAACTTTTCACGATATCCCTTTGATCCAGACGACCACTTCTTTAATGGCAACGGATCGTCCACGAAGTTGCTACCGACGAGATCGAAAGACTTCGGTGAATTTAACCCAACCAACATTCCCATCGAAAGTACTGCATTTGGGTCCCCGGATAGCTGTTCAGTTGGTGATACATCGACAGCTACTGCGTATTTCTTGGTAAGGTTTGTCATGACTGTACTATGTAGAAGATTGATCGTGATGTCATTTAGACTGATCGAAAACAGGTTGATCGTCTGTCCCACAATCACTTCTGGTCGTTGCTTGTCTCTGTCGAACCGACCAAAATCAAACATTGAAATTGTTGCATGCATGCGACCTTGTCTCGAACTGGTAATATGGTTCGCGACAAGCTGTTTAACGACAATACGCCACAGAAGCTTTAGGAAGCTCATAGGGGTTGTTGGCAGCAAAGCGCAGTATGATTGCATTTGGGACAACTAACGCACTGAGGGGCGCTTAAAATCGCCCTCAGGTTCAATCGAGTCATGCTAAGGCATGCTTTCATACTGACGACGCAAAATCTCTGCTTCAGCGCACGTTGAGCCGTATTGCTTGCAAGCAAATTCCATAGTCTCAACGTTCCTACGCATGCCATCTAAGATTGCTGGATCAGTACTGCGCCCAATTGCTGGAACGTCTGGTCCTTGTTCTCCAGAACCGCTGGCTCTAACTGCTGCAATTGCTTCAGCAGCAGCTTCTTCAGCTGCTCTCAAGCCATCGTCCTCATTCGACGGCTGGTCGTCATATCGGTCTAACAATTCTCGCGTTGCAGCGTTGCTAGCTCTTCTACCAATGCTAAGCGCAGCCTCAGCCGCTTCTTCATAATAGCGCGCCTTGTCGAAGTCGCCGTTCATGCGCGCTTCCTCATGTAAACGGTAAGCGCTTCTGGCGTCTTCGAGCGCATTCTCAGCGTCTATATCGTTGTCTCCGGTGGGAACCCTCACCAACCCGTTGTGGGTGGTTGGCTGCGGGTCATGTAGGACAGCATAAGACCCTCCGGCGAGTGCCACTGCTCCAATTGCCCAGTAAATTTTTGATTTCATGTTTTCGCCTCTCAAGTTCGAATTGAAGAGGCAAGCCCGGTCGAAGCCGGGTGTTCAAAACCCTGCGTCACCACAAGGCGCCGCCGCCTTTAGGCGAACCTTGGACATACGCGACGGCCACCCGGACACAGAAACTGTGACCGGCGGTGACGTTTTTGAGGTTTTGAAGGCCTCACGCTCAGAATTGGCTGAGCGCGGGGTTGTGATAGGAGACGCTTGATCTGACCGCAACAGATTGCGCGGCCAGAGATGAATATGGTGGATAGAAAGCAATTGGGTCGGCTTCAGAACGTTCGCCAATTGGTAGTGAGTCGCTCATTTTTCAGCATGCAGTCCTTTGGCCGCTGTGTCACAGATCGGATGGGCATTCAAAAAACTTCACAAGGAGTGGCCTGAGTTGAGCACTTAGGCTCTGCTATTCGCTTGTCGCTGCATTTGGCTGTTGCAGCAATAAAAGAAGGGGGCGCCCTATGATTAATCAGCCAGCCAACGAATAATTTATTCTAAATGATAGTTATGATGTAAGCAGCACCAGCTGTTGGTGAGGTACTTATTGATGATAAGGGGGATAAATGGGCAAACTTTTGGAGTGGTCGGAGAATAAGCCTGATTGGGTCAAAGATGCTCTCCAGCGCGTCGGTTGTAACCCGCAAGTCAGCGAAGAGAGCATTGATGCGGTCACGAACCGTGTTTCTATCGCTCATGGCTTGACGGTTGAAGGCGATCACCCTTGCCTCACATTCGATGAAGCAAGTCTTATCGACGTGGATGCCGTCCCAGATGATGTCGTACTATGTTCAGTCGGCCCGCTCCAAGGGCTCGATAGGCTGGTAGCGGATCAGGTGCTCGAGTTCGCGAACAACGGAGTTACCGTCATCTTTGGTGATAATGGAGCTGGGAAGAGCGGTTATACTCGCGCTATACGACAGCTCACGCGAGTGCGCGAAGCCGCAGTACTTGAAGGGAATGTTTTCGATCCCGGCCCCAAACCTCAGAAGACTGTCACCTATAGCTACCGCAAGGGCCAAGGAGAGAAAACATCAGAAGTTTGGCAAGACGGAGAGCCAAAGCCTTCGTCTTTGGCAGGCATCACCCTTTTAGATTCGGACAACCTGCGGGTTTATGTCAGCGGCAGAAACGACATCCTTTACATGCCGCCTGAGGCGGCATGTGTAGGACGACTTGCCGAACTCTATCAGGCCGTGGCAGGGCGCTTCCGAGCCGCGATCGACACTACCACACAACAGTGTTCGACGCCGTTCGGCGGCAGCCTCAAAGCTGGCACAAGCGCTGCGGCGCTTGTTGCCAGACTGAGTCTCAATACAACCGAAGCTCAATTGCCAAACGAAGAGGAAATGCGCCAAAGCGCTAGCTGGACTGCAGAGCACCAAGCGGAGCTGGAAGCTTTGCGACAAGAATTATCTCATGGACCCGCCATGCAAGCGGCAGCAAGCGATCGTATAGCACAAGCATGCGCTAATGTTGCCGCTGCGCTCGAAGCAAATGAGTCGGCATTATTAGATGATGTCATGGGCGGCGACGCATCGCTTCTCAAAACTAAAAGTGCGACGCGCCAAGCGGCAGACGCTCTAATTGCGGAGCAAATTGGATCACAGCCGATCGGTGCAACTGGCTCAGACGCGTGGCAAAATCTATTCCGCATGGCGCGGCAATTTGCTGCAGAAGCCGGAGTCCGATCCGTTGAAGAACCTTTCATATCGGGGGACCCTTGTCCGCTTTGCCAGCAGGCGCTCGATGAAGATGCTGCCGCGCGGATGTCTTCGTTCGACAGCTATATCAAAGGTGCGGCAATGGATCAGGCGCAAACGGCAGAGAACGCTGTAGCGCAACGTCTTCAAACTCTTCGCGGATTATCATTCAAAAGTTCCGAGGAAGTCGGCGCGCTTCTGGCCGAGGCAGCGGCACAAGACACCAACGCAAAAGCGCTCGTCTCAGAGGCGATAGCCTTTAACGATGCTCTGCGAACACGCCGTGATGGGCGTGTTGAGCAAATCGAGGCAGCGACGATTGGAGACGTTCCTGCGCTGCCTATCAACCCAGTGGAACGTATGAAGGCATGGTCTATGCAGCTTCGCGAGTACGCCAACCAATTGCGCAACACTGATGACCGTACTGCGGTCGCATCGGCAAGGGTTTCCGAGCTGGAAAGTAGGCAACAGCTGAGCAGTCAAATCGAAGAGGCTGTTGTTCGTCGAAATCAGTTAGCCAGCATTCATCTCTGGAAGAAATGCGAGGACGCGCTTGGTACTCGTACCTTGTCGCTACTGATGAGTTCGTTGAGGAAAGAATTGACTTCGCCAGCACTAGAGGCACGGATAAAGGAGGAGATCGCAAATTTTGGAATGGAACATGTGCCGCTCCGCTTCACCGATGCGACTGACCATGGCACCAGCGTCTTCGAGGTTGGATTGGACACGGACCAAGCGGCGAAGAAAGCGCGCATCTTGAGCGAAGGCGAACAGCGTGCTCTTAGCCTAGCCTGCTTCATGGCCGAAACTCATGTCGCCGAGCGAAAATCAGGTATCATCCTAGATGATCCAGTAACCAGTCTTGACCATATGCGAATTCGCAAGGTCGCTCGGCGTCTAGTCGATGAAGCGGCCAAAGGGCGGCAGATCATCATTTTCACCCACAATCTGGTTTTCTACAACGAATTGATGCTGGCCTGTACGGATCGAACAGAACCGGTGCCAGCCCTCCCTTGCTTGATCGAACAAGGCGGCACTGGAGAGTTCGGAGTGGTTACTGTCGACAGCGCGCCATGGGTCGCTCGGAAGGTCAAAGAGCGGGAACAAACCCTCAAAACGTTGCTAGATCAGATGCCCGACGAGGCCCCTTCGACAAGCGACAAGTATCGGCGAGCTTGCACAAGCTTTTACTCTGCTCTGAGAGAGACATGGGAAAGAGCTGTAGAGGAAATCGTGCTTAACGATGTCGTCAGACGGTTCGGCTCAAATGTCGGCACACTGCGTCTTGGCGGTGTCGATGTAACTGACGAGGACTACTCCGTCATCTATCGAGCTATGACGCGAGCATCAGAACATTCCGGTCATGACCAGGCTGCAGCGAAGCAAATCGAGATGCCCACAAAGGAACAGATGCAAGCTGAGTTGAACGAGCTGGCAGCGTTTCGAGCGAAGAAAGTTAAAGCGAACAAAGTTGCAGAAGCCCGAAGAAAAGAAGCAGCTACGAAACCACCCAAGGCGGAGGTTGGCTAGCGTTCACGAAGAAAGTAAGTGAACGATCATTGTCAAACCTAGTATCTAAAACCACAAATCCAGAAGCGGTACACGCAAATGTTTGCTACCGAGAGCTAAGCTTTCGGATCGCTACGGCTTAAACTAGGGCGCTAAGCAGCCATCGAGCGCCAAAAAATCACTAAGATTGATGGCGGAGATTGATTTGCCACAATCTAAGTGGATGGCACAAATACGCTCTTTCGCCAGTGTCCGCTGTGCCTCGCAGGACACAAGAAAAGCGGCAATATCATCAAGCCGGTATTTTATCTTTTAAAATCAGATATTTGGTAGCGGAGGAGGGACTTGAACCCCCGACACGCGGATTATGATTTCTCGGCTTTTCCAACAATTTCAGACCCTTCCGCTGTAAACCTTCCCCAGACCAGCCCCTTACATCTCAATGACTTACCCGTAGTGAGTAAACCGCTCACGCGCTCAACCGATCAACTAGACTAACGATCACGCGGGCCTCGTCTACGTAACGCGCGCGCACTTCAGCGATGCGCTGCGAAGTCCACCCAACAATCCGCGCGATCTCATCATCTGTGAGACCTTTGGTCGCTAGCCAGGTCACGTAAGTGCCGCGCAGATCATGGATTGTCCGATCAAAACCGTCAGGTTTGCTCCGCTGAAAGACTGTCCCCAACCCGCTCTCCGTCCACGGCTTCCCCCGGCTATTGCGCAGCAACGTACCCTCAGAATGGTCGATAGCATTAAGGAATGCGCGAAGCTCGGGAACCACGGGGATAACCGCCCTCCCCTTGCGCTTCCTGGTAGTCAGGATGATCGCCTTATCAGAGACTTGCGACCAATCGAGCCGCACAAGATCGCCAAGACGAAGGCCTGTCATGCTGGCAAGCCGCAGGGCTTGCATAAGGTGTTCAGGCGCATCGGCCAGCGCCTCCCAATGGCGAGGTTCCCAAATCTTGTCAGACTTGTCTGCGCTGTGAAGCTGATTGATGCCCGCCGCGACATTCATCGTCAGCATGGCGTTCTCGACAGCCCAGCCCAGCAAGGTTGCCATCATCACGGTTGCCTTGTCGGCGGTTCTCGGCTGTCCTCGCCACTTGTCACGCCATTCGATGATCTCCCGGCGCATCCGCCTGTCCTCGAAAGCGGCAATTGGCGCTGCGCCGAACTGATCGTCAATTCGGTCCAGGACACGGTTGTAATCGCGCCGAGTGCTGTTGGCCAGACGCTCAAACTCAGGCGAGGCACGATAGGCGACAATAACAGCCTTGAAGGTATCGCTTGGGGCACCGCCGCTGGCTTGCTCACGCGCTGCGAGCGCCTGTGCAAGAATATCGGCTGTAATAACAGGCCGCGCGCCATCCTGACGATGAACGCATGGTCCGCCACGCCAAGCATAGACGTTCCAGCGAACAATCCCGCTCGCCAGTCGCTTCTTAACGACGTGTAGGCCGGTCAGAATTCTGTTGCTTTGCCTTCCACGCATCAAATGCGCTCCCTTGTCCTTCGTTTTTCGGATAAACGGTGATGCCATCGCTTCGCAGGTCAACCGCCCCCGGTTCAACACCCAACTCGCGCAACAGCTCAATCGCGCTGCGGATTTCATTCTCTGGCAAGAGGCGGCGGCGAGCTGTCATTCGCTAGCTTCCGTTGTCTTGCGGGGGTTCCAGCCCTCGACATGGCGCACTTCGTCTGGGTCCAGAACTTTCGTCTCGATTGCGATCTTGTGAGCGTCCCAGCGTGTCTTCGGATCACCGCGCAGGAAGCCTGACAGATCGAATTCGAGTTCCAGGCCAGAATTGGAAGGGAAGACGCTGCGAGCGAATTCCGCCTCCAGCTTGCGCGCCCAAGGAGCAAGCGTGAACTGGGCAAACCAACGTCCGGCCGTCTCCGAATTGGTGAAGGTGTTATGGCTGTAGTCCTGGACCAGCGGCGGCGGCACTTGAAACAGGCGACAGATTTCTTCGATCCCGAACTTGCGGCTTTCGAGTAGTTCGGCGTCCTCTGGCGAGATAGTCGCCGTTGTCCAGGTAAGGCCCGCGTCCAAGATCAACACGCGTCCGACGTTCTGCGCGCCGGTATGGCGCTTCGTGAAGGCTTGCTGCAACGCTGCCTTGTCCTCTGGCGACATTTTCCCCGGATGCGAGAGAACGCCCGACGGATAGCCGCCCCGATCAAGGAAGCTCTTGGCGAACGTGTTGGCCGCAGCAACGCTGGCGACCGTCTCGCTTGCACGCGACAGCCGCGAACGCCCGATCAGGCCGTCGTCGGTTCGATCCCGCAAGTGAATGACTTCGCCTTCCAATAGGCGTCTGGAACGGCCCCTGTCCCACGGATCGGTTACGTCATAGGCAAGGCGTCCACTCGCCAGATATTCGACCGACACGCGCGACCAGGGAATGAATTCTAGGCCGGTGACTTGTCCGCGCCCATTGTGTTTGATTTCCGCGAGGCCGTTCCCGGTTAGCAGCGTCGATGCAACGATGTGTTCGACGAATTCAGGCCACGTCATTTGCGTGTTCACGCCCTGGCGCGTCAGCTTGGCGAGCGGATGGTTTTCAGCTTCAATCCTCTCCCCACTGGTATCGCGGCGATAGACCAGCGCAGGAATGTAGGCGAGCGCGGAACTGATTGCGGACGTGCAGGCATAGACCGCCGAGATATTCTCGGAAGCCCTTGCGTTCACAGTGGCAGGCACCCCCAGCCCCGTTGATATGGCGTTCCAACTCGGATCGGCTTCCCGGCGTTCGAAGCCAAGGCGATTGGCGATGGTATCGATCAAGCGCATGATTGCATCTCCGCAATCGTTATTGCCCGACGGCGCGCCGAAAGCCCGCTTACTGCCTCTTTCGAGCGAAGCGCAATGCTTGTGTCAGGATAGGCCGGGAAGGCACTGACAACCGAGATTTCGCGCAAGTCGATAGCGCGAAGGCTACGGCGATTGCCCGCCCAGCTTTCACCGCCATCCGGGACTAGGAAGCCAAACGACATTCCGCCAAGGTCATTGCGTTCGGCGAGCGTCAGAATATCGCGCCCCGCCTGAGTGTCAGGAAGGTCTAGCGAGAACGCCAAGCCACGGTTGTCTTCCGATAAGCGAAGCGTACCGGACTTTGTTCGACCGAGAACGCGCCCAGGATCGTGATCCATAAGTGCGAGAACATCGCCAGCGAGTGATGCGCGGAACGCGCCCGGTTCAATCGTTTCCACGATCTCGCCAAGACGCGCTTCGCTGCCAAAGGTTGCGGCATAGCCCTCTAATCGCCGCTGGTTAGCCAGCGCCCGAATTTCAGGAAACGCTCGCCTTTCGATGGCGATGGAAGGGTTTGCCGCTGTCATTATGCCATCCCCACGCTTGCCGCATCGACGCCGGTTGCAGCGACGAAGGCGAGAGGGTGACGGACTGCAATGTCGCAGGTGGCCATTGCGCGGATGCTGATATTGCCCTTCGAATAGGCGGTGCTTTCGAACGGATTGACCAGAATATCCAGCTCGCTCCACAGGCCGATCAGGAGTTCGGACCAATCGCCATAGATGTGGGCATGATCGTCACCGTCACCCAGATCAGTTGGAACCTGGTTGGAAAACGTAACCGCTTCATCATGGAAGATCGGGGCGATACCGAGGGGCTTGTTATCCATGTCCTTTTGCAGCGATGCGATCTTCTTGATCGTGTTGCTGGCAAGGAATGCGCGCTGCGCTTCGGCGACATTGGCAACGTCACACTTCGCGATCATTTCGGCGTTCGTGGTGAACAGATCGGTTGTGTAGACTTGGGTTCCGATCCCAGCGGTTGCCAGAATGCCATCCGGTTCATTTGTACCCCCGCCCTGGATAGCCGCCGCATCGATTGCGAGCGCCACGTTGCGCGCCAGCATGGAGCGCAAGAGCATTTCGACATCAGGGCTTCCTTGCATCAGCATATTGCGGCTGAATTCAGACAGCGCGCCAACATGCTTTGGCGACATGGTAACGTTATCGAAGTTGGCATCATCGCTGGAAAGCGCGCTGTTCTCAGCAACCCATCCCACGGCGGGACTGTTCGTCTCACGCGGAATGGAGACATTTCCACTTAGGCCAGTGAGCGGGCGAGCGCCCAGCGCACGAACAACGGACGAAGCGACAAGCGCGTTAATGTAGAGTTCTGGGCGATGATCGTTCGGGACCAATTCCCCGCCGGTCGCAGTTGTAAGAACGCGTTTTTCAAACAGTTCGGTAGGGACGAAAACGCCTTCCGGTGACTTACCAGCGCGCTTCGCCAATTCGACCTGCATTTCGCGCTCAAAGCCCCAATCAACTCCGGGCAGTCCAGCGGCCCCGGCAATCGCGCGAGACAGGCTGAACTTAGACCGGATTTCAGTTTCAAGAACGCTGTCACCGGAAAGCGGTTTACCCCGCTCTTGTCGTTCGGCTTCTTCGATCACGCGGGCGCGGTCGATCTGGACTGTTAGCGCCTTGAACTCGGCTTGCGCCGTGTCGAATGCTGCACCACCCGTTTCCTCGCTATCTTTCATTGTGTCGAGCGCAGCGGCGCGGCGTTCGAGCAGTTCACTCAGTTTGGTCATGCTATTGCCTTTCTATCAGGCCGGGGGAGAACATCCCCCGGCACGGAGATTGCCGACAGTCTCGCGACGTTGGCCGATGGTTTTGTTGTGTTGCTCTTGCGGGTGCTGAAGCGGATGCTGCGCCGCTCGCCCCGCCCGCAAGAGCATTGTAGAGGGTGGACAGAGTCCCTCATTTCTTCGGGGCCGAAGAACTGGTGATTTGATCGCTGCCATAAGCGCTTTCGATCAATTGACCGGGGTTGAAGCCGAGCTTTTTGACAGTGTTGTCGAAGATGTAGTCGACGCAGAGAATTGCGACACCGTCACCAAACTCTTGCATGATCGCTTCAAGCAAACCTTGGTCAGAAGCTGGGTCCCAGCGATAAACTCGGGACTTCTCTCCGACGACGCAAACGAGTGTCCGTTCGCCATTCCGATTATCGAATGGAAGACCAGTGCGACGTCTAGAAGGATCAATCTGCACCTCGCCATACCCGGCGACTGCCGCCCCCATGTGCGCGAAGTGGGCCGACGCTTGCATTGCTCCGGCGATTGGCACTCCCATTTCGGTAAAAGCCTTGGCCAGCGCAATTTCGAGAACTGTTCGGAACGAGAACTTGCGATGCTTTCCAGGCGTCCCGCCTCCCTCAATCGGATTGCTGGCGTGGCCAAGTAGCAGGTCGCGCTTGAGCCAGCTCTGAAGTGTGTGGTTTGACACTCCAGTGGCGTTGATGACCTCGCCCGTTGAAAACGTCTTCGTGAGTATATCCATAGGTGGCTCCTAATTAGCGTTTGCCAACTTAAAGCATAACAGTAATAAATTGGCAAATGCCAATTTGATCATCGTCGGGTCAGTCCTTCAGGACAGGCCCGAATTTTGCTTCATATGCTGCAATGAACTCCCGCCCCTTGTCAGATGCTATGTAGCATTCGCCTTCCCATCCCGGCGGAGTGCCAAACCGGACAAGTCCCAGCGTAGCTAGCTTTCGAATGAAAGGCTCACCCACGCGAGACGCCCTGTCGTAAATGTGACGCCATTCCGTGCGACAATATTTTAGCGCATGGCATTGCTTCTCTGAAATCATAGCTGTTCCTTTCAAACCCACGATATGCCGCTCCCCTGATAGGTGTTCTCGCCTTCGTTACGGCTCGCCAGACCGCAAGCCATGATGAGCGCCACCATCGGGTCGATCCGGTCAATCGACCTGTTCTTGCTCGGCTTCCGCGCGCCAGCGGGGTCCGTTTCGTAAATCATATTGCCCGCGCACCATCGCAGAAGCGGGTGCATCCCATGCTGTAGGTTCCTGTCCAGCATGGCGATTTCGAAAGCATCGACCGCCGGACCCATGTCCCGAAAGCCTTGTCCAATTTCGACAAGGGGAAGGTCGATCCCTTCGCGGTTCAGCACAGTGCGGAACTCGGCAATGCCCCAGCGGTCAAACGCAATTCCGCGAACGTCGTATTTGCTCGCGATTTCGCCCAGCGTTGCGGCGATGAACTGTTTGTCGATAGCGCGTCCAGGCGTCGGAGTTATGTAGCCTTGTTTCGCCCAAGTCCGGTAGGGAACGCGGTCCGTTTCCTCTCGCTCGCCGAGGTTCTCTTTCGGACACCATGCGAAGCTAAGGACCGCCCCTTCGTCCTCTGGAAAGTAAAGAACAAGAGCGGACAGATCGCGAGTGCTGGAAAGGTCCAGTCCGCCGTAGCAAGGACGCCCAGCGAGCGCCGCAACGTCTACCGGCGCGCCGCAAGCCTCCCATTCCACCGGATTGATCGCTTTTGGTTCCGCATCGACCCGCTGGTTCAAATACAGGTTGCGGAACGCAGGTTCGAACGTCGGCATTCGCTTCGCGCGCCGCGCTTCCTCTGCCAGTTCCTTTTCCGAACGGAACTTGCCAAGCGCGGGATTGGCGAGCGCCCAGTTCCTCGGATCGAACGGATCAGCGTCATCGGGAACAGCATAGACCGCGCCGTGGAAACTACTGTCCTGGATTTCGCCTGATGTGATCCGGGTCGTGTAGTCCACCATTTCCGACATTACGTTTTCGGCGTGAGGCGATTGTGTGCCGATCACAAGCATCAGCGGCTCACGCCTCTTACCTAACGACGTGCGCAGAACGTCGAACAGTTCGCGCCGCTTCCACTGGGCAAGTTCGTCACAGATGACAAAAGACGACGCCAGACCGTGAACCGAGCCGCCGTCGCTCGCCAGCGCGCGGAAGATCGAGCCTGACATGCTGTCTTCGATCCGCTTGTGAAAGCGCTGCAAATTGAGCCGTGCAGCCATCCACGGCATTTCTAGGATGATCGCTTCCATTTCTGAAAAGATCAGTGCTGACTGGTCGCGGGTCGCGGCGGCGCTGTAGCACTCCCCGCGCTGTTCACTTTCCGGACCGATTAGGTGAGCAAGGCAAAGCGCGGCGCAAAGGACGGTCTTCCCGTTCCCGCGCGCCACGCTCAAAAGACCTGTTCTTACAGCCCGCTCGCCGTTTGCGTCATCCTGATAAATGCCTTCGATCCAGTCCCGCTGAAACTGGTCGAGCCGGATGTTCTCACCAACGCCAAACCCCTTCGTGATCGGAAGACTCTCAATGAATGCGATTACCCGATCAGAGCGGGAAAGCCCTTCCACTTCCCACGGATGCACAACCACCTTCAACTTAGGTTCTAGCGGCGTAAGCAGATCCACAGCAGCGAGCGCTTCAGCCTTTCTTGCGACCGCTAGTTGCTTGGATGCTCCTGGACCTCTTGCACCCATTCTATCAACTCCGGTGCCGACGGCTCTGAAGCCGATTGGAAACTAACTCAAAATTTGTGTCCCCCATTGGTCTACACTCGCCAGCTATGAGCGATTTTCTCCGCGTCTTGTCAGGGCTTTGCGGGCTAGAATGCCACGGATGAGACGGATCGATCGGACTGCCATCGGGGTTGCATCCCTTGCGAGGCTTGCTGGTTCGCACTGCACCCGCCTCAACGCCCCTGGCTGTCTTCGCAGAGTGGCAGGAAGCGCAATAGCTGGCGAGTTCGTCAATCTGCGGGAACGGATCACCGCCTTGGTTGACGGGTGTACGGTGATCGACCGTATTGGCAGGCTTCACAATTCCCATTGCAGTGCACCCTTCGCAAAGCGGCGCTGAAGCGAGTTTCAAGCGGCGAAGGCGCTGCCAAGTGGTCGTGTTGTAGGGCCAATCAGCCATGCTGCTCAGCCTCCACTTCCACCCGGCTGACATGCTGCCCAAACGCATTGCGAGCCGCGCCGATCAGCTTGGGTTGGAAGCGCTGTTCGATCCAGTCGCGCTGAAACTCGCTCCGAACGATCACCCTGACACAATCGCCCTCGCCCAGAAACGCCGCATGGGCCAGCCAAGGGACGTAGATCGTTTCGCTAAGGCACTTGCGCATCGCATTGTGCATGGCTTGCGAGAGTTCGTTCTCGCTCGCCTTGGCTTGCACTGGACGCTCCGGACGAACGGGTTTCGGTGTCGAGAATGTGCTAGCCGACTTGCGACGGCGGCGCGTTCGCTTCTCTGGATTTCTTTCCAGCTTTCGAAGCATTTTGCCGGTATCTGTCCAGTTTCGACCGGACACACCTTTCCAGTATTCGTCACCCTCATCCCTGCCCTCACTCGCCGGTTGCTTGGGGGGATAGGGGGTAATGGGTTTTGATAAGGGTTTGGGTAAAGCTGCTTGACCGGTGGGGATCACGCTCGTTGACCGGTCAACCTCTTTTACCGGTGAAGAACGCTTACGGCTTTCCGCCTTGTCAGCTCGCTTTTGTTCGTATCCAACAGGCGGCATTGCGAACAGTGCATCCACGTTGATCGCATATTCGACCGTATGCCCAGTGTCGCAGCGCCTCTGCCCGATCTCGAACAGCAAGCCATCGCCAATCAATCCCTTGATGGTGTTGATGACAGTTTGCTTCGAGAGGTCGAGTTCATCGGCCATCGTTTGCTTGGAAGCATAGATGCCGCGTCCGTCATCGCTGGCCTTGTCGGCCATGAGCACCATCATGGCTTTGCGCGTTCCCGAACCGAGCGAGCGTTTGTAGGTTGTCGAGATGAGATGATTGCTCATGCCTGACCTCGATTGGACAGAATGAGAACGCCAATCGGGCGCGACAAATTGCAACACGGTTTACAGCCTAGTGTAAACCGCCCAATCGCCAGATCGCTAAGTGATTGAAATATGGTAGCGGAGGAGGGACTTGAACCCCCGACACGCGGATTATGATTCCGCTGCTCTAACCAGCTGAGCTACTCCGCCAGAACCAAAGTCTGGCTGGTCTCAAGGGCGTTTTCGCCCGGACCGCAGGCGGCGCGTTTAGGCGGGGGCAGAGCCTGGGTCAACACCTGTTTGACACTGTTTACGCTCGAACCGGCACTCTAGCTAGCGGCGCGGCGCCCTGCGAAAGGCCGCGCGCTTTATGAAAGTCCACGGCCCGCCTTCATACAAGTGCAATTCGAGCGCGGGAAAAGCGAAGCTGCGCGGCTCAATCTCCAACGCCAGGGCTGCTTGCAATGCCCGCGCCTCCTCTTTCGTGACCTTGTTTTGGACCGTGATATGCGGACGCGGCTCGTACAAATCCTGATCCGTGAGGCTACCATGGAAATGATCAGCAATTTCTGCACGAAGGCTAAGCAATTGCGGGCTCTCAAGGGCGATGGCTGTCCCCTTCCCCAGATCCATCACCCCGGTAACGCGGCCTTCGAGTGGCGAATATTCCGCTGCGATGCGCGGCAAGTAACTTTTTAGCTCCTCCAGCAAGGAAGGCGCAAAGGAGTGGAACATGGTGACATGCGCATGCAAGTGATTGCGATGGGTGGGATAATGCTCTCGCCGCAATCCTTCGGCCCAGGAAGCGATCTCAGGCGGCAAAGCGGCGGTGACGATAAACGGACGGGCCATGGTCTAAGTCGCCTCCTGAGACGTCTCGCTGGGCCCGACAATTGTCTCAAGCCCCAACGCCTCGCTGCTACATCTCACCGCGTTCGCGGCGGATCGCATACCATTTCTCAACATTGGCGTTGTGCTCGGCCAGGGTCTCGGCAAACCAATGGCCTCCGGTTCCGTCCGCCACCATGAATAACGCGCTCGTCTGGTCCGGGTTGAGCACGGCAGCGATGCTTTCCCGGCCCGGATTGGTGATCGGCCCCACCGGCAATCCGACACGCGTGTAAGTGTTGTAGCCATTTACAGCCGCAATCTCAGACTGACGGATACGTCGGCCCAGTGGTTTACCTTTGGTGATCGGATAGATGATCGTTGGATCTGCTTGCAGTAACATCCCCGTCTCGACCCTGTTGGAATAGAGGCCAGCGATCTTACGGCGTTCGGACGCTTTACCGGTTTCTTTCTCAACGATGGCGGCAAGGATCAGCGCCTCTCGCATAGTATCGACCGCTATATTGGGGCCGCGCTCCGCCCAGGCTTCCGCCAGGTAAAGATCCATCGCCGCTTGCATCCGCTCGACAACTTTTTGGCGGCTTTCCCCACGCTCAAAATCATAAGTGTCCGGCAAGATTGAACCCTCTACCGGAACTTCAATCTCACCTGTGAGCAGCTCTTCAGCCATCAGACGCTCGTGAACGAGGATAGAGGGCATACCTTCTGGAATAGTGACGAAGCGCCGGATCACATCTCCGCTTTGGAAGGTGGAAAGGATCTGGCCCTGCGTCATGCCGGGGTTGAGCATAAACTCACCCGCCTGAATTGGATCGCTGGAGCCAAACAACCGCGCGCGCATCACAAAACCATCAGAGGACGTGATATGCCCTTCGTCCTCAAGCTTTCGTGCAACCGAGCTGAGCGAAGCGCCTGGCGGAATGATGAAGCTGCTGTCGACCTTTACCGTGGCCGAGCCAAGATAAAGGCTGCCCGCATAAGCGCCCACCGCCAGCAACAGCGCGCAAATGAGGCCAGCGATCAGGCCGAGCCGCTTCATCTGCCTCAGTCGACCTTCTGCATGACGAGCGAGGCATTGGTGCCGCCAAAGCCGAAGCTGTTGTTGAGCACGGCACGGACTTCGCGCTTACGCGCGGTGAGTGGGACCAGATCGATCCCCTCTGTGCCATCATCCGGGTTCTGAAGGTTGAGCGTTGGTGGGACGATGCCGTCACGCATTGCGAGAACGCAGAAGACAGCCTCAACCGCGCCTGCACCGCCCAGCAAGTGTCCAATGGCTGATTTGGTAGAGCTCATCGAAGCCCCGCCCAGATCATCACCGAGCACGCGTTTCACCGCAGCAAGCTCAATCGTGTCCGCCATGGTCGATGTGCCGTGCGCGTTAACATAGTCGATATCGCCAGCAGACAGTCCAGCCTTCTTCAACGCCATGCGCATCGCCATCTCTGCACCCTTACCTTCTGGGTGAGGCGCCGTGACGTGATAAGCGTCGCCAGAGAGGCCATAACCGGTCACCTCGGCATAGATCTTTGCGCCGCGTGCCTTGGCGTGTTCGTATTCTTCGAGAACAACAACGCTAGGCACCCTCACCCATCACAAAGCCCTCGCGATCTTTGTCGTAAGGTCGGCTGGCCTCGGTCGGACGATCATTATAGCTGGTGTTCAGTGCACGCGCCTGAGCAAAGCCTGCAATGCCGAGCGGGTTCACGGTGCTTTCCGCGCCGCCTGCGAGCATAACATCCGCATCATCGAGCATGATCATGCGGGCGGCATCGCCAATTGAGTGCGCGCCAGTGGAGCAGGCCGTCACAACGGCGTGGTTGGGGCCCATAAAACCGTATTTGATCTGAACCTGACCGGTAACCAGATTGATCAAGCGGCCATGAACAAAGTGCGGGCTGACCCGGCCTGGGCCGCGCTCGTGCAGGTTAACGCTCTCTTTTTCGATGCCCGGAAGGCCGCCGATCCCGGCGCCTATCGAGCAACCTGTGCGCAATTTCAGCGCATCGTCCATGTCTTCCAGACCAGCGTCTTCTAGCGCCTGACCGGCGGCATCAATGCCGTAGACGATGAACGGATCAACCTGACGCTGAATTTTGCCATCAACGCGTTCGTCAGGATCGAACCCGTATTCGTGATCCTTGCCTTTGACCTCGCAGGCGATCTGACATTTCTGGTCAGAAGCATCAAAGCGGGTAATCGGCCCGGCGCCGCTCTTCCCAGCAATCAAATTCGCCCAAACGGTCTCGACATCTGCCCCCAGAGGCGTGACGAGGCCCAAACCGGTAACGACAACACGGCGCATTGCAGTCCTTTCGAGGCTCTTGGCCTTTCAAATACGCTACAGGCCCACGCCCACTTCGGGGCGCGGGCCTGTGATTTTGGCAAAGCTATGGAATGATCGGCGCGCGAATGCGAACCGTCAGCCTCAGCTGATTAGCCCTTATTGCCTTCGATATATTTGGTCGCATCACCAACGGTGGTGATTTTTTCGGCCGCATCGTCAGGGATTTCGACACCGAATTCTTCTTCGAAAGCCATTACCAATTCAACAATGTCGAGGCTGTCTGCGCCCAGATCGTCGATAAAGCTCGCATCTTGCGAAACCTTGTCGGCTTCTACGCCGAGGTGTTCGACAACAATTTTCTGCACGCGGTCGGCAGTATCGCTCATAATGTTCCCTCTTAATTTTGGGGTGTAAAACTCGCATTCGCCCTAATGAACGGCGCGCATGAGTGCAAGGGGGGAAGATTGCCCGTCCCAAGCGGTGATGGATGCATCAATCGAACAGCGCCCGGGTGTCGAGCAATTCAATATCGCGGCGCGCAGCCATGGACCGCGCAATCATATATTTGTGCCAACTTCCGAAAGTTACAAGGGCACGCAACCCTTTGCCGGTGATGGAATCAAGCGCTAAATTGATTAAGTCATTGTGAGCGCGGTTAATTTGCGTCCAACCGCCCGGTCCCAGATCGGCATCGAAATAACGTTGATAAGGCGTTTGGGCGCGCTCTACGATGGCATCATATTCCGCCGTGTGGATGAATTGTGGGTCATCGCCGCGCCCGGCCAGTTCCACCGAATACTGCCTGCGAGCGGCCAAATGCTCAGCCCATTGATCAGCTCGCGATGGATCATTTTCGATTGTTCTAAGCGCAGCGTTCCGATTATCGGCGATCTCCTGAGTCCAACCTGCGCCAGCGAGAATGTCAAAGTTCATCTCCCGGCTCAGCGGAAAGACGACATCGGTATATTCAGGGAAAACTTTGGTCCGCGGTTCCGTCACTGCGCCTGTTTCGACGAAACCAGCCTTCGCAGCCTCCAGCCGATCAGGCGGAATTTCCGTGATAATCACATCGGGTTTTGCCCGGAGTACCGCCTCGCGCAAAACATCGAGCGAATATTTGGTGCTGGTGCGGTGCCTTGAGTGGATCGCACCCAACACATACAGGCGTGTTTTGCCGGATGGTCTGGCTGGATTGGGGGCACAAGCACTCAATGGCAGCGAAGTCGATATCGCAGCGGCCAGAGAGCCAAAGACAGCGGAACGGCGCGTGAATGTCATAGCGTGTTATTCGTAGCTCATTGCGGCGCAGTTACAACGCGCAAAGGCTGACACGGGCAGCAACTAACCTGCGATCCCTATCCGCCGTCGGCTAGCGCCGTCTCTTCGGTAACCTCGCCTGCACCATCCACATCGGCATAACGCCGGTTTAGGATTTCGACACGCGCCGCAAGCTGATCCTCTGCGCGCATCCAGCCATCAACGCGGTCTACAGATTCCAGCGCCATCAGTTTTTGCGGTTCAACCGCCAATGCGCGCTGCAAAGTCTCAAGCGATAGCGCGAACTCACCATTGCGCTCGTGGCATATTGCAACGTTGAAAAGCACTGACACATGCTGTGGATTGCTCGCTTCCAACGACTTGAACGCATCGCAGGCCGCATCTTGATCACTTTTTGTCAGTTTGACCGCCTGCTTAAACGCCTTGCGATCCGCCTTTTCCAAGCCTTTGCGTCGTTCAAGAATTCGGTACTCCCGCTCAAGAAAGCGCGGCGCAAGAGCCGTTCTCACTCGCCATGCGAAGCCGGAGACGAGCGATTCCGACATTTCCGATATTGACGGAGGCGAACCCGTGTCTGCGCACACTTCTTTGCTGCGACTAATTTCATCACGAGCAGCATAGAGTATCGCGCCATCTCGCCCGATGATCTCAATATCAGGGTAGAACGACACTTCCGTGCGACTGCAATCGTAATAGGTCGTTTTATAGCGGATGCATTTTTTATCCTCGTCCTTTTTAGCGCATTTGCGCTCACCCTTCGGCTCTAACTCGATGACGGAGGACTCGATTCCAGCGCTGCCCTGAATGACGGCATCGACAGACGTGGCACCAATCGCGACCACTTCAAACCAGGTCTCATTTTGAGCGCGCGCTTTTTGCAACGCATCTTTGAGCTCAAACGCGAGCTGTGCCCCCTTGCTACCGCTCAGCGTATCGACCGAAATCGTTTCGATTTCGAGCCCAGCATCCGTGGACGCTGGCAGGTGCGCTCCAACTGTTAGCGTCTCAGCGTGCACAGACGTCGCGGCCAATGCGAGCCCAGCGCACAGTGCGCCAGCTCCTGTTGCATTTGTGAACTTCATGCCAATTCCCCCATTCTCGAAGGCACTGTATCGCGCATAAAGGATTAGGGGAAGATGAACCAGTTTTGCTGTCGACAGCTACAATTCCATCACTGAAGCAATGACTTGCCTATTCAGCTGCCTTTTGTGGGTTAGCCGCATCGCCTTGCTTCTTTGGCGGCTCAATCACCCTTAAAGACAGCTCGCGCAATTGCGGCAGTTCTGCCTTACTTGGCGCACCCATCATCAGGTCTTCGCCCTTCTGGTTCATCGGGAATGCAATCACTTCACGGATCGCCTCTTCACCAGCCAGAAGCATCACGATCCGGTCAATACCCGGTGCAGATCCGCCATGCGGCGGCGCGCCCAGCTTGAATGCTTCAATCATACCGCCAAATTCGCGGTCGACGTCTTCCTTGGAATAACCAGCGATCTCAAACGCCTTGTACATGATGTCCGGGCGGTGGTTCCGGATCGCGCCGGACGACAGCTCATAACCGTTGCAAACAATGTCATATTGCCACGCTTTGATCTTGAGCGGATCCTGATTTTCCAGCGCCTCCATCTCGCCTTGCGGCATGGAGAATGGGTTGTGCGAGAAGTCCACTTTCTTCGCGTCTTCGTCATACTCGAACATCGGGAAATCGACGATCCAGCAGAACTTGAAACAGCCCTCTTCGATCAGGCCGAGCTGTTCGCCCACCTGAGTGCGGGCGGCTCCTGCCAACTTCGCCGCGTCCTTTTCCTTACCCGCGGCAAAGAACAGCCCATCATCAGGGCCAAGACCCAGCTCGTCATAAAGTTGAGCCATGAGGTCGGGGCCGTGGTTCTTGGCAATCGGGCCGCCGAATTCGCCGCCCTTCCGGGTGACATAGCCAAGGCCAGCAAAGCCTTCACCGCGCGCCCAATTGTTCATATCATCGAAGAACTTGCGGCTCTTCTCATTCGTGTTTGGCGCAGGCACCACACGGACAACACCGCCGCCGCCCACGATCTTTTCAAACAGGCCAAAGCCTGACTTCTCAAAATGGCTGGTAACATCTGAAATAATCAGCGGGTTGCGAAGATCAGGCTTATCGCTGCCATATTTCAGCATCGCCTCAGCGTATGGAATACGCGGGAAGTCGCCCGAGGCGGTCACGCTTTTGCCATTGGCGAACTCAGCAAAGACGCCTGCAAGAACGGGTTCCAGCGTTTGGAACACATCTTCCTGCGTCACAAAGCTCATTTCAAAGTCGAGCTGATAGAACTCCAAGCTGCGATCAGCGCGCAGGTCTTCATCGCGGAAACATGGCGCAATCTGGAAATAGCGATCAAACCCGCTGACCATCAGCATTTGTTTGAACATCTGCGGGGCCTGCGGCAGGGCATAGAAATTGCCCGGATGCATGCGGCTCGGCACTAGGAAGTCGCGCGCGCCCTCTGGCGACGAAGCCGTCAGGATCGGTGTCTGAAACTCCGTGAACCCTTGGTCGATCATGCGCTTGCGGATCGAGGTGATCACCTGGCTGCGCAGCATAATGTTGCGGTGCATGGTTTCGCGCCGCAGATCGAGGAAACGATATTTGAGGCGGATATCCTCGGGATATTCCTGCTCGCCAGCGACCGGCATTGGCAATTCTTCAGCCGCACTTTGTACGTCGACCGCGCGGGCAAATACCTCAATCGCTCCGGTTGGCAGGCTGCCGTTCACAGTCTCGGCTGAACGCGCCTTCACCTCGCCATCAATCGTCACAACGCTCTCTACGCGCAGCGAATCGAGAACTGGCAGGGCGGGAGAATCCTCGTCCGCCACGATTTGCGTGATGCCATAGTGATCGCGCAGATCGACGAACAGCACTCCGCCATGGTCACGTTTGCGGTGAATCCAGCCAGAAAGGCGAACGGTTTCGCCGACATTGGCTTCACTTAACTGTGCGCAAGTATGGGAACGATAAGCGTGCATGCTAAACTCTTGTCCTGTTCGAGAGTATGGCGCTAAAGGCGCGCCAGCAATGATTGCATGGCGTGGCCTAGTTTAGAGCGCATATCAATATGCGCGCGCTAACAGGGCAAGCGCGGGGCTTTGTCAAGTTTCACGCACGCTAAGCGATCATCAATGGGCTGACGCCCGGAGGCGGTACTCCGCCTGACACACTGAAAAGACAGATATGAAAATACATGATCTGATTACAACAACCGACGCTTTGACTGACCTTTGCGAGCGTTTGGCGAAATCCGAATTCGTCACCATCGACACCGAATTCATGCGCGAGAACACCTATTGGCCGGAACTGTGCCTGGTGCAGATCGCCAATGAGGAAGAAGCCGCGGCGATTGATCCGCTAGCCGATGGAATTGATCTTAAGCCGCTGCTCGATCTGATGTGCGAAAACGACGAAGTGCTCAAAGTCTTCCACGCAGGCGGGCAAGATGTCGAGATTATCGTCAATCTCACCGGCAAGACCCCCTTCCCCATTTTCGACACCCAGATTGCGATGATGGCCATCAGCCAGTCAGAACAGATCGGCTATGCCAATCTGGTCGACAGCTGGCTGGGCCTGCAAATCGATAAAGGTGCGCGCTTCACCGATTGGAGCCGCCGTCCGCTGACCGACAGGCAGATCGAATACGCCATCGGCGATGTAACGCATCTTTCAGAGATCTTCCCGAAGATGCTCAAGAAATTGATCAAAACCGGTCGCGGCGGCTGGCTCGATGCGGAAATGGAAAAGCTCGCCGATGCGAGCAATTACATCGTCAATCCTGACAATGCCTGGCGCCGCATTCGCCAACCGGGCCGCAATCCAGCGGTGCTGGGACGGATGAAGGGCCTCGCCGCATGGCGCGAAGGCGAAGCGCAGCACAAGAATATCCCGCGTGGCCGGATCATGCGCGATGAGACCTTGGCAGACATCGCCAGCCATCCGCCGAAAAAGCAGGCAGATCTGGCGAAAGTGCGCGGGCTATCCTCCGCATGGCGCGACAATGATATTGGAAAGCGCCTGATGCGGGTCATTGAAGAGGCAGAGCCGCTGCCCAAGAGCGAGCTTCCCGAGAAGATGAAGCGCGGGGCGCCTCTGGGCAAAGAAGGCGCTTTGGTCGCTGACCTTCTAAAACTGCTGCTCAAAATTCGCGCGCGCGAAATTGATGTGGCCGCCCGCCTGCTAACGAGAGCAGACGAGATGGAAGCCCTCGCCGCCGGGGTCCGCGACCTCAAAGTGCTGCAAGGGTGGCGCTATGACGTATTTGGTAAAGACGCGCTGGAACTGGTCGAAGGCAAGCTCGGCTTTGCAGTAAAGAATGGCAAACTCGCCATGACCCATATCGACGATATGCAGGCGAGCATGGAGGAGGCCGCCGCCGCCAGCGATGATGCGGCAGAGGCGGAAGCCGAGGTCGATGCTGAGACGGCAGCGGCCGAGTAAAGCTCAGCCATGTCCACCTATCTCCCCACGATCAAACAGCTGCAATATCTCGTGTCCTTGCACGAGCATAAGCACTTTGGCCGCGCAGCAGACGCGAGCTACGTCTCGCAATCGACACTGTCTGCGGGTATTCGCGAACTGGAATCGCTGCTGGGTGTGACACTGGTTGAGCGCAGCCGCCGCGTCGTGCGCTTTACTGCGCTGGGCGATCAGGTAGTGGAGAAGGCGCACCGATTGCTGCGCGAGGCAGAGGAGCTTTCCGACCTCGTCCAAGCCGCCGGAAAGCCACTGTCCGGCACGCTGCGCATGAGCGTCATCCCGACCATCGCGCCGTTTCTGCTGCCGCATTTGTTGCCACGACTAAAACGCGAGCGGCCCGATCTGAAACTGCTGCTGCGCGAGGAGACCAGCCAGGATGCGGTGGAATCGCTGCAACATGGCCGGGTTGATTGCGTGCTGCTCGCCCTGCCCTTTGGCACCGGCGAGGTAGAAGTGGAGCATATCAGTGACGACAGGCTGTTCGTCGCTTTCCCCCAGGATGATCCGCGCGATCCGCCAGACAGTATTCCGCCCAGCATGATTGATGAGGGCCGCCTGCTATTGCTCGAAGATGGGCATTGCCTGCGCGATCATGCGCTGGCCGCCTGCGCGCGCCCGGAGATGCGCGCAAATGCAGCGATTATTGGCACCTCGCTGCACACTCTGGTTCAGATGGTCGACAATGATTTGGGCCTGACGATGCTGCCTCAAATGGCGCTGGATGCCGGAATATTGAACGACACCAATGTGGTCGCGCGCCCGCTTAAGTCCGCGCAAGCCAGCCGCGAGATCGCTCTGATCTGGCGCAAAAACAGCCCGCGCGCCGATGACTTTAAGCTGCTGGCTGAGGAATTGCGGGCGGGTTGATCATCGGCTGAGTCTCAATTGGAGGTGCCCGAAGCACATCAATCCATATGCTTGAGGCCGACGCGCAGATAATCCCAGCCGGTGATGCAGGTTAGCACCGCAGCAGCCCACAAGGTTGTAAGGCCGATCAAGTGCAGCCAGGTCTGTTCAACCGAGGCGCAGGCATCGCCGGGCACTTGGCATGGCTGGCCATGCACTGCCCCGCCGCCAATCAGTGCAGCCAAAGCGATCAATTGAAACGCAGTCTTCCATTTGGCCAGTTTGCTGACTGGCATCGACACCTGAATGCCTCCCAGAAACTCACGCAGGCCAGAGACGGCAATCTCTCGCATCAGAATAATCAATCCAGCAATCACATGGAAATCGCCCACATATGGCCCGCGCAAATATCCTTGCGCGGTCAGCACCAAAATAACGGTCGCAACCATGATCTTGTCAGCGATGGGATCGAGGAAAATGCCGAGCTTTGACACTGTCCCTTGCGCCCGGGCCAGATAGCCGTCGAAGAAATCGGTGATCGCAATCAAACCGTACAGCACAAAGCCGATTGCATATCCCAACTGCCATTCCGGCCACCACAGAAAGAACGCGAGCAGTGGCAAAGCCAGAATCCGCGACAAAGTGAGAATGTTGGGCAATGTCATCATTGTAAATGCCTCCTTAGCCGCCTTTGCCAATGCGCAAAAGATAAAACAGGCACCTTGTTAACCGCCGCGTATCGTCTATCTCGTGGGCCACGGGAGCGAACATCTTCATGACCACGACGACGCATCTTTTGCGCCGCAGGCGCTTCCTGCCCCTATTCTGCACGCAGTTGCTGAACGCGTTTAACGACAATTTGTATAAGACCGCGATGGTCCTGTTCGTCGTTTACCAGGTGTATAATGACGAAAGCACCGAGGCGATCTTTAGCGCGGTTGCCTCTGGCCTGTTCATTCTGCCGTTTTTCATCCTGTCTGCGCTGGCTGGGCAACTGGCCGATATGCGCGACAAGGCGGCGATCATCCGCACGGTGAAAATGTGCGAAATTGGGCTGATGTTGATCGGCGCGACCGGCCTGTTTCTGGCCTGGCGCGGGATCGCCGTCGACAGTTTTGCCATACCGCTTTTAATGTTCGCCCTGTTCTTGACCGGAGTTCAGTCGACGTTTCTGGGCCCGATCAAATATGCGATTCTGCCGCAGCATTTGAAGAAAGACGAAGTGCTGGCCGGAACCGGACTGGTCGAGGCGGGCACTTACATCGCCATTTTGCTGGGCACGATTTTGGCCGGGTGGATCCCGGTCGAATGGGCCGCTGGCGGGATCATCGTCACCTCGCTGATTGGCTATCTATCCAGCCGCCAAATTCCCTCAGCCCCTCCCTTGGGTAAGGTAGAAAAACTCGACTGGCACATCATCCGCGCGTCCGTCGCGCTCATTAAAAACACGATGCATGATCGCCAGATATTTTACGCGATCCTTTCAATCAGCTTCTTCTGGACGATTGGTGCTGTGCTGTTCATCCAATTCCCGCCACTCGCCAAAAACACCCTTATGGCCAGTAAGGAAGTCGCTAGCCTGTTCCTCGTCATCTTCTCAATCGGCGTCGCGATTGGGTCCGTTTCAGTCAACAAGCTGCTGAAAGGCAAAGTGTCGGCGCGCTATTCGCCTGTCTCCGTCATCGCGATGGGCGCTTTCGTAGTTGCATTCTATCTGGTGTGCCGCATGTGGCAGGCGGATCAGCCGACAGAGTTACTGAATGTCACCGAATTCGTCGCATGGCCGCTGGCAGCCGTCATCTTGCTGTGCTTGCTTGGCATTGCGGTGGCAGGCGGCATGTTCGTGGTGCCGCTTTATGCGTTCCTCACCACCCGCTGCGCCCCAGACGAAGCGGCGCGTACAATCGCCGCCAATAACATAGTCAATTCAGGTGCAATGGTGGTCGGATCTCTGCTCGCTATTGGCCTCAGCGCGCTTGGCGTGCCGGTGGTGGAGCAGGTGTTGCTGAGCGCGGGAATGTGCCTCGTATCCGCCTGGCTCGGCAAACGCCTGCACAATGCTGAGTTGGAGCATGCTGACGCCGCTGCTTAGAGCGCGGAGGAGTTTCGCTGACTTAAGCGATGAAGGCGATGATCGCCGCGAAGGTAGAGACATAGACCGTTGCGAAACCGCGTACATCGTCACGGGTCAATTGCCACAGACTTTCCGCCGGTGCGGCCAATTCGTTGCTGCGCACATGCGGCGGCAGTGAAGCGCGAAACGAATGCTGCGCCGCTTCGTCCGTCAGCACCAATGCACGGCGACCGCCCCGCCTTTTCGGTGCCAAACCAAGCTCTGGCTGAGTGCGTTCAATGGCGACTGTTTTGAGACTCGCATATGTCATGGGAGCATTGTTAAGACTTTCTTAACCGTTTTGGCAGGGGCGATTTGTAAACTGTCGCGCTGCGGGACATTAAGTGTTTTTGTTCATTTGGGCCTGTGGAAAATTCCGCCGGATTGCACGCGTGCAGCGCCCCCGCTAAGCGCGGTCAGAGCGCAAACAATTGCGCCGCGAAGACGGGATATGGAATGATGGAAAAGACTGCTCAAACGGCGGCAGAGCTGTTGGTCGATTGCCTGATCGAACAAGATACAGACCGGATATTCACCGTCCCGGGTGAGAGCTTTCTCGCCGTACTGGATGCGCTGCATGCGAGTGAAAGTGTGGATGTTATCACGTGCTCGAGCAAGAAGGAGGCGCGGCCTTCATGGCATGCGCCGATGGGGCTATGACAGGCCGCCCTGGCATTGGCTTTGTCACCCGAGGCCCCGGCGCAACCAATGCCAGCATCGGCGTGCATGTCGCACATCAGGATTCGCAGCCGATGATTTTGTTCGTTGGCGATGTTGCCCGCGGGATGAAAGACCGCGAAGGCTTTCAAGAGGTCGATTTTACCGCCTTCTTTGGGCCGATCTGCAAATGGGCCGCTCGGATTGATGATGCCGCGCGCATTCCGGAATATATCGCTCGCGCTTATTCAGTTGCGATTTCAGGCAGGCCTGGCCCGGTAGTCCTCGCTCTGCCGGAAGACATGCTGTGCGACCTGATCAATGATAAGGCGGGCGAACCACCCTTGCAGCCTCGCCCGGAGGTCACTCGACCAGCACAAGCCGTGTGCCCAGACGCCATGCAAGCTATGCTGGCAATGATCGGCGATGCGGCGAGCCCAATTGCGATTATCGGCGGGGCCGGTTGGAATGCCAAAGCGCGCGAGCATTTCCAGCAATTTGCTGAGAGCATTGGCGTGCCAGTCGCGACCGCTTTTCAGCCGGCAGGATGCAATCTCTCCTGGCTCACCGGTCTATGCCGGAAATCTTGGCTATGGCCCAAATCCAAAACTGGTCGAGCGGGTCAAAACCGCCGATCTCGTGCTTACCGTTGGCGCTCGCCTGGGTGAAGCGACAACGGATGGCTACACTTTCCCAACCTTGGAACATCCCGATCAAACATTGATCCATGTTCATCCGGACCCCGACGAGTTGGGCAGAGTGTATCGAGCAGACCTCGCGCTATGCTGCGCGGTGGATGAATTTGCCGAGGCCGCCGCGCTTTGGGAAGATCACAGTGTCATCCCATTCGATGCGGGCGCGCAAGCAAATGCGGAATGGCGGGAATGGTCAAGCTACGAACCCGGCGAACCTTCAGATCATGCGCTCGATATGGCCGCCTGCGTCGCCTTTATGCGGGAGGCCTATCCCGCTGATACGATCATCGCCAATGGTGCGGGCAATTTTGCCGGATGGTGGCACCGCTATTGGCGCTATGATGGCTATCCCACGCAGCTTGCCCCTACCGCTGGCGCGATGGGATATGGCGTCCCAGCCGGGATTGCCGCAGCCCTGCGTCATACGAACCGGCAAGTGGTCGCAGTTGCGGGCGATGGAGATTTCCTGATGAACGGCCAAGAGCTGGCCACAGCGGCTCAGCACGGTGCGAACCTCACCGTTTTGGTGGTCGACAACAGCGCCTATGGCACCATTCGCATGCATCAGGAACGCGAATATCCCGGCCGCGTCTCAGCCACTAAACTCACCAATCCAGACTTCGCAGCCTTCGGCGCGGCCTTTGGCGCGTGGAGCGCCCATGCAAGCACAACGGAAGAGTTCAAATCTGCTCTGACAGAAGCGCGCGGAAAGAACGGTCTAAGGCTTATCCATATGTCGATTGATATCGAGCAACTTGCCGCAAGTGGAGCGAGCGTTAGCGGACTGCGTGCAAAAGCCTCGGCAAAGGGCTGACGCTAACCCTCAGCCATCTCGCAAATGACCTGCCATTCTTCTGGCGTGATCTGCGCGACAGACAGTCTCGACAGCTTCACCAGCTGGCATTCGGCAAGCTTCGGCTCCGCCTTGATCTGCTTCAGTGAAACTGGATTTCTAAACTTGCGTTTCGGCTTCACTTTCACCGCCGCCCATTTGCCGGTTTCATCGGTAGGGTCGAGAATATCGGCCACGCTGACCGTGCAAATGCCGACAACCTCCAGCCCCTCTCGCGAGTGGTAGAAGAAGCACTCATCGCCAACCTCCATCGCCTTGAGATTGTTCTTCGCCAAGTGATTACGCACCCCGTCCCAAACACCCTCTTCCTCAGCGATCAAATCATCCCAGCCATATTTGAACGGTTCCGATTTTATGAGCCAGTAATTGGGCACAGGTTCACTCCCCAGTTTAGTGCGGTCAGACGGGCAGTGTTCTGCCGATAGAAACGCGCCACGCCAAGCGCCAAATTGTCCGCGCAGGCGTCTTAACCTGATATTTAATATGTGGTCCCATTACGGGCGAGACTGAAATCGCTGGGGGCACAGCCGATTATGGCTGAAGAGAAAACTGAGCAACGGATCGGTAAGGCCGAGCGCGACATAGTTGCGCTAGGAATTGCAACCGCTGCGATCATTATTTTTGTTGGTATCGGCGGCTCTGTAATGGGCGACGTTGTCGAGGCAACGTTTGGCGAGGGCAAAGGTCCTGACCGCTTGCTAGTCAACGCCATGCTGCTGAACATTGCGTTGATAATTTTCGGCTGGCGCCGCTACCGCGAACTCAGCTCTGAAATTCAACAGCGCCGCGCCGCCGAAGAACAAGCGCGCAGACTGTCCGAAATTGATCCCCTCACCGGCTGCCTCAATCGTCGCTCCATGGCGAAAGCGACCGAAGAACTGCGCAATGGATCAAACCGTCATGGCCAGGCACTCGCCTATGTCATGATTGATCTCGATAACTTTAAGCAAGTCAATGACATGAACGGCCATGCGATCGGCGACAAATTGCTGATTGAACTCGCCGCACGGCTTAAAGAAAAGCTTCCCAAAGACGCTCTGCTGGCGCGTCTGGGCGGCGATGAATTTGCATTCGTCATGCCCTATGATGGCAAGCACCCTGAACGCATTGATGATCAGGTCATCCGCCTGTTTGAAACCGCAACGGCCATGTATCAGGTGGACGATATGGCGGTTGAGCTGACCATGTCGATTGGTATTGCCACAGATCATGACGAGCAAGGATTCAACCCGCTTGTCAGCGACGCACAAACGCTGATGCATCACGCCGATATCGCGATGTATCACGCCAAGAACCAAGGCAAGAACCGCTATTACTGGTTTGAGCCAACGATGGAAAATGAGCTGCGCTTCCGCAATGAACTGGAAACGGGCATTCGCCGAGGGCTTGCAGTTGGTGAGTTCGTGCCATTTTATGAGCAGCAGATTGACCTGGAAAGCGGCGATCTGGTCGGTTTTGAAATGCTTGCACGCTGGCAGTCACCTCAACTTGGCCTCGTCAGCCCAGACATCTTTATTCCAATCGCTGAAGACATCGGCGTGATCGGTGATCTGTCTGAGAAACTGATGGTTGAGGCCTTTGCCGATGCCCGCGATTGGGACCCGGATCTAACATTGTCGGTGAACATCTCGCCGATCCAAATGCGCGATCCATGGTTTGCGCAAAAGCTGCTGAAACTGCTGGTCGAGCACAATTTCCCCGCGCACCGACTTGAGATTGAAATCACTGAGAGCTGCCTGCACGACAATGTCGGCATGGTCCGCTCCATGATCGCCAGCCTGCGCAACCAGGGCGTCAAGGTCAGCCTCGACGACTTTGGAACGGGTTATTCGAGTCTTGAGCAGCTGCGTTCTCTGCCGTTCGACCGGCTCAAAATTGATCGTAGCTTCATCAGCGAGCTGCGTAATCCGGATGCAAGTTCCAAGATCGTCGATGCGATTGTCTCGCTCGGCAATGGTCTGGACATGCCGATCACCGCCGAGGGCATCGAAGATGAAAACATCCTCGACCTGCTCAAAACGATGGGTCGCTTGAAAGGCCAAGGCTACCTCTATGGCCGCCCAGAAACCGCCGACCAGGTGCGTATGCGCCTGAAAGCTGCTGGTCGCCTGGTTGAGCAGCCAGACGTCGTTCCTGCAGCGCAGGACAGCGCCGTTGAAAGCAGAGTGGACCCTGAGAACCTGAGGCGTATTGCCGAATAAGGCAGCTGCCCTAAGGCACCAGCAGGACCAACGCTCAGACAAATCACTGACGCAAAACTGGACGTAGAGCCTGCGCGTGCATAAATGCGCTCCAGATCATGCGCACTCCCTTCATCAAGATGCACGGCCTCGGCAATGACTTCGTGGTGCTCGACGCCCGCGAAACCGAATTGCCAAGCGTGACGAACGCTTTCGCAAAGGCGATCGCGGATCGGCGCATCGGCATTGGCTGCGATCAGCTTGTCCTGCTGGAACCCAGCGTGTCGCATGATTTCAAAATGCGCTTCTTCAACAGCGATGGGGGCGAAGTGGGCGCGTGCGGCAATGCCAGCCGCGCGGTTGCAATCCTGCATGGCAAGCAAGCCAATGTAGAGACCGCAGGCGGCACCTTGTCACTGCATCCCAGCGAAGGCGGCGCCAGCGTCGATATGGGCACGCCCCGCTTCGATTGGGACGCGATCCCGCTCGACTATCCGATGGACACGTTGTCGATGCCGCTTGGTTGGCCGATGGACGATGGGGCACTCGAAAACCCAACCGCCGTCAATGTCGGTAATCCGCATGCCGTGTTCTTCGTCGAGGACGCCGATGCGGTCGACCTTGCGACTTACGGGCCTATCATCGAGCATGATGCAGTCTTCCCCGAACGCGTGAATGTGAATGTCGCGAGCCTAATCGCGCCGGATCATCTGCGCCTGCATGTGTGGGAACGCGGCGCGGGCATCACCCGCGCATGCGGCACCGGGGCCTGCGCCACGGCGGTGGCAGCCGCGCGGCGCGGGATCACCGGACGTGACGTCATGGTGTCATTGCCCGGCGGTGATTTGCGGATCGAATGGCGTGCGGATGATACGATCCTCATGACGGGTCCCGCGACCGAAGCCTTTAGCGGTACGTTCGAGTGGGACGATTTCGCGTGAGCGCCCGATTTACCGATCAGCCCGACGTAATCTCGCTCGGCTGCCGTCTCAACATTGCTGAGAGCGAGAAGCTGCGCGCGATGTTGCCAGAGGACGAGAATGTCGTCGTCGTCAACAGCTGCGCCGTGACCAATGAAGCGGTGCGCCAGACGCGCCAAGCCATCCGCAAGGCTCGCCGCGCCAGGCCCGATGCGCGGCTGATCGTGACCGGATGCGCTGCCGATATCGAGCGTGAGCAGCTTGCTGATATGCCAGAAATCGACGGGCTTATCTCCAACCAGTCAAAGCTTGATCCGCGCGCCTGGAACCTGCCCAGCGATCACGCGCCGCTTGCCCCGACAAAAACCCGCGCCTTTATCGCGATCCAAAATGGCTGCGATCACGCCTGCACCTTCTGCATTATCCCACAAGGGCGCGGCACCAGCCGTTCCATGACCATTGCTGAGGTGCTGCGCGAGGTGGAGCAGCATCTGGAGCTAGGCGCACGTGAAGTTGTGCTGACTGGGGTGGATGTGACCAGCTGGGGGCACGATCTGCCCGACACCCCGCCGCTGGGTGCGCTGGTCGGCGCGATCCTGGACCGCTTCCCACAGCTCGCGCGCCTGCGCATGTCATCACTCGATGGCATTGAGATTGACGAGGCTCTGTTTGAGCTCTTCGCCAGCGAGCCGCGCCTGATGCCGCATCTGCACCTATCCCTGCAGCATGGCCATGATCTGATCCTGAAACGCATGAAGCGGCGGCACCTGCGCGGCGACGCGGTCGATCTGGTGCAGCGTCTAAAGGCACGTGCGGCCGGATATCACCATTGGCGCAGACCTGATCGCGGGCTTCCCAACCGAGACCGCCGAGCATCATCAGGCGAACCTCTCGATCATTCGCGAGCTGGACATCGTCCATGGCCATATCTTCCCTTTCTCCCCGCGAGAGGGAACACCAGCGGCCCGCATGCCTCAGCAGCCCCGCACCCTTATCAAGGAGCGCGCCGCTGAACTGCGCGCGCTCGCGGCGGAAACACGCACCAGATGGCTCAATAGCCTTGTGGGCGAACCGCTTCAGGTCCTCGCCGAGGGCGACAACAGCGGCTACAGCGAGAGCTACGCCCGCGTCGCCCTGCCCAGCGGCACAGAGCGCGGCACAATTTTGACCATCACACCGACTGCCCATGAGAAAGGCCTGCTGCAATGAGCGATCCCGAGAATGCGGGCTCTAGCTGGAGTGATCGGCTGTTCGGGGGGTTTCGTAAGACCTCAGAGCGTCTGTCCACCAATCTCACGGGCGTGGTCGGCACGGCGAAGCTTGATGATGCCACCTTGGACGAGGTGGAAGACGCGCTGATCATTTCTGACCTTGGCCCGTCGGCCGCCGGGCGGATCCGCGCAAAACTGTCTGAAAAGCGTTTTGGCCTGGAAATCACTGAGCAAGAATTGAAAGAGGCCGTCGCTGAGGAAATCGCCGAAATCCTCCGCCCGGTGGCGAAACCACTCGACATAGTTGCCTTCCCCCGCCCACAAGTGATCCTGGTGATCGGCGTCAACGGGTCCGGCAAGACAACAACCATCGCCAAGCTAGCGCACCTATTTCAAGAGGATGATTACGGCGTGATGCTGGCTGCGGGCGACACCTTCCGCGCCGCCGCAATCGGCCAATTGGCGACCTGGGCAGAACGTGTTGGCGTACCCATCGTTCGCGGACCAGAGGGCGGCGATCCGGCCTCCATCGTATTCGACGCGGTGAAAGAGGCGACAGACACGGGCATTGACGCACTGATCGTCGACACCGCCGGACGACTCCAAAACAAGCGCGAGTTGATGGACGAGCTGGAGAAAATCCGCCGCGTCCTGGGCCGCCTCAATCCAGAGGCGCCGCATGATGTCGTGCTCGTTCTGGATGCAACCAATGGCCAAAACGCCTTGTCTCAGATCGATGTGTTCAAAGAGGTTGCAGGCGTCACTGGCCTGATCATGACCAAGCTGGATGGCACCGCGCGCGGCGGGGTGCTGGTGGCGGCGGCGGAGCAATATGGCCTGCCAATCCACGCGATTGGTGTTGGCGAGACAATGGACGATTTGCGCCCGTTCGACCCCGATCTGGTCGCCAAAGTTATCGCAGGAGTGGCATAATGTCAGACACTGAAACCGCCGCCCCTCCCGCAAAGAAGGCAGGCTCTGGCTGGCTCAACGTAGCGGTTGATTACGGCCCGCTCCTGGTCTTCCTAAGCGTCTATAAATATTTCTCTCCCGAAGAGCCTGAGCCTGCGGGCGAGCTGTTTGCGATCATTCGAGGCACGGCGGCCTTTATGCTGGCGGCAATCGTCGCGCTTGCGGTGTCCAAATGGCGGCTGGGCAAGGTGTCACCGATGTTGTGGTTTTCGACTGCACTCATTGTTGGTTTTGGCGCGCTTACAATCTTGTTTGGCGATCCGACCTTTGTGCAATTGAAGCCTACACTGATTTACGGTGTGTTTGGCGTCGCACTACTCGCGGGTTGGAAGATGGGTAAGGCACTGCTCAAAATCCTGTTGGAGGCCGCATTTGAGGGCCTGACAGACGAAGGCTGGCTGAAACTGTCGCGCAATTGGGGCGTGTTCTTCCTCGCGCTGGCAGCGCTCAACGAGGGCCTGCGCGCCTATATGACCTTTGAAGGTTGGTTGTGGGCGAAGCTGTGGGTATTCCTGCCGCTCACGTTCCTGTTCACCTTCGCCAATATCCCCATGCTGCTGAAGCATGGGCTGGACCTAGGTGAGGAAGAAGAAGCCGAGGCGAAGGACGAAACGCCTTAGGCGGCGCAGTCTTCCCAACCAAGCGGCGCACGGTCACAATTGGCATAGAGCGCACGGCGTGCGCGCTCTTGCAAGACGTCGCGCACGACCTGCTTTTGATTGTCGGTAGAACGGCTGGTGGTGATGACATTGAGATAGCCACCATGGCCATGTTTGACCTCGCTACGTCCTGATGCGAAAATGCGATGTGCAGTCATTTGCCTTCTCTTTCGTTGGTGACTGCGGCCTACGCCCCTTTCCCAGATTCGTTCAACCTACGGGCATGTAACATCTTGTTACGACCAACAGGTGTGATCACCTGTGCGCCATCCATGCCACCTAAATCTCGACCTGACTGCCTAGCTCCACCACACGGTTGGTCGGCAATCGGAAGAACTCCATTGCGGTCGCCGCGTTTCTCAGCATCCACGCAAAGATCTTCTCGCGCCAGATCGGCATGCCCGGCTTGTCGCTTGCCAGAAGTGTCTGCCGCGAGAGGAAGAAGCTGGTGTGCATCATGTCAAACTCGCCGCCACACTGTTCCATCTGCTTCAAGCCCAGCGGGACGTTCGTCTCTTCCATAAAGCCATAGCGTAACACCGCGCGATAGAATCCGTCGCCCATATCCGTATATTCGCAGCGGTTGCTCGGATCGACATAGGGCACGTCCTGAATATCGACCGTCAGGATCACCACGCGTTCGTGCAGCACCTTGTTGTGCTTGATGTTATGCAGCAGCGCAGAGGGCACGCCAGCCGTGCTGGAGGCCATGAAGATCGCCGTGCCGGGCACGCGAGTGGCGGAATTCTTGGCGGATTTTGCGAAGATTTCCATCGGCAGAGCAACTTCGCTCATCCGGTCGCGCATCAGCTTGCGCCCACGCGCCCATGTCGTGAGCAGCAGGAAGGCGATAAAGCCCACCATCAGCGGGAACCAGCCGCCGTCCGGCACCTTCGTAAGGTTCGCCGCGAAGTAAGCGCCATCCACGATCAGGAACAGGATCACGACAGGCGCAGCGTACCACCACTTCCATTTCCACACGCCAATCAGCAGCACCGCCATCAGCAGCGTGTCAATCGTGACCGCGCCGGTCACAGCAATGCCATAGGCGCTGGCGAGATTAGAGGAGTTCTGGAACGTTAGCACCAGAATGATCACCGCCACCATCAGCGCCCAGTTTACCACTGGAATGTAAATCTGGCCGCCTTCGGTTTCGCTGGTGTGGCGGATTGAAAGGCGCGGAATATAGCCCATCTGAATGGCTTGGTGCGTAATCGAGAACGCGCCGGAGATGACCGCTTGGCTGGCGATAAAGGTCGCGACCGTGGCCAAGAACACCAACGGCAAACGCCATTCCTCGCTGGCGAGGAAGAAGAACGGGCTCTGGATGGCTTCGGCGGCTTGTTCCGGCGGCAAGCCAATGATCATCGCCCCCTGCCCAAAGTAATTGAGCAGCAGGCAGGGCATAACGAAGCCAAACCACGAAAGCCGCATCGGACCACGGCCAAAGTGCCCCATATCAGAATAGAGCGCCTCTGAACCGGTAACCGCCAGAACGACTGAGCCCAACGCCAGAAACGCCAGCCAGCCATCAAGGACAAAGAAATTCACCGCGTGATAAGGGTTAAGCGCCCACAAGATCTCTGGCGTGTTGAATATCTGCCACGCGCCCATGCTGGCGATGACCGTGAAGTAAACGATCATGACCGGGGCAAACAGCGCCCCTACCTTCGCCGTTCCGCGCTTTTGCAGCATGAACAGAAAGACGAGTAGGCCCAGCGCAATCGGAATAACAAAACGCTGCAATCCGGGGTCCACAACCGTCAGGCCCTCGACCGCAGACAGGACCGAAATTGCAGGCGTAATCATGCTGTCGCCGTAGAATAGCGAGGTCGCAAACACGCCGAGCAACAGCGCCACCCAACCATATTTCGACTTGCTAAGCTGACTAGAAATGAGCGCGACCAACGCGAGTGAACCGCCCTGCCCCTTGTTATCGGCGCGCATCAGGATCGTGACATATTGGATCGAAACGACCAGCGTCATCGACCAGAAGATCAGGCTGATGACGCCCAGAACATGCGCCGTATCAACCGCAAGCGGGTGCGGACCAACAAATGTTTCGCGGAACGCATAAAGCGGACTGGTGCCGATATCGCCAAAGACGATACCAATCGCGCCAACCGCAAGCGCCTTTTTAGACGCGCTATGGCCCTTGCCGCCTTGGGGCGGCTGGTGTGCTGGCGCTGCTGTATCGCTCATGCGTAATGGATTTCCCGAAGTAGAGCCGCGGCCCTATCGATACTGCCCTCGTAAATAAGCCGCCCGATTTGGCGACTCTGCCCCCTCACGAACCATGTGAGGTGGGCGCGCTTAGCACCGCCTTAGCGCCCCTGCAACTCAGGCGTTGGATGCGCGCCTTATTGGGCCGCTGGATTGGGCGCACCAGACAGCATGGCATCAATGACCTCTAGCCTTTGGGTCAGCTCTCCGTGCCATGGCGCGTCCTCTGGCGTGCGCTCCAGCAATTCGGCCCAGACGGCGCGCGCCTCACGCACCTGACGAGTGCGAAAATAGGCCGCTCCAAGGAAGAAACCCGCTGCGGGATTAGCAGGATCGGCCTTGCTTGCCCGGTCATAGGCGTTGTGCGCCGCAGGTGTAACTCTACCATCGGCGTGCTCAACCAAAGCCATACCGAGCGCTAACCAGCCCTCTGCGTGCCTCGGATTGTCTGCGAGGCCGCCACGCAGCAAGCCAGCAGCATCAGAGAACCGCCCGCGCCGGGCAAAGCCATCAGACACAGTAAGGTAGTTGGGTTTGGGCACGCCTGCGTCAAACAAGGCGCGGCGCGCCTCGACCATCTGTTCGCCAGAGCGAGGTTCCTGCACCATCGCTGCCTTGGGACTGCCCGGTTGGCTAGCGCTGCCCTGCCATGCGTAGCCGGTAAGACCGAAGACCAAGACCGCGCCAAACAGCGTCCAGCTCGATTTCGGCAGACGCAGCACGAATGCAGCAAAGCCGAACGCGGCAAGCGCGAGGAGTGAGACAGCGATCCACCCCATTATGCGCTTTCCTCTGAAGTCGGCGCCCTGTCCGTACCTTCGCCATCGGAGCGTTTGCGCCCCAGACGGCGGAACAGCAGCAACAAGCCAAAACCAAAGATGATCGCTGGCACCAGAAACAGCGGCCAGGTCGTGGAGCTGACCTCTGGCTGGTAACTGACATAATCGCCATAACGCACGATCAGCCATTGGCGGATCGCCTCCGGTTCCTCCCCAGCGGCAAGGCGCGAGCGGACCTGATGGCGCATATCGCCAGCCATCGGAGCATCGCTATCGTGGATATTCTGGCTCTGACAGGTGAGGCAACGCAGCGTCGCCATCAGCTCCACGGCTTGCGCCTCCAGCGCTGGGTCTTCCAATTGGGTGTAGGCATAGGGTGCCGGCGGCAGCGAGATCTTGCGCGGTCAGCGGCACACCGAGCATGGCAAAAGGCGCAAGCACGGCGGCCAGCAGAGCAATGGAGAGCGCCCTCACGTTTCCGCCTTCTTGAGCTCTTCCAGAAGAAGCGGAATATGCTCCAGCCTGATGTCGCCAATATGCTGATAACGGATCACACCCTCGGCATCGATCACATAGGTTTCCGGCACGCCTGACGCACCAATCTCCAGCATCAGCGACGAGATATCGTCCTTACCGATGCGGGTGTAGGGATTGCCGTAGCGCTCTAGGAAATTCGCCACATCCTCCGGTTTATCCCGGATTGCGACGCCGATGATCTCCACGCCCTGCCCTTCGAGCACTTCGAGTTGCTTTGCCTCCGCAATGCACGGCAGGCACCAGCTCGCCCAGATGTTGAGCAGTTTTGGCTTTCCGCCGATGAAGTTCGCACGCGATGCACCGGGCATTGTCTCAACCGCCGCAGGCAGTTCAAACTCTGGCAGAGCTTTCTCAACCATGGCGGAGGGGATTTGATCATCCTTCGGCTGGGTCAGCTGATATCCGGCCACGCCCAGAAAGAAGACAAACAGCCCCAAAGGTATCCATAAGGTCCAGCGCATCAGAACGTCCCGTATCCGTCGATTTTTTCCATTTTGAGCTGCTCAGCTTCCGCGCGCTTTTCGGTGCCTCGCAGCACCGCACGGCGGCGTTTCAGGTCTGTGCTCACTCGGCCAATAATCGCCAGCGCGCCGCCCAGCGCAATCAAGAGGCCGCCGTACCAGATGAAGGTCACAAATGGCTTCCACCATACGCGCAGCTGCCAGCGCTGATTGCCATTGGCATCAACCCCGGCGGAATCGCCAATCACCGCGTAGAGCTGCCCATCCCAGCGTGTGAGCAGAGCGCTCTCGCTGGTGGCTTGCGCGGGCGCCCAGAAATTGCGCGCCTGCGGGACCATAACGGAGGCCTCGCCCTTGCCCCGCTGCGCAATCACGCGGGCTTCCATCGCGGTCCAGTTCGGCCCGGCAATCGGATCAACGCTTTCCAAGGTAATGTTCCATCCGGCAACCTGCTGGCTTTCGCCCGCGGTCACCGCCGACAAGCGCTCTGTTGTAAACGCGCTCTCGCTGGCCATACCGAACAGCGACACGGCGACACCGAAATGCGCCAGTACCATGCCCCATGTCGCCAACGGCACGCGCGCTAGTTTGCGGCCACGCAGTGGCATGAAAGAGGCAATCGCGAGGCCTGCCGACAATGCAAGGCCGAGGATTGCCAAGATTGAATAATCACCCAGCACCGCGACTACCGCCAGCACGCCAAGAATGATCGCGCCGACAATCGCCAGTTCCAACTGAATGCGCGCAGGTTTATCCTCGCGCCAACGCATCAATGGCCCGGCGGCCATCACAAGGAACATTGGAACGGCAAAAATCGCGCTGACCGGATTGAAATATGGCGGGCCAACGGACACGCGAATATCAAACGCCTCAGTCAGCAACGGATAAAGCGTGCCGAGCAGCACAATCCCGAGGATCGCGGACAACATCACATTGTTGAATACAAGTGCGCCTTCGCGGCTGGTCATGGCAAAGCGCTTGCCCTCTGCCACGGTCCCTGCGCGCAAAGCAAAGATCGCTAGGCTACCGCCAATGTAAATCGCCAGCAGCGCGAGGATAAAGCTGCCCCGTTCTGGATCGACGGCGAACGCATGCACGCTGGTCAGCACGCCAGAGCGCACCAGAAATGTGCCCAGCATGCTCATCGAGAAGGCGACCACGCCGAGCATAATCGTCCAGGTGCGCAAGGCATCACGCGCGGCCAGTACGCTGGTCGAATGCAGCAATGCGGTCGCTGCGAGCCACGGCATTAGAGAAGCGTTCTCAACTGGATCCCAAAACCACCAGCCGCCCCAACCAAGCTCGTAGTAAGCCCAGTAACTGCCAGCGGTAATACCCAGCGTCAGGAATACCCAAGCGCCCAGCACCCATGGCCGCATCACCCGCGCAAATTCGGGCGTCACATTTCGCGTAAGCAGCGCACCAATCGCGAAGCTAAAGGCGACCGACAGGCCAACATAGCCAATGTAGAGCGTCGGCGGATGCAGCGCCAAACCAATGTCTTGCAGCAACGGGTTCAGCCCCTGCCCCTCTGGAGCAGGGATTGGCAGGCGCTCAAACGGGTTCGAGCTGAGCAATAGGAAAGCGTAAAAGCCAAGCGCAACAAAACCCTGCGTCGCCAGCGTAGCCTGCATCGTGCGCACGGGCAGGCGTTTCTCAAGCCAGCCGATCAACCCGCCGGACATCGCCATCACAGCGACCCACAGCAGCATGGAGCCTTCGTGATTGCCCCAGGTGCCGGTCACTTTGTAAAGTATCGGCTTTAGTGAATGCGAATTCGCCGCGACCAGTTTCACCGACAGATCAGTGATCGCAAAACACCACATCAGCATGAGAAATGCGAGGCTCGCCAAAAGCGCCTGAACCATCGCCGCTGGGCGCACCAAGCGCGCTAGCTCGCCATCTTCATCCTGATTCTGGCGCAGCGCCAAAACGCCCGCGAACAATTGCAGCGCGGCAAGCGCAGCGGCGAGCCACAGGGCGGCCAGGCCAATCTCTGCGATCATCCTATGGCCTTAATCCGTGTACATCGTGGTGGTGTAGGATTGCTCAGGTGACTTATGCTGCTCCAATCCTTCCAACTCGCGCGGCACGTAATTCTCATCGTGCTTCGCCAACAGGTTCGTGGCGAGGAAGGTGCCATTTTCTTGCAGGCTGCCATCGGCGACCACGCCAGAACCCTCCACGAACAGATCAGGCAAAATACCGCTGTAGCGGACCGGGATAGTCGCCGCTTCATTACCTGTGACGACAAAGGCCACGGTAATCCCATCATCAAGCGTTTGGAGCGAGCCGGGCTGCACCATTCCGCCAAGCCGCACCGCTTTGCCTGTCTCAGGCGGATCTCGCGCTCATTTGCTCTGGCAGATAGAAGAAGTTCGCCTGATTGCGCAGCGCATAGGCCGCCAGCAGGCCCGCTGCGATAACCGCGACAATGGCGATCACGACCAGCACCATTCGTTGATGCTTTGCGCGTAGTCCCGTGCTTATCTCAGTCATCGCCGCTTTACCTCATCCCGGCGGCGTTCGGCCCGCCGCATGCTTTGCCACGCCCAAATCGTCACCGCGATCAAGGCGCCAATCCCGATCACATAGGCTGCAATCACATAGTCCCACTGGTTGAGTGCCTCGCGCATCAGCTGGCTCCCATCGAAGCGGAAGCAGGTACATCATCTTCGAGCGCGCGGCGGCGTAGGCGCGCCTCAACCTGCATTTCTGCGATCAATGCGCGCATCCGCATCAGCACAATTCCGCCAAACAACAGCGAAAAACCAAGCACGGCAACCAACAGCGGGACCAGAAACTCACCCGCAATCGCACTCTTACCAACGGTAATGCTGGGCGGTTGGTGCAACGAATTCCACCACACGACTGAGCGGTTGATGATCGGAATATTGATCGCGCCAACAAGGCCAAAGATCGCTGGGATCTTGCTCGACCCGCCGTCGCGTGCGCTGGCCTGGGCCAAGGCTATATAGCCCGCATAAAGGAAGAGCAGCACCAGCATGCTCGTCAGCCGCCCATCCCAAACCCACCAGGTGCCCCAGGTTGGGCGCCCCCAGATTGAGCCGGTGGCCAGGCAGATCGCCGTAAATACCATCCCCGGCACCGCAACCGCGCGTGCACCAATCGCCGCGAGCGGATGCTTCCAGATCAGCAGCGCCGCGCTGGATAGCGCTATACCGGTCCAACCGCCCATGCCGAGCCACGCCGATGGTACGTGAATATAGAGAATGCGCACCGTCTCACCCATCAGCCGATCAGCTGGAACGACGAGCAGTCCCCACGCCACCGCACCCGCAGACAGCACAATGCCGCTCAGCAACAGCGCCGGCGCGAGCCAGCGGGCGAGTGAGAGAAAACGGGTTGGATTGGCGTAGCCGTGCATAAATACCGTTGCTTGTTCGTCGCTGATTAAGCGCACCCTCGCTGCGCGGCAAGGGCACAAAACAAACAACACCCTGCAACTGTCATGAACAACAGGCAATTCGCGGAGCAAAAAAGCCCAACTGGGTGGGCGAAAAACTTAGCGGCGACCGATCAACTCTTGCGCCATGCGATCAGCAACCACGTCAGATGAGACACCAGTTTCCTCACTTTTGAGCCAGATTTCCTCAAGCCGTTCAGGTATCTGCGCAATCCGTTTGCGAACGTCATTGATGTCGCCCGGCGTGCCATTACGACGTGCGAGATATTCCAGCGCGACCGAGATAATGCCGCCCGCGTTGATGACATAGTCCGGGGCATAGAGAATTCCGCGCTCTGCCAGCGCTTTACCGTGTTCTGCGCGGGCAAGCTGGTTATTCGCGCCGCTCGGCGACGATTGGCGTATCCAAGCGAGCAATACCCTCCTCATCCAAGATCGCGCCGAGCGCATTGGGGCTAAAGACATCGCAGGACGTGCTCATGATGGCATCCGCGCTAACGGCTTCTCCGCCCAGTTCGCGCGCCAATTCCGCTGCGCGATCAGCGTGAATATCCGCCAAGGTCAGCTTCGCTCCATCCTTCGCCAACAGCCGCGCAACGCCCGCGCCGACGCTGCCAGTGCCCTGCACCGCAACATGCACGCCATCGACGTTATCTTTACCGAGCTTATGGCGAACAGCGGCCTTGATGCCGTGATAAATGCCCATTGCGGTAAACGGGCCGGGATCACCGCCCGCATTACCCTCGCCCTCAACTGGGAGGCCAGAGACATGCGCCGTTTGCTTGGCCACGGCGACCATATCAGCTTCGGTGATACCGACATCTTCTGCCGTCACATAGCGGCCGCCGAGTGCTTCGACGGCATCGCCAAACGCAGCCAGCATTTCAGGCGTCTTAGTGCGCGCATCATTGGCCAGGATCACCGCTTTGCCGCCACCCATCGGCAGACCCGCCATTGCATTCTTATAGCTCATCCCGCGGCTAAGGCGCAGCGCATCGGATAGGCCATCTTTGGGATTGGGATAATGCCAGAAGCGTGTGCCGCCTGCGCCTGGGCCGAGATGCGATGAATGCACGGCAATAATCGCGGTCAGACCGCTCTTGCGCTCATGCACAAGCTGCACGAGTTCGTGTTCATCAAAGTCCGGTTCGGTCCAGAATGCGGTCATCAGCGATCAAGCCCCAGTTCAATTGGCGGTGCGCTTTGCAAGACCGCGCATCGAAAGGGGGCATTGAAGGGGGAAATGGGGCGACCGAGGGAGCTCGAATCCCCGACCTCCGGTACCACAAACCGGCGCTCTAACCAACTGAGCTACGATCGCCATATGCCCCGTCTCAACGCAACCTAAGTCGCTGCCAAGCCTACGCAAGGGGGGCGTGTTACGCGTGCTGACGGCCTGGTCAAGGCCGCTTGCGTGCGGGGCGAGCCTGTTGCACAAACACAGACCCGTGTGAAGCGAAAACTGCGCGAAAATCGCTTTTGCGCAAGAATATTTCGCTCCGCACTTGGGATCGCTCTGGCCTCGCGCAGATTAGTCAGACTGTGTGCGAATCTTGAGGCGTCTATTGTTGAGGTCCTCGCCCCGCAAACGAACACTTCCGATGCGCCCTGCACGAGCTGGCCAACGCGAGCCGCGCGCTGAAACTAACGCTCACAGCCACTATGACCGAGCCAATAGGCAAGCAAAAAGGGCGGCCCCGCAGGACCGCCCCATTGGTACGATGTTACCATCGCAAATCTCGTTAAACGCTTACTTCTTAAGCGAAAGACCGCCAAAACGTTTGTTAAACGCAGCAACACGGCCGCCTTCTTGAATTTGCTGCTTACCGCCAGTCCAAGCCGGGTGGCTGGTCGGGTCAATATCAAGCGCCAAAGTGTCGCCTTCTTTACCCCAAGTGGAGCGTGTCTGAAACTCTGTACCATCGGTCATCTTGACCGTGATCATGTGATAATCGGGGTGTGTATCGGCCTTCATGGCGGTATATCCTTCGTAGCTTTCGCCGGTACCGACCGGCTGCGCTGTTGAATTGAGAAGCGGCGCGTTTAGCCGTCTTCCCCAAAAATGCAAGCGTTATTGGGTCACGCTGGCGGGTCAGCAATCATCGCGGTGAACTCAACTTCGCACGAGGTTTTGCCCTCGACGCTCGCCTTGCCTTGGAACTTATAGACCCGGCTGCGCTTCTGAACGAATTCAACATTGAGATCGAGCAAGCATCCCGGTGTCACCGGGGCACGGAATTTCGCATTCTCGATCCCCATAAAGATCACCAGCTTACCCGTGCCCGAAAGCTCTAGCGTCTCAATCCCCAGGATTGCCGCCGCCTGCGCCAAGGCCTCAATCTGAAGCACGCCTGGCATGATCGGAGCGCCAGGGAAATGCCCCTGAAAGAACTCTTCATTCATGCTGACAGCTTTCACCGCATGGATGCGTTCGCCCAAATCAATCGTGCGAACCCGATCAACCAGCAGCAATGGATAACGGTGCGGCAGGGCTTTGAGGATCTTGTGGATGTCGTAATCCACGATCTGTTCTGCGCTGGCCGGTGCTTCCGAACCCTCACTCATGCCTTGCCCCCTGTGTTATCTATCGCTGCTGCTTTGCCCAGGTAGGCTTAGCGTCCCTCGGGAGCCTGCGCTGCTGGTTGCTGTTGCTGCTGTTGAGCGGCCTGCGCCTGCTGAATGGCCTGAGCCTGGAGCAGCACCTGCTGGATTTGCTGGAACACGCCGACTGAATTGCGGTTTGGTTGCCATCCTTGAGCAGGGACAATGGTGACGCTTGGAACTTTTGCGTTAAGCGCGGCGGTCACTTGCTGGCTAATGTCAGCTTGTGGCGGCGCATAGATAATCGCATCAGGCGAAACGATCATTTGGATCGATTGCGCTTGCACTACTTCTTGCAGCGATGACGAATATTGCATGAGAATTTGCTCAACCGCATAGACACGCGCACCATCGATTTGCGCGGTCAGCGTTTGAATTTCCTGATCAATCGCCTGAATACGAGTGGTTTGTGCCGCGTTCGCTGCGGCAGCCTGTTCAGCTTCATCCAGCTGATTGTCGTTATTCGTATCGAGCTGTTGCAGCAGCGTCTGACGCTCTTGATTGCGCGCGCGGCGGGTGTCGATTTGCGACTGATAAGTGGTCGAAATCTGCTGATAAGCGGTTTGGAACGCGGTGGTGCCGATAACAACACGCGCGGTGTCGACTGTCGCGACATTGCCCTGCACCTGAGCGGTGGCAGGCACTGCAACAGCGGTGGACATAGCGAGGCCCGCAATCGCGAGCGACTTAGCAAAGAGTTTCATTAGAACTGAGTTCCTACATTGAATGAAAATGTTTTGGTCTCATCGCCTTCGACGCTGCGCAATGCATGCGCAAAGTCGATGCGGAATGGCCCAAAGGGTGAATTCCAATTTACGCCGATACCGACGGTTATGCGAGGTGATGGCGAGTCGCCCAAGAAGACTTCTTGGAAGCCTCCTCCACCAAAAGGAGTATTCGGTGTGCCATCCGGCGCAACGGGATCAGTAGTGATCGTGTTATCCGCCTGCTGAAACAGTTGTGGTGAGGAAACAAGCAGAGGATCCGTGATCCCCCACAATGCACCAACATCTGCAAAAATCGATGGGCGAAGGCCAAGTTCGCGGGCACCAGTACCGAGCGGAATTTCAAGCTCAGCACGGCCAAGATAGAATTTGCGACCGCCAAGCGCGTCGTCGCGTGCCTGATCCCGGTCAAGAACGGGATTTCCATCGCCATCTAGCGGACGACGCAGAATCCGAGGGCCAACACCGCGAATATCAAATCCGCGAATTTGCGGCTCACCCAGGAAGAAACGATCAGTCAACAAGACATCGTCAACACCCGCGCCTGGGCGATTTTCAAGCGGAATGATTGATCCACCCTCTGCGCTAAGCGAGAAGATAAAACCGCTGCCCACATTGAAATATTGCGTCCCCTTTGCACGAAGCCGGAGATATTTCACGTCGCCACCAAGACCGGCAAACTCTGTCGTAAAGTTGATATTGGCGCCGCGTGATGGCCGGATCCGCGAGTTCAGCGTGTTGTACGCCAGACTTACCCCGAGGATTGAACTCAACCGTTCGCCCAATGCATCGCACAGGAAACGTCCAGCAAGATTTGGATCGCAAGTCTCGATGCCATCGCCGTTTTGATCGGAGAAGAACTGATTACCCAGATTCACATCGTCATAATTGAGCGTGTAACTGCCAACGAGCGACAGAAATTCCGTCAATGGCACACCGGCACGAAGCGAAAAGCCTGTTGTGGATTGTTCGAACGATGGAGCACGGTTGTTTTGAAGAAAGCTTGGATTCTCAAAATCACGCCGGAAGATATCAATCCCCGCCGAGATATTGCGATCAAACACATATGGGTCTGAGAAGCTAAGCTGAGCAGAACGCGAGAAACGCGAGAAGTTCAGACTCAATCCGACTGTCTGGCCACGCCCGCGGAAGTTCCGCTGACGAATGCTACCAGAGAGAATGAAGCTTTCAATCGAAGAGAAACCAGCAGAGAATTGCAATTCCCCGGTCGGTTGCTCTTGCACGTTTGCTTCCAGCACGATCCGATCAGGCTGACTGCCCTCAACCTGATTGACCTCAAAGTTCTCTTGGAAATATCCGAGCGATGCAATCCGGGCAGTTGTCCGTTGGACACCAATCGAGTTGAATGCATCGCCTTCGCTGATCCGAAATTCGCGGCGGACAACTTTATCTTGGGTCAGCGTGTTGCCGTTTACGTCCACACGTTCAACATAAACACGCGGTGCCTGGCGCAGCACGAAGTTGATGTTCATCGCCAGATTGTCTTTGTCGCGGTCAAAGCGCGGCTGAACATCTGCGAAGGCATAGCCAAAGGTTCCGGCCAAATCAGACAATTGCTCAACCGTGTCTTCGACCGATTTTGCATCGTACCAATCGCCGGTCTTCATCGGCAGGCGGCCCGCCAACGCGTCGCCGTCAAAATCGCGCAACTGGCTCTCAACTTCCACATTGCCAAATTTGTAGCGTTCGCCCTCTTCCACCACATAGGTGATGATGAAGTCTTCTTTGTCAGGCGTCAGCTCAGCCACGGCCGACACAACGCGGAAATCGGCATAGCCCTCGGTAAGGTAGAACTGGCGCAGCTTCTGCTGGTCAAAGGCAAGCCGGTCGGGGTCATAGCTGGTGTTGGAACTGAAGAAACGGGTGAAGCGCGCCTGCTTCGTCACCATTTCGCTGCGCAACTCGCCGTCGGAAAACTCTTCGTTTCCGATGATATTGATCTGGCGGACCTTGGACTTTGGCCCTTCACTGATCTCAAATACAATATCGACGCGGTTTTGCGGCAGCTGGACCATCTTCGGTTCAACTGTGGCGGCAAACCGTCCCTGACGCTTATACAGCTCGATAATCCGAGCCACGTCAGCGCGCACTTTCGAGCGGGTGAATATCTGCCGCGGCGCAAGCTTTATCTCGGGGATGATCTTGTCGTTCTTAATACGCTCGTTGCCTTCGAGCACGATGCGGTTAATCACCGGGCTTTCCGTCACATTGATTACGACATTGCCGCCATCATTGCGGATCGAAAAGTTCGAAAATAGCTCGGTTGCGCCCAAGTCCTTAAGCGCCGCATCAGCGCCCGCCGTGGTGTATGGCTGGCCCACGCGCAGACGAATGTAGCTTAGGATAGTTGTCGGCTCTAGCCGCTCTGAACCGACCACGCTGATCGACCGGATCGTATCGGCCGCAGGCGCGGGCTCTGGGGCCTGTTCCGTTGAACTTTCAGCCTGCTGCGCGGTGGCGGCATTGCTGGTCTCGGTCTGATCCTGCGCCACGGCCGCCTGTGGAAGGCTGACAAGAGCGCTCGTGCACAAAAGTGCAATGGAGAGCCGCCCGGCTGACTTAGCAGACACGGCGTCTGTCTCGCTGCATCGATTCATTGAGTAAGTGTTCCCGTCTAACCCGTATCTAATCACGCACGCCTGCCCCGGGGCATGATCCCATCATAGGCTGTTACAGCACAGATTTGCCTGTGCCCGATGCTGCCTGCGCAATCAAGCGGAGAGACCCACCAATTGCCGTTCACCGGACCCCTTTCCCCGGTTAACTGCCAAATAGTGGCCCGAAGACCGGCAGCGAAACGAGGTCGTTTACCGTCACGACCACCATGAATACCAGCACCAAACCTATCCCGGTACGATATGCATATTCGGTCGCTCGTGGTCCCACCGGCTTCTTTCGAACCGCTTCCGCAGCATAAAATGCCAAATGGCCACCATCGAGTGCAGGGATTGGCAAGACGTTGATGAATGCCAAATTAAGCGAGATCAAAGCCGCGAAGTTCACGAATGCGACCAGACCTAGACTCAATTGCTCGCCAGAGAATTTGGCAATCTTTACAGGCCCACCCAGCTCTTTGATCGAGCGGTCGCCGACCACAATCTGTTTTATCCCTGTCACCATCATCTTGGTGATTTCCCAGCATTGGCTGGCTGCGAGCGGGATGGATTCCAGAATACCGACGTCTTTAAAGACATATTCGGCCTCAACCGGAGCAACCCCGATCAGGCCAATCGTGCCTGTGTTTCCGAAATTATCGGTCTGCTCAACACTGGCGATTGTCACCGGAATATCCAGCTCGGCGCCATCACGCTCTACGCCGATGACAATCGATCTGTTTGGATAAAGCGCGACATTCTCGCGGATACCTTCAAAGTCTGTGATCGCCTCCCCATCGATCTCGACGATTAGATCACCGACTTCGAGGCCAGCATCGCGCGCGGCGGATTCTTCAGCAAATTCCCCGATTTGCCGGGTGTCGACTTCGCTTTCGATCTTTGGCTGACCATAGATAGTGAAGAATGCAGCAAAAATCGCGATTGCCACCAGCAGGTTCGTGACCGGGCCAGCGGCGACAATCAGCGCGCGCTTCCACAGAGCCGCGCTCTGAAAGTTTCCCGGCTCCACCGGCGCATTGGGATCAGGCACACTCGCCGGGTTCATATCACCCTTAAACTGGACATAGCCGCCGAGCGGCAATGCCGAGAGCTTCCAACGCGTGCCATGCTTGTCCGTGCGGCCAAACAGCTCTTTGCCAAAGCCGACCGAAAACGCCTCTGCCTTCACGCCGAACCATCGGCCAACCAGATAATGCCCCAGCTCATGCACAGTGACGAGCGGCCCCAGCAGCAATATGAAGCCGCATGGCGTACATCCAGAAAGGGGGCGATTCAAACAAGAGCAGAGCTTTCCAATAATTCACGAGCGCGCACGCGGGCCTCGGTATCGATGCTCAACACATCATCCAATCCTTGCGGCGCCGCCACGCTATAGCGATTTAAGACATCCTCGACCACTAAGGCAATCCGGGTGAACCCAATCTGACCAGCCAGAAACGCGGCGACCGCCACTTCGTTCGCAGCATTCAGCGTTGCCGGAGCCCCGCCGCCAGCATGGATCGCCTCACGCGCCAACCGGGTGGCAGGAAAACGAGCCTCGTCTGTCGCGAAGAAAGTCAGCCCGCCAATGCTTGGCAGATCGAGCGGCTCCATCGGCGTTTCCATTCGTACGGGATAGGCCAGGCAAGATGCGATCGGCACGCGCATGTCGGACGGGCCGAGCTGCGCAAGCGTCGAGCGGTCTTTATACTCAACCATGGAGTGAATAACGCTTTGCGGGTGCACAACGATCCCGAGCCGGTCCAGCCCAACAGGAAACAGATGGTGCGCCTCGATGAACTCCAGTCCCTTGTTCATCATGGTCGCGCTGTCGACGCTGATCTTCGCGCCCATATCCCAATTGGGGTGTGCGACGGCTTGCACTGGCGTTGCCGCATCAAGCTGAGCCTGCGTCCATTCGCGAAAGGGCCCGCCGCTAGCCGTGAGAGTAATGCGCGCGACATCGGCGATGTCATTGTCGGCCAAGCATTGGAAGATCGCATTGTGCTCGCTGTCGACGGGCAGCAAGGTCGCACTGTATTTTGCAACCGCTGCCGTCATGACGTCACCAGCGGAAACAAGCGCTTCCTTATTGGCGAGCGCGACCACCCCGCCCTGCTCTATCGCCGCCATGGTTGGGGCCAACCCAGCGCAGCCAACAATCGCCGCAACCGTCAGATCGGCTCCCCGCGCCGCCGCATCGCATAGTGCCTGCGCGCCGCCTGCCGCTTCGATCCCGCTATCGCCCAGAGCCGCGCGTAGATCGCCAAGGCAACTCTCATCACCGACAACCGCGATCCGCGCATCAAACTCGCGCGCCAGGGCGGCGAGTTCGTCTGCCGAGCAATTTGCAGTGAGCGCCTCAACCTGCCAGTCATCGCGATTGCGCCGGATCAAATCGAGCGTTGAGGCCCCCACGGACCCCGTTGCACCAAGAATTGTGATCGAGCGGGTCACCGATGCTACCCTAAGAAGATCTCGCGTGCATGCGAGCACAAAGAACACGGCGATAAAACCATCGAGCCGGTCAAACACACCGCCATGGCCAGGGATGAGCTTGCCGGAATCCTTTGCGCCTGCGCGCCGTTTCATCCAGCTTTCAAAGAAATCACCTACCTGCGCGAGCACCGCGATTAACGTGCCAGCCGCCAGAGGACCGACCAGGTTTGCGAGATCCAAAGCCTTCCGGCGGCACCTCACCAAAATGCCCCGCCTCTGGGAAGAAATACTGCACACAGATCGCAACCACGCTGGCCGCGACGATCCCGCCGCCTAGGCCCGCCCAAGTCTTTGATGGGCTGATTTTAGGCGCAATCTTGGGTCCGCCAATGGCGCGGCCCGCAAAATAGGCCCCAACATCAACTGCTATAATCGGCAGGATAAAGCCGATGAGCATAAAAAACGGCACATAGCTTTGCCGGACTTCAACCATGGCCAGCGCCGCGCCGCCGACATAGATCGCGCCAAAGAACAGCCAAAGCACCTCGGTTAGCGGCGATTTCGCAAATGCCTTTGCCAGCAGATTCCATTCCCACAGAACCAATCCCGCGAGCAGCGCAACAAACGCGATCCAGAACCAACCGCCGAGCCACAGCGCGATACAGGACACGCCCACCATCACGACGGCGGAGGCAAGCCGCACCGGCAGGTCTGTGTGTTTAGAAGCTGGCTTATCCGCCTCTTCGCCAGTCATACTATCAGCGTCCGCCAAAGCGTCTCTCCCGCTGCGCGAAGTTATCCAACGCTTCTTGCAAATGCGCCGGTTTGAAGTCCGGCCAAAGCGTATCGATGAACAGCATTTCGGCATAGGCCGATTGCCACAATAGGAAGTTCGATAGGCGAACCTCGCCGCTGGTGCGGATCAATAGGTCGAGCGGCGGCAAATCAGCCGTGTCGAGATGCGCTGCAATCGCCTCTGGCGTAACATCGCCAATCGCCGCAGCCTTTGCAGCAGCGCGCGCAATCTCGTTTTGCGAGCCATAATTGAGTGCAACCGCCAGCGTGTTCGACCCGCCAGAGGTTTGCTCCAAGGCGTCTTCAAGCATGGCGACAATGTCCGGCGCCAGACCTCGCCAATCACCGATGATTTTGAGGCGCACGTCATTGGCGACAAATTCGGGCAAGTCTGATTTGATGAACTTACGCATCAGGTTCATCAGATCATCGACCTCTTCATCGGGTCGTTTCCAATTCTCCGATGAAAACGCATAGAGCGTGAGACAATCGAGTCCCATTCCGCCAACATTGCGCACCAGTTCGCGCACCGCCTCAACACCGCGCTGATGGCCAACGGCGCGCGGCAAGGCGCGCTTCTTCGCCCACCGGCCATTGCCATCCATAATGATCGCGACATGCCGGGCGCGACTGGCCTCTGATTGCTTCCCCATCAGAGCCTGACCTTACTGGGTCAGGATCTCCTGTTCTTTCTTAGCCGCTGCCTCGTCGGCTTCGGCGACATATTTATCGGTCAGCTTCTGCACGTCTTCTTCATGCCGCTTGCGCTCGTCCTCTGAGATGTCTTTGCTCTTCTCATCCGCTTTGAGCGATTCCATCCCATCACGGCGGACATTGCGGATCGCGATCTTGGCGTTCTCAGAATACTGACCAGCCAGCTTGGCGAGTTCCTTGCGGCGCTCCTCGGTCAGGTCTGGCATTGGCAGACGCACGGTTTGACCATCAGTCATTGGGTTCAGGCCAAGGTTCGCCTTGGTGATGCCTTTCTCAACCGCGCTGACGTTCGACTTGTCCCACACTTGCACGCTCAGCATACGCGGCTCTGGCGCAGACACGGTCGCTACCTGGCTCAGCGGCATCATCGCGCCGTAGACTTCGCAAACCACTGGATCGAGCAGGCTGACATTGGCCCGGCCCGTGCGCAAACCGCCCAGATCGCCCTTCAGTGATTCCACTGCGCCGTTCATCCGGCGCTCGATATCGGCCTTGTCATATTGAGCCATAGGTCAGGCTTCCTCTTTCACAATTGTTTGTACGCCGCCGCCATCAAGCACGCGCACGACGTTCCCTTTTTCACGGATTGAGAACACCACTATCGGGATATTGTTCTCGCGGCAAAGGGCAACGGCGGTTGCATCCATCACCTTCAAATTGTCAGACAGCACTTTGTCATAGGAAATCGCATCGAAGCGCGCGGCATCCGGGTTTGTTTTCGGGTCACTGTCGTAGACGCCATCAACGCTGGTGCCCTTCATCAAGGCATCGCAGTTCATCTCTGCTGCGCGCAAGGCCGCGCCGGTATCTGTGGTAAAGAAGGGATTGCCAGTGCCGCACGGCAAAAATCACGATCCGACCCTTCTCAAGATGGCGCTCTGCACGGCGGCGAATATAGGGCTCGCACACGGTGCTCATCGGGATGGCTGATTGCACGCGGGTCGGCACGCCCAACTGCTCCAGCGCATTTTGCATCGCCAGTGCATTCATGATGGTGGCTAGCATCCCCATGTAATCGCCGGTGGTCCGGTCCAGCCCGCGCGCCGCACCTGCAACACCGCGAAAGATATTGCCGCCGCCAATGACCAGGCAAATTTCCAGCCCCGTGTCTTTTGCCGCCTTCACTTCCTCGGCCAGCCGCGCGACATAAGCGGGATCAATCCCGTAATCCTGTTCCCCCATCAACACCTCGCCTGAGAGCTTCAAGAGAACGCGTTTCATTTCGGGAAGGGCCATGGGTGGTTTGCTTTCTGGCAGAATGTGTCTTTGCCCCTCGCCCTTATCCGGCAGGCGTTGTGATGCCAAGAGTGTTAGCGGTAATTACGCCGCCTATGGGTTTGCATGAGCGTGCAAAAGCTGTGAATGCTGCGTTTCGAAGATTGGCGATAGGCCGACAAAGGGACCCCCATGATCCGCCGATTGTTCTTGCTTGCCCTCGTGATTGGCTTGGTACTGGCCGTAAAGGCATGGTTCGATACGATGGGCGCGCCCGCTGTCGAGCGCCACGTCGTCGAGAGCGACGAATTGTCGCCGGGCGCAGCACCGATCGCCATTGCCCTGATCAGTGATATTCACGTCGCCGGGCCTGATATGTCGCCCAGCCGATTGAGTGAAATCGTCGCGCAGATTAACGCGCTGGAGCCAGATCTGGTCGCGATTGCGGGCGATTTGGTAAGCGAGAAGCGCACCGCCACGCATATCTACACCGCCAAGGAGATTGTCGCTCCGCTCAGTGAGCTCGACGCGCCCCTAGGCACGGTACTGGTACCCGGCAATCATGACCATTGGTTCGATTGGCCGGGGCTTGAAAGCGAGCTTGCGACAATTGAGAACATGACGGTGCTCGCCAACGAGGCGGCGCAAATCGGGCCGCTCGCGATTGCCGGTGTGGATGATGACTATACCGGCAAAGCCAATCTGACGCTGGCTTTGGAAGGGATGGCAGCGCTGACCGGCCCGCGCATCGCCCTCACCCATAGCCCGGACATCTTTCCGCAGGTTCCGGTGAATTTCGACCTCGTGCTGGCCGGACATACCCACTGCGGACAGATCGCCTACCCCTGGGGCGGAGCGCCCGCGACCATGTCAGACTACGGCGACCTCTACGCCTGCGGCGTGGTGGAGCAGCACGGAAAGACGCTGATAACTGGCGCGGGTCTAGGCACCAGCCTGCTGCCAATCCGCCTGTTCACGAAGCCGGAAATTTGGCTGATCGAGGTTAGAGCAATGCAGCGATGAGACTTTGCTAATCGCCCCGACCTAGACCAGTCAGGTTCCTGACGGCACTAGGGAAAAACTTCGCCATCTCGGGATCTTTTTCAACTGCGAGTTTCTGGAGATCTAGCTTCATCTCGTTAAAACCCGTCTTGCTAGAACAGAAAAACCGTCTCGCTACTATTTTTGGGTCTGATCCTGTTTGTAAATCTGAACCTTTTATGCCGATGGTAAAGCCCGCACCATCAAGGCAAATTTTTGGGCGTTGGGCAGGCTTGGATTCCTGTTCCTTATCGCCTCGCCACGCTTGTGACGCATAGAATTTCGCCATCATTTCAGTTGAAATCCGTCGGGTGACTGCGCGAGTCTCCGTTGTCCAAGAACCTTCTACGTCCTGCGAAGGATGACGAAAAACACCGCGAGCATATATACTCCAGTCGTCCTCATATCTGGCTAGCACGACATAGGAATTCGGATCTCCGGTCAGACTTACCGTCTCTTCAAACCCAATCACCTCGTCAGCATTTTCCAAGAAATTGCATAGCTTCAAGTAAGGACGGCTTTCGGCATCACAGAGTTTCTCAAAGGGAACGACCTCGGAGTTTGTTTCTTTGGCGCTAACTGTAGCTGGCAACAAAGCCGCGTAGGCAAGTCCGAAAGAAAGCAAACCCATTTTGACGTTTTTCATTGCGTTAAACCCCTCATTTGTATCGAATAAGATAGTCGGACTATCTTTCGCGGCACTGAACAGGAGACGAGTTTGGAACGTCAACGGCCGTTCGCATTCGACGCCCAAAACAATTCGACCGCCGAACCCATGACAGGTCCGACGGCCAGAAATTGTATGGCCGCATGGGCCAATGAAGCGATTGAGGCTTAGCCCTTAAGCGTCGCAGCAACTTCTGCGGCGAAGTCTTCTTCTTCCTTCTCGATGCCTTCGCCGAGTTGGAAGCGGACGTAGTCCTTCAGGACGATCTCAGAACCAGCTTCTTTGCCGGTGCGAGCGACAACTTCTTCAACCGTCGCCTTGTTGTCCATCACGAACATCTGGCTGAGCAGAGCGTTCTCTTTCGCGAACTTCTTGATCGCGCCTTCGACCATCTTTTCCTGCACATTCTCAGGCTTGCCGCTCTCCGCTGCTTTTTCCTGAGCGATTGCACGCTCACGAGCGATCACGTCGGCATCCAGGCCATCAGCGTTGAGCGCCTGTGGGAACATCGAGGCGATATGCATCGCTAGCTGTTTGCCAAGCGGCTCAAGCACGCCTGCGCCTGCTGCGCTTTCCAGAGCAACCAGAACGCCGATCTTGCCGAGATTGTCGGCTGCGGCGTTGTGCATGTACGCAACAACAGAGCCCTGCTCGACAGACACGCTCTTCATCCGGCGAACCTGCTGGTTCTCGCCGATGGTCGCAACATTGTCGGTCAGCTTGTCAGAGACGCTGCCGCCATCTGGGTAAGCTGCGCCTTTCAGCGCTTCGACATCGTCGCTGCCCAGCGTCAGAGCGACGCCTGTGGTCTTGCGCACGAAGTCCTGGAACTGGTCATTCTTCGCAACGAAGTCTGTCTCAGAGTTCACTTCGACAGCTACGCCAGACGTGCCAGATACAGCGACGCCAACGAGACCCTCTGCCGCGGTACGGCTGGACTTCTTCTGTGCGGTCGCAAGGCCTTTGGCGCGCAATGCGTCAACAGCTGCTTCAATATCGCCGCCCGCTTCAACAAGGGCTTTTTTTGCGTCCATCATGCCTGCGCCTGTTTTTTCACGCAGTGTCTTCACGTCAGCGACGGTGAAATCGGCCATTTCTGAATTCCTTCAAAAAATAAATTGGTCGCCGGGCCCCAATCAGGATGCCCGGCGCGTTTATCAGTGATCGTGCCAACGCGCGTTTGGTGCGCTGGCGAGGCGGCCTGTGATTAGGCTGCCGGTGCTTCTGCAGGTGGCTGCTCCATGGAGCCAATGTCTGCGCCCGAAGCCGCAGCCGCGCCGCCGCGGCCAGCAACAGCCGCATCGCCAATCGCTTGGCAATACAGGCGCACTGCGCGGGTTGCATCGTCATTGCCCGGTACAGGGAATGCGATGTTGGAAGGATCGACGTTGGTGTCGAGCACTGCGATCACAGGGATACCCAGAACAGCGGCTTCTTTAATGGCCAGTTCTTCTTTGTTGGCATCGATCACGAACATTACGTCCGGAATGCCGCCCATATCGCGGATACCGCCAAGTGACAATTCCAGCTTGTCGCGCTTACGCGTGAGCTGCAGAACTTCTTTCTTGGTAAAGCCGCTGGTGTCGCCCGAGAGCTTTTCCTCAAGCGACTTCATTTCCTTGATCGAACCGCTGATAGTTTTCCAGTTGGTCAGCATGCCGCCGAGCCAGCGGTGGTTTACAAAGTGCTGGCCGCACGCACGGGCGATTTCAGCGATCGGCTCTTGCGCCTGACGCTTCGTGCCAACGAACAGAACCTTGCCGCCTGCGCGGGTGGTTTGTTCAACAAAGTCGAGAGCACGTGCGAACAATGGCACAGTTTGCGACAGGTCAATGATGTGAACACCGTTGCGGGCGCCGAAGATATACGGCTTCATCCGCGGGTTCCAGCGGTGGGTCTGGTGGCCGAAGTGTGCGCCAGCCTCAATCAATTGCTGCATCGTGACGGTAGTGGCCGCCATAGGTAATTCCTTTCCGGTTAGTCCTCTGGAAGGCAAGGAACCTGCTGGTGGAGAGCCCTCCAGCGGCACCGGTATAAAGCGCCTTCCATGTGAATTTCGCACGATCAGAACGAGACGATCTGCCTCATCTGCTTCTGCGATGGAGGGGCCATTAGCGCCCATCTCCCACAAAATCTAGTGTAAATAGTGCATTTAGAACACAAGTGGAACAAAGTGCTTGACGCAGCGGAACACCTAGTGAACAAGGCGTTCAGAACAAATATGGAACGACAGGATATGTAACCTGATCATGCGTTCCAACGAATGAAGGCGTGAAGGAGCAATTCCATGATTTTCTATCTGCTGGCCAGCCTGTTTGTCGCAGCGACCCTGAGCGTTTTTGTGAGCCTTACAGATAGCGGCCTGCGCCTGCGCAACGCCTTTATTGGACTTAAGCGTGAACGCAGCCTAGCCGATGCGGGCTTTGTTCCTCATGTTGAGGCTACTGAAGTTCGTTTGCGTCCTACCGCATCGGGCTATCGCGGGTCAGCCACTCGGCCGTTTGCGCGCCGCCTGCCTAACCGTCTGTCTGCGCTGCAAGACGTCGCTGCCGCTTAATCCGCCCATATTTGATTAGTCCGTAAGGCATCAGCGCCAGATAGCCGATGCTGATCGTGATCAGCAGCCACCATGGCTCCAACAGTAGCGCGGCAAACGCCATCGCCGAAATCACAATCACCGACAGCCTGATGGCCCGGCGCGGACGCAGCGAACCCCAGCTGAGCGTCGCCATGTTGGAAATCAGCAGAAATGCGATGACCGTCAGCCAGATCGCAATCAGCAATGGATCGCGAAACGCCTCATTACCGGTCTCGATCCAGAAATAGAATGGCAGAAAGGCCAGCCCTGCGCCCACGGGCGCGGGAACTCCGGTAAGAAAGCCAGCTGACTTGTGGGGCTGATCATCGACATCAATTTGCGCATTAAAGCGCGCCAAACGAACAGCACAGCAGATCGCAAAGGCGAGTGAGGCGAACCAGCCGAAACGCGGCAGGTCTTGCAGCACCCACAAATACAGAATGATCGCTGGCGCCATGCCGAATGAAAGCGAATCGGCCAGACTGTCGAGCTCAGCGCCGAAGCGCGACTGAGCGTTGAGCAGCCGTGCAATACGCCCATCGACCCCGTCAAGCACGCCCGCCAGGATCACAGCCAGGATCGCCAGCGCCCATTGCTCAGTGATGGCAAGGCGTATCCCGGTCAGGCCCGCACACAATGCGCCAGCCGTGATTGCATTGGGTAGCATCGCCCTAAGCGACAAGCCCTTGGGATCGGCCGCGCCAGGCAACCCTTCATCCTCTGCAGCTTTCGGGCCGACACGCGGTGCGCCCTTAGCTATCTCGGCCTGATTGTCATCCTGCCCAGATAGGCCAGTGGGTTCGCTCACTGAGAAATGCCTTCAAGCAATTTCTGCTCGCCGAGTTCAGCCAAAATCGTTTCGCCAGCGATGATTTTCTGACCCAGCAGAACCTTGGGCGCTGTGCCCGCAGGCAAATAGACATCGACCCGGCTGCCAAAGCGGATCAGACCGACGCGCTGACCTTTGGCCACGGTGTCGCCGGGTTTCACGAATGGCACAATCCGGCGCGCGACAAGGCCAGCGATCTGAGTGAAGCCGATCTGCACGCCGTCGCCGCGATCCACCAGAATATGCTGGCGTTCGTTCTCTTCACTCGCCTTATCAAGGTCTGCGTTCACGAACTTACCCGGAATGTAGATCACGCGGCGAATGGCGCCCGCGATAGGTGCACGATTGATGTGAACATCAAACACACTCATGAAAATCGAAATTCGGGTGACCGGCCCTTCAGGCAGGCCTGGCGTACCCGACCCGTCATCAATGGTCAGCTCAGGTGGAGGCTCTGTCTGCGTGATCAGCGAGACGAGGCCATCAGCGGGCGCGACAATCGAATTGTCCGATTGCGGCACGACCCGCTCTGGATCGCGGAAGAATGCGAACACCCCGGCGGATAAGGCCAATAGCGGCCAACCGATGATCTCCCAATCAACCCATGGGCTGAGGAAGAAGAGGCTGATCACAACCGCAATCACGCCATATTTGCGTCCTTCGGGGTGGATCGGCGGCCAGCTCCAGCTGACATCACCGCGTCCTTCGTTATCGAGTATTTCTCCGGCCATCCGAGCCATCTAGGAGCTGAGCTGCGCCCTCGCAAGCAATGCCGCGATTTCTGCACCCAGCTTTATCGCGCAGTTGCGATGGATTGGAGCACTCCAAAACCCCACTAAGCACGCGCATTCATTCACTCTTTAGTGATCTATTTACCGTAAATCGAGCAACCATGATTGAGATGAGGGATATCATTTTGCCGCGCTGGCGCAGTGAAACACCGATCTATGTGATTGGTTTGGCCTTGATGGCGCTGTGCATTGGGCTGCTCGCTGCGCGCGGAATCGCGCCGAGCTTCATTGGCATATGGGTCAACCTGCGTCTGTTCGGCATGTTCCTGATCGTCATCGCGGCGGTTGATGCAGGACGTCAGCTCTATAAACATCGCCCGGACAGCCCGGTGGCCTTTCTCAAAGCGCGCTATTCCACGCCGGAATTTAAACGCACTGCTCTGGCTGGCCTACCGATGCTGACGGTTGCAATTGTGTTGCTGCCGTTCTTTTCGAAGATGAAGGCCGCCATCCCACTGTTCAATGACTACACTTGGGATGACACTTTCGTCGATTGGGACCGCGCGATCTTCTTTGGCAATGATGCTTGGGAAGTGCTCCAACCAGCGCTGGGTTTCCCGGTCGTCACGGCATTCCTCGCGCTGCTCTATCAGCTGTGGTTTCTGCTGCTCTATCCCGGCGTGCTCTACTTTGCCTTTACCAAGGTCGACAGCCGACTGCGCAGGCGCTTCTTCCTATCCTATGTGCTCAGCTGGACTTTAGTGGGCGGAGCGATGGCGACCTGGCTTGCCTCTGTCGGCCCCGTATTCGTCGGTCCCTTGCTGGGCGACACCCGCTTTGATGAGCAAATGGCCTATCTCAACGCCGCGAACGAGCAGATCCCGGTTATGACCCTCAGGGTACAAGACATGTTGATCGAATGGTTCCACGCTGATGCAAATGGCCTGGGCAGCGGGATTACCGCCATGCCATCCATGCATGTTGCAATTGCGTTTCTGTACTGGCTCGCCATGCGCCAAATTTCACCGCGCCTCGGCCTATTCTTCGCCGCGTTCTTCGTGATCACCTGGATCAGCAGCGTACACCTCGCGTATCACTACGCGGTCGACGGACTTGTGTCGGTAATCGCTGTATCTGCAATCTGGTGGGGCGCCCAGCAGATCATTGCCGCCTGGGACCGCTTCCTCGAAGCTCGTGATCAGGCCGCCTTACGCACGAACACTGTTCCAGCGGAATAGCCCGCGCCAAAGCTGCAGATGAGGCCGGTGTCATCCGCCTTCATATCCTCGCTGTGCAAATGAAAGGCGATGATCGAACCTGCGCTTGATGTGTTGCCATAGGTGTCTAGCACCGTAGGGCTTTCATCATCGCTCGCCTCATGACCCAGCACTTTTTGCGCGATCAGCCGGTTCATGCCGGAGTTAGCCTGGTGCAGCCACATCCGGCGCAGCGTCTTGGGATCAATCTTAAGCCGCTCTGCTTCGTCCAGGATCATCTGCGCAACCATCGGCACGACTTCCTTGAACACCTTGCGCCCTTCTTGCACGAACAGCTTGTCTGCGGTGCTTGCAGTCTCCGGCGTCGCCCGATTGAGAAAGCCGAAATTGTTGCGAATATTGTTGGAGAACACCGTCTTCAGTTTTGTGCCAAGAATGTCCCAATGCTCCGTCGGAGCAATCGCCGCATCCTCGACCAGCACGGCGGTGGCGACGTCGCCAAAGATGAAGTGGCTGTCACGATCCCGCCAATTGAGGTGGCCGGAGGTGATCTCGGGGCTGACGACCAGCACACTTTTCGCATTGCCCGCGCGGACATAATCCGCTGCTGTTTGAATGCCGAATGTCGCCGATGAGCACGCGACATTCATATCAAAACCGAAGCCATCAATGCCCAGCGCCTGCTGGATCTCGATTGCCATCGCCGGATAGGCGCGCTGCATATTGGAGGCCGCGCACAGCACCGCGTCCACATCCTTGGCCTCGCGCCCTGCCCTTGCTAGGGCCTCACGCGCCGCGATCACACCGATCTCTGCCATGACCGACAATTCGCCATCGGGCCGCTCGTCCCAGCGCGGCGACATGGTGTCTGGCGCAAGAATTGGGGCCTTGCTCAGCACATGCCGCGCTTTGATCCCGCTCGCCTTTTCGATGAACTCGACCGAGCTGTAGGTCAGCGCTTCCGCTTCGCCCGCGGCAATCGCCTCAGCATGCTCTGCATTGTGGCGGTCAACAAAGGCGTTGAAGCTCTCAACCAGCTCTTCATTGGTGATCGATTCTTCCGGCGTATACAGGCCAGTGCCTGAAATGACGGGGCGATGAGTCATATCTGGGGAGTTGTGCATTCCAGTGCAATTAGGCAGGCAGATGTGCTGGGGCAAGAGCAAGCAGACGAACGTCCACGCCCCAGCTTCGCAATTCCGCAAGGAAAAACGGGACTCAGCAACGCCAAGCTACGCTTTCAATCTTGCTATTCTTAGGCGGTCTTAGAACCCGATGGTCCCTGCAACACGCGCACCAACGCTGTCGTCACCTGTATTCCCACTGATCCCAGCAGAGATGTAGAAACTGTCTGTTAGCCGCCCGGTAAGCGATCCCGCAAAGGCTTGCTCACCGCGATAGGTTGAGGCCGCTACAGTCAGCGAGATGTTCTTGCCTGGCACGATTGGCGCGCTGCCCATGGCCATTGCCGCTGCGATACCGCCGCTGGTGCGTTCATCGAGGTCCTGGAGCTGGAAGCTGAGGTCTTGCACCCTTCCTGACAGCGCATCGAACTGGGCGGTTCCCACTTGTGAAACGGTGTTGAGGGCGCGGCGGACATTGTCGACTGAGGCGGCGGTTGCAACGCTCTGGCGGCCAAGCGTGCCATTCGCGTCGACGGTCACTGCATCCACGGGGCCAACCTGCGCCGCTGTACTCGCATCAATGTCGCCAATCCGCACCGAGGATCCATCTCCGCCCAGCGCAACCTGATTGTTCGCAGTGGACGCTGCCTGAAAGCCAACTGCGGTCGAATTGTTGTGCGTCACGCTCGCCTCGCGGCCAACAGCGGTACCAAATTGCGCGGTCACCTCGCTTGAGCTGCCCACCGCTGTACCCGCGCTGCCGCTGACATTGGCTTGAAAACCAACCGCAGCCGCTGAGTTGGCTGTCGCAGCGATGTTCACACTAGTCCCAATGCCGGTCGAGAAAGCGCCCTCAACGCGGGCTGAGTTGCCGATTGCGGTCGCATTGAGCGACCGCGCTTGAGAACCCGTCCCAAAAGCCGACGTCCCGTTTGATGTCGCGACCGAGCGCGCACCCACAGCCGTCGCCAAAGCGCCATTGGTCCGCGCCCTTGCGCCAAACACAGACGCCTCCTGACCAATCGCAATCGTACCCGACCCCACAGCACTCGCGTCCTGACTGCTCGCAACAGAATCCACACCAAGAGCAATCGACGCAATACCCGTCGCCTGTGCGCCATTTTCATCAGCATCCCCACCATCACCGCCGATCGCGATGGAAGAATTGGCTGACGCAGTCGTGTTCGCACCAAGAGCAACAGAGTCTTCGCCGCCTGCGACCGCCACAAAGCCGAGAGCGGTACTAAGCAGGCCCGTTGATTGGGCTGCCACGCCAATGCCGACGCTACCGCCCTGACTTGCCAGGCTTTCGGAACCAAGCGCGATGCTTTCACCGCCTGAAGCCACACTGTTGGTGCCAATCGCCGTCGCACCAAAATTGCTCGCCGATGCTTCTACACCTACGGCAATCGAATTTGCGCCTCCAGCTACTGCACCAGCATTATTTCCTTCACTGTCCGAACCGATGGCGATCGAGTTCGCGCCAGAAGCGCCAGCGAACGCGCCGAGTGCTGTACTGTTTTCTCCAATCGCATCAGCAGACACGCCTAACGCAGTCGTATTGGCAGCGCTGGCTTCAGCGAATCCTCCGATCACAGTTGCGCTACTGCCGGTAGCTTGGCTTGAAGCACCAACGGCTGTGCTAAAACCTTCAGACGCAGTGCTAAATCCGCCTAAGGCAGTTGACGAGCTACCGCTGGCATCAGCTCCTGCGCCGACTGCTGTCGCATTTAATTGTGTGGCAGTGGTCAAAGCGCCGATTGCCGTAGCCTGCGTTCCGGTAGCTTGCGCTGCACGTCCGCATGCAAGAGCTAGGTCTTCGTCATTGGAATTCGCCCCTGCATCAGTGTCGGTGCCAGCATCCACGACGCCATCATCGTCGCGGTCAAGCAGGCAATCATCTGCGCGTGCATCTTGCGGCACGGCAAGCAATGATACGGTGATGCCCGCCAAAAGAACGCTCGACAGCAATAGTGGCTTCTTCATGTGTATTTCCCTTCTTCCAAACGCGAAGGGATGGTGCGCAAGCGGCCCGATTATCCAATTCTGTTATCGCTTACGTTGGATTGTATTCCCGCACCCCTCCCTGTTGATTAAAGGGCAACCTTAGCCATAACACGCTGCATTGATTGTACGTTTTCGACATCGTGCAATTATTTGAGAGATTGCAAGACGTGAGCGTTTTCCTACCAGACGCGGCCTTGCTAGCCAGATCGCAGCTCTTTCATATCGTGAGTGTCAGTCAATATCGGCAGCGTATTTGCGTTGCTCGGGGACATTCTTGCGCGCGCAGCAGGCACACAAAACATGCTCAAATTCCAAAAGTCACAACGTCACGTTGCATTTTGCGCGTAAACCAATGGAAACGCGCACTTTCCCGTAAAAGTCACAGATTCGAAAAACGCAAACGTGTTCCAGCGCCCACTGGGATCACGAGAAGGTACGCAGTTTCGCAACTATGAGAGACAAGGCAGGTGGTGGACAGGATAGGATTCGAACCTATGTACGCTTGCGCGGGCAGATTTACAGTCTGCTGCCTTTAACCACTCGGCCACCTGTCCACATACCTTGCGGGAAATTGAGCGTGCCCTCACAGGCTCGTCATGCCGAGAGGCGCCCCAATGGCGAAGCGGCGCTTGCCTGTCAATGGGGTTGCTGGCAGGGGAGCAAACTAAGTCAGGAAACAGGAGCCATCATGGCGCGACCAGAACGCAAAAAAGCGCTGAGAGGCAGAGCGGGACGAATGAAGGGCGGACGCGGGTCTGGCCGGGCATCGGCGGGGCAAACGCGCCTATGGGGGCGGCATCCGGTTGAGGCGGCGCTCAAGAACCCAGAGCGCAAGCATCGCAAACTGTGGGCGACACGCGAAGCGATTGAGGGGCTAGACGGTGAACTGCCAGCGGACTTCCCAGTGGAATATGCCGATGTCAGCGATCTCGCCCGCTTGGTTGCGAAAGACGCGCCCCATCAAGGCCTGGTGCTGGAATGCGAGGCGCTGGAGACGGTGTTCATCGACGAGGTTGCGCTGGGCGATCCAGCAAGGCCGATCCTGGTGCTCGACCAGGTGACGGACCCGCACAATGTCGGTGCGATCCTGCGCTCTGCCGCTGCGTTTGGGGCCGCCGCTATCGTTACCCAAGATCGCCATACGCCGCCCGAATCCGGCGTGCTCGCAAAGTCCGCATCTGGCGCGCTGGAGACGGTGCCATGGGTGCGGGTCGTCAATCTTGCGCGGACCTTGGAGGACTTGGCCGAAGCTGGCTATTGGCGCATTGGCCTAACCGGTGAAGCGGACGAAACCTTGGCCGATGCTCTGCCCACCGGGCCGGTGGCGCTGGTGCTGGGCGCAGAGGGCGAAGGGATGCGCCACAACATCCAGGGGCACTGCGATGCGTTGGCAAAGCTGCCGATCAGCTCAGCGATCGAAAGCCTCAATGTTTCAAACGCCGCTGCAATTGCGCTATATGCGGCGGCAACGCGGGCCTAAGCGGCCTTGCAACAGGGAGCACAGACTGATGACTGACAACTCACCGGGCCGATTGCCCATCCGCGCGAAAGCCGCCGCAATGCTGGTCGGCCTCTCATTGCTGCTCAGCGCATGCTTCATCACACCGGGCAAGTTCAGCTCTGAGCTGGAGCTCACCGGTGAGGACAGCTTCACCTTTACATACGAAGGCGAGATCTTCTTCCTAGGCTTGTCTGACCTTGCTCAGATGGGCGCAGCTGGCGGAGAGTTTGAGCCCACCGAATGCTATGATGAAGAGGACTATTCCGACCGTGAATGCACGGAAGCAGAGCTGGCACAGCAACGCGAGGATTGGGAAGCTGGCGCAGAGGCACGCGCTGCGAAGGCAAAGAAGGATGCCGAAGAAATGGCGGTCTTCATGGGTGGTATTGATGTGACTGATCCAGAAGCCTCAGAAGAATTGCGGCAATTGCTGCTGCGTCAAAAAGGGTGGAACCGTGTCGAGGACAAAGGCGACGGGGTTTACGACGTCTCATACACCGTTTCAGGCGAGCTCTCACATGACTTCCTATTCCCAACTATCGAAGAGGTGCCGACCACCAATCCATTCGTTCAGATCGTGCTGCGCGATGACAATGTTGTTCGCGTGAATGCTCCGGGCTTCTCCGCCCAAAGCGACACGAACCCGATGGCAGCAATGTTTGGCGGAATGGGCAGCTTGGCAGGGCTGGCGGCGCTGGGCGATGAGGGGGCCGCGCCGGGCGGAGAGATGCCCAACATTCCGGCGGTTGAGGGAACATTCACCATTGTCACAGATGGCCGGATCCTGGCGAACAACACAGATGCAGGACCGGTCGCCGAAGCTTCCGACACCTCGGGCAGTCAGACGCTAGAGTGGGAAATCACACCGCGCACAAAGGCCGCGCCAACTGCATTGGTCGATCTGTCCCGTTGATCAGTGAAGGTATGTGCATCCCCCGGCGACGTGCAGGTCATGAAGCAATCTCTACGACGTGCGTACGGCGCATAGAAGAAAGGCCCCGCCAGATCGCTCTGGTGGGGCCCAATTTCGTAAAACGCGGCGATGCGTGCTGCGAACAGTCAGCCTTAGTTGACTGCGTCCTTCAAGCCCTTGCCAGCCTTGAACTTAGGTTGGTTGGAAGCCTTGATCGTCATTGGCTCGCCAGTGCGCGGGTTGCGGCCAGTCGAAGCCTTACGCTTAGCGACTGAGAATGTGCCGAAGCCGATCAGGCGCACTTCCTCACCACCGGAAAGCGACTTGGTAATTGCGTTAAAAACGCTCTCAACGGCGTTAGACGCGTCACTTTTAGAAAGGCCACTGGTTTCGGCAACTGCACTGATCAGATCGTTCTTATTCATTCTGGGAACCCCCTCATTCGCAATTCAAACTGGTTTTCGGTGAATCGCCTCTCCGAAAGCGCGCAAATGATACCTTTTTGACGGTTCTGTCAAAGGCAAATCACGCAGAAAAACGCCATTTTTGGACAAATGTTGGCCATTTGCGGCGAATCGATGCCGGAATACGCAAATGCTGCATCGCAGCATTGAAAAGCTGTCGCATTTATACAAGTCTGGATTGATCCAATACTTTGTCAGTGCGCGGTTGCGCCGCCCGCTCCCGCTGGATTCGGTTGGCTCGCCAAATCATCCGCCTCAGTCCATTCGATCGCCTCCGGCTTCTCGACCAGAGCCTGCTCCAGAACCTGATCAACGTGGCTAACCGGGATGATCTCCAACCCTTCCTTCACATTGTCTGGAATTTCGACCAGGTCTTTGACGTTATCCTCTGGAATGAGGACGGTTTTGATCCCGCCTCGCAGCGCCGCCAGAAGCTTCTCTTTAAGCCCGCCAATGGGCAGCACACGGCCGCGTAGTGTAACTTCGCCCGTCATCGCAATGTCTGGACGCACAGCGACACCCGACAGTGTTGAAACGATCGACGTGACCATACCGATACCAGCGCTTGGGCCATCCTTCGGCACCGCACCCTCCGGCAAGTGAATATGGATATTCTTACGCTGAAAGATCGACGGTTTGATGCCGTAAACGGGCGCCCTCGCCTTCACAAAACTGAACGCGGCTGCGACACTCTCGGTCATTACTTCGCCGAGCTTACCGGTGGTCTTTATCTCGCCCTTGCCCGGTGTCGTGACGCTTTCAATGGTCAGCAATTCCCCGCCCACGCTGGTCCATGCAAGGCCTGTGACAGCGCCCACCTGGGCCTCGTCCTCAGACATGCCATGCTTGAATTTGCGCACCCCGGCAAAGTCGCCAAGATTATCCGGGGTAATCACCACGCTGGTGGCGTCTTTTTCCAGTATTTTCCGGAGGCTCTTACGAGCCAAACGAGCGATCTCACGCTCCAACGTCCGCACTCCAGCCTCGCGAGTGTAATATCTGATCAGGTCGCGAAGACCCGCTTCGGTCAGCTCAAATTCGCCGTCCTTCAGGCCATGTGCATCGATCTGTTTCGCAATCAAATGGCGTTGAGCAATCTCAACCTTTTCGTCTTCCGTGTAGCCTTCGAGGCGGATGATCTCCATCCGGTCCAGCAGCGGCTGAGGCAGATCAAGCGAGTTTGCCGTCGTAACAAACATGATATCGCTAAGATCAAGATCGAGCTCAAGGTAGTGATCCTGGAACTTACCATTTTGCTCTGGGTCGAGGACCTCGAGCAGAGCCGATGCAGGATCGCCCCGAAAATCTTGGCCCAGCTTGTCGATCTCATCGAGCAGGAACAACGGATTGCTGGCCCCCGCCTTTTTCAGATTGTTGACGATCTTACCCGGCATCGAGCCAATATACGTCCGGCGGTGGCCGCGAATCTCGGCCTCGTCCCGCACGCCGCCAAGCGACTGGCGCACGAACTCGCGGCCCGTTGCCTTGGCAATTGACTTGCCCAGCGACGTCTTACCCACGCCGGGCGGCCCGACGAGGCACAGGATTGGCCCCTTCAGCTTGTTGGTGCGCGCCTGAACGGCAAGATATTCGATAATCCGATCCTTGACCTTCTCCAGGCCATAATGATCGGCGTCGAGGATCTCCTGCGCTTTGCCAATATCCTTTTTGAGCCGAGACTTCTTGCCCCATGGTAGGCCGAGTAGCACATCCAGATAATTGCGGATGACGGTCGCCTCTGCGCTCATCGGCTGCATGGCCTTGAGTTTCTTGAGTTCCGCCTTCGACTTCGTCTTCGCCTCTTTGGAAAGCTTGGTCTCTTCGATCTTCTCGGTCAGCTCAGCGATCTCATCGACTTCTTCGCCGTCACTGCCACCCAGCTCGCTTTGGATCGCCTTGAGCTGTTCGTTGAGGTAATATTCGCGCTGCGTCTTTTCCATCTGACGCTTCACGCGCCCACGGATTTTCCGCTCAACCTGAAGAACCGACAGCTCGCCTTCCATAAAGGCGATCACCAGTTCTAAACGGCGCAGAGGATCAGCTTCAGTCAGCAGGCCTTGCTTGTCGGAAACCTTGGCATTGATTGCGGCGGCGATTGTATCCGCCAGAGTGCCTGCATCATCAACATCGCTTAGATCAACATCAGCATCATCACCCAGCTTCTTGTTAAGCTTGCTGTATTCCGCGAATTGTTCCGTAACTTGCCGCATCAAAGCAGTGACTTCGCTGCCGCCGACCGTTTGCGGTTCCTGCAGAGCCACTTCGGCCAATACATAATCGCCCTCTTCGCGGAACGTTTCAAGCTTAGCGCGCGCTGTCCCTTCAACCAGAACGCGGACGGTGCCGTCCGGCAATTTCAGCAATTGCAGCACTTGGGCGACGACGCCGACGTCATAAAGGTCATCGCCAACCGGATCATCACAGCTCGGATCAAGCTGGGCGAGCAGGAAGATATCCTTGCTGGCTTCCATTGCGGCCTCGAGCGCGGCGACAGATTTGTCACGGCCCACGAACAGGGGCACGACCATACCGGGAAACACCACGATGTCGCGCAAAGGCAGGAGAGGGAATTGCTGTGTCATTGAATTTGCCGTTTATCTTTATGAGCGCCAATTGAGCGCATTTTTGGAGCTGTCGTATCGGCTCAGGATATGGGAACGCTCAATGCGCGCCGCAATGGCAGCGCTCAGGATACCTCAACCCATACCGGGCAGGTTGAAACCTTCTGGCAAGCCCATGCCGCCCTGCATCTGCTTCATTTCCTCGGCGGAAACGCGGTCAGCCTTGTCCCGGGCATCGTTAAAAGCAGCCGTCACAAGGTCTTCGACCATGTGCTTTTCTTCCAGCTTCATTAGGCTGTCGTCGATCTCAACCTTCAAGATTCGGCCCTTTGCCGTGGCGCGCACCTTTACCAAGCCGCCGCCGGCTTCGACCCTCAACCTCCATGCCGTCCAATTTGGCCTGCATGTCGTTCATTTGGGTTTGGATCGTCTCTGCGGCCTTTTGAGCGGCCTGCATCATTTCTTCCATCGATTTCATAGCTTCATCAGCTCCATTTGCTGCCGCTGGCGCGCAAAGCGCTGGGTGCGGCTTGGTCTTTCGGGTCGAGCAATTCCGCCTCTGGGAAGGCTTCGAATGCGGCCTTCACCAGAGGATCGGACCGGGTGCGCTCGGCTGCTGCTTCGCGCTCCGCGTCTTCCTGCTCTCGTAAGCTAGGTTGGGCATCACCTGCGCCTGTTTCAACCAGCCAGCGCTTACCAGTGAGCTTAAACAAGGCCTCGCGGATCTCTGGCGCTGGGTCATCGGCAAAGTTATCGGCCCGCTGATACACGAGCTTTTCCGGCGCGAGCTCGATCACTCGAACTCGGTCTCGCATAATTTGCGCCACGCGCAATTGCCCGGAATCGTCGACTTGTCGCACTACGTTTGCCCAGTCGAGCGCACTGGGTGCCGATTGCATGGCAGGGGCAGGTTCTCCGGCGTGCGCTTCATTCGGCGCAGCAGGCGCAGGCCCCGCCTTGGCAATCTCCTCTATCCGTTTTGCAAGCTTGCCAGGGTCCGGCATGTCAGAGGCGTGAAGCACGCGCAGCAAGGCCATCTGCACGGAAACCAACGGATCGGGCGCCTGGCGCACTTCCTCATGACCCTTCAGCATTAGCTGCCAAAGCCGGTGCAGCTGACCCGCGCCCAGTTCCTGCGCAAACTTGCTAAGCGCTGCGCGCTCTTCTTCGGTTGGCGCATCGGCCTCAGCACCGGAAACCTGAGCCACGGTGATCTTGTGAACCAGATCCATCAAAGCCCGCATCAAAGCGAGAGGTTCGACGCCCAGCGCATATTGCTCATCAATTGCTGCCAGCAAGGCCTGGCGCATCGCCCGCCAGCAACCGCTCCAACAGCTTCCGCTGAGCGCTCTTGTCAGCGAGGCCCAACATGTCGCGGACCCGCTCACCAGTTACTTGCCCGCCTTCTTCAAGATCGGCATGCGCAATCGCTTGGTCGAGGATCGAAAGACCATCGCGAACCGAACCCTCTGCCGCTCCGGCTATAATGTGCAGCGCCTCTGCCTCAGCCTCGACACCCTCTTTCGCGCAGACATTGCCGAAATGCGTCGCCAGCAATTCCGCCGGAATGCGCCGCAAGTCGAACCGCTGCGTCCGGCTGAGCACGGTAACCGGTAGCTTTTCAACTTCAGTCGTCGCGAACAGGAATTTTACATGCGCAGGCGGTTCCTCAAGCGTCTTAAGCAATGCGTTGAAGGCATTGCGCGAGAGCATGTGAACCTCGTCAATGATGTAGATCTTGTAGCGCGCAGAGACCGCTGCATAGCGCACCGCCTCGATAATCTCGCGCACGTCATCGACCCCGGTGTGCGAGGCAGCATCCATCTCGATCACATCGATATGCTGACCCTGAGCGATCGCCGTGCAAGGCTCACATTGCCCGCACGGATCAATGGTCGGCCCGTCCTCGCCATCCGCACCGATGCAGTTGAGCGCTTTGGCAATTAGCCTGGCGGTCGACGTTTTACCGACCCCGCGAACGCCAGTCATCAAAAACGCATGCGCCAGCCGGTCTCGCTCTATCGCATTGGCGAGCGTGCGGACCATAGGCTCTTGCCCGATCAGCTCAGAGAAGGTTTGCGGGCGGTATTTGCGCGCCAGTACGCGGTAAGGCTGGTTATCGGCAGCCTCCGCTGGCTTCGCGGGTTTCTCCGCAGGAGCCGCAGTGGGCGGCGAGACTTCAGCCGCAGGGGCAGGTTCGACCGAAGCAGTCTGTTCACTAGCGGACGGCTTGTCCTGAACCGCAATAGACGGTGCAGGCTCAGGCTCAGGATCGCCAAACATAGAGTTCTGGCCTGCGGCCTCTAACTCAGCAGCGCTTGGCTTGTCCTCTTCGCCTTCGGGTATTTCTGGATCGGAATCAGTCACGCGCGCAAACTACGCGTTGGCGCAGCATTTGTCATCGCGGTGTTTGGAGAAAATCGGCATGAAATCGCTGCCGGACCAAACCACCGTATTTTCATGGAAAAAGGAGCCGAGCGACCCGTCGCAATTCACCTGGGCTGCTTCCTTCCGGACCTGACCCGGTGAGCGAACGCAAACGTCCACCCGACTCCCGGCTGGCCATATGGCGATCATGCCCTCGGTTGGCAAGATAGGATCTTAGAGATGCGCCAATCGCGCACCAATCTTTTAGCGGAAATTGTCGGCGTAAGCCTGTAGTTTGAGTCCCTTAGCCGGGGTCGAATGGACCCGTGCCGGAATTCCGTATTTCTCGGCATAGGCTTTCGCCGCATCCTTGTCGGGGAAGGTCAAACGCACCTGACTCTGCGTATCGCCGCTGCCGCTCCAACCCATCAGCGGATCTGGGCGCAGTGCCTCTGACCGCTCAAATTCGAGCACCCAAGTGTCGGTCTTGGCTTTGCCCGATTGCATCGCGCTTTTCGGGGTCTGGAAAATACGTGCTGACATTGTGTCCTGGTCCATCAATCATTGGCCGCGTCGCCATCTGGGCGAGCCGCAGCGCTAACTTGCCCTTGCGATAGTCTAAACTCATTCGCGATTGAAGGCGTTTTTCGTCTTTAGGCTCGGCTTTTCGCTCCACGGTTGTTCAGGCCAGCGATGCTTTGGATACCTGCCCTTCATATCCTTTGCCACATCGGCCCAGCTACCGCGCCAAAATCCCGGCAAATCGCGGGTCGATTGGATTGGACGTCCCGCAGGACTGGTGAGCTTTAGCAGCAGCGGCGTTTTGCCAATCATTGGCTGGCTATCTAGGCCAAACAAAGCCTGCACGCGCACTTCAACGCTGGGCGCATCATCACTGGCATAGTCAATCGCGTGGCGTGTCTGTGCGGGCGAAATGAAATGGGTGGGCGCGTCTTTATCGAGCCTTTGCCGCTCGCCCCAATCGAGCTGGCCCAAAACCGCCTCGGTCAGCTGCGCTGGCTTCAGGTTCAAATCGCGCCGCCTGATCAGCAGCGGGGCAAGCCACAGCTCCGCCGTCTCTGCTAAGCCTGCTTCAGACAGGCCCTTTACCCCCGCGTATTTACCACGCGCGAGCAGCGGCGCAGGCAGCATTTCCCCCAGCCTTTCCAGAGCTTTCTCCACAAGGATATCCACAAGTGCCTGTTCATCAGGATTTTCATCGGGACCGCTTGCCAACGTAATCGCCCCAAGTTGGGTTTCCCGTCGCGGCATCGCCCGGTTTTTGGCTGCATCCCAATGGATGAAACGGCGTTCCTCAATTTTGGATTGGATCGGTCCGCCGCTGTCTGGTGAGGGCAGGACCGCCGCCGACATGACCCGCGCGCCCTTGGCCTGTCCGCTGGCTGCACCAATCACGATCCATTCAGCCCGCGCAATTGGTGAGGCTGGTTCGAGTACGAAGCCCCGCCCGCCTACGGACAGCCAATGCTCTCCGCTGCTATCGCGGCGTTTCGCGATCATATCTGGCCGGGCAAGAGCAAGGCATTCCTCTGCGGTCGCGTCGCTCGCACTTCCCTCGCCCACCAGCACCGCTGCCTTGCGCGCCCAACCATCAGCTATCTTGCGAGCAGAGCCCGCTCGTTTGCTATCGTCGTTATTCCAGCGTGATAGCCTCTGGAGCAGGTCTTCGCCGCGCCCGCCCAATCCACGTTCTTGCAACAACATAACCAGCCGCGCGCTCGCCTCACCGGCACCTCTTGTAACGCCATAAAGCACCGCTGCGGCCTGGTCGGGTGACATCGGCATTTCGGCAATTTTCTCGCCCCAGTCGGTGATTGAGCCTTCGTTATCAATCGCGCACATCGCCTCTAGCCGCTGGCGTGCGCTCGCGATTGCCGCCTCTGGTGGTGGATCCAGCCAAGTCAGCGACGCAGGGTCGCGCGTGCCCCATGCGGCGAGCGACAAAACAAGCGGGGCAAGATCGGCACTGGTTATCTCAGGAGGCGCAAATGCTTGCCGTCCCGCATGCCCATGCTCCTCCCACAAACGATATGCCACTCCGGCCCCCTGCCGCGCTGCACGGCCCGCACGTTGGGTCGCCGCCGCTTGGCTTGCAGCTCTTGTCACCAGCCGCTGCGTTCCTGCGGCCGCGTCAAACTCAGCGTAGCGAGCGAGGCCAGAATCGACGACAATCGACACGCCATCCAGCGTCAGCGATGTTTCGGCAATAGCGCTCGCCAGCACAATACGGCGGCGGCCTTGCGGATCGCGCTTGATCGCGGCTCGCTGGCTCGCTGGATCAACCTGGCCATGAAGCGGCAATATCGGCGTATCTGGCAAGCGCTCCGCAAGCCTTTCACGAACACGCTCAATCTCGCGCACCCCGGGTAGAAAGGCGAGAATATCGCCCTCATCATTTTCATGCCGCGCGGTGAGCACCGCCTCAACCGTTTGTGCTTCAATGGGCTGCGCGGGATTGGTGCCCAGCCATCTGAGAGTGAGTGGGAAGCTGCGCCCTTCGCTCTCGATAACCGGCGCATCTTTGCCCAGCAGCTCTGAAAAACGCGCTCCATCAATCGTCGCTGACATGGCAAGGACACGCAAATCTTCGCGCAATACGCTGCGCGCCTCAAGCGCGAGTGCCAGCCCAATATCGCAATCCAAATGCCGCTCATGCGCCTCATCAAACAGCACGGCTGAAACGCCGGGCAACTCTGGATCGGCAAGCACACGGTTGACGAATATGCCCTCCGTCACGACCAGAATCCGGGTTCGCGCAGAGCTCTTGCTGTCGAGCCGGGTGGAATACCCGATGGTTTCGCCCGGCTTCTCACCCAGTATTTGCGCCATCCGCTCCGCCGCTGCGCGCGCAGCAACACGGCGCGGACTGGTCAAGATGATGTGTCCTGTGCACCATTCCTCTTCCAGTAGAGCTGGCGCAACCGCGGTGGTCTTACCGGCACCAGGCGGCGCGATTAGCACACCCGCCCCGCTCGCAGCCAAGGCTGCGCGCAGGTCTGGCAACACATGATTTATGGGTAGCTGCGGGTCCAAGACCCTGCTCAATATCCCCGCGCGACAGCAAAGTTAGCTGCTTCCGCCATTGCCGCGCGCGCTTTGCCATCTGGGAAGATCGAGATTGCATCGATGGCGCGCTGGGCAAAATGCTTCGCCCGCTCGCGCGTGTCATTAAGAGCATTGTGGCGCTCAATCAGCTCAATCGCGTGGGCCAAATCCTCGTCCGATGTGCGGTGCCCACCAATCGCTGCTTTCCAGAACGAGCGCTCTTCTTCATCGCCGCGCGCAAAGGCCAGAATTACCGGCAGGGTCATCTTCCCCTCGCGGAAATCATCGCCCTGATCTTTGCCCATTTGGGCCGCATCAGAATCGTAATCAATCGCATCATCGACGAGTTGAAACGCAACGCCCAGATTGCGGCCATAATCTTCCAAAGCGCGCTCTTGCTCTTCACTGCACTCGGCGACCACGGCGCTGATCTGACTGGCAGCGGCAAATAGAGCAGCGGTCTTTGCGCCGATAATGTGCAGATATTGCTCTTCGCTGGTTTTGATCTGGCGCTGAGCAGTCAGCTGCGAAACTTCACCCTCGGCGATCACCGCACTGGCGTGGCTCAAGATCTTGAGCACTTTCAAGCTGCCGTCCTCGGTCATCAATTCAAACGCGCGACTGAACAAGAAATCGCCGACCAAGACGGTCGCCGGATTGCCGAAAATAATGTTGGCGGCGGCCTTGCCTCTGCGCAGCTCGCTGCCGTCGACCACATCATCGTGGAGAAGTGTGGCGGTGTGAATGAATTCCACAGCGGCGGCGAGCTTGTGATGGCGATCGCCCTGATAACCAACCAGCTCGGCGCCCGCGAGCGTCAACATCGGGCGCAGGCGCTTGCCTCCACCGGAGATCAAATGACCTGCAAGGCGCGGAATCAAGGGGATCTCGCTCTGCATCCGTTCCAAGATCACGGTGTTAACGGAATTCATGCCCGGCGCTGTCAAAGACAGCATCGGATCAAGCGTAGGCCGCTTTCCGCGCGGCAATTGAACCACTTCAGCGCTCATATTTGCGCTGTGGGCGAGGCTCACGCGCTTGGCAAGCGCTCAATTGCTGCTAGTTTTGCACGATATGTCCAATGATACGCACCTGCCGAACGAACCCGATCCCATCCTTGCCGGATTTCGCAAGAGTATCGACAATATCGATGCAGCTTTGATCCACATTCTCGCTGAGCGATTTCGGATCACTCAGGCAGTTGGGGAATATAAGGCGAAAGTGACTTTGCCGCCCGCTGATCCTGATCGTGAACAACGCCAGATTGATCGCCTGCGCGCGCTGTCAGAAGACGCCAATCTTGACCCAGAATTTAGCGAGAAATTCCTGCGCTTCATAATCGATGAAGTTATTCGCCACCACGAGCAAGCGCGCGAAGACAGGCACGGCTGAGATTTCGCTCCACGCTATGCGCGCGGCAGGCTCAGCTTGATGAGCACCCCGCCCAGGTCTTCGCTTTCCTCAATCTCCACACCGCCGCCGTAAATCTCGGCAACATCGCGCACGATAGCTAGGCCTAGTCCAGTGCCTGGCTTGCCCGTGTCCAGGCGCGCACCGCGATCAAAAATGCGCTCACGCTCAGCCTCAGGAATGCCCATTCCATCGTCTTCGACCCAAATGACGCATGGCGCGCCTTTGGCCTCGTCTTCGCTTTCGGCATCGACCGTAACGAAGACACTGCCGCCACCATATTTCGCGGCATTCTCGATCAGATTGCCAAGGATCTCATCCAAGTCCTGACGCTCAATCGCAACGATGGCGGTGCGATTGCCAGCGATATCAATACGCGCTTGGGGATAGAGGCGCTCGACTGCCCGGCGCACCGCCTCTGCGCTGTCAAAAATGCTGGTCCGCGCATGGCCAACGGCCCGCCTACCAACCGCCCGAGCGCGGGCGAGATGGTGATCAACGTGCCGCTGCATGGTGCGCGTTTCGCGGATTACCGCATCGCCCAGATCGGGCGCGCGGGCAGTTGCGGCGTTGGTGAGAACCGTCAGCGGCGTCTTCAGCGCATGGGCCAAATTGCCAGCATGTGTACGCGCTTCTTCCGCCTGCTTTTCTGAATGTTCGAGTAGACCATTGAGCTCTTGAACCAATGGTTGGACCTCGGTTGGCAGAGGCTCTGAAATCCTGTTTTCGCCCGTTGAGCGCAAGTTCTGAATGGCCGCACGCACGCGGCGAAGCGGGGATAGACCGACTCGGATTTGCAGCAGAGCCATTGCGAGTAAGCCAAAGCCGAGAACGGCGAAGCTCCATGCCAGAATTGAGCGGATGTTGGTGACCTGCGCTTCGAGTTCTTCCGTTGCGGAGGCAACCGCAAAGGTCCACTGCGTCTCGCTCGCTGGCAGAATTACCGTGCGCTCAACAATGCGCAGCGGCTCCCCCTCAAATTGGTCCGAGTCGTAAAAATGCGGACTATTGTCGAAGTGATCCGCCTTCAGTTCCAGTGGGCTGTCCCACAGGCTGCGCGAGGTAAAGGGCGCAAACCCTTCCCCGCTCACCTGCCAATAGACGCCGCTATTGGGCTCAAAAAAGCGCTGGTCGCCCAGCTCATTATAGAGATAGACATCACCTTGCGGATCGATTTCGGCAGAAGCGATCAGAGCGGTCAGAACATATTCGAGCTGGTTATCAAAATTTTGCTCAACCTGACTGGTCAATGTGCGATCCAGCGCAATGCCGCCGACCAGCAGCAGCATAAAAATCCAGCCAGCCGCGATGAGGCCCATGCGGCGCGCCAGACTGCCCGTTTGGAGCCGAGCTTGAACAGCATCTGCCGCTTTCGCAGGAACAGCGCTTACCTCATCCGAAGATTGCGTATTGCCAGCGTCAGCCGCAGTCACCGTCTCCGCCCCGCTGGTGTGCGAAGCAGAATCGGTGTCCTGCGGACTAAGCGCGGGGCGCGTCTGCGGGATCGTCGAGGCTATAGCCAAGGCCACGGATCGTCGTTATCACTTCTGCACCGAGTTTTTTGCGAATACGCGTCACGAACACTTCAATCGTGTTTGAATCGCGATCAAAGTCCTGATCATAGATATGCTCGATCAGCTCGGTTCGGCTTACCACCTTGCCTTTGTGATGCATCAAATAGCTCAGGAGTTTGTATTCTTGGGCCGTCAGCTTCACCGGCTCTCCTTTAAGAGTCACCCGCCCAGACCGGGTGTCCAGCCGCACTTGACCGGCCGTCAGCTCAGAGGAAGTATTGCCCGACGCACGCCTTATCAACGCGCGAAGACGGGCGATCAGCTCTTCTGTTTGAAATGGTTTGGCAAGATAATCATCCGCGCCCGCATCCAGCCCGGCGACCTTATCAGACCAACTGTCCCGCGCGGTCAGCACCAGCACAGGAAATTCTCGGCCTTCCTTGCGCCACATACCCAGCACTGACAGGCCATCAATCTCTGGCAGGCCCAGGTCAAGAATTACGGCGTCGTAATCCTCTGTGCTGCCTAGAAAGTGGCCGTCTTCGCCATCGGTTGAGAGATCAACCGCATAGCCGGTCTGCTCCAATGTGGATTTCAATTGCTGGCCAAGTGTCGGTTCGTCTTCGACAATCAGAATGCGCATATTTCTGTCTGGTCCCTGGATCGGTGCCTGAAAGGTGAAGTGATCTGGTGCGCCTTTACGCAAAACGCGTCAAGCGAGCGGAGCGAATTGCACCCCGATTGCACCTATACTTTGAGTGAAATCTGTCAGCGAGAGCGATTGATGATGCGCCCAGTGCGAGCGTCGACATCGACGAAAGTAACGCGGCCATCTTTGATGAATTTCAACCGATAGGCGCGCGCAGTGGAATCGTAAGCCGGGCCGAGATATTCGCTGCCCTTCATCCGGGGCAGTACCCGCGCCTCGATCTGGCGCAGCGACATTTGATTGCCTGCCCGCATTTCCTTGCGCGCATTGCTTTGATCGGTCTGCACCTGCGCAGATGCGGCAAACGAGGGAGCGACCGGAATTCCAGCCATAGCCAGAGCGGCAAAAGCGCCAAAAAGAGAGATACCGCGTTTCATGATGCTACCCTGTTTAATGATCACGCGTTGAACATGCAGTGAATAAAGCCTCTGATCAGCGTTCAGGCAAGAAAATTGCAACAGGCTTCTCAAGACAAACGCATGCAAAGCGCTTGCCCGTGCTTTGCCAAGCCCCTACCGCCCGCCCGTTATGGCACAACCACCAATTCTATCCTGGGAAGGGCTAGGCCTTCAGCAAGGCGGTCGCTGGCTGTTTGGCGCCCCCGGCACTGATGGGATCGACCTGCATGTCGGCCCGCGTGATCGCTTGGCACTGATCGGGCGGAATGGCGCTGGCAAGACCACTCTGCTCAAACTGATCGATGATAGGATTGAGGCGGACCGCGGCCTGCGCCGGATTAAGCCGGGCGCGCGGATCGTGTTCCTGGAGCAAGAACCTGACCTCAGCGCCTACGCCACACTGATGGACTTCGCGCTGTCCGGCGATGATGCACCAGAAGCCTATGAAGTAGAATCCATTGCTGGCCAGCTCGGTATCGCCATGGACCGCCCAGCTGACACCGCCAGCGGAGGCGAACGTCGCCGCGCTGCGATTGCCCGTGCGCTCGCTCAAGACCCTGATATTCTGCTGCTAGATGAGCCAACCAACCACCTTGATCTGGGCGCGATCGACTGGCTGGAAGATTGGCTGAACCGGTACAAAGGCGCCTTCATCACGATCAGCCACGACCGGACCTTCCTAAAGCGTTTGACCCGCGCGACCCTCTGGCTGGATCGCGGCAATCTGCGTCGCAAAGAAGTTGGCTTTGGCGGGTATGAAGCGTGGGAGGCAAGCGTCTATGCTGAGGAAACCCGCGCCGCAGAAAAGCTGGATGCGAAACTCAAGCTTGAGGCGCACTGGCTGGAGCGCGGAGTAACCGCGCGTCGCAAGCGCAACCAAGGTCGGCTGGAAAAACTGCATCAGATGCGAGCTGCGCGCGCGGCGATGATTTCCGACACCAGTTCGGCAAAACTAAAACTCGCCAATGACGACGATTTCAAATCGAAGTCGGTCATTGTGGCTGAAAAAGTCTCAAAATCCTTTGGCGAGCGCGAAGTCATCAAGAACTTCTCGTTGCGCATTCAGCGTGGGGACCGGATCGGCATCGTCGGGGCGAATGGCGCAGGCAAGACCACACTGCTCAAAATGCTCACTGGCGAGCTAGAGCCAGACAGCGGGACGGTTGAGCGCGCCCGCACACTGACCGGCGTCATGATTGATCAACAACGCAAATTGCTGAGCCCAGAGGCGAGCGTGCGCGACATTCTGGCCGAGGGCGGTGATTGGATCGATGTACGCGGCGCGCGCAAACACGTGCAAGCCTATCTCAAGGACTTCCTGTTCGATCCTGGACTGGTCGACACCAAAGTCGCCAATCTATCCGGCGGTGAGCGTTCGCGCCTGCTGCTCGCACGCGAATTTGCTCGCACCGCAAATTTGCTCGTGCTTGATGAGCCAACCAACGACCTCGATCTGGAAACACTCGATCTGCTGCAAGAGGTGATCGCCGATTTCGATGGAACCGTCCTGATTGTTAGCCACGATCGCGATTTTCTTGACCGGACCGTTACCGTGACCCTGGGCCTAGATGGGTCGGGGCGCGTTGACGTTGTCGCAGGCGGTTATGAGGATTGGGAGCGCAAGCGCCGCAAGCCGATCACTACGGGTACCAAGAAGAGCAAGCCAACCGCTGCGCCCGCGCCGGAAAAGCCTGCTCAGGCAAAGCCAGCGGGTAAGCTTAGCTTCAAAGATCAGCGAGACTATGAGCTGCTGCCAGCCCGCATCGAGGAGCTGGAGACGGCCATCACCAAGGGTGAGAACATTCTCTCAGACCCCGACCTGTTCAACACGGATCCGCAGCGCTTCACCAATATCTCCAAAGGTATTGAGAATGCCCGCACTGAAAAGGATCAAGCGGAGGAACGCTGGCTGATGCTGGCAGAAATGGCTGAGGAATGAGCGCGGCTGAACTTCACAAAGAAATCACCGCCTGCACAATCTGTGCAGAACACTTGCCGCTTGGCCCACGCCCGGTGGTCCAGTTCTCTGAAAACAGCCGCGTGCTGATCATCGGCCAGGCACCGGGCACAAAGGTTCATGCCAGCGGCGTGCCATGGGACGATGACAGCGGCGACCGACTGCGTAGCTGGCTCGGTTTTGAGAAATCCGACTTTTACGATGCCGACAAAATCGCGCTGATGCCGATGGGCTTTTGCTATCCAGGCAAGGCATCTGGCGGAGATCAACCGCCCCGCAAGGAGTGCGCGCCTGAGTGGCACGATCGGATGCTGGACGTGTTGCCGACAGAGCGTCTGACCCTACTCGTCGGGGCCTACGCTCAGGCCTATTATCTGCCGCAGGCAAAGAAACTTTCCATGACCGAGCGTGTCAGGCGCTTCGCCGATTATGCTCCATTCTTTCCTCTGCCTCATCCGGCCTGGCGATCGGCCATCTGGATGCGCAAGAACCCATGGTTTGAGGAAGATGTGCTGCCCGAATTGCGCTTAGCAAGTGGACGCGCTGCTGACATAATTATCGACTACTGATAGTCTAAGGACACTTAGGAGAGCTGAGATGACGATTGAACAGACTGCCCAAGATTTCTTCAACGCGGTGAAAGAAGATCGCGAAGCCGATTACCAAGCCATGTGGTCCGATGATATTGTGAGCATGGAACCCGGCGATGGCCCCATGTCACACGTGCAAGGACGCGAGCAATTGCTCGAAAAGCACAAATGGTGGAACGAAAATGCCGAAATGCACGGCTTCGATATGGCCGGACCCTTTGTTGTGGGAGAGCAATTCGCCGTGAACTATTCGATGGACGTAACGATGATGGGCGAACGCACCCAATCGTCTGAAACGGCTGTCTACACTGTCAAAGATGGCAGAATCGCCGAAGAACGGTTCTTCTACGGCGGATAATAGCGCGGCGCCCGCGCCCGGTACTAATTGATCCGATAATAGTCGGCGACACGGTCTAGAGCGAGCTTCAGGACCAGCTTGCCGCTGCGCGCGGGCCAACCCAGGGTCTTTTCTGCCACTGGTAGGCCCTCACCTGCGCAGACAACGCGCCAAAGGATATCCTCCAGACCTTTGCCAGCCTGCTGCAAAGCTTCATCAAAGCGGCGCTTGGCCGATATCTGCTTCTCCCCGCTTGAAAGTCCCTGCTCCCCAGTGGTTTTGATCCGCACCGGATCCCAGCGCATCGTGAGGTTCGCTGGCAGCTGCGCTCGCTCATAATCAGCTCGCAGTCGCTCGCCCGCATCGTACAGGCGGTCCGAAATATGACCGCGCGAATGCAGCCAACTGAGCGGCGATTCCGCCAGATTCATCGTCACACTGCGGCGTTTGCCCTTCACCGTGCTCTTGCTCGACTGTTCCCGTCTAGGTCCTTCGCGCGTTAGCTCGCGCTCAACCAATTCTCTTCCCATTGAATCCCTCCTTGTGCGCATTCTCTCCACAGGGCTTGCAATGCATTGGTTCGTGTAGGAAAGGTAAAATTACCGATTTGGTTCTTTTTGTAGGTAGAGCATGATCAACCGCATTCGCGACATTCGCAAAAGCAAGGGGCTGACGCTGGCAGAACTGGCAGAGGCTTGTGATCCGCCAACCACGGCGCAAACCATTGGCTCGACTAGAGACGGGGATGCGCAATCTCTCGCTCAAATGGATGGAGCGGATCGCTGGCGCGCTTGGTGTGGACGCAGAGGCACTGGTTCGCTCTGAAGAGACCCCGCAAGCGCAGATCGTCGCAGAGCTAACTATAGCTGGCGCGGAAGCGCTCGAAAGCCCACGTGAGGCCATTCTACCGACAGATCTCGCTTCCAGTGAGGAGGGTGCAGCGCGCATGGTGCTCAGCGTCTCTGCCAGCATTGGAGAGTTTCGCCCCGGTGACTTGCTATGGTTACGGCAGTTATCGCCCGAGGATGCCGGAAGCGCGATCAATCGCGACTGCCTCGTGCCAAGACCAGGTGGACGCTTTGCCTTTGGGCGTTTAATTGACCGCCGAGGCACGCTGGTTGGCATTCTTCCGCCCGGCGCGGGTGAAAAACAGCAGGTCGTCGACAACCCGCCATGGATCGCGGTTGCTGACATGCTGGTGCGCCGTTTGTGAGCGATCCAGTGAGCGAAGCGTCCAGACATGTCGTCTCGATATCCACTCTGTTCCCAAACGCGGCAAACCCGCGTTTCGGAACGTTCGTTGCACGCTCACTGGAGGCGCTGGCCAAGCGCGGCGACTGGCGTGTTACCGTAATCAATCCGCTCGGCATTCCGCCGATTGCGCTCGGCCGTTACCGTGCGCTCGCCAACTTGCCTAGGCGCATTCTCTCGAAGGCGGAATTGAGGTTCATCGGCCTCGCTTCACCTTGATCCCAAGGATGGGTGCACGCCGAAATGCCAGCGCCATCGCGAAGGCTGCTCTGCCGCTGATCAAGCGTATCCATGCGAGCGATGCGGTCCACGTAATCGACGCGCAATTCTTCTTTCCAGACGGCCCAGCGGCAGCCTGGATCGCGGAGCAAATGCAATTGCCCCTATCGATCAAAGCGCGCGGTGCCGACATCAGCTATTGGTGCGGCCGCGACTTCGCCCGTGAGCAAATCCTCGAGGCCGCAGAGCGCGCCGACGGCATACTCTCGGTCAGTGAGGCGCTGCGCGAAGACATGGTCGCCTTGGGCATGAAACGCAGCAAGATCCGCCTGCACTATACCGGCCTCGACCGTGACCGTTTTCGTCCGCTTGATCACACTGGCTTGAGGGCAAAGCTGGCACATGAACTGGGCTTTGATCTGCCGGAGAAAGTGCCGCTGCTTAGCTGCGTTGGTGCCTTGGTGGAACGCAAGGGACAAGACATCGCGATTGGCGCCTTGCCCTCGTTGCCAGAGGCGCGCTTAATCCTGATCGGTAAGGGCGAGGACGAGCGGCATTTGCGCAGCCTCGCCAGCGATCTGGGTGTGGCAGACCGCGTTCACTTCGCTGGGTCAATCGACCATGATTTGCTGCCAATCGTACTCTCGGCCTCCGATGCGATGGTTTTGCCCACACGCAGTGAAGGCCTCGCCAATGCATGGGTTGAGGCGCTAGCCTGCGGTACCCGCGTGATCACCTGCGATGTCGGCGGAGCGCGCGAGATCATAACCAGCGATGTGGCAGGCTATTTGATCGAACGCACGCCAGAGGCGGTGGTGGGCGCGGTTCAGTCCCTGATGGCAAAGCCAGCCGACAGACAGCAGGTTGCATTCATGGCGGAGCGTTTCAACTGGACAACCAACGGAGCGCAGTTGGCCGAGCATTACGCCAAGCTAGCAGAAAACAGAGCCTAGCGAGCGCAGTTACGCCTCGCCGCGAGCGATCTTTTCCTGCCGCTCTTCCTTGGTTTCCTGAGGTACAAAGCTGTTCGAAGTGACACCCATCCAAATCAGCACCGGCGCCGCCAAATAGACGCTCGAATAGGTGCCGATGAACAGACCAGCGGTGATCGCCGCGACCAGGCCAAACAGACTTGCCGGACCGATTAGCAGCAGCGGAACAAGCGCAACCAGCAAGGTTAAAGAGGTCATCACCGTCCGGGCCAAGGTCTCATTGACCGACAGATCGAGCAGCTCCGGCAGAGGCATCTTGCGATACTTCTTCAAGTTCTCCCTGATGCGGTCGTAGACCACGATTGTATCGTTCAAGGAATAGCCGATGATCGCCAAAATCGCGGCGATAATCTGGAGGCTGAATTCGAGCTGGAACAACGCGAACATGCCCAAGGTTACCGAGACATCGTGGAACAGTGCGAACAGCGCGCCAACGCCAAACTGCCACTCAAACCGAATCCAAATATAGAGCGCGACAGCGAGCATAGCTGCCAGCAAAGCCAGCACGGCATCCTGGCGGAATTCGCCGGAAACCTTGCCGGATACCGAATCCACGCCATCAATCCGAATGTCCGAATAGTCTGACTTCAGACTGTCGGTAATCGCCGTTGTCATCTCGGCGGCGAACTCTGGATTGCCTTCCGCCTCAGGCGGCAGCTTCACCCGGATTGACACCTCGTTGGGCGCACCAAAGGTTTGTACGACCGGCGAGCCAACATTTTCCAAAGCACCAACACTCTCGCGCAGCTCCGCAATCGGAGCCTCTTCGGTCTGAGTGAAGGTCGCGCGGATTTCCTGACCGCCGAGCGAAATCGACACCGTAATTGAGGCCGTTGATCAGCACCAATGCCCAGCTTGCCGCGATCAGCAGCAGACTGAAAATGAAAAACGGCACCCGCAAACGCAGAAATTTGATGTTGGTCGCTTCAGGGACGAGTTTGAGCAGTTTCATGTCGATTCGCCCTTTAAATGTTAATGTCGCTGGGGCGCGTTTTACGCAGCCATCCGGCGACCCACATGCGGGTTAGGACAAGCGCGGTGAAGACGCTGGTGAACAGGCCAATCACCAGGACGACGGCAAAGCCGCGCACCGGACCAGAGCCGAACAGGAACAGCAAAACACCGGCGATGAAGTTCGTGATATTCGCGTCGTAAATAGCGCGGCTGGCCTCTTTGTAGCCGTTTTCAACCGCCGCTACGACGCGCCTACCGCGTTTTCGCTCCTCGCGTATTCGCTCATTAATCAGAACGTTGGCGTCCACCGCCGCGCCCACGGTGATAACAAAACCAGCGATACCGGGCAGAGTTAGCGTAGTGTTCAACCCAGCCATCAGGCCGAGGATAATCAGCACGTTGAAGACCAAAGCGATGGTCGCATAAATGCCGAATCGGCCATATGTCGCGACCATCAAAGCGATCACCGCAACCGAACCGATCAACATGGCGAGCAAACCCTTGCGGATTGAATCTGCGCCAAGGTCTGGGCCGACCGTGCGTTCTTCAATCACAGCAAGCTCGACCGGAAGCGCGCCTGAATTCAGCGCAATCGCCAAGTCAGCTGCGCTTTGAGCGGTGAATGTGCCAGAGATCTGAGCTGAACCACCACAAATTGGCTCATTGAAATTCGGCGCCGAGATAACCTTCTCATCGAGAATGATCGCGAATGGGCGATCGACATTTTCGGTGCTCAAGGTGCAGAACTTCGATGCGCCCTGCTGATCAAACTGAATGTTGACGACATTCTCATTGTTCTGCGGGTTCACACCAGCCTGTGCGTTCGTCAAACTATCTCCGCGAATGCCGCCCAACCGCCGAACGGCGACCATCTGTCCTGCTTGCGGCGTCTCGTCAGAATAAGGAAACGCTTGGCTGCCCGGAGGTACGATTCCCGCCTGTACGTCTGTGGGCAGAGCGTTGAGATCAACCAGTTTGAATTCAAGCTTGGCAGTTTTACCCAGTAGCTCTTTCAATTGGTCGGGATCTTGGAGGCCCGGCACCTGAACAACAATACGGGTATCGCCCTGGCGAATGATCGTCGGCTCGCGTGTACCCAATCCATCGATACGTTTGCGAACCACCTCGGTCGCGCTGTCCATTGCATCGGTAACAGCTTGATCGACACCGTCTTCGGTCGGGGTCAACACCATACGCTGGCCATCGACCACTCTTAGATCCCATTCGCGCACCAGATTATTGCCCATCATCACCGGCTCAAGCAGTCCGCGCGCGCGGTCGATGTCCGTTGGCGTGTCGAGCATGAAGGAAAGCTCGCCGCCCGATGTTGAAATGTCCCCGATCCGAATACGCGGCTCTGCCCGGCGCATTTCACCGCGAACGGTTTCCTCCATATTCTCCAGCCGCTGCACGGCAACTTCGGCGGGATCCGCCTCGAGGAGAATGTGGCTACCGTTCAGCCAAATCCAGGCCAAGGTTGACCTGAGGATTAGGCAGCGCCTCTGGCCACCCCACATTGGCGGCAGCAAACAGCGATGGCATCGCCGCCAGCACTGCGACAAGTGTCAGGCCCCAGAGCCAGAACTTCTTCCATGTCGGAAAATCGAGCATTTTGGTTTCGTTCTAATCCGCGTGACAATGAATGGTAATGCGAGGGGGTGGCCCAGCGGCCAAAGATCAATCGTTGGCTGGCTTGCCGCCTGGTTGGAGCACATCACCAATAGTGTGCTTCACAGCCTTCACACGGACATCTTTGGCCAGCTCAAGCTCGACATTGTCGTCGTTCACCTTGAGCACTTTGCCGATCAGGCCGCCTGCGGTGACCACTTGATCGCCCTTCTTCAGGCCTTCGACCTTTTGCTGATGCTCTTTTTGCCGCTTCATTTGCGGACGGATAATCAAGAACCAAAAGATCAGGATCATGCCAAGGATTGGCAGCCATTGAAGCCATCCTGGAGGCGCATCCCCAGCGCCAGCAGCAGCAAGAATATCAAGCATGTCGAATTAGCCCGTCAAAAATACAAAATCGCAATCATGAAGGTGGAAACTAGCGGTGCAACTGCCTCGCATTTCCCCCGCCCTCATGGGTCAAGTGGGCGCGCCTAGCAGCAATGCAAGGACCTCGCAATCGAAGCCCTTATAATCTGGCCCATGTGCGAACAACTTTAACCGTCCAATATGGGCGCTTGCATGCCCCATAGCCTCGCCCTATAGCGCCGCCTTCCACTGGTTCCGGGACGTAGCGCAGTCTGGTAGCGCATCACACTGGGGGTGTGGGGGTCGCTGGTTCGAATCCAGTCGTCCCGACCAGTGGAACGTTCGTCGAATTTTTGACGATTCCGCTTTCCAATCTGAAATTTCCATTCATGGGCCTTTTCGGAACTTGCGTTGGAAAGGCGCGTTTGATGCACCCTATGGGCTTTCGTTTTCTTTTTTATGCGGTGCTGCGAGCGCGATCTGCGCAGCCCCAACTGCTGCACAAAACGCGGCTGAGGAAATCGTACCGTCTGGTTCGGTGCCGTCTTCCACCGCTGCCAGTTCAGATGAAACGGCCGTTGATTCAGACGCCCGGGCCACATTCACACCTGCTGATTTCGAACGTTTCGCACCGCGCAACGCGCTCGACATGGCGCAGCAAGTTCCAGGCTTCACCATTCGTGAGGGCGGCAATGACCGAGGACTTGGTCAGGCCGACACCAATGTCCTGATCAATGGCCGCCGGATATCTGGAAAATCGAACGGCCCGGTTGATGCACTTCAACGCATCCCAGTCGAAGATGTCGTACGACTGGAGCTGGTGGACGGGGCCAGTCTCGATATCGGCGGCTTGTCGGGCCAAGTCCTGAATGTCATCACCCAGAGCACTGGCCGCGTCACCGGGCAGTTTCGCTATTCGGCAGAATGGCGCTCCTCTGGCGCCCCATTTCGCTGGGGCGATGGCCAGGTTTCATTGGCCGGTGGCGGCGAGAAGACGGAATGGACCCTCGCTCTTGAGAACGATTCTGGGCGGCGCGGCGATGCCGGGATTGAGCGCGTGTTCGATGGCGCGGGAAATTTGATCGACACCCGCCAAGAACAATCGAATTTCAACGGTGACCGGATAACCCTGTCGGGTTCTTTCGCGCGCACTGCAAATAATGGAAATGTCCTCAATCTCACCGGTGAGGTCGGCGGCAATCTGTTCGACCAACGTGAAATATCTGAACGCACCGGGACAATCTCTGACAGCGACCGGCTGCGCGAATTCACCTCCAGCGAAGATGAATTCAATTATGAGCTAAGCGCCGACTACAGCTTCTCGCTGGCAGGCGGACAACTCAAACTGATCGGCTTCACCCGCTACGAGGACAGCCCCACCCGCTCTGAAGTTCTGACCATTTTCGCCGATGGCTCTGCGTCAGATGGTTCTGTTTTTGTCCGCGATGCGGACGAAGGCGAGACCATCATTCGCTCTGAATACAGTTTTGCGGGCCTGGGCGGCGATTTCCAATTTGCGCTCGAGGGTGTCCGGAACTTCCTGGACATCAATTCCGCCTTTGAAGAGCGCGATGACAACGGCGTTCTCCAACCAGTCGACTTTGAGGGCGCAACGGCTCGGGTCGAGGAAGACCGCGCTGAAACCAGCCTGACTTACAGCCGCGCGCTTTCGCCCCGTGTTCAATTGCAGGTCTCCGTCGGCGGCGAATATTCGAAGATCAGCCAATCGGGCGCCTTGGGCCAAACTCGCAGTTTCCAGCGACCCAAAGGTTTTGTCGCTCTCGACTGGAATGCCAATTCGAGGCTCGATCTATCAGGGCGGATCGAACGCAAGGTTGGCCAGCTGAGTTTCTTTGACTTCATCGCCACAACCAATCTTGATCAAGACCGCACCAACGTGACCAATTCCGATCTGGTCCCGCCGCAAAGCTGGCTGTTCGAGGTGGAGGCGAGCCAAAGCTTTGGCGATCTGGGCTCGCTGAATCTGCGCGGTTTTTACGAAGACATCAGTGATATTGTCGACTTGATTCCGATTGATGGCGGCGGACAGGCACCTGGCAATATCGATTCTGCCTCGATCTACGGCCTGTCAGGAGAGCTTACGCTATTATTCGATCCTATCGGCATCAAAGGTCTCAGATTTGATACCGAGATCGAATATTCGGAGAGCGAAGTGCTTGACCCTCTACTTGGCACAGCGCGAGAGATTTCCAATCAACGTTACATCGAATTTGAGGCCGAGCTGCGCCAGGACTTTGTCGGCTCCCCTTGGGCGATAGGCACTGCATTCTTCGCTGGAGACAACAGAGCCACAGTTCGATTGGACGAAATTGCGGACCGCACGGAAAGTCCAGGTTTCCTGCGGTTATTCGTTGAGCATAAAGACGTCTTTGGACTGACTTTGCGCGGACGCATTGCCAATTTGCTCGACCGCCGCAACAATCTCGACCGGACGATTTTCACCGACCGTGCCGCTGGCATTGTGGAGTTCCGTGAGGAGCGCCGCCGCCGCTTTGGCACGATATTTTCAGTCGATATTGAGGGTTCTTTTTAGCGTAAGCGTGCGCCTAGCGCATATGCTTGCGCCGTATCACTGCCCAGCCTAACCATGCTGGAGCAAAGGGGAAAGATCGATGACACTGCGAATGCGCTCTTGGCTGTTCGCCCCAGGTGATAGCGAGAAAAAGATGATCAAGGCCGCCGACAGCGCGGCCGACATCGCTTTGCTTGATCTGGAAGATTCAGTCACCCCGGACAACAAGCCTGCTGCGCGGAACTTAGTACGCGATATGATCGCCAGCCGCGAAGACAAGGCGCGCATTTGGGTGCGAATTAATCCGCTGTCGAGTGGCGAAACGGAACGCGATCTTGATACCATCATGCCTTCCGGCCCTGGCGGCATCTTCCTGCCCAAGGCAGAGGGCGGACACGACGTTGCAACCTTGGACGCTATGTTGAGCGAGCGCGAGACGAAGGCAGGGCTGGAACCTGGCTCAACCCGTATCGCCGCACTGGTAACTGAAACTGCCGCCGCGATGTTCACCACCGGCACCTATGACGGAGCACCGCGGCTCGTCGCGATGAGTTGGGGCGCGGAGGATCTCTCTTCAGAACTCGGCGCTCAGGAACAGCGCGGACCGGACGGTGAATATTCCCACGTCTATGAAATGGCTCGCAGCCTCTGCTTGCTTGGCGCGGTGAAAGCTCAGGTGGCACCGATCGAAACCGTTCAGCCGGAATTCCGCGACCTTGATGCGCTACGGACACGAGCCTTGATGGTCAGAAGGCAAGGCTTTCGCGGTATGCTCGCGATCCATCCCGCTCAAATCGAGCCGATCAACAGCGCCTTCACACCCAGTGAAGAAGAGCTATCCCATGCCCGCGCGGTGGTGCAATTGTTTGCCGACAATCCTGGCGCAGGCACCCTCGCCTTGGATGGCAATATGCTTGATCGCCCGCATTTGGCACTTGCTCAGCGGATATTGACGGAAGCCGGAGAATAGCTGATTGGGAAATATATTTTTCCTACTTGAACCGTTTTGGTTATTTATTGTGCGACTCATGATAAGGAGCTGCATTAATGGCCATTTTGGAAACGCTGATCGGTCCGATCACATCAATCATCGACAAGATCATTCCTGACAAGGAAGCACGCGCCAAGGCCAAACTTGAACTCTTGAAGCTAGAAGGCTCGCAGGAAATGCGGCTGATCGAGACTCAAATCTCAGCCATCATTGCTGAGGCAAAATCAGCCGCCCCCTGGACCAGCCGTGCACGCCCCAGTTTTCTTTATGTGATGTACGCAATGATATTGTGGGCACTGCCAATGGGGGTGCTCGCCGCCTTCAACCCTAGCGCGGCCACGAATATCGCGGCGGGAATGAACGCCTATCTCAACGGCCTGCCTGAACCGCTCTATGCGCTGTTTGGCACTGGCTACCTCGGCTACACCGCCGCCCGCCAATGGGGTAAAGTGAAGGGCGTAGATCAGTAGTTTTCCTGGTTCAGCCACTGATGCGGACTTGAGCTTGCCAATTACCCCGCGCTAAACGGCCTGCATGACAGACAATTCTGCAGCGCCTTCCGGCACGATCTACGTCCTCAACGGCCCCAATCTCAACCTGCTCGGTCTACGCGAGCCTGAGATATATGGCTCTGACACACTTGATGATATCGCGGGCATGCTTGAGGACAAAGCTCGTGAGCACGGCCTAACCATTGAGATGCGCCAAACCAATTATGAAGGCATGCTGGTCGATTGGCTGCACGAAGCGCAGGCGGAGGGCGCGCGCGCCGTTCTACTGAATGCGGCTGCATACACTCACACATCTATCGCCCTGCTCGATGCCATTCGCGCGATAACCATTCCGGTTATAGAAGTGCATCTTTCTGATCCAAAAACGCGAGAAAACTTTCGCCACCTCTCTTATGTCGGGATGGCGGCCGCGAAAACGATCGAGGGGCATGGCGCAGCGAGCTACACAATCGCTCTTGATGCGGTGATTGGCGACGAGGTCTAGTCCCTCAAGGCAAGCGACTCCTTACGGTGCTCGGGGTAACTTGGCAGTCTGCGCAGCATTAGGCGCACGCATCGCAAGGCCTACTTGGCCGACTGGGACGGCAAAACCCGTCCATGCCACTTGCCAGCCGCAATTTGCGGGAATAATCACCCCCACAATCACGCTGCACCCCAGTTTGCGATCCCGCAAATGACCGCAGCAGACACAATAAGGGGCCCCCATGGCGACCAGCAAAACAAATGGCGGACGCAAATCCGGCATGGATGTTGACACCAAACTCGTTCGCGAACTCGCAGAGCTGCTGAACGAAACCGGCTTAACCGAAATCGAAGTTGAAGAAGACGACCGCAAGATCCGTGTTGCACGCGGCGGCTTTGCGCCTGCTGCGATCAATGCGCCGGTTGCGGCTGCTCCAGCCCCGGCCCCTGCCGCCGCTGCACCAGCCGCAGCGCCAAGTGCCGCAGAGGCTCCCGCCGACGAGAGCGAAAACGCAATGCTCTCGCCAATGGTCGGCACGGTTTATCTTGCGCCGGAACCCGGCGCAGACGACTTCATCAAAGTCGGCGCCTCTGTCAAAGAAGGTGACACCTTGCTGATTATCGAGGCGATGAAGGTGATGAACCCGATCCCTGCCGATAAGTCAGGCACGATCAAAGCTATCCTGGTCGAAAACGCGCAGCCGGTCGAATTTGACCAGCCGCTGGTCGTGATAGCGTAAAGCGCGCGAGGAAAACAGGCTATGGCCATTACCCGCATCCTGATCGCCAATCGCGGCGAAATCGCTCTGCGCATCCACCGCGCGGCCCACGAAATGGGCATCGAGACAGTGGCGGTGCACTCCACTGCGGACGCTGATGCAATGCATGTGCGCCTTGCCGACCACGCGGTCTGCATCGGCCCGCCATCTGCAACTGACAGCTATCTTAATGTCGCAGCGATCATCTCAGCCGCTGAAGTGGCGCAATGCGATGCGATCCACCCAGGTTATGGCTTTTTGTCAGAGAACGCCAAGTTCGCTGAGATCGTTGAGGCGCATGACATCAAATGGATCGGGCCAAAGCCTGAACACATCGTCACTATGGGCGACAAGGTTCAAGCCAAGAAAACTGCTCGAGCGAGCTTGGCTTGCCGCTGGTGCCCGGCTCTGACGGAGCCGTCTCTGACCCGGAAGAAGGCAAGAAAATCGCCGCAGAAATCGGCTATCCGGTAATCATCAAAGCCGCCTCGGGCGGCGGCGGCCGCGGAATGAAAGTCTGCGAGAGCGAAGACGAACTCGAAACTCTGATGCAACAAGCCGGCAGCGAGGCGAAGGCCGCGTTTGGCGATGCCACCGTCTATATTGAGAAATATCTCGGCAATCCGCGCCACATCGAATTCCAGGTGTTCGGCGACGGCAATGGCAATGCGATTCATTTGGGAGAGCGCGATTGCTCGCTGCAACGCCGCCACCAAAAAGTGCTGGAGGAGGCCCCCTCCCCAGTAATCAGCCACGAAGAGCGTATGCACATGGGCGAGGTCTGCTCAAAGGCGATGCGCGATATGAGCTATCGCGGCGCGGGCACGATCGAATTCCTGTGGGAAGACGGCGAGTTCTACTTCATTGAAATGAACACCCGGCTTCAGGTGGAGCATCCGGTTACCGAAGCCATCACCGGCGTTGATTTGGTGCGCGAGCAAATCCGCATCGCGGCTGGAAAGCCCTTGTCTGTGAAGCAGGAAGAGCTTGAATTTAATGGGCACGCGATTGAGTGCCGGATAAATGCAGAGGATCCTTTCACCTTCGCGCCTTCGCCCGGTCAGGTGACCTATTATCACCCGGCTGGCGGCATGCATGTGCGGGTCGATAGCGGGCTTTACGCGGGCTATAAAATCCCGCCCTATTACGACAGCATGATTGCCAAGCTGATCGTCTATGGTCGCAACCGCGAGGGCTGCATCATGCGCTTGCGCCGCGCGCTTGAAGAAATGGTGGTTGAGGGACCGAAGACCAACATTCCACTTCACCAGGAATTGCTCAAGCAAAACGATGTGCTGTCCGGCGATTACTCGATCAAGTGGCTTGAGAGCTGGCTAGAAGAGCGCGAGAGCTAGGGCCGCAGACGCACTCAGGCTGGCGAGAATGATACGGTATTTGCCCGGAGTGCTGCTTCTGATGATTGGCTTAGCTGTATTCTCGCTGCCATATTGGGCGCCGCTTGTCTCTGATGTCCGAGTGGAACCGGAGGCCTTCAAGCGTTCGGGTCAAGTCGGCGGTGGAGTGATCGGCGTCGGAATCGCTCTGATCATCGCTGCTGTTATTGGCGGCCGCAAGAGGAGCTGAGCGGGCGGGAGCCTCCCCAGAATTGGCGCAGCGTGGCGTTTGTTCTAATCGAACGTGATCCCTGCGGCCTGAGCCTCTGCAATGATTTCCGGCCCAGTTTTCATCGGGCTGTCTTGCGTCAGATCATACCAATCCGGCTTCTCATCGACAAAAATTTGCTGCTTGATTGGCAATCCGTCTGGCAGGTCGAAGTGACCAGCAGCAAAGCTATAGAAATTCGTCGGCAGAAAGCGATACCAAAGCGCGCTGCCGCACTTGCTACAAAAGCTGCGCTCTGCCCAATCGCTTGACTTGTAAGTTCCAACACTGGCTTCACCTGAGATCGTGAAGTCAGCTCCCGCGACCATGGAGCCAAAGCTGCCATAGGTCCGCTAGGCACATTTCGCAGTGACACACATCCACTTCGCACCGCATACCATTCAAGGTGATCGACACTGCGCCGCATAAGCACTTCCCAGTTAGCGGATTGTCTAAGCTGGCGACCTCGTCACCGCCGGGGCTGTCTTCGAACATTTCGCTCATGGGCTGAATTCCGGCTTTGCAGTATTAGAGAGGCACTCCGGGCGAATATTTCGCGGTGCGTATCGTCAGTGAGGTCTTCACGCTGTCAACATTGGGCGCAGGTGTTAGCTTGCTTGTCAGAAACTCCTGAAAGCTCTGCAGGTCATTGCTGACGATCTTCAAAATGAAATCGATCTCGCCGTTTAACATGTGTACCTCGCGCACCTCAGGCAGATCGCGCATGGCGTCTTCAAATTCACGCAGGCTCGATTCGGCCTGGCTCTTCAGGCTGACCATCGCGAAGACAGTGATCGCAAAGCCCAGCTTCGACGGGTCAAGATCCGCGTGATAGCCGCGAATAACGCCGTCTTCCTCCAAACCGCGCACTCGGCGCAGGCACGGCGGCGCGGTTAATCCCACGCGCTGTGCGAGCTCTACATTGGTTACGCGCCCTTCCGCCTGCAATTCAGAAAGCAGGCGTTTATCGATTTCATCCAAATTCGCCATGCGGCGTACGCTCCCATTTGGCCTTCATTTATGACTAGCAATGTTCCTAGGAGAACAAGAGCTAGCAAGTATTTGCCCTCAGACCGAGGTGCAAAACTAATATTATTATGTTTGCCAGCAATTGTCCCGCTTTGCAACGCGTCTGAAAGCCATGTGTGAATGTTAGAAAGGCTTGGTATGAAACTTTCGGCCCCACTAGCGCCTGATGGCCGTGTGTGTGTATCGGAGCAGATATGTTTTTTGACGACCGCCTTGCGACTGTGCTGCGCCAACGCGCAGACACCGACGTGGGCGCTCGCACGCAATTTCGCCAGCTGCTCGACATCCTTGGCAATCGCAAGTTTGGCATCCTTGATGGCCGTCGGCAGAGCCTGGTTGCCGCCTCTTGGCTACGCATGGATGCGCTGGCTGACAAAATTCCGGCGCACGCAAGGGCATCGGCGATTCGCGAGCGCGGTTGGCGGTTTCGCAGCGCTGATCTAGCCGCCCATCTGGCCGATTTCGAACCTGAGGTGGCGGCCGCTGCTCTGCACCGCGCAGAATTGAGCGATGAGGATTGGACTGCCCTTATCCCAAGGCTGCCTGTGAGAGCGCGCGGCTTTTTGCGGCGCAGGGATGATCTGCCGGTTGATGCAGAGCGCTTGCTTGATCAATTGGGCGTGCATGACCGCGGGCTGCCTCATCCAAACGGTTATGACGATACGAAGGGATTAGATACGCCGCCAGCCTCTTGTGAAGCCCCTGCTGAGCCGATTGATACACCTCCAGACGTCCCCTATGCGTCACTGATGGGATCGAGCGCTCCGGCGACGATCATGCCGCTGCGCAACAAGCCAGCAGACTATCCTCTGTCTCCAGCCAATGAGCCGTTCGAGCTCAGCGAAGAAGTCCCGGCGGACGAAGAAGTGGCGGAAAGCCTTGCTGTAGAAAACCCCACTGAGGAACAGACAGGCGAAACTGAACCTCAAGAAGCACGCGCGCCCGAACTAGAACGCCAAACAGGGCAGCATGGTGTCGGGGAAGCTAAGAGGCCCCGGACGGACAGAGCGTCCTATGACCCGTTCGGACTGACAGACCAACCAAGCATGGCAACGAACCCGATGGGCAGCCCAGAGATCGACCCCAATCGCAGCGAAATTTCCGCTCTGGTGGAGCGGATTGCGCAGTTCAAGCGCGATCGGGAAAGCGGCGCGCAGGCCATCGACAGCGCCCCGCGCCTGCCGCTGGAGGAGCAGCCGCGTCAATCTGAACGTGAAGTGCGCGGGTTCGGCTTTGCCACCGACGCGAATGGCCGGATCGAATGGGCCGAACCAGAGGCCGCGCCGATGGTGATCGGCAAGCGGCTGGTCCCGGCTCAAGCCTTTACCAATCCCGCTGCGCAATCTTTGATTGAACGCGCCTTTGATCGCAGACAGCCGATTGCGCACGCACCCCTGGCCATGGCGGGTGCAGAAGCGATCGCGGGCGACTGGATTGTCGATGCACAGCCGAACTTTGCCGACGAAGGCAATTTCACTGGCTATGTCGGCCGGTGCCGCCGCCCTGCGAAAGCCGCCAGCATGCCCGGCCAGGGCGGCAGCGAAGGCGACCGCATCCGCCAATTGCTGCACGAGCTGCGCACACCGGTCACCGCCGTTCAGGGCTATGCCGAAGTCATTCAGCAGCAATTATTCGGCCCTGCCCCGCATGAATACCGCGCTTTGGCCGCGGCGGTCGCCGCCGACGCCGCGCGTATTTTGGCAGGCTTTGAAGAGCTAGACCGGCTGGCCAAGCTGGAAACCGGCGCTGCTGAAATGATTCCAGGCGACACTGATCTAGGCGCAATGATCGCCAAAACCGCTCAGCAATTGGCGCAGGTGCTCGGACCACGGATGGCAGGGATTGAGTTTGTCCAACCTGAAGGCCCGCCGATTATGGTAGCGATGGACACCGGCGAAACCGAAGCGCTCATTTGGCGCGTGTTGGCGACCCTTGGCGGGGCATGCGCGTCTGGCGAGATGATCACTTGCCAATTGCGCCGCGATGATCGGCTGGTCCGGCTAATTTGCGAATTGCTTAGCTCAACTGATTTCCGAAGAAGATTTGTTCGCTGCTCAAGTTAAGCCCGCCAACACCGTTCTCAACGCAGGTCTGTTTGGCGCGGGCTTCACCTTCCGCCTAGCCCGGGCTGAGGCGCGCGCCGCCAAAGGCGGGCTGTCTCACGAGGGCGAACATCTGGCGTTGATGCTCCCACTCTTGACCGCTCAGCAAGCTCTGCCTAGCCAAGACGGATCGGACGCAGGTGCGGGTCTGCAGGTAAGCAATCCTCAAGACGTCCCCGCTATTTCCGAACATGAAAATGCCGCTTCGATCAGCGGCGAACGTGGCGGCGGGAAAGCATAAGCTCCAGCGATCCCGCTGAATTGGCAATCAGGGAGGGAGCTCAGCATGCAACCCCTTTCTGAATCAGCAGCTGCGGGCGAAGCACGGTCCATTCTTGATCCGCCTGCACAAAGCGCAAGAGCGAAGTTCGCGGATGACTTTGGCCAACGCGTTCTGCTGACAGTTGACACCGAAGAGGAATTTGACTGGGAAGCGCCCTTTTGCAGAGATGGCTTTGGACTGGAGCATATCCCTGAATTGCGCCGATTTCAGCAATTCTGCGAGCGGCTGGGCATCATCCCACTCTATTTGGTCGATTGGCCAATCGTAAATTCGCCAGCCGCAGCCGAGATCATCGGCGACGCAGTCAAACGCGGCACAGCCGAAGTTGGCGTGCAATTGCATCCATGGGTCAACCCGCCGTTCGATGAAGAGGTGAGCGCACACAATTCCTATGCCGGGAACCTGCCGCCCGCATTGGAAGCGGCCAAGTTCATGCAGTTGCGGGATAGGATTGAGGTGGTGTTTGGCGCGCCTCCGCTGATCTACCGCGCTGGCCGATACGGTTTGGGCCCGCAAACCCCGGACTTGCTTAAGTCGGCGGGAATCGCGGTCGACACCTCTGTCAGGTCTCTGTTCGATTATTCCGGCCAGCACGGACCCGATTACTCCGCCCATCCGCTGTGGCCTTATTGGGCCGATGCAGAGCGCCAATTGCTCGAACTGCCTGTGACCAGCGCCTATTGGGGCATGCTGAGGCGGCAAGGCGGCGTGGTGCGCCGCTTGCAAGAGCGCTTCCCCTCTCTGGGCCGAATCCTATCGCGCCTGGGCATGATGGAACGGATTGCCTTGACGCCAGAAGGTGTGAGCGTGGAGGAGGCCATCCGCGGTATTGATATGGTTCTGGACGACGACGTGCCTGTATTGACGTTGTCGTTTCACAGTCCCTCTCTGGCACCTGGTCACACGCCCTATGTCGAGACGCCGGCTGAGGTTGAGGGCATTTATGATTGGTTTGAAAGGGTTTACGCCTATCTCGACCACCGAAACATTCCCAGCACCAGCGTGGCCGAGATCATGCAAAATGTAATCAGATAGGTTCTTTTCAAAAATAGACGAAACGGGTGCTTGTTTCATTCCCAAGTGCAATGTAGAGGCTCGGCCTGCATCTTGGCTAGACCAGAGGGGCCTGTAGCTCAGTTGGTTAGAGCTGGCCGCTCATAACGGCTAGGTCGCGGGTTCGAGTCCTGCCGGGCCCACCACTAGCGATGATGCTTCCACCCTGTCGTGCTGCACGCAAGACAGGCGAAAATCGGTCGGGGAGTGGCGCAGCCAGGTAGCGCACCTGTTTTGGGTACAGGGGGTCGGAGGTTCGAATCCTCTCTCCCCGACCAGATTTTCGAGCTTCCGAAATTTCTGCTCGCACAAGCAAGGCATCCACACTTGCCGCGCGTTCCCCCTTACTCTTCCATAACCGCCGGAGCGCTGGGCACGGGTTCGCCGGTTTTGATCGCGCGTTCTTCCCGCGCAAGAGTGCCTGCGACCATAGTCCACACCGCTACATTCTGGCGTAGCTGGACGATGTCGATCTTGTCGAGCGTGTCATCCGGAGTGTGATGCAAATCGAAATAGCGTGTTCCGTCCTGCTGTAGATCAATGATCGCCCCATTCTGATCGCGCGAAATGTTCAGGTCTGCCCCGCCCCGCGCCGCAATGGTTGAATTGGCAACGCCAAACGGTTCGACTGCGGCCGCTAGCTTTGCGTGAAGTTCAGGGTTGGTTTCACGGAAATTGCTCTCAAAACGCCAGACACGATCTGCGCCAAAATCGCTTTCGATGCCCACACCAATCGGTTCATCGATGTGAGCTGCGCTGTATGCGCGAGAGCCCCACAGCCCCACTTCCTCTGCGCCTGCGAATAGCACGCGAACAGTGCGCAGTTGATTGCCAGTGCGCGCGACATTGATTGCGGCGGCGGCAATGATACCGCAACCCGCCCCATCATCAAACGCACCGGGCGCGTTCCACCAGCTATCCAAATGGCACGCCAGCAGTACGGGTGGCAGATCCGGATTGCGGCCAACAAATTCACCAACGACATTGCCGCTCATCGTGGTGCCGATACGCCTCGGGTTCATTTCCAGTTTGAGTGTGATTGGCTCTGAGCGTGGACGATTGAACATCCGTTCCAAATTTTCTGCATCGGGCAGAGACAATGCGCCCGCAGGGATTGGCTCAACCCCTTCCGGGAAATTGGTGCCGCCGGTGTGCGGGTTGCGGTGATGATCGGTACCAACTGATTTTATCACAACGCCAATCGCGCCTTTGCCAGCGGCGAGTCCTGGTCCGACCCAGCGCGTCGGGCTTAGCAAAGCCATAGTGCGAGCCATCCTGAGCGCGGCGCATCTGGTGGCTGATATAGGCGATCTTGCCTGTTAGGCTGCCTTCCGGCGCAGCGCGAACGGCCTCTGCATTTTGGAAGAAAACCACTTCCGCCTCGATCCCACCTTCTGGCGTTGCCGCGCCGTTGCCAAGTGGCTGAACCACAAGGTTTTGCGGAAAAGGTCCGGTCACCGAAGCGCGAGCGATATCGCCGGGTACCCAAGTGTCCATTTCAAACGGTTCGTCCGCCACATTTTGAAAGCCGTGCTTCTTGAGCCACGCCATCGCCCAAACGCGCCCGCGTGTCTCGGCCTCCGTACCGGCCTGCCTAGGGCCGACCTCTGTAGTCACCCCTTCGACAAAATCCCACGCGATTTCATCGCGCTCCAACGCCACCTCGGCAAGTTCCGAAAGGCCCGGGGCTGCGTGCGCGGTAACAGAGATGGAAGCGGCGGAGAGCGCGGTCAGCGCGAGGAGTGTGTTTTTCATAGCTGCGCTGCTATCGAGCCACGCGGGCCAAGTCCAGCGTTAGGCTCGCTGGGCGCAGCTGCTTCTCATGTGATCGGCCGGAAGGAGAATTGAGGCGGCCTAGCCTCCGATCGCAGATTAGTTTGAAACAGCTTGTTTCAGTTCAACTAGCTTTGGCTTTGGAGCAAGCTTCTCTTCATCCTGAGGCGCACGCTCGGCATTTTCCACACGGTTTCGGCCATTGGATTTCGCCCGGTAGAGCGCAGCATCAGCCCGTGCAAACAGGCTCTCATAGGTTTCGCCTTCACGCGCGGTGGCCACACCAAAACTTGCTGTGAGGCGAATATCCTTATTAAGATCGGCGTGCTCCAGCCGGGTGAATGCCCATCTGATCCGTTCAGCCAATCGCTCCGCGGGTTCATTCTCACAATTCCAGGCCGCGATGCAGAATTCTTCGCCACCAATCCGGCCTGAGGTATCGCATGCGCGCACCATCTTACCAATGATCTCGCCAAAGCCTGCGATGGCTAGGTCCCCGGCCTGGTGCCCCCAAAAATCGTTCACCTGCTTGAAGTGGTCAATATCAGCCACGACTAGGCTTAGTGGGCGCCCCTCGGTCTGAGCGCGCGGCAGCAAAGCTCGGATCGATTGCTCAAACGAGCCGCGATTGCGCAGGCCAGTGAGAGCGTCCCGCTCGCTGCTTTCGCGCAGGGCCTTGGTCCACTCGGCAATGGTCGCTCCAATCAGTACCAATGCACTGCTCATGCCCTTCACCGCTAGGACCAGCCCAATCAGCGAATAGTAGATCGAATCGCGATAAGCCTCTGCCGGGATTGTTCGCTCAAACAACAAGGTCAGCGTGGGCCGGACGAGAAAGTCAGCAGCCTGGAACGCCATGACCAGAATGATCAACAGATCGATCATATTGCGGCGACGAGCCGTGAGCAGCGTCGTCACGCCCATGGCGAACATCACGCCGTAGCCCATGTTGACGATAATCAATCGTGGGCCGACATCGTTGGAGAAATTCACGGCCAGAGCCAAGGTCAAAGCGGAGATAAGGTAGACAATGGCAATGCTGCCGAGATGAAGCCGCTGACCCACGCGCTCGCACACGGACGCCAGTAAGAATGCCGAGCCGAGGGTGTAAAAAACCTGGGTCGCGTGGAACAGATAGAACGCGTCCGCTGGCATGAAATGGGTGATTAGAAAGCCAATCGCCGACAGGGCAAAGGCAATGCCGAAGCCAAGCACATGACGTTTCATTCGGCCTGCGCGCCACAGCACTACAAATGTCGCTGCGAAAAACAGCGCCATCATCGGCGTCACCAATCCAAGAATTTGCGTTTGCATCGACCCGTACGACCCCCGTTCGAACGGGTTAGGTCAATATGGTTAACACCGGCTTTAGGGAACCCACTTAAGCGACAATATCTCTACCGCTCGTGTTCGATTGTCTACTGACGAATGGAGGACAGCGCCCGCTCGGTCAACCTGCTCCAAGGCCGTGCCTTTGGGACATACGCGATGCGAACGGAACGACCGAACCGCCGCCATCTGGAAATGCGCCGTTCTCTGTAAAGACCTGATTACGGCCTGCCTCTTTCGCCCGGTAAAGAGCGCTGTCGGCGCGTTCGAACAAGGCTTTATAGCTTTCCATGTTGCGCCACTCGGCCACCCCAAAGCTGACTTTATAGGGGCTGATCTCGTCCTTTTCTGACTTGCCTTGGCGGGCAGCAGCCTGGCGGATGCGCTCAGCCAGTTGCGCAGCATCTTCCAATGAGCAATCCCAAATCAAAACGCAGAATTCTTCGCCGCCGATCCGTCCAGCCATATCACCGCTGCGCACCAGTGAGCTAATTTGCTCTCCAAAAACAGCGATTACCCGGTCGCCAGCAAGGTGACCAAACGTATCATTGATGTTTTTGAAGTGGTCGATATCGGCCATAATTAGACTTAGCGGCTTGTTTCTCGCGCTCGCTCGATCAAGCATGAGTTGCGCCTCGGCTTCGAACGCTCCGCGCGTTCGCAAGCCCGATAGCTGGTCGATGGCCGCTTCATACCGCGTGTTTCGGACATCTTCAAAGATGACCGTTGCAATCAAACTGAGCGCCATCAGGGTAAGCAAGACTGCAAGTATCAGCACGTGCAAAGAGGTAAGCATTACTGCCGCACCCTCGCCAGCGCCGAAAATGAAGTCCGAAAGCATTGTCAGGAATGGACGCAGAAACCCGAAACCGGAAAGCAGGATCAACACCCAAATTAGCGACCGATCACTCCAATGGCGACCCGACGTATGCCAAAGGTTGATAGCGGTTATCGCAACCAGCAAAGCAGAATTGGTATTTTGAGCCATGCGAGCTGCGTCTTGCGAGCCAGCTGCCATCGCAGCCCACAGGATTATGCAGGTAAACGCCACCGTCGCTGCGGAGGCCACAAGTGGGGCCTTCTTTCCATTGCGGACGGCCGTGCCCCACATCAGAGCCAGCACTCCCGCCATCGAGAATACGTGGTAGGAAATAATCCCCATTGGGCCAAAGGACCCTAGGATCCAGATATTGATCAGCACGCCAAGGGCCATCGATCCGAAACAAGCGGAATAGGCAAGAACATGGAGGCGGCGCTTGTTACCCCACCAAAACACAAAGAAAATCACGTTGAAAATCAACGCGATGATCGGTATGATGAAGGTCATTATCTGAGTTTGCATGGTCTAGCTTTTCTTACACCCTTTAGTCCTAGATGAATTTTCGTAACGACCTCTTAATTTGCGTTACGAATGTCACTACGTAGCTGACTCTTGCCCCACCACGTTCGCGCGACTATCTGGCACCCAAGTTCAATTTCCGAATAGATTCACCCAAAGGAAACGCCCGATGGCCGCGCAATATGCCTATGTCATGAAAAACATGACCAAGACCTTCCCCGGCGCTCAAAAGCCGGTGCTGAGCAATATTAATTTACAATTCTATCAAGGCGCAAAGATCGGTATCGTTGGCCCGAATGGCGCGGGCAAATCGACCCTGATGAAGATCATGGCCGGGATCGATTCCGATATAACTGGCGAAGCCTGGGCAGGTGAGAACATCACTGTCGGCTATCTGCCGCAGGAACCGCAGCTTGATGAGAGCAAGACGGTGCTGGAGAACGTCCGCGAAGGTGCTGGCGAGACAGCAGCGATGGTGGAGCGCTTCAACGCGATCTCCGCTGAAATGGCTGAGCCGGATGCTGATTTTGAAGCTCTGGGCGAGCAAATGTCCGAGTTGCAGGAGAAGATCGATGCGGTCGACGGCTGGACCCTCGACAACCAGCTGGAGATCGCGATGGAGGCCCTGCGCTGCCCGCCATCAGACAGCCCGGTCAACAATCTTTCCGGCGGTGAGAAACGCCGCGTTGCCCTAACCCGGTTGCTCATCCAAAAGCCTGGTATTCTGCTGCTCGACGAGCCGACCAACCACCTCGACGCTGAATCGGTCGAGTGGCTGGAAAACCACCTTAAAGAATACGCCTGGCGCCGTGCTGATGATCACCCACGATCGCTACTTCCTCGACAATGTCGTTGAGTGGATCCTTGAGCTCGACCGGGCATCCTACTACCCATATGAGGGAAATTATTCGACCTATCTGGAGAAGAAGGCGAAACGGCTGGAGCAGGAAAGCCGTGAGGAGTCAGGCCGCCAGAAAGCGCTCTCTCGAGAGCTGGAATGGATCAAGCAAACCCCCGCCGCGCGTCAGACCAAATCCAAAGCCCGCGTGCGCAAGTTTGAACAATTGCAGGACGCTCAGGGCGACCGCAAACCGGGCAAGGCGCAGATCGTTATCCAGGTGCCAGAACGCCTGGGTGGCAAAGTGATCGAGGCTAAGAATATCTCTAAGGCTTACGGCGACAAGCTGCTCTTCGAAAATCTGTCTTTCATGATGCCACCGGGCGGCATTGTTGGCGTGATCGGCCCGAACGGCGCTGGTAAATCCACCCTGTTCAAGATGATCACCGGTCAGGAAACACCGGACACCGGATCGATCGAAATCGGCGACACTGTTCACCTCGGCTATGTCGACCAATCTCGCGACGACCTGACGCCGACCAACAATGTCTGGGAGGAAATCTCCGACGGGCTCGATTACATGCAGGTTAACGGTCACGACACCTCCACGCGCGCCTATGTCGGCGCGTTCAACTTCAAGGGCAGCGACCAACAGAAAAACGTCGGCAAGCTGTCCGGTGGTGAACGCAACCGCGTGCACATGGCCAAAATGCTCAAGCAAGGCGGCAACGTGCTGCTGCTGGACGAACCAACCAATGATCTCGACGTCGAGACCCTGGGCGCGCTTGAAGAAGCCATCGAGAACTTTGCTGGCTGCGCCGTAGTGATCTCGCACGACCGCTTCTTCCTGGATCGCCTCGCGACGCATATTCTCGCGTTTGAAGGCAATTCTCATGTGGAATGGTTTGAAGGCAATTTTGAGGCGTACGAAGAAGACAAACGCCGCCGTCTAGGCGATGCTGCGGATCGCCCGACACGCTTGGCGTATAAGAAGCTGACTAGGTGAGGCCGCTACTTCGGCACACGTTTCTAGCTTCCTCGTCACCCCGGACCTGATCCGGGGGCGAGAAAGCTCTCGTTGTCTGCTCAGCAAGAAGAACGCGAGGGCTTGGCCTTGGCCGGAAAAGCCGCTTCAATAATCCCCCTCGCTTCCAATCAGCACACACGCTAAGGGACATCCCCTATTTACAAGAAGGGTCCCCCAGGAATGAATTTGTCCACTCGTAATATTGTATTGATCGCTGGTGCGGTCGTCGTCGGCCTCGTCATTGGACTTATGTATCCCATCGTCGGCTTGCTTTTGATGTTCCCGGTATTGGGCTATGTCGTGTTCGTGCTGCTTAAAAACAAAGGCGGCGCAGAAGCGGACGAGGCGACCACGTCGGCGGCCAAGCAATTCACCGCGGCGGAAGGCAAAGGGGCGATCTATGTCATGCGCGATGCCTTTATCGCCGGGCAGCAGGGCATGAACATCACTATTGATGACGCCATGACGGCACAATTTCGCACGGGCCGTTTCGTAAAAGCGGATGTAGAACCAGGCGAGCATAGTGTGCTGGCACAAATGGCCAGCCAGACAAAAGGTACGGCAAAGACGTACACTTTGAGCGTGGCGGCGGGCGAATGCGTGCTGCTGGATGCGAAGATCGCCATGGGCGCACTGCAGGGTTCGGTCGAGTTCGAGGAGCAGCGCGATGCAGGACTGGCCCGTGCGAAACTGGGCAAGCTGAAACTCGTCGAGTGGTCAGCGCCAGAGGCCTAGACCTCTACCAAACAGTGGTGATTAGGGTGAGACCCAGCGGGCATCCCAAGTGGGTTCTCGCACCTCACCCCCACCGCCTGTCCGCATAAACTGCGCCCGCAAATGACCAGTGTGCGCTAGGTAGAACCAGTCGGCTTCTATGATGTCGAACAACACCACCGCGAAATTAGGCCTCGCGGGCACCACCTGTTCGTCCGTAGGCTCTACGCCTTCAAACTCCGCTGGAAGCCCGCTGGTTGGCTCGCTCGATACGGCGCCTGGTCCCTCTCCCAGATAGCAACGCTTGGCAAAGTTAATGCTGCTTTCCCATGCGCGATCGACCACATCGCCTTCGCGAACGATGCGCCCTGTCCCGCGCAACCGGACCTGAATCTTCGCACCCCTATCGTAAAGTAGCACCGCCATGCGCGGGTCCGCTTCAATCGCGGCAACTTTTGGAGCGCGATTGTCAGTGTGAAACCTAAGCGTCCAAGCATCGCCATCAAATTCCCGCAAGACCATTGTGCGTGCGTCGACGTCGCTGGTCACAACGCAGGGCGTGTGCATAGCGTGCCTTCGATCCTTGCCAGCTCTCACCAATTGGCGTCTTAAGTCATTGCGGACATCATCGAGCGTTTCAAACATGCGTTGCATTTGAGGGAAATATGCGCGAGGTCAATCCCTCTCGCTGTTCATTTTCAGAACTTCAAACATGAACGTAAACCTAAACGAGTGGTTAAGTTATGATACAGCGACTCGTCGGTACAAGAGGGCATATCAACTTAGCCGTTGGTGGTGGAACGGCGACCAAGGAGGCATTTATGTACCTGACAAAATTGCTCAAAGGTAGCGCACTTTCCGCTCTCGCCACCGCGATGGCTGTAACTGCTCTACCTGCTGAGGCCGAAGCGCAAAACCGCGGCTTTGAAAATCGCGGGCAGCAGATACAAGCTCGCCAAAACCAGCGCAGTGAGCGCCGCGCAAACCGTGGCCAAGCTCGCGGTGAACGACGCGCCAACCGCCAGCAAGCAAGAAGCGAACGCCGTGCCAATCGCCAGGAAACACGCGGTGAGCGCCGAGGTAATCGTCAAGAAGCTCGCACTGAGCGACGCGGTGATCGCCGGGAAGCACGGCGTGAAGGTCGCGCGGGTAACCGCGGGTTTAGCCAGACACAGCGCCAAGCACGTGAAGCGCCTGCAAGGGTTCGAAACGAGCGCCGTGGTGAGCGACGCGCAGAGAGACGCGGAGAGAGACGTGCCGAAAGGCGCGGTGAACGCCGGGCAGAACGCAGGCAGGATCGCCGCGTAGAGCGTCGCGCTGAACGCAGAGCGGATCGCCGCGTAGACCGCAGGGCTGATCGCAGAGCAGAACGTCGCGGCGCATATCGTGATGGTCGGCGCGATGGCCGCCGGGCAGAGCGCCGTGATCAGCGCCGTGAGTACCGGGACAATCGCCGTGGTTACCGCGATGGCCGCAGAGGCTATCGGGACGGACGCCGCAATGGCTACCGTGATGGTCGGCGCGGATATCGCAACGAACGCCGCGGATATCGCAATGGCTACCGCGCTGGAGTTCGCGATCACCGCCGGTGGAACCGCCAGTGGCGCAAGCACAATCGCTACAATTGGTACAACCACAGGCGCGCCAACCGCAGCATCTTTCGCCTGGGTCGGTACTATTCGCCCTATCGCAGCTATCGTTATAATCGCTTGAGCATTGGTTTTCACCTCGACAGCCTGTTCTTCTCATCGCGGTATTACATCAACGATCCATGGCGCTATCGCCTGCCAGAGGTCTACGGCCCGTATCGCTGGGTCCGCTATTATGACGATGCGGTTTTGGTCGACACCTACACCGGCGAAGTCGTCGATGTGATCTACGACATCTTCTGGTGATCGCCTGACACAGCAGACTTTCTGCTAACTTTAGAGCCCCCGCTCGCAGCAATGCCAGCGGGGGTTTTCTTGTGCGGCATTGGCTGGCAAATAGCCGTTTCACGAACGAGCAAAGCAATGACACTAGCAAGCACCATTCCCGATCAAGACGCCCTTAAACGAGTTGGCGAAAGCGTTCGCCAGCGCTTGGCTTCCGATCCTGGCGTTTACCCAATCGAGACCGACAAACTCGAACTGTTTGCTGTCGGCGATTTTCTGACGAAGGCGGAATGCGACCGCCTGTGCATGATGATCGACATGATTGCCCGGCCTTCGGCGCTGCATGAGCAAGACTATGCCAGCGGGTTTCGCACCTCTTATTCCGGCGATCTCGATCCCTATGATAGCTTCGTCAAAGGGATTAGCCGAAGGATCGATGACCTTATAGGCTTAAAGCCGGAAATCGGCGAAGCGATTCAAGGCCAGCGCTACCTCGAAGGCCAACAGTTCAAGCCGCATAACGATTGGTTCTACAGCTCGGAGCCGTACTGGCAGAACGAGCGTAAGCGCGGCGGTCAGCGCAGCTGGACGTCGATGGTTTTCCTCAACACGGTCGAGGAGGGGGAGAGACACACTTCACCGAAGCCGGTTTGAGGATTGAGCCGAAGCCCGGCGTCCTGCTGCTGTGGAACAACGCATTAGCTGATGGCAGTCCGAACGAAGGGACAATGCACGCGGGAACCCCTGTGACCAAAGGCTCCAAGTACATCATCACCAAATGGTATCGCACACGCACTTGGAAGTAGGAAAGACGTCTTAATGTAATGCCTAGCCACCCAGAACCTGTCGGGACACAATCCGGGCGGAAGGGCGGAGAGTGCGGGCGGCTATAGCCGGCTCAAGAACGCGCCAGAGCCTCTGCGATCAGCTTGCGACTGTTCTCTATCCCATACAGCGCGATGAAGCTGCCCATACGCGGCCCCTGCTCACTGCCCAGCAGCGTCTCATACAAGGCCCGAAACCAATCGCGTAGGTTCTCAAACCCGAACTCTTCGCGTTTACCGATCTCATAGACGCTGGTCTGTAAGTCTTCCGCGCTGGTACCCTTAGCCGCTGCCGCCAAAGCCTCGTCGAGCGCCCTCAAGGCCTCAGCCTCATTCGCCGATGGCGCGCGCTTGTTCAGCGTCGGCACGATGAAGTCGCGCGTGTAAGCAACTGCGGCATCGATCATCGCATCAATCGCCGGGTTCGCAACAGGTTCGCCCAGATAGCTTTCGAGATATTCCGCAACGTTTTGCGCGCTTGCCTCTGCGCCCAGCACGCTGGCAAGGTTCAGCAGCAAGCCGAACGTCACCGGCACGGTGTCGCCTGCACCCGGCGCATCGGGAGCCGAGAGGCTCTCATTCGCGCGCAGCAAATGCCACGCCGGATTGCCGAGCTGTTTGTCCAGAGGCTGTTCGGCCAGACGTTCACGGAACTGCCAATAGTCGTCGACCGCGCGCGGGATCACTCCAACGTGCAGCTGCTTGGCGCTCTTGGGATTGGGGAAGATGTAGAAGCCGAGGCTCTCCTCCGTCCCATATTCCAGCCATTGCTCAATCGTCAGGCCATTGCCTTTGGACTTCGAGATCTTCTCGCCATTCTCGTCGAGAAACAGCTCGTAGATCAGCCCTTCTGGCTTGTTTCCGCCCAGCACGCGCGCAATCTTGCCCGATTGCACACCCGTGTCGGTCAAGTCCTTGCCGTACATCTCATAGTCGACGCCTTGTGCGACCCAGCGCATGGCAAAGTCGACCTTCCATTGCAGCTTGGCTTTGCCGCCCAACGCGCTTTGCTCAATCACGCTGCCGTCTTCATCCGTGAAGCGGATCAGCCCCGCCCCCGCATCAACGACTTCGACTGGCACTTGCAGCACCACGCCAGTCGTCGGACTGATCGGCATGATCGGCGAATAGGTCGCCGCTCGCTCTGCCCGCAAAGTCGGCAACATGATGTCGAGAATATCCTGATTGTGCGCCAGCACGTTCTTCAACGCATCGTCAAACGCGCCGCTGTTATATCGGTCAGAGGCAGCCACAAACTCGTACTCAAACCCGAACCGGTCCAGAAACGCGCGCAGCATCGCATTGTTATGGTGGGCAAAGCTCTCATACTTCTCAAACGGATCGGGAATCCGCGACAGTGGCTTACCCAAATGCTCAGTCAGCATCGCCTGATTGGGCAGATTGTCAGGCACCTTGCGCAGGCCGTCCATGTCATCCGAGAACGCGACCAGCCGCGTCGCCTGCCCGGTCAGCGCCTCGTATGCGCGCCGCACGAAGGTGGTGCGCAGCACCTCCTGGAACGTGCCGATATGCGGCAAGCCTGACGGCCCATAGCCCGTTTCAAACAGCACTGGCTCGCCGTTTGGTTTGCCATTCCTCAGCCGTTTGGCGAGGCGCTGAGCCTCCTGAAATGGCCAAGCCTTGGAGGAACGAGCGGCGTCTTGAAGTACAGTATCTGTCATAGCACGCCCGCATATGAGGATGGCGCCAGACAACGCAAGCGATTGTGCAGTTTGACGTGTAGGGCTTGGAACACATTTGCGAATTCCAAAAGTGTGACTTTTGACGCAAACGCATGAAAATAGGCAACTTTCAAGCATCGCGTGTTCAAAATGTGTGACTTTTGCATGTTTCGCGCTGCTCCAAGGAATCTGCGCTCGCCTTAGCGGAGGCAGTTACTGGTCTAAGCACGCAGGATTACAGCGATCTTCGCATGTAGGACAGGCCGACAAAACGCGCCCCCTCCCAGCAACAATTTTCACCGCAGTAACCTCTAATTTACCACGATAGCTGGGCATCTTCGCAACGAAACAGGCTTATGCATGTTGCCATGTCGGGAACGAGTGCATTCTTCATTCTGATCCCAGCGATGTATCTGTTGTTCACGCTGGCTCTGGCGGTGATCGGTTTTGCCGAGCGCCGGCTCGTTGCTGCGCGCTGGGCAGCCCTGGGCTTTTTCGTCGCCTTCACCTCGATCCTGGTCGATGGTTACCGCGATCCCACAGGCAGCGAATGGCTCGGCTGGTATGCAGTCGCAACTCATTACCTACCGCTGCTAATCATGACCCAGGCGTTCCTGTCGCGCCATGGCCGCAGAACCACGAATTTCGCGATTGCACTGACGATCTTTGGCGCGATTTACGTCATGCCCGGCATGGCATGGACACCGCCGAACTGGCTGCGCGGAGTATTCGTACAGGGAGCCTGCGCCACGATCATCGCTGCTGCGCTACCTCAGCTGTGGCAGTACCGAAAAAAATCACTGGTCGATGTGATCGCGTTTTTCACAATCCTGGCCGCCGCGCTCTCCTATGCGGGACGCACGGTCGCGGTCGGCCTTAACCCGATTGGCGAGACGCCGGATGAGATGATCGCCTTTTACGAAGGACTCAATCTGATCTTCCAATCGGCCAGCGCGCTGATGGGAATGTTGCTCGGAATCGTGCTGGTCATGATGATTGGATACGATATGGTCCTTGGCCGGGTGGAAGAGGGCGAGATTGATCCTCTCACCATGCTTGGCAATCGCCGCAAGCTTGATCGAAAGATCGCGCTCGACAAGGCCGGTCGCCGGTCCTTCGGTGCGGTGATGGTAATCGACCTGGATCATTTTAAAAGGATCAATGACCGGTTCGGTCATGATGGTGGCGATGATGTGCTGCGCGCGGTTGGTAAGCGGCTCAGCAGCCTGTTTGACGGATTCGGCTATGTCTTTCGGGTCGGCGGAGAAGAGTTTGTCGTGCTGATTGATGAGCAGCACGCGCGGGGCGTTTCATCGCTGGCTCTGTCCGCTCGGAAAGCCATTTCAGAGCTGGAGTTTGACGGCTACCTCGCCCGCGCAAAAGTGACCGCCAGCGTCGGTTTCCACGTGCGCGTGGGCAAGGACGGCGTGCAGGACGCGATGCAATGCGCCGATCAGGCGCTCTATTGCGCGAAGAATGACGGACGTGATCGAGTGGTTGGCGCGGTCTACGAACGCGGTCTGCAAATCATGAAGGCTGTGGCTTAAGCCGATGCTTCGCCATTTTGCGGCCAACCTCAGAGGTTTGTATATATTTGGCCCGCAAGACGCAAAACTGTGGCGAGCCTGAGCCCGCACATTTACTTTCCGTTCTTGCTCAGACATTTCTCTGATCCGTGACCTCCGACGCCCCCACCCCGCTTAGCCTGCCAGCTTTGCATGCAAGCCACTCCGGCAATTGGCTGCGCTCGCCCGGTGGTGAGACAGGGGCAGTGTCAAAAGGTGATGCGATCATGGCCGCGGCTGACACGCCAGTGCTGATCCTCAACGCGCCGCTGGTCGCCAATCGGCTGGGCTATCCCGATCTGTCCGGCCTCGATCTGCTAGAACTTTTCGCATTTGTGCATCCGGCGCGGTTTTGCGTGCCAACCCCGCGCGGCCTCGCCCAGGCATTGGAAATCGAAGAGCCAGCGGGCGACGAAGATGTACCTGCATTCTTGCAGATTGCCGGAGCCGCTTTGATCGCTGCTTGCGAGGATCCCGAATGGTTTGAGCGCGAAGGCGCGTGGAGTGTTTTGCAATCGCTGGAGCGGCTACGCTGGCAATGGGCAGGTGTGATCAAGCCGCATATTGCTCGCCCGCAAAAGGCGGAAAAATGGTTGTTCGCAAAGCTGCCCGAATGGGAGGAAACCGCTGAGCGCGCGCCGCCGCGTCAGGTCGATCTGCCTGCAGAGGCAGTGCTTGAGCAGCTCGATCAGTTAACCGGCGAAGGCTCCGAGCAACGCGAGGGCCAACAGGCTTACGCAAAGGATGCAGCGCGCATTTTTTCCCCGCGTGACAAGCGTGAGGTCCCGCATCTGGCGCTAGCCCAGGCGGGCACCGGCATCGGCAAAACTTTGGGTTACCTCGCGCCAGCTTCCCTTTGGGCAGGCGCAGCAGGCGGAACCGTTTGGGTCTCTACCTTTACAAAGAACCTGCAGCGGCAATTGCGCAGCGAAAGCCGGCGCGCATGGCCCGCAAAACGTCCTGACGGAACCCCGCCCGTCGTGGTGCGCAAGGGGCGCGAGAATTACCTTTGCCTGCTCAATCTGGAGGATGCACTGCAGGGCGGGTTTTCCGGCAGGCCAGCAATCCTGGCGCAATTGGTTGGGCGTTGGGCCGCTTTCAGCCAAGACGGCGATATGATCGGCGGGGATTTGCCCGGCTGGCTCGGCACATTGTTCCGTAAGCGCGGGATCGCAGCCCTGACCGATCAGCGCGGTGAATGCGTCTATGCCGGGTGCCCGCACTACCGCAAATGCTTCATTGAACGCGCCAGCCGCAACAGCGCGCAGGCCGATCTCGTCATCGCCAACCATGCGCTGGTCATGGTCAATGCCGCGCGCGGCCGCGATCACGCCATGCGCCCCACACGTATCGTCTTTGACGAGGGGCACCATGTGTTTGAGGCGGCGGATTCAACCTTCGCCGCCGTATTGTCCGGGCAGGAGGCGATTGAGCTGCGCCGCTGGATCCTTGGCCCCGAACGCAAGAATCGGGGCCGCAGGCGCGGTCTGTCCGCTCGCCTTGCCGATGTCGCCAGCTATGATGACGAAGGCGGCATCGCGATTGAAAACGCAGTAGAGGCGGCGACGTTGCTGCCCGCTGATGGCTGGCTCCAACGCCTTTGTGAAAGCGAACCCTCCGGCCCGCTGGAGGCTTTGCTCGCTCAAGTGCGCGCTGCGACCTATGCGCGCGATGAAAGCGGCGGGGTTGATGCGGGCTATGGGATTGAGACCGAGGCTTCGGGCCTGCCGGGCGAATTGATCGAGGCCGCCGGAGTTGCAAGCGAGGCGCTAGCGAACATTCGCACTCCGCTGATCAAGCTGGGCACCCGGCTGGAGGCGATCATGGCCGACCCACCCGACTGGCTCGATGGACAAGGTCGCCAGCGGATCGAAGGCGCGCGTTTCTCCTTAAGCTGGCGGGTGGATCTGCTCGGCGCATGGGCGGCTTTGCTGGAGCGGCTGGGTGGACCAGCCGACCCCGAATTCGTCGATTGGCTGTCGGTCGAACGCAGCGATGCGCGCGAGTTCGACATTGGCATTCACCGCCGCTGGCTTGACCCGATGAAGCCCTTTGCCAAGACCGTGTTGGAGCCTGCGCACGGCGTTATGCTGACCAGTGCGACGCTGACCGACCGGGTCGGCGAAGAGGCGAGCGACACAGAGGCATGGGCGCCCGCCATCGCCCGATCTGGCGCGGATTATATCGAGAGCGAGCCGCTGATGTCGGCGGCGACCAGCCCGTTTGACTATGCCAACCGCGCCGAAGTCTTGATCGTCACCGACATCAAGAAAGGCGATTTGCCGGGGCTTGCCGGCGCGTACTCAAAACTGATCGAGGCATCGGATGGCGGCGTGCTCGGCTTGTTTACCGCGATCCGCCGGATGCGCGCAGTGCATGGCCGCATTGCGGACCGGCTCGCCCGCGCTGGCCTGCCGATCTATGCTCAGCATGTCGACCCGATCGACACGGGCACTTTGGTCGATATCTTTCGCGATGATCCGCGCGCCAGCCTGCTCGGCACAGATGCCTTGCGCGATGGCGTGGACGTACCAGGGCGCTCCCTCAGGTGTGTGGTAATGGAGCAAGTGCCATGGCCGCGGCCCGATATATTGCACAAGGCCCGCCGAGCCGCCGGACAGGGGAGCAAATATGACGACCGGATCATTCGCGCACGTCTGGCCCAGGCCTTCGGCCGCCTAATCCGGGGCAAGGATGATGCGGGCCACTTCGTTGTGCTCTCCGCTGCCTTCCCCAGCCGCCTGCTAAGCGCCTTTCCCGAAGGCACCCCTTTTACCCGCCTGACATTGGACGAGGCATTGGAGCGGATCAAAGCCGAGCGCACCGAGCGGCGACACTGCGACCGAGGCGGCACCCTCCCCAGCTTCCGATGATATTGGCGACGACTACATCCCGTTCGGCTGAAGCCCCGCATACGAATGCGAGTACGAATTTCCTGAGGCAAGGCCAACCAGCGACGCGCAATTGCTTTACACAGGCGTGATTGCCGTGTTGAGAGGAACCCATGAAACTGCTCGGGCTACTCCGCCATGCAAAGTCTGATTGGGACGACATGGCCAAGCGTGATTTTGACCGCACACTCAATGATCGCGGGCGCAAGGGCGCAGGTGTGATCGGTGCGCATATCAAGGGCCACGGGATCGCATGGGACGCCCTGATCGCCAGCCCAGCGGAGCGGGTCAAACGCACGATTGAGGTTTCACTCCCCACGCTGGAGCCCGTGTTTGACGACCGACTCTATCTCGCCAGCTCTGAAACCATTTTGGAAGTGGTCGAGGAACACGGCGGTGCGCATGACAAAGTGCTCATCTCCGGACACAATCCCGGCCTGCAAGAAGTGCTGTTCGACCTCGTTTCTCCTGCGCGCGAGAACGACCTGTTCAAAGAAGCCTCGGTGAAATTTCCAACCGCGACCTATGCCGTGCTCGAATGCGCGATTGACGATTGGTCAGACCTGAAGAAGCACTGCGCGACGCTGGTCCATTTCGCCCGCCCGCGCGATCTAGACCCGGACCTCGGGCCAGAGTTTTAGGCCGCATTTGGGCTTGGAAAGCGGAAAATCTGATTGGAATCCCGTTCGGCATCTCTTAGCCTGAAGTTGAAGGGAAGTTTGATGCTGAAGCTCGTTTTTTCGATCCTGTCGCTAATCCTTCTTTTTGGTTGCAGTGCAGCTGCTGAACCATTCCCAGCCGTTATTGAGGACGAGCTAAAGATCACTCTTCAGCGGACAGCATGTCTTGGAAGCTGCCCGGACTACACAGTTACAATAGACGCGCAGGGCAATGTAGAATTCCGCACACGAGGGGAGAACTTCCCTGGCGAATTTGAAGTGCACCGTTCCTTCTCTGGCAGCGACGGGATTTTGGTATCAGGCACCCACACCGACAAGATTGAACCGAGGGTTGTCGCGGAACTGGTGGAGCAGTTTCGCGCAGCCGAGTTCTTTAGTCTGAATGATGAGTATCGCGCCCAGATCACGGATAATCCGGCATACATTTTGACAATCGACACCGGCACCGCCTCAAAAACTGTTGTTGACTACGTTGGAGAAGAGGTTGGGATGCCCATGGTCGTAACCCAGCTTCAGGAAGCGGTTGATCAAGCGGCCGGATCTGCGCGATGGGTTGATGGTGCGGAAGGCTTGGTTGAATGGTTTGACGCGAACAACTTTGATTTCAAATCTGATGCTGCCCGCGGTCTGGCTCTTGAGGGCGCTCTCGAAGACGCAGATGATCGCACAATACTAGAGTTTATTGATCGCGGCGCAGACTTGAGTGCGACTACTATCCATCCGTGGAGTGGTGAGGAGGTATTGCTAGGTGAGGAGCTATTAGTCGCGGCAATTGGAAGAGGGCGCGCGGACCTCTTTACATATCTAGCCACAAATGCGTGGGTTGAGCGCTCTGATAAACGCCGTCTTGAAGCAATGTTCGCAGACAAAGCCGCTGGCTGTAGCGCTTCATTGGTTCGGGCATTTGCAGCCCAAGGGTTGGCTATCGACTCTCTCGGTGAAGAGGGGCAACCGGCATTGGCAGCCTTGTCCAGCGTCTATCTTTGCAATCGAGATGATGAGGGGCTGGTCGAGACCGCGAAGGCGCTTTTGGATCTCGGTGCAGATCCGAATAAGCGAGACATTAGCGGCGAAACGGCGATATTCGATATCGAATATCTACCCCTTCTCGATCTACTATACTCTCATGGGGCGACAGCGGACGTCATTGACAAAAAAGGGAACAGTCCAGCGCTGTCTTCATGGACGGACGAAATCGTCTTGCGACATCTGATGGAAGGCGCACCGCCTGTTGGACGGTATTTCGATGGTCGGAATCTAAGGGAGCAAATGGAATACCGCCCCATGCCGCAAGTTGAGAGATGGTTGGACGCAAATGGTTATTGAAACTGCACTCCCATCGTAAGCCGACCACCCACCTTAACCCAGCACCTGACGCGGCCCCGGTCCCTTAGCGGCCAAGTGATCACCGCGATTGTAGAGCTCGCATTTTTTCAAGCTAAGGCACCCGCAGCCAATACAGCCATCCAGCGTATCGCGCGTCCGCTCTAGCTGAGCGATCTTGGCATCCAGCTCAGCGCGAATGGACTTACTGATCGCATTCCAATCGCGCGCATTCGGTGTGCGGCCCATCGGCAATTTTGCAAGCTGATGCTCAATGTCCCCTAACGCCAGGCCCAATTGCTGAGCGATCAGAATGAAGCTCAGGCGGCGAATGTCAGAGCGTAGGAAGCGGCGCTGATTGCCGCTGGTCCGGATCGGCTCCACCAGCCCTCGCTCCTCATAAAACCGGATCGCTGACACCGACAGGCCTGTGCGGCGCGCCATCTCGCCGATTGGGATCAGATCGCTTTTGCGCAGCGCCTTGGCGCTTGTTTGACCGGTCATATTCAACCCTTCTCAAAATATCTTGACCTCAACTTAGCTTGAGGTTGCAGAATTGTGAAGTTCAGTGATTCGGATGTCGCTGCATTGGCGCAGTCGGCACCCCCATCACCCGCAAAAACCACGGCCGCATACGCCCATATCAATAGGAGGCATTCATGCCAAAAGGACAAATTGAACACGCCAATATCTCGGTGACTGATCCCGAACGCAGCGCCGATCTGTTCAAGCAATTGCTCGGTTGGCGCGAGCGCTGGCGCGGCCCCAGCCAAAAATATGGCCGCACAATCCACGTTGGCGACCCCGAAAATGGCCAGACCTATCTGGCGCTTTACACCGGCGATCATGTGACCGGCGATTACTCCAAGGGGCAACCATTAAATCATGTTGGCCTGATGGTGGATGATCTGGATGCAGCGGAGAAAGTGGTCGTGGATGTTGGCCTCAAACCCTTTGGCCATGATGATTATGAGCCTGGAAAAAGGTTCTATTTTTTCGACTGGGACGGGATCGAGTTTGAAGTGGTCAGCTATGCAGCGGAGGCTGCGTCATGAACGAGCCAATGCTGTGCGAACCGATGTTTGGCCCGCCGTCCAACCGTCAGAACAGGCTCGATTGTGTGGGCCTAGATACAGCGCCCCCGCCGCCCACCTTCCGAGTCCAGCTCTCATCCGTGTGGTCGATAGTAATCGCCCCATTCCAAGCCCGGCAAAGGTCAAAAGCCTCCGCCGGAGAACCGGACAGCCAGACAGTGTAGTCTTCGGGCCTCAGCAACACAGGCATTCGGCTGTGCACCGCTGCGGCGGGTCCGGCGCTGTCGGTCATCACCATGGAGTAGCAATTGCCCCACTGATCGCTGGGCCGCCACAGGCCCGCACAGGCGAACAGCTCGCTATTGGGCAGAGACATCCACGTGCGCGTCATCGCCCCTTTGGCCCCTTGTGCCTCCGCCCACGCCGTGACCGGGATAAGACAGCGGCGCTCTTCAAACGATGCCCGCCAAAAACTGCTTTTGAGCTTATCTTGGCGGGCATTGTTCACCGGCTTGGGCTTTAACGGCTGGCCGCTCTTGCCCTTCATCACCAATGGAAAACCCCAGCTCATTTGGGTGAGCTTCCCCTCAGCCACCACCGCACCTGGATATCCGGGATAGACTTCGCTGACAAAGTTCGCGCCGCCCAAAGCTTCGATTGCGACGAACCAATCGGCGAGCTCATCCTTGGGCTTAGTCATACGGTAGAGGTTGCACATTACGTACGCGCCTCAGGCATTGCCGACCACAAAGCAAGCCGCCGCCATCAGAGCGCCAGCCCAGCGATTGGAGCGAAACCGGGCCAGCGGATTGTCGGGATCATTGGGATCAAGGGTGGAGACCTGCCACAACAGATGGAGCGCGACAGGCAACAGGGCGAGCAGGGCAATCCAGTCGGGTCGGTACAGCCAGAACCCGAGCGCCCACAGCACGATGGTAGCAGCGTAAAATCCTGCGACCCCGCCCCTAACCCTTGCACCCATGCGCAGCGCGGACGAGCGGATGCCGACAAGCGCATCGTCCTCCCGGTCTTGCAAGGCATAGATCGTATCGAACCCGATCACCCAAGCGATGCACCCCGCATAGACGGCGGCCAGCATGTCCCAATTGTCAAAGCGCAGGTTGACCCAACCAACCAGCAAACCCCAGGTAAACACCATGCCCAGCCACGCCTGCGGCCACCATGTAATCCGCTTCATAAATGGATAGGCCGCGACCAAAGCAAGGCTGGCCAAGGCCACCATTTGCGCCTCAAACCTCAGTTGAAGCAGCACTACAAGCCCAACCAGACACAGCGCGATCAGCCAGGCCCACGCTGCCCTTTTTGAAATGCGGCCACTCGCCACCGGGCGCAGAGCCGTACGCTCAACCTGCTTATCCAGATCGGCATCGACAATATCGTTGTAGACACAGCCCGCGCCGCGCATCGCAACCGCGCCGAGCAACATCCATCCGAGCAGCGCAAACTGCGCCCCCGCCCCGGCCAACCAAACGCCAAACACGCACGGCCAGAATAACAGCCACCAACCGATTGGTCGGTCAAAACGCGCCAGCTGCGCCAGATCACGCGGCAATTGCGGCATGCGGGCGATTAGGCTGCCCGAAATACTATTGCGCTCGCTATCAGGGACGATCTGCTCGCTCATGCTTCAGCCGTTCTCCACCCGTGCCAACACAGCGCCAGCATGATGGAATTGCCCGCAAAATCGACCAAACCAACCTCTGTCAGCAGCGGCACCTTGAAATAGAACCAGTAATTGAACACGAAGAAGGGCAGCAGCGCGATCCCATACGCCAGGAAAGTCCGCTTTGTGAAAATGGCTGTGAAAGCGACCAATGCAAACAGGCAGGCCTGCGCGCCGAAACATGCCATGGCGAATGTCGCCAAATAGTCATCGCTTTGAAATTCGGACCTCACGGCCAGATCGATCACAGACTGGGGAAAGAGCAGCGCCCAACCGCCCAGTACGGCGAACACAGCGCCGATAAGATATTGGGTCGTCCTTGCAGTCATACTCACCCCCTAGCGGGCCTTCATCCGCTCGTCTAATGCGCTGATTATGGCATCAACACATGATCCGAAAACCCCCGCTTGGCCACCGCGCAGCGCGCCGCGCCTGTTCGTGGAGGACACGCTTTCCGTCGGAGCGATGTTAAGGCTGGATGGCAATCAGGGCCACTACCTCGCCCGGGTCATGCGTGTGGCCGCAGGCGAGGCGGTGATCCTGTGCGACAATGTGACCGGTGAATGGGCCGCACGAGTCGTAAATGCTGGCAAACGCGATGTTACACTGGAAGTGGCCGAGCAGCTGAGCGAGCGTGAGGACGTGCCAGATCTCTGGCTGTGCCCGGCGCTGCTGAAGAAAGACCGTTTCGACATGGTGCTGGAGAAAGCGACAGAGCTGGGCGCGGCGCGGATCCAGCCGGTTATTACGCGTCGCTGCGTCGCAGATAAGCTAAACCTGGACCGGGCGAGGACACTCACGATTGAGGCGGCGGAACAATGCGCTCGCACCGCCCTGCCCGAATTATACGCACCGATGAAACTGGAGCCGATGCTGCGCGATTGGCCATCGGATCGCGCGCTGTTCTTTGCCGATGAAATGGGCGGTGAATTGGCGGCCGATGCCTTCGTCTACACCGAGGGGCCAGCCGCCATCCTAATCGGTCCAGAAGGCGGGTTTGACGATACCGAGCGCGAGACCATTCGCACCCACCCACAGGCCAAAGCGATCAGTCTAGGCCCGCGCATTTTGCGAGGAGAAACCGCCGCAATCGCAGCGCTATCAGTGTGGATGGCGGAGGCCGGTGACTGGAACGATGTAGAATGACTTGCTTGCACAAAACTCAATTTTATCTTCCCAGCGGCAATCGGGTTTTCTAAGGCAACTCGCATGAGCACGCGCGAGGCCAGTGGGGAACACGACCCCATCATCGAATCCATCGACCAATTGGTTGCCCCAATGCTTGGAGGGGAGAAGCCAAAAAACGATTGGCGGATCGGCACCGAGCACGAGAAACTGGTCTTCAAGCGCGACGATTTCCGCGCGCCGTCCTATGATGAACCCTGCGGCATCCGTGACATGCTGATGAATATGCGGGAGTTCGGCTGGGAACCGGTTGAGGAAAATGGCAATGTCATCGCGCTGAAAGGCGAAGATGGCGCAGTCAGCCTGGAGCCTGCTGGACAGCTGGAATTATCAGGCGCACCGCTGAGCAATCTGCACCAGACCTGCACGGAAACGGGCCGTCACCTAGAGCAAGTTAAGGAAGTGGGCGAGCGCTGCGGCGTTGGGTTCCTCGGCCTTGGCATGTGGGCGGATAAGACCCGCGAGGAACTGCCCGTGATGCCTAAGGGCCGCTATGGCATCATGATGCGGCACATGCCGAAAGTCGGCAATCTTGGCCTCGATATGATGCTGAGAACCTGCACCATTCAAGTCAATCTCGACTATTCGTCAGAGGCGGATATGGCGCAGAAATTCCGCACCGGTCTGGCGTTGCAACCGTTGGCGACGGCGCTGTTTGCAAACTCGCCATTCACCGAGGGCAAACCTAACGGATACCTGTCCTATCGCAGCCATATCTGGTCCGATACCGATCCGCATCGCACCGGCATGCTGCCATTCGTGTTTGAGGACGGCTTTGGCTATGAGCGCTGGGCGGAATATATGCTCGATGTGCCGATGTATTTCGTGTTCCGCGACGGCCAATATATCGATGCGGCGGGCCAGTCCTTCCGCGATTTTCTAGACGGTAAACTGCTGGCGCTGCCCGGTGAGCGCCCGACGCAAAGCGATTGGTGGGACCATCTCTCCACCGCATTCCCAGAAGTGCGCCTGAAGAGCTTCCTTGAAATGCGCGGCGCAGATGGCGGCCCATGGAGCCGTATTTGCGCCCTGCCCGCGTTTTGGGTCGGCTTGCTGTACGATCAAGGAGCGCTGGATGCTGCATGGGATCTGGTCAAAGACTGGTCGATGGAAGAGCGCGCAGCTCTGCGTGATGGTGCACCAAAATTGGCGCTCGACACCCCGCTGCCTGGCGGAAAAGGAACGATGCAGGATCTGGGCCGCGATGTTCTGGCGATTGCCCGGCAGGGCCTCAAATCCCGCGCGGCGCTCAATTCCAGCGGCGACAATGAAACCGGCTTCCTCGAAACACTCGATGAAATCGTCGCCAGTGGGAAAGTGCCAGCCCAGCGCCTGCTCGATCTGTATCACGGCGAGTGGAACGGCGACATCACCCGCGTCTACGAACACAGCTTCTAACGCTATCCCTCAACTAAGGAATTCATCATGCTGATCGTCATCGGTAAAGCCACAGTCGGAAACGGCGCGATTGATGCCGCGCGCGATGCCCTTGCAGCAATGGTAACGGCCTCCAACGCAGAGGAAGGCTGCATCGAATATTCCTATGCGCTCGACATCCTCGATCCCAGCGTGATGCACATCGTTGAAAAATGGCAAGATGACGCCGCGCTCACTGCCCATTTTCAGACCCCGCATATGGCCGAGTTTCAGGCTGCAATTGCGTCGCTCGACGTGAAAGTCAGCGAGGTGGTCAAATACCAGTCTGACGAGGGCAGTTCACTGATTTAGTGGCTACTCTGCGGGTTCCGCGACAGCATCGCTAACATCGCGCCGACCACGGCGAAGAGCAAAACGTTTCAGCTTTGCAAGGCGCGAGGTGATGACCCCGTGCTCTTCCATCCAATCGTAATATTCACGGTATTTCGGATCTTCGGCCAGCAGATGCGCCTCCTCCGTGCGTGCACGCCAATAATAGATCGCGTTCACCGCCAGCAGGAAGAACGTGTTGCGGATCGCATCGGTCATCGATCCATTGGTGACCAGAAACGGCATGACAGAGCACCACCAGAAAAGGTTCTTGCTGAGATACGCCGGATGCCGGGTAAAACGATACGGCCCATTGGTCAGCACGCCGCGATAGGTCAGATTGGAAAAGCGAATGCCAAACGCGACCGTCGCCCAGGCGTAGATTCCGGTAAGGAAGACCAGCCATACTGCCCAAGCCCACAGCATTGCCGAATTGCCATCGAACCAATGCCCCCAACCTGCGACATTGTGTTCATAGCTGAGCACCTGGCCATTGCCGATGATGCCCCACACAAACGGCGGATAGCAGATCAATGCCGCCAGCCAGCCCGCCAGAAACGGATTGCCAGAGCGGATATGCGCATCCAGCGGCCGCATGGTGAAGAGATAGCCAACCGTGCCAATCTGCACGTCGATCACAAACAGCAGGGCGATCAGGATTAGGCCCAGCTCCACCGGATTGCTGACAATCGCGGCAAGATCTGCCTCAACAATCTGTGCCCAGCCGCCCGGCAGAATGGAGATCATAAAGGCCCCAAAGAACCCTTTGATGACCCACGCACGCCAGTGCTTTTTAACCTGCTCAAGGTCAGACGCCTCACGCCCGATCAGCATTGCTCCAAAATGCCACGCGCCGTCACGCGGATTGACCATGTAGCGATCCAGCCAGATCACATAGGGCACAGACAGCACAAACAGGGGGATTGCAGCGAATGCCAGCACCTCCATCGCAAAGAGATATTGGCCGCTCCAATACCACCGAGCGAGGCAATACAGACCGCCGATAATGGCCCAGGTTGCCCACAGCCCGGCGATTTTAACAACCGAAACATCAATAACGTCGGCCACCGAACGTTTGCTCGCCCAATCAAGCCCGGTCGAAGGGCGCAAATGCACGCGATCAACCAAGATTGACCAAATCGCCATTGGTCCGGCGGTGAACAGCATGGCAGTCAGCGCAGCATAGGGACCAGACAACACATCGCGCTGACCGGGAAGGTCGAGAAATTCGGCTGTAATTGGGTAAGTGCGGCAAAACAGCAGCCATACGAACAGGCCCAGCAGACCGGCCAGCCCCACGCCAGCGGACACGTCGCTGGCAGGCAAAACTTTAGCCTGTGTCATGGCACTATCGCCAGTATTGCGTGTGGTCGCACTCATAGAGCTTCGGCCCTAGCGCGAATGGGTTAACAGCTTCGATAGATTGAGCGCGCCGTCCCGGACAGGAACAGCGCGCCTCAAATGGTTAATTTGCTTGCCGCTGGTGTGCGACGTTGCCGCTTACCGCCAGGCGTGGATTGTGCCACTGTCATCAAGCAAATACAGCATGTTATCGGCTACGATAGGCGGCAGGCTGACTGGGTCTTTGAGCTCCGCAAAAGTCTGAGCTGAGCCCTCACCGCTGCTGACCCGGTAAAGTGCACCGCGAGAGCTTGCGACCCACAATTGACCGCTGCAGCCAAAACCGGGCCGGTCCAAAAGATCGCATCTTTCTTCTTTTCCTCATTGCGGAAGCTTTGCAGCTGGGTGATCCATCGCACGCGCCCAGTTGAGCGCGCAATCGCGAGGAGGCGCGCGTCATCGGTCAATGTGAAGATCCACTCGCCCGCAATCGCCGGAGTGGAAATACCGGCCAGGTTCAGTTCCCAAATCCGCTGTCCGGTGACCAGCTCATACGCGGCCATCCGGCCGCCTTGGCCAAGTGCATATACGCGGCCTGAATCGATGATTGGATCGGCGTCAATATCGGTCAGCGAGCCAACCTGGGTCGAGATATTGGTGCGCGACAGCGCATCGGACCACAAAGTGCGGCCATTCTCATAACGATAGGCTGACAATTCACCGCTGGAATAGCCAGCGATCACGGTGCCTTGGCCAGCCGCAGGGGCCGCCACGCCGAACACGCCGGCTTGCGTTGCCGATCCCGAATCGTTCCACAGCAGCTCGCCGGAATTCGCATCAAGCGCGATCACCTGGTTGTCCTGCGTCATCACATAGACTTGGCCGAAGGCAATCGTTGGCGAACCGCGCAGCGGGCCGGAGGGTTTGACGCTCCAAATCTCTTCGCCGGTATCGGCATTCAGTGCCTTTACATCGCCGGTGCCATTGGTCGCATAGACCCGGTCACCAGCGTAGCTGACGCCGCCGCCAAAGGCGGCAGAGCGCAGATTGTCTTCCATCGATGGCGCGACTTCCCAACGCTGAGCGCCGGTCTTCGCATCAAAGCTGTGGATCGCTCCGTCAGAACCAACCGCGAACAGCGAGCCGCCGCCAACAACCGGGGTTGCGGCGAGACGCACTCGGTCGGTTGCGCCAGCAATCTTCGCAGTCCAGGCCTTCGTCGGCGTGTCAGACAAGGTGAGGTGCCCGTATGATTTCGCTGCAGAGCCGCCAACTTGCGCCCATTCGGTGTTCGTCTGCGCCGGAGGCAGCACCACGGTCACTTGAGCCAAGGTCGGATCAACGCTCGCCCCGCTTTCAATCCGCGAAAGGATTGGAGTGCGCGCACCAATAGTTGGGGTCGCCTTTGTTTCGCCGCCGCCAAACAGGCCGCCGCCGCAACCGCTCAGTACAGCAGCCATTGCGCCGCCAAAAAGAGCCATGCGTGTTGTATGTTTAACCGTCGTCATCATTCGTCCAATCAGACCATTTGTGCCGCGAAAATCCGCGCGCTGTATCCCCAGGTTTGCAACCCTATTGCAATTCGCTTTACGGCCCCGTTGGTGCGCCAGCAGGCGCGCCCACTGGGGCTCCGTCGGCATCCAAAACGCCTTCTTCTACGAGCAGTTCTTCTGGATCTTCGATTGCGTCCACACCCAGCAGACCGGCCATTTGCCGGGCGCGGGCTTGCAGTGTTTCCGGCACGCCTTCTTGCTTGGCAATCGCCGCGAACATCGCGCCGACGGCCGCATCATTGCCGGCCTTCATATGTGCCATTGCAGTCAGCTCACCTGCACTGCCAAAAAATGCATTGCCGGGCACCGCCAAATCGCTGAGCTTGGCGATAACATCAGCTCAGCTCACGCTCGTCAAAATTGCTCGCGACCTCGCGAATGGTGGCAAGATCGCGCAAAGCAGGCGGCGCGTCTGCGTCACCGGCCAATTGACCGAACAGCTCAACCGCTTTGGCAGTCTCGCCTTGCTCCAATGCCGCGCTTGCTTGCAGCATCAGCGCGCTTGCCTGCGCACCGGCGCCGCTATCAGCGGGCAGCTCCGATGCCACTTCGCTTGCCGCAGCGAATTCTCCAGCTTCAGCCTGATCCAGCGCCCTAGTCAGCAATTCTGATTGCTCTTCGCGCGCCTTTTCCTGCTGGCCATCCCAATACAGATAGCCGCCAAAGGCGAGCAAAATCGCAGTCACACCGCCGATCAGAACGGTGCCATATTTCTTGCCGAATTGCTCCAAATCATCCTTGCGAACGGCTTCATCGATTTCGCGCAGAATGACTTCGTCTTCTGCCGCCTTCTTTGCTGCCTTATCGTCTTTGGAAGATTTTCCGTCAGTAGGGTTCAGCGCCACGGGGGCCCTTTCCAAAATGCGTTGGTTCTTAATGCTGCCCGCGCTTTTAGGGGCGCATTGCGGCAACCGCAATGGCCGTTGCAGCCTGTCCCCATAGTTGAGCGGATTGGAGTTGAACCGCAGGTTAAGCGAATGAGATTCTCAATGTCTAAATCTCGCGCCCCATCGCGCTGGAATAGAGCGCGCGGTAGCTTTCGATCATGCGTGTCCGGTCAAACTGAACGAGCGCCTTCTTGCGGTTTGCCTCGCCAATTTCGCTGCGCAATTCGGGATTTTCGGCCAGTTCTTTGAGCATATGGCCGAGCGCAGTCGCGTTACCCGGCATGCAGATAAAGGGATGATTGGCCTCGCTCACAATGCTGCGAATATCGCCAACATTGGGCGCAGCAACGGGCACTCCTGCGGCCATAGCCTCCACCACTGACAATGGAAATTGCTCGCTCTTGGAGGATAGCGCGAAGATATCGAACAACCCGACTGCGCTTGCCGGATCGGCCACCTTTCCGGGCAGGTGCACGCGGTGGCTGATCTCTAACTTATCTGCGGCGACGCGGATCGCGTCTTTGTCTGGCCCCTCGCCTAAGATCACCAGTTGCCAGTTTTCGGGCAGGCCGGAAAACGCTTCAACCAGCATCGCCAGCTGTTTGACCGGGCGAAGTCCAGCGAGCGTTCCGACCCATTGCTCGCCTTTGTGCTTCACCACGCGCAGCGCGTCGGCACGCGGCGTCTTAGCAAAAGCCAAGGTGTCCACACCGTTCGGGATGCGGACGATGCGAGAGGCAGGCTGGTCCCAAACTTCGACTGCGATTTTCTCCAACGTGCGCGAAGGGACGACCAGCCCTGCCGCCTTGCCCAAGCCAATCCGCCGGTACCAATTGCGCCGCGTCTTCAGCTCCTTCGCCTCATCCTCGTTAAAGCCATCCTCGTGGTGGATCAGCGGCGGCAAATCGAACGCATTGCTGAACGCGGTGCGCGCCATCACCACATCCATCGCCCCCCAATTGTAGGTCAGGACAAGATCATAGGGCAGCATCGCGCGGGCTATCTTTTGCAAGCGCGACGGCGATGGCCAGCCGGTGAGCGATGGGAAATCTTTCGGAAAGTCGACAGCCACGTCTTTGGCGATGTTGTCCTTCGCGCCCAGCTGGCCCGGCATGCCTGAGACAATCGAATGCCTCAACTTGCCGCCAAAGGCATTCATCAGGCCAGCCGCGCGCAGTTCTTTGCCGCCGGGTGCAAATGTTGAATGGCAATGAAGGATACGCGGCACATCGCTGCCTTTAATCGCTTTTTTACTCATGCGATTTGCTCCAGCAGAGCATCAATCGCAGCCCGTGCCTCTGGCTCGTCCAGCGTGGGCGCATGGCCCACACGCGGCACCGTGACGGAGGTCATCACCGGGTGTTTGGCTGCCATTTTGGATACCGTCTCCACCGACAGCAGGTCAGACAATTCACCGCGCACCAGCGCCATCGGCGCACCGCTTAACGCCTCAAAGGCGGGCCACAGATCAGCCGGGGCGGCATTGCCCGGCTCACTGAAAGGCTCTGCAATCGCCATGTCGTAATCATAGCTGATCCGTCCATTCTGGCTCACCACCATGGTGCGCTTCGCCATCGCCAGCCATTGGTCGAGGTCATAGTCGGGGAAGGCGGCGCTGTGCACGCTCTGCATCGAGCGCGCAGCGTGCATCCATGTGGGATAGCTGCGCTGCTGTCCGACATAACCGCCGATCCGGTCCAGACCCGTCGGATCAATCTCTGGCCCTATATCATTCAGCAAAGCAGCCGCAATCCGGCTGGCACCTTTGCTAGCCATCATCATCGTCATCAGCCCGCCCATGGAGGTGCCGATGGCGACGAAGCTCCCAATCCCCTCCTCATCCAGCAGCTTTTCCACGTCGGCGACATAGGTAACGGGCCTGTAAGTGGTGGAGTCAGGTGCATGATCGCTCATCCCCCGCCCGCGCATTTCCGGCACGATCACGCGGTGTGTGGCGGCCAAATGCTCAGCCAAGCTCTCAAAATCGCGGGCATTACGGGTGAGGCCATGCATGCACACAATTGGTGGGCGAGCGTTGTCGCTACCAACTCCATCAGGGCCAGCATAATCGCGGTAATGCAGAGTGAGACCATCGCTGCTGGTCCAGTAGCGGTCCTGATAAAGGCTCTCCATGAGCGGGCATTAATCCTTCAAATACAGTCTTTATTGCCAACTGACGCTTGCGCCGCTGGCCGCTTGCGCCCACTTATCGCGGCATGAGAGCCGAACCGCAAGCCGCCGATTATCGGCCCGAACCTGCGATTGACGCGCTGGCCGATTGGCTTGGCTCTCCGGTGCGCCCCGCTGACTTTCCCAAGACAGAGACGCGCTTTCGCAATGATCGCTGGGCGGCAGCGGTTGGATTGTCGGATCTGAGCGAGGATCAATGGACTGCGCATTTCGCCCGGTTTGAACCGCTCAAGGGCAACCTGGATCAGCCGCTTGCGCTGAAGTATCACGGGCACCAGTTTCGCAACTACAATCCTGAAATCGGCGATGGCCGCGGGTTTTTGGCCGCGCAAATGCGCAGCGGCGATGGCTAAGCTGCTCGATCTGGGGACCAAAGGCACTGGCCCCACCCCATACAGCCGCAATGGCGATGGGCGGCTGACGCTGAAAGGTGCAGTGCGCGAGGTTCTGGCGACCGAAATGCTAGAGGCGCTGGGTGTTAACACATCGAAGACCTTCTCGGTGATCGAGACGGGCGAACAGCTCTGGCGCGATGATGAACCTTCACCCGCTCGCTCTGCAGTGATGGTGCGGCTGTCGCATTCACACATCCGCATCGGCACGTTTCAGCGACTGCTTGCCCATGAAGAACCCGAGCAAATGCAGGCTCTTATCAGCTATTGCCTAGATCACTTCCCCGGGCCAATGCCGCCGGATGATGCGCCCGGACGCGATGAGCCAGCGATCATCTTAATGCACCAGGTGGTCGAGCGGATGGCGGATTTGGCCGCGAGCTATATGGTCGCAGGCTTCGTGCATGGTGTGCTCAACACCGACAATATGAATGTGACGGGCGAGAGCTTTGACTATGGCCCATGGCGCTGGCTGCCAACATGGGATCCGAGCTTCACAGCGGCCTATTTCGACCAAGGAGGGCTCTATGCCTTTGGCCGCCAGCCAGAGGCCTTACATTGGAATTGCGGGCAATTGGCGGTTGCCTTGCGGCTGGTCGCGGAAAGTGAGCCGCTGATCGCGGCGCTCAATCGCTATGGCGAGCTCTATATGGAAGCGGTCGCGCGCCGCTGGTGCTGGCGCTTAGGCGTTGAGCCACGCGGGACGGAGACCGACACTCAACTTATCGCGGCATGCGAGAAGGCAATGCGCGAGCAGAACGCACAGCCTGACGCGTTCTTCTTTGCGCACCGCGGCGGACGCGGAGCCGACGGCGAATTGGCCGAGGCGTTTGCGGGCTATCAACCAACCGGCAGCGGCCATTCCTATTGGCAAGGCGAGGCTGCGCAGACCATGCTGGTGGATGATGTTGAAGCCATTTGGGCGGCGATCGACGAAGGTGACGATTGGGGGCCATTCCACGCCAAAGTTGCGGCGCTGCGCGAGATAGGCAGCGCCCACGGTGAAGCGCCACGGTACGTACTAGCCAGTAACAATTTGCAACGTTTTCGCGGTCGCTACCAAGCCACTATAAATTCATGATTACCCGATGCGCATTGCCCCTAAGGTCTGTGCTTTGATGAGTTTCACCTGTCTTCGACTAACGGTACTGTGCTTGAAATGCGCCTGCCCCCTATCTTTTCGTGTGTATTGCAATTAACTGACGTCACGAGCTTGGGGAAGCCAGGGTATCGCAGTGTGAAAGGGCATGTGAAAAGCCTGACATGGTGCGATAAAGTAAAATCTGGACGTGAGTAAAAGTCTACACTGTGACTGACAGCACCTACACATCATATGCGCTGGCCACGGGCGAGGAAATCTGGAGCGGCGCAGCGAGTGACGTTGATGAGGCGGTAAGCCGCGCGAGGCGAGCATGGCCGGAATGGGCGGCAACACCGCTAGCCGTGCGAATTGAGACCATGCGCCGCTTCGTAAACGAAATGCGGACCCGCGCCGATGACATGGCGACCCTGATCGCCAAAGAAACCGGCAAACCCATGTGGGAAGCGCGCACCGAAGTTGATGCGGTAATGAACAAGGTCGAGATTTCGGCCAATGCCTATAGCGAGCGCACAGGGCGCAAGCGCTTGGACAGCGCGCTGCAAGGCACCTCTGCCGTTCGGCACAAGCCCCACGGCGTGATGACCGTGCTGGGCCCGTATAATTTCCCGGCACATTTGCCCAATGGCCATATCGTGCCCGCCCTGATCGCAGGCAATGTGATCATATTCAAACCTTCGGAAAAAACCCCCGCTGTTGGCCAAGCCTTGGTCGACTGCTTCCATGCTGCGGGCGTTCCAGAGGACGTGCTACAAATGGTTGTCGGTGGGCCAGATGAAGGCAAAGCATTGGTTGGCCACGGCGGCGTGGACGGCGTGCTGTTCACCGGCTCTGCGCAGGTTGGAATTGCGATCAATCGTCGCCTCGCATCCAACCCTGGCAAAATTGTCGCGTTGGAAATGGGCGGCAATAATCCTCTGGTTGTCGCCGATACGCCGCTGCTTACAGATGCAGCCTCGCTGATCGTGCAAAGCGCCTTCACCACCGCTGGGCAAAGGTGCACGGCGGCGCGGCGGCTGATTATTACCGAGAGCATGTACGATCCAATGATGGAGGAGCTGCTGAAGCTCACCCGCAAGCTGATCGTTGATGAGCCGTTCGCTGATCCACAGCCTTTCATGGGCTGCGTGATCGACAACGATATCGCAGATAAGCTGAACCGAGGCTTTTTGGCGTTGGTCACGCAGGGCGGCATACCGCTCGCGCATTTAAAGCGTCCGGACGCGAAGAAGCCTTTCCTGACCCCGGGCATTATCGACACGACCGAGGTCGAGGACCGTCCGGATATCGAGATGTTTGGCCCGATATTGCAAGTGATCAAAGTGCCAGATCTTGATCTCGCCATTGCGGAGGCAAACAACACCCGCTTTGGCTTATCAGCATCTCTGATTGGCGGCAGTCCAGATGATTTTGGCCGATTCTGGGCCAATGTCCGGGCTGGGATTATCAATTGGAACCGCCCGACCAACGGCGCTTCATCGTCTCAGCCATTTGGCGGGATTGGCCTGTCCGGCAACCACCGCCCAGCGGCATTTTATGCGGCGGATTATTGCGCCTATCCGGTGGCGAGCACAGAAATGGAGCAGCCGCGCGCCAATGTCGCCATCGGGCTTAAGGATTAGCGCAAAGAGCCTGCGGTAGGCGCTGCTATTGCGGCGTTTTCCAATAGATCAGGTCGACGACTCGCATCGCGTCATTACCATTGCGAATATTCACCGCGAGGCGCGCACCGTCCGAAGCGGCGGTTAGCGCCAGTTCGGGCTCTGCAAACACCTTTGTTTCCATTTCCGCACGCCGCGCCAGATTGTAGTGATATTGTAGTGCATCTTCGCCCTCGGCTGCCGTTAGGTAAGAAACCGCGCGGATAGAGCATTTTCCCCGCTGCGCCCCGGCCGCCGCACGGACATGACCAAATGGCATGAGGTTAGCCGCATCATCCAATCGGGCCGCCCAGATAAAGCCTGCGCGCAATTGCTTCGCGCAATCTTCAGGAACGCCGTGGGTCAACGCCATTTGTTCTGCGCTGCCAATGCCTGACAGCGAGAGGCCTTCCGTGTCTTCGTCCGAGATCTGGCAAGTCAAGGATCGTGCCATCTTCGAGCAATGCAAGCCGCATTTCATCGCGGACTCGCCGCGCCTTCGCCGCATTGCCAGACAGCACTGGCAGAGCATGATCCGCGCCGGTTGAGAGTGCAGCCGCAGCCTGATTACGATAAGCAAGGTCTGGATCAACCATCAGTGGATCATTGAGTGCGCGGGAAATCAGCGGATCTGGCATCGCCGGGCTCTCTGTTGGCTCGACCTCTCCGGCACATGCCGACAGCACCAACACGCCAGGCAGCAGCATCAGGATACTGGCCAAGCGGCTTTTGACAGGTGAAGGGCTGAATATGCGCATCTTCACCCCATGGCTGATCTTGGTTAATTTTCGCCTTCCACTCGGCATTTCTGCGACCAATCGGAAGATTATGCCGCCACAAATGAAAACGCCCTCAAGCCGGGTGGCAAGAGAGCGCTTTCCGTAGCCGCAACGGACCACGCCAGAGCCATTGGTGGGAATGGCTCAAGTCTGTTCATTTCGGAGTGTGAGATGCGCCCCCACGCGATACCGCGCTGCACCTCACATGCCCCATGTTTGCTTGTTCATCTATAGGGTATGAAACCTGAATGATCTGCAACAACACAAGTACTCTGGCAGGTTTTTGCGCAGCGCGTTGTAAAATGATGCAAACACTTATCCGATCCGCTTTGCTTGCGCGGCAACGGCACCCGGACTAGGGGCGAACCAGTTATGAACGCCCCAGATCCAAACCCGGCGCCGTCTGGTCTGCCCGCTGCACTCGGTGCCTATCTGATGTGGGGGTTCCTGCCGCTGTATCTGATGCTGGTCGCCAGCGTTCCGGCGTTTGAATTTGTCGGTTGGCGGATCATTTGGACTGTACCGCTGTGCCTGATCATTGTTGGAGTTCGCGGCCAGTTTCCCGCCATCAAGGCCGCGCTCAGCAGCGCAAAGGCCGTGGGCATGCTGTTCTTGAGCGCAGCGCTGATCGCGATCAATTGGCTGGTTTATATCTGGGCCATTCAGGAGGGGCAGGTGTATGCCGCCAGCCTCGGTTATTATCTCAATCCGCTGATCAATGTGCTGCTAGGCACTCTCTTTTTGGGTGAGCGCCTGACCCGGTGGCAATGGCTCGCGGTGGCGATTGCAGCGAGTGCAGTCGCCTTGCTGCTGGCCGGTGCCATCACGACGCTGTGGATCAGCCTGAGCCTGGCGATGAGCTTCGCCTTTTACGGCATGGTCCGCAAACAGGTGGCGGTCACATCCCTGCCCGGCCTCACCATCGAATCTGCGATCTTGCTGGTGCCAGCCTCAGCCATCGTTATGTGGTATGCTGGCAGTCCGGCGGGGTCTGCCTTTGGACAAGACTTGGGTCTCAGCCTCGCTATCATGGCCGGAGGCGTGGTGACTGCGGTGCCGCTGTTGCTGTTTGCAATTGCTGCGCGGCGAATGGCCTATTCAACGCTTGGGTTTATCCAATATCTCGCGCCGACGATTGTCTTCATCCTCGGGCTGACCGTGTTCGAGCAGGAACTGCAACTGGTCCAATTGGGCAGTTTCATTCTGATCTGGATTGCCATCGCGATCTTTGTTGGCGATCTGATCGCCCGCACGCGCCGCGCCGCTGCTCCGAAGGCCGCTTAGCCCGCCCTACTCAGCGATCCGCCAATTCAGCGTCTCGCCCGCGTGGAAGGGTACGATTTCCTCACCCGCCATTTCGATCGAGTCTGGAACCATGATCGGCTCACGCCGCAAAGTCATGGACTCATCGTTGACGGGCAGCTTGTAAAAGCGCGGGCCATTGAGCGAGGCGAAGGCCTCGAAATGCTCCAGCGCGCCCTCTTCCTCAAACACGGCCAGATAGCTCTCCAGCGCGAATGGTGCGTTGAAAATGCCTAAGCACAACCACAGGAACTTTCTTTTGCGCTGCGCAAATGCGGCGCGCTGTCGGTGCCCAGGAAGAACTTCGGCGAACCTGAGGTAGCGGCTTTGCGCAGAGCCAGACGATGCGCCTCGCGCTTTGCCACCGGCAGGCAATAATTGTGCGGCTGCATCCCGCCAACAAGCATCGCGTTGCGATTGATATGGAGGTGCTGCGGCGTGATGGTCGCGGCGACCTGATCACCCTCGCCCAATACGAAATTCACCGCATCGGACGTGGTGATATGCTCAAACACAACGCGTAGTTTGGGAAAGTCGCGCACGATGCTGCGCATGTGGCGTTCGATGAATTCCGCCTCGCGGTCGAACACGTCGATATGGCTTTCGGTCACCTCGCCATGGACACACAGGACAACATCCGATGCTTCCATCGCCTCCAGCACGGGATAGATCTTCGCCACATCGCTGACCCCGTGGGCGGAATTGGTCGTGGCATTGGCGGGATAGAGCTTCGCGGCGGTGAACACGCCCTCTGCCGCCCCGCGTGCTAGGTCTGCCGGATCAGTCCCATCGGTTAGATAGCAGGTCATCAGCGGCGTGAAGTTCACGCCCTGTGGCACTGCCGCCAAAATCCGATCCCGGTATACCGCACCGCTCGCCGTATCAGTGACCGGCGGTGACAGATTAGGCATCACAATCGCGCGGCCAAACTGGCGCGCGGTATAAGGCACAACCTGCTCCATTATCTCGCCATCGCGAAAATGCAGGTGCCAGTCATCCGGGCGGCGAATTGTGATTGTCTGTTCGGTCATATCGGCTTTGTGACCTAGCGCCGCATTCAGGCTCTTTCCACCCCGCTTTCGCTCAACTAGGGGCACGGTATGACTGGTTCCGCACCCACAATTGCATTCCTTGCGTGCAAGCCCACTATGCCAGGTAGGGGAGAGCGCCGGGGTGACGCCTACGAATCCGATCTGATGACCGATGCGATCTCACAGGCGCTTGCTGATCATGGGCTTGAAATGCGCATTGTGGATTGGGAAGCGGACCTAGCTGAATTCGACGGCGTATCGCTCGCGCTACTCGGCTCCAGTTGGAATTATCAGGATAAGCCAAGGGAGTTCATTGCTAAGCTTGATGCACTCGAGGCACGCGGCGTCCAGCTGTGCAACTCGGCTGAGGTCGTGCGCTGGAATGCGCGCAAGACCTATTTGCGCGAGCTCGCAGACAAAGGCGCGGCGACCATCCCCACCATTTGGCTGGACGACGTGAACACGGATGACGTCATGGCGGCAATGGAGGCCTTCGACTGCGAGAGGCTGGTCGTAAAACGGCAGATCGGGGCCGGGGCAGAAGGCCAGGAGATGTTCGTCTGCGATCAAATGCCCGATGCGAGCTGGCGTTTCGGCCACAAGGCAATGCTGCAGCCATTCCTGCCCACAATTCAAAGCGAGGGCGAGTTTTCCTTCATCTTCATCCAGGGCGAGTTGAGCCACGCTCTGTGCAAGAAAGCGGCCGAGGGCGAATACCGTATCCAATCGCTGTATGGCGGGACGGAAAGCGACCACAACCCAAGCGATGACGAGGCAGCTCAGGCGCAGAAAATCATCGCCGCCCTGCCCTTTTCACCCCCGCTTTATGCCCGCATTGATATGGTGCGCGGCGAACGCGGCGAACTCTTGCTTATGGAAGCGGAGATGATCGAACCCTATCTCTATCCTGTGCAAGGGCCTGAGCTGGGTCCGCGCATCGCTTCTGCTATTGCCAATCGGCTCGCCGAGAAAGTCCCTGCATCATGACCGCAACCCGCCTTAACGACCGCGCGATTGTTCGTCTCGCAGCAACCGAGGCTGGAGAGGACGTCGCCGAGTTTCTGCAAGGTTTGGTGACGAACGATGTAAGCGGCGATCTGCCCACCTATGCCGCTTTGCTGTCGGCGCAGGGCAAGACCATGTTCGACTTTTTCGTCTGGCCAGGTGAAGACGGCGCGCTGCTACTCGATTGCGAGGCGGATGCCGCCGATGAACTTGCCAAACGCCTCAGCCTCTACCGCCTGCGTCGCAAGATCGACATTGCGCGCGATGAAAACCTGTCGGTGCACTGGAGCGCTACGGGCAATCAAGGCATGCCGGATCCGCGCCTTCCTGAGCTTGGCCAGCGTTGGCTCGCGCCAGCAGGAGACAGCCACGAACCCGCTGACGCCGCCTATCTCGCCCACCGCCTGTCCCGCGCCGTGCCGGAGGGTCGCGCAGAAATGGGCGACATCCTGTGGCTAGAGGCGAACGCCGTCGAGCTAAACGGGGTGAGTTTTGAGAAGGGTTGCTACATCGGGCAGGAAAACACCGCCCGTATGAATTGGCGGCAAAAGGTTAACAGGCGGCTGGTTGTAGTGCCGCTTGATCAGTCGCAGGAAAAGCGCCGCCGGACAGCGCATGCTGAGCTTGGTTTCGCCATCGATCACCTGCGCGTGGCGGATTTGGATGCAAATGCCCTGCCCGATTGGCAACGCGGCGCGCTCAGCGAATAACCCTACTGATATTCGGCCAGCGAGGCCTCAAGCATGTCCTGCGCCCTCGCCCGCGCGGCATCACGCGGCAGGCTGAGCGATTTCGCCAATGCCCCGCCGATCAGCGCATCGCCAAGCGCCAGCAAAACCAGGCTAAGCGTATCGCGGTGCACCCGCATATCATTGCTCTGATGATCGGCCTCTTCAGGCGCGATTTCATCAACAAGTTCATGAATTGTCTCAATAATGGGATGCAGCGCGTCCTCATTGCCCGTCAGCAGCATCCAGCTCGTGAGCGCGCCTGCGCCTTCGCGGTCAAATGCATCAAAGGCCAGATCCACGACCTCACGTGCGGAGCCGAGTCCTGCGCGACTCGCACGCACTGCCTCGATAATTGTCTCACAAACGGTGCGTGCAAGATGCTCTGCCAACGCCTTTTGTAGACCAGAAGCTGACCCAAAATGGTGCAGTAGATTTGCGTGGGTGCGGCCAATACGTGCGGCAACCGCCTTCAAAGTGACGGATTGCGGCCCTGTTTCAATAAGTAAGCCGCGTGCCGCTTCTAAGGCGGAACTTCGCGACTCTTCAGGCGTTAAGCGCTTGCGACTTGTCATTAAGGGAAAGCCCTAATAGTTTCTTAAATTATGACCGAACATTCAAAAATTGACCTAGAGCGCGCGGAGCCGATCGACAAGCCCGCTAAGGACGCTGGCATTGCCCGCGCCAGCGCCACGCCAGCAGAGCATGAGCTGATCATTCGCAATGAGCGGTTTGATCGCAAGGCAATGGTTCCGCGTCATTGGCATTCCGGCGATCCGGTTGCAACGGCTTGGTACAATTCGGTTTCGGCCAGTCTGCCGCGCGGCGAGGCCTTCTTTATCGACACCCTGCGCCTGTTCCGTGATGAAATCCCGGAGAAGCTGGCGCGCGAGGTGAAGGCCTTTTCAACGCAGGAAATCAATCACACGCGTGAACACGTTGCCTTCAATCGGCTGGTTTCAGACCACGGCTATAACGTCGAAAGCATCGATCAGGGCATTCAGGCCATGCTCGAGCTGACCGCTGGACGACCAAAGGAATTCAATCTCGCGATCACCATCGCGCTGGAGCATTTTGCCGCGATCATCAGCCGCCATTTGCTGCAACATCCAGAATACCTTGAAGGTGCCGATCCGGTCGCCGCAGAGGTTTGGCGCTGGCATGCGACCGAAGAGATTGAGCACAAGGGCCTCGTCTACGATGTCTGGGAACATGTTACGAAGGACTGGAGCGCCTGGAAACGGTATAAGACCCGCGCTCTGATCGCTGCTCTGATCACCAAAAAGTATTTCGGAAACCGAATTCGCGACGCGATCGGCCTGCTTGAGCAAGACGGATACACCAGGCGGCAAGCCAAATGGAAACTCTATGCATTCCTGTGGTGGAAGCCCGGCATGATGCGGCGGATGTTCATCGAATGGGCGGCAATTTTGAAACCCAGCTTCCACCCGTGGGATCACGATGACCGCGAGCTGATCCAGAAATGGGAAAGCCCGTACGCTGATGCGGTTATGCCCGCCGAATAGGATTGCTCAGCGAATAGCTAGAGCTCTTTAGCGTCAAGCCTATCGGATACAAAAACCCCGGCACCTGTAATGGGTGCCGTGCCGGGGTTTTGTTTGCTCAGTATCGCCAATAACCCTCGATTGCAGGGCCTTGAGTGCGCGGCTTATGACCTAAGCCGCCTCGCTAATCATCGATGGCTCTTCGTCCAGCTCCAACGCATATTCCGCCACCTTTGCTGCTTCTCCGCGTCCGCACGAATGCCGGGTCGACACTTGGCCAGTGGGCTGAAAGCCTATCTTGCGCAAAACAGCGCCAGAAGCTGGATTGTCGAGAAAGTGTGAGGCAACCAGCGACTTATGCCCCAAAGAGGCTGCGACCTCGAGCATGGCGCGTCCTGCTTCGGTAGCGATGCCTTGCCCCCAAAACGGCCGTGCAATCCAATAGCCAAGCTCAACATGTTCACCTGACTTGCCGGCATCCATAACGTCAATCCCGATGCACCCGACAACCACTGCATCGCGAGCCCTAGTAATCAGGAAACGCGGATAGAGCGGATTGATCGGAAGCTGCGCAAATTCGCGCGCGTCCTTCTCCTGATAGGGCCAGGGAGCGCGCGCCAAATTGCGCACGACGCCTTCATCGGCGATGCCGGCAAAGACACCTTGCCAATCCTCTGGCCAGATCGGTCTCAGCAGCAATCTTTGGCTGCGATGGAACATGAGGTCTCTCCTCTCAATCCGTCCTGCCCTGCGCCGCCCCATTATGGGCCGCACATGACAGTTTCGTGGCCGCAGAATTCGTATCCTGCGTGTTTGTGAGGGAGAAATGAAAAGAGGGAGATGGCTCCCCCAAACTGGGGTGGCCCTTCTCCCTCTACATCGCCGATTGTGTCATCGGCTGGGACCGCCCCGTGGGACGATCCTGTTTTTGAACCGTCCGGTTATTCAGCTGCTTCCGCTAGCATGTCGACAGACACGTATTTGCGGCCAAGTTTACCCTTGTGGAATCGCACAACGCCATTTTCGGTCGCGAACAGGGTGTGATCCTTGCCCATGCCGACATTGGTGCCCGGATAGAACTTCGTACCGCGCTGACGCACGATAATGTTGCCGCCAACCACGTCCTGGCCGCCGTACTTTTTCACGCCAAGGCGGCGACCCGCTGAGTCGCGACCGTTACGGGATGAACCACCTGCTTTTTTATGTGCCATGGTGTGTGTTCCTTACTTCTTGTCAGCTTTAGGCGCGGCTTTCTTAGCCGGTGCCTTTTTCGCAGGAGCTTTTTTCGCGGCTGGCTTTTTGTCAGCTGCGGCCTTCTTTGGCGCGGCAGCTTTCTTGGCCGGAGCCTTCTTCTCAGCTGCTGGCTTCTTCGCAGGAGCCGCTTTCTTTTCAGCCGCTGGCTTAGCGTCTGCCTTTGGAGCAGCAGCCTTCTTAGCCGGTGCCTTCTTCGCAGCGCCCGCACCCACATCGGTGATGCGCAGCAGCGTCATTTGCTGACGATGGCCCGCCTTGCGGCGATAGTTGTGACGGCGACGCTTTTTGAAAACGACGACCTTCTCACTCTTGGCTTGTGCGATGATCTCCGCTGAAACGGTGACCTTCGACGCGTCAGCGATTGTCTCGCCTTCACCCGCTAGAAGGACATCGCCCAGCGTAACGGTGTCGCCGAGCTTCACCAGCGAGCTTCTCAACGGCAATCTTGTCTCCGGCGGCAACCCGATATTGCTTGCCGCCCGTGCGCACTACTGCGAACATGGCTTGTTACTCTCGATCTAAAGCTGTGTCTTAACCCATGCGAATACACACACAGACAAGACGCAAAATACCGCGCCGCAATTTTGCAGCGCTGGAAAGAGGCACGCCGTTAAGGGATCGATGCCGCCAAGTCAACGCAAGAACCGGTAATGACAGACTTGTTTTTTGCCGGACTGGCGCTGGCACAAACCCAAATGCGTGGTAAAACCCGCGCAATGCTGGGATATGACGCAAAAATGACGAGAGTTGCCAAGGTGAAAGAACGCGCTCAACTATTTGGGATCGCCGCAGTGTTTGCTGCGACTTTGTCCGCTTGCGCGGGCAGCGGGGACAAATATCCCTCGCTCGCGGTGCGTGATGCGGAGCGATTCGCTGGCAGTTTTGAACCAGCCCCCAGCGTAGAGCCTGTGCCAGTGGCGGACCCTGCCATTATGGCGGGTCTGCCCGCGATCGAAGCGCGGGCCGATGCGGCATACGCAGCGTTTCAATCCGCTTTGCCTTCCGCTGAGAGTTCTGTGAGGGCGGCAAGAGATGCTTCGCAATCGAGCAACCAATGGTCAGCGGCTCAAGTCGCCTTGGCTGATCTCACCGCCAAACGTAGCACGTCGGCCATTGCGCTAGCGGACATTGACCTGATCTACGCCCAGACCTCGAGCGAATTTACCGTGAACCAGGAAATCGCCGAGCTGCGTGGGCGCATAGCGGCGCAGGTAGATGCTCAGGACAGAATTCTGGGCGAGCTCAGCACGCTTATCCCGCAATGAAACTGGCCTGCGCATCCTGCCCGGTCAGGGATAGCGCAGCCTGCTCTGTCTTAAGCGAAGAGGAACGTGATGCTCTGGCCACCGCGGGCCGCACGCGGGTGCTCAAACGTGGAGAAATGCTGTTCGCCGCCGGTGATGAGGATGTTGCCTGCGCAACGCTCGTCTCTGGCGCACTCAAGGTGTCCGCCGTTGATATGGACGGCAATGAGCAAATCCTCGCGCTGGTCCATCCATCGGGCTTTGTCGGAGAACTGTTTTCCCCCTTTGCCCATCACGATGTGGTTGCCTTGACCGAGAGCAAGCTGTGCACCTTTGCAAAGCTCGATATCAATCGCGCAATTGATGAATATCCGGCTCTGGCCAAAGCTTTGCTGCGCAGATCACAGGAAGACCTACATTCTACCCGCAGCCTGCTTGAGCTAACCGCTCATGCCAGCGCAGAGGCAAGACTTGCCTGTCTGCTGCATGATTTTGCGCAGGCGGCCAGCCAATCCCCTTGCCATCCGGCGGACCATTTCGATCTGCCGCTAACTCGCGGGGAAATCGCCAATATGCTAGGCCTGACCATTGAAACCGTCAGCCGCAAATTCAGCGAGTTGGAAAAGGCCGGAGCGATCCGGCGCACAGGCAAACGCGGGATCGAACTGGTCGACCCCGCGCACCTGCAGGCCCTCTCCGCAAGGAAGGTTGGTTAAAATACCAGCGCAGCTATGGTCACCGCCGCGAGGCCCCAAAGCACGATGAGAACCGGCAGAATTAGAACTTGAATGGCGGCGTCGCGCGGGGCGAGACGGCCTGTATTGGTCATGATCCCTTCGCGGGCAAACTTGCCCATATCCATTGGTTTGGAGGGGTTATCCGGCGAGAGCCGCGTCCAAATCGCAGGCACGCCGAACATACCGAAGATAAAGACGGTGAAGATGACCATCGGGATGACCAGTCCCGGTGTGCTGAATGCAGCGAAAGTGATTGCGATAAAGGCCAAGTAACAGGCGACGGTCGCAATATGCAGACTGACGGGCAGCTCGAAGCTGCGATCAACCTCAACTTGGTGGCGGACTTGCGCCCGCTCCTGCTCGGGTCCCTCAACAATGGCCGCGTTGCCAGCCTCGATTTGTTCTTGAATATGTTTGCTCATGGGTATTCTCCTTCCTTGAGAAGGGAATTATCCCGATAGCCTCCTCGCGACTTTGATCTGGATCAAACCGCGAAATTTTTTACGAAGAAATCAGTCGGACCAGCGCGCGAGATCTGCGTAATCATCCGCGCGCGGCTCAATCCAATGCCATTCGCCGTTTCGCTTCTCGCGCTTCCAAAACCAGGCGGCACTCTTCAAATGGTCCATCGCAAAATCAACCGCATCAATCGCACCGCGCCGGTGCTTTGCAGCGGCGGAGACACATACGATCGGTTCACCCGGACGCATCGGGCCGACCCGGTGCACCATCAGCATGCCCATCAGACCGAAGCGCACGATGGCCTGTTCGGCCAATTCCTCCATGCTTGGTAATGTCAGCGGCTCGTAATGCGACAGCTCCAGCAGTTCGACATCGGCCTCGCCGCGCACTTCACCGACAAAAGTGCAAACACCGCCGAGACCCGGGTGAGCATTGGTGAATGGTCCGATCAGAGCACCGGGAATGAATGGTGAGTTGAGGAGACGAATGTCTTTCACCGCGCCCTACCCGCCAGAAACGGGCGGCAGCAGCGCAACCTCATCGCCGTCTTGCGCATTCAGCGCAGTTTTGTCGCCCAGCACCTTTCCCGCGCAGGCAACATTGACGCGCTGCTCATTCAATTGCTCGGCGACCTCCGGCCCGACCGCATCAAGCAGACCTGCCCAATCGAGCGGGGAAGGCACTTCGCGGCTGTCTGCGCCTGCGAGATCACGCAAAGGCCCCAGGAACACAATTCGCACCGTCATGCTCAGCCTCCGGTCATCGACATATGGCGGGCCAGATGCGGCTCTGCCCCGCGCGTATCAATCCGAAAGTGATGCTTTTCCGGCTTGATCGCCATCGCCTCGCTCAGCGCACGCTCCAGATTTGATGCCGGGTCATCTGACCGCAGCGCCGCGCGCAAATCGACCCGTTCGCCGCCACCAAGGCAGGGGTAAAGCTGGCCCGTGGCGGTCACACGCAAGCGGTTGCATCCAGCGCAGAAATTGTTGGTCAGCGGGGTGATCAGGCCCAGTCTTCCGCCCGTTTCCGCTATATCGACATAGCGCGCCGGACCGCCTGTGGAATGGCTGTTATCGGCCAATGTCCAGCGCCGCTCCAGCTCTGCTCGGACCTCAGTGAGCGGCAGATAACGATCGATCCGGTCTTCTTCGACATCACCCAGCGGCATCACTTCGATCAAGGTCACATCATGGCCCTCACCATGCGCCCTGGCGATGAGATCAGCCAGCTCGCCCTCATTGATGCCTTTCAGCGCCACCGCGTTCAACTTTACCTTCAGCCCCGCTTCTTTGGCAGCAGCAATTCCCTCCAGCACCTGCGGCAAGGCATCGCGCCGGGTCAGCTCAGCAAAACACGCCCGGTCCAATGTGTCGAGCGAGACATTGACCCTTTTGACCCCGGCTTTCGCCAGTCCTTCTGCATGACGCCCAAGCTGCGTCGCGTTGGTCGTCAGGGTTAGCTCTTCTAAACCTCTGCCGATCCGCTTTCCAAGCGCGCTGAACAGGTCGATGATATCACGGCGCACCAATGGCTCACCGCCGGTAATCCTCAGCTTCGTCACGCCGCGTTCGATAAAACCTGTGCTTAGCTGATAGAGTTCTTCCAACGTCAGCACTTCGCGGCGCGGCAGGAATTTCATCTGCTCTGGCATGCAATAGGAACAGCGCAAATCGCAGCGATCTGTCACAGACAGGCGTAGATAGGTGATCCGCCGTTGGAATGCATCGACCAGTGGCGCAGACGAACCCAGCGCCAATACATCGCGAGCCCGCGCGCGATTCGAAGCGGAAATCTCAGTCATGCGCCTGAAGATAGTGCCCCGTTACGCCAGGTGCACCCTCTAAATAGACGAGCAAGGCCTGCGTTGCCGCCTCGTTGCCGCGCGCAACCACGTTCACTCGCTGTGGCGCAAATTCGCGGGCCAAGTCCCGCGCAAATGCCAACCGCCAATCGGAATGCTCCGGGCCTGCACCGGGCAAGACAATTGCCAGCGCACTGATGCCATCTTCGCTCAAAACTGCGCGCACAGCATCCAACTGCTCATTCAGGACATAAGCGCTCGCATCCAAAGCGCTATCAGGCAGTTCTGCGATGTGCTGAACCGCCTGAATACCCGCATCGCTCATGCCTTGCGGCTTTCCCAAGCGGCGCGTTCGCGGTGCAAGGTGATACCGATTTTCTCATTCGCCTCTGCAATGGCGAGCTTCACGATCTTCACCGTGACGGCCTGCACACGCACGTCCTGCACAAACAAGGTCTCGCAGATATGATCGGCAACCGCCTCAATCAGTTTGAAATGCACGCCAGCGGGCAGGCCTTCCCCTGCCGCATGCTTCAAATCCATATAGTTCTTGCTCGCCTCAAGCGGCGTGTCGGCATCGTAATGATCGGCGACATCATAGCGTGCATTGATAGTAATGCGCAGCGGCTGCGGCTTGCCGGTCTCTTCGGAATAGATTCCGGTGAGGACATCTGTCTCCAGATCGGCGACTTCCAGGATCAGCGAGATCGTTCATATCACCGCGCGACTTAGCCATCATTCCGCCACCGGGCAAAAATTGCGGTGGGCAGAAGGCGTGGATTATCGCCCTCTTCCCGCACGGCCAAATCACCATATTCGATAGTGCCGGGCAGATCGCGCGTTGCCTCTTCGAGCAGGCCTGCAATTGCAAGGCTGCTCATCCTGACGGCATAGACGGTCAGGAAGAGGAAGCGGCTGTCGTTATCGAGCAGCTTTGCACAGTCCGTGATCAGGCCGGGGAGGTTCTCTTCCAGACGCCAGGTTTCACTTTTTGGACCGCGTCCGAACTTGGGTGGGTCGAGAATGATCCCGTCATAACGCTTCTCACGTCGAACCTCACGCGCGGCAAATTTCGCCGCATCATCCACCAGCCAGCGAATTGGCCGCTCTTCCATGCCAGAAAGCGCGGCGTTCTCGCGTGCCTGAGCAACCGATTTCTTGGACGCATCAACATGCGTCACCCGGCCGTGCTGGCTCAGAGCGAGGCTACCCACCCCGGTGTAGCCAAACAGATTGAGCGTCGCCGCCTCTGTCTGGTCGCCCAGCATGCCGCGCATCCATTCCCACACTGGGGCCATGTCGGGGAAGAACTGCAAATGGCGAAACGGGGTCGGGCGAGCGGTAAAGCGCGCTTCACTCCAACCAAGCTCCCAGCCATCCTCGGGCACTTCGCGGGCGAAACTCCAGCGGCCGCCGCCATCCTCGTCCGAGCCAGGCACAAATTCGCCGTCGGCATCCCATTCGCTCATCCGCGGGCGCCACATGGCCTGCGGTTCTGGCCGTATGAAGGAATGCGGGCCGAACGCCTCAAACTTGCGCCCATCCCCACTGTCGAGCAGGCGGTAAGCGTCCCACCCGGCGCATTCCATCACCAGCGGATCACGGGCCAGCTGCGCCATCAGTCGGTCGCAGCAGTCTCTGAAACGAAATCGCGCACCGCCTCATAATCACCGGGCAGCTCGGTATAATGTTCCTCGCGGGAGAACAGGTCGCCGACGCGCGCGGGCAGCGCAGGACGCATTCCCGTGGCCCGCTCCACCGCATCGCTGAACTTCGCCGGATGGGCAGTCGCCAGGGTGACGATCGGAACCGACGGATCAAGATCGCTTATGCGCGCAGCATGCAGTCCAATCGCTGTATGCGGATCCAGCACTTGCCCAGCGCGCTCATGCGCCCAGCGCAGAGCCTGCGCCATCTCGTCGCCATCGGTGCGTGCGCTCACGAATAGCCCGCTTGCGCCCTCTCGCTGAGCATTGGTTAGTTGCATCGAACGCGCGCCTTCAAACCCGCGCATTTGCTCCGCCAAGGCCGCGCCATCGCGCCCGCCGCAATCAAACAGCAAGCGCTCAAAATTGGAGCTCACCTGAATATCCATCGACGGGGTGGCGGTTGGAGTAACCGTACCCGCTGAGTAATCCCCGCTTGTCAGCGCGCGGTGGAGAATATCATTCACATTGGTCGCAACAATCAGTTGCTTGATCGGCAGACCCATCTTGTGCGCCACATAGCCTGCGAACACATCGCCGAAATTGCCGGTCGGCACACTGTAAGCGGCGGCCCGCCGCGGCGCGCCTAGCTGAAGCCCGGCGGCGAAATAATACACCACCTGAGCCATCAGCCGCGCCCAGTTTATCGAGTTGACCGCGCCGATCTGCATCCGGCTGGTCAGCGCCTCGTCCACGAACATGCGCTTCACCATCGCCTGAGCATCATCAAAGCTGCCCTCAATCGCGATATTGTGAACATTGGGAGCGCGCACTGTCGTCATCTGGCGGCGCTGCACTTCGCTGACCCGACCCTTTGGGTGGAGCATGAAAATCTCCACGCCCTCGCGCCCGGCAACCGCGTCAATCGCGGCCGATCCTGTATCACCGCTGGTCGCGCCAACGATAGTCAAGCGTTTACCCGAGCGGCCAAGGAAGGTCTCAAACAGCAGGCCCAGCAATTGCAGCGCGACATCTTTGAATGCCAGCGTGGGTCCGTGGAACAATTCGAGCAGCCATTGCCTCTGATTCAGCTGGACCAGCGGCGTCACCGCGTCATGGGCAAACCGACCATAGGCCTGCTCGCACAAGCTGCGCAGCTCCTCTTCATTCAGGCTGTCACCGACGAACGGCATCATCACGCGGGTGGCGAGCTCTGGATAGGACAGCCCAGCCATTTCGGCGATTTCAGCTTCGCTGAAACGCGGCCATTCGGTTGGCAGATACAGTCCGCCATCCTTGGCGAGCCCCGCCAAAGTGACGCCTTCGAAATCGAGCGCGGGTGCGCTGCCTCTGGTCGATACATATTGCATGGTGCTGACGCGGTTAGCGGCGTCAGCTAGCAGAGGCAAGAAAGCTTCCCTTACTTCACGCCTCGACTTCCTTTGAATGCTCAAGCTCCGTTTTCATCGCCGATAACATCGAAGCAGCGCGAGCTGCGTGCGGACCGATCCATCGTTCGTGAATAGATTGGATTGGCACCGCATTGAGATAGTTGAAGCGTTCTCTCCCCTTGCGGACAGATACGAGCAGTCCCGCACCTTCAAGAACCCGCAAATGCTGCATCACTGTGCAGCGATTGAGCGCAGGGAAGCACTCGCAAAGCTGCTTGGTAGTGAGTGGCCGCAGCTTTAGCTCATCACAAATCTCTCTTCGGATTGGATTGGCGAGCGCTTTGAAGACTGGGTTCAGATCTATTGACATGTTATATTTTTATAACATAATATGTGTTCATTCAAGGAGAGATTCGTGATGGAGATCAACTTTCGGGTCGCTGGCCGAATTGCCAAACCCATCGACGAGGTGTTCGAGGCAATAGTTGATCCAGCCAGCTTGACCGAATTCTTCACCACGGGCGGTGCAAAGGGTAGGCTGGAGGAAGGCGCGACAGTTCTTTGGAGTTTTGCCGAAGAGCCAGGCGAATTCCCGGTTAAAGTCGTAGAACTGATACCCAACGAAAAGATCGTCTTCGAATGGAACGGCTATGAGGGGAAGGACGGCAAGATCGGGACCGAAATGATCGTTGCCGACTATATGACCACCGTCACCATGCTGTTTAAGGCGACCGACGACGGCCGAACCTTGTTAGAAATCATAGAAGAGGGCTGGCCCGAAACGCCTAGCGGTCTGCGCGGCTCATACACCAATTGCGAAGGGTGGACGATCATGCTGCTATCGATGAAATCGTGGCTCGAACATCGTATCGACATCAGCAGCGATCTCTATCGCTAGTCGCGCCTTCTAACGCGGCTCTTAAGCGCAAACCAATAGATCACCAGAGCGGTCAAAGCGAAGAAGAACCACTGCCCCGCATAGGCGAGATGATTGTTGGGCAAGTCCTTTGGATCAGGCTTGGCGAGCGGCTCTAAGCCAGCAACCGGCTCATCCAATTGCAGCCTAGCGCCAAACCGGCCACCGGGCGCAATCCGCCCAGTGACTGCGCCGCCGCCCCATTCCGGCGTATTGGGATTGCGCGAATATCCAAGCTTCACCTCCGTCGGGCCAAAACCTGTTTGGCATGTCGCGATATGAGCATAGCCACTTTGCCCGCGCTCGCTTTTACCCGAAATCGACGTGGCCTCGGTCACTTCCGCACAGTCGAAGGCCGCAACACGGAACAATGTGTCTGGGTCATAGGCGCCGTCTTCCACGCCCTCAGGATTCCTGGGAAACGCAACCGAATCACTCGTCGTAAGCGCCGCCTCGTAACGCGCGATCAGATCAGCCTTCTCGTCCATTCGGCCCAATTGCCAGAAGCCCAGCGCGACCATGGTCGCCGCCGCAGCGAGCACGAGAACCGTGGGGATGATGGGAAGGTCACGAAGCCTCATGTTTCCGCATCCTTTCGCGCACCATCTGCGTCATAGCGCTCTTCATAGGCTTCCATTGCGGGCAGCACTTTAAGCGCTCGCAATGTGCCGATCACAACAATCACGGTGAGCGGCGCCCACACGGCGAACTGCAGCAGCAGAGGTGGGCGAAAGACGCTCTCGACCCCAACTGCAATGAGGATCAAGACCACCGCGATCACCATGGTAATGAACCCAGCTATACGCCCGCCGCGCTCTAGCTCAGCGAAAGGCAAATCGCATGATGTGCATCGCATCGCGAATTGCGCAGGCGTTTCGAACAATGTCCGCTCACGGCACCTTGGGCACAAACCGAAAAGGGCAGCCCGGCGCCAAGTAACTGGTGTGCCGTGCTGCCCCTTTTCATTCGGCAGTTTTTTGCCCGATTGCATCAGTGGACCGGTGCGCCCCAACCGCCCCAGATGTAAACGGCGATGAACAGGAACAGCCACACGACATCGACAAAATGCCAATACCAAGCCGCCGCTTCAAAACCGAAGTGCTGGCGCGAGGTGAAGTGGCCGATGTATGTCCGATAGAGGCATACCCCGAGGAAAATCGTACCAATCAGAACGTGGAACCCGTGAAAGCCGGTCGCCATGTAAAAGGCGGAGCTATACGTGTTCTGGCCGAAGTTGAACGGAGCGATGCTGTACTCATAAGCCTGAATTCCGCTGAACAGCACGCCGAGCGCGATAGTCGCCCAAAGGCCATGCTTCAGACCTTCGCGATCACCGTGGATCAGCGAGTGGTGCGCCCAGGTAACCGTGGTGCCAGAGCACAACAGGATCAGCGTATTCAGCAGCGGCAGCGAGAACGCATCGAGCACTTCCATGCCCTCTGGCACGAGCGCGCTACCTGTCGCTGTATTATCAGTGAGGAAAAGGTTTTCGGTAATTTGCTCCGCAGTGCCTGCCGCGGTGACTACGAGCGGCTCTGGGAACAGAGCAAAGTCAAAGAAGCTCCAGAACCAACCGACAAAGAACATCACCTCAGAGGCGATGAACAGGATCATTCCGTAGCGCATGTGCAGTTGAACCACGGGTGTGTGATCGCCGCGCTCCGCTTCGGAAACGACATTCTTGAACCACATGAAGAACGTCGCGAGCAAACCGGCTAGGCCGAGGCCCATAACGACCCAGCCTGAATTTCCGAACACATCAGGGTTGAGCCACAGGATCATTCCCGAGGTGAATGCGAGCGCCGACATAGAGCCAATCAGTGGCCAAATATCCGGTTCCAGAATGTGATAGTCGTGGTTGACGTTGCCAGCCATGGAAAAATCCCGTCTTAAAATGCTAGGTTTGTACGTTTACGAGTCTTCGCTCGCTTGGTCTAGTGAACCGCTCGCCGCCGTTTTTACGGGCTCGCTTGCGCGGTGGAAAGTGTAGCTCAAGGTGATCTGCTCAACATCGGCCATAAACTCGTCTTCGAACATCGCTGGATCGACGTAATAGAGCACAGGCATGTGCACTTCCTCACCCGGCTGCAAAGTTTGCTGGGTGAAGCAGAAGCACTGAATCTTATGAAAGTACTTGCCCGCCTGCGAAGGCTCCACGTTAAATGTCGCCATGCCAGTGATCGGCACGCGGCTGTTGTTCTTGGCCACATAGGTCGCCATATCGCGCACGCCGATTTGAACCTCATCGGTCGCCTGTGACGGGCGGAATTCCCATGGGACGTCGCGCGCTGTCGAGCCATCAAAGCGGATCGACATGGTCCGAGTGCTGGCCAGCGCTGCGGCTTTGTCAGCCTCAGCGAAGGTGGCAACTTGCGTTGTGCCGCCAAAACCAGTCACCCGGCAAAACAGATCATACAGTGGGACCGCCGCATAGCCGAGACCGAGCATGGCCAGCGCGCCTGCGAAGGCAAAGATACCAACGCGAATATTCTCGCGTTCAACCGATGGGTTTGCGGCTGCACTCATCCAGCCTGTCCTCCAATACGAGCGATCGTAATCGCGTAAAACAGAACAACGAAAAACAGCAGAGTGCCGCCGACAACCCAATTGCGGGCCTTCTGGCGGCGTTTGGTTTCGGCTTCTTCATCAGGGGTCATGCGAACCACCCCAAACCGGCAAAGCCTTGCGCGGCCGCAACACGGTCCGCCACCAACGCGCCGAACAGCACGAAGAGATAGAGGATGCTGAATTTAAACAGGCGCTTTTCTGGCACCATGTCATCATCTTCGTCCTTGGTGCGCGTACCCACCTTCCAGGCATAGGCGAAGAAGATCGCGGAAAGCACAACCGAGGTGACACCGTAAATCGCGTCCGTCCCGCCGATCAGCCAAGGCGCAATCACGATTGGGGTCAGCACGATGGTGTAGATCAGGATCTGACGACGAGTAGCCTGCTCGCCAGCAACCACGGGCAACATCGGAATGCCAACCTTGGCATAGTCCGACTTCATGAACAGCGCGAGCGCCCAGAAGTGCGGCGGCGTCCAAAAGAAGATGATCGCGAACAGCAGCACCGGCATCATGGTGATCTCACCGGTTACCGCAACCCAGCCAATCATAGGTGGGAACGCGCCAGCACCGCCGCCAATAACGATATTTTGCGGAGTGCGCGGCTTCAGCCACATGGTGTAAATCACCGCGTAATAGACGACCGCCACGGTAAGGATTGCCGCCGCCAGCCAGCCAATGGCAACGCCCATTAAGCCAATCGCGACAAGTGACAGGAAAATGCCAAAATCGCGCGCATCATCACGCCGCATCCGCCCGCTGGGCAGAGGACGATTGGCCGTACGCTTCATCCCGGCATCAATGTCCGCTTCCCACCAGTGGTTGATCGCAGCAGAACCGCCAGCCCCCATCGCAATCGCGAGGATAGCAGTGAAGCCAAGAACAGGGTGGATCGTTCCCGGCGCGGCAAGAAGCCCGCAGATACCCGTGAAGATAACCAGAGTGAGCACGCGCGGTTTGGTAAGCGCAAAGAAGTCGCGCCAATCAGTCGGCATAGGGCGCGCAGCAGCGGGCATGACCGCAGCCTCGTCGACACCTGTACCCACAGAACTGTTTGCGCTTGCACTCATATCAAAAACAGATCGCTGTTCGCGGCTCTCTTAATTTTGAAAGAAGCGCACCGTCATGGCGCGCCCCTTCCCGTTTCCTTTGTCTTTCCAGCGGCGCGCCCAAAGAACTGCGCGCCGTCAAATAGCCAGCCTTAAGCCGTCGCCGGCTTGTCTTCGCGCGGCATGTGATCGTGATAATCGTGATGATCCTCAATCACTGGCAGCGTTTCAAACTGGTGGAATGGCGGCGGGCTAGACAACGTCCATTCGAGCGTCGTTGCACCTTCGCCCCATGGGTTGTTGCCAACCTTCTTGCCTGCAGTGAAAGCGTAGACGAGGTTCGCGAAGAACAGCAGCATAGACGCCGCCATGATGGCGTACCCCAAGGTCGAGACTTCGTTCCAGTAGGTGTAGGCTTCCACATAGTCAGGATAGCGGCGCGGCATGCCCTGCATCCCCAAGAAGTGCTGCGGGAAGAAGATCACGTTCACACCAATGAAGAAGCCCCAGAAGTGCAGGTGCGAAAGCAGTTCGGAATGCATCCGGCCGCTCATCTTCGGGAACCAGTAGTAGAAGCCCGCGAATAGCGAGAACACTGCGCCCATCGACAGAACGTAGTGGAAGTGAGCGACCACGTAGTAGGTGTCGTGCAGGTTATCATCGATGCCGCCATTGGCGAGCACAACGCCGGTCACACCGCCAACGGTGAAGAGGAAGATAAAGCCCATTGCCCAAACCATTGGTGATTTGAACTCCAGGCTACCGCCCCACATCGTGGCGATCCAGCTGAAGATCTTCACGCCGGTCGGCACTGCGATCACCATGGTGGCCGCGGTGAAGTACATCTTCGTGTTTACGTCGAGTCCGACCGTGTACATGTGGTGCGCCCACACAATGAAGCCGACAACGCCGATTGCGACCATGGCATAGGCCATGCCGAGGTAGCCAAACACAGGCTTGCGGCTGAAGGTTGCAACGATCTGAGAGATCATGCCGAAGCCCGGCAGGATCATGATGTAAACCTCTGGGTGACCGAAGAACCAGAACAGGTGCTGATAGAGAACAGGGTCCCCGCCACCCGCTGGATCAAAGAACGTCGTACCAAAGTTACGATCAGTCAGCAGCATCGTGATCGCCGCAGCCAGCACTGGGAGCGCGAGCAACAGCAGGAATGCCGTGACCAGCACCGACCAAACGAACAGCGGCATTTTGTGCAGGGTCATACCCGGCGCGCGCATATTGAAAATGGTAGTGATGAAGTTTGTCGCACCAAGGATCGAGCCTGCGCCCGCCAAGTGCAAAGAGAAGATCGCGAAATCGACCGCTGGCCCTTGAGAGCCGGTCGTCGAGAGCGGCGCATAGACAGTCCAGCCGACGCCTGCGCCCTGCCCGGTTCCACCCGGCACAAACAGCGAGAAGACGAGGCTGAGAAAGCCAGCAACCGTCAGCCAGAACGAGATGTTATTCATCCGCGGAAACGCCATATCCGGCGCGCCGATCATCAGCGGCACGAACCAGTTACCGAAGCCACCGATCATCGCTGGCATGACCATGAAGAAGACCATGATCAGACCGTGGGCGGTGATGAACACGTTCCACATATGAAGGTTCGCATTCTCGGATGGCTCACCGCCCATGAATGCCACGGCATCGCCAAGATACTGGATGCCTGGCGCAGCCAGCTCCATCCGCATAACGCCAGAAATGGCGCCGCCCACGATCCCTGCGATAATCGCAAAGATCAAATAGAGCGTGCCGATATCCTTGTGGTTGGTCGACATAAACCAACGCTTGAAAAAGCCTGGCTTATGATCCGCATCATGTGCGTGATCATCGGTGTGAATGTCGAAACCTTCAGCGGTGGTTGCCATGGTTCAAATTCTCTCGGACTGTTTAATTCGTTAACTTCGTATTCTTAGGACGCAGCGTCTTCAGCAGCGGCTTCTTCGGCCGGTGCCTCAGCAACAACATCACCAGGCACCTCGCCGCCTTTGCTGCGGACCCACGCCTCAAATTGCTCCATCGGCAGCGCCTCTACCGTGATCGGCATGTAAGCGTGACGCGCACCGCACAGCTCTGAGCACTGGCCATAATACACGCCAGGCTCCTCAATCGTCAGCAATTTTTCATTGAGGCGACCAGGGACCGCATCCATTTTGAACCACAGCGACGGTACGGCAAATGCGTGGATCACGTCAGCAGCGGTTGTTTGCACGCGCAGCGGAACGTCGGCTGGCACAACCATGCGGTTATCAACGGCCAGTTGAAAGGGCTCGCCACTTTCTTCAGCTTGCTCTTCGGTTAGCATGTTTGAGATGACCTCAAACTCGCCGTAATCAGGATAATTATAACCCCAATACCACTGATATCCGGTCGCCTTGATCGTCACGGCATTTTCTGGCGGTGTTTCATATTGCCGCGCCAGCAGCGAAATCGATGGCACCGCGATCACCACCAAAATGATGACCGGCACAATCGTCCAAATCACTTCGATGGCGGTGTTATGAGTCGTTTTTGATGGGACCGGGTTGGCTGCCTTGCGGTAGCGGACCACAACCCAAAGGAGCAGCGCAAGCACAAACAGGCTGATGATGGTGATGACAGGCATCAAGATCACATCATGCATCCACAGCGCATATTTGCCGTCGGCAGAATACTGATCCTGGAAGGTCAGGCTCTTCCACGCGTCGTCTTCATACGACGTCGGCATACCCTTGCCTTCGGTTGGCGCCATCGGCGTGTAAGCTGAATTGGCATCCACTGTCGGGACGCCTGCCTCAGCAACTTCGCCAGCATCGGCTTCTTGTGCAACCGTCGTTTGAGGCATTAGTGCAATCGAAAGGGCTGCAAACAAAGCAACCATCGCAAGCGACGCACGGTCGAAAATATGACCCAGTTTCATGTGTCTAATCTATCCGCTACTATTCCCATGCTGCCTTGACACGCAGCGCCCTTTAACAGGCACTGCCGACAGCTTGTGCGCTGACACTCCTGCCAACGTTGGGTGCCTCTTAGCTGCGCTTGCTCACTGCCTCAAGCGCTTCTAGGGAGAAAATTATGCAAGCCACCATGTTTGGGGCGCAAGTTTGTAAAAAAGGTAGTGTTTTTACGCATGACTGAAGAAGAAGTTCTGGCCGAGTTTCGTGGTTCTGGCGCTTTGTTGGAGGGGCATTTCAAGCTATCCTCGGGCCGTCACAGCGCGCATTATCTGCAATGCGCCCGAGTCCTTATGAATCCAGAACGCGCCGGACGCTTGGCCCGCGCGGTGTGCACCAACATCCCCAGAGAGGTCCGCGCGGCTGTGGATACTGTAGTCTCACCGGCCATGGGCGGCATTATTATCGGCCATGAAGTTGGACGATACATGGAAAAAGACGCGCTTTTTCTTGAGCGTCCCGATGGCGAGTTTCATTTCCGCCGGGGATTCGCACTAGAACCGGGTGCCAAAGTGCTGATGGTTGAAGATGTCGTGACCACCGGCCTTTCCAGCCGCGAAGCGATTGCTGCGGTTGCGCGTGAGGGTGGTGAGGTTATCGCAGAATGCTCTCTGGTTGATCGCTCTGGCGGAGAGGTCGATCTGGGCGTGCCCTTCTACCCATTGATTGCGATCAATTTCCCCACATATTCGGATGATGAAGTTCCCGCAGAACTTGCCGCTATCGCGGTGACAAAGCCGGGCAGCCGCAAGGAATAGGCACCCACTTATGACCGCGAAGCTCAGACTGGGCGTTAATATCGATCACGTCGCCACCATCCGCAATGCGCGCGGCGGCGACCACCCTGATCCTGTGCGCGCGGCCGAAATTGTCGCCAGAGTCGGCGGCGATGGGATTACCGCTCATTTGCGCGAAGACCGCCGTCATATCCGCGATGAAGACTTGGCCCGGATCCAAACCGCGACTGAGCTACCGCTCAATCTTGAAATGGCTGCGACCCCGGAAATGCTTGAAATTGCGCTGCGGCATAAACCGCACGCGGCCTGCATCGTCCCGGAAAAGCGCGAGGAACGCACCACAGAGGGCGGTCTGGACGCTGCCGGATTGCACAATACTCTGGCACCGATTGTTGAGGAATTGAGAGCGGCGGGGATTCGCGTGTCGCTGTTCATTGAAGCAACGGATCGCCAGCTCGATGCGTCTTTGCGCCTCGGCGTGCCTGTCGTTGAGTTTCACACTGGCGAATATGCACATGCCTTCCTAGACGGTGACAATGCAAAGGTCGAAGCCGAGCTGAAACGGATATCCGACATGGCCGCATTGGCCGCAAAGAACGGGATTGAGCCGCATGCGGGCCACGGGCTGACCTTTGAAAATGTTCAACCAATCGCCGCCATTCCCCAGATCGCAGAGCTCAACATTGGGCATTATTTAATTGGCGAAGCAGTCTTCACTGGTCTCGAACCGGCGATCCGCAGGATGCGCGAACTGATGGACGAGGCACGTTGATGTGGCCGATGCCGACCGCCCGGACTCTCCCGATCTGACTGCTGAACAAAAACGCTGGGCCTTTGGCGCAGCAGGCCTGTTCATCCTCAGCATCGGCTTTCTGGGATATGCTCTGTCGAATGGCATACTGATCGCCTTCGCAATTGGCTGGGTGGCCTTACAAATTTTTGGTTATGTTGGGTCGCTGAAACGTGGGAATGGCGACTTTGCCCACCCCTTGTTCAAGACTCAGGTGATGCTGCACGCGGCAGCTTTCGGCCTGTTGGTGATGGTTATGACGCGGGCTTTGGGCGGATGAGAACGACACATGGACGATAGCACTGAGCAGAAAAAGCCGGTCTGGCTGCTTGCCATCATGGTCTGCTGGTATGCGCTGTGCCTGCTTGGAACGGGCTTAATCGCGCTGATCGGTATGGCCTTCGGTTCAGAGGTTCACCGCGGCGATCCGATCCCATTGCTAGACACGTTGATGGTTTTTGGCCCATTCCTGATCAACGTCGCTCTGCTGGTCGCGACAATTGTCTTGTGGAACAAGGATAAAGTCCGAGAGGCTACCCTACTTTGGGGCGCGAGCTTCCTCTTGGCTCTTGGCGCAATGGGATTTTTCAGTGGAGTGGCAATATGATCATCGGCACCGGGTCGGACCTCTGCAATATTGAGCGGATCCAAAACTCGCTCGACCGATTTGGCCAGCGGTTTGAAAACCGCGTCTTTACCGAGAAAGAGCGGGCCAAGGCTCAGCGCCGCCCCTTCACCATCGCTGGCACCTATGCGAAGCGATTCGCCGCTAAAGAAGCCTTCAGCAAGGCGGTCGGCACCGGATTTCGGCGCGGCGTTTTTATGAAAGACATCGGCGTGGTCAATGCGCCCTCTGGCGCGCCGACACTCGCGCTGACCGGCGGCGCGGCGAAGCGTCTTGCGGAAATGGTCCCGGAAGGCCATGAGGCGCATGTTCATTTAACCCTAACCGACGATCATCCATGGGCGCAGGCCTTCGTTATTATCGAAGCGCTGCCCCTTCCCCAGACCTAAACGAGCATTATGACCGAAGCCACGACAGTGACAGACACCAGCATCAAAACTGACGAAACGGCCGAAGAAAAGGTCAATTGGTTCGCGGAGCTACGCGGACTTCTGCTGATGCTGCTAGCGGTGCTGGCGTTTCATAGCCTGGTCGCAAAGCCGTTCTATATTCCATCGACCTCGATGATGCCGACGCTACATGTTGGCGATCGGTTGGTGGTGAGCAAATATCCCTATGGCTGGTCATGGGCGTCGGCGAGTTTTCACCTGCTACCGCGCGGCGAATGGCGCGTCTTCGGCAGCACGCCAGAATATGGCGATATCGTCATCCCAGTGCACCCGGTGCGCGACGAGGACTACATCAAGCGCGTGGTTGCCCTGCCCGGTGATACAATTGAAGTGCGCGAGGGGCTGATCATTCTCAATGGCGAGGCGATCAAACGTGAAGTTGTACCAGCGGTGCGCATCCCGTTTGAGGAAGAGCTGATCTGCGATGATCGCCCGTGCCTAACCGCCTTCGAGCCTTACCGGGCTCGCGAAGCCAGCGGCGTTCAGTTCTACGAACCGCCGACCTACCGCGAGACGCTGCCCAATGGCGCGACGTACCTTACGATTGACCACATAGAAGGCCAGCCGCACGATAATTTCGGGCCTCTGATGATCCCAGAAGGTGCGGTGTTCGTGATGGGCGACAACCGCGATCACTCCGCAGACAGCCGCGCCACAATCCCGCAACGCGGCCTTGGCGGCGCGATCCCGCTTGAAAACATCGGCGGGCGCGCAGAATTCATCACCTTCTCGCTGGACGGCTCAACCACTTGGAACCCGGGTAGCTGGTGGAGCTCGCTGCGCGGTGACCGCGCCTGGACCACATTGCGTCCTGCCATTGCCGAACGCAGCGCAGCCAGCAGCGATTAGGCGAGCCAGCACATGGCTAAGAAATTCCTCTATTTCATTGCGTTTTGCATTGTTGCAGCTTTGGTGGGCCGCATCGGTTGGGAGATGTTCAAGGGCGAATTGGCAGCCTTTGCCCTAGTGCCCGACACGGAATTCATCGAACAAGAGGCCTTGGCTGACAATGCCTATGAAGACCCGTCGCTTTGGTATTCGCGCCCGGGTATCGGCGTTAGCGATCCTGCACGCTGGCAACCGGTCTATGCGCCAGCATCAAGCGAGGGTGAAACCACCGCAGAGCGCGCGCCCGCGCAGCGCCCCAGTGACGTCACGACGTCAGATATGTCTGATTTCGCGGTCTTCTTCATCCACCCAACCAGCTATCTCGAGCGTGCAAACTGGAACGCACCGATTGGCTCTGAAGAGGCTGAGCGCATTGCAAGCCTCTATGTGCGCGGTATGGCCAGCCCCTTTAGCGCAGCGTCAGAGATCTGGGCCCCGCGTTATCGCCAGGCGACCATGGGTGCATTCCTGACCGATGCACCCGAAGGGCAACAGGCCATCGATGCCGCCTATGCCGACGTACTAGAGGCCTATCGCTATTTCCTCAGCTCACTCGATGACGATCTCGCCCATCGCCCTTGTCGGGCACAGCCAAGGCTCGTTGCATTTGCTGCGTCTGCTGCGCGAGGAAGTGAGCGGATCAGAGATCGCGCCGCGCATCATCGCTGTTTACGCAGTCGGCTGGCCGATCTCGATCAAGCATGATTTGCTCTCCCTTGGCATGCCCGCGTGTACCAGGGCCGACCAGGCAGGCTGCGTTTTATCATGGTCTAGCTTTGCCGAACCTGCCGATCCGTCGGACGTGATGGAAACCTATGCCAAATCAACCGGCTTCGACGGGAGCCTGCGCGGGGATAGTAAAATTCTGTGCACCAACCCACTGACCGGGACGATTGGCGCAGAGGCTGCGATGGAGGCCAACCTCGGCACTCTTGTGCCAAACAATGATATCAGCGATGGCGAGCTGGTGCCCGGCGCAGTTCCTGCGCGCTGTGATGAGCGCGGTCTACTGCTGATCGGTGATCCGCCAGAAATGGGTTCCTATGTTCTGCCAGGCAACAATTACCACGTCTATGACATCCCCTTGTTCTGGGCCAACACGCAGGCAGACATCGCCCGCCGAGTTATGGCATGGCAAACAGCGCGCTGATCACCGAAGATGCGGGCGAATTTCGCAGCGCACTGCCTGACGGCGGAGCATTACTGGGCCTTGACCTTGGCACCAAAACCATCGGCACCGCAACCTGCGATGGCGGATGGCGGTTTGCGACCAATCACACCACCTTGCCGCGCGGCAAATTTGGCCGTGACCGCGAGGAACTGCGCAAAGTCATCAAGGATCGCAGCAGCGCCGGGATCGTTATTGGCTTGCCGCGCAATATGGATGGTAGCGAGGGACCGCGTGCACAAAGCAGCCGCGCCTATGCCCGCAACCTTGCCGAGAGCTTTGATCTGCCGATCTTGCTGTGGGACGAGCGCTGGTCCACGCAAAGCGCAGAGGCGGCGATGATCGGCCAGGATATGAGCCGCGCGAAACGCGCCGAAGCGATCGATAGCCACGCCGCCGCCGTGATCTTGCAAGGCGCGATCGACCGGCTCGCAGGCGGGGTGCTTTAACGCGCGCGCGCGGCCAACTCGTCCCGTTTGCCGCGTGCGATTGCTGTTAGCATCCGGCTGCCCGCCCCTTCCGCTTCTCGCCACAGAGCATCGCGATCGTGCTGCTGGGTCAACCGCACACAACGTGCCTCAAAACTGGCCTGGCGCAGGCGTTCGCTCGGGTGATGGCGTCCCACCCACTCGGCATAATCCTGCGCCTTGTCGCTGCCAGTAGCCACCGCGATCCGCAAGAACGCCTCGGTCGAATTCGGGCTGAGCACGCGCTCGATCCGTTCTTCTTCAAGGTCAAAGCCATATTGATCGTACCAATGCTGAGCCGGGTCGACATGCATAACATTGAGCGAGACCGAGAGGCTTTCCGGCGGTAGCTGGCTATGGATGTCGTGATGCGCCCGGTACAGCATCAGCTTCTTTTCAGACAGAGCACTGCGCTCAACAAATGTCAGCTTCGCGCGCTCACCGGGATAGCCCGCGTGATCCGCATAATCATATTCGTAATAGTCGCTGCGATAGCCCGGCCCTAGGTAGCCGCTTGTGAGAAACGAGAAATTGTGATCGTGCGGAATGCCATAGACGAAGCTCTTGGCCCCGCTCGCCTTGAAACACAGATCATCCTCTGCTAGGCCAGATATTAGCGCGCAGCAGGGCATTGCCCGTCAGCGGGCTGAGCACAATCGACTGCGGTCCATAACCGCTCTCTTGGCCGACTTCGCGGTGACGGTGCTTGATCTGATCAAGCAGCATATCGCCCAGAAATGTACGATTGTTAGTCAGCGCGCGCAGGCACTTGGCCGCCTGCTGCGTCCGTTCATCGCAGGTGGGGTCAAAGTCAATTCCGGCAAGCGCTTCGATTGTCTCCTCAAGGGTAGCGGAGGTATCCGTGGAGACTTCTATGATGCGGGGCATGGTTCGGCCTCTTTCGCCAGATCGGCAAGCCGCGCATTCGCGGCGATCAAGGTTTGCATTAGCGAAGCGGCAGGCTGAGCAATCGGATCATCCAGCCGGGCTGAGAGCGTGCCAAGCAAGGCCATTCCCTGCGCCGCATCCAGCGCCAAGGTCTGGCGTACCGCTTCCCAGCGCAAGTCCGCATCATCGCCGAGGGACAAGGCCAGTTCGCGCATCACCGGCACCGCATCACCGCGCTCCATAGCGCCCAACACATCCACCGCCATGAAGTGCTGGCTGGCGCGTTTGTTGGCGCTAACTTGATGGATCAACGTACCATCAGGCAACAGATACTCGCGCGAAGGTTCAGGCTTTGCTGGAACACGGGTCAGCTGCAGCAACAGCATCGACCCTTCAACCTTGAGGAAGTCCCGCGTTTGCACACCTGCTGACTGCGACACGCAATTGCCCGCCTCATAGGTTCTAGAGCTAGAAACGATATGCGCGCGGCCCGAATGAATCTCGGTGAGCTGATGCTGAACCCCGTGCGCCCTGCCCGCCAAGACGATCTCATGAGCCTCACGGTCAGCAAAAACCGCACTTTGCGGCTCGGCGATGGAGCCAAGCTCGCTGTAGACAAACAGCGAGAGCGCCGTGCCGCCTGTATTCATCAATTGCAGCGTCGCTAAGCCCGGCGCGACATTATGTCGCAGCGGCACTTGGCCAAGTGGCTGAGCCATCATTGGGGTCAGCAACGCATCGCACCAATCGGCGATGAAACGCGACGCAACTTCATGATTGCCGATCAGTCCGGACAAAGTGTGGCACGAGCAGAGGTGATCTCCTGCGTCATAAGCCGCGAGCTCCTGTGCTAGAGTGATTACATCACTCCTCGACTGCCATTCTGCCACCGCCTGCGTCATTGGCGTTTGTGCATGGCGCTGCAGAGTGGGGTCACTCCGCAGCGCCGCGATATCAGGATGAATCTGCATCGCTTACACTACCTGCTTAGACGATCGCAGCAGGTGGGATGGTGTCATAGAGATAGACCATGATGACAACGATCCGGTCGTCATATGTCGCCCCTGATTGCATCGCCGAACCGAACAAGCCGTTCGCGGTTTCCAGTCCTGGCAGTGAAGCGAGATCAATTTTAGCAAGGTCCATTTTTGCCCTCCAAGGTTGCACCGAAACGGAATTGCCGCGGTGCAAGATCAAGAATGACCGGGCAGGAGGATTCGCTGAAATTAAAACATTGTAATGTTGCAGCAGCCGCGACACAGGTCTGTCTATGAGCTCGTCCAAAGCCCGATTTGACCCTGCGCAGGCGTCCAAATTTTTCACCAAGCACGGCCATTCAGGCTGGCTGGGGCTACGTTATCGTGCCCACGGTGAGAATTGGGTGGAGCTGGAATTGCCCTGGCGAGAGGACTTGTTGGGCGAAGAGGATCGCGCCGTCCTAGCCTCCGGCCCGATCGTCAGCCTGATGGACATGGCCAGCGGGATGAGCATCTGGACGACGAAGGGTGATTTCACCCCGATTGCGACGCTTGATCTGAGGGTCGATTATCAGCGCCCAGCGAAGGAATGCGCCGCAGTCATCGGCCGGGTTGAATGCTATCGCACGACCAAATCGGCAGCATTCGTGCGGGGGATTGCACATGACGGTGATCCAGATGATCCGGTCGCACATGTCGCCGGTGTGTTCATGACCATTGACCGCGATCCTCGCCAAGGCAAAGTTCCAATGGGCCAAGATGCAGCCAGCTCTGCGGGGACCGGCGATGAGTGACACACAATCCGATCCGGCGGTTGATCTGATACTGCCTCCCTATGCCCGCGCTTTGGGCATTTCGCTCCATGGGTTGGAAGGCGATATGCCGGTTCTAACGGTTGGGTTTAGCTCCGTTATCGAGGGCAGACCGGGTGCCTTTCATGGCGGCGCAACAGCCGGATTGCTCGAGAATGCTGGCTATGCGGCTTTGCGCACTGTGCTGGTGCGCGAGGGCCGCAACCCTCAGCTCAAACCGGTTAATATCACGGTGCAATATCTCGCGGCTGGCAAGCAAAAGCAGACCTACGCCGTGGGGCGGATCACCCGGCTTGGCTAAGCGCAATGCCAATATTGCGGTCGAGGCCTGGCAAGATGATCGTGGGCGTCCGATTGCCACCGCAATCCTCAATATTCTGATGGCGGAGCGGGATTAAATTACCCTGCTAACGGCTGGGCGGCGCAGGCTCCAGATTGAGTCCGTCCTCGTCAATCCTCAGCTCCAACGGAACGCCTTCCACTTCGGTTGAGAAGGTAATCCCTTCCTCGTCAAAGCTGATTTCTGAGCCGTTTTCATCGATCACGATTGTCTCGCCTTCGCCGATATCAAGCGGCTGCACAGGCCCCTCTGGATCAGGCGCGCTGGTGGGCTTCGGCGGTGCAAGCGACAAGGCGCCGCGCATAAAATCGCGCCAGATACGGGCTGGTGTCCCCCCGCCCGTCACGCCGCCAAGCGAGGAATTGTCGTCATTGCCGACCCACACGCCGACCACAAGATCGCCAGCATAGCCGACGAACAAAGCGTCGCGATAATTCTGGGTCGTGCCGGTTTTGCCGTAATTCGCAATGGGCAAAGTGGCCGCTCGGCCCGTCCCGCGATTGATCGCGGCGCGCAGCATTTGTTCAATGTTTTCATGCGTGCGCTCCGACAGGCTGTCCTCGCCAGAGGTCAACCAATCGAGCCAGCCTTCCTCCTCTTCCTCAAATGCATGGGGTTCAATCGGGAAGGTATTGCCAGCGAGGCCTGCATAGGCGGAGGTGAGTTCAAGCAAGGTCATGGATGACGTGCCGAGCGCGAGGCTGGGATCACCCACGGGTAGGCTGGATTCGACCCCCAGTGAGCGCGCGGTTGCGATCACTTGCTCGCTACCAATCGCCTGGAACAGCCGAACTGTAGCGACATTGCTGGAGCTTGCGAATGCCTGCTCCAGGGTCAGCTCGTCGGAATATTTCTCGCCGGAGTTTTTGGGGCGATAGCTGCCTTGTTCGATGGCCGTGTTCGGAATGGTGTCGTCCGGCTGCCACCCAGCCTCAAGTGCGGCGAGATAGACGAACAATTTAAAGGTCGAGCCTGGTTGCCTGCGCGCCTGCGTCGCCCGGTTAAATGGAGACTTCGCATAATCCTTGCCGCCAACCATCGCCACAACTTCGCCCGAGTGGCGCATCGCCACCAAGGCAACCTGCGCCTCGCCAAGCCTCGCCCGGCCAACCACCCGGCTCGCGAGCGCTTGAAGGCGCGCATCCAGGGTCGTCGTGAGCGCCTGCTTGGCATAGCTCGCCTCTGCATTCTTGCGCGCAATCGGCAGCGCCCAATCGGCAAAATATGTGCCCGTTGGCAGGTTATTACGAGCCCGCACATCCAGCTTTGGTGAAGGAAGGCTCGCGGCATCCTCCGCCGTCAAATAGCCCTCTTCCACCATGGAGGAGATCACCAAGCCCATGCGCTCTTTCGCAAGGTCATAGTTCTTTGTCGGTGCGAGCCTGCTCGGGGCCTTCAACAAACCCGCGAGCATGGCTGCCTGCTCAGGCTTCAGGTTTTCGGGATGGCGATAGAAGTAATGCAGGCTGGCCGCGCGAAGCCCGTACTGATTGTCACCGAAATAGGCGTTGGACAAATACCGCTCCAAGATTTCGTCCTTGGTCAGCCACGTCTCCAGCCACAGAGCGATCAACGCCTCGCGAGCCTTGCGTGTCATGCTCTGCTCAGGCGTTAGGAACGTGAATTTCGCCAGCTGCTGAGTGATAGTGCTGCCGCCCTGCCGGGGGCCGCCGGACAGGTTTGACCACGCCGCCCGCGCAATGCCGCGCGGATCGATCCCCCAGTGCGAATAAAACCGCCGATCCTCGATCGATAGGAACGCACCGACCACATGTTCGGGCAGCTCCTCGATCTCCACCGGCGCATCCACCACTGCTCCGCTGCGGGCTATCGGCGTGCCATCGCTAGCAAGCAGAGTGATCTGAGGCGGCGCAATTGGCTCAAGCGATTTTGACAGTGGCGCGGTGAACGCAAGCCAGCCAACGATCAGAATGAAACCGAGCAGGCAAAGTGCAATGCCACGCACAAACCATTTGCGGCGTTTCTGCCACTTGGTCGCTGGTATAGCCGCACGGGGGTAATTGCCGGGTTCAATATCGGGCGCAACACCGCCGCCGCCATCACGCTTTGACCTGCGTCTCCAGCTTGGCAGGCTGGGCCATTTCAGCCATCTGCGCTTCGGCTTCTGCCCGTGTTGCCCCCAGTCAAACTTATTATCGAATTCATCCAGCGCGCTGCCATAGGGATCTTGCAGCGAGTAGTAGCCCGCCTCTCGGCGGTTTCCCGGCCTATGGCTTATGCCATCGTCATCGTCTGGTCGTTGCCGCCGAAACATACCCGCTGTGTTACACCATTAATACAGCGCTTGCGAGCATTTTTTGTGAACCAGGCAAGCCCGAAGCTATCGAGCCAACCAACTACAAATGTCTCTAACCGGTCTTCGCGATACCCTCTGGCAGATCTTCGTTGAACACCCGCTGGTAATATTCGCTCACCAGCACCCGCTCTGCCTCGTCACATTTGTTGAGGAATGAGAGGCGGAACGCAAAGCCGAGATTCTTAAAAATCTCGGCATTTTGCGCCCAAGTTATGACCGTGCGCGGGCTCATGACGGTCGAGATATCGCCGTTCATAAAACCTTGGCGGGTCAGATCTGCAACCTTCACCATATCCGCGATCACCGCGTCATCGGTTTCTGGCGTTTTCGATTTGACGATCTTCTGCTCAGTTTCAGCGGGCAGGTAATTGAGCGCAACCACGATGTTCCACCGGTCCATCTGCGCTTGGTTGATCGCCTGCGTCCCATGATACAGCCCGCTGGTATCACCGAGGCCAACCGTGTTGGTTGTCGCGAATAGACGGAAATAGGGGTTCGGCGTGATCACCCGGTTTTGATCAAGCAGGGTCAGGCGGCCATCAAATTCCAGAATACGCTGGATTACGAACATCACGTCCGGGCGGCCCGCATCATATTCATCAAATGTCAGCGCAACCGGGTGTTGCAGCGCCCAAGGCAGGATGCCTTCTTTGAATTCTGTAACTTGCAGGCCGTCTTTAAGCACGATGGCATCGCGCCCAATCAAATCGATCCGGCTGATATGCGCGTCCAAGTTCACACGGATGCTGGGCCAATTGAGCCGCGCGGCCACTTGCTCAATGTGCGTCGACTTGCCCGTGCCGTGATAGCCCTGAACCATCACGCGGCGGTTGTGCTCAAATCCGGCAAGAATCGCTATCGTCGTATCAGGATCGAAAACATAGCTTTCGTCGATCTCTGGCACATGCGCCTCTGCCACGCTGAAGGCGGGAACTTGCCAATCGACATCAATGCCGAATGCGTCGCGCACGTCGACCGTCGTGTCGGGCTGAGGGGGAAGCGCGCTGCTGCAGCGCTGTCGAAGCTGGTGTCTGCAGGAGAATTCATCGTGCCGAACGGTTAGAGCGCGATTGGCGCGGCTGCAAGAAGCTGCACACTGCTAATTTCACTAGGTCACAGGAATTTGCGCAGATTATTGGCTCGGAATGGTGATTTTGCTCAAATGCCCGCACTTCATCCAGAACCGTGCGCCCTCTGCGCCTGCTGTGAATTCGGCGGTTTTACCTGCTGGCAGCCTGATCCAATCATGACGCTGATAGCTTTCGCCCGCATGGATCAGTTTACCTTCCAAGATCAGAATCTCCGCGCCCCCGGCATCGGACAATTCAGCCGCAATGCCCGGCTCCCAAGCCTCTAAGAATACCGCCTCTTGCGGTCGATCGACGATCTGCGCGCGGCTGACGCCTTGAATATTGTCATCTGATGACAGCTCCAAGGCATTTAAATTCAGCGAGAATTGATCCGCATCGTCCTTTGCGAATTGCCACAGCTTCACAAAGATAGTGCAGCCCGGATCGGAGCGCGGGATGTGGTGCGTACCGATTGGATTGCGCACATAGGTGCCCGCAGGATAATCGCCATGCTCATCCTGAAACACGCCGTCCAAGACGATGAATTCCTCACCTCCGGAATGGGTGTGCTCAGAGAAATGACTGCTCGCAGCATAGCGTACAATGCTGGTTGCGCGCGCAACCTCATCGCCAATCCGGTCCAGCATTCTGCGATCGACCCCGGCCATGGGCGACGGCACCCATTCCATGTCGCCGGTATGGATCATCACGACTTCATCAAATTCTGCGTTAATTCTCATGGCGCTAAAATGGGCATTGGCGGCGATATTTGAAGTGCAACTTGAACTCGCAATCGGGCAACACACTGACTACATTGCCCATAATGGCTGATCCGATCGAAAAACTACGACTGAAACTGGTTCAGCAGGTTCGCGATGTCTTTAACAATGCCAGCGCCGGGCAGAAGCCAGAGCCGCCATCAGACGAGGCCTTGTTTGAGCGTGATACCCCAATCCGTATGGTCCATGCCGATCTGGTTGGAATGATGACCGGCGGTATTCGCAGCCTTCTGCTGCAAATGCTCCATCCGCACGCGCTCCAAGGCGTGCTCGATCATTCGAACTTTCGCGAGGATATGCATGGCCGCCTGCGCCGCACGGCTAAGTTCATTGCGGTGACCACCTTCGGCCACCGTGACCGCGCGATGGCGGCGATTGAGCGGGTTAATGGCATCCATGCGCAGGTGACCGGAACTCTGCCGGATGGATCATCTTACATCGCGAACGATCCGCGCACGCTCGCTTGGGTGCATGTGGCCGAGGCGCAAAGCTTCCTGGCGGGATATATGCGCCATGTGCAGCCGAATATGCCGCGCAGCGAGCAGGATGAGTATTACCGCCAGTTTGCTGTGATTGCCCGCGCTCTGGGTGCGGATCCAGTCCCGGAAACCCGGGCAGAGGCCGATGCGATTTTCCGCGAGCTGCGCGTTGATTTGCGGCCTTCGCCAGAGGCTCGCGAGATCGCAAACCTGGTGCTCAACCAGAAGCCTGAAGGCACGCCACCGGGCGTCCAAGCCATGCTGGGCGGAGATGCGGTGGCCATGTTGCCGCCATGGGGCAGAAGCATGCTGGGGCTAAACGCGCCCGGCCTCAGCGCGATCCCTGCGCGGGCCGCAACCTGGGGCATGGGCCGGACCTTGCGTTGGGCATTTCGGCAGACCTGACCCGAAATCGCCAAATTGCTGTCATATGAGATCCGACAGATTTGAGGGAGGATTGAAATGTACGTAGCAGTAGCAGCGCTCTCAGTGCCTGAGGAAAACCGTGAAAAGTACCTCGAAGCTGCCGAGTTCATGGCCAATTGGTCGATGGAACACGGCGCATTGGAAGTCATGGAAGCCTGGGAACTTGATGTTCCCGACGGCAAAACCACCGACTTTCGCAAGGCTGTGAAGGCACCTAACGGAGAAAAAATCGTCACCGGTTGGGTAATCTGGCCGGACAAGGCCACCTTCGAGAAAGCCAACCAAGCAATGATGGCAGGCGAAGGTTTTGAAGGCCACTCCGGCGAGATGCCATTTGATGGTTCGAGGATCATTTATGGCGGATTCGAGCCGATCCTAACCAGGGGTCGCTAACACAGCTCAGGCGCACGCTCTTTCGCAGCAATTGATAGGTCTCCACCACCTTGCCGAGAGGCGCAAAGCCATCACAACATGCTATTTATCAATCTCGCTTCCGAGCCGAGGATGATAGTATGCGAACAGCAATGGCCACACCAAATTGATAGACCCAAAGAAGCGCTGGAAGAGGCCCGAATACCCTTCAGGCTCAAAGCCTGTGAGCAACAACCAAAGGTATGTCACTCCGGCCAAGCTGACGAACACAGTTACGGCGTATAGTTTCGATCGCAATTCGGCCGATCGCAAATCAAGCAAAGACAGCGCAGGCGCCAAGATGTTGAAAATTCCGATCACGTAAAAGCCGTGCATTGGGGTACCCATGGGCCAAATGCCATTGCTGATCATTGCGACCCCAAAAATCATCCAGCACGCGGCACCGGCGGAGAAGACCCTACCCGAAATCGCCCACACGGCCGCTCCAAAGACGAGCAAACTAAGCCCAACAGCCAAGGCGGCGATATTCGCCAAGGTGTGCGACAAATTGTCTTCCAAGGTCATCACACTGACGTGCGAAGCAATTGGATCGTAGCCAACTGCAAGAAAGCCAGCCAATGTTGACAGTCCCAACCAGGCTGGCAGAGGGATAAAACCCGCTTTTGCCAGCAAAGCACTCGTCTTCTCACTCATCATTTCGAACAGCCCCCGGTTTGATCCCGCAAGATTGCACTCGAAATGCAATGGTTGGCAACGGCTAAGTAAGGGCGCGCGCTTTCCGCAACAATTGATAGGCCTCCACCACCTTGCCGAGGCGTGCTTCGTATTTGCGGTCCCCGCCATTGCGGTCTGGATGATAACGACGCACCAGCTCCGAATACCGCTGGCGCAGGCGCGGTCGGTCGGTATCTCGTCCCAGGCCCATAGTCTCAAGCGCGCCGATCTCTTCCGCAGAGAAACGTGATCCGCCAAAGCCGGTGGGAGCAGCCTCTGCATCCCGCCTGGCGCGCCCTTTTATCCCCGCGGCCCGCGCGGAGATCGCGTCCAAGGGATCATCGAAATCGGCCCAGCGCGGCATGCCATCGATGCCGCAGCGGTTGGCTCAAAACTCGGGCTTTCGGTCTTCCAACCGGATGCTGGCGATTGAGCGGCGAGAATTTCCTCTGCATTCATGCCTTCGAACCAATCGTAGCCCGAATTGAACTGACGCACATGTTCCAGACACATCCAGCGCCATTCCCCTGGTCCGTCAAAGCCATTGGGGCGACCGCCAGGCGCGCGAAACTCGCCAGCCTCCTCGCAGCCCGGAGCTTCGCAATCGCGTGCAGCGTCTTCGTGACGTCCATGAAACTTGGCAGAGCGCATGAAAATAGAGCATGGGGTCTGCGAACCCTAAATCCAAGAGAGAGAACGCGATGAACGGCTCAATTGCCCAAGAAATGTCACAGCTGCTGACCGAGGCTTTTTCGCCAAGCAAGCTCGATATCATCAATGACAGCGCACAGCACTCTGGGCACGCTGGCGATGATGGCAGCGGCGAATCGCACTTCACCATTGTGATTGAGGCAGCACAGTTTGCCGATATGAACCGGCTGGCCCGGCAGCGCGCTGTTATCGCTGCATTGGGTGACATTGTCGGAGAACGGGTGCATGCTGTTGCAATAAAGGCAAGCGCGCCGGAGAGTTAGAGCGAGCCAATCGCCGCGATTGCACAGGGAAGCTGGGGAGCAAAGACGATGCGAGCTTATGGTCAGGCCGACTGATGTTGCTGTCTCGCACCTATCACCCTTCGGCCGCAGTCGCGCCCTATATACGGCGGTTTTACGTGTTTCAGGCACAATTGCCCGAAGCCATGGTGATTGAGGATTTTCTGCTGGCAGAAACTGCATTTGTTCGCTGTCTTGTCGAAGGCGATTGGTCTGGCGAGGTTGCACCCGGCGAATGGTCGCGGCCAAGCGACACATTGCTGTTCGGGGCCAATTCAGGACCGTTTAAGGTCCGGGTAAAGGGCAGCTTCAACGTTGTCGGCTTTGCCATTCGGCCCAGCGCATGGCGCGCTTTATTCGCCAAGCCCCACCCTGAATATTTTGATCGGCTGCTGCCTTTGACTGAGGAGTGGGGTGATTTGGCCAATCAATTACAGCGCAGCATCAGTGCTGCGAGCGATGATGAGGCGAAGGTTGCCGCGATGGAGGCCATTGTCTTGCAGCGGGTCAAGAAGCACGGGCACCCAGAAGTCGACACGCAGCTCGCCAAGTTTGAGGTGTTTGCCCGAAGAGACAGCACGATCAGGATCGATCTGGCCGCTGAAGAAATTGGCATATCCATCCGCCAGCTTGAGCGCCGCTGCAAGGATGCATTTGGGCTGACGCCGAAGGGCGTTTTAAGGCGCAGTAAGTTCCTGGACATGGCGGCCGCAATGCGCGGATTTGGCAATGCCAGCGAGAAAGACCTGGCGGAATTGCGCTATTTCGATCAGTCGCACCTCAACCGCGAATTTCGTAAATTCACACGGATGACACCGGGGCAATTCAAAAATGCCGTCACGCCTTTGCAGACCGCAGGTCTGAAACTGCGCGAAGAAAGTCGGAACGAGGACTAGGTCGCATGCGTAATCCAGGCCAAAAGCGCATCCGGCGCGCGGCGAGGGTTATTGTTCTCAATCCGCAGGGTCGCGCCCTGATGTTTCGGTTCGACGTCGCAAAGCGACCGCCATTCTGGGTGACTGCAGGCGGCGAATGCGACGCTGGCGAGAGCTTTGAAGAGGCGGCAAAGCGCGAATTGCTGGAGGAGACCGGAATAATCGCCAACCCTGGCCCGCAAATCGCCCAGATCGAACCGGAATTCATCACCGTTGAGGGCGAACCCGTTCGGGCGGATGAGCGCTATTTCATTGTGCACAGCGAAAGCGAACTAATCGACACATCTCGCCATACGGATCTTGAGCGCAAAGTGATGACGCAGCACCGCTGGTTCACCACGGACGAGCTTGAGGGCTGGCACGAAGCGATCTACCCAGAGAATATTGCCGAGGTAATCCAGATCGGGCTCGGCAACTTCGACTAAAGCAGCTCGAACTCAACCAAGTGTAAAAAACATCGTGTAGATCAACCGGCCATTCTCGATCGAGGTGCCAAAGCCTTTGCCGGAAGTGTGGAATAACCAAGGACGCAGTAACAATAACCGATTGTAACGCATCGGTATTTCCATAGTCTTTTCCCAAGCATCATGGTTCAACGCATCGGCGTCAATCGTTTGCTTTATCGCATCTGCCTGCGAGGCAAAGCCTGCAGCATGCGCCGCAGCATCATTGAATGGCGTGCTCTCAAGTCCCGTTTTCTTGTGCCGGAAGAACTCAGTTCCTCCTTGGCAGTGTTCTGGCTTGGTTAAGTACAATATGCCCGACCATTGCGAGAGATCATTGTGAATCGCTGGCACATCATCATGCTCTGCCAGAGTGACGCGAAACTTGCCGTGGGATTGGGGCGGATCGACTGGCTTAAGCCTCTCACCGACGAGCTGCGAGACATACTGATCCAAACCCGGCAAGTCTGCGCGCTCTTTAGAGTTACGACCTACGTACGGCCCCTCCAACTCAGGATACTCGAGCCCTAGCGCTTGCTTACGCATTCCATCCGGGTTCTCCAGGAAATCATCAACCACAAGAAACGAAATGGCCATTAAACAACTTTCCGTAAAAGCGGCGCAAACCGCCATGCCTAGGGATTGCAGGTCGCTGTAAGCTGTAGGAAAATTTTTTCAATTCCGCACTTGGCGCGCGCAACTCAGCATTCGTATGGCAATCATCTGTGAGGGCTTGCCAGCCTGCTGATACTCAATCATCTTTCCCGTGAGGGAGCTTAGAATGGACTACACCGTCAAAACCGTTTGGATCACTGGCGCGTCATCGGGGATTGGCGCCGCACTGTCGCGCGAGTTGGCGCGGCGCGGTGCAAACTTGATCCTATCGGGCCGCGATGAAACGCGGTTGGCTGAGGTCGCGAGGGATTGCGGCGAGACATTACTTCTGCCCTTTGACGTGCGCGACGACGCTGCGCTTGCTGATGCCACAACCAAAGCAATCGCCTGGAAAGGCGGGGTCGACCTGGCATTTGCCAATGCTGGCGTGTCTCAGCGTAGCCGCGCGCTCAACACCGATATGCAGGTCTACCGCGATATCATAGATATAGACCTCACCGCGCAGATCGCATTCTCACAAGGGCTGATCGGCCACATGGTCGAGCGAGGCTCCGGCGGCATCGCCTTTATCTCATCCATCGCGGGCAAAGTCGGTGTGCCGATGCGCACAGCCTACAGCGCGGTGAAATTTGGCCTCGCCGACTATGGCGATGCATTGCGCGGCGAACTGTCGCAATCCGGCGTCAACGTGCACATGATCTATCCCGGCTCCGTCGCCACCAATGTCGCGCGCAACGCCCTGACGGCTGATGGCGCGAAACGCGGCCGCTCCGATGATGTGATCGACAATGGCATTTCAGCTGAAGATGCAGCGAACACCATGCTTGACGGAATTGCCGCTCGGCGAACGCGAGATCATCGTTGCGCAAGGGGCAGAGCTGGCGATGGGTGAGATGCGCCGCACGCCCGATGCTCTGTTCGACCAGATCGCTGGTATGGTCGCCAGCGGCTATATGGAAAAAATGGAAGCAGAGGATTGAGCGCGATTCCGCGCCCATCGCACAATCAAGTAGGCAATCGCCTGCTCTATCCATGCAAGCGGCAGGGCAACGGCGATCATCGTGTATGGGGCCAGCCCCATGTTGGCGACGCCGAGCCATAGTAACCCGAATACAGTTAGCGTGAACGCTGTGGCCGCCAGCAAAACCTGGCGGACAGAGTCGCCAAACCGTTCAAGCCACAGCCAGTAAAATCCAGTCGCCGCGGCAATCAGCACAAGATCCCATACACCCCAGATCACAAAGATGCCCCAATCCATAGGCGCCACCTGCGACTCGCCAGGGAAAGCTTTGTGCAGCATCGGTCTCACCACCAAGAAATAGCGCGCGATTTCCGACACATTGATCCAAACAAAGTTCAGCCCAAAGGCGATCCAGAATCTGTCTCTATCAGATCGATCACTCGTCATCTTGCAAGTCCTTTTCAAGCAGCTTCAAGATAGTCGCCGCCTGCATTCGTAGTTCATCGGCAGAAGAGGTAACGCGTGACATGGCCCAAAGGCCCTGAGCGGCGAGGACTAGAAATCGCGCCAGTTCGATGCTTCTTTCCGATGCCAGATGCTCGGAAAGCGCAGCTGCAAAGGCCTTTTCCAGCTCAGCATTGTGTCGCCAAACCCGCTCAACAACTGCTGAATCGCTGGAGGCTATTTCGGTCATTGCGTTGCCAACGAGACAGCCTGGACCTGGAAGTCCAACCTCTTCGGCAAGAGAAATTTGAATTTCGAAATAGCGCGCAATCGCCTCGACTCCATCTTTCGCCTCGGCAAACGGGGCAAGTGCTGGCGAAACGACCAGGTCTCGATAGGTATCAAAACACGCCAAATAGAGCCCGTGCTTGCTACCAAAATCACCATAGATCGATTGCCGGGTCGATCCGGTCGCGGCGACCAGTTCGGCCATTGAAGTCGCCGAATAGCCATTCGCCCAAAAGACGCGCATCGCATCGTCGAGCACTTGTTTTGGTGGGGAGGAACGCGGCCTTGGCATTTTTTCGTTTTATCAGAACGATCATTCTAATACAAGTCACGTGTAGGACTGGCATATCTGGCCGGTTCACGGCAAAAGCGGGCTATGGAACAAAAACCTGTCACGCTCGCCAATGGCATTCATCTGGATGTGGTCGATGAAGGCCCAGTCGATGCCCCAGTCCTAATTTTCCTGCATGGATTTCCAGAAAGCCACCGAACCTGGCGCAATCAGATCGCGCATTTCAAAGATCGCTTCCGCTGCATTGCACCCGATCAACGCGGCTATCGCGGCTCATCCAAACCGCAAGAGGTCGATGCCTACACGCCGGATAAACTGATCGGCGACATCTTCTTACTCGCCGATGCGCTGAGCATTCCGAAATTCACGATCGTTGGCCATGATTGGGGCGGCGCGATTGCATGGGGCGTCGCATTGGGCGGCCAACATATGCGGGTAGAGCGCGCAGTGATCGCCAATGCCCCGCACCCCTCGATCTTCCAGAAATTGCTCTACACCCATCCAGGTCAGCGCGAGGCAAGCCAGTACATTCGCGGATTTAAGGACAGCGCGAATGACGCGCTGATCAAGGATCAAGGCCTGACCGGCCTGATGCTGCAAGAGGTAAAATGGGACCGGCCAGCCGCGATGGAGCCAGAAGAACGCGAGGCTTTGCTGCGCGATTGGCAAAACCGCGATGCCGCCTTTGGGATGATCAATTATTACCGTGCCAGCCCAATAACTGTACCGACTATGGACGAACCCTTTGAGGTGCCATCGGACTACACCGGACCGGTCCTGCCGCAATTGACAATCCCGACGCTGGTGATTTGGGCAATGGACGACTTGGCTTTGCCTGCGGAAAACCTCGAAGGGCTGGACGAACTCATTGACGATCTAACCATCGAGCAAGTGCATAATTGCGGACATTTCGTGCCTTGGGAGGCGCCCAATGCCGTCAATGCGGCAATGGAAAAATTCCTGGCCAGTTAGTCCGCTCTAGCCCCCGCTCCATTCTACCCAAGCGCCATGGGGATGCGCGTGGGCGAGACACACTTCGTTCTCGCCGTCCGGCCAATACCGAACCCGAAGTTCGTGGCGAAATGTCGCGGGGTCAGTTTCGAGCGCGATCCATGCCAGCGGCTTTTCGGTGGTGGCGCACGCGCCAGCCTGCTCCATCGCTTTCGTGATCACCGACTGCGTTTCAGCAGGCATATATTGCCACATGATTGAATGGAACATCACACGGGTCGTCCCCGGTTCTTGCGGCTTAGTCAATTGCTCACGCACGAATTTGCCCGCGTCAATCTGCGTTAGATCGGGCGCGCGTTCCCCGGCGAGCTGGATAGCGGCATCAATCCGCTGCATCCGTTCCTGCGCGTCCGGCCAGACATAGCTTTTGAGCCGAAGCGCCGCGTCCGCATCGCTGAGATCAATCGGCCCGATGTCGCAGCCGCAAATCGCGGCAATCTCGATGTCTGCGGCAGGCGGCGATGCCCCGCGCCATTCAGGTATGATCTGCATTGGAGAACTTGGCGGCCCACTTTCCGTCGCGCCTAAACGGTAAAAGTAGCGATCCATCATAGTGTTGACCCCGGCACTGGCGCCGAGTTCAAACATATCGAACCTCGCCGGTACGCGCTGAGCCAGCCACAACAGGCCAGCGATAAAGCTAGCGGAACGCCCGGCCTCGTTGGTTTGCGGCGGCCCATCAAACCAAGGCACCAGAGCGGCATCATGCGCCTCCACCACCTCGCAAACCAGCGCATCAACCTCCGCCTGATCGGTGATCTCGCCATGATAAACAGGGGCCAGACGATCATCCGCCCCGCTTAGCAGTAAGTAATGCAAGCCACCTGCAATTCGGAGTGGCATCGCATCCTTCAGCGTAAGCCCCGGCCAGTTCATCATCCGCTGGGCAGTGACGGTGTCACCCGTTGCGGCAGCGGCCAAAGCGCGGACAATCCGCGCGGTGCATGGCGCTCCGTTCTGCTCGGCATGGGTCGCCTGCCAGTCCAACGCCGCGTCAAAGTCTGAGGTGTCCATAATTGCCCCGTCCCCCATTTAACGTGTCTCCTCGCTATGTTGATCACGCGATCAAAGGCAGGTTTACCTGATCGTCCGTGTTGCCCTTTGGCAGTGCAATGCCTAAGTGCGGCTCCGCAATGACTACGGACAGTTCAGGCCAGCTCACCTTTGCCATTCCCAAGGGGCGGATCCTCGATGAGGCTCTACCTGTAATGGCGCGCGCCGGTGTTGAGCCAGAGGCCGCGTTTCACGACAAGAGCAACCGCGCGCTCAGCTTTGGCACAAACCGAGCAGATATGCGACTCATCCGGGTCCGCGCATTTGATGTGGCAACCTTCGTGGCGCATGGTGCCGCTCAAGTCGGGATTGTTGGCTCTGACGTGATTGAAGAATTTGATTACGCTGATCTTTATGCACCAGTGGACCTCGATATCGGCCATTGCCGCCTGTCGGTTGCGCAGCGCGTTGATGACACGGCAGAGCAATCCAGCGCGAGCCACCTGCGGGTCGCGACCAAATATCCCAACCTGACCCGACGCCATTTCGAAGCGCAAGGCATTCAGGCCGAATGCGTGAAGCTCAATGGCGCGATGGAACTCGCCCCCTCACTTGGCCTCGCGCGCCAGATTGTTGATCTCGTGTCGACTGGACGGACGCTGAAGGACAATGGCTTGGTAGAGACATCGAAGATCATCGATATCTCTGCCCGACTGATCGTGAACCGTGCGGCGCTGAAAACCGATCCGCGCGTGGCAGAGCTTGTCGCCGCATTCCGCGCCGATATGGAAGCGCAAGCCGCCGAAAAGCAGGTTGCATAATGCAAAAGCTGTCGACCAAAGATGCCGATTTTGAGCAGCGCTTTGCCAAGATCGTCAATTCCCGGCGCGAAAGCGGGGAGAATGTCTCTGGCAAAGTCAGCGATATTCTCGCGCGCGTTAAAGCAAAGGGCGATGCGGCGCTGGTCGAATACAGCCAGCGCTTTGATGGGCACAGCCTGAGCACCGACGAAGACTGGTCGATCTCGCCCGAAAGCTGTGAGGCAGCGTATAACGCTCTTGAGCCAGAATTGCGCGATGCCTTGAACCTCGCCGCTGCCCGGATCGAGGCCTATCACCGCGATCAGATCCCGGCGAACAGGGACTTCACCGATGAAGCTGGCGTGCGCCAAGGCGCGGTATGGCGCAGCGTCGATGCCGCCGGGCTCTATGTGCCGGGCGGGCGCGCGGCCTATCCCTCTTCGTTGCTGATGAATGCGATTCCGGCCAAGGTCGCAGGCGTTGAACGGATTGTTGTGGTCACGCCGACGCCCAAGGGCAATTCCAACCCGCTGGTTCTCGCCGCCGCACATGTTGCGGGCGTTAGTGAGATTTGGCGCGTTGGCGGAGCGCAAGCAGTCGGCGCGCTGGCCTATGGCACCGAGCGGATCAGGCCGGTCGATGTGATCACCGGCCCCGGCAATGCCTATGTCGCGGAGGCCAAACGCCAGCTTTATGGCGTGGTTGGCATCGACATGGTCGCAGGGCCAAGCGAAATTCTGGTGATCGCCGACTGCGATAATGATCCAGATTGGATCGCCGCCGACCTGTTAAGCCAGGCAGAACATGACCCGACCTCTCAGTCCATTCTGATCACCAATGAGCGGACCTGCGCCGCTCAGGTTGAAGACCGCGTGACCGTCCAACTGTCGCAGCTCACCACCGGCAAAACCGCCAAGCAAAGCTGGGACGATCACGGTGTGATCATTCTGGTCGAAGATTTGGACGAAGCGCCAGCGCTCGCAGACCGACTGGCCGCTGAACACGTCGAACTCGCTGTGGCTGATCCAGAGGCGCTGTTTTCTAAGATCAATCACGCGGGCAGCGTGTTCCTCGGGCGAATGACACCAGAGGCCGTGGGCGATTACGTCGCCGGGCCCAATCACGTATTGCCAACCGGCTTGGCGCGCACGCTTTTCCAGCGGGCTGTCCGTGCTCGACTTCATGAAACGCACCAGCTTTATCGCGCTGGATGACGACGCCTTTGCCGCGATCGGTCCGGCGGCGGCCACCCTCGCCCATGCAGAGGGTTTGCCCGCGCATGCCAAATCAGTGGAACTTCGCCTCAAATGAACACGCCCGCTCGCTCTCAAGCCCGCTCAACCGCGCGGCTCGCCGCTGTCCAGGCGCTCTATCAACTGCAGATGGAGGGCACTGCGCTCGCCAAACTGCTTGATGAGTTTCATCAGCATCGCTTGGGCAAAACGATCGATGAAGACGAATTCGCCGATGCCGAAGTTGAGTTCTTCGATGATGTCGTGCGCGGGGTTGAAGCGCGCGGTGAAGAGATCGATGCTTTGCTGACCTCGAAACTGGCCGATGGCTGGACGCTGAAACGCCTCGACAAGACCATGCTGCAAATCCTGCGCGCTGGCACCTATGAGCTGCTCGCGCGCAATGATGTGCCAGCCGCAGCGGCAATCAACGAATATGTCGATGTGGCGAAAGCGTTCTTCGATGACCGCGAAGCCAAGTTTGTGAACGGCGTCCTTGATGCCGCATCAAAGGATGCACGAACTTAAAAGTTCGATCATGCTGAGCATGTCGATGCGAGAGCGCTGCCAGATCCGTTGCCCTTCGACAGGCTCAGGACGAACGGATAAGGTTGCTCAATGAACGAAGCCGATTTCGTCGCTGCATTGCGCACGCTGCCGCTCCACTCTGGTGCGCGCGGGTTGAACGATGACTGCGCTGTCTTGGAAATTGGCGACGAAACTCTGATCCTGACCCATGATATGATGGCTGAGGGTACGCATTTCCGCCCCGACGCCGAGATGGCCGATGTCGCTTGGAAACTGGTCGCCTCCAACCTGTCTGACCTAGCTGCAAAAGGCGCTGAGCCAATTGGAGTGCTGCTGGGCCATTCGCTAGGGCAAGATGACGAGCGTTTTCTTGCAGGTCTCAGCGAAGCGCTCGGCCGCTACAACGTGCCAATTCTAGGCGGGGACACCGTTTCCGCCACAGGACCGCGCACCTTTGGACTAACCGCCATTGGTCGTGCATCGCATATGCCCGTACCTTCGCGCAGCGGTGCTTCACTCGGCGATGCATTGTATGTCACGGGCATGCTCGGTGCCGCTATGCTCGGCTTTGAAGGCACGCCTGAGCACCTCGAGGCATTCAACCGCCCTCGCCCGCTGTTGCAGCAAGGTCAATCGCTAGCACCGCATGTAAGCGCAATGATGGATGTATCAGATGGTCTGCTGCTCGACGTCTTTCGATTGGCGGAGGCGAGCGAAGTCACCCTCGCACTCGAGACCAACAACGTTCCAGTCGCTGATACCGAGCGCCGCGAGGACTGCATGCGCTGGGGCGATGACTACGAGCTGCTGTTCACCGCGCCAGAGGGGCTGACCCTGCCCGTTTCAGCAACGCAGATTGGCACAGTTCAACCGCTTGGCTTCGCCCCGCTTACGCTCGACGGCGACCCAATCGTCAATGCACAAGGCCTCGGCCATCAGCACGACTGATTGTACACAGATCAAGAACAAACCGATAATTGGCACATCAGCCCACCGACAATCGGTGGAGAGCGGGCTTGTCACTTCCCCACAATCGCGATAGCCAATGGGCCAAGCGCTCCCACCACAAACGAGGAGCGCATTTCCACACGTTCAAGAGGGGATTTTTTGGTGGATCTGATTCTGATTTCAATCGGGCTGGGACTGCTCGCCGTGATTTACGGCTTTGTCACCAGTCGGCAAGTTCTCGGCGCGAGTGCCGGGAACGCCAAAATGCAAGAAATTGCTGGCGCCGTTCAAGAGGGCGCACAAGCCTATCTCAAACGGCAATACACCGCGATCGGCATAGTCGGTGTGGTTGTTGCCATTCTCGTTTTCATCTTTCTTGGAGAGGTTTCTGCGATCGGCTTCGTGATCGGTGCGCTGCTTTCCGGTGTTGCTGGCTTTATCGGGATGAATATCTCCGTACGTGCCAATGTGCGCACAGCGGCGGCGGCTGAAACGGGCCTGCAAGAAGGCCTGACCGTGGCGTTCCGTGCTGGTGCCGTCACAGGCATGTTGGTTGCAGGGCTCGCGCTACTGGCCATTGCCGGGTTCTTCTATGTGCTGGTTGGTACGATGGGCATGGACCTCACCGTTCTCGCTGAGAAGCGCGAAGTCATCGACGCGCTCGTGGGCCTCGCCTTTGGCGCTTCGCTGATTTCGATCTTTGCGCGTTTGGGCGGCGGTATCTTTACCAAAGCTGCTGACGTTGGTGCCGATTTGGTCGGTAAGGTCGAAGCTGGCATTCCAGAGGATGACCCCCGCAACCCGGCGACCATCGCCGATAACGTGGGCGACAATGTTGGCGATTGTGCTGGCATGGCCGCGGATTTGTTCGAGACCTATGTTGTCACCGTTGGCGCGACCATGGTTCTCACCGCCCTGCTGTTCACCGGCCTTGCCGCTGCTGATCTGCTCGCTCTGATGAGCCTGCCGCTGATCATTGGCGGTGTGTGCATCGTAACCTCGATCATCGGAACGTACTTTGTTCGTCTCGGTTCATCGAACAACATCATGGGTGCGCTGTATAAGGGCTTTATCGTCACCACGGTTCTGTCCGCTGTCGCGATCTATTTCGCGACTGATTATGCGGTGGGCATGGGCACGGAATACACACTGGGCGACAACACGTTTACCGGCATGTCACTGTTCCTGGCGATGATGGTCGGTTTGGTCATCACCGGCCTGATCATCTGGATCACCGAATATTACACGGGCACAGAATACCGCCCGGTCCGCTCGATTGCGAAATCGTCGGAGACCGGACACGGCACCAATGTCATTCAAGGCCTGGCAATCAGCCTTGAATCGACCGCATTGCCAACCATTGTGATCGTGATCGGTATCATCGTGACATACCAACTCGCAGGTCTGATGGGCATCGCCTTTGCGGCGACTTCGATGCTGGCTCTGGCCGGTATGGTTGTTGCTCTGGATGCGTATGGTCCCGTCACCGATAACGCAGGCGGCATCGCTGAGATGGCCGAGATGGAAGAAAGCGTTCGGGAGAAAACCGATGCGCTGGACGCTGTTGGCAACACCACGAAAGCTGTGACCAAGGGTTATGCAATCGGTTCCGCCGGTCTTGCTGCTTTGGTGCTGTTCTCGGCTTACACAGCTGACCTCAAGGAGTTCTTCCCGGATCTCGCGGTCAGCTTCAGCCTTGAAAACCCGTATGTCATCGTTGGCCTGCTGCTCGGCGCGCTGCTCCCGTACCTGTTTGGTGCGATGGGCATGACCGCCGTTGGCCGCGCGGCTGGCGATGTAGTGGTTGATGTGCGCGCGCAGTTTGCCGCTGATCCAGGCATTATGGATGGCACCAGCCGTCCAAACTATGCCCGTACGGTGGACCTGGTGACGAAGGCTGCGATCAAGGAAATGATCGTTCCCTCCATGTTGCCAGTGCTCGCACCCATCGTCGTGTACTTCGCGGTGACTGCGGCGACAGGCAGCCAGGCAGAGGGCTTTGCGGCTCTCGGTGCTTTGCTGCTCGGCGTGATCATCTCCGGCATCTTTGTGGCGCTTTCCATGACCGCTGGCGGCGGCGCATGGGACAATGCCAAGAAGTACATCGAAGATGGAAATCATGGCGGCAAAGGCTCAGAGGCTCACAAGGCTGCTGTGACCGGCGATACAGTTGGCGATCCTTACAAGGATACCGCTGGTCCAGCCGTGAACCCGATGATCAAAATCACCAATATTGTCGCGCTGCTTCTGCTCGCGGCGTTGGCTGGTGGACATTGATCCAAGGCTAATCTGCGGCTGAGTAGTCGGCCGCACAGATTTTGAAACCTCGCCAGGCTCAGGTCTGGCGGGGTTTTTTGTGATCTGGACACACCCAAGCACGCGCACTCAAAACGCGCTGCACAAACGCTTCCTTAACGTCATTCAGGCTAAACCAAGCTCCACGCGCGATTCTGCGCGCATTGAAAAGGTTAACGGATGGACATGGCAAGCGCGCCTGTACTGCCCAGCGCACCTCCTCATTCTGGCCCACTCGCGGGCTGGAGCGATGGGATGCACGCCCTGACGCCTGCTCAAATCAGCCGCTCAGCCTTCCTCGCCGCATGGGATGAGCTAACCAATCGCGCCGCTGAACCAAATCCTTTTTTTGAAGAATGGTTTCTCTCAGCCTCGCTCGCCAATTTGCCCGAAAGCGCGAAGGTCGAAGTGTTCGCCTATATCGTGGGCGGCGAATTGCTCGGCCTCATCCCGCTTGAGCAATCTCGGCAATATTACGGTTATCCCGTGCCGCATTGCGGCGCGGCGCTGCACACGAACAGCTTTTGCGGAGCACCCTTGATCGCCAAAGGGCATGAGATCGATTTCTGGCGGACCTTGTTCACTGCACTCGACCACAAGCCGCGCCGGGCGCTGTTCTTTCATCTGCCGCAATTGCACGCCGATGGCCCGGTGGCAGAGGGGCTACGCGAAGCATTGAGCGAGCATAAGCGAGCAAGCGCCATCGTGCACCGGGAAGAGCGCGCCATGCTGGATGCCGAGATTTCTCCTGAGGAATATCTTGAAGCATCCCTGACCAAGAAAAGGCGTAAAGAGCTGCGCCGTCTGCGCAAACGCCTCGCTGAAGAAGGCGCTTTGAGCGTGGAACGGATCGAAGGCGAAGACGGCATTGCCGAATGGACCCGCGAATTTCTTTCCGTTGAACGCGCGGGTTGGAAAGGAGCAGAAGGCTCTGCCCTCGCCAGCGCAGCGCATACCGAACAATTCTTCATCGACGCCATGACCGGCGCAGCGCGCTCAGGCCGACTTGAACGGCTCGCATTGAGGGTCGACGGGCGAGCCATCGCCATGCTCGCAAACTTCATCACACCGCCCGGCGCCTACAGCTTCAAGACCGCGTTTGATGAACGCTATGCCAAATACTCACCCGGCCTCTTGCTCCAGCTCGACAATCTGGAGCTGCTGGGCAACGAATTTATTGAATGGGTCGACAGCTGTGCAGCCGAAGGACACTCGATGATCGAGCGCTTGTGGCGCGAGAAGCGCAGCATGCAAAGCATCAACGTTGCGATCGGAGGGAAACTGCGCCGCACGCTATTTGAGCGATTGATGCGCCGCGAGCTGCGCAAAAGGAACCTGCAATGAATGCGCCCATCACAGATGCGACCGACTGGCAAAGCGCACGCGCTTCTGCGCCGTCGATCTTTGATACGAATGCGCGAGATCAGTTCGCAGTTCACTATCCTGAAACACCGCACACATTGCGCCATGCCCTCGATCAGCATCCACTGCTGGAGATTGAAGCACTGGCCAGCATGGCGGAGCGCCTTCCAGAAAGCTCGGTCGAATACAATCGCGGCGACTTGCCGATTGGCGTCGATGGCAAACCGGATAGCAACGGCCTGACCATCGCGGAGACAATCCGCAAAGTGCACGAAGCGAACAGTTGGGCCGTGCTCAAGAATGTTGAGCAAGTGCCATCCTATCAGGCTTTGTTGCATGATCTGCTGGGCGAATTGCAGGCGGAGATTGAGGTCAAGACCGGCGAGATGTTGACCCCGCAAGGGTTCATCTTCATCTCCAGTCCGAATGCCGTCACCCCGTATCATTTCGACCCGGAGCACAATATTCTACTGCAAGTGACGGGCAGTAAAGTGATGACCCAATTCCCCGCTGGCGATACGCGCTTTGCCAAGGATAGCGAGCATGAGGCCTATCATGCAGGCGGCGCTCGCGAGCTTAAATGGAACGATGAGTTTGCCGGACAGGGCAGCGAGTTTCCGCTTGGACCAGGTGATGCCGTTTACGTGCCAGTGATGGCCCCGCATTTTGTCCGCAACGGACCGCACAGCTCGATTTCGCTGTCGATCACCTGGCGCTCCAACTGGAGCTATGATGAGAGCGATGCGCGCTGCGCCAATGTGCTCATGCGCCGGATTGGCCTAGTGCCGAATGCACCAAGGCGCTGGCCCACCAGCAATCGCGCAAAGGCGCTGAGCTTTCGCGTGTGGCGCCGCCTATTTGGTCGTGCCGGATTGCCACCACTATCATGAATGCCCCCTTCCCTATCGACACGCAGCCCCAATCGGAGTTGGACCGGCTTGCCGAGGCCGACGATCCTCGCCGTTCCTTCCTAAGGGCGCAGTGGTTTGCATCGGGCCGCGATCCGGCAACAGCAGAGCTTGTGGCGCGCGGCAATGATGGCAAAGCGATTGCAGCCTTCCCTATTTGCAAAAAAAGCTCGGCCCCATTGCGATCAAGCAGGTCGCGGGCGCCTATTGGCCGTTTCGTGGTGCACCATTGGACAGCAAATGCACGGCGGCAGAGCTCGCAGCTGCTCTCAAGGACAAAAAACTCGCAAAGCAGCTCGGCAATGTCTGGCGCATGGGTCCGGTGGTCGACGACGACCCATCGCTCGATGTACTCAAAGCCGCCGCTCTCGACGCAGGCTGCCGCGTGCTTTCGCGCCCGATTGGCCAACTGTTCGTGCTCGATCTTGTCACGCTGACAGCTTCGGGCAATTGGCCTTCGACCAAAGGCCAGCAGAAAGACCGCTGGCGGGTTCGCCAACTAGAGAAAACCGGCCCCGTCACCATTTCGCACTTCACCGGCGAGGATTGGACCGATGAAACCCGCGACGCCATCGCCGCGATTGAGAGCAATTCCTGGGTCGGCCAGTTGGAACAGGGCGGCGACACTAAGTTCCATGATCCGGCGCTGCGCTCATTCTGGGAAGGCATAGGTCACGATCCTGTAATCGCTGCGATGATCCGGGGCAGCCTGCTGCATGTTGGCGACATCCCAGCCGCCTTCACCTTTGGCCTCGACTGCGGCGATACGCGCTACGCAATCGCCAATAATTTCGATCAACAATTCCAGAAGTTCTCGCCAGGCCGAGTGCTGCTGTATGACGATTTCACCAGCGCCGCAAAGCGCGGCCTTGCCCGCATTGACTGGGGCCTAGGCGACGGCGGATACAAGCGGCAAATGGGTGCGGAAGAGGCCTCCGGCGTCTCTGACCTGCTGTTTGTGCGCGGCGCATTGCCAGCCGCTCTGCTGCGCCGGGTGTGGGAACGCTAAGCCCGCTTGACCTTACCGCCATCGCGCCGCATTGCGAGCGGCGAAATGAGCGACACTCCAGACAATATTCCGACCAATGAGCAGCTCGTCGATGGGCTGATCAAACTGCTTACAGTCGAGCAGAATTCAGAAGAGAACTTCACGGGCCGTCCGCAAAAAGGCGGCATGGGCCGGGTGTTTGGCGGCCAGGTGCTGGCGCAGGCTATTCAGGCCGCACAAGCAACCGTGGATCATCCCAAGCAGGCGCACTCACTGCACGCCTATTTTCTGCGCGGCGGCAAAGAAGGACCGCCGATTGACTACCGGATCGCGCGCGATTTCGATGGTCGCAGCTTCTCCAACCGCCGGGTCGTCGCCAGCCAGACCATCGAAGCAGGCGAAAGCAAACCGATCCTCAATCTCACCGCGAGCTTCCAAACGCCCGAAACCGGACTGGAGCACAGCGATGCTGAGATGCCCGATGTCGAAGGACCGGATAAACTGCGCAGCGATATGGATGTGCGCCGCGAGATGGCATCAAAGCTGGGCGACAAGCTGAGCGAAGATCAGCGCCGCATCATGCTACGCCCGCGCGCCATTGAAATGCGCACCATCGACCGGCTGCATTGGATGAACTCTGAGCCGCGCGAACCGAAAGCGCACACCTGGTTTCGCACCGGCGCGCCGCTGCCCGCGATTGAGGACAACCCAGGCCTGCACCGCGCCGTGATCACCTATGCCAGCGACTTCACATTGCTTGGTACCAGCGCGCTGCCCCACGGGCTCAGCTGGATGCGCGGCGAACTGGTCGGTGCAAGCCTGGACCACACGATCTGGTTCCACCGTGAAGCGCGCGCGGATGAATGGCTGCTCTATGCCACCGACAGCCCATGGTCCGGCCATGGGCGCGGGTTCAACCGAGGCCGTGTGTTCAATCAATCAGGCGAACTGGTCGCCAGCATCGCGCAAGAAGGCATGATCCGGCGCCGCAAAGCGAAGTAGAGCAGCTTCCTTTCATTGGCGAGCCACCTGCACCCTCCAACTCAATGCGCTAGCAAGATTGGTAGATCCGGATTGGTAAGCGCGCGGCGCGTGACCCCGCCCAGTAGCATCTCCGACAAGCGTGAATGGCCATAGGCCCCCATCACGATCAGACCACATTCCCGCAATCGCGCAGCCGATGTAAGTAAGTCGGCAATCTTGCTGCCATCGGCCGGGATCTCGAAAAGTTCGCATTCAATCCCGTGACGGCTAAGATATTGCGCGCCCTTGAATGCAGGGACATCAAAGCGGTCTTTATCCAGCTTCTCCTCTACGCTGGCGAGAAAGACGTTGCTGGCCTTGGCGAGCAAAGGCACGGCGCTGCGCAATGCAACACTGGCCTCAGAAGAGCCATTCCACGCGACCAAGATCGGCGCAGAACTGTCAAAGCTCGTGGCCGTCTCTGGCACGACCATCACCGGGCATGGAGCCTTCAATGCAAGCTCCCCTGCCATGCGCGAAGGCCCTTTGCGCTCGCCAACGTCATGCGGACCAACGATGATGAGATCATGCAGGGTCGATTGCTCCAGCAGCCGCGTTTCCGGCATTCCGTGCAGGAACAGCCAATCCCAAGTGACATCCTCATTGGCCAGATCCTCCTCCAGCTTCGCGCGCTGCTCTTCCGCTGCCTCTTTGATTTTGGGCAGTGCGGCGGCCATGGCTGAGCCATAGAAGTCGCCGGGCGCAAAGACCTCAAAGCTCACCGCCTGAAGGCATGTGATGTGGGCGCCGTGTGCGCGGGCCAGATCAAGCGCGATCTGCAGGCGCGCCTCCATTCCTGGATCGGTGCTGATGTGCAGTAATATCGATTTCATCGGTATTCTCCTTCCTAAATGCGGGATGGAGGGCACCGTCGGCAGCGTCATTGATCAGGATCAAATTGACCGCAGTTTGCAGGGCAATGCGCTTGATATCACTGCCCTCGCCGCTAGGCTGAACCGTCAGGAGATTACCACGATGCAAATCACTCGCCAACCACCGGTCAAGACGACGCTTGAACCCAGCAATCACCCGTATCTCTCCGGGCCATGGACGCCGGTTCATGAAGAAGTGGATGTGGATGAGTTGGAAGTGATTGAGGGCGAAATTCCAGCCGATATCGATGGTATTTACCTTCGCAATACAGAGAACCCCGCGCACCAGCCGCTGGGCTAGCATCACCCATTTGATGGCGATGCAATGGTTCATCAGGTGAACATTTCCGGCGGCAAGGTCAGCTATCGCAACCGCTTTGTGCGCACCCAGTGCTTTGAGGCAGAACAGATCGCTGTAGCCAGGCGCTGTGGGGCGGGTTGATGGACCCTCCCGGTACTTCGCTGCGCCCAGGTTTTGGCGCGCATGGCGGGCTTAAGGACACCGCCTCGACCGACATTCTGGTCCACGCCGGGGCTGCGCTGGCGACGCTCTATCAATGCGGTGAGGCATGGCAGATGGACCCTGTTAGTTTGGAGAACCTGGGCAAAGCGCCTTGGGGGCCGATTGATGGGGTCTCTGCGCATCCCAAGGTGGATGAGAGCACCGGCGAGCTGATGTTTTTCAACTATTCCGTCCACGCGCCTTACATGCACTACGGCGTGGTCGATCGCGCGGGTAAGCTTGTCCATTACACGCCGGTCCCACTCGATGGCCCGCGTCTGCCGCATGACATGGCGATCACGCCGAACTGGTCGATCCTCAACGACATGCCTCTGTTCTGGGATGCAAAGCTGCTGGAGAGAGGCATTCACGCCGCTCGCCTGCATGAAGGCGTGCCGACCCGCTTTGCTCTCATCCCGCGCCACGGCAGTGCACAGGACATCCGCTGGTTTGAGGCCTCGCCAACCTATGTGCTGCACTGGACGAACGCTTGGGAAGAGAGCGGGCCAGACGGCGATGAGGTCGTGATGGAAGGCTATTATCAGGACGAACCCATGCCCGAACCGCTGGAGGAGCAAGGCGAGCACGGGCGGATGATGGCCTATGTTGACGAACACAGCTTCAAGAGCCGCCTGCATCGCTGGCGCTTCAACCTGACCACCGGAGAGTGCCATGAAGAGCGCCTGTCGGACCGGATCGTCGAGTTTGGCATGATCAACCCGGCCTTTGCGATGCGCAAATCGCGCTACATCTGGTCGACGACGACCCGGCCCGGTTGGTTCCTGTTCAACGGCTATGTCCGGCAAGACACCGAGACCGGCGAAGAGCAGATCTTCACCCTGCCAGACGGCGTCTATGCCAGCGAGAGCCCGATGATCCCGCGCAAAGCCGCGGACGGCGGGAAACTGGCGGAGGACGACGGCTATCTCATCACCTTCCTGATCGACGAGAACAGCGGCACATCTGAGCTCGCCATTCTGGACGCCAGCGACGTGGCGAAAGGTCCGATTTGCCGCCTCGCCTTGCCGCACAAGATCAGCAGCGGAGTGCACTCTACCTGGGTCGAGCACTCGCAGCTCGCAAGCGACCGCGCCTTCAAGCTTCGCCAGTTGCAAGAGGCCGCAGCCTGATCGCGCGTGCGTGCCACCTCCTCGCCCCCGCCCATTGAACCTGCAATTCCAATTGCGATGCAACCTTTACCCATGCCGTGCATTGTCCCTATAGCGATCCAGATTCCATAAGAGAGGGACCAAAGTGGCTTTCAAACTCATCGATTTACCTTACGCAGACACCGCACTCGCACCCGCCGTTTCGGCCGAGACACTGTCGTTTCACCATGGCAAGCACCATCAGACCTACATCGACAAGATGAACGCCGCGATTGACGGCACTGATCACGCCAATGCCTCGCTTGAGGCGATTGTTGGGGCCGCCCGCGGCAGCAACCAAGGCCTGTTCAACAACGCCGCGCAAACCTGGAACCACGGGTTCTACTGGCACTCCATGGCGGCATCCGAAACCGCTCCATCGGATGACCTCAAGGCCAAGATCGACGCCGCATTCGGCTCTGTCGATGAGCTCAAGGAACAACTGAAAGCCCGCGGCGCTGGCCACTTTGCCAGCGGCTGGGTCTGGCTGGCTGAGAAGGACGGTGCGCTCACCATCGAGGAAACCCACGATGGCGACACACTGGCTGACCAAACCGGCGTGAACCCGCTGCTGGTCGTCGACGTGTGGGAGCATGCCTATTACCTCGACCACCAGAACAAGCGTCCGGCCTATCTCGATGCAGTTGTCGGCTCGAAGCTCAACTGGGCCTTCGCCAGCGAGAACCTCGCACGCGGCACAGCCTGGGTTTACCCGGCCTAAGCCGATCACGATCACAGCAATGTGAGCGAAACAGCCCCTGCTCCGCCCCGCGCGGAGCGGGGGCTTTTCTGGAACGCAGATACGCTTTTCAAAAGTGTGACTTTTCATCATGACGCTGCCTGCTCGCGGTATTCAGCTAGCGAGACGGGACAGCGCGCAAGATGCGCCAGAACCGCAGAATTGTCCGGCTTGTGGCGGACACCTGCATATTTGCCGCCGCGCAAAATCACCCGCCAAATCCCGCTTTCAATGCGCCATTCCAGTTCGCGAAGTGTGACTTTTGGCCGCGCGCCCAAAACTCCGTGGGGAAGCACACTTGGCGCGGTGCCAATATCGCGCGGCTGCCAGTCCTTCGCGAGCGCCGCATCCCATGCCGCGCAGAAACTCTCCGACCACAATTGCGCGCGCAGCCGATAGGTACTTTCGCGCGCCATAGAGACCCTGCGCGCTGCCTCTGTTACAGAGCGTGTCTGCGCAAGCCAGCCGATAAACTCCGCCTGCCTCAGCGGCGTCCAACCATCCACACGCTGTTTGACCGGTACGGCATAGAAAGGCGGAATGCGCCTGGGCGGCTTGCGAGGCTGAGAAACGCGCGGCGGATAGAACTTCATGCGTGCCGGGATAGGCGCGTAGGTGATGTGTAGGAAAGGCGCTCAGTTAAGGAAGCTTGCAGAAAACAATTCCTGATGTATGCCCAAAGTAATACATGGAGGGAATACATGCATAACTTACCTTTTTTCGATGCTTTCGGCGAAAAATCGCGCCTATTTCCAGTTTTGTCCGAAAAATCGAAAGAGGGGAGAACTCTGTCAGCCTTCTTGTCAGTTTTCACACAGGTAAAGGAGCTCTCAAATGAAATTCTTGGAGCGGTTGGAAACCCTGTCGGCACAAGAGCAACAGTTTCGACCTTTACTGAAGTTTCGTTCCCAAAGTCTAAGCAGCCGAAAATTCGCCCAGATGGGCTAATCGTTTTACAAACAGGTAAACGAACTTGGAGCGCCCTTGTCGAAGCCAAAATTGGCAATGATGATCTTAAAGCAGATCAAATCGAGTCATATCTAAGTCTCGCGCGAGAGGTTGGAATTGACGCCGTAATTACACTCTCAAACCAGTTCACTACCACGCGCGACCAGAGCCCTGTTACAGTCAACGGCCATTTACTGAGGACTGTTAGTTTATACCACTATTCTTGGTTCTCAATCCTGACATATCTGAGCGTTCTTAGCGGGAATGATCGAGTTGAAGACCCCGATCATAACTTCTTGCTTGAAGAGTTAGAGCGATTCTTGATCCACCAAAGCGCTGGACTCAAGCGCTTCACCCAAATGACGCCGTCATGGACATCAGTGGTCGACAACGTTCGAAGTGGATTATCACTAAGTAAGTCTGGGGCTGACGAAAGAGCTGTAGTTGAAAGCTGGCAAGCAGAGATAAGAGACCTAGCCCTGTACCTCACACGGAAAACGGGTGAAACGGTTGCGGAGAAAGTCTCCAAAAAGGTAATGAATGATCCGACGGCGATCTTCGATAAACATCTCAAATCGCTGGTAGAGGAACGGCGACTGACTGTTGATTTTGCTATTCCGAATGCAGCAGCCCCATTGTCAATAGAGGTAGATCTGACGACCCGGACCATCCACTTCAGCGCTCAGCTTGCGGCTCCGAAGGATAAAAAACGACAAGCGTCGAGGCTAAACTGGCTTTTAGTGCAATTGCCTGACGACAAAGAACAGACCTCCAAAGTCAGGACATTGTGGCCGGGCCGAGCCTCGCCAATCGAGACAACAGTATTTGAGGCGAGAAGTGACGACATGCTTCATAGCCATCCCGACAGATCTCTCTTGCCTCACAAATTTGTCTTGATCGACCAAATGACTGACGGAAGGAAATTTGGTGGTCGGTCCACCTTCATCAATGAGTTAGAGTCGGGTGCTATTGGCTTTTATGAAAATGTATTGAGCCACCTCAAAGCATGGACACCGCCTGCCCCAAAGATACGTAAGGCGATCGAAGAAGAACGTGATAACGAATTGCCTGAAGAGAATAACGATCAGAGCACTCATCACGAAGACACATTATCGAACCACTAACCCTCACATTTGGTCAATCGCCGTCCATGCCGTATCCTAATACAATAGGAGCTCAGCATGATCGAATGGTTTCGTCAAGCGCTATCTGGATCTTTTGGGATCGATCTACATCTATAACGAGCATCGCGGGTACACCGCACTCGACCGCGTGCTGGAGGCTGTCCGGGCGCGCTGTGGGCCGGACGACCCACTGATCGCCAAGATTGAGAAACACCGCGCGGATGAGCGCAAGCATTACCTCATGTTCAAGCGCTGGTTCGAACTCCAAGGCAAGCATCCGATCCACCTCGACCGGACCTTTGGCCATATTGATCGTTTTATCGAGATCATGTTCGGCACCTCGATTGATAAGCTCGACACTCAGGCCGTGATTGAGCGTGATGAGCTGTTTGAGCGGCTGTGTCGGGTTATCTCGCTGACGGAGAAGCGCGGATACAAACAAATCGAAATCCTGCTGACGAACCGCTTTGTGCAATCTGACCCAGCTCTAGTGAAGATTTTTAAGGTGATCGAACGGGACGAGCCAAGCCATTGGGCACCGTATGATGGGTGGTTGCGCGACAATGCCAAGCGCGAGCCGAAATGGTGGGAGCGCACCGTTGACGGCTTCATTCATTCAGAGCTGCTGTTTCTGAAATTGCCAATCCTGTTTCTCAATCCGTTTGTGACGCGCAAAGATGTGTGGGCGGATCATGCCGAGCAAGACCCGGATCGCTATTCCGACCGGCTGTGCTCTGCGACCTAGCGGATTGCACTCATCATGAGCGCATCAGCAAAGCCCACAAGCGATATGGCTGAGGACCGAACACGTGGTAGCCTGATCACGCGCCTGCTTAAGGTCCGGGTCGGTTGGATGCTGGCGCGCAACACAGTGGTCAGCATCGGAGCGTTCCTGATCGGATTGGGTGTGCTGTGGCTGCTCGTTGAGCGCGCCGGGATGGGAGAGGTGATCGCCTCTGGCATCGGCTTCGCCGTCGCCAACACTTTGCATTATATCTTGGGCCGGAGCTGGATTTTCCGCGGGACGGACCGCGCAATGGCCAGCGGATACGCCCTGTTTCTGATCAACGGTGCGATCGGCCTGGCCGCCACCATGGCGTTGATGGCCGTTATGCTGGCGCTGACACCCATCGACTATATCGTCGCGCGCATTCTGGTATCCGTCATCGCAGGGTTATTGGTGTTCGTGCTCAACGCCGTGTGGAACTTCCGCCGGGTCTAGCATTGGCTGAAGCAGACGCGTTCAAGAGCGATTCTCTCTCAGCGTGCACGCTTGCGAGGTTAACCTTACTAAAGCCATTCCAATCGCTGATCCCACAACGGTTCGTCGCAACGGTTCGTCGCAGCAAGCGGTCAAACGACCCGTACAACTAACGAAACTGACCGATCTGTTCATCTGACAGAAAGGTTTGACTGACACTCAGACCCCACATGCCGCCCAAACACGGCATCCGAACGCACATGTTGTGCAAGAATTTTCGAGGGGGCTTCAGCGGCCAGACACGCCATCACAGGGGGCGGTCTAGCAAATGCCGAGACGACGAACGGTTGGCTGTTGTAGTTTTGAGGAGTAATTTAATGAGTGCCATTTCAAAGAAGCATACCGCTCTTTTCCTGTCGGCTGTGATCGCCCTGCCCATGGCAAGCGGCGCAATCGGCCAGGAGCCTATGCCTGTTCCTGCCCAGCAGGGCGAAGTGCTGACCACGGTTACTGGCTCACCGCCTGCGGACCTGTCCGGCATGGCTGAAGGTCCAGAAATTGATGGCTTTATTTCGGCCCGCCGCGATGGCGAGTTTCAAGTCACGGCGGTTGATGGTTCACGCACAGCGATCAAGCTGAGCGATGGCACCGAGATCCGCGCCAAAGGCGGCTTCCTCGGCCTAAACCGTGACAAGCTGGGTTCTGAGCAATTGCTAAACGGCCTGCCAGTATCGGTTAAGACGGTTGAATGGGCTGGCGGACTTGTCGCCACCCGGGTTAACCTGAAGAATAAGGACCTGCGCACCGCATCGATGATCCGCAACGGCACCGAACAGCAGTTCGGAGAGCAAGGCGCGGCGATTACGAAGAACGCCGCCGCAACTGAGGCGCTGCGCGGCCGGTTTGGTGACATCGATCAATACAACATCAAAGGCACCACCAATGTCTATTTCGACACTGGCCGGTACAACCTTTCCAGCCAGGCCCGTGCCGAGCTGTGCAGCGCGGCTGAGCAAGCCAATGCAACCGAAAACGCTCTGCTTCTGGTTGTCGGCTACACCGACTCAACCGGCAGCTATGAGATCAACCAAGAGCTGAGCGAGAAGCGCGCCAGCCGCGTTGTAAACTATCTGCAACAACAATGCGGTTGGAAGCCCTATCGCATGCTGACCCCAACCGGAATGGCAGAAGCCGATCCTGCAGCTGACAACTCAACCCCTCAGGGTAAGGCGCAAAACCGCCGTGTTGCGGTGAACGTCTTGGTCAGCAAGAGCGTCGAAGGCCTCTAACCCAGGCCACACTCTCTCCGATTGAAAATGCGGGGCGGGCTTTGGGGCCTGCCCCGTTTTTTTATGGGGTGTAGAAGGTGGGCGAACCCGGCCCCACTGGCAGTCCGAACACGAAGGTCCAGAGGTAGAAAAACACCGACCAGAACGCGATGAAGAAGATCGAATAGGGCAGCATCATCGCGATCATCGTACCCACACCCAGATCACTTTTATACCGCGTTGCCCAGGCCAGGATCAGCCCGAAATAGCTCATCATCGGAGTGATGATATTGGTGGTGCTGTCACCGATCCGATAGGCCGCCTGGATCGCCTCGGGCGAATAGCCGATTAGCATCAGCATCGGCACAAAAATCGGCGCGGTTACGGCCCATTGCGCCGAGGCAGAGCCGAGCGACAGATTGATCAGCGCGCACAGCAGGATGAACATGAAGAAGATGCTCGGCCCGGTCATCCCGGTCTCAACCAGGAAGTTCGCGCCGGTCACGGCTGTGATCGCGCCCAGATTCGTCCAACCAAAGAAGGCGACAAACTGCGCCGCAAAGAACACCAGCACGATGTACAGGCCGAGTGAGGCAAGCGCCGCGGCCATCGCGTCGATAATATCACGGTCGGTCTTCACCGTCCCAACCGCGCGGCCATAAGCATAGCCGAGAGCGACGAAGAAGATCAGGATCCACACAACGAAGCCATCGAAAAATGGGCTGTCGATCCGGTCACCATTGTCGGGATTGCGCAGCACGCCCCAATCCGGCAGCAGCGTCAACGCCATCAGCCCAAGCACACCGAGCAGCGCCAGGCCAGCCCAGCGCAGGCCCTTGCGCTCATCATCGCTCACCTGTTCCATCATCCGATCATCCAGGATCGTCGGATCGGCTGCTGAGGAATCATATTTGCCGAGCTTTGGCTCCACGATGTAGATCGTGACCAGCGAACCGATCAGCGTGATGAGGAAGGTTGAGGCCATCATGAAGTACCAATTGGCCGTGGCCACCACGGTGTAATCAGGGGCAATCAGGCGGGCGGCCTCTTGCGTGATGCCAGCCAACAGCGGATCGATCGTACCGATCAGCAGGTTCGCGCTATAGCCGCCAGACACCCCGGCAAAGGCAGCGGCCATACCGGCCAGCGGATGGCGACCCAGCGCGTAGAATATCGCGCCCGCGAGCGGGATCAGGACAACATAACCGACCTCGGATGCGGTGTTGGAAATAATGCCTGCAAACACAATGGCGACCGTCACCAGCTTCGGCGGCGCGTTCAACACCATGCTGCGCACGGCGGCGGACAGCAGGCCCGATTTCTCCGCCACCCCGACGCCCAGCATCGCGACCAACACCACACCCAGCGGGGCAAAGCCGGTGAAATTGTCGACCAGGCCGGTAAAGATGCGGCGGATACCATCGCCGTCCATCAGGCTGACCGCGCGGATCATCCCGTCCTCCGCAACACCCTTTGCGCCCGGCGGACGCGGGTCCTCCACGGCAACACCCATCCAGCCGAGCAGGCCGGAAAGCAGCACAATCCCGATCGCCAGAACCGCAAACAAAGTGACCGGATGCGGCAGCAGATTGCCGAGCCATTCGACCCCATCAAGAAAACGGGTGAAGGCGTTGCGCTTGCCTTGGGTGTATTCGTCGGTGGTCGCGGGAAGCTCGCTCATGGATTGCTCCGGTCATTTGGGATTACCCGTGATAATCAGGCGAAGATGAACGCAAGATCGATAGGGGCTTGGGTGCACATGGCAAGGGCAATGTGGGAAAGAAGCACTCCATTCGTCATTCGTGCGAAGGCGGGAATCCATAAACCACCCAGTGACGTCACCCTCACCCCCAGCGTGGTAGAAATCATAGATCGTCTGCGCCACGGCATCGCTGACGCCGGGTGCGCGTTGGAGGTCTTGCAGCGATGCCGCCCGGACCTTGCTGGCCGTGCCGAAATGCAGCAGCAGCGCGCGCTTTCTCGCGGGGCCAATGCCGGGAATTTCGTCCAAAGGGCTCGCCGTGATCGCCTTGGATCGCTTCGCCCGGTGCGCGCCGATGGCATAGCGATGAACCTCGTCGCGCAGGTTTTGCAAATGATACAGCACCGGCGAATTGGTCGGCAGCATCTTCTCGCGCCCGTCGGGGAAGTGGAACACCTCGCGCCCTTCGCGGCCGTGATGAGGGCCCTTGGCAATCGCGATCACGGCCAAGTCTTCAATGCCAAGCTCACCCAGCACCTCCTGCACGCTCGACATCTGTCCCTTACCGCCATCCAGCAGGACGAGGTCAGGCCACACGCCTTCGCGCTCACGATCCGGATCGTCCTTCATCGCGCGGGTGAAGCGTCGCTCCATCACCTCGCGCATCATCGCATAGTCATCATTGGTCTGCGCGGACTTGATGTTAAACTTGCGATATTGCGACTTTTCAAAGCCTTCTGGTCCAGCGACAACCATCGCGCCGACCGCCTTCGCGCCTTGAATATGACTGTTGTCGTAAATCTCCACCCGCTTTGGCGGGGCGTCCAGTTCAAGGAACTCGGCCATTTCGCGATTGGTCTTGGCGCGCGTGCCGGTCTCGGCCAGCCGCCGTTCCAGCGCCTCCACAGCATTGCGGCTCGCTTGCTCCATCAGCTTGCGCCGGTCGCCGCGTTGCGGGACCGAGAGTGCGACCTTCTTGTCCGCTACTTCAGACAGCGCAGCTTCGATCAGCTCGCTTTCCGGCAGTTCCCGGTCGACCAGGATCATCGGCGGCGGCGGCACTTCCTCATAGAATTGCAGGATAACGTTGGAGAGGATCTGACCCTCCTCAACGCCCTTCGTATGGGTCGGGAAGAACGCACGGTGTCCCCAATTCTGTCCGCCGCGAATGAAGAAGGCCTGGATGCCGACCTGCCCGCCCTTGGCATGCAGCGCGAAGACATCCGCATCGCCCACGCCGCTGGCGTTGATTGCCTGTGACCCTTGAATGAAGGTCGCCGCGCGCAATCGGTCGCGCAGGATCGCGGCAGTCTCAAAATCGAGCTCTTCGGCGGCCTTCGCCATTTGCCTTTCCAGGTCTTGCTGAACCTGCCCAGATTTGCCCGCAAGGAAATTCTTCGCCTGATCGACGAGCTTGTCATAATCGGGCTCGCTGATCCGGCCGACGCACGGCGCAGAGCAGCGCTTGATCTGATACAGCAGGCATGGCCGGTCGCGGTTCTTGAAGAAGCTGTCGGTGCAAGACCGCAGCAGGAACAGCTTTTGCAGCGCGTTGAGCGTGGTGTTCACACTGCCCGCGCTGGCGAACGGCCCGTAATAATTGCCCTTCGCCTTGCGCGCGCCGCGATGCTTGTGAATGCGCGGAAACTCATGATCGCTGCGCAGCAGGATAAAGGGAAAGCTCTTATCATCGCGCAGCAGCACGTTGAACGGCGGGCGAAACCGTTTGATTAGCTGCGCCTCGAGCAGCAGCGCCTCAGCCTCGGAATTGGTGGTGATAATCTCCATCGCGCGGCATTGGCTGACCATGCGTTGCAGGCGGCCGGAGAGGCCATTGACCTGCGTGTAGTTCGCGACCCGCGCCTTTAGGCTGCGCGCCTTGCCAACATACAGCACGTCACCACGCGTATCGAGCATACGGTATACGCCGGGCACCGGCTTGAGCGTCTTCACCGTCTCGCGGATCGCCGTGACGCCAGCCTCCAGATTCGGCTGCGCACTCGCAACCGTATAGGCCGCCCGTTCCTCGTTAAAGCGGTCCGCCCCATGGGGATTGTCAGAGGTGCCAGCAGGTGTCCGGGCCATGCCCATCAGATAGGGACCGTGCGCCGTGCTTGGCAATGTGTGATTGGCATTGCGTGCACACCCGCCTATCGATGCGGCCATGCAAGAATATGATGTGATCGTTCTGGGCGCGGGCGCTGCCGGGCTGATGTGCGCAGCAGAGGCTGGCAAGCGCGGCAAGCGTGTGGCCGTTCTGGAGAAGGCGAATGCGCCGGGCAAGAAGATCCTGATTAGCGGCGGCGGACGCTGCAATTTCACCAATTCACGCACGACAGCGGCGAATTACCTCTCGGCCAATCCGCATTTCGCGAAATCCGCGCTCAGCCGCTACTCGCCGCAGGACTTCATCGATCTAGTGAATAGCTATGGCATTGCCTGGCACGAGAAGACTTTGGGGCAATTGTTCTGCGATGGATCAGCCAAGCAGATCGTGGAAATGCTGCTCGATGAATGCGGCAAAGCGGCGAAGCACGGCGGACAGGTTGATGTGCTGTGCGACGCCCATGTCAGTGATGTGGTGAGAGTGTCTTTTGAAGATGCCGGAGCCGCCCGCGCCCTCCACCCTTCCACCCGGAGCATACCGGACACTAATCCGGGTGGAAGGGTGGAGGGCGCGGGCGGCCAGCCAAACGAAGAGAGTTACGAATTCGCAGTCAAGGTGAACGGTCAGGCGATGCGCGCAAAGTCGCTGGTTGTCGCGACCGGCGGGCCATCGATCCCGAAAATGGGGGCGACGGATTACGCATATGATCTGGCGCGGCAATTTGGCTTAAAAGTGGTGGAGCCGCGCCCTGCCCTCGTCCCGCTGACACTCGGCGGCGAAGACGTGTTGTTCCGCGAATTGTCGGGTGTTTCAGCGCCAGTGACCGCGCGCACTGGCGTCAAGAAGTCGAAGGTTGAATTCGAAGAAGCCGCACTGTTCACCCACCGCGGCCTGTCCGGCCCGGCGATCCTGCAAATCTCATCCTATTGGAAGCATGGCGAAGAAATCGGAATCGAATTCCTGCCAGAGACAGCGGAGAATTGGCTGATCGATCTGAAGGCCAAGAACCCGCGCGCCACCATCCGTAGCGCCCTACGCGAGCACTTACCCGCCCGCCTTGCCGATGCTTTGGCTGAACGGCTTAAGATTGAGCGTGAATTTGGCAATGTACCCGACAAGGCACTGCAAGAGGCTCAGCGCAAACTCGCCGATTGGCGCTTTACCCCCAATGGCACCGAAGGCTTTGCCAAGGCGGAGGTAACGATTGGCGGCGTGGCAACGGGTGAACTGTCCTCCAAGACGCTGGAGGCGAAAAACGTGCCCGGATTGTATTTCATCGGCGAGGCGGTGGACGTCACCGGCTGGCTCGGCGGGTATAATTTCCAATGGGCCTGGGCCAGCGGCGTGGCGGCTGCCGAAGCAATCGCAGAGTTATAATATTACAAAACCACCTTACCTAGGGGCAAGACCTACCGCGCGCGTTAGCTTGTCTCGCATCGGAAATGTCTATAGCGCTTGTTCCCAGAGCCTAAAAATGGGTCGAAGCCGCCCGGTTTTGGGTTGGCTGTCCTCAAGCAGCGAAGCGATAGGACAAGTAAAAGCGGGAGAACACCTTGCGCCAATTGCAAGGCATGGATTCATCGTTCGTAGCGCTGGAATCGCCGAACTCGCCGATGCACATCGGCAGCGTGTTGATCTACAATCCGGCAACCGCGCCGGGCGGGTTCGTCCGCTTTAAAGACATCCTCGGCTTCATCGAAGGCCGGATGCAGCTCTCCAAAACCATGCGCCAGCGGCTCGTGCGCGTGCCGTTTGACCTCGATTATCCGTATTGGATCGAGGATCCCGATTTCGATCTGGAATATCATGTGCGCCACGTCGCCTTACCCAAGCCCGGCGATTGGCGCCAACTGTGCATTCAGGCGGCGCGGATTCATGCTCGTCCGCTCGACCTCAATCGCCCACCATGGGAATTCACCGTGGTCGAGGGGCTCGACAATGTTCGCGGCTATCCGCCCGGCTGCTTCGCCTTTGTGACGAAGGTCCATCACGCCGCGATTGACGGGATGAGCGGGATTGATCTGATGGAGGCGCTCCATACGATGACGCCCGATGTCGGCCCGCCGAAAAAGCCCGACACGTGGAAACCGGAAAAGGTGCCAGGCCCGGCTGAGCTACTCGGCAAATCCTATATCAATGCGCTGCTCAACCCGCTGAAACAGGCGCAGGTCGCCGCGCAGTCCCTTCCCGGTGTAGCCAGCGCGATCAAGGGACTGATCGCGCGCGATTTCAAACTCAGCACCGACATGGTGCCCCCGCGAACGCGCTTTAACCGCTCAATATCGCCGCACCGCGTCGTTGAAGGTTGCGCATTCCCGCTCGACAAATTTAAGGCGATCCGCGCGCTCGTGCCCGATGCCAAGGTTAATGATGTGGCGATCGCGGTGATCGGCGGCGCGCTCCACAAATATCTCACATCCAAAGGCGACCTGCCCAAATCGACAATGACGGCGATGGCGCCGATCTCTGTCCGCTCCAAAGATGAAAAGGGCGACATGGGCAATCAGGTAGCAGCCATGGTTGCCCCGCTGGGTACGCACATCGCCGACCCGAAGGAACGGCTGGAATATGTCTATGGCCAGACCAGCAATTCCAAGGCCATGACGAACGCGCTGGGCGCGCGCACCATGACCGAGGTGAGCAAGGTCAATCCGGCGCTTTACATGGCGCTGGGCGCGCAATTGTTCAGCCGGGTCAGCATCGCGCATAAGCTCGCCATGCCGTTCAACACGGTGGTGACCAATGTGCCCGGGCCGCCGGTGCATATCTACTCATCAGGCGCGCGGATGGAGAGCATGGCCCTCTCTCTCATTTGCCTGACAGACGGATTGGGCCTGGCCCATGTCGTGCAAAGCTATGTCGATGAAGCCTATATCAGCTTCACCGCATGCCGCGATATCATGCCGGACCCAGAGTTTTACTCACAGTGCCTGCAAGACAGCTATGACGAACTGCTGGCGGCGGCATCTGCGGCCAGCAAACCGGCACCAAAGAAGAAAGCGACGAAACGAGCGCTTAGCCAAGAAAACGGCAACAAAAACAAAACGCAAAACACCACAAAAACGGGTTGGGAAGAAAACATAATGGCGAGCATCGCACCAAATTCAGCCATGGAAGCTGATCGATTTCTTGAGGAAACGAAGGCGAAGCCCCCACACCGCTTCTGGACGCTGACCGAAGGCCGCGCCTTCTTTGAACTTGGCGCGTTTTACGCCTCGCGTCCGATGCTGTCACAGTTACCCAAAGGCGATGGTCATGCTGTCATGGTCCTGCCGGGATTCATGGCGACCAACAGCTCAACCGTGCCGATGCGCCGCCTGCTGAGGGATTTGGGTTATGATGCGCATGGCTGGGATGCGGGCCGCAATGTCCGCGTCAATGAAGAGCTGCTGCAAGTAATCGAGGCGCAGTTGAATGAGCTGTACGAAAACACCGGTCGCAAGGTTTCCCTGATCGGCTGGAGCCTTGGCGGTGTGCTCGCGCGCGAGCTTGCGAAGCTGCATCCGGAAAAGGTGCGACTAGTGATCAGCCTGGGCAGCCCGATCTCTGATGATCGAGGCCACACCAGCGCGGCGCGCCTGTTCAAGTTCTTCAACGGAGATGAGCCCGAGCAATTACGGGACGGCCAGTTCCAGGGGTTGGACGTTGCCCCGCCTGTGCCGACGACTTCAATCCTGACCAAGACCGACGGTGTGGTCCACTGGCGCGGCTCTGTGCAGCAGAAGGGCGAATACCCGAGCGAAAATATCGAGGTCTACGCCAGCCATCTAGGGCTGGGCGTGAACCCATCGGTGATAATAGCCATAGCTGACCGGCTGGCTCAGAAAGAGGGCACTTGGAAGCCCTTCAAACCGAGCGCGATGCGTCGCTGGATGTTTCCCAAGCTCGACGTTTAGAACACTTTCCTAAGGTCGATCCCCAGGAACCTGCCTGTGGGGTCGATTAGCTGCGGCTGGAAATTAATCGGTGTATTGCCGTTGCCGTCGGTGACCCTGCGGCGCGCGTCAAAGATATTGTCTGCGCGCAGGGCGATGCGGAAGCCTTTAAGAAAGCCCTTATCCTTGCCAAGCATCCGGCCAAGATCGCCGAACACCCGCAAATCGACGGTCGCAAGATCATCGAAGAACAGGTCTGGTGATCCGAGCAGAGCCGAGCCATCAATCCGCGCGCTGCTAGGCGTAGCGGCCTGAAATGCGCATCCCCATACCATTGCGAAAAATACCCGCCTCCAGCCGGGTCGCATTGCGCGCCTGGCCAAAGGAGCCGGTGGCATCGCCATCTAGCAGATCGAGCGGCTCCAACCCCGGCGCGATCAAGATCTCGTTCGCCAGCTCAAGCGTGTGGGTGAGGTTCACAAAATAGCGCCCGCGCCCATCACGACCAAAGCCGCTGGCGAGCGGATTGCCGGGAGGTCGGCCCGCGCCTGATGGACGGCCGCCCTGCCCCGCGCCTGCTTGTTCGCCGCCGCCACCGCGCCCACGCATCATCGCCGGGTCCATGCTGCAAAAGCGCGTGCGGAACTGAGCAATCCGCTCTGGCGTAATCTCACCATTTTCATCGCGAGCGCGGGACAGCATCCGGCCAAAACGCTCTGGATTGAAGCTGGGTAAAATGCCCGAAGTATCCTCGCCAGCCTCCACCGCCGCGACCAGGCGGGTCAGCACATCCAAGCCGTCATCGGCGCAGATCCGAGTTCGGAACGCCATGAATTGCTCGCGCTGTTCAGCAGTCGGTGGGCCGCCTGCGCGCGCGCCTCTGCGTCCTGCACCATCGGGCCTTCCGCCACCTGGAGGCACACCCGCTCCTGGAGGTCCGCCGCGACCGCCTCGACCAGCGCCCGGACGGGCACCGCCCCAACTGCCTCGAGTCGATAACGAGAATTGCAGCCGCTCTGCACGGGTCTCAGCAAAGGTTACCGCGCGGCGATCCAGCGCCACCAGAGTGCCGCCTGCATCTCGCGTGACGCGGTCAGCAAATGCGTTCTCAATCTCCTCGGTCAGCACTGGAAAATTGCTTGTCACATCATCGGAGCGATTGCGGATGTATTCCACGCCCAGCCGTGTGCCGCGCCAGAATGGTAGCGACCAATTGGCCGCAAAGCGCCAGTCGCGCTGCGTCTCAGCCAGCAGATCGGGATTGCCACCCGTGGTAACACTCGCCAGCACGGTCTCACCGTTCACAAAGTCGAATACGGGCGTGTTGAGCGTGATTATCTCAGGATTGCCCAGATTGCCCAACGACGGGGCAACCTCGCGCTCAATATAGGTGGCTGTGAGGTCGAGCCTGCTGGTCGGTGCCCACGTGATGCCCGCGGTCCAATCGGTCAAAGTGCCGAAGTCTGACAGGTAATCCGCACCAATTTGAGCATTGAGGGTAAAGCTTCCGAGATTATCAGCGAAGCCTGTTCGGGTGCTGGTAAGTGGGATGACGAGATTGAGTCCGCCCTCCAGATCGCCGCGCGTCAGGCGGCTATCCACTGGCGAACGAGTGTCGCTGCTTTCAATGCGGTTCCAGCTGTATCCGGCGTCGAAGGTCGCGAGCACTTCGCCGCCGGGCAAATCCGCCAGCGGGCCGCGAGCGGTCACTTTCGATGTCGCGGCCCAATTGCGCGATCTCGCCGTTTCAAAGCCTGCCTCCGCAGAGGTGGGCAAAGCGCCATCGAGCGCCAGCGTGCCTGCCAAAGCAGCGTCCTGAAGCGCCTGTGTGTCAAAGCGCTGGTCGATCTCCGTCTCGCTATCAATGCGGCTGCCATCGAATGTCGCGGTCAGGCGGAATGCGCCAAGCGGGCGGGTCAAAGAGCCAGAGGCCGAATAGGTATCAGTCGAGTTTCGCTGTTCCAGCGGATCATCTTCACCAAGGGTTCGCAGCAAAGTGCCCCCGGCCCCATCATCCAGATCTACGATATTGAGACCAGACAGGCTGCGGTTCTGATTGCGGGTGTAGTTGATATTGGCGCTGAGCGACGTGCCACTACCCACGATGGCCTTGGCCCAGCTGAGGCTGCCCTCCAGTTGCAGGCTGTCCGCAATCAGGGAACGAAATTCGGCCTGATCAGGATCGCTCGCCAGCTCTGAGATAGAGCCCGGCGTTTGGATAATATCGCGCTCACTTTCTGTAAGTAGCGACAGATCGCGCGCTTCAAAATTGGCATTGAACCGGCCGCCATCGGCTATCTTCAGATAGCCAAACTCTTGCTCCAGAGCGATATATCCGCCGCTAGAGGGCCCTTCAAATTCCAGCTCAATCTCGCGGCTAGAGTAGTTCTCTTTCAGGATCAGATTGATGACCCGGCGATCTGGCGAAAAGCCAAATCGCTGCGCCACTTCCTCTGGGAATACCTCGACCTTTTCCAGCGCCTCTGGCGGATAGGATCGCAGCTCGCGGAAGCTGCCGATACGGATCCCATTCACCAGGATGATCGGACGCCCGCCCCCGCCGCGCCCGCGCGCAGAACCAGTCTGATTGCTAACCTGCGTTACGAGATCGGCGATTGAGGTCACGCCTTCGCCAGCGATGTCCTCCGTGTTCAGTTCCAACAGCGGGGCTTGTTCGACATCCAATTGACCGCGCAGCCGCCGCCCTTGGACCAGGATTTCACTACCAGCGGGCGTGCCACTGGTCGTGCCAAGCTCAATATCGGACTGTTCGCGCTCAGGAACATCGCGCTGCTGCTGAGCCAATGCGGGAGAGGCCGCCAAACTGGCCAGTCCGGCAAGACTAGCCCCGGACGAAAGGAATTGGGAGAATTTCACAAGGACCTCTTCAGGCATAAGGTGCTATTGAACAAGCACCTGAATTGTATCGATTTGCATCACAATGTGTCGCGTAAAAGACGCACACAGCGCGCATCCTCTTGCCGCCCCTAACGCACGAGACTTCCATTTTGTTCTCGGCGGGGTTAAAGCGCGCGCCTGAACGAGTGATTTTACTCAGAAAAGCTGTTTGCATAAGGATATACATGGCCAAAGAAGAACTCCTCGAAATGCGCGGGAAGGTCGTCGAACTGCTTCCCAATGCGATGTTCCGGGTCGAGCTTGAAAACGGTCACGAAGTGTTGGGCCACACAGCTGGCAAAATGCGTAAGAACCGTATCCGCGTGCTGGTGGGCGATGAAGTGTTGTGCGAGCTGACGCCGTATGACCTCACCAAGGCCCGCATCACCTATCGCTTTATGCCAGGACGCGGCGGCCCCGGCCAAGGCCCCGGCCCAGCATAACGCCTAGCGGGTCCCTCGCATGAGCGCGCCCAAACTCATTTTAGCTTCGGCCAGTCCGCGCAGGCGCGATCTGCTCGCGCGTCTCGGTATTGCGCCCGATGATGTGGCCCCGGCTGACATCGATGAAACACCGCATAAAGGCGAGCTTCCGCGCGAGTATGCTGCACGCATGGCCCTTGAAAAGGCACAGGCGGTCAGCGCCCATGATGATGCCCACATTCTCGCTGGCGACACCGTGGTGGCCGTTGGTCGCCGCATCCTGCCCAAGACCGAAACTGAAGACGAAGCGCGCACTTGCCTCAAGCTGATGAGCGGGCGGCGGCATGTCGTCCTTTCCGCGATTGCCCTGCGCTCGCCCGATGGCAACATCCGCACGCGGTTAAGCGAGAATGTTGTGCGTTTCAAAGTCCTGTCTGAAGAGGAAATCGCAAGCTATCTGGCCGAGCGGCGAATGGCGCGGCAAAGCAGGCGGATACGCGATCCAAGGCGCAGCCGAAGGGCTGATCCAATGGATCAAGGGCAGCCATTCCAGCGTGATGGGCCTGCCGCTTTATGATGCACGGGCGCTGCTGAAATCGGCAGGGTTTGCCATTGGCTGAGTGGCTTGTCGAAGAAGGTATTGGCGAGACCCGCGCGCTCTTGGTCGAGAACGATCAAATTCTAGCGGCTAAGCTGTTTTGGCTGAGCAAAGATTGCGCGCGAACGATTTTGTTGGCCAAAATTGTCTCTCGCAAGGCCGGATCATCGCGCGCCTTGTGCGTCAGCCCGCGCGGGGTTGAAATCAACGCAGACGGCCTTCCGCGCGATGTAAGCGAGGGCAGCGAGGTCCGCTTGATCATAACCCGCGAGGCGATGGCGGAACGGGGCCGTCTGAAACGGGCTCAGGCGCGATATTTCGCCGATGACAATCCGCATATCCCGCCACCTTCCGTGTTTGCGACGGGCAAGCATGTGCGCTGTTTCCCCTCAGGCCTTTGGGACGAGATCTGGGATACGGCCAGTTCTGGCCAAATCGATTTCGCCGGCGGCTCGCTGATCATAAGTGTTACGCCTGCTATGACCCTGATCGATATTGACGGTGAAGGCAGCCCTCTGGAGCTGTCATTGGCCGCTGTTCCTGCCATCGCGCAGGCGCTGCGCTGGTTCGATCTGGCAGGGAATATCGGGATCGATTTCCCGACCATTCAGGACAAAGCGGGCCGTAAGGCAGTGGATGCGGCCTTGGAAGAAGCACTCGACGATTGGCCGCATGAGCGCACGGCGATGAATGGCTTTGGCTTTGTGCAGATCGTTGCGCGGCTCGAAGGGCCATCGCTGCTCCACCGATTCTCGACCTCGCGGGTCGGGGCATGTGCTCGGATGGCCTTGCGCGGGGCGGAAAACGCTGAGGGATCGGGCGTTATATTGCTGCTTACCGTCCACCCGGCGCTCAAATCAAAGCTCAAGGAAGAATGGTTGGTGGAACTCGCAAGGCGCACAGGCAAAGAAGTGCGGATTGAGACCGATCCCAAGCTTGCACTTGAAGCCCCGCACGCCCAAATCATAAGCGCTTAACACTGGCATCAATCGGCCACCGTGTGGCCGCAAGCCCGACCGGGCGTCCGCAGCAGTGCGGGCTTGCCCGCAAACTGCGAGGATATCGCACACCGGATGGTGTGCGGAAAACTAAATGACCAAAACCAAAGCTTGCCCCATTTGTAAGAATACCCGCGCTGAAGACTTCACTCCGTTTTGCTCTCAGCGCTGCAAAGATCTCGACCTCGCTAAGTGGTTTGGCGATGGCTACGCCCTGCCCAGCCGTCCAGCGTCCCCAGAAGAGATTGCGCGCGAAGATTGGGAACAACACAGCTAAGCCCAAAAGAACCTGTGCCTGACGCTATTTCCCTCTTGCCAAACATCGCCGCCCGCGCCATAGGCCCGCTCTCATTTGCTCGCCGGTCAAAGCGTATTGAACGCAAACCCGTCGCCGCAGCGAATGCCCGGGTAGCTCAGGGGTAGAGCAGCGGATTGAAAATCCGCGTGTCGGTGGTTCAAATCCGCCCCCGGGCACCATTCGCTTAAGCAGCGGTTTATCCCCGCGAGCCAGGAGGCCCAGCATGACCCGTCGCCGCCAAATCTATGAAGGCAAGGCCAAGATCCTTTATGAGGGTCCAGAACCGGGCACAATTATCCAATATTTCAAGGATGATGCGACCGCATTCAATGCGGAGAAAAAGGGCAGCATCAACGGCAAAGGCGTGATCAACAATCGCATCAGCGAGCATGTTTTCACCCGGCTTGCCCATATCGGCATTCCAACGCATTTCATCCGCCGCCTGAACATGCGCGAGCAATTGGTGCGTCAGGTCGAAATCATCCCAATCGAAGTTGTGGTGCGCAATGTCGCCGCCGGTTCGATTTGTAAGCGTTTGGGCCTGGAAGAAGGCGAACCACTGCCGCACACCTTGATCGAGTATTATTACAAGGATGATGCGCTGGGCGATCCGCTGATCTCAGAGGAACACATTGCGTGCTTCAACTGGGCCAGCATCGAAGAGATGCACGACATGTCGTCCATGGCGATCCGTGTGAATGATTTCCTATGCGGGATGTTCGCTGGGATCGACATTCGCCTGGTCGATTTCAAACTGGAATTTGGCCGCCTGTTCGATGGTGATTTCAGCCGCGTCATTCTGGCCGATGAAGTCAGCCCGGATGGCTGCCGCCTGTGGGACATGAAGACAGGTGAGAAGCTGGATAAGGACCGCTTCCGCCGCGATCTGGGCGGCGAAGAGGACGCTTACCGCGAGGTTGCCCGGCGTCTGGGTCTGTTGCAGGACGAAGACAATGGCCCTGGCGAAGTTCTGGACCTGTCGAGCCATCGCAACCGGCTGCGCGGCAAAACCTCACCAAAAAAGTAAGCGTTTGGCTTTCCGCGCGCCCATCCGGGCATGCGATTTCCTCGCGGTTTACGGGCAAGCCCGAACCGCTGCGGGCGCGCACGAGGCGCCTGCGGCGCCGATTAAAATGCCACGTTCAGTTTCAATGCGCTAAGAAGCCATCATTAAATGATTACAGGGCACACCTTCAGCATATGAATCTCACCTCACGCGCGCTCATCGCAGGAGCGCTGCTTGCGCTTCCCAACCTTGTTCTGGTTCAGGCGCTTGCTGCGCAAGACACTGCATCGCAAGCAGAAATAACAGCTGACACAGCTGAGGCCCAAGACACTCATTGGGCGTTCGAAACCAGCGACGTTCCCGTCGATCCTGGATTTGTATTCGGCGTGCTGGACAACGGCATGCGCTATATCATCCGAGAAAACTCCACGCCCGAAGGCACCGCTTTGGTGCGGATGCAGATCGGCTCTGGCTCACTCGATGAGACCGACAGCGAGCGCGGCCTTGCGCACTTCATTGAGCATATGGCCTTCAACGGATCGACCAATATTCCCGAAGGCGAGATGATCAAATTGCTGGAGCGCAAGGGCCTAGCCTTTGGCGCGGACACCAATGCCTCGACCGGGTTTGAGACCACCACCTATATGCTCAATCTGCCCAAGAACGAGGAAGACCTGCTCGACACAGCATTGATGCTGATGCGCGAAACCGCGAGCGAGTTGACCATTGCGCAGGATGCCGTGGACCGCGAGCGCGGCGTTATCTTGGCGGAGCGGCGCGACCGGCGCGGCTTCCAGCAAAAGGCAACAGAAGATCAGTTGGCGTTCTTTGCCCCCGGCGCGCGATTTGTGGACCGCTTACCGATTGGGACGCTCGATGTGCTTGAAAATGCCAGCGCGGATGATCTGCGCGGCTTTTATGAACGCACTTATGTACCCGCCAACACCGTCGTCGTGATCGTAGGCGATTTTCCCGCGGCAATGATGGAGGCCAAGGTGCGCGAGGTGTTCGCCAATTGGCAAGGCGGGCCAGCCCCGACCGAACCCGTCACCGGTCCGGTCGCAATTGAACGACCATCAGAGGTGGACATCTACACCGACCCCGCTCTGTCAGAGAGCGTGACCCTGACCAATTTTTCTGAGTGGGAAGATCGGCCTGATACCACTGAAAATCGCGATATCGCTCTGCTACGGAGCATCGGCTACCAGATTATCGGGCGTCGATTGTCCCGCCTCGCACGCGGTGAAAATGCGCCGTTTCGCGGTGCGGGGTTCAACAGCAGCGATCTGTTTGAAGACGCGCGCTCTACCAGCCTTTCCATCAGCAGCGCCGATGGGGAATGGCGCAAAGGCATGATTGCGGCCTTGCGCGAAGTGCGTCAGGCCATTGAATTTGGCTTCACCCAGGCCGAGATTAATGAACAGATCGCAAATATACGCACGGCGCTGGAAAACGGCGTGGCATCCTCTGATACGCGCGGCAATGGTGCCTTCGCCAGCGCTGCCTTGCGACTGGTAGGCTCTGAACGCATTCCCACCGATCCCCAATACCGGCTGGAGCGGTTTGAAGCGCTTTTGCCGCATATAACGCAAGAGCGAGTGGGCGTTGCACTGTTCCTAGACACGCTCGGCTTTAAGGATCTGCTGATCCGGTTCCAAGGGCGCAGCGCACCTGAGGGCGGCGAAGAGGCCCTTCGCGCAGCCCTTGCCGAAGGTATGGCAGCACCAATCGCTGCGCCCGAAGACGCTGGCGAGCTGAGCTTTGCCTACAGTGATTTTGGCGCCCCAGGAGAGATCGTCTCCGACACAGTCGATGATCGGTTCGATTTCCGCCTGATCCAGTTTGCCAATGGCGTGCGGCTGAACCTGAAAACAACCGATATTCGCAAGGACCGCGTGAGTTACCGCGTCAGCCTGGATGGCGGCACCTTGCTCGACACAGCAGACGATCCGCTGCGCACTGCAATGGTCAGCGTGCTGGCAACCGGCGGCCTTGGCCAGCACAGCCAAGACGAATTGCAAAGCGTGCTCGCCGGACGCAGCGTCGGCTTCAATATCGGATCAAGCGCGGACGCATTCCGCATGTCGGGCAGCACCACGCCGCGCGATCTGCAACTACAGATGCAATTGCTCGCCGCTGCGCTAACCGATCCGGGTTACCGACGCGAAGGCGAAGAGCGCTATGCCAAGAATATCGAGAATTACTTTGCCAATCTGGATGCGACACCCGGCCGTTCGCTGAGCAATCGGTTGGGCGGAATTTTGTCTGATGGCGATCCGCGTTTCAGCCTGCAGCCGCAAGAGGCGTTTCTCTCACGCAGTTTCGCCCAGTTGAAAGCGGATATTGGCGACCGCCTGGAAAGCGGCGCGATTGAAATTGCGCTGGTGGGCGATTTTGATCCGGACGCAGCAATCGCAGCGGTGGCCAGCACCCTGGGCGCTTTGCCGCCGCGTGAGGCTGAATTCCAGTCACGCGCTGAAGCTCGCAAGCGCAGCTTCACGCAAATACGCGGCCTGCATACGCTCACCCATACTGGTGAAACCGACCAAGCGCTGGTCCGCATGGTCTGGCCGACAACCGATGACAGCGACCTGTCCGAGGCGCTGCGGCTGTCCCTTCTGAGCCGCGTGGTGCGCATCCAATTGCAGGAGCGGCTGCGCGAAGAATTGGGCAAGGCCTATTCCCCGTCTGCTGGCAGTTCAACCAGTCGCATTTACGAAGGTTATGGCACTTTCAGTGTGACGGCGTCGGTCGATTTTGCTGAGCTGGAGCCAACCCGCGCGGCGATCCGCACCATGCTAAGCGAACTCGCCGCAGCACCGCTGGAGCTGGATTTCATCGACCGTGCGCGTCAGCCGATGCTGGAAGGCTATGACAATGCACTGAAATCGCTCGGCGGTTGGATGGGGCTGGCGGACAACGCGCAAAGTCAGTCTGGCCGCTTGCAGCGTTTCCTCGATGCGCCCGATGCTCTGAAAGCCATCACACCGGCTGATATTCAGGCGGCGGCTGCAAAGTACCTCGGGGCTGATGAGGCGGTCGAAGTGCTGGTCGTACATGAGGACGCCGAACCACCCGGTAGAATCGCGCCGTAACGGCGCCTTCAACCTGCCAACAAAGGCACTCACGATAGTGGGCAAGCCGCCCTGCAATGATTGCACCTACATGCGGCTGCGCTATAGGCTGCGGTCACATCGCCCATCCACGCGCGTAATCAGGTGAGCCGCCCATGAAAGTCCGTATTCTCGTCCGCCTTAAACCCGGAGTGCTCGACCCACAGGGCCGCGCCGTGCACCATTCGCTAGATGGCATGGGCTTTGAAGGGGTCGAAGATGTCCGCATTGGCCGGATGATCGAAATGGACGTGGCCGACGGCACCAGCGACGAAGCGCTCAATTCGATGTGTGAAAAACTGCTCGCGAATATGGTGATCGAGAACTTCACGATTGAGAAGCTGGAAACAGCAGGAGCGGCCTGATGGGTTTCCGCGCCGCTGTGATCACTTTCCCCGGCTCCAATTGCGACCGGGATATGGCCTGCGCTTTGGAACTCGTATCGGGCGCCGCACCGATCCGCGTGTGGCACGGTGATGCAGAGCTGCCTGACAATCTCGACTTTATCGCCTTGCCCGGCGGGTTTTCCTATGGCGACTATCTGCGCTCTGGCGCGATGGCCGCAAACAGCCCGATCATGCGCAGTGTGATTGCCGCGGCGACGCGCGGCGTGCCCGTACTGGGCGTGTGCAACGGCTTTCAGGTGCTGACCGAGAGCGGCCTCTTGCCCGGCGCACTGATGCGCAACGCCAGCCAGAATTTCATCTGTCGCACCGTGCCGCTGATCGCGGAGAACACGCAGTCGACCTTTACCCGCGCCTATGCTGGCAAAGGCACCGTCCACATTCCCGTGGCGCATCACGATGGCAATTACTTCGCTGATGAAGAAACGCTCGACCGGATCGAAGGCGATGGCCGGGTTGCGTTTCGCTATACAGAACCCTGCAATGGCTCACGCCGCGATATCGCTGGTGTCCTCAGCGCAGGCGGCAATGTGTTGGGCATGATGCCGCACCCAGAGCGCGCGGTTGAAGACACCCAAGGCGGCACCGATGGTCGTTTTCTTTTTGAAAGCGCTATCGCCGCGCTCGTTTAGAGTCAGGCACCTAAAACCGCTTAGGCGATCTGGCGTTCGCCGCTGCCACCGCTTGCATCGAACAGGCGCAGCGCCTCGTGCTTCGGCATTGGGCGGCCAAAGTAGAACCCCTGGATCTTGTCACAGCCCATCTCGCGAATGAGCTTCGCTTCCTCAATGGTCTCAACGCCTTCCGCCGTCGTCGTCATATCGAGGCTTTTCGCCATCGCCACCACGGCATTGATGATCGCCAAGCTTTCGGAGCTGTTTTGCGCCGCACCTTGCACAAAGGTGCGGTCGACTTTGATGGTGGAGAAGCTGAGCTTGCGGATGTATCCCAGCGATGAGTAGCCCGTGCCAAAGTCATCGAGCGCAACGCTGCAGCCCAACGCCATGATTTGCTCCAGAGCCTTGCGAGCAATCGAGGCATCACGCAGGAAGATGCTCTCGGTCACCTCGACCTCGAGCCGGTCTGCGTGCAGCCCCGTCTCGGCAAGAACCGCGACAACATCCTCATAGAAGTCCGGCTCCAGCAATTGCTCAGGCGATACGTTCACATTGACCCGCACATGCTTGGGCCAATTGCACGCCTCACGGCATGCCTCGCGCAGGACCCACTTGCCTATCGGCACGATCAGGCGTGTTTCCTCAGCCAGCGGGATGAACTTACCCGGGCTGACAAACCCATGATCGGCGCTGTCCCAGCGAACCAGAGCCTCAAAACTGACGATGTTCTCGCTGTTGGCATCGACGACCGGCTGATAGTGCAGCACCATCTCATCACGGTCGAGCGCTTTGCGCAGGCTTACCTCAAGCTGGCGGCGTTCTTCGGCAGAGGCATGGAGCACAGGCTCAAAGTCAAAGTGCTCGCCGCCGCCGGCGTCTTTCGCGCGATAGAGCGCAAGGTCAGCATTGCGCATCAGTTCTTCGACCGACTTGCCGTCGCGCGGGCCCACCGCTGACCCGACGCTGGCGCCGACATAGAGCGTGTGCTGATCGACCTGATACGGTTCTGTCAGCGCCTCAATCACGCGGTTGGCTGTTGTGCGAATAATTTCACGATCGCTGACATCGCGCAGCACAATCGCAAATTCATCGCCGCCCAAACGGCCGCACATCTGATCCTGACCCATTAGGGCCTGCAGACGCGCGGACACCTGCGCCAGCAACTTGTCACCAACCATATGGCCGAGCGAATCGTTCACCGACTTAAACCGGTCGAGATCCACCATCAGCAGCGCGCAGCGTGTGCGCCATTGTTCAGCAAAGACCAGCGCATCGCCCAGCGCCTCGGTCAACTGTAAGCGGTTGGGCAAAGAGGTGAGCGTGTCATAGCGCGCCAAGTAAGCGATTTTCTCTGACGAAGCGCGCGCCTCAGTCACATCGGAGCCAACCCCGCGAAAACCAACGAAGCGGTTCTGATCGTCGCGCATTGGCGTGCCAGACAGCTCCCACCAGCGCTTCTCACCCCGGATCGTCACATGAACCAGAAGGTTGGAGAAATTCTCGCAATGCTTCAGCCGCTCTGCCAAATCATGCAGGCTGGTGGGAAACTTGCCGCTTTCCCAACTGTCACCAGCGATCAATTCGAGCAATGGGCGGCGCTCCGCCTCCGACTGCGGACAGCCAAGTGCATAGGCGAAACGCGGGCTAACACCGCGCAGACGCCGCGCGGTATCGACCTCCCACAACCAATCGGCCTCGTTTTCCTCAAACTCGCGCAGCAACAAGGAGACGACCTGCTCTTTTTCAGCAACGCTGCTTTCCGCGATCCGTGCAGTCAGATAGGTGCGCGCCACCTCGATCGTGCCAAACAGGCAGCTAATGCCGTAAAACGCGCCTGCCAGCGCAACCGTCCACAGCTCTTGCAGCGCCAGATGCGTGACCGCTGCCACGCCGACCGTCAGCGTAAAGACGAAGATCCCGAGCGGAGCGGCAGCGTAAAAATAGATTGAGGCCGCCGCCAATGTCGCCAGCACCACGAGCAGCGTCATCAGGTCTGGCAGCGAACCATATGGCGCAAACACCAGGACCGGAACCGCCCACAGCACCCCAGAGAGCAGCGGCGTCAGAGCCTGTCCGTAAAATTCCTTGCGCGACAGCTTGCGGTGTTCAGCATCGGCCAGCGTGCGGTCAAAGCGCACACCGCGGATCTGGAGCAGCACCAAGGCGACCAGCCAAAACGCCAGCCACACAAGGCTGATGCTGCTCGAGTAAATATGGACCGTGAACAGGCCCATAATCGCATGAATGTAAGTTCTGAAGAAGGTTAGCGCCGACAATCCCGAATATTGCAGACCGCGAAGCCGCGCCCAATCATTATCGCCTGCACCGGTTAATCCCAGCACAGCGAGCATAGACAACCGGCGATTGGCAGGCTGCGGAGGGACATCATCTTCAATCACACCCCCGCGGCTATCCAGCAAAGGTTAGTATGACGTAAATTACTCGCCAGCTCAGGGAGAATTGCGGCCTGACGAGCCGGATGCGCTATGAACTGCAAACGCTTGTTACAGCTTGCTTCGGTCCCAATTTCGGCCATCAAAATGACGAATTTCGGGTGCTAATTCGCTGCTGTCGTCAAGGCAGGCAAGATGCACGCTCCACGCCTCGGGATGAGAGCGAGGTTGATAGAAGCTCTTCGTACCGCAAATCTTGCAAAACAAATGCTCTGCTTCGCCGGAGCCAAAGCGGTATGAGGTGAGCGCCTCTTCGCCTGATAGAAGGGTGAACCGGCCATGCGGGATGAACAGGTGGAGATAGCCGGACACCGCGCAGATCGAGCAATTGCAGCGCAGCATTTTAGGCGCGCGCTCGGATTGCACTCGGAAGCGGACGGCGCGGCAATGACAGCCGCCCTCGATGGTTACGAGGTCTTGGCTATCACCAGCGCCCGCCGCCATCACTCAACCGTCACGGATTTGGCCAAATTGCGAGGTTGATCAACGTCAGTCCCCTTCACCACGGCGACGTGATAGGCCAGCAATTGCACCGGAATGGCGTACACCAACGGCGCGATCAGCGGGTGAACAACCGGCATTTCGATCGTGGCGATGCAGCCCTCGCCCGCCTGCGCCAGGCCCTCCGCATCAGAGATCAGCACCACTTGCCCGCCGCGTGCGCGCACTTCCTCCATGTTGGAGACCGTCTTTTCAAACAGCGGGCCGGATGGGGCAATCACCACCACCGGAACGTCTTTGTCGATGAGCGCGATTGGGCCGTGCTTCATCTCACCCGAGGCATAGCCTTCAGCATGAATATAACTGATTTCTTTGAGTTTTAGCGCACCCTCTAAGGCAAGCGGATAATCCTGCCCGCGCCCCAGATAAAGCACATCGCGTGCTGGCGCGATCAAATGCGCCATGCTGGCAATGTCTTGGTCATGATCCAGCGCCTCATTGAGCGCAGCGGGAGCTTCCAGCAGGTGGGTTACCACCTCGGCCTCTTCCTCGCGGCTCATCAGGCCCTTCTTCACCGCCATATGCGCGGCCAGCGCGGCCAATACAGCGAGCTGACAGGTGAAGGCCTTGGTCGAGGCAACCCCGATTTCCGGCCCGGCATGGCTCGGCAGCAACAGGTCCGCCTCACGCGCCATTGAGCTGGTCGGTACGTTGACGACGACGCCGATAGTCTGTCCCTCGGCCTTGCAATGGCGCAGAGCCGCGAGCGTATCGGCGGTTTCCCCGCTTTGCGAGATAAACAGCGCCAGGCCGCCTTCCTCCAGCACCGGATTGCGATAGCGAAATTCGCTGGCCACATCGATATCAACCGGTACGCGGGCAAATTGCTCAAACCAATATTTCGCTACCATACCGGCGTAAAAAGAGGTGCCGCAGGCAACGATGGTCAGGCGCTTAATCTTCGAAATGTCGAAATCAAGCTGAGGCAGAGCCACGGTGTTGTCCGCCTGGCGCAGGTAAGAGCTGAGCGTTTGCGCCACCACGGTTGGCTGCTCAAAAATCTCTTTCTGCATGAAGTGGTGGAAATTGCCCTTTTCAACCGCCGCCGCCGTCGCGCCGGATGCTTGGATATCGCGGGTAACGGGCTTATTCTCTACGTTATAGACCTGCGCACTGTCGCGCTTAATCACCACCCAGTCGCCCTCTTCGAGATAGGCGATCCGCTGCGTCAGCGGGGCCAGCGCAAGCGCATCTGACCCCAGATACATTTCTGCATCATCATCCTCTGGCCCGTAACCGACCACCAGCGGAGAACCGAGGCGTGCGCCGATCAACATGTCTGGGTGCTGGCGGAATGTCATCGCCAGTGCGAAGGCTCCGCGCAGACGCGGTAAGGCATCTTTGACCGCGTCCTCTGGCGAAAGGCCCGCTTCAATCCGCGAGGACACTAGATGCGCGACGACTTCACTGTCGGTTTCGCTTTCGAACACACGGCCTTCATCTGCAAGTTCAGCGCGCAATTCCTTGAAATTCTCGATGATGCCATTGTGCACGATTGCAACCTCAGCGGTGGCATGGGGGTGTGCATTGCTGGCGGTTGGGGCGCCATGTGTGGCCCAGCGAGTGTGCGCAATGCCGACATTGCCGGGTGCAGGATCGCCGCTCAACACTCCAACGAGATTGGCCAGCTTGCCTTCGGCACGGCGGCGCACCAACTGACCATCATCGATGGTGCAGACACCGGAACTGTCGTAGCCGCGATATTCCATGCGTTTGAGGCCATCGACCAACCGGTCAGCGACCGGCTCATTCCCAACAATTCCGATGATTCCGCACATAATTTTGTCTCTTACCCCTGCTGGCGCGCCCGGCCCATATCGCGCGCTCTACCGGGCGCAGGAACTAGGCGGCAGTGGATGAATATCGTCTTGCCAAAAGCATTGATGCATCTGGCCGGTATCTGCTGCTTGCCTCGCTCCTGTAACGGGTCATGGCTCAGCTTCAAGAGCCTGTCTGCTCAGTGCGGCCGTTTGGCTGTTTGCGCGGGCGCGCTTTGGCTGTCCCGCCACAGGAACAATCCAGCCGCGATTATCATCCCTGCACCGCCCAATGTTAAGAGATCAGGCACATCGCCGAACCACCACCAGCCCAGCGCAATGGCGACCAGCATCTGGACATAAATCGCCGGGGCCACTTGCGACGCGCCTGCTTTCGATGTGCCAATATAGGCGAGCCAATGGGCGGCGCTGGCGGTTATGGCCACAATAGTGCAGCGCAAGGCAACATCCCAGCTGGGCCAGCCGAAATCGAGTTCTGGAATGCCAGAGAATTTTGCTCCGATCGCCGCCAGGATCAGGATCGGGGATGCAAGGCCAGCCACGAACACTTGCATGGACAAGGCGCTGCCTTGGCTGGCTGCTGGCGCGATTGGCGACCATCATCAGGGCAAAGAATGTCGCCGATACCAGAGGCAGCAAAGCGCCAAGCCCAAGCTCGGCCAGATTGGGCCGCAAGATCATCACCACACCGGCAAAAGCGATCACCGAGACGGCCCATGCAGCAGGACGAATTTTCTCTCCTAGAATCAGACCGCCCAGAACCTGAGTGAGCACCGGCGCGAGAAAACCGATCGCCATCGCCTCGGCCAAGGGCATGATGTAAATCGCTGAAAAGAAACACAGGCTCGCCAAGGCCAGACACAGTCCGCGCGCCGCCTGAAGCCAGGGCTTTTGCGGCACGAATGCACTCGCCCCCTCGCTGCGCCACAGCAGAACCGACAGGCCCAATGCCCCGATGGAAAAGCGCAAGGCCGCGACCGCAACAGCGGGCCATTCATCCGCCATGCTTTTGATCACAGCATCGCCAATCGACAAAATGACAAAGCCCGTCGCCGCGTAGGCCAGCCCAGCTCTTTGATCGTGCTGCATTGCCCTGAGGCCTCACTCATCCAACAAAGCCGCCGCGCTAGGCCCTTATGGCCAGAATGGAAAGGCGATTGTCGTTTGGTAAGGGGCCGCAAAATACAGCCGCACTTGGCGCGCACCATCCTTGCGACAAATACTCAGCTCTTGATCAATCATTAACCATTATTCGCCATGCCCAATCCAAGGAATTATCGGGGGCACCAATGGACCTTACACAGTCCAAATATTCAGCATTTGTCGAAGGCCGCGAGCTTGATCCAGACGTGACGATTGTCATGCCGTGTTTGAACGAGACCGAAAGCCTGGAACATTGCATTGCAAATGCGCTGGATGCGCTGGCCCGGATGCAGTCCGAACTGGGCCTGTCTGGCGAGATCGTAATTGCCGACAATGGCTCCACCGACGGCAGCCAGAAAATGGCCACAGAATTGGGCGCGCGCGTCGTTGATGTTGAAGACCGCGGTTATGGCGCGGCGCTGATCGGTGGATGCCGGGCGGCGTTTGGTCGCTATATCGTCATGGGCGACTGCGATGGCAGCTATAACTTTACCGAAGGCGTGGCGATGGTTGCCAAGCTCGAGGAAGGCTATGACCTGTGCATGGGCAACCGCTTCAAGGGCGGGATCGAACCCGGCGCGATGCCTTGGAAAAACAAACATATCGGCAATCCCGGCCTCACCGGCGTGCTCAACATCCTGTTCCGTTCAGGGATCGGAGATGCGCATTGTGGGCTGAGGGCCATCCGCAAGGAAACCTTTGAGCAGCTCAAGCTGAGCGGTTCTGGCATGGAATTCGCCAGCGAAATGGTGATCAAGGCGGCGCTGCTAAAAGTGCGCATGATCGAAATCCCCGCAACGCTTTCTGCCGATCTGCGCGACCGTGCGCCGCACCTGCGCCCGCTGCGCGATGGCTGGCGGCATTTGCGCTATCTCTTCATGCTCAGCCCGACTTGGGTGTTTGGCCTGCCAGCGCTCGCCGCATTGATGCTCGCCAGCATCATCTTCGGCTCGGGCCTTGCGCATTACACTGGCCTGATTTCCGGCCCGTCTTTCTTCGGCGTCAGCTGGAGCATCGTTGGCGGTTTCCTCGCCACAACCGGTCACTTTGCTTTGATCATGGCGCTCGCGGCACACTTTCACGGGGTCAGCAAGGGGTATCGCCTGCTGCGTCCTGTGCTTAAGAAAAACGCCAGTTGGCTAACGCTGGAAACCATGCTGATTACCGGCATCGCGCTGGTTCTGCTCGGCATTGGCGGCCTAACGGCGGTTGGTATTGATTGGAGCCAAGGCGGATTTGCCGCGCTCGACAATCCGCTACCATTGATCCTGTCTGCAACGATTGGCGCGCTAGGCTTGCAAAACATCTTTGGCGGGTTCCTGCTATCAGTGATTGCTGGCAACGACAGCCAGCTCGCGCCTAAGGAAGGGTGATCCCCCGTGGCTAAGCCGTGGCTGACAGTCGTGATGCCTGTGCATCGCGGCGGCGACTGGCTGGACGCGGCCTTGGCCAGCATCCCGGCGGCTGACGAAGCAGGCTCCATTGCCGTTATTATTCGCGACTCGACCCCAGAGGGGCCATGCGAGGCGCCGATCGCCCGCCACCGTGATCGCTTGGACATAGATTACGAATATTGGCCTGATATGCCGAGCTGGCCCGGCAAGACCAATGCCGGGGTCGAAGCCGCACAAAGCGAGCACGTGTGCACCTTGCATCAGGATGATATCTGGCTGCCTGGACGAGCTGAGCTCATTAGAAGCATGATCGCCGAGCATCCGGACGCCGCGCTTTACCTGACCGGCGCACAGATCGTTGATAGCCGCGGTGAGACGCTCGGCCAATGGCAGCCGCCCTTCCCGCGCGGTGAGCAAGACCGGAGCACCTACCTCGACCGTCTGCTGGTCCAGAACTCCATCGCCATGCCCAGCCCGGTGTGGCGCCGCGATGCCTATCTGGCCGCTGGCGGGATGGACGATAGCTTGTGGTACGCAACCGACTGGGACCTGTGGCTGAAGCTCGCCGAGCAGGGGCCAGTCGTCTTTGAACCGCAAGCAAGCGCCGCATTCCGCATTCACGCCAATTCGCTGACCATGACCGGAGACAAGGTCGAGATGGAACGCGAACTGGAGCAAATTCTCACGCGCTATGCCTCGGCAGACCGCGAGCTAGAGCCGCTCAGCCGAGCCTCGGTTAGCATCAACACTGCGCTGGCTCAGGCCTCTGCCGGTGGAGGCAGCGCGTTGTGGCCCGCGGCAAAGGCACTGGCCAAGCTAGGCCCACTGGGCGCTGCGCGTTACCTGCACTATTCAAGGCTAATTGAGCGCCTCTTGCCGCGCCTCCGGCTGCGCCTGAAAGGAGCGATGTGAGCGTTCAATTGCCCTTTCTGCGCACCATTTCGCGCTACACAATCGTCGGATTGGTATGCGTTGCGCTAAACAATGTGATTCTGATCGGCGGTGAGGCCTTGGGCATTCACTATGCAATCGCGACCGTCATCTGCTTCTTTCTTGTGGGCGGCCTCGCCTATGCAGCGCATGCCGATTACACCTTCGAGGCTGGTCGCTCATGGCTTGGCTATGGCCGGTTCCTCGGCACGCAAACCTTGGGCCTGGTGCTGACGCTGGCGATCCTGTTCGTGCTGAGCGATGGATTGGGACTATCGATCTGGATCGCAGCGCCTACCGTTACGATCATCATGTTCGTCTATCAGTTTCTGGCGACACGCTGGGCCCTTGGCGCGCGCCAAGGGCAATAAGCACCCGGTCAAGGGTTCTGCTCAATTAGGCTTTCGCGCGATGATCCGAAGCGCCGATGGCTCCCCGGTCAGCACCTCACCAATCCATTGCAGCGGCTGAAGCGCGGCCGACAATCCGACAAAGATCAGGCTGTTGGGCTGGCCCAATAACCGAGCGACCGAACGCCCCATCACTGGCACGTGATTGGCATGCTCTGATTGCACCGTCATCCCGGCCTGCTCTAACAGTGCGCGCAAAGAGCCGCGCGTGAAATGCAGGCGGTGATAGGGCAAATACCAATTGTCCCAAAAGCGGCCAAACACCTTGCGCCAGCCGCAATTGGCATTTGGCACTTCGATCACCAAAGTGCCTCCAGGTTTCAGCATTTCGAGCAACCTTGCCAGGAATGCCTGCGGATTATCATCATGCTCCACGGCGTGAAAGCACGTCACCAAATCGGCCGATCCGGCCAGACGCTCTTTTTGCTCAAATGGCACGTAGGTCACATTCTCAAGCAGCTCTGGCGGGTCTTCAAAGAAATCGAGCGCATGCACCTGCGATCCTACTGGTGCGGCGGCAGCAATAGCATTTGTATAAAGGCCGCTGCCGCACCCAAAATCGGCGATCACACCGCCGCAAAAGCGAGTTTGGGCCATCAATTTCTTGGTCTGGCGTAGGAATGCCGTCTTCTTAATGAATGTCGCAACTGCGCCGTCTTTGCCCTGATAATCCTGGCTCTCGCGTCCCTCATACAAGACGCCGACATTCGGCATTGCGGGCCGCGATACGCCATGCCCACATCGCCCGCAGCGGAAAACGCTGCAATCATTGTAAGGGCCGGGCACATCGGGCTCGGTCACTTCTGGAAAGGCTGAGAAGCGGCATTCCCCCGGCGTGCCGGATGGACACTGCGCATAGGGGCTAAGCCCCGTGTCGTGCGGCGTCATCTCATCCATGGAACAATCAGAACTCAGCGAAGCGCTCATTTGTCGAGCGGCTTTTCCCAGCACGCAACGAAGGTAGAAAACGGCATCTTGCCTGGCAGCATATGGTAGAGCCGCTCCATCACCATCAGCGCCGGGGCGATAAATTTCTTGGCGCAGTTTGGCACCCGCAAAACCCAATTTTGCAGCAACAAAAAGTAAGCCGGACCGCCAACATATCTGAGGCTGGTCGGAACCAGTGAACCAGCATGCTCTTTCGCCAATTTTGGATGCGACAAAGCATGCTCATTTTCGGCATCGAAATGGTCAGTGTCGAGCTTGTACCAAAGCTTGCGGATTGGCTCGAGAATGAAGTCCGAATTTGGCTCTGTCATAATCAGCTTACCGCCCGGATTGAGCATGCGCGAAATATTGGCAAAGGCCGTTGGCAAATCCGCAACCAGATGGTGGATCCCGCCCATAACCAATACTGCATCATAGGTCTCTTCCGGCTCAATTGGCTTGGTCAGATCCCAAACATAGCACGGGCGGTCATGGCGCGCGGTGAAATCGCGGGTCGCCGATTCTGAAATATCACAGCCGGAAATTTCCAAACCTGGGTGGTGATCCCTCATCCAACCGGATGCTGAACCCACTCCGCTGGCCAGCTCCATCAGCGAACTTGCGCTTTCCAGCTCTGCCAGAATCGGGTTGTAGATGAATTCTTCTTTGTACGCCTCTGCGTATTTATCCGTGGTGGCCTCTGAATAACGATCATGGATCGCCTCGAAGAGTTCCTTTTGACGGGCGACCTCGGCCTCGTTCAAATTTGTCGCATTCATTTCGAGGCACCTTCCCTGAGATCCATAAAACAGCCGCTTAAGAAGGAAATCTCAAGATCGAAGCCGAGTAACGCGCGCTCAATTGAGGTTCTTGGTTGAACCCATTGGCGCGCCCGCCTGCAAAATGACCCTCTGTAGCCCACCCGATGTGACGATTTATGGCTAAGAAAGCGTTAATTTGCCCCGCTGCACGGATCTTTTGGTAACAGCCCATCAGTTCGCACTGGCCCGCGCAAATTCACGCTCTGTGTTTCCTCAGGCCCTACAACAGACACCGTGCCCCGCTCGCATAGTAATGCGATTTGATTGTCGCTGAGCTTGCTGCGGGCAAACACCAATGGCGTGTTGGACAGATCAGCGCGGTTGCGCGCCTCATCAACCGCCAAGGGCACGCTGACATTATCGACGATAACGAAATCGGTTGCCTGGTCCGTGATGATCGCGTGCAGCTCCGCATGCGGCTTTACGAAATTGTATGCCGACCACAGCGAGGCCGGAAGCATTATGAAAGCCGTGATCGCGCCAAGAACTACAACCGCGCCATCGGCCTCTTTGCGATCCTGTTTCGCAATCTCTCGGTAGCCATAACCTGCCAGTAAAGCCGCACTGCCCAACAGCCCGTGTAGATAGCGATAGCCCCATCCGTGCCCCTGATATGGCAGCAGCACCGCCATCGCGAGGATGGTGAGGATGATGCCACCAAATAGCGCCAGCACGATGGGCGTCTCAGCGGGGTCTCTGCGCCGCACCAATACCCACGCACAGCCCATCAGCGGCAGCACAAAAACAGCGTTCCAGGTCAGCGTGCGAAGCAGGTTAAACACCATCAACGCGAAGCCATGCGGGTGGCCATTCACTATCAATGGCAGAATTCGCTCCGACACGAAATCAGCCAACCCGCCAGATCCAGCTAGCCCCGCGCCTGGGTCAATCCCAGCCCAACTCATGACAATCGCGCCCCAGCTGATCCACAGCAGTGTGCCCGCCGCATAGACTGCGCCGTAGCCGAGGAACATGAGCCATTGCCTGCGCCATGCGAGCAACAGAATAAATGGCCCCGCAAACAGAGGATGAAACACAAATTGGTGAAGGCCCATGGCCGCAACGCCTACCAGCATAGCCAACCCATGGCTCCACCAGCGATCCTTCAGGAACAGCGCCAACCAGACGAGATTGAGCGCCAGATGAGCGGTCATTGCATAGGCTGTCATAGCAGTGACAAACACTTGCGCCGAAAGCAGGTAAGCGGCCAGCACCACCCAGATGGCACTTGGCATCTCTGGCAGCAAATGACGCGCGCAGAAATAGAGTGCGCAGCAGCCAATCGCCGCCAAGATCGGACCCGTGAGCGCTGGATCAACAATTAGGCTCACCCCGCCCCTGATCGCGGCATTTACAGGCAGATAGCTCGACACCATCAGCGATTGATCAGGGGTTTCGAGCAGAAATGAAGCAGCAAAACTGTCCGCAAATCCCGCCCAATGCTCAGGCAAAGGCTCAGCCAGCAATCCCTTGGCAAAAATCCCGCTGTCAAACACGGCCATGTGCTCGTCGCGGGACACGGGATAGTTGAACATCACCGCATAGGTACCTGCCCACAGCAGCGCCGAAACAAACCCCGCGATAATGCATACCTTCAGCAGTGAGGGCTGATTATCAGGCAGCGTGAAACGCGGCTTCACAACCAGCACAGCGCCCCAACCGATCAGAATGGCCAGCGCCGCAAAAACATCGTGGTTCACAAAGTAATAGCGCGACAGGCTGTAGAAACTTTGGATGGACGCAAAGCCGACCATCACCACCAGGACAATCGCCGATACCAGTAAGGGTTTTCTGAAACTGCCTGAGCCGCTTAGTGTCATGCCTCATGCTTTAGACACTCAGTCAGGCAAACCAAACCCCCATTGCCTCGTCTATACCGCCAAAGTGATGGCGTCATGACTAGTCACGCACACTCACATCTTCGAAGCGTATTGGGCCTGGAAAATGATACGAGAAAACCGCTCAAACCTGGGTTTCTTTGGCATCCAAAATCACTCTGAGCAATCGGTAGGGTTGAAGGAAAATTAACCATTATTGGCCATGAACTGTACGCTTCGCGAAGAAGGGCTGATAATGGATCTAAATGAGGGAAAAGGCGGCGCAGCTGCGCCCGCTGCTGCGCAGTCAGAACCGCGCGGGACTGAGCCTGCATTATCACCTCAATTAGCCGCGAAGCTAGCCTGCTTCGCGCTGCTACTCGCTGCGCCTGTGTTCGCATTGACGACCTGGCAGGTCGATTACAGCTTTCTGGCAATACGGCATTTTTCGGTTCCGATCATAGTCGCTGAGCTAATTGTCATTTTCTTAGGGCTTACGTCTGGCGCGGATTTACGCAAGTTTGTTGGCGCATTTGGCTTGGCAGGCAAACTGTCACTCGCCACCTTTGTCTTCGTTGTCCTTGCGTCAACCGTGTTTGCTGATGCAGCTCCGGGCATGGCACGTCCATTCGCATTATCGACCTTTATCCATATGCTGTTCCTGGGCGTTCTGTGCGAACGGTTCTCGAATGCATGGCGCGGTATGCAGAGGAACTTGCTGGCCTCTATTGCCGCAGGTGGAGCTATCTATTTTGTGCTCGCCTTCAGCTTGGCCCTTAGCGTCATTGATAAGCCAGACTTTAACTGGAAACAATTTAGTGCAGGGGTCTCCAACGTTCGCCAGATCGGATATTATGGTTTGGCAACCGCCGGTATCGCAATTGGCCTTCTCGCAAATGCACAAAAACGCTCTGAAACCGTCTTTGCTCACCTGCTTTTGATCTTGGGTGCGTGGTGCATCTTTTGGAGTGGCGGTCGAGCTGCTTTCTTGGGGCTTTTGGCCTCGGTGTTTCTTGTCGCTTTGTACCAGCGTCACCGCGGCCTCGCGAGCTATTGTTTGAAAACGACCACCAGCTTTGTTGCCGCAGCGTTGCTTTCTCTGACATTCACACCCAGCTCCCAATGGGGCTTGCAATCGATAATCGGCCGCCTAGCCACTTTAGAATCTGGTACTGAATACAGCTCAGGACGAATTAACATTTGGCTGGAAACAGCAAATTGGATCTTTGAAAGACCTGTAATAGGCTATGGCCAAGGTCAATTTCGCTTTACCGTAGAGACCGCAAGAGGGATATTTAATCATCCACACAACTCCATACTTCAAATATTGTTTGATTGGGGTTTTTTGGGGTCATTGTGCTTGGTCGTTTTCGCCTGGGTCATCTGGAAAAAAATCTGGATTCACTCACCGTCAAACCCTAATCTTGCACTGCCTTGCATAGGGGTGTTGGCTGGCTTGCTAACGATGTCCATGCTCGATGGCGCACTCTATTACGCATATCCGATCACCGTAATTTTATGCGCCTGCGCGGTTCTGCTTACCATTGACGCCAAGCAGACCAAAAATGTCTAATTCGCTCGCTTCAAACCCTCCTATTCTGGGCAAGTTCAATGCGGTCTTCATAGATAAGGTGGGCCGAACCGAGATAACAGTGCTTGGGTTGGCGCTGATAATTTGCTTGTTTGCGAATATCACCTTGAACAGCGTCGGTGTAACGGTCGATTGGCTCAGCGCAATCATCCTCAACAGCCGCTTTCTGGCGCTTGTATTGATTGTGTTCCTCGCCGCAGAATTCTCGATGCTGCTGATGCGTCATCGCCCAAGTAGCCCGGTCGGGTTTTTCTTAAAGGACGCCCGCGCCCATCCGGCCTATGCGCGTCTATTGCCGGCGCTGTGTATCATCATCGCGCTTGGCACGCTGATGCCTGCGTTTAGCCGTATCAAGAGCGCTATTCCTTTGCTCAATGACTACACCTGGGACCAGACCTTTATCGCCTGGGACATCGCCATTCATGGCACCGACCCATGGCGCCTATTGCAACCTGTGCTTGGCTATCCTGAGGTCTCGGCCGCGCTGGGTTATCTTTATCATTTCTGGTTTGCGCTGATCTATATTGGTCCGCTGTGCTTTGCACTCTACGTCACCGATAAGCAGCTGCGTTTGCGCTTCTTCCTTGGCTATTTCCTGACCTGGACAATTGTCGGCATGATTGGAGCGATTTCGCTTGCCTCGGTCGGTCCGGTATTCCTGGAACCCTTGCTGGGCGGGGATCACTTCGCTGAGCAAATGGCCTATCTGCATGCCGCCAATGCCGTGCAGACAATCCCAGTTATTGAGGTCCAGCAATTGCTGCTCGATTGGTATAAGAGCGGTGATTACGGCCTTGGCCGCGGGATCACCGCCATGCCATCCATGCACGTTGCACTAACGTCTCTGTACGTATTCGCCACCTGGAAGATCGATAAGCGCCTGTGGGCTGCCTTCGGCATTTTCTGGCTTTTGATTATGCTCGGCTCTGTCCATCTTGCCTATCACTATGCGGTCGATGGCTATGTTGCCTTGGTCATGGTCGCCGTAATTTGGGCCGCGACAAAGCCGGTGGCCAACTTCATTTTGAATATCGGGAAATCCCCTGAGCCAGGCGCTGCAACATAGATCATTTTTTGCATCGTCAACCTTAGGGAAAAAATAAGGTTTCCAGACTATTCACCATTTTGAGAGAGGCAGTCTTCGTTATCTTACGTTGATCTGCAGTGTATGTTTTTGAGCCTAGGGGGCTTGCAATGAGCGCATTCGGTAAAAAAGGTGGCGCAGGCGGAGGGGGAGCCGGTGGGCGTCCCGCGTTTGGAGTTGCCCGGCCGATGAAAACGGGCGGAAGCGCGGATCAGGGTGGTGAGCAATTCCCGCCTCTGCCCGACGAAGAGCCTGAGAAAAAGGAAGAGCCAAAGGCTGCTCCTGTAAGTTCTGGCAATGCCACCGAAGATGCAATGAACCGGCTCGCAGAGCGGGCCGCAAGCATCAACGATGGTCCAGGCGAAGCTGGCGGTTTTGAAGCCAGCGTTCACAAAATCAAAGAACAAGTGCTTCCGCGCCTGCTGGAACGTGTCGACCCAGAAGCGGCCGCGACGCTTTCCAAAGAAGAGCTGTCGGAAGAATTCCGCCCTATTATCATGGAAGTGTTGGCCGAACTTAAGGTCACACTGAACCGCCGCGAGCAATTCGCGCTGGAAAAAGTTCTGATCGACGAGCTGCTCGGCTTCGGCCCGCTCGAAGAGCTGCTGAACGATCCAGACGTGTCTGATATCATGGTCAACGGCCCTGATCAGACCTATATTGAAAAAGGCGGTAAGCTGACCATTGCACCGATCCGGTTCCGCGATGAACAGCACCTATTCCAGATTGCTCAGCGCATCGTGAACCAGGTTGGCCGCCGCGTCGACCAAACCACGCCGCTGGCCGATGCTCGCTTGAAAGATGGCTCACGTGTTAACGTGATCGTGCCGCCTTTGAGCCTCAAAGGCACCGCAATCTCCATTCGTAAGTTCTCCGAGAAGCCAATCACCTTGGACATGCTCAAGGACTTCGGTTCGATGGATGAGAAGATGTGTACGGCGTTGAAAATCGCTGGTGCATGCCGGATGAACATCGTGATCTCTGGCGGTACGGGTTCGGGTAAAACCACCATGCTCAACGCCCTGTCGAAAATGATCGACCCGGGTGAGCGCGTGCTGACCATTGAGGATGCTGCCGAGCTTCGCTTGCAACAGCCACACTGGCTGCCGCTGGAAACTCGCCCGCCTAACCTTGAAGGTCAAGGCGCGATTACCATCGGCGACCTTGTTAAGAACGCCCTGCGTATGCGCCCAGATCGCATCATCCTGGGTGAGATTCGTGGCGCTGAATGTTTCGACCTTCTCGCCGCCATGAACACCGGCCACGATGGCTCTATGTGTACGCTTCACGCCAACTCACCACGTGAGTGCCTGGGCCGTATGGAAAACATGATTTTGATGGGCGACATCAAGATCCCGAAACAAGCGATCTCCACTCAGATCGCCGAATCGGTCGACCTGATCGTTCAGGTAAAACGTCTGCGTGATGGTTCACGTCGCACCACCGACATCACCGAGGTTATCGGGATGGAAGGCGATGTGATCGTGACCCAGAACCTGTTCAAGTTCGAGTATCTCGACGAGAGCGAAGACGGCAAGATCCTGGGCGAATTCCGCGCCTCTGGCCTGCGTCCTTACACGCTTGAAAAAGCGCGTCAGTACGGCTTTGACCAGGCGTATTTGGAAGCTTGTTTGTAGTCGGGTAATCGCGGCTCTTCGGGGCCGCGAAACTCTCTAGCTATTCAGCAAGACGGGCAGCGACAGCGTCAGCAGCCCCATGCCCATAATCGCGGACAGCACGAATACGGTCGTCCACGGCACCCAGCCCACTCTTTCGAGCTGATCGATTGGGCGCTCCTTGCTGCGCCGCCGGTCCATCCACGATGCAAACCCGGCAAACACCATCAATGCACCGCCCGTAAGCGCGAGGATCAGCGCATCGCTGGCGAACAGCAGATCGTGTACAAACTCCATCATAGCGGGCGCGGCTATAGCCGCGGTGCGCTTCATGGCAATGCTACGCTTGTGAAACGCGGCGATCCGCTTACACGCAGGCCCTATGGATGGTTCGATTGCCCGCCCTCGCCCGATGCTTGCTCTTGGAGTGCGCTTGCTAGCAGCAGCAGCACTGGCAACCATGGCGATGCTGGTGAAGCTGGCCAGTGAAAAAGGCGTGCATCTGGCCGAGCTTATATTTTGGCGTCAGGCGCTGACCTTTATCGCGGTGGCCGCCATTCTATGGGCGACTGGGCGGCTTACACAGACCAAGACCAAACGAATGGGCGCCCATATCCGCCGCGCTATTGCCGGGCTTACTGGCATGTTCTGCGTTTATGGCGCGGTGACATTATTGCCGCTGGCAGAAGCAACCGCGATCAGCTTCACCACACCGTTTTTCGCGGTGATGATGTCCGTGATCCTGTTTGGTGAGACAGTGGGCAAATATCGCTGGGGCGCGGTGATCCTTGGCTTTGCCGGAGTGCTGGTGATCGTTCAGCCGGGTGCATCGGGCATGATCGACCCCATTGGCGCAGCAGTTGGCCTAGTCGCGGCCTTGCTCGTCGCCTTGATTTCGTTCCAGATTCAAGACCTCAACAAGAGCGAAAATCCCTGGACGATTGTGTTCTGGTTCACCGCCATCACAGCCCCATTCATGGCGCTGTTTATGCCATTTGTCATCGCACCGCATGACGGTGAAACCTGGGCCATCATCTTTGCCATGGCGGCGGCGGGAGCGCTCGGACAGATCCTGCTCACCACATCGCTGCGCTTCGGCTCTGCGGCGGTGATCATAGTGATGGACTACACCTCGCTGCTGTGGGCGACGCTATATGGCACGCTGATCTTTGCGAGTGCGCCCTCAGCCAATTTGTGGCTCGGCGCTCCACTTATCATTACTGCGGGGCTGCTCATCGCATATCGCGAACGAAAGCTGGCAAGTGGCAAGACAGGTTCATCTGCCGCGAGCTAATGAGACGGTGAAACCAAACGAAAGGCAGACATAATGGTCCGCAAAACTTTGATTGCCGCTGCGATGGCCGCGCTCACACTCACCTCCGCCGCCTGCAACACGGTGAAAGGCTTGGGTGAGGACATCCAATCCGTCGGTCAGGCAGGCGAAGACGCCATCGATTGATTGGGCGATTGATGGTTCGAAGCTGAGCCTCAGCCTCTTCGATAAATCAACATCAGATTGTTCGCGGGCAGTTCATAACGGCCTGACCGCGCAAATCCGTTATCGCTGGCGGCCTTATCAACATTAGGGGCTTCGCAGAATCCCCCACTCCGGATTGCGTTCGCGAAGGCTCGCATCAAACGCAAGATTTGACGGGGATGGCTCCGTATTCGCTTCGAAATACGGTCCGTAGAGGATCAGTGGTGCGCCCTCCTCCAGAATGTGCATGGCACCTGCAAACAGCCCAAGTGTGGCCGCCCAAGGGCTGATGTGGACCATATTGATGCACAGTATCGCATCTGCGCTCTCAACCGGCCAATCAGCAGGCGCGCTGGCATCGAGATGCATCGGCATGCGCAGGTTTTCGCCCTCATATTCTGAGCCATAGGCGGCGATCGATTCCAAAGCCTCTGGCGAAGGATCGCTGGGTTGCCAGATCAACTGCGGAAACGCCTCGGCGAAATGGACCGCATGTTCGCCGCTGCCACTGGCCACCTCCACCACCGTTCCGGCCGAGGGCAGTTCGCGAGCAAGCACGTCGGCAATCGCCTCTCGATTGCGCAAGGCCGCGGGCGCATGCTTCTTCACCGGTCAGTTGACCTGCCGGTCTTGCCCCTCCCAATAAGGCGCGCGCAAATGACGGCGCAGGATCTTGCCAGTTGGATTGCGCGGCATCACCTCGATCACATCAATGCTCTTGGGCACTTTGAAACCGGCCAACTGCTCGCGCGCATAGGCGATCACATCATCGGGATCGACTGTCTGCCCCGGCTTGGGAACGATGCAGGCCTTCACCGCCTCACCCCATTTGTCATCCGGCACGCCGATCACTGCGACCTCGCCAACGGCAGGGTGGCCGTAAATCGCGCTTTCAACCTGCGCAGGATAGACATTTTCCCCGCCAGAGATGATCATGTCTTTGATGCGGTCCTGAATGTAGATGTAGCCATCATCATCCATAATCGCGGCATCGCCGGTGTAGAGCCAGCCATCGCGGATCGTCTTTTCAGTCGCATCTGGCAGGTTCCAATAACCGAGCATGTTTGACGGCGATTTGACGACGATCTCGCCAATTGTGCCACGCGGCACTTCATTGCTGTTCTCGTCAAAAATGCGAATTTCCGTGCCAGGCATGGCGCACCCGACAGAGCGCATACGGTCGTTGCCTTCAATCGAGTGATCCTCTGGCCTCAGCATGGTCACCGTGCCGGATGTTTCCGTCATGCCGAACACTTGCAGGAAACCCGCCTGCGGCATGGTTCGCACCGCCTCTTTTAGCAGCTCGAGCGGCATCGGCGCGGCACCATACATAATGTATTTGATGCCGCTGAAATCGGTGTCTTTCGCATGCGGATGCTGGATCACCATTTGCAGGGCGGCAGGCACAATAAAAGCCTGCGTGGCACCCGCCGAAATCCCTTTCAAGAACTCGCCGGGGTCAAATTCCTCTTGGATGATCGCCCGGATACCATTGGCGATTGACGCGATCACGATACCTGTGCCGCCGATATGGGCGCATGGCATTGCAACCAGCATGCAATCACTCGGACCAGGGCTGTTCCATGGGTCGCCCGCTTCTTTGGAGGCGTTGCGCAAGGCAACCAGCGCGGCATTGCTCAGCTCGGCTCCCTTGGGATTGCCGGTCGTGCCACTGGTGTACAGCTGAAGCACCGCATCATCGGGCCCAGAGGGTGTGAAATTGGCAGGAGCGGCCGCCTCAATCGCGGCGTACATCTCAGGCTCTTCGATAATTTTCACTGTCGCGGCGATTTCTGGCGCGAGCTTGGCAACAACATCGGAAAAGCCAGTGCCTGTGATCATCAGCTTCGCGCCGGTGTCTTTCAGAATATAGGCAACCTCTGGCGGGGCAAGCCGCCAGCCAATCGGCGCCATCACTGCGCCCATGCGCGCCGCAGCCAGAAACATCGCGTAATAGATCGTACGGTTTTTACCCAGCCACGCGATCCGATCTCCCTTCGTGATGCCGTTGGCTTCAAAGACGGTTATCATCTGGCGGGTCAGGTCATCCAACTCTGCAAATGTTACCGTTTCGCCGTCCTGTTCAAAGGCAATTCTGTCTGGGCGTTCGCTGGCCCAATGGGATAAGAATGCATCAAAGGTGCAATGCGCCTGTGCGGTCACCAATCTCTCTCCGATTTATCTGTTTTGTTTATCGCGCAGTTTAGGCACGGCAGCACAGATTTGCCAAGCAGATTGCGAATGGGTGGAGATCAGCTCCAACGGCCATTGGCGCGCGCTGCTGGCTCTCGCACGATCAGCCAGATCAGCAGACCCAGCGGCCCCGCCATCAAAGTCGCGAATAGGATCGGCACTTGGACAATGCGGGAAATGCTCTTTGCATCGGCATCGCGGGCAATCCACAGGCCGACAAACAGGTCAAAGGCGAGATAATGCGTCCAGCCAATCGTCACGCCCGCATCGCTCGCAAAGATCGCGCGCACGCCCTCAATGGTGTTGAAATTCGCACCCGCACCGCTTTCATTCGGCACCAATCCGGTCAGCACCCCGATCAGCGACGCGCCGTAGACGAGGCACAATATGCCAACCCCGACATACATCACAGCAGCCAGGATTGCTGGGCTACGCGGCAGGAAAGCGAGCGCGATCCAAGCCACAATGGCCAGCAGGTTCACCGCACCAAAAACTGCATTCCAATCCATCGCCAATGCTCCCTTAAGCCCGCGCGGGCCAGATCAGTCTTGCTCGGCCTGCTGCTCCAGCCGCTCCAGACGCTGGCGCCATTCGCGCGCAGCCCGTTTCATCGCGTCATTATCATGAATGAACCGCCCGGCGGCCTTGCGCATCGCCAGACCAAGGGCCGCCTCTGACACCACTCGCGCATCAATGGAACGATAGGACGCCCATTTCCCGCCCAGCATCGGATCGAGCACGGGGCTGGCGATCATCGCCAGCTTCTCCCCGACCCTCAGATCATTGGTGCGCGGTCCGCGCAGCAGACCGGGACGCAGAATATCGAGCCGCTTAAACCCAACTTTGGATAGCGCCGTCTCGGTCTCGCCTTTGACTTTGAGATAGAAGGTTTTGGAGCGCCAGTCGGCCCCTGCTGAGCTGACCATCACCATATTGGGAATGCCGGCCTCAACCGCCGCCTCTGCGGTGGCGAGCACCAAGTCATGATCGACCTTGCGAAACGCTTCTTCATCGCGGCCTGACTTCTTCCAGGTGGTACCCAAGGAACAGATCAGAGTTCGCGGCTTGATCGTTTCAAACACCTCGCCCCATTTGTCCGGCGTGGCGACATACATTTCCATGCGGGCGCCATCGGGCAATGGAGCCTCGCGCCGCGAGACGCCAATGATGCGAACGTCATCGACATCATTGCTGGTCTCGATCACGCGCCGACCAATCAGGCCGGTCGCACCGACAAGGGCAATGCGGCACAGGTCAGACATTGGCCACCTCAAACATTAGAAAGCCCCTGCGGCGCTTCGCCATAGATTTTGGTGCAGGCCTCCATCGCAAAGCGGTCGCTCATCCCGGCGATGAAATCTGCTATGGAGCGGGCGCGCTGCGGATCGTCTTTGGGCAGCCGCGCCTGCCATTCTGCTGGCATCAGGCGGTGATCCTGAGAATAGGCGGCGAACAAGCGCGCCACCACATCGCGCGCGCGGCCTGCGGCGGCAACTTGTTCCGGGTGGTAATAGAGCTTGTCGTACATGAAGGTCTTTAGCGATCGTTCCTGAACAGCGAAACCGGGAGAGAACCCGGCCAGCTGAGTTCCCGCCGCACGCACCTCGTCCACCGAGGCAATACCGGCGATATTGGCGCGCGTGTGCTCTAACACATCATTGACCATCAGGCCGATCTGATCGCGCACCAGTTCGCGCAATTGCCGCTCTCGCGGAGCATTGGGAAAGCGTTTTTCGACCGCACGCCACTGATGTTCGAGGAAATCCAATTCCAGTAGGTCATCAAGGCCCAAAAACCCGGCGCGCAAACCGTCATCAATATCGTGATTGTCATAGGCGATGTCGTCGGCGACGGCCGCGATCTGCGCCTCCAATGATGGCCACGCGCCCAGATCAAATGGGAATGCCGCGTCGAGCTCTGCCAAGGCCCAATTGGGCGCCTCGACCGGGCCGTTGTGCTTGGCCAGCCCCTCCAGCAGATCCCATGTCAGATTGAGCCCATCATAATCGGGATAGGGCGATTCCAGGCGCATCAGCGTGCGCATCGATTGCGCATTGTGGCAAAACCCGCCGTGCCGCTGCATCGCCTCTGACAGCGCCGCCTCACCGGCATGGCCAAAGGGCGGATGACCCATGTCATGCGCCAGACACAGCGCCTCGGTCAGATCTTCGTCCAAGCCCAGAGCGCGGGCCAAAACGCGGCCAATCTGCGCCACTTCAAGGCTGTGGGTGAGCCGCGTGCGGTAATGATCGCCCTCTGGCGCGATAAAGACCTGGGTTTTCGATTTGAGCCTGCGAAAACTCATCGAGTGGATGATTCGGTCGCGGTCGCGTTGAAACTCGCTGCGCGGCCCCTCACCTCAGCGCGCGCAGAGCCAGAGCGATTGTCAAATTCGCGGCCGCGCGGTGCGGCGGGGTCAGCGGCGTAAGGGGCGCGTGTCATATCGATCCCCGTGCGCTTAAGTCAGCACACCGTTCACCACAACCTGAACAGAGAGCGAACGCATTCATAAAGATAGATATTCGCCAGACATGTTAGGGTCAGGACCCACTAAGCTCGTGGGGCCGCTCGTTGTTTCAACTGAGCAGCCCCTCAGCCTGTCGGTTAGCGACCCGATGGCTCGGACGGCAGCGCGTCATCGACAGTGGTAAGAACTTACATCGATGTGAATAGTGCGCGACTTGTAAGAACGCGACAAATCGTGGGTGAGGCGGGGTCGGCTGCCGCTTATCCCGGTAAATCCGCGCTAAGCAGCCAGTTCGCCGCCGCTTCGCAGTGAATTCGCGTCGAGATCGAACACTGGCAAGATGTTAGCGTCGGCATCCACGACCAGATTCATCTCAGTGCAGGCCAAAACAATCGCTTTAGCGCCCTCTTGCTCTTTATTCGTGATGATGGTGCGGATGGAACGCTCGGCATCGCGGGTCGCCTTGCCGACCATCAATTGTTCATAAATGATCCGGTCGAGCAGCTCTACATTGTCCATATTCGGCGGAAGCAGATCGACCCCATGCGCGACCAGCCGTTTGCGATAAAAGCTCTCGGTCATCACATTGCGGGTGCCAATCAGCGCCGCATTCTTGCAACCAGCCGCTTGCATTGCCGCACCAACCGTCTCTGCAATATGCAGGATCGGAATGCCCACCGCGCTCGCAACATCCTCATAAAGCTTATGCATGGAATTCGCGCAGATGATCAGCGCCCCGGCACCCGCGCCCTCCAATCGCTTTGCACTTTCAGACAGCACGCCTGCTGCGCGTTTCCAATCAGCCTCTTCGCGCAGGCCATATAGCTCGCAAAAGTCAAGGCTTTCGATCAGCAGCGGCGCGCTCGCCATAGGGCGGCCATGCTTTTGCCCGTCCTTTTGGATGATGCGATTGATGCGGTCGTAATACATGGCGGTCGAAACCCAGCTCATGCCGCCAATCAGGCCCAATTTACGCAATCAATATCTCCGAATCCGAATAGAGCCCTGTTGCCGCCGTTCTTAGCGAGCGGCATCGCGGGGCGTCTACAGACTTTACAACAATTGATGGTTTAAGGTTGGGGCCGGATAGATGGCAGGTTGAGCAGCCAGCTTTTGAGATCGGACAGCGTTGGCTGCGCGGCTTCTTCATGCGGCAAATGGCCGATCTCTTCATATTCGACCAGCGTGGAATTGGGCAGCTGCTCATCATACCAGCGCCCTGCCTCCGGCGGAATCAGCGCATCTTCGGTGCCCCAGATAATCAGAGCTGGCACGTCGATGGCGCTTACGCTTTGCGCATCGAAACCGGCCCAACCTCGCGAGAAACGCGCGATGGTTGCTCTGCGATTTCCGGGGTAACGCAGCATCTCCCAATAGCGATCAACCGCGTCTTCAGTCACGATGGATTGGTTGAAAACGCTTTGCTCAAACGACTGTTTGACCAAAGATCGCGGGGTGATGTGCTCCATGAGCAAGTTAAGCACGGGCGTGCGCGCAATCGAGAATCCGATATTGCCGCCGCCTTCTTTCTTGATGTCCGCCCCGCCCGCATCGACCAGGATAATCCCATCGAGCCGTGCGGCATGTTTCATCGCATAGGCAACCGTGTGCGATCCGCCCATTGAATTGCCGCCGAGAATGAACCGATCAAGGCCCAAAGCATCGGCGACCTCATCAATGTCGGCCACAAACGCATCGGTGGAATAGTCGCCATCGGGTGCCGCCCCGGTCAGCCCATGTCCGACCTGGTCAAAGCGGATGACCCGGTAGGTCTCTTTAAGGCCATCCACCCATGGCCCCCAAGTGTGCAGATCGGCATTGGAGCCATGCAGCAGGATGATCGCAGGCGCGTCCCGCGGTCCCTCATCGCGCAAATGCACATTTACCCCATCGCCAATCTCGACAAACTGCGAGGGTTCAGCGGCATATTTAGCGCGCATCTCCGTCGGATCGGTATCCGGCGTACGAAACACCACAAATGCCAGCATCAGCAGCGCGATCAGCACGGCCAGAACTTTAAACAGGCGCTTCATTGTCGAATTCCTATGTTGTGAGCGGCTTATTGCGCGGACGGCGGCGCGGGCATCTCTTCGATCCATTGGCGGATCACGGCAAGACCTTCGGCATCAATGGTCGATTTGCCCAGCTCCGGCATGGCAACGCCGGGATCGACCGAGTTCATCCGGTGGACGAGGATCGATTTATCCGGTGCGCCCGGCTCAATCGAAACCAGTAGCCCCCCTGCCCCGCGTCCCGCCGCGACCGGCGGCTTACGGATACCCAGAGCGTGGCTGTCGTCTTGTTCCCAGCGCAGATCGAGCCCGGAATTTGACGCCATGCCGCCAGGCTGATGGCAATGCGCGCAGTTCACATCGAGATAGGCGCGGGCACGCGCATCGACACTCGAATGTTCGATGTCATTCCAGTCGGGCATACGTCAAGCCGTACGGCAACAGCCGGACCGAACGGTAAATCTGCTGTATCAAGGCCAAGATCACCGGTGCGTATGGCAATAGCTAGCCAACTTAGCGGAAGGTTTCGCACCTTCGGACCGATCGGCGTGACCTCGCCATCTTTCACATGACATTGCTTGCATTGGTTCTTGTTGGGCACACGGTATGAGATATTCTCGTCAGTGGGCGTCGTCACCGGGATTCGCGCGCCCGCCACCGCCAACCGCGCATCGGTCTGTTCCTCGTTCCAAACATAAGGCAGAGCGACCCAGCCCTCTGCCCGGTGCAGCAACACGCGCGTTTCAATAAGACGGCGGTCCCCGCCCTCACCAAAGGCAAAGGTTTTAATCAGCGCGCTGCCCACGGGAAATTCGAGCAGCCCATCGCCGTTCGCCTGAATCGTTTCGCCGTGGGGGACATAGGCAAAGCGCAGCTTATCCGCGCTGTCAGAATAGAGCGGAGTGTTGAGTTCATAAGCGACTGCACTCAGCGATTCCTGCGACCGTGGCCGGTAGAAAAAGCCAAACTCGGAGAGCTTCTTTGGCATCCCTTCCATGATCGCCAGATTATTGACTGACACCGGCGTGCGTGCCTCCGAATGAGAGACCGCGCCCGCCAGCGCAAGTGAGGCCAGACCTAAAAGGATGCCCCCGCGGATCACTTAAGCCGGGCCTCCATGCCTTCAGGCAGAGCAACCGGATCATTCGTCCATGTGGAGGTGATTGGAACGGGAGGTAGCAAACTCGGTTGAGCTTCACTGAAGGGTTGACCAACTTTGGTAAGGCCCAAGGTCAGGATCGGCACATTATCGCCTCGTCCCAGGCCCTGATGCAGGCCATCAGTGAGTATCGGAGGTAACGTGCCTCCCATGGCGGCAGCTATCAAATCACCCCCGGCGAAATCTGGTGCATTGCCGCCCGATCCATAGATATTGCCTCGCACCTCCACCTGCACAGGGCGCGGTTGGTAACGGTCGTCATCAAATTCTTGCGTATAAGCGACCAGCATCACATGGCTGGTCGAATTGTTGACGAGTGCATTGTCGAGCACTTGCACCTTGGTATTTGCCATCACCATCACTCCCGTGCCCGCAGGGACGTTCGCGACGATATTGCCTTCGGGCGCAAAATTGTCGGTGTTGTTGTCGATCACCGCATTGCGGGCGACCAGCACATTGCCGCCGCCGACCTTAGGTAGGCCAGGCAGATCAAACACCAGAATGCCGCCGGTGTTCCTGGTCGCGAGGTTCTCAGTCACCTCAGCGAAATTGCTGTTCTCGATCTCGATCCCGGCGACATTTTCCACCACGCGGTTGCGGCGCACGATGATGTTTTCAGATTGCCCAACATAAATGCCCGCATCCGATGCCCCGCGAATATAGCTGTCTTGCACCAGTACATTGCTCGCCTCGACCGGGTAAATGCCATAGGCGCCATTGCTGGCGTCCGGGCCATTCGTCCATTCCACCCGGATCGCGTGGTAGATGATCTGATCCGCGCCCTTGGATTTGATCCCGTCTCCCTTGGCGTTCTCGATCCCGAAATCGCGCAAGGTGACATCGTCAGACGTCACCAGCAGGCCTTCACCCGCGCCCTCTTGCGTCGTGAAATCGAGCACGCTCGCGTCCATCCCTGCGCCGCGCAAAGTTACCCCATCGACATCCAGACTGAGGCCATCGGTCAGCGCATAGCGGCCTGCGGCAAGCACAATCTCATCGCCCGGTTCAGCTAGGATCAGCGCCTCTTGCAAGCGCTCTTGAGCGCCCTCGCCCGGCTCAATAGTGTGCGTCTCTGCCCAAGCTGGCGCAGCTGATGCAAGCAGCAATGCCGCAGCGGTCAATCTGATCATATGTGGTCTCCCTATATCGCGCAGTGTGGCGCAAGAGGGGGCGTTATTGCAAGCGGGAGAATTGTGCGGAGCTAAAGGCCCAGCTCTGCACCAATCGCATCACGCAGGGAGCCGAGACCGCATGTCGTGCCGGTTCCAACCAGCACCCGCACAGCTTCATCATCGTCAACCCGGCGCAGCCGCGCCAACGTCTCAGCCGGACTGGTGGGCAAACTCCCCTCACCCTCTTCAGGTGCCAGACGTTCCAGCTTTCTCAGCTGACTTATACTCAGCCGGTCTGTCATTTTCGGAGCCATGCATGAGGCAAGGCTTGCAGGAACGCGATTATCGAGCAGCGCTTGCTCCACCCGCTCCTCGGTCACCTGTTCTAGCAAGCCGTCTTCGCGCAGCACGAAATAGATGCCAACGCCACTAGCGAGCACAAGCAAGAGAACAATGATCCGTTTCATCGCGGCCTAGTCCAGCGCCTTCACGATCTCTTCGACCATCTTCTTCGCGTCCGACAGCAGCATCATCGTTTGATCCATGTAGAACACATCATTATCGACCCCGGCATAGCCGACCCCGCCCATGCTGCGCTTGATGAAGAACACCTGCTTCGCCTTGTCGACGTCAAACACAGGCATGCCATAGATCGGGGAGCTCTTGTCGGTTTTCGCCGCCGGATTCACCACGTCGTTTGCGCCGATGATGAAGGCGACATCGGCCTGGGCAAATTCGCTGTTGATGTCTTCCAGTTCGAACACTTCATCATAGGGGACGTTCGCCTCGGCCAGCAGCACATTCATGTGCCCCGGCATCCGCCCGGCAACCGGGTGGATCGCATATTTCACCTCGACGCCCTTTTCCTTCAGCGTATCGGCCATCTCGCGCAGCACGTGCTGTGCCTGAGCCACCGCCATGCCGTAACCGGGAATGATGATGACCTTTTCCGCCTGCTCCAGCATGAAGGCCGCGTCATCTGCGCTGCCTTGCTTGTAAGGGCGCTGCTCGCGCGCCTCACCATCGCCGCCGCCAGAGCTGTCCGCGCCAAAGCCGCCCGCGATCACGCTGATGAAGCTGCGGTTCATGGCCTTGCACATGATGTAGCTGAGAATTGCGCCCGAGGAGCCAACCAAAGCGCCGGTGATGATCATCGCCGTGTTGCCCAATGTGAAGCCCATCGCCGCTGCCGCCCAGCCGGAATAGCTGTTCAGCATGGAAACGACGACCGGCATATCCGCGCCGCCAATTGGGATGATCAGCAGGAAGCCAATGATGAAGGCGAGGATAGTGATAGCGATGATCATCTGCCCTTGGCCAGCGCCTGCCTCAGTCGACATGGCGTAGTAGGCAATCAGGCCAAGGATCGCGGCCAAAGTGCCGAGATTGATCACGTGCCGCCCAGGCAGCATGATTGGCGATCCGCTCATCCGGCCGGAGAGTTTAAGGAAGGCAATGACCGAGCCTGAGAAGGTGATCGCACCAATCGCGATGCCCAGGCCCAGCTCAATCCGGCTGACGACCAGGATTTGCCCGGCGCCGTCCGTGATCCCGAAACTGGCCGGGTCTAGCCATGCGGCAAGGCCCACGACAACGGCGGCCAAACCGACCAGCGAGTGAAAGCCCGCGACCAGTTCTGGCATGGCCGTCATGGCGATTTTGCGCGCGACGGTGACGCCGATAATCCCGCCGAGGAACATCGCAATGCCGATCTCTGGCAAAGAGGCAATGCTATGCGTCACCAAGGTGGTGACGACTGCAATCAGCATGCCGAGCATGCCATAACGGTTGCCCGCGCGGCTCGTCGCTGGGCTGGACAGCCCGCGCAATGCTAGGATGAAGAACACGCCGGAAATGAGATAGGCGAGCATCGCCCAGGCTGGGGTTCCGGTGTCGCCTGTGGCCGCGTGCGCCGGGGTCGCAGAAAAGAACATCGTCATCGCGAGGAGCGAAGTGACGAAGCGATCCATCGACCGACCGAAAAGCCGTAAGAGCAGGTGATGGATTGCCGCAGCGACTGCGTCGCCTCGCAATGACGAAAAAGGAGTTGAAGTGTACATCCTCACTTCTCCTTCTTTTTATACATGGCGAGCATTCGCTCCGTCACGGCAAAGCCGCCGAAGATGTTGATGCTGGCCAGAACCACGCCGAACAGGCCGAGATATTTCGCCGTAGGACTGCCCGCCTCAGCCGCCGCGATCAGCGCGCCGACGATAATCACTGAAGAGATCGCATTGGTTACCGCCATCAACGGGGTGTGCAGCGCCGGGGTAACCGACCAGACAACGTAATAGCCCACAAAACAGGCCAAAACGAAGATCGATAGGATTGAGATAAAGTCCATCAATTTGCCTCTCTCGGCCAGTTCGCGGAAGTGGTCCTCCATCCGGCCCATAAACTTATTTACGACGCGCGCGTTCATGTCGTCCATGCGTTGCTGCTCTTCTTCTGCCAACTCATGACACACGATATGGACATCAGATCGCAGATCAACGCCAGCGCGAACATCGCCGAGAGTTTGGGGATGACTCTCCGCCTCGGATGACATTGCTGCGAGGGACAGCAACAGTGGTAAGAAAAAGCCCATTGCATCAATTCGAATGAATGACTGTCATGGGAACCCATCGCCCACCGCTAGTATCAATACTTAGTGAAGCGGTTTTGTCATCGCGGATCAAAATTATGTACCGATAAGGTCCAAAAAATAGATATTGCACTATCGTATCGTGAGAATACCTCTTCGACATAAAACAATCGAGCTCAAAACCATCATCTAACTCGATATCGATGCAGAACTCAGATGAGTGCTTTCTAATATAATATGGCCGTAGGTTCAGACTACCTACCGCTTCCAGTCGGTCGTACTTAATAGGTTCGGTTAGTGTTTTTCTTTTCCGCTTATCTGTGAAAAGACCGTGTGGGCTCTTGGAGAAGTACTCAAAAAAACCATCTTCGTCCAAATCAGCGAGGCAATTGTAAATTTCTCCACTCCTCATTTGACAATATGAGGACGGAACACTTGCGGCCAAGTCAGTGAAAAATCCGATAAGTTTCGTATCCTTGCGTAAAACACGTCGGCCTTTGCGCGTGAACACATCCGAAGCAACTTTCACTATGTTGGCACTTTTGACACCCATGAGCTGAAGTGTTGTTTTTTTATCTAAGTATTTATCCGTCCTTTTCTCAATCCTTTGCTGCACTTCCCACCGTGAAAAAAATTCATTGGCTGGGGAAGCGGACGACAAACTACTAATTGGCAAAAAAAGAGCGCAGGCTGCCAAAGGATAAAGTGCCTTTTTCACCCCTGAAGCCTCTCGTTCACGACCTTGCCGCTCTGCGTCAGGCGGATCGCATCACCGATTTCGTCGTCGAGCTCGGGCTTGCCCGCTTCCTTGTCCCAGAAGGCGCTGAGGAAGTTAAAGTGGTTGCGCGCAAACAGGGCCGAGGCATCGGCGGGCAATTGCGCAGGCGTGTTGGCATAGCCGATGATTTTGACGCCGTGCTTCTCGACGGTCTCATCAGGCTTGGAGCCCTCAACATTGCCGCCTTGCGCCACTGCGAGGTCGAAGATTACGCTGCCCGGCTTCATTGTCGCGATTTGCGCGTCCGTTATCAGCACCGGCGCTGCGCGTCCGGGGATCAGCGCGGTGGTGATCACAATGTCCTGTTTCGCGATGTGCTCTGAGACGAGTTTGGCCTGAGCCGCCTTGTACTCATCGCTCATTTCCGTGGCGTATCCGCCCGAGCCTTCGCCCTCAATTCCGGCCACATCTTCGACAAAAATCGCTTTTGCACCAAGGCTTTCAATCTGTTCCTTAGTAGCGGATCTGACGTCGGTTGCCGACACTTGCGCGCCCAGCCGCCGCGCGGTTGCAATCGCTTGGAGACCAGCAACGCCGACGCCCATTACGAACGCCTTCGCCGCCTGAACCGTGCCCGCCGCCGTCATCATCATCGGAAAGGCGCGGCCATAGGTGTCCGCCGCCGCCAGCACCGCTTTATAACCCGACAGGTTCGATTGGCTGGAGAGCACATCCATGCTCTGCGCGCGGGTGATGCGCGGCATGAACTCCATGGCTAACGCCTCCAGCCCGGCAGCGGCATAGGCCTCTACCCGAGCTGTATCGCTGAACGGGTCAAACAGCGCCGCGACCCACGCGCCTGATTTCGCGCCTTTCAGCGCTTTTGCATCAGGCGCTTGAATACCCAAAACGATGTCCGCATCTTTGACCGTGGCGGACGCTTTGCCGACGCTGGCGCCAGCTTCTGCAAACGCCTCGTCCGTAATGGAGGCATGCAGTCCCGCCCCGCTTTCGATCGCCACTTCGTTGCCTAAGCCAATGAACTTTTTGACTGTTTCCGGTGTCGCGGCAACACGCGTTTCACCGGCGGCTTGCTCCTTAAGAACAGCGATCTTCATGCAAGCGTCCTATTCAGCGATCATCAAGATGACGAACAGAGTAATCACGCAAATCAGGGGAACGGTCCATTTCAGCGAAGCAATGAAGCTGTCATAGGTTGATTTAGCATGGTCCATATCGTTGGTTGCCATCGCGCATATTCCTTCAAATCTTTGTCTAATCTCACAAAAACCCACTGCGTGAGACATTCTGAATATGCCCTATCGAAGCGCGGGGACAAGCTCAAGTCCGCGCAATTGCGGGGGGCGGGAAAAGCACGATTGAACGCTATGGTTAGGGAATTTGCGAAAGGAACATCGAACAGCCTTAATCGGGTCTTTACCCCTGCTCGCTATGGCGGTTGCTCAATTGACCTTGGGGGAAGGCCCTCAAGGCGTTTTGGGATGGTAAACGTCGATGTCCGAACTGGAAACGCGCCTGGTAATGCTGATTGATGACGAGCTAGGCGCAAAGCCGCTTGATCTCAGCTATTGCGGCGCGTGAAGGCTGGCGGATTATCGTTGCGAGCGACGCGGAAGAAGCGATCGCCATTCTGGGCACGCGTGAGGGCATGCAATTGTCCGCAATTCTGCTGGATCAGTGGGTACCCGGCGATGATGCCTGCGCTCTTATCCAAGAGTTGAAGTCGCGCCGCCCCGCCCTGCCGATCCTGATGTTAACGACCAGCGCCTCGCCGCTGCTGGCCGTGGAGGCCATGCGCGCAGGCGCAAGCGATTACCTGGTCAAACCGGTTTCACCCGACCGCCTGATGGAGGCGCTGCGCAGCGTCACCACCCGCGAAACTCCGAAAAAAGAGCTCGCCCCGCTTACCGAGAAAATGTCGGCAACGCTCGATTTCGATGCGATGATCGGCACAGCGCCAAAATTCCGCACCGCTTTGGCTCAGGCTGCCAAGGCCGCGCGCGGCCATGGCCATGTCCTGATCGAAGGCGAAAGCGGCACCGGCAAGGAAATGCTGATGCGCGCGATGCACGCCGCCAGCCCGCGCAGCAAAGCGCCACTGCGCGTGATCAACATCGGCAGTGTGCCGCCCAATTCGGTCGAATCTTTACTGTTCGGGCATGAGCCAGACGCCTTTCCCGGCGCGTTTGATCGCCAGATTGGCGCGATGCAGCATTGCGACGGGGGTACGCTGCTGCTCGATGAGGTCGACCGCCTGCCCAATGAAATGCAGGCCCGCTTAGCTGAAACGCTGGAGAGTGGGATCGTCCGCCCGGTTGGCGCAGCCCACGGTTTCCACGTCGATGTCCGCCTGCTGTCAGCAAGCAATTACTCGCTTGAGCGGTTGACCAAGACCAAGCATTTTGACCAGAAACTGGCCAATAAGTTGGGCGGGACCAAGATCGAACTGCCGCCGCTGCGCGAGCGGACAGGTGATATTTCAGCCCTGACCCGGCATTTCCTCACCCGCATTGGCGAACAGCCCGGCCTCAACCACCTCTCGATTAGTGACAGCGCGCTAACTTTGCTCGCAGCGTTCGATTGGCCTGGTAACGTCCGGCAATTGCAATCCGTCCTATTCCGCGCGGCGGTCTATTGCGAAGATCAAACACTCACCGCTGACAGCTTCCCTCAGCTCTCCGAAATGCTGGGCGAGCTGGAACAACTCACCTCGCCTCAGCATGAAGGCGTAGGCGTGATGCTCTACACCGAGGACGGCAATCTGCGGCCACTCGAAGAGATTGAGGCTGACGTTATTCGCCTCGCCATCGGCCATTATCGCGGCCGCATGACCGAGGTTGCGCGCCGAGCTTGGGATTGGCCGCTCTACATTGTATCGCAAGCTGTCCGATCTTGGGATCGACAACGCCGCTTAATCGGCCTACACGTCGGTCACCAATTGGGAGTAAGATACATGGGCAAGCGCAACCGCTAACTAGCGGCAAATATGCGACACGAGACAGGCGGCCAGTGGCTGAGCCTGTGCCCATATATTATCCACCCTGAGGTAACTCATGCAAAAATTGAAGAATATGCGCTGCGTCGTAACTGGCGGAGCTCAAGGTATCGGCTATGCTGTTTGCGCTGCATTCAAAGCGGAAGGTGCAGCGGTGCTGCTAACCGATATTGACGAAGCAAAAGGCAGGGCCGCAGCAACCAAGATTGGTTGTGACTTTGCTGTTCTGGATGTGCGCGAAGAGGGCGATTGGGCGGCGCTCGAACAAAGCTGGCCGCAGATCGATGTGCTGGTCAACAATGCCGGGATCACTGGCTTTGAAGAAAGCGCAAACCCACACGATCCCGAAAACGCCTCACTTGCAGACTGGCGTGCGGTACATGCCGTCAACACTGACGGCACATTCCTTGGCTGCCGCTACGCCTTGCGGGCAATGAAGGCTGCGGCGCGTGGCTCAATCATCAATATGTCATCGCGATCGGGCCTGGTCGGCATTCCCGGCGCATCGGCCTATGCTGCGTCGAAGGCTGCGATCCGTAACCACAGCAAATCAGTGGCGCTCTATGCGGCGCAAAATGACTGGCAGATCCGCTGCAATTCCATCCATCCTGCTGCGATCCTCACTCCGATTTGGGAGCCAATGCTGGGCGATGGACCAGATCGCGATGCGAAGATGGCGGCATTGGTCGCTGACACCCCGCTCAAACGCTTCGGCACGCCTGAGGAAGTCGCGGCCATATGCGTCTTTCTAGCCAGCGATGACAGCGCCTATATGACTGGCGCAGAGCTTATGCTTGACGGCGGATTGCTCGCTGGATCCGCCGCCTCTCCGGGTTGAACAAGAGGTCCCATAGTCGTGATGCAGGCAGTACGCTGACTACCAGCTGACCGTCTGCGTCACGCGGGTCTCACCCTCGCTGCCGCGCATGCTCATGGTGAAGCTCTTCGCGTCCCAGTCGATCTCGACCAGGCCGAAGTTCTCTTCAGAGATGAAGTCCGTGATACGCTTCGCATCGGGTTCACGCGCAGTGTTGCGCTCCGTGCTGGAGAACGAATAGTTCATCGAGGAGCTGGTCAGCTCCCACAATTGCTCGCCCGCTTCCGCCGGAGTGTCGCGGTAAATACCGCCTGCATGCCGATCACCAGACAGCATCACAACGCCGCTTTCTTCGCGGTTCGCCAGCATGGAATAGAGCTTGGCTCGCTCCAGCGGTAGCGCCTCCCAGCTTTCGTAATTGTGCGCATCGGTGATCACTTGGATCGAAGATACCACCAGCCGCAGGTCGGCTGGCTTGGCCAGCTCTGCGGCGAGCCATTGCCACTGCGCATCGCCAAGCATGGTCTTGCTGGCATCATTACTCGGCACATAGGGGCCAAGTGGCGGGCGCTCTGGCGAATAGGCCATCGCGTCAAAGTCTGACCGGAAAAAGCGCGTATCGAGCATGATGATCTGCACGCGCTTGCCATCTGCGCCAAACATGCGGCTTTCATAGATCCCTGGGCGCGATTTCACTTCATCGGAGGATCCCCAAAAGGTTTCGAAAATCGTCTCTGACCAACCGCGGAACGCAAAGTTTGCGCCGCCATCGTTGAAGCCAAAATCATGATCATCCCAGGTGATCATCATCGGCACCTTGGTGCGAAATTCAGTCAGCTCCGGTGTCTCTGCCTGTAATTGATAGGCAGCGCGCAGAGTGCTGAGCGAAGCGTCACCTTTCCAAAATTGATCGCCGTAATTGTTGTCGCCAATAAACAGAAACAGATCGGGGTTCGCCGCCGCAATTTGCGCCCACATATGTTGACTGCGCGATTGGTGATTGCAGCTACCAAAGGCGATCCGCGTAATCACGCTGTCCGGCAAGAGCGACACATTCGCGGGCGCCACGGGCAGATCGATCTTCGACTGGAGTTTCGCGTAATATGGCGCAAGCAGCTCATCCGCGCTCAGAGCGACCTCGGTCTCTCCGTCAGCGTGGCCATTTCCGTCAGCCAGCGCGGGCGAGGCCACTGAAACAAGCAATCCGGCGATGAAGGGCGAGAATACGCGCATAGGTAAGCTCCACAATGGCAATCTGAATCGTCAAATGGGCGCTTGCCATGACCTTTCTATGACACGCAAACAAAATCCCCCTCCGGCCAGGGCCAGAGAGGGATTTTGTGGTGTTTGATTCGCCAACAAATGGCGATGGGGTCAACGCTCAGAAACGGTAGCGGATACCAGCGAGCAGGCTGACCGTTTCAAAACGGCCACTCACATCAGAGTTAAAATCGTTCGCGCCGCCAGCAACAAAGGTCCGCTCAAAATCGAGGCCGGATACGCGCTGATAACGCAGGCGTGTCTGAAGTTCGATATTGTCAGTGAGGACAAACTGAACGCCCAAATTGCTTTGCAATGAGAGGCCTGTGTCTGACCCTGTCACCGCGAATGTTGGCGCGGTCGCAACGCCATTGTTCGGGAAATAGGTGGCATTGGAGTCCACTTCGGCAACGCCGATGCCGCCGCCCCAGAACGGGATAACCTTCTGGTTATCTGACCACCGAACATCTGACTGGTAATTGATCGAGAAGGTGTTGACCTCGGTCTCGCCTCCGAAAGTCTGGCTGCCTCCGTTGAAGCTGCCGTCGCTCACATCGGCTTCGGCATAGGAATATTCAACTTCAACGCTTGGTTGGAAAAGGCCGAAAATACGCCTTGGAATGCGGTAGCCAACAGCAACCGTGCCGACAAAGCCTTCGTCAGATTCCACCTCTACACTGGCGGGCGCGCCAGCGACACCCGGCGAGGCGCCTTGCGGGTCCTGGATACCGGTAAACGTTTCATCACTCGGCGAGGTCACGCCAGCTTGAAGTGACACATATGGACCCCCTTCTGGATCGAAATCATTCGCCTGAGCAGCAGCGGGTGCAGCAAGCACAAAAACGGGAAGAGCCAGCGCGATGGCAAGCGTGCGGGGGGCGGTTAAGAGCGTCATTTTCGGGGGCATCCATTTATCAAAGGGGGTACCGGCCCTTTCGCGCCCCTTCCTTAAGTGGTTACACAAACCCAGGAATATTATTCTGTAGCTGGCAAATTTTCATGCCTGCAACGGGCCGTTACAACGGCGGTAAATGCGCAAAATCCGTCAGCGCCGCATCGCGCATCCCGCGCCAGGCATTGCGCGCTTGAACCGTCTCAGCAACATCATGAACGCGTAGGATATGCACACCCGCATTCATGCCCAGCGTCGCCAGCGCAATCGATCCACCAAGCCGTTCATGAGCGGCTGCCTCATTAGACAGTGCGCCGATCATCCGCTTGCGGCTGACTCCCAGCAAGATTGGCGAACCCAGCGCATGGAACAGTGGTAACGCATTCAGCAAAGCGAGATTTTCAGCCAGGCTTTTGCCAAACCCGATGCCGGGATCGAGGATGATCTTATCCTCTGCAATACCAGCTGCAATGGCGTTTGAGCGCACTTCGTTCAGGAAATCGAACACATCAAAAACGACATCCGTGTAAGTGCCGCCTTCGTGCAAGTCCTCGCCGCTGCCGGGTGCATGCATCAAGATCACTGGACAGCGAGCGCCCGCCACCAATTCGGCGGTGCGCGGGTCATAGCGCATGGCCGAGACGTCGTTCGCGGCATGTGCGCCAGCGGCCAGCGCCGCCTCCAGCACGCCCGCTCTGCGTGTATCAACGGTGATCGCCGCACCCATACTGGCGCAATATTCCACCGCGGGCAGGACGCGGTCTTTCTCGTCCCCCTCCCACGTCGCGGCGGCGCCTGGGCGGGTGCTTTCCCCGCCAATATCGATGATGCTCGCACCCGCTTCGAGCATAGCGGAGGCATGGGCGCGGCCCACATCCGGCTTTTCCAGAAACTCGCCGCCGTCTGAAAAACTGTCAGGCGTAACATTGAGAATGCCCAAAACCTGCGGCTGATCGAGACGGATTGTACGCTCGCCCAGCTCCAAGGGCGCATGAACCTTTTGCAGGTTTGCCCATTGCCCGCGCGCCGCAACCTCCAGCTCACCGCCGAGCTGCGTAAAGGCTTCCTCCGCCTCTCGCATACCGAACAGATGCCGTGCCGTGACCTTGCCGTCCTTGCGAACCACACAGGCAAAGCGGCTGGCATAGACCATCGAACCGGCAAGCTGGATCGCGGCCCCATCGTTGTGCTGAGGACCCGGCGCAAAGCCGATCGGGCAGATATAAACGCTCTCACTCATAACCAGCAGGACTAGGCGGCAAATCGCTTAGCGGGAAGCCTTTGCGCGTCCCCAGCACACAAAAAAGGGGCCATGCCTGCTGGCACGGCCCCTCTCCCGAGAATGATTGGCGATTATTCGCCGCCGAACTTAAACCTCACGCTCGGCCGAGACAATGGATTGCTCTGACTCGATACCCAGGGTTGCTGGAACCAGGTTCAGCTCCACATCGCTGTCCTCTGTGGTGGCGCGGTAGGTGTATTGGCCGAACATCTCGGCACGCGGTGAGAGCGCAAAGCTCGCGCCAGCCATTAGCTGATAAGCAAAGCCGCCATCGTCATCATTGGCAACATCTACGCCCGAGGGTGAGAATTCTGCATCGACCCATTGGTAGCCAAGGCCTGCGCCAATATAGGGCTTGAACGACCCGCCGGTGCTGATGTCGTAAAAGACATTACCGAACACACCGAAATTGCTGACATCGCCCTGGCCATCGGCGATCACTGCGCCAACGGTTGGGTTTGCCGGATCGGCGGCGGCGCGGGTCAGAACAGCAACGTCAACGCCGTCAATGTCTGTGCCGTCCACCGTCAGGCCAGAATGGCCCGATACGTCATATTCGGAATAGGCCCCTTCGAGCTCTACGCGGAAGCCATTTTCAAAGGCGTATCCAACCTGCCCGCTCAGCGCGAGGCCATTGTCGAACTGCGTGTTCCATTCCAGCGGCGTTTCAGCAGCAATCGCGTCAAAATCAGCGGTGGCCGCGACATCGGCATCAAATTCTCCGGAGTTTTGGCTGTCACTGGGCAGGCTGATCCCGCCGCTGACGCCAACATAAGGCCCCTCGGCCAAAGCCGTAGAGGGAACCGCAAGTACGCCAAGTGCCGCACCGGTAAAAGTGATGTATTTAAAGGACTTTGTCATGATTTCCTCGAATTAGGTTACGCCCCCGAACACGCAAAATCGCGCTGGAAACATGAACCTAAGCTGCGGAAATCTGGTGCCTTGCGGCGAGTTGCCTTTAGTCTTCGTTAGCCAGCAAGAAGCGTTGCCTGGCTGCGTCGATTGGATTCACATCCGCGCCATCGTCAAAGTACCAGAAGGTCCAGCCATTGCAGCTGGGGGCCTCTTGCAGTTCCTTGCCAAGCCCGTGGATCGAACCGATCTGTTTGCCCTTTGCACCGTCCAGCTCCAGCGAGCCATCGGCGCGCACGGTCGCGATCCAGCGACGTTTCTTGTCGAACACCTTCGTGCCCGGTTTGATGTAGCCATTTTCCACCAAAGCCCCGAAGGCGACGCGCGGCGCGGCCTTCTTGCTTTGCATGGTCTCAATCACGCTTTCGTCCAGCGGCAGTTCTTTTTCGATCCGTTTCATCGCGACGCCGCGATAGAAATCCTCGCGCTCGCACCCGATCCACTGGCGGCCAAGGCGTTTTGCCACCGCGCCGGTGGTGCCTGTGCCAAAGAACGGGTCGAGCACAACATCGCCCTTTTCCGTAGTCGCCAGCAGCACGCGGTAAAGCAGCGCCTCGGGCTTTTGCGTTGGGTGCGCTTTCTTGCCGTTTTCCTTCAGCCGTTCCTGCCCGGCACAGATCGGCATCACCCAATCGCTGCGCATTTGCAGCTCGTCATTGAGCGTTTTCATCGCGCGGTAATTGAACTGATAGCGGGCCTTTTCGCCCATGCTAGCCCAGATCAAAGTCTCGTGCGCATTGGTGAAACGCGTGCCCTTGAAATTCGGCATCGGATTGGTCTTGCGCCACACGATATCGTTGAGGATCCAAAAACCGAGATCCTGCAGGATTGAGCCGACGCGGAAGATATTGTGATAGCTGCCGATGACCCACAGGGCGCCGTCCGGCTTCAGCACGCGGCGCGCCTCGGTCAGCCAGTCGCGGGTGAATTTGTCATACAATTGGAAGCTGTCGAATTGGTCCCAGTGATCGGTGACGGCATCGACCTGACTGCCATCGGGGCGGTTGAGATCACCGCCCAATTGCAAATTGTAAGGCGGGTCGGCGAACACGCAATCGACGCTGTTATCGGGCAGCGAGCGCATGGCCTCTACACAATCGCCAGACAGTATCTGGCCAACCGGCACGTCAGCAGCGAGCGCGGCTTTCGATTTGCCCACCTGCCTCGGCGTTTTCGCAATTACTGTCCCTGCCCGCAATTTTGCGGTTTCCATCACACCCATCATTGTTCCCCGAACCGCGTCATAGCGCGCAAAGTTATCCACAGGGTGAGTCCAAGCGGACTCCACGTCAAGACAAACTTGATCGGCTTTTATGGTTAACAAGTAGTTAGCAGGGCAAGTTCACACGCGGAACGAAACAAGGCCCCACAAGATATGGAGTCTCGCGCGGCGACGAGGGGCCGAAATAGAGGGGGTGTGGCGCGAAAGACTCAAAACCTGTCTTTGCGCCAAACTAACTCACGTAAACACAAACACGACATTGCCGAAGAACGCGGCGAGCAGGATCAGGCCCATGGCCCGCCCGATCGACTTTGCGAACCACAATAGGCCGAGCAATGCGACCGCGCTGGCGATCAGCAGGCCCATTTGAACGCCCAGCAAATTTTCTGGCAGCGCAAATGGGGCGATACTCATCGTGACGCCGCCGATCAGCAGAATGTTGTAGATGTTTGAGCCGACGACATTGCCAATCGCGAGGCCTGGCTTGCCGCGCAAAGCCGCCGCAACGGATGCCGCAAGTTCGGGTAGAGAGGTGCCAAAGGCCACCACGGTGAGGCCAATCGCGGTCTCGCTGACGCCGAACAGCGTCGCCAGATCAATCGCGCCGGTCACCAAGATCTGGCCGCTGAACACCAAGACCGCGAGACCCACAACAAACAGGGCGGCGGCGACATAGCTGTTCTCTGGCGCGTCATCGTCATCATCGTCTTCCTGCGCCGCGCCGGGATAGCGATAACGCCAGACGATATAGCTGACGATGCCAACCAGCAGCGCAGCCCCGATCCAGCGTGCGCCGAGCTGAGAGTAGGCCAAGGCTGCAAGGCCAATCGTGGCGATCAAGGCGACCACGGCATCGCGCCGCCCGCCCCCGGTCAGCGCAATCGGCATCACCAGCGCGGTCGCGCCCAGAATCAGCAGAGTGTTTGCAAGGTTGGAGCCAACGATATTGCCCCAGGCAATGCCCGGCGATCCTTCAAGCGCGGCCTGAACGCTGGCGACCATTTCCGGCATGCTGGTGGCAAAACCAACGATCACTAAACCGGTGACCAGAGTGGAGATGCCGAGCTTTTGCGCAATGCCCACTGCACCGCGCACCAAGAGTTCACCGCCAATTGCCAGACCAACCAGGCCCGCAAGGCTCAAAAGAATCGCGTTCAACATCCGCGGCGCTTAAGCGAACCGCAGGAAACTTAAAAGCGAATAGAAATTTTGGAGAGAGCGGGTGGGTATATCTCAACAGCTACCTAGCTACCCGCTCCCTCCACCCTTCCACCCGGATTATCACGCCGGGTTACGATCCGGATGGAAGGGTGGAGGGAGCGGGTGGCTACAGCGCGCGTAACAGCGCGCTCAAAGCAAAGAAGCCTGAGCAACAGGTGCAAAACTGTAGCGGTGCAGCGGCGTCGGCCCGTGTTTGCGCAGCGCCTCCATATGCGCAGCCGAGCCGTAACCCTTGTTCTGCTCCCAGCCATATTCCGGGTATTCTTCCGCAGCCTCAATCATGATCCGGTCGCGCCATTCCTTCGCCACGATGGACGCAGCCGAAATCGCGGGCTCAATCCCGTCGCCGCCTACGATGGAGCGCGCGGGCCAGCGCCAGCCATCGCGCCTGCCCGCTGGCGTCATATTGCCATCGATAACCACCTCAGTGATGGTCTCAATCCCGCGCTCAGTCAGCGCCGAGCACAGCCGCGCGGTTGCATCCGTCATCGCCTGAAAGGTCGCTTGCAGGATATTGATCTCGTCAATCTGGGGCGGCTCAATCACGCCCACGGCCCAGGCGCAGCTCTCGCGAATTTCCAGATCAAGCCGAGCGCGTTTTTTCGGCGAAAGTACCTTGGAATCCGCCAAACCTTCAGGTGGTGACTTGCACAACACGACGGCTCCCGCCACTACCGGCCCAGCCAGCGGGCCCCGCCCCGCCTCATCAACACCAATTATGACCCCTGATTCCAAAAAATCCGGGGCACCAAATTCTGTTTTGGGAGTTCCAGAGACCATGATGAAATTTTCCAAGCTCGCTTTCGCCCTATCCCTCCCCGCATTCACGCTCGCAAGTTGCGGCAATGCAAATTCCGTGGACGAGACCGCCGCTGATGGCGCGGCCGATCCCACGAACGTCAGCTACACCGTCGAGCCGATGGGTGAATTCAGCGAACCCTGGGCAGTCGCCTTTGCCCCGGGCACAGACACCATCTTTCTGACCGAGAAGCCCGGCACCATGCGCGCGGTAGACACGGCCAGCGGCAAAGTGATGGAAGTTACCGGGATGCCAGAGGTTGCCTATGCTGGCCAAGGCGGCCTTGGCGACATTGCGTTCCTGCCATCGGAAACAGGCCTGGACAACCGCACAATCTATCTGAGCTGGGCCGAAGCAGGCAATGGTGGAAACACTGGCGCGGCAGTGGGACGCGGCACATTGTCTTGCGAGGCGGAGGCCTGCGCAGTTTCAGACCTTGAAGTGATCTGGCGACAGTCCCTTAAAACAGGCAAACGTGGTCACTATTCGCACCGCATTGCTGTTTCACCTGACGAGCAATTCCTGTTTATTTCCAGCGGCGACCGCCAAGAGCTGGAGCCTGCGCAGGACAAAACCAACAATTTGGGCACAGTCGTGCGCCTCAATCTCGATGGCACGTCAGCAGAGGGCAATCCTTTTGCCGATGAGGGCGAAGTGCAATCACAGATTTGGTCCTATGGCCATCGCAACGTCTTGGGCCTGGCGTTCGATCCTGATGGCCAATTGTGGGATCTAGAACACGGGCCAGCAGGCGGCGATGAGTTTAACAAGGTCACGCGCGGCACCAATTACGGCTGGCCAACGGTTTCCGACGGCGAGCATTACAATGGCAACCCGATCCCGAACCACTCGACCCGTCCCGAATTTCAGACCGCAGCGATTGGTTGGACCCCGGTGATCGCACCGGGTGACTTCCTATTTTATACTGGTGACGCCTTCCCAGCGTGGAAGGGTGATCCGCTGATGGTCGGCCTCGCCGCGCAAGGCATCGTGCATGTTGAAATTGATGGTGAAACCGCGAATGAAGTTGCGCGCCACAATTTCGACGCACGCATTCGCGGGATTGAGCAAGGCCCGGACGGTGCGATCTGGCTGATCGAAGACGGCGAAGGCGGCAAGCTGCTTAAGGTTTCGCCTAATTGAGTGGGCTTAGATCAGGACATACGTCCTCATCTTGCTTAACCAGCACGCGCCCTTGCGGTCGGCTATCACCCGCCGTGCTCCGCCACTTTGTCTGCTTGCTTGGCTTTGACAACCAAAACCCCTAAGCGCCCGGCGAGATGGCAACACTGATCCCCCTTGCCGCGGTAGAGGCCGCGATGATCGAGCAATTGCTCGACCGCGCATTTGGCCCGGATCGCCATGCGCGTACCGCCTATCGTATTCGCGAAGGCGTTGATTGGCTGGACGGTCTAAGCTTCGCCGCACTTGACGAAAGTGAGCTGCTGGTCGGCACGATCCAGGTCTGGCCAGTGGCGCTAACGGATCCCGACGGGCGCAACTATCCGCTACTGATGATCGGTCCGGTTGCCGTACTGCCAGAGCATCAGCGCGAGGGGTATGGCAAGGCGCTGATGCTCGCCAGCCTGGAGGCGATTGCCAATATGGGCGAGAATGCTCCGGCGCTGCCGCAAGTGATGATCGGCGATCCGGAATATTATGGCCGCTTCTTTGGCTTCAGCGCTGAGCCAACGGCTCTATGGCGCGCGCCCGGCCCCAATGATCCGGCGCGGTTGTTGGTGCGCTGTGACAATCCGGCAGTGTTACCGACCAAGGGCAATCTTGGCCCATGGGGTTCTTTTAAGACGGCAAGTAACAGCTCAGACTTGGCGAAGTGATCGACATCTGGCATCGCTGACGCTGTTAATGCCTTACGAACCACCTCCTTATCTCGCCGACCTGACGCTGGCCCAGATTGCTGAGCAGGTTGCGGCGCGCAAATTGCCCCCGGTTGAAGGTTGGGCGCCCACCAAAATGGGCGACAGTCGGATGCGCATCGCGGCGGATGGCACATGGTTTCACGATGACGATCCGATCCGGCGAGAGGCGATGGTGAGGGCTTTCTCCGGCCTGCTAACCCGCGATGCATCGGGCGAACACTTCCTGGTCAGCCCGTTCGAAAAACTCAGCATCGAGGTCGAGGACGCAGCCTTTATCGCGACCGATTGCGCTCAGCGTGAGGGCGGTCTCGCCTTTCTCCTGAACACCGATGAGCTGGTGATTGCTGGGTCAGACCATCGCCTGCGCGCCACGGGCAGCGAGGAAACCCCGGCGATTTATCTGCACGTGCGGCGCGGCTGTGAGGCGCGGCTCAATCGCTCCACCTACGCGCAACTCGCTGAAATCGCGATTGCAAACAGCGATGATTGGACCGTTTCGAGCGGGGGCGAGACCTTCTCGCTGCTACCTTGAGGCGCCGGTCAAGATGAGCTCGCTCTTCGTTCACCTCAGCCGCCTTTACGAAGACGGGCACAGGCACGAAATCACCGATCTGTTGAGCGATAAGAGCTTTTTGGAAGGTGGGCGCACAGCAGAGGCCGCGGTGCTAATTGCGGTCACGGACCGAGCGGAACCGGGCGTGATCCTGACCCAGCGCCCGCAGGATATGCGCGATCACCCGGGGCAAGTCGCCTTTCCCGGCGGCAAGTTGGACCCTGGCGAAGACGCGATCACGGCCGCCCTGCGAGAGGCGCAGGAAGAACTCGCGATCGACCCAGCCGATGTGCAAGTGATCGGGGAAACCGATTGCTATCAAACTGGCACCGGCTTCAATGTGACCCCAGTCCTGGCCGTGGTGCCGCCGGACCTTGATCTGACCCCCAGTCCGGCAGAGGTTGAGGCATGGTTTGAAGTGCCGCTGGCAATTTTGCTGGAACAGGACAATTGGAAAAGCCATGAGGTTTTCTGGCGCGGGCAAATGCGGCACTATCTTGAAATGCACTATGAGGGCTTTCGCATCTGGGGCGTGACGGCGGCGATTATCGCCAATCTGTCGCGGCGTATTACGCCAGAAAGGCTGGCGAGCGGTGTCTGATCTCGCCGCAGCAGACTGGCCCAAGCGCACCGATTTGCGCGCGCTGACAGAGGCCCTGGGCGCGGACAATATTCGCTGGGTTGGCGGGGCGGTGCGCGACACGTTGCTCAGCATGCCGGTTCACGATGTCGATTGCGCGACTAAGTTGACGCCCGACGTGGTGATCGATCGCTGCCGCGAGGCCGGTATTCGCACGGTCCCCACCGGGCTAGACCATGGCACGATCACCGCCGTGCTGGAGGGCGGCCCGGTTGAGGTCACGACCCTGCGCCGCGATGTCGCAACCGACGGCAGGCGCGCGACCATCGCCTTTGCGCAGGATTGGCACGAGGATGCGGCGAGGCGCGATTTTACGATTAACGCGCTCTTCGCTCACCCGGAAACGCTCGAAATCTCCGACTATTTCGGCGGGCTGGATGATCTCGCCGCGCGCCGCGTGCGTTTTATCGGCGATGCCCGCACCCGCATTCGCGAGGATCACTTGCGGATCCTGCGTTATTACCGTTTTCAGGCACGCTTTGGCGCGGACTTGAATGCGGAGGCAGAGGAAGCCTGTGAAGAGCTGGCCGGGACGCTCAAAGGCCTCAGTCGGGAGCGGGTTTCGGGCGAATTGCTCAGCATTCTTGCGCTACCCGATCCGCATCCCACCGCCGCGCGCATGCATGCAAAGGGCGTGCTGGGTGTGATCCTGCCAGAGGCGTGCAAAGCCCATCTTGCTGCGCTTCAAAACCTGATCGCAGCAGAGATCGCGCAAGGCTTTGCACCCGATCCGCTGAGGCGTTTGGCCGCTCTACTGCCGCCCATTCGCGAGGTTTCGGAGGCTGTGGCGGCGCGGCTGCGATTGTCGCGGGCCCAGCGCGCGCGCCTGATCTGCGCGGCAGAGCGGACCGAAGGTGATGGCGCGAACCCGCTGGCGCTTGCCTATTATGAGGGAACACAAGGCGCAGCTGACCGCCTGCTGCTGCTGAGCCAGGATGCCAGCGCGGTGAAAGATTGGGAGCGGCCGCAATTCCCGCTCAAAGGCGGTCGCCTGGTAGAGAGTTTCGGAATCTCTGGAAACAGAGTTGGCGAACTGATGCAGTTTTTAGAAATGAATTGGATACAATCCGATTTTTCGGACCGCTTTGATGATTGGAATTTTATCTACAAATTTCTTGCACTCTCAGGAAAGCTAACAACACAAGAAATCGAATACGCAAAGCTATGGCGAAAAAACTAAAGTCGGCCCCCTAACCTCCGAAACTATTATCCTTAGGGAAGCCTTGCGGTGGCATCCGCCCGGCCCCGCCGCGCGCGACCTTCCACAGATGGATCTCCGTCTCGGTCCGGGTCCGCTCGCCCGATCCGCCCATCTGCCAGCTTAGCCCTTCGCCCAGCACAAAGGTGATCGCGTCCGACAGCCCGCCATCGCGGTACCGCTGAAGCATCACGCCCTGCCCGCGTGCCATCACCGGCATTTCTTCCAGGTTGAAGACGACCAGCTTGCGATTGTCACCGACACAGGCAACGTGATCGTGCTCTGGCGAAATCTCCCGCATCACTTGCAGCTGCGCATTGCCCTTCAAGTTCACGACCTGCTTGCCCTTCTTGGTCTCGGCCAGCAGCTCAGAGGTCTCCGCGACAAAGCCCTTACCAATGCTGGAGGCGAGCAGCAGACGGCCGCCTTCCTTATGCACCAGCATTTTTGCGATATTGGTGTCGGCCTCCAGGTCGATCATGGTCCGCACCGGCTCGCCAAAACCGCGCGCGCCCGGCAATTTGTCACAGCCCAGAGTGTAAAACCGCCCGTTTTCCGCCGCGATCAGCAATTTGTCGGTCGTCTGCGCGTGCAAGATATAGGCGAGCGCATCGCCCTCTTTATATTTGAACTCTTGCGCCAGATCGACATGGCCCTTCGCCGCGCGGATCCAGCCCTTTTGCGACAGGATGATCGTCACCGGCTCTTTCTCGATCATCGCATCCATCGAAAACTCGACTCGCTGGCGCCGCTTCTTCGATCCGGGTGCGACGTTTGCCGAGCGGCGTGTCCTCGCCATATTCCTTGCGCAGCGCGCGCAGGTCTTTCTTCAGCAGGGTCCGCTGCCGCGCTGGCGAGGCGAGCAATTTCTCAAGTCCGTCTTGTTCTTCGAGCAGCGCGGTCTTCTCATCGCGCAGCTGCATTTCTTCCAGCTTGCGCAGGCTCCGCAGACGCATGTTGAGGATCGCCTCGGCCTGACGATCAGTGAGCTTGAACTCGGCGATCATCACCGGCTTGGGCTCGTCCTCTGTACGGATGATCTCAATCACACGGTCGAGATTGAGGAAGGCAGTGATATAGCCTTCGACCAGTTCCAACCGGGCGGCGATCTTATCCAGCCGGTGTTGAGCGCGGCGTTGCAAGATATCGATCTGCGCCCGCGTCCAATTTTCCAGCAGCTCTTTAAGGCCCATCACCATCGGGGTGCGGGTGCTATCCAACACGTTCAGATTTAGGCCAAACCGGGTCTCAAGGTCGGTCAGCTTAAACAGCGATTCCTTGAGCAATTCCGGGTCCACATTGCGGCTGCGCGGGACCAGAACGATGCGGATCTGCTCATCGCTTTCGTCGCGCACATCCTCAAGGATCGGCAGCTTCTTATCGGCAATCGCCTGAGCGATCTGTTCGATCAGCTTGCCCTTGGCGACCTGATACGGAATTTCGGAAATAACCAGTTGCCATTGCCCGCCGCCCAGCCGCTCGATCCCGGCATTGCGGTCTTCGGCCTTCTCAGCCTCCTCGGCATAGAACCGGCCGCGCAGGCGGAAGCTGCCGCGTCCAGTGGCATAGGCCTCGCTGATCGCCTCACGGCTGTCGACCACCTGCCCGCCGGTGGCAAAATCGGGGCCATGGAACAGCTCCATGAGCCGCTCGTGCTCGACATGTGGATTGTCGATCAGCTCCAGCGTAGCATCGATCACTTCGGCGACATTGTGCGATGGGATGTTGGTCGCCATGCCCACTGCAATCCCGCTCGCCCCATTGGCCAGCAGATTGGGGAACAGGCCGGGCATCAGCTCGGGTTCTTCTTCCTCGCCATTATAGGTCGGGATGAAATCAACCGTGCCCTCGTCCAGACCCTGCATCAATTGCATCGCGGTCTTGGTTAGGCGCGCCTCAGTGTAACGATAGGCAGCGGCATTATCGCCGTCGACATTGCCGAAATTGCCCTGCCCCTCGACCAGCGGATAGCGCAGCGAGAAATCCTGAGCGAGCCGGACCATCGCATCGTAAGCGGCGGTGTCGCCATGCGGGTGATATTTACCGATCACCTCGCCCACAACGCGGGCCGATTTCTTGAATGTATTGCTTGGGTCCAGCTTCAGCTGACGCATGGTCCACAGCAGGCGGCGATGAACCGGTTTCAAGCCATCGCGCAGATCCGGCAAAGACCGCGCCGTAATCGTCGACAGTGCATATACGAGATAACGTTCTTCGAGCGCGCTATCGAACGGCGCATCGACGATTGCATCAAACGGATCGGGTTCGTCGGTTAGAGTCGTGTCTTTGGTGTCAGCCATACAAGAACCGTCTAGCAAGCATGGCGCGCCCTAGGGAGCGTCTATCCACAAGAACTAGCGCCAAATAAGCGCTTTATCCGCCATTTTGATAACTTTTGACCGCTATGGCCGGAGCATATTCGAAGGAGCGGCAAGCCAGCCCATGAGTGATGGACCCATATTTGACGTGCGCGTATCGGCCAGACGCCGTGCTGCGGTGCGGATGGCCATTGCATGCACGTTCTCGATTGGCCTCATCCTACTCGGGCGTTACCTGCTTCCCGAGCACCCCGATTGGAGCTTTACGCCGGGCACTCTCAAAATGTGGGATGGGTGGGCGTTTGTGGGCCTCATCATGGTGGGGGCTGGTATCTTTGGACTGCTCAAAGAGGCGGTGTTTGGCGTCAGGAGCCTCGGGCAAACTGGCCATTGGCATTTCAAGCTGGCGAACGGCCATCTCACTTGGGACGTGCCAAACCACGCCCATGGCGAAGAAATCGGATTTCGCGCCGAGCTCAGCGAGATAAGCTCAATCGAATTTCGCACAGTTGAACGCTACGAACAGACGGATCTGCGAGAATATTGGGTACATTTTCACGACCGTTATCCGCTACAGCTTCGACCCTATTCTGGGGTTTCGCTGTCATGGCTTGCGTCGACGATACAAGAAGCAGGCGTGGAGTACCGCGAAACAATCGTGGAGGACTAATCCACTCGCGGTGGGATTGGTCGCTCAGCTCCAGCAGATCGCTGAGCGCTCAGTGCCGCCATGTCCTCTCGCAAAGCGCGCAATTGGATCAGGATTTCTTCACGTTCGCTATGCGCGTCATCTTCCGTCGCCTCTGACATCGCGTTGACGATCACACCGATGAACAGGTTGAGGACGATAAAGCTCGTCATCAAAATGAACGGCACGAAGAACGCCCAGGCGTAGGGGTATTCCTCCATCACCGGGCGCACGATCCCCATCGACCAGCTTTCCAGCGTCATGATCTGGAACAGCGAATAGAGCGAGGCGCCAAGCGTTCCGAACCATTCCGGGAAGCTCTCGCCGAACAGCTTCGTCGCCATCACCGCGCTGATGTAAAACAGCAGCAGCAGCATGACGATCACCGTGCCGATGCTGGGGATTGCCTTAAACAGGCCGACGATGACGCGCCGCATGCTGGGCACGACCGAAATCAGGCGCAGCGCGCGCAGGATGCGCAGCGCCCGCAGGACCGAGAATTGCTGGCTCGCGGGGACGAGCGCGACGCTGACGATCACCAGATCAAACACGTTCCAGCCGTTTTTGAAAAAGGCAAAGCGGTAGGCGAAGAATTTGATCAGCAGTTCGACCACGAAAATCGTCAGCGCGATCGTGTCGAGCATGTGCACGGCCCCGCCCACTTTCGACATGACCCAAGGCGATGTCTCCATCCCCAAACCGATCGCATTGATCACGATGACGGCAATGATGACGCGCTCAAAAGAGCCGGATTCGACCAAGTTCTGGGCGCGCTCTCGCAAGCTCATTAGCGTTACTCCAACGGTAGTTAAGGCAATGAAATTGTGACTTTGAGCGCGGCCTTAACACCGCATTTCCCGCCTCGCCAGAAGGCAGCGCGGGCCATGCTCAGAAAAGAAGGGGCTTGCAACGAAATTAAAATGTGGCACAATTATGGCAAAACTTAGGCGCAAATGAGGCACTCCGCCACAATTCGCCTCTTTTTCAGGAGAGTGATCATGAAAGTGACAATGCGATTCGATAAAAGACTTGGAGTGATTTTGAGCCTTGGCGCAGCCAGTATGGCGCTGACCGCATGCAGCGAAACATATGATGGTGAGGCGGCAAGCGTGGATTATGCCGAGGCAGAAGCCTCCGCAGATGCCATCGCACCAACCAACATCATAGCTGCTGAGGAAGTGGCCGCAGATCAAGCGGCGAGCGACACCGCCACTGGCGATGACGCGGTCCCAGTCCCGGCATTGGAGACCCCCGGCCTACTCCCCAAGATCGCCTACACTTACAACTATGGTTTCAGCCTGCCCGGTGAGAAAATCGTGCCTCTGCAACAGCGCCACGCCGATATGTGCGAGGCGAAAGGCGCGGGCACCTGCCGCATTTTATCCATGCAAGGCGCAAATGTGGCCGACGGCATTGGCAGCGGCCGCCTGGAACTCGCGATCCGGTCTGACATCGCGCGTGGCTTTGGCTCTGAGCTGAGCGGCGCCGCGACCGAAAGCGATGCCGAGGCAACCAAGGTCGCCATCAATGGCGAAGATCTGTCGAAACAGATGGTCGACACCGAGGCGCGCCTCAAAGCACGCACTGTCCTGCGTGACCGTTTGCTAGAGACCTTGCGCACCCGGCGCGGCACCGTTGCGGAACTGGTCGAGGCAGAGCGCAGTGTTGCGCAGGTCAACGAAGAGATCGATCAGGCGCGCAGCTGGCTGACTGAAATGCGCGGACGCGTCGCCTTCAGCCGGATGACGTTGGATTACGAGTCCTCCACCCCTGTGGGCGGCAATTTTTCCAAGCCGATTGGCGATGCGTTCGGCAATGTTGGCGGGATCATGGGCACTGTTATTGCCTGGCTGATGATGCTGGGGGCCGTGGTGCTGCCCATCGGTATGCTCGTATGGCTCGCCATGCGGATCAACAGCTGGGCAATCGGCCGCCGCGAAGCAGCTCCCGCCGCGAGCGAGACCTAAGCCGACATATCATGCGCTTCGGACGGGATGGTTACGGCCAGCCCGTCCAGCGCTTCGGTCAGCTCGATCTGGCAGGACAGGCGACTGGTACGGCGCACACCGGCGGCAAAGTCGAGCATATCCTCTTCTTCTTCGCTCGCCTGGTCGAGCCGGTCAAACCATTCCGCGGCGACAATCACATGGCAGGTTGAGCACGCCATCTGCCCCTCGCACGTTCCCTCCAGCGGCAGGCCATGCGCTTGTCCGACCTTCAGCAGGCTGTCACCCGCCGCGCCCTCGGCCTCAACAGATCCGCCTTTGGCATCGGTAAAGTGGATTTTCACACCCATCAAAGCTGCTCCTTGGCGGCCGCATTGATGGCCTCTGCCGCCGCTTCTATCTGTTCCATCGTTGTATAGCGCCCGAAGCCGAGCCGGATCGAGGATTTCGCCTGTCTATCGCTCAGGCCAATGGCTTTCAGCACATGGCTGGGCCGTCCCGACCCGCTGGCGCAGGCGGACCCCGCGCTGAACATGATCGTGCGGCAATCGGACATCAGCCGGGCGACATCCAAGCCTTCTCTCCGGATATTAAGATTGCCGTGCCAGCGGGCCTCTTCGCTGCCGTTCACCGTCCAATCGGAAAACAGCTCCAGCGCCTTATTCCACAGCGTTTCGATATGCTGCGCGTCCTCTGCCACCCGCTCCGCTGCGAGTTGTGCAGCGGCGCCCATGCCTGCGATCAAGGCCGGCGCCAAAGTGCCGGAGCGGATGCCATGCTCCTGCCCGCCGCCGGTCTGCACTTCGTTTAGGTCAATGCCGTCACGCACCCACAAGGCGCCCACACCCTTCGGCCCGTGAAACTTATGCGCGCTGATCGCGATCATATCCGCACTGGTTACATGGGTCTTTCCGTAAGCCTGCACGGCATCAACCAGAAACAGCGCGTTCGCTTCCTTCGCGCGGGCGTACCATTCCAATGCCGGCTGCACCGTGCCGATCTCATTGTTGACCTGCATCACCGCGACCATGCGCGTGTCCTGGGGCAGATCTTGCGTGGGATCGCACAGTCCCTGATCATCCACGCTGAGCAAGTGATGCGCACCCGCCGCCTTGGCCGTGTCGCCAACCGCGGAATGCTCAATCGCGGAGAACGCCACCACGCCCTCACCCGCCGTGCCCCGGATCGCGAGATTGAGCGCCTCGGTCGCCCCGCTGGTGAAGATCACTTTGCCACCAGTGGGAAACAAGGTCGCCACTCGGTCGCGCGCCAGCTCTATCGCGGCCGCCGCCTGACGGCCCATCCGATGCGGTGAATGCGGATTGCCAAAGCCGGTGCCATCCGGCCCATCGAGCCAGCGCAGCATGGCATCGCGCGCTTCGGGCGCTAGCGGGGTTGTGGCTTGATAATCGAGGTAGATCATTGGTTGGTCTTATGGCGCACTCTACTTGGCTCGTCATCCTGAACTTGTTTCAGGATAACCCTCTCAACTTGCTCCAGTTGTTATCCCGAAATGAATTCGGGATGACGGTGGTGATTAGGCGAGGTTGCTCCAAGCCTTGGCAAACGCATCAAGCTCCTCCGGTGTCGTGCTCCACCCCAGGCTAACCCGAATAGTGCGCGCGGCGACTTCATCGGAAACACCAAATGCATCGAGCACGCGGCTTTTCTTCAGCGTGCCAGAGGAACACGCACTTCCCGCCGAAACAGCAAATCCCATAGCATCCAAGCGGATCAGCAAAGCCTGCGCGCTCATGCCCGGATGGGTCACGGCAAAGATGTAATCCGCCTGGTCGCCAATCGTCAGAACCCCCTCGCCCAGCCGCTCTGCAAAGCTCCGCCGCTGCGCCGTAGTGGTTTGCCAATCGCCTGCTTCCAACGCCGCGGCCATGCCCAGCGCGCCAGGTACGTTTTCCGTGCCTTGGCGATAGCCGCGCTCATGCCCGCCGATGGGATTGAGCAGATTGAAATCGCGCAGCAGCAGCGCGCCAATCCCAATGGGGCCGCCAAATTTATGCGCAGAGACCACCAGCATATCCGCATCGGGCAGCGCCATTTTGCCCGCGCTTTGGGAGCAGTCCGACAGCACCACTGTGCCGCCAGATTTCACTGTCTCGACCATCTGAGCAACCGGATTGATTACCCCGGTCTCTGAGTTCACATGTTGGACGGCCAATATCGCATTATCGCCAAAGGCGGTTTCGTCAGAGACCACTTCCGCATCCGGCGCCGCGCGAAACACCGCATCATGCTCGACCGCGCTGACGATCCGGCGCGATGCCTTACACTGCTGCAATCCGATGGCCAGCGCCTCGCTCGCGCCGCTGGTAAAGATCAGCTCGCCTTCCCAGCCGAGCGCCCGCTTAATCCGTGCCCGCGCATCCTCCAGTGCAGCCTTGGCCTTGCGGCCTTCGCCATGCGGAGAGGACGGATTCGCCCAGATCGCAAACCCCTCTTCCATCGCTGCGCGCGCCTCTGGCCTCAACGGCGTCGTGGCCGCATGGTCGAGATAAATGCGTGTCTTAATGAGAACCCCTCACAAAAAATTGCGATTTTTGCATCTTTTCCTATATAGGCCTCGTCTTCGCATGCACCAGCCGGTGATACGCGCACATATTATTTCACAAGGTTTCCGATGCCATCAGTCATCTTTCCCGGTCCAGAAGGCCGTCTCGAAGGTCGTTTTTCCCCGCCACCGCGTCCGCGCGCTCCGGTCGCGATGATCCTGCATCCGCACCCAGAGGGCGGCGGCACCATGAACGACCGGATTGTGCAGCGGATGTACAAGACCTTCGTGGATCGCGGCTTTGCGGTTTTGCGGTTCAACTTTCGCGGCGTTGGCCGCAGCCAGGGCAGCTTTGACAGCGGCATTGGTGAATTGTCCGATGCAGCGAGCGCGCTGGATTGGGTGCAATCGATCCACCCAGAGGCGCAGACGACCTGGGTTGCTGGCTATTCCTTTGGCGCGTTGATCGGCATGCAATTGCTGATGCGCCGCCCAGAGGTTCGCGGGTTCATCTCTGTCGCGCCGCCAGCGAATATGTATGACTTTTCATTCCTGGCCCCGTGCCCGGCGAGCGGTATCTTTGTGCAAGGCGCCTCTGATACGGTGGTTCAGCCAAGCGCGGTGCAAAAGCTGGTTGATAAGCTGCGCACGCAAAAGCACATCACGATCCATCACGAAGAGATCCCGCGAGCGAACCACTTCTTCGAGAACGAGACCGATGATCTGATGGCCTCAGTCGACAATTATCTCGATTTCCGCCTGTCGCCGGATTGTCCGATTAAGTAATCCTTCGGATCACTTGATCGTTTGCTGGTTTCCCGCAGCACATCCGTGCTGCGATATCCTCGGCCCATGCGGGCCTGCGGGCGGCCAGTCGGCCTTGCGGTCGCTGGCGCGACCGTGCTCCGCGACCAAGCCAGCAGCAGAGGGTTAAACGCCAAATCGCTCGATCGTTGGCTTGGAATGGTTCGAGGCTGTAGGCCTCGCAAGGGCGACCGCCCGTCGCGCCTTATGGCGCGGAAGCCAAGCGAACAGATGTGAGCGCCCGGCGTTTGAGGGCGTAACAAAAAACGATCAAGCGGCGGATACCGCCGCCGGCGCTTGAGGCCCCAAACATAAAGTCCTGAAACGCAACTCGAAAGTTCTTGTCACATAAATGTAATGTTGTAACATGACTCCAGAGCGGCGCCTATGTGCGAGCAAGCGCTCAAGGTTGCCGCTCCTTGAAGAGAGGAGCCTTGCAATGAGTTACGTCACACAAAAACAAACGGGCCAACCGGTCGCAATAATCGGAGCAATCGGCATTCCCGCCGCCTTCGCTGGCCTGCTAATTATCGGATTGGCAGTGAAAGACCATGTACCAGAAGTCTGGACTGGGCCACTGCCAAACAGGGATTATCCAGCCCCGCCGCCTGAGCCAACCGCCGAACCGGATACCTCACCGAAAACGAGTCCAACTCTGCCGGAGGTCTATATCCCGCCAACACCCACCAACTTTCCGACCGAACCCACGTTCACAAACACCACGGATAAGCTGCCGCCGGTCGGCGGTGACATCTACCTAGGACCGATCCCGGGGACGGAGATTGGCAATGGCGTAGGTGAGGTCACGCCTAGTATGCCGACCTTCGATCCAATTGCGGCGAAACCTGCCAATGATGCCTCCCGCTGGGTCCGGGACAGTGACTATCGCTCGGCTTGGATCCGCCGCGGCTATTCCGGCAAAGCGAGCTTCAGTCTGGAGGTCAGCGCCTCTGGCCGGGTCACCAATTGCTCGATCACGCGCTCCACCGGGCACAGCGCGCTCGACACGGCGACCTGTTCGCTGATCACCGAACGCGCGCGGTTTGATCCTGCGATGGATTCAAGCGGCGCACCGACAGCAGGGATCTACACCAGCGCAATCAATTGGCAATTGCCGAATTGAGGCCTGCTTACCAAGGCTAGGCCATCTCGCGTCTCCGCCTTTCCACTCGGATTGCATCCGACAATACTCCGGGTGGAAGGGTGGAGGGCGCGGGGTGGCAAAGGCCGTTCAGTTACCAGCACCCTCTGCTCCGGCAGCCTCCACCTGATCCAGCGGTGAATTGCCGCTCGCATCCGGCAATGTCCAGATCATCACATTGCCAATCGCAATTACCGCCAGCAGCACCATCAGCGCTGGCTGCTTGATCGCGCCTGTGCGCCGCCACAGGAACACCGCCCCGATGATCAGAGCAAAGGCGGCCAGCATTACGATTGAAAGCACAAGGTTCATGTTCGAATTGCCTCTGGTTGGGGATCGCGCCATAATGCAATTGTCGCAGAGTTGGAATATTCCACGTCCAACCCCGCATAAACATAATAGGAGGACAAGATGGGTATTTTCAGTTCAATCAAAGGCGCGATCTTCGGCAAAGACGAAGATGAAAAGAAATCACCAGGCGCCGCCGCAGGAGCCGCCGCCGGTGCAGCGGCAGCGGTCGCCGCAGCAGCCGCAGCGAAGCCCGCCGCGATCAGCGATGTTGATGTCGCCGCCCGACTCGACGCAATGGACGGCGCAGACACGCTCAACTGGCGCACATCGATTGTCGATCTGATGAAGCTGATCGGGGTTGATCCCAGCTTTGGCAACCGCAAGGAATTGGCCGGGGAGCTAGGCGATACCGATTATTCCGGCACGGCTGAGGAAAACATCTGGCTGCATAAGAAAACCATGCAGGAACTCGCCAAAAACGGCGGAACCGTGCCAGCCGAGTTTCTCGACTGATTGACCCATTGTTCAGATTGACAGCGGCCTGCCGCGCGGTAACACCGCCTGCATGACCCATTCAAACATGAACATCACGCGCCGTCAGGCCCTTAGCGGGCTTGGCGGCGTTTCTGCATTGGCACTGCTGCTAGCCTGTAAACAGCTGGGCATTGGTGGGGCAAGCGGCGGCGAATTTGCCGCGCTGGAGCCTGACGCGGCGCTGGAGAAGATCGGCTATGAAATGCTTAGCCATGAGCCTGGCCGCGCAACCGGACTGGGTGTGGACACCGGCGATTATGCCGCATGGCGCGGCACCTTTGGCACACCGGGCCTGCAAGGCCGCGCCGATTATGCCGCCACTTTGGAGCGCCTGCGCGAGGGCGCGAGGGACTATCCCAAGGACGGGCTGACACCCGATCAGCTCACCAGTTTTGAAGTTGTCGAAAGCGCATTTGCCAAGGCGCTCGAAGGATTCGCCCTCCCCTACGGCGATGTCGCAGTCGGAAGTTGGCGCAACGCGCCTTACGTGGTGATCCAGAACGTCGGCGCCTATATCGATATGCCGCGCGCGATGGGCTCCAGCCAGCCGCTGAGCAATGAGCAGGACGTCGAATATTACCTCAGCCGCTTGAGCGAGATCCCGGCGGTGCTGGATGGCGAGATTGAGCGCATGCAAGAAGCCCGCGCCATGGGCGTCGTGCCGCCAGACTTCCTGCTCGACAAAGCCATCGGACAGATGGAATCGAGCCTCGCGGCGGCTGCCGATGGCACCGCATACACCGGCGATCTGGCCGCCAATCTTGAGAAAGCGGGCCTGCCTGCCGATGCGGTGGACCGCGCCAAAGCGATTGTCACCGGCGACATCGCCGCCGCGCTGGAACGTCAGCTAGAAGAACTCAAAACCCAGCGCGCCGAGGCGGATAGCGATCCCGGCATGTGGAGCCAGCCGCAGGGCGAGGAATATTACGCCTGGGCCACCAGCGCCTCAACCACGACCTCACTCTCACCCGATGAGATCCACGAACAGGGGCTGGAAGAACTCGCCGAATTGCACGGCCAGATGGACCCGATCCTGAAAGAAATCGGCTTTACCCAGGGCACAGTAGGCGAGCGCATGCAGGCACTCAGCCAGGATCCACGCTACAAATTTGCCGAAGGCGATCCGGGCCGCGAGGAAATCTTCGCCTTCATCGATGAACGGATCGAATGGATCAAAGCGCAAATGCCGCGCGCCTTTAACGAGCTGGTCGATCCCAATATGGAGGTCCGCCGGATCCCCATTAATGAAGAGCCTGGCGCCCCCGGTGCCTATGGCGGCGCGGGCAGCAAGGATGGCAGCATCCCAGGCCGGTTCTGGATCAATTTGCGCACCACCGATCTGCACCGCAAGTATGATCTCGCGGACCTCACATTCCACGAGGCGGTCCCAGGCCACGTTTGGGAAGGTGAATATTCCAATCGTCTGCCGCTGATCCGCTCCATCCTGGCCTTTGGCGCATTCAGCGAAGGTTGGGCGCTCTACGGCGAACAGCTCGCCGATGAACTTGGCGCCTATGACGACTTTAAGGTCGGGCGGCTGGGCTATTTGCAAAGCCTCGCCTTCCGCGCCTGCCGTCTGGTGGTCGACACCGGCCTGCACTCCAAACGCTGGAGCCGCGATCAGGCCCGCCAGTTCTTTGTGGAACGCAATGGCAGCAAGTTTGAAGAGGTCGTTGGCGAAGTGGACCGCTATTGTAGCTGGCCGGGCCAGGCCTGCAGCTACAAGATCGGGCACAGCGAAATCGTGCGCCAACGCGCGCGGGCAGAGGCTGAGCTGGGCGAGGCCTATGACTTTAAAGCGTTCAACACCGCTGTGATCCTGGGCGGCAATTCACCGCTCGATGTGGTGGCCAAGAATGTCGATCGTTATATCGCGGGAACGAAGGCCTAAGGGGATACCGAGTGGGGATTTCCTGGAAGGTTCTGCTGGCGATTGTCGGGTTTTCGACGCTCACTTTGCGGGCCCTGTTGGATAGCGATTTCGGCGGGTCGACGCTGGTCTATATTCTGATCCCGTTCGTCATCTCGGTTGCGCTCGCATTCCTAACCAAGTCGAGCGAGAGCACCCGATATCGCTACCGCTATCTCAACCACATGCGGATTATGACGATCGTCTTTCTGGCGACCTCAGCGTTGCTGTTTGAGGGCTTCATCTGCGTACTGATGTTCATGCCGATCTACTATGGCTTTGCAACAATTGGCTTTTTCTTCTCATGGCTGGCGAGAGACAAAAGCCTGGATGACAAAGGCAGCAGCGACCTAACCAATACGTTCAAGGTCGCCGCTATTCCTGTTTTTGTGCTGATGCTGGTGAGCGAAGGTCTGTTTTCGGCAACAACGGTGCCGCGTTCAGCGACCGCCACTTTGGTCGCGAACACCCCGCTCAGCGTGGCGGAACTGCAAGCCAATATGGCTCAACCAATCAGTTTTGAAAGCGACCGGCACTGGTTTCTGGAACTGTTCCCCATGCCCGACAGCATTCAAGCGGGCAGCCTGGCGTCAGGCGATATGCACACTCTGCATTTCACCTACAAACGCTGGCTGTTCACCAACACCCATCAGGGCGAGATGCATGTTCGTATCGACAAAGTCAGCGCCGATCACATCCGCACGAAGATCACGCGTAACGACAGCTATCTTGGCAATTACATGGATATCGACGGCACCGATATTCGTTTCACGCCCAAGGCGAATGGCGGCACGCGTGTGGCGCTGACCATTCGCTATGACCGGCTGCTCGATCCGGCGTGGTATTTCGGCCCGATGCAGCAACTCGCAGCTAAGGAAAGCGCGCGGCTGTTCTTATCAGACATCATCATGAGGCACCCGGTGGAGGAAGTCGCCAATGGGCAGTGATCTACAAAGCGGCAGCGCCGCGTTCAAAGTCAATTCATTGACCAATTTGGAGCAGGCCGATCCGGGCAAAGGCCATGTGGTCTGGGACCCGGCCCGATCCATCTGGAACACCGGCTTTATCCTAGGCGCATTGGTGCTCGGCCCGCTGTTTTTCTCATGGAGCGGCTTTGCCGTCTTCCTGGTGCTGTCGGCGGTGACACTATGCGCAGGCCACTCGGTCGGCTTTCATCGTCGGCTGATCCACCGCAGCTTTGAATGCCCCAAATGGCTGGAGCGCGTGATGGTCTATTTCGGCACGCTGGTGGGCATGGGCGGGCCGGTTTGGACCATTGGCCTGCACGATATGCGCGATTGGGCTCAGCGTGAGGAGGATTGCCACTGGTTTCTGCGGCACGGCAAACCAATGGCGATAGAGGGGTTCTACTACCTCAACTTCAAGCTGATCCTGGATCACCCGCCGGGCTTTGATCCCGGGCCGGAGATTGCCGGTGACCGGTTTTACGCATTCCTTCAGCGCACATGGATGCTGCATCAAATCCCGCTCGCCATCGCGCTCTATGCCATGGGCGGATGGTCTTGGGTGGTGTGGGGCGTGGTCGTCAGAGTGGCAGCCTGCGTTTCCATGCATTGGTACATTTCCTATTTGGCCCACACGCGCGGGCCGCAAGATTGGCATTTGGACGATGCCGCGTTGCAAGCGCACAATGTGCCGATCCTGGCGATTCCAACCATGGGTGAAAGCTGGCATTGCAATCACCATGCCTTTCCCAGGTCGGCGGCGCATGGGCTTTATCCGGGGCAGATTGATCTTGGTTTCCAGTTTATCCGGCTGCTCAAAAATTTGGGCCTGGCATGGGACATAAAGCTGCCCGCGAACCTTCCGCCTCGGCCCGGTATTTCGCCGGTATCAGAGCGCGCGCTGTCGATTGCTTCGCCGGGGCAGGCGGAATTGGCGAGCGAAGCCAAGCAGGCGCAAGTCGATGGTTGATCATCGCTCTAGTGAAATCGCTGATTTTCGCCGCAGCAATGGATTTGCCGCGCATGACGAAAATGCGCTCGTCTGGATGGCAACGCTTGGGCCATTTGAACTTCCACTTCCCAATTTCCGCTGGCGCCGCGAGATATTGGCACAGCACGATGCACATCATTTGCACACCGGCTACGACACCAGCGCTCGCGGTGAATTGCTCGTCGCCGCATGGGAAGTCGGCGCTCGCTGCTATTCAGACTGGCGCGCACGCTCACTATGTCGTGGACTGATGTTGCTCGGCCTCTTCCGATACCCGGCGCAAACATACCGAGCCTATCGGCGCGGCAAGATGGCATGCGAGGGCTGCTGACCTGATTTTCCTACCCGGCAGGATTGCGGTATCTCCGCAGAATGCTCCAGTCCGGTCTTTCAGCATTGCGCCCAACCAATTGCTTAGCGCGCGTAACGCTGGCCAAATCGCGTCCGGAATATGATCGAAAAAAGCGATCAATCAACAGCTCTGTGATCGATTGGTTTTTCGCCCCAGAACACTGTTCCAGCTGTTCCAAGCGTGTATGGCGCGCGGCGAACCGACAGGGCGCGACGAGGCTTCGCAGGATTGCAGCAACACCCCGGCGACCCCATGTTGTAGCATTACCGGTTCAGGAGAGGCACGCATGGAACAGCTAGGACAAGACCTTGAGACCCTGCGGCGTGTGCCGCTGGCCGATGCGCATGTCGAAGAGCTATGCAAAATCGGGGCCGAGCGCACCTATCCCAAGGGGCACATCTTCGCCGAGGTTGGCCAGCCGATGGACACCTTCACCTACGTGCTTGATGGCGAGATTGAGGTAATCGATCCCTACTCGCGTGAGCGGATGTTCGAGCACAGCCTCGGTCCGACGCAGTTCATGGGCGAGATTGCCTTCATGAATGGTGGGAACTGGTTCCTGCCGATGCGGGCAGCGAAAGACACTCGGGTGATTGAGGCCCCGCGCGAGGCGATGCTGGAACTGATGAGCCGGGTGCCGGAGCTGTCCGACCATATCATCACCGTGTTCGCAGCGCGCAGACAGCGACAGTTTGAGCTGAAGAACAGCTCTGTCAAAGTGATCGGCGCAGACCGCGATCCGGCGGTGCAAAAGGTAGAGGGCTTCCTCTCCCGCAATCGGATCCCCTTCCAAAGCTTCGACATGGATGCCTCTGACGAGGAAACCGCGCAGGTCTGCGACCTCAGCGGGCATCAGCCATCCGTGATCGTTGGCAGAGCCGAAAAGATGGATAATCCAACCCCGCGCAAGGTCGCCCAGCACCTCGGATTGGACCTCAGCATCTGTTCAAAGCGCACCTTCGACTTGCTGATCGTCGGAGGCGGACCAGCCGGCGTCGCCGCAGCGGTCTATGCCGGGGCAGAGGGGATTGAGGCTCTTCTGATCGAGGACATGGCGATTGGCGGGCAGGCGGGCACATCGAGCCGGATTGAGAATTACATGGGCTTTCCCACCGGCATCAGCGGGACGGACCTGACCTATCGCGGGCAGATCCAGGCGCTGAAGTTCGGCACGCGGTTCGCGATGCCCCGCCGGGTGGACAAGCTGATGCGGCGCAGCGACGGCTCGTTCTGCGCGATACTGGATGACGGCGACGAGATATGCGCGCGTGCTGTGCTCGTCAGCACTGGCGTGCAATACAACCGCTTGCCGTTGGACCGGCTTCAGGAGCTTGAGGGCGCAGGCGTGTTCTACGCAGCAACCGAGATGGAAGCACGCTTTTGCAGGAAAACCGAAGCGGTTGTGATCGGTGGCGGCAATTCCGCTGGGCAAGCGGCCATGTACCTCTCGCGCAGCGCAGCGCACGTACATCTGGTCGTGCGCTCTGGCAGCCTCGCTGCAAGCATGTCGAGCTATCTCTCTAGCCGGTTGGAAGCCGATCCGCGCGTCACGATCCACTACAACACCAGCGTCACAGAGCTTCACGGAGAGGACCGTCTGGAGGCGGTGACTTTCAACACACCTGGGGGCGACACCCGTCAGGACACGCGCGCGCTCTTCATCATGATCGGTGCTGCGCCGAACACCAAATGGCTCTCTGGCCATGTCGACACGGACGAGCGCGGGTTTGTGCTAACCGGCGCAGAGGTGGGCCGACCCTCCCCTTTGAAACGGGTACGGACGGTGTCTTTGCGGTGGGTGATGTGCGCTCTGGATCGGTGAAACGCGTGGCCAGCGCAGTGGGCGAAGGGTCAGTCGTCGTCTCGCAAATCTGGAGCTACCTTGACGGCCTTGAAAGCTAAACAAAGCACTAGAAACCCAAATAAACGGCGTTATGCTTGCAATAGGAGCACTTCTAAAGTGCTCGGTCGCACTAACGGGGCAATCACAATGGTATTCGCGCGTCTATTCGCATCTCTTTTACTGACATTCGCATTTCTAGGCGCTGTGCTTAGCAAGGGCTGATTGGTACGAGGCATCGAGCGATCATTTCGTGATTTACGCTGACGACAGCGAGAAAGACATTCGCCGCTATGCGCAAAACCTTGAGCGGTTCCACGCAGCGATGGAATTGCTCACAAAGCGGAAAGTCGAAAAACCCAGTCCTTCAAACCGAGTGGTGATCTTTGCCGTTGGCAGTCAAAGAGACATTCGCAAGCTTTCGGCCAGTAAGAGCCGCTATGTCGCGGGCTTCTATCTTCCAAGAGCAGGTGCAAGCCGGGCATTTGTGCAGGATATTCGTCATAAGAGCGGCTATCCGGATTTCTCGACTATCGTCCTGCTTCACGAATACGCACACCATTACCTGATCTCTGGATCACGCTTCGGCATGCCGCGTTGGCTCAATGAAGGTGCGGCTGAATTTTTCGCGTCAGCATCGTTCCCAAGCAACGGCGGCATTCAAATTGGGCTCCCGGCGCAACACCGTGCCAATGAGTTGTTCAATTCCGCTGATGTCAGCATTTATGAGCTGCTTGATCATGAATTGTATGAACGCAATCGCGGCAAACGCCATGATGCGTTTTATGGGCGCAGCTGGCTGCTCTACCACTACCTGATCTTCAATCAGGACCGGATGGGACAGCTCGACAAATACCAAGCAGAGATGTTCTCTGGCCTATCCTCACTTGAGGCAGGCAAGAAGGCGTTTGGTGATCTGGATCAACTGGAAAAAGAGCTAAGATCCTATCTGCGGAAACGCATGTCTGGATTCAGTCTGACGCCTGAAATGCTCCCAATTGGCGAAGTGACCCTGCGCAAGCTGCCCAAGGGCGAGGCAGAGATGATGCCGGTCCGCATCCGCTCACAACGCGGAGTTGACGAAGAGACAGCTGCCGAGTTACTCGCGGACGCACGAAAAATTGCTGTAAAGTACCCCGGTGATGCCGGAGTACTTTCAGCTCTTTCAGAAGCGGAATATGACGCAGGCAATGATGCGGAAGCAATCGCCGCTGCCGATGCAGCCATTGCGATCGAGCCAGCTCGAACCAACCCCTATGTGCAAAAGGGCTATGCCCTGTTCCGCATGGCGCGCGATGCGGAGGACAAGAAGGCTGCAATCGATCTGGCGATGAAGCCATTTTCGCAACTCAACCAAATCGAGAACAATCATCCACTGCCACTGATTTACTACTATCGCAGCTTCGTTCAGCGCGGCATCAAGCCGCCCGAAAACGCCAAGCATGCGCTGGAACGCGCCGCACAGCTCGCGCCATTCGATAAAGGTCTGTGGATGCGAGCTGCGATGATGCAGCTACAGGAAGGCAAGATTGCCATCGCAAGAGACTCGTTACAGCCTATCGCCAATGATCCGCATGGCGGAAAACGAGCAGAGCGGGTGAAGAACATCATCGCGCTGCTCGACAAAACCGAAGAAGGCACGGTGATAACCAGCCGCGATTTGGCGGCAACCGCGCCGGTTGCTCAGGTCAGCGTTCCAGCGGCACCCGGTGAGGATGACTATGAGGGTGGGGCGGAGGAGTAGACCTCCTCCGCCCATTCATGCGCCTTAAGTCAGCGGCTCATCATCCCGGTCACGATCGAGCCCAGGATGCCTCCCAGCGCTCCGCCACCTGTTGATCCACTAGGTGAGGTAGTGCCGCCGCCAGTAGCCTGTTTCGCCATATAACCGGCAGCGGCCATCGCGAGGATCGGCAGCATCTTTTTCAAAATGCCTTCGTCAATCCCGGTCATAGAGGCAACTTCCCCGGCGACCGAGCGACTCACATCCTTGCTGCCAAAGATGTTGCCAAGGATATCATTACCTTGATTGATAGGCGTCGCCTGAGTGCCCAGCACCACATCGAGCAAGCCTCCGCCCAGACCGCCACCGCCTGAACCGCCGCCCAGGATAGCGCCAGCAAGTCCGCCCAGCCCGCCCATTGGATCAGGGGTCGACGTGCCGCCGGTTGCGCTGCGCCCCATCCCGGCGACAATCGCCGGGAGCAAAGCGCCAGCGGCCGTCTTGGCCGTGCTCTCATCGATACCAAGCTCGCGCGCCATCGATGAAATCGCGCCGGTTTGCTGTAAAATTTGGCCTAAGCTCATGGCTATTCCCTTCGATCAAATATCGCGATCACTTCTTCCCGAAGAGGCCCTTGGCCATGCCCATCACGTCGTTAATCGGGTTTCCGTCGCCATCACGGTCAAGCATCGAGGCTAGACCTGCGAGGCCGCCTTCGCCGCCCTGCAATTTGGAGGAAAGGTCGCCCAATGCGCCTTCTCCGCCCATTTGTTCCATGATTGAGCCAAGCATGCCGGTGTCGATGCCCGTTTTCTCTGCAGCGAGTTCTACTGTGTCGCCATCTTCTGCGTGCGATTGACCCAGTGCGGCAACAGCTTTTTCGGCCATTGCAGGATCAATTCCAACCTTTTCTGCAAGGTTCGCAACCGTGTCTGGTGAGCCTGAAACTTGCTGCATGATGCTGTCGAGAATGCTCATATTGGTGATCCTTCTTTGGTGATTCTTGATTGCGGCAGTCTGCGCGCAAAGGCCGCAAATGAAAAGGCCCCGCTCGGCTGTCTCGCCGGGCGGGGCCCTCCTCTCCAACTGTAAAATTGTGTTATGCGGCGACCGGTGCATCCGGTGCGGCCTGCCTCACGCCTTCGTCAACATGGGCTTCGAATTCTGAGAAATTGTCGATGAACAGCTGCACGAGTTTGTGAGCAGTCGCATCATATTCGCGTTTGTCAGCCCATGTCTCGCGCGGGTTGAGGATCGTTTGATCGATCCCAGCTTCGGCCAACACTGGCACGTGGACGGGCACATCAAAGCCAAAATTGTCGTCACGGCGATATTCAACATTATCGAGATCACCGTTCAGCGCCGCGTTAAGCAATGCACGCGTCGCCTTGATCGGCATGCGGTTGCCAATGCCATATTTGCCGCCGGTCCAACCTGTGTTGAGAAGCCAGCATTGCACGCCCCCTTTGGCAATGCGTTCTTTCAGCAGATTGCCATAGACGCTCGGGTGACGCGGCATGAACGGTGCGCCAAAACAGGTGCTGAAGGTCGCCTCTGGCTCGGTCACGCCAATCTCTGTGCCAGCAACCTTAGCCGTGTAGCCAGACAGGAAGTGATACATCGCCTGTTCCGGTGTCAGCCGCGCAATCGGAGGCAGCACACCGAACGCATCCGCTGTCAGCATCACGACATTGCTGGGCACTGGCCCAAGATTGTCCGCGCTGGTATTGGGTATGTAATCAATTGGATAGGCACCGCGCGTATTCTCAGCCAGTGAGTTATCGTCAAAGTCGAGTGTGCGAGTCTGTTCGTCCATCACCACGTTTTCGAGCACGGTTCCAAAGCGTTTGGTGGTCGCGTAGATTTCCGGCTCAGCCTCTTCGGACAGGCGGATCATCTTAGCATAGCAACCGCCCTCAAAATTGAAGACTGCAGTATCGGACCAGCCATGCTCATCATCACCGATCAGGGTGCGAGAAGCATCCGCGCTGAGCGTTGTTTTGCCTGTGCCGGACAGGCCAAAGAACACCGCCGTTTTGTTGTCCTCTCCGATATTGGCCGAGCAATGCATCGGCATCACACCTTTGGTCGGCAGCAGATAGTTGAGAATACCAAAGACGCTCTTCTTCATCTCGCCTGCGTACTTCGTCCCACCAATCAGGATCAGCTTTTCAGAGAGATTGACCGCAATCACCGTCTCACCGCGCGTGCCATGGCGCGCCGGATCGGCCCGGAAGCTGGGCAGATCAATGATCGTGTATTCAGGCGCGAAACCTTCAAGTTCGTCGGTGTTTGGACGGACCAGCAGAGTGCGGATGAACAGATTGTGCCACGCAAGCTCGTTGATCACACGCACATTGACGCGGTGTTCCGCTTGCGATCCGCCAAATAGATCCGCGACATAGAGGGTTTCTTTCTCGCCAAGGGCAGCGAGAAAATCTCGCTTCAAAGCAGCAAAGTGCTCTGGCGTCATAGAGGCATTGACCTTGCCCCACCACACCGTGTCCTCAGTAACAGAATCGCGCACGATGAACTTATCTTTGGCGCTGCGCCCAGTGTGTGCACCAGTTTTCACAACCAATGCGCCGTCTTTGGACAAGGCGCCTTCGCCGCTGGAAATCGAGGCTTCGACAAGCTCCGGAGTGCCAAAGTTAGGGCGAATTTCAGCTGAGGTTTCAATACCCTGTGATGACAGAGGGTGGGCAAGCGGGGTCAACGCATTTCTCCTGAACCAATATGGTTGTGCAATTTATGAAACCGGAAACATTGCTTCCCCGGCAACCGCATTTGAATGTCTTGCGGTGCGCCAGTGGCTCGCGCTGGTCCGTTATGCATACGTGTGCATAGATGCGTGTGGCAGCATCGTCAAACGCGGTAAGCGCAATATCTACTGCCATCTATGCAAGCTGCGCTTGCGCCCAAAACGCCCGCGTTGTTTATGGCGCTTGATGCGGCTATTCATGGCGTGACGCCCGCCCTGCAAAGGCAGTATAACCAAGCACGGGCTAAACAGACTAAGTGGCTGGGAGACATGACGAATGAGCGATAGCACCAGCGATATGATGACCAAGGCAGAGCCTACCAAAGGCGATGAAGTGACCATCGCTCTGGTCGATGATGATCGCAATATCCTCACCACCGTCTCGATTGCGCTGCAGGCAGAAGGGTTCGTGACCCGGCTCTATTCAGATGGCGAAACTGCGCTGAAGGCGCTGCTCGATAATCCCCCTGATCTGGCCGTGTTCGACATTAAGATGCCGAAGATGGACGGTCTGGAATTGCTCAGCAAGGTGCGCGAACACACTGCTCTGCCGGTGATCTTCCTCACCTCCAAAGACGATGAGCTGGACGAGGAAGTTGGTCTGGAACTGGGCGCGGATGACTACATCGCCAAGCCGTTCAGCCTGCGCCTGCTGATCGCGCGTATCCGTGCGATCTTGCGCCGCGCCGACCCCAGCAAAGCGATCGGGATAGAGACGCAGGAAATTGAACCGGTCAATCCCAGCATTTCAACCGGGCGGCTGTATATGGACCCCGCACGCCACCACGTCACTTGGGATGAGAAGCCGGTCAGCCTGACGGTCACAGAGTTCCTGATCCTCGAAGCGCTGGCTGCGCGCCCCGGCGTGATCAAGAGCCGCAACCAATTGATGGACGCAGCCTATCCCGATGATATCTTCGTGGATGACCGAACGGTCGACAGCCATATCAAGCGCATGCGGCGCAAATTCCGCGTCGTCGATACGCAGTTTGGCGCAATCGATACACTCTATGGGGCAGGCTACAGCTTCACCGATGGTTGAAGATGATGCTCCAACTTTGGATCAAGGAGTGGAACGTCTCAGTCTAACGGGCCGTTTCTCGCTCACCGCCCGCATATTGATCGTGAACCTATTGCCATTGCTGTTCCTGGGCGGCGGACTGTTTTACATCGATAGCTACCGCACTCAGCTGCTCGATGAACGCTTTAAGCTGGCCCGGATCGAAGCTCAGATCGCAGCCGAAGCGCTAGCTGGCGTCACTCGCGAACGACAAGAGGCCTTGCTGGTGCAAATCGGCAAAGAGCAGCGGATGCGCATGCGCATGTTCGATTCAGAAGGGTTGCTTTGGGCGGACAGCTTCGCGCTTGACGAAGATGGCCCTGCATTTGAATTTGATGACATCAGCGACGATGATTGGAACCTGCGCTTTGCCCGCTGGCTAGACCGTGCGGTCGATACCGTCGTCAGCGCAAAGCCAGTCACTGATTATGTCGAGAAGGAATCGGACCAGGCCGATGATTGGCCAGAATTGGTCGCTGCACGCGAAGAAGGGATCAGCCAGATTACTCTGTATGATTGGCGCGATGGCACACCTGTTATCACGGCGGCCGCTCCGGTTGGGTTGAATGGTGCAACCCTGCTCACCACGCGCAACGCAGTCGACATTACAGAGGCAGTACGCGCGGCGCGTTCGACCCTGGTCGTGGCGGTCCTGTTCGTATTGTTTGCGTCTTTCCTTTTGTCGCTGTTCCTCGCTCGCACAATCGTCACCCCGCTGCGTCTGCTATCCAAAGCGGCGGTGAGAGTACGCCAAGGCCGAGAGCGCGAAGTCGAAGTCCCTCGATTGCCAGAGCGCGGAGATGAGATCGGCCTGCTCGCCCGCGCGGTTTCCGACATGACCGGGGCGCTGCGCCACAGGATCGATGCGGTCGACAGCTTTGCCGCTGATGTCGCGCATGAGATCAAGAACCCGCTTGCCAGCCTGCGCAGCGCAATCGAAGCGCTACCGCGCGTTGAGGACGCGGAAACGCGCGAGAAACTCACTGACATTGCGACCCATGATGTGCGCCGGATCGACCGCCTGGTCAGCGAGATTTCCGACGCAAGTCGGATCGACTCCGAGATGTCGCGCGCCACATTGGAGCGGATCGATCTGTCTGATCTGGTGCAAGCCATCATCGGCAGCCGCGAAGATCGCGCTGAAAACCGCAATCGCGAAATCATCCTGAGAACACGCGGATTTTCTGCCAATGTGATCGGTGTTGGCCCGCGCCTGGAACGGGTGGTCGAGAACTTGCTGGACAATGCCGTGTCATTCTCGCCGCCTAAGGCCCCGATATTGGTCGAGATTGAGAATGACGGCGAATGCGTCGCCCTGACCGTTTGCGACGAAGGCCCAGGCATTCCAGAAGACGCGCGTGAAAAGGTGTTCACGCGGTTCCATTCCATCCGTCCAGACAACGAGGATTTCGGGAATCATTCCGGCCTAGGGCTCGCGATCGCAAGGGCCATCGCCGAAGCGCACGACGGCTCCCTAGTAGCGGAAAGCCGCTCTGATGGACAAAGCGGTGCTTGCCTGCGTCTCCATCTGCCAGCGGCGGTTTGACGGAAATGAAGCCGCTGCTTGTCCAGGCCAGCGCTGTCGCCATTGATGGGCAGGCATTGCTGATTGAAGGCGAGCCAGGCAGCGGCAAATCCTCTCTTACACTCGCTCTGATCGAACGTGGAGCGAAGCTAATCGGTGATGATGGCGTCACGCTTACTCAGGAGGGCGAACAGGTGCTTGCTACGCCCCCGCCCAACATTGCCGGAAAGCTGGAGATCAGAGGCGTGGGAATCGTCGATCTGCCTGCGGCTAGCGCACCGCTCGCGCTTATCCTGACCTTAACTGATGACGCACCGCGCTATCGCGAAGTCGCCGACACCCGTGATCTGCTTGGTTACGCCATACCAACCCTGCCGTTCGTACCTGGTAAAATCGCTCCGGCAGAACGGGCGCTATGGGCACTGAAGCTCCATGGACGACAGAGCGAGCTTGCAATCCGATGAGACGGGCGCGAAGAACGCACCTGAGGGTCGCAAACGCAAAGGCAATTATTCGCACATGAACCAGCCGCACCCACAAAGCGATCAACGCCAGCAAATCCTGCTCGTCACAGGCCTTTCAGGCGCGGGCAAGTCGACCACACTCGACGTGCTGGAGGATATGGGCTGGGAAACGATTGATAACTTCCCGGTTCGTCTGCTGAAACGTCTCATTTCCAACCCAGATCAACAAGGCGCGCCACTGGCGATCGGGTTCGATTCGCGGACGCGCGGATTTGTGCCAGGCAACATCATTGAGCTCGTCAAAGAGCTGGCGAAACGCCAGGACATCTCGATCACTTTCATGTTCCTTGATTGCGCCAGCGGAGAGCTGGAGCGGCGTTACAATGAGACCCGGCGCCGCCACCCAATGGCGCAAGGCCGCCCGCTGCAAGAGGGCATCAAGGCAGAGCGTGAATTGCTCGACCCGCTGCGGCGCTGGGCCGATATCGTGATCGACACCAGCGAACTCGCCAGCAATCAATTGCAAAACCATGTGCGCGACCTGTTCAGCAAAGAGACCGGCAAACCCACCACGCTCACCATCTCGAGTTTTGGCTTTGCGCGCGGAATGCCGCCGCTTGCCGATATGGTGTTTGATATGCGTTTTCTCGACAATCCGCACTGGGTTGACGGACTGCGCGAGCTAACCGGCCAAGACGAACCCGTCGCCAAACATGTCGCCAGCGACCCCGCATTTGCTCAGGCTTTTGCGCAGATCCGCGACCTCCTGCTGACCTTGCTGCCGCGCTATGAGGCGCAAGGCAAAGCCTATGTTCACGTCGCCTTTGGTTGCACCGGAGGGAGACACCGCTCAGTTTTCACCGCTGAAGAGATGGCCAAAGGCTTGCGCGAGGCAGGGTTTTCGCCCACTGTCCGACACCGCAATTTGGGCTCTCGCGCCGCCGACGAAATCGAACGTGGGTGACGCATTTGAACCTTCTCGCAACGATTGGGCCTCGGCATTGCTGTCTCAATGCCCCGCGCCGCAGGTAACGAACGGACCCGGACTTCACACATGATTGGTTTGATTCTGGTCACCCATGGCCGCCTTGCGGAGCAATTTGTCGATGCGATGGAGCACGTCGTTGGTCCTCAGGAAAACATCGCGACAGTCTGCATTGGCCCCAATGATGATATGGAGCAGCGGCGTCAGGATATTGCCGAGGCGATCACGGCAGTTGAAAGCGGAAGCGGCGTAATCATCCTAACGGATTTGTTCGGCGGAACACCTTCCAATCTCGCCATCTCTTTGCTTGATAGCGGCAAGGTTGAAGTGATTGCAGGGATCAATCTACCGATGCTAATCCGCCTGGCCGGTGCACGCAGCAAGATGGGCGTGCGGGAAGCGGTGGATGCCGCGCAGCACGCCGGCAAGAACTACATCACCGTCGCCAGCGAGCTTCTCGGGGATGATGCCAAACCCAGCAAGGCTCAGGCATGACGGAAACACGCCGGACCATGGAAATCGTTAATCAGCGGGGTCTTCACGCCCGGGCGAGCGCCAAGTTTGTCGGGGCGGTTGCTGCCCTTCCTGAGAGTGTCAAAGTGCGCGTTGCGAAGGACGGCAATGAAGCCGCTGGCGGCTCTATCCTCGGCCTAATGATGCTGGGCGCAGCGAAAGGCGACAGCGTCGACTTGATCGTTGAAGGCGATGGGGCGGAGACTGTGCTTGAAGAATTGTGCGCACTCGTCGGAGATGGCTTTGGCGAGGAGTGAGCGGGCCGATGCCTGACACCTCAAATGACACGTTCGAGCCCGGACGCAAGAATATCACCGGGTTCTCCAACGCCACGGTCAAATATCTGCGCTCACTGCGCGATAAGAAACATCGCAAGCGCGCAGGGCAATTCCTGGCCGAGGGTCTGCGCCTGCTGACCGATGCGCGCGAATGCGGCCATATCCCCCGAACATTGGTGATGGCGGCGGTGCGTGATCAACACTGCCTGCTCGATGCGCTGGAGAATGAGGTGCTGACCGCCGCAGCGGCGAGGTTATCACCACCACGCCCGACATCCTGACCAAAATCACTGGTAAGTCGAACGCGCAAAGCGTCGTCGGTGTGTTTGACGAATTTAACACCTCACTCGACGCTCTGGACCGGACGGCTGCGCCGATCTGGATGGTGGCGCAAGACCTTCGTGATCCCGGCAATTTGGGCACTATGCTGAGAACCTGTGACGCCGTTGGTGCAGGTGGCTTGATCCTGATTGACGATTGCGCCGACCCTTTCAGCGCAGAGGCCGTACGCGCGAGTATGGGCGCGGTGTTCACACAAGGTATTGCCCAAGCGCGTTGGGAGGAGTTTCTGTCCTGGCTGAGAGATGGGGATGGCCAATTGGTCGCGGCTTCCCTTAGAGATGCCGTGCCTTATCGCGATGCCGATTATAGTGCACCATGCTTCATCTTGGTGGGCAATGAATCACAAGGCCTGCCCGAGGCTTACGAGGCGGAGTGCGATTTGCGTGTGACCATGCCTATGCGGGGCCGCGCGGATTCGCTCAACGCGGCGGTGGCGGGGGCGGTGCTCGCCTATGAAGTGCTGGCCGGGTTAGAGGGTTAGATCCGAACTAAGTAAGCGCCTCTCCGAACGCGCGCCCTCCTCCAAAGTAAATCGGCGAGACAGAGCCTAGCCCTGCCTCGCCGATCGAATACTCAATGTGATGAGCGCTTAGCCTTCAGCAAGCATCTCGTCGTAAACTGCGCATGCAGCAGCTACATCGTAGCCTTCTTCCTGAGCTTGCGCCTGAACTTCTTGAAGCTTGGCAGCCATGGCTTGCATTGCTTCTGGATCGTTAGCGAGCTCTTTCATTTTCTCGCCAACTTCGGTTGCCTTGGCGACCAGGGTCTCTTCGTTGCAATCTTCAACCGCTGCGGTTTCGGTGGTTTCTTCCGCTGCGCCTTCTGCGGCCGCGTCGGTTGCTTCGCCGCCACACGCTGAAAGCGTCAGAGCTGCTGCAGTTGCTACTGCAAAAAGATTTGTCTTTTTCATTATTTAGTCCCCTTCAGTACCCATCTTTGGGCGTGCAGAGGCCTAGGCAGGTCTTGAAAAAATGGCAACACGCTCTGTTGTTTTTCAAGCGGTGGCCATGAACAAGATGGTGGCGTTGGGCAGGAAGGCTCGGCTACTCCGCCGCATCGCGTTTGTCATCGAGCGCGCCAAGATCATCCGGCACCTCGGCAGCATCCTGTGCGTTGTAGCGCGGCGCGCTTTCGACCAGCGGCACTTCTTCAATCTCGCGCTTGCCGATCTCAATACCCTTGTCGGCCAAGCGCTTGCCCGATGTCAGCACGTTGCGCTCAAAACTGCCGACAAATTTGTTGTAATTCGCAACCGCCGTTTCGAGGCCTCCGCCAACACGCTTCATATGCTCAGCCGCAACCCGCAATCGGTCATACAATTCTGCGCCGAGCTTGCCGATTTCCTGCGCTTCGCCGGCCATCTTGTCCTGCCGCCAGACCTGCGCGACCGTGCGTGCGATTGCCACCAAATTGGTCGGAGTGGCCAGCAGCACCTTATTGCTGAAGGCAAAATCCCACAGCTCTGGATCGTGCTCCAGCGCGGCGGCAACGAAGTGCTCGCCCGGCACGAACATCACGACATAATCGGGCGCGTCCTCAAACTGGCTCTGATAGCTTTTCGAGCCAAGCGTCTGCACGTGATTGCGCATACTCTTGGTGTGCAGGTCGAGGTGGCGCGCGCGTTCGCCGTCGTCCTCCGCCTCGAACGCCGCCTGATAAGCATTGAGCGACACTTTCGCATCGATCACCAGCTTCTTTTGCCCCGGCACATTGATGATCGCATCGGGACGCAGGCGCCCACTGTCGGTCTCCATCGATTGTTCAAGATGAAAGTCCGTATGTTCCGCGAGCCCGCATTGTTCGAGGACATTCTGCAACGCCCGCTCACCCCAGCGCCCGCGCGCCTTAGGCGCATTGGTCAGCGAATTGCCGAGCCTCTGCGCCTCGCGCCGAACCTCTTCCTGCCCCTCTCGCATGGATTGGATCAGACCGTTTAACTGCCCAAAGGCGTCGACCCGCTGCTTCTCTAGCGTTTCCACCTGACGTTCGTATTTTTCCAGCCGCTCGCCAACCGGTTGCAAGAGGGATTTGATCTTGGCCTCACCGGTTTCTTCCGATTGCTTGAAGCGCTCCTCTGCGCGGCGCAGGAATGCCTCTTGCGCCTTGCCCAGCACAGCGGCGCCGGTGTTCTCAAACTCTTTCAGCAGCGCCCCGCGCGATTCCTCTAGCAGCCGCTTTTGTTCAGCAAAGGTCGCGGCCTGCGCTTTTAACCCCGAGTTTTCCTCGCGTGCCTTGTCCAGATCGCTGGCGAGACTGTCTGCTCGCGCGGCCCTCTCGCCAAGCGCCGAGACCTCGATGCGCGCCTCGCCCAGTTCCGCGATTGCCTGCTTAAACTCACCCTCTTTCTCGCTCAGACGCTCGCGCAGTTCCGCTGTCGGACGCGAAGCAAAAAACCACGCCGCGCCGCCACCGACGAGCAGGCCGAGAATAAGAGCGATAATCGCGAGAAGGGTCGTATCCATCGCGTAACCTTATGCGGAACGGACGGGGAACGCCATACCTGTTTTGACGATAATTGGGACTTACGTAGCCTGCTTCGCATCTCGAAAGGAACGAACGCTCACAGCAAGAGCCATCAGAGAGGCCAATGTAGCAATAGCGATCCATAACCAATCGCGAGATTCACCATAGTACATCGTCCAAGAACGATATGCCCATCCCACAGCTAGCAGCAACCAAACGAAGCCATAAACGAGATGAGATGCTTTTGATTGTGGGGCGTCTTCATCAATCTCAATGTTCTGCCCCACCGTGGAATGAAACGCAAAACCAATCACGATCCAAACAAGCGACGCGATCGCAAGGCCTACAAAACCAACGGCGATATTCTCAAAAATCTCCACAAGATCGGTTTTCTTAAGCCGCCTGCCTGATCTTCTTCAGCTTCTTCAGCGCCATGCTTCGCTTCAGGCGTGAGAGGTGGTCGATAAACAAAATGCCTTCGAGGTGGTCCATCTCGTGCTGGATGCAGGTCGCCATCATGCCTTCGAGCGATTCCTCGTGCGTGTTGCCTTCAACATCCTGATAGCGCACGCGGCATGTCGCCGGACGGTCTACATCGGCGTAAATCTCTGGAACGGAAAGGCAGCCTTCTTGATAAGTGGCCAGCTCCTCTGCCGGATCGAGAATTTCGGGATTTACGAAAACGCGCGGCTCTTTCTTCACCGGATAGTGCTTATGCGCGCCCTGGCCATCGCCGTGATCGTGGCCGCATTCCTCTGGCTCTGCGTCCATATCCGGCTCTTGCAGATCGATCACCAGCAAGCGTTTGGGCACGCCGACTTGGATTGCTGCGAGGCCAATGCCGGGCGCATCATACATCGTCTCGAACATGTCAGCGACGAGGGTTTTCAATTCGTCATCGAACTCTGTGACAGGTTCAGACACGATTTTGAGCCGGGGATCCGGCACTTCTAGGATTTCACGAATAGCCATAAGCGTGATTTAGTGCGTGATGCCTGCGCCCGCAAGCAGAAGGGTCCGATCAGTGTGATTGGACGTTCATTGGTCGCGTTGCCGGAGCCAGCCCGCGCCCTCCACCCTTCCACCCGGATGGTATCCGAAACTGCTCCGGGTGGAAGGGTGGAGGGCGCGGGCTGGCTAGGCCTTAAACAAGAACGATCAATCCACCGGCCGCCTAGCCCTGAGCGCCTGAGCCAGCGTCCCTTCGTCAAGATAATCCAGCTCTCCGCCCACGGGCAGACCATGCGCGAGTTGCGTGATGCGCAGACCAAAGGGCTCAAGCCGCTCCGCAATGTAATGCGCGGTGGTTTGCCCCTCCAGCGTGGCGTTCATCGCCAGCACAACCTCGTCAACTTCACCGCCTTCCACACGGGTGAGCAGATCGGTGATGTTGAGGTCTTCTGGGCCGATGCCGTCAAGCGCCGACAAACGACCGCCGAGCACGTGATAGCGCCCTGAAAACAGCCGCGCTCGGTCCAGCGCCCAGACATCGGCGACGTCCTCCACCACGCAAAGCGATTTTGCATCGCGCCGGTGATCTGCGCAGATACCACATGGATCACTCGTATCGACATTGCCGCAGGTCGCGCATTCAACCAATGTCTCGCTGACCGCGCCGAGTGCATCGAGCAGAGCAGGCAGCGCCTGTTCCCGGTTCTTCACCAGCCAAAGCACAGCCCGCCGGGCAGAGCGCGGCCCAAGCCCGGGAAGCCGGGCCAATGTGCTGGAGAGCGCTTCGATCTCTTGCGATGCCATGGGCAGAGAGATAGGGGCTTGGCGAAGTTTGAGAAAGGCCGGGGTCAGGCGTTATGCGCCCAAAACTGAAAATTGCTTTTATGGGAACGCCTGATTTTGCAATGCCGGCCTTGGCCGCTCTGCATGAAGCGGGTCACGAAGTGGCGTGTGTTTACACTCAGCCGCCTCGTCCGGCGGGCCGGGGTAAAAAGCTGCGTCCATCGCCTGTGCAACAGAAGGCGGAAGCTCTGGGCCTACCCGTACGTCATCCCAAATCGCTGAAATCGGACGAAGCACGCGCAGAGTTTGCGGCAATCGACGCAGATGTAGCCGTGGTGGCGGCCTACGGTCTGATCCTGCCGAAAATTGTACTGGATGCACCGACGCATGGCTGCCTCAATATTCATGCCTCGCTGCTGCCGCGTTGGCGCGGGGCTGCGCCGATCCACCGTGCGGTGATGGCTGGCGACGAGCAAACCGGCGTAACAATCATGCAGATGGAGGCCGGGCTCGACACCGGCCCAATGCTTTCCAAAGTGGCCACGCCTGTTCTGGACAAGACGACCGGCGAACTGACCGAGGAACTGGCCGAGCTTGGCGCCAATGCGATGATCGAAGTGCTCGCTGACCTGCCGAACATCACGCCCCAAGTGCAGGATGATGATGCGGCGATTTATGCACCGAAGATCGACAAGGCGGAGGCGCGGATCGACTGGTCGAGACAAGCCACAGAATTGGCAAACCATGTTCACGGGCTTGCACCCTTCCCCGGCGCTTGGTTTGAGCTGAACGGGGAGCGTGTGAAATTGCTGCGAGCAGAGGCATGCGAAGGCTCAGGAGCAGTAGGTGAAGTTCTGGACGATAACCTCACGGTCGCCTGCGGAAACGGAGCATTGCGCCCGATCCGCCTCCAACGAGCCGGCAAGCCAGCGATGGACCGCGCGGATTTTCTGCGCGGTCACGCGGTGGCAAAAGGCACAATCCTGACGTGACCCGCTTTGCGCTTACTCTGGAATTTGATGGTTCGCCCTACCAAGGCCTTCAGCGGCAAAAACATGGGCCGAGCGTACAGCAGGCCGTCGAAGAGGCCGCGCACAGGATCACCGGTGAAGACGCGCAATTGCTCAGCGCGGGACGGACCGACACCGGCGTCCACGCACTCGCCATGCGCAGCCACATGGATATCGAGAAAGATTTCACTCCGTTCCGATTTATGGAGGCGTTGAATGGGCAATTGCGGCCTCACCCGATTGCCGTCACCGCCTGCGAGAAAGTAGACGAGGATTGGCATGCACGCTTTTCCTGCACCGGACGGCGCTATCTTTACCGCATCATCAATCGCCGAGCGCCTCTGACATTTGGGAGAAACCGCGCGTGGCAGGTTGGCCCCGAGCTCGATGTGGACGCGATGCAGCGAGCTGCCCAAGCTCTGATCGGCAAGCATGATTTCACCACATTTCGCTCGGTTAGGTGCCAAGCGAAGGACCCGGTGAAGACGCTCGATTTGCTCGAAGTGAAGCAAACCACGACCGAGTTAGGCACGGAGATTCATGTACATGCGGCGGCGCGTAGCTTCCTCCATCATCAAGTCCGCTCCATGGTCGGCTGTCTGAAATTGGTCGGCATGGGCACCTGGGCAGAGAGCGAAGTCGCCGAAGCGCTTGCCGCGCGGGACCGCCAGAGATTGGGCTACAACGCGCCGCCGCATGGTCTGTATTTCGTAGAGGCGATCTATCCCAGCAACGCTTGAGGCCTCTACGTTGCCTTACGCAACGTCACCCTAGCCAAGCGTGGATCGCTGGCCTAGCCAAGGCATCAAAGCAATCTAGGAGAGACCCCCATGACGACTACTGGTAAGCAGCTTTTCACCACGCTTGATGTTGGCGGTGCACTGACCGTTGAAATCGCCGACGCAACCTTCCCAGAGCCAACCGGCAATCAAGTGCTGGTTAAAATGGAAGCAGCCCCGATCAATCCATCGGACCTCGCGATCCTGACCAGTGCAGCTGATTTTGAGAATGCGGAGTATTCCCATGGCAAGGTCGTGGCGCAAATGCCGGAGCCTTTCCTGTCGGGTCAGCGTGGCCGCCATGGTCAACGTCTGCCAGCGGGCAATGAAGGCGCAGGCACCGTGATCGCGACCGGCGACAGCGATATGGCGAAGGCCCTCATGGGCCAGCGCGTGTCTTGTGTACCCGGCAATGCATTCAGCCAATATGCAATTGCCGATGCGATGATGTGCCTGCCGCTTGGCGATCACAGCGCAGAGGTCGGCGCATCCAGCTTCGTCAATCCGATGACTGCGCTTGCCTTTGTTGAGACCGCCAGAATGGAAGGTCACGAGGCGATTATCCATTTGGCCGCTGCGTCAAACCTAGGTCAAATGTTGAACAAGATCTGCATTGAAGACGGCATGAAACTGGTCAATATCGTGCGTAAGCAAGAGCATGTAGACCTGCTGAAGGGCCTCGGCGCAAAGCACGTCGTCAACTCTTCCGACGACGATTACATGAAGCAATTGCGCACAGCGATTGATGAAACAGACGCCTATCTAGGCTTTGACCCGATTGGCGGCGGCCAGGCCAGCGACGGCGTGCTGAAAGCCATGGAGCAGGTTGCATCCTCGAAGATGGACGAGTTCTCTCGCTACGGCTCTAACCAAGACAAGAAGATGTACATGTATGGGCGGCTTGATCTGGGGCCAACCATCCTGACCCCTTCATACGGTCTGCAATGGACAGTCTCTGGCTTCTTGCTCACGCCGTTCCTCGCGAAAGCCGGAATGGAGACCGTCGTTAAGATGCGCACCCGCGTTCAGCAGAACCTGACCACCACATTCGCCAGCCACTACAAGGCGAAGGTCAATCTGGAAGAGATGCTGACCAAAGAAGCGATCCTTGATTATCGCCAGATGAAAACTGGCGAGAAGTATCTGGTCACGCCGCATTCTTGATTCGAGTGGACCGCACCTCATCCGGGGTGCGGTTTCCTCGCTCGTGCGACCTAAAGGTCGCGTCGCTGCGGGCGAACAGGTTCGCTACCGACCATCATACTCAGCTTGGATCGCAGCGGGATCAGTCGCCCCTGCCGCGATTAGCATTTGTAGCAAGATGCGCGCCTTCTGCGGATTAAGCGCGCGCGCGGCGATAAATTTGTTCGCATTATCCTCAGGCTCGCGGTCGACCAAGCCTTCGTCCAGACGACTCGCACGGACAATCGGCATGCCCTTCGCCGCAAGCTGCGCCAAGGCGCTGCGCACAGCGTCCGGCATATTGCCCTCACCCAACCCGGCGACGATTACGCCGCGTGTCTTGTCGCTGACCAATCGCTCGACATAGTCAGCCGTCATGGCGGCATGCACAAACAGGATTGGCACATCTGGCAAGTCGGTGGTGAAGGTAAAACGGGCGTCTGCGCCCACACGCCAGGGCGCACCAAACCAATCAAGCGCACTCGGCGTGACCAGCGCAATCGATCCGCGTGGAAAACCCTGAAATGCATCGGTGCCTCGCGTGCGGCTTTTGCGAATATCGCGCGCCGCAAACACCCGGTCTCCCATCACCACCAGAACCCCGCGTCCAGCCGCCTCTGGATCGGCCGCCACCCGCATCGCATTGGCGAAATTGCGCAGGCCGTCATAACCGACCGCATTGGCGGGCCGCATCGCGCCCACCAAAACCACCGGTTTATGCGTCGGCAATGTCAGATCGAGCAGGAAGGCGGTTTCCTCAACCGTGTCGGTGCCATGGGTGATGATCACCCCGGTGCAATCTGGATCACGCATCGCGGCCAAACAAGCGGTGTGCAGCTGAGTCCAGATCGCCGGACTCATATCCTCAGAGCCGATATTGGCGATCTGCTTGCCCATCAGCTGCGCATCAATGCCCAAGGTTTCGACTCGGGCCAGAAAATCGCCGATCCCGATCTGACCAGGGCGATACTCATGCCGAGTCGCGCTATCTGCCTCTCCAGCGATCGTACCGCCGGTTGCCAAAACAGTGATATTTGGGGTGCTCATACCGGGGGCAAATAGCGCTAGATGCATTTTCACGCCACATAGCAATTGATTTTCAAGAAATGCCCGCTAGAAGCGCCTCTTCCGTTCAACGGAACGGGCGATTAGCTCAGTTGGTAGAGCATCTCGTTTACACCGAGAGGGTCGGCAGTTCGAGCCTGTCATCGCCCACCATCATTTTTCGGTCCAAAATGATGCGGACCCATCCAAAATTTCCCCACCTAAAACCCTCGACCTGAACGCCAATTGGCGGCAAGGCGTGTTCCCATGATGGGGCACACAATTGCGATTGCGGGATGCGGGCCAGCGGGCCTGGCCGCCGCGCTGATGCTGCACCGCGATGGGCACCGCGTTTGCCTGTTTGATAAATTCGATGAGCCCGGCCCAGTTGGCTCTGGCCTGATGATCCAGCCCACGGGGCTGGCGGTGCTGGCGCAGCTTGGACTGGTCGAGCGAAGTCGCAGCCTGCGGATCGCGTATTCATGCGCTGAAAGGCCTGGAAGAGCATGGCCGCACCGCGCTGGATGCGCATTATGATCAATTGGGCCTGCCAGGCGCGTTTGGCATCGGTATCCACCGCGCCAGCCTGTTCAATGTGCTTTACCGCGCCGTTCAGAACGATCGCATTGAAATCAAAACTGGGCGGGCAATTACCGGCAGCACACTTAGCAATAAAGGGCGGCGCCTGACGTTTGAAGATGGCAGCGAATCGGAAGAATTCGATCTTGTCGTCGATGCCAGCGGCTGGTCGAGCGTGTTTGATCCAGCGCCTAAGAACATCCTAGAATTTGGTGCATTGTGGGCGAGCCTGCCGTTACAGCCGGACGATCCATTCAATACAGGCCTGTTGGAGCAGCGTTATCGCCGTGCGGCGCAAATGGTCGGCGTGCTCCCGATCGGCTCGCGCAGCGCTGACACCTCGCCTGAAGCTGCCTTTTTCTGGTCGCTCAAGGTCTCAGACTATCGAAGATGGCGCGACACTCCGCTGGAAGAATGGAAGGCCGACGTTATCGCGCTCTGGCCGGAGACCGAGGCTTTGCTGGCGCGCATCACATCGCGAGATCAGCTGACCTTTGCGCGCTATGCCCATCGCACAGCCAAGCGCCCGGCTCATGAGCGAATGATCATGATTGGCGATGCATGGCATTCCGCCAGCCCCCAATTGGGCCAGGGTGCGAATATGGCATTGCTAGATGCGTGGTCGCTTAAACGCGGGCTGGCCGAAGGGCGCACGCTTGGCGAAAAACTGCGGCTCGCCGCGTCATGGCGCCGCGATCACGTTGATCTATATCAGTGGATCACAGCGTTCTTCACGCCGCTGTATCAATCGGATGGTGTGTATAAACCGCTGCTGCGTGACAGAGTGCTCGCGCCAATTTCTCAAATCTGGCCGATTTCGCGCATCCAGTCGCTCTTGATGTCGGGGCTATTTGGCTGGCCGCTCGCATCGCTGGGCCTCTCCGCTCCTGACTATTCGGCAATTTCCTCAGAGATCAGCGCCAACGCATCTTCGCTGTCCCAGTGATAGCCACCTTTAACGCGCAATATCTCGCGCCCCTCTCCATCGAACAGGATTGTCAGCGGCAAGACCCCGCCATTATCGAGTCCGCGGTCGAGAGTGCCCTGCGGATCAAGCCAGGGTTCGAGCATCTCAAAGCCTTGCTCGGAAAAAAATGGCTTCACAACCTCGGCAGCACGAATATCCTGACTCACTGTAATTACACGCAAATCACTGCCCATTTCTCGGGCAAGCCGGTCCAGAGAAGGCATCTCAACCTTGCACGGCGCGCACCACGTCGCCCAAAGATTGAGCAATACGGGTTGTCCCTTAAGTGCTGAAAATTCGAGTACTCCTCCATCAGGATCGATGAACATCAAATCGGGTAGCAGAGTGCCCGCTTGCGCGCGGTCAATCTCGCCCACTTCGGCTTCGGTTGAGTTCTGCTTTTCGCCCGCCAATTCACCCTGTTGTTGCGCGCCATCGCCCTGCGCCCTATCGCAGGCGGCAAGAGGCAGCATCAATGGTATCAGAGCGGCCAAAGCAAAGAACGGCGAACGAAGCGACATGAGCAAATCCAACACGATGTGGGGCGGCAGGTTCTCAGATGGACCTAGTGCGATCATGCGCGAAATCAATGCCTCGATCCCGTTCGACAAGGCGCTGTGGCGGCAAGACATCGTCGGCAGCCGGGCCCACATCACCATGCTGGCGGCGCAAGGCATCGTTAGCGCCGAAGACGCCGAGGCGATTGACGGCGGCCTCCAAACCATCGCGGCAGAATATGAGCGCGACGGGGTTCCAGAGGACTGGAGCCTGGAAGACATCCACATGACGGTGGAAGCGCGCCTGACCGAGCTGATCGGACCAGTCGCTGGCCGCCTGCACACCGCGCGCAGCCGGAATGATCAGGTCGCAACCGATTTTAAGCTATGGGTGCGTGAGGCATTTAACCAAATGGACGCAGGGCTAGCCGAATTGCAGCGCGCTCTGGTGACCCGCGCCGATGAGCATTCTAGCAGTGTGATGCCCGGCTTCACCCATTTGCAAACCGCGCAGCCTGTGACTTTGGGCCACCACCTGATGGCCTATTACGAGATGCTGCGGCGGGATCGCTCGCGCCTCGCGGATGCCCGCGTTCGCCTGAATGAGAGCCCACTTGGCTCGGCCGCTCTGGCTGGCACAGGCTTCCCGCTCGACCGCGAAATGACCGCCAAGGCGCTAGGCTTTGACCGGCCCACAGCCAATTCTCTCGATGCCGTCTCCGACCGCGATTTTGCGATGGATTTCCTGTTTGCCGCATCAACCTGCGCCGTGCATCTTTCACGCCTTGCAGAGGAATTCATCCTATGGGCGAGCCAACCTTTTGGCTTTGTCACCATGGCGGATGCGCTCTCCACAGGCAGTTCCATCATGCCGCAAAAGAAGAACCCCGATGCCGCCGAGCTGGTGCGCGGCCATGCGGGCCGGGTGATCGGTTGTACCACGGCCTTAATGGTCACGATGAAGGGTCTTCCGCTCGCCTATTCCAAGGATATGCAGGACGACAAACCGCCCGTATTCGAGGCCGCCAGCCTTATGGGCTTAAGCATTGCGGCGATGACCGGCATGGTCGCAGGCAGCACGTTCAAGACCGAGCGGATGCGCGAGGCCGCCGAGCTCGGTTATGCCACGGCGACCGATCTTGCCGATTGGCTGGTGACGGAGGCCGACATTCCATTTCGCGAGGCGCATCATATCACCGGTGCGGCGGTCAAGCTGGCTGAGACGCGTGGCTGTGCGCTCGATGAGCTCCCACTGGAGGCCTTGCGCGACATTGATACGCGGATCGATGAACGTGTGTTTGCCGCCCTTTCCGTCGACGCTTCGGTCGCCGCGCGCGCTTCCTATGGCGGGACCGCGCCGGAGCAGGTAAAGGCTCAGGTGAAACGCGCCCGCGCCGAGCTAGGGATGGATGGATAATGCGAAAATTGATCATGATCCCACTACTGGTTGCAATCAGCGCATGCGGTGCCCGCGGGGACCTGAATCCCCCACAAGGTGCGAGCCTGCCGGTGGCCCCGCGCGGCGCTGAGACTCCGCCGAACGCAGAAGAATTGCTGGAACGCGATGCCCTCGCCGCGCCAGAGCGCAGCGTGGAGCTGCGCCGCCGCTCTGAAGAGCGCGAAGACGACCCGTTTGATCTCCCCCCTGAATAAAGCACACGAAATATGGACCATTTTTCCCTCAAAGACGGCGTCATGCATGCCGAAGACGTACCCTTGCCGCGTATCGCGGATGAGGTTGGTACGCCCGTCTATGTCTATTCACGCGCCACGTTGGAGCGCCACGCACGCGTCTTTCGCGAGGCATTGGACGGCGTGCCGGACAAACTGATTGCCTTCGCGGTCAAAGCCAATCCCAACCTCGCTGTGCTCAAAGTGTTGCAACGCCAGGGGTACGGCGCGGATGTCGTATCCGGCGGGGAAATGCGCCGGGCCATTGCAGCCGGAATTGCGCCCGAGAAGATCGTCTTTTCCGGCGTTGGCAAAACCCGTGCAGAACTGGCCGCCGCGCTCGAGGCGAACATTGGACAGTTCAATATTGAAAGCGAAGAAGAGGGCCTGGAGCTCGCCGAAGTCGCTGAAAGTATGGGGATGACGGCGGACTGCGCGCTGCGCATCAATCCGGATGTCGATGCCGGAACACATGACAAGATCTCCACCGGCAAGGCGGATAACAAATTTGGTGTACCGATTGATCAAGCCGGCCAAATCTTTGGCAAACTCGCCCATTCGCCCGGCGTGAACATGCGCGGTGTCGCGGTGCACATCGGCAGCCAATTGGCAGATATAGCTCCGCTGGAACGCGCTTTTGAAAAACTGGGTCAACTGGTCACATCGCTGCGCGGTGCGGGCCATAATATCACCCATGTCGACCTAGGAGGTGGCCTTGGCGTTCCATACAGAAAAGGCGAGAAACTGCCCCCACCGTCTGAATATGGCGCGATGGTTGCGCGGGTGACGAAGGATTGGGGCGTAAAGCTGATCTTCGAGCCGGGCCGAGTGATTGCAGGCAATGCAGGCGTTTTGCTGACCCGTGTGGTGCGCGTGAAACGCGGGCTCAACAATCCGTTCGTGATCGTCGATGCGGCGATGAATGACCTCGCGCGGCCTGCGCTGTACGGCGCCTATCATCACTTCGAAGCAGTTGAGCCAGGCGGATCTCAAATGACCGCAAACATCGTCGGGCCGATCTGCGAAACCGGCGATACATTCGCGATGGGGCGCGAATGCGACGAACTGGCAAGCGGCGAACTCGCCGTATTTCGCACCGCAGGTGCATATGGCGCGACAATGGCCTCCAGCTACAATTCGCGCGGATTTGTGGCCGAAGTTTTGGTGGACGGCGACAAGTTCGCGGTGGTCGCGGACCGGATCGATGCGGGCGCGATTATGGATGCCGAGCGCGTGCCCGACTGGCTTGCTTGAGTAGCCAAAGCCCGATGAGCGAACTTCAGAGCCTTCCCCTATTTCACCGGATCGCCGGGCAAAAGGTATTGGTTCTGGGCGAAGGCGAAGGGGCAGAACCCAAACGCCGCCTGGTCGAGCGAGCAGGCGGAATCATCGTGGATGATATGGCCCAGGCGGTGGATGAAGGGGTGCGCATTGCCTTTGTCGCTTACGATGACGCGAAGGCGTGCGAAGTGGCAGCGATCAACCTGCGATGCGCCGGGATGATCGTGAATGTGGTCGACAAGCCTGACCTGTGCGATTTCACAACGCCGAGCATACTTGACCGCAACCCGGTCTTAATTGCGGTTGGAACGGGCGGCGCATCAGCGGGCCTAGCGAAACACATCAGGCTGAGGCTGGAGCGGATCTTGCCGCAAAGCCTTGGAAAGTTGGCCGAGGCCTTATTCGCGGCGCGAGCAAAACTGCGGGCCCGCTTTCCCGATGGCGGCGACAGACGACGGGCCTTGGACGAGGCCCTGAGAGAAGGCGGTGCATTGGACGCCTTGGTCGCGGAATCACCCGGCGGTGTGACCGACTGGCTCGATGGTGCATTGGAGGCGCAAAGCAGCGAAACGGCGAAGTTCGTCATTTCCAGTGCAGACCCGGAAGACCTGACTGTTCGGCAATCACGCATGCTGGGCGAAGCGGATGCGGTCTGCGCAATCGGCAATATTCCCGCCGCCATCCTGGCCCGCGCACGGGCCGATGCCATTCGCATTGACTGCGATGTCAGCACTTGCCCCAACGCGCGGCAAGGTAGTGCTAGTAACGGCGACGACAGCTCACCGCCGCTCTGTCCCAGCGCCGCTGAGCAATTTGCGCTCAGCGAGAGCCGCAATACACTCACCGTGATCCTACGCTGGCAAAACGACGGCTAACCAGCAGGCTTAAGTCGCCAACTCAGGCCGCCAGGTTCAGCGGGGCGTCTATCGCCGCAAAATAGCTCGCCATGCCATCTGCGCTCGCCTCGCTAAGGGCGACGAATGCCCGGCGTTTATCCGTGGAGTCAGCGATCCGCACGAAAATGCCGCTATCAACCATCTGCCGGACCCAGCGCAGAGCCGTCGTCGCCGGAACTCCCGCCGCAATACACAGCGAGGTAACCGAGACACGGCGATGCTCAGCGTGAGCCGCAGTCAGATCCAGCAGCATATCCCAGGCCGGATCGGCGAACAGTTCCGCATCAAAGAATCGAGCACGAGTCTGACGATTGGCGATAATCTGACGCACCAACCGAGGATCAGGCAACGATGGACGGGCACAATCTTGTCTACCCCAACCATTCTCATTGCTCTCAACCCCGCGAAAATCTCTCTTGACGTCACTCAAGCTCTGAGACTGTTTTTCACCGGACTCCCAAGGTTCATGCGATAACCCTTCAAGCTTGTTTGCAATCACATCAACCTGCTGCGAAAGGCGCAGCAGGGTAAGTCGATCCTCCTCACTCATCTCTCGCACGCGAGCATTCGGCACATGCGAAAGTATACGGCCTATCGCCACGATACGATCAGCCCGAGATGGGTTCACCAGCAATTGAGCATCTGACTGATCAAGAGCCGCAAACACATCATCAAGCGCCTCAAGCGAGGTAGAAACGATCAATTGTGATCCACATTCCGCTGCCCGCATATCCAATCGCGCCAGCACGGCCAAAGTACGCGTATCGACCTCCGGGCAATCGATCATTACGACGTCGCTGAGCAACCGAATTTGACCCTCCAGCAGATCAGCAATCGGACCACCGTCGGCCACGCGAAACCCTGCACCAACCAAATCCTCGGCGATCTGACCGCGCATCGCGGGCCGATCAGCAAACACCGCGATACTGGCGGGTTCTGCAGTCGGATCAGGTGCCACATCGTACGAAAAATCTGCTTGAGCCATCGAGTCGCCTCCTTGATTAGATGAAACACAAGTAGAACAAAACATGTTCAAGTCAAGAATCCTTGCAAATATGAAGCAATTTGATCGAAGTCATTGAACCTTTCGCGCCTATTGAGCGACTACTCCAGTAATGACCAAACAAACTCGCCCTGCCCCGCCGAAACCCGGCATTTTGTTCGACGAACTGCTCGTCGTGATGGTGCAGCAAGGCGATCCAAAAGCGCTAAAGCGGTTGCATAAACGCTGGAATACTCGGTTGATCCGAGCGGCCTATCGTTACACCGGCGACCGCGAATTGGCGTGCGATCTGGCACAAGAATGCTGGATCGGGATTTGGAAAGGCATTGATGGTCTGCGCGATCCGGCGCGGTTTCGCAGCTATGCCTTTGCGATCCTGCACCGGCGCGGAGCGACCCATCTGAGCACGCGCATTCGCGAGCGGGATAGGACAGCGCAAGCTGAATCAGAAGAAGCGCAAGGGGCTACTCAGGACGACGCGCTCGCGCTGCGGCAGGCCTTTGCCAGTCTGCCGCCGGATCAGAGGCTTGCGGCGCATCTTCACTTTGCCGAGGGGCTAACGCTCAATGAAATCGCCGCAGTGCAATCGATCCCGACAGGCACCGCCAAAAGCCGCCTGTTTCACGCGCGCCGCAAATTGAAGGCGGCGCTATCCGAACCGACTGAAGGAGACACATGATGACCAGCACTGATAACCGCATCAAAGACGCGCTTGACGATGACGATCAAGCCTTTCTCGGCCAGCTTGAAGAAGATCGCGGCCTGTTCGAAATGATCGGCGACAGCATGAGCGGCAATTTAGGAGGCTGGGCTAAGCTGGTTTTTGCAGTCGCAGTCGTAGTCGGCATTGCAATACTCTATGCGGTCTATCGTGCGGTCACGGCCGATGGCTTCGAACCCATGGTTGGATGGGGTCTGCTTTCGATAGGGCTCGTTGTGATGCAAGGCTTCGTCAAAGAATGGATGTTTGCCCGCATGAACATGCTGACGATCCTGCGCGAGGTGAAGAAGCTGCAAGTGCAAGTCGCGCTGCTTTCCGAAGAGCGCGATAGCTAACCGCGTTTAGGGCCGGATCTCGATCGGAGTGCCATCGGGCACGAGGCGCCACAGCTCCTCAATCTCTGCGTTAGAGAGCGCGATACACCCATCGGTCCAATCCCCGCGCATCCGTCGGCCCGCGCCATTCGGTTGGCCATGGATGAAGATGTCACCGCCCGCCGAACGGCCATATTGAGCGGCAAAGTTGCGGTCATTTGCGTTGGGGTAGTTGATCCGCAGGCTGAGGTGATAGCTGCTACGCGGGTTGCGCGTGTCGATGGTGTAGAGGCCCTCTGGCGTGCGCTCATCGCCCTCAAAGCGCTTGTGCCCCGCTGGCGCATCGCCAAACTGCAATCCGTAATAGGCGCGGATCGGGCGGCCATTGTTGTAGGCGACCAGCATCCGCTTTGACTTGTCGACAATGAGGTAGTCGGCCAAGCGCGCGCCGCGCCTCGGCACACTGCGCGATGCGCCCGTAGGCGGTATCGGATAGGCTCCGCTATGCACCCGAGCATCCGGCGTAGCATCCGGCGTAGCATCCGCTGAAGTTTCGCTCGATGGGCCAACGCAAGACGCGGTAAGCATCAGAGCAATCAAGGCAAACAGGCGCTTCATACGGATTCAGAGTAACGCGAGGTCACCCTACGCGCAATTGCGCATCGCTTCCCATGTCCCAAGCAGGGACGCAGTTGCTGCGCCAGCCGGACCAACCTAGTCCTCAAAGGGATCCTTCATCAGGATCGTATCGTCGCGCTCTGGGCTGGTCGACACCAGCGACACCGGCGTCTCGATCAGTTCCTGCACGCGCTGAATGTACTTGATCGCATTGGCTGGCAGATCGACATAGGAGCGCGCACCAACCGTGCTCTCGCTCCACCCTTCCATCTCTTCATAGATCGGCTCCACCTCGGCCTGATCCGCCGAATGGCTCGGGAAGTAGTCGAGCACATTGCCGCGCAGCCGGTATCCGGTGCAGATCTTCACTGTTTCCAGCCCGTCGAGCACGTCGATCTTAGTCAGCGCAATCCCGGTCACGCCGCTGATCGCGCAGGTTTGCCGCACCAACACTGCATCAAACCAGCCGACGCGCCGTTGCCGCCCGGTTACGGTGCCAAACTCATGGCCGCGCTCGCCAATGCCCTGGCCGATCTCGTCATCAAGCTCGGTCGGGAACGGTCCGCTGCCAACCCGCGTCGTGTAAGCCTTCACAATGCCCAGCACAAAGCCGGTGGCATTCGGGCCAAGCCCGCTGCCGCTGGCGGCCGTACCGCTGACAGTGTTGGAGCTGGTGACGAACGGATAGGTGCCGTGATCGACATCCAGCAGCACGCCCTGTGCGCCTTCGAACAGGATCTTCGCGCCCGCCTTGCGCACCTTCTTCAGCCGTTTCCACACAGGCTGAGCAAAGCGCAGGACGAAGTCGGCGACATCGCGCAGTTCGGCCAGGATCGCCTCACGGTCGACTGGCGGCTGGTCGAAGCCAGCGCGCAGCGCGTCATGATGCGCACACAGCCGATCGAGCTGCGGCTCCAGCCGGTCGAGATGCGCCAGATCGCACACGCGGATCGCGCGGCGTCCGACCTTGTCTTCGTAAGCCGGGCCAATCCCGCGCCCGGTCGTGCCGATCTTGCCCTTGCCCGCGGCCGTCTCGCGCAGTGCATCGAGATCGCGGTGCACCGACAGGATCAGCGGGCAATTGTCAGCAATCGCTAGATTGTCGTCATTGATCGCAACACCCTGGCCTTCCAGCTTCTGCACTTCCTCACGCAAAGCCCACGGGTCCAGCACCACGCCATTGCCGATCATGCTCATCGTGCCAGAGACGATGCCCGATGGCAGCAGGCTGAGCTTGTAGACCTCACCATCGATCACCAACGTGTGGCTAGGCATTGTGCCCGCCTTGGAAGCGGACAACGGCGTCGGCGCGGCTGGCGAGCCAATCGACGATCTTGCCTTTGCCTTCATCGCCCCATTGGGCGCCGATTACGGTGACGTTAGCCATGCTCTACTTTCATGCTGATTCGGTAGGGAAGGTGTGACCCGACAAACCGCGCGGGCCTAGGGCGTCGCGCGGGCAAGAGCAAGGGAGTATCACGGACCATACCCAGTGGCTTGATCGCGGAGCACGGCGCGAAGCGCCGCAAGGCCGACTGGCCGCCCGCAGCGGCGCGGACTTGTCCGCAAGCCGCGAGGACATCGCACGCTGGATAGCGTGCGGAACCACAAGAACGCCTCCGTCCGTCGCTAGTGAAGCACGCTTGGAACGGCTGGAACGCAGTACTGGGCCAAAAAACCAATCGATCACAGACGCGCCGATTGATCGAGTTAGTCGATTAGTGGGAGGTTGGGGAATGGGGAGCAAAAGCATGGGTCATCCTTAGCGGGCGGGGGCTAAGTAGGAAAATTGATAGCCCAAGGCCACCACCACACCATTAGGCAAAACTCATTAGCATCTTTTGCCGCGAATTAAGTATACTGTCGCCGGAACTCGGGTCGGTGAACGGTGTGGTCATGACAATCTCCCCGAAACGTCATTGATTCTCACGCGATCTGCGACGTATTCTTTACTCAGCGCCAGGAACTCCCAGCACGCGCGGAGATATTCGAGAAATTCCAATTCACTACCAGAAATTCGAACCGCTTCTTTGACTACGTCTGGCCCTTGTCGAAGAGATCTTTTTCTCATTCTTTCGAATTGATTGAAATCCATGTCGAAAATTCGAACTTTGTTTTCGATTGATTTCTCGAAGGCTCTAAACGAGCCAAGTGGCCACTGCCTTACCTTGGAATCAGTTAGATCCGTCCATTCCAGACGAAAAGCCACCTCTTCTTCATCAAACTCCCCTCGACCGCTTCTGTCATAGGAGAAAATAAATCCACTGTTTGAGTCAAGTACCGCATAATCAATCAAGCGAACTACATATTTTGGATCAAACTTAATATCTTTGAGTTCGAGGTTGTTTCGATCAATAATCATTCTTCTATCATCTCACAGAATTCTTGTTCGCAGAGCGCCGCAAAGCAAGGGCAGCCAATCCAGTGGCCACGAGCATCACAATTGCCGATGCCCCAAGCGGCCCCAATCTCTCAACCAACCAATTTGCCAAATCAGCAAATGCACGCCCTTTATTGGCCGATGCCTCAAGCGGGCCCTTCCAAAACTGAGCAGAAACGAGTGCTCCAGCCACAATGATAAATATGGCAAAAACTGTAATACTGCGCATTAAGCTTGCTCGCCTCCGCTTTCCTACTCGACCTTAACCCGCATTTTCTCCAGCACTTCTGGATCGACGCTGCGCGCCACAACCGGGTGGATGGGGAAGGCCCCAATCATGCTGCGAAGAGTAGCTTAACTTTCTTACTGTTTCCTTGGGGCGCTCATGTATTCCCCTCACAAAGCTCGTCATGCTGAATTCAGTTCAGCATCCATCGCCAAGTCAGAACCAAGCATGCCGCGCTGGTGATCGACCCTGAACCAAGTTCAGGGTGACGATGATTGTGATGGGGCTTGTTATCCTGGAAGCGCAGTTGGCCAAAGACCAACCTAGTTCAGGATGACGTGCCTGGTGTTTTGATTCTGACCCAAGCGCAGGATCACGCAGTAACAGAGCATCCTAAAGCGGCACCGCCTCGGCACCCTCAAGCACATGCGTACAGCCCAGCGCCTTCGCGTCTTCGCCTTCGCCGAGCTGCGCAATCGTGCGCCAGCCAATCGCGCGCAGGCGCGCGGCGGTGTCTTCGTCATAGCCCGCTGGCAGATAGAGCGTGCTCGCCGCCTCCGCCTCTGGCGCAGCCTCAGCCACGGCATCGACATAGAGCGTGAAACCGGTTGCGGCCTCATCACTGCCACCGATGCGGTAAGTGCCGCCGCGCCCGGCAGCTCCGCGCACACCATCAGCGTAGATCGTAAAGCCGAACCAGCTTTGATATTCAAAGCCGTGGCGTTCTGTTGGGTCGAGCGTGATACGTGCAGCATCGCCCACCCGCGCGGCAATCGCCTCAAGCCCCTTAATCCGGCTGGACAAGGCGCCGCCTGCGTCAATCGCACGCAGCTTATCACGCGCCTCGGCGAAATCGCCGGTCGCATAGAGCAGCGGAAGGTACGCTTCGCCGCCCACCTGCTTCAACCCGCCAGCATCCTTGGTATCGAGCTCGCGCCGGACATCCTCGGCCTGTTCAGCGGTCAGCGGCATCGCTTTCGCGGCCAAAGTGTCGACCAGATCAGGTAAAGTGAAATCGACCGAAATCCCGGTCAGACCCGCTGCGCGCAGAGCCTCCACCGCCAGCGCGACGATCTCGCCCGCTGCCTCTGCGGTGTCCGCCCCGATCAGCTCCGCGCCCAATTGCAGGCGCTCTCGCGCGGGGTCTAGTTGGTCCGCTCGAATCAGAGCAGTGTCACCGCAATAGGCGAGGCGCAGCGGTCGCGGGCTATCTGCCATGCTGGTCGCCGCGATGCGCCCGATTTGCGGGGTAATGTCGCTGCGCAGGGCGAGCGTGCGCAGGCTATCCGGATCGACAAAGCGAAAGGCGTTGCGGGTCTTCACCCCCTCCATACGCGCGGCCAGGGATTGCTCAAATTCGAGCAGCGGCGGGCGCACCCGGTCATAGCCGTGGGCTTGCAGCGCATCCAGGCTGGCGCGCATGGCGCGGGTGATGCGGCTTGCCGTGGCGGGCAAACGGTCGGCAAGCCCAACGGGCAGGAGATTGTCGGTATTGGTCATACAGGTGCGCGCTAGAATAAGAGCAGCCCTTCGACAAGCTCAGGGCGAACGGAATATTGCATCGGTTCGCACCGCGAACCGCAAGGGCGACTGCCCGCTGGCCGGATAGGCTGCCCCTCGGAGGCACCGGCCCGCTGAATAGCGGGCCGGATTGCCGTGAGAGACAAAGCCTTAAAACTCCAGCGCTTTGACCAGCTTCACGCCTTCGACCTTTTCAGCCTCGGCGACGACTTCATCCGTCACTGGCTGATCGAGCGAGAGCAGCAGCACCGCCTCGCCGCCCGCATCGCGGCGGCCCAGGTGGAAAGTGCCAATGTTGACGCCGTGATCACCCAGCAGCGTACCGATGCGGCCGATAAAGCCAGGTGCGTCTTCGTTGACGACATACATCATGTGGCCATCCAGATCGGCTTCGATACCGATCCCGAAAATCTCCACCAGACGCGGCGCAGTGTTGCCAAACAGAGTGCCTGCGACCGAGCGCGGGCCTTGTTCTGTCTCCACGGTGACGCGCACCAAAGTGTTATACGCGCCCTCGCGCTCGTGGCGCACCTCGCTAACGTTGAGGCCGCGTTCCTTGGCGAGATACGGCGCGTTGACCATGTTCACCGTGTCGGAATAACGGCGCATCAGACCGGCCAGAACAGCGCCGCTGATCGGCTTGCCATTGAGGGCTGCGGCTGCGCCTTCGCGTTCAATGCTGATCTTGGTGAGATTTCCGTGGGCAAGCTGACCCACAAGGCTCCCGAGCTTTTCAGCCAGCGCCATGTAAGGCTTCAGCTTCGGCGCTTCTTCAGCAGAGAGCGAGGGCATGTTGAGCGCATTGGTGACGCCGCCATTGACCAGATAATCGGCCATTTGCTCCGCCACTTGCAACGCAACATTGACCTGAGCCTCGGTGGTGGAGGCGCCAAGGTGCGGCGTGCAAATGAAATTGGGCGCGCCGAATAGCGGGTTTTCCTTCGCTGGTTCTTCGGCAAACACGTCGAGCGCGGCGGCGGCGACCTGCCCGCTTTCCAGGCAATCTTTCAGCGCCGCCTCATCGATCAGGCCGCCGCGGGCGCAGTTCACAATGCGTATGCCGGGCTTGGCATTCTCCAGCCGTTCACGCGATAGGATGTTGCGGGTCTGATCGGTCAGCGGCGTGTGCAGCGAGACAAAGTCCGCACGGCTCAGCAGCGTGTCGAGATCGACCTTCTCCGCGCCCATTTCCACGGCGCGCTCCTCGGTCAGGAAGGGATCATAGGCGATCACTTTCATCTTCAGGCCAAGCGCGCGGCTGGCCACGATCCCGCCAATATTGCCCGCGCCGATCAAGCCGAGCGTCTTGCCGGTCACCTCGACGCCCATGAAATCCTTCTTCGGCCATTCGCCCGACTGCGTACGAGCGTTCGCCGCCGGGATTTGCCGGGCGAGCGCCATGATCATCGCGATCGCATGCTCTGCGGTGGTGATCGAATTGCCGAACGGGGTGTTCATCACCACCACGCCTTTGCCGCTGGCATAAGGAATATCGACATTGTCGACGCCAATGCCGGCGCGACCGATGACCTTCAGATTGGTCGCAGCGTCCAGAACGGCGGGGGTGACAGTGGTGGAGGACCGGATTGCGAGGCCATCATAATCGCCGATCCGCGCGATCAGCTCTTCCGGGGTCTCACCGGTGATCACATCAACATCACAGCCGCGCTCTTCAAAAATACGCGCTGCGTTCGGGTCCATCTTGTCAGAGATGAGTACTTTAGGTTTGGTCATTTTGTTTTCCTTTGCCCTGACTCGTTCGTGCTGAGCTTGTCGAAGCATTAACGACGGGCGGGAGAGTTCATCCTTCGACAGGCTCAGGACGAACGGATGCTAAAAGAGGGTGGCCGAGCTAGCTTAGAGCTCAGCTTTTACGTGTGCGTAAGCCCATTCGATCCATGGCAAGAGGCGTTTCAGATCCTCTTGCTCGACCGTGCCGCCGCACCAAATGCGAAGGGATGGCGGGGCGTCGCGATAGCCGTTGAAATCATAGCCAATATGCCGTTCTTCCAGCATTTTGACAATCTTCTTCGGCACGGCGGCCTGATCGTCAGCCGACAGGTTTTCGTACCATTCGCCGGTGAACTTCATGCACACACCAGTGTTGGTGCGCTTGGCCGGATCGCTGACCATGTTTTTCAGCCAAGGCGTCGCCTCGATCCAATCGTTCACGATTGCGGCATTGGCATCGGCGCGTTCAAACATCGCCTTGCGCCCGCCGAGCGCCTGCGCCCATTCGAGCGCCGCGATGTAATCCTCGGTCGCCAGCAGAGACGGCGTGTTGATCGTCGCGCCTTCAAAGATGCCGCGATTGATCTTATCGCCCTTTTTCAGGCGGAAAAGCTTGGGCAGCGGCCATTCTGGATCATAGCTTTCGATCCGCTCAACCGCTTTGGGAGAGAGGATCAACATCCCGTGCTGAGCCTCTGATCCCATCACCTTTTGCCAGGAATAGGTCGTCGCATCGAGCTTCGCCCAGTCCATTTCCTGCGCGAAGATCGCGCTGGTGGCATCGTTGATGGTCACGCCTTTACGGCCCGGCTCCAGCCAGTCCGTGTTCGGGATTTTCGCGCCAGAGGTTGTGCCATTCCAGGTGAAGACAACGTCATTGTCCTGCGGAATTGAATTCAGATCAGGGATCTCGCCGTAATCGGCATCCAGCACCTGCAGGTTCGGCAGCTTCAGCTGCTTTACCGCATCCTGGATCCAGACATTGCCGAAGCTTTCCCACGCCGCAACGGTCGCCGGGCCTTGGCCCAGCATGGTCCACATCGCGCATTCCAGTGCGCCAGTGTCAGAGGCGGGCATGATGCCGACGAGGTAATCGTCGGGCACGCCTAGCATCTCTTTGGATAGGTCGATTGCGTATTTGAGACGCGACTTCCCAACGGCCGAGCGGTGCGAGCGCCCGAGCGATTCGGTTTTCAATTTGTCGAGGGACCATCCGGGGAACTTAACGGTCGGACCGGATGAAAATTGCGGACGAGCAGGCTTAAGCGCCGGCTCGGCGGGTAGTTCAGTCATGTATTCTCTCCTTACAGAGAGCTCGCGCGGCGTTGGGACCGCGTGGCCCGGAGCCGCGTGTAGTGGCGTCTCGCCGCATGTCAACGAAGGAGTCTATGTTTTACGCACGCCATCCGGCGCGCGATCTCCTCGCTCACGCGACCTGACGGTCGCATCGCTGCGGGCGGCCACAAGGGCCTTGCAGCTCGCTAGACGCTCGCCGAGCCATTCCAGGCTATCGAAGCAGGACCACGCGTCTTGGTGCCAAGACCATTGGCGCAAAGCAGCTGGCTTGGTGGCGGAGCTCGGTCGTGCCAGCGACCGCAAGGGCGAATGCCCGTCCGAAGGGGTGACCCCGCAGGGGTCGGGGCCCCGTAGGATAGCCAAGTGAGCGGATGCGAACGCTGGCGCTTGAAGCCAAAACAAAAAATCCAGAATATCGCGTCGCCGTAGCGATGCGCAAAACAAACTCGCAAATCCTCGCGCAACATTCTATGCCGCGCTCAACATGGAAATATCCGATCTTCGCATTGCCTTGTTCAGCGGCAATTATAACTACACCCGCGACGGCGCGAACCAGGCGCTCAATCGCCTCGTCGGCTCGCTGCTGGGTCTGGGCGCGGCGGTGCGCGTCTACTCCCCCACCGTGGATGAACCTGATTTTGAACCAACCGGCGATCTGGTGAGCCTGCCCAGCTGGCGCATGCCGGTGAAGGGGCGCGGCGAATACCGTCTGCCAACGGGCTTTAACGGCAAAATCCGGCGCGATCTTGAGAAGTTCAAACCCAATATCGTGCATCTGTCATCGCCTGACCCATCCGGCCACGCGGCGCTCAAATGGGCGCAGGAACACGATATTCCGGTGCTATCCTCGGTTCACACCCGGTTTGAGACCTATCCGCGCTATTACAAAATGGGTTTTCTAGAACCCGCCGTGCTGTGGATGCTGCGCCGGTTCTACAATCGCTGCGATGCGCTGGTCGCCCCATCGCAAAGCATGATTGAAGAGCTGATCGCGCAGGGCATGCATGATGACATTGGCCTGTGGACGCGCGGCGTGGACCGCACCGTCTTCGACCCATCAAAGCGCGATATGGAATGGCGCCGTAGCCTGGGCCTGGCCGATGATGACATTGCGATCGTCTTTCTTGGCCGACTTGTCATGGAAAAGGGACTCGACGTCTTTGCCGACAGCATTATCGAGCTGCGCAAACTTCAGGCTCCGCACAAAGTGCTTGTGATCGGCGATGGCCCTGCGCGCGGCTGGTTCCAGGATGCCCTGCCCGGCGGAATTTTCGCAGGGTTTCAAACCGGCGCTGATCTGGGCAAAGCACTGGCGAGCGGCGATATCTTCTTCAACCCGTCCATCACAGAGACTTTCGGCAATGTGACGCTGGAGGCGATGGCCAGCGGTCTGCCAGTGGTGGCGGCCGGAGCCACAGGTGCATCCAGCCTGGTGGAATGCGGCGACAGCGGCTGCTTGGTCGCGCCCGGCAACACCAAAGCATTCGCCGAGGCACTCGCGCCCTATTGTACCGATCATGAACTGCGCACGAGCCACGGCGCAGCGGGCGAAATGAATTCGCGCGAATACAGTTGGGAGGCGATCAACCGCGTGGTCGCCGATATGTATGTCCGACTGGTTCAGGAACGCGAGGCTCTGATCGCGAAGGAAATGGCTGAAGAGATTGCGGCCTAGTTGCTAACGCACCTGTAGCCCTTCAAGCACATCCCTCTATCTCAGCACACCTGATTTGGCCATGGAGCGCGCATAGAAAAACAGCCCAATGGTAATCACCCAGATTGCCGCAGCGAACACGGTGTGCCCAGCGGTTTGCAGCGTTTCAGGCATTTCCGAAAAAAAGCGCTGAAATATCGTGGTGCCGACAAGGCCGATAATCGAAATCCCAAACAGCCAGACCGCATAGCGACTTCTGAAAAGCAGCGCAGCGGATCCAAAGAAGCATCCCCAGACGCCCAGCGCCCAAAAGGCCGTGGCCCATGCCGGGAAGCTGTAATAATAGTCAAGCTGCTCGGACGGCATGCCGGTGCCATCCAAAGCGGCGAGCTTGGTCATCGTATAACTGATGACGCCGCCAGAATTCCACAACAGTGAAAGCGCCCCGACGACCCACAGGTGCCAAGGCGTTTTGACAGATTGATCCATAATATTCCCTCCCAAGAATGGACGCGACCCAGTCTCAGAAGGGGGAATTTATATCAAAGGCGCAGCGCGGGCAAACCGGGGGCTGGAAGCCCGCGCCTGTGTGTTCGTACCATCTGGCCTAGCCACCCGTTCCCTCCACCCTTCCTCCTGGAGCCTACCGGGATAACATCCGGGTGGAAGGGTGGAGGGAACGGGCGGCTAGACTCTAATCAACGGCGCTCACATTCTTTCGATGCGCTTGGCGACCTCATCGATAATGTCGACAATTTCGTTCATCGCGTTCTGATCGAGTTTTCCGGCGCGCGCGCGGTTTTTCAGCACAGAGCCGAGATTGCCCATCGCGCGGAACAAATCGGGTGAACGCTCCTTCACCTTTTCAGCCCGGTCGCCGTGCTCATTGATCCGGCCCATCAGCTGATCGACATCTTCAGCGCGCTCAGCCAGCTCTGCCTTGCCAGACTTCGTCGCCTTGAATGGCTTCTTACCGCTCGTTTCGCCGTCCTCTGCCTTGGCCTTCGACTTGGCCGGTTTGATCTTGCCCTCTTCCTCGAGCATTTGCAGCGTCGGATAGACTGCGCCCGGGCTCGGCGCATAGCCGCCCGCCGTCATGTCCTCGATCGCTTTGATCAGCTCATAGCCGTGGCGCGGTTCTTCATTGATCAACGCCAGCAAAGCGAGTCGCAATTCACCCTGGCCAAACATCCGGCCCCGGCGCTTGCGCCGTTTGGGGCCGTCTTGCCACGAGCCGCCGCCGCGCATTTTCTCGCCGATTTCCTCCCAATCACCCGCGGAAGACGCCATCATCGCGACCAATGGGCCGAGGTTATTCCAGCCGCCATTCCAATTGCCGCGGCGCCGTTTCTGCCATGTCATATTCACTCTCCCAAATTCAATTCGATAACTCTTGATAGGCCTAAGATATATCTCAGAGCTATCGATACAAGAGGTGGATGGCATTTTCCGACCAGCGCCTTATCAGACCAGACGAATGGCTGACTTGTTCGGAAATGATGCGGCGCCACCCGCCGGAGGCCCCTCTGGCGGGCCTGACCAGACGCGCGATGACGCGCCGCTGGCGGATCGGCTGCGCCCGCAGGGCCTTGGCGAGATCATCGGGCAAGAGCATCTGACCGGGCCGACTGGCGCGATTGGGCGCATGGTGGCGGCAGGCAAGCTTTCCAGCATGATCTTGTGGGGGCCGCCGGGCACGGGCAAGACCAGTATCGCGCGTCTGCTCGCCGACAGTGTGGGTATGCGGTTTGTCTCGATCAGCGCGGTATTCTCAGGCGTGGCCGATCTCAAGAAGGCCTTTGCCGAGGCAGATAAGATGGCGGGCGCAGGCCAACGCACGCTGCTGTTCGTGGACGAGATCCACCGCTTCAACCGCGCGCAGCAGGATGGCTTTCTGCCCTTCGTCGAGCGCGGCACGGTGACATTGGTGGGAGCGACCACCGAAAACCCCAGTTTTGAACTCAACGCCGCACTGCTCAGTCGCAGCCAAGTGCTGATCCTGGAGCGTTTAAGCCATGAGGCACTGGAGGCTCTGCTCGCCCGGGCGGAGACGCTGGAAGGCCCCCTCCCCCTCACCGAGGATGCGCGCGCCGCTCTGATCGCGAGCGCGGATGGCGATGGCCGTTTCCTGCTGGGTCAGGCGGAAACACTCTACAACGCAGCGCTCACTGAACCGCTTGATCCCGCCGCCCTTGGCCAATTCCTTCAGCGGCGCGTCGCCGTCTATGACAAGGACCGCGAGGGCCATTACAACCTGATCAGCGCGCTGCACAAAAGCCTACGCGGGTCCGATCCGCAGGCGGCTCTGTATTACATGGCGCGGATGCTGACCGCTGGCGAAGAGCCGATGTATGTGCTGCGCCGCCTGGTCCGCTTTGCCAGCGAAGACATTGGTCTGGCTGACCCAAACGCGCTGACCCAATGCCTGGCGGCCAAGGATGCTTATGACTTTCTGGGGTCGCCCGAAGGTGAGCTCGCGATTGTTCAGGCCTGCCTCTACCTTGCCACCGCGCCCAAATCGAACGCCGCCTATGCCGCGCAAAAGGCCGCATTCAAATCCGCGCGCGAAACCGGCAGCCTGATGCCGCCGCAAAACATCTTAAATGCACCGACTAAGCTGATGAAAGACATTGGCTATGGCAAAGGCTACGCCTACGATCACAATGCGGAGGACGGCTTTTCTGGCGACAATTATTGGCCGGAGGGGATGGAGCCTCAGGACTATTACGCGCCGGTCGAGCGCGGGTTTGAACGCAAAGTGAAGGAGCGAATGGAATGGTGGGCAAACAGACGGGGCGAATTGCGCGGGGATTGATCGGCGGCGCTCTTGTGGGTCTCGCCTGCAGCTTCCCAGCGTTGGCGCAATCAAGCAGCGCAACCTCCTCGCCGCCTGACGCGCAAAAGCGGTGCCCCACTGAGCCTACGATCCAAGGGGAACACACTGATCGCGACGCACCCATTGCATTGCCAAAGGATTGGACAGATTTCGCCAGCTCTTCGATGAACTGGATCGCAATAGAAACCCAGTTGGGCAGCATATATTGCACCGAAACCGCGTGGTTCTATTCTGCAGACAACTATGAGCGTTTCAATGATCAGTTTGTGGGGTTTGAATGGTTCGGATACGAGGCATCAGGATACATTCTGATCAACACCGGCGGGGTTGGATCATCAATTGAAACCGGGAGCAGGCCGATATTTTCGCCGGAAGAAAGCTATTTCGCGGCAATCCAAGTCTCCGATGCTGGTTGGGGCGGACTTGAGGGCTTTGCCGTATGGCGCGCCTATCCCGGCGGCATCTCCCCGCTTCATGTCGATACCAACGTCCTTACGATGGCCGATTGGCGGATTGATCGCTGGGAAGGTGAGGATTGCCTTCACCTCTCCGCCATACCGCATGACCGGATTACAGATTGGAATGATCTCTCACAATATAGGCGCGATTCCTATGTCGCGGCCCCAGCGAGCGGCTGGGCACTGACACCGGGCGATAGCTGTCCGACCTCTTAATGCGCGGCTTTGATCACTTTTTGGCGATCGACTGGTCTGGTGCAAAGGGTGAGCGGCATCGTGGCATCGCTTTGGCCCTCGCCGATGCCAAAGGCGGCCCGCCGGTGCTGGTTGAGGCCCCGCAGCGCGGCTGGTCTCGCACAGAAGTGCTCGGATTGCTACGCGAAGAGCTACCCTCCAACACCTTGGTTGGGATTGACCTCGGCATCAGTCTGCCCTTCGTCGATGCAGGCGCGTATTTTCCGGGTTGGGACGAAAGCCCGCGCCACGCCAATGGCCTCTGGGAATTGATCGACCGGATTTGCGCCGATGACCCGCATTTGGGCGCGCACAGTTTCCTCAGCCACCCAGAGGCCGCGCGCTATTTCCGGCACAGCAAGGACAAGGTCGGCGACCGATTTCATCTGCCCGATGCCATTTCACGCGAGGGCCGCTTTCGTCAGGCAGAGACCGCTCAACGCGCGCAAAAATGCCGCCCGGTCAGCAATTTCAACCTCGTCGGAGCGGCGCAAGTTGGCAAAAGCTCGTTGACGGGGATGCGCATGCTGCACCACCTTAAGGGGCATCTGCCGGTCTGGCCGGTGCAACCAATCCCGCCAAAACATCCGACGCGCGGATCGCTGCTGGTGGAGATTTACACTGGGCTTGCCGCCAAAGAGGCCGCCGCTACCATGGGCGGACGCGGTGCGCGGACGAAACTGCTGACCTATGCCGACCTGAACGCTGCGCTAGAGGGTTTGGACAGTCCGCCGGTTGCGCAAATCGGCGAGATTGATGACCATTCCTCTGACGCTTTGCTGACGGCGGCGTGGCTGCGCAAAGTGCACAAGGAGCCGGAGCGCTGGGAACCGCGCACGTTGACGGCAGAGATCGCCCGCGTTGAAGGCTGGACCTTTGGCGCGTTCTAGACCGCGGCTCGCTTAGTTGTAAGAATTGAAAATGTCGCGCCGCTCTTTGCGGTATCCTGAGGCGCGCAGATCCTCGATCATTGCCTCGCGGCGCCTATCCGCTTCGGATTGGAGCTTGCGCGCGGGCTTTACCGGTCCCTCATGAGACGTGAAATTGAGCTCGCCTATAGTCTTCATATTGTGATCGCGCACCAGGCCGGGGATCAGTGCCAGATCGATCAGCAACCATGGAACCAGAACCAACCAGCCTACAACCGAAAGCAACAAAAGCAGCTGCATGATGCCGGTCTTTGTGCTGCCAGCATAGAAGCGGTGAACCCCAAATCCGCCAAGGACCAGCCACAGCAAATAGGCGACACCCACCGATTTACGGTCCGCCTCAATAATCATTTGCCTCTGCAGATTTTCGTCCATCACCGGTCCCTTTTCGCACGCTAAGATGTATCTTAGAAACACGGAAAAAACCAGCGATTGGCGGTGATGTTCGACGAACTGCAAACAATGCTCTGCAAAATTGAAAATTGACTGTCTTTGGGTCGCGAATGTCGCGGGTAGCGGCCTGCGCTCATCCACCAGAATTCAAATTTGTTGCCGCCCTGCCGCTTTGTCACTTGAGGGCCGCAAATCTTTC